>NZ_CANNCF010000001.1 GCF_947503045.1 uncultured Tateyamaria sp.
CGTTTCGGTCCCATAGTCGGTCTCCTTTGTTGCAGTAAATGCTATCAAAGGAGCGGCATCAAACCGCGACAGATCCATACGGACCGAGGAATTTGGACGATCGACGCCATGAGTTTGGCGTCTAGCCATATGACCAAACAGCGAGCTCAAGAGTTCATTTTTGCGCGAGAAACGGAGGCCTTGGCTGCCGCTGATTTGGATATTCTTAAGCGTGCACTTGATCGCTAAGAATAGCTGCAAGACACTACAAAAGAAGAGTGTTTCCAGCGGATACGCGGCATCCAACGGCGAACATTCGTTGCTCTATCGGCCGATACTCTCTGAGTTGTGAAGCTATTGCTTGAAGCAATTCTCTCGATGCCAGACCACAAATTCTGTTCTAGGCTGGTTGGCCAGACGCTGAGGTGACAAAAGTCTTCCGGACGCATTGATCATAGCTGTTACGGCTTCTAGGTCGTTGCTTTGCCTCGACACGAGTATGGAAAGATCATCGGCAAGCCCGATCAGGCCTCTGTCAAACATCCAATGCGCGGTTCCGGATAAGGCTAACCCATTGCTCACGATATCAGGGCCGTCACTTTCTACCGGCCTGATATGGGCTGCCTCTACCTCAGCACGCCCGCCGCCATTAATCAGGCGCAGTCCTGTAATCGCGCAACGTTCGCCATAAGCGCGAAGAACATTTTTTCTGAAGTTGCGGTCGCGCACGGCACGGTTGGTCAACTGGTTGACGCGATCCCGCGCTGCAAGATGCTGAAAGGGTTCCTGCGAGTCTTGGAGTCCGGGCATCTGGCTTGTCGGATCTACCCGAGGTAGAAAATCATCGTCTTGGCCAAGCCCACGCTCCACGATCCGGGCGAAATCCTCTGCCGAGAGTGGCCGTACCGCAGCCTGAGCACGTCCGGAAATGTTCCCTAGATCATTCAAGACGCCTTGCTCAACGATGCCGTCAGTATCGCGGAATGGAACCGGGTCGCCAAAGTCGAGATAGGTCCCGGGTTCGATGACGGCCAGATACATATCTGAGCTGCGCGGATCCTCGATGATTTCTTGCACCTTAGCGACGGCAAAGTAGCCTTTGGTATTTTTTACTTTGGTGGGTTCAAGGTAGACGATCCAGTCGCCTTCACACTGCTGAACACGCGTCAGGTATTTTTTAGGGAACTGGTATCGTTCCGATGGGACGTCATCGTAGACAGAGTCTGTCCTGTGGATGAACACCCCGAACGTCACGCGAATTGGCCTCCCCGGCAGACAGGTTGGAGCCAAGACTTAATCGCATTGGACCGTTCCCCGCATGCCTGAAGAGCTGTGAAGCAGCGTTTTGTGTTTTGCTCACTCAGCAATCAAACGTTCCATTTTTTTGCTCGCGAAATGCAAGGTCAGAACTGAGCCGGTCAGCAATGGAACGAGAGCGCCCGCCACGGCAACACAGACGATCAGGCATGCTGTGAACCAACTGAAGTCGGTGCCGTTGGTAAAAAGGCTGAAATGAAGAAAGCCCGCCAGATACAAGGCGCTGACGCCCACATATACATCGTACAGAGGAGATAGCGGGTCGATAGCAGATCGTTGCGCTCGTTCCAAAGCCGCCCGGCGGATACGCTTCCAGCTTTCGCTTGGTTTTTGCATTTGCTTACTCCCTTACAAGTTCGATCCATGTGTGAACGTCATCGTCGGTTACTTCACGCCCTTCTATGTGTGACTGGTACCAGCGGGCGACGATGGCCCCGCGTTTCTCGCTTTTGATTTTGATGGCTTCCTCGTTGAGATGTTGATCGAGCGAGGTCTCAATCCTCTTGAGCGCGTCGAAGTCGTGGGCTGCGCGGACCGCCTTGGTTCCTAAGAGTATCCAGGCTGCGTCCACGTCGAACCGTTCAGCCATAGCGACCAGAGCTTCAATCGGCAGGCCGCGCTGGCCCTTTTCATAGCTGTGATATGCGCGATGAGAGACCCCAATCGCCTCTGCCATGGCGGTTTGAGTCAGGCCGACTTCATTGCGCGCAATCGCAAGGCGCGCACCCATGGCAGTGAAGACAGACTTAGAATCCTGCGCCATGCAAGGTTTCCTATTGACGAGACTGTCAAATCGCGCGAAACTGCACAAAATGACGTATAATTACATTCAAACCCATCTGACCACGTCAGAAGGTGCGGAACAAGCGATTCCATGCGTACAGCGAATTCAACTCTTCTGGATAAGGACGACTGAAATGGCAGAGATCGATAAAACAGACAGCTCGCAAATCTTAGGACTTGGGAAGACACCAGCTCAATGGGTTGAGATTATGGCAGAGCGAGAGATTGAAATCTCCGAACGCACATTGCGTGAGCGGGCAAATGACACCGGCGCGTTTTATCGGCTGGGGCGCACCATGCTGATCACACCTGCACAGATCGACACCATTTTTGAGAGAGGCCCGTCATGCCGACCAAAATCTATAAGCGGGGCCGATACTACTATGTCTACGGGACGATCGAATACAACGGCAGACCGATCTCACGTAAATACCGCGACAGCACTGGGTCGACTACAGAAGCAGGTGCACGGGACTGGCTAGCGCATGAGACCGAGTATCAAATTCGTCAGTACTTGCTTGGAGATGAGCCAAGCAAAACGTTTTCAGATGCCATCATGCTTTACAATGCCTCTCCGAAAGCGGCCAAGCAGTTGATCGAAATTGTTAAGGAGATTGGCGATACGCCACTAAGAGCAATTTCTGGTGCGCTGCTAAAAGGGTTAGGGCCAAAGCTGAAGCCGAAGGCATCTACCGATACATGGTGGCGTGAGATTGTGACACCCGCCAGTGCGGTGATCAACAACGCGCATGAGTTGGAGGGTACGCCGCTGATACGGGTGAAGCCGTATGACAAGTTCGAACGGATTGCCCAAGACAGGCGGCGTGGGAAGCTCAGCAGGGTGGAACGAACCCCAGCGGACAAGGAGTGGATCGAGGCATTTTGCAGCGCAGCCGATCCGTACAACGCGGCGTTGGTCCGGTTCATGTTCGAGACGGCGGCACGGATCGATCAAGCCGTGTCGTTGGAGCCTGACGATCTGCGGCCCGCCGAGAACAAGGTCAGGGTGAAGGCACAGAAGGGACACCCCGAGAGCTGGATCACCGTTTCGCCTCAAATGATGGACGAGCTGCTGGCATTGCCAGCGAAGCGGCCCAAGAATCGCAAGACTGGCAAGTTCATGAAGCCGCGTGTGTTCGGCTATGGAAGCTCGACTGGCTACAACACGCGATGGAAGACCATCTGCAAGCGTGCAGGCATCCAGTACCTGTCAGCCCACCCAGCGGGGCGACACGGGTTCTTCACTGAATTGGTAGTCCGCCAAGGGGTCGATCCAGTCACTGCAGCCAAGGCTGGACGCTGGTCAGACCCGAATTTACCCATGCGCATTTATGCCCACGCAGAGACAGATGAGGCTGATGTCAGGGCTCGTTTTCGTACAAACCATGTACAGGAAGACCTTGTACAGACACCCAAGAAACGGAAATCAAAGAAGGAATAGCGATATGAACGGTTCCCTCCTAAGGGGCAGGTTGCAGGTTCGAATCCTGCCGGGGTCGCCAGATGTGCTGAAAAACCGGGCAAAACCAGCATGTGACAGATGTGCGCTGCGTTGGCGGGCAGCAGGTGCCAAGTGATCGCAATTTGGTTCTGCACCGGTCGTTTAGACTTTGTTGATCAGAAAAAGCGCGTTCAATAACTATTTAGAAACAAGGTTCACTCCAGCCACGTCCGATAGTCGCTGACCAGCAGGCGCGTGGGGTCGACGTCTTCTTCGATGTTGGCAAAACGGCCAATCGGTTCTCGGAAAATATTATCCGTTTCATCGTCGTTCACGGTCGAGACTTCGCCAATCAGCACGTCGCCGCCGTCGCCCCAAAAGGCGTGCCAGTGGCCGGGCAACAGCGTGACGCTTTCTCCGGGGGCGAGGCGCAGTTTTTCACCGGGGCCAAAGTCGCGCCGGATGCCATCGCAATAGACCGTGCCGCCCTGATCTTCTGCAAACTGGCCTTGAGGGTCCGAGCCGAACAGTTCGACCACAAGCGTGGCGCCGCCACGGTTGATGATGTCCTCGGCCTTCAGGATATGGGTGTGCATCGGGCTGATCTGGTCCTGTTTGGAGATCAGCAGCTTTTCCGCATAACACATGCCACCACCGAGCTGCAGGTCGGCCAGCCGCCCATTGCGCAGGGTGAACAGGAACAGACCCATTGTGTCGTACTGGCCCGCGCCATAGTCGGTGATGTCCCAGCCGCACCGTGCATCGATCACGTTTTTCGCAACGTCCTTTTGGGCTTTGAACGCATCGGGGCTCCAATAGGCGAAGGGCGGCATGACAAACCCGAAAGAGCGCATGAAAGTGTCGGACTCGGCAATGATGTCGTTAATGCGAGAGCGTTTCATCGGCCGGAAACTCCTTTTGATTCATGCGTATCGGCGCGTCGTCTGCACCGCCATGGGTGTCCGTGCTGGATCATCATACAATCATGAGCCGCACTCTGAAATCTGTTTCCATTGGTCTTTTCCCAGCGGGAGGGAGCCGAGGGCGGGCAAGCCAATTGGATAGATAATGTCGGCGGCGCATCTGGGATTGACGGTGGGAACGGTCAGCCATGCGACCATCGAATACTCGGACATCAGCGTGGCGTCGGTCCATCGAAACACCTGATTCAGTCTGTCTTGCCTTGTCGCGCAATGCGGATTTGATCGCGCAGACATTTGTGGTCGAGTGGCCACAGAACCTCTGCGAGACGCTAATGGCGGCGGCGGTCGGCCGCCTGGCTAAGAGGCGCGCAAAGGTGCCATGCATCGCAGTATCCGCCCCGAACACATCGCGGTCACCGATCTGGGCGCGGGTCATCGCTATGGGGTCGCGCAGGTCAGTGACTGTCTCGGGGCAGACATTCCCACTATGTCGATTGCGCCCCCGCTGGGGTCGCTGACCGTGCGGACATCCGGGGGTACCCGGATGTCGAAGGGCTATGCGTTGGAGCAGACCGAACCGCCCTCGAAAGCGCCGCGCTTCAGGACGTTTCGGTGCAATGGCGACGGAAGGCGCGTTTCAGCATATCAAGCTCGGCGCGCAGCAACTCGACCTCTGCACGCAGATCATCGCCCAGAACCTCACCCGCGATCAGGGTAAAATGCCCAAGGGTCTCGTCATTTGTACCGTCCGAAATCACAAAGACCTGCACACCCTCTGAAATCGCCGAAACAGGGATCGGGACCTGCAACAACCACTGCCCCGCAGTGCTGGTTTCCTGCAGGTCGATGTCTGGCACGGTCACATCCAGATGGGTGACGCGAATTTGCGGCACGCCGCTGCCAGTCTGTTGCACCAGCCCTTCCCAGACGCCCTGGCGCATTTTGGTCGGTGTCAGTGTCAGGGTGCTCATGCGCGTTCCTCTCTCACAATGCCGCGCGCGGGCGGCGCGAGAACGTCAGATCGCGCAGGGTGATCTGGTTCATTTCAGGTCCCTCGAAAATCAGATCGATCCACGCTTTTTCAATCCGCTTTTCGTTCAGCTTGGAATAGGCGAGGTCAAATTCGACCGTCACATCCTGTTCGTTCAGAGGCAATTCGCGCACGATCTGTTCTGTATTGGGACCATGGCGGATGTTGAGCCGCCCAAAGATTTCCAGCGGCTTTTCCATCTCGACAATGGCGTTCATGCCCACAAGGTGGGTTTTGCGCAGCCCCTGCACGGCCACTGGCGGCAGGTCGATCACCAGCGACAGGAACGAGCCGTCGAATTTGAAAACATCCATCCGCAGCCCGTAAGGCGCGATGTCGCGTTCACGCTGGTTGCGGATCTGGCGCAACGTCAGTTCGCTCAGGGCGCAGTCGTGGAACACGGTCACTTCGCTGCCCAGCATGGATTTGGATTGCACGGATGACGCACTCGCCCCGGTCAGCGATCCGCGCCACATTTCCGGGCGCCACGCCCAGTCCGAATTATGCGGGCGCGAAAAATTGGTGGACCCGATGGCAGGCAGGGCCAGTCGCTCGTCGCCAATGTGGATCAGACGGTCAAGGTGGCTGCGCAGCAACCGGGCCGAACTGCGCAGGGCGCGCAAGTCACCAAGGCTGGCATCCTTGGCCGTGCGGGCGGCACGGGCCCAACGGCGCATCGCCCGCTTGTGCGCGAGTTTTTCGATATACCTGATCGTTTTGCCTGCCATGTACCTGCGCCGTCTCTGGCTGCCCCTGCTGTGTGGGCTTTCTTATCTATGCCAAAGGTTTCTTTGAAATAAACTGTGCAATTGTCAGTTCACCACGGGTTTTGCCTGCGTCGTTGCAGAATTGTCCTGAGCTTTGACGGCCTCGGCGGCGGTTTGGGCGCGGGTGCGGCGCATGGTCTGGGCCAGCAGATCCGGCGCGCGTTCGCCCAGGGCGGCTCCATCGGCGGGCTCGTAAATGGCCAATCCTACAACCTGGCCTCCGACCTGTCCGATGGCCCGCCAGTACACGTCCCGCATTTCGGCGCTGGGGGGCTTACCCTTGACTTGTAACAAGGTCAGCGTCTGGCCCTGACGGCGATCAAGGATGGTTTCATCTTCCGGTCCGGACACGGAAGCGCTGTCACCCGGCGCAACGGCGGCGGCGGTGATCAGGGCCAGTGGAGCCCCGAAGGTGGCCGTACCACCCAGCGTGTCACACCGCGCCATCAGCGCAAAGCGGGCGCGCAGGCTGCGTTTGTCGACGCAATACCCGACCGGAGGCACGATGGTCACCGCCCCCCGCGCCAGTTGCGCAAAGGGCAACCCGCTGCCCGGAGCCGCGCCGCCTGTGCTGGCGAAGTCATCGCAGCTTGCCAGGGCCAGACATATGGCCCCGGCGCAGAGCGCCTTAGAGATCCATGTAATCATGGCGTTCGGCCTTGGCGCCGGGATGAGTCACGGCCCCTTTATACGCGCCCCCGACAAGTTGAGCGTATTTCCACAACGCGCCGGAGCCATAAAGCGTCTCGCGCGGACCTGCCCACGCGGCTTTGCGTTCGGCCAGTTCCTCGTCCGAAAGATCGACGTTGATCGACCCTTCGATGGCGTTGATGGTGATCACATCCCCGTCTTTCAGCAACGCGATGGGTCCGCCATGGGCGGCCTCGGGGCCAACGTGGCCCACGCAGAACCCGCGCGTTGCACCGGAAAAGCGGCCATCGGTGATCAGCGCCACCTTCTTGCCCATGCCTTGCCCGGACAGGGCGGCAGTTGTGGCCAGCATCTCGCGCATGCCGGGACCGCCTGCAGGGCCTTCATTGCGGATGACGAACACATCGCCTTCGGCGTAAGTGCGGTTCTGCACGGATTCGAACGCATCCTGTTCGCACTCAAAGATGCGGGCCGGACCGGTAAAGATTTGGTGCTGAGGTTCGATCCCGGCGACTTTCACGATGGCACCTTCGGGGGCCACATTGCCCTTGAGGCCCACAACGCCGCCAGTCTTGGTGATCGGTGTTTCGACCGGATAGATGACCTTGCCATCCGCTTCGAGCGTGTTCTTGTCCAGCTCTTCGCCGATGGAATAGCCCGTGGCAGTCATGCAATCCTCGTGAATCAGACCGGCCTTGCGCAGTTCTTTCATCACCACAGGCACGCCGCCAACCTCATAGAGGTCCTTGGCCACATACTGCCCGCCAGGTTTGAGGTCGACGAAATAAGGCGTGTCGCGGAAGATTTCGCAGACGTCCTCAAGGAAAAAGTCGATGCCCGCCTCATGCGCCATGGCAGGCAGGTGCAGACCGGCATTGGTGGACCCGCCGGTGCAGGCCACGATGCGCGCGGCGTTTTCGAATGCTTCGCGGGTGCAGATGTCGCGGGCGCGGATGTTCTTTTCGATCAGGTTCATCACGGCCGCACCAGAAGCCTTGGCGTATTCATCGCGGGACTCATAAGGGGCGGGCGCGCCGGAGGAGTTGGGTAGCGCAAGGCCAATGGCCTCGGACACGCAGGCCATGGTGTTGGCGGTGAACTGGCCGCCACAGGCCCCGGCAGAGGGGCAGGCGACGCGTTCGAGAATTTCCAGCTCGGCCTCGGTCATCGTGCCGTTTTGCTGATGGCCGACAGCTTCGAACATGTCCTGCACGGTCAGGTCGCGGTCAAGATAGGCGGGGGGCACGGCGGCACCGGATGCCACACGACCCGGCAGAATCGATCCGCCATACAGGAACACGGAGGGCACGTTCAGACGGATCATCGCCATCATCATGCCCGGCAAGGATTTGTCGCAACCAGCCAGACCCACAATAGCGTCATAGCAGTGGCCGCGCATGGTCAACTCGACCGTGTCCGCAATCGCCTCGCGCGAGGCCAGGGACGAGCGCATGCCCTCATGGCCCATGGCGATGCCGTCGGTCACGGTGATGGTGGTGAATTCGCGCGGCGTGCCCGCAGCGCCCTTGACCCCGACCTTGACGGACTGGGCCTGACGGTTCAGCGCGATGTTGCAGGGGGCGGCCTCGTTCCAGCAGGTGGCGACACCAACGAGGGGCTGATGGATTTCTTCCTCGGTCATGCCCATGGCATAGTAATAGGACCGGTGCGGCGCGCGGGCGGGGCCCTCGGTCACATGGCGGCTGGGCAGCTTGGATTTGTCGAACTTGCCGTTTGGCATCGGGCCTCTCCCTCAAAACATTTGCACCGGAATAGCCATTGGTCCGCGCCGCCGCAAGCGCCACACGCGGTTGCATTGCACTGTGGGTGCCACTAGGTAAACCGAACGGTTCAGGCGGGCGCTCGGTCTCTGCCAGACCACCGGGCACAGCCGATCAGGACGATTGCATGGATTCCAGCCTTTTCGCTTTCATCTGGAAGCATTCCAAACGAGATCAGCTTTTGCTGCTGGCGCTGACCGTCGTGACGTTTCCGTTTCTCTACGTGACGCTGGAACTGCCCAAGCGGATCATCAACGATGCCATCGGTGCGACGGACAATATCGTCAATGTCTTCGGCATGGAACTGACCCAGATTCAGTTCCTGTTGGCGCTGTGCTTTGGTTATCTGGCCTCGGTTGTGTTGCATGGCCTGCTCAAGATGCGCCTGAACACCATGAAAGGTGTAACGGCCGAGCGGCTTTTGCGTCGCTTCCGGTTCCAATTGATTGCGCGGATGTTGCGCTTCCCGCGCAGTTATTTCCGTTCGACCTCGCAGGGCGAGCTGGTCAGCATGGTCACGTCCGAGGCCGAGCCTATGGGCGGGCTGATGGGGGATATGGTCGCCCAACCGGTCTTTCAGGCCGGTCAGATGTTCATCATCCTGATCTTTCTTTTTGTGCAATCCTTCTGGTTCGGGCTGGCCGGCATCGCTCTGATCCCTTTGCAGGCCTGGCTGATCCCGATGCTGCAGCGGCGCATCAACCTGCTGAACAAGGAACGTATCAAGGAAATGCGCGCGTTTTCGTCCGAGATTGGGGAAAGTGCGGCGGGAATCTCCGATCTGCGCACCAATGGTGGCCTGCGCTATCGCCTTGCGCAGTTCACCGACCGGTTGGGGCGGCTGTTCAGCATCCGCTTCCAGATCTACCAAAAGAAATTCTTCATGAAGTTTCTCAACAACTTCATCACCCAACTTACGCCCTTCTTTTTCTATTCGGTCGGGGGGTATCTCGCCATTCAGGGCGAGATCACGGTGGGCGCGCTGGTCGCGGCCCTCGCGGCCTACAAGGACCTGTCGAGCCCGTGGAAAGAGCTGTTGTTCTACTACAACCAGACGCAGGACATGGCCGTGCGCTGGGAGGTTGTGACCGAACGCTTTGCCCCCAAGGACATGATCGACGAGACGCTGTTTGAAGGCGAGCCGGAAGAGGTTCCGCATCTGCGCGGTGACATCGTCCTCAAGGACGTGACGGTGCGCACGTCGGACAACAACCCGGTGCTGGAAAACATCAACCTGACGATCCCGAAAGGCGCGCGCGTCGCCATTCAGGCCAAAAACCAGACCGAACGGACCGCACTGGCCGAATTGCTGACCCGCGAGGTGCTGCCGACGCGCGGCAAGATCGAAATGGCGGGCAATGATCTGTCCAAAATGCATCAGGCCGTGATCGCGGCGCGGATCGGCTACGCCCACTCGCGCCCCTACCTGTTTGACGGCACGCTTGGCTCGAACCTGTTGATGCCCCTGATGACCAGCCCACGCACGGTGGAATGGGTGCGCGACAAACGCGACCGCGAACAGAACGAGGCGATCCGGTCGGGCAACAGCCGTGACCGCATTGATGCCGACTGGGTTGATCCCGCACTTGCTGGCCTCAATGACGCGGACGATATCCGCCAATGGTGGTTCGAACTGGTGCAGGCGATGGGCATTGATGATTTCATGTTCCGGCGCATGCTGACCAGCCGGATTGACCCGGACATGCATCCGGACCTTGCCAAGGCGATTGTGGCCCTGCGCCCGATGGTCGAACAGCGGCTGCAGGACAAGGGTCTGATCGACGAGGTCCACCGCTTTGATCCCGACACTTTTAACCCGGCTGTACCGCTGGGGGGCAACCTGCTTTTTGCCTCGCCCAAGCGCGAAATCAGCCAGGAAGGGCTGGCCGCGAACACGGTGTTCATCAACCTGCTGTTCGAACACGGGCTGGCCGAACAGGGCATCGCGATCTCGCAGACCCTGATCGAGACCCTGCACCAGACCTTTGGCCGCGACGGGACGAGTCACCCACTGTTCACCGCGCTCAACATTGACGAGGCGATGTATGAGCGGCTAGTCGACATTGCGCAGCGCCGCCGTGAACGGGGCGATGTGGCACTCACGGATGACGAATTCGCGCTGCTGCTGACCGTGCCCTTTGCCTTTACCGCCGAACAGATCGGCCCGGCCTTTCCTGACAGCTTCAAGAAAGAGATCGTGGAAATCCGCAAGGCCAGCGGCGTGGCCCTGCGCTCGCAGACCGAGGATTTCTTTGTCGCCATCGACCCCGAAAACTACCTGCCGCGGCTGACGCTGCTGGAAAACGCGCTTTATGGGCGGATTTCGATGGTGGCAGGCCTCAAGGGGGAGTTGATCGAAGACCTCGTGGCCGACCTGATCAAGGACGAAGGGTTGCGTCGGCTCGTGGCGGAAACCGCCTTTGACATTCCGACCGGCCTTGGTGGCACCAACCTGCCAACCGTCTTTCATGAACGCGCGGCATTTTCACGGGCCGGGATCAAGCGGCCTGATGTCCTTGTGCTGGACCGGGCCCTTGCCTCGCACAGCGCCGAACAGCGGCGCAAGACACGCAACGCCCTGCGCGATCTGTTGCCCGATTCCACGCTGATCTTTCTCGAAGAGAAGTTTGATAACCCAGACGCCTACGATCTCTTTGTCGAAATCAAGGATGGGCGCATCGATGGGGTGCAGAGCAATGACGACGAAGAGGGCGATGACCTCAGCCGGAAATTGCGGGTGATTTCACGGACCGACCTGTTTTCCGAACTCAGCACCCGCAACCAGCGCCTGTTGGCCTTTGCCGCGCAGTGGTACACGGCAAAGGAGGGGCAGCGCATCTTTTCGATGGGCGAAAAACCGGACGCGGCTTATTTGTGCATCTCGGGTGCGGCGGTGATGACTTATGACACCGAAAATGGCGAACGCCCCGTCACCACGGTGGAGCCGGGACGGTTGATCGGTGACCTTGCCATCATCACGAATGAACCCCGCCAACTGCACCTGACGGCGACCAAGGAATCCGCCTTCCTGCGGATCGGGGCACCTGAATTCCGCGCGGTTGTGGAAAATGATCCGACGGTTTTGTTCAGCCTGTTGCAGACCGTGGCGGGGCACCTGACGGGGGCCGCCGAATTGTTGCGGCAGGCCAATATCGCCATTCCGCAGGACGAGGGGCCGCCTCCGCCGCCACTGGATGAATGAGCGTCTGGTCCTTTGACTATCACCCGCACGACCGCTTTGTCGCGCCTGCGCGCGGCACGGCGCAGATTTGGCGGTTGTCCTTTGGCCTTGTTTTGGCGGCAGGGATATTCCTTGTCCTGAGCAAGCTGATGCTTGAGACCATTTTCACGCTGATGGACCCCGTTTCGGTACGCGTGATCCTGTCGGATGGGCCAACTGCGCAGACGGCTGCCGGAATGCTGATCTTGCTGTGCCAACTGGGTCTTTTGTCAGTGGCCGCGGCCTGTGTAGTCGTCATGGTGCACAGCCGAAGCCCGGCCACGCTGATCGGCGAGCCGGGACTGGCGCTGCGGCAGTTTGTCGTTGTCGTCCTCGGAATGCTGGTCCTGATTGTGGTCCTTCTGATCTTGCCGCCTTATGGATTTGGCGCGCCACTCGAACTCAACATGAACGTGGGGCGCTGGCTGCTGTTGCTGCCCTTTTCACTGATCGCAGTGTTGATACAGACCAGCGCCGAAGAGATCTTTTTCCGTGGCTACATCCAGCAGCAACTGGCTGCCCGGTTTCGATCCCCGCTGATCTGGCTGATTGTGCCTGCCGTCTTGTTCGGCTTTGCCCACTACTTGCCCGAAAGCACCGGCAGCAATGCCTGGACGATTGTGGCCTGGGCCACGCTGTTCGGCATCCTGATGGCCGACCTCACGGCGCGGTCCGGCACGCTGGGTCCGGCCATTGCAGTGCACTTTGTCAACAACCTGTCGGCCATGCTGATCATCAGCGTTCCGGACGAGATGTCCGGCCTTGCGCTCTACTTGTTGCCCTTTGGCATGGGGGACGAGGCACAGATGGCGGCATGGCTTCCCGTCGACTTCGGCTTTGTGCTGGTCAGCTGGCTGGTGGCCCGTCTGGCCATCAGGGCCTGATTGCATTTGCGCCTTGGCCGGATTATCTGAAACATGAGCGACGCAGCAGGAAGACCCCATGAACTGGATCAGCAACTATGTCCGGCCCCGGATCAACTCGATCTTTTCGCGTCGCGAAACGCCGGACAACCTGTGGACCAAATGCGATGAGTGCGGCACGATGCTGTTTCATCGCGAACTCAGTGACAATCTGAACGTCTGCACCAATTGCGATCACCACATGGCAATCACCCCGCGCGACCGCTTTGGCGCGCTGTTTGATGGCGGGATCTATGCGCAGGTCACTGTGCCAGCGCCCATCGCCGACCCGCTGCAATTCCGCGATCAAAAGAAATACCCCGACCGCATGCGTGCCGCCCAAAAGGCCACCGGTGAAAGCGAAGCCATGCTCGTTGCCGCGGGCGAGATTGGCCGCACGCCGGTCATTGCGGCCGCGCAGGACTTTTCTTTTATGGGCGGGTCGATGGGCATGTATGTGGGCAACGCCATCATTGCCGCTGCGCAAGAGGCGGTGAAACTCAAGCGCCCACTGATCCTGTTTTCCGCCGCAGGCGGCGCGCGCATGCAGGAGGGCATCCTGAGCCTGATGCAGATGCCGCGCAGCACCGTTGCTGTACAGATGCTGAAAGAGGCAGGCCTGCCGTACATCGTCGTGCTGACCCACCCGACGACGGGCGGCGTGACGGCCTCCTATGCGATGCTGGGCGATGTGCATATCGCTGAACCCAACGCCCTGATCTGCTTTGCCGGGCCGCGCGTTATCGAACAGACCATCCGCGAAAAGCTGCCCGAAGGGTTCCAGCGCGCTGAATATCTGCTGGATCACGGCATGCTCGACCGCGTGACCAAGCGCACCGAAATGCGCGCCGAGCTGATCACGATCACCCGTATGCTGATGGGTCTGCCCCCAGCTGTGATGGCTGATCTGCCTGCGCCCACGACCCCGGTGTCCTCGGCCGAGGCCGAAATTGACGGCGACAGCGCCAAGCCATGACGGCCCCCAATTCGGACGCCATCCTTGCCCGGATGATGGCGTTGCACCCCAAGATCATCGACCTCACGCTGGATCGTGTCTGGCGGCTGCTGGATGCATTGGGCAATCCGCAAAACGACCTGCCGCCCGTGATCCATATCGCGGGAACCAACGGCAAGGGATCGACTCAAGCGATGATCCGCGCCGGGCTTGAGGCCGTGGGCCATCGTGTCCACGCCTACACCTCGCCGCATCTGGCCCGCTTTCACGAGCGCATCCGCCTCGCGGGCACCCTGATCACCGAAGAAGCGCTAACCGACCTGCTGGATGAGTGCTACGGTGCGAACGGTGGCGCGGACATCACCTATTTCGAGATTACGACTTGCGCGGCCATCCTCGCCTTTGCTCGCACGCCCGCGGATTACACGTTGCTTGAGGTTGGCCTTGGCGGGCGGCTGGACGCCACGAATGTGATCGACGCACCCGCGCTGACCATCATCACTCCCGTCTCGATGGATCACGAGGCCTTTCTGGGCAACACGATCGAGGCCATCGCGGGCGAAAAGGCGGGTATCATCAAACGCCGCGTGCCGGTTGTGGTCGGTCCGCAGGACGAGGCTGGGCTTGATGTGATCGAAGACCGCGCCAACCGCCTTGGCGCGCCGATCCTTGCTTATGGGCAGCACTGGCATGCCAGCCCCGAGCGGGACGGGATGATCTATCAGGATGAAACGGGCCTGCTCGACCTGCCGCGCCCGGTTTTGCCCGGCGATCACCAGATTCAGAACGCAGGCATGGCGCTAGCGGCCCTGCGGCATTTAGGCTGTGACGAGGCGGCGTGCCAGGCGGCAGTGACGCGTGCCGCATGGCCGGCCCGGATGCAGCGCCTGCGCACCGGCCCGCTGGCCGAGATGTCGGTCGCATCAGGGGCCGAGCTGTGGCTGGATGGCGGGCACAATCCGGCTGCAGGTAATGCGCTGGCCTCAACCCTGCGCGGCCTGCCCACGCGGCCCACACATATGATCTGCGGTATGCTGAATACCAAGGACGTGCGCGGATACCTTGCACCCCTCGCATCGGTTGCCGACAGCCTCACCGCGCTGTCGATCCCGGGTGAGGCGGCGACATTGCCCGCTGCGGACACAGCGCAAGCCGCGCGCGACGTGGGGTTGGACGCGACGGATGCGCCGGACATCAAGGCCGCATTGTCGTCGATCCTCGAAAAAGAGCCACAAGCGCGCGTACTGATCTGTGGCTCGCTTTACCTTGCGGGTGCCGTGCTGCGCGAAAACGGTTAGGCAGCCCACCCGTCGCTTTGCATCTCGCGCAGACGCGAGGCGGTGCGCTCAAATTCGAACGTGCCTTCGCCTTCGAGATACAGCATTTCCGGAAGTGCCGCGGCGGAACAGATCAGGCGCACATGCGCCTCGTAAAGCGCGTCGATCAGCGTCACAAACCGCTTGGCCTCGTTGAAATTGTTTCGCGAAAGACAAGGGATATCGTCGATCATCAGCACCTTGCAGGCCTCTGCAATGGCCAGAAAATCACCCGGACCCAGCGGCTGGGCGCACAGATCGTAAAAACTGGCGCGGCCCACACCATTGCGGAACTCGGGGATGGTGACGGTGCGCCCTTTCAGGGCGATGCCGAGAGGCTGCGCCTCGCCGCCCTTGAGGTCGGACCAGATCGCATCCATTTCGCGCCGAGCCGCGCCGCCCAGTGGCGTGAAATAGGTCGGGCTGCCGGTCAGGCGGTCTTGCCGGTAGTCCGTGGGCGAGGCGAGTTCCCACACCACCATCTTGTCCTTTAAAAGATCGATAAAGGGCACGAATAACTGCCGGTTCAGCCCGTCCTTGTAGAGGTCATCGGGAATGCGGTTCGATGTGGTCACCACCACGACCCCGGCGGCAAACAGCGCCTCGAACAGGCGCCCCACGATCATCGCGTCCGTGATGTCGCTGATCTGCATCTCGTCAAAGGCGAGAAGGCGAACCGAGGCGGCCACATCCGCCGCCACAGGTGCAATGGCATCGTCGACACCTGTCTTGCGGGCCTCGTGCATGGCGGCATGGATTTCCTGCATGAAGGCGTGAAAATGCACGCGCCGCGCCGGAGCCTCGACATGAGAGACAAAGAAATCCATGAGCATGGATTTGCCGCGCCCGACCCCGCCCCACAGATAGAGACCCTTGGGCGGCTCGGGTGCCTTGCGGAACAGCCCGCGCTTGACCGGTTCGGCGAGGGCCGCGCGGATACGCTCGAATTCAGGCAACACGGCCTCTTGGGCGTCGTCGCGTTTCAGCGTGCCTGCGGCGACAAGGGCCTGATATTCTGTGATCAAATCGTTCATACCCGTCCGTCCTAGCGCGCCACTGCCCGGCTGAAAAGCCAACACAGTTCACGGATCGTGATGCGCTGCGAAAATTTCCTGATTTGACGGCCTCCTCGGCTACGGTCACTCTGGCCAAACGTATTGGAGACCCGCCCATGACAAGCCGCACGCCCCTGTTCACACCCGTCCTGATCGTGGGCTGTGTGATCATCATCATCAGCTTTGCGGTGCGCGCGAGTTTCGGTGTCTTCCAGATCCCCATCGCCGACCAGTTCGGATGGGCAAGGACCGAGTTTTCGCTCGCAATCGCCATCCAGAACCTTGCCTGGGGCATCGGCCAGCCGCTCTTTGGCGCGCTTGCGGAAAAGATCGGGGATCGCCGCGCCATCATCATCGGGGCGCTGGTCTATGCGGTGGGGCTTGTGCTGTCGGCCTGGTCGGTGACGCCACTGGAACACCAGCTTTATGCGTGGCTCGTGGGCTTTGGCGTCGCTGGCACCGGCTTTGGCGTCATCCTTGCCGTGGTGGGTCGCGCCTCAAGCGAGGAAAACCGCTCGATGAGCCTCGCCATCGCAGCCGCCGCCGGGTCCGCCGGTCAGGTCTTTGGCCCGCCCGTGGCCGAGTGGTTGCTGGGTGTCATGGCCTGGCCCAGCGTGTTCATGATCTTTGCCGCGCTGATCCTCACCACGCTGCTGGCCTTGCCGATGATGCGGGTGCCGCAACCCGCCAGCAAAGCCGAGCTTGAGGAAAGCATGGGCGAAATCCTGATCAAAGCCCTGCGCGATCCGTCCTATTTCCTGATCTTCATCGGCTTTTTCTCCTGCGGGTATCAGATTGCGTTCATCACCGCGCACTTCCCCGCCTTCGTGACCGAACTATGCGGCCCGATCTTGCCTGGTGGGACTCTGGACAGTCTGGGCATCTCGACCACCTCTGCACTTGGGGCGGTGGCTATTTCGCTGATTGGGCTTGCCAACATCGCGGGCACGCTGGCCGCAGGCTGGGCGGGCAAACGCTATTCGAAAAAGTACCTGCTGGCGGGCATTTATGCCGGGCGCACGATCGTCGCGTCCCTGTTCATCCTGTTCCCGATCACGCCTACTACGGTGATCATTTTCTCGGTCGCCATGGGCACGCTGTGGCTGGCCACGGTGCCGCTGACCAGCGGTCTGGTCGCGCATATTTACGGGGTGCGCTACATGGGTACGCTCTATGGGATCGTCTTTTTCAGCCACCAGTTGGGTTCGTTTCTGGGGGTGTGGCTGGGTGGTCGGCTCTATGATCTTTATGGCACTTACACGCAGGTCTGGTGGATCGGTGTCGCCATTGGCGCCTTCAGCGCCATCGTGCACCTGCCGATCCGGGAACGGCCTATGGGCCGGGCGGTTCCGGCCTAACCGCGCGTGGCTTGCATCGCCTCAAGCACCTGATCAGTATGGGTGTAGGTCAGCCCGTGCCCGGCCCCGGGGATGATCACCTGCCGGGCGCGCGGGTTCCACTTGGCCAGCTTGTCCTTGCCGGTCGGGGCCACAACGTCATCCGCCGCACCCCAGATCGCGAGCACGGGCAGGCCAGCCTCGGCAATCGCCTTGTGCTCGGCCTTGGCCGTGCCCCTCAGCACGCCGCGCAAAGAGGACAGAATGGCCGGAAAATAACCGCGCCGATCCGTCTCGGCGTGCTGCATTTCATTGATCCCTTCGACACTGCCGGACAGGCCCGCCTCGGCGGCAATCCCCTTGCGCAGGGTGAACGGATACAGCAGCAAGAACAGCCAATCGCCGATCAGGGGCCAGTCAAGTGCTGCCCGGACGCGGCGGCCGGAGATTTCTTGCATCCCCGCCGGGGCGAGCAGGATCAACTGCCGGACCTTGCCGGGATAGGCGGCGGCAAAATGCGTCGCAATCGCCCCGCCCATGGAATAGCCCAGCACCGTCAGCGGCTCGTCCACCTGTTCGTGGGCCAAGAGGTCGGTCATCTGTTGAAGAAAGAATGCCGCGTCCTGTTTGCCCCGCACCGTGTCCGACAGGCCCCGGCCATAATGGTCATAGACCAGCACCCGGAACCCCATCAGCGCCAACCCCTTGGCCATGCCGCGCCAGACATAGGAGGACGTGCTGAGCCCATGGATACACAGGGCCACCGGCCCCCGTTCCGGCCCCAGCCAGGCGTAATGGGTGGTGCCCTGGGACAGCAGGGCGAACTTGCCCGGCGCCTCGCGGCGCTGCCGTTCCGAGACAGGGTTGCGCATCCACTCGATGGTCAGGGGGATCGCAAGGATGCCCAGCAGGATGATCACGACCCACATCACTGCGCGCGCCACCGATCAAGGATATAGCGGCTGGTCATCAGGTCCAGATGCGCGCCGCCGCCGTTCTTGAAGAGGGTGATGTCATCCGGCGCGCGCGTGAACGCAGGCAGGTCATAGTAGTCGGCCAGCAGGTGGTCGCGCGGGATAGTGCCCGCCTCCAGCGGGATTTTGACCTCGCCGATATGGCCCACGGTGGTGTTAAAGCTGTCAACAAACACGCGGGAGGCCAGCAAGGCCGCATCATCGACCTCGCGCATGTCAGGGCGATAGGCGCCGATGAGGTCGATATGCTGACCGGGACGCAGCCAAGCGCCCTTGATCAGCGGCTCGGTGGACATGGTGGCCGAGGTTACGATGTCGGCGGCATGGACCGCGTCGGCCAGATCGTCGGCCACAGCCATACCTGGGCGTTCCATCGCCATGGCCTCGGCGTTGGCGCGGGTGCGGTTCCACACGGTGAAATGCGCGCCCGGAAAGGCGGCTGAATAGGCGTCGTGAAGGGCGCGCCCCACGGTGCCCGCCCCCACGATCAGGATCGAACGGCTCGCCGGGTTGGCGAGGCGCCGGGCGGCCAGCAGACTGTCCCCGGCGGTTTTCCACTTGGTCACGAGGTGAAAATCGACAATCGCCTCAAGGGTGCCATCGGCGTCGGAATAGAGGGCCACGCCGCCATTGATCATCGGCGCACCCTTGGCCGGATTGCCGGGAAAGACGGTGGCGGTTTTGACGGCCATGCCCATCCCGTTGATCCAGGCTGCGCGAGACAAGAGCGTGTCGGGATCGCGATAGAGGAACGTATCGCCGATTTCCGCCTTGGGCAGTTCGTGCCCGGCCGCCAGCGCATCCGTCAGGCCAATCCAGTCGAGCAGCGCCTCGCCTTCTTCAAAGGGGATAAAAGGAATGTTCATGCGGCCTCTGCCCTGTCCAGCAACCCTTCGTCGACCAGACGGTCGGCCCAGCCTTGCGGGCCCTCAAACAGATGCGTGCGCCAGCCGCGCGCGTCGGCCGCAGCGATGTTGTCGGCCCGGTCGTCGGTAAAGATGAGGTCGGCCCCACCCATCCCGCTGGCCTCTTCGAGCATCTCATAGATCTGGGCGGCAGGCTTGATCACAGCCATATGCCCCGAGATGAAATCGCGGTCAAAGGCGCGCAGGAACGGGTAGTGGGTAGCGGCAAAGTCATAGCTTTGGATGCCGAAATTCGTGAGGGAAAAGACCGGGATTCCCTTGGCCTGCAACGCGCCCATCAGGCGGACGGAATGGTCGATCACGGGCGAGGCCATCTCGATCCAGCGGTCGTGCCACATGCGGATTTCGCTGTGCCAGTCGGGGTATTCCTCGGCCGCGGCATAAATCGTGTCGGTGAAGTGGTGGCCCAGATCCACCTTGTCGTTCATCGCGTGCAGATCGACGGCGGCGAACATGGCGCGACGCCGCTCCTCGCCGATGACGCTGTCATAGAACCGCTCGGGCTGCCATTCGATCAGCACATTGCCGATGTCGAAAACCACTGCCTTGATGCTCATCGCTGTGCTGCCCTCAATTCGCGTTCCAACGCGTCCAGAAAACGCGATCTGTCGGCTTTGGTAAAGCCTTTGCCGCCGCCCTGGCGGAATGGATCAGCTGCGCGCAGGTCGGCCATCAGGTCGCGGGTGGCCAGGACGTTGCCGATATTGGCCGCCGTCAGCGCCTCGCCGTTGTGTTTGAGAACCCGTGCGCCGGCCTCGACACATTTGGCGGCGAGCGGGATGTCACCGGTGATCACCACGTCGCCCGGGCCAGCCCGTTCGGCAATCCACATGTCGGCTACATCCGGGCCTGCATCCACGATCACGTTTTCAACCAGCGGGTTTTGCGAGGGGCGCAGACCGCCGTTGGAGACGACCTTCATCGCCACCTTGTGCCGCGTCGCCACGCGCTCGGCCTCGGCCTTGACCGGGCAGGCATCGGCATCAATGAACAGCGTAGTCACGCCCAAAGCTGCTCTGCATGAAAGGCCACGTGATCCTCCATGAAGGTCGAGATGAAGAAATAAGAGTGGTCATAGCCGGGCTGCATCCGGAACGTCATTTGCTGCCGGCGTGCGGCGGCAGCCTCGGCGAGCGCCTCAGGTTTGAGCAGGTCAAGGAACTGATCAGACGTGCCGGTATCGATCAGCATCGGTCCGCCAAACCCGTTTGCGCGCATCAGATGGGTGGCATCATGGGGCGACCATGCATCTTCATTGTTCCCCAAATATGCACCGAGCTGCTTGCGCCCCCAGTCGCTGGCGCAGGGGTTGGCGATGGGCGCAAAGGCCGACGCGGATGTGAACCGTCCCGGCGCGGACATTGCCATGGTCAGCGCCCCGTGCCCGCCCATCGAATGCCCCGTGATCGCCTGGCGGTCCATATCGAGCGCAAAGCTCTCGCCCAGAACGCCCGGCAATTCGTCCATGATGTAGTCCCACATCCGGTAATGCGGCGCCCACGGCTTTTCGGTGGCATTCACGTAGAACCCGGCGCCCTTGCCCAGATCATACGCCTCGTCATCGGCTACATCGTCGCCCCGCGGCGAGGTGTCGGGAAAGACCAGTGCGATCCCGTGTTCGGCAGCCCATCCCTGTGCGCCTGCCTTGGTCATCGCGTTTTCATGGGTGCAGGTCAGACCCGACAGATACCACAGCAGGGGCACCGGCCCCTCGCGCGCTTCGGCGGGCAGGAACAGACCGAATGTCATGTCGCAACCGCAGGCGGTCGAGGCGTGGGTGTAGACCCCTTGGGTGCCGTCAAAGCAGGCGTTTTCGGATTGGGTTTTCATCGCGCATGTCCTTTCGTTTGTTCATCGCTAGCGGGCGGGGGCGCATGCGGCAAGTTCAGGACGCCTCCGGCGGGCATATTTATGGAACAATGAAGGCCATGGGGCTGATCCATGCGATCACCGCCGTGAGGGTCGCGATGCTGAACGCCGTGGAAAACAGGATCGCTGCAGAGACCCGTTGCGGGGCCACGCCGTAGTGTTGTGCGAGCATGTAGATATTGCCCGCCACCGGCATTGCTGCGCAGGCGATGATCATGGCCGCCCCGAACGGTTCGACCCGAAACACGAACAGTGCATAGATCGCGACGGCCAGCGGGTGCAGCACCAGTTTGCAAAAGCTGAGCCAGCCCGCAATCTGTACCCGCTCGGCAGATTTCGAGGCGAGCGAGGCGCCGATGGCAAAGAGCGCGCCGGGCGTGGCTGCGGCACCAAGGATGCTGAGGAAGTCGTTCATCGGGGCGGGGATCGGGATGCTCAACCCGGCCCAGAGCAGACCGAGCGACATGGCCACGATCATCGGGTTCCTGATCAGGCCCAGCCCGATTGTGCGCAGGATCGAAAGGGACATCCGCCCATCCCGCCCGATGGTGATCAGGATCACGATGAGGCTGGAAAAGACGATCAGATCAGTCGCCAGCACCAGCATCACAGGCCCAATGGCCTCTGGTCCGAACAGCAGCGCAAGCATCGGCAGGCCGAGAAAGCCCGCATTGCCGATCACGGCGCATTGGGCCTCAACCGCGCCGGTCTGGAGGTCCAGCCGCCTGATCCGCGCCACTGCCGTGGCGATCAGGTAGACGACGAGCGTGCCGCACAGATAGGCGCCAACCAGCTTGCCGTCCCAGACCTTGGCCAGTTCCAGATTGGCGGCAAAGCGGAAAATCATCGCGGTCAGGGCAAAGTAGAACACGAATTTGGTGAGGTAAGCCGTCGCTTCCTCGGTGAAGAACCGGGTGCGTCCGGCCCAGTAGCCCAGACCGATCAGTGCGAAAAAGGGCAGAGTTTTGAACAGGATCGCCAGCATGCGCCCAGCTTTAGCGCGGGCGCGCGCCGCTAGCCACTGCCGATCAGCACGCCTGCTGCAAAAACCAGTGCCCCGCCCACGACAACCTGCAGGGTTGCCCGCCAGAACGGCGTGTCCATGTACTTGTTCTGGATCCATGCGATTGCCCAAAGTTCGATGAACACCACGACGATGGCGATGACCGTGGCCGTCCAGAAATCGGCAATCAGGTAGGGCAGGGCGTGACCCAATCCGCCCACGGTTGTCATGATCCCAGAGGCAAATCCGCGCTTGACCGGAGAGCCGCGCCCGGACAATTGCCCGTCATCAGAGGCCGCCTCGGTGAACCCCATCGAGATGCCTGCCCCCACGGAGGCAGCAAGTCCGACAAGGAAGGTGGTCCACGTGTCCTGCGTGGCAAAAGCGACGGCAAAGATGGGCGCCAGGGTCGACACCGACCCGTCCATCAGCCCGGCCAGACCCGGTTGCACATAGGTCAGAATGAACTGGCGGCGGTCCTTGTCATCTTCGGCGGCGCGGGTTTCATCATCCAGATGTTTGTCCTTGAGCGTGCCGGCCTTGCGTTCGTGCCCGGCCTCGGCCGCCGCCAGATCACCCAGCAGCTTGCGGGTGGCGGCATCCGAGGTGCGGGCGGCCGCAGCAGTATAGAACCGTTCGGCCTCGCGCTCCATCGCTTCGGCCTCGGCGCGGATGCGATCGAGGGACAGCGTCTCCATCAACCAGACGGGGCGGCGGGCATAGTAGCCGGACACATGTTCGCGCCGGATCAGCGGGATCACTTCACCAAAGCGCGCGCGGTGCAGCTCGATCAGGCGCTGGCGGTGGGTGTCTTCCTCGGCGGCCATGTCGTCAAAGATGGCGGCGCTGGCGGGATAGTCTTCACGCAGCCGCTCGCCATAGCCGCGATAGATGCTGGCATCGTCCTCTTCGGAGGAGATGGCAAGCGCCAGAATCTCCTGTTCGCTCAGGTCGTCAAAGCGTTTGCGCTGGGTTGTGAATCGCATGTGGTCGCCGTTCGTTTAGAATGATTCCAAACTATGATGGCGCGTCTGGCACAAGTTGCAACAGCGCTCACGCGGATTTTTCTGTCAGAACTGAACGGATCAGTTTATATTGCCTTCTGTCTTGGAGTGAAGGATGCCCATGAACGACGCCACGCCCATAGTCCGCAAGGGCCGGAAATTCGACCAGGTGCTTGAAGGTGCGCGGACTGTGTTCATGGCGGACGGGTTCGAAGGGGCCAGTGTCGATGACATCGCCAAACAGGCGGAGGTCAGCAAGGCCACCCTGTACAGTTATTTCCCGGACAAGCGGCTTTTGTTCATGGAAGTGGCCAATCAGGAATGTGCCCGCCAAAGCCGGGCAGCCATCGACACCATCGACATGAGTGCGGCCCCACGGGCGGTTCTGGCCCAGGTGGGGCGGCATTTCGTGCGCTTTATCACGTCGAAATTCGGCCAGCAGGTGTTTCGCATTTGCGTCGCCGAATCGGATCGGTTCCCTGAGATCGGGCGGGCTTTTTATCAGTCGGGCCCGGCCCGCATGCGGGCGGTGATGACCGAGTATTTTGCCGGTGCGATGGCCCGGGGCGAGTTGCAGATCGAGGATCTGACCCTTGCTGCGGACCAGTTTGGCGAGCTGTGCAAGTCCGACATCTGGCCGCGCCTGATGTTCGGGGTGATCCGCCAGGTGGACGAGGCCGATATCGACCGGGTGGTGGACGGTGCGGTCGAAACCTTCATGGCCCGCTACGGCACCTGACGCCGGATTTGCATATTTTCAGAACAATGAAGCAGCCTCGACTCGCGGGGGCGACTCGGCGTATTCAAAATGAGAACATAATGTGAACATCTTGCAATGCCCGACCGCCGTATCCTGTCCCTGTGGTTTCCCCGATTGGGGGCCGAACGTCTGATCCGGCGCCAGCCGGTGCTGGGCGATCAGCCGCTGGCCGTGGTGCAGGAGCAGCAGAACATGCAGCTTATCACGGCCCTGAACGCTGTTGCGCAATCCCATGGTTTGCAGGTCGGTCAACCGGTGCGCGACGCCCATGCGATGTGCCCCGGTCTGCTGACCTTTCCGCGCAGTGTGGCGGGCGAGACCCGGTTTCTGGAGGCCTTGCAGCGCTGGGCGGGCAAGTTTTCCCCATGGGTCGCGCCCGAAGCGGGGGACGCGCTGGTGGTTGATCTGACGGGCTGTGCCCATCTGTTCGGGGGTGAGGCGCAGTTGATGCAGGTGGTCGAGGATGATTGCACCGATCTGGGCCTCACTGTGCTGATGGGGCTGGCCGACACCCGCGGGGCCGCCTGGGCGCTGGCGCGTTATGCGGGCCGGGCGACCGGGTCGGACCGGACCGGTGACGCCATCGATCAGGAGGCCCGCGCCACCCGCTCGCGCGCAGGCAAGCGGCGGCATTGGACCAAGGGGGGTGCAGCCCCCACGGTCCGCACCCGCTTGGACAACACGCAGCGGATTGCGGCCCCCGGTCAGACCTATGGCGCGCTCAGCCCGCTGCCCATTGCCGCCCTGCGCCTAGAACCGGAGGTGAGCGCGCAGCTGGGCCGGTTGGGTCTGCGCCGGGTGGGTGATCTGCTGGGCCAGCCGCGCGCGGGGCTGGCGCGCCGGTTCGGGCGGGGGCTGGTGATGCGCCTTGATCAGGCGATGGGCAGCGCGCCCGAGCCGGTTTCTCCCGCCAAGCCGCCGGATCATTTTGCCGTTCGCATGACCTTGCCGGACCCCATTGGCCTTGCCGAAGACGTGATGGCTGGGATCGACCGGTTGTTGCCGCGCCTGTGCAAGGCGTTGGAAGACAAGGGAAAAGGTGCGCGCCGGGTCGCCCTGCAGGCCTATCGCAGTGACCACGGGGTCGAGGTGATCGAGGTGGGGCTGGCCCGCCCCAGCTTTGATCCTGCCCGCATCCGTCCGCTGCTGGAACTCAAGCTCGACGAGATCGATGCGGGCTTTGGCATCGACATGCTGCGCCTTGTGGCGGTGCAGGTCGAACCCTTGCATGACGCGGTGGTGGTGGGCCATTTGCAGGCCGGAGCGGCGGTGCAGGCGCGGCTGAACAAGACCAATGCGCTGGACGATCTGGTTGGGCGACTGGGCGCGCGGGTGGGGCTGGATGCGATCCGCCGCCTGCACCCGGCTGACAGTCATATCCCTGAAAAGTCACACCACATCCTGTCCGCTGCCTGGTCCAAACCGCATGAGGGGCCCTGGCCTGCGCCTACCAATCCCCGCCCGCTGCTGCTGTGGCCGCCCGAGCCCGTGCACGCCCCCGCCACCCCGCGCCTGCCCGAGACGTTCCGCTGGCGTGGGCGCGCGCTGACCCGCCTGCGCGCCATCGGCCCCGAGCGGCTGGCCCCGGAATGGTGGCTGGACGATCCCAACTGGCGCTCTGGCACGCGGGATTACTGGGTGACGGACACAGCCTGCGGCGCACGGCTGTGGCTGTTTTACGGACATGGCGGGGCGATGTCGGCGGGCTGGTTCTGTCAGGGCAGTTTTGCCTGAAGCGCGCAACGGGTGGGAACGGGTACGGGTCGTTAGCAGTGGAAGGGCAGGTTAACGTCATGAAAACAAGGCGAATCGGCGGGTCACAGCCCGTACACAACCTGTGCACACCTTGTGCACCGCATGGCATACGATTGCCGGGAAATGGCCGGGTTAACGGAGCGTGCGGTGGGGTTTGTTAAGGGAAGGTAAATGGGAAGGTTGCGGGAGTCGTCGTGCCACAGCGACCACTGGCGAACCATCGACAGCGCACTTTCTGACAGTAAAGCACATCAATCCGGTCAGCGGAGAGCAGAAGTGCCCGACACACTGCGGTGTCAGCCCCCGCCAAAAGCCGACTGTGTTCTGGCCACAAACGCCTCGACCGTCTGGCGGCTGTCACGTTCCTTTTCATCCAGCATGTCGCCGACCTGACTTTGAGTTGCGCGGGCATGATCCAGATCGTCAAGGCCGTAAGCGACGCCATAGCGCCCCATGGGGTGGGCGGCGACCCAGTCGTCACGGGAGGCATAAAGGCCGGGCACGATCACGCTCAGGCACCCGCAGATGGCCGCGAATTGCGAATACATCGTCGCCTCGTCATAGCTGTAGAACACGTCGCAGCGGTTAAAGACCTCGGCCACTTCGGCATGAGACATGCCGTCGATGCAGATGGCATTTTCGGTTTCCGGGATGCGTGGCTTGTCGTGGCCCTTGCGCACCATGTAGCACGCGCCCGCGCGGTCGGCGCGCTGTTCGTTGCGGTACATCGGGTTGCGGTTCCAGACATAAAGGTCGGGCGCGCCGCCGGTCAGGTCCGGCAGGTCCGACATCTCGCCGGCGCGAAAGAACATCTCGTTTTCGGTGAATGCGTAGGGGTCCTTGAGGCCGGGCCGGTACAGCAGCCAGCGCACCACATTGCGCGCACCGAGCGGGTTGCCAAGGGTCACCTCGGGGTAGACGACGATGCTGTCCGGGCGCAGGTCGCCTGACCGGGCGATACGCGTGTTCAGCTCGGGGTTCAGATCGAACTTTGGGGTCTTCCAGAGCGCGCTGGGCTTGCGCGACAGCTTTTTCAGCCATGCGGGCGTGCTGAGCTTTTCCATGGTCCAGGGCCATAGCCGCACATCCTCGCCCAGACTGTCCAGCACATGGGCGAGTTGATGCAGAAAGATCGCGCCGCCGCTGTCAGGGTCAAAGGACGGCGCGAAGATCAGGTAATTGGGCCGCTTTTTCACAGTTCAGCTTTCTTGCTGGTCAAGGTATTGGCGTTCCAGGTCCAGCAAATCCTGTTTGCGTGTCTTGATGCGTTTGGCGGGGGTGCCTGCGACGATGGTCCACGGTTCGGTCGAGTGTAGAACAACTGACCCCGCCCCGACAGCCGAGCCATCGCCCAGTTCGACACCCGGCCCGACCACCGCGTTGGTTCCGATGATCACGTGGCGGCCCAGGCGCACTGGCGCCATGTGTTCGGTTTTGAAGCCATCCGGCACCGTCGGGTTGGTCAGGGTCGCGCCGGAATAGTCGTCCGATTGGGAAAACACCTTGGCTCCATAGGCCATGCCCGCGAAATCACCGAGGGTCACGCCCGGCGCCCCACCCGCGACCAGACAGAGGGCCGCCACATGCACATTGCGCCCCATCGTAACGCGCCCGGATATGACGCAGAAATCGTCGATCCGGGTGTGATCGCCCAGCCGCATCTTTTCGGGTTCATAGATCGACGCCCTGTCGCTGATGCGCACGTTCTGGCCCAGGGCGGCAAAGCCCATCCGTGCCAGATCGTCCTCGCTGAGATATGCCATCGCCTACACCTGCCTGAACCAGTCGCGCACAACCGCGATGACCTCTTCGATGTCCTGATCCAGTGAAAAGAACATCGGCAGGCGCACGAGGCGGGCCGAGATATCATCTGTGACGCTCATCGATCCCGCAGTGCGCCCGAATTTCAGCCCCGCCGGTGCCGAATGCAGCGGCACGTAGTGGAACGGGGCCGTGATGCCGCGCGACTTCAGAAAGGCGATGAACGCGTCCCGCCGGTCGATGTCGGGCATCAAAAGGTAGAACATGTGCCCGTTGCCGGTCGTCTCGGGCGGCACTTTTGGCAGTTGCACACGGCCTTCTGCCGCGAGCGACGCGAAGGCGTCTTGGTAACGGTTGTATTGGGCCAGGCGGCGTTTGCGGATTTCACCCTCTTCGGCGAGCTGGCCAAAGAGAAAGGCCGCGATCAGCTCGCCCGGGAGAAAGGAGGAGCCGAGGTCGACCCATGTGTATTTGTCCACCTGTCCGCGAAAGAAGCGGGCGCGGTTGGTGCCCTTTTCACGAATGATTTCAGCCCGTTCCACCAGATCGGCGCGGTTGACGGTCAGCGCGCCGCCCTCGCCGCTGATGATATTCTTGGTCTCGTGAAAGCTAAAGGCAGCCATGTCGCCAAGCGACCCTGCTGGGCGGCCCTTGTAGGTCGAACCATAGGCTTGGGCGGCGTCCTCGATCAGTACCAGATCATGGTTTTTGGCGATGGCGGCAAGGGCGTCCATGTCGGCGGGAAAGCCTGCATAGTGTACGGCGATGATGGCGCGCGTGTGCGGAGTGACCGCAGCGGCAACAGCGGCCGGGTCGATGTTGAGCGTATCGGGGTCGATATCCACAAACACCGGTGTCGCCCCGCGCAGGGCCACGGCATTGGCGGTCGACACGAACGTGAACGAGGGCAGGATCACCTCGTCCCCGACCGTGAGATCACACAGGATTGCCGACATTTCGAGCGCGGCAGTGCAGGAATGGGTCAGCAGGGCCGCTTTGGCCCCGGTTGTGCGGGCGATTTCGGCGTTGCAGACCTTGGTATAGTGCCCGTCGCCAGACAACTGACCACGCGCGATGGCGTCCTCGACATAGGCCAGTTCGCGGCCCACGAGGGACGGTCGGTTGAAAGGAATTTTAGGCTGGGCCACCAGAGGCTCGATTTCGGTTGCTTATGACTGGTGGTATTTAAGGGTATCACTGTCGGAATGACCAGTGCCGTCATGTGCCCCGGCGATCCAGGATGCGCACGGCTTTGCCTTCGGAGCGGGCGACGCCGCCGGTTTCGGCCACGTCCACGCGGACGGATATCCCGATGCTCTGCTTGATCTGAGCGGCCAGTGCCTGACCGGCGGCGTTGCGGTCGGCGGAGTTGTCCGCCGCCTCGCACAGCACCCGCATCTGATCCATACGGTCTGGTCTGGTCAGTTCGATCTGGAAGTGGGGCGCGAGGCCGGGGGTGGCCATGATCGCCTCTTCGACCTGCGTGGGAAAGACGTTGACGCCGCGCAGGATGATCATGTCGTCGCTGCGCCCTGTGACCTTTTCCATCCGACGCATCGACCGCGCCGTTCCGGGCAGCAGGCGCGTGAGGTCACGGGTGCGGTAGCGGATGATGGGGAACGCCTCTTTGGTCAGCGAGGTGAAGACCAGTTCGCCGAGTTCTCCGTCGGCGACCGGTTCGCCGCTGTCGGGGTTGATGATTTCGGGGAAAAAGTGGTCTTCCCAGATGTGCAGCCCGTCTTTGGTTTCTACGCACTCCATGGACACGCCGGGGCCGATGACTTCGCTCAGGCCATAGATGTCGACTGCATGCATATCAAAGGCGGTCTCGATCTCGCGCCGCATGGCGTTGGTCCAGGGTTCGGCGCCGAAAATGCCGACCTGAAGGGAGGAGGCGCGCGGATCGATGCCCTGGGTGTTGAATTCATCGAGGATCGAGAGCGCGTAAGAGGGCGTCACCGTGATCCCCTTGGGCTGGAAATCGGTGATCAGACGCACCTGTCGTGGCGTCATCCCGCCCGAGATGGGCACGGTCGTGAGCCCCAGCGCATCGGCGCCAAGATGGATGCCAAGCCCGCCGGTGAACAGCCCGTAGCCATAGGCGTTGTGCAGCAGATCACCCGGTTGCAGCCCCGCCGCGCGGAGGGAGCGGGCGACCACTTGGCCCCAGTTGGCGAGGTCTTGGTCCGTGTAGCCGACCACCGTAGGCTGGCCCGTGGTGCCGGAGGAGGCATGAATGCGCGCGACTTCGTCCCGCGGCACGGCGAACATGCCAAACGGGTAATTGTCGCGCAGGTGCTGTTTGGCGGTGAAGGGGAATTTGGCGAGGTCCGAGAGGGACTTGAGGTCGTCCGGATGAATCCCTGCGGCGTCAAAGGCCGTGCGGTAGTGGGGGACGTTCTGGTAGGCGTGGGCCAGCGACCATTGCATGCGGGTCAGCTGGAGGGCGGTGATTTCGTCGCGGCTGGCGATCTCGATCGGATCCAGTGTGCTGCGATCGGGGGTGAGGTCTTTCATTGTGTATCCTCGTCGAAATGCTGGCCTGCGATGGTGCGTGACAGGCCCCGGAACAGGGCGATTTTCTGCCCCTCAGAGGTCGTGACCACCACGTCATAGGTACCCGAGCGCCCCGTGCGCGCCACCTCGATGGCGGTGGCGGTCAGGGTGTCGCCCGCCGGGGCAGGCGCGAGATAGGTGATCTGGTTGGATTGGGCCACCGTGAGCGCATTGTAGGTGTTGCAGGCAAAGGCAAAGGCGCTGTCGGCGAGGGTAAAGATCATGCCGCCATGGCAGATGCCATGCCCGTTCAGCATGTCGTCGCGCACAGGCATGGCAAGCGTGGCCGTGCCCGGGCCGATGGCGGTGAGGGTCATGCCAAGTGCCTGGCTGGCGCGGTCCTTGGCCCACATCCGCTCTGCACAGGTCTGGGCCCGTTGCTGGGGCGTCATTGCGGCCTCGTCTTCGTTGTGATTTTGGGCAGTGTTGCCCGGATTTGGAGCGCCGTTCAACTGCTCAGGCCACCGAGGACTTGAAATTGCGGCCTGTCCGGGCAAGTGTTGATCCAATGACGCTGCATATCCCACCTCCGTCCAATTCGGCCCAGATGCCCAGCCCGCAGGTGGCGTTTCACCGCACCGAGCTGGCGGTGATCCTGTCGCTGTACGGGCGCATGGTGGCGGCGGGAGAGTGGCGGGATTACGGGATTTCCTGTTTGCGCGAGGTGGCCGTGTTTTCGGTGTTTCGGCGCACGGCGGAAAACCCGCTTTACCGAATTGAAAAGCGACCCAAACTGCGGGACCGGCAGGGGATGTACGCGGTGATCGGGATCGACGGGCAGATCCTGCGCCGGGGCCATGATCTGAAGACCGTGCTGCGGGTGCTGGAGCGCAAGCTGATCCGCGCAGTGGAGTGATCCAATTGTCCGCTGACGCGGGCGCGATTCATTTTTGCTGATGAAGGGGCTTTGCCCCTTCAAACTTCCCCAGAGTTTTTTTGAGCCAAGTGAAGATGCAGGCGAGGACCGCTCCGGCTTCTCTGATTTGAAAAAATCCTCGGGGGGAGTCGCCTACAGGGCGACGGGGGGGCAGACAGCCCCCCTGCTGCGCTCGCCGCAGGCGGAATGTTCAGATCGTTAGCCGTTTATGGTTGGTCACGGGCCCTGTGTCCGTTGCCGCGATGCGCGCGAGGGCGGGCGCAATGTCTTCTTCGACCACTGCCATGTGGTGGGCATTGGCGTGGATCATCGTGCTGGGGCTGGTGATCAGGGCCACGTGGCCTTTCCAGAACAGCAGGTCGCCGGGCTCGTATGCGCTGCCTTCGGGCAAGTCATGGCCGGTATCGGCCTCCTGCATGTCGCTGTCGCCGGGGCAGGGCTGGCCGGCACGCAGCAGGGCGATCTGGATCAGGCCGGAGCAGTCGATGCCCGCCCGCGTGTTGCCGCCCCAGAGGTAAGGCGTGCCCAGAAACAGCCGCGCGGTTGTGATCGCGTCTGTGGCAGGTGCGGGGAGAGGGGTGACTTGCGCCTTGGGCACGTGGCCCAGTTCGGTTTCGATGAAATCGTCGCTTTCCCGTCGTGCCGCCAGTCGGGCGCCAAAGCTGAGCGTGGCGACTTCGGGCGCCTTGATCGAGGCCTTGCGGTAGGCGTGGGCGGCGGGGCGGCTGACCATATGGGTGGCAGCGACGGGGCCGCCGACGCTGCGCGCTGGGACAAAGCCGATATAGCCGTCGTGATCTGCGCGCACATAGGCGTGTGTATCATCCTCGCCCATCACCGTTACTTCGGCCCCGGCCAGCAACTGGCGGTCGCGCGCCCCGGAGGGCGTCCGGCACAGATCCACATGCGGCCAGGCGATGCGCCCGGGGCGGTCGACACCGAGATAGTCGGTGTTGGGTGTCAGGCGCGGATCGCTCACAGCTTGAGCGCGCGGGGCAGGGCGGCCAGCAGTGCCCGCGTGGCCTGTCCGACCCCACCCTTGGCCCGCGCGGGTGCGTCGCCGGGTTGCCAGCCGTAGATGTCGAAATGCATGTAGGGGCTGTGATCAACGAAACGGCGCAGGAACAGGGCGGCTGTGATCGATCCGGCAAATCCACCCTTGGGGGCGTTGTCGAGATCGGCGATGCCCGGTTCTATCATCGACTCGTAGGGCGCGTGAAAGGGCATGCGCCAGACGGGATCGGCCTGGGCGATGGCGGCCTCTTCCAGTGCTGCGGACAGGGCCGCATCATCGGTGTAATAGGGGGCCAGATCGGGGCCGACAGCGACGCGTGCCGCGCCGGTCAGCGTGGCCATCGAGATGATCAGATCGGGCTTGTCCTCATCCGCCAGCGCCAATGCGTCGGCCAGCACCAGCCGCCCTTCGGCGTCGGTGTTGTTGATTTCGACGGTGAGCCCTTTGCGCGAGGTCAGGATGTCTTGCGGGCGGAATGCATTGCCCGCCACGCTGTTTTCCACCGCCGGGATCAACACCCGCAGGCGCAGCGGCAATCCGGTGGCCATGATCATATGCGCAAGGCCGAGAACGGCGGCTGAACCGCCCATGTCCTTTTTCATCAGCCCCATCGACGCCCCGGGTTTGAGGTTGAGCCCGCCGGTGTCGAAACACACACCCTTGCCCACCAGCACCAGTTGCGGGCCGGAATTGCCCCAGGCCATGTCGATCAGCCGAGGGGCGCGGTCAGCGGCGCGCCCGACCGTGTGGATCATGGGGAAGTTGGCGGCCAGCAGGTCGTCGCCGGTGGTCACGCTGATCTCGGCCCCGAACTGGTCGGCGAGCACGCGGGCTGCGGCTTCGAGGTCCGGCGGGCCCATATCCGAGGCGGGCGTGTTGATCAGGGTACGGGTCAGGGCCTCGCCCTGTGCCTGCGCCTCGACCTGGGCGGCGTCAATGCCATCGGGTGCGATCAGTTGCGCGCCCATCGGCAGTTGCGATTTGTAACGGTCATAGCGGTAGCCTGCGAGGAGCCAGCCCAGTGCCTCGACCTCAAGCGTGGCCACATCAAGATCGGAGTGCAGCGCATAGATGCCGGCAGGCAGCCCTGCGGCCCCGGCGGCCAGATGAAAGCGGGCGCGGCGGCGCGATCTGGCACTGCCATAACCCACAGCCGCCATGCCCACGCCCCCTGCTCCGGGAAAGGTCAGCGCCTGCCCGAGCGCGCCGGTAAAACCGTGTACCTTGGCCCAGCCCTGCACCTCGGCGCCTTGCGCTTCCAACCACGGCGCGACGGCATCCTCGGCCAGCAGGTGCACGGGGATGGCAGCGGGATCATGTGAGGCAAAGGCAAGCGTCATCGAAGGCATCCTGTTGTGATGTGATGCGTGCGACCCTACGCGCTTTGACCGTTGCTGCAAGGGCGGGTGGTTGGAATCGCGGATCGCGGCCAGACCCGCCGGGGTTGGCCGCGATGCGTTCCAGAAATGATTGCGTCCCTAGATCGTGATGTCCTGCAAATCCCAGATCGCGGTCAGCGATTCCTCGCCCGTGCGCATCAGGCGCGACAGGGTGGCGGCCAGCGCGATCTGGTTGCGCGATTTGGCACAGGTCGCGACATCAGCTGCCACCTGCGCCATCACCTTCATCCCGATCTGGTCGGCAATGGCGATCAGCGACCGGCTTGCCTTGTGCAACCCATCGAGATCCCCGGCCCGGTACAGCCGGTCGCAATGGGCCATGCGCAGGGCAAGTTCCTCCATCGCGCGGCATACCACATCCTCCGCGGCTGCATGATCCATCTCTGAATAGAGCGCATCCAGGCGGTCGTGATCGACCTGTACATGCTCGGACAGCCGAAGCTGTGTGACGTTTGACACTTTACTCACCTCTTCTCACCCAATCTGGCGGACCCCCACGGTCTGGTCCGTGATCGCATAGGAGAGTTCCCAAATCGTTATGCCCGCCCTGTCTTTTCGCTCGAATTTGCCGACAATCCCGGGTAATCACATCCCTCAAAGACACTGAACGGACAGGCAGACTGACGCCATGCACAGGATCAAACCCCTTCCGACCTTTCTTTTGCAGCGCTATCAGGGGTGGAAGGCGACCACCTATGCCGAGAATTCGGCGTGGTATCGCCGCCTTGCCACCGAAGGGCAACGCCCGCGTGCCATGGTCATTTCCTGCTGTGACAGCCGGGTGCATGTGACCTCGATCTTTGGCGCGGATCAGGGCGAGTTTTTCATTCACCGCAATATCGCCAATCTGGTGCCCCCGTTCGAACCGGACGGCGATCACCATGGCACCTCGGCAGCGGTCGAATACGCCGTCACCGTCTTGCAGGTCGCCCATATCGTCGTGCTGGGCCATTCGCGCTGCGGCGGTGTGCAGGGCTGTATCGACATGTGCGAGGGTCGTGCGCCCGAACTGGAGGAAAAGACCAGTTTCGTGGGTAGATGGATGGATATTCTGCGCCCGAAATACGAACAGGTCGCCGATATTGCGGTCGAGGATGACAAATCCCAGCGCCTTGAACAGCTGGCCGTCGTCACCTCGATGGAGAACCTGATGACCTTCCCCTTTGTCGAAAGTCGCGTGAATGACGGCTCGCTCAGCATCCATGGTCTCTGGACGGATATTGCCGAAGGCGGCATGAGCCAGTTCATGGGCAAGACGCTTGATTTCCAGCCCGTTTAACCTGCCGGACCGTCAAAAGGGGTCCTCATGGATCAGATACTGAGCCTTGCGGCCACGAACCTTCTTTCGCCGATCATTCTCAGCTTTGCGCTGGGCGTGGCGGCCGCATTGGCCCGGTCCGATCTGAACATTCCCGAGGCGGTGGCCAAGGGCATGTCGATTTATCTGCTCTTTGCCATCGGTTTCAAAGGTGGGGTGAGCGTGGCCGATCACGGCATCGACGCCACATTGGCCCTGTCGCTGGTTGCCGGTGTGGTCCTGTCTGCCGTTTTGCCGCTGATCGCTTTTGCGCTGTTGCAGGTGATGGGCAGCCTGTCCCGCCTCGATGCAGCGGCGGTGGCGGCGCATTATGGTTCGATCTCGATCGTGACTTTTGTGGCAGCCACATCCGTGCTGAGTGGCAGCGGGATCGTGTCCGAAGGGTATATGGTTGCGGTGGCCGCAGCGATGGAGGCCCCGGCGATCCTGTCAGCCCTTTGGCTGATCACGCGCGGAGGCGATTCCCGGCGCATGGACAATGACCTTTTGCGCGAGATCATGCTGAACGGGTCCATCGTGCTGCTGGTCGGCAGCTTTTTCATCGGCTGGATCACCGGCGTTGACGGACTGGCCAAGATCGAGGCGTTCATCGTCTCGCCGTTTCAGGGGGTTTTGTGCCTGTTTCTGCTGGATATGGGCCTTGTTGCGGGGCGCGGCCTGCGCAGCAGTTCGGGTGTGCTGACCCCCGGCGTTCTGGCCTTTGGCGTGGTGATGCCGCTGGTGGGGGCGACCCTGGGGCTGGCCACGGGCCTTTTGCTGGGCGTCAGCACCGGGGGCGTGGCGCTGTTCATGGTGCTGTCGGCCTCGGCCAGTTACATCGCGGTGCCTGCGGCCATGCGCGTCGCCCTGCCTGAGGCCAATCCGTCGATCTACCTGACCCTGTCCCTTGGGGTCACCTTTCCGTTCAACCTGACGCTGGGCATCCCGATTTACGTGGCCGTGGCCAGCGCCCTTACCGGAGGATAGCCCTGATGGAGACCCACAAGGCCAAACGTGTGGCCATCATCATCGAACAGGTCATGCAGTCGCGTCTGACCGATGCGATGTCCAAGGCGGGCGTGACGGGGTGGAGCGTGCTGCCTGTGCTGGGCGGGTCCGGCCGATCCGGCGCGTGGAGCCGCGAAGGGCAGGTCACCCGGGGTGCAGGTATGGTGCAGGTCATTTGCGTGGTGCGTCCCGACCGGATCGACGCGCTGCTGGATGCCGCCTTTTCCGTGGTCGAGCGTCATATCGGCATTGTCACCATCGGCGATTGCGAAGTGCTGCGGGCCGAACGGTTCTGACCGCTTAGGACGACGCGCGCAAAAAAAGGGTGACGCGCCAGTGCTGGCACGCCACCCCGTCCACTCGTTACCATACTCCCGTCCGTTCGCTTGCATCACCGGCCTGTAGCCTTGGTGGAGCGGTTGGACACCCAATCCATCAACGCGCGAGATGGTATTGCGTTCCCTTGGGAATTTGCAGCAGGCCGCATACTGCCCATGCGGCCATGCTGTCACACCGTTTGTCCTGTCTCTGTCTGTGCGGAGATCAGGCGGCGCAGGGCATGCGGCCTGCAATCAGGCGGCGCGGCTGCTTGCTGACAATCCGAGGGCGCTTGCGCAGGGCAGGGCGCGCCAGATCATCTGCAAAAAGATCGCTGAGTTCTTGCCGCGACACGTTTGGCTTGGCCAGCGTGTCGATTGCGGTTTCGCCCTGTGTTACACCACGGACCAGCGTTTTTACCCAATTCATCATCCCACTCACCTCATTCAATATTGCCAGCCCCCCGGCTGGCTTGTTTCGTCCGATCCCCCGATCGGTTGATGAGACAGTTATGCGGGAGACAAATTACTAATTTCTTGCCGTGTTACCGGGGATTGTTCATACCTCTGTTAATCCCTATGGAACCCCATAAAGATCAAAGGCTTAGGTCAGAAAAATACATTGATAAAACTGTCTGGACCGCGGGTTTTCCCGGTTGGGGCATGAAAACACCCCGGTTCTGTTAACCCGCTGGTAACCCGATCCGGTCCGAAAACCTTACCGAAGCACCATGCCGTCGGGCCAGCGCAGCCGGGTTTCCAGCGTAATGGTCTGGGTCTGGCCTGCGGGCAGCGCGAATTGCCACTCGAGAATGCCGCGCTGGTCGTCCACCGCCGTCACATCCGGCGCTGGCGTCGCGTCCCAGTTGATCACCAGGTCTTCCTGTTCGGAATAGGGCACCGCGTCCTGCACAGTGACGTCCCACGTCTGGCCGGTGATGTTTTCGATGTCGATCCGCACGGCCTCGGTCTCTTCGTTGGACCGGCTGATGATGCCGCGATCCCCTTCGTTGCGGTCAAGCACGGTGCGGGTCAGGCGCAGCCCTTCGATGGGGCCAAAAAAGATGTCCGCATCGGCATTGGGGGGCAGGGTCTCCATCTGGGTTTCGCCCACCAGTTCGCCATCCACATAAAGAACCGCCTGTCCGGGCAGCAGGATTTCGGGTGATGTGTTGTCGAATTCGACCAGACGATAGGCATTCTCGTTGCGTGCGGGCACCGCGCGTGCGGACAGGGTGGCGTCAAAGCTGATCGTGTCGAGCGCGACGCGCACCACGTCCTCTTGGGTACGCACGGTGACTTTGCCGGGCAGGGTGTAGGTGACACCGATGCCAGACAGATCGACCGTCGCGCGTTCTTCGACGATGACGGGCGCTTCCATTTCCGCCATGGAATCCGCCATTACGCTTTGCGACCGCATGAGCGTGGGCGCGGGAGACGGTTTTTGGGGATCCTCGATCCGGCGCAGGATCGGCCACAGGTTGCCCGGTTCGGAGCCCGAAAACGGCGACAGGGTCGACAGGGTCAAATCAACGTCGATCCAGTTCTCGGCGCTGTATTGCTCTATATAGGCACCGCGTTCGATGCGCAGCGTGGTGTCGCCCTCCAGAAACAGGTTGTAGACGGGCGCCCATTTCACAGCACCGGTGGGATAGCGCAGAGTCAGCGTCGCAGGACCCGCCTGCGCGGCGACCACGCTGAGCGTCAATGTGGAGGGGGTGGTGTTGGGCGGTGTCACGGCCTCAAGCGCGGCGGCGGCCTCTTGCACGGCAAAGGCCAGATCATCGCGATCCTGACGCAAGGCCCGCGCCTCGGCTTCGGCGGCGCGCATTGCAGAACGTGCGGCGGTGCCGTCGCTGGCGATCAACTGGCCGATGGCGCGCAGGGTTTCCACATCCGTCGCCCCGTCATCGGGCAGGGTGATGCCGTTCAGAAACTTGATTTGGTCCTGCGCGGCCTGCGCCTGCGCCAATGCGACGGCAATGGCGTCATCGCGCTGGGCGAGCGCTTCGATTGCCTGATCCAGTGCGGCCTTAGCCGCCAGCCATTCGGGTGTGCGCGGCGCGCGGTAGGGCCCATCGCCATCCGTGTCCCAACTGCGCGTGGACAGGGTGGCGCCGCTCAGCGCGATGTCGATCACCGAGGGATCGAGATCGCCGTCCATGTCCGCGATGCGCAGATCGTGTTCCCCTGCAGGCATCTCGAACGTGACTGTGCGGGTCACGATGGCCCCCTGGGCATAGGCGGTCACTGCCACGGGCGGGGCGTTCAGCGTGATGGTCTCGGCCCAGGCAGGCAAGGGCAGGAACAGGGCAACAAGGGCAAGAGCGCGCATGGGGAGACCTTTCATTGGGACAGGTCCAGTGTGCACCCGTCCGCCCAAAAGAAAAGGGGCCATTTGGCCCCTCATTCCCCGCTGATCCGTAAGGCGGAGGTGTCCTCCGCCCGACTGTCAGCCTTTTTTCAGCACCCGGTTGCCCAGCAATTCGGCGATCTGGACCGCATTGAGGGCCGCGCCCTTGCGCAGGTTGTCCGACACGCACCAGAAGTTCAGCCCGTTTTCAATCGTGCTGTCCTGACGGATGCGGCTGATGAAGGTGGCATAGTCGCCGACGCATTCGATGGGCGAGACATAGCCGCCGTCTTCGCGCTTATCGATCACCATGATCCCCGGCGCCTCGCGCAGGATATCGCGGGCCTCATCCTCGTCCAGAAACTCTTCGAACTCGACGTTGACCGATTCGGAGTGACCGACAAAGACCGGCACCCGCACGCAGGTGGCCGTGACCTTGATGGCGGGGTCGACGATCTTTTTCGTCTCCACCATCATCTTCCACTCTTCCTTGGTGCTGCCGTCTTCCATGAACACGTCGATCTGCGGGATCACGTTGAAGGCGATCTGCTTTTGGAACTTTTTGGGCGGCACTTCGGACACCGGGTTGTAGATGGACTTGGTCTGATCCCAAAGCTCATCCGCCCCTTCCTTGCCCGAGCCGGACACCGACTGGTAGGTCGACACCACAACGCGCTTGATCGTGGCACGGTCGTGCAGCGGCTTGAGGGCCACAACCATCTGCGCGGTCGAGCAGTTGGGGTTGGCGATGATGTTCTTTTTGGCATAGCCCATGATCGCGTCCGGGTTTACCTCGGGCACGATCAGCGGGATGTCCGGGTCGTAGCGATAGAGCGACGAGTTATCGATCACCACACAACCTGCCTTGGCCGCAGCCGGGGCGTATTTCTTGGTCGCCTCCGATCCGACGGCAAACAACGCCATGTCCCAGCCCGTGAAGTCAAACGTATCGAGGTCCTTCGTCTTCAGCGTCTTGTCACCGAACGACACTTCCGTCCCCAGCGAACGGCGGCTTGCCAGAACGGCCAGCTCGTCCACGGGAAACTGGCGCTCGGCCAGGATGTTCAGCATTTCGCGGCCCACGTTACCGGTGGCGCCCGCGACGACGACACGATACCCCATGATAGTCTCCTTTTTCGGGTAGGTGCGTGGCCTTTATACCCAAAGATTGCTGGGGGAAAGGGCCGTCTCAGCCGGTTGTGTCACGGCTGCGTGCGTAGATGGCGAGCCCGATGGCAAGGGCGACCGCGAGAAAGGCAAAGATCGCCACATATGGCGCATCCGCCGCCCCGCCGGACCAGCTGGTGTGTATGCGCCCCGAGGCGAATTGCATCACCCCCACGCCGCCGATGCCAAAGAGGTTCATCAGAGTCACCCCGCGCCCGGTCAGGTGATCCGGAAAGAACCCGCGCGCATGGGCGATGATGACCGGAAAGCTGGCCCCGAAGAATCCGATTCCCGCCATGATCGCCACCGACAACCACGGATCGGTCGCGCTGAACGCAATCAGCAGGACCAGCAGCGCCGTGGTCATCACATTGCCACCAAAGACCACCCATTTGCGCGTGCCGAGGATGCGGTCGAGCGGCCCGTAGGCCAGTGTGCCTGCAATCATTGCAAGGCTCATCGCCAATGTGGCGATGCCAACCTGCGACACGGTCAGGGCAAAGACATCCGTGAGGTAAGGTCCGATCCAGAGGCCCCGCACCGCCCCGATGGGCGCATAGTTCACAAACATGATCGGCAACAGCAGCCACAGGACCGGCATGCGCAGCAGATCGAGCAACGATCCCTTGGCCTCTCCTTCGGGCTTGGCCGGGTCGTTTACACTGATCAGGATGCCAAGGGCGACGGCGGCGCAGGCCGCGGCCAGCACCCAAAGGGACGCACGCCAGCCAATGGTGTCTGCGGCAAAAGCCATCGGGTAAGACGAGATCAGATTGCCCAGCGTGCCCACCCCGATCATCATCGCCGCCAGCGTGGCAAACCGTGCGGGGGGAAAGGTGCGGGCAAAGATGTAGAAACTGGCCATCAGCACCGGCGAACAGCCGATGCCGATCAACAACATGGCGGCGTGAATATAGAGAGGGCCTTGCGCCACCGCAAACAGGGCGGCCCCGCCTGCGCCGCCGATCAGCAACAGCCAGCCCGCCGTGCGACGTGGCCCCAGCGTGTCGAGCGCCCAGCCCACGGGTATCTGCATCGCCGCAAAGGACAGGAACCACAGCCCCGACGCGGTTGCCAGCACATCCGGACCGGCCCCCAGATCAGCCTGCAACGGGGCGGTCAGAACGGCCAGAAATGCGCGAAAGAATTGGCTCAGCACATAGGCCAAAGCCAACAAGAACAATCCGATTTGCATAGGCCCTCCATCCCTGCCGCCTGCCTGACACGGGCAGCGGGGCACGTGCAAGAGAGATTGTCGGGGGGCGGCAGCGTGCTAGTATCCTTCACATATAGAGAGGTGCGGGATGTTTTATGACGAGTTGCCAAGGCGTGTGGCCTTTTCGGATATGGCGCAACCTGCCCTGTATACACCGCTGCCCGATGACTGGGTTGTGGGCACCTCGGACATCACCGGATCGACAGCGGCGATTGCCTCGGGCAAGTACAAGGTGGTCAACATGATCGGGGCGGCCGTGATCTCGGCCCAGATCAATGCGGCCGGGGGCAGGGCCTTTCCTTTTGTGTTTGGTGGCGACGGGGCCGCCTTTGCCCATCCGGCGGAATTCGCGGACGAGGCGCGCGCGGCATTGGCTGCCGTGCAGGTCTGGGCGCGCGAAGAGTTTGATATGGGTCTGCGGGTGGGTCTGTTTGACGTGGCCGACATCCGCAGGGCAGGGCACGAGGTGGCCGTGGCCCGCTATCAGGTGAACGATGGTCTGGATTACGCGATGTTCACCGGCGGCGGCGTGGTCTGGGCGGAATCGCAGATGAAAGCGGGTGTGGAGACGGTGCCTGTCGCCCCACCGGGCACGCAGCCCGACCTCACCGGTCTCAGTTGCCGCTGGAGCCATATGAAGACCCGCAATGGCACGATCCTGTCACTGCTGATCCAACCCCGCCCCGGCGTGTCGGCTGAGGCATTCGAAGCGGTCACACGTTCGGTTCTGGAGGCGGTCAGCCATCTGGAGCGCGACGGCCACCCGTCTCCTGCCGAAGGGCCGGGCACCGGCTGGCCCCCACCCGGTGCGATCCTCGAGGCCCATGCCAGCCACGGGACCATGCCCCTGGCCAAGCGCAAGCGCCAGATCCTGTTTGAGACGGCGATTGCCTGGGTTCTGCTCAAGACCAAGATCAAGCTGGGCGGGTTTGATCCCGCGCATTATCAGCGCACGGTCGGGAACAACGCCGATTTCCGCAAATTCGATGATGGTCTGAAAATGACGCTGGATTGCGATGCCGAGACGGTGGCGCGGCTCAAGGAACTGCTGGATGCGGCGCAGGCCGCAGGTACGGTGGATTACGGGATACACACGCAGGACGAGGCGATGATGACCTGCATCGTGCCCTCCATCATGGAGGACACCCATGTGCACTTTATCGACGGGGCGGCGGGTGGCTATACCCAAGCCGCGATGGCGATCAAGGGCTCCGCTTAGCCGCCCTTGGGCACCCATGTGCCAGCCAGTTCGCGCAGGGATTTGGCGAGGATCAGCAAATCGAGACCGGTGGCGACAAACCGTGCGCCCCAGTCGAGGCAATCCTGAGTGAATTCTGGTGTGGTGGCGAGAACGCCGGGCGCTTTGCCTGCGGCTTCGATCCGCTCGAACGCGCCTTTGATCGTGGCCTGCACCTCGGGATGGGTCAGCTGACCCATGAACCCCATGTCGGCAGAGAGGTCCGCGGGGCCAATGAACACGCCGTCGATGCCGTCAACCGCGAGGATATCATCCAGATTGGCGATGCCTGCGCGGTTTTCGACCTGAATGAGCAGGCAGACCTGATCATCGGCCGTTGGGCCGTAATCGGTGATTGCGCCAAAGCGCGAGCAGCGCGCGCCGGAATAGCCCACCCCGCGCCCGCCGGTCGGGGGGTAGCGCACATCGTTGACCAGTTGGGCCGCCTGTTCGGCGGTTTCGACCATCGGCACCAGCACGGTTTGCGCGCCTGCATCCAGCACCTGTTTCAAAATCCACGTCTCGCCCACGGGCACACGGACAGCGGCGTGGCTGTCGGAGGATTCCAGCGCCATCAACTGAAGGCGGATGCGGGTGATGTCATATGGTGTGTGTTCGCTGTCGATCAGCAGCCAGTCAAAGCCAGCGGTCCCCGCGATTTCGGTGGAGAGCGGGTCGCCAAGGCTGAGCCAGCAGCCGATGGTGGTCTCTCCGTTTTTGAGGGCGGCTTTGAACGGGTTGTGGGGTGCGGGCATGGGTGACTCCTTTGATTTGGTCGCACCCTAGACGCAGGTCAGCCCCCGTGACCACTGCAGAAATGCGGCGCTGACGCGCCACGCGATGTTTTGCATCTGGCTGCGCCAATTGCGTTTTGCGCTCCGCGCGGTGGTATTTTTGGTCAGAAGAAGCCTTAGAGCACTTTGATCACGTCTTTTTCCACGGCGAGCATATAGCCACGGCGTGCGATGTTCTTGACCAGCAACTCGCTGACGATCTGGTTGCCCAGCGTGTCGCGCAAGCGTTTGATGCGGGTGGCTCCGGCGGCCTCTTCGCAGTCGGCGGCATTGCGCCCCGAGATCACGCCTTCGATTTCCGAGCCCGACATGACTTCATCGTCCATCCGTGCCTCGGCCAGCACGGACATCGTTTCCATCGCGGCATCAGTGAGTTTGAACCCGAGGTTGTTGAGGTAGACGGTGTTTTCCTCGCGGCTGATCAGCAGGGAATTGACCTGAATGCCGACCCGCTCGATCTGCGCCATGCGCCGGTTGAAACTGACCAGCAGCACAAGAAAGACAAGCGCGGCGATCATCATCGCGGTGGCAAAGACCAGCAGCACGAAAATCACCACGCGGTAGCTGGCCAGCGTGTCTGAAAAGGCGGTGCCCGACTGGGCGAGGATTTCCAGCAGCTTGATTTCTGCCGGGCTGGTGAGGTCGGAGTTCTCGATGAAGATCCGTTCGACCCGGGCATCAAAGGCCCCTGCATCCGGAAGGGCCAGAAACAACAGCAACGCGGCCACCACCAGCAGCGAGACGATGCCCGCGATGCCGAAGGTCACCAGCCGCCCACCGGCGCGCCGCATATCAGAAGCGGAGGAAGTATTGTCCTGCACTGGCTTTCCTTTTGTCGAGGCCTTCGGGGCCGAAAACGGATTGGATTTGCAGCAGCGTCCAGCCGCGAGCAGACAGGCGCGGGCCCAGTTGCTGCGCCGCGTTCCTGGCGCTGCAATTGCCCGACACCTGCGCCACACCGTAATGCAGCCGCAGCGGGTTGTCCTGTTTTGCCTTGTAATCGGCATAGCACTGGGCCTGCGCGGCACTGGCGAGCGCAAGGATCAGGGTGAGGGAAAGCGTGATCTGTTTCATGTGCTCAAACTGCGCCGATTGCGCGAGATATTCAATAACATCAGCGCCCTGCCTGCGATGATATTCGATAACCGGGGGGCGTTATTGCCTGTCTGAGGGGGGTGCCCCCAATTTGGTTGCATCACAACGCGTTTCCGATCGCTCAGACAAAAGGACTGCCACCATGACCCTCCGTATCCACCGCCAATTCATCGCAACAATTGCCGCCATCGCCATTGCCATCACCGGATTTTCCGCCGCCCCCGCCCGTGCGGGCGATGATGAGCTGGCCGCGGCGCTGGCTGTCATCCTTGGTCTGGCCGTCGTGGGCACCGCGATCAACAAGCGCAAGGATGAGAAAAAGGCCCGCCAGCAGGCCCATACCTATCAGCCGCGGGCCAAACCGCGTCACGTCCAGCCGCAGCACGGCCATATCCAGCCCCGCCCCTTGCCCCGCCAGGTTGATCGCCGCCTGTTGCCGCAGCGCTGCCTGTTCAACCTTGAAACCGAGCGCGGTCGCAACATCCAGGGCTTTGGCCAGCGCTGTCTGAACCGCCACTACAACTTTACCAACACGCTGCCCCAGCAATGTCACCGCCGGGTGTGGACCCGTAACGGTCTGGGCCACGCCTATGGCGCGCGCTGCCTGAACAAGCACGGATACCAATTGGCCCGTCGCTAAGAGCGGGGCACAAGGCCACCCCTTCCCCTTTCGCGGGTGGCCAGACTGAAAGGGCGGTGTTCGGGCATCGCTCTTTTTTCTGTTCGGGGTCTGTTGCATTGCGCCACCTTGCGGTGGCACGCGATATTTGCACTTTCCTCTGGAAAGTGCGTTTTGTGCCTCCGGCGGTGGTATTTCCGGTCAGAAGAAGAGTGTGCTGTGCCTGATTTTGAATTCGAGACGCGCATCGGCGGCCGGGTGGCTGGTGTGGATGAGGTGGGCCGCGGCCCTTTGGCCGGGCCGGTCACGGCGGCGGCGGTCGTGCTGGATGTGGATGCGATCCCCACGGGTCTCGATGATTCCAAGAAGCTGTCGATGAAGAAGCGCGAGGCGCTCTGGGCCGAGATCATTGCGACAGCGGATGTGTCCGTCGCCCATGCTTCGGTGCGTGAGATCGAAGAGATGAACATTTTGCGCGCCGCCCATCTGGCGATGGTGCGGGCGGTGCGTGGTCTGCGCCACCCCCCCGACCATGTGCTGGTCGACGGCACCATGTTGCCGCGTGACCTCGCCCTGCCAGCGACCCCGATCGTGCGCGGTGATGCGCGATCTCTGTCCATTGCGGCGGCCTCAATTGTGGCCAAAATATGTCGCGACCGGATCATGGTGGATTTGGCGCAACAGCATCCCGGCTATGGCTGGGAGACCAACATGGGATACCCGTCAAAAAGCCACAGGTTGGCGCTGCAAAATCTTGGGGTAAGCCCACACCATAGACGTACCTTCAAGCCTGTCCACAACATGTTGTGACAAGGTTTTTTCTTAAGCACTTGATTCAAAAAAGAATTTGACCGCGAATCGTCAATGACTCATCCTGCTCTCAACCAACGAGTGCATAAAGCACCGGGACAGAGGCAGATAGATGACGAAACACGTAAAGGGCGCCGAGGCGCTTCCCTTGAACCAGATACTTGCGGGTGACTGTATTGATGTGATGAACAGTCTGCCCGAGGGCTCTGTTGATCTGATCTTTGCCGATCCGCCTTATAATCTTCAGTTGAAAGGGGATTTGCACCGCCCTGACAACAGCCGTGTGGACGCGGTGGATGATCACTGGGACCAGTTCAAGTCGTTCAAGGTCTATGACGATTTCACCACCGCCTGGCTCAAGGCCGCGCGCCGCTTGCTGAAACCCAATGGTGCAATCTGGGTCATTGGCAGCTATCACAACATTTTCCGCGTTGGGGCGTCGCTGCAGGACCAGGGATACTGGATTCTGAACGACGTGGTCTGGCGCAAGTCCAATCCGATGCCGAATTTCCGTGGCAAGCGATTCACCAACGCCCATGAGACGATGATCTGGGCGGGCAAGTCCGAAGACAGCAAATACACGTTCAACTACGAGGCTCTGAAGGCGCTGAACGAAGGTATCCAGATGCGCAGCGATTGGGTTCTGCCGATCTGCACCGGGCACGAGCGGCTGAAGGATGATCAGGGCGACAAGGCCCATCCAACCCAGAAACCCGAAAGCCTGCTGCACCGTGTGCTGGTCGGATCGACCAATCCTGGCGATGTGGTGCTTGATCCGTTCTTTGGCACCGGCACCACGGGCGCCGTGGCCAAGATGCTGGGCCGTGAATTCATCGGCATCGAACGGGAAGAGGCCTATCGCAAGGTTGCCGAAAAACGGATTGCGAAAGTGCGCAAGTTCGACCGCGAGGCGCTGACCGTCTCGGCCTCCAAACGCGCCGAGCCGCGTGTGCCCTTTGGCCAACTGGTCGAACGCGGCATGCTGCGCCCGGGCGAAGAGCTGTATTCCATGAACAAACGCCACAAGGCCAAGGTGCGGGCCGACGGCACCTTGATCGGCGACGATATCAAGGGGTCGATCCATCAGGTGGGGGCCCATCTGGAAGGCGCACCCAGCTGCAATGGCTGGACCTATTGGTGCTTCAAGCGTGAAGGCAAGGTCGTACCGATCGACGTGCTGCGCCAGCAAATCAGGGCTGAAATGCACGACTGACACAGTTTTATCCAACACCGCCAGGTGCCTGCGGCCTTGATACAAGGTCTCTCTGAGGCATCTCACCTCTGCCCCGCCTCTTTTGGCGGGGCTTTTTTGTTAATGCGCGTTACATTCGGCGCGACAGAGGCAAAAGGCGCATGGACCATGGTCGAAATCAGCAACACATTTGTAAGTGCCGGGCGCGCTGCAAACGACAAGCCGGTGCCGCAACACCGCCACGCGCAGGAAGCGCTGGCACGCAACAAGCGCGAAGGCATGGATCTGGCCGTAAAGGCCCGTGTCGCAGCATTGAGCGTTACGGCGGTGCTCTTGGTGTTTCTCAATCCGAATTGGGATGTGATCTGGTATTTGGGCCTGCTGGTCTGTCTGGTTCTGGTGGGTCTGGCGCAACGCCGTGTCGGGCAGGTGGGTCAGTCGCGCGCAGAACTGGGTTTGCTGTTTGTCGACCTCGCATTGATGACTGTGGCGCTGTTGATGCCCAATCCGCTGCAGCGCGAGACTTTGCCGACCGCATTGATCTACCAATTTGATGTGTTTCAGTATTTCTACATCCTTCTTGCCGCCGGGGTTCTGTCCTATTCGTGGCGGACCGTTGTAGCCATCGGCACATGGACCTGCAGCATGTGGATGGTCGGGGCGACCAGCGTGTGGCTGTTCGGGGTGCAGATACCCTCCGTTTCGGCGGCGGCACTGGGGTTGTTCCCTGCCTCTGCCGACCTGTCGCGGCAATTGGACCCCAATCTGGTGCATTGGGACTTGCGTATTCAGGAGATCGTGGTGTTTTTCATCGTTGCGGTCATTCTGGCCGTCACGGTGCGCCGCTATCAGAACCTCGTGCTTAACAGTGCCGAGATGGCCCGCGAACGGGCGAACCTGTCGCGCTATTTCTCACCCACAGTGGTTGACGAGTTGTCGCACAAGGACGAACCGCTTGGACAGGTGCGCACCCATAACGCTGCGATCCTGTTCGCCGACATCGCCGGGTTTACGGCCTATGCCGACGGGCGCGACCCGCAGGATGTGATCGACACGCTGCGCGCGTTTCACCGCGAGATGGAGGGCGAAGTGTTCCGCCACGGCGGCACCCTCGACAAGTATCTGGGCGATGGGCTGATGGCGAGCTTTGGCACGCCGATGCCCAAACCGGACGATGCCGCGCGCGCCTTGGCTTGCGTGCAGGCGATGGTCGAGCGGATGCAAGAACTGAACGCCAAGCGCCGTGCGGCGGGGCAGCCCGAAATCGACGCACGGTTCGGGCTGCATTACGGGCAGGTTGTTCTGGGTGACATCGGTGCAAACCGGCTGGAGTTTGCGGTACTTGGGGACACGGTCAATCTGGCAAGCCGGCTTGAGGCGTTGACGCGCGCCATGAACGTCAGGGTGGTGGCGAGCGACGCGCTTGTGTGTGCTGCGGGTGCATCCAGGGATTTGCAACGCGCCCCGGATCAGGCCGTTCGCGGCGTGGCACAGCCAGTCGCGGTCTGGGTGCACCAATAGGGTCCTGGCGGTCGACAAGTACCGCAAACAAGGCCAAAGAGTGGTGATTCGGCGTCGAATCCACAGGCAACCTTCAATCTGTGATTGATGTCACGCACGGTCATCCCGTCATGGTTGTTGTGACACACAGAGATCATCAATCGCGTCCCATCGGCGGATATTGGCCGTCAAAAGTGTGATTTTTTGCATCACTCTTAGTGCAATCGACAGAAAGATTGGACGCCACAAGATGACTTGGTTTCATTAATGGGCTAAATCTTGCCCAAGATGGATCGCCATAAGCGGGAATTCACAGTTCCCCCCAAGAGAAGAGTGAAAAGATTAGATGTCCCAAACGTTTTTTGCTTCCGCCGCTGTTGCAACTGCACTTGCCCTTCCTTCGCTTGCGATGGCCGGGTCCACCCCAATCCCGCCCGTTACCACAACGACGACCACATTCGCTGAAACCAGCGAAACGACCCTCTTTGCCGGGTTCGCGCTGACCATTGGATCTGGCGGTGACGGTGTCGAAGGTATACTGGGCGTCGCGCATGGCGACATTGATCTGGATGGTGACGTGACCGGTGCCAAGGCCACGCTGCACTTTGACGTGCTGGGTGGATTTGCGCTGAACAAGGCGAAACTGACCGGCCTGTTCGGCAATAACTCGATTCAGACCGAAGTCGGTGGCGGTTACAGCTTCAAGAACAGATCGCCATTTGCTGTGCTTGGTACCAACGGCGAATATTTCGCCGCCGGATCCGACATCTACTTTGATGGATCGTTCGAAGGCTACCTCGCCCTACACACCATCGGTCAGCTTTCGCTGGATTCGGCGACGACAACTACAACCAGCACGCCAATTGCGTCTCCAATTCTCTCTGTCGAATAAAAGCCGGACCATTTGCACATGATCCAACGGGTGTCTGACATGAAGACGCCAAAGGGGATGTGATGCTTTCGATCTCCCGCAGGCGCGTTCTGATGAGCGCGCTTGCTGCCAGCCTGTCCCCTCCGGCCTTTGCCCAGCAGATTGCGGCAACCGAAGGCGAAATAGACGCCAAAACCCTCGCCGCATATCTGGACATTCTGCTGCCTGCCGATGAACACACGCCCGCGGCCAGTGCGTTGGGGATCGAGGGTGACATCATAGGATTTGCCCGGCAACTGACCCAATTCAACCAATTGCTGGTTCTTGGCACACAATGGCTGAACCAGACCGGGCAGGGGCCGTTCCATGCCCTGTCGCTGTCCGATCAGGGCCGTGTTGTGGACTGGATGCGCGCCGCGGATCGCAACTTTATCCCCGGGCGCTTCTTTCTGCTGGTGCGGTTGACCGGGGTGGAATTCTACTATTCGCGCCCCGAGGCTGTCGCCGGGTTTGATCTGAACCCGGCTCCGCAACCGGCTGGATACCCTCCGCCATGGCAATAGATGCAGTCATTATCGGCGCCGGGGCTGGTGGGGCAGCGGCCGCATGGCGGCTGTGCAATCACGGCCTGAAGGTCCTGATCCTCGAGGCCGGTCCACGCTTTGATCCGGCCACGGACTACCCGCTGACCAACACAGATTGGGAACGCACGGGCTTTCCGATCAAACCCGGATCGACCGGAGCCGTGTCTTACGGCGACTTGGGCGCGCTTGATCCTGCGGATGCGGACCTTGCCTCGTGGAACGCGGTCAGCGGGCGGCAAGTGAACAGCACAAAACGGCCCCCCAGTGCCACGGGCTACGCGCATGTGCAGGGCGTCGGCGGCAGCACGCTGCAATATGTCGGCGAAGCGCACCGGCTGAACCCCGCTGCCTTCCGCCTGCAATCGGATCACGGAGCGGGCGCGGACTGGCCGCTGTCCTTTGCCGATCTCGAGCCCCACTACCGTACAATCGAGGCCGAGATTGGCGTCGCGGGTGCCCCTATCGCCGGCGCCCGTTGGTCTGCGCAAGACCATCTGCAACCGGCCCACCCGCTCAGCACTTCTGCGCGCGTCTTGCGCGATGCAGGCACGCGGATGGGCATGGCATGGGAAACCAACACCCGTGCCGCCCTGTCCGAACCCAAGGACAACCGGCCCAATTGCAACTATTGCGGCAACTGCACGCGGGGCTGCCCACTGGGGGATAAGGGATCGGCGGACGTGACCTTTATCCGCAAGGCCGAGGCGACGGGGCGATTGACCATCCACACCGGCGCGCAGGTGACCCGGCTGATCATGGGCGCAAACGGGCGGGTGCGCGCGGTGAGTGGCGTGCGGGACGGCGCGCCGTTTGAACAGGACACCCCGATCCTGATCCTCGCAGGCGGAGCGGTGCAAACCCCGCGCCTGCTGCTGGCCAATGACATGGCGAACGGCTCGGGGCAGGTGGGCCGCAACTTTATGGAGACGCTGGCATGGACCAGCGCGGGGCTGCTGCCCGGCCTGACCAACAGCCACAAGGGACTGCCTGCAGATGCGGTGTCGTGGACCTACAACGCGCAGGATGCCGTGCCGGGCGTGGTGGGCGGTTGCCGCTTTACCGCCTCGACACAGGAAACCGGGCTGCTGGGGCCGATGGCCTATGCCAGCCGGATCCTCGATGGCTATGGCCCGGCCTTCAAGGCGCAGATGCGGAACGTTTTCGGCTCGGCCATCGCAGTAGCGGGCACGGGTGAGACGATCCCTGATGAGCGCAGCTTTGTCGCGCTTGATCCCCAACGGGTGGACGCGGCTGGGGTTCCTTTTGCGCAAATCAACTCGGTGCTGACGGACAACTCGCTGGCCCTGTTGCGCTTTATGGCCAGCCAATGCCGCGCGATCCTTACAGAGGCAGGCGTGACCGAACTGGCCGAGGAAAACGGGGTCTGGGACAGGTTCACCTCGACCCACGTTTTTGGCACCTGCCGGATGGGTGCGGATGCGGCCACATCCGTTGTCGACCCGTTCGGGCGGTCCCATGACATCGACAACCTCTATATCGTTGATGCCAGCACCTTCCCCAGCAGCGGTGGCGGCGAGGCGCCCGTGTCGACGATTCAGGCGCTGGCGCTGCGCATGGCTGACCGGCTGGTGGCCTGAGCCACCGCACACATTTTCCCCTCGTCGAATTGATCCTGATCAGGGCAGGCGATGCCGCACGGCCCTAACCTCATGGTGATCAATTCCATGGGAGAGCATCAATGAAACATCTGCTTGCTGGCATTCTTGCAGCACTCGGACTGGCAGGCGCGGCCACAGCCGAAGACGCCCAAAACGGAGAGGCCCTGTTCCAGTCCCATTGTGCCGTCTGCCACGGTCTGGGCGCGCGTGGGGATGGGCCGATGGCGACAGTGCTGCTGATCAAGCCCCCGGACCTCACGCAACTGACGGCGCGGAATGGCGGGGTCTATCCCATCGCGCGAATCGTGATGCGCATCGACGGGCGCGACCCGCTGGTCAGCCACGGCTCACCCATGCCGGTCTATGGCCCATTTTTTGACGTCGATTTCGTTCCGTTGAAGGCAGAGACGGGACAACCGATCATGACCAGCACGCCGGTTTCTGATCTTTTGGCCTATCTGCGCGGCGTGCAGGAATAGCGCCTCAACGAGGCAGCGGGTTGGCTGCCTTGTTATAGGCCGTCCAGTCGGTGATCTCGGGGTAGTACATGCCCCGCCACTTGCGCACGCGCGGGTTCATCACCCGCCGCCAGACATGGGGCAACATCGCCGCAATGGTCATCACCGAATAGCCATAGGGCAACTGCGGCGCATCCGCTTCGGTATAGGTCTGCAGCACCGGAAAACGCCGGTCGGGCTTGTAGTGGTGATCGGAATGGCGCTGCAGGTTGATCAGCAGCCAGTTCGAGACCTTTTGCGCCGAGTTCCAGGAATGCCGCGGCTGGACGTGCTCATATTTGCCGTCGCCGAGATGTTTGCGGGTCAGCCCGTAATGCTCGACGTAGTTGACCAGCTCAAGCTGCCAGATCGCGACACCCGCCTGCACGGCAAACAGGCCCACGCCCGACCAGCCCCCAAGGGCAAAGGCCAGCAGCAGGCAGATCAGTTGCAGGTAGGCGTATTTCCAGAACGGGTTGGAAAAGTCGGTGGCAGAGAGGTTCTTGCGCGCCAGCATCGCCTTTTCCGCATTCCACGCAGACAGGAAGCACTGTTTCAGAACGCGCGGATAAAAGCGGTAAAAGCTCTCGTTCATGCGCGCGGTGACCGGGTCCCGCGGGGTGGCCACATAACGGTGATGCACCAGCAGATGCTCCGAGCGGAAATGCGAATACAGCACCATCGCCAGCAGTGCATCAGCCATCCAGCGTTCAACCTTGTTCTTCTGGTGCATCAGCTCGTGGCTGTAGTTGATGCCGATCGTGCCGGTGATGACGCCGACCCCAAAGAAGACGCCGATCTTTTCCCATGAATTCAAATGCGTGGCCGGGGCAACATAGGCGATCAGGCCAAACAGAAGCACAAACTGCACAGGGGCCCAAGCGTTGGTGATGGCGCGATACCAGAACAGGTCGTCCTCTGGCGCGTCTGGATCGGCATTGTCGGTGTTCAGTCCGACGGCCAGGTCAAGAAAGGAAAACAGGTACCACGTGGTCAACGGCAGCAAGAGCAGCGCCCACCCACCATACATGGCCGTGATGATCGCCAGCGGGATCAGCAGAAAGGACATGGCAAAGGGCAGAGCTGGTCCCAGCTTGGCCATGGATTGGGAAGGCTGTGTCATGTGGGGTCCTCATTGCGCGCGCCGGGATCATAGGCCCAGCCCGCCACCGCTGCCAAGCGTGACGCAGCGCCGCTATTCAATTGTGCACCAGATCGTAGGCTTTGCGCATCACCGTGGGCAGGTCTGAGGGACGGAACTGGTCGCGCGGCAAAAACGCACCCACATCGGGCGTTTGCGTTGTGACGGTCGCGGTCATCACATCCAGGATCAGGTGGAAATGGGTGAAGGTGTGGCGCACCTCGTCACCTACTTTTTGCCATTCGGTTTCAATCGGTTGGCCGGTGGGCCGGGGCAGGGTGACATCGACCCAGTCCGAACCGGGCCAGCCCAGCATGCCCCCCAACAACCCGCTGTCGGGTCGGGTTTCCAGCAGCCACGCCCCGTCACTGCGCTGTGCAAGGTAGACGGTGCCATGGCGCACGGGCTTCGCCTTTTTCGGGGTCTTCTTGGGCAATTCACCCGCCGTGCCTGCCACCCGCGCCGCACAGGGTTCACGCCATGGGCAAATCCCGCAAGCGGGCGATTTGGGTGAACAGATCGTCGCCCCAAGGTCCATCACCGCCTGCGCGTAGTCTCCGGGGCGCTGATCGGGGGTCAGACGTTCGGCATGGGCGGTCAGGATGGGCTTGGCCGCAGGCAATGGCGTGTGTTCATCAAACATGCGTGCCATCACCCGCTCGACGTTGCCGTCGACAACCACGTGGCGCTGATCAAAGGCGATCGAGGAAATGGCAGCAGCGGTATAGGGTCCGATCCCCGGCAGCTTCAGCAATGCGGCGTGATCCGCCGGAAAGGCGCCACCATGCTCGGCCACCACAACCCGCGCGCATTTCAGCAGGTTGCGGGCGCGGGCATAGTACCCAAGGCCCGCCCATTCGCCCATGACGTCACTGTCCTCGGCGGCAGCAAGGTCTGCAACCGTGGGCCAGCGCGCCATGAAGCGTTGGAAATAAGCGGTGACGGCGGCGACGGTGGTCTGTTGCAGCATGATCTCGGACATCCAGACTGCGTATGGATCGGGGCGGATGCCAGCCTTTTTGTCGGCAGGCGACACGCGCCACGGCATCGCGCGGGCATGGACATCGTACCAGCCCAGCAGATCGTCGCTCAGGTCACGCAAGATTTATGTCTCCCGGCGTTCTCACTGCTGGTTGCTCACGCTGTCATCCTCTATGCTCACGGCCAAGTGAAGAGGAACATAGTCATGGCCCCGCGCCGCGCCAGTACAAAAGGGTTCACCCGGACAGCATCGCTGCTGACGGGGCGGATTCGCGCGGCGAGCGAAAGCCGGGGCTTTGCCCAAAGCCGCCTGCTGACAGACTGGGCCGAAGTGGCCGGGGCGGACGTCGCCGCAGTCTCCCGCCCGGTCGAGGTCAGCTATGGGCGTGGCGGCATGGGGGCGACGCTGACGCTGCTGACCACCGGCGCGCAGGCCCCAATGCTTGAAATGCAAAAGGAACAGCTGCGCACCCGCGTGAACGCGGTTTATGGCTACAACGCCATCGCGCGCATCCGGATCACACAGACCGCCGCCACCGGATTTGCCGAGGGGCAGGTGGCGTTTGAGACCAAACCCAAAGACACGACACCCAAGGCGCCAAGCCCGGACATGCAGGCCGCGGCCAGCAGCGTTGTCGCCCCAGTCGCTGATGACGGGCTGCGCCACGCGCTTGAACAGCTGGGTGCCCACATACTCACGAAAGAAAAGCAAGGAACACGCACATGAATCGCATTCTCCCCGTGCTGGCCGTGGCCATCGGTGTGGCCGGATATTTCTGGTACGCCTCGACCTCTGGCAGCGGGCAATCGCCCCAGGAACAGGCCCAGGCCGAACGGCTGCTTGGCGCGGCCAATGCCCAGACGGCCGATGCGGACGTAGACACCTCCAGTGTCGTCGAAATGCAGCTTGGCAACCCGGATGCGCCGGTCACCGTGATCGAATACGCCAGCTACACCTGCCCGCACTGCGCCTCGTTCCACGCGGGCAACTACAAGCAGCTCAAGGCGGATTACATCGACACCGGCAAGATCAACTTTGTCTACCGCGAAGTCTACTTTGACCGCTTTGGCCTCTGGGCCTCGGCCATCGCGCGCTGCGCAGGCACGCCCGAGGCGTTCTTTGGCATCACCGACATGCTCTATACCGCGCAAAGCGATTGGGCCCGTGCGGGTGGCGGAGACCCCGCCGCCATCGCGGATGAATTGCGCAAGATCGGGCGTCTGGCCGGACTGAGTGCGGATACAATTGACGGCTGCCTGAACAATGCGGATTCCCTGCGCACGCTGGTGGCGTGGTATCAGGAAAACGCAGCCGAGGACGGCATCCGCTCCACCCCCAGCTTTGTCATCAATGGCACCACCTACAACAACATGGCCTATCCCGAGATGGCCCGCCTGATCGACGAAGCGGCTGGCAGCTGATGACGAACGAGGGCTTGCCGCACCCCAAGTCGGGCGCGGCAGGGCCTCTGGCCGGGCTGCGCGTCATTGAAATGGCGCGGGTGCTGGCGGGCCCATGGGCAGGTCAGACGTTGGCCGACCTCGGTGCCGAAGTGATCAAGGTCGAGGCCCCGCGCGGCGATGATACCCGCCAGTGGGGCCCGCCCTTTGTGACGAGGGGTGAAGATGTCTCGGCCTCGTATTTTCATTCCACCAATCGCGGCAAGGCCTCGGTCACCATCGATTTCCGCGACGCAGCGGGCAAGGCGCGCCTGTTCGAGCTGCTGGATGGCGCCGATATCCTGATCGAGAACTACAAGGTCGGCGGCCTTGCGAAATACGGGCTGGACTATGACAGCCTCAAGGACCGGTTCCCGCGGCTGATCTATTGCTCGATCACCGGGTTTGGCCAGACTGGCCCCTATGCCCGCCGGGCGGGCTATGATTTCATCATTCAGGGCATGTCCGGGTTGATGTCCGTCACCGGCGATCCCGAGGGTCAGCCGCAGAAATCCGGCGTGGCGATCACCGATCTGTTCACCGGGGTCTATGCGACCACCGCTATTCTGGCGGCCGTCCATGCGCGCGCCACCACGGGCAAGGGGCAACAGGTGGACATGTCCCTGCTGGACACGGCGGTCGCGATGACGTCGAACCAGGGGATGAATTACCTGACCAGCGGCACGGTGCCGGGGCGGATGGGCAATGCCCATGTGAACCTCACCCCCTATCAGGTGTTTGACTGCGCCGACGGGCATATCATCATCGCGACCGGCAATGACGGTCAGTATCAGCGTCTGTGCCATCTGCTGGGATTGGAAGAGATGGCAGAAGCGCCGGAGTTCCTGCGCAACTCCGACCGCATCGCGAACCGGGCCGAGATGACCCGCCGACTGACCGAAGCGACCCTGCAGCGCAGTCGCGCCGACTTGCTGGCCGCCTGCGAGGCCAGCGGTGTGCCCGCAGGGCCGATCAACGATATGGCCGAGGTGATGGCGGACCCGCAGGTCATTGCCCGGGGCATGCAGATCGACACGGATGGCGTGCCCGGCGTGCGCACACCGATCCGGTTTTCAGACAGTGATCTGGTGCTGGGTCGACCCGCGCCGAAACTGGGCGAAGACGACGCCTGAGCGATCTGTTGAAATGAGGCGCTGACGCGCCACGCGTTTTTTTGCAGCCACCTCCGGCGGCTGCGCCCTCCGGGGGGGATTTTTTTCAATCAGAGAAGCTCAGGGTTTGGGTAGGGAGGCCAGTGCTGTGTCCAAAGCTGTAGCGTCATCGAACGCGAGCCGCACGGGCAGTGTGATGACCTTTTGGCGAAAGGCCGGGGGCAGGCGCACCGCGTCCTTTTCGGTGGTGACCAGTTGCGCGCCTCTCAGCTTGGCCTCGCCTTCCAGTCGGGTGAGAAAGGTCGCTGACAGCGGTTGATGATCAGCCAGGGCCTCGGCCCGGATCAGGGTCGCACCCAGACTGTGCAGGGTGTCAAAGAACTTTTGCGGGCGACCGATCCCGGCAAAGGCAATGATCGGTGCATCGGCCCAATCCATGCCGGTCTGCAAGGGCGCGAGATGGGCGCGGATGCGAGGCAAGCCTGCTGGCAGGGGGGTGGCATCGAATGCGACCTGCGCTGCCTCAGGCCCGATGGAGATCAGCAAGTCGGCCCGTTGCAACCCCACCTCGGCTGGTTCGCGCAAAGGGCCTGCAGGCAGGCACAGCCCGTTGCCAAAGCCTGTTTCGGCGTCCACCACCACGATAGACAGGGCATGGGTCAGGGCCGGGTTCTGGAACCCGTCATCCAGCACGATGACGCTCGCCCCGGCCTCTTTCGCGGCCTTGGCCCCGGCTGCGCGATCGCGCGCCACCCAGGTGTGGGCAAAGGCCGACAGCAGCAGCGGCTCGTCCCCGACCTCCGCGGCGCTGTGTTTGGCCGGATTGACTTCGACAGGGCCGGTCAGGCTGCCGCCATAGCCCCGGCTGACGATATGAGGTGTATGAAAGGCGCCCTGCAACCGTTCGATCAACGCAATCACGGTGGGGGTCTTGCCGGTTCCGCCCGCATTGATGTTGCCCACGCAGATCACCGGCACGCCGGGATCAAGACGCGCGCCCGTCGCAAGACGGCGTGCCGTTGCCCGCCCATAGAGAAGCCCCAGCGGCGCCAGCAGCCGCGCGCGCCAATCCCGCGCGCCCCGGTCCGAAGCCCAGAAGGCGGGTGTGCGCATCAGGCCGCGCCGCCGTCGATGGCATCCAGATGCGACTGGGTCAGATCAATCACCCGATCAAGGCTGAGGGCGGCCTGCGTGACCACATCCCATCCCGCCATCGCCATCATCGCCGCCTGATCCGGGGCGGTCATCTGGCTGACGGCGCGGCCCAGCGACTTTTTGTCGTTCACCATGCGCGCGGCGCGGGCCTTGACCAGCCGGGCAAAGGCATCGCCGTACTTGCCGACATGCGGGCCATAGATCAGGGCCGTGCCGTGGCTGGCGGCGATATAAGGATCGTAAACCTCATTGCCCGGATGCATGGACCCGCCCAGAAAGGTGACGGGCGCAATGCGCAACCACAGGCCAAGCTCGTCATCGGCGTCTGCCACCAACACCTGACAATTGTCATCGGGCAATTGACCTTCGCCCCAATAGACCGCGCGCATGCCCGCCGCGTGGGCCAGATCCATGGAATGGGCACTGTCGGCGGCAGATGTGGCGTGCAGGATCAGCAGCAAGCGGTGCGATGTGCTCACCGCCAGTTTGTGCGCGCCCAGCAAAACACGCTCTTCGGCGCGGGTGGTCTGGGCGGCAAGCCAGGTGGGGCGGCCAGCCAGGGCCTCGGTCACGTCCGCGATATCGCTGTCATTGGCCAGCAGCATCCGCCCCGAAGGGTGCAAAGGCGCGGCCAGCTCAACGCGCGAGGCCGGGCGGCCCAATTGGATCAGCCGCGCGCGCGAGTCCGCATCGCGGGCAATCACATGATCAAACGCCCCAAGAAGGCGGCGGGGCACATCCGGCAACCAGCGGTCGCGGCGCCCGTCGAACCCGTCGCTGGCGGCATCCACCAGCAACATGTGGGCGCCGGACCTGTCGGCCTCGTGCACGAGGTTGGGCTGCAGATCGCCCCAGGCCCAGATCACCACATCAGGTTGCCAGTGGTGGATAAAGGCGCGGGCGGTGGCCGGGTGATCCTCGGGGGCTGCGTCGACCAGTATGCCGTCGACACAGAACGGGTCAAACCCGCCCTCGGTGGCGGTCAGCACCACATGGGTGCCGTGGCGCACGGTGATCAGACGCTGTGCAAGGTCAGCGATGGCGCGGTTGTTGCCCGCTTCGGCGGCGTGGATCCAGACGACTTCGCCGGAGGGGCGGGGATGCGCGGGTGCATAGGCCGGGACAGCGCGCCGACCGGACAGGCTCCGGTATGCGGCCAACCCGATGGACTCGCGCATCGGTCTGCTCAGCCCAGTTCTTCGGTGGGCGTGGCGGCGTTTTCCTCGTCTCGCAGACGGTGCAGGTGCGCGATGAAATAGCGCATATGGGCGTTATCCACGGTCCGCTGGGCCTCGGATTTCCACGCATTGTAGGCGGTGGCGTAATCGGGAAAAATCCCCACGATGTGCAGCGCGTCCACATCCTTGAACACGTTTTTCGAGGGGTCCACCAATTCACCGCCAAAGACGAGGTGCAGGCGCTGGGTCATGGGAAATTCCTTTGATGACAGGGGTTGAGACCGACAAGCGACAGTTTGCCTATATGGCCCGGAGGGTCAAGAAGACTGCGGGATCAGCCTGTCGACAAGAGCGCCGTGCAGGCTGTGCCCACCGGCCACAACACCGTTCAGGGTCGGGTGCGGATTGTTGAACTGCAAGGGTGCGCCATTGCGGTCAGTGATAGTGCCCCCCGCCTCGGATACGATCAGCGCACCGGCCGCAATGTCCCATTCCCAACTGGGGCGCAGGGTCAGCATCCCGTCAAAGCGGCCCTCGCCCACCAGCGACAACCGATAGGCCAGTGACGGGCGGTAGTGGCGGTCGATCTCAGGCGCGCCGCCCTGCCAATGGGCGGCCTCGAAATTGGGACGCGCGGCCAACACTTTGCTGCCCGGGGACATCGGCGAGGCACTGGCGCTCAGGGTTGCACCGTTCAGGGTGGCCCCGATCCCGTGCCCTGCGGCATACAGCTTGTCGCGCCGGGGCAAGTACACCGCCGCAGCCGTCACCGTACCGCGATGGGCCACGGCAATGGAAATGGCCCAGGTCCGCCCGCCTTCGACAAAACTGCGGGTGCCATCGATCGGGTCGATGATGAACACGGTGTCCTGCGCCAGGCGCTGCGCGGAATCCTCGGTCTCTTCGGACAACCAGCCATAGTCGGGCCGGGCGGTGCGCAGGGTCGACATCAGCACATCGTTCACCGCCAGATCGGCCTCGGTTACCGGGCCTGCGCCACCGGGCTTGTCCCAGCGCTGCGCGGCGGGGCCAGTGAAACTGGTCGCCACACGGCCCGCGACCCGGGCCGCGTCGATCAACAGGGGAAGGTCAGCTGCCGGCAAGGGTCATTCCCGACACAAGCAGGGATGGGACAACGCGGCTGAGGTGGGTGCGCGCGTCATTGGCAGGCACGATGCTGCGCAGCATGTCGGGCAGGCTGCCTGCGATGGTGCATTCGTTGACCGGATAGGCGATCTCGCCGTTCTCGATCCACAAGCCGGAGGCACCACGCGAATAATCCCCGGTGTTGTGGTTGATGGTCGAGCCGATCATCGACGTGACCAGCAGACCCGTGCCCATATCGCGGATCAGGTCCATCCGGCTGGCCGTGCCCTGATCCAGCGCCACATTCCAGATCGACGGGCTGGGCGGAGAGGCGGTGCCGCGCGCCGCATTGCCGGTCGATTCCATGCCCAGCTTGCGCGCGGTGGCCAGATCCAGTGTCCAACCGGTCAGAATGCCACCGTCAACGATGGTGCGCGGTCGTGTGGGCAAACCTTCGGCGTCAAAGGGGCGCGTCCCGGCGGCGCGGGGGCGGTGCGGGTCTTCGATCAGGTTCAGACCTTCGGGCAGGACCTGCGTGCCCAGACGGTCGCGCAACCACGACGCGCCACGGGCGATGCTGCTGCCGTTGGCGGCCACCAACAGATGGCCGATCAGCGAGGACGAGATGCGTTCGTCAAACAGAACAGGGTAGGACCCGGTGGGCGGTTTGCGCGCGCCCATACGTTCGACCGCGCGGGCGCCGGCGCTGCGGCCAATATCCTCGGGCGCGCGCAGATCGGACTGAAAGATGCGGCTGTCGCCGTCATAGTCCCGCTCCATATCGGTGCCGACGCCGGAGATGGCCACGCAACTCAGCGCCCGGTCGGTGCGGCGGTAACCGCCGGAAAACCCGTTCGACGCGGCCAGCCAGATGTCGCGGGCGCCATAGGCCCCGGTGGACTGCTGGACCTGTGCGACGCCGGGAACGGCAAGGGCGGCGGCTTCGGCCTCAAGCGCGTCACGTTGCAGATCGGCAGGCTGCGGTTCGGGACTGTCATCGGACAGTTCCAGCACGGCCACGTCCCACTCGGTGGCCAGTTGCGACGGGTCGGCAAGACCGGCATGCGGATCATCGGGCGCCTCGCGGGCCATGGCCACGGCGCGGGCGGCCATTTCGGCCAGTGTCCGCTCCGAAGCATCGGACGAAGATACATTGGCCTGTTTCTGTCCCACAAACACGCGCAGCCCCAGATCGATCCCTTCGGACCGTTCGGCCTGTTCCAGCGCCCCGGCGCGCACATCCACGGACACGGACGTGCCCTGAATCGCGATGGCATCGGACGCATCCGCGCCCGCATCTTTGGCCGCAGCCAGCAGGCGGGCCGTAAGGTCGGAAAGATCGGATGGGGTCATTGGGCTGCTCCGCACGATTGAGCCCTCAGGTAACGGCGCGGGCAGCCCTGTGCAAGGGCAGGCCGGATCAGCCTGCCCTGCAAGGTCAAATCAGCGGATGCGCTGCCCGTTTGCGAGCACATGGCCCTCGTTATTCACCTCGATGCGGGAATTCAGCGTGTCAGGCGCCTCGCCGGGGACGGCAAACAGACCCATCATCATGCGCGCACCCATGGCCTGATCCTGCGGCACGAGGCCCATGCCCACCAGCTTGTCCAGCAGCCCGTTGCCGCCCACCAGCTTGAGGTCGATCCCACCCTCGGGCCGTGGCATGCCATCAAAGGTCACCACATCGCTGTTGTCAAAGGTGAACTCGCCGGCCCCGGTCAATTGCGCACCAACGGCGTTCAGTTCCAGCTTGTTCAGGGTCAGGGCGTTCAACTCACCCGGCGCGGCCCCGGTGGTTTCCAGAATGGCGGCCTGCGAGGGGTCGAGAAAGTTGAACAGCACCTTGGCCTGCCCGCTCAGATCAACGATCAGCGTGGCGGGATCACGGGGCAACTGGCCCGTGGGGTCAAACAGGCCCCAGATCATGTCGGACATGGTGAAATCACTCAGCGACACACCCAGCCCGAACGGCTGATCTTCGGCGGATTTCTGAACCGGCATCAGGAAACTGGTCCCGATCTCGGCTGCGGAAATGGACAGGGGCAGCGGAAATTCCGTAATCAGCATGTTGAAGTCAACATTGCGCTGCAACACGTCGTAGCTGAGGCCGGCCATGCTCATCGCAAAACCAAACTCGCCGCCTTCAGAGGTGCTGTTGGCTGTGCCGCTGCCGTCCGGGCCGTTGAAGGTCAGCTCGTAATTGCCGCCGGTCGAGGTGAAAGTCCCGTCAAAGTCGAGGCCCGCGTTCAGCATCGCGTTCATGTCCTGCGGGTCGCTGTCCAGCGGCAAATCACCGCTGGCGTCCATCGCGATGCCCGTCATGGCGCCAAGCAGTTTGAACGACCCTTCGCCTTCGGGATCGGTAAAGGCGATATCGTAGTCCATTGCGTCCACCGTGATGTCCTGCTGGATGGTGCGCAAGGTGCCGACCGTGGTTTGAACCACGTAAGCCATGTTCGACATCTTCAGATCAAACTTGGCAATGTCCTGCGGGATGGGCAGGCCGTTGACGGTCAGCCCGTCCATCGCCATGACGGCGGATGCGGACGCATAGGTATAGGTCAGATCGCCCGGATCACCTGCCGCACTCATCACCGGGTCTGTCTGATCAAAGCGGATGGTCAGATCGACCTTTTCGCCATTTGGCGGCGTCATGTTCACCACAATCGAGGTTTGCGTGGGCAGTTCGATGGACACCGACCCGTCCCCCTGCTCGACAAAGGTGATGTCGGGCATGACGATGCGTGCCGTGCCTTCTCCGACATCCTCACCCAGTTCCATCGCCATGTTCAGGTTCGTCACTGTCAATGTGCCGCCATTGGTAGCCTCGGATGCGGTAAGATCATATCCGGCCGAGGTCATGTAGGATTTCCAGTCTGACCAGACGTCGGCGCTGGTCAGGTCGGCGAAAGCGGCAGACGCCGGCAGACACAGCGCAATGGCGCTGCTGCGGATCAAAAGAGAAATGCGAGGCATGACAGAATCCTTAGGGTCAGAATAGGCCCCTTATCGTCTGGCAGCGCGCCAGAGGCGTCAAGGGCTTGTGCTGAACTGTAGGTATCTGCAATTGACGTCAGTGCAAGACAGCTCAATGCGAAAGGGGTGCAACATGCAGGACATGACAGGACAAACGGTGCTGATCACCGGGGCAAGCCGGGGGATCGGGGCGGACACGGGCCGCATCTTTGCCAAGGCCGGGGCCAATGTGGTGCTGCTGGCACGCTCGGCTGATGCCATCACCGACCTCGCGGCCGAGATCGGAGAGCGCGCACTGGCCCTGCCCTGCGATGTCAGCGACTATGACGCGGTGGCCGGGGCGGTTCAGCAGAGCGTCGATCGCTTTGGCAGCCTCGACGTGCTGATCGGCAATGCCGGTGTCATCGAACCCATCGCACACCTTTCCGAAGCTGACCCCGCCGCATGGGGCCACGTGATCGACATCAACCTCAAGGGCGTCTTTTACGGAATGCGCGCCGCCTTGCCCGTGATGCTCAAGGCCGGGCGCGGCACGATCCTCACCATCAGCTCGGGGGCGGCGCACGGCCCGGTCGAGGCATGGTCGCATTACTGCGCCTCCAAGGCGGGGGCCGCGATGCTCACCGCCTGCGCGCACAAGGAAAACGGCGATGCGGGCATCCGCGCCATGGGCCTCAGCCCCGGCACCGTCGCCACCCAGATGCAGCGTGAGATCAAAGCCAGCGGCATCAACCCGGTCAGCCAGCTCGACTGGTCCGATCATATCCCTCCCGACTGGCCCGCACGAGCGCTCTTGTGGATGTGCTCGGACGGCGCGGACCCATGGCTGGGGCAGGAAATCTCGTTGCGCGATCCCGAGATTCGGACAGCCGTGGGGCTGGCATGATCGACGTCACAACCGATGGCCCCGTCACCACCCTGACCCTGAACCGCCCCGACAAGGCCAACGCCCTGACCGAGGCGATGCTGCGCGACCTGCACGATGCGGTGCAGGACGCCAAAGACGCCGCCGCCCTCATCCTGACCGGCACAGGCAAGGTGTTCAGTGCAGGTGCCGATCTGGATGCCGCGCGCGCAGGCCTTGCCACCTCGCCCCTGTGGGAGGAGCTGTCCGGCGCCATCGCTGCCCATCCGGGGCTGACCATCGCGGCCCTCAACGGCACGGTGGCGGGCGGGGCCAACGGCATGGTGCTGGCCTGCGATCTGCGCATCGCCGTGCCGGGCACCAAATTCTTTTACCCGGTGATGAAGCTGGGCTATCTGCCCCAACCCAGCGATCCGGTGCGCATGGCCGCCCTGATCGGCCCGGCACGGACCAAATGGATGCTGTTGGCCGGGCAAAAGATCGCCACGGATCAGGCGCTGGCCTGCGGCCTGATCGACGAGATAGTGAGCGCAGAGACGTTGATGGACCGTGCCCGCGCGCTCTGTGCTGACTGCATGTCGGCGGACCCGGAAACCGCACAGGCGATCAAACGCCTATGCAACGGCGCGGCGGCCCCCGATACAGCTTAAGGGAATCGCGCGTCCATGCTAGGCTCGGCCTCGAACCATGGCGCGCGACAGTTTCATAATCAGACCTGACCGTCAGCCCCAAAAACCAGTGGCGACGATCAAGGCCCTCACCCGAAACGAGCGGGTGACCCTGCTTGTGCGGCAGGTTTTGCCCCGCGTCATCGCCACACTCGAGGCCAAAAGCCCAAAACCTCCCTCGGCCCGCAAGCGCTAACGCGCGCGCCGCTTGCCTGGAATTTTCGACGCAAAGCCGGGCGGACGCTTGGCGATCCATGCCGCAAACTTGGCAAGACGGGGATGGGCACGCAGCGCTTCGGGCGTGTTGTAGGTGCGGGCCAGGTCCGCCTCACTGAGGGTGGCATGCACCTCGCGATGGCAGATGTGGTGCATCAGCACAGTTGGCCCACCCTTGCCGCCTTTCAGCTTCGGTATCAGGTGATGCAGGCTTTGCGGGACATCTTCAGGGATCGGACGGTCACAGAGCGGGCAAATCGGATCCGGCATATCGCGTCCTCCCTTGCGCTACGGGCCACCCTCATGACAATTGAACCCCATCGGGAGCAAGGCAAGGGTGGCCCATGGAATTTGATCTGGAAAGCCAGCCGGAGATCGTTCAGACGATCGCCGGTTACGCCATCCAAGGCTATGAACTGGCCCTGTCCTGGCTGCTGAGCCCGGCAGCGTGGTCGCAATTCGGGCTGCTGATCGTCGCCTATGTGGCGGCGGTGCTGGTGACCCGTCGGCTGCGCCCGACACTGGCCAGCCTGCTCGATCCCGGTGAAAGCGACAGCATCATTGCCCAGTCCCGGCGGTTTATCGCCCAGTTCCTGCCGCTGCTGCTGCCGGTGCTGGCCTATGCGTTCACCGGCATCGGCGAAAGCGTGGTGCGCTCGATCTTTGACAGCGGCGCGGTGATTGCATTCGGCAAGCGGGTGTTCCTGTTTCTGGCGGCGCGCGCGCTGGTGCGCGACATCATCCACGACCCATTCCTGAAACTGCTGGGACGATTCGTTCTGGTGCCCATCGCGGCCATCTACGCGCTGGGCCTGCTTGATACGGTGTCGGCGACGCTGACGGAAACAGTGGTGGGTGTCGGCAACATCCGCTTTTCGCTGATGACCATCGCACGCGGGGTGATTGCCGGGTCGCTGCTGTTCTGGCTTGGCCAATGGTCCAACAGGCAGACGGCCACCATCATCGCCCAGCAAGAGGAAATGCGCCCCTCGATCCGGCAATTGCTGATCAAGACAGTCGAATTCGCGATCTTTGCCGTCGCCTTTCTGCTGCTGATGAACATCATGGGCATCAACCTTTCGGCCTTGGCGGTGATCGGGGGTGCGATTGGTGTCGGCCTTGGGTTCGGCCTGCAAAAGATTGCGTCGAACTTTATCTCGGGCGTGATCCTGCTGGTCGAAGGGCAGGCAACCGTGGGCGACTATGTCGAGCTTGACGGGGGCGAGGCCGGGATCATCGTCAAGATGACGGCCCGCGCGGCGATCCTTGAAACCTACGATGGCCGCTGGATTGTCGTCCCGAACGAGGATTTCATCACCACCCGCGTGGTCAACTACTCCGATTCCGGCTCGGCCAACCGCTACGAGGCGCCGTTTTCGGTCAGCTATGACACCGACATCAACACCATTCCGGCCATTATCGAGGCGGCGGTGGCCAAGCATCCGGATGTGCTCAACGAACCCTATCCGCCCGATTGCGAATTGCGCGGCTTTGGCGACAGCGGCATCGATTTTGCCGTCGAATTCTGGGTGAACGGCGTCGATGACGGGCCGAACAAGTACACATCCGACGTGCTGTTCCTGATCTGGAACGCGCTCAAGGACAACGACATCACCATCCCCTATCCGCACCGCACCATCGAGGTGTCGGGTGAACTGCGCACGCGCACAGAATGAGCCACGTTGCCGTCATCGGCGGTGGCCCGGCGGGGCTGGCCGCAGCCGAAGTGCTGGGCACGGCGGGCCTGCGCGTCACCATCTACGACGCCAAGCCGTCGCTGGGGCGCAAGTTCCTGATGGCGGGCAAATCGGGTCTGAACCTCACCAATGCAGGCGAGATGGACCATGTGATGGCGCAATATCGCGAGGCCGCCCCGTGGCTTGCCCCCGCGATGTCGGACTTTGACAATCAGGCCATCGTCGACTGGGCGACGGGCTTGGGTCAGGACATGTTCGTCGGCACCACCAACCGCGTGTTTCCGCGCGCGATGAAGGCCTCGCCACTGCTGCGCGCATGGCTCGCGCGCCTTGATGGGCTGGGCGTTACCCGCCGCACCCGCTGGCGCTGGACCGGGTGGGATGACGCAGGCGGTTTGCGATTTGACACGCCGGACGGGCCTGTCGTGGAACCGCATGACGCGTCCATTCTCGCGCTGGGCGGGGCGAGTTGGGCACGGCTCGGCTCGAACGGGGCATGGGCGGATGTGCTGAAGGATACCGGCGTCGATCTGACCGCCTTCGCGCCCGCCAATGCGGGCCTGTCGGTGATGTGGTCCGAACACATGTTCCGCCTGCTCGGCCAGCCGCTGAAAGGCGTGGCGTGGCGGGCAGGCGGGTACAAATCGCGGGGCGAGGCGGTGCTGTCCAAACGTGGGCTCGAAGGCGGTGGCATCTATTCCGTCTCGCGCGGCGTGCGTGAGGGCGCGCCGCTTTATGTCGATCTGCTGCCCGACCTCAGCGTGGATGATCTGGCCGCACGCCTTGCCCGGCCCCGTGGCAAGGCGAGCTTTGCCAACCACTTTCGCAAGGTTGCAAAACTCGACCCGCTGCGCCTTGCACTGGCGCAGGAATGGGGACGGCCCTGGCCCGAGGACGCCACAGCCATCGCGCGGCGGTTGAAAAAGCTGCTGGTGCGCCATGACGGGCTGCGCCCGCTGGACGAGGCAATCTCGACCGCCGGGGGGGTGCCGGCCACGGCGCTCGATGATCAACTGATGCTGAGGGCCAAACCGGGCGTGTTCTGCGCCGGCGAAATGCTCGATTGGGAGGCGCCGACCGGGGGCTATCTGCTGACGGCTTGTCTTGCGACCGGGCGGCATGCAGGGCAGGGCGCGGTGCATTGGCTGGCGAATACGGTGGGGTGAAACCCCACCCTACCGATCAATGATCCTGCGCCGCTCGGAATTGCGGGCGGGCACGCAGGCGCTTGGAATAGGCCTTGACGGACTCCGGCAGCGCCGGGAATTGCGCACCAAAGGCCCAGCCGAAACAGTGGACCGCCAGAATGTCGGGCAGGGTGATCTGATCGCCCATGATGAAGTCGCCGCCCGCCTGTTCCAGCATGCCCGCAAACGTGTCGGCATTGCGCGAGAATTCCTTATGCAGGGTCGGGGCAAAGCCGGACACACGCAGCTTTTCAGGCAAAACAAACGTATGCTTGGCATTGAGCCAGAGGGGGGCGTCCATCTCGTCGATCAACCAGCAGGTCATCGCATCCTGCCGCGCGCGGGCGGGCGTGCCAGCCGGGGCCGTCACTGCGCCGTGCTTGTCCGCAAGATAGGTCATGATCGCCACGCTGTCGGTCAGCACCGCATCGCCGTCCACAAGGGCCGGGATCTTGCCCAGCGGATTGTACTGACGCGCTTCGTCCGTGCGCGGCCCTGCGGGCACAAGCTCATAGGGCTGGCCAAGCTCTTCGAGCATCCACAGCACCCGAAAGGCGCGGCTTTTGACGGTTCCGATCACGCGGTACATAGTGGCTCCTGTCACTTGGGTCGGGCCGACGATTGCAGCCCTTGCGGGGCGGCGCAATGTGCAAACCACACTGCTGCCAGAAATTGTCACCTATACCCGTCAGCCTGAACCCAACACAGAATCGGCAAAAGGAGAACATCATGGCCAGAACTGGATCCTGCATATGCGGCGCTGTTTCCTACACGGTCACATCCGACATCGACAAAACAGGCGCCTGCCACTGTTCGATGTGTCGCAAATGGTCGGGGGGCGTCTATTTCGGCGTCAAGGTGCCCAGCGACGGGATGGAGATCACGGGCAAGGATCGCCTCGGCATCTATGCATCCTCACCCTGGGCCGAGCGGGCGTTTTGCGCCACCTGCGGCAGCAGCATGTATTACCGCGTCACCGCCGAGGGGCCGATGCAGGGCGAATACCACATCGGGCTGGGCACGCTCGACGATGTGAGCGGCATCGACTTTGACGGTGAGTTGTTCATCGATCTCAAACCGGACGCCTATGAATTTGCCGGAGAGGGACGCACGCAGCTGACCGACGCGCAGGTGATGGCCATGTTTTCCGGCGAGGGTTGATCCAAAGGACGCTGGCGCGACGCCATTTTGTGAGGGGGCTTTGCCCCCATCGCCTATCGGCGATTCCCCCAGGATTTTTTTAAATCAGAGAATGAGCAGGCTTCTCGGAAGCCTTTCGGGGGAAGGTTGCGCTGGCGAACGGGCGGAGCCCCAGGACCGTCTCGGAAAGCCTCCGGCCAGAGCCCCAAGGCCGCTCAGCGCTGCGCCAGCATCGCCAGCCGGATGAACGTCCGCTCAACCAGCGCCAGCGCGGGCGCGTGCTGACCGGCCGAGCGCAATTGCAGATCCGTGTCGGTCAACTCGCTCAATGCCTGTTCGAGCTTGACCGCCCCCCATTTGCGCGCCTGTGCCATCATCTTGTCCCTGTTCGGCCCCCAGATCTGGGGCCGTCCGCTGGTGTCCACCGCCACCCGGTGCAGGGCGCGGAAATGGCGCATCGCCCCGATACACAGGGTCACCGCGTTCACCCCTTGCGCGGCAAGGCGCTGCATCACCGGGCCGATCTCGCCCGCTTGCCCGTCACCCACCACAAACAGCACATCATCCACCGCCGCCTCGATTGAGGCCGGGGCGCAGGCGGTGATGTCTTCGGCACTCAGCGGCGCGGGATCGTTCAGCTTGTAAAGCCCGATCTTGGTCAGGGTCTGGCGAAAATCCCCCGGCTCAAGATCGCGCGCCAGACCCAGCAGCAGTTGCATCGCATCCTGCGGCGGGTCGGCTATCCCGGCGGCCTTGAGGTCACGCTCGATCTCGTCGCGGGTGGGGGGCGTGTCGTAAATGCCAGCGGCATAGGCCTGCGCATGGCCCTCAAAGGCCTTGCGCAGCTTTGATGTGGGTTTGAGCGCGCCTGCCGTCACCACGATCTGTGCATCCCCCGGCGCCCACGCGCCAAGGGCCTCGATCACCGTGGCGGCCACCGTTTCGTTGGCATCCTCGATCAGGGCGACGCGGGGCCCCGGAAAGAAACCCATCGCCTTGACTGCATCAAGCGCAAGGGCCGGTGTCTTGCGCAATTCGGCGCTTGCGATCCGGGTCAGGCGCATCTCTTCCTCGCCCGATGGGCCGATCAGGGCTGCGATCACCTGTTTGCGTTTCAAGGCGATGCGCATCGGATCAGCGCCATAGATCAGCACCCCCGCCGCATCCGGATCGGGCTTGGCGAAATAGGCCCCCGCCTGTCCGGTCGACAGTTTCACAGCGCGCTGCCCTGCAGTTGCAAGACGATCTGGTCGGCCAGAATGGTCATCAGCCGCTCTTGCGCGTCGCGCCGGGCGGCGAGCGTGGCGACCGTGGTGCCGGTGGCGGAATAGCCGACAAAGGTGTCGACCACATCCCCGACCAGCACCGTACCGGTGTCAGCGGAAGTGAGAGAGTAGGCCGCCGTGCCGATCAGGTGAAAGCGGCGGATATCGCCATCCGGGTCGATGGCCCGCGCCTCTTCGCGCACTGCCAGATCGACGGCGAGGCGAAAGGCGGGCGTGTCGGCCCGGCCCAGCCGTTCCTCCAATCGCCGCACCAGCAAGAATCCGATGCGATCATCGGGCTTGTCCACCAACACCCGGTTCTGCAGCACCGTGCCCGCCCCGCTGGGGCCATAAACGGGGGTGAACCCGCAACCCGACAGAGTCAGGCACAAAAGCAGCGCGCAGATGCGGGTCATGAACTATACCACCACGTTGACGATCCGGCCCGGCACGACGATCACCTTTTTGGGCGAGCCGCCGTCCAGCGCCTTTTGCACAGCATCCGTTGCGAGGCTCAGTTTTTCAACCTCTGCCTTGTCCATGTCCGCAGGCACGGTGATCTCGCCGCGCCGCTTGCCATTGATCTGGATGGGCAGGGTGACAGTGTCAGAGACCAGCATCGCCTCATCCGCCTTCGGCCACGGGGCGGTGGTGACAAGGCCCACACCACCCTGTTGCGCCCAGATGTCTTCGGACAGGTGCGGAGTCATGGGTGCCATGAGCTGCGCAAGGGTCATCACGGCGGCGCGCTGGGCAGCAAAGCCGGCCTTGGATTTCTGCAAAGTGGCGGTAAAGCCATAGAGTTTCGCAATGGCCGCGTTAAAGCCAAAGGATTCCACGCCCATGGTCACGTCATGGATCGTCTTGTGCATGGCGCGCAGCAGGTCGTCATCGCCGGTTCCGGGCGCGTCCTTGTCCATCTCGGCAATCCGGTCGCTGATGGTGTGCACGCGGGTGAGATGCTTATAGGCGGCCTCGGCGCCGCTGGCGGTCCATTCGACATCCCGTTCGGGCGGAGAATCAGACAGCACAAACCACCGCGCCGTATCCGCGCCGTAGCTTGCGATAATGCCCAGCGGGTCGACGACGTTTTTCTTCGACTTGGACATCTTGGCCGACGGGATAATCTCGACCTCGGATCCATCCGCAAGTTTTCCGTCCGTCACATCCTCGGGCAGGTGATAGACAGGCCGCCCCTTGGTGTCGCGGGTCTGATAAATCTCGTGCGTCACCATCCCTTGGGTGAACAGCGCGTCAAAGGGCTCGATGGCAGAGGCAGGCAAATGCCCAGTAATCCGCATCGCGCGGGCAAAGAAACGGGAATAGAGCAGGTGCAGGATCGCATGCTCGATCCCTCCGATATATTGATCGACATTCATCCAGTAGGCGGCGTCGCCCAGATCGGTGGGCGTTTCGGCACGCGGTGCGGTGAAGCGGGCAAAGTACCAGGACGAATCGACAAAAGTGTCCATCGTGTCGGTCTCCCGCTTGGCTGGCTTGCCACAGGACGGGCAGGGCACATCGCGCCATGTCGGGTGACGGTCCAGCGGGTTGCCGGGAATATCAAAACTGACATCGTCAGGCAGCACGACAGGCAGGTTTTCCTTTTTCTCGGGCACTACGCCGCAATCATCACAATGCACCACGGGAATCGGGCAGCCCCAATAGCGTTGACGGCTGAGGCCCCAGTCGCGCAGGCGATACTTCTTTTGCCCTTTGCCAAGGTCGCGGGCTTCGAACCAGTCGATGGTGGCGTCGATGGCCTCCTGGCTTGTGACCTCACGCACCCCGGCGAAATGGTCGATGAAGACCACCTTTTCCGTCTTTGCAGGCACAAGCGCGTCGTTTTCCACCTCGACCTCGTCTCCGGGCATGTAAAAGGCGTTGCGCACATCCAGATCGTATTTGCGCGCGAAATCCAGATCGCGCTGGTCATGGGCCGGACAGCCAAAGACAGCGCCCGTGCCGTAATCCATCAGGACAAAGTTGCCGATCCACACGGGCAGCTCCTGATCCGGGTACACCGGGTGCTTGACCCGCAGTCCGGTGTCCATCCCCTTCTTTTCAGCCTTTTCCATCGCCGCTTCGGTCGTGTCCATGCGGCGGCATTCGTCGATAAAGGCGGCAAGGTCGGGGTTTTCAGCCTCCAGCGCCTTGGCAACGGGATGGTCGGGCGAGACGGCAACAAAGGACGCACCGCGCATCGTGTCGGGGCGGGTGGAATAGCACAGGATCGTTCCATTCCCATCCGTACGGACAAAGGGAATGTCGATGCCGCGCGACTCGCCGATCCAGTTCTCCTGCATGAGGCGCACCTTGGCGGGCCAGTTCTCCAGACCATCGAGGGCCTCTTTCAATTCTCCGGCCATGTCAGAGATTTTGAAAAACCACTGCGTCAACTCGCGCCGCTCGACATCCGCGCCGGAACGCCAGCCCTTGCCGTCGATCACCTGTTCATTGGCCAGCACGGTCATATCGACCGGGTCCCAGTTCACCTGCGCGTTCTTGCGATAAACAAGTCCCGCCTCAAGCATATCGAGGAACAAGGCCTGCTGCTGGCCGTAATATTCAGGATCGCAGGTCGCGAATTCGCGGGACCAGTCGATGGACAGACCCAGCGGCTTCATCTGGCCGCGCATGTCGGCAATGTTGCCATAGGTCCAGGTCTTGGGGTGGCCACCGATGGCCATGGCGGCATTTTCGGCAGGCATTCCAAAGGCATCCCAGCCCATCGGGTGCAGCACGTTATGGCCCGTGGACATCTTGTAGCGCGCGATCACGTCGCCCATCGTGTAGTTGCGCACATGGCCCATATGGATGCGGCCCGAGGGGTAGGGGAACATCTCAAGCACGTAATATTTTGGCTTGTCCGCGCTGCGCGTGGCGCGAAAGATACCGGCCTCGTCCCAGGCGGCTTGCCAGCGGGCTTCGATTTCGGACGGTGAATAAGTGGCCATGAGCAACGATCCTGGTCTTGAACATGAAAACGCCGGGCGTGAGGCCCGGCGCATGTCTTAGTGCGGAATGGTCTGCGCCGAAAGGCCCCTAAAGGCGGTTGTCGGCAACGCGAAGCTGGCGGGCGCGGGTCAGGATCGCATCCTCGACAGCGCGCACGGTGGCTGCACTGGCCGGACCGCCCTGTGTTTGAAGGGCGACATTCAGCGATCTGGCATCCAATGCGGGGTCGCTGATCAGCACCGTGGCGCGATAGGCGCGGCCACCACCTGGCGGTGTGCCAAATCCGGTCACGATCACCCCGGTGAACGGATCGACCGACTGGATCGGCAAAAAGTCGAGAACCTGCAGGCTGGCGGACCATATATAACGGTTGACCTGCACGATTGATTCTTGGTTGCGGCCGGCGCGCAATGCGTCACGCAGGGTCGTATCCGAAGATGATTGTGTCCCGCGTGATGTCGTTCGGTCATCATCTGTCCCTGTTGGCGGCCCCAATCGGAACGACTGGCCGCAACCACTCAACAAGACTGCGCAAAGGAAAACAACGGCATAGGTTGCTGTGCGCGGCGCTGACGGAATGCTTTTCATATGCTGGCCCCAACGTTTGTTATTTAACTCCAACTCATAGCCAAGTTGAATTGGGCCCGCAAGACATCGGTCGCTGGCGCGGGTTTGCCACGCCAAGAACACGAGTGTGGCAAAGCTGCACCAACATCGCCGGAATTCAAGCGCATCGCCATGCGTCGCTTGAGATGAGCGCGCAAATGAACGAAACACCCAGCATCCCCTCACTAGATTGGCTGGTAAGGGCGTGTGAATAGAAACCCGAGGGAAAACACATGAAAAAATTTCTGATCGCTTCGACAGCCTTGGTTGCGACGGCTGGCGTAGCAGCAGCAAACGGGATCACATTCGACGGCGAAGCCCGTTTTGGTCTTGGTTATAACGAAAGCAACGTCGCTGGCGCAGATGAGACGCGCATCGAACAGCGTTTCCGTTTTAACATCCGCGGTACAGCGACTTCTGACAACGGCATCGAATTCTCGGCCCGTATCCGTCTGGAAGCCAACGAGAATGCCGACAGCTCCATCGATGGACGTGGTCCAGGCGCTGCTGAATTCTCCGTTGAAACAGGTGGCTTCCGTCTTGACGTTGGTAACACTTCCGACGTTGCAGACTCCGGCGACGTAATCAACTACTACGGCGCAGGCATCGGCCTCACAGCATTCCTCGAGCAGAACTCCGCGTTCTACGACGCCGGCGATGTTGCAGGTACTGGCCTGGGTCAAACTCTGCCAATCGGCGGCTTCGGCGCTGGCTTTGCTGACGCGACAACCATTAAGTTGCGTTATGCTGTCAACGACTTCACAGTTGCGGTTTCGTACTCCGAAGACAACGTGAATGATCTGGACGAGTTCCAAATCGGTGCCGGTTACAACTTCGGCAACTACTCTGCCGGTATCGTGTTCGGTGACGAAGACGGCCCAACAGGTGTGGGCGAATTCGTCATTGCATCGTTCTCCGGTGATCTCGGCGCATTCGGCTTCTCGATTGTTGTCGGCGACGCGGACTCGTTTTCCGACGTAGCATACGGTGCATCGGTGACATACGATGTGGGCGCTGCAACTGAACTGCGCTTTGTTGTATCCGGTGGTGGCGCTGACGTTGTCGACGTAAGCGACGACACAGCCTACGGGCTTGGCTTCCGTCACAGCCTGGGCGGCGGTGTATCGCTGCGCGGTGGTATCGGTTCCAACACTGCTGGTCTGACACAAGCTGACCTGGGTGTGTTCTTCAGCTTCTAAGTTGATCCACATCTGACAGATTTGGGGCGGTCCTTCGGGGCCGCCCCTTTTCATTTGGCCCCACCTGATGTTTCCTGCGCCCAGCACGTTACAGTTCACGGTGGCCCGCCCATGTCCCTCTCCGACATCTCCCAACAGATCGCCGCAGCCGAAGCCGATGCAGGCCGCGCCGCAGGCTCGGTCAAGCTGATCGCAGTCAGCAAGGTGCAGCCCAATGAACGGGTCTCTGCCGTTCTCGATCAGGGACACCGGCTCTTTGGCGAAAACCGGGTGCAGGAAGCGAGCGACAAATGGTCCGCCTTCCGGGAAACCTATGGCGACATCGACGTGCACCTGATTGGCCCGCTGCAAACCAACAAGGCACGCCAATCCATGGCCCTGTTCAACGCCATCCACACGCTCGACCGACCCAAACTGGCCAATACCATCGCCCGCCTCGCCCAGGAAATGGGGCACTGTCCGGAGCTCTTCATTCAGGTCAACACCGGGGAAGAGGACCAAAAAGCCGGGGTCCTGCCCGCTGGCACGGACGCGTTTGTGGCGACCTGCCGCGATCTGGACCTCACGATCTCTGGCCTCATGTGCATCCCGCCCATCGACGAAGAACCCAGCCTGCACTTTGCGCTCCTGAAAAAGCTCGCTGACCGCAACGGGCTGACAGGCCTGTCGATGGGGATGAGCAGCGATTTCAAATCCGCCATCGCGCTGGGGGCCACCCATGTGCGCGTCGGCTCTGCTATCTTTGGTGAAAGAAAGGCAACCTGATGCGACATCTTCTCGCCCTCCTTCTTCTTTGCCCCACGCTCGCCTTTGGCCAGTCGGTGCAGCCCGGGCCAATAACCCCAACGGCGTGGACGGATTACCAACGCGCCGCCGAACTGTTCAATGCAGGCGAACGGGTGCAGGCTGGCTGTGTCATGTATCGCGGCCAGTTCCGGGCCCGCCTGTTGCTGCTGGCCAACCCGAACCAACCGCCCGACGGCGCCCCGGCCCTGTTCGCATCCCTCAGCGAAGTGGTCGCGCGTCCCATCAACGAATGGCTGGGCGGTGACCGCAGGGACTGGATCGCCGCCATGGAATGCGCACGCGACTGGGCGCAGAACAACAGCGACCCGGACTATCCGCGCCGCCGCTACGGCAAGCAACACGCCGAGGTGCTGAGCGGGCTCAACCAGCTGATCGCCTCGATCCCGCCCGCCGCCGAATTGCGCAAACAGCGCCGCGCCAACGGGCTACCAAACCGCTAGGCGACAATCAGGCGGGTGGAAAACCGGATGCGCCCGGCCATCCAGCGCAAATCCGCAGGCGCCAAGGCCACGCAGCCCTCGGTGGGATAACCGGGCCTGCGCCAGCGGTGAATGAAGATCGCCGACCCACGCCCCGGCACCGCATAGGGCCAGTTCCAATCAGTGAGAATCACCAGATCATACAAAGGATCGGCGCGGCACAGCACTTCATGGCTGAACGGGTAGGGGGCGCGGACCATCTGGTTGTAATCCTCGGCCTGCCCATCATCGGACCACAAATCGCCCGGACGGATCGGCACCGCCCAATCGGTGGGGCGCGCCATCCGGTCAGGGCGATAGAGCATGCCAACGATGCGATGCACGCCTTTGGGCGTCGCCCCATCGCCCTCGCGCTTGTGCGCACTCAACCCGCCCTTGCCAATCGAGCAGGGCAGAACCCGCCCGAACGCGCGCAGCCCGCGCGGGGTCAGAACCAGATCGGTGGGCTTCATTTGCGGGGCGGGACCGACTCTTGAAATTGCGGCTTATCTTCGGGGACCAGATGAAACGGCTGACTGTCTTTCATGAAAATCGCCATGTCCGGGCCACCGAAATCCCCTGCCGGATCGTCCAGAGTACCGATCTTGATCACCGTCAAACCGCGCCCGGGCAGAATCGTCGTCAGATGGGTGCCGCAATTGCCGCAGAACTGGCGCGTACGCGGCTTTTCAAGATCGCTGCGGGTAAACGAGCTGGGTGTGCCCTTGGTGATCGTGAACCCGGCATCCGGCACAAGCATCGCATAGTTCGGACCCCCACCGCTGATATACTGGCACTCCCGGCAATGGCATTGCAGTTTGAGAACCGGATCCTCGGTCACCTCATATGTAATGTCGCCGCAATAACATCTGCCCTTCATGTGCTCTCCTCCTGTTATAGTAAATGGCCGGACTTCGCGGCCTTGGTCGCCAGATAATCGGCGTTTTGCGGCGTCTGCCCCACCTTGAGAGGGACACGCTCGGTCACGGACACGCCGCTTTTTTCCATCATCGCGATCTTTGCCGGGTTGTTGGTCAGCAATCGGACCGATTTGAACCCAAGCGATTTCAGAATGTCCGCGCCAAGGCGGAAATCACGCTCGTCATCGTCAAAGCCAAGGCGGTGATTGGCCTCGACCGTGTCGAATCCCTGATCCTGCAGGGAATAGGCGCGCATCTTGTTGGCAAGGCCAATGCCGCGCCCCTCCTGATTTAGGTACAGCAGCACGCCCGTGCCCTCAACGCCCATCTGGGCAAGGGCGGCGCGCAGCTGCGGACCGCAATCGCACTTGAGGCTGCCCATCAGATCACCGGTGAAACAGGCCGAATGCAGGCGGGCCAGCACCGGGGCCGCGCGATCCGGGCGGCCAATTTCGATGGCATAATGTTCTTCTCCACCATCTTCGGGGCGGAATACATGCAGGCGCCCGGCCTCTGACACCTCCATGGGCAGGCGGGCGGAAACAACCGCATGCAGCGGGCTCTGCGCGCCCAGCAACGGGGCGGCAAGGGCCAGCGGCACCGCCGTCAGCCCGTTTTCAGCGGCAAAGGCCAAACCATCTGCAACTTCGGCGCACAGGGCGGCAGGCAACAGCCGGGCAGCCTTGCACATCTGCACAGCCGCGCGGTGCGGGGCCGCATCGCCCTCGCGCACGGAATTCAGGGGCCCCTTCATCGGGGTCGACAGATCATCCGCGGGGTCGGCCAGCGCCTGCAACCAACCCAAGGCCACGGCATCGGGGACAGCGATGCGCGCCACGTCCCCGTCATAGGCCCGCGCCTTGAGGGTCTGGGCCCGCCACCCGGTCAGGGCCAGCACCACATCCGACCCAAGGGCGCGAATGGCAGCCAGCCGCTCGGGCGACAGCGTTTCGACCGCGACGGCGATCACCGACACCGGCCCGGTCAGCACAATCGGCACCCCCATGCGCAGATCAGCCCGCGCCCGGGCCAGGGTTTCAACGATGTCCGGCGCAAGGCCCATGTTACAAAATCCAAGCAGTGATCCGCCCGACATAAGCAAAACGGGCCGGAATTGAAACATTTGCCGCACAACCCACACATGGGCGTGAAACAAAACTCACAAAACTTGCCCGCAGCCCGCAATGCGCACATCTATGCTGCAACGAAAAGGGAGATGACCCATGGCACAGCTAAAGAAAATCCTACTGGTCGACGATGACGAAGACCTGCGCGAAGCGCTCAGCGAACAGCTGATCATGACCGAGGATTTCGACGTCTTCGAGGCCGGTAACGGTGGTGATGCGCTCGTCAAAGCCAAGGAGGCGATCTACGACCTCGTCATTCTCGACGTGGGCCTGCCCGACACAGACGGGCGCGAATTGTGCCGGGTGATGCGCAAGCAGGGGGTCAAATCCCCGATCCTGATGCTGACCGGGCACGACACCGATGCCGACACGATCCTCGGCCTTGATGCGGGCGCCAATGATTACGTCAGCAAGCCCTTCAAATTCCCCGTCCTTCTGGCCCGCATCCGCGCCCAGCTGCGCCAGCACGAACAGTCCGAAGACGCGGTGTTCACCCTCGGGCCCTACACGTTCAAGCCAAGCGTCAAGATGCTGATCACCGAGGACGACAAGAAAATCCGCCTGACCGAGAAAGAGACGAACATCCTCAAGTTCCTCTATCGTTCGACCGATGGCGTGGTGGCACGCGACGTACTGCTGCACGAGGTCTGGGGCTATAACGCAGGGGTCACGACCCACACGCTGGAAACCCACATCTACCGCCTGCGCCAAAAGATCGAACCCGATCCCTCCAACGCCCGCCTGTTGGTGACCGAATCCGGCGGCTACCGACTGGTGGCCTGAGTTTGACCTGCATCAAGGCGGACCCGTATCGCCCTGATGTATCAAACCGGAAACACCCGCACATGTCGGGGCCCCAGCGGCAAACATGTACCTCCCTGTTGGACTTGCCCGGGCCCGTGTGCCCGGGTTTTTTTGGGCCGGACGGATGTGTGTTCGAGGCCCAATCCACAAGTGCTGCTGGGTGCATCAATCGCGTCGCCGGGTCAGGACATCAAACAGTGCGCAAGCGTCCTGAACGATCTTGATTCGCCTTTGCGGTCTCAAGAGCAGTTCCGATTGCCTGCAACCGCCAAAAAACAAGACGCGCGGGCGATTGTTGGTCTAAGGTCGGTGGAACGCGTTAAGAACGAAGGGCGGCGACATGCGCAACAGTCTTTGGATCATTGCATTGGCGATCATGAGCCTTGCGGCCTGTGTGTCCGCGCCCCCACCAGGGAAAATCAGCGATACTCCCGTCGCTCAGGGCACCCTCTCGGTCGCTGAGCAGGCAGTTGATATCTGTGGCCGTACCTTCCCGAACGTGAACCGCGCGCTCGATGGGATGCTGGGCGCCGGATTTGAAGAGACCGAAGAGAGATATGAAGATGGCGGCAAGGAGTTGGATGATGCCAGCCGTCAGGTCCGCGTTCAACTGGGGGAACAGCGCGCAGACCGTGGTCGCAAATCGTACGTGTGCCTGATCTCGGTTATCGGAATGACGCCAGAACAAGGCTTTGCGTTGGTTCAGCCGTGGGTACAGCGGTACGGCGCGATTACCAACGCCGAGGCGGGTCAGGGGCTGTCGCCACGTGCAGTGCAGGCCTGGCAAAGCATGACGCCCGCCCGCATCGCCTTTATTTCGGCAAGCAAGGCAAACGAGACATTTCGTGAGGCCGGGGCATCGGTCCGTTTGATCATTATCCAATAACCTGCCGATGGCAGTGGTGTCATGTCGCGGGCTATGCCCTAGGAGTGCGGCACGGTTCGATACACAAGCCCGGCCAAAGCGTCATTCCGCAAACCAGACCCACCGCACCAGTTAGGCAAACCAACAGAAAAAAGGCCCACCGTCACCGATGGGCCCTTCTCAAAATTCTGTTCGCTTCGCCCCGAAAGGCGCAGGCTTACGCCAGTGCGATGTTGGCAGCGCTTTCGCGGCCGTCGCGACCAGCTTCGATGTCGAAGGTCACTTTCTGGTTGTCGGCCAGACCGGTCAGGCCTGCGCGCTCAACGGCAGAGATGTGCACGAACACGTCTTTGCTGCCACCGTCGGGTGCGATAAAGCCGAAGCCTTTAGTAGTGTTGAACCATTTGACTGTGCCTGTGGCCATGTCATTTTCTCCTAGATATGCTGCCCGCAGGATGCGGCAGGTCGGCTAAGTCAGTGCAAGATCGAGAGACTGTGCCGTTAGGAGCAGTAAGGCCGATAGTGGTAACGTCGCCCGTTCCCTCTACGCGCGAGTCGTCTCAATAGCAAGCGCTTCGCCGCAGGGCAGCGAAACCCCGCCTATTGGGGCTGGCGGCCAAACAGACCCGCCGCTAGGGTTCGCGGGCTTGCAAAAGGAACCGCGCCCATGCCCTTCACACTTGCCACCTGGAACATCAATTCTGTCCGCCTGCGCGAACCCATCGTGCTGAAACTGCTGAAAGAACAGGGGCCGGATGTGCTGTGCCTGCAAGAGTGCAAAAGCCCGGTCGACAAGATCCCGCGCGAGGGTTTTTCGGCCCTTGGCTACACCCACATGGTGGCGCGCGGCGACAAGGGCTACAACGGCGTGGCGATCCTGTCCAAGCTGCCGATGGAAGAGGCAGGCGCGATGGACTTCGCGCGCCTCGGCCACGCCCGCCACATCGCCGGACGGCTGGAAAACGGCGTGACCATCCACAATTTCTACGTCCCTGCAGGCGGCGATGTGCCCGACCGGACCAAAAACGAAAAGTTCGGCCAGAAACTCGACTACCTGACGGACATGCGCGACCATTTCGCCGCCAATGCCCCGGAAAAGTCGATCCTCGTGGGCGACCTCAACATCGCCCCGCGTGAGGATGACGTCTGGTCCCACAAGCAGCTGCTGAAAATCGTCAGCCACACGCCGGTCGAGGTCGACCACCTCGCGGCGGTGCAGAATTCCGGCAACTGGGTCGACATCACGCGGCAGGACATCCCCGAAGGGCTGCTCTATTCGTGGTGGTCCTACCGGGCCAAGGACTGGGACGCTGCCGACAAGGGCCGCCGCCTCGACCATGTCTGGTCCACCTCCGACATCGCACCAAAGGCGCACAGCAGCCGCATCCTGCGCGACGTGCGCGGCTGGGAAAAACCCAGCGACCACGCGCCGGTCTTTGCTACATTTGACGTGTGACCAACACCACGTAGGGTGGGCATTCTGCCCACCAAGGCTGCAAAACCCGCTACGGCAACCCTGCAAACGCGCAACAAAAGTTGCCTTTGGTGCTGTGCCGTCACGGTGACGCCGACACCCGGTCAGCCGTTGCCCTCACGCGATTTCGCCAAACAGCAGGCGCCGCAGGACCCCCAACGCAAGGTTGCCAAAATGCGCCCTCGCGAAAAATCCTTGGGAAACGCCAAAGCACCTCGTACAACTTATCAAAACAGGGGGACATATGCTTACTTCAATCATCTCATTCGGGGTCATTCTTGCGTTTGCGCTGGTGATCTTTTGCGTCATCAAATGGTGGGACCTTCCATTGACAGGGGTGACGCCGGTACCGCTTTTCACCTTCATTGCCATCCTGTTCACATCAGGGCTGGATGTCGGTCTGATCATGTTTCCCCTCGCGTTCGACTATCCGCTTTATGCAGATACGGCGGCAGAACCGGCCTATGCTTTCACCAACCCGCTGGCACTCGAATTCGGGTTCTGGGGCTTTTTGATCTGGGCGTTCTATTTCCTGACGACGTTCTATTTCTGCGCGATTGAGCCGCGCGTGGGCTTCTTCAAAATCCCGGCCGTCAAAATCCTCAACAACATCGTGATCATCACAACCTGTGCCTTCACCGGGGCGCTGTTCCTGATCTACATGCCATATTACATCGCAGAAGTCGGCGATGGAGAAACCATCCTGCCGGTGTTCTACCTGATCTGCTTCCTCGTCATTCTGGTTGCAGCCTTCAGCTCGACAGACTTGAAATTCGTCAAGCTGCTCTCGGTCAGCTCGACTGTCCTTTTCCTGTTGTTGATCCTCTACATGTTCCTGAACGCAGGGATGAGCGTGGGTGATCTGGCCTCGACGTCCAGCAACATCGGCGGCTATTTCGCCAACATTCACAAGTTCATCATCCCGCTGACCGACTACCACGAGTTCTATCTGTTCTGGTGGTTTGCATGGTCCATCATGATCGGACAATTTGTCAGCCGCTTTGTCGGGGGGCTGAAAACATGGCAATTGCTTGCGTCTTTGCTGGTGTTCCCATCCATCCCGTTGGCGCTGTGGTTCTCGGTTCTGTACTACTACCACCTCAACGGGATCGGCACGGCAGGTCTGCCAAACTGGGCGATGACAATTGTCGGGATCGTGTTTGTGATCAACTCGTTTGATTCACTGATCCGGCTCTATACCGACAACCTGAACCTTACGACGGAACGCTTTGGCACCGCATCCTATGTTCTGGCAAATACCGTCGGCCTCTTTGTGCTTACACTCCTGTTTCAAAGCCAGTGGCTGCAAATCCAGTGGGTCGGCACAATTGTCATCGGCATCTATCTGTTGGCGTTGGCGTATATGTTCTTTGGCAAAAGGGACAAGTTGTCCCAACTGGATGGCAACCCGGCGGTCGTCGCGGAATAAAGCCGTCCATCAATATGGACCTGCCCCAAAAGGTGGCAGGTCCATAGCAACAGTTTCAGCAGCAGGGGGCCCATCGGATCTGCTGACAAACCGACCGTGGCTTTGTGCGCCGCAAAAAGGGAACTGGGCTGAAAACAGGTCTGCGCTGCACCTAGACGTATGACCAGATCAAAGCCAAGGCGCGGGTGGCAAACCCCGGATCGGGACGTGTCCTGCCCTGCATTCGACGGGCTTAAGTCCGCGCGCAATTCCAATGTGCAAGGCGTGTTTTGCCACCACAAACCACCGCGTCCCCGCCCCAGACCGGCATGAGGCAGCGCACCGGTCCCCCTCAATTCCTTAACAAACCCCTAAACCGCCTCTGTAAGCCCTTGATTTTCCATGGGCCCCCACCTGTCCCAGCGTGGGACACTTCCACACCCCCTTGGCAGCCCCTCCATTCCCATCCATATAACGCCTGAGAATTCACAAAAGGATCAGAACCATGGATTTGGGATTGTCCGCCGCCCCCGCCCCCGCCGACCTGATCAAGGACAGCACCGAAGCAACCTTCATGGCCGACGTGGTTGAAACCAGCCAGACCGTGCCGGTGATCGTCGATTTCTGGGCCCCGTGGTGCGGGCCGTGCAAGACCCTCGGCCCGATGCTCGAAGACGCGGTCAAAGCCGCCAAGGGCGCGGTCAAGATGGTCAAGGTCAACGTGGACGAGGCCCAGATGCTGGCCGGACAGCTGCAGATCCAGTCGATCCCGACCGTCTATGCCTTTTGGCAGGGCCAGCCCGTGGACGGGTTCCAGGGCGCGCAGCCCGGCTCTGAAATCACCGCCTTTGTCGAGCGTGTGATCAAGGCCGCAGGCGGCGAAAGCCCCGAGGACGGCCTGAACGAAGCCGTCGCCGCTGCCGAGGAAATGCTGGGCGAAGGGGCGGCGGTCGACGCCGCCCAGACCTTTGCCGCCATCCTCGAAGAACAACCCGACCACGCCGCCGCCTATGGCGGGTTGGTGCGGGCCCACATCGCCATGGATGACCTCGATCAGGCCGAGGCGATCCTGAACGGGGCACCGGCCGAGATCTCGGAAACACCCGAACTGGATGCAGCCCACGCGCAGCTCGAACTGGCGCGACAGGCAGCGGACGCAGGCCCGGTGGCCGAACTGCGCGCCAGCGTCGAGGCGGACCCGGACAATCACGAGGCGCGGCTTGAACTGGCCAAGGCCCTGCATGCCAGCGGTGAGACGTCCGCGGCCGTGGACGAATTGCTCGAATTGTTCCGCCGGGATCGCGACTGGAACGACGGGGCGGCCAAGGCGCAGATGTTCACAATCTTTGACGCGCTCAAGGCCAATGACCCGATTGTGCTGAACGGCCGCCGTCGCCTCAGCTCAATGATATTTGCCTGATCGCATTGGCGGGCTAGCTGGCATCATATGATCAAGGTGACTGACCTTCCCGGAACGATCCCGGTGTTTCCATTGCCGGGGGCGCTCCTGTTGCCGCGCGCACGCCTGCCTCTGCACATTTTTGAACCGCGCTACCTGCAAATGCTGGATGACGCGCTGAAGACGCCGGGCCGCCTGATCGGCATGGTGCAACCCAACGAGGTAGCGGGGCGCGGCGGCAATGGGCTGCACACCATCGGCTGCGCAGGGCGGATCACCCAGTTTTCCGAAACCGAAGACAATCGCTATCTGATCACGCTCAGTGGCATTTCGCGGTTTCGGGTGCTCAAAGAGATCGAAGGGTTCACGCCCTATCGGCGCTGCGACGTGGCCTGGGACGGGTTTGAACGGGATCAGGGCAAGACCGAGGATGACACGGCCTTCAATCGGCCCGCCTTTCTCGACCTTTTGGGGCGCTATTTCGAGGCCCGCGCCCTGTCTGCGGATTGGGAGACGCTGAAAGAGGCGGATGACGAATTGCTGATCAATTCGCTGTCGATGATGCTCGATTTCGACCCCGAGGACAAACAGGCGCTGCTTGAGGCGCCATCGCTCAGCACGCGGCGCGAAACACTGGTGACGCTGATCGAATTTGATCTGGCCGGCGGCGAAGGGGACATGTTGCAATGAATACAAACGCGGACCGCCGGATGCTCGAGGCGCTGATTTGCCCGCAGACCCACGCCACGCTGCGCTATGACGCCGAGGCGCAGGAATTGATCTCGGAAAGTGCGAACCTTGCCTATCCCATCCGCAACGGCATCCCGGTGATGCTGGTGGACGAGGCACGCAAGATCGACTGACCCGGGCGTACGAGAGGTCCGCCTTACAGGGGCACACCCCGCATCAGCCGCGGCAGATCGCCCGTCAGTCCCGCAGCCTCGCGAATAAAAGCACGGCGTAGGGTGGGCAATTTGCCCACCACCCCCATGCCGAGGTCTCGGATACCTCGCACCAGGGCATTGTCGTTCGAAAAAAGCCGGTTAAAGCTGTCCGTGGCGAGCGCAAGCGCAGTGTTGTCAAAACGCCGCCATTCCTCGTACCGGGTCAGCACAGCGATGCTGCCGGGATCTTCGCCCCGGCGAGTGGCGTCGGTGATGACTTCGGCGAGGGCGGCAATATCACGCATACCCGCGTTCAGCCCCTGGCCGGCGATGGGGTGCACCCCGTGGGCGGCATCCCCGATAAGTGCTGTGCGGTCCGCCACCAGCCGCGCGGCCAGCGACAGGGACAGCGGGTAGGTGAAGCGTTTGCCGGTCAGACTGATCTCCCCCAGAAAATCGCCAAAGCGGGGGCGCAGCATAGTGAGGTATTCATCCTCCGGCAGGGCGTGAAAAGCGGCTGCCGTCTCGGCCCGCTCGCTCCAGACGATTGAGCTGACATTGCCGGGCAGGGGCAGGATGGCCAGTGGCCCCGGCGGCATAAAGAACTGATGCGCGATGCCGTGATGTGGTTTTTCATGGGCGATGGCGCAGACAAGGGCCGTCTGGCCATAACCCCAGCCCGTGCGCTTGATGCCGGCACGCGTGGCCGTGCCACTGCCGCGCCCATCGGCGCCGACCAGAACGGCACCGCTCAGGGTCTTGCCCGAGGCCAATGTCACCGTGATCCCACCGGGCGTCGCCTGTTGCGCGGTCACCGTCTCACCGGCCAGATGGGTGACGCCGTCGCTGGCGGCCATCGCGTCGAGCAGCGCGCGGCGCAAATGGCGGTCCTGCACCATATGGCCCATCGGTCCTTCCTCGATCTCGGCATGGTCAAAATGCATGAAAAACGGCGAGGGCCCTTCGCCCGCGCGACCGTCTGACACCTTGATTTCAAGGATCGGCTGGCTGTGCTTGGCCACCGCGTCCCAGACGCCAATGCCCGCCAGCAGGCGCTGCGAGGTCAGCGCCACGGCATAGCTGCGCCCGTCAAACGCGGCGTCCTTGCGGATCTCTTCGCTCAGGGCGTCAATCACCGTCACGTTGTGCCCGCTTTGGGCCAGCGCAAGGGCGAGGATCGGGCCCGACAAACCACCGCCGACAATCAGGATATCGCTGTCTCTGCTCATGGGCCGCACTATGGCGCCTGACTTGGGATTGTCCATGCGTTGCGACGTCGCTACCGTCAGGACCAACGAGCAGCGGAGAAGTGATGATGCAGGACTGGCTGAGCAAAAGCGCGTGCGATCTGGGGCGGGCGATCGGCGCAGGCGAGGTGGACCCGGTCAATCTGGCCCACGCCTTTTTCGACAAGATCGAGGGCCACGCGCTCAAGGACCGCATCTATGCCCGCCTGACCAAGGATCGCGCGATGGCCGAGGCCCACGCCGCCTCTGAGCGCGCCCGTTCGGGACAGCGCCTGTCGCTGCTCGATGGGGTGCCGATCAGCTGGAAGGACCTCTTTGACACTGCCGGTGCGGGGACCGAGGCGGGATCAAAGCTGCTCGCCGCCCGCGTGCCGGAGGCAGACGCCGTGGTGGTGCAATATTCCAGCGCCACAGGGCTTGTCTGTCTGGGCAAGACGCATATGAGCGAACTGGCCTTTTCGGGCCTCGGCTATAACCCCTCCACCGCCACACCGCCTTGCGTGAACGATGCCGACGCAGTGCCCGGGGGCTCGTCCTCGGGGGCGGCGGCCTCGGTCGCGTTCGGGCTGGCCCCGGCTGCCATCGGGTCGGATACGGGCGGGTCGGTGCGAATTCCGGCGGCGTGGAATGACCTTGTGGGCATGAAAACCACCCATGGCCGCCTGTCGCTGGAGGGCTGCGTGCCGCTGTCGCTCAAATTCGATACGGTGGGGCCATTGACCCGTTCGGTCGAGGATGCGGCGCTGTTGACGGCACTGATGCAAGGGGCACCTGCGCCGGATTTGCGTGGCGCCACGCTGAAGGGGCGTCGCTTTGCGGCGCTGCAGACCTCGGTGCTGGAGGATGTGCGCGACGCGCCTATGGCGGCCTATGAAACGGCCATCGAACGCCTGCGCGCGGCCGGGGCAGAGATCGAACCGCTCGAGGTGCCTGCGGTGGCTGAGGCCTTGGCGCTTGCCGGACCCTTGTTGCCGGGCGAGGTCTATGGCCTCTGGCGCGACGTGATCGAGGCCAATCCGGAGGCAATGTATGTCGAAATCCTCGAACGGTTCAGGCTGGGCAAGGGCTTTAGTGCGCCGGACTACAGTGCGGCATGGGCCAAGCTGGACGCCGCCCGCGCCGCATGGGACGCCGCCACTGTCGCCTATGACGCGGTGCTGGCCCCCACGGCTCCGATCCTGCCACCCAATCTGGAGCGGCTGAACGCGGATGGGGACTACTACAAGACGGAAAACCTGTTGGCCCTGCGCAACACGCGGATTGGCAATCTGCTTGGCATTTGTGCGCTGACCCTGCCCACAGGGGTGGCCAGTTGCGGGATCATGTTGTTCGGTGCGCGGGATTGCGATGCGGCGCTGTTGCGGGTGGGCGTTGCGGCCGAAGCGGCACTGGCGTGATCCAATGGCCGCCTTGCGGCGACACCATGTTTTAGGGGGCTTTGCCCCCGTCCTTCGGACCCCCCATGGTATTTTTGGTCAGAAGAAACGGGTGGGCTGGCCGAATTGCCACGACTGGCCGACTTTGGCGTGGTTTTTCTGGACGCGGGAGTCCTGCTTGGGGTAACCTGATGGAAACGGGGCATGAATGATCCCGAACCTGAGGCAGTTTGATGAAGTTTCCCGAGCGGTTTTCGAACCTTCCGGCTTATGCGTTCCCGCGTCTGCGCGCGCTTTTGGATCATCATCCTGCGGGCGGTGACGTCGTTCACATGACCATCGGAGAGCCCAAGCACGCCTTTCCGGCGTGGGTGACGGATGTGATTGCCGAACACGCCGCCGGGTTCAACCGCTATCCCCCGAACGAAGGTATCCCCGAATTGCGCGGCGCCATTTGCGACTGGCTGGCGCGCCGCTACGGCGTCGACAAGGACCCGGACGTGCACGTGATGCCTCTGAACGGCACGCGTGAGGGGCTTTACAATGCCGGCATGGCCCTGTGCCCCGAAACGAAGAACGGGCAGCGCCCGGTCGTGTTGATGCCCAACCCGTTTTACCAGGTCTACATGCTGGCCGCGATTTCAGCCGGAGCAGAGCCTGTGCTGGTGGCCGCCACGGCCGAGACCGGGCATCTGCCCGATTTCGCAAGCCTTGATCCCGGCATCCTGAACCGGGCGGTTGCGTGCTACATGTGTTCGCCCGCCAACCCGCAAGGCGCGGTGGCCAGCGCTGACTATTGGCGTGATCTGATCGCACTGGGCGAGCAATATGATTTCCAGATATTCGCCGATGAATGCTATTCCGAGATCTACCGCGACACCCCCCCGACCGGCATCCTGGAATGCATGGACGGGGTCGATCCCGAACGGGTTGTGGCGTTCCATTCGCTCTCCAAACGCTCGAACCTGCCGGGGCTGCGCTCAGGCTTTATCGTGGGTGGGCCAAAGACGATGCGCGAAGTGCGCCAGTTGCGCACCTATGCAGGCACGCCGCTGCCTGCACCGCTGCAACACGCCGCCGCCGCCGTATGGGCCGACGAGGACCACGTGATCGACAACCGCGCGCAATATCACGAGAAATACGAGATGGCCGACCGCATCCTTGGCAATGTGCCGGGTTATGTCGCGCCCGAGGCCGGGTTCTTCCTGTGGCTTCCGGTTGCCGATGGCGAGGCGGCGGCCCTGAAACTCTGGCAGGCGACGGGCGTGCGGGTGCTGCCCGGCGAATATCTGTCACGCAATATCGACGGGGTGAACCCCGGTGATCCATATATCCGGGTGGCTCTGGTCGCCCCAAAGGCAGAGACGGAGCGGGGGTTGATGGCCGTTCGCGACACGCTCTATGCCGCATAAATAACGAGAGGCAAGGTATGGCATATCAAACCCGGCGGGACCCACTTTTTGACCAGAACGTGCAGGCAGCGATTGAAAAACGCGGCCGCGAGTTGATCGGTATCGCCCTGCTGATGGTGGGGCTGATGGCGGCAGCGATGATGCTGAGCTACACGCCGCATGATCCCAACTGGATGGCCTCGACCGATGCACCCGTACAGAACTGGATGGGCCGGACGGGGGCGGCGCTGGCGGCACCCATGTTCATGATCGCAGGCTGGGGCATCTTCGGCATCGCTGTGGTGCTGATCGTCTGGGGCGTGCGCTTTGCCCTGCATCTGGGGCGGGAACGGGCGCTCGGGCGGTTGATCTTTGCGCCGATCGCGATTGCCTTTGGTTCGATCTATGCCGCCACACTGCAGCCGGGTCCGGAGTGGAGCGCGACCCACGGGTTCGGCCTTGGCGGGCTGTTTGGCGACACCGTCATGGCGTTTTTGCTGACCGCCCTGCCGATTGGATCGACCTTTACGGTCAAGCTGATGTCGCTGATGATGGGCGTCGGGATCGTGGTGTTCGGGGCTTTTGTGCTTGGTTTCACCAAGGCCGAAGTGGCACGTCTGGCGCGCTTTTTGCTGGTCGGACTTGTGGTCGCCTATGCCGCACTGATGACCGTGCTGGGCCGTGGTGCCAGCGGGGCGGTTCAGGCCGCACGCGCGCTGCAGGACCGCCAGGCCGAGCGGCGGGCGCAGCGCGAGTTGGCCGCGCAAGAGGCCGACGCATATGCAATCTCGATCCCGCTGACGGACGAACGCGCACCGGAGTATGAGCCGGATTATGAACCGGCCCGCACCGGTCTGTTGGCGCGCATGCCTGCGCTGATCAAACGGGCCGAGCCTGCGGTGCAGACCATGCCTGACATGGAACTGGTCGAAACCTACCCGAACGCAGATATCGCATATGAGGACGGGCAGGGCGACGCGCGGATTCGCAACAAGATTGCGGACGTGATCAAATCGCGTGTCCGTGCCGCACCTGCCGGGCAACCCAACCCGCACGCCCCGCTGACCAGGGGGCGCGGGCGTGGGCCCGACCCGCTGCTGGTGCACGGCGCACCCCATCACGCGCTGCCGCCCGAACCGCCCCTGACAGGTGGGCTGGTGGCACGCCGGGCCGAACCGCCGTTGACCGCGCCCGAGGGCTACGAGGACGTCATCGAACCGGTTATGCCCGACATGCCGATACCCGACCCGATTGTGGCCAGCCCCGTGGCCGAACCGCGCAAGGTGGTCCAACAGCCCGCCCGCAAGCCCGTGCAACCCAGCACCCGCGCGCGTGAAGAGGCCCAGCCCAAACTGGCCTTCGAGGACACGCATCCCGGCTTTGAACTGCCACCGCTGAACCTGCTGGAAACCCCGACCGAGGTGCAGCGTCACCACCTCAGCGACGAGGCACTCGAAGAAAACGCGCGCATGCTGGAATCGGTGCTGGATGACTATGGCGTCAAGGGCGAGATCGTTTCGGTCCGTCCGGGTCCCGTGGTCACCATGTACGAGCTTGAACCCGCGCCGGGCCTCAAGGCCTCTCGCGTGATCGGGCTGGCGGACGATATCGCGCGCTCCATGGCGGCCCTGTCCGCACGGGTCAGCACCGTGCCCGGTCGCTCTGTCATCGGTATCGAATTGCCCAACGAAAACCGCGAAAAGGTGGTGCTGCGCGAAATCCTCGCCTCGCGCGACTTTGGCGACAGCAACATGCGCCTGCCGCTGGCTTTGGGTAAGGATATCGGCGGTGACAGCATGGTCGCCAACCTCGCCAAGATGCCTCACCTGCTGATCGCGGGGACCACCGGCTCGGGCAAGTCCGTGGCGATCAACACGATGATCCTTTCGCTGCTTTACAAGCTCACGCCCGAAGAGTGCCGCCTGATCATGATCGACCCCAAGATGCTGGAACTCAGCGTCTATGACGGCATCCCGCACCTGCTCTCCCCCGTTGTGACCGACCCGAAAAAGGCTGTGGTCGCGCTCAAATGGACCGTGGGCGAGATGGAAGAACGGTATCGCAAGATGTCCAAGATGGGCGTGCGCAACATCGAGGGCTACAATGGCCGCGTGCGCGAGGCGCTGGCCAAGGACGAGATGTTCTCCCGCACTGTGCAGACCGGATTCGATGACGAGACGGGTGAACCCATTTTCGAGACCGAAGAGTTCGCACCCGAGGCGCTGCCCTACATCGTCGTCATCGTGGACGAGATGGCCGACCTGATGATGGTGGCTGGCAAGGAAATCGAGGCCTGCATCCAGCGTCTTGCGCAGATGGCGCGGGCCTCAGGCATCCACCTGATCATGGCCACACAGCGCCCCTCGGTCGATGTGATCACCGGCACGATCAAGGCGAACTTCCCCACGCGGATCTCCTTCCAGGTGACCAGTAAAATCGACTCGCGCACCATTCTGGGTGAGATGGGGGCCGAACAGCTTTTGGGCATGGGCGACATGCTTTACATGGCAGGCGGCGCCAAGATCACGCGTTGCCACGGCCCCTTCGTGTCGGATGAAGAGGTCGAAGAGGTTGTGAACCACCTCAAGGCCTTTGGCACCCCCGATTATGTCAGCGGCGTGCTCGACGGGCCGGACGAGGACAAGGAAAGCAGCATCGATCAGGTGCTGGGCCTTGGTGGCAATACGGACGGTGAGGACGCGCTTTATGACACCGCCGTCGCCATCGTGATCAAGGACCGCAAATGCTCGACCTCCTACATCCAGCGCAAGCTGGCCATCGGCTATAACAAGGCCGCGCGGCTGGTCGAGCAGATGGAGGACGAGGGCGTCGTCAGCAGCGCCAACCACGTCGGCAAACGCGAGATTCTGGTGCCCGAACACGGCTAAGGCACACAATCGGTGCACAGCCTGTGCACAGTGTGTGTACGGGGTGTGCATCGCCTGATTTGGGTCGCAGTTTTCAAATCTTGAAAACTGTTGGCCTCACGCGGGCGGTGCGTTCAGCAGGGATTAGCCGGGGTTGGACGGCGTGCTATCGCATATCACCGCGCCGCGCTCTATATCAGGATCAACGACACTGATCCCAAGGACGCACGCCACAATGATCCGCATGACACGTATCGCCACTTTCGCACTGGCCCTGCTGACCGGGCAGGCGGCATGGGCTGACAAATTGCCGCTGGGCACGATCTCTGGCTATCTTAATGACCTGAAAACCGCGCAAGGGTCATTCACACAGATCAACGACGATGGCTCGATCAGCACCGGCACGATCTACATCAAACGACCCGGTAAAATGCGGTTCGAATATAACGCTCCGGACTCTGCGCTTGTCGTGGCGTCGGCCAACGCGGTCTACGTCGCGGACTCAAAATCCAACCAACCGCCCGAGACCTATCCCCTGCGGCGCACCCCGCTGTCCCTGATCCTCGCGCGCAATGTGAATCTGGGCAAGGCAAACATGGTGGTGGGTCACGATTTTGACGGCACAGCCACGATTGTGACCGCGCAAGACCCTGAAAACCCTGAATATGGCAGCATCCAGATGAAGTTCACCGACAACCCTGTGCAGCTGCGCCAATGGGTGGTGAACGATGACGGCGGCGGTCAGACCACCGTCATTCTGGGCGAGATGAAGGTCGGCGGCTCGCTCTCCAACCGCCTGTTCGATGCGCCGCGCCGCAATACGGACTAGGCGCTCGCCTCAGGTGCAGGACCGCAGTTGCACCGCATACATGTCAGCGCGCTGATCAACTTCTCCGGCGACGCGGACAAGCCACGGCTTGGAGTTGTATGACCCGCGGGTGAACCCGGTGCGGCCCTCGTGATAGGCCAGATACTGGTTGCGCGCGTCCGATACGGGCACGCCCAGCCGCGACTGGGTTTCCAGCATGTACCAGCCCATGAAATCGGTCGCATCGCGGATGCGGTCACGGCGGGCCGAACGCTTGCCGGTCTGATCCAGGTATTCCTCCCACGTGCCATCGAGGGCCTGCGAATAGCCATAGGCGCTGGACTGACGGCCCAGTGGGATCACCCCGGCCGCATAACGGTAGGGGGTGCGCGCATCAGAAATGAATTTGCTTTCCTGATAGATCGTCGCCATTTGCACGTGCACAGGCACGCCATATCTGCGTTCCACTGCACGGAATGCGTTCAGGTATCCGGGACGCTCGGACAGGATCGAACAGGCGTTGTCCAGCTGACGGGGGGCCGTGCCCGACCCGCCACCACAGCTGGCAGCCAAAAGAACCAATGCCAAAGCGCGAAAGAGTCTGCTCATCTGCCTCACTCGCTTTTGTTTTTTATTTTGCGAGGACTATAGCGAAAAACAGCGCCCGTGGAAATCACGAATTGTTAAAGGACGGCTGCAAGGATCAGGGGAAGGGCCGCGACAGACATCAGGGTCGAGGCAACAACAAGCCCCGCAACGGACGGCGCATCTGCCTCGTACTTTTCAGCAAGCAAATATGAGGTGACGGCGACCGGGGTGGCGACTTGCAAAACCAGCACTCCAAACGCAACCCGGTCGAGGCCGAACAGCGTCCCGACGCCCCAGGCGATGCCGACACAGAGGCAGAGCTTAACAAAGGATAAACCCACCGCGCGCGCCATCCCCTTGGCCGACAGGCGGGCCACCGCGACCCCCAGCGTGATCAGCATAACAGGGATCGCGATTTGCCCGATCAGTTCCAGGGTGTTGGTCAGAAAGGTCGGTGTTTCCCAGCCCTGCCACATGAACAGCGCGCCCAGCACCGTGCCCCAGACCAGCGGTTCGCGCAGCACCTTGCCGATGGAACCCGCCCCCGCCACCAGCCAGATGCCATAGGTGTAGGACCACAGGGCCATGATCGCAAAGACGATGATCGCATAGCTGAGACCGACGTCGCCGAACGCAAACAGCGCCAGCGGCAGGCCCAGATTGCCGGTATTGCCGAAAATCAGCGGCGCCGTATAGGTCCGCCGCTCCAGCCTCAGCAGTTTGACCAGCATCAAAAAGGCCAGCGTGACAAACCCATAGGCCATCACCGAGGCCAGCGACAAAGCGGTCAGCGCGGCGGGGTCGATTCGGGTCTGCATGAGCGAGACAAAGATCAGGCAAGGCAGCGACAGCGTCATCGCCAACTGGGTGACAAACTGGATCCGGTACTCGAGACCCACCTTGACCCAGACGAAACCGATGCTGGCCAGCAAAAAGACGGGGGCGACGATTTGAAGGACTGTTACTGTCAGGTTCACAGACTGTTTCCAGCAAAAATGCGCTCAATTATTGGACAAATGTCCCTTGCACCGTGTAGTCACGGACGGTAGGGGGCGCAACGCCATGCTGAGAACTCGCGCAAAATACCACCTGGGCCAAGTCGTACGGCACAAGAAACACCCCTTCCGGGGCGTGGTCTTTGACGTGGACCCCGAGTTTTCGAACACGGACGAGTGGTACGAGGCGATTCCCGAAGACAGCCGCCCCAAGAAAGCGCAGCCGTTTTATCACCTGCTGGCCGAGAACGATCAAAGCTATTACGTGGCTTACGTCTCTGAACAGAACCTTGTTGCGGACTACTCCGGTGAACCTGTGGACCACCCGGACATCCCTGATCTGTTCGGCCCGTTCCAGGACGGCACCTACCCGCTGCATTTCCAGCTGAACTGAGGGAAGATGGGCAGATTGCCCATCCTACTTGGCGCTCCGTAGGTTAGGCTGTCTGCCCACCGCACCTCAATACCCCAACGCACAGCCATCCTTGCGCGCATCGCTCGCCCCTTCCAGCACGCCGTTGTCATGCATCTCGATCGCCTGCGCGCCGCCAATGGCCGTTTCGCGGATCACGACGTTATGGCCCAGATCGGACAGTTCGGCACGCACAGCCTCGCTATAGCCCCGCTCGATCTTGAGGTCCCCCTGATCCGTAAAGGTGCGCGGTGCGTCGATGGCGGCCTGCGGGTCCATCCCGTAATCCACAAGGTTGGTGACAAAGCGGGCATGGCCCATCGGCTGATATGCCCCGCCCATCACACCAAATGGCATGATCGGTTTGCCATCCCGCGCCAGCATGCCGGGGATGATGGTATGCATGGGGCGCTTGCCACCCTTCAGCTCGTTCGGATGCCCTTCTTCGAGGGTAAAGCCTGCGCCGCGGTTTTGCAGCAGGATGCCGTATTTCTCGCTTGCGATGCCCGACCCAAACCCGTTGAAGATCGAATAGATCAGCGACACAGCCATCCGGTCCTTGTCGACCACGGTGATATAGATCGTGTCCTTGTGCACCTGCTCGGACAGCTCCGTGGCGCTTTGAATTGCACGGGTCGGGTCGATCAACGCGGCCAGTTTTGCCGCTGTGTTCGGGTCCAGCATGTGATCCAGGCGGGTGGTATATTCCATGTCCGCCACAAAGCGATTGCGCGCGTCATAGGCCAGTTTCGCCACCTCGGCCTCGATATGGGCACGCTGGCTGCCAAACGGGTCCATGCTCGCAAGGTCGAAATGGGTGAGCATGTTCAGCATCAGATTGGCCGTTGCGCCATGGCCGTTTGGCGGATGCTCGAACAGTTCGGTGCGCTTGTAAGTGCTGCTGATCGGGTCCGTGTCGGTGCAGGCGGTTGTCGCGAAATCCTCGGCCGTGTGCTTGCCACCAAGGGCTGAAAGGGCCGCCAGCATGTCGTCGGCCACTTCGCCAGTGTAAAACCCGTCGCGCCCGTCCGCTGCGATCCGGCGCAGCACTTCGGCCTGTCCGGGCGCGGCGAACACCTGTCCGGCCGAGGGCACCTTGCCATTCACGAGGTAGTAATCCCGCGCCGCACCTTGCAAAACCTCGGCATCGCGCACCCAGTCAAAGGCGACGCGATCCGACACCGGCACGCCGTGCTCTGCATAGTGGATCGCGGGGGCAAGGACGCGGTCGAGGCCCAGCGCGCCCACCCGCTCGGACAGGGTGCAAAAGGCGTCTATGGCGCCGGGGATGGTCACGGCATGCGGGCTTTGGATGGGAACCACGCTCTGACCCTTTGCGCGCAGGTCTGCGGCATCAAGGGCGACTGGGGCGCGACCCGACCCGTTGAGCGCGTTGATCTTGCCGCTGGCATCGGACCACAGCACGAAACAGTCGCCGCCGATCCCGGTCATTTGCGGCTCGCAAATGCCCAGCAGTACAGCGCCCGCAATGGCCGCATCCATCGCATTGCCGCCCGCCTTGAGCGTCTCGACGGCGACCTGCGCCGCCAGCGGGTGCGAGGTTGCGCACATGCCAGAGGTTGCCAGAACGGGCGAACGCCCCGGAAAATGGAAATCACGCATGTCGGAAGGCCCCTTTGCTCAGCGCAGTGCCCCGCAACCTAGTTGCGTCAGCGGCCATGTCTACTGGATTATGGGGGGAGTAAGTTCCTCGGTGCCGCGCACTGGGTGGGGGCAATTAAACGCGACACCGAGGGAAGCCATATGCAGCTACAAGGAATGGTATGCCGTTTGATCAAGGCATGAATGTGGTCGCTGCGCGGCAGTTTTGCGGAATCTGGCGGATGGGTAAGATTGCATGGCCGAAGGTGCGCATCCGAATAGGCAGGCAGAAGGTGCGCGGGGCCTTCAGCGGCAGATCACCTCGACGGCCATCTCCGCAAGGAAAATACGAAACACCAAAGGATCAATGCGAACCCAGCACACTCCACCCGCGTACCGCCCTGCGGGCGATCAGCTGATGGCGACGGCCAGACGCAGGCTCAGGTGGTTTTCTGAATTGATCCGGTCATAGGTTACATCCTTGGCCAGGTCCTTGATCAGGAACCAGCCAAACCCGCCCTCGGGCATGTCATTCAGTGCGACATCGGTTTCCACAGGGGTCCCCAGCGGCGTGCGCCCGTCCGGCATCGCGCGGCCCGCATCGATCACCGTCATATGCAGACCGTCGCGGGCGTGGCTGCAGGTGATGTTGATCGGCCCCTCAGGGTCGCCTTCGGGGTAGGCATGCTCGACAATATTGTTCAGCGCCTCGGCCATGACCAATTCCACTGTTCCGGCTTCTTCGACGTCCAGCGACAATGGCGTCAGCCCCTCCATCAGCTTTTTCAGGGCTTCGCGCACGGCCATTGTGCCGCTTTGGATCGAGATGTTGAAGGCAGGGAAGGTTGAGACGGCGGACATGGAGCAGTCTTTCATAAGGAGCGACAAGTCAGGTCTTCAATGCGTCAAGGGCCCCGTCGAGGGTCGAAAACACACTGAAAACACTGTCCATTCGGGTCAGGCGAAACACTTTTTCCACCGTTGGCGTCAGTCCGGCCAGCGCAAGCTTTCGCGACGCACCCATATGTTTCATTGAGGCCACGATCGCCCCCAACCCACTGGAATCGATGAATTGTACCTCGCTCAGGTCCAGTACCACTGTGTCGCTGCCCCCTTCGGTCGAGGCGCGCATCGCATCCTTGAATTCGATGGCAACAGCGGCGTCGATCCTGTTATCCAGTACGGAAACCACTTGCAGGTTGTCTTCTGATCGGCTGCGAAGATCCATGTCCGCCCTCATGCAGGTTCAGGTTACATTGCGTGTCTAAAAGCCAATCCTTACTATTAGGTTGCCACCTGCCCACAAAGGAGCCCGCCTCATGAAACCAGTTGTCATCGCCGGTGCCGCGCGCACCCCAATGGGCGGATTTCAGGGCGCCTTGTCCGATATGCCCGCCGCAACTCTGGGCGGGATTGCCATCAAGGCGGCAATGACGGCGGCAGGGGCCGCATCCGTGGACGAGGTGTTGATGGGCTGTGTGCTGCCTGCGGGACAAGGTCAGGCCCCCGCGCGTCAGGCCGGATTTGCTGCCGGACTGAGCGAGGATGTGCCTGCGACGACGCTGAACAAGATGTGCGGCTCTGGCATGAAGGCGGCAATGATGGCCTTTGACCAGATCGCCCTGGGCCACGCGGACACGATGATCGCAGGCGGGATGGAAAGCATGTCAGGCGCGCCCTACCTGCTGCCCAAGATGCGCGGCGGCGCGCGGCTGGGCCATGCACAGGTTGTCGATCACATGTTTCTTGACGGGCTTGAGGATGCCTATGACAAGGGCCGCCTGATGGGCACTTTCGCCGAGGATTGCGCGGAGACCTACCAGTTCACCCGCGACGTTCAGGACGAATACGCCCTCGCCTCGCTGTCGCGCGCGCAGGCCGCGATTGAAAGCGGCGCGTTTGAGGGTGAGGTGACCCCGGTCGAGGTCACCTCGCGCAAGGGCACGACAACCGTCGCTACGGATGAACAACCCGGCAGCGCGCGTCCCGACAAGATCCCCCACCTGAAACCCGCCTTTCGCGAGGGCGGGACGGTGACGGCGGCCAATTCCTCGTCCATTTCGGACGGGGCCGCGGCCCTGTTGCTTGCCTCCGAAGAGGCGGCCGTGGCGCAGGGCCTGAGCGTGCGGGCGCGCATCCTCGGCCATGCCAGCCATGCGCAGGCGCCGGGTCTGTTCACCACGGCGCCTGTGCCCGCCGCGCAAAAACTGCTGGCGCGGATCGGGTGGACCAAGGAGGACGTCGATCTGTGGGAGGTGAACGAGGCCTTTGCCGTGGTGCCGCTCGCCTTCATGCGGGAAATGGGGCTGGACCACGATGTGGTTAACGTCAACGGCGGGGCCTGCGCGCTGGGGCATCCCATTGGGGCCTCTGGCGCCCGGATCATGGTGACGCTGCTGAACGCACTGGAAAAACGCGGCCTCAAACGGGGTGTTGCCGCCATCTGCATCGGCGGGGGCGAAGGCACAGCCATCGCCATCGAGCGGGTTTGACCTTCTCTGTTTTCAAAAATCCTCGGGGGAGTCGCGCCAGCGACGGGGGCAGACAGCCCCCCCCGCGACCCCGTCCAGAAAGACCAAACCTATGCCTGACTACCAAACGCTTGCCAAAACCATCGCCGCACTGACCGAGGGCGAAGACGACGCCGTCGCGCTCATGGCCACCATCGCCTGCGAAGTACACCACAGCGATCCGCGTTTTGACTGGACCGGGTTTTATCGGGTGACAGGGCCGGAGATGCTCAAGATCGGACCCTATCAGGGGCGGCATGGCTGTTTGCACATCCCATTCTCGCGCGGGGTCTGCGGGGCGGCGGCGCGCAGCGGTGAGGTGCAACTGGTGCCGGATGTCGACGCCTTCCCCGACCATATCGCATGCGCATCCTCAACCCGTTCTGAACTTGTGTTGCCGGTGTGGAACGGTGCGGGGGACCTCATCGCGGTGTTCGATATCGACAGCGACCAGCCGGATGCGTTCACACAAGAGGACGCCACAGCACTCGCGCAAATTCTGGCGGATAGCTTCGCCCTCACGTGAAAAAATGGATTGATTTTTCACCGATTCTGCATTTACCTGAAAATCAGCCAAGGATTTTCACGGACCATGCTGCAATCCGACCCTTCTACCGCCACCAGCCTCGGGGCTGACCTGCGTGCATTGCGCAAGGCGCGGGGGATGACGTTGCAGGATATGGGGGCGGTGCTGGGGCGCTCGGTTGGCTGGCTCAGCCAGGTAGAGCGGGATCTGTCCGAACCCTCAATCACCGATCTGCGCCACATCGCAGCAACGCTCGACATCGCGGTGTCAACGCTGTTCCGGCGCGGCGCCGCCCCGGTCGAAGAAGAAGGTTACGTGGTGCGCAGCGCCGCACGTCGACCCATTGGGTCGCGCACCGCCGGGCTGGTCGAGGAACTGCTGTCCCCGGACCTCACCGACGACTTTGAAATGGTCCACTCGACCTTTCAGGCCCATAGCGAGATTCCCGTGGCCGTCACACGCCCCACGCAAGAGGTTGGTTACCTGATCTCGGGTCGGCTGGACCTCGAAATCGCGGACCGCGTTTTCACCCTCTCCCCCGGCGACAGCTTTCGCGTGCGGGGCGAGCCGTTTCGCTGGATGAACCCCTATGACGCCCCGGCCGTGGCGATCTGGGCCATCGCGCCCCCGATCTACTGATGTCGCTGGAGGGGTGGATCATATTCGCGCTGTTCTGGACGGTGTTTGTGACCACACCGGGCCCCAACGCAGTCAACTGCATCACCAACGGCATGACCATCGGCTTTCGCCGGGCGATGATCGGGGTGCTGGCGATCCTCACGCAGGCCACGCTGTTCCTGATCCTGTCGGCGCTGGGGATCACGGCACTGATCGCGGCCTCACCGACGGCATTCTGGGTGGCCAAGCTGATCGGGGCCGGGTTTCTGGTCTATCTCGGGATCCGGGGCTGGATGAACGCGACCAAGCCGCCGAAAATCGCGCCCGTATCCGGCAGATCGGTCTATCTGCGCGCACTCGCCATTGCCACGATCAACCCCAAAAGCGTGGCAGGCTACCTCGCCGCCTTTTCGCAATTTGTCCAACCCGACGTCCCGGTCTGGGATCAGATGTGGCTGATTGTGCCCACTGCGCTGACGATCACTGCGCTCAGCTATACCGGGTTCACCGCCCTTGGGGCCGGGATCGGCAAGGCCGCACTCGGAGCCGTCTTCAACGCATGGGTGCGCCGGGTCATGGCGGTCTGTTTCATTATCTACGGCGTCCTCTTGGGGGCCGCCGCAACCCCGGGGAGGGCATGATGCAAAAGGGCAGCTGCCTGTGCCGAGGGGTCACGTTTCACCTGACCGGGCCATTGCGCCCATCCGTTGGGTGCCACTGCATCCAGTGCCGCAAAACCAGCGGGCACTATGTCTCGGCCACGCAGGTTGGCCCGGATGATCTGCACATCACCAACGATGACACCTTGGCATGGTATCAATCGTCACCCGGTGCGGCGCGCGGTTTCTGCAAGGTCTGCGGATCGTCGCTGTTCTGGCGCTCGGATGCTGACAACGGGGCAACATCGGTCATGTCCGGCACGCTGGACGGGGCCACCGGTATGGTGACCGGCGAACATATCTTCACCGCCTTCAAGGGCGACTATTATGAAATCGAAGCGGGCGTTCCGCAACGAGAGGACTGACATGAGCGATTTTCCAACAACGGCCCGCGTGGTCATCATCGGCGGCGGGGCCGTCGGCACTTCGACCCTGTACCATCTGGCCAAGGCAGGCTGGAAAGACTGCGTTCTGCTGGAAAAGAACGAGCTAACGGCGGGTTCGACATGGCACGCGGCGGGCAACTGTCCGAACTTCTCCGGCTCCTGGGCCGTGATGAACATGCAGCGCTATGGGCTCGAAATGTACCGGACCCTTGGCGATGACGTCGACTATCCGATGAACTACCACGTCACCGGCGCGCTGCGTCTGGCCCATTCCAAGGAACGGATGCAGGAGTTTGAGCGGGTCGCGGGCATGGGCCGTTATCAGGGCCTCGAGATGCAGATGTGCACGCCCGCCGAGCTCAAGGAATTCAACCCGTTCATGGAAACCCACGACCTTGCGGGCGGTCTTTGGGACCCGCTGGACGGGGATATCGACCCGGCCCAGTTGACTCAAGCGCTGGCAAAAGGCGCGCGCGAGGCTGGCGGGCGGATCGAACGGTTCTGCCCGGCCACAGGGATCGAGCGCGATGGCGACGAGTGGATCGTGAAGACGCCCAAGGGCGATATTCGCTGCGAGTTTGTCGCCAACTGTGCAGGCTACTACGCCCAACGCGTGGGCGAGATGTTCAAACCATTCGGCGGGCGCACCGTGCCGATGGTCGTCATGTCCCACCAGTATTTCCTGACCGAACCAATTGCCGAGCTAGAGGCGTGGACCAAGGAAAAGGGCCACAAGATGCCGATGATCCGCGACGTGGACATCAGCTATTACCTGCGGCAAGACAAGTACGGCCTGAACCTCGGCCCCTACGAGCGGAATTGTAAGGCACACTGGGTCACGCCCGACGATCCGATGCCCGAGGATTTCTCGTTCCAGCTCTATCCCGACGATCTGGAACGGCTGGAGTTCTACATCGAAGACGCGATGGAGCGTGTGCCTGCACTTGGGACTGCCGGTGTCGGGCGCAACATCAATGGCCCGATCCCTTATGCGCCTGATGGTCTGCCCCTGATCGGCCCGATGCCGGGTGTCAAGAACGCGTTTGAGGGCCACTGCTTTACCTTCGGGATCGCCCAAGGGGGCGGCGCGGGCAAGGTGCTGTCCGAATGGATCATGCATGGCGAGACCGAGTGGGACATGTGGGCCACCGACCCGCGCCGTTACACCGACTATGCCGATCACGACTATTCGCTGGCGAAGGCGCTGGAAACCTATGGCCACGAATATGCGATGCACTTCCCGCATCACGAATGGCCCGCGGGGCGCGACAAGAAATTGTCGCCGGTCGATGATCGTATCCGCGCGATGGGCGGCCAGATGGGCGCCTATAACGGTTGGGAACGGGCCAACTGGTTTGCCAAGGACGGCGACGACACGTCCGAGGAATCGACCCACACTTGGGATCGCAACGGCCCATGGGCCCCCCGGGTGAAGGAAGAGGTTGAGGCGGTGCGTGACGGCGTTGGCGTGCTGGATCTGCCCGGGTTCTCCCGGTTCAACCTCGAGGGCGAAGGGACCGCCGAATGGCTGCGGGGCCGCATTGCCGGTGCGCTGCCCAAGGCGGGCCGCATGACGCTGGGCTATTTCCCCGACAGCCGGGGGCGTATCCTGACCGAGATGTCGCTGATCCGACACGGCGAGGATCACTTCACCCTGATCACTGCTGCGCCTGCGCAATGGCACGACTTTGAAGTGTTGAAAAAGGACCTGCCCGAAGGGCTGAGCCTGACCGATCACACCACCGAGTTCTCTACCCTGATCGTGAGCGGACCGAAATCGCGCGCGCTGTTCGAAGGGCTGGGAACCGAGGCAGACCTGAGCCTTGGCTGGCTGACCCATCAGGACGCCGTTGTGGCGGGCAAGGCGTGCCGGATGCTGCGCGTGTCCTTTGCGGGCGAACTGGGCTGGGAGGTGCACGCGCCGATGGCTGACATCCCTGCGATTTACGACGCGATTGTCGGGGCTGGGGCAACGCCCTTTGGCATGTACGCGCTGAACTCCATGCGTCTCGAAAAAGGGTACCGCGCATGGAAAGGCGACCTGAGCACGGACTACACTCTGTTCGAAGGTGGTCTGGACCGCTTCATCAAGCTGGACAAGCCTCAGGACTTCCCCGGCAAGGCCGCCTTGCAGAACGAAAAACAACGAGGGCCCAAGAAACGCTTTGTCACGCTGCTGGTCGAGGCGGGTGATCAGGACGCGCCTTACATGTCCACGATCTGGAGCGGCGATACGGTGGTTGGTGAAACCACGTCGGGCGACTGGGGCTACCGCATCGACGCGTCCATCGCGCTGGGTGTGGTGCGCACCGATCTGTCCGAACCGGGATCCGAACTCGAAGTCGAGATGTACGGCAAACGCTACAAGGCGACCGTGCAGCCCGACCAGCCCCTGTGGGACCCTGCCAACGAACGGCTGCGGGCGTGACGACGCGCGCGCAGCCCGAGGGACGCAGCCATGGCTGATATCACCCTGCTGGATGGCGGGATGGGGCAGGAACTGGTGCACCGCGCCGGGGACAAACCCACGCCGTTGTGGTCGACACAGATCATGCTGGATCACCCCGGTCTGGTCACGCAGGTGCATGCGGATTTCTTTGCCGCAGGTGCCACCATCGCGACCACCAACAGCTATGCGATCCACCATGATCGCTTGACCGGCACGCCGGTCGAAGGCGCGTTTTCAGCACTGCACCAAAGCGCACTGTTCGAGGCGCGTACTGCGCGACGCGAACACGGATCGGGGCGGATTGCAGGGGCCATTGGGCCGCTCAGGGCCAGCTATCGCCCTGACCTGCACCCGGCCCCGGATGTGGCGGTGCCGCTGTTCGCTGAGGTGGCTGGCTTGCTGGCACCGGCTTGTGATCTGTTGATTTGCGAAACCGTGGCGTCATTGGCCCATGCGCGTGACGTTCTGGCCGCCAGCGTTCCGCTGGGTCTGCCCGTCTGGCTTGCCCTGTCCGTCGATGATCTGGATGGATCAAAGCTGCGTTCGGGCGAGCCGGTCGCCGATGCCGTACCCGTGGCGCACGCGGGCGGGGCCAGTGCGCTGTTGATCAATTGCTCCACCCCCGAAGCGATCCCTGCGGCCCTTGCAGGCATCCGCGAAACGACGCTGCCTTTCGGCGCCTATGCCAATGGGTTCGAACAGATCAGCGACGGCTTTCTGGGCGACAAACCCACCGTCGACAGCCTGTCCGCCCGCCGTGATTTCACGCCCGAACTCTATGCCGACCACGTCATGCGCTGGGTCGCGAGCGGCGCCACCATTGTCGGGGGCTGCTGCGAAGTCGGCCCGGCCCATATTGCTGAAATCGCCCGTCGCCTGCGCGACGCTGGCCACACCATCGTCTGAGGACCCAATATGCCTGATCTTCCCTCCTCTGCCCGCGTTGTCATCATTGGTGGCGGCGTCATTGGCTGTTCTGTTGCCTACCACCTGACCAAGCTGGGGTGGAAAGACGTGGTGCTGCTGGAACGCAAGCAGCTGACCTCGGGCACCACGTGGCATGCTGCGGGCCTGATCGCACAACTGCGTGCAACGGCGAATATGACCAAGCTCGCGCGCTATTCCCAAGAGCTGTATGGCGAACTCGAAGCCGAAACTGGCGTGGCCACGGGTTTCAAACGGGTGGGGTCGATCACCGCCGCTCTGACCGACGAACGGCTCGAAGAGTTGCGCCGCCAAGCGGGCATGGCCCGCGCCTTTGGCGTCGAGGTCGAAGAAATCTCGCCCAGCGAGGTCAAGGCCCGCTATGAGCATCTGAACATCGATGGTGTGACCGGGGGCGTTTACCTGCCGCTCGACGGGCAAGGCGATCCGGCCAACATCGCGCTGGCACTGGCCAAGGGCGCGCGCCAACGCGGGGCCAAGGTTCAGGAACGGGTTGCTGTGACCAACATCGTGCGTGAAGGCCGCAAGGTCACCGGCGTGGACTGGAAAGGCGAGGATGGCAGCGACGGCCACATCGCCTGCGATATGATCGTGAACTGCGCGGGCATGTGGGGCCACGAGGTTGGGCGCATGGCGGGCGTGAACGTGCCGCTGCAGGCCTGCGAACACTTCTATATCGTGACCGAAGCGATCAAGGACCTGACGCAATTGCCGGTCCTGCGCATCCCGGACGAGTGTGCCTATTACAAGGAAGATGCAGGGAAAATCCTGCTGGGCGCGTTTGAGCCCAACGCCAAACCATGGGCCGTGGACGGCATCCCGCGCGACTTTGAATTCGACCAACTGCCCGAGGATTTCGACCACTTCGAGCCGATCCTTGAGGCGGCCGTAAACCGTCTGCCGATGCTGGCAGAGGCGGGGATTCACACGTTCTTCAACGGGCCGGAATCCTTCACCCCTGACGACGCCTACCACCTTGGCCTTGCACCCGAGATGGACAATGTCTGGGTCGCGTGCGGCTTCAACTCCATCGGCATCCAGTCGGCGGGCGGCGCGGGCATGGCATTGGCGCAGTGGATGGAAGATGGCGACAAACCCTTCGATCTGGGCGATGTTGACATCTCTCGCATGCAGCCCTTCATGGGCAACAAAACCTACCTCGCCGATCGTTCGACCGAGACTCTGGGCCTGCTTTATGCCGATCACTTCCCCTTCCGCCAAAAGGTCACGGCACGCGGCGTGCGGCGCACACCGTTCCACAACCACCTGATCGAACGTGGGGCTGTCATGGGCGAGTTGGCGGGCTGGGAACGCGCCAACTGGTTCGCCCATGAAGGGCAGGAACCGGCCTATGACTACAGCTGGTCGCGCCAGAATTTCTTTGACAACGTGCGCGAAGAACACATGGCCGTGCGCCAGAACGTTGGCATGTATGACATGTCATCCTTCGGCAAGATCCGCGTCGAAGGGCGCGATGCCGAAGCGTTCATGAACTATGTGGGCGGCGGCAACTATTCGGTGCCAAATGGCAAGATCGTCTATACCCAGTTCCTGAACAATTCCGGCGGGATCGAGGCGGATGTGACCGTGACCCGGCTGAGCGAGACCGCCTATCTGGTGGTGACCCCGGCGGCGACTCGTTTGGCCGACCAGACGTGGATGATGCGCCATGTGGGCGACTTCAACGTGGTCATCACCGATGTGACGGCGGGCGAGGGTGTTCTGGCCATCATGGGTCCGCGCTCGCGCGAGTTGCTGAACGCGGTGAGCCCTGCGGATTTGTCCAACGAAAACAACCCGTTTGGCACCGCGCAAGAGATCGAGATCGGCATGGGCCTCGCCCGTATCCACCGCGTGACCTACGTGGGTGAGCTGGGCTGGGAGGTCTATGTGGGCGCCGATATGGCAGGCCATGTGTTCGAAACGCTGCACGAGGCGGGCCAAGGCATGGGCCTGAAAATGTGCGGCATGCATATGATGGACACCTGCCGGATTGAAAAGGGCTTCCGCCACTTTGGCCATGACATCACCTGCGAGGATCACGTGATGGAGGCGGGCCTCGGCTTTGCCGTCAAGAAGGACAAACCATCCTTCATCGGGCGCGAGGCGGTTCTGCGCAAGCAGGAGGAAGGGCTGAGCAACCGAATGCTGCAATTCAAGCTGACCGACCCGGAGCCGCTGCTGTATCACAACGAACCGATTGTGCGGGACGGCGAGATTGTCGGCTACCTCAGCTCTGGCGCCTATGGGCACCATCTGGGGGGTGCGATGGGCCTTGGCTATGTGCCTTGCAAGGGCGAGACGGCAGCGGATGTTCTGGCCTCGACCTACGAGATCGACGTGGCGGGGACGCGGGTGCGGGCCGAGGCGTCATTGAAGCCAATGTACGATCCGAAATCCGAGCGTGTGAAGGCGTGACGCGCCTCTAAACCGGTGCTAGGGAGGGATCGAAAGGACCCCTCTTCATGTCTCAGGATTCCGGTGATACGCCTGCGGGCCTTGGCTTTGCGATGGGGGCCTATGTTCTGTGGGGCTTTCTGCCGCTCTACATGAAAATGCTGAGCCACGTTGGCCCGGCCGAGGTTGTCGCGCACCGCATCATCTGGTCGGTGCCCTTGGCCGGTATCCTGTTGATTTTGCTACGCCGCACGCGCGATCTACGAGCGGCTTTGACCAGCCCGCGCACATTGGCGATGGGCTGTGTAACGGCGGCGCTGATCACCGTGAACTGGGGCATCTACGTCTGGGCGATCGCGTCCGATCGCACGCTGGACGCTGCGTTGGGGTACTACATCAACCCGCTGTTTTCCGTGGCTTTGGGCGCCATCCTGCTGCGGGAAAAGCTCACCCGCGCGCAATTGCTGGCCATCGCATTGGCCGCTTGTGCGGTGGTGGTCCTGACCGTGTCGGCAGGCACCTTGCCCTGGGCCGCGATTGGCTTGACGGTCACCTGGGGATTTTATGCGCTTGCCAAAAAGCAGCTTCCGATTGGGCCGAACCAGGGGTTCTTGCTTGAGGTTTTGATCCTGCTGGTGCCAGCTCTTGCCTATGTTGCGTGGCTGGGGTGGACCGGGAGCGGGGCATTTCTGGTGGCAGACGCATCAACCGATTGGCTGTTGCTGGGCTGCGGTGCGGTCACGGCCATCCCGTTGATTCTATACGCAAACGGGGCCAAGGGGCTGCGCCTGAGCACCATCGCGGTCCTGCAATATGTCGCCCCCACGATGATCTTTCTGTGCGCGGTGATCGTGTTCAAGGAACCCTTTGGACAGGCGCGCATGATCGCCTTCCCGATGATATGGGCAGCCCTCGTGATCTACTCGATTTCGATGTTCCGCCAGATGCGCGCGGCGGCCTAGCGGCCCTCGAACCAGTCGCGGGCGAGGGTGGTCCAGCCGCGCGGCATGCCGTGGCCGCCATCGTGTTCGCAGAACCGTATCGCGCCCGCTTCGCAGCTGTCATTCCAGTCGCGACAGCGAAACTGCGCGCCGATGGCGATGGTGTCGGGATGGCTGCGGCACTGGTTGGCGCGGCGCGCAAGGGCGAGGCTGTCCCACAGGCTGCCCTGATGCCAGTCGCGAATCGCGCGCCCCTCGAACGGCACCTGATTGTCGCCAAAACCGTGGATTTGCAGGAACTTAACCGGCCCGGAGGGGCAGTCGGCCGTGTCATTGGGCTGGCGCAGCGCACCCGAGATCGACACGAACGCGGCGAACTCGTCCGCCGCCTTGCACGCCATCAGCCACGCCATCGACCCACCGGCCGAGAACCCGGCCACATAGATGCGCTCCGGGTCGATGGAGGCCTTTGTGCGTGCATCCGCGATCACATCGAGGGTAAAGGCGACGTCGTCGCGCGTACCCCCCTCGCGTCCGGCCCATCGCAGCGTGCGGCGCCCCTGAATGGGCGTGCCGTTGGGCGCGATCACCACATATCCGGCACCCGCAAATTCCGAGCGGATACCACCACGAAAGATCATGCCGCCGGTCGCATTGTGGCCGTGATAAAACACCAGCGCAGGCATGTTTTCCTGAGCGTTTTCAGGGACAAGCATATGGTAACTGCCCCCGTCAATCTCACAGGGCGCATCCGCCCCGCAGGCGGATTGCGCCACGGCGGGCAGGGCGAAAAGGGCAAACAAAGCAATGATATATCTCATGGCGCCGACACAAGCCGACTGCGCCGGGATTGCCAAGGGGGAAGGGGGCACATCGCCGGATCGTGAAGCCCGGGCTTGCACGTGCGCGCGGTTTTTGACAGGCGGGGGCATGGATGACGCCTACGCCCCCCCGGATGTCCCGCTGGACGTTCTGCATGACGATGCCGAGATGCTGGTGGTCGCCAAGCCCTCGGGTCTGCTGAGCGTGCCGGGCAAGGGTGAACATCTGTCCGATTGCCTGATCGCGCGGGTGCAGGCGGTCTGGCCGCAGGCGCTCTTGGTGCACCGGCTGGACCGGGACACAAGCGGGGTGATGGCGTTCGGCATCACGCCCCATGCGCAGCGGTTCCTGTCCAAGCAGTTTGAGCTGCGCGCGGCGAAAAAGACATATATCGCAAGAATTTGGGGGCGGCTGACCCCCAAAACCGGGCGCGTCGACCTGCCCCTGATCGTGGACTGGCCGAACCGGCCCAAACAGCATGTGGACCACGAAAACGGCAAGCCGGCAGTGACCGACTGGCGCGTCTTGCGCGACAGCGCGACGGAGACCCGCGTGCGCCTGATGCCGCAGACCGGGCGCAGCCACCAGTTGCGGGTGCACATGCAGGCCCTCGGCCACCCGATCCTCGGCGATCCGTTTTATGCGGACGGGGAAGCGCGCGCATTCGAGCGGCTGATGCTGCATTCCGAAGAGCTGAAGATCAAACACCCGGATTCGGGCCGGATGATGCGGTTTCGGCAAGGCGCGCCGTTCTGATCACGCAACGCCCGGTGGTCCGGATTTTCCGATGGGGCCGAATCAATGCGTCAAGGGCATGAAAACAAGGGGTTTGGGTGATGCACAACCTGTACACAGGGCGTGCACAACCTGTGCACCGATTTGTGCGCTTTTCACGGATTTTCGAAAGTTAACGCAGCGCGCGGTGGGGTTTGTTAAGGAGAGGTTAATGTCCGTTTTGCGGGACTTTCCCGACTTTCGCTGCACCTGCTCCAACGTCTTCTTTGTAAGCTTCTCGACCTGTGCTACTTGGGCAATATGTTGATTGAGTTTTTTAAGAAGCTAGGAAAGTCGAAGTGGTTGCATTGGGTTGGCACAGCACCGTTCATTCTCATTCCTATCGTTATTTTTTTCGGCGGTGACGTATCGCGAGGAGTGGGAATCCTCGCAGTCCTTGCCAGTATGTGGATAGGGGTCATCCTAGGCGGCAAGTTCGCCCTCATCATTTCTACTTTTCTCCTGAAATCCTCCGAGGACATTGGCAAACGGTTGGAAGTTGCGTTCTGTGCCTTCGGCTTCCTGTTCCTTCCTGTGCTCGTAGGTACGTTTACAAATGCCAACCTGGGTACCGACATAGAAATGAGCTCTATGGCCGCTCATTTTCTGGGGGCTTGCATTGGAGCTGGAATATTCTTCTGCATTAGCCCCGAGGACTCTGATAACGTCAGTTGAAACCGGACGTTTGATCGCCGCTCGCCAACAGTCGCTCAGGGCTCCAGACCGGACATCCGACGATTTTCGTCAGGTTCGGAGCCGCCGTGAATGGCCCCAAGGTCGGCTGTGCGCGACAAAGCTGCCCTTCGCGTGACTTCCTCTCTAATGTTTCAAGAACGGAGGAACGGCGATGTCAGAGCGAGTTTCTGGTGGATGTAAATGTGGATCAGTTCGTTATGAAGGCACCCGTTTGGATGCCCCCATGTTTCGCTGCCACTGTCGTGATTGCCAGCAACTTACCGGCTCGGGTCATTCCGAGATGATGCCGCTCGCACTTGAAGGTTTTACGATCACCGACACCTGCAAGACATACGAGATGTCGGGCGGATCGGGTCAGTCAACCTTCAGCGGTTTCTGTCCGACATGCGGGTCTCAGATCACGCGGAACAGCCAACGGATGAGTGACCGGATATACGTACACGCGTCTTCATTGGACGACCCAAACATGTATGAACCGGAAAAATCGATTTGCGCGAACTCTGCACCGATGTGGGATGAAGCCTCGATAATCAAAGGATAGTTTGGGCCCCGGACATACCTATGCTGCACTTGCAATGGGTTCCAATCGGATGATGAAATGGGTCATACCCGGGCTGCTTTGACAAGAATGGGGCGCTCATTTCTCGGCTCGGCTTTCGACTGACAATGCGTGCCATTTGACTGGATTCATTGAAGCCTTGTCGAATGCTGTCAGTGGGCTTCTCAAGAAAAAATTTCACTAATTTCAATATACTTTGGTGGGCTCAAAGGACCAGCATTCAAAGAACTTTAGTGGCTCCATCAGTAGAACACCCATGCGTCCAAGGAGGGCGGAAAAAGGTGGGTTTGCGATAACCATGACACTAAGGTCTGTTCTTTCAAATGCGTACCATGCGCTCGGGTTGAATGAGATTGCCCCGGAGAACCTGCCCAAGGGCGCGGCAAGTCGCCTGCGAAAACTGCAAATCCGCGGCGCGATCGAACAGATGCGCGTGTTTGTTATCGGCAATACGCTGTTTGCACCAACCCTGGCATTTCAGGCTTGGGGTGCGGGCGTGAACGGGGTTGTTATCGCCTGGACCAGTCTGATGCTCGCGTTCTCATGGTGGCTGTTTTGGACGTGGCGCACCAGTTATCTAACGGACGGACAAGCCTCGGACATGACCCGGTTTGTCAACGAAACAATAGTCAACTCGTTCCTTTGGTGTCTGGGGTGCGCGCTGTTTTATCCATTCGTCGACGGAAACGCGAAAACCGTTCTGGTATCTGTTATGGTGGGCAGCCTTGCACTGGGCACGGTGGGGTTTTCTCAGGCCCCAAAGGCCGCGTTCTGGTATCTTGCCATCCAGGCCAGTACGCTTGTCCTTGTCCCGACCTTGTATGCGTTCACCGTTGGCTCATCTCAGGATCTTTTGCTTGGAGTTCTTGCGGTGGTCGTGTCAGCCGCTGTTTTCAACGCCGTGTTAGAGCGCGCGAAGAACCAAATGCGGGCGTTTAGAAACCACGAAGCTCTCGCACAAAAAACCGAAGTCGTTGACCTTCTTCTGAAGGACTATGAAGAACAGGGAAACGAGTGGATATGGCGAACGGATGCCGATGGGCGTTTGATCAGTTGCCCGCGCCAGGTTCTCGAGCTCATGTCGTTGAGTGAGGATGATCTGCACGAAACAAGCCTTGTTCTGGCCATCGATAAAACGGTCGAAGAAGAGGGCCAAAGCGAAATCAGCAAGATCAGCAAGGCATTTGACGAGCAGATTGACCTCTACGATATCACATTGCCGCTGCGCAATCCTTCGGACAAATCCGTGAAATGGATCGTAATGAAAGGCCGCCCACAATACGAAGATGACAGATTTGCGGGCTACAGAGGTATTTTTGCGGATGCCAGTGCCGCAGTCGAGGCCAAGAAACACATCGAATTCCTCGCCACGCATGATCCTCTTACAAGAACGTACAACCGCAATTATGTGCACTCAAAACTCGAGGCGCTGGATGCCAAGCAACATAAGGCATTGATTTTCCTGATCGATCTTGATGGCTTCAAACAAGTCAACGATGGCTACGGGCACTTTGTCGGGGACAAATTATTAAAACTGGTGGCCGAAAGACTGCGTGCGGTCGTCGGGAAAACGGGCATGGTCGCCCGGCTGGGAGGCGATGAGTTTCTGGTCTTGTATGTACTCGAAGCCGACGAAACGCACATTCTGAGTGACAAATCAGGGCACGAGATACTCGAAAGCCTGTCAAAACCGTTTGTCATAGATCATTTGGACATCGGGATCTCTGGATCCGTTGGAATCGCCAAGTTTCCAAACGATACGGACCACGGTTTGACCCTGCTCAATCAGGCTGATCTCGCCCTTTATGCGGCAAAGCGGAGTGGACGCAATAAATGCGTCACCTTCGTCAAAAAGATGATGGATGGGTTGCAAAAGCGGATCATTTTGACCGAAAGGCTGCGCAAAGCCATTCAGGAGGGTGAGATCTTGCCCTTTTACCAGGCACAACACTGTGCCCAGAGCGGGAAGCTTGTTGGTGCCGAGGCTCTTGCAAGATGGACTGATGCCGAACTTGGTTTCGTTGGCCCGGATGTATTTATCACCATCGCAGAAGAAACAGGCCTTATTCACGACCTTGGTGAACAAGTTTTGCGACGCGCGTGTTTAGACGCCCTCGACTGGTCACCGGGGATAGATGGTGAACCTTTGATGCTTGCTGTCAACCTGTCCCCTGTTCAGGTGATGCGTGGAAATATCGCGAAAACGGTAAAACGCATCTTGAAGGAAACCGGGTTTCCTCCGGAACGCCTTGAAATCGAGATCACAGAAGGCGTGCTTATCGATGATGTCCCCGCGACGCGTTTCCTTTTGGAAGAGCTGGCCGACGCTGGCATTGCCATCGCCTTGGACGATTTTGGAACGGGGTATTCATCGCTCAGCTATGTGCGTGCCTTGCCACTCAATCGACTCAAGATCGACCGTTCCTTCATTTTCGAGATCGAAGAGCCCGAGGCGCAGTCAATCGTTTCTGCCATTGTCAGCCTGAGTAAGCGTTTGAATCTGGAGGTTGTTGCGGAAGGTGTCGAAACGCAACGATCCGTTGAAATACTTGCCGAGTTGGGGTGTGACGTGTTGCAAGGCTATTTCTTTTCGCGCCCCGTCACAGCGAGCGATTTTCAGAATTTGACTTTGGGCAACAGACGACAGGCATCCGGCTAGTTGTCACACAAGGCGTGCTACCTTGCGGCTTTCAGGCCGGGATTGCCTTGCCGTCTTGAAACGGCGCCACCATCCCGCTTGATCCGCAGACACCAAACGACGCCTACTGGCGCGGTTTTGCGCCACCGCACCCCGCCTGCCCTACCCGTGGTCTCGGATATAGAGGGCTCCAACCCGCCCTTCGCTACCCTTCCCTTTAGAACCCGGATCGGACCCAAGCCAAAAGGCGCCGCTCCATCCACCGCTCAGCCGGCGATTTGGTTGAGCTTGGTGCGACAGGTTTGCGTTGCGATATCCTCGATCCAAAAACTGCCCGGGAAATAGCGTTTTGTCGTCACCCAGTGGACTGGCAATTGAGCGGCGCGGCGCCGTTTCAAAGTCTGCTTTTAATAGCGTCTGTGCTATTCGGTCGGGCATGCGCGCAACAGAAAACCTTCGGTCTGCTTTGTCACACGTGTGCTGGATTGGCGGCGGCAGCGGTGCGGGCAAGTCCACCGTTGCGCAAGAGTTGGTGGTGAGGCGCGGTGCTGTTCTTTACGATACCGATGCCGCCATGGACGAGCATGTGAGCCGCTGCCACATGGCGCGCTGCCCCAAGCTGCGCGCGTTTATGAACATGGACATGGACGCGCGTTGGGTTCACCGGACGCCGCAGGTTATGCTCGACAGTTTTCATTGGTTTGAGGGCGAAGGGTTTGAGCTGATCGTGGACGATCTCCTGGCGCTTCCGCGCGACAGGCCGGTGATTGCCGAAGGGTTCCGGCTGTTGCCGAAACGTGTCGTACCGCTTCTGCAGGCACCCCGCCGCGCGATCTGGTTGCTGCCGACTCCGACCTTCCGCCGCCGCGCCTTTGATGCGCGGGGGACGACGTGGGATATCGCGCACAAGACCAATGACCCCGAGAAAGCGCTGGCGAACCTGCTTGCGCGGGATGCGCTGTTTACGGCGCGCCTGCGTGCGGAGATTGCGGAGCTTGGGCTGCAGGCGATCAGGGTGGACGGGAGCCTGAGCCCGGATCAACTGTGCAAGGACGTCGATGATCGGCTGTTTGGTTAGGTGCCGCACACGGGCTCCGGAGGGAGGAGCGTCAGGTGTCAAACCCTGCAACCAGATCAACCTCGTGATCGGAAAAGCCAAAGCTCGCGGCTATTGCGCGATGTGCGTCGGTTCCGAGGTAGTGTGAGAGTACGGCATTCACGTCCCGCAAAAACGCGGTGTCGTCCAGACAGAAGGCGAATGAGCCAAAGGCTGGAGGTTTTTCGCGCGGCGGCACCGGGACCAATTCAATCGGCCATGCGCTGTTTTGCGCGATGAAGCCTGCATGGGCCATACCGACGCTGGCATAGGCGTCGACGGCTTGGTCTTTCACCGCCTTGGCCGCCTCGGTGTAGGTTTCAAACACGGCGATGCGGTCCTCTGGAAGGCCAAATTCCACGGCCGAGCGGTGCTGGAATTGGTCGCGAATGACGGCCAATCGGGCGTGCGGATGATCTGCCAGCGATTGATAGCCGCTTAGGCCCAATGGATTGCCTTTTGCCACCAGCAACCCGTCCGGCAACGCCCATATGGGGCGACTGAATTGCGCGGTTTGCCTGCGTTCGTCTGTCCCGAATAGGCCGGTTGTCATGCGCCAGCGTCCCTGCGCTAGCCCGGGCAGCAACGCGCCGAACTCGGTTTCGACGGGTTCAAACTCCGCAATTCCGAGTTCGCAAAACACATGCCGCGCAAGTTCCACATCGCAGCCGGTAACGCGGCCCGTGGCATCGATGCAATTGAACGGAGGCTCGATCAGGTAGGCAAATTTCATGGGTCCTCCGTGGGGCCGTAGCTCGCGATCTTGATGGCGAGGATGCGTTCGCATTTTTCGAGCGTTGCGCGCTTGGCCCTGAGCGTGTCCGCGTGATCGGCGAGGATTTTGCGCCGCTCGGGCATCCCGGCATCCCCCGCTTTGGCAAGGGCCGTGAATTGGCGCATCTGCGCCAGCGGCATGCCGGTTTCGCGCAGCCAATAAAGCAGCGTCAGCCATTCGATCAGCGGCGGCGTGAACCGCCGATGCCCATCCGGGCCGCGCTCGATCCGGGGCAACATGTCCGATTTTTCGTAAAACCGGATTGTGTGCGCGGACAGTCCGCAGGCCTTGGCCGCCTCTGCAATTTTCATGGTTGGATGCCTTCCTTAGATCGTTGCCTAGCGGGTTAGAGCAACTCTAAGTCAACGCCGAGTTATGAAAAAGTGACCCTGCACCGCCACGGTCAGTACCGCGTTTTCCGGAGATGCCCGACATAACAGTTTCAATTGCAGGTTTAGCGAATCGGAATTCAGCACTAGGCTCGGTTGTGACGTCTATCAGGAAATTCGATGGCCACTCTCACCCAGCAGCAACGTGAATTCATAGAACGCTATATTTTACGGGCTCCGAGTCGCATCGAAGAAGTACTGACAGACCAGTTGCAGCCCGAAAGCCCGAGCGCTGCGGTGCGGGCGGAAGATACCAAGTTCCTGATGGACGAAATCGTGCGGCTTGCACCGCCTGCCGCAGCCTCGGACACGGAAATCAAGGACATCAACGATCAACGCCGCGAATTGCGGCGCATGGTCGACGCCGACATGTCGCAGGCGGATTTGCGCGCCGCGTCGGTCGGGCTTGAAGCGCTTGTGGAACTGCACGAGCAGGTCGCCAGTGCCATCGCGGGTCGGGTTACGCAACGGACCAAGCTGTTGAAAAGTGCCTCGGATATTGAAGAAGACATTGAGGAGGCATTCCGCAAAGAAGATCGCGCGGCGATTGAGACAAAAATTGAAGCGATCAGAACGGCCCTGCCAGATCCCAGCAGCATTGAAAACATCGCAGAGGCGACCGGCCTTGAGCCCGAGCTTGCCCCGCTTCTCAAAACGGCGCAGGACAATCTGGCCGCCGACTGTGCCGAACGTCGCACTGCGATCCTGGGTGAAACCCAAACCCTCGCCGAAAGCCTGAAAGAAGAGGATTTTATCGAGAGCGAAGGCACCAAATTGAGCGATGCGCAGGAGGCGGTGCGATCCGCGCTGCCCGACCCCTGTGGACCGGGTGACATTGGCCGCGCGGAAGACAAGCTGAAGGCGCTTGGCACCCTTGTGACGGCCATCAAGGCGGCGATCCTTGAACGCGCAACCAAACGGGCAGAACGGCGCGCCGAAATGCTGAAGACGGTCGAGGATGCCATGGAAACCTTGCCGCAGGACGTGCGCAGCACCGACAAGAAGACCGCCGGGGATATGGCGGAGTCGATCCGCAAGGCCCTGCCGGACCCCTGCAGCGACTCTGACTTGGAGGCGGCGGCCCTGCTTGCTCCGCAACTGCCCCCCCTTGTCAAAACGGCCATCGAAAACGCCACCACCGACCGCGAAGAACGCGCGACATTCCGGGCCGAAGCCATTGTCTATCGCGACGAGATACAAGACAGCCTCACCACCAAGGATATGAGCGAAGAAGAGCGCAAATCCCTCGAAGACGGTATTGCTGCGCTGACCACTGCCTTGCCTGAACCGGTGCTGCCCGCAGGTTTCGAAGCGGCGCAGACCGCGAAAAAAGCCCTTGAAACGCTGGTGAGCGACGTCGATGCCGCCATCGAAAAACGGGTGCTGGAACGTGCGGCCAAGCGGCTGGCGCTGTTGCAGGAGGGCCAAGACCTTGTCGACTCGGTCGATGCCGAATGTGCAGGCGACGACACGGCGCTGGTCGAGGCTGCCCAAAAAAACCTGAGCGACGCTTTGCCGGATCCATCGTCCGAGGCCAATCTGGGCACGGCTGGCGATCTGATCGCACCTCTGCGCACGGCAGTTGAAAACGCCAAAAAGTATCTGGAGCAACGACAGGATCTGCTGAAAAAGGCGGCCGCTGTGGTTGCGCGGTTGAAATGGGGTGAAGGTAAACTTGCCCCGCATGCCAAGGCACCGGCAGGCAAGAGCGATCCGCTGAAACTGGAGGCTGAGGGCATTGCCGGCCCGCTGGCAGCACTCGCGGACTGGGCGCAACTCAAGGAATTGCCGGCGGCCGAAATCGCCGCCAAAACCAAAATCGTTGAAGACGCGGACACGGCGACGACCACGCTGGAAGGCAAGCTTGAAACCCTGAACGAAGAGATAACACAGGCGCTTGCGGATCTGGCGCTGCTTGTCACCTCCGCTCGGGACGCGGTTGGGGAGAGTTCGGTCACCGCATTGACCGATGTGCAGAAACAGCCCTTTCTGGATCGCATCACGACCGCCGAAACGGCGGGTGAGGCGTCTCTGGACGATCTTTCGGCGGTCACCACGACGCTGGCTGACATTGCCAAAGAGGCGCGCAAGCTGAGCGCGGCCATCCGCCCGTTGCGGGCCCGTTTGGGCAAGGTGGGGCCTGCCCCCGGCGCTGCGTTGGCGGCCGAAGCCACCATGCTGCTCAAGCTGCGCAAGGCGGCTGAGGATGCGTTGAATGGAGCGTTGGAACCATGAAGCTGACCGCCGCCGAAGCTGCCGTTGCCGCGCTGGAACGCTATATGTTGCAAGTGGCCCGGAACATCGCGGATCGCGAAAAGATCAAGACCGACCATGATCAGGCAACGCTTGATTCTCTGGTGGGCGCGTTTCCCGATCCGGACAAACTGAGCGCCTTTGCCGATGCCATGCCAGCGACACCCGACCTGAAGGCGCTGATGGCGGCCTTCCCGAACCCGGTTGTTCTTGGGACGATGGTGAATGACACGCTGGGAGGTGACATCAAGCTGTTTGCGGTTCTCGCCGAAAAGGGCTGCAAACGCGATCCGGCGCTTTTGAAGACACTGGCGGATAAGCTGCAAAGCGATCCCGGGATTCTGGCGAATTTCAAGTCCATGCTGAGCGAAGGGGGTTTGGCCAAGAACCCGGATGCGCTGGCGGCCATGCTGCAAGGCGGTTGTGACGGCAACGCGGACAGGTTCGCCACCGTCTGCGGCAAGTTTGCAAACCCGGGTGAACGGGCCGCCCTGGACGCCGTGTTGTCGGCAGGTGGCATGGGCACGGCGCCAGAAGCGTTTGGCGCGCTGGCCGGGCGTGGGGACGGGGACGTGCTCAAGCAACTGACTGTCGATTTTGCCGCACCCGCCGATCAGGCCAAGCTGAGTGGGCTGATGACCAAGGGCGGCATGGACGGGCGCGCCGCCGGGCGGCCTGACATGTTGGCGGATGTGATCGAACATGGTCTGGGCAACAACCCGGCAAGGCTTGTCGAGCTTTACGACGGGTTTGCCCCGTCGCCGCCTGCCGCCGAGGATCTGGGCAGTCTCGAGGCGATGCTGACCGCATTTGACGGCACCGATAAACGGGCAGGGCAGCGGCTGAACAGTGCGATCACCGGGTTCCTGAACCGCTACAATACCGGACCACCCCCGCCGGTGCCGCTGATGACCGAAGCGCAGGCGGCAGCCAGATTGCGCACCCCGTTCATGACGAACCTCAACGCGCTGTGCGGCACGGCGGGTGCGCCGGATGTCGTGGCCAATGCCGCCAGCAGTGGCGCAGGAGTGGCCAGCGCAAGGCCGCTGCCGCCGCAACAGGTCGGCACGGGCGCGGTCGAGGCGAGCCTTGACGGACCTGCCGCCGCACGCCTGCTTGACGGAGCACTGGCAGAGCCGGACAGAACGCAAGCCGCGATCCTGTCGGACGCCTCAACCATCCTGAAGGGCGCCGCCGACGACCTTGGCGCAAGTGTGGCCGGTGATGCAGATGCCGAACGCACGACGCAAACCACTGATGCGACAGCCGCGTTGAAGGATTTGACCGATGCGCTGGTGGCCAAGCTTGAGGGGGCCACGCTGGCCGAAATCGAGGCGGTGCGCGTGGCCACGCGCCAACTTCTTCCGCTTGCAGACACGGAGCCGAATGTCGCCGCACGGGACGCGGCGATTGTGCAGATCAAGGCGTCCGGGGACGCCATTGACCTCGCTCTCAAGCGGCTGGCGGCGGCCACGGCAACTGCGGCTGGCCCGGCAGGTGTTGCAACCCAGGCCCTTGGGCTGACGCTTGCCCGCGCCGCAGGTGCCCCCGCCGCGGAACAGGCCGCACTGAAGGGTCTGATGGAGACGGCTCAACTGGCTGCCGGTGCCAGCGCTGCCTCTGCCGGTGACCCGGCTGCCCTGGCGGCGGCGGCGAAAAAGGGGGTGGACGACGTCACACCCGGTGGGGATCGCGCCGCCGCCTACAAGGTACTTGATGACGCCGCAGAGCGGTGCACCGCTGCCGCAAATGCAGCCACCGCGACCCTGATGGCGGCACCGCGCCCGGTTGAGATTGCGCTGATCGATCATGCCGCGCGATGTGCGGATGAGGCCGCCCGCGCCGGGCAAGCCGCCGTTGATCAGACCAAGGGGCAGGCGGCACTGAAGGCCGCCAAGGCCGCCGCCGACGCGGTTGCACTGGCCGTGCGCACAACAGCGGCGGCTGCGGACACGGCGGCTGCCTTCCGGTCGGCCACGGCCAAGCCCATGATGGCCGCAGCGACGCAAGCCAACGCCGCGCGCGACGCGATTGAACGTATGCCTGCCAACACGGTGGGGCGTGACGATATGCAACTCGCCGCCGATGTGGCCGCGGCCTCTGCCCGGTTCGCGGCTCTCACCGAGGCTGATCGTGCAGCGCTTGTCGCCACAGGTGACCCGGCGCTGGAACAGGCGGCCAAAGACGCCGCCTACCGCAAAGCGGCCGAAACAAAAGGCAGCCCGCCTGATGCGGGCGAGGTCACGGCACAGATCACCACGGCCAATCTGGCCGCCGTCACTGCGGCCACTGCGGCAGACACAGCGCGCGTTGCGTTGACGGCGTCTGCCCTCCCGGCGGTTCTGCCTGCGCTCTATGAGAATCTGATCGAGGCCTGTGCCGTGGCGGCAGAGGCCGCACTTGGCGCAGCACGTGAGGCCGAGAACAAGGTGAACCGGGATACCGCGCTTACGGCAGCCGGTGCTGCGGCAACCGCTGCAGCGGAAGGCGCGCGCAAGCTGGCCGAGTATCAAATCACCCAGGCCAAGACCATCCTGTCTGCCCAGCAGGGCACTGCCAATGGCGTCACAACCGCTGCCCGCACAAATGGCGAGGCGGATCTGGTCGCGGGCAATCCCGTCTCACCGGCCCACAAGTCTGCGCTGATCACGAGCACCGGAAACGCGACGCGGGCCATGGCTGACAGCGGGGCAGCACTTTTGTCCGAACTGATGGCACCGCCCGTTCCGCCTGCCGCAGCCTCCGCGATCCATACTGCATTTTCCGATGCGGCGGAAAAAACAGCCCTGGCCGCCGCGCCCGGCGCCTCGTGCATTGCGCAGATCGAGGCGTGCGAGGCCTATCGCGCCGCTCAGGACGCGCTGTCTGCCAAAGCGATCACCGATTTCGGGGTGGCTGTCGGCGTTGCCGCATTGACGCCCCCGGGCGGAGCAAACGCCGGGGCGATCCAGCCCGCCGCCCGCGCCATCGAGGCCGGGCAGGCCGCCGCCAAAGCCGCAACCTCGTCCTGCACGGCCTTCAAGGAAGCGGCGCGGAAAGTGAAAATCGAGATTGCGCGGCACGTGGCACGGTTGCAGCAAATTGACGTGGCCAAGCGCACCGTCACAGAAACCGCTGATCTGAATGCCCTTCAGAACAGGCCGGTGGGTGTGGACCAGAAGATCGCTGATGCGGATGCCCGCCAATTGGCGTGCACGGCCAGCCTCACGGCTCTGGACGCCAGATGCCGGGACCTGATGATGTGGATCAACCAACATCACCAAGGTGCCGCCAACAGCGAAGAAGTTGTGACAGCCGCAGGGATGACCAATATCCTGAAGGGCGAAAAACACAAACATGCCGGGGCCATGGGTAAGGATGACCTGATCCGAAATGCAGCATCCCTTGTGGCCGCGCCCTACACCGGGGCTGCCGCGGCGCAGACACCGCATGCGGCCGTTTTGGCACCAAACCCAAACCCGTATCCGGCCGAAACCACGAGCGCCGACCTTGCCCACATCGCCGAACGTCACGTCTATGAAACAATGGAGCGCAATGGGCGGTCCTTCCCGCCGCAGGAAGAGTACATCGTCGGCGCGCTGTCCAAGGCGGACTGGATCGGTGCTCAGCACCCGCGTGTCAGGCCGCAAGCCGTCAAGGACCTCGCCAAGGCCACGGACGCCGCCAAGACGACGTCGATGCTGCCCGAAACGATCACGGGGGCCAATATGGCGGCATTTGTGACGTCAGCCATTCAAAAGGCAAAGGAAGCGGCCAACCCGAACACGCTTTTGGCGGCAATGACGGCCGGACTGCCGCCCGTGCCGGGAGGGCCAGCCGTCCTGCCAAACGCATATCAAACCGCCGTGAACGGCGTTTGGGATGAATATGACGTGAATGTTGACGTGCCCTCACCGCCCCCGCCAACGATTAGCATCCATCTCGGGTTCGAGCTGAATACCCGCAAGTGGACCCCGCCACCGGGGCCACCGCCAGCGCCGCCCCAAGCCGTCCCGACCGAGGCCGTTCTGGGCCAGATGTATCCAAATCCGGGACCTGACGTTGATTCCATAATCCCCAGCGATATGTTGACCATTGGTCGCGCAATCGGCATCTAAGACAAAAGGACTTCAAGTCACCATGACAGACCCCGCCTCGCTGCTCGAAGTTTACCTGCGTGTCCCCGGCCCGGACGGTCGGCTCACCTCGGACGAAGCACTGCTCGATGTTCCGGACTTTGTGCGTGACATGGGCCTGAACAGTGTCGGCACCGGGGGGATCGTGTTTGATGATGAGAGGGACAGCGTCGTGGTGACGGATGATCTTTTCTCGGTCTATCAGGCGCTGGTGATCGACGCCCCTGCCGCGCTGAAAGCAGGCGAGACCGTACGCTATCGTCTGCGTGGTGATCCGTCGGAACTGGTCATGACACCGAGCGGGGACCAGACCGTCATCGTGCTGGACGATGATGAGACAATCACCATCTCGACCGAGCTGCTGTTGGACAAGCTTGCGCAGACCGCAGAACGGTTTGAACGGCTGCAAAAGATGGCCGCTGGCGAGGGGTGAGAGGGCCGCCGTGTAACGGCGCGCTTCAGATCCCGGTTGGTCGTGGCCCCCTCGTCGGCGCGGGCGGCTTGCACCTGCAGACCTCAGCCAAGGGCACAGGTGTTTGCGGAACCGCCAGCCTGTCGTAGGGTCACGTGGATCATACGGAACGAGGTGCCCAATGACCGATCCATATTCCGATCTCGGCGCGCAAGATATCGCCCTTCAGGAGCGTATTGCGGCGGCCATGGAAGCCCGCTGCCTGGAGCCTGCCCAGATCGCAATTCGCAAGGCCTACATGGAAGACCTGCACCTGCCCGAAGGCGCCCGTGCGCTAGAGCTTGGGTCGGGCACCGGACACGTCACACGCGATTTGCTGGAGCTTGCAGGTGCGGCCACCGCGCACGGGCTCGAACCATCGCCCGTCATGGTGGACCGGGCCAGGAACAGCTTTGACGGTGATGACCGGCTGAGCTTTGACATCGGTGACGCCAAGGCCACGGGGTTTGCGGATGAAAGCTTTGACCTCGTGTTGATGCACACATTGCTGTGCCACGTTCCGGGGCCCGAAGACGTGGTGCGCGAAGCATTCCGGATTCTGAAACCGGGTGGCGTGCTGGCGATCTGCGATGGTGATTACAGCACCGCGACGGCGCAGATCGCGGATTTCGATCCGCTCGATCAGCTGATCAAGTTCATGATCCATCAGAATGTGACCAACCTCTGGATCATGCGGCAAATCTCAGGGATTCTGGCAGAGACCGGGTTTCAACTCGGCGCCCGGACGGGCCACGGATATGTGGCGGAGGGCGAGGCAGCCTACTTTCTCACCGTGATTGACCGGGGTGCGGATCGCATGGTTGAGGACGGTTTGCTGTTTGCCGAAACCGCAGAGGCATTGAAATCGGAAGCAAGGCGCAGGGTGGCTGCCGATACGTTTTTTGGTTTCATGTCCTATGTGAGCCAGATCGCAACAAAACCACATAGCCTATGATTTGGCCTCCGCCAAATCTGCCGAGAAGGACCAGCCCGTCCCGTCGCACCACAGGTGCGCCAACAACAGGTCGGCATGCCTGTGGCATGACGGGATGGCGATATGGTATCCGTCGCAAACAATGGGTCGCGAAGATGTCCTTGGCAGCCATAAAGCGCAGTAGCCGTTGGTTCGGATCGCCCTCCCACGGGCTGTCGATCACCCGTCTCGCGTCAGTGCGAGGCCAACGTCGCTATTCCGCCGCCCAGCCGCTCACCGCCTTCACTTCGAGGAAATCCTCGATGCCCCAGACGCCGCCTTCGCGGCCATTGCCGGACTGTTTCATGCCACCAAAGGGCGCGCCCGCCGCGCGGGATGTGCCGTTCATTTCGACCATACCCGAGCGCAGTTGCGTGGCCAGCCGGTTGGCGCGGCCCGTGTCCTGCGTCTGAACATAGTTCGTCAGCCCATAGGGCGTGTCATTGGCGATCTCGACGGCCTCTTCCTCGGTCTCGAACGGGATGATCGACAGCACGGGGCCAAAGATTTCCTCGCGCGCGATGGTCATGTCGTTGCGCACATCCGCAAACACCGTGGGGCGCACATAAAACCCCTTGTTGAAGCCTTCGGGGCGACCCGGACCACCGGCGACAAGGCGTGCGCCCTCACTGATGCCCTTGTCGATCAAGCCCTGGATCTTGGTCCATTGCGCCTCGTTCACCACGGGGCCGATATGGCGGCCCGCGTCGCTGGCAGGGCCCACGGTGACCTTGCCTGCAATCGCCGCCGCCTCGTCCACCACGCGGTCATAGATGCCGCGCTGCACCAGCATACGGCTGGGTGCGTTACAGGACTGGCCGGTGTTGTTCATCATGTGCAGCACGCCGCGTTTCACCGCCTTTTCGTCGGCATCTTCAAAGATCAGATTGGCGCCCTTGCCGCCCAGTTCGAGGTGTACGCGTTTCAGCGTGTCGGCGGCATTTTTGGAGATCAACGTGCCCGCACGGCTTGATCCGGTAAAGCTGACCATGTCCACGTCCTTGTGCCCGGACAGGGTGGTGCCCACACCGGCGCCATCGCCATTCACGAGGTTGAAGACACCGGCGGGAAAGCCCGCCTCGTCCATCAGCTCGGCAAAGATCATCGCGTTAAGCGGGGATTCCTCGCTGGGTTTCAGCACCATGGTGCAGCCCGCGATGGCGGCGGCCCCGACCTTGAGACTGACCTGGTTCATCGGCCAGTTCCATGGCGTGATCAGGGCGGCGACACCGACAGGTTCATAGATGATCCGGTCGTTCGGGGCGTGATCGCCTAGCGGACGGTTGAACTGGAACCCCTTGGCCGCACGCACGAAATTCTTCAGATGCCATGTGCCTGCACCCACCTGGCTGCTGCGCGACATGTCGATGGGGGCGCCCATTTCGGCGGACATGGCCTGGGCCAGATCCTCGGCCCGGGTCTCGTAGATGGCGATCAGTTTTTCGACCAGCGCGATGCGTTCGGCCGGGTCGGTGCGCATCCATGCGGGCAATGCGGCCTTGGCGGCAGCAATCGCCGCCTCAGCATCTTCGGCCCCGCCCAGCGAGATCGTCGCGCAGGGCTCTTCGGTTGAGGGGTCGATCACGTGATGGTCGGTGCCGCCGCGCGGGGCGACCCACTGGCCGTTGATGTAAAAGTCGCGTTTGACGAGCATGGTGATGCCTCCCGAAAGAACTGAGTCGCGCGGACTGTGACACCGAGTTTCAGCAGCAGCAAGACGGGGGATGAAACTGCGCTTCGGATCGATTAGGTATGTGTTAACGCCAATCATCCCTCAGGAGGACACCATGGGTTTGCGCATCAACGACACGATCCCCGATCTGACAGTGACGACGGATCAGGGCACTTTTTCCCTGCATGAATGGATTGGCGACAGTTGGGCCATCCTGTTTTCCCACCCCAAGGATTTCACCCCCGTCTGCACCACCGAATTCGGAGCCGTCGCGCAACTGGCGGACGAATGGGCCAAGCGTGGCACCAAGGTGCTGGGCGTCTCCGTGGACGGGGTCGAGGACCACAAGAAATGGAAGGGCGACATCGAAAAGGTCGCCGGGGCGCCTGCCGGTTTCCCGATCATCGCCGATGACGGGCTGGAAATCTCCAAAGCCTTCGACATGCTGCCCGCCGAGGCCTATCTGCCCGATGGCCGCACCCCTGCCGACAGCGCCACGGTGCGTTCGGTGTTCATCATCGGCCCGGACAAGCAGCTCAAGCTGAGCATGACCTACCCGATGACCGTGGGGCGCAACTTTGCCGAAGTGCTGCGTGCGCTGGACGGATTGCAGATGTCGACGGGCAACGGCGTGGCCACACCTGCAAACTGGGTGCCGGGTGACGACGTGATCATCCCGCCTGCGGTCTCGAACGAGGACGCCAAGGCGAAGTTCGGCGAATTCACGACCGTGCTGCCCTACCTGCGCACGACAAAGGCGCCGGGCTGATCTTTGGCCACGTTTCTGAAACTCGATACCGGCGTCATTGGCAACTTTGACGCCGCTTTGGGCGATTGTGTCACGGTGGTGGACACTGCCCTACTGCGTGTCTTGCAGCGTTTGGCCCGTGGGCGGGGGTGGCCTGCCGCACTGGCGCTGTGGGTGCGTTCGAAACTAGCACCCGGTTCCGCGGCCCGCGCTATGGTTGCGGGCAATGTGGACCGCAAACGCATCCGCTTGCCCGCCGTCTTCGGCAATTCTGTGGTGTCGGGGATCTATGAGCATATCAAGGCAGGTCAGGCAATGCTGTTGCACGCAGCGCTACAGGATACCTTGGCGACCACCGAGCCCGATATCGTCATCGTATACAACGGGTCGGTGTACCCTGAATCCGTGCTGGCCGACGTCAGCGTGGGGCGCACCCGCGTTTTTGTCGAGGGCGGTTTTTTCCCCGGGACTTTGCAGATTGACCCTGCGGGGCTGAATGGCGCAAATTCCGTGCCCCGCGATCCGGCATTCTACCTTGAAACTGCAGATGACTTTGCTGCGGGGGGCCTGCCTGACGCCGTCAACAACCGCGCCTCAAAAGCGTCCGGGGATGGCGCTATCGTGCTTGAACCGGGCTTTGTCTTTGTTCCGTTTCAGGTGCCGTCTGATATGCAAGTGACACTGCATTCGCCATGGGTGCGGGATATGGAGATGTTTCTGGACGTGGTCATTGCTGCGGCTGAACGGAACCCTGACGATACTTTCGTGATCAAGGAACATCCAAGCTTCAAGCGGTCGGTCAAGGGGCTGCGCCCCGGTCACCCCCGCGTGATTTTTGCCAATGACAACGTTACATCGGACCTGATTCGCGATGCGCGCGTTGTGGTGACGCTGAATTCGACTGTCGGTATCGAGGCGTTATTGTTTGATCGCCCCGTCATCACGCTGGGCAAAGCATGTTACAATATTGAGGGTCTGGTCCTGCACGCCGAGGGGCCCGAGGCTTTGGACAAGGCTCTGACGCAGGCGCGCGGCTGGAGCCATAACGAAAGGCTGCGCCACCAGTTTCTGGGTTATTTGTGGCAACGTTACCTTGTGCGCGGGCGCTACGATGATCTGCCCGACGACCTTGCCACTCAGGTAGAGGCCCGCGCCGAGATGGGCGGAAACCTGTTGCTTTCTGGGAGCCCAGGCGTGCCTGTGTCATTCCAACCCAAAAGCTCTGCCTGAACAATAGGGTCAAAGCCCGTGTGATAGGCCCCGGCGATGACGGCATCACGTTGAAAGTAATAGTGATATTCGCGGCTTTTCTTCAGGAACGGCGCGTCGAGATATTTGAACAAGACGAGCGGATGCGCGTCGATGAAGTAGTAGCGAAAACGGCTTTGCGTGATGGCCTTGTTGCGGATCTGTTGCCAGTCCGGCTGTGACGGGTCACTGGCCAGGACGGGTGCAAAGATGGTTTGCCCGCGCAGCGTCGTCTGGCCGTGATAGGTCGCCACCGCAAGCAACTCGTCGTCGCTGAGGGCCATGCCTGCGGCCATCACTTGTTCGGGTGTGATCCGTGCTGCCACGGAATAGCCCATCGCGGAAAAGGCCCCTGTCAGCTTGACCTCAAGCTGGCGGATGATCAGGTGTTTGGTGTCGAAAAATGGCATATTACGCCAAAAATCCTGAAACCGAACGTCGGCGACCACATGCCCTTTGAACCGGTAGAAATAGGATTGCAGGTGGTGATGTTTGGCCTGTCGGTTCTTGGTGTTCTGGAAAATGCCGTAAACGTCTGCGGATGACTCCTTGGCCTGATCGATTAATTGGCATGTCCGTGTCAACGGGAACCAGACACTATCGTTGAGCACAAACAGCGTGTCAGGGGTTATCCCGCGATCCAGAATCGTCAACACCCCTTCGCGGTAACCTCCGAAATCATACCCCACATTTGGGCGTTGCACGATAAGGGAGCAGTGCGGCGTTAGCCGTCCGATATCAGCGTCGGAAAGTGGGTGATTGGCGACCAGAACCACCGCGACACCCTTTTCGCCCAAATGTTCCAACGTCAGAAAAAGCGAATTCAAAAGTCCGTCCGGCTGATAGATCAACAGAATGGCGACGTCCTTGCCCACGCTGATGGCCCCGTCGGTTGTGATAACCTTGGGCCGCTCGAACCGGTCATAACGTTTGCGATTGGCAGGCCCTTTAGACAACCGTCTGAGTTCGCGCACTTGCGATACAAGGCGGCGCAGCTCTCGTTTGATTTTCCACATCTTGGGCATGCGTAGGGATCTTTGTTAGTCGGGTTGTGCCGACAGACATGCGTCGCCCTTCGGCCCCTTAACACAATTGAACTGGCCCGGGGACTATCCACCCGGGCCAGTTCAGCATTTTTCGACCGGCGCTTAGCCTTCTGCCGCTTCTTCTTTCTTCACTTCTTCGCCGGTTTCCTGATCGACAACTTTCATCGACAGGCGGACCTTGCCGCGATCATCAAAGCCGAGCAATTTGACTTTGACTTCCTGGCCTTCCTTCAACACGTCCGAAGGATGGTTCAGGCGGCGGTTTTCGATCTGGGACACGTGCACCAGACCATCACGCTTGCCAAAGAAGTTCACGAACGCACCGAAATCGACAATCTTGACGACTGTACCGGTGTAGATCGCGCCTTCTTCAGGCTCAGCCACGATGGACCAGATCATGTCATAGGCTTTCTTGATCGAGTCGCCGTTGGGCGAAGCAATCTTGATGATGCCATCGTCGTTGATATCAACCTTGGCGCCCGACACTTCGACGATTTCACGGATCACTTTACCGCCCGAGCCGATGACTTCGCGGATTTTATCCGTTGGCACCTGCATGGTTTCGATACGGGGCGCATGTTCAGAGAATTCGGCAGCACCTGTGATGGCTTTGTTCATCTCGCCAAGGATGTGCATCCGGCCCTCTTTGGCCTGTGCCAGCGCTTTTTCCATGATCTCGGGCGTGATGCCGGCGATCTTGATGTCCATCTGCAGCGAGGTGATGCCGTTTTCGGTCCCTGCCACTTTGAAGTCCATGTCGCCAAGGTGGTCTTCATCCCCAAGGATGTCGGACAGGATCGCGTATGATCCGTCCTCTTCGAGGATCAGACCCATGGCCACACCGGCCACCGCGTTTTTCAGCGGCACACCGGCATCCATCATCGACAGCGAACCGCCGCAGACGGAAGCCATCGAGCTGGAGCCGTTGGATTCGGTGATTTCCGACACCAGACGCACGGTGTAGGGGAAGTCGGTCGAGGCGGGCAGCACGGCTTGCAGCGCGCGCCATGCCAGTTTGCCGTGACCGATTTCGCGACGGCCGGGAGGGCCCACGCGACCCGCTTCACCCACCGAATAGGGGGGGAAGTTGTAGTGCAGCAGGAAGTTGGATTTGAAGTTGCCGTGCAGGGCGTCGATGAACTGTTCATCATCGCCGGTGCCCAGCGTTGTGACCACGAGGCCTTGGGTTTCACCACGGGTGAACAGGGCCGAACCGTGGGTCCGGGGCAGAAGACCCGTCTGGCACACGATGTCACGGATTTCATCCGTTTTACGACCGTCGATGCGCTTGCCGGTTTTGACAACATCACCGCGCAGGATGGACGCCTCAAGACCTTTGAGGGCGGAACCGAGGTTTGGATCTTCGGCCTGCTCTTCGCTCAGGGCCTCAAGGATCGCGGTGCGGGCAGCGGCAACAGCCGACGTGCGCTCTTGCTTGTCCGAAATCGCAAATGCGGCGCGCATCTGCGTTTCACCGGCGGCTTTGACAGCTGCGGACAACTCCGAATAGTCAGGCGCCTGGAAGTCAAACGGCTCTTTCGCGGCATCTTCGGCAAGGCTGATGATCAGTTCGATCACCGGCTGGAACTGCTCGTGGGCGAATTTCACCGCACCCAGCATCTCTGCTTCGGACAGCTCATAGGCTTCGGATTCCACCATCATCACGGCGTCCTTGGTCCCGGCAACAACCAGATCAAGGCGCTGTTCAGGGTTCAGGCGCAGGTCCTGCATGTCGTCGACGGTGGGGTTGAGGATGTAATCGCCATCTTCAAAACCAACACGGCAGCACGCGATCGGGCCCATGAAGGGGGCACCGGAAATGGTCAGCGCGGCGCTCGCCGCAATCATCGCCACCATGTCGGGGTCATTGACCAGATCGTGGGACAGAACGGTACACATCACCAGCACTTCGTGTTTGAAGCCGGAGACGAACAGCGGGCGGATCGGACGATCGATCAGGCGGGCTGTCAGGGTTTCCTTCTCGGTGGGCCGCGCCTCACGCTTGAAGAAGCCGCCGGGGATCTTGCCCGCAGCGTAGTATTTTTCCTGGTAGTGGACGGTCAGGGGAAAGAAATCCTGACCCGGTTTTGGTTTCTTGGCGAATGTCACGTTCGCCATGACGCTGGTTTCGCCCAGCGTGGCAATGACGGATCCGTCCGCTTGACGGGCGACCTTGCCGGTTTCCAGTGTGAGCGTCTCTTCGCCCCACTGCATCGATTTTTTCACTTCGTTGAACATCTAGGTTTCCTGTGTTGGCCCGTTTGGCCATTTGCATAGGGGGCGTATTCCCCCTGACCTCTCTCATCTTCTTTTGCGGGCGCTGAGGTCCGGGCGCCATGCTTTCAGATTGTGCGCGCATACAGGAGTTTGAACTCAATTGAAAGCGTTGTGGCCTGTGACCATTGCGCGCCGCGCACCACGGCTTTTTCGGGGGTTTGGCAAAGGCGATGGAGCATTTGGGCAAGCCAATCGGGTCAGGGCTGGTCCACGGCCTCGGACGATGTATGTTTGCGCCAACAACCAAAGGATCAGACCATGCGTATCTTGTTTACAGGCGGCTCAGGCAAGGCAGGGCGGCACGCCTGCGCCTATCTGCGGGATCAGGGCCACCGGGTGGTGAATTTCGACCGGGTGCCGCTGAATATGGAAGGGGTCGATGACCGCATCGGCGACATGACGGACCTCGGCCAGGTCTATGACGCGCTCACCAGCATCGCCAATTTCGACGACTTGCTGGCAGGCACCGGCGTGCCGCGCTTTGACGCGGTGGTGCACTTTGCCGCCGTGCCGCGCATCCTCGTGACAGGGGATGCGGAATGCTACCGCACGAATACGCTGGGCACCTACAACGTGATCGACGCTGCCCTGAAAACGGGGGTGCGCAAGATCATCTTTGCCTCGTCCGAAACCACCTACGGCATCTGTTTCGCGGATGGAGAGCGCAAGCCCGACTACCTGCCCATCGACGAAGAGCACCCCGTGATCCCCGAAGACAGCTATGCCATGTCCAAGGTCTGCAACGAGGTGACAGCGCGCAGTTTCCAGCGCCGCTCAGGCGCGGATATCTACGGCTTGCGGATCAATAACGTGATCGAACCGCACGAATACGAGGCCAACTTTCCCGCCTATATCGACAATCCCGACCTGCGGCTGCGCAACATCTTCGCCTATATCGACGCGCGCGATCTGGGGCAGATGGTGCAATGCTGCCTCGACACGGACGGGCTGGGGTTCGAGGTGTTCAATGTGGCCAATGACGACCACTCGGTCGCGCTGGACACGGACGCATTGGCCTCCCGCTACTATGACGGCGTGCCAATGGCCGACATGGCCCCGCGCGAGACGTTCTATTCCAACGCCAAGGCCAAGCGGCTGGTGGGGTTCAAACCGGCACATCACTGGCGGATGTACCTGCCGGACTGACCCCACCGTGTCAGCGCGTCAGGCGGTGTGATGCACCTCCTGCAGGCCATAGACGGGGGTGGGAATCCCCTCCATCCGGGCCTTGATCTGCAGGGACAGGAACTGCGAATAATGGCGCGATTGATGCAGGTTGCCGCCATGCATCCACAGGTTTGGCACCTGCGTGGGCTTCCACATGTTGCGCTGCTCGCCTTCCCACGGGCCGGGGTCCTTGGTGGTGTCTGATCCCAGACCCCAGCATTTGCCCAGCCGGTCGGCCATATCCTGCCCCATCAGGTCCGCCACCCAGCCATTCATCGAATTATAGCCCGTGGCATACACCACCAGATCAGCCTCCAGATGGGTGCCATCGTCCAGCAGCACCCCCGTTTCATCCAGCGCCGTCACCTGACCGCGTTTCAGCTTGATCTTGCCATCGATGATCAACTGGCTTGCGCCCACATCGATGTAATAGCCCGATCCGCGGCGCAGGTATTTCATGAACAAACCGCTCTCGTCATCCCCCCAATCCAGCCAGAACCCGGCCTTTTCCAGACCGTCATAAAACGCCTTGTCCTGCTCTTTCATCGCCGCATAGGCCGGGATCTGGAATTCGTGCAGAATGCGATAAGGCAGCGAGGCAAAGACCAGATCGGCCTTTTCCGTGGTCATGCCCGCGCGCACTGCGCGTTCCGAATACAGATCACCCAACGCGACCTCCATCAGCGTCTCCGAGCGCACGATATGGGTCGAGGAACGCTGCACCATGGTCACGTCCGCGTCGCCCTCCCACAGCGCGGCGCAGATGTCATGGGCCGAGTTGTTGGACCCCACCACAACCACCTTCTTGCCCGCCCATTTGTCTGGCCCGTCATGTTCGGACGAATGCTGCTGCACCCCCTTGAAGGTCTCCATGCCGGGAAAGTCGGGCATGCGTTTCTTGCCGGACATGCCGGTGGCCATGACCAATTGCTTGGGTTTCAGCACCACCTCTTCGCCGTCACGGTCCACCACGATCGTCCACTCGCCCTTGGCCTCGTCAAAGCTGGCGGATTTGGCGGTGGTGCGGGTCCAGTAATTCAGCTCCATCACCTTGGTGTACATTTCCAGCCAGTCGCCGATCTTGTCCTTGGGCGAGAACACGGGCCAGTTTTCGGGGAACTTGATGTAGGGCAGGTGGTCGTACCAGACCGGGTCATGCAGGCACAGCGACTTGTAACGGTTGCGCCAGCTGTCGCCGGGGCGTTCGTTGCGCTCGACGATAATGGTGGGCACACCAAGTTGGCGCAGGCGCGCGCCCATGGCGATACCGCCCTGCCCACCGCCGATGATGACGCAATAGGGTTGCGTCTTGTAGCCCAGCTCCGCCTCTTGGCGCGCGCGCTCTTCGGCCCAGGTTTCGCGGTGCTTGGCCGCCCCATGCTTGGCGCCCATGGGCCGGTTGAACCCGGCGGGTTCCTCATGGCCTTTCAACTCAACGAGGGTGGTCAGCAGGGTCCAGATCTTGTCCCCCTTGAGGCGCAAAAGGCCATAGCCCCGGCCGACCTCTGTCTCGAATTCGATCCAGACTGTCGTGACACCACCGTCCTCGGCCGGAACCTCGCCTTCAGCGATTTTCCACGCCTCGGGCTTGGTTATGGCAAGCTGTTGGGTCAGCATGTCAGCGACCTGGTCCTTGCCCTCCACGGTCTTGATATTCCACGTAAAACTGACAAGGTCGCGCCAGTAGCAATCCGCGTCGAACATGTCACAGGCCGCCGCGATATCCCCTTTGGACAGGGCCGCGCCGAACTCGTCCAGAAACGCCTGAGTTTGGTCCGTAAGTGTGGTGTCGAGCATGTGTTCCTCCCAGATTCACTTTATAGTTGTCCGAGCCTAGCACACAGCGCGATTCGATCTACTTTGGCGCGAATTGATCAGCACAGAGCCGCGCGTGTCGGCCTTCTTGCAGTGGGGCGCGCTGCGGTCTCGTAACAGGGCTGCTCCGTATGATTTGGGCGCGCCGGGTTGCTGTGGATTACGGGTCGAAACCGGTGGCGATCATAAATGACTGAGCAGTCTGTCGTATAAGTTCGCTTCGGCAAGAGGTGACCTGCACAAAGCCGTGCCCGTCAGCCACTCCGATGAGGGGCGCATTGCGGTCCTGTCGTTGTGTTGTTCGATGCGATTTGGGTCCGCCATGTCGCCACCGATTTCAGGCCGGAACACGCGATAAGCACGAACGACTGGGCAGTCCGTCGCGAGTGTCATTGGAATTTGCCAGTTCGATCCACATCGGCGCTAGATGACCAGTTCGAAGTGGTGCCCGTCGGCTGCTCAGAGGCGGGGCGTTCTGCCGTCCTGCAACAGGTCTGTTCGATGCGAATTGGATGCGCTGGATTGCCATGGATTACGGGTCGAAAGCGGCGGCGGACATGAATGAAAGCTTAACCCTCCGCTGCAAGCCGTCAAAATAAAAAAGCTCGATCTTCTTCGGCACGAAATGACCCGTACAAAGCCGTGTCCATCGGCTGCTCAGAGGCGTGTCGCTATGCGGTCCTGTCGTTGTGTTGTTTGATGCGATTTGGGCGCGCTGTGTCGCCGCGGATTTCAGACCGGAACCCGCAGCAAGCGTGAACGAATGGTTAATCCGCCGCTGTAAGCCATTGAAATATATGAAGCAGAAAGCTGTCCCAGCGTGGGACACCCAACAGACCCGCCCAGCGACGGGTCACAAAAAAACCGCGCCTCAGGGGCGCGGTTTTTCCGAAATTCTCTCTGGCAGGCCGGGTTAGCGGCGCAGGCCCAGACGCTTGATCAGGTCCTGATAGCGGGCCTCGTCCTTGGCTTTGGTATAGTCCAGCAGCTTGCGGCGCAGGGCGACCATTTTCAGCAGGCCACGGCGACCGTGGTTGTCTTTTTTGTGGGTCTTGAAGTGCTCGGTCAGCGTCGCGATTCGCGAGGACAGGATGGCAACCTGGACTTCGGGCGAACCGGTGTCGCCTTCCTTGGTTGCGAATTCTTTCATGATGCGGGCTTTTTCTTCAGCAGTGATCGACATCGGGATCTCCTTTTCAACTAGAGTGAGACGCCGCCGGCCGGGATGTCGTCCAGCACGGGGCCAAAAATCTCCGGATCACTCCGGAAGTGGGGCATATAGGAAAGAATCACCGGGATGGCAAAGCCTATTTTCGCGAACACGGAGCCTTTGCGGCCGCCCGGTCAGGCCGGGGCCATTCCCGCGGACTGAGCAAGGCTGAGCGGCATGATCGAAATATCCTCGATCGTGATGCCTGCACTGTTCAGGATGTTGGCCACGGCCACACCGTCCATGAGCACCTGTGTGATGTGCGGATTGTCTGGATCGGACAGCAGCTGGATATCTGGAATCTCGGTGTCGTCCTCGTAGATCAGTAGGATATTGTCGTCTTCGGAATCAAAATCGATGATGTCCATCGCGTGGCCTTCGGTGATCCAGCTGCCACCGACAATGGTGTCTGCCCCGTCGCCAGAGGTCACCACGTCGTCATTGCCCGCAATGATGATGTCGTCACCACCGCCGCCATTGAGGTAATCTGCCTCGTCGGTGTCATCGATATCGTCTGTATCGGGATCGTCCTCAACTCCGTTGACCAGATCATCGCCCCAGCCGCCAAACAGCGTGTCGCTGCCCGCACCGCCCGAGAGTGTGTCATCGCCCAACCCGCCCTGCACTGCGTCGTTGCCCGCGCCGCCGTTGATCACGTCATCCCCGGCAGAGCTCTGCAGTGTGTCATCGCCGGCGCCGCCGTTCAGCGTGTCGTCGCCATTGCCGCCGAATATCGTGTCATCGCCATCCTCGCCCGACAGCAGGTCATCGCCGTCTTCGCCATTCAGGCTGTCATTGCCGCCACCTGCCGCGATGGTATCTGCGCTGTCGGTGCCGTGCAGAATATCATTCCCGTCAGTACCTTCGGGGGCATCGTCGGGCGTTGAGGACTCCAGCGCCGCGGCGGTGATTTCACCGTCCTCGTCTTCCACGCTTTCAGGAGTCTCGTCGTTTTCCGACTCATCCTTGGGGTCGCCATCCAAGTCGATCACGCCAAGCGCGCCGACTGCCAAAAGTCCCATCAATCCCGCAAGCCACAACATTGCGCTATCCCATCACCGGGCGAACTGCCCCAAGCGAGGTATAAATGGATTGGACCTCTCAAATCAAAGTGTTTTAGATCAAATGGTTAACGCCCGCTTAAGCCCTTGGGGTCGGCGGCGTCCACGGCTCGGGCGATTGCGTGTACGGCAGGTAGAGCGGGTGTTTGGGGTGGCCCGCCTTGGACAATCCAAGGTGAAACAGGGGCCGTGCGACGCTTGCGAGCGCCTCCGCAACCTGTGCCCCGCGGTCCAGATGGGCGCCATGGGTGCCCCAGGCGGCGATGACGTGATCTGCCCATGTGGCCCGTTCGCGAATGGCCGCGTCATTGTCCGGGCCAATCGGGTCCGCGGCGGCCCGCATCGCCTTGGGGTCGGTGTCGCGCCAGGCAAAGATGTTGGTCACTGCAAAGCTGCCAAATCCCAGCGCCCTTGCGCGCCGCTCGCAGCGTTCGACCGTCGGGTCGTTCTGCACCTCGGTCGCGGTCGAGGGGTTGAGCATAACGAAATTCACCCGTTTTCCATCGGCATCCCACACCCGTGTCAGGCTGTAGCGATAGCGTTCGCAATCCGAATAGATGGCGGTCGAGGGCGCGTCGCCCTTGGTATGGGTGCGGGTGATCATGGGTGCGTTGTGCCAGCGGTGCCAGGTTTGCGCAACGCAAAGAAGCGGGCCGCCCCGGCGTCGGGACGGCCCTGCAGTGCGATTACTCGGCAGGCACGGCCACGGGGTCGCGGCGCAGGTCGAGCACGGCGCACTTGGCCTCCATGATCGCGGCGGCGACAAGGGCGTAGACGATATGCCCCCAAAGCGCGACCCAGGTGATCCCGGTCCAGCCGAGGAACGGTTTGTTGCCGGTCACCAGATGCGCCATCACATACAGCGCAAAGAACCAGAGGGTGATGCCGTAAACCACCGCCGTCACCGACCAGTGCAGACGCGGGGCGACCATCAACTGGACCGGGCGGGCGATGGCGAAATAGCCCACCGCGTAAAAGACGAGGCCAGTCAGGGCGTGCAGCAGGTGTGCCGCACCCGACGGGTTGGCACCAAAGATCGCCTTGAGCGAGGAGCCTGCCAACCCGACAGGGGCCAGCTTGGCATAGCCGAACAGGGGGCTCAGGGCCTGGCCGAAAGCGTCAAAGGCGATGGTGGCAAAGGCCCCTGCGGTGAGGACGGTGCCGACGGTGCGGAGTGTGATCTGTGTCATATCTGTCAGTCCCTTTGGATTGGGTTCGGGTGTGATGACCCCGATATGGACTGGGCAGTTCCCAACTGAAAGGGACCTCACGCAGGGCTGATCCGCCCCTGCTTTTTTGTAACAATTTGTTTGCTCTAGAGTCGTAAGACGCACCTCATGGTGCGCCGGGGTCAGAGGTTGAACACCCGGGCCGGGTGCAACTCACCCGCCTTGTAGCGGCCCACGGCGACCGGGATCCCATCCAGCGAGGCCCAGCATTCGTCGCCGTATTCGACGTCGCTGGCCAGCACCATGCCGGGATTGCCGTTGCGCATCCGCGTGGCCCCCTCGGGTGTGGCGCGCAGTTCGGGCAGGTCGGCGAGGCCTTCGGCCACCGGGCGCAAATGGGCATCGAGTTCGGGCGTATGGGCGAGTGCTTCGACCTCCTCCAAGCTCAGCCCGTCCTCGGCAACAAACGGCCCGGACCAGATCCGGCGCAACTCGCGCACATGGCCAAAACAGCCCAGTGCCTGCCCAAGATCGCGGGCAATGGCGCGCACATAGCCGCCCTTGCCGCAGGTCATTTCCAGCGTCACGTGATCGGGATCGGGGCGGTCGATCAGCAGCAACTCCTCAACCCACAGGAGGCGGGCCGCGATCTCGACCTCTTCCCCACCGCGCGCGAGCTTGTAGGCGCGCTGGCCGTCAATCTTGACGGCGGAGAACTTGGGCGGGACCTGCATGATCTCGCCAACAAAGCCGCCAAGGGCGTCCTTGATCTGTGCATCCGTGGGGCGCGCATCCGAAGTGTCGATGACTTCGCCCTCGGCGTCATCGGTGTTGGTGGATTGGCCCAGCCGCACGGTGAACCGGTAGGCCTTGAGCGCGTCGGTGATGTAAGGCACCGTTTTGGTCGCCTCACCCAGGGCCACAGCCAGCACGCCGGTCGCATCCGGGTCCAGCGTCCCCGCATGGCCTGCCTTTTTCGCGCCAAACGCCCAGCGGACCTTGTTCACCACGGCCGTCGAGGTCGGACCCGCCGGTTTGTCGATGATCAGCCAGCCGGAAATGTCGCGCCCTTTGTGTGTGCGGCCCATGGGATACCTTTTCGCTCTTGATGAAGGCTGCCGCCTAGCGCAGGGCCTGCGCCCTTGTCAATCAGCCGCCCGGACTGTGCCGATGATCGGACCAAGGGAAAAGCCGAAATCACTGCGGTTCAGCTGCGGCGCATAGAGGCGCGAGATATTGCCATCCAGAAACAGCGCATTGGGCAGGGAGAGGTGGTCGCGAAACAGCCGCCCGAACTGGTGAAAGGTCACCGGGCTGTCCGAGATCGCAAAGACGGCCGTTTTGCCATCTGCGCTGGTGCCCACCCCGTTGCGCACATAGCGCGACGTGCTGTCCACCAGAAAGCGTGGATGCAGGTCGCCGTCGATCACCAGCATCGGCCCCGATTGTGTGGCGTGGAGGCATTCGGGTGCCTGATCCACAAAACGCAGCGTTTCGATGACGTCCGCACGGCCCTCGCGCAGGCACAGGATGCCGTTGGGCAGCAGCCCGAAATTGCCGGGCCCCGCATTGGGGATCACCCGCATGACCTCTTTGCCATCTTCAACATAATGGCCCACCGGCGCGCGGTCGTCGTGATACATCCCGGCATTCATGGCAAAGCCAAGTTGCTGGCCCTTTTCCTCAAGCGCGCGGTCAATGGCGCTGAACTGGCCATAGGGCGCGCCGCTGTCATCATAGAGAAACAGGCGCAGCGTGTCCGTGCTCAGATCAACGGTGCAGATGGTATAGCTTGCGCCGTCATGGTCGATGTTTTCGCACTCCTCCGCCCATGCGGGTGCCGCCCAGGCCAGCAGGGCCAACAGGGCGGCGCGGATCATGCGTCGGTGTCCCTGCGCACGTCGTCCTGATCCAGCATCCGGCGCGTGTCGTCCATCCGGTCAAAGGTTTCATCCAGTTGAAACCGCAGATCGGGCGCGAATTTCAGCGCCAGTTTCTTGGATACGGCGCGACGCAGCTCGCTCTTGTTGCGGGCCAGCAGCTTCAGCACATCCTCTTGCCCGCGCCCGCCCAGAGGCAGCACATAGGCGGTCGCGATCTTGAGATCGGGCGAGGTGCGGACCTCTCCCACCGTGATCGACATTGCATTCAGCTCGGGGTCATGCACGTCGCCGCGCGCCAGCACTTCGGCCAGCGTCCGCCGGATCAGTTCGGCCACGCGCAGTTGCCGCTGCGAGGGGCCGCTGCCCTCATGAAATCTGTTCTTTCCCATATCCCCCATCTAAGGGGGCCGCGCCCCTTTGCCAAGCGGGCCTGCGCAGGCTAGGACAGCGGGATATTGCCAAGCGAGGGCCAGAGACATGTCAGAATTGCCGGGGATCGTGATTGCAGGGGCGTCGGGCCGTATGGGCCAGATGCTGATCCGCTCTGTTCAGGACAGCGACAAGATGCGTCTGGTGGGTGTGCTGGAGCGTGAAGGGCACGACTGGGTTGGCCGCGACGTGGGCGAGGCCATGGGCGGACAGCCCATTGGCGCGCAGGTCTGGGATGACCCGCTGGAACCCATGGCCCGCGCCCGCGCCGTGATTGATTTCACCGCCCCCGAGGCGACCATCGCGCTGTCTCACACCGCCGCGCAGGCCCGCGCCGCCCATATCATCGGCACCACCGGCATGACGGAGGACCAGATCGCACAGCTGGAACCCGCCTCGCGCCACTGCGCCATCGTGCGCGCCGGCAACATGAGCCTTGGCGTCAACCTGCTGGTGCAACTCACCAAACAGGTGGCCGCCGCACTGGACGAGGATTTCGACATCGAAGTGATCGAATCCCATCACCACCACAAGGTCGACGCGCCTTCGGGCACCGCGCTGATGCTGGGCGAGGCCGCCGCCGAAGGGCGGGGCATTGCGCTTGCGGACGTGCGCGATGCGGCCCGGGACGGAATCACCGGCGCGCGCAAACGCGGGGACATCGGCTTTTCAGCCATCCGGGGTGGGGACATCGTGGGCGAACATGACGTGCTCTTTGCAGGCGATGGCGAGCGGATCGTGCTGCGCCACATGGCCACGGACCGCGCACTGTTTGCCAAGGGGGCGCTCAAGGCAGCCCTGTGGGCGATGGACCGCGCGCCGGGGCAATATGACATGCTCGATGTGCTGGGACTCAAGGGCTGAGTATCTGCGTGTAAAAAAATTCCACACGAAATGTGAACCAATCCCGGCGCTGCTGCGTAAGCGTTCATAGACCAGCCAAAGCCACGGGAAACCTGTCCATGCGTATGATGATTGCTGCTGCTTGTGCCGCCCTAGTAGCAAGCCCTGTCTGGGCCGAATTGCGACCCATCACGGATCAAAGCCAGTTTGTGCAGTTGATCAACGGCAAGACGCTGACGCGGCCCATGGTCAAACTGACCGTTTCGCCCAATGGTCAGATCGCCGGGCGCGGATCGTTCTGGGATGTCGAGGGCACGTGGTCCTGGCAGGACGGCTATTTCTGCCGCGACCTGTTCTGGGGCGGCGATGCGCTGGGCTATAACTGTCAGGAAGTGCAGGCAAGCGCGGACGGGCAGATCAAGTTCACGTCTGACCGTGGCGCGGGCGACAGCGCTATGTTCAGTTTGCGGTAGGACCGCGCGCGCATCTGGCTGGCCAGCCGCAATCCGAGATGCCATGTTGATCCCGAACAACGGGATGACACCATGATTGAACGCCTCGACTACGTGTCCATAAACGGCACGGCCATCGCGCATATGGCGCAGGCTAAGGACGATATGCCGTCCATTGACCGCAAACTACGCGCTGTCATCGAACTCAGGGTGTCGCAGATCAACGGCTGCGCCTATTGCGTCGACCTTCACACACACGAGGCACGGCAGGCGGGAGAAACCCGGCAGAGGCTGGATTGCCTGACCGTCTGGCGCGAGGTGCCGTTCTTCGATGCAACAGAAAGGGCAGCACTCGATTGGGCCGAGGCGGTCACGTTGATTGCAGACAAGGGCGCGCCGCCCCGTCTGTTTGACGCGCTCTCGGCGCATTTTTCGGAACAGCAGATTGTCGACCTGACGCTGATTGTCGCACAGATGAATGCGTGGAACCGGTTGGCGATCAGCTTTGGTCACAAGCCCGAAGCAAGAGACGAATAAAGCGGGATCGTTTTGGCCTGATCAATTTGCCCTCATTGATATCTGCGGGCGCGAAGATCACAGCAGCAGGGGAAACACGTTTAGATGGAGGAACACGCGCGCCTCATTTTCATCGTGATGCTTGTGTGCGGGTTTGTACCGATCCTGCTGATGGCTCTGTTCCTGGTTCTGACGGGACGCGCGCGGTTGTTGTTTTCCAAGACCGATGACGCGGAAAAGCTATTGAACGACTCCCCAACGCTCAGGGCTCTCGGAAAGCTGACACTGTGGCTGTTTCCGGTCTACGTGATCCTGCTGGGGGTCTTTGCATGGCTAGGCACGAGTTGACGGCTTAGGGTACGATCGGACGCCGCGCGCATTCAGACGGCGACGGAGCGGCCCACGCCCCCTCAAAAATCCACCGCAATCCCCTTCTTCTCCCAATCGCCATAGCGCACAGGCTCGGGTCCGTCGCGCCCGCCCAGCTCCTTTGGCAGGTCCAGCGCCTTGGCGGCCTTGCGCCGTTCTTCGGCCTCGGCCAGTGCGCGCCGGGCGGCGGGGGGCAGGTCAGTGTGATCGGGATCGTCGCTCATGGGCTTCCTCTTGGGCTATAGCGTTGATATACGCCCGATCCTGATCCCGGCAAGGTGCGGGCGAGATATCAAGGACCCTTCCATGAGCGACATTGGCTTGGCCGCACGGCGCAGCGCGATCTATCTGCTGGATCAGATCATGGGCGAGGGCAAGCTGATGTCCGAAGTCATCGGGGCAGGGGCGCTTGATCGCCTCGACCCAGCCGACCGCGCCCGCGCCCAGCGTCTCGCGACCGAAACCCTGCGCAGCATGGAACGCATCGACCGCCTGTTGCAGCGCCATTTGCAGAAATACCCCGCCACAACCGTGCGCAACGCCCTGCGCGTCGGCACATACGAGCTGTGTCAGGGCGAGGCCGCGCATGGCGTCGTCAACGCGATGGTCACCCTCATTTCGAAACACAAACGTTATGGCCACCTCAAGGGGCTGGTAAACGCGGTGCTGCGCAAAGTGGCCGACAAAGGCCCCGAACAGTGGCCGACCCTGCGCACGCCCCGCCTGCCGTCCTGGCTGCGCAAGCCACTGGTGCAGGCCTGGGGGGCTGAGGCCGTATCGGGCATGGAGACTGCGTTTTTCGCCGCCACCCCGCTTGATCTGACACCAAAGGCGGATGCAGCGGCGGTGGCTGCGGCAACAGGTGGTACCGTTCTGCCCACCGGGTCCGTGCGGCTGGTCGATGCGGGCCAAGTCTCGACCCTGCCCGGTTTCACCAGCGGCGACTGGTGGGTGCAGGATGCCGCCGCTGCGGTTCCGGCGCGGGTTCTCAATGCGCAAAACGGCGAGGCGGTGCTGGATCTGTGCGCCGCGCCGGGCGGCAAGACGATGCAACTCGCCGCCAGTGGAGCAAACGTCACAGCCGTCGATATCTCTGCCGGACGGATGGAGCGGGTGTCGCAAAATCTGATCCGCACGGGGCTGAGCGCCGAAACACAAGTGGCGGATGTGTTCGACCTCACTGGCCAATATGACGCCATCCTGCTGGATGCACCCTGTTCGGCGACGGGCACGATTCGGCGTCACCCCGACCTGCCCTTTGCCAAGGATGGCTCGGAGTTCGGGATGCTGATCGAATTGCAGGGGCGGATGATCGATCACGCGCTGACCCTGCTGAAACCCGGCGGGCGGCTGGTGTTTTGCACTTGCTCGCTGCTGCCGGACGAGGGCGAAGTGCAGATCGAAGAGGCGCTCGAACGCCACTCCGGCCTGCAGGTTGAGCGCACCGCACTGGACCTGCCCGGCATCGATCCCGACTGGATCACAGAAGAAGGTGGCCTGCGTTTGCGCCCGGATCTATGGGCGGAACTCGGCCACATGGACGGATTTTACGTCGCGGCCCTGCGCAAATCTCCCTGAGGTTGCGTGACTCGGGCCGTGGTGCAAGTTATGGTGCGCGCAAACGCGCATGAAGACGCATCGAGGCAGTGACCATGACCACCATCTACGGGTTTTCCGCAAGAAAGGCCCGGTTCCTGAACCGCTGGCATGCGGCACGCTCGACCCGCGCAGGGGCGGTCACGGCCTTTGTCTCGGCGCCGGAACCGCGCACCATCGGCAGTTTTGCGCGCGGACGTCAGTTGGTGGCGGGCAATTACCTGTTTGCAGGGGCGCTGGTCGAAGCGCCGGACACCGATCTGTGGGACGTGCGCGCACCTGATCGCGCTTATGAGGATGCGCTGCACGGATTCGCATGGCTCGACGATCTGGCGGCTGTGGGCGATGTGCGCTGCCGTACAGTGGGGCAACGCTGGCTGTGGGGCTGGATTGACCGCTATGGCAAGGGGCGCGGGCCGGGTTGGACGCCTGATCTGACAGGGCGCCGCCTGATCCGCTGGATCAACCATGCGCTGTTCCTGATGCGTGGGCTGGACGGGCAGGAACCGGATGCGTTCTACCTGTCGCTGGGCCAGCAGACCCGCTTTTTGTCCAAGCGCTGGCATGCCGCCGCCCCCGGATTGCCCCGGTTCGAGGCCCTGACGGGGCTGATCTATGCCGGGCTGTCGCTCGAAGGGATGGAAGACCTCGCGCCACCGGCCATCGCCGCTCTAGCGCGCGAATGCGAACAGAAAATCGACGCCGAGGGCGGTCTGCCCACCCGCAATCCCGAAGAGCTGCTTGATGTCTACACGTTGCTCACCTGGGCCGCCGCCGCGCTTGAGGATGCCAGCAAACCTGTGCCCGAGGCCCACATGGCCGCCATCGAGCGGATCACGCCGACCTTGCGCACCTTGCGCCATTCGGACGGGGGGCTCGCGCGCTTTCACGGCGGCGGGCGCGGGCAGGAAGGGTGGCTCGATCACGCACTTGCCTCCTCCGGCGTGCGCACGCGGCAGGCGGACGGTCTGTCGATGGGCTATGCGCGCCTGAGCGCCGGGCGCACCAGTGTCATCATCGATGCGGCCAAACCCCCGGCCCCCGAGGCGAGCCACAACGCCCATGCCTCGACCCTCGCCTTCGAGGTGACATCGGGGCGGCGTCCGCTGATCGTGAACTGCGGCTCGGGCGCCAGTTTTGGCGCGAACTGGCGGCGCGCCGGGCGGGCCACGCCCTCGCATTCGGCGCTGACACTGGATGGCTATTCCAGCGCGCGGCTGGGCGATGCGGGGCGTACTGCCTCCAGCGACATCCTGATCGACGCGCCGGATCATGTTCCGATCGAGGTCAGCCAGGCCCCGGATGGGATGCGGTTTCAGGGCGGGCACAACGGCTATAGCCGCACCCACGGCCTGACCCATGCCCGCCAGCTGGAACTGACCTTTGACGGGCGCGGCATGGCGGGCGAGGATATGCTGCTGGCACTGGAAGAACACGAGAAACGGCAGTTTGACCGGGTGATGGATGCCAAGACGCTGGGCGGGATTCCCTATGACATCCGCTTTCACCTGCACCCCGAGGTGGACGCGGAACTTGATATGGGCGGCACCGCCGTATCCATCGCCCTCAAGAGCGGCGAGATGTGGGTGTTCCGCCATGACGGGACGCAGGAAATGTTCCTTGAACCAAGCGTTTACCTCGAAACCGGGCGGCTGAAACCGCGCGCCAGCCAGCAAATCCGCCTGTCGGGGCGGGCAATGGGATATGCAACCCGCGTGCGCTGGTCCTTGTCCAAGGCGCAGGAAACTGCCATGGGCATCCGCGACCTGAACCGGGATGAACCGGCCGAGATGTTCGACTGAAAAGGATTGCTGCCCACCATGACCGACCTGAGCCCCGTGCGCCGCGCGCTTATCTCCGTATCCGACAAGACCGGGCTGGTGGCCTTTGCCACGGCCCTTGCCGGACAGGGCGTCGAATTGCTGAGCACAGGCGGCACGGCGCGCGCCCTGCGCGAGGCGGGTCTGACGGTCAAGGATGTGTCAGAGGTCACCGGTTTCCCCGAGATGATGGATGGCCGGGTCAAGACACTGCACCCAGTCGTCCATGGCGGCCTGCTGGCGCTGCGCGACAATGACGACCACGTGGCGGCGATGACCGAGCACGCCATCGCGCCCATCGATCTGGTGGTGGTGAACCTCTATCCGTTTGAAGACACCGTGGCCAAGGGTGCGCCCTACGCCGAGGTTATCGAAAACATCGACATCGGCGGCCCCGCCATGATCCGCTCGGCAGCCAAGAACCACGGCTTTGTCACCGTGGTGGTGGATGTGGCCGACTACGACGCGGTGTTGGCTGAATTGAGCGCCAATGACGGCCATACCACCTACGCCCTGCGCCAGCGCCTCGCCCAGACTGCCTATGCCCGCACGGCCGCCTATGACACCGCCGTCAGCACGTGGATGGCGGGCGAGGCCGAAGGCACACCCCGCCGCCGCACCTTTGGCGGGGCACTGGCCCAGACCCTGCGCTATGGCGAAAACCCGCACCAGGCGGCGGCGTTCTACACTGATGGTTCGGCCCGTCCGGGTGTGGCAACGGCCACCCAGCATCAGGGCAAGGAACTGTCCTACAACAACATCAACGACACCGACGCGGCCTTTGAACTGGTCAGCGAATTTGCAGGGCAGGGCCCGGCCTGCGCCATCATCAAACACGCCAACCCCTGCGGCGTGGCAACCGGTAAAACGCTGGCCCAGGCCTATACCCGCGCCTTTGACTGCGACCGCACCAGCGCATTCGGCGGCATCATCGCGCTGAATCAGCCGCTTGATGGCGAAACGGCAGAGGCAATTTCCGGCATCTTTACCGAAGTGGTTATCGCACCCGGCGCGGACGCGGATGCCATTGAAGTCTTTGGTAAAAAGAAGAACCTGCGCCTGCTCACCACCGACGGGCTGGCCGACCCTGCAGCGGCGGCACTGGCCGTCAAACAGGTGTCGGGCGGGTTTCTGGTGCAGGACAAGGATGTGGGTCGCATTGCCCGTGATGACCTCAAGGTCGTGACCAAACGCCAGCCCACCGAACAGGAACTGGCAGACATGCTGTTTGCCTGGACCGTCGCCAAACACGTGAAATCCAACGCCATTATCTATGTCAAAGACGGCGCGACAGTGGGCGTCGGCGCCGGGCAGATGAGCCGGGTCGACAGCACCCGCATCGCGGCGCGCAAGGCAGAGGACATGGCCGAGGCGATGGACCTGCCCGCGCCGCTGACCCAAGGCTCGGTTGTGGCCTCGGATGCGTTCTTTCCCTTTGCCGATGGGCTGATCACGGCGGCCGAGGCGGGGGCGACTGCCCTGATCCAGCCGGGCGGGTCGATGCGCGATGACGAGGTGATTGCGGCGGCGGACGCCGCGGGGCTGGCCATGGTCTTTACCAGCATGCGCCATTTCCGGCATTAGGGACGACATGAAACTTCTGTGGATCAGCGCAATACTGGCCTTTGGCCTCGATCAGATATCGAAATATCTGGTCATCCATGTGCTGGGCGTGTCGCAGTTCAAGCCGATCGACGTGCTGCCACCGATCCTGAACTTTCGCTATGGCGAGAACCGGGGGATCAACTTTGGCCTCCTGGGGGACGGCACCAGTGTCTGGGCGCTGATCGGGATCGCGCTGGTGATCTGTGTTGGCGTGCTGTGGTGGGTGATCAAACATCCGCAACCGCCACTGGCGCGCGTCAGCGCGGGTTTGCTGATTGGCGGAGCGCTGGCCAATGTGCTCGACCGGCTGATTTACGGCTATGTTCTGGATTTCCTGAATATGTCCTGCTGCGGCATCGACAACCCGTTTGTGTTCAACGTGGCGGATATTTTCATCTTTGCCGGGGCCATCGGCCTTGTGTTCTTTGGGCAGGAAGGGTCGCCTGCCAAAAAGAAACCGACCAAAAAGGGCACGTGACAAGCGGGCCCAAGCTGCGATAATGCGGCACGAGTTGAGGAGAGTTCGTCCATGCGTGTGATCGCCTGTGCCCTGATTTCAGTTCTTGTGCTTGCCGCCTGCGAGAACAAGGGGCTGCGCCAGATCCAGCCACGCGGCGAGGGACCGGATGAATTCATCATCGTTCCGGCCAAGCCGCTGGAAGAACCCGAAAGCTTTTCTGCCCTGCCCGAACCGACGCCAGGCGGCTTTAACCGCACTGACCAGCGCCCGCTGGAAGACAGCGTGGCAGCCCTTGGCGGGCAGCGCACTTCGCCCAACGGGCCGATCCCGGGCGGTGACGGGGCCCTTGTGAACCATGCCAGCCGCTTTGGACGCGACGCCAATATCCGCGCCACGCTGGCGGCAGCGGATGCACAGTTTCGCAAGCGCCAGGCCCGACTGACGCAGATCCGGATCTTTCCGGAAGACAGCTACGCACAGGCCTATCGCCGCGAAGCGATCAAGCCGGGACGCGTCGCCGAGCAGTTCCGCCGCGCTGGCATCCCCGTGCCCACGGCGCCGCCATCGGGCCGTCGGCGCTGACCACTTATCACTTTCGTTTCCTCACAAAGCCGACAGCGTCGCTTGAAGGGGGGGCCTGTCGTCGTATCTGTTACACACATTCTTCCTAATCAGGATTTGCCATGACCCGTTTGCGTGCCGCACTTGCCGCCATTGCCCTGACTGCCACTGCTCTGCCCGCCTCGTTGCGCGCGGAACAGGACGGGGTGACGACCTTTGAACTCGACAACGGGATGCAGGTGGTTGTGGTCGAAGACAACCGCGCCCCTGTCGTCCAGCACATGGTCTGGTACCGCGCGGGGTCCGCGGACGAACCTGTCGGGTCCTCAGGCGTGGCCCACTTTCTGGAACACCTGCTGTTCAAGGCCACCGACACGCTGGCCGATGGCGAGTTGTCGGCCACGGTCGCGGCCAATGGCGGACGCGACAATGCATTCACCAGCTATGACTACACCGCCTATTTCCAGCGCGTCGCTGCCGACCGGCTTGAGTTGATGATGCGGATGGAGGCGGACCGGATGCGCAACATCCGTTTCACCGAACAGAACGTCGCCACCGAACGCCGTGTGATCATCGAGGAACGCAACCAGCGCACCGAGAACAACCCGCGCGCCCTGTTTGGCGAGCAGATGAACGCCGCCCAATACCTCAACCACCGCTACGGCGTGCCGATCATCGGCTGGATGCACGAGATGGAAAGCCTCGACAAGGCGGACGCGCTGGGCTTTTACAACACCTACTACTACCCCAATAACGCGATTCTCGTGGTGTCCGGTGATGTGGATGCAGACGAGGTCAAGCGCTTGGCCGAGACTTATTACGGTGTGATCCCGGCCAATCCCGACCTGCCCGAACGCATCCGCTCCGAAGAGCCACCCCAGACCGCCGAACGCCGCGTGATCTTTCGCGATGCGCGGGTCGCACAGGAATATGTGAGCCGCTCTTACCTCGCCCCGGAACGCGATCCGGGGGATCAGACGGCCGCCGCCGCCCTGACCCTGCTGGCCGAAGTGCTGGGCGGTGGGCAGACCAGCTACATGACCGAAAAGCTGCAATTCGAAGAGCAAAAAGCCGTTTGGTCCGGCGCGTTCTATCGGGGCACATCGCTGGATGACACGACCTTCGACGTGGTGATCGTGCCGGTGCCGGGGCTGAGCCTGCAAGAGGCCGAAGACGCAATGGACGCGGTTCTGGCCCAGTTCCTGATCGACGGCGTGGACCCCGAACAGCTTGAGCGGATCAAGTACCAGCTGCGCGCCAACGAGATTTACGAACGCGACAATGTCGACCGCATTGCCCGTCGCTATGGCGCCGCGATGTCCGTGGGGCTGCGGGTCGAAGACATTCAGGCCTGGCCCGACATTCTGCAGGCCGTGACCGCCGACGATATCATGGCCGCTGCCCGCAGCGTGCTGAACCGCGATGCCTCGGTGACCGGGTGGCTGACCCGGCCCGTGACCCCAGAGGAGGTGAGCCAATGATCCGCTTTGCCATGGTCCTTGCCATTGCCTTTGCCGCCGCATTGCCCGCCCGCGCCGAAGTGCAGATCGAAGAAGTGGTCAGTCCCGGAGGCATCACCGCATGGCTGGTGCGCGAACCCTCGATCCCGTTTCTGGCGCTGGAGCTGCGCTTTCGCGGTGGGGCCTCCCTTGACGCGCCCGGCAAGCGCGGGGCCATCAACCTGATGACAGGCCTGCTTGAGGAAGGGGCCGGGGATCTCGATGCCCGTGCCTTTGCGCGCGCGCAGGAAAGCCTTGCGGCCTCTTTTGGTTATGACATCGGGGATGATGCGCTGTCGGTGTCAGCCAAGTTTCTGACCGAGAACCGGGATGAAGCCATCGAGTTGCTGCGCGCCTCGATCATCGAACCCAGCTTTGCCCCCGCCGCTCTTGAGCGCGTGCGCGAGCAGGTGCTGACGGGTCTGCGCTCGGATGCCAAGGACCCTGACGAGATCGCCCGCCGTACCTTTGATGCGATGGCCTATGGCGATCACCCCTACGGGTCGCAATATGAGGGCACGATTGACAGTGTCGCCGCCCTGACGCGCGAGGACATGCTGGCCGCCCACGGCGCGGTCTTTGCCAAGGACCGCCTTTACGTCGGCGTGGCCGGCGATATCACGCCCGAAGAGTTGGGCCCGATGCTCGACGCGCTGCTGGGCGCTTTGCCCGAGGAAGGCGCGCCCATGCCCGAACGGGCGCCGATCCTGATCAAGGGCGGGACAACCGTGGTGCCGTTTGAGACCCCGCAATCGGTTGCGATCTTTGGCCAGAGCGGTATTGCGCAGGACGACCCGGACTATTTCGCGGCCAGTGTACTCAACCAGGTGATCGGGGCGGGTGGATTTGAAAGCCGCCTGATGACCGAAGTGCGTGAAAAGCGCGGGCTGACCTATGGGGTCTATTCCTTCCTTGTGCCGCAGGACTATGCCGAAACGGTGCAGGGGCAGGTGGCATCGGCCAATGACAGCATTGCCGAGGCGGTGTCGGTGATCCGCGACGAATGGGCGCGTGCGGCGGATGAGGGCATCACCCAGGAAGAACTGGACGCGGCCAAGACCTATATCACCGGGGCCTATCCGCTGCGGTTCGACGGCAATGGCCCGATTGCCCGCATCATGGTCGGCATGCAGATGCTGGGCCTGCCCATCGACTATATCGCCACCCGCAACGACAAGGTCGAGGCGGTGACGCTGGACGATGTGGCCCGTGTGGCAGGTGAGTTGCTGGACCCCGAGGGGCTGCATTTCGTCGTGGTGGGTCAGCCTGAAGGACTGGAAAGCTCCGTCGCCAATTGAGTGCTTGCGCACACGCGATTTCAGGTGGAATGGGGGCTCTGCCCCCAAACCCCCGTGGTATTTCTGGTCAGAAGAAACTCTATTCGCCGTAGGGCACCCAGACGGTCTTGACCTCGGTTGCGGCTTGCAGAAAGGCGCGTCCTTCGCCCTGCGCGCCGACCCAGTCACGGGCCTGTCCGTTGTTCACCCAAGTCCGTTTGAGGTTGCCTGCTGCGGCGCTTTCGATCTCTTTTGACAGGTCTTTGCTCGAAAAGGACCAGACCGCATCGACGTTCAGGTGTTTGGCCATGTGCGGTGCAAGCTCGGCGTGATCGCCGGTCAGGATGTTGATCACCCCGGCGGGGACATCGGAGGTTTCCAGCACCTGATAAAAGTCCGTCGCCGCCAGCGGGAAGGGTTCCGAGGCCGCCAGCACAATCCGGTTGCCCATGGCGATGGCAGGCGCAATGCACGAGATCAGCCCAAGCAGTGGCGCATCATCCGGGCACAGGGCCGCGATGATGCCGGTGGGTTCGTTCATCGCCAGCGCAATGCCGCGCAGAGGCACGCCCTTGGCAGCACCGTCGTATTTGTCAGCCCAGGCGGCATAGGTGAACAGGCGCCTGATCGACGCCTCGACCTCTTTCTGCCCGAACTTGCCCCCCTGCAGCGCGTCGATCCGGGCGGCGAATTCGTCGCCCCGGGCCGAGAGGTTTTCGGCGATGTAATAAAGGATCTGCGCGCGCAAGTGCCCCGTGGTCTTGCCCCAGCCCTTGGCCGCCTGCGCCGCCTCGACCGCGTTGCGCACGTCCTTTCGGTTGGCCAGACTCGACTGGCCCAGCAGCGCGCCATTCTTGCCATAGACGTTGCGCGAATAGCCCCCATCCGGGCGCGCCTGCTTGCCGCCGATATAGAGCTTGGCCGTGCGATCCAGCGGATCGGTTGGTTCATCCTTGCCCGCAAAGGCGGCGATCGGTTTGATCGCTCTGGGGGAGGCAACGGGCTTGGTATAGGCCATCAGCCCTTCCCAGCCGCCCTCGCGCCCGAACCCGCTTTCGCGCACGCCGCCAAAGCCTGCGGCGGCGTCAAAGAGGTTCGTGGCGTTCACCCAGACCACCCCTGCGGCCAGTTTCGGTGCGATGTCGAGGGCGAGGTTGACGTTCTCGCTCCACAAGGTGGCGGCCAGCCCGTAGCGGGTGTTGTTGGCGAGTTCCACCGCTTCGGCTGGCGTGCGGAATGTGGTGGACACCAGCACGGGCCCAAAGATCTCCTCCTGCATCAGCGTATCGGCGCTGTTGAGGCCGGTGATGAGCGTGGGCGGGTAATAGCAGCCCGTGGCGGGCAGCGGTGTCTTGGCCTGATAGGTCTCGCCACTGCTGTTGTCGGCGACCATTTTGCTGATCGTGTCCAGCTGGATCGGGTCCACCACCGCGCCCACGTCGATGGATTTGTCCAGCGGATCGCCGATACGCAACTTGTCCATGCGGGCGCGCAGCTTGGTGTAAAAGGCGTCGGCCACCGGTTCCTGCACCAACAGGCGCGAGCCCGCGCAACAGACCTGCCCCTGATTGAACCAGATGGCATCCACCAGCCCTTCGACCGCGGAATCGAGATCAGCGTCGTCAAAAACGATGTAAGGGGATTTGCCGCCCAACTCCAAGGTCAGCGCCTTGCCGGTGCCAGCCGTCGCCTCGCGGATGCGACGGCCGACAGCGGTGGAGCCGGTGAAGGCGATCTTGTCCACATCCGCGTTCACGATCATCTCGCCCACGGCACCATCGCCGGTCACGATGTTGACGACCCCCTTGGGCACGCCCGCCTGACGGCAGATGTCGGCGAACAGCAAAGCGGTCAGCGAGGTATATTCAGCCGGTTTCAACACCACCGTGTTGCCCATGGCCAGCGCTGGCGCGATCTTCCATGCGAGCATCAGCAAGGGGAAGTTCCATGGCACGATCTGGCCGCACACGCCAAGGGGCGCACGGTCGGGCAGTTCGGCCTCCATCAACTGGGCCATGCCCGCGTGATAGTAGAAATGGCGTTGGGCGAGGGGGATGTCGATGTCGCGGCTTTCACGGATCGGTTTGCCGTTGTCGAGCGTTTCGAGGACCGCGAACAGGCGGCTGTGTTTCTGCAAGGCACGTGCGATGGCGTAAAGGACGCGGGCGCGGGCGTGGCCGCCGGATTTGGCCCATTTGGGCTGGGCAGCGCGGGCGGCTTTGACGGCGGCGTCGATGTCGGATTGCGTGGCCTGGCTGAGGGTGGCGAGGACCTCGCCTGTGGCCGGGTTCTTTGACTCGAAATCCTTGGTGGGCTTGGTGAAATCGCCGTTGATGAAGTGGCCAAAGCTGGCGCCCTGATCGACGATCCACGCCAGCGCGTCGCCTGCCGCCTCGGGAGCGAGGCCGTAGTCCATGGTTTCGAAGATGTCTTTGACGGTCATGGATTATCTCCTGAATTTCCCGGTTTCGCACCAGTACCTTACTTGAACGCCGGGCTTGTCTTGGAACAGCTCCGCAGCAATCCAGCAGTTTTCAAAGTTGTATTGTTTGCCGTCTGAGGCATCGAAGGTCGCAACATGTATTCGCATCAGAGGATGAAGCGGGGAGTTTCGGTACAGTGTGAATACTGGGCTGTCGGTTTCCGCGCCAACCGGAGCGGCGGAAATTACAAACACACCAAGGCAGTGAGCATAAAACGCAGATGCTCGCACGAGCACGCCTACCCTATTCGCAATACGGCCGCGCGCTTGTCGAATCGCCTCATCCGATCGCATGGCGGTATCCGGAGGAATAGGCGCCGGTCAGGTGGTGTTCGAGTTGCCGTTCGATATCGCCCAAGAGGGACGAGGCGCCAAAGCGGAACAGGTCCGGCTGCAACCAGCGGTCCCCCAGCTCTTCCTTGATCAGCGACAGGTAGACCAGCGCGTCCTTGGCCTTGGAAATCCCGCCCGCAGGTTTGTAGCCCACGCGGTATCCTGTCGCCTCGTAATAGTCGCGGATCGCGCGGATCATCACGAGACTCACGGGCAACGTGGCATTGACGCTTTCCTTGCCGGTCGAGGTCTTGATGAAATCCGCTCCGGCCATCATGCACACAAGTGAGGCGCGCGCCACATTGCGCAACGTGCCCAACTCGCCCGTGGCGAGGATCGCCTTGACATGCGCCGCCCCGCAGGCCGCGCGCATCTGCGCCATTTCGTCGTAAAGTGCGGCCCAGTTGCCTTCCAGCACGTGGCGGCGCGAGATGACGATGTCGATCTCGCCCGCCCCTGCCGCAACACTTTCGCTGATTTCCTGCAGGCGCAGGTGGAACGGGGACAATCCGGCCGGAAAACCGGTCGAAACCGCCGCCACCGGAATGCCCGATCCTTGCAAGGCGGCGACCGCAGCCGTGATCATCTCGTGATAGACGCAGACCGCTCCCGTGGTCAGTCCCTCCATCCCCAATGCCTCCAGCATCTCGGCCCGCACCGGCTGACGCGCCTTTGCGCACAGCCGCTGTACGCGGCGCACCGTGTCGTCGCCCGACAGGGTGGTGAGATCGATCAGGCTGATCGCCTTGAGCAGCCACGCGGCCTGATGCTGCTTCTTGATCGAGCGTCGCCCGGGCAGGGTCGCGCAGCGCCGCTCAATGGCCGAAGTGTTCGCCTGCACCCGTCGCACCCAGTCCATATCCAGCGCCATGCCGGGATTGCGTGGCTCAACCGCCTGCGGCAGTTGCGTCGAGGTCTGGGTCGGTGACTGTGTGGTCGTCTCGTGCATCTTTTGGGGATCCTTTCGGACTTGCGCGGGTCTCTGACGTGGCATGGCGCGCTGCGTTTGGCAAGCACTGCCGCCGCGCAAAGCCCTGCACATCTTCTGCACAAACGGGGTGCGACCCTCTGCACGCGGGCCTGTCAGCCTCGCATTCAAACGAGGCCGACAACAAAGGGACAGGCAATGACGACACGGATTTTTCGCGGTGTGCCGCTATCGATGCAGCAGGACGGGTGGTGGCTGGACGGGCCCAAAGAGCCGTCCGAAGACAGGCAGCGCAGCCGCCGCCGGGACGGGATCAAGGCGGGCCTGCTGGTGGCCCTGATCGCGTGCGGCGACATGCTGGTCTGGTCGGTGGTGCCCGCGCTCAGCTTTGCCCTGCTTGCGTTGCTCATCGTGTTGGCGGGGCTGGCGCTGGCCTGGCCGCGCCTCAGCACACGCGCGCGGTTTGGCATCGGGGCAGGCGCGGTCCTGGCTGTCCTGCCCCTGATCGAGTTGGTACAACCCCTCTCGGTCCTGATCGCGCTGCTTGGCCTGTCGGGTGTGTGCGCGGCCCTGGCAGGGCTTGCGCGCGGCGATCTGCTGCGCGGCGCGCTGCGGCTATGGTGGGTGGCCCCGGCCCAAACCGTGTCAGACGCGGCCCTTGGCGCGCAACGGCTTGGACACATAGGCCGCGGCCCCATCGATATCCGTGCCCTTCTCCTCACATGGGCACTGCCCGTCGCCGCCACTGCTCTGTTCGCGTTGCTGCTGATCGGAGCCAACCCGGTGCTGGATCAAGCGCTGTTGCACATAATGACCTGGCACCCGCCCGTCCCGAACATGTGGCGGCTGTGGTTCTGGGTGACCCTCGGGATACTGATCTGGCCCTTGCTGGTGGCCCCGGCCATGCGCGAACGCCTGCGGGCGCGCCGCGCCACCCGCGCCACTGTACGGCGGCAGGGGATCATCAATGCAGGCTCCGTTGCGCGTTCGCTGATCGCCTTCAACGCGCTGTTTGCCGTGCAGACGGTTATGGATGTCCTGTTTCTCTACGGCAATGTCGGCCTGCCCGAGGGGATCAGCCCGGCCACTTACGCCCATCGCGGGGCCTATCCGCTGCTGGTCACGGCGCTGCTGGCGGGGCTGTTCGCGGTGCTGGCGCGCCCGCATCTGGCCGGACGGCCGGTCTTGCGCTGGCTCATGTTGCTGTGGCTCGCGCAAACACTGGCGCTGGTGGCCGCCTCGCTCTTCCGGCTCGACGCTTATGTCGATGTCTACGGCCTCACCCGGCTTCGGGTCGCGGCCTATATCTGGATGGGGCTGGTCGCGGCCGGGCTTGGCATCGTGCTGTGGCAAATCTGGCGGGACAAGCCTGCCGCATGGATGCTGTTGCGCAGCGGGGTGCTCGGGGCCGGGGTGCTCTACGTCACAGCCTTCATCAACATAGACGGGTTGATCGCGACGCATAACCTGACCCATCCGGTGGTCGAGGATCGGCGCACCATCTGCGCCCTCTCCGAAGGGGCACTGCCCGCGCTGCACCGCCATCTCGACATCCCGCCGCACAGGTACTGCGCCAGCAGCAGCCCCCACCTGTCCCACCCCACAGACTGGCGCGAATGGGGCTTTCGCAACTGGCGGGTGCGCCGTAGCCTTGTGGCCATGACCACAGACGCCCACGCCCCATGAGCACACACCATTTGCTGATCGTCGATGACGATCCCCACATCCGCTCGGTCCTGCGCATCGCCTTGCAGCGGGCAGGCTATGAGGTGAGCGAGGCAGGCGACGGGGCCGAAGGGCTCAGCAAGGCACGCTCGGGCCGGTTCGATCTGATCGTGCTCGACATCGGCCTGCCGGAAATAGACGGGCTCGCGGTCTGTCGGACCTTGCGCGCCAATGACGAAACGCCAGTGCTGTTCCTGACCGCACGGCAGGACGAAATCGACCGGGTGCTGGGGTTTGAACTCGGCGGGGATGACTATGTGACCAAGCCGTTCTCGCCGCGCGAGCTGGTGGCGCGGATCGGGGCGATCCTGAAACGGGCGCGACCCGCGACCTCAAGCGCACCCACCCTCAGCCGCGGCGTGCTCAGCGTCGATCCCGCCGCCCATCTGTGCCGGGTGAATGGCGCGCCGGTGACCCTGACAGCGCGCGAGATGGATATCCTGTCCCACCTGATTGCCCATCCCGACCGGATCGCGGCGCGCCCGGCGCTGACGGATGCGGTCTATGGCCACCACGCCGGGGTCAGCGACCGCACCCTCGACAGCCATCTGCGCAACCTGCGCTCCAAACTGGCCGAGGCCGGATGCGGCGACGCCATCGAAACCGTGCATGGCATCGGCATCAGGATGGGCCCATGCACCGGCCCGTAAAACCTATTAGGCAAAAATGGCGCCCCCCCTTGGCGCTGGTCATTGGCGGCACGCTTGCGGCTGTGTTGTTGCTGCCCCTGTTCGGCATCACGTATCTGCGGCTCTGGGGCAATATTCTGGGCTGGGGCGAGGCGGCGTGGCTTGTCGGCTGGATGGCCGTTGTGGCCACCTGCGTGCTGGGGTTTCTGCTGTGGCGGCTGGTGCTGCGGCCGATCTATGCGCTGACCGCCTACGCCCGCGCGATGAAGGCGGGGCAGGCGGCCCCCGCTCCGGCCCATTTCGGCACGCCGGAACTGGGCGCGCTGGGGGCGAGTGTGATGGCCATGGGCGACAGTTTGAACAGCCGGGCCGAGGGGATGAAGGCCTATGCCGATCATGTCGCGCACGAGCTGACCTCGCCCCTGACAGCGATACAAGGCGCTGCCGAATTGCTGCAGGCCGGGGCCAGCGGCGCAGACGCGGCCGAGTTGCAACGCACCATCACTGAGGCCACAACACGGATGCAGGCGCTGCTTGATGATCTGGGCCATCACGCGCAGGCCGCCAGCAGTGCCGGGGTCGGCACCTGCCTCCTTGGCGAGGTCGCAGCGCTTTTGGATGTGGGCCTGACAGTGGACGTGGCTCAGGACGGTCAGGTGCCACTTCTGGCCGCCGATCTTGCAACCATCCTGACCCAACTGGGGCGCAATGCGGCGGAACACCGGGCCCGGACCCTGACGCTCAGCGCGCTGCGGGATGGGGTGCGCATCGCCGATGACGGGCCGGGGATCAGTGCAGGCAACCGGGATCGCGTGTTCGATCCGTTCTTTACCACCCGGCGCGAAAACGGCGGCACCGGCATGGGTCTGAGCATTGTGCGCAGCCTTGTGCAGGCCCGTGGCGGGCGGATTTCGCTGCTTGAGGACGGTCCGGGCGCCGTTTTTCTCATCGATTTCGGCTGAAACCCCCTAAATCACGCGTCTGTTATTGCGAGTCATTCGCATTCTCATTGACTTTCTGCGAATGACTCGCATATACAACTAAGTCATTCACAGCCAAGCCATCCCGAGAGGATCCAATGCCCGTTTCACGTCGTTCTGTTCTGGCCGGACTTGCCGCTATGGCGGCCACACCGTCTTTTGCGGCGTCGCGGATCAATGCGGTGGCAAGCACGGCCATGATCGCTGACCTTGTGCGCCAGATCGGTGGCACCGGGGTCGAGGTGCGCGCGCTGATGGGTCCGGGCGTCGATCCACACGCCTATCGCCAGACCCGCAGCGACATCGTCGACATGACCCGCGCGGACACGGTGTTCTGGCACGGCCTCTATCTCGAGGCGCAGATGGAAGAGTTCCTGCTGGACCTCTCCCGCAAGCGCCCTGTCCATGCCGTCGCCGAAAGCGTGGATCAAAGCCTGCTGATCGGCAGCGAAGATTACGAAGACCGCTTTGACCCGCATATCTGGATGGATCCGGAGTTGTGGGTGAAATGCGTGCCAGCCGTTGTGCGCGCGCTGACCACGCTGCGCCCCAAGGGCAAAGAGATGTTCGAGGCCAACGCAGCCGCCTTCATTGCCGAGGCCGAGGCGCTGTCGATCTACAGTCGCGATGTGCTGGGCGCCGTACGGCCCGAGGCGCGCGTGCTGCTGACCGCCCATGACGCATTCGGCTATTTCGGCGCAGCTTACGATTTCGAAGTGCTCGGCATCCAGGGCATCTCCACCGAAAGTGAGGCGGGGCTGAACCGCATCGGCACGCTGGTCGACATGCTGGTCGCACGTCAATTGCCCGCCGTATTCGTCGAAACCTCCGTCTCCGATCGCAACATCCGCGCGCTGATCGAAGGGGCGGCCGCCCAGGGCCACAGCGTCAGCATCGGCGGGTCGCTGTTTTCCGACGCCATGGGCCCCGAGGGCACCTATGAAGGCACCTGGCTCGGCATGATCGATCACAACGTCACCACCATCGCCCGCGCCCTGGGTGCGGATGTGCCAGCCACAGGCCGACTGGGCCTGTTGAAGGGGGCCGCATGAGTATCCAACTCGTCACCGACGCCGCACAGGCCGAAGCCGAAGCGACACGGGTCGCAAGCCCGCTTGCGGTGCGCGGCCTGACGGTCTCTTACGGTCAGACGCCTGCGATCTTTTCGGTCGACATGACCCTGCGCGCAGGTGCGATGACGGCCATTGTCGGCCCAAACGGCGCGGGCAAATCCACGCTGCTCAAGGCCGCGCTGCAAGTGATCACACCGCTTGCGGGCACCGTCACCGTCTTTGGCCAGCCGCTCGAGCGGATGCGCGACCGCATCGCCTATGTGCCGCAACGCGCGAGCGTCGACTGGGATTTCCCCACCCGCGTCATCGACGTGGTGCTGATGGGCATGTACCGCCAGCTCGGCCTGCTGGGCCGGGTGCGGGCCAAACACCGCGCCCAGGCCATGCGCGCGCTTGAGCGGGTCGGCATGACCGACTTTGCCACCCGCCAGATCGGCCAGCTTTCGGGCGGGCAGCAACAGCGGGTCTTCCTCGCCCGTGCGCTGGCGCAAGATGCCGATATCTACGTGCTGGATGAACCCTTTGCCGGGGTCGACGCGGCCACCGAAAAGGCGATCATCGCGGTGCTCAAGGACCTGCGCGACACAGGCCGCACCGTTCTGGCCGTGCACCACGATCTGGCCACCGTGCCGGACTATTTCGACGATGTGGTGCTGCTCAACACCCAAGTGATCGCCGCAGGCCCGGTCGCCGAGGCCTTTACCGAGGACAACCTGCAAGCCGCCTACGGTGGCCGTCTAACCACCGCGCGGGTCGACCCAGAAAGCGCCGTGGGCTAGGCCATGCTCGCCGAGGCGCTGTTTCTGCAGCTGGGCTATAACGCAACGCTGGTCACGCTGGGCGCGGCCCTTCTGGGCATCGCGGCAGGGGTGGCGGGCACCTTCCTATTCTTACGCAAACGGGCACTGGTCAGCGACGCGATCAGCCACGCGACCCTGCCGGGGGTTGGCCTTGCTTTCGTGGTGATGGTGGCACTTGGCGGGGACGGGCGCTGGCTGCCTGGCCTACTGATGGGCGCGGCGGTCTCCGCCGCAATCGGCCTCCTCTGCGTGCAATGGCTGACGACACGCACGCGGCTGGGCGAGGACGCGGCGATCGGCGCGATCCTGTCGGTCTTTTTCGGCCTCGGCATCGTGATCCTGACGGTGATCCAGACCATGCGCGTCGGCCAGCAAGCGGGGCTCGAAGGGTTCCTCCTCGGCTCCACCGCAGGCATGCTGCGCAACGATGCGATCCTGCTTGCGGTTTCGGCGGCGGCCGTACTGGCACTGGTCCTCATCTTGCGCCGCCCACTGGAACTGGCCGCATTCGATCCGGGCTATGCCGAGGCGACGGGCTGGTCGCTGGGGCGCATTGATCTGGCGATGATGGGCATCGTGCTGGTGGTCACGGTGGTAGGGCTCAAGGTGGTAGGGCTGATCCTGATCGTGGCCCTGTTGATCGTGCCTGCGGTCACCGCACGGTTCTGGACGGACCGGGCCGGGCACGTGGTCATCATCGCGGGCGCCGTGGGCGGCGTGTCAGGCTATGTCGGCGCGGCCACCTCGGCCATCGCCCCGGCCCTGCCCACAGGGCCAATCGTGGTGCTGGTGGGCTTTTCCATCTTCCTGATGTCACTGCTCTTTTCACCGGGGCGGGGCGTGCTGGCGTCGGTCCTGCTGCACCGCCGCTACCAGCGCCGGGTGCATATGCGCCAAGGGCTGCTTGCACTCGCACAGGGCCAGCCGATCTTCGAGGCGCTCACCCGGCGCCTCATGTGCCGCGACGGGCTGATCCTGCCTGACGGCGTCGCCACAGCCGAGGGTCAGGCGGCCGCCGCCAAGGCGCTGCTCGATGAAACCCGCTGGTCGCTGGTGCGCGCCGATAACAGCTTTGCCGTGGCCGCAACCCGCTATGACGGCCTCACCCCGATCGAAGACGTGCTGACCCCCGACCAGCTACGCGATGTGGACAGCCGCATCGCCGCACCCAAGGCGGTGACGTGATGGGGCCCGAATTCGTCGCCCTGTCGCTGACGCCATTGCTGATCGGCATTTGCGTCGCCGTGGCCTGCGCCCTGCCGGGGAATTTCCTGTTGCTGCGCCGTCAGGCCCTGATCGGCGATGCGATCAGCCATGTGGTTTTGCCGGGCATCGTCGTGGCCTTCCTGCTGACGGGCATGGTCGCAACAGGGCCGATGCTGCTGGGGGCCGCAGGGGCGGCGGTGCTGGCAGTGATCGCGATCGAGGCGATCCGCCGTCTGGGCAAGATCGAGGCGGGCGCGGCCATGGGCGTCGTCTTTACGGCCATGTTTGCAGGCGGCGTGCTGCTGCTTGAACGCTCGGACACGTCCAGCGTCCATCTCGACGTCGAACACGCGCTGTATGGCAATCTGGAAAGCCTGATCTGGCTGGACGCAAATGGCTGGACATCGCTCACCGACCCCGCCGCCCTTGCAGGCCTGCCGGTGGAGCTGCCACGCATGGCGCTCGCCCTGCTGGTCGTGGCGGCGTTCATCTTTCTGTTCTGGCGACCACTGGCCTTGTCCACCTTTGACGAAGGGTTCGCACGCGGAGTCGGTCTGCGCACAGGGCCGCTGGGTCTGGCGCTGGTGGTTGTGTCGGCGATTGCAGCGGTGGCGGCGTTCGATGCTGTGGGCTCGATCATCGTGATTGCGATGTTCATCTGCCCGCCCGCCGCGGCGCGGATGATGACCAACCGGTTGGGCCATCAGGTGGCATGGTCGGCAGGCTTTGCCGCGCTGGCCGCGATCCTTGGCTATGTGCTGGCAGGCTACGGGCCGCTTTGGGTCGGGGCCTCGGCCTCGGTCAGTGCGGCGGGCATGATTGCAACGGTGTCAGGGATCATTCTGGCGGTGACGGCAGTTGCCGGGCCACATCGCACGCGCGGCAGCTGATGCTTGGGCGGATCGAGATCCGCCCTGTTCAGCCTTCAAAACGTGGGATGAAACTTGCCCGTGGGCGAGGGGGTAAAGATTTCGACCCCACTTTCCGTCACACCAACCGAGTGCTCGAATTGCGCCGACAGGGACTTGTCCCTCGTCACGGCAGTCCAGTCATCGGCCAGTGTCTTGGTCTCGGGGCGACCCAGATTCACCATCGGCTCGATGGTAAAGATCATGCCCGGTTGCAGCACGGCCCCGGTGCCGGGACGGCCATAATGCAGCACATTGGGCGGCGCGTGAAACACACGGCCCAGCCCGTGCCCGCAGAAATCGCGCACCACGGACATGCGGTGGCTTTCCACGAAACCCTGAATGGCGTGGCCGATGTCACCAAAGGTGTTGCCGGGTTTGGCTGCCTCGATGCCCAGCATCAGCGCGTCATGGGTGACCTGAATCAGACGCTCGGCCTTGCGGGGCAGTTTGCCAGCCACATACATCCGGCTTGTATCGCCAAACCAGCCATCGACGATCACGGTCACGTCGATATTGAGGATATCCCCATCCTTCAGCACCTTGTCCCCGGGAATCCCGTGGCACACCACGTGGTTGACCGAAATACAGCTCGCGTGCTTGTAACCCTTGTAGCCAATGGTGGCCGATTTCGCGCCCGCATCATCGACCATTTCGGTGATCACGCGGTCGATCTCTCCCGTTGTCTGGCCCGGAAAGACCAGCGGCGCCATGGCGTCCAATATCTCGGCTGCAAGCTTGCCAGCTGCGCGCATCCCGGCAAAGTCGGCGTCGTTGTAGATGCGGATCCCGTCCTTGGTCAGACGGGCGCGGCTTTCGTGTTTCACGCTGTGCTCCATTGGCGGCCCTTCGCCTGCGATCATACTGCAGTGCGGCGTGAAGGGCCAGTGGGTGTCAGATGTGGATCGCGATGGGGTGACCCACCGTGACGGCTTTGGGCGTGATGTAGGTGCCCAGACACATCGTTTCCACCCCTGCGCGCGTTGCGGCCTGATATGCGGCGGCATAGGCAGGATCAATGTCACCCGCCAAAGTGAAGCGGTCGCAATCCGTGCGCTGCACCAGATAGAGCATGACGGCCCGGTGCCCCAGCCCCACCATCTTTGCCAATTCACCCAGATGTTTCGCGCCGCGCGCCGTGACGGAATCCGGAAACTCGGCCAGCCCCGCCGCGCGGCTCAGCGTCACTGATTTCACCTCGACATAAGCGTCGGGCAGGCCCTCCCCTTGCAACAGGAAATCGATGCGGCTGTTTTCGCCGTATTTCTGTTCGGGCCGCACGGTGGTGTATCCGTCAAAGCCCGGCACCTCACCCACCTCGAACGCCGCACGCAGCGCGCGGTTCGGCACCGAGGTATCCACCCCCGTGAAATGCCCGTCCCCATGCTCGACCAGCCGCCAGCCAAATTTCAGCTTTTTCTTCGGATCGTCATTGGGCTCCAGCCAGATGCGCGCACCCGGTTCCGCCAGCCCCATCATCGAGCCGGGATTGGCGCAATGGGCCACCACTTCGCGCCCATCCGCCAGCCGACAATCGGCCAGAAAGCGTTTATAGCGGCGGATCAGCTCGGCAGGGACAAGTTCGGTTTGAAAGCGCATGAGCGCAGCCCTATACCGTGACAGGTTCATGCTCAAGGAGGCCCCGACATGCCCAATCCCACCGCAGCCATGCTGGTGATCGGCGACGAAATCCTGTCCGGGCGGACGCGCGACGCCAACATGCACCACCTTGCAGGCGAACTGACCCGCGCAGGCATCACCCTGGCCGAAGTGCGCATCGTCAGCGACGAGCCACAGGCGATCATCGGTGCCGTGCAGGCGCTGTCGGCCGCCCACGACACCCTCTTCACCTCCGGCGGCATCGGGCCCACCCATGACGACATCACCGCCGACTGCATCGCGGCGGCCTTCGGCACCCATATCGACGTGCGCGAGGATGCGCGGGCGCTGCTGGCCGCGCATTACGCCAAGACCGGCAGCGACCTCAACGCAGCGCGCCTGCGCATGGCACGCATCCCCGACGGCGCCACCCTGATCGACAACCCGGTCTCGGTGGCACCGGGCTTTACCTTGCGCAACGTCCACGTCATGGCCGGCGTGCCTGCCGTCTTTCAGGCGATGGTCGCCACCGTCCTGGCCACGCTGACAGGGGGCGACCCGCTGGTCTCCAAAACCCTGCGGATCGAGCGGGGCGAGGGGGACATCGCAGGCCCTCTGGGCGAACTGGCGGCCACCTATCCGGACCTCTCCATCGGCTCCTACCCGTTCCAGAAGGACGGCAAGTTCGGGGCCAACATCGTGATCCGGGGCACGGACGGCGCCATGGTGGACACAGCCCTCGCCGCCCTTGAAACCCGGTTCCCCGGATGATCAAGGCGCAGGCCCTTTACGACGCGATTGACGGCACGTGGCCTGCGGCAACGCTGTCGCATGCGGGGCCCTGGACCATCCGCGACGGGCAGGGGGGCGGCAAACGGGTCAGCGCGGCAACCGCCAACCAACCAACACAAGACAGCGATATCCCGATGGCCGAGGCCGCGATGCGCGCACTGGGACAAGACCCGCTTTTCATGCTGCGCCAAGGCGAAACCAGGCTGGACGCACAACTCGCGGCGCGGGGCTATGACATCGTCGACCCGACCAACGGCTACGTGACCCCGGTCGAAACGCTCACCGACATCCCCATCCCCCGCGTCACCGCCTTCGCCATCTGGGAACCCCTCGCGATCATGGCAGAGATCTGGGCCAAAGGCGGCATCGGTCCCGCCCGGCTGGCGGTCATGGCGCGGGCACAGACCAAAACGGCGATCCTCGCGCGGTGGAACGAAAAACCCGCCGGGGCCGGTTATGTGGCAATCCACAACGGCCTCGCCATGGTCCACGCGGTCGAAGTGCTGGAACACCAGCGCCGACAAGGCGTTGCACAATGGATCATGCGGCGCGCGGCCTTCTGGGCGCGGGACAACGGTGCTGAACATCTGGCCCTTCTGACCACCGCCGACAACATCGCGGCCAATGCGCTCTATCAACGGCTGGGTTTTGCCAGCATTGGTGGCTATCATTACCGCAAGCTTGCCAAACAGGACACCAGCGCCCCATGAGCGACCAGCCCACTGCCCTCGATCTGCCCATGGTCGATCCACTGCCTGCTCAGACGCAAAAATACTTTGATATCTGTCAGGAAAAACTGGGCATGGTGCCCAATGTGCTCAAGGCGCACGCCTTTGACATCGACAAACTCAATGCCTTCACCACGCTCTACAATGACCTGATGCTGGCTGACAGCGGACTGACCAAGCTCGAACGCGAGATGGTCGGCGTTGTGGTCAGCGCCACCAACCGCTGCTTTTACTGCCTGACCGCGCACGGGGCGGCGGTGCGGCAGCTCTCCGGCAACCCGGCCTTGGGCGAGGCGTTGGTGATGAATTGGCGCGTGGCCGAGGTGACGGAGCGGCAACGGGCGATGCTGCACTTCGCCGAAAAACTCACCCTCGCCTCCGCCCAGATCGAGGAGGGCGACCGCGAGGCCTTGCGCGGCCACGGCCTCAGTGATCGCGACATCTGGGACCTGATCAACGTGGCGGCCTTTTTCAACATGTCCAACCGGGTGGCGAGTGCGACAGCGATGCAGCCGAACCCGGACTATCACGCGCAGGCCCGCGAGGGATGACGCAGGCGGGGCGCTGTCTGGCGATATTTCTGTTTTGCATGGCCGGGCCGCTGGCGGCGCTTGAATTGGCCTTACCACCCAACGCACAGGCAACAGCGTCGCGCGACCGGGCACTGGCGCAAGAGGCGGTGCCCGACGGCCCTTACGTCGATGGCAACCTGTCCACGCGCCTGTTCGAGGGGCCGATCACCCACCGCGCCTATCGCATCCCGTCCTCTGGCCTCACGCCGCTGCAAATCCTTGCGCCACTACGCGCGCAACTGGACGATGCGGGCTATAAGGTGCTGCTTGATTGCGACGATGATCGTTGCGGCGGCTTCGATTTTCGCTTTGCGATCAATGTGCTGCCCGCGCCCAATATGTATGTGAACATCCGCGACTACCATTTCCTGAGCGCCGAAACGCCCGATGGCAAAACGGCCGTGGCCCTGCTGGCCAGCGCCGCCGCCGGGTCAGGATATCTGCAGGTGATACAGGTGGGCACAGCCCAAGTGGTGGTGCCGGATGTGGCGCCAAGCGCCCCGGTCGCAGCACCATCCCCGCCCACCGGTGATCTGGCCGCGCGGCTGCTGCGCGACGGTCACGCCGTGCTGCAAACGCTGGATTTTGCGGTGGGGTCCACAGCGCTCAGCAGCAGTCAAAGCCCGGAACTGGCCGCGATTGCCGCCATCATGCAGGACCGCCCGGCCCTGCGGATCGCAGTGGTCGGGCACACCGACACGGTCGGCGCGCTCGAGGCCAACATCGCCGTGTCCCGCGCCCGCGCGGCCTCGGTGCGCACGGCGCTGATCAACGGCTACGACGTCGCGCCCGACAGGATCGAAGCGGGCGGTATGGGCTACCTCGCCCCCATCGCCTCGAACCTCAGCCGCGAGGGGCGCGAAGCCAACCGCCGGGTCGAGGTTGTCGTCATCGGCGAGGACGGATAGGCGCACGGGTCCGCGCCTGCGCTGACAGCTGCTCCGGGCGGTGTTAGCATTGGGCGCAGGAAGGGCCAAAACTGTCACGATACTGGCCCTCACGGACATTGGGAGCGCACCGACATGACGGGATTTTCCGGACTTTCCAAAACAAGCAGCCTTTCGGACGTCTTGCAGCGCTTTCCGCGCCATTCGGAACGGTTGCTGCGCCTGTTGGATGTCATCATGTGCGACGACGGCGCGCTGGGCCGGGGCGAGCGCGAGGCCATCGCCGCCTTCGTGTCGCAGCAAACCACGACGCCTTATTGCGTGATCTATCACACCGTCTTTTCTGAGGCGTTTTCCGGCCCGATCGCGGCAACAAACGAGTCGATCCGGCCGCTCCTGACCTATGCCGGGGCCGTGCTTGGCCCGGACAGGGATCGCATCAGCGCGGCGTTTGATGCGGCCCGACATGCGGGCTGGAGCGAGGATGCGCTTCACGAGGTGGTTGAAGTGTGCGGCCTTTTTTCCTTGATCAACACGATTGTGCGCGCCGCCGGGATCGACCCGCCCAAGGCGATCTCGCCACAACCCACCGCGGACGGGCTGGCCCGGGCCTATGCCGCCATGGCGGACGCGATCCCAACCCAAGACACGACGTGAATTGGGGGGCTGGTCGTTCTGTCCGGCACAGGCAGAGGGACGCCCGCTGGTCCTTGGACCCATTGAAAAAGTCCGGGCAAAACCGCGCCCTGAGCCTGCGCGATTTGTGAACAGGTCGTTAATTCGCCTCTGTAAGCTATTGAAATTGTTGGGGTGGCGATGTGTCCCAGCGTGGGACACCATAAAAAATGCCCCGATGTTTGCACACCGGGGCAGGTAACCGACTGATCGGTCTGGGGAGAAATCGTTACCAGTCCGCCGGACCCTTATCGGCGAAAGTGTGAACTAGAAAATCGATGAATGCGCGGACCTTGGGCTGGGTAAACCGGCCCGGAGGATAGACGGCATAGATGCCCTGGGTTTCCATTGGCAGATCAGGGATCGCGTCCACAACCAGCCCTTTTTCCATGGCGTCCGCATAAAGAAAGCTGGGCAGGTAAGCGATGCCAAGCCCCGAGATGGCGGCATTCAGCAGGGATTGCCCGTCATTGACACTCAGCCAGCCCGCGGTGCGGACCTGACGTTTTTCGCCCGAGGGTGCGGTCAGCTTCCACATATTGCCCGAAGACTGGTTGGAATAATGCAAGAGCTTGTGTTCGTTCAGATCGTCGATCTTTTCCGGTCGACCATACTGTTCGAAATATTTCGGTGCGGCGATCATCCGCTTGGTGGTTTCGGTCAGCTTGCGGGCGCGCAGAGTGCTGTCTTCCAGCTCGCCGATGCGCACGGCCATGTCAAAGCCTTCAGAGATCAGCTCTACATAGCGGTTGTTGAGGACCATATTGACGGTGATGTCGGGAAAGTCGGCGAGGAATTCAGAAAGGCAAGGAGACAGGTGATTGACGCCGAAATCCGTCGCAACCGAGATGCGCAGCAGTCCGGACGGGGCCGATTGCATGGAAGTGACCAGCGAATCCGCTTCGCCTGCGTCGTTCAGAACGCGGCGGGCCCGGTCGTAATAGGCCAGGCCAATTTCCGTGGGCGACACCCGGCGCGTCGTGCGATTGAGTAGACGCGCACCCAGACGGGCCTCAAGCGACGATACGTGTTTCGAGACGGCGGATTTTGAAATCCCCATCTTCTTGGCGGCGTCCGTAAACCCGCCCTGGTCCACGACCATCGCGAATGCTTCCATCTCGGTGAGGCGGTCCATGCCCGTCCCTTTCTGCTCTTTGCTTCGAGGAACAGGTATCGTGCCCAATCAGGGCACAAACAGGGCAGGGATGGGATAATATCGGGGTGATTGTGGAATCGTTCATGGCATGGAAACGACCAAATCGGGCTCAGATGGCGATATCCTGCGACCATTCCTGGAACGTCTGGGCCTCGCGTTCCAGTGGCTCACCCTCTTGTCCGCCAATCAGAAGAAAGCCGTAGCCCGGCGTATTCCAGCGTGCCACATCCAGCCCTTCGGCCGATCCCATGTTCAGCCCTTTTGAGTCCGGACCAGCAGGGATGATGCACAGGGCCACGGGCGTGCCGTCCTCGCGCAGATAAGAAATCTGCACCAGCGGCTTGCCGTTAAAGCCAAGCAGTTGCGCCCGTTTGAAGGTCAGCCCCTCGGCCTGTGGCAGGTTGGCGAGATCAATGCCGATGCTTTCGGACACAGATGCCAATTGCAGGGCGGCCTCTTGCTGGCTTGGGTTGACGTCCGTCAGCGTGGCCGTCGTGTATAGCGTCTGATAGCTGGCCACAAAGCTGACCCAGCCGCGCGGCGCCGGTTCGGGGGTTCCAAAGCCGGTAAAGAGCGCAACAGCGAGACCGGCGGCAAGGCCGGTGCCGAAGGTACCAAAACCCCAGGCCCAGCTGAGCCGCGCATTGGTATTGGCCGGTTCGGGCATCGCAGGGGGGAGTGCGGGCATCGGCGGGGCGTTGGCAAGCAATTCTTCGAACGCGCCGGCAATCGCGGCCATAGGGATTTCCAGCCCGGCCATGCGGTCGGCCAGCGCCTCGTCCGTTTCCAATGCCGCAGAAATCTCCGCCTCAAGCGACGCATCCGCCTCGCCATCGAGGAAGGCGGTGAGTTCTTCGTCGCTGAAATCGCGCACGGTACTCATTGCTGGCCTCCCGCCGGGTCGGCCATCACTGTGTTCAGCTTTTTGCGCGCGCCAGCCAACCGGCTCATCACGGTGCCCACGGGGATCTCCATTATCTCTGCAGCTTCCTTGTAGCTGAACCCCTCCACATAAACGAGCAGGACGGACTGTCGCTGCGCCTCGGGAAGGGCCTTCACATGAGATAACACCTGTCGGGCTAAAATATTCACTTCGGTTCCGGGGGCATTGTCAGCGAGGTCAATTTCCTCGACAGGCATCACCCCGGCCCCGGTCCGGACCTTGCGCGATCGCAGTTCGTTCAGCCAGACCCGTTGGCACATCCGGAACATCCAGCGGTCCAGATGTGTGCCGACTTCGAACTGGTCCGCCTTGTCCAGCGCCCGCAAACAAGTCGTTTGCGCAAGGTCATCCCCCCAGTCACGCCGACCGGTCAGGGCAACCGCATAACGCCAGAGGCGCGGGTATACCTCACCCATGCCATCGCGCACGACAATTTGAGCAGAAGTTGAAATGAATACGATCCCGTTGCGCTAAGTTCTTCAACACACAATCTTTAACTGGAGTAAATGTACAATGAAACCATTTGTGATCACCCTGAGCGCGACTTTGCTAATGGCAACGTTCGCCCAGGCGCAGGACACGCCCGCCCCGGCGGACGCGCGCGTCTATTTCGTCAACCTTGCCGACGGCGATACCGTACAATCCCCGGTGACGGTTGTGTTTGGCCTTGAGAATATGGGCGTGGCCCCTGCTGGCACCGAAAAGGAAAACACAGGCCACCATCACCTGCTATTGAATCGTCCACCCCTTGGACAAGGCGAAGAAGGGGCGGAAGAGCTGGAATATGGGCTGCCTGCCGATGACAACCACATCCACTTTGGTGGCGGCCAGACACAGGTGACCATCGATCTGCCTGCCGGAGAGCATACGATGCAACTGGTCATGGGTGACCTCAATCACGTCCCCCACGCCACGCCCATCACCAGCGACGTGATCACCGTCACTGTGAAATAGGCAATATAGTGCGTCAGATCCGGTCCAACGAGTCTGGCGCAAAACACACAACAGCATCCGCGCGGCCCATCAGATCAGTATGGGCTGCGCAGTTTTCCCGCCACCGAAGTTGAAAAACCCGCGCAGGCTTACAGCGTGGCGGCCAACCGCGTGCCCTGATCAATCGCGCGTTTGGCGTCGAGTTCTGCCGCCACATCCGCGCCACCGATGATGTGATGCGATATGCCGGCGGCCTCCAGCGCCTCGGCAAGGCTGCGATCGGGCACCTGTCCGGCACACATCACGATATCATCAACCTCGATCAGCGTCGGATTCTCGCGCGCCTCACCAAAGGAGACGTGCAGGCCTGACTCATCGATCCGTTCGTAGTTCACGCCGCCCACAAATTGGACGTCTTTCATGTTGAGTGCGGCGCGGTGGATCCAGCCGGTGGTCTTGCCCAGCCGCTTGCCATGTTTCTCGGCCTTGCGTTGCAGCAGGGTGACGGCGCGCGCAGGCGCTTCGGGCTTTGGCCCGTCCGGGGCCAGACCGCCCCGGTTTACGGCCGGGTCGCTGACACCCCATTCGACCATCCATTCGGGCAGGTTCTCGGTCGGGCTGTCGCCTTCGTGCACAAGGAACTCGGACACATCAAACCCGATGCCGCCCGCGCCGACCACGGCCACACGTTTGCCCGGCGTTTTGCGCTTTTTCAGCACGTCGATATAGGAATGCACATTGGCCCCGTCCTGCCCCGGAATGCCCGGATCACGCGGCAGCACGCCGGTGGCGATGATCACGTCGTCAAAGCCACTGAGGGTGTCCACGCTCGCTTCGGTGTTCAGGCGCACGTCGATGCCCACTTCGGCCACCATGGTACGATACCAGTCGACCAGTCCCCAGAACTCTTCCTTGCCCGGCACTTGCTTGGCCATGTTGAGTTGCCCGCCGATCTCGTCGGCTCGGTCAAACAGGGTGACCTTGTGCCCACGTTCGGCAGCGGTCATCGCTGCGGACAGACCGGCAGGGCCTGCGCCAACCACGGCAACGTTTTTGGGCGCGTCGGCAGGCGTAATCACCAGTTCGGTTTCCGCACAGGCACGCGGGTTCACAAGGCACGAACTCAGCTTGCCCGAGAATGTGTGATCGAGGCACGCCTGATTGCACGCGATGCAGGGCGCGATCTGGGCCGCCTTGCCCGCCATCGCTTTGGCCACGAAATGCGCATCGGCCAGCATCGGTCGCGCCATCGACACCATGTCCGCACAGCCCGTGGCCAGCACATCCTCGGCCACCTCGGGCGTGTTGATCCGGTTCGATGTGATGACCGGGATCGACACCTGCCCCATCAACTTTTTCGTCACCCATGCAAAAGCGGCGCGGGGCACCGAGGTCGCGATGGTTGGAATGCGCGCCTCGTGCCAGCCGATGCCGGTGTTGATGATGGTCGCACCAGCCTTTTCGATCTCGCGGGCGAGTTGCACCACCTCGTCAAAAGTCGAGCCGTTGGGCACAAGGTCGATCATCGACAGGCGGTAGATGATGATGAAATCGGTGCCCACGGCCTCGCGCGTGCGGCGCACAACCTCGATGGGCAGACGCATCCGGTTCTCGTAAGTCCCGCCCCAGCGGTCGGTGCGCTTGTTGGTGTGGGTGACGAGGAACTGGTTGAGGAAGTACCCCTCGCTGCCCATGATCTCGACCCCGTCATAACCCGCTTGTTTGGCGCGCGCGGCAGTGGCCACGATGTCACTGATCTGTTTCTCGATACCCTCTTCGTCCAGCTCTGCCGGAGGGAAGGGCGAGATCGGAGACTTCACAGGCGAGGGCGCAACGCATTTCGGCCCATAAGCGTAGCGCCCCGCATGCAGGATCTGCATCGCGATCTTGCCGCCCGCGGCGTGGACCCGGCTGGTCACGATCGCATGGTTCTCGACATCCTGATCCGTGGTCATCATCGCCGCACCGGGCAGCACGGAGCCTTCAAGGTTGGGCCCGATCCCGCCGGTCACCATCAGCCCCACTTCGCCCCGCGCGCGTTCGGCATAGAATTCGGCCACGCGGTTCCAGTCCTTCGTTTCCTCGAGACCGGTGTGCATCGACCCCATCAGCACGCGGTTTTTCAGCGTGGTAAAGCCAAGGTCAAGAGGGGCGAGCAGATGTGGGTACGCGGTCATGTTATCCTCCCGAACGCATTTGGTCTTGGTGTCATGTATAAGGTGCGCGATGTCACGTGCAACGCGGCGTCATGGGGACAGGCGAGATGGTAGACGTGAGGCGGATGGGCGCTGGCGAGGCAGAGGCCTTGGGTCGGGTGATGTGGGACGCGATCCACAACGGGCCCAGCCTGTATACGCAGGCCCAGCGGAACGCGTGGCTGCTCGCCCCTCCGCAAGGCAAGGCGTGGGAGGACAAACTAACAGGGCCAGAGGTCTGGGTGGCGCAAGACGGGGCGCTTCTGGTCGGTTTTGTGACGCTCGGCGAAGGTGGCTATGTCGATCTGGCCTTTGTCGCCGCTGATGCACAGGGGCAGGGCGTGTTCTCCGCCCTTTTGGCGGTGCTGGAAACCTACGCTCTCGCGCAATCCTGCCCGCGCCTCTGGACCCATGCCAGCCTGATGGCCGAGGGCGCTTTCGCCGCGCGCGGCTTTCATGTTATCGCCCGTGAAACGGTCGAACGTGCAGGGCAGATGCTGGCACGCGCCAAGATGGAGAAGGTGCTAACATGACCCCCGAAGACATCGCCAAACTGCCCTATCGCCGCAATGTGGGCGTCATGGTGATCAATGCTGCGGGCGACGTCTGGGTTGGTCAGCGCAATGACCGCTACCGCGATGCCTGGCAAATGCCCCAAGGCGGCATCGACAAGGGCGAAGACGCCCGCGCCGCCGCCCTGCGCGAGTTGGAAGAAGAGACCGGGATCACCCCCGATCTGGTCGACGTGGTCGCCGAATCCGCCGACTGGATTCCCTACGAACTGCCCCACGACCTGATCCCCAAGCTGTGGAACGGCAAATATCGCGGGCAGGAACAGAAATGGTTCCTCTTGCGCTTTACCGGCGCCGACGCACAGGTGAACATCGAGACCGAGGATCCGGAATTTTCGGCCTGGCGCTGGATGCCGCCCGCCGAGTTGCCCGACGCCATCGTGCCGTTCAAACGTGACGTCTATGTTGCGGTGCTCAAGGCCTTTGCCGATCACCTCTAGCGCCCTGCCACCCCCTGTTATTGCATAACAACAGCCCCCATATCAGGTTGGAACACGGTTGAATGGACCTTACTCCGTTCCAGGGTGAAGGAAGGTGAAGTATGCGTTTTTTGGTTCTTGCGTTGATGGTTTTGCCCTTGCCGGCCTTTGCCCTGTCTTGCATGTCCCATGGGGTCAGCGATGCCTATCTTGAGGCGGCCAATGCCGAAGAGGGCTATGTGCCGGTGCTGGGCGAGCTGAGCTTTGATCCCGAGATGCTGCCTAAAGTCGATTGGGAAAAGCAGACCGAAGTGCCACCTACAACCCTGATCCCGGCCACCTTCAAGGGCAAGGCTCTGGGTCCGCGCGGCGTACCGCAGATCTTTGAGACCGATGTCGTGCTTGAGGTGCAGTGCGCAGGTCCGTGGTGTCCGTCGCCCGCGCCGGGCGAAATGCTCGGCTTTTTGCGCAAAACCTCGCACAGCTATGTGCTGCACACGAATGCCTGCGGCGGGTTCCTGTTTGGCAATCCCCAAGAAGAACAGATCACGGAATTGCAGGACTGCCTCGCGGGGCGGCAATGCGAATCCTCGGCTCTGCGCTAGGGGTCGATGATCGGCACATGCGGCGCGAGGCTGCGGTCATAGCCATGCGCGACCCTTGGGTCGTCATCAATCTCGATCTTTTGCATGACGGGGACAAACCCGGATCGCTGATAGAACGAAAGTGCCTGCGGGCTGTCGATGCTGCAGGTGTGGACGTGAAACCGTTCGATCGGCGCGGCAAAGGCGTGTTCCACCGCGCGGTCCATCAGATAGGCCCCCGCCCCTGACCCGATCAGCGCCGGGGTCAGCCCGAAATAGGCCAACTCACAGGCGCCACCTTCGCGAAAATCAAGCTCGAGAAGGGCCTCGGCCCGTCCGTCTTTCATCAAGGTAAAGAGGCGGACGAGCGGATCTTCAAGAATCGCGGCCAAGGCAGCATCAGACAACAACGTGCGCCCGTACCACAGCCAGTCCTCGCCAACCCGGCGAAACAGATCGCGATAGGTGGCGACGTCCGGCTTTAATTCGACGAACTCCAACCCGGCGGGCAAGGATGCGCCCCGGCTCTGCGGTGCACGCATCTCCAGATAAGTGACGACCATCGCCACCTTGCCCGGGGGAACGTCGTGAAACCCGTCACTCAGCATCGCTTCATTGTTCCAAAAATATGCAAATCCAACCGCGCAGCTTGGCTGACCCGCGCCTATTCCAGACCGGCCGCCGCGAATTGTTGTCTCATATCGATTTGCGGGCGTGGGCCGACATGGCTGATCACCTCGGCCGCACACAGGTTGCCCATCCGCCCGCAGGTGGCCAGATCGCGACCCGTTGCGAGGCCATAGATGAACCCGGCGGCAAACTGGTCGCCCGCGCCGGTGGCATCAACAGGGGTGACCGTCTCGACCGGGATGTCATGGCGTTCGCCGCGACCCATGATCGTGACGCCATCGCCCGAGCGGGTGCAGACCATCAGGTCGATCATGCCTGCAGTCTTGGCCATCGCGGCCTCAAGGTCGTCGGTCTCGAACAGGGACATGATCTCGTGCTCGTTGCCGATCACATAGTCAAGCTCGTTGCCGATCATGTCGAGGAAGTCCGCGCGGTGACGGTCTACGCAGAACGGATCGGAAATGGCGATCCCCGCCTTGCCACCCGCAGCGCGGGTCAGGCGCGAGGCCTGACGGAAGGCCTCTTTGCCCTTGTCCTTGTCGAAGAGATACCCTTCGAGAAACATCATCTCGGCGTTTGAGGCAACCGCATCCGGCACGTCCTCGGGACCGAGTTCGGTTGAAATGCCCAGATAGGTATTCAGAGACCGCTCGCCATCCGGCGTGACAAAGATCATGCAGCGCGAGGTGGGCAATTCGCCGCCCGGCACGGGGGCGTTCACGAAGTCGGTGCCGCTGTCCTGCATGGATTGGGCATAGAACTTACCCAGCGTGTCGTCATGCACGCGCCCGATAAAGGCCGTGGGCAGACCCAGCGCGCCGACGCCCGCCACGGTGTTGGCCACCGCGCCACCCGGAGTCTGCAACCGGTCGTCCATCGCACCGTAAAGCACCTCACCCCGGTCCCGTTCGATCAGTTGCATGATCCCTTTTTCGATCCCCATCAGGTCCAGAAAGGAATCGTCGGCATGAGAGATCACATCGACAACGGCATTGCCGATGCCCACCAGCGTGTATTTGGTCATTCAGTTTTATCCTCAAAGGGGCAGAGATCGCGGATGATGCAGGCGCCGCATTTGGGCTTGCGCGCCACGCATGTATACCGGCCGTGCAGGATCATCCAGTGATGGGCGTGCAATTGAAAATCGGCCGGGATGTTGTCTTCGATGGCGCGCTCGACCGCGTCCACGGTCTTGCCCGGCGCGATGCCGGTGCGGTTGCCGAGGCGAAAGATGTGGGTGTCGACGGCCTGCGCGGGATGGGACCACCACATGTTCAGCACCACGTTGGCGGTCTTGCGCCCCACGCCGGGCAGGGACTGCAGGGCGGCGCGGGAGTTGGGGACCTCGCCGCCGTAGTCATCCACCAGGATCTGGCTCAGCTTCATCACGTTCTTGGCCTTCTGGCGGAACAGACCGATGGTCTTGATGTGCTCGGTCAGCCCTTCAAGTCCGAGGTCCAGCATTTTCTGCGGCGTGTCGGCCACCTGGAACAGGGCGCGGGTGGCGTTGTTGACGCCGGCATCGGTGGCCTGCGCGGACAGGGCCACGGCCACGACGAGGGTGTAGACGTTCACGTGCTCCAGCTCGCCCTTGGGTTCGGGGTCGGCGGTCTGGAACCGGGAAAAGATCGCGCGGATCGTGTGGTAATCGAGTTGCTTGGCCATGGGGCGTGGTATGGGGATTTTTGCCCCGCGCGGCAAGAGAGGGCTGCTGCGGCACGTCAAATGAGGTGTCCCACGCTGGGACATGAGGTGGGGTAAGCAATTTCAAGGACTTACAGAGGCGGATTAGTCATTTGTTCATAATTGCCCCGCCAGCCAGCGCGGATACCCCGGCCATATGGCGAATTCTCAAGGCAGGTATATGCCCAGAGCGGGGGTCGTGAAATCCGCCTGTGTTGCCCGAAACGATGGGTAGACACCCGTGTCGTTTGGGCGGGCGTGTCGTGGCTCAGAGAGCGCGCACGCACGCGCGCGATGTATCGGGAGAACCGGCGTGTCTTGGCGTGTCGCGATGCAGCGCCTTCCCGCAGGGCGCGAATGCAGACGTGTGACTGTTTCGCAACCGCTGATCCGCGTTAACATTGTTTCGTAAACAATCATTGCGTCACGCGGTTCAAGTCGTGTACCGATCATAGACTATGGTAAACAAAGGGTTACAATTAATGGGTTATTTCAGAACACTTAGCGCAACCGTTTTGGTTTCTGCCGCAATGGCGACCTCCGGATTTGCAGCAACTCTGCTTGCGGTCAACGACGCGTCGAACACGTTGGTTTCCATCGATACGGACACCAGCGCAGTCACCACAATTGGCGCATTGGGCACCGGCCTCAGCTTTGGCGGTCTTGCCTATGACGGCAATTCGGGCACGCTTTACATGGTTGGCGGGCGCAGCAACAACAGCCTCTATACCGTTGACACCGGGACTGGTGCAGCCACGCTGGTTGGATCGCATGGCATCACGGATATGTTCGGGTTGGCCTTCGACACCACGAACAATGTGCTTTACGGGTCCGTATTCGGCGGAAACACTCCGCTATACACAATCGACACAGCGACCGGTGCAGCGACTGCATCTACACCTGCAATGTCGGCGCGTATCGGTAGCCTTGGCTACAACTCGACAAACGACACATTGTACGGCCTGTCCGCGGGCTCGGGCGATCTGTTTGAAATCGACCGTACATCCGGCGCACAGACCCTGTTGGGGAATGGCGGATTTGTAAACAATGCGGGTCTGGCTGTTGATGATTCCACTGGTATCGTGTTTGCGGCGGATCATTCGGGCAACCTGTTTTCCTATGACCCGAACAACGCCTTCGCGCGGACAACTCTGGCGACGGGTCTTGGCCAATTGACAGGCCTGACCGTTCTGGCCGAAGCGCCACCTGCGGTGCCACTGCCTGCCGGTCTGCCCCTTCTGATTGGTGGCATTGCCGCCTTTGGCTTTATGCGCCGTCGCAAGACCGCCTGATCGCCTTACAGCTTTGAAAAGACGCCCGGAGGTTTGCCTTCGGGCGTTTTTCGTTTGTGCGCCATTGGAGCAGGTACGTGATGGATGTCTGCGGGACCCGCTGCGCGTATGGTGCCGATCCGGGCGCCCCGCCGCCGTTGCGAGGCCAAGGACGGCGCGGCCTCAAGTTTGAGGGATGGCGTGCACAGGACGGCTGTTCGCGCCCATGCCCATCGGGAGCCTTGCGCTCGCCAGTTTTGGGCAGCGAAACGGCCCCTCTGCGCTGAGCGACAGTTCCGTCCGGTTTCGGCCGTGTACGATTTGGGCAATCTTGCCCAATCCCGAAAAGCGAATCTTTCCTAACGTCAATCCATCGACACTTTGACAGGGAAAAGACCAATGACTCATTTCACAAAGAACATTCTTCGCATGATTGCAGCGACATGCATCGTTTCGGTTTCGGCGCTTAGCGCGCCTGCTTTTGCACAAGGTTACGGCAACCCGTTTCCGCCAAATTTGACCTTCCCCGAACCAGTGGCCTTTGAGGGCAAAACCTTCTGGTGCATGCTCACGCATTGTCAGTCTGCCGCCACCTCCACCGTGACAAAGGCCCGCACGCCGCGCGTGCCCAAGGCCGGAGAATGATCATGAAGATGTCTTTCTTTATCGCAGCCGCTCTGATCGCCACAGGCGCAAGCGCAGATACGACAATTGACATGACGACGGCGCTGAAAGGCACAACCGCGCGTCAGATGACCGTGTTTTCCGAGGGCCACATGGCTGGGACGCTGGCCAGCACATATGAGCGTATCGAGGCCGGAGACGGCCATCCGATGACAGGGATGACAGGCACATGCACGGGCCACATGATCGTGCAGCTGCCGGCGGGGTCGGGCGGCGGTCTGTGCGCGTTCAGCAATGACGCGGGCGACCGGATGGTGATCACCTATGATATCACGGGTCTGAACCGCGATGGCGGAGTTTCGGGATCATGGATCGCCCATGGCGGCGGCGGCACGATGGCAGGCGTTCAGGGCGGCGGCAGCTTTGTGAACGGGCCGGACGCGGAGGACGGGACATTTGATCAACAGGTGACAGGGGCCATCACGCTTCCCTGAGCAGAGGTCGCGACCTTTGCGGAGTTGCCGGGACCTTAGGGACCCGGCAATTTTTGTGCTTCGAACAGATGCGGGTCGTCGCCGTCGAACATTGCCCCCACCGTGCGGAAGACCGACAGGGCCTCGGACAGTTCGCGGGTCGAGGACACGCCGACCTTGTCATGCACGGCCTGAATCTGGTTGCGGATGGTTTTTTCTGCCCGGTTCTGGGCTTCGGCGATCCGGGCCGGGGATTGGCCTGCGACCAGGGCGCTGCACACTTCGGCCTCGCGTCCCGTCAAGCCAAAGACATCCTGCAGAAGGCCGGTATTGACCGCTGTTTCGCCCATTGTCCCGACGAATACAGCGTAGAGTTGCCCGCATTCGAAAACGTCCTGCTCGCTTTTTATGTTCGTCATCATCGAGGGGCTGAATGGCGTGATGCACAGCGACACAGGTCCCTCCATAAGGTCCACGCGCAGCCCGCGCGGTTCGCGGTCGCGGTCGGCATCGCGCAGAGCCCTTTGGAAATCAGTGTTGTCATGATCCTCGATCATGGCGATGCGGTTCACAGGCGAGCAGGCAAACAAGGACATGCGATCAATCAGTCGTTGCCCCGCCGCATTTGTCATTTGCAACACACCGCCCGCGTCGATGATGATCAGCGGCAGCGCAATTGCGTCAAGGAACCCCTTGTAGGTTTCGGCCACTTCCTTGGCCATGTAGAGCGCCCGTGCAATCCGTGCACCGCGCACGATATGGGGGGAAAGCAATCTGAGCAGCTTGGTCAGCCCGTCGTAATCAGGCGCGGGCTCTGCATGTTCGATCTCAAAAAAGTTGAGCGTGGCATAGCGGCTGCTGCTGACTGCGAAAATGACGCCCGTCCAGTGGCTGCATCCCATGTGCTTGAGGCCGTTTTTGTAGAGTGCCGAGTTTCGCAATTCCTCGTCTGTCATGACATTGCGGGAGATGCGCGGAGCGCCCGGAGCAGGTGTGTCGTTTCGCGTGATTTGGCGAAATGACTCCGTCATGTCATCGGGCGCCTCGTACCGTCCATCGTCTGTCAGCGTTTCGTAGACGCTTTGCAATGGCTGCGCGACGAAGTTGCCGGGGCTGTAGGCCCCGATGACTTTTGGCCCGTCAAATGTCTGGCACATGCTGAGGAAACCGGGAAAGAGGCCGTGGATACGCCGTTGCAGGCTCGACCATTGGTTCGTCTCAAGCGCGCTGTCATAGACGAGGCCGATCAGGTCGCTGAGATCTTGGTGTGAGAGGGTGTTCATGGATCGCAGTTTTTCCTGATGCCCGCAGCGTAGCGAGGACGCCGTCGTCTTGTCCAGTCTTGAGCCCGTTTGGTGCTGTGGCATCCGCCGCGTGCGCTGATCTCGTGGGCCCGGTACATTTGGCGCAGGAATCGGGTCGCACGAGGGCTGGGCGTGGCATAAGTATGGGGCATGGAACAGTCTGCATATCTCACCCCCGATCAGGGCTATCATTTCAACGTCATGCGCCGTGCCATCGACCTGATCGATGCTGCCGAGGACCCGCTGAGCCTTGATGCGCTGGCGAGTGAGATGGGCATGAGCCCGGCCCATTTTCAGCGCATCTTTTCCCGCTGGGTGGGCGTGTCGCCCAAGCGGTACCAGCAATATCTCGCGCTGGGGCACGCCAAGGCCCTGTTGTCGGAACGTTTCACCACGCTTGAGACCGCCCATGCCTCGGGGCTGAGCGGGTCGGGGCGGCTGCACGATCTGTTCCTGCGCTGGGAGGCGATGAGCCCCGGTGAGTTTGCCAAGGGCGGCGCGGGTCTGACCATCTATTGGGGGTGGTTTGACAGCCCCTTTGGGCTGGCCCTCGTGATGGGCACCGACAAGGGCATCTGCGGCCTCGGCTTTGCCGCCGAGATGGGCGAGGACTGGGCCATGCAGGACCTTGTGCGCCGCTGGCCCCGCGCCGATTTCGTCGAGGACCCGATGCGGCTGCGCCCTTGGGTGCTGGCCGCCTTTGGCGCGGAGGAGGCCGAGTTGAGCCATGCGCCGCTCTACCTGATTGGCGCGCCCTTTCAGATCAAGGTCTGGGAGGCGCTGTTGCGCATTCCAAGCGGCCACGTGACCACCTATTCCGAGATCGCAGGCTCCATCGGCAATCCCCGTGCCGTCCGCGCCGTGGGCACCGCCGTGGGCCGCAACCCGGTCAGCTGGCTGATCCCCTGCCACCGCGCCTTGCGCAAGTCGGGCGGCCTTGGGGGCTATCATTGGGGGCTGCCGGTCAAGCGGGCGCTGCTCGCCTATGAATCGGCGCGCGCCGAGGCCTGAGAGGCCAGCATAGATGCGCATCCGCACCAAATTTGCGTGCGCAAGATGCCGCTTATGTGAAATTCCCCCTATTTTGTGGGAACCTGTCATGCCTATCTTGTGTTCATCATAAGGTGCCCCGCCCGAACGGGGCCCGTTTTCGAAGGCAGTAGGATAGACCAATGATGAAACTTCCCTTTTCCCTCGCCATGGGCGCCGTTCTGGTGCTGGGCGCATGTACCGAACCGGGCGCACTGGGCACAGGCCCGGACAATCCCAACCAAAAGCGCAATCAGGGTGCCATTATTGGCGCGACTTCGGGCGCTGTGCTGGGCGCGCTGATCAAGGATGACAACCGCGGTGACGGAGCCCTTGTCGGCGCCATCGTGGGGGGCGCTGTGGGCGCGGGCATCGGGTACAACCTCGACCAGCAAGAGGCCGAGCTGCGCCGCGATCTGGACAATGGCGTGACCATCACCAACACCGGGGACCGGCTGATCGTGTCCTTCCCCGAGGCGATCCTGTTCGCCACCAACAGCTTTACCGTCCGTCCCGGTCTGAACAACGACATGGCCGCACTGGCCCAGAGCCTGCAGCGCTATCCGCAATCCACGATCCAGATCGTGGGCCACACGGATTCCGATGGCGATGCGGCCTTTAACCAGCAGCTGAGCGAGCGCCGCGCCAATGCGGTCGCCGACGTGCTGCTGAACCAGGGCGTGCCATTCAACCGCGTGCGCACCTTTGGCCGTGGCGAAAGCCAGCCCATCGCGTCGAACTTTACCCCCGAGGGCAAGGCCCAGAACCGGCGGGTCGAGATCGTGATCCTGCCCAACGCCTGAGGCACAAACGATCCTCAAAATGATGCAAAGGCCCGCGATATCCTCGCGGGCCTCTTGCTTTGGTGGGGCAATGCATCATCTTGGCGGGCAAGCATGGGAGAATGATGATGACGACACTGCTGGGCCTGTCCGGATCGCTGCGCAAGGCCGCCACCAACCGCAAGCTGTTGCGCGAAGCCGCCCGCCTATTTGGCCCCTGCACCTATGTCGAAGCTGACTTGCAGATGCCGCTTTATGATGGTGATCTGGAACAGGCCGAAGGGGTGATCCCGCAGGCCGCCACCCTCGCCGAACAGATCGCAACTGCGGATGCGGTGCTGATTTCGACCCCGGAATACAACAAGGGCCCCTCGGGTGTTCTGAAAAACGCGCTCGACTGGATCAGTCGGGCCGAGGGCAATCCCTGGGCGGGCAAGCCGGTTGCGGTCATGTCCTCGGCTGCGGGTCGTGCGGGCGGTGAACGCGCGCAACTGATCCTGCGCACCTACATGGTGCCCTTTCGCCCCCGTCTGCTGATGGGGCCAGAGGTGCATCTGGCCGCCGCACAAAACCAGTTTGACGAAGACGGGCACCTGACGGGCGAGATGTATATCAAGGACCTTACGGCACTGATGGAGAACTTGCGCGCCGAGATCAGCCGCTGAGCGTGCTGACCTCGATCAGGTTGCCGTCCGGGTCGCGCAGATAAAGCGATGTGATTGGCCCCTGCGCGCCAGAGCGGGGCACGGGGCCGTCCTCGATTGCAACACCTTGGGCGCTCAGATACGCCTGCCAGATGTCCAGCGCGGTGTCGGTGAGAAAGCACAGGTCTGCACTGCCGGGCACTGGGGTTTGCGCCTTGGGCTCGAACTCCGCCCCGGCCGCATGCAGGTTGATCTTGGAAGCGCCAAAGATAAGCGCGTGCCGCGTGCTGCCATCCGCCACCTGAAAGGGCGTGTGTGTCATGCCAAGCACTTGGGTGTAGAACGCAATCGTTGTGTCGATATCCGCCACGGTCAGGACAAGATGATCGAGGCTGGTCACTTTGGGCTGTTCCACGCGGTGTCCTTTGCGCATGATCCGACCTATGCAGGATGACCTTTCCCTCACGGCGCGTCAAAGCGATGTGCTGGACCCCGCCCGCGCGCGGGCGATGCAAGTGGCGTTGGGCCAAGCCGCGACGCTGGGGCCGGGCGATGCGTTGCCGCCGTTTTTCCATCAGCTTTATTTCTGGACGCCGGTGCCTGCTGAGGGTCTGGGCCGGGATGGGCATCCCCGCGTCGGCGGGCTGATCCCCGATATGGGGCTGCCGCGCCGGATGTGGGCCGGGGGGCGGTTGCGGTTTGATACGTCTCTGCGCCTTGGGTTCGAGGCTGAGCGGGTTTCGGTCTGCGAGGCCGCGACCCGTAAGGAGGGGCGCACCGGGCCGTTGGGTTTTGTCACACTGCGCCATGAGGTCTGGCAGCACGGTGCGCTGTGTCTGACGGAGTGGCAGGATCTGGTTTATCGCGCGGATATGGGCGCGGACGCGCCCCGCCCGGTGCCGCCTGTTGCTGAGAGTGATGAAGAGGTGGCGCAGGTCGTGCAATTCGATGCGACGCTGCTGTTTCGCTATTCCGCGCTGACCTTTAACGGGCACCGCATTCACTATGATCAGCCTTATGCGCGCGCGGTTGAGGGCTATGACGGGTTGGTAGTGCATGGTCCGTTGCTGGCGCAGCATCTGATGCTGATGGCCGAAGCTGCGCTGGGGCCGTTGACCGCGTTTTCGTTCCGCGCCACAGCCCCCTTGATGCATCACGAGGCGGCCACGCTGTGCCGCAGGGGGCGGGAGTTGTGGGTGCGCGGCCCTGATGGGCGGATGTGCATGAGCGCTCGCGCCTAGAGCGAGTCGGCGACGTCAAAGCCCGGTGGGATGGTGTTGTGTCCCTCAAGGATCAGGTCGGCCATCACGTAGGCGACCTTGGGGGCCATGCCAAAGCCGATCTTGAACCCGCCATTTGCGATGAAATGCCCCGGGCGGTCGGGCCATGCACCGAGCATTGGTGCGCGGCTGCGGCTGCGCGGGCGCAGGCCGGCCCATCTTGCGATCACTTGGGCATCACGCAGGGCAGGCACGGCGGCGCGGGCGCGGGTGATGATGTCGTCGAGTTGCGCGTCGGTGGTGGTTGGGTCGTCGTAGTCCCGCTCGGTCGTGGAGCCGATGGCGGTGGTCCCGTCCGCGTGCGGGATGATGTGCAGCGTGTCGGCAAAGAGTTGCGGGGCGTCCGGGGCGGAGATGTCGAGCAGGGCGGCTTGCCCTTTGATCCCGGTGCCGATGAGGCGAGGGTGCTGCGCGTTGAGCGCCTCAAGCCCCGCGACGCCGGTGGCGTGGATGGTGATGGCGGTTTCGGGTGCGTCGGCCTGCACTGTGACGCCTTGGGTGGCCAGCGCGGCGGCGAGCGCTGTGCAGGCCTGCCTTGGGTGGATGCGGGCGCTGAGCGTGTCGTGGATTTCGAAGCCTGTGGGGCTGTGTGCGGCCCAGTCTGTGTTTTGGGTGGGCCGAACGGTCCATGTGGCGGCGTCGCGCCAGAGCGTTTTGGCCGTCTCGGCGCGCGCATGGGCGAGCGTGAGTGCGGCGTCATCCGCGATGGGTTGCAGACGGCCGGTGCGGGCATAGCCCGGCGATTGGCCTCCGGCCGCTTCGACCTCGTCCCAGAAGCTCTGCGCCATCAGGAGGCTTTCCAGTTGGAACTGCTTTTTGGGGTTCCAGTTTTCCGGCACATGCGGGGCGAGCGCGCCGACGATGCCGCCCGAGGCTCCGGCCGCCAGCCCGTGCGGGTCGATCAGCTGGACCGGCGCGCCGCGCCGGGTCAGCACCCACGCGATGGAGAGGCCGAAAATGCCCGCGCCGCGCACTGTGATCTTGTCCGTTGCCAAGGGTGGGCCCTTCCGCCAATGTCGCCTCATTCAGGCGCACTTCTTACAGGGACAGGCGATGCGGGACCAGCGGGCAGAACTGGAATGGCGCGAGGGTGCGGTCCCTGTTTCGTTACGCTTTGACGATCCCTATTTCAGCCTCGACAACGGGCTGGCCGAAACGCGGCATGTGTTTCTGGACGGCAATGACCTGCCGGTGCGGTTTTGTGACGGGTTTCATGTGGCCGAGTTGGGGTTCGGGACAGGGCTGAACTTTCTGACCACATGGGCAGCGTGGCGGGTGGCAGGTGTACCGGGGCGGTTTCATTTCACCAGTTTCGAGGCCTATCCGATGGAGCGCGGCGACATGGCGGTGGCACTTGCGGCCTTTCCCGAACTGGCGGAGCTGGCTGAGGCCTTGGTGGTGGGCCTTGATGATGATGGCTGTGCCGCGTTCGATGATGCGACCCTGCGCGTGATTGCGGGGGATGCGCGAGAGGCTTTGCCCGCATGGGACGGACAGGCGGATGCGTGGTATCTGGACGGGTTTTCCCCGGCCAAGAACCCCGAGATGTGGGGCGAGGCGTTGATGGCCGAGGTTGCGCGCCATACGGCACCAGATGGCACAGCGGCGACCTACACGGCGGCGGGGTTTGTGCGCCGGGGCCTTGAGGCGGCGGGGTTCGCGGTGACCCGGGCACCCGGCTTTGGGCGCAAGCGTCACATGACCCGCGCGGCCTTGCGATGAGCGCGGGCAACAACACGCGCCTTGGCATTGCGCTGATGATCGCGACCTCGGTTGTGTTTGCCGCACAGGACGGGATCTCGCGCCATCTGGCGGGGGAGTACAACGTCTATATGGTCGTGATGATCCGCTATTGGTTTTTTGCGGCCTTTGTCATCACCATCGCGGCGCGCAAGGCCGGGGGGATCATGGCCGCCGCGCGCACGGCGCGCCCGGTGATCCAGATCACGCGGGGGACGCTGCTGGCGGCGGAGATTTGCGTGATGGTGACCGGGTTCACCATTCTGGGTCTGGTGGAAAGCCATGCGGTCTTTGCCGCCTATCCGCTGCTGGTGGCGGCCCTGTCCGGGCCCATTCTGGGCGAACGGGTGGGTTGGCGGCGCTGGGCGGCGATCGGGGTTGGATTTGTCGGCGTGCTGTTCATCCTGAAACCGGGCTTGGGCGTGTTCAACCCGGCGGCCATTATCCCGCTGATCGCGGCGGTGATGTTTGCAACCTATGGCCTGCTCACCCGTTACGTGGCGCGGGATGACACCACCGCCACCAGCTTTTTCTGGACGGGCACCACGGGGGCGGTGATGATGACCGCCGTGGGTCTGTGGTTTTGGGAGCCGATGACCGGGCGCGACTGGCTGCTGATGGGGGCCTTGTGCCTGACGGGTTCGCTGGGCCACTGGCTGCTGATCCGCTGTTACGAGGTGGCCGAGGCGAGTGCGGTGCAGCCGTTTGCGTATTTCCAGATGGTGTTTGCCGCGAGCGTCGGCATCCTGATCTTTGGCGAGGCATTGCAGATCAATGTGCTGATTGGCGCGGGCATCGTCGTGGCGGCGGGCCTATTCACCCTGTGGCGCGAACGGCAGCAGGGTTGAGCCGATGAGTTCTTCGCTGAACGGGATCGGCAGCGCCTCTTTGCCCAGCCGCGCGCGGTAGATCGGCAGGCTTTCGGCGACCCGCATCACGTAGTTTTGGGTTTCGCGAAAGGGGATGTGTTCGATCCAGTCGATCATGTCGAAATCCTGCGCCCCCTCGCGCGGATCGCCAAACAGCCCCATCCAGCGGATCGGGCGGCTGGGGCCTGCGTTATAGGCTGCTGACATCAGCACTACGTTGCCGTCAAAGCGACCGGCAAGCTGGCTGAGGAAGGTCGCGCCAAGTTCGGCATTGTAGACCGGATCGGCGGTCAGGCGGTCGGTTGTATGTTCGGCGCTGCGCCCGAGCGAGGCGGCGACCTCTTTGGCGGTGGCGGGCATGATCTGCATGAGGCCGCGCGCGCCGACGCCGGATTGCACCACCGGGTCAAATTCGCTTTCGCGCCGGGCAATGGCGAGGTTCATTTCGGCGGCCATGGGCAGGTCGGCCTCGGCCAGCGGGTGCAGGGCGTAATAGGGCGCGTGCAGGGTCAACCCGCGGCGCGCGGCACGTTTGCCGATCATCACGGCCAGATGGGGCTGATCCATGTCGATGGCGGCCTGTCCCAATTGGCCGAGTTGTTCCCGATCAAGGCTGTCGGCGAGGTGGGTCCAGAACCGTTCGGCGACGCTGATCTCGCCCGAGGCCTGCAGCAGCATGCCCGCCTCGAACAGGTCGCGGGCGGCAAGATCGGAGTCGCGCCAGTCGGGGAAGGGTTCGGACCCGTCGAGATAGGGGTCGACCGGCAGGCCGCCGCGTTCAGCAGCGAGGAGGCCATAGAAGGCGGTCTGGTATTGTGCGCCGTCTGTGTAGGCGGCAAGCGCGGCCTCTTCGTTGCCCATCGCCTCGTGGGCGCGCCCGATCCAGTAGCCTGCGCGGCCCCGCGAGATGGGTGACGCGGTGGCATCGCGGTGGGCGGTGAAATGGCCCAGGGCCAGTTCGGGATCGTTCAGCTTGCGCAGGGCGATGTAGCCCGACAGCCATTCCAGATCGGCAAAGTCGGAGCCTTCGACCAAAAAATGCTGGGAGGCGATGGCATAGGCGCGGGCCGCGTCGCCCTCGCGCATTTCGTCGCGGGCCATGGCGCGGCGGCGGTTGCCCCATTTGTCGGGGCGCCCGAGTGCGTCGGCCGAGACCGAGCGTTCAAGCAGCAGCGCCTTGGCCTCGGCCCAGCGTCCCTTGCGGATGCGCCATTCAAAGCGGTCATGGGCGAGGCCTGCATCCTCTTGCAGCGGTTTTGGCACGGCCTCGATCAGCGCATCCACATTGCCCGCGCGTTGTTGCAGGCCGATGCGGGCGCTGGCGAGGGCGACCTGATCTTTGTCGAGCAGATCGAACATATCCTGCGCCTCATCCCGCGCGCGCGCCCAGAGCATCGCGGTTGCGCGGGCCTCGTGATGCGGGGCGAGCAGGTCGCGGTAGAGGGTGATGTAGATGCTGCGGGTCGCATCCCGCATCGGCAGGGTGCGCCAGGCGAGAACGACGCTGGCATGGGCCTCGCCGGTGTTGCCCGCGCCGATCTGTGCGGCGGCATATTCGAGCACACCCAGCGGGGTTTGCGGCGGTTGGTCGGCGTAAAAGGCAAGGATGGCGTCCTGTCCCGCCTCGGCCACAGCCGGTGCGGCGCGGCGGCGCAGCGCGGCCTCGCCCGGCCAGTCGGGGCGACGGTCGAGAAAGGCGGTGATGTCGGCATAAGTGCCCCGCCCGGCGCGCAGGCGATGCCATTCGATCACGTCAACAGCCACCGGGCCGTCCCGTGCGGCCAGCGTCGCTGCGATGTCCCAATCGCCATTGCGCATCGCCTCCATCGCCCAGCCGAGGGGGCGGGGGCGTTCGGCCAGCGCAGCCACAGCTGTCAGGAAAAGCGCGATCAGGGCGGCGGCACATCGGCTCATCTCTTGCAATTCCCTCATCTGCACGGGTAGAGGCACTTAGCTTATCCCGGCATGGTGACGTTTCAACTGAACTTTCCGGGATCAGCGGAAATTCATCCCAGGCCCTCTGCCTGCCACACGTAAAAAAGGAGCGTGAAAATGCTAAAAGGTTCCATACCTGCCCTCGTCACGCCGTTTCGTAACGGCGCTTTGGATCTGGACACGCTCAAGAAGCTGGTCGAGTGGCATATCGAGCAGGGCAGCCATGGGCTGGCCCCTGTCGGCACCACCGGCGAAAGCCCCACGCTGAGCCATGAGGAACATGAGACGGTCATCGAGACGGTTGTGACAACCGTTGCGGGCCGTATCCCGGTGATTGCCGGGGCCGGGTCGAACAATACCGCCGAGGCGATCCGTTTCGTGCAGTTTGCAAAGAAGGTGGGGGCGGATGCGGCCCTTGTCGTGACCCCCTATTACAACAAGCCCACGCAACGCGGGTTAATCGCGCATTACACGGCCCTGCACGAGTGTGCCGAAATTCCGATTGTCATCTACAACATCCCGCCCCGTTCGGTCATCGACATGAGCCCGGCGACGATGGGCGAGCTGGCCAGGATGCCCCGCATCATAGGCGTCAAGGACGCCACCGGCGATCTGGCCCGTGTGTGCGACCAGCGCATCTCATGTGGTCGGGATTTCATCCAGCTGTCCGGTGAGGATGCGACGGCCCATGGGTTCAATGCCCAGGGTGGGACGGGCTGCATCACGGTGACGGGCAACGTCGCCCCGGGCTTGCTCAGCCGCATGCAAGAGGCCTGTCTGGCAGGCGACTACGCCACGGCGCTGGAGATTCAGGACAAGGTGATGCCGTTGCACAAGGCGGTCTTTACCGAGCCGGGTCTGGCGGGTGTGAAATACGCGATGTCCCGTCTGGATCTGTGTTCGGACGAGGTGCGTTTGCCGCTGACGACCCTGACGGATGAGACCAAGGCGCTGGTGGATGACGGGTTGCGGCACGCAGGTTTGCTGAACTGAGCGGTGGTGGGCAGATTGCCCACCCTGCGCCTGTGCGAAAAGTAGGGTGGGCAATCTGCCCACCTTTGCCCTAGCGTTTGCCGTAGTAGAGGCCAACCACGTGCTCTGCCTCGGCAAAGAAGAGCCAGCGTGAGGCCAGCACACCCGCCACATGGCTTGCCACCGCAAGGGCCGCAAAGATGTGCGAGAACGGCAAGAGCAGCAGCACGATGGGCAGGCCTGCCATCAGGCCGATCGAGATCAGCCGCAGTTTCTGGCTGTGTTTGCGCCCGACGGTAAAGGCAAATTCGCGCAGCAGGTAGTTGGTGCCGGTATGGGGCGGTTCAAACGCCTTGACGCTGCCCCGTGGGCCGAGGCCTGTGGCCGTGGCAAGCGTCGTCCCTGACCCGGCCAGTGCGCCGTCGCCTTGCGCCCACAGCAGCACCTGCACCACGGCCGCAATAGACAGCAGCAACAGCGCCCATGTCACCTGACCCGACAGCAACGCGCCGCCTGCCAGGGAAAAGCTGAGGAACATGACGGGTGTCAGCGGTGAATTCCAGCGCGGGATGGTCTTGAGCTGGGTGTAGATCATCGATGTGGTGAACACGGTCAGCACCGAAAACACCGACCCGACCAGCCCCAACAGCGTCCAGCGCTGGTCAAAGAACACAAGGCCAAGCCCGTAGAGACCCATGGTGATCAGTGCGATCACGGCGCACCAACCCTCGCGACTGAGCCAGGATGAGCGCCACTGGGTGAAGGCCTTGAGCGCCCGTTCGGGGTGGCCGAGGTGGAAGGTCGAGGAGATCAGACCGCCCACAGCTGCCAGAAAGGCGATGGCAAAGAAGGCAAAGGCGGTAAAGCCGGTCACGGCGGGAAAGCCAAGGCCAAGAAAGGTCAGCAGACCAAAGCCAATGCCGCTGAACACGGTAAAGAAGATGACAGACGGAGCAGGATGCATCAGAGCTTCTCCAGCGTTTTGTCGAGCCAGCCGAGGAAGCCCTTGGCGTCCTGACCGACCGGTTCGAGATAGGGGGCGAGAATGTCGATGTCGCCTGCGGGCGCGGACAGCGTGTCCTTGGGCCGGGGCGGCAGGTACTTGTTCACCGGTTTGGTGCCCTGTTCGGGCATGAGGTTCATGCCACCGCGCTCGGCACTCAGCTTGGACACGTTGCTTTCTGGATCGGCGAAGTCACCAAAGTGACGCGCGCCTGCGGGGCAGGTGCGCACGCAGGCCGGTTCGCGGTCAATCTCGGGCAGGTTTTCGTTGTAGATGCGGTCGACGCACAGCGTGCACTTCTTCATCACCTTTTCGACCGCGTCCATCTCGCGTGCGCCGTAGGGACAGGCCCAGGCGCACAAGCCGCAACCGATGCAGTCGCTTTCGTTGACCAGCACGATGCCGTCCTCGACCCGCTTGTAGCTGGCGCCTGTGGGGCAGACGGTAACGCAAGGCGCGTCCTCGCAATGCAGGCAGGATTTGGGGAAGTGGATCAGCTGCGCCTCGGGTGCGGGCTGATCGCTGGTCGGGGTCGGCTGCACCTCGTAGCTGTGCACGCGGTTCAGGAAGGTGCCCGACGGGTTGGCCCCGTAGGCATCCGTATCTGACAGGGCGGCACCGTAGTTTTCGGTGTTCCAGCCCTTGCACGAGATCACGCAGGCATGGCAGCCCACACAGGTGTCAAGATCGATGACAAGCCCGAGCTTTTTTTGGGTCTTTTCAGGAAGTGTCGTCATGGTCGGCGGTCCTCCGCTGAGCGTATTTGGCGAGTCAAAGTGAAGTTGCTAACGTTATAAGTGCGTATTTTGAAAGGATGAGCATTATGACTTTGAAGGCAATGGTCGCGTGTGCGGCATTGATGATTGCTGGGGGTGCGGCGCAGGCCAGCACCCTTTCCGAAGACTTCAACAACGGGATGCTGAACGGCTTTGGCGTGATCAATGTCGGCAGTGGGTCTATCGTCAATGGCGGCCCCGGCGGCGACACTGATCCCTACCTGAACGTGGTGGACGATGGCAGCGGGTTTATGGCTGTCACCTTTGGTCCCAGTTGGGTCGGCGATCTGAGCGCCTTTGATGGAGCGACCTTTTCCGTGGACTACATCCAGACCGAACAGGCTGCGGGTGGCTATATCGAGAGTTTCGGCACGCTGCTGCTGACGGGCGCGGGCCGCACCATCGGTGCGGATGTGATCGGCCCCGATCCGATTGCCTCGTGGCAGTCCGCCTCGGCGGTGCTGGATGCGGCACTGTTCGGCGTCACCCAGGAGATCTGGGAAGAGGTGCTGGCCGACATCACCGAATTCAACATGCGCGCCGAAAGCTGGAGCAACCCAAGCGAGACCGTCGGCTTTGACAACTTCTTGCTGGTCGGCGCGATGCCCCCGGCTGTGCCCCTGCCCGCGGGCGGTGTGCTGTTGCTGACTGGTCTGGGCGCCTTTGCGCTGACCCGGCGCCGCAAGCGTTGAGCCGTTCAATCGGGGGGCGGTTAGCGCCCTCCGGTCCTGACGGTGTGAACCCGTCATTTGCCGATTTGCTACGCCAGAGCGCCCGGCTCCTTGCCCACGGGTGACAGCACGGGCGGTCAGACAGACCAGACAGGTCGTTCCATTGCAAAATAGTGGTAATTGGTCTCGTTCACCGCGGCGCGATAGACCATCGGCAGCCCTGCCACATGTGCGGCAAGCTTGGTCAGGTGCCAGGCCTCGTGCGCATTGACCAGCAGCATCCGTTCGGTGCCCGGTGTCCAGCCCTGCGTGGCGCAGTGGTCGTGACACTGCTCGGCAATCCGCAAGACGGACTGCGGCATCCAGTCCTCGGGAAACCCCCAGCCCCAAAGCCAGCTGTGCGTGTTCTGATTGTAGGACCCGATCACGCCGTAGCGGGCAAAGCTGGTGGTTCCGTCGGCTTGCGTGAACTTGAACAAAGCCTTTTCCGGATCGACGTTCCAGAACCCGTCCGGCTCGCCGATGCGGAATTCCTTGTAAAGCGCATCCGAGCTGTTGCCGATCTCGCAGCACAGCTGTTCGATCAGGATGCGAAACTGCGCGGATTCTTCGATCTTGTGCACGGTGCCACAGTCCAGACACTCGCGCCACATCCCGTCCCCGTCGTAGTCCGACCGGTCCATCCGGGGTGGGGATTTGGGTTTTCCAAACCCTGCGAAGCTCTTGCGAAACTGAAACATCTGGCCGCCTTTGGTCTGCCGTGACGGCAGCCACAGTGCCTTGCAAACTTGGCAAGACTGTGGCGCAGGCAGGGATATCTTGGCGGCGGTGGATCACTTACCCACCTTCCAGACCAGATCGCCGGGGTCCTTGCCAACCGGGGATTTGATCGGCGGCAGATTTGGCTGGCTTTCGGTGGGCGCGTCGGTTTTCTCGATCCGCACCTTGAGGTCGAACCACGCCGCCTGGCCGGTGATCGGATCCGAGTTGGCCCAGCGCAGCCCGTCGCCCTTGGGGGGCAGCAATTCGTGGATCAGGTGGTTGAGCAAAAAGCCCTTGGTCGCCTCGGGTGCCTTTTCATCCAGCGCCCATGCGCCTTTGCGCTTGCCGATCGCGTTCCACGTCCAGATCGTGTTTTCGTTCAGCGCGGCCATTTCCAGCACCGGCACGGTGATTTCGCCGTGCGGCGAGGTGACCCGCGCCCAGTCGCCGTCCTTGAGGTTGTTGTCGCGCATCAGTTTGGTCGGCACATAAAGCGGGTTGTGCCCGTGCAACTGCCGCAGCCATGCGTTCTGGCTGCCCCAGGAGTGGTACATCGCCATGGGCCGCTGGGTGAGTGCGGTGATGGGATAGTCATCGACCCGGTTTTCCGGCGCCGGATCGTACCAGATCGGCAGAGGGTCCATCGTGTCCTTGATCCGCTGGCGCAGATGTTCGGGCGGCTGGCGGTCGCCATGCCCTTCGGCGGCCAGCTGGAAGCGGCGCAGCGGTTCGACATAGAGCGAGAACAGGTAAGGCTGAGGCGCATCAAACAGCCCCATTTTCACCGCCCAGTCCTGATAGGCGGCGTTCCAGGGCTTGTAGTACTGCGCACCGTCCGGGATGTGTTCGACGAAAAAGCCGCCGTTCTTGATGTAGCTGTCCAGTTGCCCTTCGTTCACGCCACCACGGCCCGAAGTCAGCCCCTTTTCGCCCATGCGCCAGCCTGCAAGCGGGCCGATGCCGGGGCGGCGTTCGTGGTTGACGATGTAGTCGGCGTAATCGGCATATTTCTGGCTGCCATCGTCGTTGGTGAAGGCCGGCAGCTTCAGCTTGGCCCCCAACTCGCACAGCACAGACTGGAACCCGCGCACATCGCGGTCTGGTTCGATCACCGGCCAGCGGATCGCGTCTGCCGCCGCATCCGCCTCGCAGATGGGCCGGTCAAGCAGCGAGATACAGTCGTGGCGTTCCAGATAGGTGGTGTCAGGCAGGATCAGGTCCGCATAGGCCACCATTTCCGAGCTGTACGCATCCGAATAGATGATCCGGGGGATGATGTACTCGCCGCTGTCATCCTTGTCGGTCAGCATCTTCATGACGCCGCCGGTGTTCATGGACGAGTTCCACGACATGTTGGCCATGTACATGAACAGCGTGTCGATCTTGTAGGGGTCCCCCGCATACGCGTTCGAGATCACCATGTGCATCAGCCCATGGCTGGACATCGGGTTTTCCCATGTGAACGCCTTGTCGATGCGCGCGGGCGTGCCGTCTTCGTTCAGGGCCAGATCGTCGGGGCCGTGGGTAAAGCCCAGGTGCGGGCCGTTGAGCGGTGCGCCCTTGGTCACGCCCACGTGGGGCTTGGGGTGAGCCGTCGCAGGCTTGGGGTAGGGTGGTTTGAAGCGGAAGCCGCCGGGCACTTCGACGCTGCCCAGCAGGATCTGCAGCACGTGCAGCGCGCGGCAGGTCTGGAAGCCGTTGGCGTGGGCCGACACGCCGCGCATGGAGTGGAAAGACACCGGGCGGCCTTGCATTTTCTTGTGCTTTTCGCCGCGGAAATCGGTCCATTCCTGATCAAGCTCAAACGCCTCGTCAAAGGCGACGCGCGCGATTTCGCCTGCGATATTGCGGATGCGCTTGGCCGAGATGCCAACCCGTTCGGCAACCGCCTCGGGGCTGTATTCGTCCTTGAGGTAGCGTTCGGCCATGTGCTGCATCACGGTGCGATGGCTGATTCCTGCGTGACGGTGCGTCGCCGACAGGTCGGGTTTCACGCCTTTTTTGTCGAACGGCGTCAGCTTGCCGGTCTTGCGGTCGATCACCAGTTCCTTGCCCGCATCATCGCGCAGCAACAGGCCGAACTCGGGCGATTTTTCATCGCCGTTCACAAGGCAGGGGGCGTTGGTGTATTGGGCGAGGTAGGTGAGGTCGATCTTGCCCGCTTTCATCAGGCAGTGGACAAGAGCGAGGATGAACAGCCCGTCGGTGCCGGGGGTGATCCCGACCCAGTCGTCGGCCACGGCGTTATAGCCCGTGCGGATCGGGTTCACCCCGATCACACGCGCGCCGCGCGCCTTGATCTTGCCGATGCCCATCTTGATCGGGTTGGAGTCGTGATCTTCGGCAACGCCGAACAGCATGAACAGCTTGGTGTGGTCCCAATCGGGCTGGCCGAATTCCCAGAACGCGCCGCCCATCGTGTAGATGCCTGCGGCGGCCATGTTGACCGAGCAGAACCCGCCATGGGCTGCGTAGTTGGGGGTGCCAAAGCTTTGCGCCCAGAGCGAGGTGAAGGATTGCGACTGATCGCGGCCCGTGAAAAAGGCCAGCTTTTCGGGGTTGTCACGGCGCACGGGTTCCAGCCAGTCGGTGGCGATCTGCAGCGCCTCATCCCAGCTGATTTCCTCGAATGCGCCCGATCCGCGCGGGCCGACCCGTTTCAGCGGGGCCTTGAGGCGCGAGGGGGCGTTGATCTGCATGATCCCCGCAGAGCCCTTGGCGCAGAGCACGCCCTTGTTCACCGGGTGATCGCGGTTGCCTTCGATATAGGCGACCTTGCCCGACTTGAGGTGCACGTTGATGCCACAGCGACAGGCGCACATGTAACAGGTCGTCTTGCGGATCTCGTCAGAGACCTTGGGCGACAGATCAAGCTTGGGCTGGTTCATGTGCTCTCCTTTAGCGCGGCGGCTTGCAGCGCGGTCACGGCGATCATGTGCACCACATCATCGGCAGTGCACCCACGTGACAGGTCATTGGCGGGCTTGGCAAGGCCTTGCAGGACCGGGCCGATGGCCGTGCAGCCGCCGATGCGCTGCGCGATCTTGTAGCCGATATTGCCCGCATCGAGGTTGGGAAAGACCATGACATTGGCATGGCCTGCCACGTCTGATCCCTTGGCCTTGGATGCGCCGACCTCTGGCACAAAGGCCGCGTCGAACTGCAATTCTCCGTCCGATGCGAGGCCGGGGTGGGACTGTTTCAAAAGCGCTGCGGCCTCTGACACTTTGGTGACGGCGGCGTGGCGCGCGCTGCCCATGGTGGAAAAGGACAGCATGGCGACCTTGGGTATGTCCCCCAGCAGTGCGGTGAGGGATGCGGCCGATTGTGCGGCGATGGCGGCGAGTTCCTCGCTGCCGGGGTCGATGACCAGCCCGCAATCGGAAAAGATCATCGCCTCACGCCCCGAGGCATGCCCCTCGGGCAGAACCATCAGGAAAAAGCTGGAGACAAGCGCGGCATCCTTGGCCTTGCCAATCACCTGCAAGGCGGCGCGCACCGTGTCGGACGTGGTGGCCACAGCACCGCCGACCGTGCCATCTGCGTGGCCCTCGCGCACCATCATGGCGGCAAAGACAAGCGGGTCGGGTACGATTTGCGCGGCCTTTTCGGGCGTGACGCCCTTGTGCTGGCGCAGGGCGTGGAAGGCGTCGATGAACCCGGCGGTGAGTTCGGATTGTGCGGGGTCGGCGATCTGCAGGGCCTCTGACGGGGCGGCGCCTGCGGCAGCCAGCGCATCGGTCAGGGTTGCGGTCTCTCCGACAAGGGAAATGCGGGCCAGTCCTTCGGACGAGGCCTTGATGGCGGCGGCGATGATCCGGGGATCACCGCCTTCGCTCAGCACAATATGTGCGGGTTGGGCCGCTGCGCGGCTCTGGAGGGTGTCCAGTACGCTCATGCGGCCCATCCTGTTCGTTCAAGAAAATCCACGTGGATCAAACAACCTGCGGACGCATGTCGTCTTTGCTGATGCCAGCGACCTGAACCGGCTTCTTCATCGCGTCGCGACGGAAGGGGTCACCGAGTTCCTGGTTGATCATGGCTTCGATCAGGGTGGTGATGCCATTTTCCATCTGGTCCTTGATCGCCTGATCCAGCGCCGCAGTCAGCTCTTCCTGTGTGCGGGCAACGACGCCTTTGAGGCCACAGGCATTCGCGATCCCCGCATAGGAGACATCCTCGTCCAGCTCGGTGCCGACAAAGTTGTCATCAAACCACAGGGTCGAGTTCCGCTTTTCCGCGCCCCACTGGTAGTTGCGGAAGACGATCTGCGTGATGGCAGGCCAGTCGCCGCGACCAATGGCGGTCAGTTCGTTGACCGAGATGCCAAAGGCGCCGTCACCGGCAAAGCCGACAACCGGTACATCGGGCTTGCCGATTTTCGCGCCCACGATCGAGGGCAGACCATATCCACAGGGGCCGAACAGGCCTGGGGCCAGGTACTTGCGGCTTTCGTTGAACGACGGATAGGCGTTGCCGATGGCGCAGTTGTTGCCGATGTCGGAGGAGATGATCGCCTCGACGGGCAGAGCGGCCTGAATGGCGCGCCATGCCATGCGGGGGGCCATCCAGTCAGGCTTGGCCGCGCGCGCACGCTCGTTCCAGTTGGTGCCCGGATCGTCCTGTTCCTCGGTCATCGAAGTCAGTTCCTGCGCCCATGCGGATTTCTTGGTCGCGATGGCATTCTTGCGCTCGGCGCGGTTGGTGTCTCCTGCGTCATCGCTGAGTTGCGCGGTGATGCCCTTGGCGACCTTGGCCGCGTCGCCGACGATGCCGACGGTGACCTTTTTGGTCAGGCCGATACGGTCGGGGTTCAGGTCAACCTGAATGATCTTGGCGTCTTTGGGCCAGTAGTCGATGCCGTAGCCGGGCAGGGTCGAGAACGGGTTGAGGCGTGTGCCGAGGCACAGAACCACGTCCGCCTCGCTGATCAGCTGCATGCCGGCCTTGGAGCCGTTATAGCCCAGCGGACCTGCGAACAGCGGGTGGTTGCCGGGGAAGGCGTCGTTGTGCTGGTAGCCAACGCAGACCGGGGCGTCGAGACGCTCGGCCAGAATGCGCGAGGCTTCGATGCCACCTTTGGACAGAACCGCACCGGCGCCGTTCAGGATGACAGGGAATTTCGCTTCGCTCAGCATCTTGGCGGCTTCGGCCACGGCGGCGTCGCCACCCTGGGGCAGTTCGAAGTCCACGATGACGGGCAGTTCGATGTCGACCACTTGGGTCCAGAAGTCGCGGGGGATGTTGATCTGTGCGGGGGCCGAGGCGCGCTTGGCCTGCATGATCACCCGGTTCAGGGTTTCGGCGATGCGCGACGGGTCGCGGACCTCTTCCTGATAGGCGACACAGTCGGCGAACAGGTTCATCTGCTCCATTTCCTGGAAGCCACCCTGACCGATCGTTTTGTTGGCGGCCTGTGGCGTAACCAAAAGTACAGGAGTGTGGTTCCAGTATGCGGTTTTCACGGCTGTGACGAAGTTCGTGATGCCGGGGCCGTTTTGCGCGATCATCATGCACATCTTGCCAGTGGCGCGGGTAAACCCGTCGGCCATCATGCCGCCGGATGTTTCATGGGCACAGTCCCAGAATTTGATTCCGGCATCGGGGAAGATATCGGAAATCGGCATCATGGCCGAGCCGATGATCCCGAAAGCGTTATCGATGCCATGCATCTGCAGTGTTTTAACAAAGGCTTCTTCGGTGGTCATTTTCATGACGGCGCTCTCCCAAAATGAAAAGGGGGAGTCGAATCCCCCCGGTTGTGTTGTGCTCAGGGTAGTGTTCCATGCGACGTGGCGTTAGGGCCAGTTGAAATCGCCGTTTAGGTCCAGACTAGTTACCGATCACTTTGGCGATGCGGGCAATTCCCTCGGCGATGCGGTCCGACTGGATCGAGGAATACCCAAGCCGGTAGTAATTGCGCGGCGTGTCCTGACCGGAAAAGAACGCATTGCCCGGTTCGATCAGCACGCTGGCCTCTTGCAGGTCGGTGGCGAGTTGGCGGGCATCCGTTCCGGCGGGCCCCCGCATCCAGAAGGACGAGCCGCCAAACCCGCCCAGCCCCGCGATCTCGAGCCCATGGGCGTCGATGGCCGTCTGCATGGCGGTGCGCCGAGCGTGCAGGGCGGCCCCCATCTTGCGGATCTGGGAATCGTAGTGTCCCATCGACAAAAAGTAGGCGGCGGTGCGCTGGATATGTCCGGGCGGGTGGCGCAGCACCGAGGCGCGCAGGGCCCGGGCTTCACGGATAAACGGTTCAGAACCCACGAGAAATCCAAGGCGCAGGCCCGGAAACAGCGACTTGGAAAAGCTGCCCACATAAATCACGCGCCCGTCCACATCCATCGACTTGAGCGCGGGCGAGGGCGGGTCGAGAAAGGACATCTCGAACTCGTAATCATCCTCGACAATCAGCGCATCAAGGCTGCGGGCCTGATCCAGCAGGTCCTGCCGCCGCTCCATCGGCATGGTCGAGGTGGTCGGGCACTGGTGGCTGGGCGTGGCAAAAATCACGTCTGCCTGGGGCGGGATCGCATCCGGCGGCAGCCCTTTGTGATCCACCCGCACAGGCGCCATATGGCACCGGGATTGCATCAGAATTTCACGCAAGGCCGGATAGCACGGGTCCTCGAATGCAGCCGTGCGGCGCTGGGTCAGCAGCACCTGCGCCGTCAGCCAGAGCGCGTTCTGGGCGCCCATGGTGATCAGAATCTGATCAGAATTGGCCGAGATTCCACGCCGGGGCAGGGTATTGCGCTGGATAAACTCGATCAGTTGCGGGTCGTCGCGGTCATAATAATCAGCCGTCAGCGCGGAAAAGTCGCGCTGCCCGAGGGCCTGCAGGGCGCATTGCCGCCAGTTGGCGTGGTCAAAGAGCTGCGGGTCGGTCTGTCCGTAGATGAAGGCATAGCGGAAGCGGGCCCAGTCCTTGGGTTTGCTGAGGGTGCGACCACCGGAATAGCGCTGCCCGATGGCGCGGGCCCAGTCCACCGACTCGGCCGTCATGGGCTGGGGCTGGTAGATCGGCGGCACCGGCGCGTTGTCCGACACGTAATAGCCTGACCGGCCCCGCGCGGTCAGATAGTCCGACGCCACCAGCTCGGTATAGGCGAGGGTCACGGTGATCCGGCTGATGCCCAGATGGGCGGCCAGTTTGCGGGTCGAGGGCAGCTTTTCCCCGGTGCCGAAACGGCCCGACAGGATGCCATGCGCGATCATTTGCTGCACCTGGCTTTGCAACGTGCCCTGATGGTTGGGGGACAGAAAGAATGTTTCGATAGGCAGCGCCATAAGGGCACTGTAATCTGGACTTATCAACAATTCAATCTGGTAATATTTGCGGCCAGAAACTGCCCAGTCCGGCGCGGGCAGACTGAGTCGTTTTCATCGGCTCCTGATGATTAGTGAGACGTTTTGTATCAAAAAAACGCGCGATTGCAAGACCTGTTTTGAAAAAGAGCGATACACCATGCGTACACACACTGTGCACAGGCTGTGCACCGTTCTGTCACATCATCCGCTCTTAACCTTGAAAACGCAAAATTGCCGGGTGCCGAGACATGACAGGAGACACCCCGAGATGACCCATTCCACACGCACCGGCCACAAGGCTGACATGACAACCGAGCTGGAGCGTCTGCAGGACGATCTGTTTGTGAACTGGATCGACCGGAGCCTGCCGGACGATTGGGACGGTCTGGACTATCGCGAGCCGGTGGCGCGCCACAGGACCCGGATCACCATGCGCGTGGACAGCGACATGCTGCGCTGGTTTCGCAAGCTGGGCCCCGGATATCAGGCGCGAATGAACCGGGTGCTGCGGATCTACTGGACGTCGCTGCTGGCCGGGCACATCAAGGGCTATCCCGATGACAACGTCTTTCCCCGCGTGCATGCCGAAGCGATGCGCGTGCTGGAAGGGATGAAGGCGGACCGGGGCGGGCGTGACCTGACGGAGTGAGTGCGCACAGGCCTTGAGCGGCGAGGCCTGCCGCCCTGCGCACAATGACACCCATATGCAGACCCAAGTGCGCGCCCTTCGCCCGACCGCTTGCGGGACGCAAAGAAAAACGGGTGACCGTAAGGGGCGCCCGTTCAAAACCGATGGGTCACATGGGTTTGGTCAGTTGGCCTTGCGGGGTTCGCGGACCACAAGGCCAAAGATTCCGAGCACCGTCCGCACCAGAGGCATGGGCTGAGATGTTGTTCCTTGCGTCAGGTCGAGGTTCCTGAACACGCCGGTCTGGCTGTCGGCATAGACACCGGCGCGGCCATCGCCGGAACGTGTCGCCATGATGGTTTGCGCCCCTGTGGCCGGGGTACTGTGTGCCCCCTGTTTCCTGCGGTTTCGAAGGGGTGCGCCTATTGCGACTTGAGCGCGTCGATCTGCTCTGCCGCCTTGTCGGTCGGCACGAACTGGTCTGGCCTTTGAACGGAATAGAGCCCGTCCCGCTGGGTCTTTTGCAGATACCAAAGGCCTGACTGGCCGTCCGCGATCTGCACATCCGCGCTGGAGATCAGCCCGCCCGGCCGGGTTGGCGCAAGCAGGACACGCACGCTTTGGCCTTGCGTGCTGCCCTTGAGGACCTCGCCGATGTCCACTGTGCCGATGGTTTCAAGATTGTCAGACCCGGCGATCTCATGGGTGGTCCGCCCGGTCAGGACGCCGGTCACGATCAGGTCGGACGCCGCCTGGATTTCGGTAGGTGTGCGGTATTCCCAGTCACCCATCGCGGTGCTCGCTGTGCTGACAAGGGCAAGGCACAAAAAAAAAGACGCCAGAAGGCGTCCAATGCGTGAGGGTCCCATTTGTTTTGTGATCAAACGGGGCCCTCGCATGGTTCGGTTCGCCCTCAGGCGGCCTTTTTCGTGGACCGGCGGCCATAGGCACCAAAGCCTGCGCAGACCGCCAGCAGCGCCCAGCCCATTGCGGGCAGTGGCACGGGGTTTGGATTTGGCGTGACCTGCACATCGCGCAGACCGACGGCACCAATCAGCTGGCCGAACTTGGCATATGTGAATTCGCGATCCAGTACGCGCTGGCTGTTCGGCATGGATGTCGCGCCGGACCCCATCACGCCCCAGGCGGACTCGCCGGGGTTCGCGGCTTGGGCACCTGCGTGCTCAAGCGACAGGGCGTGGGCGATTTCGTGCGAGGTTGTGCCCGCGATCAGGTTGAAGAGCTGGTCGTTGTCGGCGGCAAGGCCGGCAATGCTCGAAATGGCGTCGGTGTAGATGGAGCCGACAACTGCGCCTGTTGTCACACCGAAGTTTGGGCCAGAGCCGGCAGCGTTGCGCACGCAGGACAGGCAAGCCTGACCAAAGAGCCCGGGGTTGGCCGGAACGGCGGTCCCGATTTGCATGAAGTAGTATTCGGTGTCCATGTTGGACGGCGCATTGCCGATGGAGCCGATCACGAAGTCAATGTCGAGTTCCTGGCCGACGGGCAGGGGGCTGCTGGGATTGAGGCCAACAGTCGGGTACTGGCGGAAGTGGTTTTCGACCTTCTGCAGAACGCCGTTCTTGATCTCGGTGTCGTTCAGGCCGGAAAAGCCGAACGGGGTCGAGTTGAAGGCGTTGGTGGTTGATCCGAAGATGTCACTGCTGCCGATGGTGTCGAAATCCAGCACGAATGTCAGTGCAGACGCAGGGCTGGACAGAGCGATGAAAACGCTCGCTGCCGCTGCTTTGAGAAAGTTGCGTTTCATAAGTTTACTCCTAATGACCTTAACAAATAGCCGTGGTCGGGACAGAATCCCACATTTCCGTTACCGGGATAGGGTGCCAGCCAAACGCCTTCAAAGCAATCCCAGACTGGGTGGTGGCTGAAATTTTCAATGCATTTCACTACAATTGCGCGAAATTTTTGGAAATTGTCCCGGCCCTGGCGCTAATAATCGGACGTCGGGCGTGTTTCTTGCAACTTTGTAACGCTGCGCGACTCACCCTGCGGTGCCGTCTGGTCCGTCCTTTGGGCCCGATTGTGCAGGTGAGGTCAGAGGGGCGCGCAACCCTTGCCCGCCTTGATTGAATCGTCGCAGGATGAGCCATGGGCAAGCATCTGTCATTCTGGATCGGGTTCTTTGCGGCGGCCTTGCTGATTGTCCCCATCGCTGCCGGGATCATGGGCGTGGCCGAAGAGCGGTTGCGTCAGGCGGCTGTCTTTATCTTTGCCGGGGTGTCGGCGCTGGTCGTGGTTCTGGTCATCGCACTGTTTTTTCGCGACCGGATCCTGCGCCGTCTGGTCGGGCGTGCCGAAACCACGCTGGAAGAGGTGAGCGGATCGCTGGTGGATGCGGTGACGGCGGCCAGCAAGGGCGACGCGGACGCGGCGGCGCGCCATGCCCGCGCCTTGGTGCAGGGCGGAGTCGGCTGGTATGCGTGGTCTAACTTTTACCGCTGGGTGATTGGTGCGGCCCTTGGGCTGTTGCTGGCCTTTGGCGCCTTTGTCGGCACTGTGCTGCTGTTTGAACAGACCCGCACCCTGCGCGTGCAGACCGAACGGATCGGCGAACAGACCGAGGTGATGGCGGCGCAGACCAGATGGTTGAGCGAGCAAACCGCAGAAGCAATAACGCAAAATGAGATATCTACCATAGAGCTGGAGAATGATCTCCGAAATCAGATGCTTGCTTCGATTGAAACCCGGTCTTTGACAGAATGGTTAAACACGATTGGCCGCCGCGGAGTTGGCAAGCCAATCGTCACTTACGCTGCGGAGACTGAGGCCTGCGGGTTGGGCTTTCATCCAGTGCATGTTCTGTTTTCCCGTCCAAGTGATGCAACTTTGGGTGCAATCGCGAATCTGGCCAAAAGCCCGGCACTTGGTGAACGAACGAAAACTGCCTTGGAGCTACTTACACAAGACAGAAATGGTGGCGTAGCGCTCGGTGCACTTTTGGTGCTTGAATCGATTGATCAACCCTACATGGACGAAGTGACGCTCAGGCAAGTTATGCTGGCTGAACCGTTTTCGTTTCGATCGCAGGGGTATCGATTGGTGTTCGCCGGCTCTTACATCCATGATCTGGATTGCGACGGCTGCACAATTCATTTGGCGGCGTCGGTGATGCTGACGCAAGGTTCTGAATCTGTTTCTGGGTTCGCCAGTGTTTTGGCCAATCGCAAAACTGTTCAGCGAAAGGCAGAAGAACCGTGGGACGGACTGTTATTGGCGCGAGATGAAGACATGTCCCAACTTGATCAAGGCGCGGTGTCTTTGAAGAATGGCCCGTTTTTTTCACAAACGATGAAGGCTTGGACAACACCAGACGAAGGCGCGACCATCTGCGACCAGTTTGAGAAACTGGCCCGAATTAACCCCATGCTCAATGCGGTTTCACTTGGTACGACAGGCGGCGGGACTGAGTAAGGCGGGCGTGTCGCCCGCCCGTTTGGCGCGCTGTCCGGATCGTGGACTTCAAATTCAGCGCGAAACCCGTTACGGTCGCATCATTAGGAAAACTGAATTTGGGGACTGTTATGACTATTCTGACGCATAATTTCCGTCTGCTGGCCTTGGCCGCATCACTGTCACTGGGATTGGGAAGCACGGCCTTTGCGGCCAGTACCACCGTCCTTTACGATCAGGATTTCGAGAATCCGAACGCCTTTATCGGCAGCAGGCGATCCGATGTGGACGCCCAGAAGGTCAACGTGAACTATGGCAACCAGCCTGCCGGGTTCACCTTTGGCAACACGTTCACGGTCGAGACCATCAACGTCACCGACAGCACAAATCCCGGCGGTGACCGGCAGTTCAACTCGATTGGCGGTTACACCGGCGATCTGGCCCAATCCGGAGATTTTGTGATCGGGATGCTGTCGACCGCACAGGACGATCTGCTGGGCCTGACCTTTGATGTCACCGGGTTTGATTTCCTGAACGTGCAGATCGATCTGACCAACCTTGATCTGGAATGCTGTGGTGCGCCATTTCATTCCGGCAGTTTTGACACCACGCCCGATTTCCAGTTCTCGCTGTTTGACGGGCAGGGCACGGGCGGGATTGGTGGCGGCACCTTGCTGGACCGCAAGGTGTTTTCCCCGGACGCCTCGGCGCGGCACGTGATCGACTTTTCGACCTTTACCTTTGGGCTGGATGCCAAGGACACCACCGACGGTCTGGTGACCCTGCAGATTGACCTGTTGTCGGGGGGCTATGCGGCCTTTGACAACCTCCGCATCGCGGCCTCGGACACCGAAGGCAATGTGGGCGTCGTCCCCCTGCCCGCGGCGGCGTGGTTCCTGTTGGCGGGGATTGGAATGCTGGCTGGATTGCGCAGACACGCGGTCTGACGCACCTGCCCCGATTATGCAAAAAGGCCCCGGCGATGACCGGGGCCTTTTTCATTGCGTTTCAAGCTGTTGAGGCTTAACCGAAGACCTCTGTCAGCGCCTTGTCCACGGCGCCCACAATGTGGTCGATGTTGTCCTTGGTGGCGATCAGCGCAGGCGAGAAGCACAGCGTGTTGTTCCGACCCGGCAGGGACCGGTTGGTCGCCCCGATGATCACCGCCTGCTTCATGCAGTTGCCGACCACCGCCTGCACCAGTTTCTCATCCGCCGGTTCGCGGGTGCTGCGGTCTGCGACCAGTTCGGCACCGAGGAACAGGCCCTTGCCACGCACGTCGCCGATGGCTTCGTGCTTGTCCTTGAGCGCGCGCAGTTGGTCGAGCATGTAGTCGCCCATGGCCACGGTGTTGCCCAGCAGGTCCTCGTCTTCGATGATCCGCATGTTTTCGATGGCCGCTGCGGGCCCGGCGGTGCAGCCGCCAAAGGTCGAGATGTCGCGGAAGTAGTTCATGTTGTCCGAGGTGTCGTCCTTGAACATGTCGAACACGTCGTTGGTGGTGACCATGCAGGCAATCGCCGCATAGCCCGAGGCGACGCCTTTGGCCATCGTCACGAAGTCGGGTTTGATGCCGTAGTGCTGGTAGCCGAACCATTCGCCGGTCCGACCAACGCCACAGACGACCTCGTCGATATGCAGCAGGATGTCGTATTTCTTGCAGATTTCCTGCACCCGGGGCCAGTAGCCGTCGGGTGCCTCGATCACGCCGCCGCCTGCGGTGACCGGCTCAAGGCAGAGCGCGCCCACGGTGTCGGGGCCTTCGCGCAGGATGATTTCCTCGATCTGGTTGGCCGCCCATTCGCCGTAGTTCTGATCGGGCGCGCCGTCCTGTTCGTGCTTGCGGTACTCAAGGCAGTGCGGCACGCGCACGAAACCCGGTGTGTAGGGCCCGTATTGTGCGTTGCGTTCGTCCTGGCCACCTGCAGACAGGCAGGCAATCGTGGTGCCGTGATAGTCGCGGTCGCGGTAGAGGATCTTGTGTTTCTTGCCGCCATAGCGCTTGTGCGCGATCTGGCGCACCATCTTGAAGGCTTTCTCGTTCGCCTCGGAGCCGGAGTTGCAGTAATAGACCCGGTCCATGCCCGGCATCTTGGTCAACAGCTTTTCGGCAAAGAGCGCGCCGGGGATCGAGCCCACGGTGCCGCCAAAGAAGTTCATCTTCACAATCGCGTCGCGCACCGCGTCGCCGATCGTTTCACGGCCGTAGCCGACGTTGACCGTCCAGACGCCGCCGGACACCGCGTCGATATGTTCGATGCCCTTCTGGTCCCAGACATTGATTCCCTTGCCCTCGACGATGATCTTGGGGTCGGCGCCCGTAAAGAAGGGCTGGTGCTGAACCAGGTGGTGCCACACATTCGCGCGATCCGCTTCGATCACACGGCTGATATCGTTTTCGTTGAACGTGCCGTCCATGGGTTTGGAACCTTTCGATGAAGAGCGGGGCCAATGTTCAAAAGGAATCTGGCCCCCGCGTGGCGGCATAATCGCTGAGAATCTACGCGCCACCATAGGGCCAGTTTAGGCCAGTTCATACGGCCAGATGACACCCTTTGGAGCGGTGCTTTTGCGGGTGTATCGGACAAATCGCCTTATTTTCAGGCACCTGCCATCCTTTTCGATATTCCAAAGGTTCACATCACACCTTCGTCATTGTGATCGTTTCTTTGAATAAACATTGATCCTAGGCGCATTATCGGCTCGGATCGCGCCAGCGCTACAAGCAATTGTGTGCCACGAGAGGCGGATCACCGCCCGAAACCTAATCCAGAACGCGCGGTCCAACGGGCTGTGCGAACCACGGGAGTAAACATATGACCTTCAAATCCAAGCTGATGGGTGCTGTTGCAGCCACTGCAATGCTGGCAGGTGCGCAGGGCGCATTTGCCGACGGCCACGGTGAAATCACTGTTGGCTATTTCCTCGAATGGCCCATGCCGTTCCAGTTCGCCAAAGAAACCGGCATGTATGACGAAGCCATGGGCGTCAAAGTCAACTGGGTCAGCTTTGACACCGGTACGGCGATGTCTGCGGCGATGGCCTCGGGCGACGTTCAACTGTCTGTAAGCCAGGGTATCCCACCCTTCGTCGTCGCCACATCCGCGGGTCAGGACCTGCAGGTTGTCGACGTGGCCGTGTCTTATGCGGACAACGACAACTGCGTTGTGCGCGCCGATCTCGAGATCGACAAGTCCTCGGCCTCTGAACTGGCGGGCAAGAAAGTCGCCGTGCCGCTGGGCACCGCCGCCCACTACGGCTTCCTCAAGCAGATGGAGCACTTCAACGTCTCTATCGACAGCCTTGATGTTGTCGACATGGCGCCTGCCGAAGGTGAAGCGGCCCTGAGCCAGGGGTCCGTGGACATGGCCTGTGGCTGGGGTGGCGCGCTGCGTCGCATGACCGAGTCCGGCAACGTGCTGCTGACCGGCGCGGAAAAGACCGAGCTGGGCATTTTGGTGTTTGACGCGACAACTGCGCCGACATCCTTTGTCGCCGAAAGCTCTGATCTGGTTGCGGCCTTCCTTGACGTGACGGCAGAAGCCAACGCGATGTGGGCGGACGAAGCCAACCGCGCCAAGATGCTGCCCGTGATCGCGAAAGACGCCGGTATGTCCGAGGATGACGCGGCATCGACCCTGTCCACCTTCGTCTTCCCGACTGTCGAAGAGCAGCTGTCCCAAGCCTGGCTTGGCGGCAACGCGGCCACCTTCATGAAAGGTGTCGCCGACGTCTTTGTGGCGGCAGAATCCATCGATGCGGCCAAGGCCTCTTACGAGGACAACGTGAACACCGGGCCTCTGTCCCAGTAAGCACGATCTACTAACGCGGGCGCCCCTTGCGGGCGTCCGCACCTTATGGCGCCGCACAGCCAGTGGCAGACCATCCTGACAAGAAGGGGACACCCGTGGGCGGGCTTTCAATAAACAATATTTCAATGCGGTTCGATCTGCCGAATGGCGGACACGTGCAGGCCTTGCAGGGCGTATCGCTGGACATTCAGTCCGGAGAACTGATGAGCGTCCTAGGCCCTTCGGGCTGTGGCAAAACAACATTGCTGAACATCGTGGCGGGTTTTCTCGCCCCCACCGAGGGCGAGATCGTGCTGAACGACCATCAGGTCTTTGGACCCAGTCCCGAACGCGGGATGGTGTTCCAGCAGGGCGCGCTGTTTGAATGGATGAACGTCAAGGAAAACGTGTCCTTCGGCCCTGACATGAAGGGTGTGTCCCGTGCCGAAAGCCGCGAGAAGGTGGAGCACCTACTTGAGGTGGTCGGTCTGCAGGACTTTCATGAAAAGGCCATCTACGAACTGTCCGGCGGGATGCAGCAGCGTGTGGCCCTGGCCCGCTGCCTTGCCAACGATCCGGACGTCATCCTGATGGACGAACCGCTGGGCGCGCTGGATGCGCTGACCCGCGAAAAGATGCAGAGCCTTGTCCTCGATCTGTGGAAGGACACCGGCAAGACCATCATCCTGATCACCCACTCGGTCGAAGAGGCGTTGCTGCTGGGCGAGCGTTTGCTGGTCATGGCCCCGCGTCCGGGCCGCGTGCACAAGGAATACCGTCTGCCCTTTGCGGATCTTGGTGTGGGCAATGACTTGCGCGAAGTGAAGAAACACAAGGATTACAACAAGACCCGGGAAGAAATTCTCGAAATGATCTGGAACATGGAAGAAGAAATCATGGGCCGGACGGAGGAAAGCGCATGATTGGCCTGCTTGTCATTGTTCTTTATGTCGGTGCCTTTTTCGGCTCGTTCTTTCTGGCGCGGATGGCGTTCAAGAGCGCCTTCGAAAAGAAGGGTTTCAACAAGCTGAAAACCGTCACCTTCGGGGACGAAAGTGCGATCACCGCAAACCGCGTGGCCTCGGTCATCTCGGTCATCACGGTGTTCTGGCTGTGGGTGGCCTTTACCAACTCGGCCATTCCGCTGCCCAAGTTTCCGGGTCCGTTTTCCGGCGACATGAACTTTACCTACACCGCGCAGCTTGAGGATGGGTCGACCGACGATGCCACCGTCACGATGCGCGTCTATCGCGAAGACATTCAGCTGACCCTCGACGAAGAGGGCAATCCGGGCCGTGAACCGGATGAGGCCGAGGTCGAGCCCGGCGACGGGTTTGCCAAGAACGACACGCTCACCGTGGCCCGCTATGGGTTCAAGGTGGTCAATGTCTGGCAGAACGACGATGTGTCCAAGGCCGATGGTTCGTCCATCATTGCCCTGAATGGCCAGCCGGTGGAGCCGGGCGACAAGATCAAGGTGCCTGAGGGCACCATCGGTCTGACCGACAAGGGCACGCCCACCTTCGAGCCAGCAGTTGGTCTGCGCATGGCCCGCCTGTACCTGCCCGCGCCGGAGGTCGTTTTCCAGCGCTTTATCTGGCTGAACAAGGAGGGCTATCAGGGCTACACCCTGCTGGAGCACACCCGCTATTCGTTGCAGCGCGTTTTGCTGGGCTTTATCATCGGGGCACTGGTTGGCATTCCCATCGGCTATGCGATGGGTCTGACAAGCTGGTCGCGTGGCTGGTTCGATCCGATTGTGGAATTCATGCGCCCCGTGCCGCCCTTGGCCCTGATCCCGCTGATCATCATCTGGTTCGGGATCGGAGAGGTCGGGAAGGTCGTGCTGCTGTTCCTGGCTGCCTTGTGGATCATGATCATTGCCGCCCGCTCCGGCGTGTCCGGGGTGGCCATCACCAAGGTTCATGCCGCTTATTCGCTGGGGGCCTCCAAGTGGCAGATCCTGAGCAAGGTCATTGTTCCCAACTCGCTGCCTGACATCTTTACCGGTGCCCGCGTGGCCATGGGTGTCTGTTGGGGTACGGTTGTGGCCGCCGAGCTTGTGGCTGCCAACGTGGGCTTGGGCAAGATGATCGTGACCGCCTCCAAGTTCCAGCTGACCGACATCATCATCGTCGGCATCATCGTGATCGGCGTCATCGGCTTTGCCATCGAAGTCGGCATGCGCAAGCTGGAAAACTGGCTGATCCCATGGAAGGGCAAGGTCTGATCCGGGCTTGGCCCGGCAATCGCTCCGGGGGAGCGATTGAAGACCTTGCGCCCGACTTCGGCAAACGCATTTGCCTCTGTCGGGTGACGCGCCGCGATTTGGCGCGACGCTGAGGCGGAGCCCCGGGGGTCTGATCCGGGCTTGGCCCCGGGGGGTGCGACCACCCTCAAACTGAACACCAAAGCGGCACCTTCGGGTGCCGCTTTTTCGTTGTGCGGTGCAGCGGAAATGGGATCATACGGGCCTGTGTACAGGCGGCATACTCATCTGGCTGGCCATATCATCTGCGCCCCTCTAACGTGAAGCAAATTTGTATGAATTTGGATGACCAGTGGCAAAGCAAGGGGACATCGCCGACAGCCACGCGCTGCATGATGCGCGCGCGCATCTTGCGGCGACCCATGAGATTCTGGACGTCATGGCCAGGAACCGCGACGACGAGGCGCCCGTCTTTCGCGCCATTCTAGAGCGTGCCGAGCGGCTGTGCGATGCCGAAGGGAGTGGTCTGCAACTCCTGAATGCCGCAGGCACTCATCTGGTGATCATGGCCATTGGCAGTAAGGACTCGGACGGATCGTTCCCGGTCGACACCACCTTTGCCATTGATGAGCCGGCGGCCATGTGCGTTGCCGTGCGCGAGGCACGCGTCGTCCATGTCGAGGACATGCGCGAGACCGAGGAATACAAGCAGGGCCAGCCCGGGCGCCGCAAATTCGTGGATGAGGACGGCGTGCTGGCCCATCTGTGTGTGCCGCTGCTGCAGGACGGCGTAGCCTTTGGCAACATCACCTTGTCACGCCGCGCGCCGCGCCCGTTTTCGCCTTCCGAGATCGCGCTGGTCGAAACCTTTGCCGCCCAAGCCGTCATCGCCATCGAAAACGTCCGTCAGTTCCGCGAGGTGCAGGAGCGGCTGGCGCGCGAGCGGGCTTCGTCCGAAATCCTTGGTGTTATCAGCGAAAGCCGTGAGGATCAGGGCCCGGTGTTCGATGCGATTCTGCGCAATGCCTGTGCCCTGTGCAACGCCCCGCTGGCCGGGCTGATCCTGGGCACCGCGCAGGACGCAGCGCAAGAGCTGGCAGCGCATGTGGGCATGTTCCCCGAGGCCATCGAGCTGTTCCGGACGGGTCAGATGAAAATGGACGCCGATCTGTCCTATGCCGCCCGTTCGATCATAGAAGGGCGCCTCATCGCCTTTGACGACATGCAGCAAAGTGATCTCTATGCGGCGGGCAGCCCCGTGGTGCGGTCGATGGTTGATTCGTCGAATATCCGCAGCGTCCTGTTTGTGCCCTTGTTGCGGGACGGGATGGCCATCGGCAACCTGACCCTGTTCCGCCGCGACGTTCAGCCGTTCGATCCATCCGAGATTGCGCTGGTCGAAACCTTTGCCGCACAGGCCGTGATCGCCATCGAGAACGTCCGCCAGTTCCGCGAGGTGCAGACCCGGCTGGAGCGTGAGCGGGGCATGGCCAAAGTGTTGAGCCTGATCAGCCGGTCGCGCGAGGACGAGGTGCCGGTCTTTGATCTGATCCTGAAACAGGCCGCCGAGTTGTGCGGAGCGGATGCCGCCGGGCTCGCCATGGGCCGCACAGGCGAGGCGCACCAGTCGCTGGTGGCGGGCTATGGAATCGAGGCGGCCACCCAGAAGGTCTATGATGACGGGTTGGTCAGCATGGACCCCGACGTGTCGCTGGTCGCCCGCGCCATTGTGACGGGTGAACCGGTTCATGTGCACGACATGGCCGATACCGATGGCTATCGCGCGGGCGTGTCTCATTTTCTAAGCGTGGTCGAGGACTCCGGCATTCGAACCAACCTGTTTGTGCCACTGATGACCGATGCGGGAGGGATCGGAGCCCTGATCCTGTTCCGCAAGCAGGTCAAACCCTATACCGACGATGAAATCGCGCTGGTCGAAACCTTTGCTGCCCAAGCCGTCATTGCCATCGAGAACGTGCGCCAGTTCCGCGAGATCGAGGCGCGTCTTGAGCGTGAGGCGGCGGCGCGCGAGGTGCTGGGTGTCATCAGCCGCTCGCGTGATGATGAGATGCCGGTGTTCGAGGCGATCCTCGAAAACGCGTCGCGTCTCTGCAAGGCGCCGCTCGCCTTTCTGCCCATGGCCAATGCCGAACGCACCCATGTGAGCGTGCCTGCCTTTCGCGGCGTCAAACCGGATTTTGCGACCGCCCTGAACGAGTTCAACGAACCCATGGCCGATTCCGGGCTGGTTGCCGTGCGCGCCGTCGCCGAGGCCCGCATCATCCAGAGCGCTGATCTGGTCAACGACCCTGAATTCCCGGCCTCGGGGCGATGGCGGTACGAATTGGTCGAGACCGAGGGTGCCCGCTCGGTTCTGCTGGTCCCGCTGATGCAAGGCGACATCGCCATCGGGGCGATCATGCTCTACCGGCGCGAAATTGCGCCCTTTGGTCCGGACGATGTGGAACTGGTCAAGACCTTTGCCGAACAGGCGGTGATCGCCATCGAAAACGTTCGCCAGTTCCGTGCTCTTGAGGCGCTGAATGCCGATCTGGGGGATCGGGTCGAGGCGCAGGTGGGCGAGATCGAGCGGATGGGCCTTCTGAAACGCTTTTTGCCCGCAGCGGTGGCCGATACGGTGGTCAGTCAGGGGTCGGAATCGCTGCTCAAGAGCCATCGCGCGCTTCTGGGCGTGTTGTTTTGCGACATCCGCGGCTTTACCGCCTTTTGTGAAACTGCCGAGCCCGAAGAGACCATCGAGGTGCTGCAATCCTATCACGAAGAGATGGGGGTGCTGATCGCCGAACACGGGGCGGGTGTGGACACGCGCGCCGGTGACGGGATCATGGTGCTTTTCAATGACCCGCTGCCTTGTGATGATCCGGCGGGCGATGCGCTGCGCCTTGGTCTCGCGATGCGCGCCCGCATGGCGGAGCTGTCCCAGAAGTGGCGCAGGCACGGGCATCGGCTGGGCTTTGGCGTCGGGATATCGCTGGGCTATGCGACCGTCGGCATGGTCGGATCGGCGGGGCGTTATGACTACACCGCCAGCGGCACGGCGGTGAACCTTGCCGCGCGCCTGTGCGATCAGGCCAAGGACGGTGAGATATTGCTGAGCCCGCGCGCCTACACGGCTGTCGAGGACAGTTTTGCCGCTGAAACGGTGGGCGAATTGTCCCTCAAGGGCATCCATGCCCCTGTCGAGGTGTTTCGGGTTGTGACCGGGGACTGAGCCCGATGGGCGGCTGCTGAATATAATTCCCGGCTGTGGGGTTATCTGTTAGTGTCGCTCGCAGGTTGGCCCATGTGCCGGTCAGACGAATTTGAACACTGAATAGAATCCGCATTCACGGAGCCAAGATGACTTGTTTTTGCCCACCTCGCGTTGCGCCTCTCGGGGCTTTGACTGCGCCCAAGGCCAGTCTGGCTGTCGGCGCTGTGCCGATACAGATGCCAACCATGGTTGCGATGCTGGGCCTGCCGATGCCGGAGTCTGCACCCGCCCCGCGCATCGACATGAAGATGGCCGCCGTTCTGACCCCGATGGTAGGCCAGTCCTGGGTGCCCCCCAAGCCGCCGGCGCTGATGGGCAAGATGGCGTCCCTGTCTTCTTTGGCGGCCCTGTTGCCGCTGACGGATATTGCCGCCCTGATGCAGGAATTGCAGGAGATGGTGTCGTCCCTTGCCGAGAACGTGCAGCCTGTTTTGAGTGCGGCGGCCTATATGCCCAAGAAACCCATGTTCAACATGGTGATGGCGGCGCGAATGACCTTGTCCATGCGCGCCCAGGGTTTGTGCCCGATGGATTTGTCCGGCCTTGACAGCACCTTTGCTCAGGCCGAGGGGCTGCCGCCCGCACCCGGCAAGTTCAACGCGACCATGGGCGCTGTGCGCGGCATGGGTCCGATCCCGAAATTTGCACTGCCGATTCCGATGCAGACCATGGCCATGACACTGGCGAGCCTTGGCCCGCTGGAAACGATCCCCACGTCTCTGGCCATGCCGCCGGTGAGTTCGACCAGCTTTGCCGGGGCCGCAATGGCCTTGCTGGCAAAGCTGGCGACCCTGCCACCCTTGCCCATTGATGCCAGCAAGCTGTTGTCCGAATTGGCCACGCTGACCGATCTGGCCGCCATTCAGGCCGCCTTTGGCGAAGGGGCCATGACCACGGCCGGTGTGGGCAAGGTGCAGGCGATGCTGAATTACATGGCCCGGTTGCCTTTGCCACCGATCCCGCCTTTGGCGCTGGGCCTGCAGCCCAAGCTCGACATGCTGCCCCCGCTTCCAGCGGTCGAGGCCGGGGCGCGGGTTGCGAGCCTGAACGTGCAGACCTTCAACCAGACAATGTCCCTGAGCCCACCGCGCGTTCCGATCCTGACGCCCCTGATGGCGCTGAATGCGCTGAAAAATGTCCTTGCGGATATTCTGGGTGTTGAGCCGCATTCGGGGTGTCCGGTCTGTATGGGGTGACACGCGGGTCGCTGTGTGGCTGTACGGAGACTGGCGTTGGTGTAGGATGACGCCTCTTGCTGGGGTTCGTGGCGTTCTTTTCCAAAAATCCGATCCACTGGATCGAATTTTTTTTGCTGCGCAGAACGGAAAAGAATGGTGGAGCATAGCGGGACGTTCGCCGCAGGTTTAAGTCCGAGAGAAGGCGTCGAAAAGTGGTGTGCGGTTGGTTGTGCGGCTCGATTTTTGTGTCAGAGTCTTCGGGATATCCACTCCCCGGCAGGGTATTGCGCAGCAATGTTCCGAGAGGGGCATCCTCAAGGCCTACGACCTGATCACCAATCTGGCCTACGCGGTTTGGTCGGCGGCAGACGATTTCAGGCAAAAGACAACACAGCCAAACCAGCTCTTGCAGACTGTCTTCTCCTACCTGAATCATTGGCTGGGGCTGGGGCTATCTCAGCATGATCTTGGGCGGACGCCGCCGTTAAAAGATAAGGATGCCGCTCGCCCCTGCATCTCAGGCGCTGCTTGTGCGGCGATATGGCCAAACTCGGCAAATCTTGAACGTGTTCTGGATCGAGCCATTCGTGTTGTTCGCGACAGGATGCAGCAAGATTTCCCGGCCCGAAACGGCGAAGCGGAGCGCTCCGCAAGGAACGCTCCGCTTTCAGAAATTCAGCGTCTTCAGTTGCTGATTTTTTCGGCCAGTTTTGTCATCGGATCCTGAACCCAAACCTCCACGCGGCGGTTCACGTTCCGGCCGGGGCGGGTTTCGTTGCAGGCCAGAGGCGACAATTCACCATACCCGATGGAGCGAGCACCGACACGGTCGGCAAGCTCGGGGTAGCGCGACACCAGGGCCTGGCGCACGATCTCAGCACGTTGCAGGGCAAGGAACTGGTTCAGTTCAGCGCTGCCGATCGAGTCCGAAAAGCCCATGAAGTAAAAGTGCGAGCGCTCATATTCGGGCGAGCGGATCAGCGTGGCCAGCTCTTCGAGGTCTTCGTAATCCGTGCTGTCCAGATCGGTCGAGCCATTGTCGAACCGGATCGTTGTGGACAGACGATCAGAGCGCGACATCAGTTGCAGCATGCTCTTTGTGCCCGAAATGTTGTCATAGGCTTCGTCACGCATGATGGTGTGCGATACCCGCAGACCCTGATCGTTCAGCGGTTTGGAGATCACTTCGCGGTCCACGAAACCAGCCTCGCGGATCACCTTGCGGGCCTCGGGCGAGGTCAGGAAGTTGGCAAAGCCGGTCACGCCGTCATGTGCGATTTCAGTGTTGTGGTAGAAGTAGACCGGACGGGACAACAGGTATTCACCGGTCTTGATGGTGAATTCGTTGGCTGGGATGCGAATGCCGCAGACCCCTTCGATTTCCAGCGCATTGACACCTTCGCGGTGGACAAAGCTGGTCAGACCAATCGCATCTGGGTTGTCACGGACCGCGTCCGCAATCTCGGCATCAGAGCCCAGAACAACCACATTCTGCGAAAGCGTCGTCTTGTGCGGCTCCAACAGAACCTGCCGCAGCAGATCACGCGAGTTGCTGGCTTCTTCGCGGGCATAGACCATGATCGGTCCGGGTTCGCGTCCGAACGCGTCCCAGTTGTCGATCTCGCCGGAATAGACCTTGGCGATGTCCATCTCGGTCATGGCGCGCACGGGATTGTCCGGGTGGGTCACCATCATCAGCCCGTCATAGGCAATGACACTTTCCTGTGCTTCGGTGCGCAGACCCTTCATGCCGGCATCCTTGGCGGCAACCTGTTCCTCGTCGTTGGCAGGCCGCGTGGTAAAGGCCGCGTGCAAATCGCCTTTGACCAGCTCGGCAAAACCCTTGGACGAGTTGGAATGCACCAGCGTCATCAGCAGATCGCTGCCTTCTTCGCGACCGATCTCGAAATATGTGGTGCCGCCTGATGCGTCCTCGCGTTGCAGCGAGTCGCCGATTTTCCCAAAGTAGGCTTCGGTGAGCTGCGGGATCAGATTGGCGGTGACCGTGCCGGAACCGGCAATCGAAAGGTTGGTGGTTTCCGCCACAAGGGCAGGGCAGGCGTCGCCTTCGCAGATCGCTTCGCTTGCGCCCAGGATGAGATCACCTAGCGACGTGCGCAACGTATAGTTCTGACCATCATAGTCCAGCAATTCGCCACTAAGCGTTGTGCGTCCATCGATGGTGCTGAGCATGACCGTGTCGGCAAACGATACCTGTGCGGCCGCGATAGCCACGGTCGAAACCGAAAGTGCCTTGAGTGCCGTTTTCGAAAGCTGTTTCATATTTCTGTCCTCAATTGCAATCTTAGTTGCTTACTTTGTTCCACAGCGACTGCGCGCGCTGTCTGGCATTCAACGAATGCGCATAGATTCGAACGTTCGGGATTTCGGCGATTTCGCTGGCCATGAACCAGTCGACAGCGGCCAAAGCCCCGTTGTTGCAGTAGGTGATGACGTCTGTGTACTGCCAATCCAGATCCGCCTTCTTGATGCGCATGAAGATTGAATTGTCATCAACTGCAGTGGCGCCTGCGCCGGCGACCAGTTCTTCGGCGTTGAGCGCGAAAGAACCGTCAAGCGACGCGTTTTCCATGATCTGATGCAAAGGGCGCGCATCCAGAAGCTGCGCAGAACTCGTACCGTCCAACACCGCATCCACGTCTTCATGCGTTGCCAGCCACTCGGTGTTCAAAGTGACCTGGGTCGCGGATGGTGTAATCTTTGTCGCCTTCTTGGTGACGGTCAGCTTGGCGTCTTTCCAGCCCTTGATGCCGCCGTTCAGAATGGCCAGGTTCTTGAAACCCGCTGATTTCAGCGTCCAATACACAAAAGCAGCCGAACCAAAGTTACCCTTGCCCGCACTGGAATGCACGATCACGATCGGAGCACCGTCCGATTGCAATCCCGCGCGCTGAATGAGAGCCGAAAGATCCGCGTCGCTGGGTACGGAAAGCGGATCGTTCCAAAGGGCGCGAAACTCGCCATAGGGTACATTGACCGATCCCGGAATGTGACCCGCGCTATAGCTGTAGAGCGCGCGCTTGGCCTTTTTGTTGCGAATGTCCAGCACGTAGGGTGTGCTGACGCTCATCAGGCTTGTCAGGTCATTGGGACCCAAAAGCGGCGGCACCTGCACCTGTGGAACAACGGGAGCCACGGGAACGGCCTCAAAACTGATAGCGGCGCGGCTTTGTGCGAATGCTGGCATTGTGGAAATCGCAAGACTGCTTGCGAACAGGGCCAGGAATTTTCGTTTTTGCACGTTCGGCACTCCTTGGAATGTGTCTCTGCTAGGAACAACTTGCCGTTGAAAAGCGGTGGAATTCAGGCAAGGGCGCAGAGATTTTAAGACTTTGTTAATGTTTTCTTCGGGCGAGGTTGGCCGGGGCGGTCACTATGTGCATTGCACGCGACCGCCCCGATCAGATTACGTTGGCTTCAGAGACCGAGTTTGGAATCGTCGTTGTACATGCCGACGATCTTGTTCATCTGCCCGGTCAGGCTGTTCATCGCGTTGTACGTCGTGGCCAGCTGCGTTTCGCCGATGTCTTCACCCGCCTTGACGCTGTCAAGAATGGGTTGCACGTCGGCCCACAGGGCAAGCACGTCGTCCAGCTTGGCCAGAATTTCGGCGTTCTTGGTCGCTGTGATCCCCGCTTCGGGCATGCCAAAGCGCAGGGCGTTTGCAGAGGCGTCATAGATGCCACGCGCACCTTCCAGCTCTTTCATCGCCCGTTCGGTGTCAAAGCCGGAGCTGATCAGACAGACGTTTTTGGAAATCCGCTGGGCGAGCATGCGCTGGCGACCGGCGATGTCGATTGTCAGGGCGTCCGCCTGCAACAGCGCTGTCGGATCGGCATATTCGCCGACCAGAACCGACACGAGGTGTTTGGCGATATCGAGTGCCTGATGGCTCTCGTCGGCGATATGAACCACCTCTTCGTCAGTGCCGCCATTGTCGACGATATGCGCAATTTTGACGTGCAAACTGTCCCAATGCTCGTACATTTTCTCCAGGTCGACCAAGACCTTGCGGTCTTTTTCCGGACCGATGATGCCAAGGCTTTCTTCGCCGTATTGCAGACCATTCAGGATCAGGTCGAACTCGGCGGTCGCGGCTTGCAGCAGTTTTGCGCTGGCCTCTGTTTCGATCCCGGCATGGGAATAGCAGGCGGCGGCGGGGATACGTTGGCTGAGCATCCGGAGCTTGCCGGAATAATTGATACGCTCACTTGCGCCAACTTCTTCAATAAATCCAGCTTCCACAACCATTTCTGCGGTGTCTTCGGCTGTGGCAAAAGAAGCGGCACCCATCAAAAGAGCGGCTCCGAGGGCGAGGGGTTTGCAATCAAAAGGCATGTTGTCTCCAGTCGAAAGGCCAGCGGCACATCAGCGCCAGGCTTGAAAATTTGCGTCAAGGTCACGGGACCTTGGTGGCTCTTCGCGGGGACAACGTCGGCGGGGGTTTCGATCAGGATGATCTGGCGAAAATGCGACGACATGTGTGCGGGGGGCACAAGGCATGACGATGGTGAACGCGGCGTTGTGAACCTGCGAAATGGTAGGGGGTCGTAGCAGGGGGAGAGCAAACCCTCCCCCCATGGTCACAGGCGGATCAGCTGTTTGTTGGAACAGAGATCCACACTTCGACACGGCGGTTGATGCCGCGACCGTTTTCGCTGCTGTTGCAGGCGGACGGTGCGATTTCACCGTAACCGGCGGAGGCCAGCTTGATGCCTTCCAGACGTGTGCCAGCGGCGTCAACCATCTGCTGCATCACGCTGTTTGCGCGGCGCTTGGACAGGTCACGGTTGCTGTCAAAGGCACCTACATCGTCGGTGAAGCCCACGAACAGAACCTCGGTGCCCTTGGGCGATTGTTCGAGGAAATCTGCCAGACGTGCCATGTCCAGGCGCGCCCGCTCGTCCAGACGCGAAGACCCGGATCTGAAACGGAAGGTTGAGGACAGACGATCATAGTCCGACATCATGCCCAGCATGTCTTGAACAAGGCTGCCTTCATAGGCGTCGTAATCACCTGCCAGCAATGTGCGCGCACGGTTGCTGTCGGCGGTTTGCTCGACCTGATCGATGCCAAGGCTGATGAACCCCGCCTTTTGGATGACGTCATCCGCGTCGGTCGATTTGGCAAAGTCCAGCAGAGCCTTCGACGTGTCGCTGATCGCATCGTCGCGGTTGTAGAGATACAGGCGACGCTGCAGAGCGTATTCCTCGGTCCGGGCCGAGAACGCATCAGGTGTCATTGTGATGCCGCACTCGTTGACCAGCGGCAGCGCCTTGGCACCGCGCTGGAACGCATAGGACACGTAGCCGATGGCGTGGGGGTCCGCGTTGACGGCAATTGCCATTTCAGTGCTGTCCGTGATGACAGTTGCAGAGGCCGCAACGGGTGCTTCCTCGCCGCGGTTCACGGCCTTCTGGAACACCGACCGGGTGTCAGACCCTTCTTCGCGGTCATAAAGCTTGATCTCGGCATCTGTGCCGCCCAGATCTTTCCAGTTGGTGATTTTGCCAGCAAAGATGTCAGCCACCTGTTGCGTGGTCAGTTCCTGAACACTGTTTTCGGGGTTCACGATGACGACGAGGCTGTCGACCGCCACGATGTGTTCCTGGGAGGGCGAGATCATGTTGCCCGCACCATCCTTCTTGAGCGCACGCGCTTCGTCAGGAGTGATCCGGCGCGATGCCATGCCAATCTCGGATTCTTTTTTCATCAAAGCCTGGAAGGCGTCGTTCGAATTTGTCGACGAGACAAGGAACGAACCCATCGGGTCGCCAAAGCCTTGGTCGCCAATCATTTCGGCGATGATTTCGCCGACGTTCACGGTCGATGTTACGGTGCTGTCCGCATCGTTGAAGGCTGCATAGCCTTCGAGAAGCAGCGGCATCATGCCCAGACCAATAGTTTCCGAACCGGCGATGACGACGTCTGCGGTGGCTGTTTCAAATACGGGGCATGCCTCGCCTTCGCAGCGGACACGTTCCGCCGAAATGCGCAGATCGCCGAGGCCCGTCTTGATGAGATAGGCGTTTTCCTCAAAGCCCATGAACTCACCAACAATGTTGACGGTGCCGTCTGCTGATTTCAGCGTGACGTCTTCTGCAAATGCAAATGTGGGCGCAAGAAGTGCGCCGGTAATGGCCAGTGCGCGCAGGGCGGTTGTGCCCTTGAGTGCGGTACTCTTGATCATGACGGTCTCCTCTAAATTTGCTCGACACAGGCGACGAGCGGACTCCATCCAGAGGCCTACCCAGCGCATTGCGCGTTCAAGATCAATTTAACTCGGTCAAGTTCACCGCGAGGTGGGGCGAATTTGAGGCAAATTGTCGGTTAATAAAGGATGAATGCGGGCATTTTTGCGGAGCGCCGGCCTTTGGCCAGGTCGCTTTTGCAGATCGAGTTGCGGCGCTGGCTTGCGCTCAGAGCACTTGGGAAAACGACTGGCTGGCCTTGGCCACTTCGCTCGTGGGCAGCGAAAAAAGAACGGCCTGTTCGCCGAAAATGGCGAGACCCAGGGTGACCCCGGGTGCGGTGACGTCCCTCAGCAAGGTCAGCGACGGATCGCTGTGGGAGGGGCAGTTTTCGCTCCGCGCGTCGATAAATGCGGACAGTTGGGTGCTGATCACGATCTTGAGTTGCGCGAGGTCCGCACTGCTGCCCGTCATGTCCTGGGCAGCCTTGTTTTTCAGATGGATCGCGGCCGTTATGTCGCCAGTCATACGGGTCAGAAACCGGTCATAGGGCGAGGCGTCAGGATCATCTATGTACCGCCCGAGGGCGGCATTGAGTTTCTGCACGGACACACGGCCCGACATGCTGGCCTCGTGCGCTGCCACGGGCGCATGGGCCACACGCAATTCAACAGCATCGGCTGCAAAATCCTGCAGGGTCTGCGCGGCAGACTTGATCAACGCCCCATCGTCGGGGTCCAAAGCGCGGTCCAACACGTCATCCGGCGCGCCCGCAGTGATCATGTGCAACCGCCGCCCGGTCACCAGAACACTCAGGGCGCCGCGCTCTGTGTGAAATGTCATCGCCGTGGACAAGATGGCCGCGTCGATCTCGTTCAGGATTGCGCCAAGGGCGTCGGAATGGTCGAGCACCCGTGCGCCGTCGACAAATGTGGGCTCTTCGCTGCTGAGCGCTGCGAGATGGGCGGCAAAGGCTGCGTGGGTCATGCCGTTCCCTCCGCCGAAGGGTCCGAAAGACAGGCGCGCGCGGCCTTCAGGAAGGGTGTGATTTCAACCGTCGGGCGGCACATGCAAATCAGCGCATCTGTCGCCTCGTCCGGCGCGCGCAGATAGAGAAACAGCGCTGTGTCATCCACCTTGATCGCCTCGTTACACGGCATCCCGCCAAGGGGCGGGGCGTCCGGCGTTCCAAGTGTCAGCGCGGCCTCGACACATAATTCGTCCAGCGCCTCGCGCGGGAAAGAGAGATTGGAATTGGTTAGAAGTGTGACACCTGTTTCGATGTCAGCATAGGCTGCAATAATGCAGTCCGGGTGCGTTGATGTCAGTCCGTCCAGATCTTCGGTCCGCATGGATGTGCTCTTGCCTCGGCCGTGTTTTTTCCTTGTCTACGGCATCAAACGCGGCAGGGCCAGAGAAACAGATCGGATCATGCACTGATGGCAGTCGGCCGCGCGCGGCGGGGTGTTCCGCTAAGGGTGACCCGACGTGGCAAAACCCTTGGTCCGCTTGGTGTTTCGGGCGTTTCGTCCTTGACCGGTTGCGCAGGTCCAACCGTTTTGACGGACACAGGTGCTGGGCGCGGGGTAAGGGTTTTGTCCCCATCTTCCGAGGCTTCGGGTGCATCTGCCGTCGCGAGATCGGTGATCAGGTCGGTCAGGTGATCCATCACCTCGACAACACCGCTTGCCGCCCATTTGTCATAATCATCCCGCGCCGCCATCGCATTGGTCAGCGAAATCGGGAAAACGCCGGCAAAATGCGGTCCGGCCTCTCTGTTGAGACGCTGCATGACGCGGGTGCGGTCCTGTTCGGACACAACCTTGTCAAAGCGGGTGGCCAGCAGAATGCTTTTCTTGCGCACCTCTTCGGGGACGATGTCCCAGACGGCGGCTTCGGACTGGCGCCAGGCCTGGGTGGCGTGGGTCAACCAGATCACGGCATCCGCCTCGACCAGCACACGGGCCCAGACGTCGGGATCCATGTTGGGGTCGGAAATACCGGGAAAATCAATGAAATCGCAATGATCCAGAATGTCAGCCTCAAGGCGCAGGCGGATATAAAGCGTGTCCTCGAACGGAATCTCGCCGAGTTTGCCGATCGTCACCGGTTCCTCGGTGCCATCGGTGGTGACGCGCATGTGCTCGCCCGGCCCTTTGGTCATCCAGACCGGGGCAAGGCGGGTCGCCGTCACCTTTTCAGGCAGGGCGCGCATGTTCATCAGCAGGTTGCACAGGGTGCTTTTGCCTGCACTGAATTCGCCCATGATCGCGATGCGGGGCGTGCGCTCGGTGCTGTCTTGAGAAGAAGTCATGCGTCGTCTCCCGCGTCTTCGTCCAGATCAATGTCCAGTTCTTCAAAAATGATGTCGAACAGTTCTTCGCGCTCTTCCTGAGAGGTCACGCCGAACAGGCCGTGCAGGTCTTCGGTCTTGATCTGCGCCTTGTCGCAGATGTCAGACAGGACACTGCGCTGTTCGCTGAGAAATTCGTTGAGGTTCTCGTGCGCGAGGGCGCGAATATCCTCGAGTTGCGTGACCTTCAGGTCCTGGACCATGGGCAGTGTTTCAGCCTCGATCAGCTCGCGAAATCCGTCCGAATGGGCGCGCCAGCCTTTACGCTGACCCCACCAGCTTTTCCACCACGAGGTTTTCACATCCAGAATGATCATCTGGGCGATGGTCACAGGTTGGGGCAGGTCGGGCAGGGTGGGAGTTTCCACGCTGAAATTCTCGGGCGCGACGTTGAAGATCCGGCCATAGGCCTCTGTCAGATCCGCCGCCGTCGCCTCGAGTGCCTTGGTGCATTGCTTGTTAAACCGCGAGCGCATCACCTGATAGGCGGTGCGCATCAGCATGCGCAGCCCGTCGGCACTGTAGCTCCAGACCTGGTCGTCGCCATTGTTTTCGAAATGCTGCAACAGCGCGTCAATCGCCCGCTCCACAAAGCGGTAATGGGCCTGATCGACACGTTCGCCAAAGCTGGAAAATACTGTGTTCAGAGACGCATTCAGCCGTTCCGTGGCATCGCTGGCAATGCGCGACATCAGCAGTTCGATTTCGGTGTCTTCCATGTTGCGGATCGTGTCGCTGGTGGCCTTGATCGTCACAATCGAGGACGAGGCGCGCAGTCCCGACACGATGTTTGTGGCGCGGCGGCGTACGCTGGAAATGGCCTTGCGACCCGCCCCTTCGGCAATGCGTTCGCCAAGGGCCGTATACAGCGCAGGCACACCAGACAGCGCCCATACGGCACCACGTTCATCCATGTCCTCGATACCGGGAACCGTGGCGTAAGAGCCGTAATCCTCAAGCGCGGCAATGCTGTCGGGCGGCAAATCCGCGATACAATCGCGCTGTGCCGCATCGCCCCAGATTGCACTGCCAAAGATGATTTGCGGCCCCTCGGGGTCGTCCCTGTTGGTCAGGGTCTTGAGCAGGCTGGCGTGAATTTCGGGGATCTGTTCGTGCGGGCAGGACAATTCATCCACGCGGTTCACAAAGATCACGACTTGCCGGGATTTCACGCTCGAAATCATCCGGATGATGCCCATGTCAACGGCGTTCAGCGCCTGATGGGCCGACAAGACCACGCAACAAATCTTGCTGTCGCGGATCGATCGGATGGTGATCTGTTCGCGCATCATGAACGTGTCGTTCATGCCGGGTGTGTCGCGCAGCGTCAGGGCCACCGGCAGGTGCGGGGCGCTCAGATACAACTCGGCCGAGCGGGTGATATCGGCAAACTGGCCCTTGCGCTCACGCGACGACGCGGTTTCGAAATCATCGCCCAAGCAGACGTAACGCTGGATCAGGTCATTGGCCATCGTCTGATAGCTGTGGGTCTGGCCCAGCAGCAGTTCGAACTTGCGCCCCAACCGTTCCTTGGTCTTTTCGCGCATCTCGGCGATCTGGACCCGCAGGCGCTCGGCCTCTTTCTCGGCACCGGTCCGTTCGGACAGTTCGCCGATGCGACCCCCGTTCTTGACCAGGTGATCCCACTCTTCAGCGTCGAAAAAGCTGAAAGTGGCCACGGGCGCGTCCTTGCTGCGCGGGTGACCCAGATGCATCGAGGTTACCACTGACGTCCACGGATTAACGTCCGCCGGCAACAGGCCGGGCCGCCCGGACATGGTGTTGACCAATGTCGTCTTGCCCGATTTGACCTGACCGATAAAGGTGATCGCTGGTGCAAATGCGTCCAGTTCATGCATCATGCGTTGCGTTTTCTTGGCGACCTGTGTGCCGCCGATGGCCTGAATGTCGGCCAGCGATTCCTGAAGGTCTTCGATCTGCGAGCGCAGGGTTTCAAGCGGTTCCAGACCCTGGCGCATGAATGCAGGCCACGTGGGTTCAACCTGAGCCGCGGCGACGGACTCTGCCTCGCTCTCTTGAATTAAGTCCTTCATCCTGCTCGCTGCCCTTTGTTTCGGCCCAGTCCCTAACGGGTGTCGCCGCATGTCCTTTGTTTCGAAAACACCACATCAATTCGTCGAAAATGTGTCGTGCAATTGAATAAACTTTGGTGGGTCTTATGCCGCCAAAGTTGTCTGGAACCCGCGTTTGAGTTGCAAAAGCGCAAGAATCGCGTCGGTACGCGCCGTCTGTGTGCCCTCGATCCGCATCAGTTGAACCAGATCTTCGGCGTCCTGAGTCATCGCCACCGCCTGAGACACCGCCGGTGTGTCAGGCAGATCGGAATCCTCAAGATGCGCGCCAAGCCAGCCAAGGGCTGAAATGCTTGCATCCAGAACGGTGTCTGTGTCCGGCTCTTCGGTTTCGCTCAACTCAGCGCCAAGTTTCGACAGCCGCGCAACGGCGGCTTTGAAGGCGACAACAACTGTATCAGGCGTCGCTTCGACGACTGGTTCCGGCTGGACCTCGGGTTCAGGTGCGGGCGCGGGTGTCTCCACCGGATCGGCCGTGGCGGCCCCAGAGGTCGGAAATTGGGTTACTTCGGGATGCATGCGCAGCAGAACCTGCGCCTGATCGATCATGTTCTGACGACCGTTCTCGATCTCTTTCAGAATGGTCGAAATCAGCTTCATTCCACCCGAGGCGCGCATCATCTCCTTGTCGATGCTGCCTTGCGCGGCGGCGGCATTGGCCTCGTGCACCGATACGCCAAGCACATAGGCAAATTCCGAGCCCGCCGCTTGGTGCAGTTGTGCCAGCCGCTCGTTACGCTCTGCGTCCAGACGGTCGGTCTGGGTCAGCAACAGGAAGCCGTGGTCGCGCATCCGGTCGGGGGTGGTCTGCCACAGCGCATCCTCGGCTTGCGTAAAACCGGTCGTACACCAGATGGCCATATCGGTCTGTTTCGCCGCCCACTTGATGGCGCGGGCCTGACCGGTGGGATCGGTGCCAAAGCTGACTTCCATCAGGTTGATCTGGGTCAGGGCGGGCATCGGCAGAAATACCTGCGTCAGCGCCGGCTGCATACCGGACAGCGCGTCAGGATCAGGTAGACCGTCCATCGCCAGCGTTTCACCGCTGGCCAGGGTCACTTCGGTCTTTTCCTGTTCACCATAGGCGACGCGAACGGTCCCCAGAGCCATGTGATCGGGCACCGCACGGCCGCCCGCCAACAGGTTGAGAACGCCAGTCTTTCCCGCGCCCGGCATCCCGAACAAGGTGATGCGTGCAGGCGATGTCAGTGTCTCGCACAGACCTTGGGCCTGCGGCACGACACTGGCCGGAAATCTGTCGGCCGCAATCGCAGCCGACAGGTCCTCGTATATTGTATCCAGCGTCATGGTTTAACTTGCTCCGACGGCCTTTTTGGGAACCGGAGTATCCAGTTCGGTGTCTTCGTCCTCTGTTTCCGGCTTCAGCGGAATGACGCGGCTCAGACTTGCGTTGCCTTCGCCGGATTTACCAATCGGCTTCGGCTTGATCTTGCGCTCCACGGCTTTCATGTGGTTCAGCTTGATCACGGAAAAGGACAGGTTGTCCTGATCGGGATGGTTCAGGGCCGCGACCGCTTCCAGCAGGTGGCCTGCGATTTCGGCGCTTTTGCGGCGGCGATACCGGTGCAGAACCTTCTGGATCTTGTCTTCGCCCAGATATTGCAGCCCATCCGAAGACAGCACCACGATATCGCCCATCTTCAACTCGAACGGCTTGAGCGGGCAGTCGATCTTTGGAATGCGACCGCCGATGATGACCGATGTCAGGCAATGACGGTCCGGGTGATCGCGTCCGGCCTCTTCGCTCAGCACGCCTTGTTTGACCATAAAGTCGATCTGGGGCGCCATCGAGTGATCCTCGTTCAGTTGGATCAGCGCGCCGTCCCGCAGGACGTAAAGAGGGCTGTCACCCACAGACATCCAGAACATGCGGTTTTCCATCAGAATGACAGAGCAAAGCGTTGCGCCCATGCTGTAGGCGTCGGGATTTTCCTTGACGTAGTCCCGGATCGTCGCGTTCGCGCCAGCCGTGGCCTGCGCCAGGTACTGAGGGATATTTGTTTCGTCCTCGGCAAAGTTGGCCGAGCTGAACTTGAGTTCGGAATAGACTTCGGTCACCACGATTTTCGAGGCAACGTCGCCTGCTTCGTGACCGCCCATCCCGTCGGCAAGGACGGCAATGCCGCTGTCCATCCCAAAAGGAAAATCGGTGACAATCGCGTCTTCCTGGTAGTCGCGCGCGCCCTGGCTCAGGCCGGAGGCGACGTCGTAGCGGGGCTCAGGCGATCGCCACATCTTCACGCTCCTTGTTTCCGTCATCGTCGGACCAGTCAAAGGACTCGCCACACAGTGCTTTCAGTTGGATCAGGGTCTCGCCGATCTTGATCTGGTCACCATCCGACAGGTCTTCGTTCGAGATCACCGGCTGGTTGTTCAGGCGCACGATGTTTGCCTTGCCGCCATGGCCCAGAATGAACTTGCGGGTTTCGGAGTCGTAAACGATAGCGGCGTGGTTGGTGCGCGAAATCGTGTTGTCGCCAAAGTCGAGGCGCACGGCCTGATCTTCGCCACGTCCGATCTGTGACATGCCTGCGACCAGCGGGATCGCGTGACCACGGCCCGGTCCCTGCACAACCAGCAGCCAGCCCACGGGGAACTGAACGGTGCCGGTTGAAGCTGCCGCTTGCGGCGTGTCTTCGAACAGATCGACCACATCGCCGCGCGACGTGTCAAAACCGATCAGGCGGGTGCGATTGCGTCGCTCGCGGGATGTCGTGCGGTCCGGTGCTGCGGCAACCGGGGCAGCCGGGGCAATGGCTGCGTCCTCTTCATCGTCGTCGAGTTCCCAGATGTTGACCACGGCCGGGGCGGCTTCCTGAGGTGTTTCGACCTCGGACTCCACGTCGGCTACAGCTTCTGATTCCGATTGCTCCTCAAGCGGAGCAGGCTCCGGCACGCTGTCGACTTCGTCGACTTTCAGCATGTCGACACGATTGGGGCCTTCCCGCATCACCGACAGATCGTATTCGACCTCATCGGCGACACTGGCCTTTGCTTTGCGACCAAAAAGTCCTGAGAAGATTTTCATTTCCTGCCCTTTCTTGATGTGATGGGCCTGGCCCGATCTTGCGTCATTTCTGTGGTTCTAGTTCGAATTTGAGTCGCCCAGCATCAGGCCAAGCCCAAGTGTGTTGCCGTCCCGGTTGACCGCGAAACTGAGGTCGATCTCGCCCCGAGCGGCCCGTTCCGCCAATTCAGGAAGCGTCGTGCGACCATTCATCAGCGTCGTGGTCTGGATATGTCCGAACAGGACATCACCAACTGCGACGCCGGTTGCGTCTGTATCAGGCACGGACACAACCGTTGTTGCCCATGCCCCGTCCTTCTGGCGTGCTTCAAAGCTGAGGCCACCCGGGAACGTTGTTTTCTGAATGACGGGCAGAACCCAGTCTTCGACCTGCGCGTCAGCTGCTGTTTCACCGATGCTCAACGTGACGGTCAGTTCGCCACTTTCGGGGCGTTCGATGGTCTCGCGCAGCAGCGCGTCAACCGCATCAACCGATGCAACCGGGGTGCCGTTGACGGCAAACACGGTGCCTTGGTCTGGCAGCGCAACCGACCACGCCGATTGCATGCCCGGCACGTCAAATGTTTCGAGCACAATCGCGGGCTTTGCCGCTTCGGGGGCCGGGGCAGGCGGTACAACCTGCGATGTGGCCTCGATCTGTGCAAATGCGGCAAGCGCCGCTTCGATTTCTGGTTTGACTGCTTCCGTCACTTCGGCGGGGGCCTCGACGATGGCGGCCGCCTCGATGCGGGCAAAGGCCGCCAGGGCTGCGGCAACCTCGGGCTGCACGACTGGCGCCGCCTCTGCGGGTGCCTCGACAGGTGCAACCTCTGTCACCGCTTCAATTTCGGCGGTGGCCATAACTTCGGCGACGGGCGCTGCGTCGGCAACAGTTGCCTCGGGGGCAATGGTTTCGACCTCGGGAATAGCCTCGGCAACAGCCGGGGCGGCCACTACGGCAGAAGATGCGTCAGGGGCAACCTCAGCTGCATCCACTGCCGGTGCGCTAGGTGCCTCGATTTGTTCAGGTGCAGCGACCACGGATTCCAGCAAGCTCAGTGCGGCACTTACATCAAGTGCGTCCGCATCGGCCACGACCGGTTCGGCACTGACAACAACCGCCGGCGCGGCATTCCCGGAAACCGATGCGTTCACCTCGGGTGTCTCGGCCGCCACGGCAGATGTTTGCGCGCCTTCGTTGGCAAGGAACATATCGCTTTGCGACACAACCACTCCGGTTGCGATCACGGCAATGATCGCGCCAGAGGCAAGCAAAATCGACTTATTGGACTTTGGAGCCGCCTCCTGTTTTTTGGATGCACCACCTTTGGCCACAGCCGCTGGCTTGGCCGCAGGGGCGGCGCCATCCAGCATCAGCAACCACTGTTCGGCATCGGCGATGCGGTTTTTCGGCAAGATTTCCATCGCCTTATCGAGGCTTTCGAGAAAGCCTTTTCTGTAGGTCGGTGCGCGATTTGCCAGCGGGCGATAAGGATCCGGATCGCCTGAAGCGACGGCAGACAAACGAGTCTGCGCATCCGGGGGCAACTGACCCGTGATCAGGTGATAAAAGGTCGCGCCCAAAGCATAGAGATCGCTGTAGGGGCCCTGTTCGCTGCCCGAGATATAGAATTCCTGCGGGCTGTAGCCGTCTTTGACGACGCGCAGGGCGGACAACACACGGCTTTTCTTGGAGGCCTGCTCGCGCGCCGCGCCGAAATCGATCAGCACGGGGTTCTTGTCCTTGTCGATCAGAATGTTGTCTGGCGAAATATCGCGGTGCAACAGCCCCTGCGTGTGCACAAAACCAATGGCATCCAGGATCTTGCGCAAAATGGATTCAACTTCGGGCGGGGTCAGCGTCAGCTTGCCAGCCTCGATAACGTCCAGAAGGTCGCGGCCCTCAACGAGATCAAGCGCCATATAGGCGGTGTTGTTTTCCTCAAAGACCTGATGCACGCCCACGATGTTGGGATGGTTCAGCTTGGCGAGGCTGCGCGCCTCTTGCACAAACAGACGCACAATCGAGGCCAGCTCACTCTGGTGCGCGCGGCTGCGGGCCGTGACCAAAGCGGTCGAGCGGCGACAAAACGCGCCGGGAAAGCACTCCTTGATGACAACTTTACGGTCCAGACTGTCGCGCGCGCTGTATGTAATGCCGAACCCGCCAGCGTTAATGAACGCTTCGATTGTGTATTGCCCGTGCATCAGCTTGCTGCCCGGGGCCAGTTCGTCCGAAAAGCTCAGACTCTCGTCCAGATCATCTTTTAGCTTTGCATTGCCCATCTTGCGCTTCCAAATCCCTATGCCAATTGCGGCGTGCTCGTTGTCGCCATATGAGTTTGGAAAATTGTCCTAAAAATGGCGACAAATGGGTGATATTCAGCAAATTGGTCAGTCGGGACACGGCATTACGCTCTGTTCTTAAAGGTAAATTTGCCAAACGGGGTCCACTGCGACGCATGCCCAGAGGAGACAAAAGCGATTTTGTCGCGTCCGTGCGCCTGAATGTCGGATTGGATAATTCATTGTTTGGACCGGCCGAAAAATGGGACGCATCTTGTCACCCGGCGGCGTCGTGCTGGTTTCAGATTGTCAAATTTTAATACGATTTTGCATTCGCAACTCTGACATTCGTGGGAACACTTGCGGGCACAACTGGGTGACTAGGCCAAATGTCAAGCGACAACTGCTGGCTAACACGTTGCTTTACAATGGACAGCACAACCGCGCATCCAATCAATTTTCCTACCATTGATATCAAAGCTTTCTATGTCATTGGCCGCAGTTCCTTCAACCTGAGCTAGGGGTCAGATCATGATTTCCGCAATCAATCATAAGATTAAAACGATGCATTGCTTCGATCGGTCATACTGGCGGGAAGATGCAGAATGAAAAATGAAGGTTTGTGAAGTACTATGGGTCTTCGACAGATGGATTGGAGACCGTTACTGTGTCCTTGCATCTAAAATGGATAGTCCACTTTGTCCGACAGAGGGTCGGTTTGGTAAGGCGCGGTCTGTGTCCTTTTTACCGAAAAACAGGTCTTCGAACCGCTAAAATAACTATATTTTGCAATAATTTAGTTGGTAATGCCACCGCTGGATGCGGTATGGCGGAGCATAGCGGGATCGAACCACTGCACTCAGCGTAGCGGCACAAGCCGATGCGCGTCAGTCAGCGCCCGGCTTTGCAGGCAGCGCGACGTTTCGTTGGGAAGATCAAGAAGAATGGTGGAGCATAGCGGGACCGAACCGCTGCACTCAGCGTAGCGGCGCAAGCCGATGCGCGTGAGTCAGCGCCCGGCTTTGCAGGCAGCGCGCGACGTTTCGTTGGGAGGATCAAAGAGAATGGTGGAGCATAGCGGGATCGAACCGCTGACCTCCTGCATGCCATGCAGGCGCTCTCCCAGCTGAGCTAATGCCCCATTCTTCAGGGTCGGCTGTTGCCAGCCGTGCGCCGCTGATTAGGCGCTTTGCCGAACGGGATCAAGTGAAAAAGACCCCGTTCGGATCGACTGTATTACTCGTCGTCGTTTGTGGTGACGTCGGCGATTTCTTCGAGGGGGACTGTATCCTCGTCATCCTCGTCATCATCCAGCAGGTCGTCATCCAGATCCACATCGACGTCATCGTCATCAACCACTTGGTCGTCATCTTCCGTGGCTGTTGCGGCCTTGGCCTTGGCTGTCACGGCATCTTCGGCGTCCGCCGCGATCATGCGTGTTTTGGAGCTGTCCAATTCCACAACGTCGCCTGTGTAGGGGCTGACGATGGGCGAACGGTTCATGTCATAAAACCGTTTGCCCGTGGTGGGGCAGAGGCGTTTCGTGCCCCATTCTTCCTTTGGCATCGGGTATCCTTGTCTGTCTGGCGGACCGGCGCGCGCAGGCGTGCAGGCCGTCTTATATTGCAGCGATTCTGGGCAAGTGCCATAAGGCCGGGACGGAGTCAAAGCCTTATGGCCAGATAGGGGAAATGGGATGTCGATGCGAGTCCTGCAAGGGGATCCGGATATCGCGCTGACCTTGCGCCGCTCGGCCCGGGCCCGGCGCATGACTTTGCGCATTTCCCGCATTGATGGCCGGGTGACGCTGACCCTGCCCACACGCGCCTCCGAACGCGAGGCGCTGGCCTTTGCCCGCCAGAAACAGGACTGGATTCGCGCCCACCTGGCCGATTGGAACGGCAATGTCCCTGTCGGTCCCGGTGTAGCACTGCCTGTTGAGGGCGAGATGTGCCAGATCACGCCCGGTGCGGGCCGGTCCGTGCAGATGTCGCCAGGTCTGCTGGCTGTGCCGGGCGCCGAGGACCGTGTGCCTGCGCGTGTGCTTGGCTTTCTCAAGACCCGGGCGCGGGACCGTCTGGCGGCGGCCAGTGACCATTACGCGGCCCGGCTGGGGCGCAGCTATAGCGGGATCAGCCTGCGCGACACCCGGTCCCGCTGGGGGTCCTGTTCCAGTGCGGGGCGGCTGATGTTCTCGTGGCGCCTGATCATGGCCCCGCCGCCGGTGCTGGATTATGTCGCCGCCCACGAGGTTGCGCATCTGGCGCAGATGAACCATTCGCCCGCCTTCTGGGCCGAGGTGGCCCGCATCCACGGCCCCTATGACGCCCCCCGCGCATGGCTGCGCAACGAAGGCAATGATCTGCACCGCTACCGCTTTGGTGATTGACCGAAGCTGGCGGATGTGATCACAAATCCTTATGCAACCTGCCCTGCGCACCAAAGAGGCGGTGTCCTCCGCCCATGACCGCGTTTATCGCCGCTTGCGCACGCGCATCATGCATGGCGACATTGCCCCCGGCACAGCCCTGACCCTGCGCGGAATCGGCAAACAATATGATGTGTCGATGACCCCGGCCCGTGAGGCGGTGCGGCGTCTGGTCGCCGAGGGCGCACTGACCCTGTCTCCGTCGGGCCGCGTGTCGACGCCGGAACTGTCCAACGAACGGATCGAGGAATTGGCCGCCCTGCGCGCCCTGATCGAGGTGGAACTGGCCACCCGCGCCCTGCCACGCGCCCACCTGGCGCTCATCGAACGTTTACAGACCATTAACGGTGCTGTGGCCGAAGCGGTCGCCCATCGGGACGGGGTGAGCTATCTGCGCACCAATCTGGAATTCCACCGCACGCTTTATCTGCGCGCGCAGGCGCCCGCGATGCTGGCCATGGCCGAAACGGTCTGGTTGCAGATGGGGCCTACCATGCGGGCGCTCTATGGGCGTTTGCGCCGGACCGAGCCGCCGCAATACCACCGCCACATCATAGCTGCCCTGCGTGCGGGGGACGAGCCGGGCCTGCGCATTGCCGTGCGCTCAGATGTGACCCAGGGATTAAGGATGTTGGCAAGTTAGCCAGCCCGCTTAAGACTTTGGTAGCGCAGGATGGTTTAGATGGGCCGTGCTCGAAGGGAACGGCTATGCGTTGGGAAGATTTTTCCGTTTTTGATTATGTGAAACACCCGGTTTTTGTGCTGGTGGCAGACAGTGAGGATCGCCCGGTCTATCAGTTTGTGAACAAAGCCGGTCGCGAACGTCTGGGCAAGACGCGCGAAGAGATCGTCGGGCGCCCGGTGTACGAGGTGATGAGTGGACGCACCGCCTATTCGATGTATCGCCGTCAATGTGCGGCATGGGCCGCGGGCGAGGAAATCGAGTTCGAGACCACCTTGCAACTCGGCTCTGATACCATCTGGATTCGCACCAACCTGGTCCCCGTCCATGACGAAAACGGGAAGTTGACCCATATGGTTGGCGCCGCGCAGGACATCACAAAAGAACGCGAAAAGCTCTATGACCACGTTCTGTCCGCCGCCGTGGCCCAGGACATGGAAGACATGATTTGCATGGCTGCTCACGACCTGCGCAGCCCGCTGTGCAACCTCAAGACACTGGCGGCCATCATGCGCGAGGATTTCATCGACCATGGTGACGGCAAATCCGAGTTGATCGACATGATCGACGCGATTTCCGACAAGGCCTTGTCGGTGGTGAGCGGCATCATGGGCCAGGCCATGGCCGTTGGGTCGGGTGGCGGTGTTGCCGCATTTGATATGGGAGAGATGTGTGACGAGATCATGGTCCTGCTTGACCCGACCGGCGCACACAGCGTGTCCTATCCGCGCCAGGGGGTTGAGGCGGAAATGACTGTGGTGCACATCGTCTTGCGCAACCTGATCGACAATGCGCTCAAGCATTCCGGGCAGTCCACGGTCAAGATTTCGATCGAGCTGGTGGCGATGAATGCAGAACGGTTGCAGTTCAAGGTGCGCGACAATGGCGTCGGCTTTGAAAGTGCCGCGCTACAGGATCAGCGCAGTGCTGGCGGCCCCGGGTTTGGCGGCTTTGGCCTGCGCGGTGTTGGGCGGTTGGTGCGCTCCCGCGGTGGACAGCTGATCTTGTCCAAGCCCGCTGATGGTGAAGGCGCCGAGGTGTTCGTTGAACTGCCGGGTCGGCTGGTTCAATCGCAGGCTATGCCCGCGCCGACTCTCAGGGTCGGATAAAGGGTTTCGACTTCACATCGAGACGCACTTGATCCTTTGTCGCGCACCCGAAGAACGCGGCCGCAAACAATTCAGTTACAGTTCAGTCGAAACGCGACAGGCGTCAGGCCGCGAGCCCTGACTGTCCGAGGTTCATGAACTTTTCGCGCCGCTGGGTGATCAGGGCCTTTGCGTCCATCTGGTCCATCTCTTGCAACATCGCGGCTATGGTCTTGCCCACCGACGCCATGGTTTCAGCCGCAAACCTGTGCGCCCCGCCCAGAGCCTCAGGGATGATGCGATCAATCACGCCCAGTTGCTTGAGATCCTGCGCGGTCAGGCGCAGCGCCTCGGCCGCTTCGCGCATTTTCTCGGAATCCTTCCACAGGATCGATGCACAGCCCTCGGGGCTGATTACCGAATAGACCGAGTGTTCGAGCATCGCGACCTTGTTGGCGGTGGCAAAGGCGACGGCCCCGCCGGATCCGCCTTCACCGATGATGACCGAGGCGATGGGCACGCCGATCTGCAGGCACTTCTCGGTCGAGCGGGCGATGGCCTCGGACTGGCCGCGTTCTTCGGCGCCCTTGCCGGGATAGGCGCCGGGCGTGTCGACCAGCGTGATCAAAGGCAGGCCAAAGCGGTGGGCGATGTCCATCAGGCGGATCGCCTTGCGATAGCCTTCGGGCCGGGCCATGCCGAAATTCCGCGCAATGCGCGATTTCGTGTCATTGCCCTTTTCGTGCCCCAGTACCACGACAGGGCGGTCATTGAACCGCGCAAGCCCGCCCATCACCGCGTGATCATCGGCAAAGTTGCGATCCCCGGCGAGCGGCGTGTATTCGGTGAACAGCGCGTCGATATAGTCAACGCAATGGGGCCGGTCGGGATGGCGCGCCACCTGACATTTGCGCCACGGCGTGAGGTTCTTGTAGAGATCCTGCAACAGGGCGGTTGCTTTGCCGTCAAGCGCTGCGGCCTCGTCGGCCACATCCATGTCCTCGTTTTGCCGTGCCAGGGCGCGCAGTTCCTCTGCCTTGCCCTCGATCTCTGCCAGCGGCTTTTCGAATTCCAGATATTGCGTCACGCGCGCACTCCTGATGCGGTTTTCCGGGTTATGGCCGGGTGTCGCAGCATTTGCAATGTTCAGGGAAAGAGGACGGGGTAGAGCGAGGCGACCAGAAGGGCGGCCATGGTCCAGTTGAATGCGGTGAGCCGTGCGGTGTTTGTCAGAATCCGCGCCATCTGCTGGCCCAGCAACGTCCATGAACTGACCGCAGGCAAATTTATCGCCCCGAACACCAGAGCAACCAGTCCGATGGCCGCCAGCGTTGTATCCGGCGTGTAGGCGGTGACGGCCGTCAGCGCCATGCTCCACGCCTTGGGATTGACCCATTGAAAGGCCGCCGCCTGCAGAAAGGTCATGGGCGTGCCCTTGCCCTCGCCGCCCTTGATCGGGGCCGCATTGGCAATTTTCCAGGCCAGGTACAGCAGGTAGAGGACCGAGAATACTTTGAGGATCTGGTGGCTGATCGGATAGGCGTCAAAGACCTGCACGAGCCCCGCGCCGACCAGCAGCACCATGAGGCAAAAGCCGATCCCGATGCCCAGCATATGCGGAATGCTGCGCCGAAAGCCAAAATTCGCGCCGGACGCCATCAGCATCAGGTTGTTCGGCCCCGGCGTGATCGAGCTGACAAAGGCAAAGGCGGCGAGGGCAGGGAGAAGATCAAAGCTCATGCCGCAATGATTGACGTGTTTTTTACGGAAAAAGATTGCAAAGTTGTCGACTCCGTGGCTATTTTTGCAACGAATGAGTGAAATTGATCAAATAAGTGAACGAATCCTGCACGAGCTGTCGCGCGATGGCCGTTTGAGCAACATTGCTTTGGCCGAGCGCGTCGGTCTGTCCCCCTCGGCCTGTCTGCGCCGGGTGCAGGAATTGGAGCGGCAGGGCATCATCACCGGATACCGTGCGGTGCTGGACCGCACCAAGCTAGGGGCCGGGTTTGTCGCTTATATCGGTGTCGGGTTGAACGAGCATTCTAAGGCGTCTCAGCTTGCCTTTGAGCGGGCCATATCGCGGGCCCCCGAGGTGCGCGAGTGCCACAATATCACCGGCACGATCGAATACCTGTTGCGCGTCGAATGTGCGGATATTGCCGCCTACAAGTCCTTTCACACGGATATGCTGGGCGCCTTGCCGCACGTGAACAGCATCACATCCTATGTGGTGATGGGGTCGCCCAAGGACGAACGGGCCTAAGGGTCGATGCAGTGCAAATGCATATTTTGGGAACAATGAAGGGTCACCGGGTCGCCTGATCTGAAATTGCGGCGAAGATGGCATCGAGCTCGTTTGCCAGTGTGGCGAGCTCTGGTCCTGCCTCTTCCATGTAGGGCGCAAAGACGGTTGTGGGCAGTTTGTAGCTGAGCGTGGCGGTGCCGTCCGCGTTTTCGGTGACATACATCCGAATGGGTGCTTCGATCATCGCAGCCGTGGACAGGTTCAGGATGTTGACCGCATAGACGTTGTTGAAGAGGCCAATGACCCGATTGCCGGGGATGGTGATGCCGCGTTTGGCCGCAGCAGCTGTGGGGCCGGCCTGTGTGACGACGCCCATCTTGTTGGCCTTGGCCGCTGATTTCACGTCCGCCACCAGCTGGTCATGGGATTTGCTTGTCTGGGTGACGGACCAGCCGTCGCGCGGCGCCATCTCGGCCAGAGCCAGTTGGGGTGAGAGAAGCAGCAGGAACAGAGCAAGGAACAGGCGCATGGGGACCTCTTTGGAGAATTTTGCAGACGATGCATGACGTCGCCGTTTTTTCCCAATCACGTCTATGTGCGCGGCGGATTGCCGATTTGCGTCGCTCCGCTCGCATCCGGGCTGGGCGCGCACGCCGGATTCGGTGTAGGCGGGCAGGCAATTGCAACAACCGTGGCGCCTGTTTGATGAGACTTCTAATCCTGATTGTGGCCCTTGCCCTTGCTGCCTGTTCGCAACCAGCGCCTGAGGTGGTGGCACCACTTGTTCCGCTTTATCCCAACGAGACGCCCCAGTTGCGTGCGCAGATCGAAGCGGCCGCAGCAGAGAACGACATCCCCGTCGCCCTTGTGCAGCGGGTTGTCATTCGCGAAAGCACCCATCGCCCCGAGGCCCGCAACGGCCCCTATTATGGTCTGATGCAAATCCTGCCTGCCACCGCGCGCAGCATGGGATTTCGCGGACAGCCCAATGATCTGCTCGATGCAGAGACCAACCTGCGCTATGCCACCCGCTATTTGCGTGGGGCGTGGCTGGTGTCGGATGGGGATATGGATACGGCGGTGATGTGGTACGCGCGCGGCTATTATTTCGAGGCCAAGCGGCGCGGTCTGATCGCCGAAACCGGCGTGGACGGGCGCAAGGTCTGGCCATCCTGACCCGCGCCCGATCCTTGTTCAGTTGCCTGCAAGCATCTCGGATTGCTTTACAATCACTTCGGCCTGTTTGATCGAGGCGATGTCGACCAGTCGCCCTTTGTAGACCGTGGCCCCTGCGCCCTTGGCCTTGGCCTCTTCCATGGCGGCGAGGATTTCGCGGGCCTCGGCGACGGCGGCGTCTGAGGGGGTGAAGACCTCGTTCGCGATGGCGACCTGTTTGGGGTGGATCGCCCATTTACCGACCATACCCAGCGTAGCCGAGCGCCGCGCCTGTGCGCGAAAGCCGTCATCATCCGAGAAATCGCCGAACGGGCCGTCAACCGGCAGCACTCCGTGGGTGCGGCAGGCGGCGACAATGGCGGTTTGTGCCCAGTGCCAGGGATCGGACCAGTGTTTCTGGCCCTCATGCAGCATGTAGTAGTTTTCCTGCGTGCCGCCGATTCCGGTGGTTTGCATGCCCATGGAGGCGGCGAAATCTGCGGCCCCGAGGCTCATCGCAGCCATGCGGGGCGAGGCAGCGGCGATCTCTTCGACATGGGCGACGCCTGCGGCGGATTCGATGATGACCTCGAAGGTGATCGGCTTGCTGCGCCCCTTCGCGGTCTCGATCGCCGTGACCAGCGCGTCGACCGCGTAGACGTCGGCGGCGTTGCCCACCTTTGGGATCATGATCTGGTCCAGCCGGTCGCTGGCCTGTTCCAGCAGGTCCACCACATCGCGGTACCAATAAGGGGTGTCGAGCCCGTTGATGCGCACTGACAGCGTCTTGGTGCCCCAGTCGATGTCATGGGTGGCGGCTATGATGTTGGCGCGCGCGCTGTCCTTGTCCGAAGGCGCCACCGAATCCTCAAGATCGAGGTTGATCACATCCGCTGCCGAAGCCGCCATCTTTTCAAAGATGGCCGGGCGCGATCCGGGACCGAACAATTGGCAGCGGTTGGGGCGGGCCGGAGGCGTGGGTTGCAGGCGGAAGGACATGGGGCGCAGCCTTTCAGTAAGATTATTGCGTCAGAACTTATGGGGTGGTTATTAAATTACTCGCCCGCCCACAAGCCGCATTGTGCAGTTGCAGCATGGTTGTGTTTGCGGCCCGAAATTGCCCCATGTGGCCAAGATGGAGCGCATCGGCGACACTTTTCTGCGCAAAACTGTGCCCGGATGCCGGATTTGCACTGTCCTGTCCGCGAAATTTCGCCATTTTGCGCCAAACTGTTCGATAGAAAGACTGATCCATGATTCAGACACCTTACCTCTTGTTTCTGGGCGATGCCCCGGATCAGCTTGCCGCCAAGGTTGCGCAGGGCATAACCGACTGGCGTCCCGAGAACGCCGTGGGCCAGTTGCGGCTGCCCGGATGCGGTGCCGATATGGGCCTGACCGACATGACGCTTGAGGAAGGTCTGGCCGCCGGCGCCAAGACCGTCGTCATTGGTGTGGCCAACCGCGGCGGCATCATCTCGGACGAATGGAAGGTCGTTTTGGTCGAGGCCCTGAAGATGGGCTATGATCTGGCCGCAGGCCTGCACAATCTGCTGCGCGACGAGAACGAATTGCAGTCGGCCGCCAAAGTGAATGGTGGCACATTGCATGACGTGCGTGTGCCCACGGTGGCCTATCCCATCGCCAACGGCGTCAAGCGCAGCGGCAAGCGGGTGCTGGCCATCGGCACCGATTGTTCCTGCGGCAAGATGTACACGGCCATGTCGATGGATGCCGAGATGCAGGCGCGCGGCATGAAGTCCGATTTCCGTGCCACCGGGCAGACCGGCATTCTGATCACCGGGCGCGGCGTGCCGCTGGACGCGGTCATTGCCGATTTCATGGCCGGTGCGGTTGAATATCTGACTCCCGACAACGACGACGATCACTGGGATCACATCGAAGGGCAGGGCAGCCTGTTCCACGTGTCCTATTCCGGTGTGACCATGGCGCTGATCCATGGTGGTCAGCCTGATGCGCTGGTGCTGTGTCACGAGCCGACCCGCACCCATATGCGCGGTCTGCCCCATTTTGGTCTGCCGACCCTTGAGACGTTGCGCGACACCGCCCTGCCGCTGGCCCGGCTGGCCAACCCGGCCTGTCAGATCACCGGCGTGTCGGTCAATACCAAGGCGCTGGACGAGGCAGAGGCCAAGGCGTGCCTTGCCGAGATCGAGGATCGCATGGGTCTGCCCGCGACCGACCCTTACCGGTTCGGCGCTGGCAAGCTGGTGGATGCACTTGTTTCCTTGTGAGGCATTGGGTCTGGGGCTGTCCCTGATGGGGCGGCCTGCGTCACGAAATGAAGGTGGATCATGCGCATAGAAGTAAGCCGCGATGTGTTTCGGCTGGCACAGGTGTTTACCATCTCGCGCGGGTCACGCACCGAGGCGCAGGTGCTGAGCGTGTCGCTGAGCGATGGTGCGCATCGTGGCTGGGGTGAATGTGTGCCCTATGCCCGGTACGGCGAGACCTTGGACAGTGTGACGGCCGAGATCGAGGGCCTGCCTGCGGATATCACACGTCAGGCGCTCTATGATCTGCTGCCTGCGGGGGCGGCGCGTAATGCGGTGGATTGTGCGCTTTGGGATCTGGAGGCAAAACGGGCGGGCAAACGGGCCTGGGAACTGGCCGGGCTGGCAGCACCGGGTCCCGAGATCACCGCCTATACCCTGTCGCTGGACACGCCTGAGGCGATGCAGGCGCAGGCCGCGCAACATGGCCATCGCCCGTTGCTCAAGATCAAGCTGGGCACACCCGATGACATGCCCCGCCTTGAGGCCGTGCGCAAAGGTGCGCCTGAGGCCCGCATTATCGTGGATGCAAACGAGGGCTGGTCCGCCGAAGTCTATGCCGATCTGGCCCCGCATCTGGTCCGTTTGGGCGTGCAACTGGTTGAACAGCCATTGCCTGCCGGTGAGGATGATGCGCTGATCGGCATGGAGCGTCCGGTGCCCGTATGTGCCGACGAATCCTGTCATGACCGCGCGAGCCTGCCGGGGTTGAAGGGCAAATATGATGTGGTGAACATCAAACTCGACAAGACCGGCGGTCTGACCGAGGCTCTTGCCCTGCGCGAGGCGGCCCTTGCCGAAGGGTATGGCGTAATGGTCGGCTGCATGGTTGGATCAAGCCTTGCCATGGCGCCTGCGACCTTGGTGGCGCAGGGTGCGGCGGTTGTGGACCTTGACGGGCCGCTCTTGTTGGCCGAAGACCGCGACGAGCCTTTGATTTTTGATGACGCCGGGGTGCATCCGCCCCGCGCAGAGCTTTGGGGATGACCATGCGCACAGTTTACGTGAACGGCGAGTACCTGCCTGAGAATGAAGCCAAGGTGTCGATCTTTGATCGCGGGTTTCTGATGGCCGATGGCGTCTATGAGGTGACATCGGTGCTGGACGGCAAGCTGATCGATTTTGAGGGTCATGCGGTGCGCCTGCAACGCTCTCTGGACGAGCTGGACATGGCCTCGCCCATTGCCAAGGATGATCTCTTGGAAGTGCATCGCGAGCTGGTGCGTCTTAATGGGGTCAACGAGGGCATGATCTATCTGCAGATCACCCGTGGTGCGCCTGCGGATCGTGATTTTGCCTTTCCCGACCCTGAAACGACGGCCTCGACCATCGTGCTGTTCACCCAGAACAAACCGGGTCTGGCGGACAATCCGGCGGCGAAAAAGGGCATGAAGGTCATCAGCATCGACGACATCCGCTGGGGACGGCGCGACATCAAGACGGTACAGTTGCTGTACCCGTCGATGGGCAAGATGATGGCCAAGAAGGCAGGCGTGGATGATGCCTGGATGGTGCAGGACGGGTTCGTGACCGAAGGCACATCGAACAACGCCTATATCGTGAAGGGCAACAAGATCATCACCCGCGAGGCCTCGCCCGACATTCTCAAGGGGATCACCCGCACCGCCGTGCTACGCTTTGCCCGCGAGGCGCAGATGGAAGTCGAAGAGCGCAATTTCACCATTGAAGAGGCGCGCGGGGCGGATGAGGCGTTCATCACCTCGGCCAGCACATTCGTGATGCCCGTGGTCGAGATTGACGGTGTGGCGCTGGGCGACGGCACGCCGGGCCGCGTGGCCCCGCGCCTGCGCGAGATCTACCTCGAAGAAAGCCTAAAAACGGCTGTGTGAGGCGGGGGCGGGGTGAACCCCGCCTTACGGTTTGTCCCCAACGTTGTCTTTAAAGGCGGTGTCAAAGGCCGCTTTTTTCGCGTCTGACGCATCGGTCTGATAGTTGGCTTTCCAGTCGTCCATGCTCATCCCGTAGAACTGCTCGCGGGCGGCGTCCTTGCTGATTTCGATCCCCTTTTCGGCGGCGGCCTCTTGATACCAACGCGACAGGCAGTTGCGGCAAAAACCTGCCAGATTCATCATGTCGATGTTCTGGACGTCCGTGCGGTCCTCCATCAGGTGCTTGCGCAGGCGGCGGAAGGCGGCGGCTTCGAGTTCGATCTGTGTCTGGCTGTCCATGGGTGTGGTCCTTGTTGTGCCGGCAGATTGGGGCGCTGCCCCAAACCCCGTGGTATTTTTGGTCAGAAGAACGGTTTGTTCAAAGATTGGCCTGCGCGTGCGCCGCTTCAAGATGTGGGGCGAGGATATCTGCCCAGCGTCGTTGACCGTCCGCATCGCCGATCAGGTCCTGACGGATTTCGAGGATCACGTTGGGGCGGCCCGGCCCGTGTGCATGCTGGCTGAGCGCGTCGCCCGGAAAGAAACCGGCATAGGGTTCGTTGTCGCCCACAGGGCTTTGCAATGTGGCGCTGAGACCGCCGATCAGCGGGTTGGCGATGCGCCGGTCATGCGCGGACAGCACCCCGATTTCCCATGGTCGTTTGGGTCGGTCGGTCAGTTGCGGAGTAAAGCTGTGGATTGAGAGAAAGGCGATATCCCGTGCGCGAGCCAGGTCGGCAATCGCGTCGTGATAGGGTTGGTATAGCGTTTCGATCCGTCGCGCCCGCTCATTCGACGTTATGCGCCGGTTTCCTTCGATGATGGTGCCGTCATAAAGTTGCGGGATCAGCGTCGGGTCGTCCGCGCCCCGGTTCGGGTCGATCACAAGTCGCGAAAAGTTCGAGCAGATCACCGGCGCGCCAAGCGCCTCGCCAAGGGCCAGTGCCGTGTCCATCGCGCCGATATCATAGGCGATATGGCGCCCCATATCCGCGTGATCGAGCCCAAGCGAGCCACCTGCGATAAAATCAGGCACCACGTTGGTTGCATGATCACATGTGATCACCCAAGGCCCCTGCCGGTCTGGACCATGGATCGAAAAGGGGGAGTATGTCATAGAGGCGTCACCATATTCGGGTCAGGTTTAGGCCAGTTGCTTCGGAATGTGAATTGAGCAATAACCGCGCCTGATAGCGGTAACGCAAAAGGGACTTTTTCGCGATGAAACGCATGCGCAACGTAAAGATCGTGGCCACTCTGGGCCCGGCATCAGACGACTACGACATGATCCGGGCGCTGCACGAGGCGGGTGCGGATGTGTTTCGCCTGAACATGTCTCATGGCAGCCACGACGAGATTGCCAAGAAACATGCCATCATCCGCCAAGTCGAACAGGACACCGGATCGTCCATCGCCATTCTGGCCGACCTTCAGGGCCCCAAGCTGCGCGTCGGCGTCTTTGCCGGGGACAGCGAGATGCTGGAGGAGGGCGCCAAGTTCCGCCTTGATCTGGACACCGCCGATGGCGACAGCTCGCGCGTTTGTCTGCCCCATCCGGAGATTTTTGCTGCACTTGAGGTGGGTAAATCCCTGCTGGTCAATGACGGCAAGATCCGTCTTCAGGTCGAGGACTGCGGCCCCGACTATGCCAATTGCGTGGTCATCGCGGGCGGTGTGATTTCCAACCGCAAGGGCGTAAACGTTCCGGATGTGGAACTGCCGCTGGCCGCCCTGTCCGAAAAGGACCGCGCCGATCTGGAATTCACCGCCAAGCTGGGCGTGGACTGGATGGCGTTGAGTTTCGTGCAACGCCCCGCAGATGTCGAAGAGGCCCGACAACTGGTCAAAGGCCGTGCCGCCATTCTGTCCAAGATTGAAAAGCCCAACGCGGTCGAACGATTTGACGCCATTCTGGCGGCCAGTGACGGCATCATGGTGGCCCGTGGTGATCTGGGCGTGGAATTGCCCGTGCAAAACGTCCCACCCATTCAGAAACGTCTGGTGCGCAAGTGCCGCAATGCCGCCAAACCCGTGATCGTGGCCACCCAGATGCTGGAAAGCATGATCGAAAGCCCGATGCCGACCCGCGCCGAGGTCAGCGACGTCGCCACCGCGATCTATGAAGGTGCGGATGCGGTGATGCTGAGTGCGGAAAGTGCCGCAGGCAGCTATCCGATCGAGGCTGTGACCACGATGGATCGCGTTGCCGCTGAAGTTGAGCAAGACCCGACCTATACCCAGATCATTGAGGCCAGCCGGACCGCCAATCGCGGATCGGTCGCAGACGGCATCGTTGCTGCGGCCCGTGAAATCGCAGAGACCACCAATATCAAGGCGATCTGTTGCTTTACTCAAAGCGGCACCACCGCCTTGCTCGTGTCGCGCGAACGTCCCCGTGTGCCGATCATTGCACTGACCCCGCTGAGCGGAACGGCACGCCGTCTTGCGCTGAGCTGGGGGTGTTATTGCGTGATCACCCCCACGATGGATCGGTTCAAGGGGGCCGTGGTCAGCGCGGCCAAGGCCGCGCTCGAGGGTGGCTTTGGCACCGTCGAGGACCAGATTGTGGTGACCGCCGGTGTGCCCTTTAACGTCACGGGAACGACCAACATTCTGCGTGTTGCCCCCTGCGATGAGCGTTTGATTTTCGCGACCGATCCGGAGTAACTTTGCCCCAGGGAAAACTGGGCGAGAGTTGAGGTGGGCACGTGACGCCGGATATGTATTTGGTGCTCGGCATTGTGATTGCCGGGTTTTCAATCCCGTCGATATTGTCGGCGGTATCGGATGGTCGCGCGCCGCGCGCCTCGGCTATCACCATTCTGATCGCAGGCGGGTTGATCCTGCTGGCCATTCAGACCCAGCCGGGCGGGTACACACTTCAGGAAATTCCTGATGTGTTTGTGCGGGTGATTGCGCCATTCGTTTCCTGAACGGCTTGGTCAAAAACTGCGCCCGCACCGCCATTGCTTGCGGGCCGGTCTGCCTTATCGGTTTTGGCACCCGCACGGCAGCATACTCCTTGCGGGAAAAAATGGCTTGCACTTGCGCCATCACCGTCCTATCTGGCGGCTTCGTTCCCGTGCGTCCGGCCACAGTGGCATGCCGAGTCGCGCGATCACCGAACTCGAACTATGGAGACGGAAATGCCCAAGATGAAGACCAAGTCGAGCGCCAAGAAGCGCTTTAAAGTGACAGCGACCGGTAAGGTCCTGGCAGGTCAAGCCGGCAAACGCCACGGCATGATCAAACGCACCCGCAAATTCATCCGTGACGCCCGTGGCACCACGACCCTGTCGGCCCCCGACGCCAAAATCGTCAAGGGCTTCATGCCCTACGACCGCTGATAGGAGGATATACATATGTCCCGTACCAAAGGTGGAACAGTCGCCCACGCCCGTCACAAGAAGGTCATCAAGGCCGCCAAAGGCTATTACGGCCGCCGCAAGAGCACCTTTAAGGTCGCGCGTCAGGCCGTCGACAAGGCCAACCAATACGCAACCCGTGACCGCCATAACCGCAAGCGCAACTTCCGCGCGCTGTGGATTCAACGGATCAACGCCGCTGTGCGCGCCCATGACGAAGCGCTGACATATAGCCGTTTCATCAACGGCCTGTCGCTGGCCGGGATCGAAGTGGACCGCAAGGTTCTGGCGGATCTGGCCGTGAACGAGCCCGAAGCGTTCGCAGCGATCGTGGATCAGGCCAAGGGCGCACTGCCTGCCTGACCCGCACTCTGGTTGAAGAATTGAGAAAGCCGCCCCAATCTGGGGCGGCTTTTTTGTTTCTGTGCGAAGCCTTCGACTTGCTCAGTTTTCGCTGACTTGTACCGGTGCCCGGCGCGGCGCGAGCGCGAATTGCACCCGCCGATTGACCGCCTCGCCCGATATTGTGCCGGACAGGTTGATGGGCCGTGTCGCACCAAAACCGCGCGGCTGCATGGCAGAGATATCAAACCCTTCGCGTTGCAACTGGTCGATCACGGATTGCGCGCGGAACCAGCTGAGCCGCATATTCAGGTCTGCGTTGCCGCGGCGGTCGGAATGGCCCTCGACGATCACCTTGACTTCGTCACAGGTGGCCACGGCTGTGGCGATGTTGCGTGCGCGGATCATATCGGTTTGCGACGGCACATCGCTGCCAAGCGGAAAGCGCACCGTGGTGATCTTGACCAGCGTGTCGAGGTTATCAACACAGCTTGGCACCCTATAACGATGCTCGGCGCCGAGCCCCAGTTTTGGTCGCGTTACGGCCGCGACTTCGACGGATTTTGGCGGCTGGACCACAGGCGTCACCTGTGGGTCTGCGATCTGCACCGGGTCTGCAAGACCGGGCGTTTCCACTGTGTCGCCCGATTGCAGCAGGCTGACCTCTTGGCGGGTCACGGTGTTGGCCAACTCGGGCAGGGCCGGCTCGTCCAGGGCTTGCGCAATTTCGCGTGCGAGCGCTTCGGACCGGTTGGTTTGCGAGATCAGAAGCGTCGTTGTCACGACCAGCCCCGTGAACATCGCCAGAAACAGCGCCCCACCGCTGATCATCATCCATTTCGGTATCGTGTTGCGTTTTTTTGGCGGCGCAAATTCCGCCTGCCGGGGTGAGTCACGCCCCGGTGTATTCATCGTCAGTTTCGCCATTGCGCTGTCCCCCAAGACCAGTCAATGTATCCGTCCGAACGACAGCCATGGGCGATTTCTTACAAATAATCCCACACATATGGCAGTTGTGTGGCCCAAACCATCTATCCGTAGGCCAAACACAAACATATCGCGGCTCGTTTCTCAATAGTGTCAACATACGGTGTCTCAATTTTTCTGCACCTGACGCCGATTTGCCGACGGAAGCGTATGCCACAGGTTGAATCGTGGGTGATGGCTTGCACTGTGGTGGTTGAAAGACTACTCCGCCTCAGAGCCGGAGCGGAGCCGACACGATGGATGATCTCAAAGCCAAATACCTGACCCAGATTGCCGACGCAGGCGACGAAAGCGCCCTTGAGGCGATCCGCCTTGCCGCCGTGGGCAAAAAGGGTGAAGTGGCGCTCAAGATGCGCGAGTTGGGGCGCATGACGCCCGAGGAACGCCAGGTGGCGGGCCCCGCACTGAACGCGCTCAAGGACGAGATCAACAGCGCACTGGCCGCCAAGAAGGCCGCGTTGGCCGATGCCGCTTTGGATGAACGTCTGCGCAGCGAATGGCTGGATGTGACCCTGCCGACGCGCCACCGCCCTGCAGGCACCATTCACCCGATCAGCCAGGTCAGCGAAGAGGTCACCGCCATTTTCGCCGAGATGGGGTTTTCCGTGGCAGAAGGGCCGCGTATCGACACCGACTGGTATAACTTTGACGCGCTGAACATCCCCGGGCACCACCCCGCGCGGGCCGAGATGGACACGTTTTATATGCACCGGGCCGAAGGCGACAACCGCCCGCCCCACGTGCTGCGCACCCACACAAGCCCCGTGCAGATCCGGTCGATGGAAAAGACCGGCGCGCCGACCCGCATCATCTGCCCCGGCGGTGTGTACCGCGCCGATTACGACCAGACCCACACACCGATGTTCCACCAGGTCGAGGGCCTTGCCATCGACAAGGACATCAGCATGGCAAACCTCAAATGGGTGCTCGAAGAGTTCGTGAAATCCTATTTCGAAGTGGATGGCGTCGATCTGCGCTTTCGCGCCTCGCATTTCCCATTCACCGAACCCTCGGCCGAGGTCGACATCCGCTGCAGTTGGGAAGGCGGCACGCTGAAAGTAGGCGAGGGTGACGACTGGCTCGAAATCCTCGGCTCCGGCATGGTGCATCCCAAGGTCCTGCAGGCCGGTGGGATCGATCCCGAGGAATGGCAGGGCTTTGCCTTTGGCATGGGGATCGACCGGATCGCGATGCTGAAATACGGCGTGCCAGACCTGCGTGCGTTCTTTGACAGCGATCTGCGTTGGTTGCGCCATTACGGCTTTGCTGCGCTGGATGTGCCGACGCTGCATGGCGGGTTGAGCCGGTAGAGCGCCCGACCATCTCTACTCATAGCCCGCCATCGCGCTACATGATGTGCGATGAAAACCTATCTTGTCGCTGGCATAGTTGTCCTGATTGTCATCGCCCACATCTTTTTGTGGCGTTCGGACATGGCGCCGGGACTCAAGCTGACGTTCACGCTGATCAATACGGTGGCGTGGACGATCATTCTTGCGCCTATCTTTCTGATTGACCGCTGGCTCGACGCGATCAAGCGGCGAAATGACAAGAAACCACGATAATTTGACGTGACACCGCGGCGCGAATCCATAGCGTGCGTTTCATGAAATATGTGTTTGCTTTGCTGGCCCTGTGGGCCACACCCGCCTTTGCCATGGGTCCGTGGCAGCGCGATTGTGTGCTGGATGTGCCCTGTGCCGTTGGCGACCGATCCTATCACGTCAAGGAACCCGACGACTGGGATGGCACCAGCCCGCTGCCCGTTCTCATCCACTTTCACGGCTGGCAACGCACTGGCGCGCTACCCGTACAGCACCAGCGGATTTCGGGTGCCACGCGGCGGCGCGGTGTGTTGCTGATCGCGCCCAACGGCAATCGCAAGACGTGGGACATGTGGTCACCGGAAACCGAGGACGTGCAGTTTGCCGCTGACGTGCTGGCCGATGTGGCCAAACGCTATCCCATCGATCCGGACAATATCCTTGTGTCAGGCTATTCCTACGGGTCGATCATGGCCTGGCGCGTGGCCTGCGACCGAGGGGCAGAGATGAAAATCCGTGCCCTGCTCGGCATTTCGGGAACGCTGCGCGGCACAGAGGAATGCGCCGAGACCCCCGACGAGGTGCGCCACGTGCATGGTCTCAAGGACAACGTGCTGGATTTTCCCTTCGGGCCGGGCAACGACACGACCTATCCGGTCAAGCTGTGGCGTGACGCGCTGGGCTGCACGGATGTGGCGGATACGCCCTATGACTGGGCCGTGGTCGATTTCCTGACCCTGACCCGCAATTCGTGGGCCGATTGCTCAGGTGGCAGCCGGGTCAGCCTTGATATCCATCCCGGTGGCCATTTCATCCCCCATGGCTGGATCGGGCGGCAGTTGGACGAGTTGCTGGGGCGTACACCCACCTATCCCTGACCCATAAGGCGCAGGTGTCCTGCGCCATGCTTGCACCTTGGCGCGATCTTTGCCATTGCAGGGCCACCGCGTATCCAAGGGCACATGACCGATGAAATTCACGCTCTCCTGGCTGAAACAGCACCTCGACACCACCGCAACCGTGGACGAGATTACCTATGCGCTGACCGACCTCGGCCTCGAAGTCGAAGAGGTCGAGGATCGCGGGGCCAAGCTGGCCGATTTTACCATCGGTCACGTGATCAGCGCCGAAATGCATCCCGATGCCGACCGTCTGCGTGTCTGTCAGGTCGCCACAGACGAAGGCACCAAGCAGATCATTTGCGGAGCACCCAACGCGCGCGAAGGAATCACGGTTGTCGTGGCTAAGCCCGGCGTCTACGTGCCCGGCATCGACACCACCATTGGCGTGGGCAAGATCCGCGGCATCGAAAGCTTTGGCATGATGGCTTCCGAACGCGAGATGGAGCTGTCGGACGAGCATGACGGCATCATCGAACTGCCCTCTGGCGAGGTGGGTGAACGCTTTGTTGACTGGCTGGCGACCCATGACCCGGCCAAGGTTGACCCGGTGATCGAGATCGCCATCACCCCCAACCGCCCCGACGCGCTTGGCGTGCGTGGCATTGCGCGCGATCTGGCGGCACGTGGTCTGGGATCGCTGAAACCCATGCGTGAACCGAGTGTCGAGGGGGCTTACCCGTCACCCGTGACCGTCACAATCGATGACGACACGCTGGATCAATGCCCCGTCTTCTTTGGCCGCCATATTCGCGGTGTCCAGAACGGGCCAAGCCCGTCGTGGCTGCAGGATCGCCTGCGCGCCATCGGGTTGCGCCCGATTTCCTTCCTTGTGGATGTGACCAACTATTTCACCTTTGACCTCAACCGCCCCCTGCACGTCTTTGACGCGGACAAGATCGAAGGCAGCACCTTGCGCGTGCACCGCGCGGCGGGCGGCGAGACCCTGATGGGCCTTGATGACAAGGAATACACGTTCGGCCCTGACATGACCCTGATTTCGGACACCCAAGGTGTCGAAAGCATCGGTGGCGTCATGGGTGGTGCCCGCACAGGCTGCACCGAAGAGACCGTCAACGTCTTTGTCGAGGCCGCCTATTTCGATCCGGTCCGCACCGCCTATACGGGCCGCGCGCTCAAGATCAATTCCGACGCGCGCTATCGTTTTGAGCGGGGGATTGATCCCGCGTTCACGCCAACTGGCCTTGATCTCGCCTGCGAGATGATTGTCGAACATGCAGGCGGCGAGGTGTCGAGCCGCGTGCAGGCGGGCGAGGTGCCCAACACGGCCCGCGCCTACCGTCTGAACGCCGCCCGCGTTCAAAGCCTTGTGGGCATGGACATTCCCGAGGCCGAACAGCGCCAGACGCTCACGGCACTTGGGTTCCGCCTTGAGGGCGACATGGCGCAGGTGCCCAGCTGGCGCCCGGATGTGATGGGCGAGGCCGATCTGGTCGAAGAGGTGGCGCGCATTGCCTCGCTGACCAAGCTCAAAGGCCGTCCCTTGCCCCGTATCGGCGAGGGTGTCCCCAAGCCGGTGATGACGCCAATGCAACGCCGCGAACAGATCGCGCGGCGCACGACAGCGGCGTTGGGCTACAACGAATGCGTCACCTACAGCTTTATCGATCAGGCCTCGGCCGCACTGTTCGGCGGGGGTGACGACGCCACGATGCTGGAAAACCCGATCTCGTCGGACATGAGCCATATGCGCCCGGCGCTGTTGCCTGGCCTGTTGCAGGCCGCCGCGCGCAACCAGGCGCGCGGTTCGATGGATGTGGCTCTGTTCGAGGTCGGCCCCGCCTTTCACGGCGGCGAGCCGGGCGAACAGCACTTGCTGGTCTCCGGCCTGCTGGTGGGCCGCACTGGTCCCAAGGACGTGCAAGGTGCCTCGCGCGCGGTCGATGTCTTTGACGTCAAGGCCGATGCCGAGGCGGTACTGGCCGCGATGGGTGCCCCGGCCCGGGTGCAAATCCTGCGCGGTGCTGCCGGGTGGTGGCACCCGGGCCGGCACGGCATGATCTGCCTTGGCCCCAAGAAGGTGCTGGGCGTGTTTGGCGAGTTGCACCCGCGCGTGGTCGAGGCGATGGACATCAAGGGGCCCGCGATGGCCTTTACCCTGTGGCCCGGCGAAGTGCCGATGCCGCGCAAGGCCGGTGCCAACCGCGGTGCGCTGGAGATCAGCGACCTGCAGGGGGTGGAGCGCGACTTTGCCTTTGTGGTGGATGCCGATGTCGAAGCGCTGACACTGGTCAACGCGGCCCTTGGGGCGGACAAGGCGTTGATCACGGATGTGCGCGTGTTTGATGAGTTCATCGGCGGATCGCTGGGTGAGGACAAGAAATCCCTTGCCATCACCGTGCGCCTGCAACCGCGTGACGCGACGCTGAAGGATGCCGATATCGAAGCCGTCGGTCAGAAAGTGGTCGAAAAGGTCACCAAGGCGACGGGTGGTACCCTGCGCGGCTAGACCTCGCGTTCGCCCAGCATCTCAGCAAGAAGATCGAACACCAGCCGGATACGGCGGCTGGTGTGCAGGTCGCGGTGCGTGACCAGCCAGACCGGAAAGGACAGGTCGGTGACCTCACCCAACACAGGCTCGACATCATCAAACTGACCCGCGATGTCCTGCGACATCGGAAATATGCCGAAGCCTTTGCGCACCATCTCCCAAATGGTGATGCCGCTGGTGGACCCGGACCGCAGGTTTTCGGCCCGCACCGGAATCCCGCGCTCATGCATGGCCTGCATGAACAGCGTATCATCACCCATACTGATGAAATCATGCTGTTCCAGCTCGGACAGTTGCGCTGGTCGGCCACGCGCAGCGAGATAACCCTTTGAAGCGTAAAGGTTGGCAGGGGCGTCGCCAATGCTGCGCGCGATCAGATCGGATTGGTCTGGGCGCACATGACGGATGGCGATGTCGGCCTCGCGTTTGAGGATATCGCGCACGTCATTGCTGGCGATCACGTCCACCCGCAGCCGCGGCGCAAGAGCGCGCAGTTTCAGCAACGTGTCGGGCAGAACATAGGCGCTCATCATGTCGCTGGCGGTGATGCGGACGGTCCCCTCGAGCGTTTGCCCGCGCCCGTAGGCCAGCATCGCGATCCGGTTGGCAGCGTCGCCCATGGCCCGCGCGTCCGTTAGCAGGTCGCGTCCCGCATCCGTTAGGGTCATGCTGCGCGCTGTGCGTTCGAACAGGGCAAGGCCCAACTCTTCTTCCAGGGCGCTGACCTGGCGACCGACTGTGGGCTGGGTCAGGCCCAGCTTGCGCGCCGCCGCCGACAGTGATCCCGTCTCTGCCGTGGCCAGTAACGCCCGCATGCGGTTCCAGTCAAACATGTTATCCATGCGATTTTGTATACCTTCCCTGCGAAATTCGCTAATTTTCAGCGCTGGTCACGGTCATTATATGCGCGCATGAAGGAGACATACAATGAAATCAAATCCGGACTTCTGGAGCAAAATTTCCGAGAAATACGCAGCCTCGCCCATTTCCGACATCGGGGCCTATGAGGCGACGATGGATCGTGTTCTGGTCCATCTGCCAAAGGACGCGCGGGTTCTCGAGCTTGGATGCGGCACCGGTTCCACTGCGCTGCGCCTTGCGCCGCATGTCCACAGCATCGTCGCAACGGATTTCGCAGACGGCATGATCGCGCAGGCCAAGGCCAAGCCGGGGGCCGATAACGCGCAGTTTCTATGTGCCGACGCCTTTGATCCGGCGCTGGAGGATGGCGTGTTCGATGTGGTGATGGGGTTCAACCTGTTTCATCTGGTCGAGGACACGCCTGCTGTCATGGGCCGCATACACGATCTGCTGGTGCCGGGCGGGCTGTTCATCTCAAAATCTGTTTGCCTCGGGGAACGTTCGCTCGGCCTGAAATTCGGGCTGATGAAACGGCTTATTCCTGTGTTGCAATGGGTTGGCAAAGCCCCTTTTGTCCGGTTCGAGACCATTGCGGGTCTGGAGGCCGACATTGTCGCGTCGGGGTTCGAGATCATCGAGACGGGGGACTATCCTGCCCGTCCGCCAAGCCATTTTGTCGTCGCCAAACGGGTCTGACCCTTGCCTCATCTGTGCAACCTGACAGGATGGGGGCGAACCGAACCCAAGGGAGCAGGCGCATGCTGAACGTTTACCTATCTGGCGAAATCCACACGGACTGGCGCGAGCAGATCATTGACGGGGCACAAGGTCTGGATGTGACCTTTCACGGGCCGGTCACTGATCATGGGGCCAGCGATGATTGCGGTGTCGTGATCCTTGGGGCAGAGCCGGACAAGTACTGGCACGACCATAAGGGCGCCATGGTCAATGCCATCCGTACCCGCAAGGGGATTGCGGAGGCCGATGTGGTCGTTGTCCGCTTTGGCGATCAGTACAAGCAGTGGAACGCCGCCTTTGATGCGGGATATGCGGCGGCCTTGGGCAAGTCGCTGATCATCCTGCACGGGCCTGACCATGCCCATGCCTTGAAAGAGGTGGACGCCGCCGCGCTGGCCGTGGCGCGGGAGCCGGCGCAGGTGGTTGATATCTTGCGGTATGCGATGACCGGGGCGTTGCCGAAATAGCGGATAGGCCGGAGTCCGACGCGGACTCCGGCTGATCTTTGTCTCAAAGACCGTTTTTGGGGGCGCTGCCCCCACACCCCCGTGGTATTTCTGGTCAGAAGAAGATCAGGGACGTTGCGGGATATTCTTGCCCTTGTCCACAGCCGGGCGCGCCATGAAGCGGTCGAGGTAGGCAACGAGGTTCTTGTGGTCGTCCCAGCCCACCATGTCGCGCGCTTCGTAAAAGTTCAGCGCGTTGAGCCATGGAGCGATTGCGATATCGGCAATGGAGAATTGCCCGGTCACCCAGTCCTGCCCGTCCAGCTGTTTTTCCAGCACGGCCAGCAGGCGCTTGGCCTCGTCCACATAACGTTGCTGGGGCCGTTTATCTTCCCACTGGCTTCCCGCGAATTTCACGAAAAAGCCCATCTGCCCCAGCATCGGCCCGAGGCCGCCCATCTGGAACATCAGCCACTGGATCGTGCGCGCCTTGTCACTGGCGGTTTCGCCGATCAGCTTGCCGGATTTCTCGGCGAGATAGATCAGGATCGCGCCAGACTCAAACAGGCCCACAGGCGTGCCATCCGGACCGTTCGGGTCAATGATCGCCGGGATCTTGTTGTTGGGGTTGAGCGACAGGAATTCGGGGCTTTTCACATCTGCATCGGACAGGGTGACGAGGTGGGCCTCGTAGGGGATCTGCATCTCTTCAAGGGCGATGGAGGCCTTGACCCCATTGGGCGTCGGAAACGAAAAAAGTTGCAGGATGTCCGGGTTCTTCGGAGTCCATTTCTGCGTGATCGGGAAGGCGCTGAGGTCGGCCATTTGGGTCTCTCCTGTTTGTGCTGTTTAAGACATAGGGGAAAAGTGCGAACAAAATACCCTTTGAGATGTCTGGCCATGTGTTATCTGCTGTTCATCAGCGCACAATGCCGCAAGAAGCGTGCTGCGCAAGACTGAGTGAGGGACAACATATGCTAAACGAATTCAAAGACTTCATCGCCAAGGGCAATGTCATGGACATGGCTGTTGGTATCATCATTGGTGCGGCGTTCACGGCGATCGTGTCGTCGCTGGTTGCCGATTTGATCAACCCGTTCATCGGATTGTTCATGGGCGGCATCGACTTTACCAACATGTATGTCGTGCTGTCGGGCGAGGTTGCCGCCGGAACATCGCTTGAGGCCGCACGCGAGGCCGGGGCAGCGGTGTTTGCTTATGGCTCTTTCATCATGGCCATCATCAACTTCCTGATCATCGCCTTTGTGGTGTTCATGCTGGTGCGCAACGTCAACAAGATCAAGGAAGCAGCAACCGCAGACGAGCCCGAGGCCGAAGAGGCCCCAGCTGGTCCAAGCGAGCTGGATGTTCTTTTGGAGATCCGCGACTCGCTCGCCAAACAGGGCTAAGCCACATCGCTGACAATATGCGCCGCTCCGGACTTCGGGGCGGCGTTTTTTTATGCGCGGTTCAGCCGGGCAGGTGCCAATAGTCCTCTCCATCTTTGGACAAGACACGATAGGCGACGGTGCGCGCATCTGGTGGCCGCGTGCCAAAGCGCATCAGATTGCCCAGATCGGTCAGGATTTCGCGGTCCTCGGCGAACAGCGAATGGTCGAGGAATGAATCGTCTCCGAGATATTTCTGCAGAGAAAAGACGCGATTGCCCACGGCGCTGATGTCGATGGTATCAATGCCTGCCACCACCACAGGGCCGGTCTGCCCAGGTACATCTCCGGCGCGCGGATAGTCGTTGCGCAGCTTTTTCGACGCGATCAGCGCCAGATCGGTGGCGCAGGCATAAAGCGTGACGCCTTTGGCGAATTTCTGCATGTAGTCGCTGACATCGCGAAAGGTGCCCACGTCGATGTCGGGAGCCGCCAGGATCAGCTGGTCGATAGTCTTGGTGTTGCGCGCCTGTATCTTGGTGCCGGCCTTGTCGAACCATTCCGCCAGCAGCTTGTTGCCCATGGAATGGGTGATCATGTGCACTCGCTCGACCCCCCGGGTTTGCAACACGAGGTCCACGAATTCATCCAGATGGGTCGCGGCCTGATCCGCGCTTTCGATGTCCGTCACATAGTTGATCGTGCCCTTGATCCCGCCGCCCATTGCGGGCCAGGAATAGAGGAACGCAGGCCCGTCAAAGCCGATGTCTTCGGCCATCTGCGCACAACGGAACAGGGCCGCGTTGAACTGGACGTTGAACCCGTGCACGAAGATGAACGCAGATTTGTCGAACCGGGTGGCACTTTGCGCTTCGGCCGCAGCGGCGGTGGTGAAGGTGTTGGCATCCACGGGGCGGCAATCGGAGATGGTGAAATGCTTGGCCGCTTTTTCCCGTTCGATGGTAAAGCCCAGGATTGGCATCGTGCGCGGGCGCGGGATTGTCCCCCACGGGCGTTTGCGCGGCACGGTGATATGGGCAATGCCAAGGGTCAGCTCACCACTGCGCTCATGACCAAAGTTTACGACGTCTTTCGACATCGTCGCCGCGCGCCGGTCGGTGCCAAAGAACACCCGGCGCATGTCGTAGTCCGGGTGATCTTCGGGCATGGTCGGAATGGACATGGGGCTGACCGGTGGCGGTGCCGCAGTTGCCGGACTGCCTGTTGTTTCGGTGTGATCGGGCGGCAGTTCGAACGGGTCGGAAAAATCCGAGCTGAAGGGATCGTCGAGGTTGGTCGCTGCGGGTTCCTGGCGTTCTTTTGTGGTCAGGTCCACGTCTTCGGGGATATAGGGCGGGGGCGGCGATTCCTTTGAGGTTTCGGGCTTGCGGTTCGGGCGCGGCGCGCCCTTTGGCTGAATATACCGGTCAAACCGCCGCTCGACGTGAAGCTTGCGCTGATAGCTACGGCCGATCACCCGGTAGATTAGATAGGCGATCGCAAGGACGCTGATCCCAACCAGCAGCGGCCCAATCCAGCCAATCTCCAGAACAAGACGGATATCATCAACAACAATTTCCATGACCCACCAATTGCTTTGCTGAAACAACTGCAGGTTAGCGAACTCCGTGGTTCTGGCAAAAGGTTAATCGCACAAAAACAAACCCCCGCGGCGGGGCCACGGGGGTTGAAACTGTGTCAAACAGCGCGGGCTTGGACTTACATCATGCCTTCGCGTTGCGCTTTTTTGCGTGCCAGCTTGCGGGCACGGCGGATCGCTTCAGCTTTCTCGCGCGCTTTTTTCTCGGACGGTTTCTCGAAATGTTGCTTGAGCTTCATTTCACGGAACACGCCTTCGCGCTGGAGCTTTTTCTTCAGAGCCCGGAGGGCCTGATCGACATTGTTGTCGCGAACACTAACCTGCATGTGGTTGTCACCACCTTTCTAGTTTCGAGTTGCAAGGATTTGCAGGAAGTGGCCACATAGCAAGAGCGCCCTAGTTTGTCCAGTGCCTTGCGGAACAGGAGACCGTTATGACCACCCCCTATGAAACGACCAAGGATGCACTGCTGGATGCGGCCCTGATGCATGTGCCGTTCGATGGCTGGTCCGAGACGACGTTCAAGGCGGCGGCCGCTGATGCAGATGTCGATCTGGCCATGGCCCGCGCTGTTTGCCCGCGCGGCGCGCTTGATCTGGCGCTGGCCCATCACGCCCGCGGCGATGCAGCGATGGTGGCCCGTCTCAAGTCTGACGAGCTGCCCGACCGCTTTAGCGACAAGATCGCCGCCGGGGTTCGTTTCCGGATCGAAGCGGTCAGCGACAAAGAGGCGGTGCGCCGGGGCACGACCCTCTTTGCCCTGCCCATGCATGCCGCCGATGGCGCCAAAGCGATCTGGGGCACGGCGGACAAGATCTGGGACACGCTGGGTGACACATCCGAGGATGTAAACTGGTACACCAAACGCGCTACGCTTGCGGGCGTGTACAGCACCACAGTACTCTACTGGCTGGGCGACGACAGCACCGACAATCAGGCCACTTGGGCCTTTCTGGACCGTAGGATCGCCGATGTGATGCAGATCGAGAAGGTCAAGGCGCAGGTGCGCGACAACAAGCTGCTCAGCACCGTGTTTGCAGGTCCGAACTGGCTGCTCGGTCAGATCAAGGCCCCGCCGCGTATGCCCAACCCGGACCTTCCCGGTATGTGGAATTCACGCGGCGATTAGACCTGCACGCAGCGCGGTGATGCAAACGGTGAGTTGGGCGACAACCACCAGCACGTTTGTGATGACAACCGGATTGGCGATGCCCACCACCCAGACCGTTCCCAGCTTGTAGGTGATTTGCACGGCAAACAGCGCAAGGGTCATTGGGATGGCCCAAGGGTGCCCGTCGACATGCAGACCGATCAGCGCGAGGCTCACCGGCGCGATCGATGCGTAAATACAGGCCAATATCCGTCGCGCCGGGCTGTCTAAGCCTAAGGCTGCTTGCAGTCCCGCGCTGTCCCGACCCAATGACCAAAGCACGGGGACCAGCACGGCAACGTTCAGCATCAGCGCAGTGATCTGCATTTGGATTCCTTTCCCGTTCTCAATAGGGATACGATGCCGGAAAAGGAGTGGATGCCATGGCCCAGAATATGCGAGCAGTTGAAATCAGTGCGCCCGGCGGGCCGGATGTGTTGCGGGTGACCGAGCGCCCGCGTCCCGTGCCGGGCCACGGGCAGGTGGTAATCAAGGTCGCATGGGCCGGGGTCAATCGTCCCGATGCGTTGCAGCGCGCCGGCCTATACAACCCGCCCCCCGGCGCAAGCGATCTGCCCGGGCTGGAAGCCTCCGGCACAATTGAGGCCATTGGCTCCGGCGTTAGCGGCTGGGCCGTGGGTGATCAAGTCTGCGCCCTTTTGCCCGGCGGCGGCTACGCCGAATATGTCGCTACCCCGGCGGCCCACTGCCTGCCGGTACCCGACGGCATGGGGCTGAAAGAGGCTGCCTGCCTGCCCGAGACCTATTTCACGGTCTGGTCCAACGTCTTTACCCGGGGCGGTCTGAAAGGCGGCGAGCGATTCCTGATCCATGGCGGGTCCAGCGGCATCGGCACCACGGCGATCCAACTGGCCAACCATTTTGGCGCGCGTGTGTTCGTGACCGCCGGGTCGGACGAAAAGTGCCAGGCCTGCCGCGATCTCGGGGCCGAGGTGGCGATCAACTATCGCGATGCGGATTTTGTCGAGGTGATGAAGGAACAAGGCGGTGCGGACCTGATCCTCGACATGGTGGGTGGCCCTTACATCCAGCGCAATCTGAGCGCGCTGGCCGATGACGGGCGTCTGGTGCAGATCGCGTTTCTGCAAGGGCCCACGGTCGAGCTGAACATGGTGCAAATCATGACGCGGCGCCTGACCGTGACCGGCAGCACCCTGCGCCCACAAAGCGATCTGGCCAAGGCCCGGATCGCACAGGACCTGCGCGAGGCGGTGTGGCCATTGCTGGCAGCCGGGCGGATCGGACCTGTTATGGATTCGGAATTTCCGTTGGATCAGGCGGCCGCCGCGCATACCCGGATGGAAGGCAGCGGCCACATAGGCAAGATCGTTTTGGAGGTGGCAGGCGGGTAGGGGGCCAGCCCCCTCGGCGCGGCGCGCCTCACCCCCGTGGTATTTCTGGTCAGAAGAAACGGTTTATTAAGGTTAATCAGCGTTCATGCCCGCACGGTACGGGCTGTGGAGCCGATGGCCGCGTCAGGAGAAGCTTTGCTTTTCCCTCGCCCGCAGTGCTCACAGGATGGGTGGTGCGGGCGATTTTGTCTCTTCTGACCAAAAACACCACCGCCGGAGGCTCCCACGCTGGCAACTCTGACAGAGCAGACGCGCCTTATCGCACCGGTGCAAACCGCGCATCCCGCGCTGTGCAATCGCGCACCACGTCCTGTCCGCACGGCACCGGGTCCAGATCACGCGACAGGCATATGCGCGCCTCCTGAATAAACCCGTCCCGACAGGTGATCGTGATCCCGTCCCGTTCCATGCCCGGATTGGCTTTCAGAAATGCATCCTCAACCACCGATGCAGGCAGTTTGACCTCGCGATCCAGCTTGCGAAACACCTCTGGACGGACAACGCGCCCGTAGGCTTCGCGCGACAGGGCGTAGTAGTCTGACGCTGACAGGCCAGAGCAGACCCCGTGTTTCTTCCACTGGTGCCAGGCCAGCCCGCCTGTCCCCATGATATCCGCCATTTGGGTCGTCATCGCGCGCGACGGGGATCGCTCTGACGTGCGACAATAGGATGGATAGCCTTGGTGAAACTGCGGCCAGAGCCCGTGCATGATCCAGCCGTGATCGTGGCGCGCATCACATTGGTCTGATCCGCGCGCGTCCCCTTCATAGGCGCACCAGTTCGGCGACCAGCTGAGGCTGAGCACAAAATAGTCGAAGGTGCCGGCCTTTTCCCCTTCGGCCCAGAGGGGCGCGGCCAGACACAGCCAGATCAACAGTGCACGCATTGGGCTTTCCTTTTTCTGCGATGCCACTTATACGCCACCCAAGTTCCCCCACAACGGAAACCCGCCTTGCACGCCAAGGCCGCCCAATCCGGGCGACGGGAAAGATATGCGCGAAGGAGCACAAGAAATGGCAAAACCGATCATGGCACGGGCCACCGCCGTCTGGCTGGTGGACAACACGACCCTCAGCTTCAAGCAGATTGCCGACTTTGTCGAAATGCACGAGCTGGAGGTGCAGGGCATCGCTGATGGTGATGTGGCCGCCGGTGTCAAAGGCTTTGATCCCATTGCCAACAACCAGTTGACGCAGGAAGAAATCGACGCAGGCGAGAAAGATCCGCTGCACAAGCTGAAGCTGAAATTCTATGCCGCCGCTGCGGGCGAGGAAAAGCGTCGCGGCCCCCGCTACACGCCGCTGTCCAAACGGCAGGACCGTCCGGCGGCAATCTACTGGCTCGTGAAATTCCACCCCGAGCTGACCGATGGCCAGATTTCCAAACTGGTGGGCACAACCAAGCCGACAATTCAGTCGATTCGCGACCGCTCGCACTGGAACATCTCGAACATTCAGCCGGTCGACCCTGTCGCTCTTGGTCTGACCAAGCAGTCTGAATTGGACGCCGCCGTGCAAAAGGCGGCCGCCAAGAAGGCCGCCGATCAGCCCGTCATGTCCGACGACGAGCGCCGCAAGCTGGTCAGCACCGAACAATCCCTCGGCATGGAAGCTGAACCCAAGATCCCCACCGCAATCGAGGGGCTCGAAACTTTCTCGCTCTCCATGGATGTTGAGGGGGATGATGAGGATGAAGACAAATCGACACTCGTGGACGCCGACAGCCTGTTCAATCTGCCCAAAGGCGACGGCAAAGACGAAGACGAACAGCCCTGATCGTCGACACGGCCTTTTACATTTCGACGGGCGCGCTTAATCTGGGCGCGCCCGTTTTCGTTTTCCCGAGGATTTGTCGATGAACCAGTATGCCACGATGCAGGATGCGCCTGCCGTTCCGATCCTTTGCGATTTGCGCAGCGACACGGTAACCGCTCCGGATGCTGCCATGCGCGCTGTGATGGCGGATGCCGAGGTTGGCGATGACGTTTACGGCGAGGACACCACCGTCAATCGACTTGAGGCGATCCTGGCCGAGCGTCTGGGCAAAGAGGCGGGCCTGTTCCTGACCTCGGGCACCCAAAGCAACCTTGTCGCCATGCTCAGCCATTGCGCTCGGGGCGAAGAGATCATCACAGGGCGCGGTTATCACATCTGGACCTACGAGGCGGCGGGGGCGTCGGTGCTCGGGGGCATCGCGCTGGACCCGCAAGGGGTGGCGCAAGACGGAGCATTGGAGCCTGACGCCATCCGCGCCGCCATCAAGGAAGACGATTCGCACCATCCGATCACCCGTCTGCTGACGCTGGAAAATACGCATAACGGCATGGCTGTCCCGCTGGCGCGGTGTCAGGCTGCTGTCGATGTCGCCCGCGCTGTTGACCTGTCGGTGCATCTGGACGGGGCGCGATACTTCAACGCCATTGAAGCGCTTGGATGTGCCGAAACCGACCTTGCCGACCTGTTTGATACCGTATCGATTTGCCTGTCCAAGGGGTTAGGCGCACCGGTCGGCTCTGTCCTTGTCGGTCCGCGTGACTTGATTGATCGTGCCCGGCGCTGGCGCAAAATGCTGGGCGGCGGCACCCGGCAGGCCGGCGTACTGGCTGCGGCAGGTCTGCACGCGCTGGATCACAACGTGACCCGCTTGGGCGAAGATCGCATGCGGGCTGAACGTTTGGGTCAGGTGCTGTCTGCATATGGCGATGTAACGCAAGCGACGAACATGATCTTTTTCACACCCAAGGGTGGGGTCACACCCGCGTTACAACAACACATGGCAGCCCATGGCGTGCGCCTGAGCGGTGCAACCGGCACCACCCGGCTTGTGCTGCACAAGGACGTCACGGACGAAGGCCTAGCCGCCGCCATCTCGGGGTTCGAGGCCTATTTCGCCTGACTGGCTCCGCGCGCCTTTTGGCGAGCGTTCGCTACTTGCGTACGCACCTTCCAGATTGCCTGTCCACCGGGGGGTCAGATTGCTTTACGCGCCCGCATGGCCGCCGTGATCGTGCCGTCATCTAGGTAGTCCAGCTCTCCACCTATCGGCACGCCTTGTGCGAGCGACGTCAGTCGGACCCGTCCGTCGAGCTGGTCCGCGATGTAGTGTGCCGTGGTCTGACCGTCGATCGTGGCGTTGAGGGCGAGGATGACTTCGCTGATGTTTTCTGTCTCGACCCGGTCGATCAGGCGGGGGATTCGCAGCTCGTCCGGGCCTACGGCATCCAGCGCGGAAAGGGTGCCGCCCAGCACGTGATAGCGGCCCTTGAACACGGCCGAACGCTCCATTGCCCACAGGTCGGCGACGTCTTCGACCACGCACAACTCTCCGGTCGCGCGCTTTTCCGAGGCGCAGATGTCGCACACGTCCGTCGTGCCCACATTTCCGCAATTCAGACATTCGCGCGCGGTGGCGGCGACGATCTGCATCACATCGGCCAGCGGGGTCAGCAGCAATGCGCGTTTGCGGATCAGGTGCAGCACGGCGCGGCGCGCCGAGCGTGGGCCAAGGCCGGGCAGTTTCGCCATCATCTCGATCAGGGCGTCGATGTCTTTGGTGCTGCTCATGTCTTTGGACTCTATTGCCGTTTCCGCGCGACAGAAAGTGCAGAATGTAGCTGCGTGATTTACACGTTCTCAATACGTTCCGTGCATGGTGAGCCGGAATTTTCCTGTTTGTCGAGGGAACATGAGCCGCGCCGCCTTGCTTTTTTGGGTTTTGATCGTCTGGACGATGACGTCCATGGCGGCGGCGGCTTGCGCCTATCCAGCTTCTTTGCAGATGGTGAACAAAACGATGATCGCCCAGCTCAAACGGGGTGGTGAGGTCAGCATGTTTGTGCGCAACAGCCTGCGCCGGTCCCTTGATCGCATGCCTGCCGATGCGATGTTGACGACCTTGTCCGGCGAGGTCGGGTGGCGCGATCTGCGCGCTGCACGCACGGTGCTTGAGGTGGCAACGGCGCTGGCGGATGGTCGCGGGTTCACTATTGACCCGGATTTGCGCCAGCACACGTCGCGCCTGAACGATGCGGTGCAGGCGGCCTGTTCAGACGGCACACAAGGCGCCAGTGGAGCGGCAGAAACCAATGCTGTCGAACGGAGCGATGCGCGCAAAGAGGTTGGCACAAGCGTTGGGCTGACCTTTGGCGAGGGGATGGCCCGACTGAGCGTGGCCTTTTCCATATATGCGGTGTTTCTGGCGTTCCTTTTCGCGTTCCGCCAGTTTTACCACCACAATTATGTGACGCGCCCGGGTGGTGCATCGGACGAGGCAATTGGCCCGATGGCGGAAATACCGCCGGACCTGCGCCGCACCCGTTAAAAGGGCAACTTCATACCCGCAGGCAGGCCCATGCCTTCGGTCAGCTTGCTCATCTCTTCCTGTGCGCGTTCGCCGGCCTTGCTCTGGGCGTCCTTTATCGCGGCGAGGATCAGGTCCTCGACCACTTCCTTGTCATCGCCGTTAAATATGGATGGGTCGATATCGAGGCTGGTCAATTCGCCCTTGGCGGTGGCCGTGGCCTTGACCAGACCCGCTCCGCTTTCGCCGGTGACCGTGATGCCGTGCAGGTCGTCCTGCATCTGCGCCATCTTGGTCTGCATTTCCTGCGCCTTTTTCATCATCCCGGCCATATCGCCGAGCCCGCCTAGTCCTTTGAGCATGTCATTCGTTCTCCGAGTGTCGGTCGCGACCAAAGGGCGGTGCGACATATAAAATCATCCCGATACATATTGCAGCGGCAGCAGCGATGAACAAGGTCGGCGGGCCAATGCAGCCTTCCTGGGCTGCCAAAACCTGCACCTCGTCGCCTGCGCCATAAAACACGATGATCGACACCCAGGCCGTCCACAAAAGCACAACAACCAGCGCGCCCCATTCATGGCGAAATCGCACAGCAACGGCGGACATGAGCAACAGCGCAAGGGAAAAGGGCGTGCCCATCAAGGCGATCATCTCGCCCCACGCGCTGGCCTCGGTGCCGGGCGTCCACAACGGACGCACCTTGTCACAGACTTCGGCCCATGCGACCCCCGGCAGCAGGGTCAGGATCAATCCTCCTCGAAGGGGTCCCATTCGTCGTCCACTTCGGGCAGGGCCTCGATATGCGCCTCTTGGGCGATGTCGGCGGCGGTGCGGATGTCGGTTATCTTGGCCTTGGGGAACTGCGCGATCACGGCCTGGACCAGCGGGTGGGACATCGCCTCGGCCTCGCGGGCGTATTTTTCGGCGTTGCGCACCTCGTCAATCGTCTTGCCGCCGCCTACGGAGACAACGGTGACTGCCCAGCGGTTTCCCGTCCAGAGTTGCAGGCGCTGGCCCAGCCGTTGGGCCAGATCGCGCGGCGCCCTTTCGGTTGGTTCGAATTCGATGCGCCCGGGTTCATAGCGGGCCAGCCGCAGGTCGGTTTCCACATCCACCAGCAATTTGCCGTCCCGGTTGGCGCGGATCAGTTCAAGCACGTGATCAAAGGTGGGATACCGGGCGAGTGCGGCTTCGCGATCTTGCGCAAGGGCCGTGTTTTGCCCACTGGCGTTTGGGTTGGCAGCCATCCGGGTCTGCGCCTGCGCGACGGCCTGCGCGCCACTTGACGACGGAGCCGCGCTCCCGCTTTGGACCGGCGCGGCCGGTGGCGGCGTGGCGTTTTGCAATTTGCGTACCAGTTCGTCCGGGCTGGGCAGGTCAGCCACATGGGTCAGCCGGATGATCGCCATTTCGGCAGCCATCATCGCGTTGGGGGCCATCCCGACTTCGTCCAGTGCCTTGAGCAGCATTTGCCACAACCGTGTCAGCACCCGCATCGGCAGGGTTTCGGCCATCGCCAGCCCCCGGCTGCGTTCGTCCGGAGAAATGGTCGGATCATCGGCGGCTTCGGGCGTGATCTTGACCACCGAGACCCAATGCGTGATCTCGGCCAGATCGCGCAGCACGGCCATCGGATCAGCCCCGTCAGCATATTGCGCGCCCAACTCGGTCAGCGCACCAGCCGCGTCGCCCTTGAGAACCATGTCAAAGAGATCAAGCACGCGGCCCCGATCTGCCAGCCCCAGCATCGCGCGCACCTGATCGGCGGTCGTCTCGCCCGCACCATGGCTGATCGCCTGATCGAGAAGTGACGTGGCATCGCGCGCGGACCCTTCGGCGGCGCGGGTGATCAGCGCCAGCGCGTCGTCGGCGATTTCGGCGCCTTCGGACGTGGCGATCTTGCGCAAAAGGCCAATCATCACCTCGGGTTCGATCCGGCGCAGATCAAAGCGTTGGCAACGCGACAGTACCGTCACCGGCACCTTGCGGATTTCGGTGGTGGCAAAGATGAATTTGACGTGCTCTGGCGGCTCTTCGAGCGTTTTCAGCAGCGCGTTGAAGGCGCTGGTGGACAGCATGTGTACTTCGTCGATGATGTAGATCTTGTAGCGGGCCGAGGCGGCGCGATAGTGCACCGAGTCGATGATTTCGCGGATGTCGTTGACGGATGTGTTCGAGGCAGCGTCCATTTCCAGCACGTCCACATGCCGCCCTTCCATGATCGCGCGGCAGGGTTCGCATTGGCCGCAAGGCTCGGTGGTAGGTCCGCCATTTCCGTCCGTGCCAACGCAGTTCATCCCTTTGGCAATGATGCGCGCGGTTGTCGTCTTGCCCGTCCCACGGATGCCGGTCATCACAAAGGCCTGCGCGATGCGGTCGGCCTGAAACGCGTTTTTGAGCGTGCGCACCATCGCATCCTGCCCCACCAGATCGGCAAAGGTCTCGGGGCGGTATTTGCGCGCAAGCACCTGATATTTGGGGGCTGTGTCTGACATGGGCCTTCGGTCGGATTCGCTGTGACCTGACAAGACTAAGGGCCGCGTCGCGCGGCGTCCACCGCTAGAGTCGGCCCTCGGCATTTCATTTTGCGCGCGGATGCAACTATTATGGCGGGGCCGCGTTATGCGGGGACACACAGTGAGGAACGGCATATGCGCCTGCGCGGGATCACCAGAAGCCGGAACATCGAAGATCGCCGTGGGCGCAGCGGACGTCGCGGGCGACGGGGCGGCGCTGTCGGTGGCCTTGGCATCGGTGGCATCCTTATTGTGCTGGTCATCGGCTGGCTCACCGGCGTGGACGTGATGCCGCTGTTGTCCGGCGGTTCTGCACCCGCCACAGCCAGCCGCCCGTTGACCGAAGCTGATGCGCGTGAAGGCGAATTTGCCGCCCGCGTTCTGGCTACGACAGAGGCCGTCTGGTCACGCGAATTCCCCGCGCAGGTGGGCCGGGCCTACACCCCTCCGGTCATGGTGCTGTTTTCCGGCACAACCACCAGCCCATGCGGCGGTGCCTCAGGCGCGACGGGCCCGTTTTATTGTCCCGCCGACAACAAGGCCTATCTCGACACAGCATTTTTCACGACCATGCGTGACCGCCTTGGCGCCGGTGGTGATTTTGCCGCCGCTTATGTGATTGCTCATGAGGTTGCGCATCATGTTCAGAACGAATTGGGCGTGCTGGCGCAGGTCCAGCAGGCCCGGCGGGGGGCGAGCGAGACGCAGGCCAACAATATCACCATGCGGTCGGAGTTGATGGCCGATTGCCTGTCCGGCATCTGGGCGCGCAATGTGGGTGAGTTGATGGAGCGGGGTGATCTGCAAGAGGCGCTGAATGCGGCCCGGATGATCGGGGATGACCATTTGCAACGGCAGGCGGGCCGCGTGCCCCAACCTCACACCTTTACCCACGGCACGTCCGAACAACGCGCGCGTTGGTTCGAGCGGGGTTATGATTCGGGCAACATGCGCGACTGCGACACGTTCGCGACCGACCGCCTCTAAAGCTGGCTGGTGAGCGTGCGCAGCACGTCCGAACTGCGCCGCGCGCGGGCCAGCATCCACCCGCCCTGGATCAGGACAAAGAGATGCTCGGCCTTGGCCTTTGCATGGTCTTCGGACAGGCCAAGGCGCCCGGCATGGTCAAGCACTTCGGCGATCCACCCCTCGTAGATGTGGCTGGCATGGGCGCGCATGTCCGTGCTGTCTGGTCCCTCGAACAGGGTGGCGGCGATCGGGCAGGTGTCCCAACCGGTTTTGTCGAACAATTTGGCCAGCTTATAACACAGCGTGGTGGCCCCGGCCTCGAACGTCTTGGCCCCGTCAAAACTGGCCGCGATAAGGCGCAGCATTTCATCCGAGGCCCATGTCGCTGCTGCAATGGCGAGGTCCGATTTCCCGTTCGGAAAGTGGTGATAAAGCGATCCCTTCGGGGCCTGCGCGTCCGCCAGTACATCCGCCAATCCAACCCCATGATAGCCGCGCGTGCGAAACAACGTGGCGGCAGAGTGGATCAGGCGGTCTTTGGTCGGGCGTGGGGTATCAGTCATACTTGCATCTTGACAGGAGTAGACCGATTGGTCCAGCGTGCGGAATAGACCGATTGGTCTAGGGCGTGACAGAAACGCAGGAGCCGACGATGTTTGACGACAATGCCATCCAGCACCCCGTTGCAGAGACTTCTCTGACGTTCAAAACACAGGATGGCGCAGAACTGGTTGGCCGTCTCTACCGTACTGAAACGCCCCCCGTAGCTGCGGTGGTTCTGAACAGCGCAACCGGCGTACCACAGCACTTTTATGCGCATTTCGCCCGCTGGCTGGTCGAAGAGTGTGGGATGGCGTGCCTCACCTATGACTATCGCGATGTCGGGCGGTCCTGGTCGGGGCCGTTGCGGGCCTCCACAGCCGATATGTCCGATTGGGGCATCCGCGATCAGGTCGCGGCCCGCCGCGCTATGGTCCGCACATTCCCGGATGCGCCATTGTGGGTCGTTGGCCACTCGCTGGGTACCATGCTGCTGCCCAATCAGCCCGAGACAGACAACATCGCACGCGTGATCGGTATCGCGACTGGCATGGTGCATCACAGTGATCACCCGTGGCCCTATCGTGCCCTGGCGATGAATTTCTGGTTTCTTGTCGGTCCACTGGCGACCGCCTTGTGCGGATACCTGCCCGGCAGGCGGTTGAGGTTTGGCGAGGATTTGCCAAGCGGCGTGTTCTGGCAGTGGCGCAAATGGTGCACATCGCGCGGCTTCAATACTGGCGATTTCGGACCGAAGCTGCCTCCGCCGAACTGGACCAGCCGTGCGCCCGTGCGCCTGCACGCCTTTATGGACGATGATCTGATCCCGCCGCATTGCGTCGAGCGTTTGGCGCGGAACTATGGCGACGGGGCCGAGGTTGTGCGGATTGATCCAAAGGATCACGGGCTGGATGCGGTCGGACACCTGAGCGCGTTTTCACGACGCAACAGCGCCCTGTGGCCGGTGTTGTTGGAAGTGTAGGTGGGTGTAGCCCTCTTGGCGCTTTCTTTGAACACGCCTGCCGGGTTGCGCCAGAGCCTGTCGCTTTGGACTTGGGTGAGAGATTGACAACGACCCAAGCGGGGCTCGTTACGGCTGCTTCCTTCCGGATCTGACCGGGTTGGCGAGGCGCCTGCCCGCGCCAACCTCTCGAGTCGTGATATAGGCGCGGTGCCCTTCGGGTGCAAGCATCTGTTCAGATCAGGACGCTGAGCTCAAGAAAGCCCTGATCGTTTCGCCCGATCTCCTGCGGATCAAATGCTGCGATCTCATTCAGATGCGCCATCGCATTGGGTGATGTTTCGATGACCACCCGTTGATGCCGCGCGGGCGCAAAACGCCACACAGACGGACAAAGCTCCGGGTCCGGAGGGCCTTGCATCGCGGTTCTGTGCAGCGCCTCGGTCAGATCGTGATCGGTGCGCAGCACTTCGCGCGCGCCCGAAAGACCCGGAAAATTCCCGCCCCCCGCACCGCGATAGCTGGTCATGGCCACAAGAAAGGACGCGTCTGCATCGACCGGCTCGCCCTGATGCGTCAATGCCCGGACCCGCCGGGCGTGGCGATCGATGCGCTGTCCGGCCGGGTTGAAACCCGGCGGAGCAAATGGGTCAATTCGCGCCTCAAGCCCATGCAGCATGTCAAAATGAAAGGCGGGTGCGTCCGGATTGACCAGCCGCGGGCATCCTTGCAAGTCATCGGCGAAAAAGGTGGCGGACCGTTCCACCCAACACATCAGGTCTGCACCCGTCAGGACGACGGCCCAGATCGCGTTTGGAAACGGGGCCAACATCGCGATATGGCGCGCGCGCACCGGTCCTGCGGGGACTTCGACATAGTTGCTGGGACCGCCAAGCCCGCCCATCGACATCGGCGCAACCGAAGCGAGCAGGGGGAGGTTGGCCAGATCTGTACCTGCGACCTGGGCGGCAATGACTTGCGTCATCGCCTTTGCGATCAGGGCATCCGACGGGCCCGACTTGAGCATGCCGAAATAGGTGTGAAACCCGTTGGGGCAGTGCGTTAACGTGCGATCCAGCGCCGTCTTTGTTTGCGCAAGGGCGGGGGCCGCAAGGGCGGTGATGAGGGGCACAGGGTTGTCGTTGACTTGGGGAATGCGCAGCGTTGCGTCATGACCGGCGACATGCCAGCCGTTGTCGGTCCAGCCAAGGTGCAGGTCGATCTGCCCAAGGACCTCTGCAGCATGGCCGGGCATCACCACAGGTACGCCGTTCAATGCCTGAGGGCCGTCCGGCGCAGGCAGCCGCTGGTGCGTGTGGCCCAGCACCATGGCGTCGATCCCTTCGACCTGCTGGGCGAGGAATGCTCCGAAATTTTCACCATCATCTGTGTCCGGTAGGCCGACTCCGCTGTGACACAGCAGCACAATAACGTCCGCGCCCTGTGCCTGCAGCGATGCGACCGCGCGCTGCGCCGCCGCCGCTCCTGCCTCAAATTCAAGCACGCCCGCGAGATAGCGGTTGTTCCAGATCGCGGTACTTGGCGGCAGCACCGACGTGATCCCCACCAAAAGGGTGCGCACTTCGGAATCTGAACGTGTGACTCTGCGCTGCAACAGGGCGGTTTGCGTCACACCAACCACACGGCCCGAGGAGATGTTCGCGCACAAGGTAGGTGCGTCTGTTTGGGCCACGCTGCGTTCCAGAAACGGGACGCCAAAATCGAAATCGTGGTTGCCCAGCCCGACGGCATCGTAGGACAAGGCGTTCAAAACGTCCGGCCATGGATGGGCGAAGCCAGGGGGCTGGTTGGCGCAGATGGTGCCCACGGGTGTGCCCTGCAATGCATCGCCGTTGTCGAGCAACACGCAGGCCCCTTTGGCCGACATGCGTGCGGTCTGGATTGTGCCTGCCAGCAAATCCATGCCGCGTCCCGCGACCCGGTGGTCGTGCAAAACATCCCATCCGGTCAAATGCATATGTACGTCGCTTGTGGCGAGTATGCGCAAATCAGCAAAAGCACGAGGCGAACTCATACCTATAGTTGCCCCCATAGGTAGAGCAAACGCAACCCTGTACGGTGCAGTAGGGTGCAATGTGGGTCGGAGGCCACCATTGCGTCCATGTCGCGCCCGTGCCACTCCTGCGCGTCTGAATGCCACGGATGTCACAGGGAAAAGGGCCATGCGTCACGCCGAAACAGTCACCTTCGGAGGGTCCGCGCTGGATCGTGCGGGCGAGTTGCGCGCAGATGCAGCAGCTTTGGCTGCGGCAGCCGCTGATCCTGCTGCCCGCACCATTCTGATGTGGCGGGGCAAGCCGCTGATCAATCGCGCCCGCCCTGCATCGCTGCTGCGTTTGCCGCTCGATCACCCAGCACTGGCCGAGGCCGACCCCGCGTCGATCTTTCTGGGTCGCGAAGATGGTGCCCCGCGTTTTGCCCATGATCTGTCGGGCTGGCAGCCCGAAGACCTTGATGCCAGCCAGCTTGGCGGCTTTCTGGACCCCAGCGAACAGCGCCACCCGGCCTTTGCGGCGGACGAGGTGTTTGTGGAACTCAGGCGCGTGATGACGTGGCTATCGCCTCGCGATGCAGAACTGGCAGCCACGGCCAAGGCGGTGTTCGGCTGGCATGACAGCCATCGGTTCTGTGCCAAATGCGGTGCGCCGTCAGAGATCAGCATGGGCGGCTGGCAGCGCACCTGCCCGGCCTGCCACGCGCATCACTTTCCGCGCACGGACCCGGTGGTGATCATGTTGATCACCCATGGCAATGCGGTGCTAATGGGCCGCTCTCCGGGTTGGCCGGAGGGGATGTATTCGCTGCTGGCCGGTTTCGTGGAACCGGGCGAGACGCTGGAGGCGGCAGTGCGGCGCGAAGTCTTTGAAGAGGCGGGAGTGCGGGTTGGCGCGGTTGACTACCTCTCGAGCCAGCCATGGCCTTTTCCCGCTTCGCTGATGTTTGGCTGTCAGGGCGAAGCAACCAGCCACGAGATCACCATTGATCCGGCGGAAATCGAGGCGGCCATGTGGGTCAGCCGCGAAGAGATGATGACCGTGTTCGCAGGCGATCACCCGGCCATCCTGCCTGCACGCAAGGGTGCAATCGCGCACTTTTTGATTGAAAACTGGCTTGCGGACACATTGGATTAATCCGAAACTGCGTTCCACAAAAGCAAACAGGCACCCTTCATGAAATTCTCGGCAAGAGAAGACATTTCCGGCCCGATCGAACAGGTGTTTGACGCCTTGTGCGATTTTGAAGCGTTCGAGCGGCTGGCGATGCGCCGTGGCGCCGAATTGCAGCGGGTCGATTCGATTGCGCAGCCCGGTGTTGGCATGCAGTGGCGGGTGAAATACCGCATGCGCGGGCGCAAACGGGAATTCGATCTGGCGCTGATCGAGTTCGACCGGCCCAACCAGATGGTGTTTGACGCTAAGTCCTCGGGCATCGAGGCGAAGTTCTCCGTTGATCTGCTGGCCCTGTCCCGTAGCCGCACGCGGATGGCGGTTGCGCTGGACATGACGCCGCTGAACCTGTCCGCCCGTCTGCTGATTCAGTCGTTGAAACTGGCCAAGTCGAACCTCTCCAAGCGGTTCAAGGATCGGGTGGCCGATTATTGCAAAGGCCTGGGCGAGCGGTTGCAGCGCACGGCCTGACGCTCTGGCCACCGGGCGGCTCTGTTTGACCCTGTCGGGTCAAAGGCGCCCGCCCGCCGACCCTGGATCAGTCCCGTTTGGCCGCCGCCGGGTACACGCCCAGAATATCCAGCCTGTTGGTGAAAAAGGACAACTCGTCCAGCGCGCGCGCCAGTGCCGGGTCGTCCGGGTGCCCTTCGACGTCCGCATAGAATTGCGTGGCGGTAAAGGCGCCGCCGACCATGTAGCTTTCCAGCTTGGTCATGTTGACCCCGTTGGTGGCAAAGCCGCCCATCGCTTTATAAAGCGCGGCTGGAATGTTGCGCACCTCAAAGACAAAGGTGGTGATCATCGTCTCGCCGCGCCGGGACGTGTCGTCCTTGGGCGACATCAGCAAAAAGCGGGTCGTGTTGTGCCCCTGATCTTCGATGTCACGGGCCAGAATATCGAGCCCGTGGATATCTGCGGCCACGGCCGAAGCCAGCGCACCGACACCCATTTCGCCCACCTGTGCGATGGCGGCGGCCGCCCCGGCACTGTCAGCTGCCGCTTCGGAGGTGATCCCATGCGTATCCAGAAAGGCGCGGGCCTGCGGGATCAGCACAAGATGGGCGCGCACGTGTTTGATGTCACTCAAGGACTGGCCCGGCATCGCCATCAGCGCAATGCGCACCCGGATAAAGGCCTCGTCGACAATATGCATACCGCTTTCGGGCAGTAGGCGGTGGATGTCGGCCACCCGCCCGTAGGTGGTGTTTTCGACCGGCAACATGGCCATGTCCGCCCGGCCCTCGCGCACGGTCGCAAAGGCGTCTTCGAAGGTGGTGCAGGGCACCGGAATGGCATCCGGACGGGCCTTGACCACGGCCTCGTGGCTGTAGGCTCCCAATTCTCCCTGGAACGCAATTCGGTCTGCCATAGTCTGGTCCTTGTAAGCAGCCCGGCATATTGCGCAGCGCAGGCAGGGCGATTGGTCGCGCTATCTATACCTTGCCAGTGGCAAGGGGAAGCCGTAGATACCCGCGGACAGCAACTGGCGACACGAGGCAACGATTCCAAATGTTCGACACGATGACCTTCACCAAGATCGCGAGCAGCCTGTGCGGCGCTCTGCTTATTTTACTGTTGGGCAAATGGGCCGCTGAAGAGCTTTATCATGCAGGCGGGCATGGTGATCAGTCCTATGTGATCGACACCGGTGCCGACGAGGCAGAAGAAGAAGTGGTCGAAGTGCCCTTTGCCGAAGTATTGGCCGCTGCCGACATTGGTGACGGCGCCAAAGTGTTCCGCAAGTGCAGCGCCTGCCACAAGGTCGAACAGGGTGCGAACGCCACCGGTCCCTATCTTTATGGTGTCGTCGGTCGCGACGTGGACGCGGCATCCGGCTTTACCTCTTACTCCGGCGCGCTGGAGCAGGTCGTAGAGGTGTGGACGCCCGAAGCGCTGAATGATTTCCTTGAGAACCCCAAAGGCTACGCGCCCGGCACCTCCATGGGCTTTAACGGCCTGCCAAAGGTCGAAGACCGCGCTGACGTCATTGCCTATCTCGATAGCCTCGACGACTAGGTCCAAAGGTCACTCCAGACAAGAAACAGCCGTTCGCACCCCGCGAGCGGCTTTTTTCTTGCCGGTTTGGGCGTCCGATCACGCACAAGCGCGCCACATCACATATTCTCAAGTTGCATATTGGCAGCGGGCATCATTAGCTTATGTCACCAAAGACAAGACGGCCCAGAATGCCACGAGACGGAGGATCATCCATGCACAAGACCCGGGATCAGCACCATGCACAGGCCCGCGTGACCACGGCACGTGAACGACACACGCGATGGGGGGCCTTGGGTGTTCTGGGGTTGATTGCCACATTTGCGCTGGCCAGCCTTGTCCGTGCCGACGGGCATGAGAATATCATCGAGTCGCACGGCTTTTCCTTCTACGGGGATCTGAAATATGCAGAGGATTATCCGCATTTTGAGTATGTGAACCCGGATGCACCCAAAGGGGGCGAAATCTCGCTGGGGACGGTTGGGACGTTTGATTCCCTCAACCCCTATTCCCGCAAAGGGCGTGGTGCGGCGCTGTCGACGGTCATGTACGAAAGTCTGCTCGGTGAGGGTGTAAATGGTGCGCCAGCCCCTGCGGATGTCTATGGTGAATATTACGGCCTGCTGGCTGAGCGTCTCGAATATGACGAGGGCAAGAACTGGGTCATCTTCCACATGCGCCCCGAAGCCCGGTTTTCCGATGGCACCCCGGTCACAGCCCATGACATCGAATTCAGCCATAACCTGCTGCTGGATCAGGGCCTGAAATCCTATGGCGATGCGGTGCGCAAACGCATTCCCAAGGTCGAAGTGCTAAGCGATCACAGCATCAAGTTCTACTTTACCCCCGGCATCTCGCGCCGCTCGCTGATTGATCAGGTTGGCTTTGTCCCGGCATGGTCCAAGAAGTGGTACGAGGAATCCGGCGCGCGGCTGGACGAAAGCCGCCTGACGACCTCGCCCGGTTCCGGCCCATACATGCTGGACAGCTTCGATGTGAATCGCCGCATCATCTACAAGCGCAACCCCGACTACTGGGGCAACGATTTGCCGCTCAATGTGGGGCGCAACAATTTCGACACCATCCGCATCGAGTATTTCGGTGACGCCGAAGCAGCCTTCCAGGGCTTCTTGGCGGGTGAATTCACCTATCGGACGGAAAACGACTCCAAAAAATGGGCCACCGGGTACACGGCACCCAAAGTCGAAAGCGGCGCGATTTCAAAGCGCGAATTGCATGATGGCACACCTGCCACACCGTCGGGGATCGTGTTCAACCTGAACCGACCGGTGTTCGCCGACAAACGCGTGCGCGAAGCAGTGTCGCTGGCCTATAATTTCGAGTGGACCAACGCATCCTTGCAATACGGCCTGTTCAAACAGCGCACATCCTTCAGTCAGGACACGCCCGTGATGGCCAAGGGCGTGCCCGAAGGGGCCGAGCTTGCGTTCCTGCAGAACCTTGGCGACGTCGTCCCGGCGGGTATGCTGACCGAGGAGGCACGTTTGCCACATACCTCGAACGAGGCCCGCCTGTTTGACCGGCGCAACGCGCGCAAGGCGATGGCATTGTTGGACGAGGCAGGCTGGGCGGTTGGCGATGACGGTATTCGTCGCAATGCCGAAGGCACGCCGCTCAAGATAAACTTCCTGTTCAACTCCTCCTCTCCGGACACGCTGTCTGGCGCGATGGAAAACTTCGTCTCCAACGTCCAAAAGCTGGGGATCGACATCACCTTGGAAAAGGTCGACCCCTCGCAATACACCTCACGTGAGCGGGACCGGGACTATGATCTGGTCTATGACAGCTACCCGGCGATCCTGGGTGTCGGCACAGGTTTCCGCCAGTTCTTTGGGTCCGAAGCGTCTGAGTTCTCGCTGTTCAACCCCGCAGGTTTGGCCAGCCCGATGGTCGATGCGATCATCGACGCCGCCCTTCAGGCTGAAACGCGCGAAGAGGAAACCACGGCCGTCATGGCGCTGGATCGTGCCTTGCGCCACGAACTGATCATGATCCCCCTTTGGTACAAGCCCAACCACTGGGTCGCCTTTTACGACATGTACGAATTCCCGGATGTCCTGCCAGCCTATGCGCTGGGGCAGCTGGATTTCTGGTGGTACAACGAGGAAAAGGCCGCCGCTCTGAAAGCCTCTGGCGCGCTAAGGTAGATCCATGGGCCCCTATATCCTGCGCAGGCTGCTCTTGGTCATTCCGACCTTGCTGGGCATCCTGCTGGTCAACTTCACCCTCACCCAATTTGTGCCCGGCGGCCCGGTCGAACAGGCCATCGCACGGGCGCAGGGCGGCGGGGACGTGTTTGGCGGCTTTGCCGGGGGCAACAATGATGCAGGCACGGACGAGCTGAACAACGCCTCTGACAGCACCTATGTGGGTGCGCGGGGTCTGCCGCCGGAGTTCATCGCTGAGCTGGAAAAGGAGTTCGGGTTCGACAAACCCCCGGTGCAGCGGTTCCTCAATATGGTCTGGAACTATGCACGGTTTGATTTCGGCGAGAGCTATTTCCGATCTATCGGGGTCATAGACCTCGTGATCGAAAAGCTGCCCGTTTCGATCACCTTGGGTCTGTGGTCAACCCTGATTGCCTATGCGATTTCGATCCCGCTGGGCATTGCCAAGGCGGTGCGTGATGGGACGGCCTTCGATACATGGACGTCCGGTGCGATCATCGCCGCATATGCGATCCCCGGCTTCCTGTTTGCGATCCTGTTGCTGGTGCTCTTTGCGGGCGGCTCCTATTGGCAAATCTTCCCGCTCAGGGGCCTGACCTCGGACAATTTCGATGACCTGACCCTGCTGGGCAAGGTCGGCGACTATTTCTGGCACATCACCCTGCCGGTGTTGGCAGGCACCATCGGGGCCTTTGCCACGCTGACGCTGCTGACCAAGAACAGCTTTCTGGACGAGATCAAAAAGCTTTACGTGATGACCGCCCGCGCCAAGGGCCTGTCAGAGCGCCGCGTGCTTTATGGTCACGTGTTTCGCAACGCCATGCTGATTGTTATCGCAGGCTTTCCGGCCGTGTTCATCGGCGTGTTTTTCGGCGGCTCGCTGATCATCGAAACCATCTTTTCGCTCGACGGCCTCGGCCGGCTCGGGTTCGAGGCGGCGGTGGCGCGGGACTATCCGATCGTGTTCGGCACGCTCTACATCTTTGGGCTGATGGGGCTGCTGGTCGGCATCATTTCCGACCTCATGTATGTGCTGGTCGACCCTCGCATCGACTTTGAGCGGAGGGAAGGCTGATGGCCGTGCAAGAGGCAGAGCTGGACACGCCCGTTGTCGCGCCCCCGCGCAAGCGCCGCATGTTCCAGTTGTCGCCGCTCAACCAGCGGCGCTGGCGAAATTTCAAGAAAAACCGGCGCGCCTTCTGGTCGTTGTGGATTTTCGCGATCCTGTTTGGCGCGTCCCTGTTTGCCGAATTCCTCGCCTATGACAAACCCATCGTGGTGCGCTACCAGAACGAATTCTATTTCCCGATCTGGAACTTCTATGCCGAAACCGACTTTGGCGGCGATTTCCAGACCGAGGCCAGCTATCGCGACCCCGAGGTCGAATGCCTGATCGTGTCGGGCGGGTTGATCGATTGCTTTGACGACCCCGAGGGTGTGATCGAAGACGCTCAGGACGGTGAAGTGAATGGTGAGGCGATCACCAAGGGTTGGACGATCTGGCCGATCATTCCCTACAGCTTTGACACCGCCGTGGATCGCCCCGGTGCGGCGCCGCTGGCCCCGAACGAGGAAAACTGGCTGGGTACAGACGGCACCAAGCGCGACGTGATGGCTCGTGTCATCCACGGATTCCGCCTGTCGGTGTTGTTCACGCTGCTGGTCACTGGCGCCTCGGCTGTGATCGGCGTGATCGCGGGCGCGGTGCAGGGCTATTTCGGGGGTCGGACGGACCTCATTTTCCAGCGGATCATCGAAATCTGGTCCTCTACGCCCAGCCTCTATGTGATCATCATCATGTTTGCCATTCTGGGACGAAGTTTCTGGCTGCTGGTGTTCCTGTTGGTGCTGTTCGGCTGGACTGGCCTTGTGGGTGTGGTGCGGGCCGAATTCCTGCGTGCGCGCAACCTCGAATATGTACGCGCCGCACGCGCCCTTGGGGTCGGCAACCTCACCATCATGTTCCGCCACATGCTGCCCAATGCGATGGTGGCGACGCTGACCATGCTGCCCTTCATCATCACGGGCACAATCTCGTCCCTGGCCGTGCTCGACTTTCTCGGCTTTGGCCTGCCGTCCTCTGCACCCAGCCTGGGCGAGCTGACCCTGCAGGCCAAACAGAACCTGCGCGCGCCATGGATCGCCTTTACCGCGTTCACAGTGTTCGCGATCATGCTCAGCCTGCTGATCTTTATCTTCGAAGGCATCCGCGATGCGTTCGATCCGCGAAAGACGTTTTCCTGATGGCATTGCTTCAAGTCAAGAACCTGAACGTCGGCTTTCGCCAGGACGGAAAGCTGACGCAAGCGGTGCGCGGCGTGTCTTTTTCCGTGGACCGCGGCGAAACGGTTGCCCTTGTGGGGGAATCCGGGTCGGGCAAGTCTGTTTCGGCGCTGTCGACCGTGTCCCTGTTGGGCGACAGTGCGGAAGTCTCAGGCTCGGTCACCTATGACGGGCAAGAGATGATCGGTGCCAGCGAGAGTCTGCTGCGCAAGGTGCGCGGCAACGACATCTCGTTTATCTTTCAAGAGCCGATGACCTCGCTCAACCCGCTGCACACCATTGAAAAGCAACTGGGCGAAAGCCTGGCGCTGCATCAGGGGATCGCCGGGTCTACGGCCCGTGCCCGCATTCTGGAACTGCTCGACAAGGTTGGAATCCGCGACGCCGAAAGCCGCCTTGGCGCCTATCCCCACCAACTCTCAGGCGGGCAACGCCAGCGGGTTATGATCGCTATGGCGCTGGCCAACCAGCCCGACGTTCTGATCGCGGATGAGCCGACGACGGCGCTCGATGTGACCATTCAGGCGCAGATCCTCGACCTGTTGGCCGGGTTGAAACAGACCGAGCGGATGGGTCTTTTGTTCATCACCCACGACCTTGGTATCGTGCGCCGCATCGCCGACCGGGTCTGCGTGATGCAGAACGGCGAGATCGTGGAAACCGGCCCCACGGCCGAGATTTTCGCCAACCCGCAACACCCCTACACCCAAAAGCTGCTGGGCGCGGAACCTACGGGTCAACCCGCCCCTGTGCCCGCCGATGCGCCGCTGATTGCTGAAACGCAAAACCTGAAGGTCTGGTTTCCGATCACCGCAGGCCTGCTGCGCCGCACCGTGGGCCATGTGAAGGCCGTCAACGATGCCACCCTTCAGATCCATGCCGGAGAGACAGTTGGAATTGTCGGCGAAAGCGGGTCGGGCAAGACCACACTGGCGCTGGCCATCATGCGCCTGATCTCTTCTGAGGGCGGCATCGTCTATATGGGGCAGGACATTCGCGGCTGGAAAGTGCGCGAGCTGCGCCGCCTGCGCAAAGACATGCAGATCGTGTTTCAGGATCCCTACGGCTCGCTGTCGCCGCGGATGACGGCCGCGCAGATTATTTCCGAAGGGTTGGCAATCCACGGCGTCGAAGACGGGCGGGACACCCGCACCGTTGTCGCCGAGATCATGGCCGAGGTTGGCCTCGATCCGTTGTCGATGGACCGCTATCCGCATGAATTCTCGGGCGGGCAGCGCCAGCGCATCGCCATCGCGCGCGCCATGGTGCTGCGCCCCAAACTGGTGGTGCTGGATGAACCGACCTCTGCGCTGGATATGACGGTGCAGGTGCAGATCGTTGAGTTGTTGCGCGGCTTGCAGCAGAAATACGGATTGGCCTTCCTGTTCATCAGCCACGATCTCAAGGTCGTGCGTGCCATGTCGCACAAGGTGCTGGTGATGAAACAGGGGGACGTTGTCGAACAGGGCACAGCGGACGATCTGTTCGAACGTCCGCAGTCGGATTACACCCGCACGCTGTTGCAGGCGACGCACTAAGGGCAGCGGTCAGGGCATTCAACAACGCCCTGCCCACCGTTCCTATGGGGCCAACAGTCCGATCAGCATCGCGGCGGCGGCGACGATATGGATCAGCATGATGGCCCGGTCGTTCCAGTGTAGGCCCACGATGAACCACCCCATCAGCCCGATTGTGAAAAAGTACAGGTTGAGAGGGTGCGCGCCCATTGCCGTGGCGCCATAGCCAAGGATCTGTGCGATGGACGCGCCCCATTTGATCGTATCCGTCCCGAACGGCAGACGTCGCGCGCGGATCACAGCCGTTCCAGATTGATGCAGACGGTCTGGCGTGGCTGCCACCACTTGCGCTTGCGGCCATCGTCAACGCGGGTGCAGCGAGTCTCGTTCCGGCTCGCCGTCATGAAAGTATGAGCATAGATGTTCAGCATGGTACACCTCTTGGGGTTGTCGTCTATTGGTGCATTCAATATTGATCGTTAGCCGGTTTCATGCGAGTCAAAGAGAATACTGTTATGTAAGTTGAGATGACATATGGAATGGCGCGAACTTCCCCCGCTTGCCGCATTGCGGGCCTTTGCGGCCTATGTGGACACCGGCAGCGTGGTGGCTGCGGGCGATGCGTTGTCGGTCAGCCATGCGGCGGTCAGCCAGCAGTTGCGCGCGCTGGAAACCTATCTGGGGGTCAGCCTGTTGGATCGGTCCGGGCGTGCGTTGCGGTTGACCAGCGATGGTGAAATCCTCGCGCAGGGCTGCGCAGATGGTTTTGGCCAGATCGCCCGCGCCATTGCTCTGGTCAGCGGTGCCGAGGCCTCGCGCCCGCTACATATCTCGCCCACGCCCAGCTTTGCCGCTGCATGGCTGATGCCGCGCCTGCCGGAATTCCGCGCCGCACATCCGGGTCTGAACATGGTGCTCGACCCGACGCCGGAACTGGTCACACTGGACCCCGGCGGCGTCGATCTGTCGATCCGTTATGGCGACGGTGATTGGCCGGGTCTCGACAGTGAGTTGCTGCTGGAAAGTGCGATGGTCGTCGTGGCCGCGCAGTCGCTGGTTGACGGGCTGGACACGTCCGATCCGGGCAACCTCAGCACTTTACCCTGGCTCGAAGAGGTGGGCACCACGGAAAGCACGCGCTGGCTGGATGCGCGCGGCGTGGCGCGGGGTATGCGCGGCACGCTCATGCAGGTGCCTGGCAACCTGCTGCTGGACGGCGCGCGAGACGGGCAGGGGGTGGCGGTGACCGTGCGCCATTTCGTCGAGGCGGACATCCAGTCGGGTCGTCTTTGCATCCTGCACGAAGATGCGACAGCCGGCATCGGATATCACCTTGTGACGCGTCCGGGTATTCAGCGCCCGCCGCTCAAAGCGTTCCTGCGCTGGATCCGAAAAGCGGCACAGGTCTGAGCCGCAACGTCCCTTCGACAGCGCCACAAGTTCGTGCTATGCTAGAGAAATTGATACGACCCATTTTTTAGATACCATTTCAGAAGGAACACACATTATGCCCGATCTTATTCCGGCTGCTGCCAAGAAAAAGATGGAAGGCGCTTGCAAGAAGGTTGCCAAAAAGGTCGGCAAGGCCGTCAAACCCATCGACGACAAGGGCAAGCTTGAAAAGGCCATCAATGAGAAGTGCAAGAAAGAGATCAAGTCGCTCGACAAGACGGTGGTGAAGTTCTTTGTCGAGCAGTTGAAAAAGGAACTGGCCAAGAAAAACAAGAAGATTGACGGTGAAGGCGTTGTGCCCAAGATCGACAAGAAATGGGTGCCCAAACCGCCCGGGTCGGGTGTGCCATCCCTCACCATCCCGATCACCGAACTGGTGCTGGATCAGCAGAACGACGTGAAGGGCAAATTCTCGATCAAGGTCTGGGCCGACCCGCGCGCCTTTGAAAAGAAGGACAAGGGGGTGATGGTTAATTTCACCCTTGTGAACTGGTAGAGCGTCGGGCCGTTCAGGACGGCCCGATCATAAAGCAGGTCACATTGCGCGCCTGAAGCCGACGGCAGGCAAGGTCCGCGCCGTCCCGCGTCATGCCCATGAAATTGGCGTCAAACCCGGTGGGTCGCCGCACGACTTTGCGCAGGGACCCGTCCAGCGTCGACATCTCGGCCAGCGCCGTTTTGAGCAGAACCTTCTCCGCCTTGTAGCGGCTGGTATAGCGGCCGATGTTCACGCCCCAGTGGCGCCCGCCCGAGGTGGACACACGGGTGACGACCTCGGGTTCGAGGCTGGCAAGGACAACGTCCTTGGGCCGTGCGGCAGGGCGTTTGACCGGGGGCACGACATTGCCTGCCTGCGTCGCCGTTGCGACGACATCTGCAACCGTGGTGGTTTGGGCCGCCTCAAGTGCGGTCTGGATATCATCAGGCAGAACGCTTGAGGCCGCAGGCGCGGCCGCCACAAGCACGGGTGCCTCTGCACCAGGCCGCATCTTGGGCCGGGCCGAGGTTTTTACCGCTCCGCTCAGGCGGATGATCTTGCCCGCAGCGCGCGGGCCGGTTTTGCTGCCCGCCACCACGATCGGTTCATCCCCCGGCACATAGGCTGGTTTGTTGGGACGACGCAGAGGTGCGCGGCTGGGTGCGCGACGAAAGCCGAGGTCAAGCAATTCGGCGACCTTGGCGTTGCGGTTGGCGGTCGATGTGCCGCCAAAGACGGTTGCGATGATGCGCTCCTGGCCCCGCTCGGCGGACGAGACGAGGTTGAAGCCTGCGGCCCGCGTATAGCCCGTCTTGATCCCGTCAGCGCCCTTATAAGCGCCGAGAAAGCGGCGGTTGGTGTTGGCCACTTCGCGCATGCCTGCATCGGTCGAGATGCGCGAGAACAGGTTATAATATTGCGGGAAATCATAGATCATGTGCCGCCCCATGGTGGACATGTCGCGGGCAGTGGACAAATGCCCGCTTTCGGTCAGGCCGTGGGCGTTCTTGAATGTTGTGCGGGTCATGCCCAGCGACGCCGCCGTTCGGTTCATGCGTCGCGCAAAGGCGGCCTCTGAGCCGGAGATCGCTTCGCCGATGGCCGTTGCCGCATCATTGGCTGACTTAACGGCCGCAGCGCGCACCAGAAAGCGCAGCTTGATCTTTTGCCCCTTGCGAAGGCCCAGCTTCGAAGGCGGTTCGGCGGCGGCATTGCCCGAGATGGTCACCACCGTGTCCATGCTGATCTCGCCGCGCTCGACCGCCTGAAACGCGACATAGAGCGTCATCATCTTGGTCAGCGATGCGGGATGCAGCCGGGTGTCGGCGTTGCGCGAGTGCAAAACCTCGCCGGTGCGCGCATCCATCACGAATGCGGCGTAGGGGGCGGCAAGCGCAGACAGTGGCGCAATGACCAACATCCAGAATGCCAATAATACGAATAGCCCGAAACGGGCCGGCGTTATGTGCCGAACCTTCACGATGAACCTGCCTATGTCTGCCTCTGGCCGCCGATTATTCGACTGACCTTTTTATTGTTGCCGACACGCTAACATGGTTCGGATTTTCGATAAAGTGTTGATGCTGTTAACGATTTGATTTTTCTGCGCTGCCAATTCCCACATGTGGGGGCGTGGCTCAGTTGACCCCCAAGACAGGCGATTGTGGCAGGAATGTGGCATCACGGTTCGTGGCGATTGGTCACGTATGTCTCGCTGCTGAAGTGCAGGTTCAGGGAAAAGAAACAGGCCACCGGGATCATCGCCTTGATCGCCACCTCCAGATCGTCGGTGAGGGCGCGCATGAAGGCCGCATCGCGGTGCGACTTGCGCAACAGGGAGATGTCGGCAAGGAGGTGAGAGTGATGGAACTCTGCCGCCGGATAGGCCCGCCCCTTGCATTCACCGGACCCTGCGTCGCGGGTCTGAATGATCGCCTCGATCCGCGCCAGAACGGCCGGTGCATCAATTCCAAGATCGGCGGAAAATTTCAGTTCGGCATGGGGCATTATCGGACCTCGTTCAGAAAATCAGGCAGCGCACCAAGGTCGCTGAGTTCGGCATAGCGTGGATGGCCTTCGGGGGCTTCGGCGGATTCGAATCCCCATTCCAGATCATGGGGCACATAGACGCCGAATCCACCGGCATCGATCATCGGGCGCACATCCGATTTCATGGAATTGCCGATCATCATACCCACTGACGCCCCACCGAAGGGCGCGAATATGCGTGTGTAAACATGGGCTTGCTTGTCCGACACGATCTCGACCCCGTCAAACATTTCGCCAAGGCCGGACTGGGCCAGCTTGCGTTCCTGATGCAGCAAGTCGCCTTTGGTGATCAGCAGCACAGGCCCGCGAGATTTGGCGGCGGCCACGGCCTCGGCGGCGTGAGGCAGCAGATCGATGGGATGTTGCAGCATGTCCTGCCCCGCTGCGATCAGATCAGCGATGACGTGGCCGGGCACGCGCCGGTCCGTCACGTCCAGCGCAGTTTCGATCATCGACAATACGAAGCCTTTGATCCCAAAGCCATAATGTCCAAGGTTGCGTCGCTCTGCGGCCATCAGGGCTGCGTCCAGATCAGGGGCATCGGTGTGCGGGGCCAGCAGCTCGGCGAACCGTTCCTGGGTCAGCTTGAAAAACCGTTCGTTGTGCCAAAGTGTGTCGTCCGCATCAAAGCCAATGCACTCGATTGTGTCGGACATATCCAAAGGCCCTCTTTTCTAACGCCCCATCTGCGTTATATAGACCACCCACAGCACCACCACAGGATTCTAGGATTGATGAGGACGCAGATGCATCCAGATGTGCATATGATGGCGGGTCCACAGGACGATGACAGCGATACCGTTGTCATCACCGACGTCAAACCCAAGACCAAGCGCCCGCCGCTCTACAAGGTGCTGCTGCTGAATGACGACTACACGCCGATGGAATTTGTCGTCCATGTGCTGGAACGGTTCTTTGGCCTCAACCACGCCCAGGCGTTCGAGATCATGCTGACCGTCCACAAAAAGGGGCTGGCCGTGGTTGGCGTGTTCAGTCACGAGATTGCCGAGACCAAGGTGGCCCAAGTCATGGACTACGCCCGGCGCCACCAGCACCCCCTGCAATGCACCATGGAAAAAGAAGAGTAAGTGATCACTGATCGCCTGCCTCTTGCGCTCGAAGCGGTAACGCTGCCGGGCGACGGCCCCGTGGCCGTGTTGCACCCGGCTGTTGGGGTGGACCTGTCTGCCCTGCCGCAGGACCGTGTGCTGGTCGTCTCGCCCATGGCCACGGTCTGTGCCGGCTTTGCCGCGCGGGGGTACGATGTGCGCGCCGATATGCCCGACGATGTGCGCTTTGCCGCCAGCATCGTGTGCCTGACCCGTGCCCGGGCCGAGGCGCAGGCGCTGATCGCTGCGGCCATGGCCCGTACAGATGGGTTGGTGATCGTGGACGGTCAAAAGACCGATGGCGCGGATTCGATGCTGAAGGCACTGCGCAAACGGGTCGAGATCAGCGCGCCGATCTCCAAGGCCCATGGCAAGATCTACTGGACTCAAGGCGGTGCGGATTTCACCGACTGGGCCCGTGGGCCCGAGTTGCATCCCGGCGGGTTCTGGACAGCACCGGGTGTGTTTTCCGCCGATGCGGTCGATCCGGCTTCGGAAATGCTGGCGCAGGCCTTGCCCGATGTCATGGCGGGCACCGTCGCCGATCTGGGCGCGGGTTGGGGGTACCTGTCGGCCCACATCCTGACCCGCGACGTCAAGGCGGTGCATCTGGTCGAGGTCCATGACATGGCCCTGCAATGCGCACGTCACAACGTGACCGACCCGCGCGCGCAGTTTCACTGGGCGGATGCGACCACCTGGACCCCGCCAGAACAGGTCGATGCAGTGGTGATGAACCCGCCTTTTCACGCCGGCCGCACGGCGGACCCATCGCTGGGCCGCGCCTTTATCGCCGCAGCAGCGCGGGTGCTGAAACCGCATGGCGCGCTGTGGATGGTGGCCAACCGGCACCTTCCGTACGAGGCAGCACTGGCCAAGGCATTCACCAAAACTGTTGATCTGGACGGCGATGCGCGGTTCAAACTGGTGCGGGCCGAACGACCCAAACGGAAACGGGGATAGCAATGTCATTTTCCATCAGCGGCAAGACCGCCATCGTGACAGGGGCCGCCAATGGCATCGGACTGGCCATCGCCCGCCAATTTGCGGATCGTGGCGCGAACGTCATGTGCGCGGACATGGATGAAAAGCGGCTGGCCGCCGAACTGGGTGACATGCCCGACGATGCCAACATCCGCTACTTTGCCGGTGATCTGCGGCAACGGCTGACCATCGCCAACCTGATTTCGGCCACCATCGACGCCTTCGACCAGATCGACATTCTGGTCAACGCCTCGCGTCAGGTGATGGAAACCGATGCGCTGGACCCCGAGGATATGTCCGTCGACGCCCTGTTTCAGCAGAACGTCATGACCGCCCTACGCCTCACCCAGCAGGTCGCGCGGCGCATGATCAAGCAGAACGCAGGCAACGAAAGCGAAGGCGGCAAAGGCTCGATCATCAATCTCAGCTCGATTGCAGCGCATCAAACGCGGCCTGAACTGCTGGGCTATTCCATCGCCTCGGCGGGTTTGGAGCAGATGACGCGGTCCATGGCGCTGGCGCTGGCACCCGAGGGCATCCGTGTGAACGCCGTGGCCTTTGGCTCAGTGATGTCGGCTTCGCTCAAATCCTCTATCGGCAACCACCCCGACTGGCGCGATGAGATCGAGCAGCAGACACCCCTGCACCGGATCGCAAGCCCGAACGAGTTGGTGGACGCGGTGCAGTTCTTTGCCTCGGACGGGTCCGGCTTTGTCACCGGCGATGTGCTGACGGTGGATGGCGGGCGCAGTCTGCTGGACGCGGTCGAAGCCCCCGCGCACTGAGGCGTTTTGCCCTTGGCCCGCAGGTCGGCATTGGGCTAGAAAACTGTCAACCTGACAGGACAGTGCCAATGACCGAACAGTTCGACACCCAGAAAACCCGTGCCGCTGCGTGGTTTCGCACATTGCGCGATGACATCGTCGCCGCCTTCGAGGGGCTGGAGGCCAGCCATGATGTCGGCCCGATGGCCGATTCCGCCCCCGGCGCCTTTGAAGTGAGCGAGACCAAGCGGACTTCGGATGACGGATCGGACGCGGGTGGCGGCTTGATGAGCGTGATGCGCGGCGGTCGCGTGTTTGAAAAGGTCGGCGTCAATATCTCGACCGTTTACGGCACATTGGGCGAGCGTGCGCAGATGGCCATGGCCGCGCGCAAGGGCATTCCGGGGATGAAGGATGACCCGCGCTTCTGGGCCTCGGGCATCTCGCTGGTTGCCCATATGCAGAACCCACATGCCCCTGCTGTGCACATGAATACCCGCATGTTCTGGACCCCCCATGCGTGGTGGTTCGGTGGTGGCTCTGATCTCAATCCTTGCATCGAATATGCGGAGGACACGACTCATTTCCACGACCAGCAGCGATTGCATCTGGACCCGCACGGAACGGATTTCTACCCTCGGCTAAAGGAATGGGCAGACGAGTATTTCTATGTGCCCCATCGGGGCCGGGCGCGGGGCGTCGGGGGCATCTTTATGGATGATCACTGCACGGGAGACTGGGAGGCGGATTTTGCGCTGACCCAGGACATTGGCCGCGCCTTCCTGCCCGCCTATCTGCCGCTGGTCGAAAAACGCCGTGTGCAGGATTGGGACGCGGCCGACAAGGATGCGCAACTGGTCCATCGCGGGCTTTATGCGGAATACAACCTTGTCTACGACCGTGGCACCAAGTTCGGTCTGGAAACCGGCCATGACGCCAATGCGGTACTGATGAGCCTGCCGCCGCTGGCCAAATGGGTTTAGGCCCGCTGGCTGGTCTGTTTTCTGCGCAGCGGCGCTGCACCTAAAAGGCGCCCACCCACCGACCCTAGCGCCAGCCTGCCTCGGCCAGCGCGGCGCGGTAGCTTGGCGCGATGTTCATCTTGTCCCCCAGACCCTTGGTGACCAGCAGATCATGCATCTTGGGCAGTCGCCAGCAGGGCACATGCATGATCAGGTGATGTTCCAGATGATAGTTGACCCAATAGGGGGCCACGAAGGTCTTGGCAATTGGCCCGGCGCGCGTGGTGCGCACATTGCGCAGTGGGTCCTCGGACATCTCGGTCGCGCCATGTTCGGCGATGTTGCGCACCCGCAGCACAAACTGGAACCACGTCAGGTAAGGTACGATCCAGAACACGATGCCCCACCACCAATCTCCGATCAGGCTGATCACCAGAGCGATGCCGAAGAACACCGGGAATGCTGTAAAGATCGTGTTGGATTTGAAAGCCTGCGCGGCGTCGCCCTCGGCTGCCTTGATGGCATCGTCATCCCCGGCCAGAAGCACAAATGCCATGATCTGGCTGATCAGTTGTTTGACCCCCGTCTGCCCGGTCAGGTCGCGGAGGAATTTTCGACGCAGCGAGGCCCGCGAGGTCGGGAATTTCGCGCTGAGCACCAGGTCGGGGTCCTTGTCGGTCTGGGTAAAGCGGTGATGGGTCAGGTGGTAGTGCCGGTAGGCCGCGAGGTCGGCCATGATCGGCCAGCCACACAGCCAAGTGCCGACAAATTCGTTCAACGCGCGGGTCTTGAACATCGCATTGTGCGCCGCCTCGTGCATCAGGATCGCAAGACCCAACTGGCGCGAGCCGATCAGAAGGATGGCCAGAAGCGCCGTTACCGGGTTGGGCCAAATTGCGAAGAGCGCGATCGCGCCTGCAATCACGCCCCAGCAATGCAGGATCAAGAGCGTGCCTGCGAGGTCAGAACGTGCCGCAAGCGGGCGAATGTCGTCGGGATCAAGAAAGGCTTTGCCGGGGGTCATGGCTATATCCTCCAACTGCAAGATGGGGATTGAGGGCCCGTCGCGTCAAGAAAAACGCCGCGTCCTTTGGTCCGTCGGGGCAGGGGCTTTGCCCCTCGGCGCTTGCGCGCCTCACCCCATGGTATTTTCAGTCAGAAGAAACATGCCAGTCGAAAAAGGCCGGTCCTGCGCGGTTGAGCAACGTCTTGGCAAGCTCAGTGCCCATGGCGGAGCCGTCTGTGATGGGGCCCGAGATGCTGTCTGACAACGCCTCTGATCCATCCGGTCGCAGCACTTCGCCTGTCAGGGTCAGCGTGGTGCCGTCAAGGGTCGCAAGCCCCGCAATGGGCGTTTCGCAAGAGCCATCAAGCGTCAGCAGAAATTGCCGTTCCGCTGCGAGTCGCTGCCCGGTTGCACCATCATGGATAGCTGCCAGCATGCCGGCGGTGTTGGTATCATTCGTGCGCCTCTCGATCCCGATGGCGCCCTGCGCAATGGCGGGCAGCATGTCGGTTGTGGCGACGGGTGTGGCGGGCACATATTTCATATCCAGCCGGTTGAGGCCCGCGCAGGCGAGGAAGGTGCAGGCGGCCACGCCATCCTGCAGCTTTTTCAGCCGGGTCTGCACGTTGCCGCGAAATTCGACCACGTTGAGGTCGCCCCGTTTGTTCAGCAATTGTGCGCGGCGGCGCAGCGACGAGGTGCCGACGATAGCACCCTCGGCAAGGTCGGCGATTTGCGACGCCGAGGGCGACACAAACGCGTCCCGCACATCCTCGCGCGGCAAGTACGTGTCGAGGATCAGGCCGTCGGGCTGGACAGTCGGCATGTCCTTCATCGAGTGAACCGCGATGTCGATCTTGCCTGCCAGCAGATCCTCTTCGATCTCGCGGGTGAAAAGGCCCTTATTTCCAATTTCCTTGAGCGGACGGTCGGCTGCGACCATCGAACGGTCATCGCCCATGACCTTGATCACGATGATCTCGAACGCCTCAAGCGGCAGGTCAAAAGCCGCCGCGAGACGGGCCCGTGTCTCGTAAGCCTGGGCCATCGCCAGAGGTGAGCCGCGCGTACCGATTTTCATTGGCGCGGTTGTGTTTGGAAGTCGCACTGTCATGGGTTTATCTTTTAGGTGTGTCAACTTATCCTGACAACTGGAAACGACGAGTCAAAGGCGCGCGGCGATGAAAGATGCAGTTCAAACCAAGACGATACTGAGGGCGCTGGCCGGAGAGACCCTGCCGACACCGCCCATCTGGATGATGCGTCAAGCGGGTCGCTATCTGCCCGAGTACAAGGCGACGCGCGCGCAAGCCGGGGACTTCCTGTCGTTGTGCTACAATCCCGAACTGGCCGCCGAGGTGACCCTGCAACCCATCCGTCGCTATGGGTTTGACGCTGCGATCCTGTTTGCCGACATTCTGCTGGTGCCGCAGGCGCTGGGGGCGGATTTGTGGTTCGTGACGGGTGAGGGGCCGCGACTGTCCACGATCACCGCGCAGTCCGATTTTGACGCGTTGAAGCCGGTGGAAGCCATCCATGACACGCTGAACCCGATCTATGAGACGGTGAAGATCCTGCGCCATGAATTGCCCGAAGAGACCACTTTGATTGGCTTTGCTGGTGCGCCGTGGACGGTGGCGACCTATATGATCGCGGGGCAGGGCACGCCGGATCAGGGGCCTGCGCATGCTCTGATGCAGGGCAATGTGGCGCTGTTTGAGGCTCTTTTGGCGCGGATCACGGCTGCTACAATCGAATACCTCTCTACCCAGATCGAGGCGGGGGCGGAAGTGGTGAAAATCTTTGACAGCTGGGCCGGGTCGCTGAAGGGCGAGGCCTTTGAGAAATACGCCGTCGCGCCCTGTGCCGAGATCACGGCGGCGATCAAGGCGCGCCATCCCGGCATTCCGGTCATTGGGTTTCCGCGCGAGGCGGGGGACGGGTACATCGGGTTCCATGGTAAGACGGGCGTGGACTGTGTGGCGCTCGACAATTCGGTGTCGGCGGAGTGGGCGGCCAGACACGTGCAGGTCGATGGCTGTGTGCAGGGCAACCTCGCCTCATCCCATATGGTGACCGGCGGACAGGCGCTGGTGGACGAGACGCGCGCCATTGTGAAGGCGCTGTCGGGCGGGCCGCACATCTTCAACCTTGGGCATGGGATCACGCCGGATGCGGACCCCGACAACGTCACGCTGATGATCGAGACGGTGCGTGGAGGCTGAGGCCGGATTTCGGCCTTGACGAGTCGCGGGGGCTGACATAGGTCACGCCTCCAATGGCGCGGTAGCTCAGTTGGTTAGAGCGATCGACTCATAATCGATAGGTCGGGAGTTCAAGTCTCCCCCACGCCACCATCGCTCCACCTTTTGTGCCGGTTGACAGGTCCCGCTGAGCGGAGGACCCGACGGACGCGCGTCCGCTGGCGCGGCCACTCTGGGTCGGGAGTTTAAGTCTCCTCCACGCCCCTGCGAGGGGCCCTGCAAAACAGGTGTCCCGCGCTGGGACGCTTCCCCGCCCACGTGATTTCAAGGGGTTACAGAGGCGGATTTACTTCTTGTTCATATATTCTCGGCAGAACGCTGGCAGTCTTGCAGCGCGGCCAGTGCCCTTTCGGCATCCGTTTCCGGGACAAACACATGGTCATGGTGATAGGCCGCCACCACATTGCAGGAGATACCCGCCTGCGTCAGGGCCTGCGCTACGGCGGCCGTGAGGCCAATGCCTTCGAGGTCCGAAAACACGTTCAGCGTAATCAGGCGCATCGAAAGGGTGCAATCATAGCCTGCTTCTGCCGCGACGGAGGTGGGCAGAATCAGAGTGATCCCCTCGGCCTCGCGGATCATGGCAAAGGCGTTACGGATCAGAGGTGTGCTGCGCGCCGGGTCGGGCTCAACGCAATAGACCCACAACCCCTCCGTCAGCACGGGGGTCATGGACGCGATCATGGCATTGGTGTCTTTGACGGTCATGAGCGCATCTGATGCGGCGCAAGGGTGCATGTCAAACAGGCATCGCTGGTCGCGCGACAGGGCAAGCGGTGTCGCCTGCTTTTGGCGTCAGCAAATGCATGTTTTCAGAACAATGAAGATGCAGGGCGGAGATTGACCCAGCGTGTCTGTTCTTCATTGTTCCGATAAATATGCAAAATCCCGAGGTGTGCCATGAAGACCCAGACCAGAGCCGTTGTGATCGGCGGCGGCATTGCAGGCTGTTCGACGCTTTATCATCTGACCCAGGAGGGCTGGAGCGATGTGGTGCTGGTCGAGCGGGATGAGTTGACCAGCGGCACCACCTGGCATTCGGCGGCGCAGGTGACGAATTTTGGCATGACGCAGACGATGGTCGGCCTCAAAAGCTATTCGATCAAACTGTATCAGGAATTGCGCGACGATCCGGATTATCCAGTGCAGTACGATCACGGGGATGGCGGTATCCGGCTGGCCAACACCGAGGCGCAGATGGACGGCTATCGCCATTTTGCGTCGATGGCGCGGGGAATGGGGGTGGAGTTCGAGGTGATTGATGCCGCTGAATGCGCGCGCCGCCATCCGCTGATCTCGACCGAGAACCTGCTGGGCGGGTTGTGGGATGGCAATGACGGGGACATTGACCCGGCCTCGCTCTGTCAGGCGCTGGCGCGCCGGGCGCGCAAGGCGGGCGCGGAGGTGTACCGTCAGACCGAGGTGACGGGGCTGACCCAGCACAAGGATGACAGCTGGACCGTGCATACCAGCAAGGGTGATATCGATTGCGAGGTGGTGGTGAACGCTTGCGGTTACCGGGTGAACGAGGTGGGCGCGATGATGGGAGTGCATCACCCTGTCACCTCGATGGAGCATCAGTATTTCGTCACCGACGAAATCCCCGGCATTGTCGCCGCTGGCCACCGGATGCCGCTGCTGCGCTGCCCGATCAGCGACTATTACTGTCGGCAGGAAAAGAACGGATTGCTGCTCGGGTTTTATGAACAGGACTGCAAGACCTGGGGCATGGACGGGATTTCGCCCGACTTTTCCAACGATCTCTGCCCCGACGATCTGGACCGGATCACGGATGTGCTGGAAGGCGCGTTTGAGCGCATGCCCGCGCTGACCGAGGTGGGCATCAAGAACGTGGTGAACGGGCCGATCACCTATACGATTGACGGAGCCCCTCTGGTCGGGCCGATCCCGGGCAAGCGCAATGCGTTTTGCATCATTGGCCTGCGCGCCGGTCTGGGCGAGGGCGGTGGCCATGGTTGGCTGCTGGCGCAACAGATCGTGCATGGCGAGGCGTGCTATGACACCTGGGTGATCGACCCGCGCCGCTTTACCGGCCACGCCAATGTGGAACTGACCGCGCTGAAGGCGATCGAGGATTACCAGAACGAGTTCCGCTTTCATTTCCCCCACGAGCATCGCCCCGCCGGACGGCCGATCAAGACGACTCCGTTGACGCCTGTGTTGGCCGGTGAAGGGGCGGAATTCACTGTGGTGAATGGCTGGGAGCGGGTGGAGTATATAAAGCCTGCGCCGGAGTTCGAGGTCACCCACGGCTTCCATTTTGATGAGGCTTTTGAGGTGGTTGCAGGAGAAGTGGCCGCCGTGCAGAACGCTGTAGGTCTGTGCGAAGTCAACGGGTTTAACCGGATCGAAATTGACGGGCCGGACACGCATGCCTTTCTTGATCACATGATCTGCGGACGGGTCAGCCGCAAGGCGGGGCGCGTTGGTCTGGGCTATTTGCTCAACCATCATGGCTGCATCAAGGGCGAGGCGACGGTGGCCAATATTCCTGGCGGGCCGGTCTGGTATGGCTCGGCTGCGGCATCGGAATGGCACGACATGGATTGGCTGGCAGCCCATGCGGACGGGTTTGACGTGACTTTGAAGTCATTGACCAATGATCACACGATCCTTGTGCTGGCAGGCCCCAAGGCGCGCAATGTGTTGAGCGCGGTCAGCCGGGGGGATTGGTCGGCGGCTGCGTTCCCGTGGTTGTCCGTGCGCCGGGCTTTTATTGGGATTGCGCCTGCGGTGGTGATGTCGGTGAGTTTTTCGGGCGAATTGGCTTATGAAATCCACGTGCCCAACGCGCAGCTTTATGCCGCCTATCTGGCCTTGCGCGCCGCCGGTGAGGCCCATGCCTTGCGCCTGTTTGGCGCGCGGGCGGTGGAGTCGATGCGGATGGAAAAGGGCTATTTGCACTGGAAAGCCGATCTGATCACCGAATTTGACCCGTTCGAGACGGGGCTGGGGAAGTTTGTGAAGATGGACAAGGACTTTGTCGGGAAGGCGGCGCTGGAGGCGCGGCGTGCCAAGGGGCCGGGGGTGCAACTGGTCAGTTTGCAGGTTGCCTCCACCACCACGCCCGCCCACCCCGGCGCGTCGGTGATGCTGGACGGGGCGGTTGTGGGCACTGTCACCTCGGGCGATTGGGGCCACCGTGTGGGCATGAACATCGCCTATGCTTTTGTCCGTCCCGATCAGGCAGAGATCGGGGCAGCGCTGGCCATCGACATGCTGGGCACGCCCGTTGACGCAAAGGTGATCGCGCCCGGCCCTTACGATCCTGAAACGACATTGCCCCGCGGCTGAGCGGGCCCGGAAAAGTTACAAACGCGCGTGACAGGACTGGCGCTGTTGCATAACACTTTGCCTGAACAATCGAGTCAGGCGGTCAATGCCTGGCCGCACCTCGGGAGAAAACCACATGTCACTGACACGCAAATCCTTTCTGAACATGGTGGGGGCGGCGGCCCTTGCGATCACCAGCGGCGCGGCCGCGCAGGCCCAGGAGGTGGTGCTGTCGCTGCACCAGTTCCTGCCTGCACAGGCCAATGTGCCCAAGCTGATCCTCGATGTCTGGGCGGACAATGTCGAAGCGGCAAGCGATGGCCGCATCAAGATTGACCGCTATCCGTCGATGCAGTTGGGGGGCCGTCCGCCCGAGCTGATGGATCAGGCCATCGATGGTGTCGCTGACATCGTGTGGACCGTGGTCGGCTATACGCCCGGTCGCTATCCAAGCACCGAAGTGTTCGAGCTGCCTTTCATGATGACGGACGCGCGTGCGATGTCCTCGGCCTATTGGCAGATGTTTGAAAAACACATGAAGGATACCGAGTTCAAGGACGTCCATATCCTTGGCACTTGGGTGCACGGCCCCGGCATGCTGCACGTGAACAAAGAGGTGAACACCCCGGCTGACATGGAGGGCATGAAGATCCGGGGCGGGTCGCGTACGGTGAACATTCTGCTCGAGAAGATGGGTGCGACGCCTGTCGGGATGCCTGTGCCTGCGGTGCCCGAGGGGCTGAGCAAGGGCGTCATCGACGGCACCACCATTCCGTGGGAAGTCACCGCGGCCCTGAAGGTGCCTGAGCTGGTCGGCAACCATACCGAGTTCGAGGGCAATGCCCTTTATACGCTCACCTTTGTGCTGGCGATGAACAAGGACCGCTACGAGGGGCTGCCTGCCGATCTGCAGAAGGTCATCGATGACAATTCCGGCCTTGAGTTCAGCATCTTTGCAGGTGGCACGCAGGCGGATTCCGATGGCCCTGCCCGCAAGCTGGCTGTGGAGCGCGGCAACAACATCGTGACCGTAGCGGGCGCCGATCTGGATGCGTGGAAGGCCGTGTCCGAGCCGATCTTTGCCGAGTGGGTCGCGGATATGGAAAGCAAGGGCATCGACGGTCAGGCGCTGATCGACGAAGCCCGCGCGTTGATGGACGCCTATGACGGCTGAGCCAATCCGGGGTCGCTGCCCAATGCAGCGACCCCATTTTATTCCATGACATGAGGCGTTTATGCACCGTTTGGTGAAATGGCTGTCGCGCGCGTCGGCGGTGATCGGTGGCATTGTGCTGGTGGGTCTGGTCGTGCTGACCACCCTGTCGATCATCGGGCGCGAGCTGTCCAAGCTGGGCCATGCCTGGCCAGAGGGATGGCTGGGCCAGATGCTGATCGCGAGCGGCGTGGACGAGATCAACGGCACTTACGAGTTGACCGAAGCCGGCGTCGCCTTTGCCATCTTTGCCTTTTTCCCGGTCTGCCAGTTCCACGGCAACCACGCGACGGTGGATGTGTTCACCTCGGCCCTGCCGCGCCGCGCCCTGGGATGGTTGCGTGCCTTTTGGGAGCTCGTGCTGGCCGCCATCATCGTCTTTATCTCTCTACGCCTTTACGAGGGCATGCTGCGATATCTCGGCAATGGAGAGACGACGCTGTTCCTGCAATTTCCTGTCTGGTGGGCCTATGCGGCCAGTGTCGGTGCGTCCATCATCGCCAGCCTGACGTCCCTCTATTGCGCCTGGGCGCGGATCGCCGAGGCCGCGACCGGCCGTGCGATCCTGCCCAAAGGATAGGGCGATGGAGTGGATCCGCGACCTTGTACAATTTGTCGGCCTGAGCCGTCTGGAACTGGGGTTCTGGTCCTTTCCGATCCTGCTGGGGCTGATCTTCCTGCGCGCGCCCATTGGGCTGGCCATGTTCCTGTGCGGCCTTGTGGGCTGGATTTTCGCGATGAACGGCAACCCCACACCGATCCTCGCCAAGCTCAAATCCGAGACCTACACCACCTTTTCCAACTACTCGCTCACCATCATCCCGATGTTCCTGCTGATGGGGCAATTCGCGACCCTGTCGGGCATGTCGAGCGCGCTGTTCAAGGCGGCCGAAAGCTGTCTGGGCCACCGCAAGGGCGGTGTGGCGATGGCGAGCGTGGGGGCCTGCGCGGGCTTTGGCGCGATCTGTGGATCGTCGCTGGCCACCGCCGCCACGATGAGCCGCGTCGCCCTGCCGGAGCTGAAAAGATACGGATATTCAGGGGGATTCTCGACCGCGACGCTGGCGGCGGGGGGCACGTTGGGCATCCTGATCCCGCCCTCGGTGATCCTTGTGATCTATGCGATCATCACCGAGCAGAACATCGCCAAACTGTTCCTGGCGGCCTTCATCCCCGGCATTCTGGCCGCGATCGGCTATGTCATTACCATCTCGATCTATGTGCGCCTTTACCCCGGATCGGTGGGCACGCGGGCCCCTGTGCCGATGGGTGAACGCTGGCGCGCGCTGGCCGAAACATGGCCTGTGCTGGTCATTTTCAGCATCGTGGTCGGAGGCATCTATGCGGGCTGGTTCACCCCGACCGAGGGCGCGGCCATCGGCGCGGCGGGCACCGGGATCGTTGCACTTGTGGGGGGCAACCTGAGCTGGCGCGTGCTGGGCGAGGCACTGATCGGCACGGCCAAGACCACGGCCATGATCTTTTTTATTGTGTTGGGGGCCGCACTTTACAACAACTTTCTCGCGCTGTCCGGTGCGCCGCAATACCTCGCGGATTTTGTTCTGGGGCAAGAACTTAGCCCGTTTTTCGTGCTGTCGATTATCCTGTTGTTCTACCTGATTTTTGGGTGCGTGATGGACAGCCTGTCGATGATCCTGCTGACGGTTCCGATCTTTTTCCCGGTCATCTCGGGCCTCGATTTCGGGATGACACCAGAACATGTGGCGATCTGGTTTGGCATCCTTGTGCTGATCGTGGTCGAGGTTGGACTGATCACGCCGCCAGTGGGCATGAACCTCTTCATCATCAATGCGATGGACCGCGAAACACCGATGACCGAGACCTATAAGGCGGTCATGTTCTTTGTCGGATCGGACATCGTGCGGGTCATTCTGCTGGTCGCCTTCCCGGTTATCACGCTGTTCCTGATCCCGGCCTGATGAGGGGCGCGGGCTTGTACGTGCGCGCCGAATCAGCGTTGATCTGCCTGTTGCATAACCAAAGGCCAAGATATGGGTGACGCCCTTGAGATCGGGATTGATGGCGCGATTGCTGTTCTGACCCTGAACCGCCCGGATAAGCGCAACGCCATGTCCGATGGATTGCTGGCCGAGATTGACGGGTTTTTCCGCAGCCCGCCCGAAAGCGTACGGGTTGTCGTGCTGCACGGGGCGGGCGGGCATTTCTGTGCTGGTCTCGACCTCAGCGAACATGTGGCGCGCGATGCGGAAGGCACCCTGCACCATTCGCGCGGCTGGCATTCCGTGATGGACCGGGTGCAGGGGTCGGGCCTGCCGGTGGTGTCGGCGCTGAACGGTGCGGTGATTGGTGGCGGGCTGGAGCTGGCCACCTCGACCCATGTGCGCGTCGCCGAACCCGACTGCATCTTTCAACTGCCCGAGGGGCGGCGCGGCATCTTTGTCGGTGGTGGGGCCACGGTGCGGGTGGGTCGCATTCTGGGCGCGGACCGCATGACCGAGATGATGCTGACGGGTCGCAAATATGGCACCGAGGACGCGGTTGCGCTGGGGCTGGCCCATTACGCGGTGAGCACGGGCGAGGCCTTGCCCCGCGCGATGGAGATTGCCACGCAGATTGCGGGCAATGCGCCGCTGAGCAATTACATGATGATCCAGGGCATTGCGCGGATTTCGGATATGGGCCGCAGTGACGGGCTGTTTGTGGAGTCGCTCTGTGCGGCGCTGGCGCAGACCAGCCCGGATGCGCTTGAGGGGTTGGCGGCGTTTCTTGAAAAACGCCCGCCGAGCTTTCGCTGATGTTTTGCGGTGTGGTTGATTTCGTGGTGCGGCCATGACGGAGCATCTGGGACTGCGCCCGCATCAGGTGCGCCGCGAGGACCGCGCCGATGGCAGCATTTTGCTGCAGTCGGGATATGCGCTGGGGCCTGTGGATCGCTCGACCGGCGTCTGGCTGGATCGTTGGGCCAATGCGACGCCCGAGGCGCTGTTTCTGGCCGAGCGGTCGGGGCCGGGCTGGCATACGCTATCGTATACCGAAACACGCGACCGCGTCCGGGCACTGGCCGCCGGGTTGCTGGCGCGCCGTCTTGAAGGGCCGATCCTGATCCTGTCGGGCAATTCGGTGGATCACGCGGTGCTGTCACTGGCTGCGCAATATGTGGGCCTTGTGACCGTGCCGGTGGCTGAACAGTACAGTTTGATCCCCGCGGCGCATAAGCGATTGAAATACGTGGCTGATCTGGTGAAACCTGCGCTGGTTTTTGCCGCGGACGGGGATGCCTATGGCGAAGCGCTGCGCCTTGTGGGTGGCCCGGCGGTCTGTTCGAACGTCGGCAACAGCGGGGCGATGCCTCTGGCCGATTTGCTGCGCGACGGCGGGGATGTGGAGGCCGCCCACAAGGCGGTGGGGCCCGAAACGGTGGCGAAGCTGTTGCTGACCTCGGGGTCGACCTCGGAGCCGAAAGCGGTCGAGACGACCCATGGCATGATGACCGTCAATCAGGCACAGGTGCGTGACAGTCTGCCCTTTCTCGACGCCCGCCCGCCGGTTCTGGTCGACTGGCTGCCGTGGAACCATGTCTTTGGCGGGTCGCACAATTTCAATCTTGTGCTGGCCAATGGGGGTGCGCTCTATATCGACGATGGCAAGCCGCTGCCCGCGCTGTTTCCCCGCACGCTTGAAAATCTGGGGCTGGTGTCGGGTACGATTTCGTTCAACGTCCCCGTGGGTTTTGCGCAACTCGCCGCAGCGCTGGAGGCGGACTCGGGTTTGCGTGAGACCTACTTTCGCGACCTCGACATGATCTTTTATGCGGGTGCCTCGCTGCCACAGGAAACGTGGACCAAACTGGAGCGTATGGCGCTGGATACTGCCGGGCGCATGCCGCTGATCACCTCAAGCTGGGGCCTGACCGAGACGGCACCCGCCACGTTCCTGCAGCATGAACCGGCCAAGGGCGCGGGGATTGTCGGGGTGCCGCTGCCGGGCGTGACGGCCAAGCTGCTGGACGACGGGACGGGCCGGATGGAGGTGCGTGTGAAGGGACCGAACGTCTTTGCGCGCTATCATGCGAACTCCGAGAAAACCGCCGAAGCTTTTGATGATGAGGGGTTTTTTCGCACGGGTGACGCCATGCGCTTTGTCGATGCGGAGGTGATGGAGCGGGGTTTGCAATTTGACGGACGTCTGAGTGAGGATTTCAAACTGAGCAGTGGGACGTGGGTGCATGCGGCGCAAATCCGGCTGGAGATGCTGACCTGCCTTGGCCCCTTTGCGCAGGACGTTGTGGTTTGCGGGCATGGGCGGGACGCGCTGGGCATCCTGATCGTGCCCGGACCAGAGGCGCGGGGTGGGCAGGTTGATAATGGCGCCTTGCTGAGTGATGTGACCTCTAACATACGAGAGCGTATGCAAGAAATCGCAGAAGTCACCACGGGCTCGGCCCGCTGCGTGGTGCGCGCACTTGTGCTGGCCGACCCGCCCGACATCGGTGCGGGTGAGGTGACGGCCAAGGGGAACATCAACTTTGCCCGGTTGCTTGAGCGGCGCGCGGAGCTTGTTGCGCGGCTTTACGATGATGATGACCCGGCGAGTATTCTCATATGATCGATCTCGACAACATCCGCGCCATCGACATCCACACCCATGCCGAAGAACCGTGCGGGTGCCACGCGGATGATGGCTATGACGATCTCCAATCGACCATGGCCGAGTACTTTCGCGCACCATGGAAACACCCGCCCACCGTGCCGGAAACCGCCGCCCATTATCGTGCCCAAAACATCGCCGCCGTGATCTTTCCCGTCGATGCAGAGCGCGAGACGGGCTATCGCCGTTACGCCAATGAGGAGGTGGCCGAGATTGCCGCCGAGAACAGCGATGTGCTGATCCCGTTTGCCAGCATTGATCCATGGAAGGGCAAGATGGGCGTGCGCGAGGCGCGGCGTCTGATCCGTGACTTCGGCATCAAGGGGTTCAAGTTTCACCCCACGATGCAGGGCTTTTATCCCAATGATCGCATGGCATATGCGCTGTACGAAGCCATCGAGGCCGAGGGCGGGATTGCCCTATTCCATACGGGCCAGACTGGAGTTGGATCAGGCATGCCGGGCGGCAATGGGATGCGTCTTAAATACTCGAACCCGATGCATATGGATGATGTGGCGGTGGACTTCCCCGACCTGAAAATCATCCTCGCCCACCCGAGCTTTCCCTGGCAGGAAGAGGCGCTGGCCGTCGCGCAACACAAGCCCAACGTCTATATCGACCTCAGTGGCTGGTCGCCGAAATACTTCCCCGACATCCTCGTGCGCTACTGCAATTCAATCCTGAAAAAGAAGGTTTTGTTTGGCTCGGACTGGCCCATGATTGCGCCTGAACGCTGGCTGAATGATTTCGAGCAGATCGCCATCAAGGATGAGGTTCGCCCTGATATCCTGAAACAAAACGCGGCGCGGCTGCTGAGTTTGCAGTAAACTGCGCAACGAGCGGTGATCCATTGCGGCGGGATGTCGCGGGTCGCAGTATAACGCAAAATCCGCGCCTTTGGGAGGAGTCGCATGAGCAACGCTGCCAGCTATTTCGTGGACCGTCATGTGGACGAAGGGCGCGCGCTGAAGGTCGCCTTTCGCGAGGCCGGGACCGGGCGCACGCTGACATATGGCGCGCTGTCTGACGCCTCCGGCCGGGCGGCGACGGCACTGGCGACCCATGGCATCGCGCGCGAGGAACGCATGGCGATGCTGGTGCTTGATCAGGTCGAATTTCCGGTGTTGTTCTGGGGCGCGCTCAAGGCCGGGGTGATCCCGGTGCCGCTGAATACGCTGCTTGCGACCCCGGTGTATGACGCGATCCTGCGCGACAGTCGCGCGACGATGCTTGTGGTGTCCGAGGCATTGTTTGACGTCGTAGCGCCAGTTCTGGCGGACAACCCTTACCTGCGCAGTGTGGTTGTGATCGGGGCGGCGCAGCCGGACACGCTGGATTACGCGTCCTTCATGTCGCTGGGGGCGGAGGTCACCGCGCCTTTCGAGGCGAGCGATGATGAGACGGCATTCTGGCTTTACTCGTCGGGCTCGACCGGGCAGCCCAAGGGTGTACATCACGTCCATTCTGCGCTCCGCGCAACGGCGGATACCTATGGTGCGCAGGTCCTGGGGATGCGTGAGGATGATGTGGTTTTTTCCGCGGCCAAGTTCTTTTTCGCCTATGGCCTCGGCAATTCGATGACCTTTCCCATGGCGGTTGGGGCGACGGTAGCGATCTTTGGTGGTCGTCCCACGCCGGAGGGGATCGTGGACATTATCGCGGCTGAGCACCCAACGGTATTCTGCGGCGTACCAACACTTTACGCAGCCATGGTGGCACATATGCAGGCCAATGGCGCGCCGGATGCGCCGTTGCGTGTGTGTATCTCCGCAGGCGAGGCGCTGCCGGAATCGGTGGGCACAAGGTGGCGGGATCTGACCGGCGTCGACATTCTGGACGGGGTCGGATCAACCGAGATGTTGCACATCTTTCTCAGCAATGCACCGGGCGACGTGGTCTATGGCACCTCCGGCGTGCCGGTGCCGGGCTATGACGTGCGCCTTGTCGATGAGGCGGGGGCCGATGTGGGCGTCGACGAGGTGGGCGAATTGCTGGTCAATGGCGCTTCGGCGGCGGCGGGGTACTGGAACAAGCGCGACAAGACGCGCGAAACATTCCAAGGCGTATGGACGCGGACGGGTGACAAGTATGAGCGTCGCGCCGATGGCCGGTTTGTCTATTGCGGGCGGACGGATGACATGTTCAAGGTCTCGGGCATCTGGGTCAGCCCGTTTGAGGTGGAGCAGGCCATCGCGAGCCATCCTGCGGTGCTGGAATGTGCCGTTGTCGCCGCTCGGGACGAGGATGATCTGGACAAACCCAAGGCCTTTGTCGTGATGCAGGGCGAGCGCCCCGATGATCTGGAAGAGGTGCTGAAGGAGCATGTGAAAGACCGCATCGGCAAGTGGAAATACCCGCGCTGGGTTGAGTGTGTGGAGAGCCTGCCCAAGACGGCGACGGGCAAGATCCAACGGTTCAAGCTGCGGGAGGGCGCGTGATGGAGTGGGCATCGGGCGCGTTGGAAATTGGCGGCCATACGTTGGAGTATGCATGCTGGGGGCCGCCGCCGGGTGAGGCCCCGACGCTGGTCATGCTGCATGAGGGATTGGGGTCTGTGGGCCTGTGGCGCGACTGGCCTGCTGTCTTGGCAGAGGCGACGGGCATGGGGGTCTTGGCCTATGCGCGGGCGGGGTATGGCCGCTCGTCCCCTTGTGCGTTGCCCCGTCCGCTCGACTATATGAGCCGCGAGGCGACGGAGGTGCTGGGCCCGGTTCTGGATGCTGCGGGTGTCGGGCCTTGCGTGCTGCTGGGCCATTCGGATGGCGCGAGTATTACGGGCCTTTATGCCGGGTCGGTGTCGGATATGCGCGTGCGTGGCCTGATCCTGATCGCGCCGCATTTCTTTGCCGAAGCGCAGGGGTTGAAGGCAATCCGCGCGGTGGGCCGCGCCTATGAGGGCGGCGATCTGAAAGCCAAGCTCGCCCGTCATCACGATGAACCGGATGTGGCCTTTCGCGGTTGGCATGACGCCTGGACCGATCCCGGATTTGCTGACTGGAACGTGGCGGATGCCATTGATCACTGGCGCGTGCCGTCGCTGATCATTCAGGGCACGGCCGATCCTTATGGCACCCTTGCGCAGGTCCGCGAGATTGAAGAGCGGACCTATGCCCCGGCGGAAGTGCTGGTGCTGGAGGGCTGCGGGCATGCGCCGCATCAGGAGCGGGCGGATGAGGTCACCGCAGAGATCGCGGCCTTTTGCCAACGCCTGCAGGCATTCGAGACGGCGGACGTTCACATCCCGGAAAGCGTTTGAGCTGCATTAAATTGCAGTATTTTTCCAATTTTTGCGTCTTCTCTGCCTGTGACGCTCTATGTGTTGTAAAATACTGCGTAATTCCTCGCAAATGAGCCTGTCTGATTCATGCCCAAGATCATCGATTTCCAAACCGATCCGTCGAACTATCGCCACTGGCGGGTCGAATATGACGGGCCGGTGGCCAACCTGTTCATGGATGTGGACGAGGATGGCGGGCTGTTCGAGGGCTATCAACTCAAGCTGAATTCCTACGATCTGGGTGTGGATATCGAGCTGGCGGACGTGGTGCAGCGCATGCGGTTTGAACACCCCGAGGTCAAGGTTGTGGTGATGCAATCGGCCAAGGACAAGGTATTCTGTGCGGGCGCCAATATCCGGATGCTGGGCGGCGCGGCGCATGCCCACAAGGTCAACTTTTGCAAGTTCACCAACGAGACCCGCAATTCTTTTGAGGCCGCCGAGGCGGACAGCGGCCAGAAATACATCGCAGCTGTCAAAGGCGCCTGTGCGGGGGGCGGCTACGAATTGGCGCTGGCCTGCAATCACATCATGCTGGTCGACGATTCATCGTCTTCGGTGTCGCTGCCGGAGGTGCCGCTGTTGGCCGTGCTGCCTGGCACCGGCGGGCTGACCCGCGTGACCGACAAGCGTCATGTGCGCCGCGATCTGGCGGATGTGTTTTGCTCGACCGAAGAAGGCGTGAAGGGCAAGCGCGCGGTGCAGTGGAAGCTGGTGGACGAGGCGATCCCCAATTCGAAATTCGACGCGGTGGTGGCCGAACGGGCGCGCGCCTTTGCCGATGCGTCGCCCAAGGCGGATGTGGCGCAGGGGATCGCGCTGGGGCCGCTCGACAAGAGCATCGGCGATGACGGGTCGGTGACCTATTCGCTGGTCGAGGTGGCCGTGGATCGCGCGGCGCGGCGTGCAACACTGACTCTGAGCGGCCCGTCCGAGGCGGCACCCGCGGATATGGCTGCGTTTCAGGCACTGGGTGATCAGGCCTACACGCTGCGGCTGGCGCGTGAGCTCGACGATGCCATCCTGCATCTGCGTCTGAACGAGATCGAACTGGGCCTGCTCGTGTTCCGCACGCAGGGCGATCCCGAGATGCTGCTGGCCCACGAGGCACAGTTGTTGGGCAATGCGGATCATTGGCTGGCCAATGAGGTGCTGAAATACTGGAAACGGGTGTTGAAACGGGTCGATGTGACCTCGCGCTCCATGGTCGCTTTGGTCGAACATGGCAGTTGCTTTGCCGGAGTGCTCGCCGAATTGCTGTGGTCGGTCGATCGCAGCTACATGATGGAAGACGAATTCGAGGGCGACAATCGACCCATCGCGACGGTGACGCTGAGCGCGGGGAATTTCGGCACGTACCCAATGGGCAACGACCTGACGCGGTTGCAGACGCGGTTTTATGGCGGTGCCGGGGGCGACGGTCTTGAGGATCAGATCGGCGAAGCATTGGAAGCCGAAGAGGCCGAAGAGCTGGGGCTGGTCACCATGATCCTTGATGACATCGACTGGGAGGATGAAATCCGCATCTTCATGGAAGAACGCGCGTCGTTCTCGCCCGATGCGATGACGGGGATGGAGGCAAACTTGCGCTTTGCCGGACCTGAGACGATGGAGACGCGCATATTCGGGCGTCTGACCGCCTGGCAGAACTGGATATTCAACCGCCCCAACGCGGTTGGGGATGACGGCGCGTTGCAGCGCTATGGATCGGGCCTGCGGGCGGACTTTGATATGAAACGTGTGTGAGGGGCCGGGTTTTTAAGGAAAAATCCGACACGCAAAATTTCTGAATTTTGCGTCCCGCGCCAACAGGAGATGAAAGATGGATTTGGTCAACGTCAGTTATGACTCGCAGATTCCCAACAATGTGGGGCTGAGCCAGGACCGCAAGGTGCTGAAGGCGCTGGAAAAATGGCATCCCGGTTACATCAACTGGTGGAATGAACTGATCCCGCAGAACTTTCAGGAAAGCATGGTCTATTTGCGCACTGCCGTCAGCGTGGATCCGAAAGGCTGGGCCAAGTTCGACTACGTGAAGATGCCGGAATATCGCTGGGGTGTGCTTCTGGCCCCTGCGGTCGAGGATCGTCGCATTCCCATGGGCGAGCATTATGGCGAGCCTGCGTGGCAGGAAGTGCCGGGCGAGTATCGCAACATGCTCAAACGTCTGATCGTGATTCAAGGCGATACCGAGCCGGGCTCGGTGGAGCAACAACGCTTTCTCGGGCTGACCGCGCCGAGCCTTTACGACATGCGCAACCTGTTTCAGGTCAATGTCGAAGAGGGCCGCCACCTTTGGGCGATGGTGTATCTCTTGCAGAAATATTTCGGCAAGGATGGCCGGGAAGAGGCGGATGACATGCTTGTTCGCTCTTCCGGCTCGGATGAGGCGCCGCGCATGTTGGGGGCGTTCAATGAGGAAACGCCCGACTGGCTGTCCTTCTTCATGTTCACCTATTTCACCGATCGCGATGGCAAGATGCAGTTGGAAAGCCTCGCGCAATCCGGCTTTGACCCGCTGTCACGCACCTGCCGTTTCATGCTGACCGAAGAAGCGCATCACATGTTTGTCGGCGAGACCGGCGTCGGGCGCACCATTCAGGCGACGCTGGAGGCGATGCAGGCCAATGGCATCGATGATCCCTATGACATCGACAAGATCCGCGCCCTTGGAGTGATCGACCTGCCCACGATCCAGAAAAAGCTGAACTTGCATTATACCCTGTCCCTCGATCTGTTTGGGCAAGAGGTCAGCACCAACGCGGCCAATGCGTTCAGTGCAGGCATCAAGGGCCGTTATCTGGAGCAGCGGATCGAGGATGATCACAAGCTGCAAAGCGACACCTATGCGGTGGCGAGCATCAAGGACGGGCAGATCGTAACCGAAGATGTGCCCGCGCTGACGGCCATCAACATGCGTCTGCGCGATGATTATGTGCGCGATGCCTCCGGCGGTCTGCGCCGCTGGAACAAGCAGATCCAGCGCACCGGGATCGAATTCGAGTTGAAGCTGCCGCATGAAGGGTTCCATCGCAAGATTGGCGTCTTTGCCGGTCAGCCGATCACACCCGAGGGCACCTTCATCAGCGCCGAGGACTGGGCCGCGCGCGAGGCGGACTGGTTGCCCACCAAGGCGGATGGGGATTTCATCCAGTCGCTGATGAAGCCCTGTTTCGAGCCCGGCAAATACGCCAGCTGGATCGCCCCGCCCCGCGTCGGGATCGACAACAAGCCGGGCGACTTCGAATATGTCAAACTGCACATGGCCTGAGGGAGAAACGCGATGCAGATCAACCGTTCCACCCTGTCAACGGACACGACGCCGACCCGCGCGTTTTGTCCGCTGGAATGCGAAGAATGTAGAGGGATGTGTTTGCCGCTCTATATGATGTTGACGCGCGACGAGCAGGACGAGATGTGTCGCCGTTATGGTTTGGGCGCGCAGCCGGTCACACGGCATTGAGAAAGAGGGTAAGGTCATGAAAGTAGGACTGTATTACGGCTCGGAAACCGGTAATTCCGAAATGCTGTGCGAGGATATCGAGACGGAACTGGGTGGTGAATACGACTGCCACATCTCGAGCCTTGCGGATGTGAACCCATCCACGCTTGCCAAGGACACGTTCTATATCTTTGTCACCTCGACCTATGGCAATGGCGATCTGCCCTCGACCGCGTTGCCGTTTGAAGAGGCGATCCTGGGTCAGGCGCCTGACCTGAGCGGGGTGCGTTTTGCGATCTTTGGCCTTGGCGATCAGGTTTTTGCCGAGACGTTCAATCACGGATCGCAAAAGCTGATGCAGATGCTGCTGGACCGCAAGGCCGAGATGATCGGGGTGCGGGGGCTGCATGACGCGTCCGGCTTTGACATGCCCGAGGACGTGGCCCTGCCCTGGGTTGCGGGTATCATGGAGCAGTTGCAGGCGGCCAAAGCGGCCTGACGTGACAGACCCTTTTATCCACGACATCCGCGTCACATGGGGCGATTGTGATCCGGCGCGCATTGCCTATACCGCGCGCCTGCCATGGTTTGCGCTCGACGCCATCAATGCCTGGTGGGAGGCCCATCTGGGTGGGGATGGCTGGTATCAGCTGGAGCTGGACCGCAATATCGGCACCCCCTTTGTCCATCTGAGCATGGATTTCCGCAGCCCAGTCACCCCGCGCCACCGGTTGATGTGCGAGGTTTGGCCCAGCCGCTTGGGCGAGACGTCGATCACCTTTTCCATGTGCGCCCGGCAGGATGGCACCTTGTGTTTCGAGGGGACGTTTACCTGCGTGTTCGTTGTGGCGGACCAGTTCAAACGCCAGCCTCCGCCCCCCGACCTGCGCGATATCATCGCACCCCTTGTTCGTCTCACGTGAGGCCTTGAAGCAGCGCATTCGAGGACTAGAACCTTCTGTTAACCGTAAGAAATCACATATGACATCACCTAAACCGATCCCCGGTGCTTCGGTGCCGCTTATCTCCCGACTCGCCACACGTGTGCGGGCGGCCCGCCTGAACATGGGATTGCCCCGTCGCGCGCTGTCGGAACGGTCGGGCGTGTCGCCCCGTTATCTCGCGCAGCTTGAGGCGGGCGAGGGCAATATCTCGGTCCTGTTGCTGCACCGCGTGGCTATGGCGCTGAACATGAACATCGAGGATTTGCTGTCCGAAACGCCGCCTTTTGATGCGGATGTGACACGGGTTGCGCAGCTGTACGAGCAGGCGTCGGTGACGGTGCAGGGCAGGGTCCGCGCGCTGCTGGCCCCGGAGAACCCGGCCACGTTGCGCGCGCAGCGCATATGCCTTGTCGGGCTGCGCGGGGCCGGGAAATCGACGCTCGGCCGGATGGCGGCGGACAAGCTGAAGATCCCCTTTGTCGAGTTGAATGACGAGATCGAGACCGAGGTCGGCATGCCGTTGAGCGAGGTCATGGCCCTGTACGGGCAGGATGGTTATCGCGCGATGGAGGCCGAGGCCATCGACCGCGTGGTGGCGCGCCATGACAAGCTGATCCTTGCCGTGGCGGGCGGCATCGTGGCCGAAACCGCCACTTACACGCAGGTGCTGGAGCGGTTCCACACTGTGTGGGTGCGCACCAGTCCGGCCGAGCACATGGCCCGTGTCCGCGCGCAGGGCGATCTGCGCCCGATGGAGGGCAACCCGGCGGCGATGGATCAGCTCAAGAGCTTTCTGACGACGCGCACCCCGCTCTATGAGCAGGCGCTGGCGCAGGTCGATACAAGCACCAAGCCGGTACAGACTTCGGTCAACGAATTGCTGGCCGTGATCGCCACCAACCGCTTTCTGGAGAGCATCGGAACGCAATGACCGAGCTGGTCGCGCCACTGCAGGACGCGCTCTGGCAGGCCTGCGAGCAGATGTTGATGGACCACACCAACCCGTGGGAACTGGACGAGGCGCTTGTGGCGTGGGGATATAGGCTTGGCCCGTGCGAAGCGCAGGACCTTGTTGGTCTGGACGTCGTGCTGGCGGGTCGGGCCGGATCGACCCCGGCCCCCATCCTTGGCCGTATGGTGGCCGAGGGACGGCTCGGCAAGAAGGGGGGCTGGGGGTTTTATCGTTACCCCGGTGGCGGTGGCGCGGTGATCGACCCGCTGATCGAAGATCTGATCCGCGAAGAGGCCCATTTCGCGCAGCGTGCCCGGGAAGAACTGGAGGGTGCGCCGCTGGTCGACCGTCTGCACGGGATGATCGCGGCGGCGCTGCGGGCTGATCCTGAGGGTGCCGTGGCGCTACTGCATTTTCCGCGATCCAAAGTGCATCTGATCTGAACCGCCGGTCGGACGCTCTTTGCCGCCTTGCGGCGTCAAAGACGCCCCACCCGCCGTCCCTTACCCCATCGCCAGAAGGATCAGCGTGCCGATCCCCCAGAGTGTCATCTGGTAATGGGTGTTCTGTGCCCCCTCGTGGCAGAACCAGTAGCAAAAGTGGTTGCCCACGATCAGGAATCCGGCCCAGACGGCGGTGAACATCATCGCCCCGCTCATTGCGATGCTGCGCCCGGCCTCGGCGCTGGTGGTGCCTGCGATAGCCATCAACAGCGTGATCACCCCGGCCCAGAGGACAAGCGTGGCGACAAGTTCGACACCGACCACTAGCCGGAAGGCGAGTTGCTGCACCCGTCTGTTCGTGATCGCGCGATGCGCAAGACTGGCAAAGGCGTCGGGGTATTCGGACCGCAGACGCGTCATTTCCATGACCTCGGCGGTGTAGGTTTCATTGACGGACGGGTGCAGGATGTTGTCGCGCACCCCGAGGGTGAGCCATGCAGCGATCAGCGATGTGCACAGGGCCTGCGCGGCCAAAAGCGTCGTTTCCATCCGGTTCCTTCCGGGTTTCGGGCCTTCCATAAAAAAAGGGGCCGCCCAAGTCTGGCGGCCCCGATCATGTTCACCCTGTCGTCTGGATCAGGTCCAGGCGAGTTGCTCTGGGCGGATTTCGAACGAGATGTGGTGACCGCCGCCAACCAGACCATCTTTGGTGTGGTTGTAAAGCGAGCGCCAGTAGGGCTGGATCGTCACACCGTCGTTCTGCAGGATCGCCTGACCTTCGGCCATCAGGGCGCGACGCCCTTCGAGGTCGGCCGTGGCCAATGCCTTTTCCAGGATCGCGTCGAATTCGGCGCTGGAATAGCCAAACTCGTTCCAGGCTTCGCCCGAGCGATAGGCCAGGGCCCAGATCTGAACGCCGAGCGGGCGGTGGTTCCAGTTGGTGGAGCTGAACGGGTACTTGACCCAGTCGTTCCAGAAGGTCGACCCGGGCAGGATGGTCCGTTTGACCTTGAACCCTGCATCACGCAATTGCGCTGCCACCGCGTCGGTGGTGTCCTTACGCCATGCATCGTCGATCGAGAACAACTCGTGCTCGAAGTCGAGCATTCCAGCCTCTTCCATCAGCGCCTTGGCGGCTGCTGGGTCGACCTTGCGCTCTGGCATTTCGGCGTATTCGGGGTGCATCGGGCCGACATGGTGGTTTTCGGCTGGCACGCCGCGACCGGCATAGCCCAGTTCCAGCAGGACCGAGTTGTCCACGGCCATGGTGATCGCCTGACGCACACGTGCATCGGCATAGGGCTTTTTGCCATCGACTTCGGCCAATTGGTTGGGCCGGATCACGATGGTCGCCGCTGTGACGATTTCGTTGTTCACCCAGCCATCCAGCGTGTCGAAGATGTCGATGAATTCGCCTTCGATCGAATAGGTCATGTCGATCTCTTCGGCTTCGGCTGCCGCCACGAATGCCGACGGGTCGGTGCCGTAGTCGATATATTCGACCCGGTCCAGATAGGCGCCGTTGCCTTCGTTCCACCACGTGTGCTCTTCATTGCGCACGAGGACGGCGGACACACCCACTTCGAGCGATTCAGGCAGATAGGGGCCTGTGCCGATGGGGCTGTCGATGCTGTCGATGGACGTGTCGGCGTGGATGATGGCCGCCGGATAGTCGGCCATGCCGGGGATCAGCGAGATGTCCGAACCGGGTAGGTTCAGTTTCACCGTGTGGCTGTCGACAACTTCGATGGCGCCGTCGATGGCCTTGTTGGTGTCGGGGTCGATCAGGATAGCGAAACGACCGGCCATCGAGTTGCCCTCGACGTCCTTGTCACACCAGCCGGTGATGTTGCGCGCCACGTCTTCGGCGGTAAAGTCCTCGCCGTTGTTCCACTTGACGCCCTTGCGTACGTTCAGTGTGTATTCGGTGGCGTCGTCGTTGATTTCCCAGCTTTCCAGCAGTTTGCCGGTGAATGTGCCGTCGTTCTCGTAGTGGACGAGGTATTCCTGCCAGCCGCGCGAGAAGTTCGCGATTTGCGACCAGTCATAGGTGCGCGGATCCTTGAGGCCACGGACTTCCATCTGGATGCGGACGGTGCCGCCTGCCTTGTGGGCCGCCGCTTGTGCGGGCGCGGCAAGGCCAAGCATGCCATAGGCTGTCGCGGCCGTCGCGCCGAACGCGCTGGCCATGGCCAGGAACTCGCGACGGTTCACGGGATCAGTGCCGACCTTGCCGGCCGAATCCACGACGGATTGCGGCAGCGGTTTGCCGGTACGGGTCAAAAATGTCATAATCTTCCTCTCTGTTGGTGTCGCGAAATCTTGTTCGCGCTCTTATAGGGCGGGTGAGTGTCCGCCATTTGGTGTTGCAGTTGTTCTGCGTTACTCCGACGCCCCTCTTTCTTGCGGGGGGACGGGCAGAGTTCAAACGATCAAGCGCATGGCGTCAACCCCATCCGATGTCGTCGCGGATACACAAATACTCGATAAGACGCGGGGTTTTTTGTAATTCCACGGCGTCCCACGGTGCAAAACCGCCCTTTGGTCCCAAATCAGCACGTCTCCGACCTGCCAGTGGTGGGTGTAGACATAAGGTGGCTGCGTGACCCATCCGATCAGTTCGTCGATCAGTTGCGCGCCTGCTTTGGCCTCCATCCCGTCGACAGCAAAGGCGTGGCTGGCGATATAAAGGGCGTCGTCTTGCGTGACTGGGTTGCGCCATACCGCCCGCCACAGCTGATCGGGCCATTTGTGAAACATCGGCAGCGCGGCAAGCTCCGGGCTGATCCGCGCGCGCGAATGGGCATAGCGGTGCCACAACCCTTTGTCGCGTATCCGGTTGCGCAACCGGTCCGGCATGTCGGCCCAGCCTGCCCGGGTCGAGGCCAGTTCGGTTGCCCCGCCCGTCTCTGTCACCACCCGCCCGATCAGGATATTGGCCAGCGCCGGGGTGGGCAGAAAGGTGCTGTCGGCGTGCCAGAGCATGTTGGCCTTGAGGTGCAATGTGTGCAGGTCCAGTTCCTCGGTGACGGTGCCATCCGCCCGCAGGTTGCTGACCTGCGGCACTTTGAACGCCTCGCCTTCGTCGCGCTCGTCCGCGGTGCGATCCTCGATCGGGCCAAAAAGCCGCGCCAGCCGCATATGGGCGTCGTCGTCGATGGTCTGGTTGCGGAACAACAGGGCAGAGTGTTGTTCGAACGCCCGCCGGACGGATGCGTATGTTTTGGCGTTGATGGTGCTCAGGTCGATGTCGTGCAGCTCGACTCCGAACCTGTCGGTGAGGGGGCTTGTGCGCATCGCGTCACTCTCCTGTCTGTCCCAGCGCTTCGATCTCGTCCGGGGTCATGTGTGCGACATCTGCCCAGAACCGTGACTTGGCCGCGTTCAGCAGCCCCTTGGGGTCCATCCGTTTCTTCCAGGCCAAATGCACATAGTCGGCCTTGAGCCCGCCACCTTCGACATTCCATGTATGCGCGTCGTAGACGGGAAAACCGTTGGCGGTGTAGGTCGCGTTGATCTCTGCCAGCCGTTCGGGAGTGGAAAACCAGATGACCGGCAGATCGAAGGTCACGATCTCGCCCCCCACGCGCGCGAATTCGTGGTGCATCCAGGCATCGTCCCCCAGTTTGGGACGCAGGGCTGCGATGGCGTCGGGGTCGGGCGGGATCGGGCAGCCCACCTGCTGGTACGTGGCAGAGCGATCCGCTTTGAGCACCTGCAACGTGGTGTGATTGTAGCTGAAATCGTAGACATGGGGCAGGCCCGCGGCCTGTCGTTCGGTGTCGGTCAGCATCAGGTCCACGTGGCCGCCGTGCCCTTCGATCAGCGCGCGGAAGGCGGCACGGTCCTCGATTGGGATCATCGAGACCAGCAAGTGCTTTTCCGGGCGAATGTGCCCTTTGAGTTTAGGGAAATAGGTGCAGATGCGCGCATCGACCGTGGTCAGCAGTTTGCGCGCGATGTCAGGGGCTTGCGCCACGGCAAGGCCCGCCCGGTAGGCGGCCTCGTAGGTGTCGAAGGTGACGATGCAGCCGACCCAGTCGCGCCGTGGCACGGTGCGCAGGGTCACATCGAGGATCACGCCGTTCAGCCCCCATGCGTGGTGGATTTGCAGGGCTTCGGGTCCGTCAAAGGTGCGTATTTGCGGCTGTGCTTCGACGCTCATGGCGGTGAGCGAGACGATGTTGCCCGGATCGCGCAGCGCGCCGTTGGCGATCGAGCCGATCCCGGCGCTGCCCCCGGCGACAAAGCCGCCGACAGTGGCGATGTCCTGCGTCGAGGGGAACATGGCCATTTCCTGACCTGAAGCCTGCAGGGACGTGTTGATGTCGGCCATCAGCGTACCGGCCTCTGCCCGCACAAAGCCATCCCCGACCTCAATCACTGCGTCCATCGCTGTGGTGTCGATGATCAGCCCGCCGTCCATCGGCACGGATTGTCCGTAATTGCCCGTGCCCCCGCCGCGCATGACGATGGGCGCGTCATGGGCGTAGGCGACGGCCAGTACGTGCGCCATTTCTTCGGGCGATTTGGGTCGCGCCACCAGATCGCCGAAACAGCGTTTCAATTCCCTGTTCAGAATGGGTGAGTACCAGAAGAAATCGCGGCTACGTTTCTTGATCAGCACCGGCTCGGTGATGACCTCGACCGGTGCGAGGGCGGTGGCAAAGGCGGTCCAGTCGATGTCGGTTTTGCCGGAAAGGGAGGTCATGACACTGTCTCCGTCGCGGGACGCAGGGGCGTGCGTCCCGAGATGAGGTTGGCGGTGTGGGTCACGTCACATGTCAAGAGATCCGACAGTTGCGCGCCGTCCACGGTGACGGGCGCGCGCCCGATGGCGTGGGCGGAGTCGGTTGTAATGGTGGCCAGCCAGTCCCCCAGCGGCGGGTCGAGATGGGCGGTGACGCAGGCCAGCGCAAGGGCGGCGCGCGGGTCATGCGCCCCCAGCGGGCAAAAGGCGTCGCCCACATTGTCCGAGCCGACGACCACCCGCACCCCTGCATCGCGCAATTCGCGCAGCCGGGTGATGCCGCGCCGATCGGGCGTGCCGTCGGTGCGCCCCTGCAGGTAGAGGTTGGTGACCGGGAGCGTGCAGATGGTGATCTGGGCCCGCGCGCATTTGTCGGCAATGCGGGCGAAATCTGCGGGCGAGCGGTCCATCAGGCTGACGGCGTGTCCGCACATTATGGGCCCTTCGAACCCGGTGGCGCGGGCGGTGTCCGCGATGGCCTCAAGCCCGTTGTAGGCCCCCAGCCCCTCGTCCACATGGAAATCGAGCATCAACCCGTGGCGTGTGGCGATATCAAAGATGTGGTCGAGCCCCGCTTGCATCTGCTCATGCTCCAGCAGAAAGGCCCCGGCGACCCCTTGGCTGGCGGCGAGGGTCTGGCCCATGGCTTGTGCAAATTCTGTATCGGCCCATGCGGTGATCCCGGTCAGGGCGGCCAATTGCAGGCCGGGCGTGTCCTGGGCGCATTCGTTCAGCACGGACCAGCTGAGGGGCGGATCGGCGGTGTCACCCCAGTCCACATGGCTTCGGATGGCGCGACAGCCGTTGGCATGTGCTTCGCTGAGGCCTTGGCGGGCGCGCGTGCGCAGGTCGGTTTCGGTCCAGTTGCCCTTGTCTTCGGTCTGGCGGGCGATGGCGTGGCGCAGGTCGCCGCCAACCTGGCCAAGCCGCGCGATAGTATGGCATTTGTCGAGGTGGCAGTGCGGTTCGATGAGATGCGGGATAAGCATCTGTGCGGTGTCCCCGGCTGGCGAGTCTAGCGCCACGAGACGGCCGTCGCGCAGGATTGGCGTGCCGCGCAGGCAGTCCCCGACCGTGGTGCCACCAAAGCGGGCAGGGTCGGCGACAAGGGCCGTCGGCACCAGAACGTCACTCATTCCGCTACGCCCACATCAAAGGTTGCGAAATCCTCGAGCCAGCGGGCGAACCGGGCGCCGGCGCTGTCCAGCAGTTCTTGTCCCTTGTTCGGCGTCGCGCTGGCGGCGTCACCAAGGGCGCCTTCCGGGTTCAGATCGTCGATGATCCAGCCGGGGCGGGCGGGTTGGCCCGTGAGCCCGGTGAGGTGGCCCGCGCTTTCCCACGTTGCGATTCTTGTTGTGAAATTGAGTGCGTGTTCCATGCGCACAAGGTCGGGGCGCGCGGCCAGCATGGCGCTGGTTTCGACGTCCCCCGCGTGCAAATCGTGTGCCAGCGCGGCGGGGTCAAAGCCTGTCAGATCGGCAAAGGCGAGCCAGCTTGTATGGGCCGCGATCAGCCCGTGATCGATGCGTGCGGCGCGCACGGCGACCTCGAGCAGAGCGGTGTTGCCACCGTGGCCGTTGAAATAGACGAGCCGCCTGACACCCGCGCGTGCGACGGAGGCGGTGATGTCGCTCAAGGTGGCCAGCAAAGTCTCGGCGCTTAGCGTCAGCGTGCCTGCATGGGCGGCGTGTTCGTCGCTTTTTGTGATCGACAGGGTCGGCAGTTGCAGGGCGCGGGCGGTGGTTTCGGTGCGCGCCAACACCGCCTCGGTCAGCGCGCTGTCGACGGAAAAGGGCAGGTGGGGGCCGTGCTGTTCCGTGGCCCCAAGCGGCAGGACTGCGATGGCGGTGTCGGGCAACGCGTCGAAATCGCCGCGCACCTGTTCGGACCAGAGCGGGATCATGGCGCACCTCCAAAGAAGCCTTCAAGAAAGCCGGAAAACCAGGCCCCTTGCGCGGCGTCATGTTCCAGCATCAGCGCGGTCTGCTGATCGCGGGTTTGTACACCGGGTTCGGAATACCGCCCCGAGTTTTCGCCGCGCGTCTGCCAGCGCTGAAAGCCCGCAATCGTCTGTTCGGGGTGGAACTGCACCCCCACGACCCGCGCGCCGATGGCAAAGGCCTGATTCTCGAACAGCGCGCTGCGTGCCAGATGGCGCGCACCTCCGGGCAGATCGAAGGTGTGGAAATGGGACTGCGCAAAGTGCAGGGGCTGAGGGAAGATGTCGCGGCCGTCGTCGGTCGGGGTCACCTCGTACCAGCCAAATTCGTGATTGCCATGGGCCGGGGCGCCCGCCCATGCGCCGAGGTGGTGGGCGATCATCTGCGCGCCCTGACATATCCCCAGCAGCGGCACATCCGCCTTCATCGCGGCGTCGATCATGCGGTATTCTTCGTTCAGGAACGGGTGCAGCGACGTGTCATAGGCGTTGTAGATGCCGCCATAGATCACGACACCGGCCAGATCGTCGGTGACCTCGCCCAAGGCGTCCCCCTGCCACGGACCGCGGGCATCAAGGCGCACATTACGCGCGCCGCACCACGTGGTGATCCTGTCGTCAATAGGGCCATCGCCGTGGCGCACGCATAGCAGTCGCTTGTCCATTGCTTTCCCTTTCGGTGGAAAGTGGATGTCAGCGGCCCTTGAGATGCGAAATCTGTGCCAGAGATGTGCCTTCAGGCTTTCAAATTTCGCGCGCGTGCGCAAGGATTCGCATATGAAAAGCCTGAACCCCGCCGCCATCGCCCCGCCCGTTGCCCGCTATTCCCACGGGATCGAAGTGCCGCCGGGCTGGCGGATCGTGCGCACGGCGGGGCAGCTGGGGCAGGCGCAGGATGGCACGGTCCCTGACGAGGCGGAGGCGCAGGCGGAGCTCTGTTTTGCCAATATTGCGGCCATTCTGGATGCGGCGGGCATGGCGGCGGCGGACGTCTTTCACGTCAGCGCCTACGTGACGGAGCGCGCGCATATGCAAGGATATATGGCCGCGCGCGATGCGTTTCTGGCCACACGGGCGGTGTTGCCAAGCTCGACGCTGGTCATCGTGTCGGGCTTTACCCGTCCGGAATTCGTGGTGGAGGTCGAGGTCTGGGCCGCAGCGCCCTAACTGTGATCGCCCCGGATCAACTTGCGCAGCGTCCAGATCAACGTGCCGCCGAAAAAGAGGGTGCCGAGGCCGATGGCTTCCCACCCGCCGGGGCCCTGCGGCCAGCCGCGGTAGATCAGGGCGACTGCCACGAGCGTGAGGCCGACAAGGGAAAAGCCAAGCCGGAACTTGAGACCGCCGCGCGTGGGGCCGTGTTTGTTGCTCATTCGGTTTATCTGCTGAAAGGTACGGGGATCATCGCGCGTAAGGATCCTTGAGCGCAGGCTGCAGGGTGCCGGTGCATGTGCCAAAGCCAATCCGGTACCCATCGCCCGTGGCATGACCAGCGAGGGTCAGCGTGTCTCCATCCTCGAGAAAGGTGCGGGTCTCGCCGGTGTCGAGGGTGAGGGGTTCCTTGCCGCCCCAGCTGAGTTCCAGCAGGCTGCCGCGTGCGTGCTTGCTTGGCCCCGATATGGTGCCGGACCCAAGCAGGTCGCCCACATTCATCGGGCAGCCCGATGTTGAGTGATGGGCGAGTTGCTGGGCGCTGGAGTAATACATTTCCTTGAAGTTGGTCTGGGCAATGGTGGTCGCGGGTTTGCCATCAGGCGCAAGGGTCACGGTCAGGTCGATGTCATAGAGCATCGGCCCCGTGTCCTTGAGATGGTCGAGCAGTTCGAACTCACGCTCGGGCGTGGAAGTACGAAACGGATCAAGCGCGGCCTTGGTCACGATCCAAGGGGAAATCGATGTGGCGGTTGCCTTGGCCTGAAACGGGCCAAGGGGCTGGTATTCCCAGGCCTGAATGTCGCGCGCGGACCAATCGTTGAGCAGCACATAGCCAAATATCGCCGCATCCGCCTCGTCCACGGTGATGGGCCCATCCGAGGACATGCCGACAATCGCGCCCATTTCCAGTTCCAGATCAAAGCGGCGCGAAGGCAGAAAGGCGGGTGTGTCATGATCGGGGGATTTGAGCTGCCCCCACGGGCGACGGATATCGGTCCCCGACACAACCACGGACGAGGCGCGCCCGTTATAACCGATAGGGATGTGCAGCCAGTTCGAAGGCAGCGCATTTTCGGCGCCGCGAAACATGGTGCCCACATTGGTGGCATGATGGCGACCTGCGTAAAAATCGGTGTATTCGGACACCACAAGCGGCAGATGCAGCGTCGCCTCACCCATCGGCACCAAGTGTGGCTCGATCAGTGCGCGGTCGCGCGTCCCCTCGGCCAGCAGATCGCCAAGTCGGTTGCGCAGCGCGGTCCAGACGGCGGGCCCTTGTTCCATCAGCTCGTTCCAGAACGGCACGTCAAACAGCGGCTCGTCGGTGAGGTCGATGATCCCCTGTTCCTCGCAGGCCTCCATGTCCAGGATCATGTCCCCGATAGCGACGCCACAGCGGGCCTCAAGCGACGGGGTTGAAAACACGCCGTACGGCAGGTTGTTCAGGGGAAAGTCGGTGTCAGCAGAATTGGCGCTGGCAACCCATGAGGATGTGAGGGGCATGGACGGTCTTTCGTTGGGGTCACCACCAGCGCGGACCGCTGGCGGGGGCTTTTGACCCGGGTGGAGGTGTTATTGATCGCGCGGGCCGCAGGATTGCGGGCGATTGCCAAAGGGTACAGGCCAGCCATGAGGTCAAAGTGAGAAAGGTCAGCACGGGTCTGTCAATTTCCTTGCAGGGCGCATATCCGGACTGGTGCCCGGCCCCAGTTACGTGTCGTCGTCACTCTTGTTCTTCTTCTTGCTCTGGAACCAGCGCAGCACGATGAAAAACGCGATGAAGAAGACCGCCCAGGACAGCAGGTCAAAGAGATAGTCGGGCATCCTAGTTCCCGCCCGGACAGTGGGCACAATGGATCATGCGATGGGGCGGAGTTTGCGGTTGGTACATTTTGAACATGGGGCGCATTCTATTGGCTATTGCGACCGCTTCAAGCACTGCATTGCGAACCCGTGTTGGATCGAGGCTATGATCGCAAATCCGCAGCCTCGCCGAGGTCATGGTATCGTGATTTGCCTGCCGTGCTGCGACGGCTCAATCTGGCGCAATGGCCGCCCCTCAAAGGATGATTGAATGCGCTTGTTTGCCCTGCCCCTGATTGCGGCCCTCAGCCTGTTTGCAGCCCCTGTGGCGGCCCAGTCGCTGAACTGCGGCGATGCCGACACGCCGTGCACTGTGCAAAGCGGAAATTACCATATGGCAGTGCCTGACGGTGTGGCGCCAAAGGGCCTTGTCATCCACCTGCACGGGGCCGGGGCGAAGGCCAGCGGCTTGCTGAATTCAGGGCTCGCGCGCGGGGCACTGGCGCGCGGCTACGCCTTTGTCGCGCCAGAAGGCTACCATCCCGAATCGCGCTTTATACGCAACTGGTCGGTGCGGGCGCGCGGGTCGTCTTTTGAGCGGGACGATGCGGTGTTTCTGCGCGAAGTCCTGGCCGATGTGCAGGGCAAGACCGGGCTTGCGGGCGAGCCCGTGCTGCTGGCCGGGTTCTCGCGCGGTGGATCGATGGTGTGGGACATCGCCTGCCACGATCCTAGTTTTGCGACCGCCTATGCGCCGTTGGCAGGTGCGTTCTGGGACGACCTGCCTGAGACATGCGCGGCCCCTGTGATGCTGTATCACACCCATGGCTGGAACGACCGAACCGTCCCGCTTGAGGGGCGATCCTTTGGCGGTGGGCGCGTGGTGCAGGGCGATGTCTGGGCCTCGCTCAAGATCCTGCGCGAGACCAATGGCTGCGATGCCCGCCAGCCCGAGCGCAACAGCTATGATGGTGAGTTGTGGTTCCGACACTGGACGGATTGCCAGTCGGGCAAGATCGAATTGATGCTGCACAAGGGTGGCCATGGCGCCCCCAGCGGTTGGGCCGGGCGCATGCTCGATTGGTTCGAGGCACAACTGTCCTAAGTGCGTTTCAGGGCCTAGATGTCGACCACGACCCCGGGCAGCTCCAGCGTCTTGAGCAGCTCGCGCAGCTCTTGCCGGGCCGCGACGTTCGAGATGTTGAGCTGTTTGACGCCGATATCCTTGAGGTCCAGCAAGGTGAGACCGCGCGGGAACAACTCGCGGAAAATCACCCGCTCAGAAAAGCCTGCCGCGATGCGGAAGCCGACGCGCTTGGACAGCATCTTGATGGCGCGTTCCATCTTTTCCTTGTTGACCATGCGCTGGGCGCCCATGCGGTTGCGCACCACGATCCACTCGATCGGTTTCAGGCCCGCCTGCGCCCGCAATTGCCGCGCGTTCCAGACCATTTCGGAATAGACCGACGGGCCAAGAATCTTTTCGCCCGATGCATCGATCCGCGCCAGCAGGTCAAAGTCGACAAAACTGTCATTGAGCGGCGTGATCAGCGTGTCGGCCAGCGAATGGGCCACCTGTGACAGCCGTGTGTGCGAGCCGGGGCAGTCGATCAGGATGAAATCGTTATCTGCTTCCAGTTGTGCCACCGCCGCACTGAGGCGGTGATCATAGATGTTTTCGCCCGGTTTCAGGGCCGAGGCGTCGATTTCGGGAAGGTCATGGGCATCGGGCGATGGCAGGCTGAGGCCGGAGGAGACCAGAAATGCCTTTCGGTTTTCCACATAGCGCCCAAAGGTCCGTTGCCGCAGGTCAAGATCAAGCGCGCTGACCTTGTGTCCCATCCGGGCCAGCGCCGTTGCGACATGCATGGACACGGTCGATTTGCCCGCGCCGCCCTTTTCGTTGCCCACGACGATAATATGCGCCATTGCTGCCCTCTTGCCCTCATCCGCTTGCCGGATTTTCCGCCACTATATGTTGTGGGATTCCCCTTGGAAAGCGGCCTCGGTCCTTTTCCTGCGTCAGCGTGGCGCGGGGGACTCAGTCACCTACTTGTTAGCGCTATCAGAAAAGATGTGTTAAGCTGCGCCCAAACCAGTTTCACATAGGAGAGCACAATGCCCCTTCACCCCGTCATGACCCGCGTAACGACGCGCGTGATCGAACGCAGCGGCCCCTCCCGGCGCCGCTATCTGGACCGGATGGCCAAGGCGAAATCCGATGGTCCGGCGCGCGCGCACCTGTCCTGCAGCGGGCAGGCCCACGCCTTTGCCGCCGCCGGGGACGACCAGACCCGGCTGGCCGAGGCAAGCAGCGGCAACCTTGGGATCGTCACCGCCTATAACGACATGCTGTCGGCCCACCAGCCGTTCGAACGCTATCCCACCCTTATCCGTGACGCGGTGCGGGCCGCCGGGGGCACGGCGCAGGTTGCGGGCGGTGTGCCTGCGATGTGTGATGGCGTGACACAAGGCGAGGCGGGGATGGAGTTGTCCCTGTTTTCGCGTGACGTGATTGCGCTGGCCGCCGGTGTCGCGCTCAGCCACAACACCTTTGATGCGGCCGTGTTTCTGGGCGTCTGTGACAAGATCGTGCCGGGCCTGATCATCGCGGCGCAATCCTTTGGTCACCTGCCTGCGGTGTTTCTGCCTGCGGGGCCGATGACCAGCGGCCTGCCCAATGATGAAAAGGCCAAGGTCCGTCAGCGTTTCGCAGCCGGTGAGGCCACGCGCGAGGAACTGCTGAAAGCAGAGATGGCCGCCTATCATGGCCCCGGTACCTGCACGTTTTACGGCACCGCCAACACCAACCAGATGCTGATGGAGTTCATGGGCCTGCACCTGCCCGGCTCGTCCTTTGTCAATCCCAACACCGACCTGCGCGACGCGCTGACCATCGAGGGCGCCAAGCGCGCGCTGTCCCTGTCGGCGCTGGGCAACAGCTATACGCCCGTGTGCGATATCCTCGACGAAAAGGCGTTTGTGAACGGAATTGTCGGGCTGAATGCGACGGGCGGGTCCACCAACCTGCTGATCCACCTCATCGCCATGGCGCGTGCGGGCGGTATCATTCTGGACTGGGAGGACTTCAGCGACCTGTCCGAAATTACCCCACTTCTGGCACGCGTCTATCCCAACGGGATGGCGGATGTGAACCAGTTCCACGCGGCGGGCGGTCTTGGCTTCATGATCGGGCAACTGCTGAATGCAGGGCTCTTGCATGACGACACCAAGACGGTCGCCGGTGAGGGGCTGGAGAATTACACACACGAGCCCAAACTGGACGGCGGTGCGCTGACCTGGACACCCGGCAGCGGCGAGAGCCTGAACACCGGCATCCTGCGCCCCGCAACCGATCCGTTCCAGGCGACCGGGGGCCTCAGCCGTTTGGTCGGTACCCTCGGCACGGGCGTGATGAAGATCTCTGCCGTCGCACCTGAGCACCGGATTGTCGAAGCACCTTGCCGCGTGTTCCACGATCAGGACGAGGTCAAGGCCGCGTTCAAGGCAGGCGAGTTCGAGGGCGATGTGATCATCGTCGTGCGGTTCCAGGGCCCCAAGGCGAACGGGATGCCGGAACTGCACAGCCTGACACCACTGCTGGGCATCATGCAGGGGCGCGGGCAGAAGGTGGCGCTGGTGACCGACGGGCGCATGTCGGGCGCTTCCGGAAAGGTGCCTTCGGCGATCCATGTCTCGCCCGAGGCGCTGGATGGCGGCCCCATTGGCCAGCTGCAGGACGGCGACATCCTGCGGGTCGATGCAGAGGCTGGCGTGCTCGAAGTGCTGACCGAAGGTGTGCTGGAGCGGCCCCACGCGACGGCCGATCTGAGCGACAATCACTGGGGCGCCGGGCGTGACATGTTCACGGCCTTTCGCTCAAACGTCGGCTCTGCCAATACTGGCGCGACTGTATTCGGAGACTTTTGATCATGATGACTGCCAAAGCTGCCGCCCTGCGGGCCCGTGAAATCTGTGCGCTGGCGCCGATCGTACCTGTGCTTGTGGTCGAGGACGTGGCCCATGCCCGCCCGCTGGCCGAAGCGCTGGTGGCGGGCGGGCTGCCTGCACTCGAGGTGACCCTGCGTACCCCTGCGGCCCTCGACGTGATCGCCGCCATGGCCGCGGTGCCGGGCGGGGTCGTCGGGGCTGGCACGCTGGTGACGCCGGATGATGTCTATGCGGCCAAGGAAGCGGGCGCTCAGTTCGGGGTCTCTCCGGGGGCGACGGACGCGCTGATCGCGGCCTGCGAGGCGGAGGAGCTGCCCCTGCTGCCGGGGGCAGCCACCGCGTCCGAGGCGATGTGCCTGCTGGAGCGGGGCTATGACATGCTGAAATTCTTCCCGGCCGAGGCGTCGGGCGGGGCACCGGCCCTCAAGGCGATCGGCGCGCCGCTGCCGCAGATCTCGTTCTGCCCGACGGGTGGGGTGAGCATGGGCAATGCGATGAGCTATCTGAGCCTGCCAAACGTGGTCTGCGCCGGGGGGTCCTGGGTGGCCCCCAAGGACAAGGTTCTGGCCGGGGACTGGGCCGGGATCGAGGCCCTGGCGCGGAAGGCGGCGGGCCTGTCCCGCTGAGGTGTCCCACGCTGGGACGCGGGTACGGTTTATAGATATCAAGGGGTTACAGAGGCGGATTCAGGGTTTGTTAGGATTTGGGGGTCGGTTGGTTGGGTGAATTCGCTGCGGTGTGTTGGGGATAACAAGGTAGCTGTCTTTGTATCAAACTAGACTGAACTAAGACTATTCGTTTCATTTCAACGGAAGCAACGACTGTTGTCAGCCCAAACCGGACATCGGTGTCTTGTAGAAGGCTAAAGGTCTATTTCGTATTCGTTGCCTTCGAGAACATCCAAGAGCAAGTCTGCGCCCTGTTGCGACCACTTACGAGTGGAGCTCGTTTCCCTAGTGCCAGTCTTGATCCGGCAGTGGTAACGATTGTCGGTAGAGCGCAAATCGACTCCCTTCTCGTCCTTGATCCGGTGCAAAAGTTTGTTTGCAGCTTGCCAGTTTGGAAGTCCTATGCGTCCAGCCAATTGCGTTAACGTAAATGGGTGTGATTGGTTTGGATTGTTGATGCTAGTTATACCAAGCAATGACGGCAAGTGATCTTGTTCGTCTGAAACGCGTTCAAGGACATCATAATTTACTTCGACACTACCAGATGGAATGTCATGTCTGATCAGCTTCATCATCCTAGCTGCGAGTGCTCGGACCAGTTTTGGATTTATGGACGTCAATGCTGATTGGCTTTTCAGAGCTGAGAACACCCACTTCAAATCCTTGGTATGAATCGCCTTAGTTCGATACTCTTTTCCGTCCACCGCAAACAGTGCTTGATCTGGTGGATTTTCTTCCAGTTCACCACTTCGCCAAACGACTTGATAAACGTTTCTTATCAGTCCGCTTTCATCGGCAACCAGCTCCCCGATATCTCGCATTATGGACTTTACGTTTTCGTCGCCAAGTCCGTATCCAAAGATAAACACAGGGTGCTCCGCGAAGTATGTAAGCAGTTTTGCTGAGACATACTTCTTTTTTTTACTCCATTCGTCGTAGTCACCCTTTGTCAGAACAATTGTCGATGGCTCTGTTACGTCACCATGTATGTGGTAGATTTCGCCAAAGCTGTTCGTATTGTACCGAATGATGCTCTGACCAGTTATCGTTTCATAACCTTCGAAAACCTGTTCCAAGAACAGATCATAATTGGTTGTAATGATTGCATGAGGCTTGATTTCCGCCAAGGCAGCAAGTTCCGATAAGTATTCGGCAGAAGCATCGTCTACTAACGGCGTTAGCTCCTCTAGGTGTCGGCAGGCTAGATATTTTACGAAGCAATCCTTGCTCACCGTCGAAGCATAGAACTCTTCCGGAAACTCTGAGCGCCCTTCTGCCCATGCCCACTCAAAAACCTGATCAGCAAGCTCACTACCAATGGCGATAGGATCATCGTCTAGCTTCTGGCGGGTGTATTCGTACCGTTGCGTCCCGTTCGGCATCATGGAGAAAACTGCTTCTAGCAGCTCTCGCCATGTTGGTGCGCCAAAATACCTTTTGGACAGCCCACTTCCGATGAACAAAATTGGTTGGCATTCGTATTCGAGGAGAAGATCTCGGATAGATGCGTCTGCCACCTGCTTGTAAGACGCATGTGCTGTCACAGAAATCAGTCCTCGTTGAGTTGTTCGACCTTATGGCGACTGATTTCTTGGGGTCAATGGCCTAGCCAAACTGTACATTGAGCTGATGGTACTTGCACCCGTCTTTCTCCATAACTTCCAACTTTGCAAAGTCCGCTTTCTGCGCGGTGCAGTCACTCAAGATTTCCGTGGCATCGGTCAAATCGGACTCGGAGCAGTTATTCGCAACACCACCACTAAGCCCCCGGATCGGAACCAAGCGCGCAGCGCGCCGGTCCATCGCCAGTCCGCCCGACCGGGCTGGCGAATTGGCAAAGTTTGGTGCGACAGGCGGACGGGGCGATATCCTTGATCCATAAACCGTCTGGGAAGGGGCGTTGCGTCGCCATCCCGCGGACTGGCGATGGATCGGTGCGGTGATCTTGGCGAGGGGATGCGTCTCGGGAGAGATATCCTTGGACTATAAAGTGCTTGGGCAGCGGTGTACCTTCGCCATCCTGCGGACTGGCGAAGGAACGGTGCGACGGCGGTTTCGCCTCCCCCAAACGCAAAAGGCCGCCCCATAACGGAGCGGCCTTTTCCAGTTTCGCAGCGCAGGTGCTTACAGAGTAAGACCTGCATACTTGTTCTTGAACTTGGACACGCGCCCACCGGTGTCCATCAGGCGCGAGGAGCCGCCCGTCCAGGCGGGGTGCACCGAGGGGTCGATGTCGAGCGACAGCTGGTCGCCTTCCTTGCCCCATGTCGATTTCATTTCCACGACCGTGCCGTCCGTCATCTTGACGTTGATCATGTGGTAGTCGGGATGCGTATCGGCCTTCATGCCTTGGCTCCTTCGGCTTTCGGTTTGTAGTTGGACACTTCTGCGATACGAGCGGATTTGCCGCGACGCGAGCGCAGGTAGTAGAGCTTGGCCCGGCGCACGCGGCCCCGGCGCACCACTGTGATGCTGTCGATGTTGGTCGAATAGAGGGGGAACACACGCTCGACCCCTTCGCCGAAGGAAATCTTGCGCACGGTGAACGAGCCGGCAATGCCGTGGCCGTTGTTGCGCGCGATGCAGACACCTTCGTAGTTCTGGACCCGGGTGCGGGTCCCTTCGGTCACTTTAAAGCCGACACGGATGGTGTCCCCGGCTTTGAAATCGGGGATGTCTTTACCCAGGGCGGCAATTTGCTCCGCCTCGATCTGTGCGATCACGTCCATTGACGCATCTCCTATATATGCTCGCGGTTATCCCACGAAGGTTATGTGCGCCTCAGAGCTCTGCGTCTTCACCGGGTCCGCCGTGGCGCCCGCCAGAGGTCAGGTCATCGTTCCTTGCCTTGCATCCCTTGTCGCCGCGTATCGGTGCCGAAGAAGCCACCACAGCAAAAAGGGTCCGGTCGGGACGGACCCGAGTCGGAATGAGCGGTGTATAGGGGCGGTGTGGCGGGTGATCAAGTGTTCAAACGCGCCGCTTTTGCCGGCGCGTGGCGGGGTGTGCTCAGTGCGACGCCTGCATCCGTCCCTGTTCGCGCAATTCATTGCGCATTTCGGCAAAGCGCTGTGGCAGGGCCCGGCGCAGGATCGACACGGGGATCTGTGCTTCGGACTCGAGGTGGTCGGTTGTGTCGAGCAGTTTCCGGGCGGGCACTGCGGCCTCGCGCACAGGTCTGCGCTCTGCCACGGGGGTCGGGCGCGCGGGGGCCGTAGTTGTCTCGGTCGGGCCGAAACGGGTGAATTTCTTGTCGGAGTCGGGTGTCCATGCCCCGCCTTCGGGGGCGTCCTGAAACCGGGTGAACCGTTTGGGTTTACCCTTGGATGTGTCTTGTGTCGGTTTCTTGCCAAACACGCCGAATAGCTTGCTCATGTCGTGACTCCACTGCTTGCCTATACTCAAAGCTCTCCGAGGAATCTGTCAAAACTTGGTTAATTTTTGGAATTCGGCACGTTTTTGCTCAAAATTCGGGCGCTAGCTTTGAGGCTTGCGCTTTTGCCACAGGTCTGGCCGCCGCTCTTGCGTGAGTTGTTCGGCCATCTGTTGGCGCCATGCGGCGATTTTGCCGTGATCGCCGGACAGCAGGACGGGCGGGATGTCGCGCCCTTCCCAGCTTGCAGGTTTGGTGTATTGCGGGTGTTCGAGCAGGCCAGAGGAATGGCTTTCCTCGACCGCGCTTTGGGCGTTGCCCAGCACGCCGGGCAGTAGCCGCACCGTCGCATCTAGCATCGCTTGCGCTGCAATTTCGCCCCCGGTCATGACGAAATCGCCCAGGGACACCTCGGTCACGCCCCAGTGTTCGAGGACGCGTTCATCCACCCCTTCGAACCGTCCGCAGAGCATGGTGACCCCGTCGCAGCGCGCCAGATCCCGCGCCAAGGCCTGATCGAAGGGCCGCCCGCGCGGGGACATGTAGAGGATCGGCCAGCGTCCGCGGGCGTGGGCCTGCGCTTCGCTGAGGGCCGCGCTTACCACGTCCGCGCGCAGCACCATGCCCGCGCCGCCCCCGGCAGGGGTGTCATCGACATTGCGGTGCTTGCCCACACCGTGGGCGCGCAATTCGTGGGTGTGCAGCTGCCATTTGCCGTCCTGCAGCGCCTTGCCGGTGAGTGACGCCCCGAGCACGCCGGGAAAGACTTCCGGAAACAGGGTCACGATACGGGCTTGCCAAACGCCCACCAGATCAGGCGCTTCGTCCATCAGCGAAGAGGGTTTGAGCGTCGGCCGGATCGCCTTGCGTCCGTGGGATTTCTTTGGTGCACTCATTTGTCTTGGCCCCTGGCGCGGATCGCCGGTGTGGCGGCCTTGCGGGCCGCTCGATCCGGGTATGCGCGGTTTGCGGCCAGAAGTTCAAGCGGCAGGTGCTGTCGCATGCCCGGGCAAGAGGGGTTGAGAATGGCTTCAGGGCATCGTCAAGCGGCGGTGCATCGTGCCTTTCAGCAGCTTTCGCCCGCTTGCCATCGCGCAAGGTCCTGTTTCCCGGCATATTGCGCGCGGGGCACTCTGGTCGCGGTGTCCGACTGTATCGTCCCGGAAATGCTGGCGTAGCATTGGCAATCGATGTCCTCGGGCTGGCTTTGGCAATGGGACATTTCCTGCGCAAAGATGGCTTCAAATTGAACTTGATCAGCCCCTGTTCCGCCTCCGCCGTCCGGTGTCGTCAGGGACGGAAACGAAAAGACGACGGCAACGATGGCGGCACCTGCCAATACCGCATAGATCAGGATGCGAAGGTTATCGGGCATGCGCGTGTTCCTCTGGTTGAAACGGAATAGTCGCAAAGAAACCTTAAGGTCCGATTGAATGGGATCGGCGGGGCCTTGGTCAGTGCAAGCAGAACGCACCACTTGGAATGGCCGCCACGGGCCTCAATGGCCCCGGTTCAGCAATGCGGTGCGTGCCGCGCGCCAATCCGCATGAGACAGGTTTGAGCGGTTGAGGTCGAGCAAGGCCGTGATCCTGTCCGGGTCGGGCGAGGTGTTGGCCGCTTTGACCTGCCGCACTTGAGCGCGGACCGGTGCCGGGATGTCGGCACAGCGCAGAAGCTGGTCTACAAGGGTGTCGCCATGTTCCTCGATCGGGAGTGCGGTGACGTCGGCCCCGGTACGGCGCAGTTGCGCGACGATGCCGTCCAGATCAGCAGAACCCGCATAGGCGGTCGCATAGCCCGCTGCATCCAACGTCATTCGCACCGCGCGCAGGTGCTGCACATGGCAACTGGCCAACCACGGGCCCGGCGCGCGGGTGGTGTAGACCCATGTGATCCGGGCCTTCGGGCAGGCGGCCCGCCAGGCGTCCGTCATCGACGCAACCAACCGGGGCGCGGCGCTGTAATCCATCAGACCGTGACGCCCGGGCATGTGGCCACTGAGGTCTTCGGAGGACAAAAGGACAGTGTCTTGCGTCCAGTCCTCGGCCAGCAGGGCGGCCTCGTAGGCGACAAGCCCCAGGTCGAATTCGGTACCGGTTTTGGAATAGTGCCGCGCCGCTTCGCACAGGCCCTTCATTTCGGCGCGCAGCAGGATGTGGGCGTGGGGTGCGAGCAATTCGCTATGGGCGGCGAGCGTGTTTTGCAGGGTTGTCGTGGCAGTCTTGTGAAAGCCCGCATGGACAACCAGACGCCGCACCATCGCCTAGAACAGGCCCTCTGGCGGGTCGGCCACGATGCGACCCGCGCTCAGATCGACCGTGGGCACAACGGCCATGGTGAAGGGGACAAGGACGGTTGCGCTGCCGCCGGGCAACTGCACTTCGAGCAGGTCGCCCGCGCCGTGGTTCTGCACCGATTTGACCTGTCCCAAAGGCGCGCCACCAGTGTCGAACACCTCAAGCCCGGTGAGGTCGGAATAGTAGTATTCATCATCCGGCAGGCTGGGCAACTGGACACGCCGCGCAAACAGTTGTGTGCCCTTGAGCGCGTCGGCCTGTTCCTTGGTGGCGACCTCGGCGATGCGGGCGACAAAGCCGTTTTTCATCGGCCGGATCAGGGCAAGGGCAAAGCTGCGCGCGCCGTCCTGCGTGGTGAGCGGGCTGTAGGTTTCGATGTCGTCCGGCACGGCGCAAAAGGATTTCACCCGCACTTCACCGTTCACCCCGTAAGAGCCGCTGATGGCCCCGACACAGATCAGATCATCACTCATTCCAGCACACTCCGTCATGCATCTTGCCGCCCGAGCCTTCGCAGGCTTCACCGGCCTGATGGCGCTCATAGAGCAGCCCCGCTGTAAAGGCGATAAGGACCAGAATGGGCGTGCGGATCAGGCCGAACATGGGCACCTTTCAAGGCTTGCGATTAGGGGTGCATTTGCGCCGGAGGGGGTGGGTTTGTCCAGAGCGGGGAAGCCTGGGCGCATGGGACGGGTTTTTTTGCACCGCCCGCGTCTTGTGAAGTATCCGCGATGTTGGCTCTCAGCGATTGGACCTCATTGGCTTTGTGTTGCGCCAAAAGCCTGTCAGTGGAGCTGGCAAACTCGCCTGTGAAGTGCCTGCGCGGATTCAAGGTCGTAGGCCGTCGCGCATCGACGGGCCGCCCCCCGGCACGGCGATTTGGCGGATGGCAGCGCCAAGCGGACAGCGAAGAAGAACTTGGCTGCCATAAAGCGCGCCCGCATCACCACTTGATCGCCATACCGCGGCCCGTCGATGCGCGGCTTTGTGCTGGTTGTTTCGGAAGAAAACGCCGCCCAGCCGGTGCGCTGGCAAAAAAAGCCCGCCCCGAGTTGTGTCGGGGCGGGCGTCGTTTTACGCGAAGGCGTGCTGCTTACTCTGCGGCTGCTTCTTCTTCGGCAGGGGCCTCGGCGGGCGCTTCTTCTGCTGGAGCGGCGGCGGCTGCGACCTTGGCGGCTTTTTCTTCAGCGCGCTCTTTGGCTTTCTTGCCGGGCTCGCCTTTTTTCAGGTTGGCGCGCTCTTTCTTGGGCAGAACGTCGGCGGCTTCGAGCATGCGGGCGATCCGGTCGGTGGGCTGTGCGCCCTGGCCGAGCCAGTACTGGATGCGCTCGACATTCATCTTGACGCGCTCTTCGCTGTCCTTGGCGAGAAGTGGGTTATATGTGCCCAGTTTCTCGATGTAGCGCCCGTCGCGGGGCATGCGGCTGTCGGCAGCAACGATGCGGTAAAAGGGGCGTTTCTTGGAGCCGCCGCGGGCGAGGCGAATTTTCATAGCCATGGTGTATTTTCCTTTGTTTTCAGTTTTGTGGGGCGGTTGGCCCCGGCGTTAGGTTTGGTGACTTTTGTGATGCTGAATGACTTCAGCGATGATGAAGTTCAGGAACTTCTTGGCAAATTCCGGGTCCAGATCGGCCCGGTTTGCCAAATCTTCAAGCCGCGCGATCTGTGCCGCTTCTCGGGCGGGATCGCTTGGTGGAAGGTCGTGTGTGGCCTTGAGTTTCCCCACGGCCTGCGTGTGTTTGAACCGCTCGCCCAGCGTGTAGACGAGGATCGCATCGAGCCTGTCGATGCTGTTGCGATGCTCGGCCAGCACTTCGGCTGCTTTGGAGACAACGTCAGTCAAGCGCCCATCCTTTCGGTGTGAATTTCGGGTCGGCGTAGTGGCCGATTTCCATTTCGATCCCGTGGCTCAGTTGTGTGTCGTTCAGCTGGGCCGGGGCGGGGTGGCGGTAGACGGCATCGGAGCCGTCGATGTTGGGTGCGTCCGCGTCCTTTTTCGCGCCGAGCCTTTCGGCCAGTCGGATGCTGTCGAGGTTCTTGGGGTCGATGTAGCTGACGGCTGTGTCCCAGCCGTTGGCATAGTAGTGTTTGCGTACCGCATGCGTGGCCTCAAGCGCGTAGCCCTTGCCTGCCTTGTCCGGCCAGATGATCCAGGCGATTTCCCGTTCGGGCCAGCCAGCGGGTTTCCAGCCTCCGGCCATGCCGTAGGTTTCGTCCGTGCCTTTGTCGTGGATCATCCACATGCCAAAACCGCGGATTTCCCAGTGCCCCATTTCGGCGGCGTAGAGCATCCACGCCTCATACGGGTTGAGCGGGCCGCCCATGAAGCGCGAGCGGTAGGAGGCGAAGGTGGCCTTGAAGTTCGGATAATCCTCGGCGCGGGGGCCGCGTAAGGAAAGCCGCCGGGTCTCGATCGTGGGGATGCGGAGCGATGTCATCGCGCACCGCCTGTGGGTGATCCTGCGGACGCGCTGGCGCGCGACGACACATTGGTGCTGGTGGCACCCTGAGCCCCCTTGGTTGAGGGCTGAGCTTGTGGCTGTCCGGCCCTTCGGGGAGGATTTTTTGAAATCAGAGAAGGAGACAGGTGGCGATAGACCAGGGCCGGTATCGTGCTGGGCGGCGGCGTTGCCTTTGTGTCGAGGCTTGCGCCAAGCCGTTCTGCAAGCGCGATGGAGGCGGTGTTTTCAGCCGCGATATAGCTGACGGCGGTGGTCCAGTTCAGCGTGTCATAGGCATGGGAGATGCAGGCCTGTGCGGCCTCGAACGCGATGCCTTGTCCTTCGTCTGCCGCATCGAACAGGACCCAGCCGATTTCCCGTTCGGGCCATGTGTTGGGGTGCCAGTGGCCGACAATGCCGAGTGCTGTGTCATCGCCCGTCCGCGTGAGGACGAACATGCCATAGCCGCGCATGACCCAGTGACCGATTTGGGTGCCAAAGTAGTTCCACGCCTCGCGCAAGGTTTTGGGCCCACCGGTGAAATGCGACCGGTCGGTGGCGTAAAAGGCAATGAAGGCGGCCAGATCGCCCGGGTGCGGCGCGCGCAGCGTCAGGCGGTCGGTCGTCAGGGTAGGTGTGCCGGTGACGGTGATCATGCCGCCCTCCGGTGCCGGTAGACGGCGGTTTCTTCGGCATTTTCGCCCTCGGGGCGTGCAGCACTCGCATCGAGGCGCGCGCCGAGCCGTATTGCCAGTGCTTCGGAGCGTGTGTTGCCCGGGGTGATGTAGCTGACCACGCTTTGCGCGTCGGTGTTGGCCCAGTACCAGTCGCGCGCGGCTTGTGCGGCTTCGCGGGCATAGCCGTGGCCTTCGAAGGCGTCGAGCAGGACCCAGCCCAGTTCGGGTTCGGGGAAGTGATGTGGTTTGTTGATCCCGACCTGACCGATGAAGGCCCCGTCTTCGCGTCGTTCCACACCCCAGCTGCCAAAGCCCTGCAGCGGCCAGCTGCCGACTTCGGCGGCGATCCAGTACCACATCTCTTTCGCCGGCACAGGGCCGCCCATGTATTTGGCGCGGTCCGTGGCGAACAGCGCATAGAGCGGCGCAAAGTCCGACATGACATGCGCGCGTAGCGTCAGACGCTCGGTGGTGAGGGTTGGGGCGAGGCTGTGGGTCATGCGCGCGCCTGTGGTCCGGGATGGCGGTAGACTTCCATGGCGCCATGGACGGGGTGGTGATGATCCTCCACGCGCACGGCCCCCATTTGCGTCGCGACCCGCACGGAGGCGTCATTGCCGCTGACGATCATGCTGACCAGGGTGTCCCAGCCCAGCGTGTCATAGGCATAGTCCCGTGCGGCGCGCCCGGCCTCGGTCGCATAGCCCTTGCCGGTGCCGGACCAGATGTACCAGCCGACCTCGGGTTCGGGCCAGTCGAGCGGATTGTGCAGGCCGACAAGCCCAATGGCTGCATCGTCGTCTTTCAGGGTCACCATCCAGCGCCCGTATCCGCGCATGGACCAATGCCCGATGACCTGACACTGGTAGCGCCAGGTTTCCGCCTCGCTCAACGGGCCGCCGACAAAACGGGCCGCATCCGATGCATAGAACGTGGCAAAGGCCGGCACGTCCTTTGGTGCAGGCGCGCGCAGGATCAGGCGATCCGTTGTCAGCGTTGGAATAGATGTCATAGCCCGAGGTCCTCGGGCGCGGTCCCTTCCAGCACAGGGCGGGTGAAGGTGCGGTCATAGCTGAGGATGCAACCGGTGTCGGTGGCGTGGCGGAAGGCCTTCTGGCAGTCGCCGTCCTGCGCCATTTCGTGGCGATAGTCTTCGTAAGCGGCAAGCGAGGGAAAGGAGAACATCGCCCACGCCTTGTTGTTGGCCCCTTCATGCGGCAGGAAATAGCCGTGATGCGTGCCGCCCATGCGGTTCACGAGGTGAATCCACGCGCGTGCGTAGACCTCGAACGCATCGACCTTGGCCGGGTCGATCACATATGTGATCAGCGCCGTAATCATTTCTTTTTACCGAACCCCGACAGGCCCGGAGGCAGGGCCATGCCGCCGCCGCCCAGACCGGGCATGCCGCCGCTGCCCAATTGCTTGGCCGCCGCTTCGAGTTGCTTGGGGTCCATGCCTGCAGTCGGGTCCATGCCGCCCTTGCCGCCCATCATACCCGCCAGCGCTTTTTTCATCATGCCGCCTTTGCCACGTCCAAGCTTTTTCATCATGTCCGACATCTGGCGGTGCATTTTCAGCAGCTTATTGAGGTCAGAGACCTCCATCCCCGACCCGCGCGCGATCCGTTTCTTGCGGCTCGCTTGCAGGATTTGCGGCGCGGCGCGCTCCTTTTTCGTCATGGATTGGATCATGGCGATCTGTTGTTTCAGGATCTTGTCGTCAAAGCCTGCGTTTTTGACCTGTGCGGCCATTTTGCCCATGCCGGGCATCATGCCCATCATCCCTTCCATGCCGCCCATCTTGAGCATTTGTTCGAGCTGCATGCGCAGGTCGTTCATGTTGAACTGACCCTTGGCCATGCGCTTTATCATGCGCTCGGCCTGTTCGGCCTCGATGGTTTCCTGCGCCTTTTCGACGAGGGCCACGATGTCGCCCATGCCCAAGATGCGGCCCGCGATCCGCTCCGGTTCGAAGGTTTCGAGCGCGTCCATCTTTTCGCCGAGGCCCACGAACTTGATCGGCTTGCCTGTGACCGCGCGCATCGACAGGGCCGCGCCGCCGCGCCCGTCGCCGTCCATCCGCGTGAGCACGACGCCGGAGATGCCGATGCGGTCGTCAAAGTTCTGGGCGGTGTGCACAGCGTCCTGACCGGTCAGGCCATCGACCACCAGCAGGGTCTCGCGTGGATTGGCGACATCGCGGACCTGTTCGACCTGCGTCATCAGCTCTTCGTCGATGCTCAGGCGGCCTGCGGTGTCGAGCATATAGACGTCATAGCCGCCCATGCTGGCCTGGGTCTTGGCCCGTTTGGCGATCTGGACGGGGTTTTCGCCCTTGACGATGGGCAGGGTGTCGACGCCGATCTGGGTGCCGAGGATGGCGAGTTGTTCCATGGCCGCGGGGCGGTTCACGTCGAGGGACGCCATCAGCACCCGTTTGCCGTCGCGGTCCTTGAGCCGCTTGGCGAGTTTGGCGGTGGTTGTGGTTTTACCACCGCCCTGCAGGCCAACCATAAGGATCGGGGCGGGCGGGCTGTCGATGCGCAAGGCACCCGGTTCGCCTTCGCCCTTGAGCGTGTCGATCAGGGCGTCGTGCACGATCTTGACGACTTGTTGGCCGGGGGTGACGGATTTGGTGACGGCCTGACCTGTGGCCTTGTCCTGCACCGCTTTGACGAAGTCGCGGGCCACGGGCAGCGAGACATCCGCCTCAAGCAATGCCACGCGGACCTCGCGCAGGGCGGTCTTGACGTCCTCCTCGGACAGCGCGCCCTGTTTCGTCAGCCGGTCAAAGACACCGGAGAGGCGTTCGGATAGATTTTCAAACATGGGCCATGCTCCTGTGCGACCATTGACGTTGACCTGACAGGTAGGGTCAGGCGGTGATGTTCCCAAGGCGGCAAACGAAAATCACCCCCGTGGGCGCAACGCGCTGACGGAGGTCGATCCCGGGTGATCCCAAGGGACCGGAAACTGTGATGCTTCCGGGTGTTGTGCGCGGATTAGGGGGTTGGGGGGCGCGAGTCAAGCGTGGGATGCGCGCGCTGCGCGATGCGCGTGGCCCTGCCGAAACGGGTTGTGTGCGGTCCTGTGGCCTTGCCAAGCGCAGGGTCGGCGGGCAGAGTTCCGTGCATTATTGCGCATTCCGGACCAATCCGCTGATTTTAGGTATCAAAACCAAGGCAAAGCATATGAATTTCAACGAAGTGATTATGGCCAGCGGCGACGAGACATCGCCTATGCCGGGAGAGATGGCGTGATCGATGGCGCGCTGCATGCGCGCGATGCGGGCAATGCGCGAGACGCAGGCGCCATGCGTTGGAGACGGTTTCGAAGACATCCGAGGACGCGATCGCATCGACATGTGGGTCGAAGCTCATGCCAGCGACCCATTCCTTTCATGGGCCACAGAGAGCAGATGATCCGGACCCCGCATCTTAATTTCACGAGGCTCGGTTGACGGGCTGGAACGCGCACTTGGACGAACACAGGAGATAGAACATGAGTTTGAACATAGGCAACCTGATCAAGGCCAGCGGCAAGGAGTCCGCAAATTTTGCCAAGAAGAACGCGATGAAATTCGCCATTGTCGGCGATTTGCAAACTGCGCGAGATGGCTGCAAGACAAAGGAGGCCAAGGCGCTTGTCAACACGCTGATCGGACCTTTGCAAAAGGAGTTGCAGAAGGAAGCGGCCGCCTATGACAAGAGAATGTCCGGTATCTGGAAACAGGCCAAGGGCGAGGAGATTCCCAAGGACGCCCAGAAGGAGCTGGACAACGCGCTGAAGAAGTCGGCCGATGCGATCAAATCAAAGAGCGGCAAGGACGTGAAACCCAACAGTGATCCCGGTCACAGTAAGTGGATTGATATCATGTCAAACTCGTGGGGGACGTGACGGTCAGATTTTGAGTGTGAGGCTGAAAGGGCCGGGACTGTCAGCCCCTCATTTGGTCCTCTGTTTTAAGGCCCGCCTTGTCTCGACATCCGCCGATAGCTGCGGATCCGGTCGTTGATTGTGTCCGCGGCCTGCCGGGGGCCGTGGCCGCAGACATGACCCTCACCCTGCAGTTAGGGTGGTGTCGTGAAAGGTCAGCTGGCGCGCTCATTTGATCTTGAATGCCTTTTTGATTTTCTTGATCACCTCGCCTGCTTTCATCTGAATTTTGTTCTTTTTGACATAGGCTTTAGCGCTGCGCGGCCCGTCCGACTTCTTGCCGGCTTTGAGCATGGCGGCGACGTTGGCGAGGGCCTTTTTGTCCGAGACGCCCAGTTCAGCCATCAGATCGGGATGTTTCTGGCGATGAAACTGCTTAAAAATCGCACCGACATGGTGTGCCTTAAAGGCCGCGTCTTTTTGATAGAACAGTTCCACGAACTCACCGCTGACAAAGTTGTTGGTGTCGGCAATCGAGATATCGTAGACCTTCTTCCAATCCTTGGATTTCCAGTCCTTTGCCTTGCCCAGCCGTTTGGCCGTGACCAGAGCATCGGATTGTGCATTGACGGGCCATGTTGCGTTGTCTGCAAAGAAGAGTTTGAATTGGGATTTGGGATCCCGCTTTTTGCTGGCTGCATCCAGAAACTGGTATTTTTCGGGGCACATTTTTTTGTCCAGAAACGCCCGAAACATGGGCCCCAGAGTCTGGTCTGCAAGAACCTCAGTGGATTGGTCGGGGTAGCTAATTCCATCGTATTTAAACATGTCGTCCTCGTGTGTCTGGTTTCTCAAATTGGGTTCTGAAGAGGAAACACGGGACTTCGGGGTCTTATTCGAATTGGGGACGGATTTTTGTTTGGACAGGGTGTCAGGCCCGGCCCTGATGGGGGCGATCCGGGTGGTGCGGAATAGGGTCGTGAGGGACAGGCGTTGGCCGATCTAGCCTGAGATCCGCCGATAGCTGCGCATCCAGTCGTTGATTGTGTCCGCCGCCTGACGCGGGCCGTTGCCGGAGACGTAAGCCTCGACCAGCGGGTAGGGCGGGGTGGTGTCGTGAAAGGTCAGCGTCGCGCGGGCGGTGTCTGAAAACTCTTCGACCTCGGCCCGGCGCACCACGTCCAGCGGATAGGTTCTGGACTTGTAGGCCAGCAAGGTGCGCCGTTGCACCGTGACCGTTCCGGCGCTTGCGTCAAAGATCACCTGATCGCGTTTGATCGCCAGCGCGAATATGCCCAGCGGCACGCCTGCGCCTGCGGCCACGGTGATCAGTCCTGCAACCTCACCCTGCGCCAGCAATGCCAGCCCGGCGGCTGCACAGGCCACGATACACACGATCACTCCACCCCCCAGCACCCAGGGCGCGTGGGCAAGGATCAATTGCGAGGGCAGATTGCGCAGCACGGTCATGCACCAAGTCTAGGCGTCGATTGTGATGATCGTCCAGCCGGTCCGCTACCCTCGCTGGCCTTGCGACAGCGAAAACCCCTCTGACCGGGATCAGAGGGGCGATGAGTGGTGGTCTTTAAGAATTGAAGTGGCTCAGGCCGCCAGTTTGCCGATGGCGTCCTGAGCGGTTGCGACCGCCTCGGCCCCTTTTGCCATCACGCGATCGGCGGCAATGATTTCGACGTCATGGATGCCGATAAAGCCCAGCACGTGCCGCAGGTAACCGGTGGCAAAGTCGATGTCGCTGCCCACCTGCGTTCCGCCCGAGGCAACGGCGAGAATGGCGCGTTTTCCATCCAGCAGTCCCACGGGGCCGGTGTCGGTATATTTGAAGGTCACGCCCGCGCGCGCGACCAGGTCGATCCACGCCTTGAGCGCGGTGGGAATGCCGAAATTGTAAACGGGAACGCCGATGACGATTGTGTCGGCGGCCTTGAGTTCCTCGATCAATGCGTCGGACAGGGCCAGCGTGTCGATCTGGACGGCATCGCGCTGATCGGCGGGGGTAAAGTTGGCGTTCACCCAGTCTTCGGTGATCTGGGGCAGCGCGTCTCTGAGGTCGCGGCGGATCACGGAGCCGCCGAATTTGGCGACGATCTGGGACGAGAGGTCACGTGTGACAGAGCCTTGCAGGCGGGCAGAGCTGTCTATGTGCAGAGTGGTCATGGTCAGGTCCTTTCCAGGGAGGATGATTTTTGTCTCTGCCCTCATATTTGACCCTTGCAAATTCGAACGCAATTACTGAAACTCAACAGTATCTGTTTGCATTTGCACATGAGGGCGCTGCATGGACAACTGGGACGAGATCAAAACGGCCTATCAGGTCGCCCGCATGGGCACCGTCAGCGGCGCCGCCGAAGTGCTGGGCGTCCACCACGCCACGGTGATCCGCCATATCGACGCGCTTGAGGGCCGTTTGGGGGTCAAACTGTTTCAGCGCCACGCGCGCGGCTACACCCCGACTGAGGCCGGGGATGATCTGTTTCGCGTCGCCCAGGCCACGGATGACCAGTTCAGCCAGTTGGTGGGCCGTATCAAGGGCCGCGGCACCGAAGTGTCGGGCGAGTTGGTGGTGACCTCGCTGATCACCATGGCCCCTCGGCTGGCCCCGGTGTTGACCGCCTTTCAGCAGCAGCATCCGGATGTGATCGTGCGCTATCTGACCGGGGATCGCCTGTTTCGCCTAGAATATGGCGAGGCCCATGTGGCGATCCGTGCAGGCACGGCACCCGACCAGCCCGACAATGTGGTGCAGCCCTTTGTGCGGCTGACCGTGGGGCTTTATGCCACCAAGGACTATGTCGCGCGTCACGGCCATCCGGACCTGCTTGGCGACACAAGCGGGCACCGCTTTATCTGCCATGACGAAGCGGACAGCCGCGCCCCGTTCAACAAGTGGCTGCGCAGTCAGGTGTCCGAAGACACGATCACCTTTCGCTCCACAGATGTGCGCGCGCTGGAACAGGCGGTGCTGGCCGGGGCGGGCGTCGGGTTCCTGCCGGTGATGGAGGCGCGTGCAAACCCGGATCTGGTCGAGATCATGCCCCCGAACGAGGATTGGACAGCCCCTATGTGGCTGGTCACCCATGTCGATCTGCACCGCACCAACAAGGTGCAGGCGTTTCTGACCTTCCTCAAGGACCGCTCGAAAGACTGGAAAGTTCTGTGAGGGACCAGCCGCGATGAGCCCGGCCCTGCGCGGCCATGCCGCGATGCTGTGTTTCTCCGCCCTTGTGGCGGGATCATTCTCGCTGGGCTCTCTGGCCGCGAACGAGATTGCGCCGACGGCGCTGAATGCCATCCGCTTTGTGATCGCGGCGGCCATCATCGGGGCAGCGGTGCTGGCGACGGGCGGGTTGACCCGGTCGGCTTTGGTCGCTCCGTGGCGCTATCTGGTGCTGGGTGGGCTATTTGCGATCTATTTTGTGCTGATGTTCGAGGGGCTCAAGACAGCCCCGCCCGTCAGCACGGCGGCAGTGTTCACCCTGACCCCGGTGCTGGCCGCGGGGTTCGGCTGGCTGCTGCTGCGCCAGATCACGACCCCGCGGATGGCGGCGGCCCTTGCCATCGGGGCGGTCGGGGCGCTGTGGGTGATCTTTCGCGCAGATCTCGCGGCCTTTCTGGCCTTTGAGGTCGGGCGCGGCGAGATGATCTATTTCATTGGCTGCGTGAGCCACGCGCTGTACACGCCGATGGTGCGTCGCCTCAATCGGGACGAGCCTGCGGTCGTGTTCACCTTTGGAATGCTTGTGGCAGGGGCGGTGATCCTGAGCGTTTATGGCTGGTCCGATATCCGCGCCACCGACTGGACGGGCCTGCCCGCAATCGTGTGGGTCACCATCCTTTATGTTGCGATCATTGCCTCGGCGGCGACGTTCGTGTTGCTGCAATTTGCCACCATGCGCCTGCCGAGCGCCAAGGTGATGGCCTATACCTATCTCACTCCAAGCTGGGTCATCGGGTGGGAGGTGGCGCTGGGCAATGACGTGCCGGGGGCCTTGGTGCTCGCGGGCATAATGCTGACCGTGATCGCGCTGGTCATGTTGCTGCGCGATGATGAGGTGGCGCGCTAGCGGGCGGCGCTGGAGCTCAGGGCTGATCCCCGCCGGGCAGTTCGGCGGCCAGAAACCGCTCGAACGCATCAAGGTTCACTGGCTCAAACTGGCCAAAACCCTGCATCCAGACCAAAGCGGCGCGCATCGCGTCGGGCTGCAGCTTGCACCACTTGACCCGACCGCGCTTTTCCTGCGCGATCAGGCCTGCGCGGGTCAGGATGACGAGGTGTTTGGAAATCGCGGCCAACGACATCTCGAACGGTTCGGCCACGTCCGTGACGGCCATGTCATCCTCAAGCAGCATCGTCAGGATCGCCCTCCGGGTCGGATCGGCCAGCGCGGCAAATGTGGTGTCGAGGGGATCGGCCATGACACCGTCTTAAGCGCAGTTCGAGGCCAAGAAAAGCGCTCACAGGTACGGATGCCGCGTGGTTTCGGACGGCCAGCGATGGCGCATCTCGGCCAGTTCGCCGGGGGACAGGCCGATATCCCGGGCGATATGCGACGTCAGCGGGGGCAATGTCGCGCCTTTGACTTTGGGCTTGGGCTGCATCTGCTGCCAGATTTTGGCACAGAAGGATTGTGCGCGCAAAAGCGCGTTTGAGCGTGTCAGCTGCATGATTTACCTCATGTTTCAGGGGTTGATGGCTCATTCTCGCAGATGCGCTGCACGGCCACAAACAGAGTTCTTTGACATCTCTTGTGCAAAAAGTGCACAAGTGAGCCATGTCCCGCACCTTGCCCCCGCTCAATGCCTTGCGCGCCTTCGAGGCGGCGGCCCGCTATGAAAGCTTTACCCGCGCGGCCGAAGAGCTGGGCGTGAGCCATTCCGCCATCAGCCGCCATGTGCGCGGACTTGAGGCGCGGCTGGGGGTGCAGCTGTTTCGCGATGCCGCGCGCGGCGTGGCGCTGACGGCCGAGGGCGGCCACTATCTGGGGCGCATCACCCCGGCCTTTGACGTGATCAGCGAGGCGACCGAGGGGCTGGCTGACACCCCTGCGGGCCGGGTTGTTCTGAACAGCGAACCGGTTTTCGCCGCCAAGATCATAGTGCCGCTCTTGGCCAAGTTCCAGCGCGACCTGCCGGATGTCGAATTGCGGCTGATCGGCTCAAACGAGTTGGCTGATCTTGACCGCTACGAGGCCGACCTTGCGGTGCGCTATGCCAAAACCGGGCAATTGGACGAACCCTCCGATCTGTTGAGCGATGCCGCGATCTACCCCTTTGCCGCGCCCGGGTACCTGAAGGGCGATGTGTTGCGCCCCGAAGATTTGAACACTGTGCCTCTGCTGCGGGATCGCGGTGGCAACATCTGGATCGACTGGGTCAAACATGCCGGTTGGGACGTGACCGTGCCAGACCCGCCCTGGCGGATGCGCGCGGCTCTCGCGCTGGAGGCGGCGGTGCATGGGGCGGGCGTCTATCTTGGCGCCGCGGATGGCACCTATCTGGACGAAACCGCAGGGCGCTTGGTGCGGGTGTCGCAGGTCGGCCTGCAACAGGGCGCATTCCACTTGCTGACCAGCGGGCAAGCCGGGCGGCGCAAGGCCGTGCGGGCGGTGCGCGCCTGGCTGCTGGATCACACGCAGGCCCTGCGCAGCGCAAAAGATCAACCAATCGGTTGAATAACCAGAACTGGCCCACAAGGGCAGGATCGGGGTCAGCGCGGGCGCCCTCCCGTCCTTCATTGTTCTAAAAATATGCAAAAAAACAGTAGGTTAAGGTGCGACATCCCGCACCTATACGCCGGTTGACTCATCCGGCCCTCCAACATATCCACCACCCTATCCAAAGGACGGGACAACGGCACGTGACCGACCCTGATGACAAGGCCAAGATGGAGGCGCTCAATGCGCGTCTGGAGGCTGTCAAAGAGGTTCACGCACCCAAACCCCGCACGCCGGATCATCATTCTCAGGCGCAACTGGCCTGGCGCATGGTGATCGAGTTGGTGGCCGGTCTGGGGATCGGGTTTGGTATGGGTTACGGGCTGGATGCGCTGTTTGGCACCTCTCCGTGGCTCATGATCGTGTTTATATTTCTGGGCTTTGCCGCCGGTGTCAAAACGATGATGCGCAGTGCGGAAGAAGTCCAAAGCAAGCAGGCCGCCGAATTGGCCGAAGAGCAAGATGACCGCCCGCAAGGGTGAGATGAGACGGAGAGAGCCTGATGGCAGATGAAGCAAAAAGCGGCGGCGGGTTGGAATTCCACCCCATGGATCAGTTCATCGTCAAGCCGTGGTTTGGCGAGGTCGGTGATCCGGTGCACTGGTACACGATCACCAACGTGACCGTGTGGCTGGCGCTGGCGGTTCTGGCCATTCTGGGCCTGATGGTTCTGACCACATCCAAACGCGCGGTTGTGCCCGGCAAGGGCCAGTCGATTGCCGAGTTGATGTATGGCTTTGTCTACAAGATGGTCGAAGACGTCACGGGCAAGGACGGGATCAAGTATTTCCCCTACATCATGACTCTGTTCATGTTCATCCTCTGCGCCAACTTCCTTGGCCTCATCCCGATGTCCTTTACCACCACATCGCATATCGCGGTCACGGCGATCCTTGGTTTTGGCGTGTTCTTTGCGGTCACGATCCTTGGTTTCGTCAAGAACGGTGCGTCGTTCCTGGGCCTGTTCTGGGTGTCGAGCGCGCCGCTGCCGCTGCGTCCTGTACTGGCGATCATCGAAATCATTTCCTACTTCGTGCGCCCTGTCAGCCACTCCATTCGTCTGGCGGGCAACATGATGGCCGGTCACGCCGTTCTGAAAGTGTTCGCAGGCTTTGCCCAGGTGGCGGCGATTGCCCCTGTCGCGATCATCGGCGTGATGGCGATCTACGGGCTCGAAGTTCTCGTGTCGGCCATTCAGGCCTACGTCTTTACCATCCTCACATGCGTCTATCTCAAGGACGCATTGCATCCGCATCACTAATGTATGGCGGGGCTGATCCCGCCGGACACATCTACTAACTTCCAATCGTAAGGAGAATTCTCATGGAAGGTGAACTCGCACACATCGGCGCAGGCCTCGCAGCAATCGGTTCCGGCGCAGCCGCTATCGGTGTTGGCCACGTGGCTGGCAACTTCCTCGCTGGCGCTCTGCGCAACCCATCGGCAGCCGCCGGTCAGACAGCGACACTGTTCATCGGCATCGCCTTTGCAGAAGCCCTGGGGATCTTCTCGTTCCTCGTCGCTCTGCTGCTGATGTTCGCCGTCTAAGACTTCTGAGACGCATTCCTTACGGTCGGGCGGCGTGATATCATCACGCGGCCCATCCGTGACGGCTTCGCATTCTGGCCTTGCTGGCAGGGCCCACTCAGGGGAACGACCGATATGGCAACCGATACAAATGCAGCTGCAGAAGTTGCAGCAGGGGCGGCGCCCGGTATGCCGCAACTGGACGTAGGGACGTTTGGCAACCAGATCTTCTGGCTGCTTCTGGCCCTTGTCGCCATCTATTTCGTGCTGTCGCGCGTGGCCCTGCCACGGATCGCGGCCATCCTTGCTGAACGGCAGGGCACGATCACCAATGACATCGCCGCCGCCGAAGACCTCAAGGCCAAGGCCGAAGAGGCCGAAGCCGCCTATGAAAAGGCGCTGGCCGATGCCCGCGCCGAAGCGCAACGCATCGCAGGCGAGACCAAGGCGAAAATCCAGGCCGATCTGGATGTGGCCATCGAAAAGGCTGACGCCCAGATCGCCGCCAAGGCTGCCGAAAGCGAAAAGGCCATTGCCGAAATCCGCGAAGGCGCGATGGAAGCCGTTGCCGAAGTCGCCAAGGACACCGCGGGCGAGATCGTGGCCGCCATGGGTGGCAAGGCCGATGCCAAGACAATCGGTGCGGCTGTTTCCGCCCGGATGAAGGGATAAGGCCATGGGGATCAAAACCATCACATCCGCACTGGCTCTTGGCCTGATGGCAAGCCCGGCATGGGCGGCAAAGGGTCCCTTTGTCAGCCTTGCCAACACGGACTTTATCGTCCTGATCGCCTTTATCCTGTTTGTCGCCGTCCTGTTCTATTTCAAGGTGCCGGGGATGTTGTCCAAGATGCTGGATGACCGCTCATCGGGCATTCAGTCGGAACTGGACGAGGCCCGCGCCCTGCGTGACGAGGCACAGGCCCTGCTGGCCTCTTACGAGCGCAAGCACAAGGAAGTGCAGGAACAGGCCGACAAGATCGTGGCACAAGCCAAGATCGACGCCGAAGCCGCCGCCGATCAGGCCCGCGCCGATCTGGCCCGCTCGATCGAGCGCCGCATGGCCTCTGCCGAGGACCAGATTGCCTCGGCCCAAGCCGGTGCGATCAAGGAAGTGCGCGACAGTGCCGTGACCGTGGCCATCTCGGCCGCCCGCACCGTGATCGAAAAGCAGATGTCGGCCGCAGACGCCAACAAGCTGATCGAAGAGTCAATCGCACAGGTGGATGCAAAGCTGCACTAGGCCTTCGCTCAAGTGAATTACCAAGCCCGGCCCGTCGCGTGACGTGGCCGGGTTTTTTATGCCTGATCACAACATTCGCATCGTTCCGCGTTTGTGGGGGGGCCAGCCCTAGCCGCCGGTTTCGTGATCCAACCTCTGACGCGCGATGTTCTCGTTGCTTTCGGCCTTTTTCTGGTCCTGCAGGGCGCGTTCCACATAGTCGAGATGCGTGTGCACCGCTGCCCGCGCCGCATCCGGATCACGGCTCTGAAGCGCGTCGTTGATGGCCCGGTGCTGGTCCAGCAGGGACTGGCGCGTGGTGCGCTGTTTGAACATGACCTGACGGTTGTAGAACACGCCGTCGCGCAGCAACTGGTACATCGAGCGCATCATGTGCAGCATGATCACGTTGTGGCTCGCCTCGGTGATGGCCATGTGGAACTGCGCATCCAGCCGCGCCTCTTCATCGCTGTTGCGCTTGGGATGGGCGGCCTCCATCTTTTCGAACACGGTGTTGACCACGGCCAGATCCGTGTCCGAGGCCAGCCGCGCTGCCCGTTCGGCGGCCAGCCCTTCGAGGTCGCGGCGAAAGCTGAGATAGTCGAACACCGCCTCGTCATGGCGCGCGAACAGCTCGGTCAGCGCGGGCGCAAAGGCCGAGCCCAGCACGTCGGCGACAAAGATCCCCGCACCCGGGCGGGTGGCCAGAAGGCCCCGTTCCTGCAGGGCACTGACGGCATCGCGCAAGGACGGGCGCGAGACGTTCATCCGCTCGGCCATCTCGCGTTCGGGCGGCAGCCGTTCACCGGGGCGCAGGATGCCGCGCAGGATCAGCTGTTCGATCTGCCGGATCACGGCAGAAGAGAGTTTTTCGGGCTGCACGGGTCGAAAGGGCATCGGGGTTCCTAGATGAATTGGTAAAGTCATATGACCAATTCGTTTCGGGTGCAAATGCGACGCAGCCGTGTTGCATTAAGCCCGTGTTAACCAAGCTGCGCCAAGGCTGGGACCATGCGAAAGTCTCTTGCCCTGTTCTCTTTTGTCTTTGCTGTCGCTTGCAACACCGCAGGTCCGCATTTTCGCGGCCTGCCTGCGACGACGGTGACAGTGAATGGGTCGACCTTTGATGTCCGGGTGAACGGCAGGCTGGCCGAGGCGATCCGCACCAATCCCGAATACGCCCCCCGCTTTGGACCGATCCGCGACCGTGCGGGCAAGGCGATGCAGATCGTGAGCGGCTGTGCCGTCAAGGAGGTGCGCGGCGATCAGGCACAGGCGACCGGAATCCTCGATTGCGGCAAGGGCGGACCTGCGCCGGACCGATTGAAGCCGCAGGGCGAATATGACTGCCTCACCCTCGATTCCCATATCAGCCCAGCCACGCACGAGCTTGTCCTTGATCTCGATTGCACCCTGATTTGAGCGGTTGATCGCAATATCTTGTGGATAAACTGCGTACTTGCGCTGATTGTGGTGACATCGCGTTGACTCGTGTAGGGTGTCCGGCCACTCTGTGACCCCAGAATGAGTTAACCAAACGGGTCGTGCGTGCGCTTTTCCAAACTGAGACTGACGGGGTTCAAATCCTTTGTTGATCCGACTGATCTGATCATCGCGGATGGTCTGACGGGCGTGGTGGGCCCCAATGGATGTGGCAAATCCAACCTGCTGGAAGCGCTACGCTGGGTGATGGGCGAAAACCGCCCCACGGCGATGCGTGGCGGGGGTATGGAAGATGTGATCTTTGCCGGGGCCGCCACCCGCCCGGCGCGCAACTTCGCCGAAGTGTCGCTGCATATCGACAACTCCGAGCGCCTTGCGCCGGCGGGTTTTAACGATGCGGATGCGCTGGATATCGTGCGCCGCATCACACGCGATGTGGGCAGTGCCTACAAGGCCGCCGGAAAGGATGTGCGCGCCCGCGATGTGCAGATGCTGTTTGCCGATGCCTCGACCGGGGCGCATTCGCCGGCCCTTGTCCGGCAGGGTCAGATCGCCGAGTTGATCAATGCCAAACCCAAGAACCGTCGCCGCATACTGGAAGAGGCGGCGGGGATTTCGGGCCTCTATCAGCGCCGTCACGAGGCGGAGCTGAAGCTGAAAGGGGCTGAACAGAACCTGTCCCGCGTCGATGATGTGATTGAACAACTGGCGGCACAACTGTCGCAGCTCGCCCGGCAAGCCCGGCAGGCAGCGCGCTATCGCGAGATCGGCAATGAGTTGCGCCGCGCTGAGGGGCAGTTGCTGTATCGTCGCTGGCGTGAGGCGGATATCGCGCGCGGCGCGGCGGACGACGAATTGCGCGCCCGCACAACCGCTGCCGCACAGGCCGAGGCGATGGTGCGCGAGGCTGCCAAGGCCCGCCAGAGTGCCGAAGAGGCGCTGCCGCCCCTGCGCGAGGAGGATGCCATTGCTGCCGCCGTTCTTCAGCGTCTTGCCGTGCAACGCGACACACTGAGCGATCAGGAAGCGCAGGCGGCCCAGACCATCGAGACGTTGAGCCAGCGCATCGCCCAACTGGCCCGCGATATCGAACGCGAGGGCGGGTTGAACCGCGATGCGGGCGACACGATTGAACGTCTGGAATGGGAGGCGGCCGAAATCGCCAAGGCCAGCGAGGGTCACGAAGACCTGCTGGAGGCTGCAGCCGTGGCGGCCCGCGAGGCCGGTCAGGTCTTGCAGGCCCGCGAGGCCGATCAGGGCGACAAGACCGAAGACGTCGCCCGTCTGGCGGCGCGTCATGGCTCTGCCCAGCGGCTGCTGGAGGACAACCGCAAGGTCGAGCAACGCTCGGAATCCGAAGCCGTGAAGGCGCGCGAGGCGGTGGCGACCAGTCAGGCGGCCCTCGACAAGGCGGGCACGGATTTTGCGACCGCCCAAAGTGCTGTGGCACAAGCCGAGGCGACGGCCCTGCGCGCGGATGAGACCCTGATTGCCGCAGAAGAGGCGCGCGCCGAAACGCAGGCCCGCGAGGCTGATGCCCGCGCCGAACGCTCCGAAGCCGAGGGCGAGATGAACGCCCTGCGCGCCGAGGCTGGCGCGCTCGCCAAGCTGGTCGAACGCGACACGGCCGAAGGTGGCCAGATCCTGGACCGGTTGCAGGTGCAGCAGGGCTTTGAAAAAGCCTTGGGCGCGGCGATGGCGGATGATCTGCGTGCCCCCGAAGTGGACGCTGATGGCCCGTCCGGATGGGCCATCTTGCCCGCCTATCACGAAGTGCAGCCTCTGCCCGAGGGCGTCACGCCACTGACGCAGCACGTGTCGGTGCCGGATGTGCTGAACCGCCGGATGAGCCAGATCGGCCTGTGCGATGCGGATGATGCGCCGCGTTTGCAACCCTTGCTGAAACCGGGTCAGCGCCTTGTTTCCCCCGAAGGTGACTTGTGGCGCTGGGACGGGTTCCGCGCCTGGGCCGAGGACGCGCCAAGTGCGGCCGCTTTGCGTCTGCAGCAGCTCAATCGGTTGGAAGAGCTGAAACAATCGCTGGAACGGGCGACGGCCCATGCGGATGGCGCGCGACAGGCCCATGAGGCCTTGACGCAGCGACTGACCGAGCTGACCGAGGCCGACAAACAAGCCCGCCATGCGCGCCGCGAGGCCGACCGGATGGTGGCCGAGGCCGCACGTGCCCTGAGCCGGGCCGAAGCGGATCGCAATCTGGCAGCGGGTCGCCTGGAGTCGCTTGGTCTGGCCGTGACCCGCCACGAAGAGGACGCGATGGCGGCGCGCACCCGCGTGGCCGAGGCCGAAGCCGCCCTTGCCGATCTGCCTGACCTCGACACCGCGCGTGCCGAGGTCGAGGATCTGCGCATGACGGTCGAGGCCTCGCGTATCATGATGATGTCGCGCCGGTCCGCCCATGACGATCTGCGCCGCACCGGCGAGGCGCGCACCAAGCGTGCCCAGGAGATCACCAAGGAGATCAGCGGCTGGCGCCACCGCCTTGAAACGGCGGAAAAGCGCAGTGCGGAATTGGTCGAGCGCAAAACCGCCTCGGAGACCGAACTGGCGCTGGCCGAAGCCGCCCCAGCCGAACTGGCCGCAAAACGCGATGCGTTGGGGCAAGAGATTGCCGTCGCTGAATCGCGTCGGGCCGAGGCCAACAACGCGCTGTCCGGGGCCGAGGGGCATTTGCGCGAGACCACGCGGCAAGAGCGCGAGGCTGAACGTCTGGCTTCTGAGGCCCGCGAGGCCCGTGCCCGGTCGGAGGCCCGCGCCGAGGCCGCCCGCGAAACCGTGGCCATCGCCGCCGAGCGGATCGCGGATGATCAGCAGATGACGCCAAACCAGTTGTTGAATGCATTGGATGTGAACCCGGACCAGATGCCCGCTGCGGGCGCATTGGAGGCGGACGTGAACCGCCTCAAACGCCAGCGCGACGCGTTGGGTGCCGTCAACCTGCGCGCAGAGGAAGACGCCAAGGAGGTGCAGGTCGAACATGACGGGCTGGTGTCGGAAAAGGCGGACCTTGAGGAAGCGATCAAGACCCTGCGCAGCGGCATCGCCAGCCTGAACCGCGAGGGGCGCGAGCGGTTGCTGACGGCCTTTGAACAGGTCAACTCGAACTTTTCGTTGCTGTTTACCCACCTCTTTGGCGGCGGCGAGGCGAATTTGGTCATGGTCGAAAGCGACGACCCGCTTGAGGCCGGTCTTGAGATCATGTGCCAGCCGCCGGGCAAGAAGCTGAGCACGCTGAGCTTGCTGAGCGGGGGGGAACAGACGCTGACGGCCATGGCGCTGATTTTTGCCGTTTTCCTCGCCAATCCGGCCCCGATCTGCGTGCTGGACGAGGTCGACGCGCCGCTGGATGATGCCAACGTGACCCGGTTCTGTGACCTGCTGGATGAGATGTGCCGCCGCACCGACACGCGGTTTTTGATCATCACCCACCACGCGGTGACCATGGCCCGCATGGATCGTCTGTTTGGCGTGACCATGGCCGAACAGGGCGTCAGCCAGCTGGTGTCGGTGGATCTGAAAAAGGCGGAGACGCTGGTGGCGTAAGGCGCGTTCCGCGGAAGCGATTCGAATTGAATAAATCTTTACCCAATACGTCTGAACCGTGGCTCATCCCGAGCCACGGAAGGAGGTGATTGACCTGAGTGACAGAAACTATCGAAAATGGATGGTGGCCATTGTCATCGCGATGCTTTGCCATCATTCGCCTCTTGATCGGGATATGACCTGAAAAAGAGTGACCCGGCAGAGTAGCAGCTCTGCCGGGTCGTCTGTTCGGTGACTGCACTGAACGGAACTATCGGTGCTCGGAATACAGTCCAAACCTTACCAAATTACAAACGTGGAACGCGCTCAAAGCCGATCCAGCAACGCTCGCGTGGGCCATGCATCCGCTGCCAGCCCCAGCCGTTTCTGTTCGGCCTGCACCGCTGCGCGGGTGCCCGCGCCAAGGATGCCGTCAATCTTGCCTACATCATATCCACGCGCCTGCAGCCGGGTCTGCAGTCGCTTCATCTGGTCTGGTCCCAGCCCGGCATCGGGGTTGCCTGCGTCATAGACCGGCGCCCCTGCCAGTCGGGTGGCGAAATAGGCGGCTGTCAGAACGTAGGTAAAAGACTGGTTCCACTCGAAATATACATTGAAGTTCGGATAGGCGAGAAAGGCGGGCCCCTTGTGCCCCTGTGGCAGGATCAGCGAGGCGGGCAGGTTTGCCAGCCTGCCATTGCGCGCGCGCACGCCAAGGGCTTGCCATTCGCTTGTCGCTTTAGTCGTGCCAAGGCCACTCAGCGACCAGTCCATCTGGGCGGGCACCGTCACCTCTTGCAACCATGGCTGCCCGGCTTGCCAGCCCAGATGCTGCAGCATCTTGCCGCCTGACATCAACGCGTCAGGAGCGGATGTCTTGAGCCGCACCGCCCCGTCGCCGTCCCCGTCGACGCCGTTGATCAGGATGTCCTGCGGCAGCATCTGCACCATGCCGATTTCCCCGGCCCATGCCCCCGTCGTGCGGCGCGGATCGAACCCGCCTTGGGCGAAAAGTTCCATCGCGGCAAAGACCTGCGGGCGGAACAGTTCGGGTCTGCGACAATCATGGGCGAGGGTGACGAGGGCGTTGGCGGTGTTGAAATCCCCTTGAAACGCGCCGTAATCCGTCTCGAACGCCCAAAAGGCGAGCAACACGTGCCGGTCCACGCCGTAGCGCTGTTCGATCCGGTCGAAAATGCCATCGTAGGTGCGCGCATTGGCCCGACCCGCATTGACGCGGTTTTGCGAGATCAGACGGCGGGAAAAGTCGATGAAAGGGCGCTGGAACACGCCTTGTGCCCGGTCCGCACGCAGCACTTTGGGATCACTCTTGACGCCCGACAGGAACGTGTCGACGGTGGATTTGGAGATGCCACGGGAAACCGCCTCGCTGGCCAGCCCGGCCTTGAATGCGGAAAACGAGCCGCCACATTGCGCCTGCGCGCCGGCGGGCAGCACAATGGCCACGCACAGCGCCGACAGATTTTTCAATATACCCATACCAATCCCCCGATACCCACACAGATGGCCACACTCAGCCCCCATGCTTTCCATACGATTGCGATGGCGGCGTCAATGTCGGGTGGGCCAAGATCGCGTCGTCCCGCGCCATTGACCCAGGCCAGATCGCGGACCTGCCCGTGATAGCTGCGCGGTCCGGCAAGCGCGATGTCGAGCGTGTAGGCCATCGCCGCCTCGGGCCATCCGGCATTGGGTGAGCGATGCAGGCGGGCGTCGCGTTGCGCGTTGCCAAGCTGGCTGGTGCTGCGCCCCACGAGCGCAATCAGCAATGCCGTCAGCCGCGCGGGCACCCAGTTCAGAACATCATCCAGACGTGCCGCCGCCCAACCAAATTCCGTGTGGCGCGGGGTCAGGTAGCCGATCATGCTGTCTGCCGTGTTCACCACCTTGTAGATCGCGATGCCCGGCAGGCCCGCGATCAGAAACAAGAAGGCAGGGGCGATGACGCCGTCGCTGAAATTCTCCGACAGGCTTTCGATGGCAGAGCGGGAGGTGGCCGAGGCGTCAGAGGTGGAGACGTCGCGGCTGACGATTTGTGCAACGGCATGGCGCCCCGCTTCGTCCGATTGGCGCAGGCCGGATGCTACGGCAGCCACGTGCTGAACCAGTGATCGTTGCGCCAAAAGGATCGCGGCGGCGATGATGCTGACAACGGGACCAAGCTGTTGCAAGACCCAGCCTAGGCCTCCGGCGCCGCTCACGAGGATCAGCACGGCCAACACGCCTTTGAGCCGTTGTGACGCACCGCCGTTCAGGGCCCGATCCAGCCCCGCAACTGCGCGTCCCATCAGCACGGCAGGGTGGGGCAGACGCGCCCACAGCCAGCGCGGTTCGCCCATCAGTGCGTCCAGCGATAACGCGAGGGCAAGAAAGATCGCGCCGTTCAAAGGGCCGCCTCTAGCCGGTCCCAGCCATCGGGTCCGGGCAGTCCCAGCCTGATCCAGTTGTCGGCATAGGGAAAGATACGCGACCAGATGTGGTGCTGCGCCAACCTGTCTTGCCACGCATTGGCATCATCGACGCGGTAGAGCCGGAACAGAGTCGTCCCGCCCAAGAGTGCCGCGCCGTGTTGGCACACCATGGCGTCCAGCCGCACAGTGTCAGCCGCAAGGCGGCTGCGCGTCTGATCGGCCCAGGTGGGGTCGTTGAGGGCGCGCGCGCCGATGTCGAGCGCGACGCCTGACACGGGCCATGGGCCCAGCATGTCCCTGAGCCGTGCGATCAAGGCCGGGTCTCCGATGGCAAAGCCGAGCCGTACACCGGCCAGTCCCCAGAATTTGCCGAAACTTTTCAGCACTATTCTGCCGGGCTGCGCGGCATGTGCGATCAGGCTGCGATCTGGAGCCACGTCACAAAAGCTTTCATCGATGATGCAGAGCGGTGTGGTGAGATCCTGTTCCGACCACATTCGTCCATCGGGATTGTTGGGATGCACAAGCACCTGCCCCTGCGCCGCGCCTTCCGAGTGCACCTGCCAGTCATGCTGGGCAAAGCTGGCGGCGTGTTCGTTATATGTCGGCGCGGGAATGGACACGGTTGCGGGCGCGGCCAGGCGCGGGATTTGGGCGATCAATGCCGACGCACCCGGTGCGGCGAGAATCTCCGCACTTTCGGGGACATGCCAGAAGGTCCGGGCGGCCTGAGTGAGGTCTGCGGCCATTTGCGTGTCGGGCAGCGCGGTCCAGGCATCGGCAGAAAGCGCGGGAAAGGGATAGGGGACAGGGTTGATTCCGGTCGACAAATCGAGCCATTCGGCGCGACTGCCCCCGAAGGTTTTGATCGCAGCATCCAGTCCGCCGCCGTGATCGCGTTGTGAGGCCAAATGCAAGGCTCCTGATCAATTTGTGCCAAAATAGGCGATTTTGCGCCCGCAAAGAGCGGATAACCGCGTGAAAGACAAGCCAATGCGCTAGCGTTAAGCTATTAAGCCGGTCATTAACGAATTGTTAAGAGAATACGCGACACTAACAGAGAATGGAGCCTGAAGTCTGCTGGCTCTGGAGAGACCATGAAAGTTTTGATCGTAGAAAGCCGACCCGAGCTAGGCATGCTTTGGACGCGCCACCTTGAAAGGCAGGGCTATGCTGTGACGCAGGCCCATGACCAGGATGATGCGGTTGCGCATTTGTCCACCGATCAGGCTGATATTATCGTTCTCGATCTTGTCCTGAAACAGGGCAGCGCGCTGGCCGTGGCGGATTTTGCAAGCTACCGCCATCCCGATGCACGGGTCATTTTTGTGACCGATACGACCTTTTTTTCAGACGGTTCGATCTTTAACCACGCCAGCAATGCCTGCGCATTCTTGCCAGCAGGCACCCCGCCCGAAGACCTGGCGGCGATGGTGGCACATTACGGCGGGCACTAGGCCCGCGCTCTAGCCTCGCACGTGTGGCGCGTCAAAGCCGATCTCTGGATTGATCGGCACGATGCGGTGCGGATTGATGCTTTCGTGGCTGTAGTGATAGTGGCGCACGATGTGGTGCATGTTCACGGTTTCAGCAACTCCGGGCCATTGATACAGCTCGCGCGTGTAGCCCCAAAGGTTACTGTAATCGACCAGCCGTTTACGATTGCACTTGAAGTGCAGGTGATAGACCGCATCAAAACGCACCAGCGTCGTGAACAGCCGCCAGTCGGCCTCGGTGATCCGATCCCCGATCAGGTAGCGGTGATCTGACAGGCGGGCATCGAGCCAGTCCAACGTGTCAAACAGGGGGTGCACGGCGGCGTCATAGGCCTCTTGCGTGGTGGCAAAACCGGACTTGTAGACCCCGTTGTTGAGTGTGTCGTAGATCCGGTCATTCACCGGTGCGATGGCATCGCGCAGTTCCTCTGGCCAGTAGTCATCGCTGTTGCCGGTGATTGCGTCAAAGGCCGAGTTGAACATACGGATGATTTCCGAGCTTTCATTGCTCACGATGGTGTTCTGCGCCTTGTCCCACAGGATGGGCACAGTGACCCGACCGGTGAATTTCGGATCGGCGCGGGTGTAGAGATCGCGGGCGAAAGGCAGGCCAAACAGGTCATCCCCGCTTGCACCATGCGCGTCCGTTTCAAAGGTCCAGCCGTCGGACAGCATGTCGGGATGCACCACGGACACGCCGATATGCGCGTCCAGCCCCTTGAGCGCGCGAAAGATCAACGCGCGGTGTGCCCACGGGCAGGCATAAGAGACATAGAGGTGATAGCGCCCGCTTTCTGCGGCGAACCCTGCGGTGCCGGATGGTCCTGCGCTGCCATCAGCGGTGATCCAGTTTCGGAACACCGCCTCTTTGCGTTTGAACGCGCCGCCCGTCGATTTGGTGTCGTACCATTGGTCTTTCCAAACGCCGTCGATCAGCAATCCCATCGTGGTTCTCCGCCTTGTGAACTAGGCCGCACATAGAGCACGGATGGCCGCAGTTCCACAGGGGTACTGACGCGCATATCCCCTGCGCGCCCGCACATCCCAAGAGTCACGTGAATGCCACAGCGCAAATGAGTCCGAATGCGACGGGGGCTAATTTACTGGACTGAAACCATTTTTGCCGCATGTTCGGTAAATTGAACGCAAAGGAATGAGTGCCATGACAACTTTTGTCCCCAAAGAGGTGCAGGCCGGATTGGACAGCGCGCGCATGCAATCGCTGAAATCCGGATCGCGTTTGCGTCTGTCTGCTGATGGTAAATTCCACCCCGTGCTGCGTATGTGGGCGACCGGGTTTTCCCTGGATGCCGCTGATGCGCCGACCTTGCGTGGGTTCATCGACCTCTACGATGGTGCCCTGCATTTGTTTCAATGTCTGATCGTCGCTTCAGAAGAAGACGCCGGCGAGATGAAGTACGAATTCAAGCGCATGACGGCGGTGTCAAACACCGCGCCGCTTGATTTTGAACAGGCCGCAGATGCCCCGGTTGCTTTGATCGAAGTGCGCAACTGACCCAACGCGGGGCCTTACTGCAAATCGCCAAATGCCACGGCCAGCCGTTCGACCGCTTCTTGCACACGGGCGCGCGGCGTTGCGATGTTGAAGCGGAGCCAGTTTTCCCCGCCCTTGCCAAAGCTTGGTCCGTGGTTGACGGCGATGCAGGCGTCCTGTTCGACACGGCGGGTGAACTCGGCCCGCTCCATGCCTGTGTCTTCAAAGCTGATCCATGACAGGTATGTCGCCTCAAGCCCCATGGATTTGAGACCCGGGATCGCGTTCACCCCGGCATCGAACAGGCGTCGGTTGCCGTCGAGATAGGTCACCAGCTCATCCACCCACGCCGCCCCTTCGGGCGAATAGGCTGCGGTCACCATGAACAGGCCGAACGAATTGGCCGACATGCCGAGTGCCGCCATGCGGTTCGCGAATTTCTCGCGCAGGTCGGGATCGGCGATGATCACGTTGCCCGTGTGCGATCCGGACAGATTGAAGGTCTTGTTGGTCGAGGTCATCATCACCAACCGTTCCTCGATCCCGTCGATCGCCGTCATCGGGATATGAGTGTGGCCGGGCATCACCAGATCGTGGTGGATTTCGTCTGACACAAGAATCAACTCGTGCCGCTTGGCAAAGGCCGCGACCGCCTGCAATTCCGCACGGGTCCAGACGCGGCCGCCCGGATTGTGCGGTGAGCACAGGATGACCATCCGTTCCGAGCCGTCCATCTGCGCATCATAGGCGTCGAAATCCATCTCGTAGCGCCCGTTGTCCTGCGTCATCTCGCATTCCACGACCCGCCGTCCATTGGCTTTGATGACCCTCGCAAAGGCATGGTAAACAGGCGTGAACAACACGACCCCGTCGCCGGGATTGGTGAACGTGTCCACACACATCGCCGTGCCGTTCACCAGCCCGTGGGTGGTGAAGATGTGATCGGGGTTGAGATCCCAGCCGTGCCGGGTTTGCATCCACCACTGGATCGCGGCGCGGTAGTCACTGTCATCCCCAAAATAGCCCATGACTCCGTGATCGACCTGTGCCTGCACCGAATCCAGAACGCATTGCGGCGGGCGGAAATCCATGTCCGCCACCCACATGGCAAGGCCCTTGTCCTGCGGGACGCCATAGATTTTCTCCATCATGTCCCATTTAACGCAATGTGTTCCTTGCCGGTCGATGATGTCGTCGAAACTCATTGGGGCCTCCTGATCTGTTCCCGCGCACGCTACCAAGGCCGGGTCTGAGCGCAAGGGGACATTGCGGGTCTCGGTATCTTGTCCTACATCGGGGTGCATGAAACGACAGATCATCCTGCACCCCGACCCGCGCTTGAAAAAGACGTCCGATCCCGTGGTGGATCTGTCGGACGATCTGCGCGCGCTTGCCAACGATATGCTTGAGACGATGTATGACGCACCCGGCATTGGCCTTGCGGCCCCGCAGGTCGGGTTGCTGACCCGTCTGATCGTGCTGGATTGCGTCAAGGCCGAAGGGGAAAAGCCCCGCCCGCTGATTATGTTCAACCCCGAAGTGATCGCGTCCTCGGACGAAACCAATGTCTATGAGGAAGGGTGTTTGTCGATCCCCGAACAGTTCGCCGACGTCACCCGCCCGGCCGAGGTCGAAGTGCGCTGGCTTGACGAGAACGGCAAAGAACATTCCGAGGGTATGGACGGTCTGTGGGCCACCTGCGTCCAGCACGAGATCGATCATCTCGATGGCAAGCTGTTCATCGACTATCTCAAACCACTCAAGCGTCAGATGATCACCCGCAAGATGGTCAAGTTCAAACGTGAAAAGGCCCGCGAAAAGGCATGACCCTGCATCCAATTCTGACATGGCCCGATGCCCGCCTGGGCGTGATCAGCACGCCACTTGAAACCATCACCGATGATGTGCGCGTGCTGGCGGCCGACATGCTCGAGACGATGTATGCCGCGCCGGGCCGCGGTCTTTCGGCCCCGCAGATCGGGCAACTGCTGCGCATGTTCGTGATGGACGCAACGTGGAAAGATGGCACGCCTTCGCCCACGATATGCATCAACCCCGAGATCATTTCGCGCAGTGACGACGTCTCAACGGGGATCGAAGGGTGTTTGTCCATTCCCGGCGTCGAGGCCGAGGTACGCCGCCCAGCCAGTGTCCGCATGGTCTGGACCGATCTGGCCGGACATGTGCACGAAGAGGACATGACCGGCTTTTCCGCCCGCTGCGCCCAGCACGAATTGGATCATCTGGACGGGATCATGACGCTGGACCGCGTGGATGACGACCAGCGCGCCGCGCTTTTGGCCCGTTACGAGGCACGCTGATGGCCGTGCGCCCGATCCTGCGCTGGCCGGACAGGCGTCTGCGCACGCCCGCCGCCGATGTCGACACAATCACCGATGAGATCAAGGCGATCTGGAACGATATGGTCGACACGATGGATGCGATGCCGGGGCAGGGCATTGGCCTTGGCGCGCCGCAAATCGGCGTGATGTTGCGGCTTGCCGTTGTCGACGTCACGCCAGACCGTTCGCGCCGCATCCTGCTGGCCAATCCTGAAGTTCTGTCTGCCAGTGACGAGATGGAGGCGGGCGTTGAAGCCAGCCCCTGCCTGCCCGGTGTGCATGCCGAGATTTCCCGCCCCAAGGCCATCGCTGTGCGGTTTTTGAACGTTGATGGCGTCTATGATCGCCGCGACTTTGTCGATCTCGAGGCCCGTTCGGTCTTGCACCAGATCGACCATCTGGCGGGTCGGATGTATTTCGACAATCTGGGCCGGGTCAAACGCGACATGCTGCTGCGTCGCGCGCGCAAGGTCAGCTGATATGCGCGTCATCTTCATGGGCACGCCCGACTTTTCCGTACCGGCGCTTGAGGCGCTGGTCGCCGCTGGTCACGACATTGCGTGCGTTTACACCCAGCCCCCGCGCCCCGCTGGGCGCGGAAAAAAGGAACGTCCGGGCCCGGTTCAGACCCGCGCGGAGGCGCTGGACCTGCCGGTCCGCCACCCTGTTTCATTGCGCGATGCTGATGCGCAGGCGGAATTTGCGGCCCTCAACGCCGATATCGCCGTTGTCGTCGCCTATGGGCTGATCCTGCCGCAGGTCATTTTGGACGCCCCCAGGCACGGCTGCCTCAATATCCACGCCAGTCTCTTGCCTCGGTGGCGCGGGGCGGCCCCGATCCACCGTGCGATCATGGCCGGTGATGCGCAGACTGGTGTGTGCATCATGCAGATGGAGGCGGGGCTGGACACAGGCCCCGTATTGCTGCGCGGCGAGACGCCCATCGCAGCAGACGATACCACGGCCAGTCTGCATGATCGGCTGGCGGATATGGGGGCAAAGCTGATTGTGGACGCACTCGCGCGCCTGCCGTCCCTTACGCCAAAGCCGCAACCGGAGGCGGGCGTAAGCTATGCCCACAAGATCGACAAGGCGGAGGCCGCTATCGACTGGACCCGCCCTGCAGTCGAAGTGGACCGTCAAATCCGGGGCCTTTCGCCCTTTCCCGGCGCATGGTTTGAAATCGACGGCGCGCGGATCAAGGCGCTGGGGTCGACCCTTACCAGCGGCAGCGGGGCGCCCGGTCAGGTGCTGGATGACGCGCTAAGCGTGGCGTGTGGGGACGGGGCAGTGCGCCTGACCCGCTTGCAACGGGCAGGCAAAGGCGCGCAGGATGCAGATGTCTTTCTGCGGGGCATGCCTGTTCCGTCCGGCACCCGGCTTTAACAAAGGATCGCCCATGTTTCCCACCATTATCGGCACTGTCGTGATCGCAGGCATCGTCGGCTATATGGCGGAAAAGTCCGGCTTTACCCGCAACGGCATCTTGCAGTCGATCATCATCTGCGTGGGCGGGGCGTTCCTGTTCTACTTTGTGCGGTTGATGTTCGGTTTTGGGTTCAGCAGCCCCGGTCTGAACGCGATTGTGTCGTCCGTCGGGGCGCTGATCATCGTGCCAACCCACTGGCGCAAACGCTGAACCGACCCCGAAGGGCCGGTGTCGCGGGCTTGTCTCAGAACAGCTTTTTCAGGATAAGCTTTTTCTTGAGACCGTGCGATTTGTAGTGCTTTTTCTTGACCCCATGCTTGTAGTGGTGGCCGTGGTAGGGCTTGGCGTGGTGCGGTTTGTGGTGCTTGAAGCTTTTGTGCTTTTTGATCTTCACCTTGAAATTGGCGTCGATCACCTGCGCGCTTTCAGCTTCGGCGCTGGCCCAATAGACCTTGGCGTTTGCAGGCAGAAAGGTAGTCAGCGTGACGGCGGTGGCCATCGCGGCGATCAAGAGCGGGGTTTTGCTTGCCTTGAGGTTCATGTCTGTTCTCCTGTTCCGTGTCATCTGTCTTGGGAAAGAGATAGCAGAACAGGTCTGTAACAATAAGGGACCAAGCGGTCACAAATAGTCATGGAAATGGCAGGGATCGGTGAGGTTTTCAGCCACCATCATGGAAAGTCTTCATGATAACAGTGGGTTGCGTGCACACATCTTGTAACACTTTGCGTGTAGAGGCACTCTATTTCGGCTTGAACGGAGCCATCCCTGCGCGCGCCAGCTCGTCCGCGCGTTCGTTTTCGGCGTGGCCTGCATGCCCTTTGACCCATTTCCACGTCACGGAATGGCGCGCCTGCGCCTCGTCCAGCCGTTGCCACAGGTCTGAATTTGCGACGGGTTTCTTTGCCGCATTCTTCCAGCCATTGCGCTTCCAGCCGTGAATCCAACTGGTGATCCCGTTTTTGACGTAGTTGCTGTCGGTCACCACGGTGATGGTGCTGGCGCGTTCGAGCGCTTCGAGGGCGGCGATGGCGGCCATCAGCTCCATCTTGTTATTGGTGGTCAGCGCCTCGCCACCTTTCAACTCGCGTTCCTTGATGATCTGCCCGCCTTCCATCGCGCGCAGCAGGGCCCCCCAGCCGCCGGGCCCGGGATTGCCGGAACAGGCGCCATCGGTATAGGCGAACAGCTCAGCCATCGGTGCGGGCCTGCAGCACGATGAACGGGGCGATTTCACCCGACAGCCCGGCCTCTTCGCCGGTGCGCGTGTAGTCGATGGTGAACCCGGTTTGCCCCAGCAGGTCCGCCAGCGCGCTTTCGGTCATGTAGGAATAAAGCCGCCCGATACTGTCGCGCTTTTCGCCCACACCCAGCTTGGTGCCGAAATGCAGCAGGCCGCCGGGTTTCAAAGCACGCGCGATGGCGCCGAACTGCCCCGGCCAGTCGGTGAGCGGTGTGTGCAGCATGGAGAAATTGCACCAGATGCCGTCATAGGCGGCAACCTCGGTTAGATCGGCATAGACCGCCTCGCGCGCGATCACGCCGGGCCGTGCGGCGGCCATGGCAACCATTTCGGGCACCGGGTCCCAGGCATGTGCCTCCATCCCTGCTGCCGCCATCGCACCGGCAGCAAAGCCGGGCCCGCAGCCCAGATCAAGAGTGCGCCCGCCCTCAGGCAGTTCCGAGATAAAGCGCAGCAGGCTGGGACTTGCTTCTTCGCCGCTGGTCAGTTTGGCGTATTCGGCAGCCTTGGCGGCATAGACGGAAAGTGTTTCAGCATCGCTCATGTCAGATCACCGTGAGGGTCAGGCAGGCCACGACAATGGCCGTCAAAAGGGTGCGCAGGGCCATCCACCATGGCGGTGTCAGACCCCAACGGGAAAAGGCGAAATCGAGCATCAGCACGCCCAGAAAGCCAAAGATCAGGTTCATCGCCGCACTGGACGGCCCGCCCCCGGTCATGAAAAACGCCCAGAGCGCGGGCAGCACCGACAGGGTGTAGCCGGTCGCGGCCTGCACGCCTTCGGCCTTGGTCGCAAAGCCCCAAAGCACGCCGGACATGAAGGACAGAATGACCGACCCGTAGAACAGCTGCACGTAAGGCCCGATAAAGCGTGGGCCCAGATAGGCCGCGCCAAGGGCCGCCAGATCGTCCGACATCACCGTGGCCGCACCCCAGACAAAGGGGATGAGGCCGAGAAGGCCAAGGATCAGGGGTGCGCGTGGGATGTGTGTCATGGCTTTGCGATCAGGTGGCATTGCATCGCGCGTGGGTGTCGGCCCTTTTGGCCGCGTTGACAAGGTGCAAACGCAAACAAGACGGCGGCAGGTTCATGCACGTTCCAGCGCAAGGCGACCCGCGAGGGCGGCAAAGATCGCAGCAAAGCTGCGCGACAGCCATCGCATGACCCGCTCTGATCCAAGCACCCATTGGCGCGCCGCCGCGGCGAAGGTGCCGTAAAGAACAAACACGACAAATGTCATTGCCATGAAGACTAGCCCAAGCATCGTCATTTCCGCCGTGGCTGTTGCTGCTGTGCCGGACAGAAAGGGCGGCAGGAGTGCGAGAAAGAAGATCGATAGTTTCGGGTTCAGGATATTGATCAGCGCGCCACGCCGCGCGATGCGCCATCCGGCCTCGACCTTGGTTTCGGACGAGATGGCCAGCGCCCCACCTTGCCGGAGTGACCCCCATGCGAGGTACAGCAGATAGGCGACGCCTGCGAATTTCACGATGTTGAAGAGCAGGGCCGAGGTATGCAGGATCGCTGCCAGCCCCAGCGTGGCGGCGGCCAGATGCGGCACGATCCCGACCGTACATCCCAGGGCCGCCCAAAGTGCGGCCCGCCTTCCCTGACCAAGCCCCAGGGCGAGAGTATAGATGACGCCCGTACCCGGGGCGATGACAACGACCAAAGCCGTCAAAAGGAATTGAAGTGAGATCACGGGCCAAGATCCTTTTGCGTACACACATCAGGGTAGTCCGTGACAAGGCCATTCCGATCCACGCTCAGCAAGGCCTGATACCCGCTTTCATTGTTTCGATACAGCCATCCGCCATCCTGGAGCGTATAGGTCTGTTCAACCACGCGGATGTTCAGACCAGGTTGCGCGATCATGAGGACAGGGAATGTCGCCGTCGCTTGCTGCGCCGCCGTCAGGCGTCTGATTGGAAAAGTGTTGGTCAGCGCGCTCCAGCCCAGGTCCAGATCGCGGCAGCGGGCGCTGCCGGAGATCAGTCCGGTCTCGGTCCCGAGCCACCCCGCGTCGGTCCTGTTCAGGGTCAGCCCATCTGCCCCGCAAGACACTTCGAGGCTGCGACAACAAAAGTCGGTGTCCACACTGATCAGATATCGCGTGTCGCCGTGACGGCCCGAAACAGTCCATCCTTCTGCGCTTGCGTGGATGCGGGCGCGGTCATAGCTGCCGTCGTGCCATTCCCACACGACGGAGATGTTTCCTGTTTCAAGCAGGCTCACGCAGCACCCGTGGCACTTTGAATTCCACGTTCTCCACCGCCGTTTCGACAACTTCGACGGTCATGTCATAGCGTGCACCAAAGGCGTCGATCACCTCGTTGATCAGCACTTCCGGGGCCGAGGCCCCGGCGGTGATCCCGACAGACGCGATCCCCTCAAGGCTGCGCCAGTCGATGTCCGTTGCCCGCTGGACCAGTTGGGAATAGGCGCAGCCCGCGCGAGCACCCACTTCGACCAGCCGTTTGGAGTTTGAGGAGTTGGGCGCCCCGACCACCAGCATCGCGTCGCATTTCGGGGCCATCGCCTTGACCGCCTCTTGCCGGTTGGTGGTGGCGTAGCAGATGTCTTCTTTATGCGGGCCGACAATCGCGGGAAAGCGGGCTTGAAGCGCGGCCACGATATCGGCGGTGTCATCCACCGACAGCGTGGTCTGCGTCACAAAGGCGAGCCGTTCGGGATCGCGGACTGTCACTTGCTCTACATCCTCGACTGTTTCGACCAGCAGCACGTCGCCCTCGGGCAGTTGACCCATGGTGCCGACGGTTTCGGGATGGCCCGCATGGCCGATCATGATCATCTGCAGGCCCGCATCTGCGTGTCGCTGCGCCTCGATATGCACTTTGGAGACCAGCGGGCAGGTGGCATCGACAAAGACCATCTCGCGGGCCTGCGCGGCCTGGGGCACGGATTTGGGCACGCCGTGGGCGGAAAAGATGACGGGACGATCGTCGGGGCAGTCCGAGAGTTCCTCGACAAACACCGCCCCCTTGTCACGCAGACCGTCGACCACAAATTTGTTGTGCACGATCTCGTGGCGGACATAGACAGGCGCGCCCCATTTCTCGATCGCCATTTCGACGATCTTGATCGCGCGATCAACACCTGCGCAAAAACCGCGCGGGGCGGCGAGGTACAGGGTCAGGGGGGGATTGGGCATATGCGTCTCTCCGGGCGGCGTTGGTCGTCCCAGAGGTAAGGCGTTCGGCGGGCCGGGTCCAGCCCGCCGAAAGAGTGTGAAGCGTGCGGACCTAGCCCTGCGCTTGCAGCCGTTCGTTCGGTTCGGTCACGACTTCGCGCGGTGGGCGACCGATCACGTCCTTGAGTTCGTCGAGTTCGATGAAATTGTCGGCCTGACGGCGCAGATCATCGGAAATCATCGGAGGCTGGCTGCGGATGGTCGATACCACAGACACGCGCACGCCCTGACGTTGCAGGCTTTCGACCAGCGGGCGGAAATCGCCATCCCCCGAAAACAGGACGATGTGATCGACGCGTGGTGCAAGTTCCATCGCATCCACTGCCAGTTCGATATCCATATTGCCTTTGACTTTGCGCCGACCCATGGAATCCGTGTATTCCTTGGCCGGTTTGGTCACCATGGTGAAACCGTTGTAATTCAGCCAGTCCACGAGTGGGCGGATGGGTGAGTACTCGTCATTCTCCAACAAGGCGGTATAGTAAAAGGCTCTGAGCAACTTGCCGCGGCGCATGAACTCCTGGCGCAACAACTTGTAGTCAATATCGAACCCAAGCGCTTTGGCTGCGGCGTAAAGATTCGAACCGTCGATGAACAGCGCGAGCCGTTCGTCTTTGTAAAACATAAAGCATCCTTCCGAAAATTCGGGTCACCGCCTGCGTTTTCCGTGAGTGTTGTGAGTGAGAGGGTAAAATCTCGAGCAAGTGGTTGTCTGAAAATAGGTCATTTTGAATATGTCGCAAGACACTAGTCAGAGGGAAACGGGCGAAAAGCTGCCGCAAAACCGGTCACTTTCGCTTGTTGCCCTAGGGTCAAACATGCAGTCTGACGTTGGGTCACCCGCCGAAACGTTGGATTTTGCCGTTTCTACGTTGGAAACAATGGGTGCAGTGATTCGCGCCAAGAGCCGCTTTTATGCCACCCCGGCGGTGCCGGTCGGGAACGGTCCGGACTTTGTAAATGCCGCAGTTGTGATCGAAACCGGTTGGTCTGCGCGCGAAATGATCGCCAATTTGCACGACATCGAGGCACAGTTGGGACGGCGCCGGGCCGAACGTTGGGGTGCCCGGATCATCGATCTTGATCTGCTGGCGATGGACGACATGATCCTGCCCGATGTCGCGACCCTGCGCAGCTGGATGAACCTGCCCTTTGATCAGCAGCAGCAAAAAGCGCCCGGCCAGCTGATCCTGCCCCATCCGCGCATGCACCAGCGCAGCTTTGTTCTGGTGCCGCTTGCGGAAATCGCACCGGACTGGAAACACCCCATCACCCGGCAAACCGTCGCACAGATGTGTGCGGCCCTGCCTGAGGCCGATCGCGCACCCATTCGGGCACTGGAATAGCGACTTGTCATTTCGCTGAATCGCCCCTAGATAAGCGGCTTGTCGTTTCTTTTTGCTGATCTGGAGCACCCTGATGGCCCGCGTGACCGTTGAAGACTGCGTTGACAAGGTTCCCAACCGTTTCGAGCTGGTGATGCTCGCCGCCCATCGTGCCCGCGAAATTTCCGCAGGCGCACCGATCACCGTGGATCGTGACAACGACAAGAACCCCGTCGTGTCGCTGCGTGAAATCGCCGACGAGACGCAAAGCGCCGAAGAACTGCGCGAGCGTTTGATCGAGTCCAACCAGACCCAGATCGAAGTCGACGAGGCCGAAGAAGACGCCATGGCGCTTCTCATGGGCACCGAAGCCGACAAGCCCGACGAGGACAGCATGTCCGAAGAGATGTTGCTGCGTCAGCTGATGGCCGCGCAAGGTCAGGGTTAACCCTTAGAATTCAGGTTTTGGGCCGCATGATCTCTGACGACGATCTGATCGCACTGGTCCGAAACTACAATCCCAAGACAAACGAGGCGCTGATCCGCGCCGCCTACAAGTATGGCGGCGAGATGCATGAGGGTCAGTTTCGCCACTCGGGTGAGCCCTATTTCACCCACCCCGTGGCCGTCGCCGCGATCCTGACCGAACAGCAACTGGATGATGCCACCATCATTACCGCACTGCTGCACGACACGATCGAGGACACCAAGGCCAGCTATAAAACCGTGTCCGACACCTTTGGCGAAGAAATCGCCAAGCTGGTGGACGGCGTCACCAAGCTGACCAACCTGCAACTCAGCAGTGTCGAGACCAAGCAGGCCGAGAACTTTCGCAAACTGTTCATGGCCATGTCCAAGGACATGCGCGTCATTCTGGTCAAACTCAGCGACCGTCTGCACAACATGCGCACGATCCGCTCGATGCGCCCGGACAAGCAGTTGCAAAAGGCCCGCGAGACCATGGACATCTTTGCCCCCCTTGCAGGACGCATGGGGATGCAGTGGATGCGCGAAGAGCTGGAGGATCTGGCCTTCAAGGTGCTCAACCCCGAGGCCCGTTCGTCCATCATCCGCCGTTTCATCACCATGCAACGCGAAACCGGCGACGTGATCCAGCGCATCACCGGCGACATGCGCCGCGAATTGGAAAAGGCGGGCATCGAGGCCGAAGTCTTTGGTCGCGCCAAAAAGCCCTATTCGATCTGGCGCAAGATGCAGGAAAAGGATCAGTCCTTTTCCCGCCTGTCCGACATCTACGGATTTCGTGTCATCACCGGCACCGAAGAGGATTGCTATCGCACCCTTGGTGCCATCCACCAGCGCTGGCGCGCGGTGCCGGGCCGGTTCAAGGACTATATCAGCCAGCCCAAAACCAACGGCTATCGCTCGATCCACACCACGGTGTCGGGGCGCGATGGCAAACGGGTCGAGGTGCAGATCAGGACCGGGCAGATGCACGATGTGGCCGAAACCGGCGTGGCCGCCCACTGGTCCTATCGCGATGGGGTCCGGGGCAAGAACCCCTTTGCCGTTGATCCGGCCAAGTGGATTGCCCAACTGACCGAACAATTCGACGGCGAGGACGATCACGAGGATTTCCTCGAGGCGGTCAAGCTTGAGATGTATTCGGACCAGGTGTTCTGCTTCACCCCCAAGGGCGAGGTGGTCAAGCTGCCGCGCGGGGCGACGCCAATTGATTTCGCCTATGCCATCCACACCCGCATCGGCAACGCCTGTGTCGGCGCCAAAGTGGACGGGATGCGCGTGCCCCTGTGGACGCGGGTCAAGAATGGCCAGTCGGTGGACATCATCACCGCCGAAGGGCAGACGCCACAAACCACGTGGTTGGAGATTGCCACCACGGGCAAGGCCAAGACGGCGATCCGCCGTTCCTTGCGCGAGGCGGATCGTGAACGCTTTATCACGTTGGGCCGTGAACTCGCCCGCTCTGCCTTTGCCCATGTGCGCAAGAAGGCCACGGACAAGGCCCTTGAAGCGGCGGCCAAGCAATTGCGCCTTGGCAGCGCGGACGAAGTGCTGGCCCGCCTCGGCTCTGCCGAGTTGACGGGCAAAGAGGTGGTGCAGGCGATCTATCCCGACCTCACCGCGAAACCGGGCAAGGTGGTGGATGCGCGCCGCGCCGTGATCGGCCTGCTGCCAGGGCAAAAGTTTCAGCGCGCCACCTGCTGCGAACCCCTTCCGGGTGAGCGGATCGTTGGTATCACTTTCCGAGGTGAAGGGGTGGTGGTGCACGCCATCGACTGCGCGCGCCTCGTGGAATACGAAAACCAACCCGACCGCTGGCTGGACCTGCACTGGCACGACGGCAGCCACGCCGCCGTTTACGGAGCGACACTGGATGTGACCATCGGAAACGATGCCGGGGTGCTGGGACGTATTTGCACATTGATCGGCGAGACGCAGGCCAATATCTCTGATCTCGAATTTATGGATCGCAAACCTGACTTTTACCGTTTGCTGATCTATGTGGAATTGCGGGACGCGCAGCATCTGCATACATTGATGGGTGCGCTGGAAGCAGAAAGTGACGTAGCAGCCATTGAGCGCCATCGTCGGACCGTGCCTTCACAGGCGCATCCGGCGTCTACACCTCAGACTGCATAGGAAGGCGAGACATTGGTGTTCAAACGCCGCGACCCCAAGCCGTTCTTTCGGTCGATGCTGGAATTTGTCTGGCCGCGCGGCGGTTGGGCACGTGCGTTCCAGTATGTGAACCACCGAATGCGCCGTCTGCCGGATACCCCGGAAAAGATTGCGCGGGGCATCTGGGCCGGGGTCTTTACCGCCTTCACTCCGTTTTACGGCGTCCATTTCGTGGTGGCCGCAGTGCTGGCCACGATCATGCGCGGCAATATTCTGGCGAGCCTCATGGCCACGTTCTTTGGCAATCCGCTGACCTATGTGCCCATTGGCCTCGTATCCCTGCAGACTGGCCACTGGCTGCTGGGTTCGGAAATGAAGGAAAGCACCGAACGCTCGTTCGGGGGCAAATTTGTCGATGCGGGTGGTGATCTCTGGCTCAATCTCAAACATGTGATCATGGGTGAGCCACGGGATTGGACCGGACTTGCGACCTTCTCGGACGAGATTTTCTTTCCCTATCTTGTGGGCGGCATCATTCCCGGGATCATCGCGGCCACCGTTTGCTACTATCTGGCCGTGCCGGTGATCCGCGCCTATCAGCACCGTCGCAAGGGCGCGATCAAGGCCAAGTTCGATGTCCTCAAGGCCAAGGCCGCCGCCAAAACGATCGAGCGCAAGAAAAAGCCCGAGCAATAAGCCCCCCTCGTTTGGTACAATTTATTGGACCTGTCTGCATTTTCAGTCGGGTCTGTCCGCATTAGGTTGGCAGCAAGCGACACGAGAGGAATCTGCCATGACCCATCCAATTGGCAAACTGCGCCTTGGCGTGAACATCGACCATGTGGCTACTGTCCGCAACGCGCGTGGCGGGGACACGCCCGACCCCTTGCGTGCGGCCCGCATTGCAGAACAGGCGGGTGCCGATGGCATCACCGCCCACCTGCGTGAAGACCGCCGCCACATCTCGGATGCCGATATCGAAGGATTGATGGACATCCTGACCGTGCCTTTGAACTTTGAAATGGCCGCCACGGATGAGATGCAGGCCATCGCTTTGCGTCACAAACCCCACGCTGTCTGCATCGTCCCCGAAAAGCGCGAGGAACGCACCACCGAGGGCGGCCTGGAAGTGGCCCGCGAGGAAAACCGCCTTGCCCATTTCATCGCGCCCTTGCGCGATGCGGGCTGCCGGGTGTCGATCTTTATCGCCGCCGACAAGCGTCAGATAGAGGCAGCCCACCGCATCGGCGCGCAGGTGATCGAGCTGCATTCTGGCGCCTACTGCGACGCTCATCACGAAGGCCGCTTTGACGACCGCGACCGCGAGTTGGAAGCGATGCGGCAGATGAGCACCTTTGCCCATGATCTGGGCCTTGAGGTCCATGTGGGCCACGGCCTGACCTATGAAACCGTCAAACCCGTTGCCGCCTTCCCCGAAGCGATGGAGTTGAACATCGGCCATTTCCTGATCGGCGAAGCGATCTTTCGCGGCCTCGATCCGGCCATTCGCGAAATGCGCCGTCTGATGGACGAGGCGCGTGAGGCGACGGCTGCATGAAGGGGTTCGCGTTCCTTCTGGCGCTGGTGATCTGCGTCGCACCTTTGCGCGCACAGGAAGGCTGGCCCGACCTTGATGTGCTTTTGGGCAGCACGCTTGCCCCCGGCGGTCAGTTCGAAGTGTCGTTCTGGTTGCCGGATGCTGCTGATCCGGCACAGGCTCGGCAAGCCATCGGCGTGGTCTATCCCATCATCGTGGGCGCTGCAGGCAACACCGGCATCGCCGTGGGACATTTTGTGCGGGTCGAGGGCGGCTGGGCTTACGCCGGGCTGATCGGCAACCTCTTTGGACACAACCCCCGTGACGCTGCTTTTCTACCGGGGGCTGTGCAACTGACCACCACCATGCTGGGTCCCAATGAACCCCGCTGTTGTCCGACCCTGCCGGTGCGCTGGCAGATTGACCTCGCGACTCGGCAAGCACAGCGGTTGAATTGAGGAGAGATGATGCCCGGATCACGTAAAACGCCCGTGCGCCAGAAAAGGGGTGAATTCGATGGGGCTTGAATTCATCGCCATCTGGATTGCGTGGATCCTCGCCGGGGGGTCACCCGGCCCCGCCACCATGGGCATCGCGGGCACCGCCATGACAGCGGGGCGGGCGTCTGCGCTGGCCTTTGCGATTGGTATTCTCGCCGGGTCAGCCAGTTGGGGTATTGCGGCTGCACTCGGGTTGTCGGCCATCATGCTGACCCATGTGTGGGTGTTCGAGATCATCCGCTATGCGGGCGCGACCTATCTGGCGTGGCTTGCGTTCAAAGCACTCAAAAGTGCGTATGCAGGTGGGGACGCAGCGGCCGGAACCCCGTTCAAAGGCAGCGCGCGTGCCCTGTTCCTCAAAGGGGCAGCGATCCACATCACCAACCCCAAGGCAATCCTCAGCTGGGGGTCGATCTATGCGATTGCGCTGCCTGCGGATGCGGCACCCCCAATGGTCTTTCAGTGTTTCGGGCTGCTTTACGCGGGGTCCATAATGATCTTCATCGGTTATGCCTTCCTGTTTTCCAATCCGCGCATCGTCGCCGTCTATGGGCGTGCGCGTCGCTGGTTTGATCTGGCATTTGCGGGCTTCTTCGGCTTTGCCAGCTTCAAAATCCTGACGGCGCGGTTGCAATGATCCTCGGTATCGGCACGGATCTGGCCAATATCGAGCGGATCGAGCGCACGCTGGACCGCTTTGGTGATCGGTTCCGAAATCGGGTGTTCACAGAGATCGAGCAGGCCAAGGCCGAACGGCGCGCCGACACACCCGGCACCTATGCCAAACGCTGGGCCGCGAAAGAGGCCTGTTCCAAGGCGCTGGGCACCGGCCTGCGCATGGGCATCGCGTGGAAAGACATGGCTGTCACAAACCTGCGCTCAGGCCAGCCCGTGATGCACGTGACTGGCTGGGCCGCCGAACGTCTCGCGGACATGACCCCGCCCGGCCACGAGGCCATTATCCACGTCACCCTGACCGACGATCACCCATGGGCGCAGGCCTTTGTGCTGATCGAGGCCCGCCCGAAAGGGCCGGATGCGTCCTGACGTCAGGGCCCACCGCCTTGACAGCGATAGCGCGCACCCGCATGTACCCTTGAAAACTTGACCGAGCAGGAGCGCCCAATGGCCGCCAAGGAAAAATCAGAAGGTGGTGTGATCGACACGATCAAAACCATCGTTTACGCGCTGCTGATCGCGGGTGTGTTCCGGACCCTGTTTTTCCAACCCTTCTGGATTCCTTCCGGGTCGATGAAGGAAACGCTGCTGATCGGTGATTTCCTGTTCGTGAACAAAATGGCCTATGGCTATTCCTACGCCTCTTGCCCGTCGATCCCCATCATTGGTCTGGATGCCAAGGCGATCTGCGGGTTCCTTGATGGTGACAACACCCGCATTCTGGCGGGCGAGCCTGAGCGGGGCGATGTTGTTGTCTTTCGCCACCCCATTTCAGGGTCGGACTTTATCAAGCGCCTTGTCGGGCTGCCGGGTGACACTGTGCAGGTCAAAGACGGTATCGTTATCCTGAACGGCAAACCCTTGCCGCAGGAACCGGCGGGCACGTTTTCCGAGGTTTTTGAGCCGCAAGGACCGCAAGGACTGACGCCGCGCTGCGAAAGCGGCGCCGTGGGGCAGGGCGCGGCCTGTTCAAAGTCGCGCTTTGTCGAAACCTTTCCGGACGGCTCCTCGCATGTGGTGTTGAATGTGGGCGTGCAAGGCTCTGACAACACGTCCGTGTTTCAGGTGCCCGAGGGGCAGTATTTCTTTATGGGCGACAACCGCGACAACTCGTCTGACAGCCGTCTGGCACAACTGGCGGGCGGCGTCGGCTTTGTCCCCTACGAAAACCTGATCGGGCGCGCGGATCGCATCATGTTCTCGTCGGCGGGCCGCTCGATGCTGTTTTTCTGGACGTGGCGCTCTGATCGGTACTTTAAGGGGATCGAGTGAAGCTGGGCGCAGATCTGCAAGCCTTTGAGGCGCGCATCGGGCATCACTTTGCCAAACCCGATCTGCTGATCGAAGCGGTCACACATGCCTCGATGTCCACACCCACTCGCAGTGACAACCAACGGCTGGAATTCCTGGGCGACCGGGTTCTGGGCCTTGTGATGGCCGAGGCGTTGCTGGCGGCGGATACTGGCGCGCCAGAGGGCACGCTGGCCCCGCGTTTTAATGCGCTGGTGCGCAAGGAAACCTGCGCCGATGTGGCCCGCGACATTGGCCTTGGGGACGTGCTGCGTCTGGGCCGGTCCGAGATGATGTCGGGCGGGCGGCGCAAGCAGGCCTTGCTGGGCGATGCGGTCGAGGCGGTGATTGCTGCGGTCTATCTGGATGCGGGATTTGATGCGGCACGTGCGATGATTGTGCGCCTTTGGGCTGAACGTATCACAGGGGTCGAGGATGACGCCCGCGATGCCAAGACCGCCTTGCAGGAATGGGCGCAGGCCCGTGGCCTTGCCCCGCCGGTCTACGTCGAAACCGCCCGATCCGGCCCGGATCACGCGCCGGTTTTTACCATCTCTGCCCAGCTTGAGGGCGGGGCGGAGGCCCAGGCCACCGCCGGGTCGAAACGTGAGGCGCAGCAATCCGCCGCCAAGGCCCTTTTGGCCCAACTGGAGCAAGACACATGAGCACCCGCGCCGGATTCGTCGCCCTGATCGGAGAGCCCAACGCGGGCAAATCCACCCTGCTCAACCGGATGGTCGGGGCCAAGGTCAGCATCGTGACCCACAAAGTCCAAACCACCCGCGCCCGCATTCGCGGTGTGGCGATGGAAGGTGAGGCGCAGATCGTGTTTGTCGACACACCCGGCCTGTTCCAGCCCCGCCGCCGTCTCGATCGCGCCATGGTGGCCGCCGCATGGGGCGGGGCGGCAGACGCGGATGTGGTGGTGCTGATGGTCGAGGCCCATCGCGGGCTCACCGATGGCGTCATCCGCATCCTTGAGGGGCTTGGCGATATCGGCAAAGGCCGCACCGTCGCGCTCGCCATCAACAAGATCGACCGGGTGGAGGCGCAGGTGTTGCTGGGCCTCGCCGACAAGCTGAACAACGCTTACGATTTTGCCGAAACCTTCATGATCTCTGCCGAAAAGGGGCACGGTGTGGACACGTTGCGCCAGTGGCTGGCGAGCGAAGTGCCCGAAGGGCCGTGGCTGTACCCCGAGGACCAAATCGCGGACCTGCCCATGCGCATGATCGCCGCCGAAATGACCCGCGAAAAGCTGACCCTGCGGCTGCATCAGGAATTGCCCTATCAACTGACTGTCGAAACGGAGAGCTGGGAAGAGCGCAAGGACGGGTCGGCCCGCGTCGATCAGATCATCTATGTCAGCCGCGACGGCCACAAGGGCATCGTGCTGGGCAACAAGGGCGAGACGATCAAATCTGTCAGCCAGTCCGCCCGCGCCGAGCTGACCGAGTTTCTGGGCCGCAAGGTGCATCTGTTCCTACAGGTCAAAGTGCGCGAGAAATGGCAGGAAGAGGCGGAACGCTATTCCGAGATGGGGCTGGACTTCAAAGATGGAAACGCCTGAGACATCTGCCAATCGACCCTTCGGGGAGGATTTTTTCAAAACAGAGAAGCGAGGGACGTCGTGACCCGTCTGACCTCTCGGTTCTGGGTGGATGCATATCTGGCGCGGCTGCGATTTGCGGATATCCCCGGTTTTGTTGTGGCCCATGGCGATGACACGGGCGGGGCGGTGCTGGTCAAGCTAAACACGCTGGATGGGCAGGCGCGCCTGTACCAGCGCTCGTTTGATTTGATGTCGGACACGCGGGTGTGGGCGGAGCTGGCCACCGGGGTGGAGGCGGATGTGGACGAGGCGGTCGCCCGCCAGCGCGGGTTTGATCCGGATCTGTGGGTGATCGAGGTCGAGGATCGTGCCGGGCGCCATCTGCTGGATCAGGACGGGTTGGCCTGAGATGGACTGGCGCGGCACAGCCATTTTGCTGAGCGTGCGCCGCCACGGGGAAACCAGCGCGATCATCGATGTTTTCAGCGAGGAACGGGGCCGCCATGCAGGTGTCGTGCGCGGTGGGACCAGCCGCAAGATCGCCCCGATCCTGCAACCCGGTGCGCAACTGGACGTGGCCTGGCGCGCGCGACTTGAGGATCACATCGGGGCCTTTGCCGTTGAACCGGTGCGCAGTCGTGCCGCCCTTGTGATGGGCGATCGCCTGGCGCTGGCGGGGCTGAATGCCGTGACCGGCCTGCTGTGTTTTTGCCTGCCAGAGCGTGAGGCGCACGGGCCGCTTTATCGCCGCACCGAACAGCTCTTGGATTTGTTGGGCCAGAACGAGGTCTGGCCGCTCGCCTATCTGCGATGGGAGGTGGCGCTGCTCGAAGAGATGGGATTTGGCCTTGATCTGAGCACATGCGCGGTGACGGGGAGCAGCGAAGATCTGATCTATGTCTCGCCCAAGTCCGGACGGGCCGTGTCCCGCGCCGGGGCCGGGACATGGGCGCAGCGGTTGTTACCGCTGCCGGATGCGCTGCGCGGTTTTGGGGAGGCTCCGGATGTCGAAGTGGCGCAGGCGCTTGAGACCACGGGTTATTTTCTGACCAACCATCTCGCGCCTGATCTGGGCAACCGACCGCTGCCTGACGCGCGGGCGCGCTTTGTCGACGCCTTCACTCGGACGCTGTAAAAACCATCTCACCGCCCTCATCATTGGCCATGGTCATGTTGCCATCCTCGCCAAGGATCACGCGGGTCATCGCGCTTAGGTTTTTTAAAAACGCACCCTCTGCCTCGAGGTCGGGGCAGGCCATTTTTGTGGCCGCCACCGGGCCGGATTCGAACCATGGATAGGGCAGATCATTGGTAAAGGTGAACCGGTTGCAGGGCGCCTGACCAGAGACCCGACCATCCTCACCAAAGACGAGGGTGGCCCGTGCAGGAAATGGCGCGCCGTTTTGTTCGATGAGTGTCCAGGTGATGCCGGCTGCCCCATATCCAGCGACTGTTTCATCCTTTTGACACGCCGGGATCAGCCCAATCAGGGCAGCCGCAAGCAGGCGCATCACTTGAGCGCCATCACCAGATCAACCAGTGCGGCGAAGGCCACCAATGCGTCTCCGTCATCGTTGTCCATCTGCTTGAGGCCGACCAGCGCGCCATAGGCGGCCTTGGCGAAATCCTCGTTGCTGACGCCGATGTCTTTCATCAACTTGACCAGCCGCTTGAGCCGTGCGGCGTCCACAGAATGGATGGTTTTGGCCACGGACTTGTCCGACTGCGCCCAGGCCCGCAGGGCGGGGCCAGCCTTGTCGCTTTGAACGCTTTGACCAAACCGAATCATCTTGTCGGTGTCGGAACCTTCAAGGGCCGCATCCTCGACGAGTTGAGCCATCGCGCGCTCTTTCCATTCCGCGAGCAGGGCGGCCTGAAAGGCGGGGACATCCTTGAAGTGCCAGTAAAACGATCCTTTGGACGTTTTGAGATGGCGGGACAGGGGTTCGGCGCGCAGTGCCATGGGCCCTGTGGCGGTCAGTTGCGCGAGACCGGCTTCGATCCATGCGGCGGGGGAGAGAGGTGCTTTTGCCATATCCACGCGATACGTCCAAGTATGCTGCAGTGCAATACATAGCCGCACAACCGCAGATTTTGAGCGCATTGCCGCACACCCCTGACGCATGCCCGCCTATCCTGAGGGCGGAAAACAACCTGCGGGGTTGCATTTTCTGGCGGCCGACCTAGGCACCCGGTGGGACGCGTATGTCGGGGGTCAGGGGCTGAATTCCGACCAGACCGCCAGCCCGACGACCAGCAGCATTGATCCAGCCATGGCATAGTTGATCCGCCGTTGCCGATCTGGCGCCAGATCAAGCGCCTTGAGCCGCACCCCGAACCAGACCCATACCACGTGGATCGGCACCCAGATGGCGTTCACAATCAGCAGTTTCCAGATCGCTTCGGCCACCAGAGCGTCAGGCATCAGGGCAAATCCGGAAAACAGGGCCGTGTTGACCGCATAGGCCTTTGGGTTGATCGGTTGCAGCAGGATACCAGCCAGGACTCCGGGTTCTCTGTCGGCCCGAATGAAAGCGAGGTTCGAACCTGCGAGCGCAATGCGCAGCGCGAGGTAGAGCAGATAGGCTGTGGACAACCCAAACAGGAAGGTGCGCACCAGCGGGTCGGCCAGAACCAGCGCGGCAAGCCCGGACACAACGGCCAGAATGACGAGATTATTGCCGATGAACAGACCGAGCACGTAGCGCAGGCCCGACCGCATGCCATAGGCCGCACCGACCCCCGCTGCGGAAAGAACGCCGGGGCCGGGAGTTATGATGAGGAAAAAGACGGCTGCGGCGAAAGTGAGCATGACGCCACTTTGGAGGTTTTGGGCCGCGCGTCAATCAATGCGGGGGCGGAAACTCAATTGAGTTTCTGTTACGTTATCCGGTTTCGGAAAACGGGTCAGCCTGTTTGATCCGCGCATGCAGTTCGTTTCAGCCGAGCAATCGACGCGCAATAACCTGTGCCTGAATTTCCGCTGCGCCCTCAAAGATGTTGAGGATGCGGGCGTCACACAGCACGCGGGAAATCTTGTATTCCAGCGCAAAGCCGTTACCGCCATGGATCTGCAACCCATTGTCCGCCGCTGCCCAGGCCACACGGGCGCCGAGCAGCTTGGCCATTCCGGCCTCGACATCACAACGCCGCCCCTCGTCTTTCTCAAAGGCCGAGAAATAGGTGAGCTGACGCGCCACCATGATCTCGACTGCCATCATCGCCAGTTTGTTGGCCACGCGCGGGAAGGCGATCAGCGATTTGCCGAATTGCTTGCGGTCCTGCGCATATTGCATCGAGATATCGAGCGCGGATTGCGCAACACCAATGGCACGGGCCGCGGTCTGGATGCGGGCGGATTCAAAGGTCTCCATCAGTTGTTTGAAACCCTTGCCTTCTTCGCCGCCCAAGAGGTTCTCGCCCTTGACCGCAAAGCCATCAAAGGCCAGCTCGTATTCTTTCATGCCGCGATAGCCCAACACCTCGATCTCGCCACCCGTCATGCCCTCGGTCGGGAAGGGGTTGGCGTCATCGCCGGGCGTCTTTTCGGCGAGGAACATCGACAGACCCTTGTAGTCGGTCGTCTCGGAATCCGTGCGGGCCAGAAGCGTCATCACATGGGTGCGTGCGGCGTGGGTGATCCATGTCTTGTTGCCGGTGATGGTATAGTCGCCGCTTTCGGTCTTGGCGGCGCGCGTGCGCAGCGACCCGAGATCGGAGCCGGTGTTTGGTTCGGTGAACACAGCTGTGGGCAGGGTTTCGGCGCTTGCAAGCCGGGGCAGCCACTTGGCCTTTTGTTCATCCGTGCCGCCTGCGATGATCAACTCGGCCGCAATCTCGCTGCGGGTGCCAAGGCTGCCGACGCCGATATATCCGCGTGACAGTTCTTCGCTCACCACACACATGGAGGCTTTGGACAGGCCAAAGCCGCCGAATTCCTCGGGGATGGTGAGGCCAAAGACGCCCATCTCGGCCAGTTCCTCGATGACCTCCATCGGAATCAATTCGTCATTGAGGTGCCAGTCATGGGCAAAGGGCTCGACCTTTTCGACCGCGTAGCGGCGGAACTGTTCGCGGATCATCTCAAGCTCTTCGTCGAGCCCGCTGGCGCCCACAGTGATTTCGGCGCTGCGTTCCTGCATCAGTTCAACCAGACGCACACGGGCGGCTTGGGTGTTGCCGCCTTGGGTCAGGGCCATCACAGCCGGGTCCATCATTCCGCGCATGTCATCCTGGGACAGGCCCATGTCCTGCAGGCGCAGCACTTCGCCCTGATTCATCTGGATGCCGCCATAGATCTGCCAGAGGTATTCACCAAAGGCGATCTGCAGGATCAGCGCCTCGACTTCACCGAATCGAGATTGGGATTCGAGGTCGCTTGCCCATTTGTGCATCTGCCGCAACGACTGGGCATATGTGGCAAGCCACGCAAGGCCATGTGCGGCGGTCTGGTGCTCTTCGACCAGGGCAGAGGACACGCGACCATCCACGCTGAGCGCATCGCGCAGGCGGGTGCGGGCAAGCTCTGTGATTGCGTCGACAGGGGCGATTGCGGCCCCGGTCAATGCCAGCAAATCATCCAGCAAAACGGGGGCTGCGGTGCTCATGTCCTGTCCATCATGTGCCATGGTTTGGCTCCTCATCTCGGGTTGGCGCTCTCGTATCTACTTTGCAGGTGCAGCGCAACAAATATTCATTTGGGTGCGTCTATTTGTTCTATTATTTCGCGCAGTTCTTTTGCAGACCCGCGCCGACAGGCGTAAGAGGGCGGAATGGAAATGTTTTTTGACCTTCTCTCTCCGCAGCTTTGGTTGATTGCGCTCAGTATCGCGGTGCTTGGGGGAGTCGTCAAAGGCGTGGTGGGATTCGCGATGCCAATGGTGGTGATTTCCGGCCTGTCCTCGATCATGGAACCGGAAATCGCGCTGGCCGGGCTGATCCTTCCAACGCTGGTTGCCAACGGTACGCAAGCGCTGGGGCAGGGAATCGCACCCGCCTGGGCATCCGCGAGGCGATTCTGGGTCTATCTGACAGTCGGCGGGGTGGTGCTGGTCGCAAGTGCGCAACTGGTCCGGGTGTTGCCGATCAGCGTGTTGCTTGGCCTGATCGGTGTGCCCGTTGTGCTGTTTGCGCTGCTGCAACTGGCTGGCTGGCAGCTGGCACTGGCCCGCCAACGCAAGGATGTCGAGGCCGGGATCGGGGCCTTTGCCGGATTCCTCGGTGGTATTTCGGGCATCTGGGGGCCGCCCACCGTGCTTTATCTGACCGCGCTCAATACCGAAAAAGCCGAACAGATGCGCGTGCAGGGTGTCATCTATGGGCTCGGCGCGATTGCACTTGTTGGCGCGCATATCGGGTCGGGTGTTTTGCGGGCAGAAACACTTCCGCTCAGCCTTGCGCTGATCGCGCCAGCCCTTCTGGGCCAATGGCTGGGCGGGAAAGTGTTGGACCGGATTGATCAGGTGGTCTTCAAGAAGGCCACGTTGTTCATCCTGCTTGTTGTCGGGCTGAACCTGATCCGGCGATCACTGGTGGCTTAGGACGCCCGGCGCGCGACGGTCAGGCCAGAGACGTCTTCGATGAAGGTCACGATCCGTGTCTTGATCTTTTCGTCCTCGATGGCGGCCAGTGCATTGACGATATCAAGGCTGTTGTCACGCTCGACGGCCGCTTCGGGTTCGGCGATGCCTTCGAAGAAGTACGATGTGGGCACGTCGAGGATGCGCGACAGTTCAAACAGACGGCTGGCGGCGATGCGATTCGAGCCGATTTCGTATTTTTGGATTTGCTGGAACGACAGGTTGAGACGCTTGGCAACATCCGTTTGCGACATACGGCGCAACGTGCGGATTTGCTTCAGGCGTTTTCCAACGTGGACATCTACAGGATGGGACATGAACTGGTTACCTCTGGTTGTTTCTCCCAAAGTGATCCGCGATCCGCGAATTCGGTTCAATTGAGTAGATTTTTACATATACTACACGTCAATGTTGCATTATTGTATGATTTGTTTAACCGTGACGTATTATTTATCATCCATAGAACGGCAAAATGTCCGAATCGAAAGACAGTCTTGAAACTCTGAATCAGCCTCTCTTGTTCGAGATGATACGCTCATTCACGACTTTGGCGGAAACGCTGAATTTGTCCCATGCTGTCGCCGAACTCAACAGCACCCGCCAGACCGTCCGCCGCCACATTGCGCAACTGGAGGCTGTAAAGGGCGAACCGCTGTTCACATTGGAAAGCCGCCAGTACCACCTGACCGAAGCAGGGCGTCTTGCATTACCCGAGGCGCGGGATTTGCTGGCACGGGGGCGGTCATGGCTGCTCGGTCAGATCAGCCACCGCAACGGGTTGGAACATGTGCATGCCGAGCTGCCCGAGGGGCGCTGTTTCTGGATGCAGCAACGGCCCATGGGTGATTTGTGGGCGTTGGAGCGACCCCTTCTCAAGGCCGCGTTCCGCGCCTGGGCCTTGTCAGACGGAGAGCTGGAGTCCGAAATCATGCAGGAGGTACGCCCCTTTTTCATGGTCTACCGTGATTCGCCAAACGGCTGGATTTGCATCGAAATCGGGGATCAGTCTTCTTATGTGACCTGGTCGGGCTGGGTGGCCGCCCGCTCCAGCCTCGGCCGCAACATGAATGTTTTGCCCGGTGGAGACGATTTCGCGCACCTTATGATCTCGCCGTTTGAGGATGCCGCAACCCACGAGAACACCCGCCTTGATCACATCTATACCCAGCTCAAGCGGGAAGATGACGGACCATATCTGCCAATTTATTATCAGCGTCTCTTGCTGCCGGGCCGTTTCCCCGATGGCACGTTCGCCCTGATATCCGTCGTGGACCGGCACCATGACGTGGAAATCATCGGCCTCGATCCGAACGACCGGCCCCGTATGCCAGACGACGCGATCATGAAAGAAATCTCAATTTTACCAAAATTCGACTACAAATAGAAATTCTGATTTATAGTTATCTCTGTAGGTTGCCACGGAGATTAACCATGACGTTCCAATACAATTCAAAGGCCCACTTCCTCTATGCGGCCAGTCACAACGAGCTGCAGAGCATGGGCGTGACAATCACGAGCGGGTCCGACTTCGAGGAATATCGTGAGTTGCTTGCAACAGCGCGCCCGGATCACGCCTTGGGCGAGCCGTTTGAGCCGGCAAGGTACGAGCTGACCGAGCAAAACGCGATTTGGATGGTGGGCCGCAACGAGGCTGGCGAGATCATTCATACCCAGGCGATGAAGACGTTGCCGACCCTGCATCTGAGCCTTGCCGAATATCTTTCGCGCAACCTACGCGAGTTTGAGCCATCGGGCATGGACATCGATTATGGCCGGACAGTCTATCGCGCGGGCCCTGGTGCCAGGCGTATGAAAGGCACCATCGTCTATCACGGTGAATTCTGGGTTGGAGGCTCGCCACGGCGCGGTGCGCTGCTGTCTCCTGCGCTTGGGAAACATGCATTCCTGACCGCTCTGGATCACTGGCGCCCGGATTTCACCTTTGGCTTCATTGCCAAAAGCCTCGCGTTCAAGGGCTTTTCCGCGCGGTTCGGGTTCATGCACAACGAACCGGATGCGATCAACTACGTGCTGAAAAACTCAGAAGACACCTTCGCGGGCACCATGGGCTATATGTCGAGCGAGGACCTGCACTACGCCCTTGACCTGCCCTATGCCGAGCAGATCGCAAGTGCTGCGTAAGTACCGGTAAAAGTGGTCAGCCGATGGCGGCCGCTTTTACGTCTTCGTCGATGTGGGGCAGATACTGTTCGAAGTTGTTCGAGAACATGTCGACAAGTTTGGCCGCCTGCCGGTCATAGGCCTCGACATCATCCCAGGTCCGGCGTGGATCAAGCAGGATGTCAGCCACGCCAGGCACGGACACAGGAACGTCAAAGCCAAAGTTGGGATCCTTGCGGAATTCTCCGGCCGCAAGTGTCCCGTCAAGGGCTGCAGTCAACAGGGCGCGGGTGGCGCGGATCGGCATCCGACTGCCCGTCCCATAGGCCCCGCCGGTCCACCCCGTATTGACCAACCAGCACGAGGCGCCATGTTTGGCGATCTTGTCCTGTAGCAGCTTGCCATACTCTTCGGGACGGCGTGGCATGAAGGGCGCACCAAAGCAGGTCGAGAATGTTGGCTGGGGTTCCGTCACGCCGCGCTCTGTGCCCGCCACCTTGGCGGTGAACCCGGACAGGAAGTGATACATCGCCTGCGCCGGTGACAGCCGTGCGATGGGTGGCAGCACGCCAAAGGCATCGCAGGTCAGCATGATGATATTCTTGGGATGTCCCCCAAGGGCCGAAGCCGACGCGTTCGAGATATAGTGCAGCGGATAGGCGCAGCGCATATTGGCCGTCAGGCTGTCATCGTCGAAATCGAGGTCCTTGGTGTCGGGATCAAAGACCATGTTTTCAATCACAGTGCCGAATTTCTCGGTCGTGGCATAGATCTCGGGCTCCGCCTCGCGGCTGAGGTTGATTGTCTTGGCATAGCAGCCGCCCTCGAAATTGAACGTCCCGCGGTCAGACCAGCCATGTTCGTCATCCCCGATCAGGGTCCGGCCCGGATCGGCCGACAGCGTGGTCTTGCCGGTGCCCGACAGGCCAAAGAAAACAGCCGTGTCCACAGGGTTGCCATGGGCATGGTTGGCCGAACAGTGCATCGGCATCACGCCGCGTTCGGGCAGCAGGTAGTTCAACAGGGTAAAGACCGATTTCTTGTTTTCGCCTGCATATTCGGTGCCGCCAATCAGGATCACCTTGCGGTCAAAGTTCATCGCGATCACGGTTTCGGACCGGCAATTGTGCCGCGCCGGGTCGGCCTGGAAAGACGGGCAGTTGATGACGGTGAAATCGGCGATGAAATCCGCGATGTCTTCGGCATCCGGGCGGCGCAGCAGATGGCGGATGAACAGGCCATGCCACGCCATTTCCGTGATCATGCGCACATTGATCGCATAGCTCGGGTCGGCCCCGCCCACGAGGTCCTGCACGAAATAGTCGCGCCCCTTCATGTGGGCCAGCATGTCCTCATAGAGTGTGTCGAACCCTTCGGGCGACATGGAGGCGTTGTTTTCCCACCAGATGTGATCAGCGACACTTGGCGTGTTCACCACATGCTTGTCCTGGGGCGAGCGGCCCGTGAACTTGCCGGTGGTCACGAGAAACGTGCCACCCTTGCCCAATGTGCCTTCGCCCCGCTCGAGGGCGCGTTCGATCAGGGCTGGTTCGATCAGGTTGTAATAGACATTGCCCAGACCGGTGAATCCTTGATCATCGAGGCGAAAGTTCGGGTTGACCCGTCCAAATGTCATGTGAGTGCTCCTGCTGCCGCGCTGTGGCGTTTCTGGTCAGAGGGTGGCCAATGGCCCGACGCGACGACGCCGCATCGTTGGGCGGTGATAACATGCGGATTCCAAAGGTGAACAGCCAACCGGCACAGGTTAGCGCCATCATCCGGGACGGTTGCGCAAACAATGCCGTCCGCCACCGGACTTGGGCGGGAATGTGCGGCAATTTAGCCATTCCTAACCATTTTCTGGCGACAGTGTGGGGGCATTCGGCATGTGATTCGCAGTTATTGATTGATTCGAAAGGCCAAAACCGGAACAATGGCGGAAAATAACTAAAAAACGAGCAGCACAAGGAAACGGGCAATGTCAAAAATTGCATTAGTGGACGACGACAGGAACATCCTGACGTCGGTATCCATGACGCTTGAAGCCGAAGGGTTTGAGGTAGAGACTTATAACGACGGGCAGGCCGCACTCGATGCGTTCAACAAGCGTCTGCCGGATATGGCGGTGCTTGATATCAAGATGCCGCGCATGGACGGAATGGACCTGTTGCAGCGTCTGCGTCAGAAAACGACGATGCCGGTGATCTTCCTGACCTCCAAGGATGACGAGATCGACGAGGTCCTTGGCCTGCGCATGGGCGCCGATGATTACGTGAAAAAGCCGTTTTCGCAGCGCCTGCTGGTCGAACGCATTCGCGCCTTGCTGCGCCGCCAGGATGCGGTGGCCTCGGATGAGGTCGGCACAACCGAAGAAACCAAGGTGATGGAGCGCGGTGATCTGCGCATGGATCCGCTGCGTCACGCCGTGTCCTGGAAGGGCAAGGATGTGTCGCTGACCGTGACCGAATTCCTGCTGTTGCAGGCCCTTGCACAGCGTCCCGGTTTCGTGAAATCCCGCGACCAGCTGATGGACGTGGCCTATGATGATCAGGTCTATGTCGACGATCGCACAATCGACAGTCACATCAAACGTCTGCGCAAGAAGATGCGCAGTGCGGACGATGATTTTTCCGCGATTGAGACGCTCTATGGCATCGGCTATCGTTACAACGAAGAATAAAAGACGCCAGAACTGGCATTGGCCGAGGGGACAATCGTGCGAGACATGAGCACCCCACCATCGCATGACGGCGACGTCGTGCTTGGGGAAGACTGGGTTGCGCCCGATACCGCAGCCTCGTCAGAATTGCGTGACGACCGTGCGCGGCGCAGCCTGATTTCGCTGCGCGGCTCGCCGTTGGCGCGCAAGATCATCACGTTCAACCTGATTGCCCTCAACGTTCTCGTTGCGGGCATTCTTTACCTCAATTCAACTCGCGACAGCCTTGCCGTGCAGCGCATTTCTGCGCTTGTGGCGCAGGCTCAGCTGGTGGCTGACGTGATCGAGGCGCAGTTGCCCGAGGGTGCGCCGGTGAACCTTGCCACCGGTGATGGCGTAGATGTGCCCGGCACTCTGGCCGATCTGGATTTGCGTCGCGGCCACGAGGTTTTCGTCTTTGACACAGGAAAAACCCTGATCGCGCAAAATCAGGGCACGCTCGCGCCGATGCAGCCGGAGCGCACGTCCGGCGAAGACCTGGCACTGCTGACAGACGGGTTGAGCTGGTTGTGGAACGCGGTGTCCGGCCCCTTTGCGTCCGAACCCACCGCCCCACCTGCGATCGAAGAACAATTGCGCCCCCTGGTGGCCCGCTCACTCAGCGGCGAGACGCAAGTGAGCGAAGCACTGGATGGCGCCGGTGGCGCGCTGTTCAGCGTGGTCACACCCATCGAACAGGGGGACGCAGCCGTTGGCGTCGTGGCGCTGATCAGTGCCTCGGGTGAAATCGATGCCATGGTGCGCAGCGAACGAGAGCGCGTCTTGCAGATGTTTGTCATCGCCACGCTGGTTTCCATCGGGCTGAGCCTTGTGCTGGCCTCGACCATTGCCAATCCGCTCTCCGACCTGGCGACCGCAGCCGAGCTGGGCCGGGACAAAAACGCACGCAAGGTCAATCCCGGTCGCATCCGCATCCCGGATCTCACCGCGCGCCCGGATGAAATCGGGCGGCTTTCGGGGGCACTGCGCGGCATGATTGCCGCTCTCTACAATCGCATCGACGGCAACGAACAGTTTGCCGCTGACGTGGCCCACGAGATCAAGAACCCTCTGGCCTCCCTGCGTTCGGCGGTCGGGACATTGCGAATGATCAAACGCGATGATCAGCGCGAAAAACTGCTGGATGTAATCGACCACGACGTGCGCCGCCTCGACCGGCTGGTCAGCGACATTTCCAACGCCTCGCGCCTGGACAGTGAACTGGTCAAGGAAGAGGAAGAACCGTTCAACCTGTTGCATATGCTCAGCAATCTCAGCGAATACCTTGGTGAGGATGCACGCAGCAAGGGCATCGAATTCATCTCTGACCTGCCCGCCAATCCGATCGAGGTGCAGGGGCTTGAGGCGCGTTTGGCGCAGGTGTTTGTAAACCTGATCACCAACGCCATCTCGTTCTGCGAGGACGGCGACGCCATCCGCATTTGGGCCCGCAAACGTGAAAACCGTGTGTTGATTGTGGTTGAGGATACAGGCCCCGGCATCCCGGATCAGGCGCTGACAAAAATCTTCAAGCGCTTTTACTCGCAGCGCCCAGACGAGCATTTCGGGAATAATTCCGGCCTAGGCCTTGCGATTTCAAAGCAGATTGTCGAGGCCCATGGCGGCGTGATCTGGGCTGAAAACATCCGTCCGACGGATGCCGATATCACGTCCGAACCGCTTGGCGCACGATTTGTCGTGGGTTTGCCGGTCTGACCGGCGATGGCCGACCGCACCCGCCTGCACGCCTCGTCCGTCGCGCTTGATGGCAAGGGTGTGCTGATCACTGGCGCATCCGGCAGCGGAAAATCCTCGTTGGCTCTGCAGCTTATGGCGATGGGCTGCACTTTGGTAGCGGATGATCAAACGGAACTGGCCCGCCAAGACGACCTGCTCTGGGCCTCCGCACCGACGGCAATCCTGGGCGTGATCGAAGCGCGCGGGGTAGGGCTTTTGCACGCTGACACCACTGTGGCCGCCATCGACCTTGTCATTGACCTTGACCAGAAAGAGCGCGACCGTCTGCCGCAGCGCCATGAGGTGACGATCCTTGGATTGACGCGACCATGCCTGCACAATGCCGCAAGTGATGCCTGGCCCGCCGCCATAATCCAATACCTCCAACGAGGAAGACAAGAACCGCAATGAGCACGCCCCCAGCAGATGCGCGACGATTTGTGCTTGTCACCGGCCCGGCGGGTGCAGGGCGCTCCAGCGCGATCCGGGCGCTTGAGGATTTGGGCTATGAGGCCATCGACAACATGCCATTGCGCCTCATCGCGGCGCTGCTGGAAAACCCGATCCCGGACAAGCCCGTCGCCTTGGGCATCGACCCCCGCAACCGGGATTTTTCACTCGCCACTGTCATGGACACATTCGGACGGATTGCCGCTGTCAAAGGCCTCGTGCCGGAATTGCTTTATCTTGATTGCCGCACCGATGTCCTGCTGAACCGGTTTTCCGAAACCCGCAGGCGGCATCCGCTGGCCGAAGCGGACAGAGTCGAGGCAGGCATCCAGCGCGAGTTGGAGTTACTTGAGCCCTTGAAATCCGGCGCAGACATCCTGATCGACACATCTGATCTGAACGTTCACCAGCTGCGCGCGGAAGTCGAACACTGGTTTTCCAAAGGCGATCACAGCCAGTTGGCGGTGTCGGTGCAAAGCTTTAGCTACAAGCGTGGTCTGCCGCGCTCGGTCGATATGGTGTTTGACTGCCGTTTTCTAAAAAATCCCTATTGGGAACCGTCCCTGCGCGCCAGCACCGGGCAGGATGCGGCGGTGCGCGACTATATCCGGACCGACACGCGCGCGGCGGAGTTCGAGGCGAAACTGGCCGAGATGATGTTCTGGCTGCTGCCGGCCTACCTCGCTGAGGGCAAGTCTCACCTGTCGGTTGCACTGGGCTGTACCGGCGGGCAGCATCGGTCGGTTGCAATGGCCGAAACCTTGGGTGCAGCCCTTGCAGCGGCGGGCTGGCAGGTGTCTATTCGCCACCGCGAACTGGATCGCCACAAACGCAAAGAGGCATAAAGCTTGATCGGCATCGTGATCGTGGCCCACGGAGGGCTTGCAGGCGAATACCTACGTGCCATCGAACATGTCGTTGGCCGCCAGCCCGGCATGCGCGCCATTGCGATCGAACCCGATCACAACCGCTCTGAAAAGGAACTTGAGATCTGCGAGGCGGCTGATGCCGTGGACAGTGGTGGCGGCGTGGTTGTTGTGACTGATCTGTTTGGCGGCTCGCCCTCGAATCTCAGCCTGCTGGCTTGTCGCCCGCACAACCGCCGGATCGTTTACGGCGCGAATTTGCCCATGCTCATCAAACTCGCCAAAAGCCGCCAACTGGACATCGCGGACGCCGTGCGTTTGGCGCTGGATGCAGGCAAGAAGTATATAGACAGTCAAAATATAAGTGCAGACAGATAATCCATGACTCAAGCCAAACTGGAAATCGTAAATATCAAAGGTCTGCATGCACGCGCTTCTGCCAAACTGGTCGAAGTGGTCGAGGCATTTGACGCCCGTGCAACGGTCAGCAAGGATGGCATGTCTGCATCAGGGGACAGCATTATGGGCCTTTTGATGTTGGCAGCGCCGATTGGAAGTTTTATTGACGTTGAGACCTCCGGTCCGGATGCAGATGCATTGGCGGAGGCGCTTGCCGCTCTGGTGGCGGACAAGTTTGGGGAGGACGCCTGAGCCAATCCGGCTGGGTTGGACAGGTCATGTGAGGTGGCGAAACCTTGGTCGAAAGCACGCAAAATATGACCAAAGTTGTTGAACCGGAAACGGTCAGCTTTGCCAAATATGACAGGCGCAGTCTGTCCTATGCGTCCACATTCGAAGACCCCTGGAAGGCCACCTTTATTCGCGTGATGGAGGCCTTTACCGGCAAGCTGACCATTCTGCGCCTGATCCGCAAATTCGAGCGCCAAGGCGCACCGTCCGGGCAGGCGTTTTGGCGCGCTGCGCTGGATGTTATGGGCATCAACCTCACCACGCCGCAGGAACAGCTGGATCGCATCCCCAAGGAGGGGCCCGTGATTGTCGTGGCCAACCACCCGCACGGGATGGTGGACGGGATGATCTTTGCCGACCTGATTGGCCGCGTGCGCCCCGATTACCGTATTCTGACGCGCTCGCTTTTGACGGCGATTGACGAAGTGGCCGGCAGCTACATGATCCCGGTGCCGTTCCCGCATGATCAGGACGCGCAGCGCAAAGGCGTGGAAATGCGCGCCAAGGCGATGGCCCATCTGAAAGAGGGGGGCGTTGTGGCGCTGTTTCCCTCAGGCGGAGTCGCGGCCTCTGAAACATGGTGGGGCGACGCGGTTGAAGGCGAGTGGGCCGTGTTTACGGCGCAGTTGATCCGCCGGTCCGGGGCGACGGTTGTGCCGATGAAATTCAAGGGCCAGAATAGCCGCGCCTATCAGATCGCCAACCAGGTCTCTCCGATGCTGCGTCAGGGCCTGTTGCTGCATGAAATCGTGCATTCCTGCAACAAACCGCAGGGACCGATCGTGGGGCATCCGCTGCCGCAGGAAGACGTGGAAAAGTGGAAAGACGACCCGCGCGGGTTCATGGCGTGGCTGCGCGCGCACACATTGGCACTTGATAACTGACGACCTGACCGAGGCGCGGAAAACGCGCCTAGCGGGTCGGTACGGGCGTCTCGCCGCGATAATCGTAGAATCCGCGCTGGGATTTGCGCCCCAACCATCCCGCTTCGACATATTTGGTGAGCAGGGGGCAGGGGCGGTATTTGGTGTCCGCCAGCCCGTCATGCAGCACATTCATGATGGCAAGGCAGGTGTCGAGCCCGATGAAATCGGCCAGCTCTAGCGGGCCCATCGGGTGGTTGGCCCCCAGTTTCAAGGACGAGTCGATGGACGACACCGATCCGACGCCTTCGTATAGGGTATAGACCGCCTCGTTGATCATCGGCATCAGAATGCGGTTGACGATGAAGGCCGGAAAATCCTCGGCCGTCGCCGCCGTCTTGCCCAGTTTGTCGACGACCGCCTTGCAGGCGGCAAAGGTTTCGCTGTCCGTGGCGATCCCCCGGATCAACTCGACCAGTTGCATCACCGGCACCGGGTTCATGAAGTGAAAGCCCATGAACTTTTCGGGCCGGTCCGTCCGACTGGCCAGACGTGTGATCGAAATGGACGAGGTGTTAGAGGTCAGGATCGTATTCGGCTTCAGATGCGGCAGCAGGTCTTCGAAAATTGCCTGTTTCACTGTTTCGCGTTCTGTTGCGGCCTCGATCACCAGATCGCTTTGCCCCAGATCAGGCAGCGCCCCGGTGGTCTTGATCCGGGCCATCGCGTCGGCCTTTGCTTCGGCGGTGATCTTGTCGCGGCTGACCTGCCGTTCGAGGTTGCGGTCAATGGTCGCGATGGCTGCATTAAGCGTTTCTTCAGACACGTCATTCAGCAGCACATCATAGCCCGCAAGCGACATGACATGCGCGATGCCATTGCCCATTTGACCTGCACCTACGATTCCAACTGTTTTGATGTCCATGATCGCCCCTTTTGCTCGCCGCTGCACCATAGGGGCAGCCCAAGGGCAGGGGCAAGGGGCGGTCTTTGTGGCACGCAAAGGTTACCGATGCCCCAAAATCGTCATGTTCCATTAGGGAATTGGCAAGCTGCACATGCGAATGTGCAGGTGGGAAATTTATTGAGAGTGGGTTTCATGAGTTACGAAGCGCTGAGTCCGGGGGGACTCGACTACCTGCCGTGCAGGTATGGCAATTCAAGAGTACTGTTTCGCGGCCCCCGCCGGTCGCTGACCGACCCGTTCATCGCATTTTTCGGGGGCACGACGACCTATGGCAAGTTCATCCAGACGCCGTTTCCGGACGTGCTGGAACCTGACCTGGGCATGACTTGCGTGAACTTTGGCAGCCTCAATGGTGGTGTCGACGTGTTCGCCACCGACCCGTTCCTGCGCGAGGTGACGACAAAGGCGGCGGTGACCGTCATCCAGATCACCAGCCCGCGCAATATGTCGAACCGGTTCTACCGCGTGCATCCGCGCCGCAACGACCGCTTTGTCGATGCCTCGGCCCTGCTGCGGGCGATCTACCGCGATGTGGACTTTGCCGAGTTCAACTTTACCAATCACATGCTGCAGCGCCTGATGACGGTTTCGCCGCAACGGTTCGAGCCAGTCGCTGACGAGTTGCGCACGGCGTGGGTCGCGCGGATGCGCCTTGTGCTCAGCCAGATACCGGGCAAATCCGTCTTGCTGTGGGCCAGCGATCAGACGCCGGACGAGGCTAATGGGGACATGGACTCGGACCTTGCTTTTGTCAGCCGCGCGATGCTGGACGAAGTCAAACCGCTGGCGACCCGTTATGTCGAGGTTGTCGCCTCGGACGAGGTCAAGGCCGCGGGCATGGACGGGATGGTGTTGTCTGAACTTGATGTTCCTGCAGCCTCCAGAATGCTGGGGCCCGCGATGCACAGTGAAATCGCCTCAGCACTCAAACCCGTGCTGAAAGAGATGATCTGACATCAAAAAGGCCCGCCGCATCCCTGCGCCGGGCCTTTTCTTTGATTGCCAATAAATTACAGCTTCTCAATCAGTTCCGGCACGGCCGTGAACAGGTCTGCCACAAGGCCGTAGTCCGCCACCTGGAAAATGGGGGCTTCTTCATCCTTGTTGATTGCGACGATCACCTTGCTGTCTTTCATACCCGCAAGGTGCTGAATCGCGCCGGAAATCCCGACTGCAACATAAAGGTCAGGGGCCACAACCTTGCCGGTCTGACCCACTTGCCAGTCGTTGGGGGCATAGCCTGAATCGACCGCCGCGCGGGACGCGCCAACCGCGGCGCCCAGCTTGTCAGCCAGCTTTTCAATCAACGCAAAGTCATCTTCGGAGCCGACGCCGCGCCCACCGGACACAACCACACCTGCCGATGTCAGTTCGGGACGGTCGCTGGCAGCGACCTTGTCTTCGACCCAGGACGACAGGGCGGGATCCGCCGCTGCCGAGATCGTGTCGACCGAAGCCGAGCCACCCGTTTCTGCGGCATCAAAGGTCGATGTACGGAAGGTGATGACCTTTTTGCCATCGCCCGATTGCACCGTCTGGATCGCGTTGCCCGCGTAGATGGGCCGCTCAAACGTGTTGGCGTCGATCACGGCAGTTGCGTCCGAAATCACCATCGCATCCAACAGGGCAGCCACGCGTGGCATGACGTTCTTGGCGTCCGTGGTCGCAGGGGCGACGATGTGTTCGTAATCCCCGGCCAGCGACACGATCAGGTCGGCCACAGGTTCTGCCAGACGCTTACCATAAAGCGCATCTTCGGCGCAGAGCACCTTGGACACACCGTTGATGGTCGCAGCCTCGGCAGCGGCAGCGGCGCAGGTCGCACCTGCGGCAAGAACGACAACATCGCCCAGAGAGGATGCGGCGGTCACGGCCTTGGCGGTGGCGTCCATCGCCAGTTCGCCGTCATTGATCTCTGCAAGTAGAAGGACTGCCATTACACTGCTCCTGCTTCTTTGAGTTTCGCCACCAGCTCGTCCACCGAACCAACCTTGATCCCGGCGGCGCGCGCCTCGGGCTCGGTTGTTTTCACGATTGTGAGGCGCGGGGCTGCATCAACGCCGTAATCCGCGGCTGTCTTTTCATCCAGCGGCTTTTTCTTGGCCTTCATTATGTTGGGCAGCGACGCATAGCGTGGTTCGTTCAGGCGCAAATCGACGGTGATAACCGTCGGCATGGTGACCTCGATGGTCTGCAAACCGCCGTCCACTTCGCGTGTGACTTTGGCCTTGTCGCCCGAAATCTCGACTTCGGAGGCAAAGGTCGCCTGGCTCCAACCCATCAGGGCCGACAGCATCTGGCCAGTGGCGTTCATATCGTTGTCGATCGCCTGCTTGCCGCACAGCACGAGGCCGGGCTGTTCTTCGTCGATCACACCTTTGAGGATCTTGGCGACGGTCAGGGGCTCGATGTCGTTGTGCACATCATCGGCCGCAATCACGAGGATCGCACGGTCCGCACCCATGGCCAGCGCCGTGCGCAGGGTTTCCTGCGCCTGCTTGACACCCACGGAGACGGCGATGATTTCCTCGGCCTGACCCGCTTCTTTCAACCGGATGGCCTGTTCGACTGCAATTTCGTCAAACGGGTTCATCGACATTTTCACATTGGCGAGATCCACACCCGATCCGTCCGCTTTGACGCGCACTTTCACGTTGTAGTCGATCACGCGTTTGACGGGCACAAGCACCTTCATGAGCGTTCCTCTCTTCAAAATTCGACTCGTCTTTTGCAAGGCGAGATAGTTTGTCTGTGTCCCTTTACCTAAAGCGCCGTTACGGAAACAGGTCAAAATCGTCGCGTCACGGCAAATAGACGCCGCGTTTCGTCCCTAGAGCGCGCCAATGGGAAACATGCTAAGCTGTTGGCAAGGAGGATAGTGATGGAACAGGTTCTTGGGTTTGGCGGATTCTTCTTCCGCGCGGAACGGCCAGACGAGTTGGCCAAGTGGTATCGCGACATGCTGGGCATCGATTTTGTGCCCACGGATGCGGATCAGAAACCATGGTCGCCTGAAGGGGGCGCCACCGTGTTCGCGCCTTTTTCGGCCGACACGACATATTTTGCGGCGGACAAGGCGTTCATGCTGAATTTCAAGGTCCGCGACCTTGGTGCCATAATCGCACAATTGGAGGCCGCAGGCATCTCGGTCACACGGCTGGATGACATGCCGGGCATTGGCAAGTTTGCCCATCTGGCCGATCCCGAGGGTACGCCGATTGAGTTGTGGGAGCCTGAGTGAGGCGGGCGATAGGGCTGTCGAACCTTACCGGTTCGCGCCCGGAACCCACAACACATCGTCTTTGCCGCCGTTGTTGGCGATCCGGGCGGCGACAAAGAACCAGTCGCTCAGCCGGTTGAGGTATTTGACCGCCGCAGGGTTCACCGCCTCCATCGTTGCCAGTTCGACGGCCAGCCGTTCGGCGCGACGCGCCACGGTGCGGCACACGTGCAGATGGGCTGACAGGGCCGACCCGCCGGGCAGGATGAAACTGCGCAAGGGCTCCAACGCGTCATTCATTGCGTCAATCTCGGTCTCCAGCCGCAAGACTTGGGCGTCGGCCATGCGCAGCGGCGGGTATTCGGCTTCGGCGTCCTTTTCCATGTCCGGGCGGCACAGATCGGCGCCAAGATCGAACAGATCGTTCTGGATACGGCTGAGTGCTGTATCGACGTTACCGCTGGCCTCAAGCCGCGCCACGCCGACAAAACAGTTCAACTCGTCCGAGGTGCCATAGGCTGTCACCCGCATCGCGTGCTTGGCCACCCGCGCGCCGTTGCCAAGGGCCGTTTCGCCCGCATCCCCGGTCTTGGTGTAGATCTTGTTCAGTACAACCATGCCCTATTCCCCTCCGGACTGACGAAAATACACATAGGCCAGGATCAGCAGCACCGCGACGAACTGCGCCGCAATCCGATACTGCATCAGCTTGTTGGAGTTCTTCTGCGCCCATCCGGACCCTTTGGCGAAACCACCAAGCCCCAGCATCAGCACCACCACAACCGCAAGGCAGGCCAGCACGATCAGAATGAGAAACGGGTCCGACATGTCCTATCCGTCCTAATTGTTATTCCCTTACCGCCCCACTTAGCGGGCCATCGCAGAAAAGCGAAGCGGTTGTGCCATCAAGTGCGCGACAACACCCAATCAAGTGCGCGGGTTGGCAGAATCCGGCGTAGGAATGCCATTGCGTAGGTGGGCGTCGTGACAAAATACCGCGGGCGGGGGCGCGGGGATTCGATGGCGTGACGCAGCTTTTTGACCACCGCCTCGGGCGGCAGTTCAAATGTGTCGGGCCCTCGATCCTCATAGAGCCGCTTGCACAGTCCCGTGCGGTATTGATCGGCGCGGGGCGAGACTTCCCAATCGATCCAGCGTTCGAAATGCGGGATCGAATTCACGCGGATGTCGCTGGTCACCGGCCCCGGTTCGATCAGGATCACGTGGATCGGGGTATCGCGCATCTCGAGGCGCAGCGTGTCGGTCAGCGCCTCAAGCGCGAATTTGGTGCTGTTATAAGCCCCCCGCCAGGGCAGGGTGACAAAGCCAAGCACGGACGAGCATTGCACGATCCGCCCTTGCCCGTGCGCGCGCATCACCGGGATGACGGCGCGTGTCAACTCATGCCAGCCAAAGAAATTCGCCTCGAAAATGGCGCGCAAGGCGTCCGTAGGCACATCCTCGACCGCGCCGGGCGTGCCAAATGCGCCATTGTTGAACAGGGCGTCAAGCGTGCCCCCGGTGGCCTCAAGAACTTCGGCCAGGCCTGCGTGGATGCTGGCCGTGTCGGCATAGTCGATCAGGGGGCTGTCAAATCCTTCAGCGCGGAGGCGTTCGCAATCCGCAGCCTTGCGGCACGAGGCAAAGACCCGCCAACCGGCCTCGCGCAACCCGATGGCTGCGGCATGGCCGATGCCGGACGAACAGCCGGTGATGAGGATGGATTTCTGTGACATGAGCGCCTTCGTTCGACCTGAGGCGCAGTCATAATCGCGTCAGGGTGCACAGCGCAATGGCCGCGCGTCGATCAGCCGTCGCTGAGAAGGAAATCGGCCATCCAGCCCACGGGGCCCCCGCCAACCGGGCGCAGTTGCACCCAACCGTCACCGGGGTTCTGCAGGATTTCGACCTTGTCGCCGCGCACCATGCGATTGACCACCGCATAATTCGTGCCCGGACCGCCGCGTACGTTCACGCTGTTGCCGGTGACCGCACGAACGGCGAAGTCACCCGACGCGACCGGTGTGACCTGTTCGACCTCGTCATCTTCGCCAAAGGTAACGGGCGTGATCACAGCGCGATCCACGATCAGGCTCGGCAGGATGATGACGGGTTCTTCTTCGCTGACGGCCACCTCTTCTTCGATTGGTGGGGTCTCTTTGGCCAGCTGGGTGCGGAGGTTGGTCGGGCGCAACACGTCATTGACCGATGTGAGGCTCAGGGAGACGCGTGTGACGTTCTCAGGCGCAGGCTGTGGGAGGGGCGCCAGATCTGCGCGTTGCAACGGAGTGGTTTCGACTTCGGCAGGCGCGTCGATCCGCGACAGACGCAGTTCTTCTGCATCGAAATCAGCGCCACCGCTCATCTCGTAAAAAACGAAGGCAAGAAACGCAAAACTGATCAATATGAAGCGCAACATCGTTTGCGATCCCCCAAAAACTACACAATGCCGTCCCAGCAGCCCACCGACGACATGATTGATCCATAACAGGCGCGGCGATTCCCATCACTGGTAAAAAACCAAAGAATTTCCCCATCGCGGTGGGTTGTTGTGTCAGAGCAACTCCGGAAGGGGCCAAACGGTTCCCGAATTTCGCCAAATGGACGGGTCACAGCTTGTCGGAGCATGTTGCGCCCGCTACACAGCATATATGTCAGATCAGGCCGACACCCCCAACATGGACCTATCCGAGCCGCTGCGCCGCGCGCTCGGCGATCGGTATCTGACCTATGCGCTGTCCACCATCATGCACCGCGCGCTGCCGGATGCCCGCGATGGTCTGAAACCCGTTCACCGCCGCATTCTCTACGCTATGCGGGAATTGCGCCTGTCCTCGACGGGCGGTTTCCGCAAGTCGGCCAAGATTTCCGGCGATGTGATGGGCAACTATCACCCCCACGGGGACGCGGCGATTTACGACGCGATGGCCCGTCTGGCGCAGGATTTCAACGTCCGCTATCCGCTGGTTGACGGGCAGGGCAACTTTGGCAACATCGACGGCGATAACCCCGCCGCATCCCGCTATACCGAGGCCCGCATGACGGCTGTGGCCGAGGCGCTGCTGGACGGGCTGACCGAGAACGCGGTTGATTTCCGTGACAATTACGACGGCACGCTGACCGAACCTGTGGTGCTGCCCGCGCAGTTTCCGAACCTGTTGGCCAATGGTTCCAGCGGTATTGCCGTGGGCATGGCCACCAACATCCCGCCGCACAATATCGCCGAGCTGTGTGATGCCTGTCTGCATCTGATCAAGACGCCCGATGCACGCGACGACACGCTCCTGAACTACGTGCCCGGCCCTGATTTTCCCACGGGCGGCATCATCGTTGAACCCGCAGATCAGATCGCGCTGGCCTACCGCACCGGCAAGGGCGGGTTCCGCCTGCGCTGCCGTTACGAGGTCGAGGATCTGGGACGGGGCCAGTGGCAGATCGTGGTCACCGAAATTCCCTATCAGGTCCAGAAATCCAAGCTGATCGAAAAGCTGGCGGAACTGATCCAGACCAAGAAAATTCCGATTCTGGGCGATGTACGTGACGAATCCGCCGACGATATTCGGCTGATCCTCGAACCCCGCTCCAAGAATGTGGACCCGGACGTTTTGATGGGGATGCTTTATCGCAACTCGGACCTCGAGGTGCGGTTCTCGCTGAACCTCAACGTGCTGATCGACGGGGTGACGCCCAAGGTTTGCTCGATGAAGGAGGTGCTGCGCGCTTTCCTCGATTTCCGCCGCGAGGTGCTGATCCGCCGCAGCCAGCACCGGATGGAAAAGATCGACCATCGCCTTGAGGTGCTCGAAGGGCTGATCGTCGCCTTTTTGAACCTTGACCGCGTGATCGACATCATCCGCTATGATGACGATCCCAAGGCCGCGCTGATGCGCGAGGACTGGAGCAAGGATCACCCGCGGGCCATGAACGAGGCCGACTATGTTGGCCCCGCGCCCGGTGAGGGCGAGTTGAGCGACGTGCAGGCCGAGGCGATCCTGAACATGCGCCTGCGCTCCTTGCGCCGCCTCGAAGAGGTCGAGTTGCTGCGCGAACAATCCGCATTGATGGAAGAACGCGCGGGCCTCGAGGACCTACTGGAAAGCGAAGAGTTGCAGTGGGATGCCATCGCCACGCAATTGCGCGCGACGAAAAAGCAGTTCGGCAAGGATTGGGAAGGCGGCGCGCGGCGCACCACTTTTGCCGAGGCGGGCACCTTCGAGGACGTGCCCCTTGAGGCGATGATCGACCGCGAACCGATCACCGTGGTGTGCAGCCAGATGGGCTGGATCCGCGCCATGACCGGCCATATCGACCTCGCCCGCGAATTGAAATTCAAGGACGGTGACGGTCCGCGCTTTATCTTTCACGCTGAAACCACGGACCGGCTGGTCGTGGTGGGTTCCAATGGCCGGTTTTACACGTTGTCAGCGGCCAACCTGCCCGGCGGGCGCGGCATGGGCGAACCCCTGCGACTGATGGTCGATCTTCCAAACGAGGCGCAGATCCACTCGATCAGGATCCATGTGCCGGGGCGCAAATTGCTGGTCGCCTCATCGGCCGGGGACGGGTTCATCGTGCCCGAGGACGAGGTGATCGCCCAGACCCGCAGCGGCAAACAGGTGCTGAACGTGCGCGGCGACACCGGCGTTGCTGTGTGCAAACCGGTGCAGGGCGACAGCGTCGCGGTGGTCGGCGAAAACCGCAAAGTGCTGGTCTTTGGTCTTGACGAACTGCCCGAAATGGCACGCGGCAAGGGCGTAAGGCTGCAAAAATACAAGGATGGCGGGCTGAGCGACGCCACGACATTCACCCGCGCAGAAGGCCTCAGCTGGAATGATCCGGCAGGGCGCACCCGCACCGAAACCGAATTGACCGAATGGCATGGAAAGCGCGCAGGCGCCGGGCGTATGGCCCCGCGCGGCTTCCCGCGCGATAATAAATTTAATTGACCCAACCGAGTCGGGCCTCTGCGCCTTGATCGGTAACAACCAAGACAGGACACGAGGCAGACATCATGAGCGCGCAAATTCAAGGACAGTATTTCGGCAAACGCGGACCCTTGTTCCGCCTCTACATCGTGACGGCCCTTTTGACCCTCGTGACGCTGGGCATCTACCGGTTTTGGGCCAAGACCCGTATCCGCAAATACATCTGGTCGGCCACCACGGGGGACGGCGACAGTTTTGAATATACCGGCACCGGGCTTGAGAAATTCCTCGGCTTTCTGGTCGCCATTGTCATCCTTGCAATCTATCTGGGCATCGTGCAGATGGCGCTGTTTTTCTTTGGTCTGAACCTGTTTGTCGATCCGCAGACCCAAGGTCAGGAGCTGGCGCAGATCGGCGCCATCTATCTGACATTGCTGGCGGTTTTGCCACTAATGCTGTTCGCGCAGTACCGCGCGCGGCGCTACAAGATGGCGCGTTCACGCTGGCGGGGTATCCGCTTCGGGATGGAGAACGGAGCCTGGGGCTTTGCCGCCCGCGCACTGGGCTATTACCTTCTGAACGCAATCACGCTGGGCCTGCTCAATCCGCTGGCGACCTTCAAACTCGAGAAATACATGGCCGACCGCAGCTGGTACGGCGATGCGCAATTTGAACAGACAGGGCGCTGGCAGGACCTTTATGCCGGGATGAAACACGTGTTCATCGCGCTTGCTATCATGATTGTCGGAGGGATTTTGGGTTTTGCGACCGGGTCCCCATTGCTGGCCGGGATCGCGATTTTTGTCGGTTACATCTGGTTCCTGATCGGGCTGCTTTACTACCGGGTCTATGCGTTCAACTATCTGACCGGGCACAAGATTCTTGACGGACAAGTGACCTTCGAAGCAAAGGTCGAGACCGGTCGGGTCGCGTTTATTGTGATCGTTGGCACGATCATCATCGGCGTCCTGATGGCCGTGATCTTTGGGGTGATGGGCTTTGTCTTTGCGTCCAGCATGGACGTCTTTATCGGCGGCGGATTGTCTCAACCGGGTGCCGCGCCAAGCGCACTTGCTTTGGTGACCAGCGCTGTCCTTTACGTTCTTGCGTTGCTGGTTGCGGGCGGGTTGAGCCTTGTCATCATCACCCAGCCGGTGATCGAACATGCGGTCAACAACGTCTATGTGCACAACGCCGATCACTTGAACACCATTCAGCAGCGCGCTGCAGATGAGGGCGCGGATGCCGAAGGGTTCGCGGACGCGCTTGATGTGGGTGGTGCAATCTGATGCAGGCGCAGGCGCGCTTTTTCGACGGTGAAAGTGGCCAGCGACTGGATGTCGATCTGGCCGTGGACACGGCGGCGGAAACGCTGCGCCTGACACATCCGGACTTGCCTATGGGGTCGCAATACTGGCCGCTGGATGCGATCCGGGCACTGGCCGACCATGCCCGCACCGATCAACTGGTGCTGAGCCTGCGCGCGGATGCGTCACTGGACAGCGCGTTGATCAGAACGGCGCGGCTGACGGTCGATGACGCCGACATGATCAGCATCCTCACCCGCCTGTGCCCTGATCTGCGCCGCCGCGACGTGGAGCGGGGCACCGGGCGCAAGGTCGTGACCCGCATCGGGTTGGCCGTCGGGGCCGTGGTGCTGATGATCTTTGTCATCCTGCCCGCCATGGCCAATACGCTCGCCACCCTGATCCCGATCGAGCGCGAGGTCGCCTATGGCAAGACCGTCGTCAACCAGATGGAGCGTTTTCTGGGCGGCAAGCGGGTCGGGGGACTGGCCTGCACCAACCCGGCGGGGCGCGCAGCACTCGACAAGATGACGGACCGCCTGACCGAGGCGGGCGATCTGACCTATGACCTCAATATCGCGGTGTTCGACCACAAGATGGTCAATGCCTTTGCCGCACCCGGCGGGCAGATCGTGATCATGCGCGGGCTCATTGATCGCGCCAAGACCCCGGACGAGGTTGCCGCCGTCCTCGCCCATGAAATCGGCCATGTGGAGGCGCGTGATACCACCCGCAACGCCCTGCGCGCGGCAGGCTCGGCGGGCTCGGCGGGCTTGTTGGCGCTGGTTCTGGGTGATTTTGCCGGTGGCTCGGCGGTGGTTGTGGTGGCTGAATACACCCTCAACGCCTCCTACACCCGCGAGGCAGAGGCGGCGGCGGATGTGTTTGCCCTCAACATGCTCGACGCGTCGGAAACGGATGCCGAGGCGCTCGCCACCTTCTTTGACAGCCTCGACGGGATCGAGCGGGCCATGCCCGACCTGCCCGTCTATCTGTCCAGTCATCCCGAAACCATTGAGCGGGCCGAAGCCGCGCGCGAATTTGCCAAGGCACAGGGGCGCACCAGCCCGATCCTGAACGACGAGGACTGGGCGGCACTGCGCAATATTTGCAAGGACAGTCCCGAAAAGGACACGGCCGAGGACGGCTAGGCAGGCTCTGCCATCAGCCACACGCCGCCCTCGGGGCGGACGGTCAGGATCATCACCGGGTCCGGATCGCGCCCCGGCACAGGGCGTACGCGAAACCGGGCCAGCATGGTGGCCAGAATGATCACCGCCTCTTGCAGCGCAAAGGAGGCCCCGATGCAGATGCGCGGCCCGTCCCCGAACGGCAGATAGGCATAGCGGTCAATGGCCTTGCGATCCGCAAAGCGGGAAGGGCGGAACGCATCCGGATCGTCCCAATGCAGGTGCGAGCGGTGCAGCGCATAGATCGGAAGCATTACCGTATCGCCCTTGCGCACCTCGCGCCCGCACAGCACATCATCGGCCATCGCCGTGCGCGACACGATCCCGGCAGGTGGATAAAGGCGCAGCGCCTCGTCGATGATCTGGCGGATCAGGGGCAGGTCTTCGACATCTGCGCCGGTGGCGGCGCGATCCCCCAACACGGATTGTGCCTCGGCGCGGGCGGCATCCTGCACGTCCTGGTCAAAGGCCACCAGATACATCGACCACGCCAGTGTCAGCGCCGTCGTTTCGTGCCCGGCCACGATAAACGTCAGCAGGTTGTCGCGCATCTCGGACGTGTTCATGCGGCGCCCCGATTTCGGGTCCTCACCCGCCATCAGCAGATCGAGCAGGTCCGGCACACCTTCGGGACCACGCGCCGCGCGCTCATCAATGGCCCGGTCGGCCACAACCTTCATGTCGCGCATCGCCTGCCCTGACATCACCCGGCCCGGACGCGGCACCCAGTCGGGTGCACCCAGTACGTCAAACAGCGAAATCTTGCCCGCCTCGGAAATGTAGTCGTCTATGGCATGATGCACCGCATCGCGATCAAAGGTGTCGCCGCCGGAAAAGGTCACATCCGCGATCACGTCAAAGGTGGTGGTCACCATCTCGTCCAGAAAGTTGACGGCGCGCGGGCCTGCAGTGGCCACCCGTTCAGTGGCACGTTCGGCGGCGCGGGTCATGATCGGGGCGAGGTTCATCATGTTGCGATGGGTGAAAACCGGGGCCGCCGTGCGCCGTTGCCAGCGCCAATGCGCGCCTTCGGCGATGAACAGGGACTCGCCGATGGCGGGTTTCAACAGGTTCTTGGTCACCAGCGATTTGGGATAATCCTCCAGCCGATCCAGCAGGATGTGCCGGATTGCGCCCGGATCCATCACCATGTGCCAGCGCTTGCCGGTTCTGCCAGAAACGATGGGTTGGGAGGTGGCCGCTTCGGGGATGATGCGCAGCAGGTTGGTGCGTGCCACCGACAGGCTTTTCCAGAGGCCCCACACCTCGTTCACGAGGGCAGCGCGCACGGGCAGGCGCTGTGGCAGGGCGATTGCGGGCATGATGGCCTCCTTGGCTCTGGGTAACATATATGTACGCCTTCAGCGCTGGCAATTGCGTCCACGCGGCGGCTACGGTATCGAATTGCAACAGTAATGTCGGGAGACAACGGTGATGGTGCGAGCAGTTCTGGGCGTGATGATGATGGTCCTTCTGGCGGCCTGCAGCAGCAGCGCCGATCTTGAGGACACCCCGGTTCCGCTGGGCGATTTCCGGCTGGAGCACAACATTGTCGTGGCCTCTAAGGCGCAGCGCGGCCCGCTGAGCCGCCCGGCCACCGAAGAGCAATTGCAAGAAGCGGTGCGCAGCGCCATGGCCGAACGGTTTGGCCGGTATCAGGGCCCCAGCCGCTATCATTTCGGCGTGTCGGTCGAGGGCTACGTGCTGGCCCAGCCGGGCATTCCGCTGGTCTTGGCCCCCAAATCCGCCCTGATCCTTCTGGTCACCGTCTATGATGATGCGGCGGGCAAAAAGCTGAACGAAAAGCCCGAACAGATCACTGTGCTTGAAACTTTCGGCACCGCCCCGATCATCGGCACCGGCTATACGATGACAGCCGAAGAACAGCTCAAGGAACTGAGCCAGAACGCCGCCAAGGCGGTCGAACGCTTTCTTGTGCGCCAGCAAAAGGAAGAAGGCTGGTTCACACCGGACGTCGCAACAACCTTGGACGAGACACAAGACCCCGCAACCAACTGATCAAACCAAAAGGATGACCCGATGCCTGTCGCTGCGACTGAAACGAATGAAGTTGGCACAGGCGGCGGCCTGATCCATCTGGGACGCGTGATGCTGGCCGCTCTGGCCTTTGTCGGCCTTGCCGCCTGCGATGTCCCCTCGATCCGCACATCGGGCGATGTGTCGGCCCTGAACGTGCAATCCGTCGAAGTGGACACATCCCAAATGGCAGTGGCCGTTGAGGGGCGCGCCTTTGCCGTGACCCGGGAAAAGCTGGATGCGGATCTGACGGCAGCGATCACCGCAGCCCTCGCCTCCAAAAGCGATCCGGAGGGGCGGCCCGTACGCGTCGATATCACGATGGAGCAGTTGCGCCTTGCCCCGCCGATTGAACGGGTCGCTGCGGGGACCAGTGCCGCCACGGGCGTGGTCTCGGTGATCGAAGTAGGAACCGGGGCTGTGGTGGTGCCGCCGACCCGCGTGACTGGAAACTCCGAAAGCATACGTGCGGCGTGGATCCTGGGGCTGGCAACCACACAGACCGTCGACAAGGACTATGGGGGCACCGTGAACGGTTTTGCCGCCACCACCCGCGCAGCTCTGTTTGGCCCTGACGAATAGCGCGGCCCGTGCGCACCCCGACATAAGCCCATGCCGGTTCTGCCACACAGATCGCACCGCGCCGCAGTCCCCGTGCTGCCCAATGACGCTTGATTTTCCCGGTCAGGCGCAATAAATGCGCCGCGGAGTAAAACCGGGTTCTCATCCCGCACAGACCACAGAAGGGCGTCCTTAAAGATGGCAAAGGCAAAGTTTGAACGTAACAAACCGCACGTTAACATCGGCACGATTGGTCACGTTGACCACGGCAAGACGACGCTGACGGCGGCGATCACGAAGTATTTCGGCGATTTTCAGGCATATGACCAGATTGATGGCGCGCCCGAAGAGAAAGCCCGTGGCATCACCATCTCGACCGCGCACGTGGAATACGAGACGGAAAGCCGTCACTACGCCCATGTCGACTGCCCCGGCCACGCCGACTACGTCAAGAACATGATCACCGGTGCGGCGCAGATGGACGGCGCGATCCTGGTTGTGAACGCGGCCGACGGCCCGATGCCGCAGACCCGCGAGCACATCCTGCTGGGCCGCCAGGTCGGCATCCCGACCATGGTTGTCTACATGAACAAGGTCGACCAGGTGGACGACGAAGAGCTGCTCGAGCTGGTCGAGATGGAAATCCGCGAGCTGCTGTCCAGCTACGAGTACCCCGGCGACGACATCCCCGTCATCCCCGGCTCGGCTCTGGCCGCGATGGAAGGCCGTGACAACGCGATCGGCGAAGACAGCATCCGCGCGCTGATGGCGGCTGTGGACGAGTTCATCCCGACGCCCGAGCGCGCCGTGGACCAGCCCTTCCTGATGCCGGTCGAGGACGTGTTCTCGATCTCCGGCCGGGGCACGGTTGTGACCGGTCGTGTCGAGCGTGGCGTGATCAACGTCGGCGACGAGATCGAAATCGTGGGCATCCGCGACACCAAGAAGACGACCTGCACGGGCGTGGAAATGTTCCGCAAGCTGCTGGATCGTGGTGAAGCGGGCGACAACATCGGCGCCCTGCTGCGCGGTGTTGAGCGTGAAGGCGTTGAGCGCGGCCAGGTGCTGTGCAAGCCCGGAAGCGTGAAGCCCCACACCAAGTTCGAAGCCGAAGCCTACATCCTGACCAAGGAAGAGGGTGGCCGTCACACGCCGTTCTTCGCCAACTACCGCCCGCAGTTCTACTTCCGCACCACGGACGTGACCGGCACGGTTCAGCTGGCTGAGGGCACGGAAATGGTGATGCCGGGCGACAACGTGTCTTTCGGGGTCGAGCTGATCGCCCCGATCGCGATGGAACAGGGCCTGCGCTTTGCCATCCGCGAAGGCGGCCGCACCGTCGGCGCCGGCGTGGTGTCCAAGATCACCGACTGAGTTGCGCGGTAGGGCGGGGTTTCACCCCGCCGTTTCGATGAAGTATTAAGGCGCTGCCTGCATTGGCAGCGCCTGTTTTGTTGGACAAGGATGTATTCCGGCCAGAAAACCGGGATAATCGGGGCAAATGGATCGGTTTTTCGGAATCAAGCTACTGAACGATGACACGACGCCGATGGACGCTGTCGTGCGTATGCTTCGCGAGACGTTGGACTTATCCGAAGCGGTTGCGTTCGAGCGCATGTTGCGTGTCCATCAGAACGGTCAAGACACCGTCTTTATGGGCACGGTAGACCAGCAAGACCTGATCCTGAGAAAGATCGAGGCCTGGACGCGGTCCAACGCATGCCCGGTTGCTTACCGTGGCACCGGACCCCATTCACATCAGGACTATTCGGCGTGGCTGGACGATCACAAAAACGAAGCCGCAGCACCAGACGCTTCGTCGTCAACAGCGTTGATTGTCGTTGTCGCAATCATCTTATTGGTCTTTGCTGGTGTTGCCGTGCCGGTGTTCTGGTGAGTATTGTGGGATTTCCGAGGGCAATAGGACTTGCCATCAAGAAACGGTGAGAGTAATCAGCACACCGGCCTTAGGGGTATAGCTCAGCTGGTAGAGCGACGGTCTCCAAAACCGTAGGTCTCGGGTTCGAACCCTGATGCCCCTGCCAAATCTCCAGATTTCGACTGATAGCACCGCGATGCTGCACTGCGCGAATCGTGCACGGCGGGACGGCGCGATGGCCTGCATTCGGCGGAATCTCGCCTTGGTTGTGCCCTTGTTTCGTGCAGAACGCGGACAATTTCCAGACGGACCCGAATATTGTCGTCGCCCCGTCGACAGTGCCCCATTCTCGCCACAGTTTTGACACGCGACCCGCACGGTTGAGGCGCATCTTTGCCTCATATGGGCGCGCACCCAGTTGGTGATGCGCACAAGGCCCAAGGCCCCGCGGGGGCCAGAGTATTTGAAGAGTTAAGGACGCAGCTGATGAAATATGAACCTATTCCCGGTCAGCCCCAATACGCCACCGAAGAAGAAACCATGTCCGTCATCCGCGCGGTCCTTATCGAAGACGCCGCGCCCGCTCCGACCCGCAAGGAGGCCCGCGCCGAACGCCGTGCCGCCCAAGCCCGTGGCGCTGAGGCGGATGCTGAAACACCGGTGAAGGAAGACATTCAAGGCTTCAAGGCCTTTGTCGAACGCACGCTTGAAGGCAATCCACGCCGGCGCGCGGACGACCTGCCCGTTTTGCAGGACCCTGCACCGGTTGCCGCCAAACCGGTCCGTAAGCGCCGGACCAACCACGTCGCGGGTCTGGTGGCGCGGGTTGTGCGCCCCGTGCGCGATTTTCGCCCAACCACGCGGCACCTTGCGCTGGCCAGCCTTGCCCTGTTGGTTGTTCTGCGCCCCCATTGGTTTGTCATAAGCGGCGTTCTGATGGCCGCGCTCGCCATTGCCGGATTCCTGCTCATCGGATCGGACCGGATCTGGCGCGGCGTTATGGCTTACCTCACCCGGGTTGAGGGGCGCGACCCCGAACGTGCCGCGCAGTTTCGGGCCCGCCTTGATCGGTTTGCCTGCCGCTGGGACGGGTTTCTCGACATGTTCCCGGACGGGATGGTCGACAGTCTCTATATGCCCGACTTTCAGGACATTCAGAATGGCGATGCAGCCCACATGGACGCGATGAGCGAACGGCTAGCGCGTATGGTACACGACACCTGATCAATCGCCCTATATGGGTCGACACCGGGCGGGATGCGCTGCAATCCCGCCTTGAATTCGCCCATGCGCGCCGTTATGTGCCTTTCATCCGCAGACAGGGACACGAAATCACGCCATGGCCACAACCAACCCGCTTCAGTTCATCCAGCAAGTCCGTTCGGAAGTGTCCAAGGTCGTTTGGCCGACCCGGCGCGAGGTGCTGCTGACAACCGTAATGGTTTTCATCCTGGCTGCGCTGACTGCGGTCTTCTTTGCGATCGTCGATATCCTGATCCGTGGTGGGCTTGAAATGGTGCTGACCTATTTCGGTTGACAGGCCGTTTAGGGACCCGCCTCTTGCACTTTGAAAATGTGCAGAGTATCCCCCAATCCTGACCTAAGCTGAGGCGCGCGGCGATTCGAAGCCCCGCGCCGATTTTCATTCGGGTCGGCGCGTGTTCAGACACGTGACCTAAGAAACGACATATCGGGCAAGGGACCAGACGCACATGGCAAAACGGTGGTATTCGGTCAGCGTTCTTTCGAACTTTGAAAAGAAGATCGCCGAGACGATCCGGACTTCGGTTGCAGAACACAACCTTGAGGACGAAATCGACGAAGTGCTGGTTCCGACCGAGGAAGTCATCGAAGTGCGTCGCGGCAAGAAAGTCACGACCGAGCGTCGCTTTATGCCCGGATACGTGCTGGTCCACATGGAAATGTCCGATCAGGGCTATCACCTGATCAACTCGATCAACCGCGTCACCGGGTTTCTTGGTCCGCAAGGTCGCCCGATGCCGATGCGCGATGCCGAGGTGAACCAGATTCTCAACCGCGTTCAGGAAGGCGAGGACAGCCCACGCACCCTGATCCATTTCGAGATCGGCGAGAAGGTCAAGGTCAACGACGGCCCGTTCGAGGATTTCGATGGCATGGTCGAGGAAGTGGACGAAGACAACCAGCGCCTCAAGGTCACCGTGTCGATCTTTGGCCGCGAAACGCCAGTCGAACTGGAATTCACGCAGGTCAACAAACAGACCTGACCACCCGACACAACGCATTCAATACACAGGCCGGGACCCGCAGGGGCGCCCGGCCTTTTTGCATTTATGACCCAGAGTTGAGAATCGGCGCGCCCATCAGACAGCCTATTCGAACAGGGCAGGCGGGGCATCCGCGATCCCGCTCTGAATCCGGGCTGTCGGGTCTCAATTGCCGAGATTTGCGTCACGGCAGTCCATTATGTCGGGGATAACTGGGCAATCGCGGTTGACCCTGTTTGCGGATTCACGCCAAATTGTATGGTGAACCACAGCATTTAGTGAACTCACACAGTTTGAATGGCGTATCTTGGGGGACGCAATGTATTTGAAAAGCATCAAGGAGAGTTTGCCTTGGCTCGTGCCGTCGGCCGCGATTGTCTTTGCAGGAACCGGGTTCCTGATGAATGCCAACAGTCCCAAGACCCCATCTGACGCGGATCAGGCAACGATGTCTGCGGCCACAACCGAACAGCAGATTGCCTCGCTGCAGGCCGCGCTGAATGCGGCATTGCGCGCCAATGCCGAAGAAGAAATCGTGGCCCGTCAGGCGACCGGCACAGATGCACTGTCGGCCATGCCGACACGTGCACAGCCAGATGTCGCCGCAACAGCACCCGTTGCCACCCCCGTACCAGAACCGGCCGACGACCGCGTCGCCGCGTTGACCATGCCCCATGCGGCGGCCAAGCAGTTCGCCTCGGGAGAGGCCGCAATTGAGGATGCGGCGCGTTGCATGGATGACCTGCGCAGCCTGACAACACAGGCGGTTGTCTACTTTCCGAATGGTGGCATCGACGCGGACGAAACTGGGGTCGAACAGGGCCGCCTGATTGGCCTTGTGGCACAGTCCTGTGAAGGCGTGCGGATCAAGGTCGAAGGCCACACGGACGCAACGGGCGATCCGGCGACCAACCTCGCCCTCAGCAAATTGCGCGCCGAACAGGTGATCGAACGGATCGCCGCGTCTGGCATCAACACCAGTATGTTCTTTGCGGAAGGTGCCGGGCAACAGCGCCCCTCGGGTGTGGTGGGCCCGCAATCCACGGCCTTTTATGACCGCCGCGTCGAATTTTCGGTGGTCAATCCGATCACCCGCGTTGCGGCCCGCGCGCCAACGGCGATCAGACCCTGGGCCAATGCGCCCTGCGTTGCGGCCTTGGAACAGGCGACGGCGAACGCGTATTTCTACTACGGCCCACGGTCGGTGTCGCTGCCCTCGCAGGATGTTGAGGCGGTACATGACATTGCAACGCTCGCCGCCAATTGCCCGCATGCGCGCCTGCGCATTGTCGGTCACCACTCCGGCGACGCGTCTGCGCGCGAAGACGTGCAAACCGGCATGCTGCGCGCCCGGGCCCTGATGGCCATGCTGGTGGGCCGTGGCATCGCGCCGGAGCAGATCATCGTCTCGGCCCCATCTCGTTCGGTGAGTGACCCGACCCGTCCCGATGGGCGTGTGAGTTTCGACGTTCTGCTGGAAGAAGGCTAAGCCCGGCACTCCGAAAACGGGCAATTCCCCCATATTTTTACTTGCTACTGCAACAGAGGCGCTGTATCCGGCGCCTCTGTCACGTTAGGTGACATCCCATGTGGGAGGCGAGGGCAACGCGTTGTCCAGACCGGACCACATCAACCATATCTCGGCGTCGCGACGTGCGGGAGTTGAAAAGGAGATTGGCACATGGCCAAGAAACTCGTCGGGACGATGAAGCTGCAAGTTAAAGCAGGTCAGGCAAACCCGTCCCCACCCGTCGGCCCCGCACTGGGTCAACGCGGCATCAACATCATGGAATTCTGCAAGGCGTTCAACGCCAAGACCGCAGATATGGAGCCCGGCGCGCCGTGCCCGACCGTGATCACGTATTATCAGGACAAATCCTTCTCGATGGATATCAAGACGCCACCAGCGTCCTACTATCTCAAGAAGGCCGCCAAGGTGAAATCCGGCGCCAAGACGCCGTCGCGCGAAACCATCGGCACCGTCAGTGTCGCGCAGGTGCGTGAAATCGCCGAAGCGAAAATGGCCGATCTGAACGCCAACGACGTTGAAGGCGCAATGAAGATCATCCTGGGCTCTGCCCGTTCCATGGGCATCGAGGTGAAGTAAGATGGCAAAATACGGAAAACGCACAACCGCCGCCCGCGAAGCATTCGCAGGCAAATCCGATGTCACCGTCGAAGAGGCCGTGGCGCTGGTCAAAGGCAACGCCAAGGCCAAGTTCGACGAAACCATCGAAATCTCGATGAACCTCGGTGTTGACCCCCGCCACGCGGACCAGATGGTCCGCGGCGTTGTTGGTCTGCCCAACGGCACAGGAAAGGACGTGCGCGTCGCTGTCTTCGCCCGTGGCCCCAAGGCTGAAGAGGCTGAAAAGGCCGGTGCGGACATCGTCGGCGCAGAGGACCTGATGGAAACCATTCAGGGCGGCAAGATTGATTTTGACCGCTGCATCGCCACACCCGACATGATGCCCATCGTGGGTCGTCTCGGTAAGGTGCTGGGCCCACGCAACCTGATGCCCAACCCCAAGGTCGGCACCGTGACCATGGACGTCGAGACTGCGGTCAAGGCGGCCAAGGGCGGCGAAGTCCAGTTCAAAGTGGAAAAAGCCGGCGTGGTTCATGCCGGCATCGGCAAGGCCTCCTTTGACGAAGCCAAGCTGATCGAAAACGTCCGCGCCTTTGTCGGTGCGGTCGCCAAGGCCAAGCCAGCGGGTTCAAAAGGGACTTACATGAAGAAAGTCTCGCTCAGCTCGACCATGGGCCCCGGTGTCAGCGTCAACGTCGACAACGCCGTCGCCGAATAGGCGAACCTCTCTTTTTCGAAGACCGGAAAACCGGGCTGTTCACGCAGCCCGGTTTTTTCATGGCCGAAATGCATATTTTCACCCGCGTGCCAAATTTCATGTACTGTCGATCAACAATAATGATGGGGAGATCAACGTGATGGCCGATGCCAAGCCGTGGGAGCAGTATTTTTCAGATGAGGCCAAGGCGCCAGGCGCGGGCACGCCATCGGCCGTGACCATTCCGGCGATGCTGGACGAGGTTGTCGCGAAATTTGGCGCCAAACCTGCGATGACAACGATCCTGCCCACCGGTGCGGACACCACCGTCAGCTATTCCGAACTCAAGGATCATGCCGCGGACTTTGCCACCTACCTGCGCGAGGATCTGAAGCTGGGAACCGGGGACACGGTGGCCATCATGTCCCCCAACTGCATCGGTTTCTGTGTGGCCTCCCTTGGCATCGCACTGGCTGGATGTATCGGCACCAACGTCAATCCGCTCTACACTCCCAACGAGCTGGAACATCAGCTCAACGACAGCAAGGCCAAGGCCATCGTCATCATCGACCTGTTCGGCGACAAGCTGGACAAGGTGGTCGCCAACACCGGGGTGAAACACGTGATCACCCTGTCCATCGTCGATTTCTTTCCGACGCTGAAAAAGATGTTGCTGGGCTTTGTGCTCAAGCGCGTGCGCAAAGTCATTCCGACGATGGCGACCGCGCATACGCGGCTAACCGACGCGCTGGCGATGGGCCGCGCGCACACGGGACGCGATGTGGCGGCCTATACCAAGGGAGTCACGGGCAGCTCCGTCGCACTTTATCAGTACACAAGCGGCACGACGGGGCGCAGCAAGGGGGCGGGACTCACCCATCAGGCGATCCTGACCAATGCCGAACAGGGCCGGTTGATGACATCCGCGGTGGTGCGGGAAGGGAAAGAGGTCGCGCTGGTGGCCCTGCCGCTCTACCACATCACTGCCTTCACCCTGCTGTTCATCTCCGGGCTCAAGGTCGGCGGGCACGGCATCCTCGCCCCGAGCCCGCGCCCGCCCTCCAATCTCAAGGCGGCGTTTGAAAAGTACGAGATCACCTGGTTCACCGGCATCAACACCCTGTTCGCGGGCCTGATGGCCGAGCCGTGGTTCGACCGGAAACTGTTCCAGCACATCCGCTTCTGCGGATCGGGCGGGGCGGCGCAGCAGACCGGGGTGGCACAGAAATGGCAGGAGGCGACGGGGGTGGAGATCTTGCAGGGCTATGGGATGACGGAAGTGTCCGGCATCCTCACCCTCAACCCGCCGGGGGAAAACCGGCTGGGCAAGGTCGGCGTGCCGGTGCCGGGGGCCGAAGTGCGGATCGTGGATGACGCGGGGCAGGATGTGCCGCACGGGGAGCCGGGCGAAGTGATCGCGCGCACGCCGTCGCTGATGCAGGCCTATCTCGACAACCCGGACGCGACCGAGGATGTGCTGAAAGACGGGTGGTACTATTCGGGCGACATCGGGGTGATGGACGCGGATGGGTTCATCGAGATTGTGGACCGCAAGAAGGACATGATCCTGGTGTCGGGCTTCAATGTGGCGCCGAACGAGATCGAGGACGTGATCTCGACCTTGCCGGGGGTCGTGCAGGTGGGGGTCGTGGGGATCGCGGACGAAAAGACGGGGGAGGTTCCGGTGGCTTTCGTGGTGCGGTCCGATGACAGCCTGACGGAGGAGGCGGTGGTGGCGGCCTGCCGGGAGGCGCTGACCAACTACAAGATTCCGCGGCAGGTGAGGTTCGTGGAGGACGTCCCGGTGACCCTCTCGGGCAAGGTGCTGCGGCGGCAACTGCGGGAGGATCACTTTGGGTGAGGGATTGGGGTGTCCCACGCTGGGACATTTTTGCGCCATAGGAAAATCAAGGGGTTACAGAGGCGGTTTTACCCTTTTGTAACCTTTGGGCCCCGGAGAGGGGGGACGCGGAGGTCGGTGCCCCTTGGGTTTTTGGGGTGAAGGGTGTGATGGGCAGATTGCCCATCCTACGTGGTAATAGCGGACGGAATCAACGAAGTAGAATAGGGCATACGAGGCAAGAAATGAAAAACAGCGAAAGCTTGGCTGAATTAGTAGTAGAAAATAGTGTTTCAGCTCCCGCACCACTAGATCCTGCCATCGCATCAATTAATCTGGCGACAAGATCAAATCGATTGACAGAGGGATATGATCTTTCCGTTTCGGCCTTTTTTGGTAGTGAGCGTATCGAACTGACCGGTGGAGATTTCGGAGTCAGTGTACAAATCTCGATTGAGCGTGCCCAAATTGACTTGGAGTTTGTTAGATGCCGAGCTTCGCTTGTGGACGATCCGACGTCACAGTTGTCTGACGAACGATTAGTTGAAGAGCGTACAACAATGCGTCGCGACAAATCGAGCAGCGCAGGTTTTCTGCTAGGAGCTTCGTCCAAGGCTGATGCGCAGCTAGAGGCTGGTTTCGACGTAAAGGGGCAAGTTGCAGGGTCCGGCGCGTATGAGAGAAATGTTGTACGCAACAGAAAGAACTGGCAACGTCTAAATGCCCAAACAATTCTCATCGGAACAATTCCAGGAGACTTAGATGGCATGGAACTCGATAATTTTTTAGGTTGGCGGGTATTTCCGGAAGTTACGGACGAACCCTCGGGAGTAATCGGCACCTTAAAAGTAAGAGAAGCATGGATAAACTTTATTAATGTCAAAAACACATCATTTAAAGGCCGTATCGGCCATAAGGCCAGAAAACTATTTGAGTCAAACGATCAAAACCGAAAGAGAATGTTTGCACTTTTACTTCGGCATTTGTCGACAACGGGGTTGAGCACAAGGTCGTCACGTCCAGATGAAGCGGTCTTTGCGATCTTTCCATTTGTAGTTCGACCGGAAATAGACAAAGCCGTTGCCGTTAACGCGCCCGCGTCGTCTGGCCGTGTCCAACTAGAAAGTGAAAAATTAGAAGCGTTCTTGGTATCACCACCAGGCACTGAGGAAGAAACACTTGTGTCACTTGGCGTGTCACATGACTTAATTCGAGAAAATACTCGTAAAGCTAAGAGCAAGGGAAAAAGCCAAGGTCGTTTTCTAGGTTACACATCGCCGGTAGTTTGCGCGAGGGCATACTCACAACTTGTTAAAAGACAAAGAGTGGACGAAAAAGATTGGTCTGGCATAGCAAACAATCGGGTTCTAAGGGATTTGATAAACTTGGACTTGGTTAAGAAAATTGACGATTCTATTGTACCGGTTGAAGACTCTGTATCAGACGCAGATGCGATGTTTAGGCACTCAATTGCCCGTTGTGACACAGTGCAGTTAGCCCGAGGAATGCTAGTCGAGAACCCAAGTGTTTCTAGTACAGAAGTCGCAGAGATGGTGGATACAAAGTTCGGGAAGAGCTACAGCACCCACGGAACGAAGGTTCGCGTAGGTCAAGCGCTCAAACGATGGGCACGTTGGGTAGAGCCACATCTGATCGATCCAAAGGGGGGCGCAAAGTCAGACGCACTTCTCGAGGTGGCCAAGAGCAAGGTGGCCCAAGTTGGAGCGCGCACCTACGCAACTCCAAAAAATATTGCGATTGCTAAGGCGGGGTATGCTGCGGGAGATTCCGGCAAGGTAATTGCAGAGAGAATTGGTATGAGTTACGCGACACTGAAGCGTTGGAAAGACAGTGGAAAATTGGATTAGCCTGTAGCTTTCGGAAAAAATCGCAAATTATGCTTTGGCGCACAATCTCGCGACAGAACCCATATCGCCATCCCGCCGGGACGGGCTGGCGATGGCCCGGCGCCTTCGGCTTGATTCCGGGCGAGTTGGCGCCAACCTTCCCCCTTCACAAACCCCCCCAAACCCTCTAACTCCCACCCAAGGTCGCTCCCGTTGATTCGGGCGCGTCCTACTTTCGTCCGAGACGGTGGGTGAGGCGTACCTCATAAATCCTGCCCGAGGCGGGAACAGACCTGTTTCTCCAGAAGCTCGCCGTTTTGAGCCTCTGGCGGTCTTGGACCCCCTGACTTTCGAGGACCAAACCGCCGGAGTGATCCGGTGCTACTAGAGCCGGGGACCCCGCACAGGGCCCCCACAAATGGAGTGAAACTGTGGATAGAGCCCAGAAAGAGAAAGTGGTCGAGGAACTCGGCCAGATCTTTGAAAGCTCTGGCGTCGTTGTGGTTGCCCACTACGCCGGTCTGACAGTTGCCGAAATGCAAGACCTGCGTGCCCGTGCACGCGACAACGGGTCGAGCGTTCGTGTCGCCAAAAACAGGCTCGCCAAAATCGCCCTTGAGGACAAGCCCTGCGCAAGCATTGCTGATTTCCTGACGGGCATGACCGTTCTGACCTTTTCCGAAGACCCCGTGGCCGCGGCCAAGGTGTCCGAGGACTTTGCCAAGGAAAACGACAAGTTCGTGATCCTCGGCGGGGCCATGGGTGAGAACGCGTTGGACCGGGCCGGTGTGACGGCTGTGTCCAAGATGCCATCGCGCGAGGAGCTTATCAGCACCATCGCCGGCATGCTTGGCGCACCTGCATCCAATATCGCCGGGTCCATTGGCGCACCTGCAAGCAACATTGCGTCCATCCTGTCCACGATCGAGGACAAGGCGGCAGCGTAAGCAAACGTCTGAGCGGCGTGTGAGAATTGCACACGTTGGAACACACATATCGAAACGGAAAGAGCTGATAAAATGGCTGATCTGAAAAAACTGGCAGAAGAGATCGTTGGTCTGACCCTGCTGGAAGCACAAGAACTGAAGACAATCCTCAAAGACGAGTACGGCATCGAGCCTGCAGCCGGTGGCGCAGTCATGATGGCGGGCCCTGCAGATGCCGGTGGCGCTGCTGAGGAAGAGAAGACAGAATTCGACGTCGTTCTGAAGAACGCAGGCGCGTCGAAAATCAACGTCATCAAAGAAGTCCGCGGCATCACAGGCCTGGGCCTGAAAGAAGCCAAGGATCTGGTCGAAGCTGGTGGCAAGATCAAAGAAGGCGTCGACAAGGCCGAAGCCGAAGAAGTCAAAGCCAAGCTGGAAGCAGCTGGCGCCGAGGTCGAACTGGCCTAAGCATTGGTGGGCAGATTGCCCATCTCACGCTTGAAGGGCGCTCCGGTCATCGGGGCGCCCTTTTTTCGTGCCCCGCGCGCCGCTGTGCGTAACATCAGTCACCACGAAGTGAAGCGCCGTTTACGGCCGGGGACTGGTAATCGAGCGAAAAATAGCGACATCTGGCCGCATACGCAAAACGCTAGGAGCTCGTTCATGTCCCTCTCTCGTCGTCAATTCACCCAACTGTCTTTGGCGGCCGCATTGGCCACCGTTGCGGCCCCGTCCTTTGCCGGCAGCGCAGAACGCACCGGCAGCCTTTCGGGGCGTCAGGGTTACAAAGTATCCGGGACCGTCAAGGTCAAGAAAGTCGACGGCAAGACCAAGGTCGTGCTGGGCGATGACTATCTGTTTGATCCCTCCAAGAACCCGCCGGACATCAAGATCGGCTTTGGCAATGGCGGCAAATATGCCAAAGGGTCCAAGATCCACGACGCCCTGACCGTCAAGAAGGGTGCCGCCACGTTCGAGGTGCCTGCCAGCATCGACACGGACAAATACAACGAGCTCTATATCTATTGCGAGCAGTTCACCGTCATCCTCGCGGTTGCGCCGCTGAGCTGATCACCGCTGTGGCAAAGAGCCCGCAAGCCGCCGGTCTCCGGCGGCTTTTGGCGTTTTTGGGGCCCCGGGGTATAGACGCACCGCAAAAGGGGAGCGGCGATGTACAGTCAGGATTCGTTCTTTGATTTGTCCGCGATAGGGCAGGTGGGGCTGGCGGCGCTGAGCCTGACGCTTTTTGTTCTGACGGTGACGCTTGCGCATCTGCTGCTGCGCAGGCGTCCGGTCTGGCTACGCCTGCTGGGAGCGGCGGCGATCTTCTGGGCCTTTGTGTGGCTGTCGCCGCAGATCTATTACATGTATTACCGCGTGCTGATCCCTGATCTGCCGCTGCAATGGGTGATCAAGGTGCCGCCCGTCGGAGCGCAGCGCCTGTTTGAGTTGTTGACCTTTCAATGGCGCGCCAACCTGTCGGCGCACAGCCAGGGGGTGTTGGGCTGGTGCGTCCTGCTTGCCCCGTTCCTGCGCTGGCCGCGGGCCACACCTGCGCCCCGAGACACGCTGTGACCATCACCTGAGCACCAGAAACCGGAAAGGATGCCTTGTGCTTTGTGCTGCGTCGGCCTGACGCCCGGCCTGCGTCCGGGTCCTGCGGTGGGATGCCGTTTTTGCGCAGACCAGAACCGCACCGAGACGGCGCTGAAACTGCGCCTTATTTTTTGGAATTGTCAGGGCGGGGCATCCTGTTCTAGGGTGAAGGCAGCATACTGGTGCGTTACGCGCTGGCGCGAGAGGTGTTTTGCGACTTTTCTCGGAACGCCCTGTTGTGCTTTCCTTAAGCAAGGCCTATGTCGAAGCCTCCGCTGGGAGCGATGATTCGCGCCCGGCTTTTTGCGTATTCGACATGACAGGAGCAGGCACCTTTCAGTTAATCCTTCAAGTCTTTCGCAAAGAGCCGCCGCTGATCACACCATGACGGTTCTTTAGGAAAGATTGAGATCGGGCGCGCACCTTGGGCCGGTGTGCAGGTATAGATCTTCTTTTCGGTCTTTGAGAGTTCGCACCGGACCGCCCCCCCGGACTGTGAACGCCACAAAGATGGAGTGCGAAAATCGCATGGCAAATACGTTCCTTGGCCAAAAACGACTGCGTAAATATTACGGCAAAATCCGCGAAGTGCTGGAGATGCCAAACCTCATCGAGGTTCAGAAATCCTCTTACGACCTGTTCCTGAATTCCGGCGATGCTGAGACCCCCACGGATGGCGATGGCATCCAGGGCGTGTTCCAGTCGGTTTTCCCGATCAAGGACTTCAACGAAACCTCCGTTCTGGAATACGTCAAATACGAGCTGGAAAAGCCCAAGTACGACGTCGAGGAATGTCAGCAACGCGACATGACCTACAGCGCACCCCTGAAGGTGACGCTGCGCCTGATCGTGTTTGATGTCGACGAGGACACGGGCGCCAAGTCCGTCAAGGACATCAAGGAACAGGACGTGTTCATGGGCGACATGCCCCTGATGACCCCCAATGGGACGTTCATCGTGAACGGCACCGAGCGTGTCATCGTGTCCCAGATGCACCGCTCGCCCGGTGTGTTCTTTGACCACGACAAGGGCAAGACCCACTCGTCCGGCAAGCTGCTCTTTGCCTGCCGCATCATTCCCTACCGTGGCAGCTGGCTCGACTTTGAATTCGACGCCAAGGACATCGTGTTCGCCCGCATCGACCGCCGCCGCAAACTGCCTGTGACCACCCTGCTTTATGCGCTGGGTCTGGACCAGGAAGCGATCATGGAGGCCTATTACGAGACGGTCACCTTCAAGCTGAAGAAGAACAAGGGCTGGGTCACCCCGTTCTTCCCCGATCGCGTGCGCGGCACCCGCCCCACCTATGATCTGGTGGACGCCAAAACCGGTGAAGTCATCGCCGAAGCTGGCAAGAAGGTCACCCCCCGCGCCGTCAAGAAGCTGATCGACGAGGGCAAGGTCAAGGAACTGCTGGTGCCCTTCGAGCACATCGTCGGCAAGTTCGTGGCCAAGGACATCATCAACGAAGAAAACGGCGCGATCTATGTCGAAGCCGGTGATGAGCTGACCCTTGAATATGACAAGGACGGCACGCTGATTGGTGGCACTGCCAAGGAACTGATCGACGCGGGCATCACCGAGATCCCCGTTCTCGACATCGATAACGTCAATGTCGGCCCCTACATGCGCAACACCATGGCCAACGACAAGAACATGAACCGCGAAACCGCGCTCATGGATATCTACCGGGTCATGCGTCCGGGCGAGCCGCCCACCGTTGACGCGGCCTCGGCCCTGTTTGACACGCTGTTCTTCGATTCAGAGCGTTACGATCTGTCGGCCGTTGGTCGTGTGAAGATGAACATGCGTCTGGCGCTGGATGCCGAAGACACGCAGCGTACCCTGCGCCGCGAAGACATCGTCGCCTGCATCAAGGCCCTCGTGCATCTGCGCGACGGCAAGGGCGATATCGACGACATCGACCACCTCGGTAACCGCCGTGTCCGTTCGGTTGGTGAGTTGATGGAGAACCAGTACCGCGTTGGTCTGCTCCGTATGGAGCGTGCGATCAAGGAGCGGATGAGTTCGGTCGAGATCGACACCGTCATGCCGCAGGATCTGATCAACGCGAAACCTGCCGCTGCTGCTGTGCGCGAGTTCTTTGGCTCGTCCCAGCTGTCGCAGTTCATGGACCAGACCAACCCGCTGTCCGAAGTGACGCACAAGCGTCGCCTGTCGGCCCTTGGGCCCGGCGGTCTGACCCGCGAACGTGCCGGTTTTGAAGTCCGCGACGTGCACCCGACCCACTATGGCCGGATGTGCCCGATTGAGACGCCGGAAGGGCCGAACATCGGTCTGATCAACAGCCTCGCCACTTTTGCCCGCGTGAACAAGTATGGCTTTATCGAAACGCCATACCGCGTTGTGACCGATGGTCAGGTGACGGACGAAGTCCACTACATGTCGGCGACCGAGGAAATGCGTCACACTGTGGCGCAGGCCAACGCCTCGCTGGATGTGAACGGCAAGTTCAACAACGAGATGGTCAACACCCGGAAATCGGGCGACTATACCCTGTCCCCGGTGGACAGCGTGGACCTGATCGACGTGTCGCCAAAGCAGTTGGTGTCTGTTGCCGCCTCGCTGATCCCGTTCCTTGAAAATGACGACGCCAACCGCGCCCTGATGGGCTCGAACATGCAACGTCAGGCGGTTCCGCTTCTTCAAGCCGAGGCGCCGCTGGTCGGCACCGGTATCGAAGAGGTTGTGGCCCGCGATTCTGGTGCGGCCATCATGGCCAAACGTGCCGGCATCATCGACCAGGTGGACGCCACCCGGATCGTGATCCGTGCGACCCATGACCTTGAGCTGGGTGACGCGGGTGTGGACATCTACCGCATGCGCAAGTTCCAGCGGTCGAACCAGAACACCTGCATCAACCAGCGCCCGCTGGTGAAGGTGGGTGACACGGTTCAGAAGGGCGAGGTGATTGCCGACGGGCCAAGCACCGATATGGGTGAACTGGCGCTGGGCAAGAACGTGGTTGTCGCGTTCATGCCGTGGAATGGCTATAACTACGAGGACTCGATCCTGATCTCCGAGCGTGTGTCGCGCGATGACGTCTTTACCTCGATCCATATCGAGGAATTCGAAGTCGCCGCCCGTGACACCAAGCTTGGGCCAGAGGAAATCACCCGCGACATCCCCAATGTCGGCGAGGAAGCCCTGCGCAACCTCGACGAGGCGGGCATCGTCTATATCGGTGCGGACGTCGAACCCGGCGATATCCTCGTGGGCAAGATCACCCCCAAGGGCGAAAGCCCGATGACGCCAGAAGAAAAGCTTCTGCGCGCCATCTTTGGTGAAAAGGCCTCGGACGTGCGCGACACCTCGCTGCGCGTGAAACCCGGTGACTTCGGCACCGTTGTCGAAGTGCGCGTCTTTAACCGCCACGGTGTGGAAAAAGACGAACGTGCGCTGCAAATCGAGCGGGAAGAGGTCGAACGCTTGGCGCGTGACCGCGACGACGAACTCGCGATCCTCGACCGCAACATCTATGCCCGTCTGGGCGACATGCTGCTGGGCAAAGAGATCGCCAAGGGCCCCAAAGGCGTGAAAGCCGGCGCAAAAGTCGATGCCGACACGCTCGAAGCCTTCCCCCGCTCTGCCTGGTGGCAGATTGCCCTGAAAGACGAGCAATCCGCACAGGTGGTCGAGGCCCTGAACGAGCAATACGAGGCGCAAAAGCGCGCCCTTGATGCCCGTTTCGAGGACAAGGTCGAAAAGGTCCGTCGTGGCGACGATCTGCCCCCCGGCGTGATGAAAATGGTCAAAGTGTTCGTGGCGGTGAAGCGCAAGCTGCAACCGGGCGACAAGATGGCTGGCCGTCACGGCAACAAGGGTGTGATTTCGAAAGTGGTGCCGATGGAGGACATGCCGTTCCTCGCCGATGGCACCCCGGTCGATTTCTGTCTGAACCCGCTGGGCGTGCCGTCGCGCATGAACGTCGGGCAGATCCTTGAAACCCACATGGGCTGGGCCGCACGCGGTCTGGGTGTGAACATCGACGAGGCGCTGCAGGAATACAAACGCTCCGGCGATCTGACTCCTGTGCGCGAGGCGATGAGCCTGGCCTATGGCGAGGATGTCTATCAAGAAGGCATCACCGGCATGGATGAGGATCAGCTGATCGAAGCCGCTGGCAACGTCACACGCGGCGTTCCCATCGCCACGCCCGTCTTTGACGGTGCGAAAGAGGCCGATGTGAACAACGCGCTGGAACGTGCCGGTTTCTCGACCTCGGGTCAGTCGGTGCTGTTTGACGGTCGTACGGGTGAGCAGTTCAGCCGCCCCGTCACGGTCGGCATCAAGTACCTGCTGAAGCTGCACCACCTTGTGGACGACAAAATCCACGCCCGTTCGACCGGTCCGTACTCCCTCGTTACGCAGCAGCCGCTGGGTGGTAAGGCACAGTTCGGTGGTCAGCGCTTTGGTGAGATGGAAGTCTGGGCTCTGGAAGCTTACGGCGCCGCCTACACCTTGCAGGAAATGCTGACGGTGAAATCGGACGACGTGGCGGGCCGGACCAAGGTCTATGAGAGCATCGTCAAGGGCGAGGACAATTTCGAGGCCGGCGTGCCGGAATCGTTCAACGTTCTCGTCAAAGAGGTCCGCGGTCTGGGCCTCAATATGGAACTCCTGGATGCGGAGGAAGATGAATAACGGCGCATCAGTAAGGCGGGGTTAACCCCGCCCTACGGCTCCAATCTTCCCTCTGCTCCCCTTTCAAGGATTTGAAAATGAACCAGGAACTGACAAACAACCCGTTCAACCCGCTGACGCCGCCCAAGGTCTTTGACGAGATCAAGGTATCGCTCGCGTCGCCCGAACGCATCCTCTCGTGGTCGTTTGGCGAGATAAAAAAGCCCGAGACCATCAACTACCGGACGTTCAAGCCCGAGCGTGACGGCCTGTTCTGCGCCCGTATTTTTGGCCCGATCAAGGATTACGAATGCCTGTGCGGCAAATACAAGCGCATGAAATATCGCGGCGTTGTCTGCGAGAAATGCGGTGTCGAAGTCACGCTGCAAAAGGTCCGCCGCGAGCGGATGGGTCACATCGAACTGGCGGCCCCCGTCGCCCACATCTGGTTCCTGAAATCGCTGCCTTCCCGCATCGGTCTGATGCTTGACATGACGCTGCGCGATCTGGAACGCGTGCTGTACTTTGAAAACTACGTCGTGACCGAGCCGGGTCTGACCGATCTGTCTTATGGCCAGATGCTGTCTGAGGAAGAGTACATGGACGCGCAGGACGCGTTCGGCATGGACGCCTTCACCGCCAATATCGGTGCCGAAGCGATCCGCGAGATGCTTTCGCAAATCGACCTCGAGGCCGAAGCTGAAACCCTGCGCGCTGATCTGAAAGAGGCGACAGGCGAGCTGAAGCCCAAGAAGATCATCAAGCGTCTCAAGGTCGTGGAATCCTTCCTTGAATCCGGCAACCGGCCTGAGTGGATGGTTCTGACCGTGATCCCCGTGATCCCGCCGGAACTGCGCCCGCTGGTGCCGCTGGATGGCGGTCGTTTTGCGACCTCTGACCTCAACGACCTCTATCGTCGTGTGATCAACCGGAACAACCGTCTGAAGCGTCTGATCGAGTTGCGCGCGCCTGATATTATTGTGCGCAACGAAAAGCGGATGTTGCAGGAATCCGTTGATGCGCTGTTTGACAACGGCCGTCGTGGTCGCGTGATCACGGGTGCCAACAAGCGCCCGCTGAAATCGCTGTCTGACATGCTGAAAGGCAAGCAGGGTCGCTTCCGTCAGAACCTTTTGGGGAAACGCGTCGACTTTTCTGGCCGGTCAGTCATCGTGACCGGTCCGGAGTTGAAGCTGCACCAATGTGGTCTGCCCAAAAAGATGGCGCTGGAGCTGTTCAAGCCGTTCATCTACTCGCGGCTTGAGGCCAAAGGACTGTCGAGCACCGTCAAGCAAGCCAAGAAGCTGGTGGAAAAGGAACGTCCCGAAGTTTGGGACATTCTGGATGAAGTCATCCGCGAACACCCGGTCATGCTGAACCGTGCGCCCACGCTGCACCGTCTTGGCATTCAGGCGTTCGAACCCGTTCTGATCGAAGGTAAAGCCATCCAGCTGCACCCGCTGGTCTGTTCGGCCTTCAACGCTGACTTTGACGGTGACCAGATGGCCGTGCACGTGCCGCTGAGCCTTGAGGCCCAGTTGGAAGCGCGCGTTCTGATGATGTCCACCAACAACGTGTTGTCGCCTGCCAACGGTGCGCCGATCATTGTTCCTTCGCAGGACATGATCCTCGGCCTCTACTATGTGACGCTGGAACGTGAGGGCCTGAAAGGTCAGGACATGGTGTTCGGTTCGATCGAAGAGGTTGAGCACGCGCTGGACGCCGGTGTTGTGCACCTGCACACCAAGATCAAAGCCCGTCTGCCGCAGATCAACGCCGAAGGTCTTGAGGTCATGGAACGCTTTGACACGACCCCCGGTCGTGTGCTGCTGGGCGCGCTTTTGCCGCTCAACAACAAGGCGCCGTTTGAGCTGGTCAACCGTCTGCTGCGCAAGAAAGAAGTGCAGCAGGTCATCGACACTGTTTACCGCTATTGCGGGCAGAAAGAGTCCGTCATCTTCTGTGACCAGATCATGACCATGGGCTTTAAGCACGCGTTCAAGGCGGGCATTTCGTTCGGCAAGGACGACATGCTGATCCCCGACACCAAATGGCCCATCGTCGAAGAGACGCGGGAACAGGTGAAGGATTTCGAACAGCAGTACATGGACGGCCTGATCACCCAGGGTGAGAAGTACAACAAGGTGGTCGATGCCTGGTCGAAGTGTAACGACAAGGTCACCGACGCGATGATGGGCTCGATCTCGGCGGCGCAAGTCGATGCGGACGGGTCCGAGCGTGAGCCGAACTCGGTCTACATGATGGCCCACTCGGGTGCGCGTGGTTCTGTGACGCAGATGAAACAGCTGGGCGGGATGCGTGGTCTGATGGCCAAGCCGAACGGCGACATCATCGAGACACCGATCATCTCGAACTTCAAGGAAGGTCTGACCGTTCTTGAATACTTCAACTCGACCCACGGCGCGCGGAAAGGTCTGTCTGACACCGCTCTGAAAACGGCGAACTCGGGGTACCTGACCCGTCGTTTGGTGGACGTCGCGCAGGACTGCATCGTGCGCGATCGCGACTGCGGCACCGACATGGCGATCACCGCCGAAGCGGCTGTGAACGACGGTGAGGTGGTTTCGCCCCTGTCCGAACGTGTTCTGGGTCGTTTCACGGCCGAGGATGTGCTCAAGCCGGGCACGGATGAGGTGCTGATCGCAAATGGCACGCTGATCGACGAGCGCATGGCGGATTCGGTTGACGAGTTTGCGGTGCAATCGATGCGCATCCGCTCGCCGCTGACTTGTGAATCCGAAGAAGGCGTCTGCGCGACCTGCTATGGTCGTGACCTTGCGCGCGGCACCATGGTCAACACTGGCGAGGCTGTCGGCATCATCGCCGCCCAGTCCATCGGTGAACCCGGGACCCAGCTGACGATGCGGACTTTCCACATCGGCGGCGTGGCCCAGGGTGGCCAGCAGTCGTTCCTTGAGGCCTCGCAAGAGGGCAAGATCGTCTTTGAGAACGCGCAGTTGCTGGACAACTCTTCTGGTCAGACCCTCGTCATGGGTCGGAACATGAAGCTGATCATTCAGGACGAGAATGGCGACGAGCGTGCCAGCCACAAACTGGGTTACGGCACGAACCTTTTCGTCACCGAAGGCCAGAACGTGAAGCGCGGCGACAAGCTGTTCGAGTGGGACCCCTACACCCTGCCGATCATCGCCGAGAAAGCCGGTACTGCGAAATTCGTCGACCTTGTCAGCGGCATTGCCGTGCGCGACGAGACGGATGACGCGACAGGCATGACCCAGAAGATCGTGATCGACTGGCGCTCGGCCGCCCGCGGCAACGAGCTGAAGCCGGAAATCATTCTGGTGGGTGCGGATGGCGAGCCGGTCCGCAACGATGCGGGCAACCCGGTGACCTATCCGATGTCCGTTGATGCGGTTCTGTCCATCGAAGAAGGTCAGGAGGTCGCCGCCGGTGACGTTGTGGCCCGCATTCCGCGCGAAGGTGCCAAGACCAAGGACATCACCGGGGGTCTGCCCCGTGTGGCCGAACTGTTCGAAGCCCGTCGTCCAAAGGATCACGCCATCATCGCCGAAATCGATGGGTATGTGCGCTTTGGCAAGGACTACAAGAACAAGCGCCGCATCGCGATCGAGCCATCCGACGAGTCGATGGAAAAGGTCGAGTACATGGTGCCCAAGGGGAAACACATCCCCGTGGCCGAAGGCGACTTTGTCCAGAAGGGCGACTACATCATGGACGGCAACCCGGCCCCACACGACATCCTGTCGATCCTGGGTGTCGAGGCGCTGGCGGATTACATGATTGACGAAGTGCAGGACGTCTATCGCCTGCAAGGTGTGAAGATCAACGACAAGCACATCGAAGTCATCGTTCGCCAGATGCTTCAGAAGTGGGAGATTAGCGACTCCGGCGACACCACGCTGCTCAAAGGCGAGCACGTGGACAAGCAGGAGTTCGATGCCGCCAATGCCAAGGCCGTGTCCAAAGGGGGCCGTCCAAGCCAGGGCGAACCGATCCTGCTGGGCATCACCAAGGCGTCGTTGCAGACCCGGTCGTTCATCTCGGCGGCGTCCTTCCAGGAAACCACCCGCGTTCTCACCGAAGCCTCTGTGCAGGGTAAGAAAGACAAGCTGGTTGGTCTCAAGGAAAACGTCATCGTGGGCCGTCTGATCCCGGCGGGCACCGGTGGGGCAACCCAGGCCGTACGCAAGATCGCCACAGATCGCGACAGTGTCGTGATCGAAGCACGCCGCGAAGAGGCCGAGGCCGCAGCCGCACTGGCCGCACCGACGCCAGAGGATGTGGTCGGGGGCGATGTGTTCAACACCGTTATCGACACATCCGAGGAAAGCCGCGACTGAGTCAAGCGCTTGATATGAATTGGAAAACCCCGCCCTTTGTGGCGGGGTTTTTTCGTATTTGAGGGCGCTTGGGCCCCATAAGTTTGGCGTTCGTGTCGGGGTGTGGTGGGGTGAAACCCCACCCTACGGCGGGATGGGATGCGTGGCGTTTGACAGGGTCCGGCGTGAGGCGGGACGTGGTCAAGCTCTGGTAAAGTCTGAGGGGCTTGGCTAGCGTGGTGCCAAATTGACTGGCGGTTTTTCAGATGTCTCCCAACACCCTTGGTGCGTTGTTCATGATGGCGTCGATGGCGTCCTTCACCCTCAACGACACGTTGATCAAGCTGACGGACGGGGCCGTGCCGCTGATGCAGTTGCTGTTTCTGCGCGGGGTGCTGTCCTCGGTCTTGATCTACGGGGTGGCGCGGGGCCTTGGCACCTTGCAGTTCGACCTTGCGCGGCGCGATTGGGGTTTGGTCGCCCTGCGCTCGGCGGCGGAAATCGGGGCGGCCTATTTCTTTCTCACGGCCCTGTTCAACATGCCGCTGGCCAATGTGACCGCCGTGCTGCAGGTCCTGCCGCTGACCGTGGCGCTTGGGGCCGCCTTTTTCTTTCGCGAGCCCTTGGGCTGGCGGCGCATGGCCGCGATCCTGTTGGGCTTTATGGGGATGTTGCTGATTGTGCGTCCCGGGCCTGAAGGGTTCAGCCTGTGGTCGGCTTACGCGCTGATGGCGGTTGTCTGTGTGACGATCCGTGATCTCGCCACCCGCCGCCTGTCGCCCGGGGTGCCGTCGATGACGGTGACCTTTGTGGCGGCGGTGACCGTCATGGGGTTTGCCGGGGTCGCCTCGGCGGCCACGCCTTGGGTGACCATCGATTTGTGGCTGGCCGCGCTGATTGCCGGGTCTGCTGTCTTCATCATCGGCGGCTATTGGTTTTCGGTGCAGGTGATGCGTGTGGGCGAGATCAGCTTTGTCGCGCCGTTCCGTTATACCGGTCTGGTCTGGGCGTTGTTGCTGGGTTGGCTGATCTTTGGCGACTGGCCGACCAACCTGACCCTCGTGGGGGCCGGGATCGTGGTGGCGACGGGGCTGTTCACGCTCTACCGCGAGCGCGCGCTGTCACAGCGCTGAAAAGGCGCGCCGCACCGCGTCTGCGTCAATGGCAAAGCGTTCGCGCAACAGCACCTCGCCGGCCTCATCCATCAGCGTCAGCTTGTGAGGCCTGGCCGATGGACCCTGGCGGGAGTCGTTATAGTCGTTGTGCCCGCGCAGCATCATGATGCTGTCCGTGACCGTAACCGTCGTCATCTTTTCCGCCAGTTTGTGATGGGCGAAGTTCATGATGGTCTGGCGCGATCCGGGCGCGACCATCATTGCCAGCGCCGCGGTCTGGTAGGGCACGGCCGTTTCGACCGCGGCGATCCCGTCTGCACCGGGGCGCACGATGAAACCGCGGTTGAAGTCGATGGCGAGCAGGTTGTCCCGTGCGGCCAGATCCGCCACGTCGCCTGCCACCTGCCGCAACCTTGCGACGAAGTCGATGGCCACCGCATCATCGTCATCCATGCGGAACTGCAGGCAGGGCGTGTCGCTGTCCACCCGGACCGAATTGATGATCTGTTTCATGATGGGGCGGTGCTGTGCGGGCGGATGGGACTGGATCACCGCCTGCGGCATATCGGCCAGCAGGGCCTCTAACCGCGTGCGGTATGGGGCGGGCAGGCTGTCGCCGATCACCACGACAAGGGTGAAATCGGAGTCACTCTGGGCGCGCAGCGGGGGCAGGGTGATGGTCTCAAAGGTGGCAAATCGCTCTTCCATCCGTGTGGGCGCGTAGAGATAGGCGAGCTTTTCTGCAAAGTCCTCGAAATCGACCTGAAAGCCGCCCACGGCAGGGTAGGAAAAGCGACAAAGACCGATAACCTGCATTGCGAAAAGACCCTGAAAACACGACTGGTTGACGCGCTGACCATGCCCGAGCCACACGGGTCTGCGCAAGCCGCCTCTGGCTGTTGACAGTGTCTCCGACTCCCCCTATACGCCCGCTATCTCGGACCGGGTTAATGCCCGAAACCGAAATCATAACCGAAGTGGACACGATCCGGCCCCTGCATTGGCCCGATCCTCTGGAAACCCACCGCGTCGCCCCTCACGGGAGCGATTGCGGTTTTTGCGCTTTTGTGGACGCACAGGGGCGATTGAATTGAAACCGCGGGGCCGCCCCGCACGACATATGTTGATGAGACGGGGAACATACCTGCAATGCCAACGATCCAACAGCTGATCCGCAAACCGCGGCAGCCCAAAGTCAAACGCTCAAAGTCCCTTCACCTTGAGGGGAACCCGCAAAAACGCGGTGTGTGTACACGCGTTTATACAACGACACCGAAAAAGCCGAACTCGGCCATGCGGAAAGTCGCCAAGGTGCGCCTGACCAACGGCTTTGAAGTCATCAGCTACATTCCCGGTGAAAGCCACAACCTGCAGGAACACTCGGTTGTTCTGATTCGTGGCGGCCGTGTGAAAGACCTTCCCGGTGTGCGTTACCACATCCTGCGCGGCGTTCTGGATACCCAAGGCGTCAAAGATCGTAAGCAACGCCGTTCGAAATACGGCGCCAAGCGCCCCAAATAAGGAGAGCAGCAGATGTCACGTCGTCACGCCGCCGAAAAACGCGAAGTCCTGCCCGACGCCAAATATGGCGATAAGGTTCTGACCAAGTTCATGAACAACCTGATGGTCGATGGTAAGAAATCGACTGCTGAGCGCATCGTCTATTCCGCGTTCGACCGGGTTGAATCCAAGATCAAGCGCGCCCCCGTGGAAGTGTTCCACGAAGCGCTGGACAACATCAAACCCTCCGTCGAAGTGCGTTCGCGTCGCGTCGGGGGTGCCACCTACCAGGTGCCCGTCGAAGTTCGCCCCGAGCGCCGCGAAGCGCTGGCCATCCGCTGGCTGATCATCGCGTCGCGCAAGCGCAACGAGAACACGATGGAAGAGCGCCTCGCAGGTGAGCTGATGGACGCTGTTCAGTCCCGCGGCACCGCTGTGAAAAAGCGCGAAGACACACACAAGATGGCCGACGCCAACAAAGCGTTCAGCCACTACCGTTGGTAAACCAGATACCCTGAGGACCATACCCCATGGCACGCGACTATCCGCTTCAACGCTACCGCAACTTTGGCATCATGGCACACATCGATGCCGGCAAGACCACATGTTCGGAACGCATCCTGTTCTACACAGGCAAATCCCACAACATTGGTGAGGTGCACGATGGTGCGGCCACAATGGACTGGATGGAGCAGGAACAAGAGCGTGGGATCACGATCACCTCTGCTGCGACCACCACATTCTGGCAGCGTCAGGAAGAGCCGACAGCCGATGCCACATCCGACACCAAGTACCGGATGAACATCATCGACACGCCCGGCCACGTGGACTTCACCATTGAAGTCGAGCGTTCGCTGGCCGTTCTCGATGGCGCGGTTGCGGTTCTGGATGCCAATGCGGGTGTTGAGCCTCAGACGGAAACCGTCTGGCGTCAGGCCGATCGCTACAAGGTGCCGCGCATCGTGTTCGTCAACAAGATGGACAAGATCGGTGCCGACTTCTTCAACTGCGTGAAGATGATCAAGGACCGCACAGGTGCGACACCTGCGCCCGTGCAAATTCCGATTGGTGCCGAAACCGAGCTGGAAGGCATGGTCGATCTGGTCACCATGAAAGAGTGGGTCTGGGCCGGTGAAGATCTGGGTGCCTCCTGGGAACAACGCGAAATCCGCGACAGCCTGAAGGCGCAAGCCGAAGAATGGCGCGCGCACCTGATCGAGACCGCCGTCGAAATGGACGACGACGCGATGGAAGCGTATCTGATGGAAGGCCAGGAGCCCGACGTCGACACGCTGCGCAAGCTGATCCGCAAGGGCACGCTGGCCATCAAGTTCATCCCCGTTCTGTGTGGCTCTGCCTTCAAGAACAAAGGCGTGCAGCCGCTGCTGAACGCCGTGATCGACTATCTGCCTAGCCCGCTGGACGTTGTCGACTACATGGGCTTCAAACCCGGTGACGAAACAGAAACCCGTAACATCGCCCGCCGTGCGGATGATGACATGGCGTTCTCGGGCCTTGCGTTCAAAATTATGAACGACCCCTTCGTCGGCTCGCTGACCTTTACCCGCATCTACTCGGGTGTGTTGAACAAGGGCGACACGCTCCTGAACTCGACCAAAGGCAAGAAAGAGCGCGTCGGTCGCATGATGATGATGCACTCGATCAACCGCGAAGAAATCACCGAAGCCTATGCGGGTGACATCATCGCGCTGGCCGGTCTCAAGGACACAACCACAGGCGACACCCTGTCGTCGGTGAACGATCCTGTCGTGCTTGAAACGATGAACTTCCCCGATCCGGTGATCGAGATCGCGGTCGAGCCCAAAACAAAGGCCGACCAGGAGAAGATGTCGCAAGGTCTGGCCCGTCTGGCCGCCGAAGACCCGTCTTTCCGTGTGGAAACTGATCTGGAATCCGGTCAGACCATCATGAAGGGCATGGGCGAACTTCACCTCGACATTCTGGTCGACCGCCTCAAGCGTGAGTTCAAGGTCGAAGCCAACATCGGTGCCCCGCAAGTGGCGTATCGCGAGACCATCGGTCACGAGGTCGAGCACACCTATACCCACAAGAAACAGTCGGGTGGTTCGGGTCAATTTGCTGAGGTGAAACTGATCATCTCGCCGACAGAGCCAGGCGAAGGCTATTCCTTTGAATCGCGCATCGTAGGTGGTGCCGTTCCCAAGGAATACATCCCCGGTGTGGAAAAAGGCATCAAGTCCGTGATGGATAGTGGCCCGCTGGCTGGCTTCCCCGTCATCGACTTCAAGGTGGCCCTGATCGACGGTAAATTCCACGACGTTGACTCCAGCGTTCTGGCCTTTGAAATCGCCGCTCGCATGGGCATGCGCGAAGGCATGAAGAAGGCCGGCGCCAAGATGCTGGAACCGATCATGAAGGTCGAGGTTGTGACGCCCGAAGAGTACACCGGTGGCATTATCGGCGACCTCACATCGCGTCGCGGTCAGGTGCAGGGTCAGGACACACGCGGCAACGCGATTGCCATCGACGCCTTTGTGCCGCTGGCCAACATGTTCGGCTACATCAACACGCTGCGGTCGATGTCCTCGGGTCGTGCGAACTTCACCATGCAGTTCGACCACTACGAAGCCGTGCCGCAGAACATCAGCGACGAGATCCAGGCAAAATTCGCTTAACGGGATGGCGGGGTGAACCCCGCCCTACCCACCAACCGTAGGGCGGGGTTCACCCCGCCATCCAATGCAAGGAGGCCATCATGGCAAAGGCAAAGTTTGAACGTAACAAACCGCACGTTAACATCGGCACGATTGGTCACGTTGACCACGGCAAGACGACGCTGACGGCGGCGATCACGAAGTATTTCGGCGATTTTCAGGCATATGACCAGATTGATGGCGCGCCCGAAGAGAAAGCCCGTGGCATCACCATCTCGACCGCGCACGTGGAATACGAGACGGAAAGCCGTCACTACGCCCATGTCGACTGCCCCGGCCACGCCGACTACGTCAAGAACATGATCACCGGTGCGGCGCAGATGGACGGCGCGATCCTGGTTGTGAACGCGGCCGACGGCCCGATGCCGCAGACCCGCGAGCACATCCTGCTGGGCCGCCAGGTCGGCATCCCGACCATGGTTGTCTACATGAACAAGGTCGACCAGGTGGACGACGAAGAGCTGCTCGAGCTGGTCGAGATGGAAATCCGCGAGCTGCTGTCCAGCTACGAGTACCCCGGCGACGACATCCCCGTCATCCCCGGCTCGGCTCTGGCCGCGATGGAAGGCCGTGACAACGCGATCGGCGAAGACAGCATCCGCGCGCTGATGGCGGCTGTGGACGAGTTCATCCCGACGCCCGAGCGCGCCGTGGACCAGCCCTTCCTGATGCCGGTCGAGGACGTGTTCTCGATCTCCGGCCGGGGCACGGTTGTGACCGGTCGTGTCGAGCGTGGCGTGATCAACGTCGGCGACGAGATCGAAATCGTGGGCATCCGCGACACCAAGAAGACGACCTGCACGGGCGTGGAAATGTTCCGCAAGCTGCTGGATCGTGGTGAAGCGGGCGACAACATCGGCGCCCTGCTGCGCGGTGTTGAGCGTGAAGGCGTTGAGCGCGGCCAGGTGCTGTGCAAGCCCGGAAGCGTGAAGCCCCACACCAAGTTCGAAGCCGAAGCCTACATCCTGACCAAGGAAGAGGGTGGCCGTCACACGCCGTTCTTCGCCAACTACCGCCCGCAGTTCTACTTCCGCACCACGGACGTGACCGGCACGGTTCAGCTGGCTGAGGGCACGGAAATGGTGATGCCGGGCGACAACGTGTCTTTCGGGGTCGAGCTGATCGCCCCGATCGCGATGGAACAGGGCCTGCGCTTTGCCATCCGCGAAGGCGGCCGCACCGTCGGCGCCGGCGTGGTGTCCAAGATCACCGACTGAGTTGCGCGGTAGGGCGGGGTTTCACCCCGCCTGACCGACACGTCGCGGCGGGGTGAAACCCCGCCCTACGGCTAGACATAAAGACGCGATGAGGGGTGTCGATGCGCGGCGCTCCTCCTCTCCGCTCTAAAGACCCGAATAAGGGAAGCTGAGACATGGCCATCCAAAGCCAAAACATTCGCATTCGGCTGAAGGCGTTTGACTATCGTGTGCTGGACGCGTCCACACAGGAAATCGTCAACACCGCCAAACGCACCGGTGCCTCCGTGCGCGGGCCCATCCCGCTGCCGAACAAGATTGAAAAATTCACTGTTCTGCGTGGCCCCCACGTTGACAAGAAATCCCGTGACCAGTTCGAGATCCGCACGCACAAGCGTCTGCTCGACATCGTTGATCCGACCCCCCAGACCGTGGACGCGCTGATGAAGCTCGACCTTGCCGCTGGTGTGGACGTCGAGATCAAGCTGCAATCGTAAGGAGGGTATGGATATGCGCTCTGGAATACTCGCAAAGAAAGTCGGCATGACCCGGCTGTTCATGGAAGACGGCAAGCAGATCCCTGTGACCGTGCTCCAATTGGACGGTCTGCAGGTTGTCGGCCAACGGACATCGGACAAGGACGGCTACACCGCTGTCACACTTGGCGCAGGTTCGCCAAAAGTGAAACGTGTGAGCAAAGCCATGCGCGGCCACTTCGCCGCTCAAAAGGTTGAGCCCAAGCGCAAGCTGGTCGAGTTCCGCGTCTCTGAATCCAACATGATCAACGTGGGCGAAGAAATCATCGCCGACCACTACTTTGAGGGTCAGTTTGTCGACGTGACAGGCACCTCGATTGGTAAGGGTTTTGCCGGTGCCATGAAACGCCACAACTTTGGTGGTCTGCGGGCCAGCCACGGTGTGTCGATCTCGCACCGTTCGCACGGCTCCACCGGTCAGTGTCAGGATCCAGGCAAGGTCTTCAAAGGCAAGAAGATGGCCGGTCACATGGGTGCTGCCCGTGTCACAACGCAGAACCTGCAGGTTGTGCGCACGGACTCTGACCGTGGTCTGATCATGATCAAGGGCGCTGTGCCCGGGTCCAAAGGTGGCTGGGTCACCGTCAAGGACGCGGTGAAAAAGCCGTTCCCTGAAAATGCGATCCTGCCCGCTGCTCTGAAATCCGCAGCTGAAGAAGCCGCAAAAGCCGCTGAAGAAGCCGCAGCAGCCGCTGCCGCCGAAGCAGAGGCCGCCGCAGCCGCAGCCGCCGCAGAAGAGCAGGCCGCAATGGAAGCCGCCGAGGCCGACGAGGCCAAGACGGATGCCGTGGCCGAAGCGCAAGCTGCTGAAGAAGCCAAGAAAGAAGGTGACGCATGAAACTCGATGTCATCAAACTCGACGGCGGCAAGGCCGGTTCGGTAGACCTGGACGAGGCTCTGTTCGGCCTCGAGCCACGCGCCGACATCCTGCACCGCGTCGTCCGCTGGCAGCGTAACAACGCGCAGGCCGGTACGCACAAGGTCAAGACACGGTCCGAAGTCAAATACTCGACCAAGAAGATCTATCGCCAGAAAGGCACCGGCGGCGCACGCCACGGCGCGCGCTCTGCTCCGATCTTCCGCGGTGGTGGTGTTTACAAAGGCCCCGTTGTCCGTTCGCACGGCCACGACCTGACCAAGAAGTTCCGCAAACTGGGGCTGCGCCACGCGCTGTCCGCAAAGATGGCGGCCGGTGAGCTGGTGGTGATCGAGGATGCGAGCACGTCGGGCAAAACCGCCGCTCTGGCCAAGCAGGTCAAGGACCTGGGCTGGAAACGCGCGCTGGTCATCGACGGGGCTTCGGTCAACGAAGACTTCCTCGCCGCGTCCCGCAACATCGAAGGGCTGGATATCCTGCCGTCGATGGGCGCAAACGTATACGATATCCTGAAACGTGACACTCTGGTGATCACGAAGGCGGGGATCGAAGCACTGGAGGCTCGACTGAAATGAGTGCCAAGGCAGAACATTACGACGTGATCCGCAAGCCGATCATCACCGAGAAAGCGACCATGGCGTCCGAGAATGGCGCGATTGTCTTTGAGGTGGCGATGGACAGCAACAAACCCATGATCAAAGAGGCCGTTGAGGCGCTGTTTGGTGTGAAGGTGAAGGCTGTGAACACGACCATCACGAAGGGCAAAGTGAAGCGCTTCCGTGGGGCGCTCGGCAAGCGCAAGGACGTCAAGAAGGCGTATGTGACGCTTGAAGAAGGCAACACGATCGACGTGACAACCGGTCTTTGATCGGGTGGCGGGGGTGACCCCGCCCTACGGAGAGATTGAGAACCCCGGCTGCGTGAGCGGTCGGGGTTTTTTGCTTGAATGGGAGTAAAATTTCATAGGCAACTAACAACAAAAAAGACCCGCCTACTAGGCGGGCCTTTCTTCAATGAGGCGGGGGGTCCGTAACCACCGAAGTGGAACTGCCGACCTTATCCCCAGCCTTTCAATTCTGAAGGTAGCAACCTATCGTCGAATATTCAAGTGAAAACTCAAAGGTTATTGCATGGATATCGTAAGTTATATTTCGCCAGAGCGTCTAAAAACTTTTGAAAATCATACAGATAGACAAGAAAAAGCTATAGCTTTGCACAACTACACTCTGCAGTTGGGTTCTTCATTAATGTCTCTTATCGCACTGCTGGAATTATCTTTGCGCAACAGCACTAATGAGCGCATCATCCGCCACTTTGGCGATCCCAACTGGCTTCTTCCAGGTAAAACAGCTGTTCCGTTGGAAGGATATGAGCGCAAAGCTATAAGTTCAGCTACGTCCCACGCGAGGAAAGCTCTATACTCCAAGCTGGCTTACAAAGAAAAGACTTGGCTTGATGCGTTTGCATTCCCGACCGGAAAACCGGCAGGGACAACGCATAAGACCATCGCAAAAAAAGACAGTCACTTTTTGTTGTCTCACACGGGCAAATTATTTCTCAGACAACATTTTCTTTTTGGAAGCGGCTGTACTCGAGAGACTATGAACAGGAATTGTGGAAGCCTTCATTAAAAGCCGTTTTCCCAAACAAGAAACTTAGGCGGTCAAGTGTCGCTCAATCTCTTGAAGTCATATATGCAACGCGAAACAGGGTAGCCCACCACGAGCCGGTCTATGGTGAAAGACTAGAGGCTGCGATGGAAGCTATTGACTTCATACGAGATACGCTGGGAGCCAACCGCGAGGACGATGATACCACCTTCAAGAAATTATCTAGAATTCAGTACCTTAGACTAAGAATGGATTACGAAACGTTTTGCGAAGCTTGGCGGACACTTACAAAACCCGTCTCATAGTAAATGGATCTATAGCGCTGAGCCTTTTCTGTCTTCACCCTTGACCCCACCCCAAACCCCTAATACACGCACCCATCGGCAGCGCCCCGGATTCGTCCGGGGCTTTGTCTTTGGCCGTAAGGCGGACGTGTCGTCCGCCCCACGCCGCACCATCTCGGGCACCTACGGGGGCCTATAACCAGAGCGGTCCACGGGCCGCAGACAGCAAAACGGAAGACAGCAATCATGGCACTCAAGTCGTATAAGCCGACGACGCCGGGCCAGCGTGGGCTGGTACTGATCGACCGTTCGGAGCTTTGGAAAGGCCGCCCGGTCAAATCCCTTACACAGGGTTTGACCAAGTCTGGCGGACGGAACAACACCGGACGGATCACGATGCGCCGCACAGGCGGGGGCGCGAAACGCCTCTATCGGATCGTCGATTTCAAGCGGAATAAAATGGATGTTTCGGCAGTCGTCGAACGCATCGAATATGACCCCAACCGGACTGCGTTCATCGCGCTGGTGCGTTACACGGACGGCGAGCAGGCCTATATCCTGGCCCCCCAACGTCTGGCGATCGGGGATCAGGTGATCGCATCGGCCAAGGCCGACATCAAGCCCGGCAACGCAATGCCTTTCTCCGGCATGCCCATCGGCACGATCATCCACAACATCGAACTGAAGCCCGGCAAGGGTGGTCAGATCGCGCGCGCCGCCGGCACATATGCCCAGTTCGTGGGCCGCGATGGGGGCTACGCCCAGATCCGCCTCAGCTCGGGTGAGCTGCGTCTGGTCCGTCAGGAATGCATGGCCACCGTTGGTGCCGTGTCCAACCCCGACAACTCCAACCAGAACTACGGTAAAGCGGGCCGCATGCGTCACAAGGGCATCCGCCCCAGTGTTCGTGGTGTCGTGATGAACCCCATCGACCACCCCCATGGTGGTGGTGAGGGCCGTACTTCGGGTGGTCGTCACCCTGTGTCCCCATGGGGCAAGCCCACCAAAGGTGCCCGTACCCGCAACAAGAACAAAGCGTCGCAAAAGCTGATCGTCCGCTCGCGTCACGCCAAGAAGAAAGGACGCTGATAGATGTCTCGTTCTGTTTGGAAAGGCCCTTTTGTCGACTCTTATGTGTTGAAAAAGGCCGAAGCGGCCCGTGAATCGGGTCGCAATGAAGTCATCAAGATCTGGTCCCGTCGGTCCACCATTCTGCCCCAGTTCGTGGGTCTGACCTTTGGTGTGTACAACGGCCAGAAGCATATTCCCGTGAACGTGTCCGAAGAGATGATCGGCCAGAAGTTCGGTGAATATTCGCCCACGCGGACCTATTACGGTCACGCCGCTGACAAGAAGGCGAAACGCAAATGAGCAAGGATAAGAACCCGCGCCGCGTGGCGGACAATGAAGCGATGGCGAAGACCCGCATGCTGCGTACCTCTCCGCAAAAGCTGAACCTGGTTGCCCAGATGATCCGCGGCAAGAAGGTGGACAAGGCGTTGACCGACCTCACCTTCAGCAAAAAGCGCATCGCGCAGGACGTCAAGAAGTGCCTGCAGTCGGCCATCGCCAATGCTGAAAACAACCATAACCTGGATGTCGACGAGCTGATCGTCGCCGAAGCCTGGGTTGGCAAGAACCTGACCATGAAACGTGGCCGCCCCCGGGCGCGCGGTCGTTTCGGCAAGATCATGAAGCCCTTCGCGGAAATCACGATCAAGGTGCGTCAGGTAGAGGAGCAAGCCTAATGGGAAATAAAGTTAATCCGATTGGCATGCGCCTGCAGGTGAACCGTACATGGGACAGCCGCTGGTATGCCGACACCAAGGATTACGGGAACCTTCTGCTGGAAGACCTGAAAATCCGTGATTTCATCAAGGAAGAGTGCAAGCAGGCCGGTGTGGCCCGTGTGATCATCGAACGCCCTCACAAGAAGTGCCGCGTCACGATCCACACAGCCCGCCCCGGTGTCATCATCGGCAAGAAAGGTGCGGACATCGAAGGTCTGCGCAAGAAGCTGGCGAACCTGACGGATTCCGAACTGCACCTCAACATCGTTGAGGTCCGCAAGCCGGAGCTGGACGCTGCGTTGGTTGGTGAGTCCATTGCACAACAGCTGGAGCGACGGGTGTCTTTCCGCCGTGCCATGAAACGTGCCGTGCAAAACGCCATGCGTATGGGTGCCCTCGGCATTCGTGTGAACGTCGCGGGCCGCCTTGGCGGTGCCGAGATTGCGCGGACCGAATGGTATCGTGAGGGCCGTGTGCCTCTCCATACCCTGCGTGCCGATATCGATTACGCCCATGTCGAAGCGACAACGGCCTACGGTATCATCGGGATCAAGACCTGGATCTTCAAAGGTGAGATTATGGAACACGATCCGCAGGCGCGTGACCGCAAGGCACAAGAACTCCAAGACGGCCCAGCACCTCGCGGTGCCGGCGGTCGTCGCTGATAGGAGGGCATAAGGATGCTTCAACCAAAGCGCACCAAGTTCCGTAAGCAGTTCAAGGGCTCGATCAAGGGTCTCGCCAAAGGCGGGTCCGATCTGAACTTTGGCACTTACGGTCTCAAAGCGATCGAACCCGAGCGGATCACCGCCCGTCAGATCGAAGCCGCCCGTCGGGCCATGACGCGTCACATGAAACGTCAGGGCCGTGTCTGGATCCGTATCTTTCCGGATGTGCCGATTTCGGCCAAGCCGATTGAGGTCCGGATGGGTAAAGGTAAAGGCTCGGTCGACCGTTGGGCGGCCAAGGTCAAACCCGGCCGCGTGATGTTCGAGATCGACGGCGTGAATGATGACATCGCCCGCGAGGCCCTGCGTCTTGCAGCGATGAAACTGCCGATCAAGACACGGGTGGTCGTTCGCGAGGACTGGTAAGTCTTCTCTGAGTGCGCGGCACGGTATTTGCGTAGCAAATGCACGAGAGCGGCACCCGGTGGAGATTGAACGCTGTCTTTGACAAGGACTGGTGAGCGGTGGGGTGAAACCCCACCCTACGGTGAGAATTGAAGCCCCCGGCGTGAGAGCGTCGGGGGTTTATTTTACTCCGGAATATTTCTGTAGATTGAAAATAGAACTGCTGGTTTTTCTTGCGTGCTTACTCCGAAAGCTTTAGCTGCGGAGCTAGGAGCTTCATTCATCTTTCTATAGCGAGGAATGTGTATGGAGTTCTGGACCACCCTTAGAAATGCTGAATTGAAGCTGTTTGGAATGTCAGGCAAAGGCTTTGGCGCCGTTTTGCTGGCGGTTATTGTGCTCTTTGGTCTTTATCTCAGTGGTCACGGTGATTTTCTGGTATCGCTTGTTGACGCAATGTCTGAAGACAAGCGCCGCGACTAAGTTGTGTCCCCAGCCGGGCGCCAAGCCCGGCCAGCGCCCGACCGACCTCCCCCCGGAGGGCGGGCGCTATGTCGATACCTGCGCTGAACGGTTACGCTGTGCTTGACGGCCATGGAACGCTCAGATCAACAGCCCTCCAGATCGGTCGGGCGCTGGCCTATCCGACAGGTTGAGGCTTGGCAGCATGCGGAACTCTGACCAAATCCAAGATGTATTTGGCTGCCATAAAGAGCTTTAGCAGTATTGGCGGATCGACACGCCGCGGCCTGTCGATGGCGGGGCTTGGCGCTCTGAAGCATCGGGAGCGGCTTAACAGTAGCTATTGCCCCACACATCGCTAGGCTGAACCTGCACCCCGGAGAGCGAGGCCACCCCATGAAACACGTCCCCAAACCCACCACTGACGAAGATCTGATCCAAGAGTTCCTCAACAAGGGCGGCGAGGTCAAGAAGGGCAAGACCAAGCCGATGCCGGATGGGTTGGGGCTGTCCAACAATCAATGGGGCAACAAACTGACCAAAGAGGAAAAGGCGGCCAAGAAGGCCGCTGAGGCGGCGGCAGAGACGAACAAGAAGGCGAAGAAAGTCGAGAAATAGCGCGTCCGGCAGCGCTCAGAACTGCTCGACATAGACGCCGATGGCAGCTTCCAACTCACGCTCTTCATAGCCGAAATGGCTTTGGATCGCGCGGTGCAGGGCGGCAAAGACTGCGCGGGTTTCGGCGAACCCCTCGGCATCGGGTGACCGGGTCAGCCGCGCCGAACACGCCGCCAGCCGATCCAGCAATTCATGCACCACTTTATGTTCCTCGCGCAGCCGCGCGATGAGGGCCGCAAAGGGCGTGGCCTTGCCCTCGATCTCGGGGAACATGTGCTGTTCCTCGATATTGTGGTGCATCGTCAGCATCTGGCAGCCTTGCCCGCACAGGTTGCCGAAGGCCGCAAAGTTCTGCGCCATGTCGGAGGCCAGAACGATCTGCGCGAGATGGGCGGGGGGCGCAACTCCGGCCTCGATCCGGTCAATCACGGCCGCCAGTCGCGCCATGTCCTGCAGATAGTGGGCGTGGATCGACGCCAGTTGCCGCCCCTTGGCGCGCTGTGCGCCGGTTGCGTTGGGCAGGGCAGGGGCGTGGGGGCGCGTGCCCGCCTCGACCGACAAGTTCTCAAGCGGGACTGCGCTCAGGTCGCTATTCCCAGCCATAGTTGAATGACACCGACAGGCGGTCGTCCTCGCTCATGTTCATCGGCACCTCGTGGCGCAGCCAGCTTTCCCACAACAGCACATCGCCGACGGAAGGACGGGCGTAGTGGAAGGTCTGTAGGTCTGTGGCGGCGTCTTTCAGCCGGGGCGGGGCGGCCATCATCATGGCCAGCCGCGGGTCTTCGAGTTTGAGCGCATTGGTGCCTTCGGGCAGGGCCACGTAGGTGGTGCCGGAGATCACCGAGTGGGGGTGGATGTGGCCGGTGTGGATGCCGCCCTCGGGCAGGATGTTGATCCAGATGCTGTCGAGTTTCAGCGCCTTGTCGCCAAGGTCAAAGGCGAGGTCGCGCGCAAAGGCGGCGACATGGGCGTCGAGCGCCTTGACGACGTCGCCAAAGATCGGAAAGCGCCAGGGCAGGTCGGCGAGCGAGGCATAAGAGGTATAGCCCGGAAAGCCCTGTTCCTCGCACCATTCCTGCCCGGCCTCGTCGTCTTCGGCGATGGCATAGCAGGAGGCTTCGAGCTCGTCCGGGTTGATGTGTGGATCAAAGGCGGAGAGCGGGGCGTGATAGAGGCGGGTGGCAAAGAGAGAGGTGATGTTCATGTCGTGTTGATAACCGAGCGATACGCGAATGGCGATATTGTTTCAATGCGCTGAAGGTCCCGTCGGCCGCTGTGGCTTTGGACCGCTGTTATCAGGCCATATACCGCAAACATTATCACGATATCCCAAGGAAAACCGTGCACTTGGCCAGCATCCGCTGTTCCCGGTGCCGGGGCGGGGGTTCCCAATTGACCACGCAATTGCCCCGTAGAAGTTCATCGAGATGGCGATTGACCCGATGGTAACTTTGAACCATTAAAAATTATGTCAAAAAAAGAACACATTGACAGGGCATCCATAGAGGCTGTCGCAATTTACTTTGTTGAAGTTCAACCGTTTCAGGATGCAAAAAAATGAAAACCAAATTTCTCGCGGCCGTCGCCGCCGCTGTGATCGCCACTGCAAGTTCCGCAAATGCAGCGTCTTTTACATTTAACTACACCGCCAGCTTTGGCACAGCGTTCGGCACGTTCGATGGTGACCTGACTGGAGATATCATCTCGAACATGACCAATTTCGTTGTCGAACTTTCGACGCAACCCGGTGTCCAGAACACAGGAAACCAAGCGCTGACCAATTCAAGAACATGGTCGCTTTCAGGTCTTGTCGCAGACTTCAGAACTCAAAATCCGGTTCCAGCAGGCTTTGGCGTTCTGGGAGGGGAGGTCTTTTTCGGCGATCCCACCATTGTGAGCGAAGTCTATGACCCTTCTGCGGCAAACGTCCAATTGGTTGGTGCCGTGCCACTGCCGGCGAGCGGGTTCTTGTTGCTCGGCGTCTTTGGCGGGATCGCCGCATTCGGACGTCGCAAGACAGCCGCCTGAACAGACGCATTGAATTTGGATGAGGGCCCGCCGATGCACGGGCCCTTGCCGTTTTTTGTGATGCGTCTGGAATGCGCCCAGTGACGACGTTCCCGAGTGGTAAGGAATAAGGCTTGCCATACCCGCGCACCCCCCCTATACGGCGCACTTCACCACCCACTCCACGGGAATCAGGGTGACGCATATGCTGCGGCCCTCTCGTGATGTTGAAAGGATATGGCGCATGAACGCCCAAGAACTTCGGGACAAGACCCCCGACCAGCTTCGCGATGATCTCGCAAACCTGAAAAAAGAAGCCTTCAACCTGCGTTTCCAGCAGGCCACAGGGTCGATCGAGAACCCGGCGCGTCTGCGCTCGGTCCGTCGTGATGCCGCGCGCGTCAAGACGATCCTCAATGAAAAAGCCAAGTCGGCAGCGGAATAAGGAGCCTTTAGATGCCCAAGCGTATTTTGACCGGCACCGTGACATCCGATGCCAACGCCCAGACAGTGACCGTTTCCGTGGAACGCCGTTTCACGCACCCGGTTCTGAAAAAGACCATTCGTAAGTCCAAGAAGTACCGGGCGCACGATGAAAAGAATGCCTTCAAGGTTGGTGACTCCGTTCGCATCATCGAATGCGCGCCAAAATCGAAGACAAAACGCTGGGAGGTGCTGGAAGCGTAAGTTTCCGGCATTTGCCACATTAATCGAAACCCTGGGGATCAGGCACGCATCGCCCCCCAAAGGTCGGGAGAAACCAAATGATCCAGATGCAAACCAACCTGGATGTTGCTGACAACTCCGGCGCTCGCCGAGTTCAGTGCATCAAGGTCCTGGGTGGTTCCAAGCGTAAATACGCATCCGTCGGCGACGTCATCGTCGTGTCGGTCAAGGAAGCCATCCCACGCGGCCGCGTAAAGAAAGGTGACGTCCGCAAAGCCGTCGTCGTGCGCACCGCCAAGGAAGTTCGTCGTGACGATGGCACAGCCATCCGTTTTGACCGCAACGCCGCAGTCATCCTGAACAACGCAAACGAGCCCGTGGGGACACGGATCTTTGGCCCCGTTGTTCGCGAACTGCGCGCCAAGAACTTCATGAAGATTATCTCGCTTGCTCCGGAGGTGCTCTGATGGCTGCGAAACTGAAAAAAGGCGATAAGGTCGTCATGCTGGCCGGCAAGGACAAGGGCAAAGAGGGCACGATTTCCTCGATTGACCCGAAATCCAACAAGGCCGTGATCGATGGCATCAACATCGCCATCCGCGCCACACGCCAGACCCAGGATAGCCAGGGCGGCCGCATCCCCAAAGCGATGCCCGTTGACCTGTCCAACTGCGCGCTGCTCGACTCCAACGGCAAACCCACCCGCGTGGGTTTCAAGATGGACGGCGACAAGAAAGTGCGCTTTGCCAAGACAACAGGGGACGTGATCTGATGCTTGACACTGCAAACTACACCCCCCGCCTCAAGGCTGTGTTCAAGGACACGATCAAGGCCGCGATGAAAGAAGAGTTCGGTTACAAGAACGACATGCAGATCCCGCGTCTGGATAAGATTGTCCTGAACATTGGCTGCGGTGCCGAAGCTGTTCGTGACAGTAAGAAAGCCAAATCGGCACAGGAAGATCTGACGGCCATCGCCGGTCAGAAGGCCCTGACCACCACGGCCAAGAAATCCATCGCCGGTTTCCGCGTTCGCGAAGACATGCCACTGGGTGCCAAGGTGACGCTGCGCGGCGACCGGATGTACGAATTCCTCGACCGTCTGATCACCATCGCGATGCCGCGCGTCCGTGACTTCCGCGGCGTGTCCGGCAAGTCCTTTGACGGCCGTGGCAACTATGCCATGGGTCTCAAAGAGCACATCGTTTTCCCCGAGATCGACTTCGACAAGGTCGACGAGACCTGGGGGATGGACATCGTGATCGCGACCACAGCCCAAACCGATGCCGAAGCAAAATCTTTGCTCAAGCATTTCAACATGCCCTTCAACTCGTAAGCGCAGGAGAGACTAGATATGGCTAAAAAATCCATGATCGCGCGGGAAGTGAAGCGCGAAAAGCTGGTGAAGAAGTACGCCGCCAAGCGTGCTGAGCTGAAAGCAATCATCAGTGACGAAACCAAACCGATGGAAGACCGTTTCCGCGCGTCCCTGAAGCTGGCCAAACTGCCACGCAACAGCTCCGCCACACGTCTTCACAATCGTTGCCAACTGACCGGTCGTCCGCATGCGTATTATCGCAAGCTGAAAATCAGCCGGATCGCGCTGCGGGAACTCGGCTCTGCCGGGCAAATCCCCGGCATGGTCAAGTCAAGCTGGTAAGGGAGAGAGAGTTATGACCGATCCTATCGCAGATATGCTCACCCGCATCCGCAACAGCCAGATGCGCGGCAAATCCGTGGTCTCGACCCCTGCGTCGAAACTGCGTGTCCGCGTTCTCGAAGTGCTTGCGGACGAAGGTTACATCCGTGGTTTCGAAGAAATCAAAGGTGAAGATGGCCACCCCGCCATCGAGATCAGCCTGAAATACTACGAAGGCGAACCTGTTATTCGCGAATTGAAGCGGGTCTCCAAACCCGGTCGTCGCGTTTACATGGGCGTCAATGACATCCCGTCGGTCCGTCAGGGCCTGGGTGTGTCGATTGTCTCCACCTCCAAAGGTGTGATGTCGGATGCAAATGCACGCAGCCAGAATGTTGGCGGCGAAGTGCTCTGCACGATCTTCTAAGGAGAAGCAGATGTCTCGTATTGGTAAAAAACCGGTCGATCTGCCCTCGGGTGTTTCCGCATCCGTCTCTGGTCAGCAGATCGAAGTCAAGGGCCCCAAGGGCACCCGTTCGTTCAAGGCAACGGATGATGTGACCCTGTCGGTTGAAGACAACGCCGTCACCGTGATGCCTCGTGGCAAGTCCAAGCGCGCGCGCCAGCAGTGGGGCATGAGCCGCACCATGGTCGCAAACCTGGTCACAGGCGTGACAGACGGGTTCAAGAAAGAGCTGGAAATCCAGGGTGTTGGTTATCGTGCCAGCATGCAGGGCAACACGCTGAAACTGAACCTCGGCCTGTCGCACGACGTCGATTATACACCGCCCGCCGGTGTGACCGTGACAGCCCCCAAGCAGACCGAAATCATCGTCGAGGGTATCGACGAGCAATTGGTCGGCCAAGTGGCTGCAAACATCCGCGAGTGGCGCAAGCCCGAGCCCTACAAGGGCAAAGGCATCCGCTATAAAGGCGAATTCATCTTCCGTAAGGAAGGCAAGAAGAAGTAAGGACCAGGAACATGGCAAACACAAAACGACAGCTGTTCCTCAAGCGCCGTATGCGCGTCCGGAACAAACTTCGCCGCGTCAACGCAGGGCGTCCCCGCCTGAGCGTGCACCGCTCGTCCAAGAACATCAGCGTTCAGCTGATCGACGATGTGAATGGCGTGACATTGGCCGCGGCCTCGACCCTCGAAAAGGGTCTGGGCGTTGTGGGCAAGAACAACGTCGAAGCCGCCGCCAAAGTTGGCGCTGCGATCGCGGAACGTGCGAAAAAGGCCGGTGTGACCGAAGCCTATTTCGATCGTGGCGGTTTCCTCTTTCACGGCAAGGTCAAGGCAGTTGCCGACGCGGCCCGTGAAGGCGGTTTGAAAATATAGGTGGGATGAAATCCCACCCTACGGCGGCGTTGTAGGGTGGGGCTTCGACCCACCATGTATGAAGGCGGTCAGTGGCCGTCTCGATGATCCGGGGGCATATCGCCCACCGCGATTGACCCAAAACGGCGAAAGCCACCTAAGAAAGGCAAGTTCTCATGGCAGAACGTGACAACAACCGCCGCGGCCCACGTCGCGACCGGGATGAAAACCCAGAATTTTCCGACCGCCTGGTCGCGATCAACCGTGTGTCCAAGACCGTCAAGGGTGGTAAGCGCTTTGGCTTTGCCGCGCTCGTCGTTGTTGGCGATCAGAAGGGCCGCGTTGGTTTCGGCAAAGGTAAGGCGAAAGAGGTCCCCGAGGCCATTCGCAAAGCCACCGAGCAAGCCAAGCGTCAGATGATCCGCGTGCAACTGCGCGAAGGCCGCACGCTGCACCACGACATGGAAGGCCGCCACGGCGCCGGTAAGGTTGTGATGCGCACAGCCCCTGAGGGTACCGGGATCATTGCCGGTGGTCCAATGCGTGCCGTTTTCGAAATGCTGGGCGTGAAGGACGTTGTGTCCAAGTCCATCGGCTCGCAAAACCCCTACAACATGATCCGCGCAACCATGGACGGCCTCAAGAAAGAGCAGTCGCCCCGTGGTGTGGCCCAGCGTCGCGGCAAGAAAGTCGCCGACATCCTGCCCAAGCGCGATGAAGCCCCCGCTGCTGAAGCGGCAACTGAGGAGGCCTGAGACCCATGGCAAAAACGATTGTCGTCAAACAAATCGGCTCCCCCATCCGTCGCCCCGCAAAACAGCGTGCGACACTGATCGGTCTGGGCCTGAACAAGATGCACAAGACCCGCGAGCTGGAAGACACACCTTCTGTGCGCGGCATGGTGAATTCGATCAGCCACATGGTCGAGATCATCGAAGAAAAAGGCTGACGTTGTGGCGGGGTGAAACCCCGCCCTACGGATGGTCAAAAAACGCCTCGCGAGAAATCGCGGGGCGTTTTCGTTTATCCCCGCGCTATTCCGCCGCGAAGAACTGTGCTTCCTGCCGCACCGCACGGCCCAGCATGATGGCCATGACGATGGCACCATTCAGGACAAACAGGTAGATCGGGTAGGCCAGCAGGATCCAGTTCACGCCGCCCACGGACAGGATGGCAAACCACGCCGCGATGCAGGATGTGAACCACATCGACAGCGTCTCGGAGTCCGGGTCGCGGTACGCCTTGAGCACCGTCACCGACCCGCCCATCAGCGAAATCGAAATGGTGATCGCCAGCGCGTAGACCGCCGTGTCGGTCAGCGCCCACAGGACAAGTCCGGCGGCAGCCGCGCACAGAATGTAGATGTCGACTTGGTTGAAAAACACGCCCTGACCCTTGCGGATCGACAGGGCCAAAACCGTGATCGTGCCGCCGACCTGAAAGCCTGCAAACCACAGCGACTGCATCGCGCCCTCATAGACCTGCGAGGCCAGCGCGATGCTGCCCAGCACGGACCAGATCAGCCAGGAAGCCCGTTGGGGCCGTGTGCGCCCGGCCAGCATGTCGCGGATATAGGGAAGAAAGGCACAGATGCTCAGCAGGGCGGAAACAAGCCCGAACAGGCGCAAGACATCTGTGCCTTGAAAATGGACGTCGATCAAAAGGGGTACTCCGAAAAAAAAGCCTGTTGGGGGCAGCCTTTGAAAAATTTGCGCCGGTAATCCGGTCCGGCATGCACTGCTTATGAAGGTAGGTTAGCCGCGCATCTCACGTTTGCGCGAGTCTGGAATTCCATACCTCGCGCCCATTGGTCAGTGCTTAATTTCTTTGCAGTTCAACGCTTTGCGCCCTAACCTTGGGGCATGCGCGAGTTGATTTATTACTATTCTGCCCATTCGGCCTTTGCCTATCTCGGCTCTGCCTGCCTGATGGAGATGTGTGCCGCCCACACCCTGACCCTTGTGCATCGCCCGATCCCTCTGTCTCCGGTGGTCGAGGCGCAGGGCAGCCTGCCGTTTCGTGCGCGCACGCAAGGCCACGTGGACTACTTCTTTGGTCGCGAGATCGAACGCTGGGCCGAGTGGCGCGGGGTCGAGGTGGTGCCGTTCCGCCCGACCTTTCACGATGCGGATTACACGCTGGCGAGCGGAATGATCATGGCCCTAGGGGATCGCGGGGAAGCGGTAGATGCAATGGCCCATGCGTTGCTGCAGGCCCATTGGCGCGACGATGCGGACCTGTCGGATGTGGCGACGCTGCGCGCATTCGCTGAAGGGTTGGGCCATGATGCGACAGCCCTGATGGCGCAGGCGCAGTCGGACGAGATAGCGGCGCGCTATGCGCAAAACGCGCAAGACGCGCTGGCCGCTCAGGTGATGGGGTCGCCCACCTATGTGCTCGACGGCGAGGCGTTTTACGGGCAGGACCGGTTGGAGATGCTGGAACGCGCGCTCACGCAACCATTCAAGCCGACGCGTTGGGTCAATCCACCTGTGGATTGAGCGTGGATGTAAGGCGGGGATAACCCCGCCCTACTGTTGTCTGATAGTGCGCGGCTTTACGACGTGTGGTCGTAGGCGCGTTCGCCATGAACGGCCAGGTCCAGCCCTTCCTGTTCGACATCGGCGCTGACCCGCAGCCCCACCAGTGCCTTGCAGATCAGCGCGATGACGATGGTCGCAACAACCGAGAACACACCGACAATCACGAGGCTGCCGGCTTGGGCAACAAAGCTGCCCGCGCCGAACACCGCGATCATTAGCGTGCCAAAGATGCCGCCAACGCCGTGCACCGCAAAGACATCCAGCGTGTCGTCGATGGACAGGGTGTTGCGCACCAGTTTGACCGCTTCCTGACACAGCACACCCGCGACCGCGCCGATGACCAGCGCCTCGACCGGGCCGACAAAGCCCGAGGCCGGTGTGATCGACGCAAGCCCCGCGATTGTGCCGGTGACGATGCCGACGAGCGATGCCTTGCCATATTGGATCCGCTCCCACAGCGCCCAGGTGAGCGAGGCGGTGGCTGCCGAAATATGCGTGACGGTCAGCGCCATTGCGGCGCCGCCATCTGCGGCCAGTTGCGAACCCCCGTTAAAGCCGAACCAGCCGACCCACAAAAGGGCGGCACCGATCATCACGTAACCGGGGTTGTGGGGGGGCTTGGTCGCGTCCTTGCGTGGCCCGAGCATCACCGCCAGCACAAGCGCGGCAATGCCTGCGGTCTCGTGAACGACCACACCGCCTGCAAAATCCTTGAGGCCCGTGTCGCCAAAGATGCCGCCATCCGCGAGAAAGCCGCCGCCCCAGACCCAGTGGACCACCGGCGCATAGCAGAGCAGCATCCAAAGGCTTGAGAACAAAAGTACAAAGCCAAAGCTGACCCGTTCTACATAGGCCCCCACGATCAGCGCGGGGGTGATGATCGCAAAGGTCATCTGAAAGGCAAAGAATAGGATTTCGGGCAGGGTCCCGGCCAATGTGTCGGCATCGACCCCGTTCAGGAACATCTTGCCCAAGCCGCCCCAGACCCCCGAGGTGCCAGGCCCAAAGGCAATCGAATAGCCCGCAACCAGCCAAAGTACGCTCATCAGGCATGCGATCGCATAACAATGCATGAAAACGCTCAGCACATTGCGCGACCGCACCAGCCCGCCATAAAAAAGCGCAAGCCCCGGCAATGTCATCAACAGCACAAGCGCGGTTGCGACAATAATCCAAGCTGTGTCCGCTCCAACCATTCTAAGTTCCTCCCCGAAATTATCTTGCGGCCACAAACCGGGCTTGGGCTGCAAGAAAAAGAGGCAACTGGATTGAGGGGCGCTATAAATTGCGGCAAACGGGAAAAGATGAAAAAATAGGCAAATCTGCACCTGTATCGGGCTAAAAATGTGCGGTTTGTGGATTTGGGTACAGGCGGGGTCTGACGTCGTTCATCTGGACACGCCGGGCGAGCCCTCGGGGTTGGGCGTGCAGGTTGACTCAATGGAGAGATGAGGATGCTCTGCGCGCATGGGGGCACACTTCGCGGTCAGGCGCTGCCCTTGGGCCATGGCCGAACTGATCCCTTGATCCCGCACCACACCCCGTCTATACGCCCCCGGTGGCGCCTTGAGCCCCACAGAATCAAAACCAAAGACACGCCGCGTTCACCCATTCCGCTTCGGGGGTGCTTCCGGCTTAGGAGAAGCGACATGAAACTCAATGAACTGCGCGACAATCCCGGCGCAACCAAACCTCGCAAACGCGTGGGCCGTGGCCCCGGCTCCGGCACCGGTAAGATGGGTGGCCGTGGTATCAAGGGTCAGAAATCCCGTTCGGGTGTGGCCATCAATGGTTACGAAGGCGGCCAAATGCCTTTGTACCAACGTCTGCCCAAGCGCGGCTTTAACAAGCCAAACCGCAAGGCATTCGCCGTCGTCAACCTCGGTCTGATCCAGAAATTCATCGATCTGGGCAAGCTGGATGCGAAATCCGCCATCACCGAAGACGCGCTGGTCGCGTCCGGTCTGGTCCGCCGCAAGCTGGACGGTGTCCGGGTTCTGGCCAAGGGCGAGATCACAAGCAAAGTTGATCTGCAGGTGACCGGCGCGTCCAAATCCGCTGTCGAAGCGGTCGAAAAAGCCGGTGGCAAACTGGCCGTTGCAGCCGCAGCCGCCGAGTAAGCCGGATTGACGCCTTGTGAGCCGCGTCCGCGCGGCTTACATAAGGCCTCAAGTTTTCTATAGCGCCGCCCGCAGGTATACGACCCGTCGTGGTCATCGTGTGCGGTGTTTTGTTCAAAGGACATCGCCCGCATGGTATCTGCCGTCGAGAACATGGCCGCCAACACGAGCTGGAGCGCTCTGGGCAAGGCCACTGACCTGCGCAACCGCATCCTGTTCACCCTTGGCCTGCTGATCGTCTATCGCCTTGGCACCTTTATCCCTGTGCCGGGCATCGATGGCGCTGCCTTGCGCACGTTCATGGAGGACGCGGGGCAGGGCATCGGCGGCATGGTGTCGATGTTCACCGGTGGTGCGCTGGGTCGGATGGGCATCTTTGCCCTCGGGATCATGCCTTATATCTCTGCCTCGATCATCGTGCAGCTTCTGACCTCGATGGTGCCCCAGCTTGAGCAACTCAAGAAAGAGGGCGAGCAGGGCCGCAAGAAGATCAACCAATACACTCGCTACGGCACCGTGGCGTTGGCCACATTGCAAGCCTATGGCCTTGCCGTATCGCTGGAATCCGGTGACCTTGTGACCGATCCGGGCCTGTTTTTCCGGGTCTCGTGCCTGATCACCCTTGTGGGTGGCACGATGTTCCTGATGTGGCTGGGTGAGCAGATCACCGCGCGCGGCATCGGCAACGGCATCTCGCTGATCATCTTTGTCGGCATCATCGCCGAAGTGCCTGCGGCCATCGCCCAGTTCTTTGCTTCTGGCCGGTCCGGTGCGATCAGCCCTGCGGTGATCATCGGCGTGCTGGTTATGGTGGTTGTGACCATCATGTTCGTGGTGTTCATGGAACGCGCCTTGCGCAAGATCCATATCCAGTACCCCCGCCGTCAGGTGGGCATGAAGGTCTATGATGGCGGGTCTTCCAACCTGCCGGTCAAGGTGAACCCCGCAGGCGTGATCCCGGCGATCTTTGCCTCGTCGCTGCTGTTGCTGCCGATCACCATCAGCACGTTCTCGGGCAACTCGACCAACCCGATCATGAGCTGGCTCTTGGCCAACTTTGGCCCCGGGCAGCCGCTGTATCTCGCGTTCTTTGTGCTGATGATCGTGTTCTTTGCCTATTTCTACACGTTCAATGTCAGCTTCAAACCCGATGACGTGGCTGACAATCTCAAGAACCAGAATGGCTTTGTCCCCGGCATCCGGCCCGGCAAGAAGACGGCGGAATACCTCGAATACGTGGTCAACCGCGTGCTGGTCCTCGGTTCGGGCTATCTGGCGCTTGTCTGTCTGCTGCCCGAAATTCTGCGCGGCCAGTTCGCCATTCCGTTTTACTTTGGCGGTACATCCGTGCTGATTGTTGTCTCTGTAACGATGGATACGATCCAGCAGGTGCAAAGCCATCTGCTTGCGCATCAGTACGAAGGTCTGATCGAGAAATCACAGCTGCGCGGCAAAGGCTCCAAGGGCCGCCGCAAACGGAGCCCTGTGCGCCGCTAAGGCCTCACAGGGAGGGGGACAAGAATGAACATTATCCTGCTGGGCCCGCCAGGTGCGGGCAAAGGAACACAAGCGCGTTTTCTCGTGGAAGAGCGTGGCATGGTGCAGCTGAGCACCGGTGACATGCTGCGCGCGGCCAAGGACTCGGGCTCTGAGATGGGCAAGATCGTGGCTGACGTGATGGCGCGCGGCGCTTTGGTCACGGACGAGATCGTGATTGGCCTGATCCGCGAACAGCTGGAAACGGTCAAGGCCAACGGATTTATCTTTGACGGCTTTCCCCGCACGCTGGCGCAGGCTGATGCGCTGAACGATCTGTTGACCGAAGAGGGCGAGACCCTGGACGCGGTGATCGAGATGGAAGTGGATGACGAGGCACTGGTGGCCCGCATCACGGCCCGGTCGACCTGCGGCGCCTGCGGTGAGGTCTATAACGATCTGACCAAGCCGATCCCGGCAGATGGCAAATGCAGCAACTGCGGCAAGGAAAACGACTTCAAACGCCGCGCGGATGACAACGAAGAGTCCCTGCGCACACGCCTGATGGAATACTACAAAAAGACCTCTCCGCTGATCGGCTATTACTATGCCAAGGGACAGTTGACGAAGGTCGATGGGCTGGGCGAAATCGGCGACGTTAAGGCGGCGATCGCGGGTGTGCTTGGTTAGCAGTTCCGCCAAACGCCTTTCCTTGGCGGGTCCGGTATTGCTGGCTGTGGTGTGTGGATTTGTGTGGTTGAGCACACCGATAGAATTCCACCCTTGTACCGTCGATCAAGATGGTAAAGTCATTATTGACGAGCACACAAACTCGCCTGTGTGTCTGTAGGGGTGAGAAGGGGTTGACGCCCCCTTTTTCTAGGCCTATCTCACGCCATCTCTGACGAGAATCAAATGGTTGGAACGCGTCCGACCAGATCACCTGATCAGCTGCAAGCCCGGGGGCAAAATCCTTGGGCTTTATGTTGTGAAAAAAGGGCCCGGAATTACGGGCTCGCAACGAAAAGGAATACGCCAAGTGGCACGTATTGCAGGGGTCAACATCCCCACAGCCAAACGGGTTCCGATTGCTCTGACCTATATCACAGGCATCGGTAACACCTCCGCCCGCGCAATCTGCGAAGCGGTCGGCATCGAACAATCCCGCCGGATCAACGAACTCAGCGACGCCGAAGTCCTGAAGATCCGCGAGCACATCGACGAAAACTACACGGTCGAAGGTGATTTGCGTCGCGACACGCAGATGAACATCAAGCGTCTGATGGACCTTGGCTGCTATCGCGGTCTGCGCCATCGCCGGAACCTGCCCGTTCGCGGTCAGCGTACCCACACCAACGCTCGCACCCGCAAAGGCCCCGCAAAGGCCATTGCCGGCAAGAAGAAATAAGGGGACGCACAGATGGCACGCGATACACGCAAGACCAAACGCAAGGTCTCCAAGAACATCGCCGCAGGTGTGGCGCATGTGAACTCTTCGTTCAACAACACCAAGATCCTGATCTCGGACGTGCAGGGCAACGCAATTGCATGGTCTTCGGCAGGCACCATGGGGTTCAAGGGTTCGCGCAAATCCACACCTTACGCCGCCCAGATGGCGGCCGAAGATGCGGCACGCAAGGCGCAGGAACACGGCGTCAAGACAATCGAAGTCGAAGTGCAGGGCCCCGGTTCGGGTCGTGAGTCGGCTTTGCGCGCCTTGGCTGCTGCCGGGTTCAACGTGACATCCATCCGTGATGTGACGCCGATGGCCCACAATGGCTGCCGCCCGCCCAAACGCCGCCGCGTCTAAGCGACATATGAATTTCTACCGGGGCCGCGTGTTTTTGCACGGCCCCAATCCGCTTTTTTGAAACCTCGGGCGCTTGTTTTTTAGGACATGGAGAACGAGCAGGAATGGAGGGACGCATGATCCACAAGAATTGGGCTGAACTGATCAAGCCGCAACAACTGGAAGTGAAACCGGGCAATGAACCCGCGCGCCAGGCCACTGTTGTCGCCGAACCGCTGGAGCGCGGCTTTGGTCTGACGCTGGGCAACGCGGTGCGCCGCGTGCTGATGTCGTCCCTGCAGGGCGCGGCCATCACATCCGTACAGATCGACAACGTGCTGCACGAGTTCTCGTCCATCGCCGGTGTGCGCGAAGACGTGACCGACGTGATCCTGAACCTCAAGCAGGTGTCCCTGCGCATGGAAGTCGAAGGCCCCAAGCGCCTGTCGATTTCGGCCAAGGGCCCCGGCGTTGTGACGGCTGGTGATATTTCGGAAAGCGCGGGCATCGAGATCCTGAACCGCGATCTGGTTATCTGCCACCTCGATGACGGTGCCGACGTGTTCATGGAACTGACCGTCAACACCGGCAAAGGCTATGTTTCGGCTGACAAGAACAAGCCCGAAGACGCGCCCATCGGCCTGATCCCGATCGACGCGATCTATTCGCCCGTCAAGAAGGTCAGCTATGACGTCCAGCCCACCCGCGAGGGCCAGGTGTTGGATTATGACAAGCTGACCATGAAGGTCGAAACCGATGGCTCCATCACGCCGGATGATGCCGTGGCCTTTGCTGCGCGCATCCTGCAGGATCAGCTGGGCATCTTTGTGAACTTTGACGAGCCTGAGTCGGCCAACCGTCAGGACGACGACGATGGTCTCGAGTTCAACCCGCTTCTGCTCAAGAAAGTGGACGAACTGGAATTGTCCGTGCGTTCGGCGAACTGCCTCAAGAACGACAACATCGTCTATATCGGCGATCTCATCCAGAAGACCGAAGCAGAAATGCTGCGCACGCCGAACTTTGGCCGCAAGTCGCTGAACGAGATCAAAGAGGTGCTGTCGGGCATGGGTCTGCACCTTGGCATGGATGTCGAGGACTGGCCGCCTGACAACATCGAGGACCTCGCCAAGAAGTTCGAAGACAACTTTTGAGCCGTAAGGTGGGCAGGATTGCCCACCCTACATCACGACTGGGTGGCGACACCCCAAGGAGAGCCGCGGACACGCATCCAAGGCCGGACAAAGTAAAACAGCCCGTAGAGGGCACCAAATCGGAGACTAGAAAATGCGTCACGCACGTGGATACCGCCGCCTGAACCGCACCCATGAACACCGCAAGGCGCTGTTCAGCAACATGGCCGGCTCGCTCATTGAACATGAGCAGATCAAGACAACCCTTCCCAAGGCCAAGGAATTGCGCCCGATCATCGAAAAGCTGGTCACGCTGGCCAAGCGCGGCGATCTGCACGCCCGCCGTCAGGCCGCCTCCAAGCTGAAGGAAGAGCAATACGTTGCCAAACTGTTCGAGGTGCTTGGCCCTCGCTATGCCGAGCGTTCGGGCGGGTATGTGCGCGTTCTCAAGGCGGGCTTCCGCTATGGTGACATGGCGCCCATGGCGATCATCGAATTCGTCGACCGCGACCGCGACGCCAAGGGCGCTGCGGACAAGGCCCGCGTTGCAGCCGAAGACGCCGCCGAAGAATAAGCTCAGCTTACGTGCTGTTCTGGTCAAACCCCTGCCTCTGGCGGGGGTTTTTCATTTCCGGGGGTCTCACCTGACCATCTGTGTCCCTTGCAATCCCACGTGGTCATTTGCATATTTTTGGAACAATGAAATACCTCATCACCTTTCTTTTTTGCGTGTTTCCCATATTGGTTGTGGCACAAGCCCGCCTGCCTGAAAGCAGGTCCGAGATTTCGCTGAGCTTTGCGCCACTGGTGCGCGACACCGCCCCTGCGGTTGTCAACATCTATGCCAAGGTGATCACCCAGACCCGCCAGCGCACGCCCTTCATGAACGATCCGTTTTTCGAGCGGTTTTTCGAAGGCTTTGGCCAGCCCCAGCCGCGGGTGCAGAACTCGCTTGGTTCGGGCGTGATCCTGTCTGCGGACGGGATCGTGGTGTCGAACTATCACGTGGTTGGTCAGGCGACCGACATTCGGATCGTGCTGAACGATCGGCGCGAATATACTGCCCGCGTGCTGTTGGGGGATGCCGAAAGCGATCTCGCCATCCTGCAGATTGATGGGGTCGAGGGCCTGCCGTTTCTGCCCCTGCGCGACAGTGACACCGTCGAAGTGGGCGAGCTGGTGCTGGCCATCGGCAATCCGTTTGGCGTGGGCCAGACAGTGTCGTCGGGCATCGTGTCCGGCCTTGCGCGCTCAGGCGGGGCCAATGGTGGCGGCCTTGGTTATTTCGTGCAGACCGACGCGCCCATAAACCCCGGCAATTCGGGCGGCGCGCTTGTGGGCATGGATGGGCGGCTGATCGGGGTGAACACGCGTATCCTCAGCCGCTCGGGAGGCTCGAATGGCATCGGCTTCGCCATTCCGTCCGATCTGATCGCTGCGTTCATGCGACAGGCCGAGGCGGGCAATGACCGTTTTGTGCGCCCTTGGGCGGGTGCCACCGGGCAGGTGGTCGATGCTGATCTGGCGCAGATGCTTGAACTAGATCGGCCCGGCGGCATCATCCTGTCGGGCCTGCATCCCGCCAGTCCGCTGGCTTCTGCAGGGTTCGAGGTTGGTGACGTGGTGCTGGCCGTGGACGGGGCCGAGGTGCACAGCCCCGGCGAGATGTTGTTTCGCATGGGGCTGGCCAGTGCGAGTGATACCGTTACCATGACGCGCCTGCGCGAGGGTGACACTGCGGAACTGACCGTCACGATGATCCCCCCACCCGAGGACCCGCCGCGCGGCGAGATCACCCTGTCCGAAGATGCAAGCCTGCCGGGGCTCAGCGTGGCCCGCGTGAACCCGGCCGTGATTTCTGAATTGCGGCTGCCGCTTGTGTCGGACGGTGTCGTTGTCACCGGCCTGGGCACGCTTGGTGCGCGCGTTGGTCTGCGTGTCGGGGATATCCTGCAGGTCATTGATGGGCGCGAGATCGTTGAACCTGAGGATGCGGCAACTGCGCTGGAACGCGCCCGCCGGGGCACCCGCGTGCAGGCCTTGCGCCGGGGTGGCCGCGTCATGTTGCGCTTTTAGATGGCGGACCTGTTTGCCTCTGAGCCGAGCATTGATGCAGGCCACCGCCCGTTGGCTGACCGTCTGCGCCCCAAGGTTCTGAGCGAGGTCATTGGCCAGCGGCAGGTGCTCGGCCCCGATGCGCCGCTCAGCGTGATGCTGGCGGCCGGCGCGTTGGGCTCGCTGGTCTTTTGGGGGCCGCCCGGTGTGGGCAAGACCACCATCGCGCGCCTTCTGGCGCATGAGACCGACCTGCATTTTGTGCAGATCAGCGCGATTTTCACAGGCGTGCCGGACCTGAAAAAAGTGTTCGAGGCCGCACGCATTCGTCGCCAGAACGGGCAGGGCACCTTGCTGTTCGTTGACGAAATCCACCGCTTCAACAAGGCCCAGCAGGACGGTTTTCTGCCGCATATGGAGGACGGGACGATCCTGCTGCTGGGTGCGACCACGGAAAACCCCAGCTTTGAGCTGAACGCCGCTGTTCTGTCCCGCGCGCAGGTGCTGGTGCTGGAACGGCTTGACCTCAAGGATCTTGAGTTGATGGCGCAGCGCGCGGAACAGGAGCTGGATAAAGCCCTGCCGCTGGATGAACCGGCCCGCGAGGCGCTGCTGGAGATGGCCGATGGGGACGGGCGTGCGCTGCTCAACCTGATCGAGCAGGTCGCGGCCTGGAGGATTGAGGGCAAGCTGGACAGGGATGCGCTGGCCACCCGCCTGATGCGCCGGGCCGCGCAATACGACAAGTCCGGTGATGCCCATTACAATCTGATATCGGCCTTGCACAAATCGGTGCGCGGATCGGACCCGGATGCGTCGCTGTATTGGTTTGCGCGCATGCTTGAGGGGGGCGAAGACCCCCGTTATCTCGCCCGGCGCATCACCCGCATGGCGGTCGAGGATATAGGCCTAGCTGACCCGCAGGCCCAAGCGGTGTGCCTGCAAAGCTGGGAGACCTATGAGCGTCTCGGCAGCCCCGAGGGCGAGTTGGCATTGGCGCAGGCCCTTGTCTACATCGCGCTCGCACCCAAATCGAACGCGGCCTACAACGCCTATAAGGGCGCGCGGCGGGCGGCCAAGCAGACCGGATCGCATCCGCCACCCAAGCATATCCTGAATGCGCCAACCGCGCTGATGAAGGATCAGGGATACGGTGCGGGCTATGCTTATGACCACGACGCCGAGGATGGGTTTTCCGGGGCGAACTACTTTCCTGACGGGATGGAGCGCGCCGACCTCTACCAGCCGGTCGAACGCGGGTTCGAGCGCGACCTGAAAAAGCGGCTGGAGTACTTTGCGCGGTTGCGGGCCAAGCGGAACACCTGAGCGCGCTTGACTCTGCTGGCCGAAGGGACGACAGACCGCGCATGTTTACAACCCTTTCTCTTGTGGCCCTTGGCGGGGCGATTGGCGCGTCCTTGCGCTGGCTGACGGGCGTGGCGATGCTGCGCGCGCTGGGTCAGACTGATTTTCCACTGGCCATCATCAGCGTCAACGTCATCGGGTCCTTCCTGATGGGTGTTTTTGTTGTGGCCGCCGCGCAAAAGGGGCTGACGCATCTGTCGCCTTTGGTGATGACCGGCATTCTCGGCGGGTTCACCACCTTTTCGGCCTTTTCGCTTGAGACCATGACGCTGATCGAACGGGGGCAGGTCGCCTCGGCCAGCCTTTATATCCTGTTGTCGGTCGGCCTGTCCGTGGGCGCATTGGCGCTGGGCCTGATCCTCGCGCGGGGGGTGTTTGCATGAGTGGTGTTCAGACGATCACCGTGGGCGAGGACGAGGGCGATCAGCGCCTTGATCGGTTCCTCAAGCGCCGCTTTCCGCAGTTGTCCCAGGGCATGGTGGAAAAGATGTGCCGCAAGGGCGAATGTCGCGTGGATGGGGGCCGGGTCAAATCCAACTCGCGCGTGGAAGAGGGCCAGCAGGTCCGGGTGCCGCCTATCCCCGACAGCAAGGCGCCGCCGGTTGAGCGCACGGGCGTGTCCGAGGCCGACACCAAGCTGATCCAATCCTGCGTCATTTACCGCGACGATCATGTGATCGCGATCAACAAGCCGGCGGGTCTGCCGACCCAGGGCGGTTCGGGCCAGACCCGCCATGTGGACGGCATGGCCGAGGCGCTGATGTTCGGGTTCGAGGACAAGCCGCGCCTTGTGCATCGTCTGGACAAGGACACATCCGGCGTGCTGCTGCTGGCCCGCACGCGTCTGGCCGCCAAGGCGCTGACAGCGGCGATGCGCCACCGCGAGACGCGCAAGATTTACTGGGCCTTGGTGGCCGGTGTGCCCACGCCCTATCTGGGCGAGATCAAATATGGGCTGGTCAAGGCCCCCGGTCGCGGCAAGGGCGGCGAGGGCGAAAAGATGATCGCCGTCCACCCGCGCGAGGTCGAAAACACGCCCGGCGCCAAACGGGCGGCGACGCTTTATGCCACGCTATACCGCGTCGCCTCGCGTGCGGCATGGGTCGCGATGGAGCCGATCACCGGGCGCACCCACCAATTGCGCGCGCACATGGCCGAGATTGGGCATCCGATCATTGGCGATGGCAAATATGGCGGCTCGGGGCAGGAAAACCTTGGCGATGGCTGGGGCGCGCAACTGGGTGGGATCATCTCGAAAAAACTGCACTTGCACGCCCGCATGATGCGGTTCGAACATCCTCATACCCGCAAGGTTATCACGGTCACCGCGCCGATGCCCGATCACATGGCCGCCAGTTGGGACACCTTTGGCTGGACTGAGGATCTGGCCGCCGAGGACCCGTTCGAGGACATCTGATGCGGCTGGTGATCTTTGATGTGGACGGCACGCTGGTCGACAGTCAGGGCGACATCGTGGCCAGCATGACCGCCGCCTTTGAAGATGCCGGACTGCCTGTGCCGGTACGCTCCAGAATCCTCAGCATCGTGGGCCTGTCGCTGGACGTGGCCATGGGCGAACTGGCGCCGGGTGCGGACACAAACCGGATGGTGCGCGTCTACAAGGACGCCTATGCGCAGCTGCGCGTGTCCAAGGGGGCGGCGTCTTCGCCGCTATATCCCGGGGCGCGGGCGGCGCTGGATCACTTTGCGGGCCGCAGCGATCTGGTGATGGGTGTGGCCACGGGCAAATCCAAGCGTGGCCTTGATGGTCTGATCGAGGCGCATGGGTTGGAGGATATGTTTGTCACGCGGCAAGTCGCAGATTTCCACCCCTCCAAACCGCATCCGTCGATGATCCACACTGCGCTGGACGAGACGGGGGTTGCGCCGGGCGATGCGGTAATGATTGGCGATACGCGATTTGATATGGAGATGGCGGCCAATGCCGGTGTGGCGGGCATTGGTGTGACGTGGGGGTACCATCCGCGCACGCAGCTTGGTGCGGCGCGGCACATCATCGAGGACTTTCGCGATTTGGCAGGGGCGGTCGACGCCCTGTGGGAGGGGCGCATATGAGCGAGTGGAAACAAAAGCGATTCTGGACAACCGTGGCGACCAAAGAGGGCGCAGAGGGCTGGACCATCGAGCTGGACGGACGCGCGGTCAGGACACCGGCCAAGGTTGCGCTGCTGTTGCCCACATCCGCACTGGCGCAGGCCGTTGCCATAGAATGGGACGCGCAGGAGGGCGAAATTGACCCCCTGTCGATGCCTTTCACCCGCTCGGCCAACGCGGCCATCGACAAAGTGGCGATTCAGCACGGTGAAGTGGCCGATATGCTGGCCGGTTACGGGGATGCGGACCTGCTGTGTTACCGCGCGGGCAGCCCGACCGAGCTGGTCGAACGCCAGTCCGCGGCGTGGGACCCCTACCTTGACTGGGCGGCAGAGGCGCTGGGCGCACGTCTGCACCCGCGCATCGGGGTGATCCACGAATCACAGGACGCCGAGGCGCTGAACCGGCTGTCAGAGCGGGTGCATGCCATGAGTAATTTCGAATTGGCGGCGTTTCACGACCTTGTCAGCCTGTCCGGATCGCTGATCCTGGGTTTCGCCGCCGCTCAAGACTTGAACCCCGCGCCCGAGATTTGGGCGGCCAGCCGGGTCGATGAAATCTGGCAGGAAGAGCAATGGGGCGCGGACGAAGAGGCGCAAAGCGTTGCAGAAATCAAGAAAGCCTCTTTTTTGCATGCCAAATCCTTCTTTGATGCGGCGCGCACGCCGTAAACGGCTTTGGGGGGAAGGGCTTTTGCAAAGCGCCCAATAATTCAGCAAAAGCCATCGGGTTTGGTGATGCTGCTCTTGACGTTTTGGCATGAATCCTAGCAAACTACGGCCCACTAGGTGGGGATGAACCCCTCTGGGATCACGTCCGGCATGCCTGATCACTCTGCATGCATCGGTCGAACCGCCAAAACATGGCGGAAAATCAGGAAGAGGTAAGTAATGAAAAAATCCGTATTCTTAGGCGCGCTCACTGTTGCCGGTGTCGCAGCCGGTGCTGCGGCAGCTGGCACGCTTGACGACGTCAAGGCACGTGGCACGCTGAACTGCGGCGTGACAACCGGTCTGGTCGGCTTTGCGGCGCCAGATGCGAACGGTGAATGGAAGGGCTTTGACGTCGCGGTATGCCGCGCTGTTGCCGCTGCCGTTCTGGGTGACGCATCCGCCGTTGAGTTCGTTCCAACCACAGGCAAGACACGCTTCACAGCACTTGCTTCGGGTGAGATCGACATGCTGGCGCGTAACACCACATGGACATTCTCGCGCGACGTCGACCTCAAATTCGAATTCGTCGGGATCAACTACTATGACGGCCAAGGCTTCATGGTTCCAAAAGAACTGGGTGTGTCCTCGGCCAAGGATCTGGACGGCGCGACTGTCTGCATCCAGACCGGTACAACAACAGAGCTGAACCTCGCGGACTTCTTCCGCGCCAACAACATCAGCTATGAGCCTGTGCCAATCGAAACCAACGCCGAAGGCAACCAGCAATACCTTGCCGGCGCCTGCGACACGTACACCACGGACGCGTCCGGTCTGGCCGCTTCTCGTGCAACATACGAGAACCCGGGCGACCACGTCATTCTGCCCGAGATCATCTCCAAAGAGCCTCTGGGCCCGCTGGTACGTCACGGTGACAACGAATGGGCGGACGTCGTGCGCTGGACTCTGAACGCACTGATCGCAGCTGAAGAGCTGGGCGTGACATCGGCCAACGTTGCTGACCTGTCGTCTGCAGCCGGTGACAACCCTGAAGTGAACCGCCTGCTGGGTACCGAAGACACCCTGGGCGAGATGCTGGGTCTGGACGCTGACTGGGCGTCCAAAGCGATCACCGCAGTCGGCAACTACGGCGAGATCTTTGAAGGCAACATCGGCGAATCCACTCCGATCGGTCTGGCCCGTGGCCTGAACGCTCAGTGGACCGAAGGCGGCCTGCTTTACACGCCTCCTTTCCGCTAAACACAATCGCCAAGGGGCGCAGGGTCAAACCTGCGCCCCTTGCACATCAGGGGCAATAGATCGCTGATAACAGCGGCACCCAGCCTCTAAAATAGCCAGCAACAAACAGCCCGGTCCTGCGCATTACGCGCGAAAAATCCAAAAAAGACCGGCACACGGGGACCATCCAAATGACGACGATCACCGACCCGCCACAGGGTGCATTCCGCCTGTCGATGCTGATCAATGACACGCGGTACCGATCCTATACGTTCCAGTTTATCGCATTGCTCGCGCTGATCTCGGCTTTTGCCTATCTTGGCTCGAACCTGTTCAGCAACCTCGCAGCGGCCGGTCTCAACATCTCGTACGGCTTTCTGGGGACCCCGGCCGGGTATGACATCAACCAGACGCTGGTTGAGTATAACAGCCAGTCCACCAATGCACGGGCGGCCCTCGTCGGCATCCTGAACACGCTGCTGGTCGCCTTTCTGGCCTGCGTCACGGCCACTGTCTTCGGCGTCGTCGCAGGTGTCTTGCGCCTGTCCAACAACTGGCTCGTCAGCAAGCTGATGTCGTTCTACGTCGAAATCTTTCGCAACATTCCGGTCCTGATCTGGATCATCATCATCTTCACCATCATGATCGCCGTCCTGCCCGGGCCGCGCGCCTTTCGCGGAGACGAGCCCGAAGCGAGCATGTTCCTGAACGCCATCGCGTTCACCAACCGGGGGGTCTATATCCCCGCACCGGTCTGGGGGCCGGGGTCGATGCTGGTTGTGGCCACGTTCATCCTGTCGGTGATCGGCGTGTTCGCCTATCGCCGCTATGCCACCAAGCTGCTTTATGACACGGGCCGTCTGCTGCCCATGGGCTGGCCAAGCCTTGCAATCCTGTTTGTCCCGACCCTGCTGATCTATTTCGTAATGGGCATGCCCATCGGTCTGGATTATCCCGAACTCAAGGGCTTTAATTTTGCCGGTGGGATCAAGGTCGGTGGACCGTTGATCGCGCTGTGGTTCGCCCTGTCGATCTACACCGGAGCCTTCATCGCCGAAAACGTGCGCGCGGGCATTCAGGCCATCTCCAAGGGTCAGACCGAAGCCGCCGGAGCGCTGGGCCTGCGGTCGGGTCGGATCATGAACCTTGTGGTGCTGCCCCAGGCGCTGCGGGTCATCATCCCGCCGCTGATCTCGCAATATCTCAACATCACCAAGAATTCGTCGCTGGCGATTGCGGTGGGCTATGCCGACATCACGGCGACGCTGGGCGGGATCACCCTGAACCAGACGGGGCGCGCAATCGAATGCGTCCTTTTGCTGATGTTGTTCTATCTCACGATCTCGCTGTCGATCTCGGCGGTGATGAACGTCTACAACAACTCTGTTAAGCTGAAGGAGCGCTGAACCATGTCGGACTCACAGACAAATTCCGTCGCCTTCGTACGCACCGATCCGATCCCACCAGCGGCGCCGCCCTTCACCACCTCCGGGCCAGTCAAATGGGCCAAGGACAACCTGTTCTCTACCCCCGCCTACACCCTGCTGACCGTCGCCGCGCTTTATGTGATCTACCTGATCCTGTCCAACACGCTGCCGTGGATTTTCAACGGGGTCTGGAACACCTCCAGCCTCGCGGAATGCCGTGAAGTGCTGCAGGGCGTGTCAGGCGGGTGCTTTTCCGTTCTGACAGAGCGGTGGAACCAGCTGATCTTTGGGTTCAAATACCCGGTCGAAGAATACTGGCGCCCCTCAATGGCCTTTTTGCTGTTGTTCGTGGCCGCCGCCCCGGTGCTGTTTTATAAACTGCCACGCCAGTTGCTGATCATAACGGGCCTGTTTCCCTTCGTCGCCTTCTGGCTGATCTGGGGCGGCACCATCCTTGCGCCCCTCATCGCGCTGGCGGGTTTTATCGCGGGCTACCTTGTCTACACCCGCCTTGTGACGTTCAGCTTTGCCGCCGGGTTCTTTGGTGGCATTGCGGCCGCGTTCGTCGTGTGGATCGTGGGGGGCGAATTGATCCCCGAAGGTGCAAGCGAGAATGCGTGGCTGGCGCCTGTGGCCAGCCGGGATCTGGGGGGCTTTATGCTCAACATGATGCTGGGGGTCACCTGCGTGTCCCTGTCCCTGCCCATCGGGATCGCGCTGGCGCTGGGGCGTCAGTCGGACATGCCGCTGATCAAATGGATCTGCGTGGTCTTCATCGAGTTCATTCGCGGTGTTCCGCTGATCACGCTGCTGTTCGTGGCAAGCGTCATGCTGGCCTATTTCTTTCCACCTGAATCCTCGACCGACCTGTTTGTGCGGGTGGTGATCATGATCACCATGTTCTCGTCGGCCTATATCGCCGAAGTGATCCGTGGCGGGCTTGCCGCCCTGCCGCGCGGACAATACGAAGCAGCGGATTCACTGGGACTGGACTATGCGCAGGCCATGCGCCTGATCATCCTGCCGCAAGCGCTCAAGATTTCGATCCCCGGGATCGTCAACATCGCCGTGGGCCTGTTCAAGGACACCACGCTGGTGTCGGTGATTTCGATGTTCGACATCCTTGGCATGATCCGTGGTCCCATTCTCGCCGCGACCGAATGGAACGGGGTTTATTGGGAACTGCTCGGCTTTGCCGCACTTCTTTTCTTTGTCGTTTGCTACGGCATTTCACAATATTCGCAGTGGCTCGAACGCCAGCTCGCGACCGATCACCGCTGATAAGGAGTGGCTGACATGAACACACAAGTTGCACAGAACATTTCGACCGAGGTCGCGATTTCCATCGAGAACATGAACAAGTGGTATGGCACATTCCACGTGCTGCGCGACATCGACCTGACGGTGTATCAGGGCGAGCGGATCGTGATTGCGGGCCCGTCGGGCTCGGGCAAGTCCACCTTGATCCGTTGTATCAACGCGCTTGAGGAACACCAGCAGGGCAGCATCACCGTGGACGGCACGTTGCTGTCTTCGGACCTCAAGAACATCGACAAGATCCGGTCCGAAGTTGGCATGTGCTTTCAGCACTTCAACCTGTTCCCGCACCTGTCGATCCTCGAGAACTGTACGCTGGCCCCGATCTGGGTGCGCAAGACACTCAAAAAGGAAGCCGAAGAGATCGCGATGCACTTCCTTGAAAAGGTGAAGATCCCGGATCAGGCCGACAAGTATCCGGGTCAGTTGTCCGGTGGTCAGCAGCAGCGTGTGGCAATCGCGCGCTCACTGTGTATGCGCCCGCGCATCATGCTGTTTGACGAACCGACATCTGCCCTCGATCCCGAGATGATCAAAGAGGTGCTCGACACCATGGTGGAGCTTGCCGAAGAAGGCATGACCATGCTGTGCGTGACGCACGAAATGGGCTTTGCCCGTCAGGTGGCCAACCGCGTGATCTTTATGGATGAAGGTCAGATTGTTGAGCAGAACGAGCCTGAAGAGTTCTTTAACAATCCGCAGTCCCCACGGACGCAACTGTTCCTGAGCCAGATCCTCGGGCACTGATCCCCGTAGGGCGGACCTGTGGTCCGCCTTACAACATCATCTCGCGCGGTATCGCGAAATCGATTGGCTGGCCACTGCGCCAGCCAATGTCGTTCCAGCCTTTGGCCTCAAATCGGATCACGGTTGTGGCGCCGGTCGGGTAGTCGACAAAGCGGGGATGGCGCGGCGGGTGTGCCACAAGGCGCTGCGCGAAATCGGCAATCCCCGGGTTGTGGCCAAGCATCAACAAGCAAGGGCTGGTCTGGTCGCGTAGCACGTCCAGCATCACCTCAGGACCCGCATGAAAAAGCGTGCGCGTGTAGCTGACCGGCACAACAAAGCCGAGCCCGGCAAAAGTCTGGCCCGTGCGGGTGCTGCTGGAACTGACCACCTGATCAGGCACATGTCCCTGCGCGCGCAGCCAATCACCCATGGCTGCGGCCGAGGCGTGGCCGCGAGGGTTCAGGGGGCGGTCGTGATCAGCGAGGTTTGGATTGTCCCAACTGGATTTTGCATGACGCATCAGGATCAGGGTAAGGCTCATCCGCGAAAGGCCTCCATGTGAAAGGCGCTTTGGGCGGCTGGCCGGGCAAAGCGCTGACTGACAGGGCAGGCGCGGCGCACCTCGCAGCCCATGGTCATGCATTGCCCGCCGCCGGGCGTATCAAGATACGCCTTACAGGCCGGCACATCGTAAAGCTCCGTAGCCGAAAGGGCACCGACAGGGCAGGCGGTGACGCAGGGGCGATCGGTGCAGGTCGCGCAGGGGCTTTGCCCTGCCTCAGGTGCCTCCAGCGGCGCGGGCAGTGTCAGCGCCCCCCGGATCGAGATCATCAACCCAGCAGTGTCGTGGATCATCATGCCCGTCGGACTTTGCCAGAAGCGCCCCGTTGCCAGCGCCCATGCAATGAACGGCGCGTAGGGTGGTCCGTCGGATGGATAGGTCGCCTTGGCCCCGATCTGGTTTGCCAATGCGTTCAGGATGCGCTTGGACCAGCGATCCACAGGATCCTTGGCCTGATCATGATATTCCGGGCTATGCGTAAAGACGTCCCACCACCCCGCATCTGTGCCGATCAGCACCCGCGCTGTGTCATGTCCCATGACCGTCAGACCATGGGGCGCCACAGCCTCCGCGATCTGTGTCAGGGTCATTTTCGTGCAAAGGGCAGGCTGAGGGACCAGCCGAGGCGGGCGGGCCGGTCGTCCTGCCATTCCAGACCCACGGTCATGCCATCATGGCCTTCGCGGGGTTGGGCGATATAGGTGCCGAACATCTGGTCCCAGATCGACAGCGCAAAGCCGTAATTGCTGTCATGCTCGTCCCTGTGCACCGAATGGTGCACCCGGTGCATGTCCGGCGTGACCAGGACGCGGCGCACAATCGCATCCAGCCACAGCGGCAGGCGGATATTGGCGTGATTGAACATGGCCGTGCCGTTGAGCATGATTTCGAACAGGATCACGGCGATGGCGGCGGGACCCAGCAGGTAGACGACGCCGATCTTGAGGATCATCGACAGTGCAATCTCGACCGGATGAAAGCGGATGGCGGTGGTCACATCCATGTCCACATCGGCGTGGTGCACGCGGTGCAGACGCCACAGCAGCGGCACCTTGTGGGTGATCAAATGCTGCGCCCAGATCACGAAATCAAGGATCAGGATGACCGCGATAATTTCGATCCAGCCGGGCAGCATCAGCGCGTTGAACAGACCCCAGCCCTGCGCCTGTGCATCAACGGCCGCCCCAACGGCCAGCAGCGGCAAGACGATGGCCATGAGCCGCAGCAGCGCGGCATTGGCAATGGTGATGCCCCAGTTGGTGACCCAGCGCATGCTGCGTTTCTGACTGCGCACACGGCGGGGCGCAAAGGCCTCGGCGGCCGCCAGAATTGCAAACAGGCCCAGAAAGATGATCAGGCGTATCGTGGCTTCGTTTTCCATGGGCCGAATGTATTGCCTGTGCGCGCGGACGCAATGTGGCCGATAGACACGTTTGTGTCACCGGGGGCGGATGATCGACCCTGCGCCGTGGTTGGTAAAAAGTTCGAGCAAACAGGCATTTGGGGCGCGCCCGTCCAGAATGACCACAGCGCGCACACCGCTTGCAATCGCATCAAGCGCGGTTTCCGTCTTGGGGATCATGCCGCCCGCGATCACGCCGTCATCGGTCATCTCGCGAATCTGGTCGGCGGTGATGTCGGTGACCACGTCCCCGGCGGCGTTCTTGACGCCCGAAACATCCGTGAGCAGCAGCAAGCGATCCGCTTTCAGTGCGCTTGCAATCGCCCCGGCAGCCGTGTCGCCGTTGATGTTGAATGTCTCGCCATCGCGCCCGGCCCCCAAGGGGGCAATCACGGGGATCATCGACTGTTCAAACAACGTTCTGAGGATCGAGGGGTCCATTTGCGACGGCGTGCCGACCAGACCCAGTTGCGGGTTGGTCTGATCGCAAATCATCAGGTTGGCATCCTTGCCCGACAGGCCCACCGCGCGTCCGCCCGCGCGGTTGATCGCCTGCACGATGCGTTTGTTCACCACGCCCGACAGCACCATTTCCACCACTTCCATGGTGGCCGCATCCGTGACCCGCTTGCCGTTCACAAAATCGGAACGGATGTCGAGGCGTTTGAGCATGTCGTTGATCATCGGCCCGCCGCCATGCACGACCACCGGGTTCACCCCGACCTGACGCATCAGGACAACGTCGCTGGCAAAGCTCTCCATCGCCTCGTCGCTGCCCATGGCGTGGCCGCCCAGCTTGATGACGACGGTCGCTCCCGCATAGCGCTGCAGGTAGGGCAGGGCCTGGTTGAGGGTGCGTGCGGTGGCGATCCAGTCACGGTTCATGTCTTGGGTTTTCATCTTTGCGTCACTGTGTGCGGGTTGGATAGTGTCATGCCCGACCTTGCCGCGCGCGCCAAGATTTTTTGCGCTGATGGCGTCCGCGCGTTACGTGAGCGTGGCGATTATGGCGCGCAAGGTTGCGATCCCATCGCCCTTTTCGCTTGAGGTCAGCACGATTTCCGGAAAGGCGGCGGGGTGCTTGGACAAGGCCGTCCGGGTCAGGTCGAGCACACGTTCGCGATCGGCGGCCTTGACCTTGTCGGCCTTGGTCAGAACGCATTGAAAGGCGACCGCCGCACTGTCGAGCAGCGACATGATTTCCTCGTCCACCTTTTTGACGCCATGACGCGCATCAATCAACACAAAGGCGCGGCGCAGGGTCTGGCGTCCTGAAAGGTATTGTTTGAGCAGCCTTTGCCATTTTTCCACCACCGGCAGCGGCGCATTGGCATAGCCATAGCCGGGCAGGTCGACCAGGTAGTGACTATCGCCTGCGGTGAAATAATTGATTTCTTGCGTACGGCCCGGCGTGTTCGAGGCCCGCGCGAGGCCCTTGCGCCCTGTCAGTGCATTGATCAGCGTCGATTTACCGACGTTCGAGCGGCCCGCAAAACAGACCTCGAGCCGGTCTGCTGGTGGCAGGCCGGACATAGCAACCACGCCTTTGACGAACTCGGTTTCGCCCGCAAACAGCAACCGCCCGCGTTCTTCGGTCTGGGGATCGGGGGCCTCGGCGATGGGGAAGGGCAATTGCATCACAAAACCTCGACACGTGCGCCAACGGTGACGGTTCCGGGGGTGATCACCTCGGCATTGACGCCAAAATCCTTGTGGCCAAAGTGGGTGTCGAGCACGGACAGGATGTCGATGTCACGCTCGCCCGTCATTGGGTTGGTGTGGGTCACGGTGCAGCGTTCGATCCGTTCGCGCACCCGCAGGGTTGCCTCGCCGATGCGGACATCACGGCCCAGCCACTCCAGTTCGGCCCAGGCTGGAGTATCCTCCAGAAAGATGTTGCCACGCCAGCGTTCCATCTCGAGAGGCGTGCCGACGGCGTCGGCGACAGCGTCGTGGCTGGCCATGTTCATGATCGAGATGCAGGGCAACGCACTGTCGGTCATGCCGCGTCCCGGGGCGCTGACGATGCCCGTTGGTCCGGAACGGTTGTCCGGACACAAGGGTGCGACCCAGTCCAGAAATCGGGCCACGTCCTCTGACGCGTCGGGACGAAACGTGATGTCACCCAAATCTTTGTGGCGCAGCGTCAGTGTCGCCGCCGCTTCATCCAGACTGGCCCAGATGCCAAGCAGGCCAGGGGTGCGCGCGCCGATCATGAAGTTTCGGCAATGCGCCCAGGCCGGTGCTGCGGCGTCGAATTTGGTCGCCTCATGGGTCACGGCCCACACCCGATCCCAGGGCATTGTCTGCCCTTTGACCAGCGTGACCGTTTCTATCTGTTCGCGTCCGTGGCTTTTGATGGGATGCCGGTTCAGCGACGCGACGCGCATGCTCACTTCCCGCCCTTTTTGGTCGGTGCCTTGGAGCTGTTGGCCGCATCCGGTTTGGCGCTTTTCTTGAAGCTGCCTTTGATGTTGCCCAACAAGTCAGGTTTGTAGCCCTGACTGCGCATGATCAGATACTGCTGTGTGAACGTGATCGTGTTGTTGGCGATCCAGTACACCACAAGCCCGCTGGCAAATCCGCCAAGCATGAACATGAACACCCACGGCATCCACGCAAAGATCATCTGCTGCGTCGGGTCAGTGGGAGCCGGGTTCAGTTTTTGCTGCAGCCACATCGAGATACCCAGAAGGATGGGCAAGATACCGATAAAGATCAGGGCCATGATCGAATTGGGGTCCGGCGCGTCCAGCGGCAACAACCCAAATAGGTTGAAGATCGATGTCGGATCAGGCGCGCTGAGATCGCGGAACGGGCCAAAGAACGGCGCGTGGCGCAATTCGATGGTGACGAAAATCACCTTGTAGAGCGAGAAAAAGATCGGAATCTGCAGCAGGATCGGCAGACAGCCCGCGGCCGGGTTCACCTTTTCCTTCTTGTAAAGCTCCATCATCCCCTGCTGGAGCTTTTGCTTGTCCTCGCCGGCGCTCTCTTTGAGCTTTTCCATCTGCGGCTGAAGCTCTTTCATCTTGGCCATGGAGACGTAGGATTTATAGGCCAGCGGGAACAGGATCGCCTTGATCACAAGGGTCAGGCCGATGATCGCCCAGCCCATATTGCCGATGATCTTGTTCATCTCGTGCAGCAGCCAGAAGATCGGCTTGGTCAGGAAAAAGAACCAGCCCCAATCGATGCTGTCGATGAACCCCTCGACGCCGCTGCGCTGGTATTCGCGGATTGTTTCCCATTCCTTGGCCCCGGCAAACAGTTGCGTGGTGACGCTGACGGTGGCCCCTGCGGCGACGTCCTGCGTGGGCAGGCGGGTCACGGCGCGAAACACGTCCGTACGCGGCGCATAGGTCAGCGCCTGCTCGAAGCTGGGCACGCCTGTCGGGATCAGGATGGATTGCCAGAAGTGGTCGGTGAACCCGATCCAGCCTTCGCTTACGTCGCTTGTGACGATGGCGGGGCGGCCCCAGTTCGGGTCAACTTCGGCATCGGGCATGTCGTCCCAATCGGTTTCGGCCAGTTCGCCGTTGGCCATGGCCACAGCACCTTCATGCAGGATGAAGAAATTGCGGATATCCGTCGGTATACCGTGGCGCGTGATCATTCCGTAAGGTGCCGCGCGCACTGCGGTTCCGGATGTGTTCGTGATCGACTGGGTCACAGTGAAAAGATAGTTTTCGTCGACGCTGATATCGCGACGGAACACTTGGCCCACGCCGTTGTCCCATTGCAGCGACACGGGGCTGGTGGGGGTCAGCACCTCGCCTTCGACAACTTGCCAGATGGTGTTGGGGTCAGGCACGGCGGACGGATCAAGACCGCTGCCTGGCGCCCAGCCATGCAGGGCATAATAGGCACCCGGCGTGCCAACGGGCGAGAGCATCGTGACGATATCGGCGTCCGGTTCCAGACTTTCGCGGTAGTCCTTGAGACGCAGATCGTCCAGACGGCCACCGGCAAGAGAGATCGAGCCCGAGATGCGGGGCGTGTCGATGTCGATGCGGGGGGCATCGGCGGTCGCGTCCGCCTCATTGGTGGACTGCAGGGCGGGGGCCGTTTCGCCCGTGACGGGGGCCGCGGGCACAATCGCGTCGCCCGCATCAGCGGTCTCGGCTGCAGGCGCGTTGAGGGGAACCTCGGGCTCTGGTGGTGGGAACAGCACAAACCAGACCAGGATCACAAGGAAACTGAGCGCTGTTGCAAGAATGAGGTTCTTGTTCTGATCGTCCATCGGGGACTGCCACCTGCTGTCTGAAACGTTGGTCGGGTTCAACAGAGTGCAGACCCAAAGGTCAAGCGGATTCGGCCTGTTTTGGCCGTGTCGCCGTGGCGCAAGGGCATGTGGCATTGCCCGCGCAACGTCTTGGTCGGTGAAGTCGGGTGCGACGCGGGTTGCGATCCTTGGGCAGAAGGTTCAGCCGTCAGGAAAAGTCGCTGCCAAGGGGCTTAGTTCGAACGCCGCAGTGGAATGGGCGGCGCATCCTGCACCTTGGCGTCATGCGCGCGGATCCAGTCCAGCGTTTTTTCAAACGGCATGGGGCGGGCAATGCCAAAGCCCTGGACATAGTCGCAGCCCAGTTGCGCCAGCAGCGCATGTTCGCCGACGGTTTCGACCCCTTCGGCAAGGGTTTCGATACCCAGCCGTTCGGCCATCGTCAGCACCGCACTGATCATCCGCTGCTGTTCGGGATCGCGATCCGCTTTCATCACGAAAGACCGGTCAATCTTGATCCGTCCAACCCCAAAGCGGCGGATCGCGGACAGCGACGCATGTCCAGTGCCAAAGTCATCCAGATCAATCTGGCAGCCGAGCTTGGTCAATGCGTTGATATTCAGAGTGATCGTGTCGTCCAAACTGTCGGTCACCACGGTTTCCAATATCTCCACGGCCAGCCTGTCGGGTGTCAGACCAAAGCGGTCCAATTCCCAACTGATCTTGTCGACAAGACGCGGATTGCTCAGTTCGGAGCCGCTGAAGTTCACACCAACCTGTGGCACTTTCACCCCGGCAGCGTCCCAAGCCTTGAGGGCCGTAAACGTGTGATACATCATGACCTCTGCCAGACGCTCCAGCAGGCCGGCTTCTTCGATCGCGGGCAGGAATTCGGCCGGAGAGATCGCCCCCCGTTCCGTGTGAATCCAGCGCGCCAGCGCCTCGAATCCCGTTACCTTGCCCGTGTCAGTCGAGATTTGCGGTTGGAACCATGGCTGAATCTGTCCCTGTTCCAGAGCCACAACCACCTCATCCCGCAAGGTTGCACGGTTTTTCAGGCGCGAATGCAGTTCAGTGGAATAGGCGCGGACCGAAGCCGGGCCGCGTTGCTGCGCCTCGTTCAGGGCGGCGATTGCGCCATTGACCCAGTCATTTCCCGTCGTGCCCGGCGCGCGGTTCAGCAGGCAAAAGCCAACGCTGCTGGTCACGTAGATGGCCGTTCCATCAAGCGCAATCGGGTCCTCGATCGCGTTCTGGATACGGCTGCTCATCTGGATACAGCTTTCCAGGTCGAGATGCTTGACCGGACCGAGGCACATGGCAAAGCGGCTGTCGCCAATCCGACTGATCGCGTCGCTTTGGCGGGCGGCAGACTGGATGCGCTGTCCGATGGTTTTGAGAACACGGTCGACTGCGGCAGGCTCAAACCGCGACGTGAGCGTCGAAAATTCATCGATTTCCAGCACGAATACGGCGCTGGTGCGGTCCGTATCGGCAACATCCTCGCGCACTGTATGCACTTTGGGACGGAAGGCATCCGGTGCCATCAATCCCGAGACGGGAACCCGTGCCATCCGGCGTCTGACCAGATTTTCCAGCCCTCCGAAGATTATCCAGACAAAGGGGATGGACAGGGCAATAACGACAAGCGCAGGTTCACCCCCGACCCAGAATCCGGCAAGACACAGGGCCGGAACAAAGGCCAGCATTTGCGGACCGGAAAGCGCAGTCGTTATTCTGTTTCGAAATTCAGACGCGGAGTTCGGTAAGCGAAAGCGCATGTTCGGACCTCTTGAATGGAGCCTGCCGGATCATCGACACGCTTCCACACAGCTACGAGGCCTTGGTAAGCCGCTCTTTAACGCAAAGCGGGAATATCCTTCGAATTTTCCTCAACTTCGCCCGTTCTCAACGCAAGGCCCTGAAAATCAAAGAGTTTCGGATCAAGCAGGTGAGACGGTCGTGCATTCATCAATGACCGGAACATGACCTGCCGCCGCCCGGGGTTGTTGGATTCCCAACCATCGAGGATCTGTTTGACCTGCTGGCGCTGCAATCCGTCCTGGCTGCCGCACAGATCGCAAGGGATGATCGGGTAGTCCATCGCGCGCGCAAATTTTTCGCAATCGGCCTCGGCCACATGGGCCAGCGGACGGTAAAGAAACAGATCGCCCTCTTCGTTCACCAGCTTGGGCGGCATGGTGGCCAGTCGCCCGCCATGGAACAGGTTCATGAAGAATGTCTCAAGAATATCGTCGCGGTGATGACCCAAAACCACGGCAGAACAGCCCTCTTCCCGCGCGATCCGGTATAGGTTGCCGCGCCGCAGCCGTGAACAGAGCGCGCAGAACGTGCGCCCCTCGGGGACCTTGTCCATGACGATGGAATAGGTGTCCTGGTATTCGATCCGATGCGGCACACCCATCCGATCCAGAAACTCGGGCAGAACAGTTGCCGGGAATCCGGGCTGACCCTGATCCAGATTGCAGGCCAGCAGATCGACCGGCAGCAGACCGCGCCATTTCAGCTCGTAAAGCACTGCAAGCAACGTATAGCTGTCCTTGCCCCCGGACAGGCACACCAGCCAGCGCGCACCGGGTTCGATCATCCCGTATTGCTCGATCGCCTCGCGGGTGTTGCGCACGATCCGCTTGCGCAGTTTTTTGAATTCGGTGGTCGAAGGCGCACCGGCAAAAAGCGGGTGGATGTCGTCGCTGTCATCTAGCATGGGGGCCCTCTTGGGATGCTCGTTCCCCGCTCTATAGCACGCCTCTTGTGAACCAAAAGGGGTGGGCGCGCGTAACCCTGACAGACTGCGAAGGGATCTTTGGGATGTTGCGTATCGTTCTTGTGCTGGGGTTTGGCCTTTTGGCCGCCTGTACCGGCAAACCCGCCCTGCAGGATGAGAAGCTGTCAGGTGCCAAGCTGAACCTCGAAGAGTTCTTTGACGGCCGTGTGCTGGCCCATGGGCAGTTTCAGGACGTCTTTGGCACGGTCCGCCGCCGCTTTGAGGTTGAGATCAACGGGACGTGGGATGGCGAGACGCTCACGCTGGTCGAGGATTTCGTTTACGAGGATGGCAGTACCGAACAGCGCATCTGGACCCTGATCAAGACCGGTCCGGATACGTGGCGCGGCACCGCCCCCGGTGTGATCGGAGAAGCCACGGGCGAAGAGCGTGGTGACACATTCAACTGGCGATACGAGATTGATCTGCCGGTGCCCGATGGCACATTGCGTGTGACTTTTGATGATTGGATGTGGCTGCTGAGCGAAGACCGCGTGTTGAACCGCGCCTATGTGAAGCGGGCCGGAATCGACATCGGTGACGTCATCATCACCTTTGAAAAGCAGTGATCAGGGATCGTCCCGCTCGGGCACCGGATCATATCCGGTGCCACCCAGCGGATGGCAGCGCCCGATGCGGCGCAGGGTCAGCCAGGCGCCCTTGAACCCGCCGTGCTTGTGCAAAGCCTCAAGCGCATAGGCGCTGCAGGTGGGCTGATAGCGGCAGTTGAAACCCACCCACGGCGAGAACACGAGCCGATAGGCGCGCACGGGCAGGGACAGGACAAAGGCCAGGGGGCTCATATCGCACGCGCCAAGGCATCGCGCAGATCGGCCAGCATCAGATCGAAGGGCCGCGTGGCAGTGATGTCGGCCCGCCCGATCAGCACATAGTCGGTGCCCTTGACCCCATGTTCGGGAATTCCGAGGCGCGCGATTTCGCGCAGGCGCCGCTTGGCCCGGTTGCGCGCGACGGCATTTCCGACCTTTTTGGAACAGGTGAACCCGACGCGAATGGTCTCGTCGTCCCCGCGCAGTCGGTATTGAAGCACGAACCCCGGGGTCACAACGCGCCGAGCGCGTGCAGCTCGCAGAAAATCGGAACGGGCCTTGAGGGTTTCAATACGCAAATGCCCCGCCAAAGGCGTGCCCTGACCAACGGTGTCGTTGGGCAAAGGGGCCTCGGACGGGGTCATTTTGTAACCTGTTGTGGCGCGGTTTTAGGCGCTGAGCGACTTCCGGCCGCGCGCGCGGCGGGCGTTCAGGATTTTGCGGCCGGCTTTGGTTGCCATGCGTGCACGGAAACCGTGACGCCGCTTGCGCACGAGGTTCGAAGGTTGAAAGGTGCGTTTCATCGCTTTGGCTCCGGATCTATTGGCCCTTGCCCCGCGGATTCGGGATCAGGCAGTATTCGAAGCCCGTCCTCTAAAGCGCGCCACGGGGCAAGTCAAACCCTTGGGCGGGAAAAATGCGCGCATCTGCAACAATTCGACGCCATGTCGCCTTCTTTGTTTCACTAACCCCGATTTAACTCCGATTTCCGACACATCCGATCAACCGAGCGTGATGCGCCTGTTTTGAGGGGTGTGAAACGCACAGTTTGGGGTCACAACAGCGCCAGGCGATGGGGCTGAGCCATGAATGATGACGAAAAGGAAGACCAGATGTCCGATACAAGCCAGCCCGGCAACACCAGTTTGATGCGCAAGCTGCCCTTGATCATCATTTTGGCGGTTGCGGCCATCGGGGCGTTTACGCTCAAGGATTATTTGAACTTTCAGACGCTTGCGGACAATCGCGAGGCGCTGTTGTCCTTTCGTGACAACAACTACCTGCTGACGGCTCTGGTCTTTGTGACAGCCTACGCGGCTGTGGCCGGCTTCTCGCTGCCGGGTGCAGCGGTGATGACGCTGACCGGCGGGTTCCTGTTTTCAACCTTTCCCGGTGTGCTGTTCAATGTGACCGGCGCCAGTATCGGGGCCATTGCCATCTTTCTGGCGGCCCGTTGGGGTCTTGGTGAACGGCTGGCCGCAAAAATGGACACAAGCGACGGGCTGATCAAGAAGATCAAGGCAGGGATCGACGAAAACCAGTGGTCCATGCTGTTCCTGATCCGCCTTGTGCCTGCGGTACCGTTCTTTGTCGCCAATCTGGTGCCTGCGCTGGTGGGTGTGCCCCTCAGCCGCTACGCGATTTCAACCTTTATCGGTATTATCCCCGGTGGGCTGGTCTATACGTCGGTGGGCGCAGGCCTTGGCGAAGTGTTCGATCGCGGCGATACGCCGAACCTGGGCATCATCTTTGAGCCTGCGATCCTGCTGCCGATCCTGGGTCTGTGTGCACTGGCCGCCCTTCCCATCGTCCTCAAGGCCGTGCGCGGCAAAAAAGGTCTCTGATCCAAATGAAACGTATCAAGACGGATATTCTGGTCATCGGCGCCGGGTCAGGGGGGCTGTCCGTGGCCGCCGGGGCCAGCCAGATGGGGGCCGATGTGGTCCTGCTGGAAGGGCACAAGATGGGTGGGGACTGCCTGAACTATGGCTGTGTGCCCTCCAAGGCCCTGATCGCCAGCGGCAAGGCCGCTTATGGCCAAAGCCATGCGTCAGCCTATGGCGTCGCCGATGTGGTACCGAAAGTGGATTATGCCGCCGCCAAGGATCACGTGCAGGGGGTCATCGCCCAGATCGAGCCTGTGGATTCGCAAGAACGCTTTGAAGGGTTCGGGATCAACGTGATCCGTGAATTCGGGCACTTCATCTCCGAAACCGAGGTGCAGGCCGGCGACAACATCATCACCGCACGCCGCATCGTCATCGCCACTGGATCAAGCCCATTTGTGCCCCCGATCGACGGGATCGACACGGTGCCGTACCTCACCAATGAAACCCTGTGGGAGCTGCGCGAGCAGCCCAAACACCTGCTGATCATCGGCGGCGGACCCATCGGGATGGAGATGGCGCAGGCCCATGTGCGACTGGGATCAAAGGTCACTGTGATCGAAGGGGCCACGGCGCTGGGCAAGGACGACCCGGAAATGGCCGCCGTCGTGCTGGACAACCTGCGTGCCGAAGGGATCGAGATCGCCGAGGGTGCGCAAGCCGCCAAGATCGAAGGCTCGGACGGCAACGTCACCGTGCACACCGAGGACGGGCGCAGTTTTACCGGCTCGCACCTGCTGGTCGCAGTGGGGCGAAAAAGCAACACAAGCAGCCTGAAACTGGACGTGGCAGGCATCGACACCACCCGCTCAGGCGTCAAGGTCGACGACGCGCTGCGCACCACAAACAAGCGCGTCTACGCCATTGGTGACGTGGCGGGCGGACTGCAATTCACCCATGTGGCGGGCTATCATGCGGGGGTCATTATCCGCTCGATGCTGTTTGGTCTGCCCTCAAAGTCCAAGACCAGCCATATCCCATGGGCCACCTATACCGATCCAGAACTGGCGCAGGTCGGCCTGACAGAAGCTCAGGCGCAAAAGGAGCATGGAGACCGGCTTGAGGTTGTTCGGTTCCACTATGAACACAACGACCGCGCCATTGCCGAGCGCAAGACCAAGGGCCTGATCAAGGTCATGGTGGTCAAGGGACGGCCCGTTGGGGCCTCCATCGCAGGATACCAGGCGGGCGAGTTGATCAATCTCTGGGCGCTGGTGCTGGCCAACAAGATGAAGATGAGCCAGGTCGCGGCCATGGTCGCCCCCTATCCCACCATCGGAGAGGTCAATAAACGTGCCGCCGGGGCCTATTTCAGCCCGCGCCTGTTCGAAAGTGATCTGGTCAAACGGGTGGTGGGGCTTGTGCAACGCTTCATTCCCTGAACAGACTACGCCATGTTGAATTCCCTCTCTGGCCGTTTCTTGATCCTGACGACGATCTTCGTGATGCTGGCCGAAATCCTGATCTTCGTGCCGTCCATTGCGCGGTTCCGCGAAGATTACCTGCAGAACCGTCTGGAACGGTCGCAGATCGCCTCGCTGGCGCTGCTGGCCGATGACATGATCGACAGCGATCTGGAAAACGAGCTACTGGAGAACGCGGGCGTGTTCAACGTGGTGCTGCGCCGTGACGAGGTACGCCAACTGATGCTGGCCACGCCGATGCCGCGCCCGATCGATGCCACCTATGATCTGCGCGAAGGCACGGCCATGGTGCTGATCCGGGACGCCATGATGCGCCTTTTGGAGCCTGAGAACGAGGTGATCCGCGTGATTGGTGCGCCGGTGCGCGAGGCGGGTCTGCTGATTGAAATCACCATGGAAACCGCGCCGATGCGCATGGCCATGCTGGACTATGGTGTGCGCATTCTGGTGCTGTCCGCGGTGATTTCGGTGTTCACCGCCTTTTTGCTGTTTATCGCGGTGCAGGCCATCATCGTCAAACCCATCCGCGGCGTTGTTGGGCACATGCAGCGTTATGCGATCGCCCCTGAGGATGCGCGCCGCATCATCACCCCCAATGCCGGTGTGACCGAATTGCGCGAGGCCGAAGAGGCGCTGCGCAGCCTGCAGACCGAGCTGATCTCGGCCCTGCGGCAAAAGGATCGGCTGGCCCAGCTTGGTTCGGCCGTGTCCAAGATCAGCCACGATTTGCGCAATATCCTGACCTCGGCCCAGCTGTTCACCGACCGCATCGGCTCGTCCGAGGACCCGCTGGTGCGGCGCATGGCGCCCAAGCTTGTGGGTTCGATCACCCGCGCCGTGCATCTGTGCGAAAGCACGCTGGCCTTTGGCAAGGCCGAAGAACCGAGCCCGACCCTGACCCTGCTGACGCTGGATGATCTGGTGGCTGATGTGCTGGACAGCGAACGGCTTGCAGTGGGCGAGAGCGACCTGTCACTCAGCGAAAACATCCCGCCGCTGTTTACCTTGCGCGCCGATCCGGAACAGCTGTTCCGCGTGGTGTCCAACCTCGTGCGCAATGCACGCCAGGCCATTGTAGCCAGCGGTAAACCCGGCGAAATCAACGTCTCGGCCTATGAGGACGATACCAACTGGTGGATCGAGATCGCCGATACCGGCCCCGGCCTGCCCAAACGGGCGCAGGAACACCTTTTCACACCGTTTCAGGGTGGGGTGAGCAAGGGCGGTACAGGCCTCGGCCTTGCCATCGCCTCCGAGCTGATCCGCGCCCATGGCGGCGCACTGGAACTGGACCGCACTGGCCCCTCGGGCACGGTGTTTTCGATCCGCCTGCCCAAGGGCGACGCGATTTGAAGACGCGCGCCTTTTGGCAAAAAGAAGCCCTTGCAAAGCCTCGCGCGCACGACTAAACCGCCCAAACACGGACCGATAGCTCAGCTGGATAGAGTACCTGACTACGAATCAGGGGGTCGGGGGTTCGAATCCTCCTCGGTCCGCCACTACCCAAACTCAAAGACTTCGAGTGGGCCACACAAAGCGTTCCTTTTTGTTGTGTTTCAGCTTTTTGATGTCCGCATGGCATTTTGCGTTAATTCTCCCTGATTACATGCGCTTCTGCTCTTTGAGCGGTATGTAATGGGATTTTTTTGCATGACCTTATCCGGAAAGTAGACAAAGAAGCTTGTTGAGAATCTTGCGCCGGGTCGGCACGGGGATGGGAACGGGTTGTACCTTGTTGTCGATCCGTCCGGGGCGCGGCGGTGGATCGTACGGGTGGTTGTGAAGGGGCAGACGAACCGCAAGGGCGGGCCACTTCGGACGGATTTCGGGCTGGGGGGTGCAGATGTCGTGCCTTTGCCGCAAGCGCGGGAGCGGGCTATAGCTTACCGACGCATGGCCAAGCAGGGGCTCAATCCGCGATTCAATGCGCAAAGGGAAGTGCCTACGTTCGGAGACGTGGCGCGCCAGGTGCATATTGAGCTGTTGCCGGCATGGAGGAATGCCAAACACGGCCTACAATGGCTCAACACCTTGTGCGACTATGCGTTCCCAAAGATCGGACGCATGCCCATCGACAGCATCGGCCAGCCGGAAGTCATGATGTGCCTCATTCCGGTCTGGTCCGAGAAGCATGAGACCGCCAAGCGTCTGGCACAGCGGATCAAGACCGTACTCGACGTGGCCCGATCCATAGGTCTGCGGTCGGGCGAGAACCCCGTCACGGCGATTAAGGAGGCGGGAGCGCTGCCCAAGGTCAAAACTCGGCCGGTCCATCACAAGGCGATGCAGTGGCAAGACGTGCCGGAGTTTTATGCAGCCCTGAGCACGAAGACTGCCATGGCTGCGAAGGCGCTGATGTTCACCTGCCTGACCGGTGCACGTACCGGCGAGGTGCTTCGCATGCGCTGGGCTGAGATTGATTGGGAGGCGGGCGTTTGGACCTGTCCACCCGATCGTATGAAGGCGGGTGAAGTGCACAGGGTGCCGCTTACCGAAACGATAATCGGCATCCTGGAGCCTCTGCGCGCCCTGGAGTCTGTTTTATCTTCGAAGGAAAGAAACGCCACCAGCCGCTGTCGAACATGTCGATGCTGATGCTCCTGCGTCGCATGAAAGTTGAGGGTGTCACGGTGCATGGTTTCCGCTCAACTTTTCGCGACTGGGCAGCGGAAGAGGCCGGTGCGTCCCGCGAAATGGCTGAGATGTCGCTCGCCCACAAGGTCGGCTCTGATGTCGAGCGGGCCTAAGCACGATCGGATTTGTTGGACCGTAGGCGCACTTTGATGGAGGCGTGGTCGGAATTTGTGACAAGCGATGGGCGAGCAGGGGGTGTTTGGTGTTTACTCTAGAAGGCTACACTCCGCTCTCAAGTCTTTGGGGTATGTTTGAGGAACGGTATCTCAAGTGGTGCTGCGCTCGTGCCTGCGAGTTGTATACTGCGGAACACTTCAGTCGTGATGATCACTTCGGGTCACCGCGGGACCTCTGTGAAGACATGTTTCTAGCATCACTTTCGGAGTTGCGCCTCGCGCTTTGCACAACCAAAGGATCTGTCCTGGAAATTGACGCAAGTTTGTCCGGAACAAACGCGAAGCTTCTCCAGAAGACGGCTGTGATGGAAAGCTTTCACATTGCTATGTTCGAGGATGAGGCTGGCCCTCAAAACGAATGGCTCATTCGCATGGGATCGCCGCAATTTCGGGAGGCAGGTCATACCGATGGCGAGGTCAAACAGTGGATCGTCGAATATGCCTTGCTTGTTGAACTAGAGGCCGATTTTCACGCCGTGAACATTCCGTTTCACACATTACCTTATCTATTTGAACGGCAATCCTACGTGATCGCCCGCAACTTTCCACCTTGGTCAAAAGACATGTGGGATGATCACTATGAGCGTAATTTGCCAGAGCATTATCGGGGTGCATCCATTTGCTTGAAGGAGGTATTGGCACAGCACTGGCAGGACAGTCTGAGCGAAACGGCACTACGCAAGGGTCTTGGGCGTCTGATCCCTAGTGTGATTTTGGAAGACAGTTCGCATTCCCTTCGGAAGAGCGGCAGGCTGGCGAAAGTTCCGGAAGCTAAGCAACTCATTCAATCCTTCGAAATCGAACTCGAAGATCTGACCGCGAAAGAAAAATTGAAATTTTTGCAAGAACGGCACGGCCTCAAAATTGGCCTGACTACTTTGCGAGCTGCTTATCGCAAACTGCGCGACGGCAAATGAGTACGAAACAGTTTTCAAAACTGTATTGAGCGCGTTGCGTCGAAAACCGCATCGAAAGTCATCGTAAAGCCCGTCGTAAACCCATCGTAAAGCTCGAAGCGGTTTGCGAAGTTTATGCACTCTGCAAAACCTTGGCATCCCACGACATCCTCCATGGCCAAAGACTAACCAAGGAGAACACTTGATGCCTGATATCTTTGAAAACAACCGGAACTACGCCCTAGGGGATCCCGAACTTGAGATCCTTGGCAACCGCCAAAAGCTTGCGCGGTGGCGTCACGCGAACATGGGTCCCGCATACTACAAACTCGGGCGCAAAGTCATTTACCGTGGTTCTGATCTTAACGCCTGGGCCACAAAGCATCGTAAAGACGCGAGCGCTTTTTAGGCCCGGCTGCTCAGCAGTATTCACCCAAAATTGTAAACTGGCTTACGTACCTCGGTAAGATCGCCGGGGCGGGGAGGGTGCAGAGACATGACCCGTTCCTACAAGGGCATTCGCGCAAAGAAACACTGGGTCTATTCCGTGGAAGACCTCATGCTCTCCTATGGTGTGACTCGGAACACAATCAGCAATTGGGTCAACGAAGGTCTGATGCCCTCGAATAGTCGTAGGCCGTATGTGTTTCGCGGGGCCGCAGTCCAAGATTTTCTCCAAAGACGACTAGAGCGAAGACAAGTAAAGCTCAGTCTATGTGAATTCTACTGCTTCACTTGCAAAGTGCCTGTGACACCGATCAAATTTGACCGTGAACCGTTAGCAACAAAATCCGGCGCGCAGGTTCTGCAAGCAACGTGCCCGAGGTGTAAAAGGACGGTCACCAAGTTCGGGAATCTGGAAGAACTGGACGTCCATAGGTTAATGGGCGCTACAAATACCAACGGGGACCAAACGGACGAAGGAGTAATTCAGGCGTCCGGTGATATTTGGATTTGGCACAACAGAAATGATCGCATAGTTCACAAATGGCAGATCAGTGCGGGCCGTTTCGCTGATGCGACCGTTGATGCCCACCTGCGCGCCATTCGTTTTCTAGAGGATGTTCTCCAAGGGAAATCCTTCACCTCATTGAGTACAGTGGACATCGACAGAGTGCGATCCGAGTTGAAATTACAACTCTCTGGTGCTCGCGACGCACCCAAATCGCGCTCGAGTGTCAGTCACACCTCATCCCACATTCGCAAGTTTCTAGTATGGCTTTTGAAGCAAGACTTTGCCTCTGACCTTCCCAAGGATCTGCCAGACTACATCGAGTTGCCCAAGGCTGTGTACGCCCAGTGTCTGCCGCGACCCCAAAAGGAATATCCTCTCATAGAGGAGGCCGAAGCCATGCTCGAACGCATGCCGTCCCAGACCCTTCCCCGGAAGCGGGATCGCGCGATGTTCGCGATCGCTTTTCTTGGCGCGTTGAGGGCAGACACGCTCGTCTCGCTGCGGCTGAAACACCTAAGTGTCGCTGAAAAAATGATCATTCAGGATGGTACTGTCTCTCGTACGAAAAACGGCAAAAGTCTGGAGATATGGTGGTTCCCAATTTCTGAAGCTTTTTCTGCTGAAGTAACCAAGTGGGAAGCACTTATACGCGACCTTGGCTTCCATGACGACGATCCGCTGTTCCCGGATCTAAAGTACCTCCTGAATGGCTACCCCAAGCGATACCCAAACGCGCCACCGATCGAGCCGATGAAGACAAAGACGGCCGTAAACAAAACCTTCGCGATAGCCAGCAGCGGTGCCAAAGCGCATTACACGCCACACTCTGCAAAGCACACGATGGCAGCAGAAAGGGACCGTCGACACCTCACCGCGCGTGAACGCAAAGCGTGGCTAGAAAACATAGGACATGACACAGAACAGATCACTGACCGTCATTACGGCCAACTCTCAGGAGACGAGCGGAGACGTGCGTTGAAAAATATCGGCGATGGCTCAGAGCAACTATCGGTGCTCGAAAGACTGACCAATGATGAGTTGGGCGCCGGATTGCGAGAGTTTCTGATGCGCCACGTTGTAGAGATAAACAACGAATAGTGGTTGAGTTGGGCGTGTTTTGTTGAAAAACTCTTCCTTGATTGGTGCATGAACTGCTAATTCAATTCCCCCAACAAACCGGAGGATCAGCGATGATGGGACCGAGGCGGGAAGCACAGACGGCGCTGTTTTACGAGTTCTCGTTGGAGGATCACATCCCTCAAGATCACCTACTGAGGTCGATTGATCGGTTTGTCGATCTAAGCAGCATCCGCGCCCATCTTGCAGATTTCTACAGCCATACAGGCCGCCCATCGATCGATCCGGAATTGCTGATCCGGATGCTGCTGGTTGGCTATTGCTTTGGTATCCGCTCTGAACGACGGCTGTGAGAAGAGGCCCATTTGAACCTCGCATATCGCTGGTTTTGTCGTCTCGATCTGAATGATCGGATCCCGGACCACTCCACATTCTCAAAGAACAGGCACGGTCGTTTCCGGGACAGCGAACTACTCCGCCATCCGTTCGAGACAACCGTGGCGCGCTGCATCGCGGAAGGTCTCGTAAGTGGTCAACGCATGGCCGTTGATGCCAGCTTGATCGAGGCGGATGCGAACAGGCAGTTCTCAGCCTCCAAAGAAGAATGGGACATCAATCGCATTGATGTCGCTGCCGCGCCACGTGCTGTGCGCGAGTATCTCGACACATTGGATGAGGCAGCGTTTGGTGCCGCCAGTGAGGTGCAACCAAAGTTCACCTCGTTCTCGGATCCCGCCAGCCAGTGGACCGCTGCGCGCAAAGGCCCTGCGTTCTTTAGCTATTCTGACAACTACCTGATCGACACGGATCACGGTGTCGTCGTCGACGTGGAAGCGACGCGGTCAATCCGGCAGGCTGAGGTGGGATCAACCAAGACCATGTTGGACCGGGATAAAGATAAGTTCGATCTAGATCCAGAACGTCTGATCGCGGACACCGCCTATGGCTCTGGCCAGATACCAACAGACGGATTCTCCCAAAAGCTGGAGGGAAATCGGGTCTCAGGTCACTGCGAAAGAAGGTGGAAATGCTCTTCGCGCACCTCAAGCGCATACTCGGGCTCGGGAGGTTACGACTACGTGGCCCATGCGGCGCAAATGACGAATTCCTCCTCGCCGCCACCGCCCAGAACCTCCGCAAACTGGCGAAGATCTTTCCTGCGCCGCAGCAACCGCGCAAAGCCTGATCAGAAAGGCGCCCGCGCACCGTTCAGTTGCCCACTTTCTGCGCTCGCAACACGTTGTTTTTCAACAGAATGGGCGGGAGGACGAAGCCGCTATCGCGGCAATGGCGCTTGTGGTTGAGGTTTTGAGCCGCCTCTTACGGTGCGCGTTTTGTGATTTTGCTGACCTGTCTGACGATTGAGGTTTCTCAATCTGATGACAGGAGGCTCCCATGAAGGAGGAGAAGACCACCCCGCTGCGCGCGCGGATGATCGAATATATGCGTATTCGTGGAATGTCCCCGAAGACCCAGCAGGCCCATATCAGAGCAGTCAGGTACTTTGCCGAGTTTATAGGGCGCTCACCTGATACTGCCACGCCGGACGAGTTGCGCGCATATCAGCTTCACATCACAGATACCGGGGTCTCGACGGGCGTGTTCAATGCCAGGATCGTGTCGCTACGGTTCTTCTTTGGCATGACCTGTGGGCGCGAAGAGATGAAGCGTTACATGCAGTTCGGACGCAAGGCGAAGAAGTTGCCCGTTGTCTTGAGCGTCGAGGAGGTCGGCGATCTTCTGGCGGCGGTTCCGGGACCGGGCTTGAAATATCGCGCAGCCTTGGGGATCAGCTATGGCGCTGGTTTGCGCGCATCTGAGGTCTGCAATCTCAAGGTCTCGGATATCGACAGCGACTGGATGCTGATCCATGTCGACGAAGGCAAGAATGACAAGGACCGCAAGGCCATGTTGTCGCCCGCTTTGCTCGATCTGCCGCGCGACTATTGGCGCGAGGCACGGCCCGAGGGATGGCTGTTTCCGGGCAAACCCAAGATCATGGCCCTGTCCCCGCGCCAACTGAACCGCGCGTTCACGTCTGCCAAGCATATGGCAGGCATCAACAAACCCGCGACCCTGCACACCCTTCGGCACAGCTTTGCGACCCATCTTCTCGAGGCTGGTACGGATGTTCGGGTGATCCAGGTGCTTCTCGGTCATTCAATGCTCTGCACGACAGCGCGCTATACGCATGTCGCGACCAAGACCATTCGTGGCACCGTCAGCCCCTGCGAGATGTTGGAGACGCTGCAGGATCATACTGTCAGACGGGGATTGGAGTAGCGGCTCGGGCGGTTGCCGCGCCCAAAGCTGGAGATTGCAGATATCTTTCGGAAGTATGGCCCAGCATATCGCCGGGCCAATGCAGGTCATGTCAGTCTCGGCCAACTGAAGGTGATGTCGGCGATTGAAGCCTGCCGAACCGAGGCGCTCGGCGGGCATGTAGCGGGATGTGCCAAATGCGGCCACCATCACATCGCGTACAACAGTTGCAAGAACCGCCATTGCCCCAAATGCCAGGGACCTGCCGCACGTGACTGGATGGAGGCACGCACCGAGGACCTGCTACCGGTCGAGTACTTCCACGTCGTCTTCACAATGCCCGCAGAGATCGCTCGCATTGCGTATTGGAACCCAAAGGCGGTCTATGGCCTGTTGTTCAGCGCATCAGCGCAAACCGTGATGACCATCGCCGCCGACCCCAAGCGGTTCGGTGCAAAGGTCGGCATGACCAGTGTGCTTCATACTTGGGGATCCGCGCTGACGCACCATCCCCACATCCACATGATCGTGCCGGGCGGCGGCCTGTCACCCGACGGCACGAGGTGGGTAGCCTGTAGACCGGGGTTCTTCCTGCATGTGCGCGTTTTGGCGCGACTGTTCAGACGTCTGTTCCTGGAAGGGTTGATAGAGTTGCATCGAGCGGGAGCTCTTATGTTCTTTGGTGACAACGCAGGACTGGCGGATGCCGTTGCCTTCACCAAATGGCTCGCCCCGTTACGCAAAACCGACTGGGTCGTCTATGCCAAGCCTCCGTTTGGCGGGCCAGAGGCGGTGCTGGCACATCTGAGCCGCTATACCCACCGGGTCGCGATCTCGAACCATCGGTTGATCAACGCCGATGCCGATACCGTAGCTTTCCGCTGGAAGGTTTACCGGATCAAACGTGGTGACCGCCAAAAGGTCATGCGCTTGGCCACACCCGAGTTCATCCGCCGTTTCCTGATCCACGTTCTGCCTGACGGATTCCACCGTATCCGCCACTTTGGCTTGTTGGCCAGTTCGGCACGCAAATCAAACATCACGAAGATCGGAGCTTTGCTCGGCGATCAACGCACCGACCAAAACGATGAACCAGAGCCGGCGCCCGAGATCGCCCCTCATACTTTACGCGAGCCATGCCCATGTTGCGGTGGCGATATGCGCATCATCGAGATCTTCCGCCGTGGCCAGAAACCAATGTCACGCGCGCCACCACAGGAGCACGCCGCATGATCAGATGCGTCACCACTCACCTCGATACGCTCCGATCGTCTTCGGATGATCTGTCCAAACCGCTTGTGGCAATCATCCGAATTGGTGGTCTCTATCGCATCGTCAGCACTCGATCTACGCAATACTCACAATCAAGCTGGCGAAAAACGAATGCGGCAAGCGCTTCAAGCACAGTCGACCGCGCGCTCGTGGCTAAGTCAGTCTCAACCGCCAGCGCTCTTTCCCCATAGACAGATCCCAGATCCCCGCAGCTTCCTCCTTCCGAGGTTTGTCAACGCGGGCCGCCCGCCTCGCGAGTAGGAAATATTGCACCTCGGCCCGCATCGAAAAATCTTCAGGGAAGCGGAAGTTCGCTGCGACAGCGGCGGAAGCTTCCTGGCTTTCAAAAAGCGGGCATTCAGTTGTGGCGATTGGTCAAACCAAGACCGCTGCCCGAGATTGAACCATCGCAGCAATCGCCGTTTGTACTTCGGCACTGAGTTCCGTTTGCTGTTCTCCTGCGTCGATTTCGACGATTAGCGAAAACCTGATTTCTGGCAGCCTGTCTTGAAGGAGATTCTTTGACTTCCACCAGCCGGTGACTGAGTGGACAGCAATCAAGTTTAGGCGCGCTAAGTCAGACGCCTTGCACGTAATCTGATCGATATGTGGTGATCCCACATCGCGTCGGTCGCTTTCGAAAAGCCAAAGATCTTCCTCCACACTTAATGGCCCAACGGGAGGTTCGGCAACTTTGCTGACATTGGCCATGAAACGGTCAGCTTGTTCGTCTGCGCGATTTACCTTGAACCGCAGATTGTGAGACGCGTAGCGGTACCGGGACCCACGCGATGTCTCCGACGGGTTGGGAGCGACAAAGGTGCTTAGTGCCGCGCGCATTGTCACTTCGGCGCTCCCCAGCGCCCGCAAAAGCGGCAACCGGCCACGGCAAGGTGAAGAGTTTCATCTCGTTGTGAACATCGCTTCCGGTCTTCTCAGAGGCATTGCCAACTTGCCGTCGCTTTCGGTGGAGCTTAGGCGGCCTTCATGAACATACCAACTGGGATGCACGCCTGAAAGGTTACGGGTTCCCACGTGAAGTCGTTGCCTACGCCGTGTGGGCCTACCACCGGTTCGCGCTGAGCACAGTGGATGTAGAGGATCTGCTCGCCGTGCGAGGCGTTGTCGTCAGCCGGGGAACCGTTCGCGAATGGGTGAACCGGTTTGGTCGGCATTTCGCAGATTGCATCAAGCGCGACCGGCCCGCTGCAGCAGATAAGTGGCACCTCGATGAAGTTGTCGTGCCAATCAACGGGGCGAAGATGTGGTTGTGGCGGGCCGTGGATGGGAACGGGGATGCGCTCGACATTCTGGTTCAGCCAAGGCGAAACGCCAAAGCGGCCAGGCGCTTCTTGCGGCAACTGTTCGCCCGTTTTGGCCGGCCCCGCGTTATCATAACGGACAAATTGCGAAGCTATATCAAACCGATCCGTCAGCTGGTGCCAGAAGCCGGCCACCGCGCGCACAAAGGGATCAATAACCGGATCGCGGGGCCGCACCGACCTACGCGGAAGCGAGAGAAACTCATGGGCCTATTCAAATCGCCCTGGCAGGCACAGAGATTTTTGGCTGCCCATGATCAAATCAACACCGTCTTTCGACCCCGTCGCTACCAACTCTCCACAATCTCGTATCGCCACGCCAGGGCCGACGCTTTCGGCCTCTGGAAAGACTATGCTGCCGAAATGACCGCTTGAACGGCAAAGACCCCAATCCCCTCAATCAGGCGAAAACAAGTTGGAAATCCCTACGATACACCAAATTCTACCGCTAATATATTCACCCAAAATCGTAATTTCTGAATCTCTCAAATCGCAACTCAAAAAAGCTGAAATACGCCACTAAGTCTCTCGATCAACCGTGACAATGAACAGCCTACTATTGCCCGAAAATTGTGAGCACAAATTTCACTTCGCTTTTGGCGCATTATCTGAATTGAAAAGGTCATTGGCTGTGTGCCAATCGAATAGTTTCACGAGTTTGTCGCGCTGTTCGATGGGTTGGGTATTCTCGCGATTTATGGCCTTGCGCTTGTCTTCGGGGATCAGGCTGACGATCCCGGCGGCGATGGCGACCGAGGCGGATGTCCCCGCAAAGCGGGTAAAAAGTGACCCGATTTCATAGTATTGATCGTTATCGTATTGATCGTTTTCGTCCTCCTCCGGATACTGATAGGGGGATGGATTGTACCCTGCTTGACGGGGTAGGTCCGTCGTGACGATATCGCGGGCAGGGAATTCCCTGCCTGTCAATCTCGGTGGGTCCAAATCCTTGTCAATCGCGGCCCATGGGTCGATCTTGCGCTCCCCGTCCTCGCGGTCAAAACGAGGCAATTCCGTGCTCAGCGTTTTGATCATCCAGCCATGGTGACCGATGACGGTGGTCTGCGTGGGTGAATAACTCAGGTCTTCGCCCTTGTCGTCGCAAGCCCCCACGGCCCAAGGGCCATGCGGGTCGGTGCATGCCGATGCGGGGTAAACCGGGTGGGACAAATCCTCATTTCCGGCGGCGCAAAGCACGATAGTTTCCTGGCACAGATCCATGAAGTCTTCATGCAGACGATCCCACAACTTGTTTTCCTCTTCCTGCATTTGTTGCGCGTCCTTGGACAGCGGTTTCGCACGATCACGCGGTCGATCCCACGAATCCGCGATCACCACGATATCCGGTTCGACCAATTTCGCGTATTCCACGGCGGATCGTAGCATCGAAGCGCTCGGGGCGGCGGAAATGGAGATCGGGACAATTCGGCAAAACGGATTGATCCCGCAATAGGGAAGCGGCAGCCAATCGGCAGAGGAAAGAACAACATCGTCTATGATTTCGCCGTTTTCGTGTTTCAAGCCGCGCAGAAATGCAGGCTCACGAAAACAGATGCTGGTGGGCCGCGCTCCGATCAGCCCGGCGACGGCCGTTCCATGGGCGCCGAACACGCGAAAGGGTCGTTCTGAACTATGCCCGTGCTCGATCTCGGCAACGATGGCCTTGGCAAGGTCGGTGTTTTGCTTGCTCGCCTTGTCCCCCAGCCACGCGCGGGATTTGACATCCGCGTCTAGAAAATACTTGTCGCCCTTGTTTTCGTTACCGTCCTTGAAACGCAGAAACTCCCCATGTGCGGTATGACTGAAATCGCGCATCAACCCGGTATCCATGGCCCCGCATAAATTCGGGTGCTTATAGTCGACAGGCGTGTCGATCAACGCGATGCGCGCCGGGCGAGGCGGAACCGGAACCTGCGTGTCCGTGTCGCCCTTGTCTTTACGCTGCGAAACCGCCTTTTTGCCGGTGTTCTTGTTGCCCATCGCGACGCTAGCGGCACCTTCCCAGGGCTCGCCTCCATATTCCGACAATTTGTCGACGATTTGCAGCACGTGAAGGTGCCACAGTGCGTGGAAGGCCGGGCGAAACCCCGTTCCCAGCGGGTGGCAGTAACGTTCATCGTCCTGCTTGGGCTTCTGATAAGAGGGATGCGGATGACGTCCATGGGGGTGTTTTTGACTATGTGCCATCTTTTTTCTCCCTATTGCAGCCATTCCGCGCGGACGAGGCGGATTTGATCTTGCAGAATATCTTCGAACATCGGGGCACACAGGCGCGCCAGTGTTTCGCCGCCCTCGGTGTCCGATACGATGTGCAACCCGGCCCATTCCCGGTTCTTCGCCACCTCGGCTGCAGCACGGAACAGGGCAGCCCCGCCCGGATGCTCGGGGGCCGCGCGCGCAAACACTTCGGCGATCAGAAAGGACTGGAACGCGTGGTTGGACGGATAGGACGAATAGGCGGGCACCGGGATGAACGGTTCCAGCGTGGGATCCAACACGTGGGGGCGCGGCGCGTTGAAACGTTCCTTGTAGATCAGCCCGATCAGGCTGCCCAACCACAGGATCGTCTGAAACATCACCGCCGTCGCACTGCCGGGCGTGGTGACATCCGCACCCAGCGGCAGCATATAGGCCGTCAAGTCGTTGCCCGCCTCACGCCGGATGCGTTCCCGGCGAAAGGCCTCTTCGGGTTCTCGCAGTTGTTTCTGGTAGTCGTGCAGGGGCTCTATCTCAGCCAGCCTGTCGCGCACAGGCAGAGGCGCGGGCATTTCGTGCAACTCGAACCTGTCCCACCGATAACTGTCGCGGCGATCATATAGCCGGTGCAACTCCCGCCACGGGACCTCGATCGTGGGCCAATCCAGCTCGGGTCCGCCGCCATATCCGCTGGACATTCCCGCAGCCGCCTGAAGGCCCTTGTGCAAGCCTTTGTGCAGAGATTTGTGGAGGCTCTTGTGCAGGGATTTGTGCAGCGCCTTGTGCAGCGCCTTGTGCAGCAGCCCACTAGTATACCCGGCCACGGCACTTTGGGCAAATCTGAATGCTTCGTCAGCATCGTCCTGGGCGGTCAATTCCACCATGATCCGGTCATTGTTGATTTTCAGAAATGCGGACTTGAGAATGTTTTTGACGTCATCCAGTGTTTGCTGCGGCCCGCTATGGTCAGGACGGTCGTTTTCGTAGCATTTCGTCGGGTCCGTTTTTTTGTCTTTTGGCATTTGGATAACCTGTCGTCTAAAGGGATTAAATCAGTCCGTTTTGTTCAAAACTGCGCACCAGTCGTCGGCTTAGATCTATGGGCGTGCGCTGAACCATGCGGTCGGTCCATTCCGCCAAGTCGTAATCCGGGCGCAATTGCCGAATCCGCGCCCGCAGGCGGCGCGCATCCCCCGTATTTCCGGCCAGGGCGGATCCGGCCATGGCATAGCGCAAGGCGCCGATGAACCGCGGTTTACGAAACAGCGCGCGATTGGCAAAGGACAGGGCCAGTTTGTAATCGCCCTTGGCCATGAAAATCATCGCACCGGTTACGTCATAGGTATATCGCCACGGGCTGTGCGCGCCGTTCTTCTGGCACCGCCAGAACGCGGATTCCGCCTGCGCGAAATCGCCCTGCATCATGCGAATGACGGCCAGATGATCCAAGTTCAAAGATAATCCCGGTGCGGAGCTATGGGCGCTCTCCAACAGCATGTCCGCCAAGTCGTTTTGCCCCAGCAGCATATGGGCCGAATAACCCGCAACACTGTGCCAAAGCGGCAGTAACGGGCTGGATGCCGATATCTCCGACAGCAATTGGCACAATCGCTCGCTGGACATTGGGCGGACCGCCTCGACACCTTCATTCTGCTTGAAGACTTGGGCAAACAGCAAAAGGCACTCCAGTTCCGCCGGGGCGCCGTTCTGGATCATGTGATCTATCTGCGTTTCCACCGTAGAGATCATTTGCGGATCCAGTGAGAACAGCCCGGCAATTGCCGTCCAAGGAAACAGGTTCGGAGACTCATCTGGCAAGGAAACAGTGGCCAGATTGCGCAGGATTATTTCAGCCGTCATTGCGGCCAATTCCTCCGGTTCAAGATCGCTGGCGTTCACCGGATCGGAAATCCAAAGAATGCGCTGGTTCACCGCTTCTGTCAGGCGAAACCGCATCATGAGATTGCCATCCCGCCGCTCGGCCACGGCTTGCAACAGATGGCTGGGGCCATTGCCGTTCCGGATGGGCAATGGCACCACGGGAACGTCCCTGTCGCGCAGGTCATGAAGGGACAGAAAGGTGGTCAGCGACACAACGCGGATCGTGGCATCAACGATCCCGTCGGCCTCATTGATGCAGGATTCCGAGAGGTTCGCCTGCAGCAGGGGCAGCACCCCAAGCTCAATCCGTTGTGCATTCCGTGCCGGTGACGAGGCATTCCAATGGGTCTTGGAGACCGGCGGCGCGTCCGGCTGAACGTCGGCTGCGCGGCTGTCGCGCAGCCATTCTTCAAACCCGTCGCAGCCGGGCAAAGATAAATCCACCCCTTCTAGAAACATCCCGTCCGCAGCGCCGGGGTCCTGGACTTTCAGACGCTCCGGGCACAGCGCTACCCGGCTTCGATTGGAGGTCAGAACTCCCTCTCCCAAAACCGCAAGATCCTGTTTCAACAGATACAATGCCGTGCGCAAATTGGCCGACGCCTTGGCGGGCGTTTCGCAGGACCAGAACATGTCCAGCAAACTGCGTCTGGCTTTGCACAATTCGGGTGCCGAAAGAAGAACGGCAAGGATGGCAATTCTAAGCGGACTGGTGGGGGTGATGTCCGTGCCATCGGACAGGTGCAATCGAAATGGCCCATGCAAACGGGCAAACGCACATGGCCTGGGGATGAACGGATCATCGGCGACCGAATTACCGGAGTGTAGCTGTCCGTCATTCATCACGTTTACACGCCCCATACCTGCTTCAACGCTACCACCTGTACGTGAAACGACATAACAAAAATATTCACGCACCAATTCAAAAGGCAATGACACGCCAGCGCCCGGGCAATTGATGCCCACGAAATGGCGCGATGACGTTTCGATGACGGTACTGCTTTAGCTCTTTCTGAAGCCCGCAAATCCCAGCGGCGCATTCAGGAGGAAACAATGCCCGAAGCGATCGCATTCACTGCACAATTCAAGGGCGTACGGTGGCAAACAGCCCTTGGCATGGCGGCCTGCCTTTCCATCGCCACGGCCTTTCCGGCCATTGCCCAAGATCAGGACAATCCCCACAACCCGCTAAGTTCCGACGGCGTCAGCGTCGCCGAAATCATGGGCCCCTTCAACGCCGAACCCGGCAATGAAGGCGACCCGGGCAAGACCACAGGCACCCAGGGCGAATCCATCCCGACCGAATCTGCTGAAGACTTTTTCGACCTGCTGGAGCTGGAACCGGCGGTCGCGGACCCCATTGAAGACGAAATCGGAATCCGCAGCATCTTCAGACCCGACACGCGCAAGCGCAACAAGACAACCACCTACCCCGAGCGCACCAGCGTCCTTGTGACTTACAACAACAAGCGCTGTTCCGGCGCGATGATTTCCAAGGACACGGTGCTGACGGCAGGGCATTGCGTGCATGGTGGCGGTTCCGCGGGAAGTTGGTCGCAGAACGTGCGGGTCTATCCGGGGCGCGATGGGCCATCCTCCCCCTTTGGATCGTGCCGCGCCCGCAGCCTTCATTCCGTGACAGGCTGGGTGCGCAACCGCGATGAACGCTACGATTACGGCGCCATCAAGCTGGATTGTACCGTGGGCGAACGCACCGGATGGCTGGGCTTTTTCTGGCAAACGGCCAGCCTTGTGGGGCTGCCCACCATCATCGACGGCTATCCCGGTGACAAGAACCTGACCCAATGGCGCTCGACCGACCAACTGCGCGCGAACGACACCCGCCAGGTCTTTTACCGCAACGACACGGTTCCGGGAAACAGCGGCTCGGCCGTCTACACCACCGCCTCCAGCGTATGCCGGGGCCCCTGTGCCCTGGGGGTGCACAGCATGGGCGTCCACGGCGGCGGCGTTCACGCCAGCAACAACCACGGCGTGCGCATCACCAAGGCGGTGTTCGAGAATCTGAAGCGCTGGACCCAATAACCGGCCTCTCAGACCCATCCGGATGCCCCTGACGGGCCTCTGGCTAACTTTGACAAGGAGATTTGAAATGACCAAGAAACCCAAAAAGAAACCCGCGCCGCAACCTGCTTGCATGTCCCTGTCGTCCTCGGTCGATGAACTTCTGGCGGATGCGCTGAAAACGGAACCCGGCGCGCAGAACACAGGCCGTACGGTTCTGACCTTCAAGGACGGTGCCAATGGCGACATGGCGGCGATGTTCCAGGCCTCCGGCGCCCGTGTGGCCGATGCGCGCGACTATGTGGATCAATCCGTAGATCTCTCGCAACTGAGCGATGCCGATGTTCTGATGCTGCCGGAAATCAACGTGGCCGTGATGACACCGCGCGCGGTCGAGGCCAGCGCCGTGGGCGAGATGTCCGCGCTGTCCAGTGACAGTCCCATAGCCAGCATTGACCCCGAACATTTCGTTCATGCCATCGACAAAAGTTCGGAATTCATGCGTGGCTTCCTGCAGGCGACGCGGGCCATCGCCGAAGGTCAGGCCCTGCTGGAATCGGAACCGGATTTGATGGTTGAGGCCGAGGCAAGCGGCGTCACCTGGGGTCTGGCAGCCTGCAAGGTCCCCGAAAGCAGCCGCAGCGGCGCGGGCATCAAGGTTGCCGTGCTCGATACCGGTCTGGATTTCGGACATCCCGATTTCGTCGGACGCCGGATCACCGGAAAGTCCTTTGTGGGCGGCACGGAACAGGACGGCAACGGCCATGGCACCCACTGCATAGGCACCGCCTGCGGCCCGCAATCCCCCACCGGCCCCGTGCCGCGCTACGGGATCGGCTATGGCGCCCAGATCTATGTGGGCAAGGTATTGGCCGACAATGGCTCCAGCGTGGGCACCAGTGTTCTGCTGGGCATGAACTGGGCCATCGCGAACCGGTGCGAGGTCATCTCCATGTCTCTGGGCGGGCGCACCTCAACCGTCTATCAGCCCTATGTGCGGGCCGGTCAAAGGGCGCTGGACAACGGGCTGCTAATGATCGCGGCGACGGGCAACCAAAGAAGCCTCACCGCCGCCCCCGCCAATTCGCCCACGATCATGGCGGTGGCCTCGCTGGATCCGAACCTCAAACGATCGAACTTCTCGAACTATGGCAAGGTGGAAATCGCGGCCCCGGGCCGGGACGTGCTGTCATCCGCTCCCCGCCCCGAGCTTTACCGCGAAGCGGCAGGTACCAGCATGGCCACCCCCCATGTGGCGGGCTGCGCCGCGCTCTGGGCACAGACCGATCCCCGCTTGCGCGGTAAGGCGCTTTGGGATCGGTTGCAACGCGCGGCCCGTCCGCTGAGCGAGCCGGCAAAATTCGTTGGCAGCGGCCTGGTTCAGGCGCCATCCTGATGCCAGCGGCAGTGATCCTGACCTCAACAGAAGGAAGTGAGCCCATGGACGACACGCAAAGATGGATCGTAACAGTGGAGCCAAGCGCCGATCTCGCCGATCTAAGCCAGCGCCTGCAGTCCCAGGGCTGCGCCGTCGAACACGCCCTTGAAGAACTCGGGATGTTGGTGGGCGTTTGTAGCCAGACCATGGCCGACAGCATCGCTGCCCTTCCCGAGGTCAAGGACGTCTCGCCGGAGATCAGCACCAGCATCGACCCACCCGATCTGGACGACGCGCCCTAAAGCTTCATGCGAAAGACCTGACGCGACCAGCGTTGCCTGACGCCAAAGATTTCAAGGCGCTAAGTGATGCGAAACGTTTCGGGTACGTCGCCAGAGGCTCGGAGGTACGAATCCGATCACAACAACATCATTCGGGCGCAGCACTTGCGCCCGGATCCCCCCGTTTTGGCCAAAAGAGCAGAGGTTTTCATCATGACACCTTCGATTGCAATCCGCTTCCTACACCGCACCCCGTTGCTATGTTTGCCCCTACTGGTGGCAGGCTGCGCCACATTATCGGCGCTGACCTTGCCCGAATCTCGAGGCACAGCAGGGGCCCAGACCAGCCTGACATCCGGCCCCTGCGCCAGCGCACGGGAAAGTGCCGCCGGATTGATCGCGCCCGGGGTTCTGCCCAGTATCCTATTCGATCAGGCCGCCAGCCTTCTCAACTCCGCATTGGAAGCCAAAGCCGCGCGCTTCACGGCAACCTATGTGGCGCGGATCTCGCTGGATCGGTTGGTTCCCGGTCACTGTCTGCGCATGCAGCGCCTGACGCAAGATGGCGAGGTTCTCAGCGATCTCGAAATAAAGGTGGCCAGCCGCGGGGGTTCGTCCCTAGAACTGGTCCCTCAAAGGCTGAACATGACCGCCTTTGCCGCCTCCTCTTCTGCGCAAGACGGGACCGTCAGCGCCGCCGTATCCGTGTCCGCGTCGATTTCCTATGTGAACCGCCGCCAGATCGACGGGCCCGCGCCGATCACAAGCTTTTCGCTGCCCATTGCCGCGGCCCGCGTCACGCTGGACCGCACCCCGTCCGACGTACTGAATGGACAGCGTTCTCCGTTCTTTCCCGATACCGGAGACCGGCCCGTGAACATCGCTATCAGTGTCACCGAACATGGCGACGGCGGCGATACTGTACAGGGCGGGCTTGACGGCTTCGCTGCAAATGCCGCCGCGCTGCGCACGTTGCTGGGGATATGATGCTTCGCCGCCACGGGTCCGGCGTGCGTCCCCCTTCCCGCATCAAAAACCCGTGCGGCCCCGCCAGTGTCGGGGCCAAACCTCCAGAAACTGGCCAAGATCTTTCCTGCACCGCAGCAAAAGCGAAAAGCCTGATCAGAAAGGCCCTCGCGCTCCAAATGGGTCGCTACTTTCTGCGCCCGCAACACGTTGTTTTTCCACAGAATCGGCGAAAGCGGAAGTTCGCTGCAGGTGCAAGTTCGCGAGGCCGATTTCGCAAAAGCTGCCGTTCCTTGATGAATTGGCCTCAGGAATTTTGCATTCGATCCGATTTCGCAAGGAGCTTGGTGTGTCGGATAACACGCCAAAACTAGAAACCAGCTTTTTCCGGGAAGCGAATGTGCGCTGCGGTGGCTAAAAAAGCAATGCAACCGAATTTGATATGCCTCGTCAGATGCCTTTGGCCATCTCTGACCAAAGATCGGCATATGCCATGAGCCGCTCCAATGGCAATGTTGTACCAAATCGGTCAAGCTCAGGTGAAAACGGTTTATCGCCCAGCAACATAGCTGCGCCGATGCCTGTGCCTGTGACGGCTGCGTTCGTAAATACTGGCCTGGCCGTTACAGCGTGCAACATGGCGAGGTATTCGGGGTTTCTTGCGAAAGGGCCTTCCACGATTGTGGAGCCGGAACTGTCGACCAGTTTCAGACAGGTGCCTGTCATCAAAGCCAGATAGAACGAAAGCGCGGCAGAGCGCTTGCCCGTTCCGATCTTGGGTTCACTGCCGTGCCATTGCATCTGCCGGCCCTGAAACGGTCCCGAGCTGGGTTCGACTGAGGGCAAGAGCATGCAGGCCTCATCCAGCACCGCCGATACGTCCGTCTTTGTTGGATCGACTTGCTTGCCTTGCTGGATCAGTTCGAACTCTCGTCCGCCCATAAAGCGTGCGCTGGCCACGGCTTGTTCGTGCGCGTTGACGTTGACGAGGGTGTCGCGAGCGGGATCCAACGAAACTGCCTTTCCGCTCAAAGACATAGCAATGACCCAAGTGCCGGTTGAGACGACAGACAAAGGCGCGTCTAGCGATGTGACGTAAGGATAAAGAGACGCGTTTGAATCGTGGATGCCGACGCACACCGGCGTGCCAGGTGCAAGGCCGGTGGCCTCTGCGATCTGGGGCAAAATTGGCCCTAAGATGTCGCTGGGGCGACGCACGGGTGCCAGTTTGCCGCGAATGCCGAGCTTGGCTGTCAGGTCGGAGTACGTCCCTTCATAAGGATTCCAAAGATCAGTGTGGCAGCCGATGGATGTCACGTCCGTCGCGGCCACGCCCGTCAGGCGGTGCCCCCAATATTGCGGGTAGGTCACGATCCGGGTCGTGCGGTCCTTGAGGCTCGGATCATTGGCAAAGAGCCAATGCAGTTGCGCGCCGATGTTCAGGCCACCTGCAAGCTTGGGCGATCCGGTTTGGGCAAAGTCGGGCTTGAGGGCGTCGTAAGCGGCGACGATTTCGGCAGGGTAAGTGTGCTCGTAGTCCAGTATGGGTGCTGCCAGTGCGTCAGTGGCATCCAGCAATGCAGCACAGGCCCCGTGGGTGGTTACCGAAATCGCATCGATACCGTGCTCTTTGTGGAATTGCGCCAGAGCATTCAAAAGAAATGCCCAGTGCCCCTCCACGTCATAATGCGGGTATGGCGGGCCGGGTTGGACGATGTTGGGGCGCGTGACGACCGCGATTTCTGTCAGGCGCTCCAAATCCACAAGCGCGAGTTTCGCGTTGGTCTTGCCGATGTCGATGACAGCGATGTGGCGCGGTGCGGTCATGGCATGTGAAACAGCGGCGTCAGCGGCACGGCAACGGGCGAGCTATCGTCGTTCGTTTCCATGATGTCGCCCATATAGGCCCACCATTTTTGCATGACAGGATGGTCTGGCAGCGCGTCCATGCCGTGATCGTCCTCGCGGGTCAGAACGCCAATCAGGTGGCCTGTTTCCTCATCCAGATGGATCGAATAGTCGCTGACACCCGCGTCGTGCACTAGATCAACAAGCTCCGGCCAGATCGCATCATGGCGGAGTTTGTATTCATCGGCCATCCCATCGTTCAGCCGCATACGAAAGACGTAACGCGCGCTCATGACTTGCGCCCTGCGGCGGCCATTGACCAAAGGCGTGGCAGGGCGATCACCCCGATCAGCAAAAGGCCGATGAAGATCGACATCACGATACCAGGCACGTTCAGCAGACCCAGTCCGAATGTCACAAGTCCCATCACGAAGGCTGCGATCACGACACCGGGGATCGTGCCGGATCCGCCAAGGATATTAACGCCGCCAAGGACAACCATTGTGACCACCTCAAGCTCCATCCCCGTTGCGATGCTGGGCCGTGTCGATCCAAGCCGCGACGTAAGGCACACCGCCGCGATGCCAGACATCAGGCCTGTTAACAGAAACAGGATGAACTTGACGCGGGCCACGCGAATGCCGCTGAACAAGGCGCCTGTCGGATTGTTGCCGATGGCATAGACGGCGCGGCCGAAGTTGGTTTTGTGCAGCAGCACGCCGTAGATGATTGCGATGATCACGAAGAGCAGCATCTCGACCGTGAAAACCCAATAAATGTAGCCCTGTCCGAACCACGAAAAGCTGGCCGGATATCCGCGGAAGGCGTCATCGCCAAGGATGATGAAGCTGATCCCGCGGAAAAGGCTCATGGTGCCGATGGTGACCACGATAGACGGCAGGCCAAGCCCGGTGACGAAGAACCCGTTGAAGGCTCCGCACAGCACGCCGACCGTAAGGCCGATGATGACGAGTTCGGGCGTGCCAGCCCCGTATTGCAGGGCAAGTCCCATCGCCGTGCTGGCCAGCGCGATGATTGATGCGACAGACAGGTCGATTTCACCCGAAATGATCAGCAGCGCCATCGCGAAGGCGATCATCGCTTTTTCGGTGAAATTGAATGTCGCATCGCTAAGGTTCCAAGCGCTCAGGAAATAGGGCGAGGCGAAGCTGTTGATCACGAAGATTGCGATGGCCACGGCCAACAACAGGGCCTCCCAGCTTTTGAAGATTCGCGCCGCGCGGCTGTTCAGGCGGTCGGGGACATGGCGGGTTTGGGTTGCGTCCGTCATTGTGTGGCCTCCGCCTCTTTGAGAATAATTCGGCCTTTGTTGCGGCCCGCACGGGCGTTAAAGGCCACGGCAATCAGGATCGCGCTGCCCGAAATAGCGAGCTGCCAGAAGGGCGAGATATTCACGACCGGAAGCGCATTTTTGACGACCCCGAGGAAGATAGCGCCCAGCACTGCGCCGCCGACAGAGCCGACTCCGCCAGCGATGGAAATGCCACCGATGACACAGGCGGCCACAACCTCAAGCTCAAAGCCGCCCGCGATATCCACGTAGGCCACGGCAAATCGCGACACCCAAAGGTATCCGGTCAGTCCGGCCAATGCGCCCGATACCACGAAGGCCCAAAACTGCGTCTTACCCACGTCGATGCCGGTGTAGATGGCCGCATGCGGGTTACCGCCCACCGCAAAAATGGACCGTCCGAATTGTGTCCGCGCCATCATGATCCCGAACAGGATGATCGTGATGATCGCGGCCCATGACAACACGGGCAGACCCAATAGAACCATGCGTGGGTAGTCGGTGAAGGCTGGCGACATCTCGTGAGAGTTCACCCATTTTCCGTCTGAAATCAGGAAGATAATGCCCCGAAAGATGGTCATGGTGCCAAGGGTCACAACGATCGGTGGGATTGCCAATTTCCAGACCAGCACCCCGTTGATCGCCCCCATGATCGCCCCCAGAAGGATGGCAATTGCAATGATCACAGGGATCGGCAGGCCCGGCATCGCGACGTTGATCATCGCCACCGCCATGCCCGTCAAAGCAAGGTTCGCGGCCACAGACAGATCAATGCAGCGGGTCAGGATCACGACCATCTGCCCCAGCGCAAGGATGATCAGCGGGGCTGTATCGTTGAAGACATTAGCCAGATTTGTCGGCGTAACGAAGCCGGAGAAGCGCGACGAGATCAGAAGGAGAAGCACCAAGATGGCGCCGCCCAAAATCGTTTCGCGTACGGGGATTAAACGGGTCATGCTGCCGCTCCGTCAGTTGTGATGCCCGCGGCGTGGCGCACAAGGGTTTCAGGGGACAACTCGTCCGTTGTCAGTTCGGCGGCGATACGCCCGTCACGCATGACGATCACGCGGTCTGACATGCCGATGATTTCGGGGATTTCAGAGCTGACCATGATGACGGACAGGCCCTGCGCGGCCAGCTCGGACATGAATTCATGCACGGCGGCCTTAGAGCCGATGTCGATCCCCTTGGTGGGTTCATCCAGAATGATCACCTGAGGCTGGGTCGCCAGCCATTTGGCGATGACAACCTTTTGTTGATTGCCGCCTGACAGATTGCCGACGTCTTGATCAAGGGCTGCGGCCCGAAGGTCCAATCGCCGCGAATACTCGCGCGCCAGCTTGAATTCTTCGGCGAGCTTCAAAAAACCACTTCGCGACGTCTTACCCAAGGATGGCAGAGTGATGTTCTGGAAGATCGGCAAACCAATGATCGCGCCCTGTTTGCCACGATCCTCGGGTACATAGACGATCCCGTTGGACACGGCATCCGCAGGCGAGCGGATCACCTTGATATCGCCGTTGACCTGACAAACGCCTTTGGAGGGTTTGGTGATCCCGAACAAGGCCTGCATAAACTCGGATCGGCCAGCGCCAACGAGGCCATAGAAGCCGAGGATTTCGCCCTTGTTGAGGCTGAAGTTGATGTCGGCGAATTCTGTCGGGTGTTCATATCCCACGACTTTCAGAACTTCGTCGCCGATGACATGGTCGCTTTGCGGGAAGATTTGATCGACGGAACGCCCGACCATCATCTTCACCAACTCCCCTTCGGAGATGTCGGCGATCCGGCCATCGCCCACGAAGGCGCCATCGCGGAAAACCGTGTAGCGGTCGGCAATGCGGAAAATCTCATCGAACTTGTGGCTGATGAACAAGATCGCTTTGCCCTGCGATTTCAGGGTTTCGACCAGCTCATACAGCTCTTCGATTTCTTTGTGGGACAGTGCCGCGGTCGGCTCGTCCATGATGACCACGCGGGCATCGACGGATAGCGCTCGGGCAATCGCGACAAGGTGTTTGTTCGCAATGCCAAGTTCACGCAATTGAGTGTGAGAGCTGAACGGCGCGCCAATGTCGGTCAGCAACTTGGCGGCAGAGCGGTGCATTTGCGCGGTATCAATCAGGCCGAACCGTGTGCAGGGGGCATGGCCGATGTAGATATTCTCTGCCACGGACAGCTCATCGAAGAGTACGGTCTCTTGGTGGATAGCGGTGATGCCCGCTTTTGCCGCGTCATTGGGGGAGCCAAAGGCAATAGGGTCGCCATCAATTCGGATCGTGCCACCGTTGGGCTGGTAGATGCCTGTGAGAATTTTTACGGTCGTGGATTTACCTGCGCCGTTCTCGCCGACGAGGGCGGTCACTTGGCCGGGGTAGAGGTCCATCTTGACCTCATCCAGCGCTTTCACACCGGGGAATGTTTTGGTGATCATGTCCATCGAGACCATGGGGGACACGTCAGGCGATATGGAAGGCGCGGTGCGGGTCGACATGCCGATACTCTCTCAGGATTGGGAATTGGGGATATGGGGGAATTCGGCCCAGCGCTCGTTATGCGCCAGACCGAACCAGGGAGACGACTTAGAAGATCGACTTGAACTGGTCGATGTTGCTGGCGTCATAAACAAACGGGTCGGCCATCGCGCCTTCGTTGTTTTCATCCAGCGTCAGGCTGCCCATGCGGCCCATCGGGATTTCAGCGCCGGGGGCGGCTTCGACGCCATTTTGGCTCAGCTCATAAGCGAGCATAGTGGCCGAGTAGCCCAGATCGATCGGGTTCCAGATCGCAAAGGACTGCGAGGCACCGGACTCGATGGCACCAGCCATTTCAGATGGCAGGCCAAGGCCCGTCACGTTCACTTCGCCGACTTTGCCAGCGTCCACGACAGCCTGCGCTGCGGCCACGATACCAACGGAAGTAGGTGCGATGATCGCGTCCAGATCAGGATAGGACTGCATCAGGCCTGTCGCTTCGCGGTAGGATTTGTCGGCAAGGTCGTCACCGTAAACCGTCGTGACAACTTCGATGCCGGGATAGTCGCCCATCACCTTGTTCATCTCTTCCATCCAGATGTTCTGGTTGGTCGAAGTGGTGGTCGCAGACAGCAAGGCCACATCACCGCCATCGGGCAGATGATCTGCCGCGAGTTTGATGATCATGTTGCCGATCAACGCGTTGGACGATGGGTTCAGGTGCAACTGACGGCCCTCGGGCGCGACACCGGAGTCCCAGCTAATGACCGTAATGCCACGCTGCATGGCGCGTTTCAGGGCAGGCACCAACGCGTCGGTGTCGTTCGCGGAAATCGCAATTGCGTCAACCTGCTGGGCGATCAGGGCGTTGATAACCTCGATCTGGCCTTCGGCGGTTGTATCAGTTGGACCCGTGTAGATGATCTCAACATTGCCAAGCTCTTCTGCAGCTTCCTGTGCGCCCTCATTGGCAGCTTCAAAGAACCCGATGCCGAGCGCCTTGACGACCAGCGCAATGCGAACATCGTCTTGCGCAAATGCCGGCGTTGCGATCATCGCGGCGGCCATTGCAGCGGATGCTGCCAGTTTCTTTAGTACACTCATGGTATCCTCCCTGGAGTGGTTGCGGTCAGGCTGGCAGTTGCGCCACCCCCTCTTTCTGCGCGGCGCCAGAGGGCACCACGATCAGTGTCACATCTGCCGATTCCAACATGGCCGCGGTGCGGTCATCGATCTTGTCGTCGGTGATGATTGTGTCGATCCGCTCAAGTGGGCACAGAACCAAGCTGGAGCGTTGTTCAAATTTGGAGCTGTCCACCAGAACGATCAGTTCCTCGGCTTGCCCGATTAGCTTTTGTTCGGCCTGGATCAGCAATGGATCGCCTTCCATGAGGCCCAGCGGGCCAATACCTTGTGCGCCCATGAACATCCGCTTGGCGTAGAAGTTGCGGGTCACGTCGTTGTCGAACGGCGAAAGGATGATGTTTTGTTCGCGGTAAATGATCCCGCCTGACAACATCACTGTGTTTTGGGTGTTCTTCAGAAGGTGCTCGGCGATCGGGAATGAATTGGTGAACACCTGCATCCGGCGCGATGCCAATGGGTGAACCATTTGGAACGTTGTGGTTCCGCCATTGATGATGATCGGCTCACCATCTTTGCACAGCTCAACAGCGGCAGCGGCAATCGCCTGCTTTTCAGCGCTATTCAGCGTTTCGTTGACAGAAAAAGGCCGTCCTGCAAGGCCAACGAAAGGTGTTGTCGTCAGAGCCTCAGCACCACCGCGCACCCGGCGCAGCAGCTTTTTCTCGTCCAGCGTATTGATGTCACGACGTACGGTCGCTTCGGACGCGCCAGTCAACGTGCACAGATCAATGACGGTCACAAGTGAACGGTCTTGAACGGCAGATAGCATGACTCTGTGGCGATCGTTTTCGTGCATGGGGTGTCCCTTTGATTGCTTTGAACGTGGGGCGAATCGCGACAGTTTGTCAATCATTATTTGTCATATGCAATCATTCTGCACTGCAGCGTGATTGTTTGTGATTGAAAATGATTGACTTGCTTGCCGCCTGCCGTCACGTTGATTTCGAATAGTTAGTTCTAACCCGTCGTCCACGGAGACACACATGACCTCTTCCAAAAACAGCCAACGTCTTGAAAATAAATGGGATGCCCCCCGCGCAAACAAGATGAGCGAGCCGGAGAAACTGCTGTATCGCTCCAACCTGTTGGGGTCGGACAAGAGAATCACGAACTACGGCGGCGGGAATACATCCGCAAAAGTGATGCAAGATGATCCGCTGACGGGTGACGTGACCGAGGTGCTGTGGGTCAAAGGGTCTGGCGGAGACGTTGGATCGATCAAAATGGACGGGTTCTCAACCCTTTACATGAACAAACTGAATGCCCTGCGCGGGCTTTATCGCGGGGTCGAATTTGAGGACGAGATGGTCGCCTATCTCCCCCACTGCACGTTCAACCTGAACCCGCGTGCGGCCTCGATCGATACGCCGCTCCATGCCTATGTGCCCGCAAAACACGTGGATCACATGCACCCCGATGCGATCATCGCGATCGCCGCCGCCAAGGACAGCAAGGCACTGACGCAACAAATCTTTGGTGACAGCATCGGCTGGCTGCCTTGGAAGAAGCCGGGCTACGAATTGGGCCTTTGGCTGTCTGATTTTTGTGAAAAGAACCCAGATGCCAAAGGCGTCGTCCTTGAAAGCCACGGGTTGTTCACCTGGGCCGATGACGCGAAAGACTGTTATGAGCTGACTCTGGACGTCATCCAGACTGCGATGGATTGGTTCGCCAAGGAAACCGCTAACAAAGATGCCTTCGGCGGGGCGGTTCACACCAGCCTAAATGCAGATGCCCGCCGCGCCACCGCCGCGCGCCTGATGCCTGCGATCCGCGGATATGTGTCTGGCCAACAGCATATGGTCGGCCACTTCACAGACAGTGACGCTGTTCTGGAGTTCGTCAACGCCAAAGACATGAAACGTCTTGCCGCCTTGGGCACGTCTTGCCCCGACCACTTCCTGCGGACCAAAATCTGCCCGCTCGTGGTTGATTTCGACCCTGTCAAGCCGGACGTAGATGCCACTATCGCTGGCCTCGATGAGGCTATCGCTGACTATCGCGTCGGCTATCAGGCCTATTATGATCGCTGCAAACACGACGACAGCCCTGCCATCCGCGACCCCAACGCGGTGGTTTACCTGATTCCGGGCGTTGGCATGATCACCTTTGCCAAAGACAAAGCGACGGCCCGCATTTCAGGCGAATTTTACGTCAACGCCATCAACGTAATGCGCGGTGCGGACGCCGTATCTGAATATCAGGGCCTGCCCGAACAAGAAGCCTTCGACATCGAATACTGGCTTCTGGAAGAGGCCAAACTGCAACGCATGCCCGCGCCAAAATCTATGGCAGGCCGCGTGGCTTTGGTCACTGGCGGGGCTGGCGGCATTGGCGCTGCCACAGCAGACCGTTACCTGCGCGAAGGCGCCTGTGTGATGCTGGCCGACATTGATGATGCTGCCCTTGCCGAAACCCTCGAAGGTCTCAGCACGAAATACTCCGCAGACGTTGTGCGCACCGTGAACATGAACGTCACCGATGAGTCCGCTGTGGCATCTTCCTACAGCGATATCGCCGCAGAGTTTGGCGGCGTGGACATCCTTGTCTCCAACGCTGGCATCGCCAGTTCCGCCCCCATTGAAGAGACCAGTCTTGATCTGTGGAACAAGAACATGTCGATCCTGTCCACCGGCTATTTCCTTGTCAGCCGTGAGGCCTTCAAGCTGTTCAAGGTTCAAGACATGGGCGGCGCGGTGGTCTTTGTCGCGTCCAAGAATGGCCTCGCAGCTTCGCCCAACGCCTCTGCCTATTGCACCGCCAAAGCATCCGAAATTCACCTCGCGCGCTGTCTGGCGCTTGAAGGTGCGCCCATGGGTGTGCGGGTGAACGTTGTGAACCCCGATGCGGTGTTGAAAGGGTCCAAGATCTGGCAAGGTGAATGGCTCGACCAACGCGCGGGCACTTACGGCACCGACAAGGACGGGTTGGAGGAAATGTATCGCGATCGCTCCATGCTGAAACGCTCCGTTCTGCCCGAGGACATCGCGGAGGCGGCCTATTTCCTTGCGTCCGATCTGTCGGCCAAATCTACGGGCAACATCATCAACGTCGATGCAGGCAATAAAGAAGCGTTCACGCGCTAAGCGTCCGAGGGAGGACACAACATGAGCTATGACAGCGCAAAAGCCGCTTTCGCCGATTGGGGCGTGGACACTGAAACGGCCCTAAGCAAACTTGCGACCATCCCGATATCTATGCACTGCTGGCAAGGGGACGACGTTGTCGGGTTTGAGACCAAGACCGGCAGTTCTGGCGGCGGCATTCAAGCCACGGGCAACCACCCCGGCCGCGCCCGCACACCAGATGAGCTGCGTGCCGATCTTGAGTTCTCCTACAGCCTGATCCCAGGCAAGCACCGGCTCAACCTGCATGCGTGTTACCTCGATACCGACCAGAACCCTGACAGGGACGAGATTGAATACAGCCACTTCGCCCCTTGGGTGGATTGGGCGAAAGACCACGGCCTCGGCCTTGATTTCAATCCGACGTTCTTTGCGCATGAGAAGGCCGATGACAACCTGACGCTCAGCCATCCCGATCAGGGTATCCGCGATTTCTGGATCGAACATGGCAAACGGTCACGCGATATCGCAGCCCAAATGGGCGCGGCTCTTGGCACGCCTTGCGTGAACAACATCTGGGTGCCCGATGGCTATAAGGATACGCCTGTTGACCGCATGGCGCCACGTAGGCGGCTCGAAGTCTCGCTTGACGCTATGATGGCCGCGAAACAAGACAAAGCGCAGATGCTGGACGCCGTCGAAAGCAAGCTGTTCGGGATCGGGGTCGAGGCCTGCACCGTTGGCAGCCACGAATTCTACATGGGTTACGCGATCCGCAAAGGCATCCTGCTGTGCCTGGATATGGGACATTTCCATCCGACCGAGAATGTCGCCGACAAGCTCAGCTCTGTGGCCTTGTCCGTCGATGAGATCCTGCTCCACGTCAGCCGCCCGATGCGATGGGACAGCGATCATGTAATCCTATTGGATGACGCGATCCTGCAAATGGCACAGGAGTTGGTGAGCTCTGATCTACTGGGGCGTACCCACATCGGGCTCGATTTCTTCGACGCCACAATCAGCCGAACAGCGGCCTGGGTTATTGGGACACGTAACATGCAAAAAGCCCTGCTGCGCGCGTTGCTGGCCCCGTGGGGTAATCTGAAGTCAGCAGAAACCACCCTCGACTACACATCGCGTCTGGTTGTCACCGAAGAGGTCAAAGACTTGCCCTACGCGGCCGTCTGGGCTGAGTTCAGCGAACGGATGGGCGTTGCGAACGGACAGTCACTTGTTTCGGACCTTAACCGGTACCAAGCAAGTGTTGCCGGTCGCGGCTGAGTGCGCGGCAATTCAATGGGCTTGGCGGTTTCGCGAGCGAGCTTTGGGTCGAGGAGTCGACAGTCGAGATGAATCGTTCTTCGGCAGTAATTTCCCGCGGACTTTGAAATCTCTGACGCGTAGATTGCAGCAATGCGGCGAAAGTCCGCTATGCGGGCTGCAGCTGCAGCATCAAGCGGTAGTGTCGGATGTCCGCTAATGGGATGTACCGGCTGCTTCACCCAGCAGGTTAGGCTTGGCCTATTTCACCTGCAGATAGGAGAAGTAGCATGGCGAAGAACGATTTTGATGAGCTGATGTCTGTTGGCGTCGATATCGGCAAAGACACATTCCACATCGTGGCATTCGACCCTGACGGGCGGTTGGTGATGCGCAAACAGATCAAACGGCTGGCGCTGGTTCAGACGTTTGAGAAGCTGCCCCGGTGCGTGGTCGGCATGGAAGCGTGTCTGAGCGCTCATTTTGTGAGCCGGACGCTCCGCAAGATGGGCTTTGAGCCTCGGATCATTCCGGCGATCTATGTGAAGCCATTCATCAAAGGACAGAAGAATGACTACAACGACGCGGAGGCGATAGCTGAAGCGGCACTGCGACCCAATCTGCCGGTTGTCCCCGAGAAGAGCCAGGAACAGCTCGACCTGCAGGCGCTGCATCGCGTTCGGTCACGGCTGGTGTCGCGTCGGACGGCGACGATCAACCAGATCCGCGCCTTCCTGATCGAGCAGGGGATCACGGTGCGCAAAGGTTTGCGAGCTCTGAAAAACTCATTCGAGGCGATCCTGGAAGAGCGCAAGGACGAGATATCACCCCGCATGCGGAAGATCCTGATTGGTCTCTACGGCGACTGGCTGTGGTTGGATGAGTGGATCCACACTGTTTCGAAGGAGATTGAGCAAATCAGCCGAACCGAAGAGAACTGCGTGAACGTCATGACGATCCCTGGCATCGGCCCGATGATCTCGACTGCGATGGTAGCAGCAATTGGAACGGGCGAGGCCTTTGGTCGAGGGCGCGATTTTGCGGCCTGGGTTGGCCTCGTACCGCGACAGTACAGTACAGGCGGTCGCACAGTGCTGGGCCGGATATCAAAGCGTGGCAGCCGATACCTGCGAATGCTCTTCGTTCAGGCCGCCAAGGTTATCTTGATGCGAACCAACCGTTGGCCGGACTTCAGCTTTGGAGAATGGCTGGCGCGAGCCGCAGAGCGTATGAACCGCAACAAGCTTGCCGTCGCACTGGCCAACAAGCTGGCTCGGATGGCGTGGAGCATCTTGAGATACAAAACGGCGTTTGACGCGCCCAGAGACGAGGTGGCTATCGGCGTGTAAGCCGGATCGACCCAGAGGAGTTCGCGACTGAAAGGATGCATGGAACGGAACAATTGCGCCCCCAGAGTCTGACGGCCCATTCGGTCAAATTGGACCTTGCCGCTAATTAGACCACGGCGCGTGCGTAACCCCAACAAGGCCACGACCCGCGTGTCGATCAGTAGGCCGGATACATATGAGCGACTTCCGAGAACATGCGAGAAATCATTTGCGAACAGCAGCCGGTACATACATAATAGGTCGTCCTTGCAGGCGGTCTATAGTTCTAGATTTCAATGGCTTCCGCGATAGCCAATGCATCTTCAAGCTCAACGCCGAGATAACGGACTGTGCTGTCCATCTTGGTGTGACCAAGCAGTAGCTGCACGGCTCGGAGATTTCCCGTCGCTTTATAGATCTGCGTAACCTTGGTGCGACGCATTGAATGGGTGCCATAGGCCGTCGCTTCAAGGCCAATCGAAGTCACCCAGTCGCACACAATCCGCGCGTACTGACGGGTAGAAATGTGGAGTCGTTCGTGAAAACGGCCTGGCCAAAGATATTCTGACCCGACCATCAAATCGTCTTCCATCCATTTCTCAACTGACGCTTGGGTCCCTTCTGATATCTCGAACCGCACAGGCTTTTGCGTCTTGCTCTGCAAAACCGACGCCCACCCCTTGATTTGACCAGACGCCATGACGTCGACGACTTTCATCTTCACCAGGTCACAGCCGCGCAGTTTGCTGTCGATCGCCATGTTGAAGAGAGCGAGGTCGCGATGGTTTTCGGCCAGTTCGAGGCGAACCCGGATCGCCCAAACGTGCTTTGGCTTCAATGGTCGCTTCTGGCCGACCATGCGGCCCTTGTTCTAGGCGGGGCGAAGTGCGCGAATGGTTGGTAGGTTTGGTGTTTTCATGACTGATCCTCCGATCCACCATGCCTTCCACAACGACAACCAGACGTTGACAGTTCACCATATCACGAGATGCTGCGGTGCATCCGAAGTCGGCAAAGAGCCCAAACCTTACAAGTGGTGCCATCAGCGTCTTTTTCGCCGAACTCTGCTCGCGCAAGTAAACCGAGCTTTAGCCGTCATCCTTTCGGCCGGTCGCGTGATCAGCCAAGAAATCGGCAATACAGGACCCGACTTCTTCCCAGTCCGTGAACTCGTGGTCACGCACCGACGGATCGAACTCATGACCTGCCAACACAACCTGCCGCAAGACCTGGGATGCGTAGTAGTCGTAGCTATCCGAGTGAATGGCCCCTGCCACAAGAAGTTCCATTTTGGGGGTGAGGCCGGTGCGAAGTTTCATTTCGTCTGCAAAATCCTGAGCTTCTTGCTGCCCCTCTGGAAATGCCGCTTTCAGACTTATCGACAGAAAAAGCGTGGATTTTGAGGCCAGCTCTTCCCGACTGGCGGCAACGAAAGCTTCGAAAGGCTTTGGGTGGCGTCTCTCATGAACTGGAGCAGCAAGTATGACCCTGCCAATGCCGTCAAAAGTCGGTTTTTCGATCGGTTCAGACGTATCAAAAAGAATTATCTCTTCTCCCGCAGCGCGAACGTGCTTCTCCACAAATTCTGCGACCTTCCGAGTTTGTCCCTCGACAGTTCCGAATGCGATCAAAGTGGTCATTGTCTTGCCTCCGCAGGAGTTCTACACCGCCGCACGCAAAAATGGATTGTTCCAGATCAAATGTGCGGCGCAGGCCCGGCGGGCAGAAAAATCCCGCTCAGACATCCTTGGCGCCATCAATCCACATCCCATCGCAAGAAAACGTGCCAACTCGAAAATTGAGACTGCCATTTCTTTGGATATGGCCGCAGCCGTATCACAACTGCAATCCAGCTCGATCGGTTTAAACTGCAACAACGTCTTTTACGTACTGGACCGCAATCCAACCGCCTGACGCAACTCGTTGGCCAGCAGTTTTTGGACCAGCGCAAATCTTGGTGTGAGCGCGAATTCCTTAAGGCAGGCGACCCAAACCGGGACTGCAAAGTCAGCCCCCTCGACGTCCAGGCGGTTCAGTCGGTGATCCGCGTCGCCAACCAGTCTGGGCAACAAGGCGTTGCCGATGCCCTCTGCCACAAGGCGTTGCACCACCAGAAAACTGTCGGCACCGCCGATCATTTGATCAGCCGGCACATTATCTGTCATCCATTTCGCGGCGAGCGAGCCGCTCAACGCGCCTTCCAGTTTCAACCATTTTCTGTCGGGGTTTCCGTCACCATATGCAGCAAAGGCCAGATCGCCGACGTGCTGTCCGACAAGATTGTCCCCCAGATCCACGGTCGGGCGGACAACGATATCGGCGGACAAGCGGCTGAGGTCATGATGCACATTCGCGCTTAGTAACGACAATTCGATCCGTGGATACCGATCGGCAATCATGGCGACGATGGAAGGCAATACCCTTTGGCAAATACTGTCGGTCGACGCGATGCGCACGGGACCGGACGGCGACTGGTCTGCCCCGACGATGGTGCGTTCGGTGGCCAGAACGGCGTCCGCAACATTTGACATGGCACGCAGGATCGGAATGGCTTCGGGCAGGACACGGTATCCGGATTGCGACTTTTCAAATAGCGGCCGCTCGCAACGCGCTTCGCACGCAGCAACCCGGCGCATGACCGTGGCGTGCGTGACGCCAAGAACCGTGGCCGCCGCATTCAGCGATCCATGTTCTGCAACGGCCAGAACGTATCTGATATCATCCCAGTTTTGATTGTTCATTAATTCACAATAAGCAATCAAAGTCGACCAATTACAACGATTAATGTTCAAGCTATAGTGGGCCAAACAACACGGAGGTGAAACATGAACAAGACTGTCACACTCGCCATCGCCGGTTTCGCGACCGCAGCGGCCATCGGCACAGCCATCGCACAACAAAGCGGCAATCCAGCTGTCAAAGCCCGAACTTCGATCATGCAACTCTACGCCTTCAACCTTGGAGCTCTTGGCGCCATGGCCAAGGGTGACGTGGAATATGACGCTCAGGCAGCAAGCAGCGCAGCCAACAACCTTGTGACGCTGACGCAGATTGACCAGTCGCGTATGTGGCCTGCCGGGTCCGACAATTCCGCCGATGCGTCGTCCCGCGCTCTGCCTGCGCTGTGGCAGAACTTTCCCGATGTGATGGCCAAAGGCGCGGCATTGTCTGAAGCCGCGGTTGTCATGCAGGCAGCCGCTGGCCAGGATCTGGACTCGCTAAGAGCGGCAATGGGGGGCGTTGGTAACGCCTGCTCGGCCTGCCACAAGGCCTATCGCGCCCCGCAAAACTGATCTCGTCGGTCATGGGGCATGTGTCCCATGACCAGCCCCGCGCCACCAAGCGGCGCTGACCGTCGGCTATTCGTCGCGGCGACGTTCCAAGGCGCTTGCATTGACACCGCCAACAAATGCCGCAATCCGTCGAAATGCGTCGTCAGTTTCAGGCAATCCGGCCGTCATTGGCCAAACATGCCACATCCCTTGGTAGATGCGCATTTCGCTATCGCTCGAAGCCGATTGCAGCGCTTGATGCATTCGCTCGGTATCATCGCGCCATACCTCGTCTTCACCTACCAGAAGAAGTGCCGGTGGAAGGTTCGACAGGTCAGCAAAGAGCGGAGAAATGATTGGGTTTTCGAAATCAAAGCCTTCCGGAAAATGCGACTGCCAGTGCCTCAGGACCGGATAGGAGAGGATTGGATCACTTTGAATATGCATGCTGCAGCCGGACAAGCTGGCATCAAACGCTCCCGAGAGTGATATCCATCCTGCTGGGCGCGTGTGGCCGCCGTCTCGCAATCTCACCAAGCTTGCCGCGACCAAACCGGCGCCCGAACTGTCACCCGCAAAGAACACCGGGTGTCGGCTGTCGTCTAAGGCCCGACTGAAATTCAGAAACACCGACACAAAGTCGTCGCTTGGCGCGGTAAGCGGTGCTTCTGGCAAGAGACGATAGCCCGCCATAATGACCTGTAGTTTTGTGGCGGCGGCAAGCCGAGAACAAAACGCCTTGTGTGTCGTGATCGATCCGCTGGTTAGGCCGCCGCCATGGGCGTACAAAAGCGTGGCAACGGGGTCTTGATTGGACGGACGAAGTCGCAAGCACGGAACTCCACCAAATTCTTCATCGGTAGCAAGAACATCTGCAGCCAGCGGAATCGACGCCGCGAATTGATCCCAACCTCGGCGTTCGTCGGCAAGCGTCACGCTTGGATCGACCTGTTCTTTCTGAAGTGCGCGCCTTGCGGTTGCGGCTTCAACGCTGGGCATACTTAACTTTTGTCCATGGTTACTGTTTTCACAATGGTCGAAGACTGCATTCCAACGCTGTACATAGCAGGCCTCGCCTAGCTCGCGGCACAACTCAGTCGCGCAAACAACACAAGGTCTGCCAACTTGTTGGTCCAGCCATCGGCATGGATTGCCGAAACGGTTTCAGTGGGTTGTCTTTCGTGAACCACATTCACCCGGGTGAGGTTGTCCGAGATGGATTCAAATGTGACCGTTACAAGTGTGTCTTTGACACTTGGGGAGTCGCCGCCCCAGTTCCACGTATAAACGAGCTTCTTGTAGGGCTCGACAGCAAGATATTTTCCATTTGCCGCCTCTTCGACAGATGTCTCGCCTGATTTGGCCATGCCATAGCGGTAGGTGCCCCCGACACGCACATCCATTTCGCACAGAACCAATTTCAGATTCTCGGTCTTTCCCCACCATGTTTTCTTGATATCGGGCACCGTCCAGGCTTCCCAGACATCCTTGACGTTTGCAGGTATCGTTTCGCTCACCTCAACAACATCAATATCAGGATCGGTCATCTTTTCCTCCTTCAGTCCTCTTCTCTTCAAAATGTGCCTTCAGGTCGCCGAGGGCGGCGTCCCAAAGCCGCTGATGTCGGTTGGCCCACTCGGACACTTTGCCCAAGGCGTCAGGCCGCAATTCATAGAGCTTTTCGCGCCCGACCCGCTTTGCATTCACAAGCCCTGCCTGGTCCAGGATGTTCAGGTGTTTCGAAATCGCGGGTCTTGTCATCTCAAACTGGCCCGCGATGTCGCTTACCCGCATCGATCGGGTCTTGGACAAAAGCGAGACAATCTCCAACCGCGTCGCGTCGCCCAAGGCGCTGAACATGAGATGCGTGTTCTCTAAGGAAACCATTTGGTATCCTTTTAGGGTATGACCACACTCCAGGTCAACCCCAGAATTTTGCTTGGCCGTAGCGCATCAACCTGCGGCCATCGTTATCCCGGTGACCCATTCAACAGAATTCCACACGTTCAATGTGTGGCTGACCCTAAACGGCTGCGCCCAGGAGATGGTTCTTACAGTCCGCATCCCCGACGGACCGGCCCAACATTGAAACACGCCATTGAGAACTATTCGCAGCGCTGACGCCCAAAAGTGCACAGGCGCACAACTTGGCGGTTTTTTCATCACGGCAGATGTCCGCTGAGCCAGTCATCTTGCATCCGTGCAACTACACTGCAATCTTTCCACCAAATTTATGAAGCTGGAACAGAGTCGTGCGTCTTGTCATCAATGGGATTAAGCAAGGTCTCCTGGCACTGGCTAAGGCCGAGGAGCTTCTCGCATCGTCAACTGCCAAAGATGACCTCGAAATCTGGGCTTCCCATGAGAATGAGGCATCACTTTGTGCGCCGATGAACTCGCGCTGCGGTTGGCTGATGTTCCTGAGATTTAATGGAGATGTAGGTTTCAGATCGCGAAGTCGCACCAAGGGCGAAAACGAAAGCGATGTGGAGCAGTTCGTTTTGGCGAATGGTCAGGCGGACAGCTACCCGAAGTCACGGACCTTTGAGCGCAAACCTATAATTGATGCCATTCTGGAATTTGTCCTTAGCGGAAAGAAGCCTTCATCGGTCGATTGGCACGATGATAGTGCGACATAACTAAGGTCGACTATGTCCCGCACAGTCGCCGACTGCGGCCTAGATCGAGTGTCTCCTTAGCGCTGGCCCCTTTCGTTGGAAGAGCATGCGGCGAAGGTCAGAAAAGAGCCCGGACCTAACAAGATGCTGCGTGATGGCGAATGTCGACTAACGCCGTCGCGCCAGTTCACGATAGAGCGCAGGTGCTGATACGCCAATTTGCTCGGCGACCTTGACCCAGTCTCCTTTTGAACTTCCCCATGAATATCGAGGCACGCGTCCAACCGATCCGAAACCCGCCGCAGGCGCAAGATTTCTATCCGAGCTCGTTGCGATTGAACGGCTTTCGCGTGGGTCTCGATCAAACTCATCGCAGCATCTGACGACCGGCGAAGCGCTGCTTCGAAGTCGTCTCGTCTAACAAAGGCCACTGAAGCATCAGAACGCGCGGCCGCATCGCAGCGATAGGTCTTCGCGAACATCGATGCCTCAGCGAGTGCCGTTCCTGAACCCGTGAGATGCAGTGTCAGAAGCCCGCCATCCGAGAGCGGGCGTTCCAACGCAATCAAGCCTTTCTTGACCAGAAACATCGACTGCACAGGGTCATCGCGGCGGAACAGAAGGTCTCTCTTTGCGAGGTCTTGCACCGGCGCATTCTCAATAATTTTTATCCACGCTGACATGATAGAGATCATACGCAATTCAACAGTTACCCGATAGTGAGGAACGAAAGGAAATGGATAAACATGCGACTTGGTATCAGTATAGCAGTTCTCACTTTGGTCGGTGCGGGGGCTGCCGAATGGATTGCGGGCTATGGCCACGGGCGATGCAGATACGGTTGGGACACTCGGGCGAATGGTCCCGGCACACGCTAGGCAACTTGCACGCGATGACCGTTGGTCCGCCTCGGTGTCCGGGACGGCTGAAGGTATCGCGTTGCAAGTGACGAGTGATGATCCGGCGGTCGTCGCTCGCATTCGTGGTCTCGGTTTCTTGGGTCTGATGGCAAGCCAAGATCACCACCGTGAGCATCATCTGATGATGGCGCTTGGGGTAGATGCCCACGCCCATTGAAGCGATCTGCAGGCAGTCGTAAATGACGCCGCCGCAAACGGCAGGATGGTCATGCAGACTGTGAGTTTGCTTGTGCTGAGATTTTGCAGCCGCAACGAATGACCGGTAAGCGGGCTGCTTCCGCAGCATCTGGGTTGGCCACTGGATGTCTCCTAAGGGCTGTCTGGTTTTTGCTCTGATTTGGTGGACACCTAGAACAGGCGCAGATTGCGCCGGGAGGTGTCGAATGACGAAACCGAAGCGATACAAACGCTACAGCGCGGAGTTCAAACGGGAAGCTCTGCGCAGGGCTGCTGACGAAGGGATGACGGACAAGGCTGTCTGCGACGAACTTGGGATCAGCACGCGGCAGTTCCGACGCTGGCACGGTGAGACGGCGATGCTGGGTCAGGATGCGTTCCCCGGTCAGGGTCGTCCGCGCGATGAGGAGGTGGCTACGCTGAAGTGTGAGCTGGCTCACGTGAACAAGGAGCGTGATTTTCTAAAGGAAGCGGCGGCGTACTTCGCTAGGCTGTCGAATTGAAGTACGCCTACTTTGATCTTCGGCGAGGCCACTATCCGGTGCGCATGATGTGCTGCCCGCTGCGCGTTTCAGCCAGCGGGTACTACGCCTGGCGCACGCGTCCGGAGAGTGCTCGCACCCGGCAGGATAGAGAATTGATGCCGAAGATCAGGCGGGTCTTCGATGCCAGCAACGGTGTCTACGGCAGCCCGCGAGTGCATGCCGAACTGGCGGCCGAGGGCGTCACAGTCGGGCGCAACAAGATTGCTCGCCTGATGCGCCTGGAACGGCTACGAGGCTGTCCCAAACGTCGTTTCCGGGTCACACCACAACGCGACCCGACGCATCCGGTTGCCAAGAACCTGTTGAAGCAGGACTTCAAGACGCGGGAGCCGAACCAGCGATGGGCGGCCGACATGACCTACATCTCGACAAAGCAGGGCTGGCTCTACCTTCCGGTTGTTATGGATCTCTTCTCACGTCGCATCGTGGGCTGGTCCATGAGCCAGCGGAAGGGACGGCACCTTGTGGTCGGGGCTTTGAGAATGGCCATTGATGCGCGCCGACCGGACGGACCTCTTGTCCATCATTCGGATCGTGGCGCCCAATACACCAGCGAAGACTTCCGAAAGGAACTTGCCCGTAATGGCATCGAATGCAGCATGAGTGCGGCCGCTAACTGTTATGACAACGCCGTTGTTGAAAGCTTCTTCGGGGTGCTCAAACGCGAACGTGTGAACCGTGTTCGGTACAGGACTAGGGAGGAGGCACGAGCTGATCTGTTCGAACTCCTCGAGGTGTTCTACAATCGAAACCGTCGCCATGGCTATCTTGGCAACGTAAGTCCGGTTGAATTCGAAGAGCGGTCAAACGGATTTTTTGAAACTGTCCACTGAAACGGGGCAAGACGAGTCAGTTCGGTAACGAGGCAAGTCCTATCTCTGATGCCACGCAGTATTCGAAATCTGGAACGAGCTCCGAATGGCCGATGCTGCGACCTTCGCGAGTATCCGCTTTGGCGGCAGATTGCGCTTGCATAGAAATTAAGAAACTTACCTGCGATTTTTTCAAATATGAAAACTTTGTGCTGAACGGTCGATGTAATCCACTCTTGTTGGCCCTCCGTTTGGCCAGTCATATCTTCTGTATCTCTCCCCCTGAAGAGGCTCGCCGCCATATTTGAGGAAACGGCAGATAGCGCCAAGCCCAGGACAACGAAAAACGCTTCAAAAGATAAAATCGTTTGCGTCGAGGTCTGACAGGTTCGTATCAGACAAAACAATCCAGTTGCTGTCCCCGGTCGCAATCAGAACATCTGATCCGGACTGGGTCGCAGCACCAGTCGTGCTGCTGGACAAATCCAGATCGTTCAATTCAGAGATTGCACTGACGTCGCGCAAATCGATGCGCTCAAAGTCGTTGCGTGCTGCGAAATCGCCAATCGTGTCCTGGCCATGGCCATCGGCAAATACGAAGACGTCAGCGTTGAAGCGCCCGAAGAGAAGGTCATTGCCGGTGCCGCCCTCGATTGTATCAAAGCCGGAGCCTCCGTTGATTGTATCATTGTCCGCCCCGCCAAAGATGAGGTCATTGCCGCTGCCTCCGAAAAAGCGATCATCTCCTGCGTCACCAAACAGCGTGTCATTGCCCGCCTCGCCAAACAGGCCATCGTTGCCATCGCCCCCATGGCCCAGATCGTCGCCCGTACCACCAAACAACCGATCCAGACCCTGACCGCCTCGCAACTCGTCGTTGCCATCACGACCATAGAGGTTGTCTGCCTGGTGTCCGCCGTCCAGCAGGTCATCTCCGTCGCCGCCGTCCAGCATATCGAAGCCGCCATCACCGAAAATCGTGTCGTTTCCCGCTTCGCCCCACAAACCGTCAACGGTCATTCCCAAATTCGAGCCACCGCTGATCCAGTCGTTGCCATCGCCGCCATAGACGCGATCAGCCGACCCGCCAGCCAGAATCCTGTCGTAACCTGAACCGCCCCAAATATGGTCAAAGCCCTGACCACCATCGAGCAGGTCCCAGCCATCGCCCCCCTCCAGAGTATCCGCCCCGTCACCTCCAAAAAGGCTGTCGACGCCATAGCCACCTCTTATCAGGTCAGCACCACCACCGCCGTACACGACGTCATTGCCCGTCCCGCCAAAAACATGCTCGACGCGACCAGAACCCCGAATAAAATCATCTCCGGATTCACCAAAAATTCGAAGTGTATCTACCCCAGTAGAATAGTCTTCACTGTGAAGGTCCAAGACATCGTTCCCGGCACCCAGATTAATCTCTTCGAGACCTGACAAACGGGCGCGTCCCGCATTGCCGCTTGAGTCTCCGGTTTGTTGGACTGAGTTATGGAAGGCGGAGATGTTGTCATGAAGGAAGAACGCATCGTTCGCGTCACCAAAGTTAACGACATCAAATCCATTTCCTCCGTCAATTACGGTCGTGTAGACGACGTGATCTGCTGTGAGCGCCTCTAGCAGAGCTTCGTCAGACATGGATGCTCGGAGAATTTCAAGGTTCTCAGTCGATTGAAGACTGTCGCCGTTCTCAATGAAAATAGTGTCGTCTCCGACGCCCGCGTCAATGTAGTCAGAGCCCAACCCGTCAACCAGAACATCGTTGCCGTCGCCACCAAGCAGACGGTCATCTCCGGCAGAGCCAACCAGACTGTCTGCGCCGTTCCAACCTTGCAAATCGTCGTTGCCATCGCCACCGATGAGAGTGTCATTGCCTCCCCAACCGCGAAGCGAGTCAGATCCTTGACCGCCCTCGACACTGTCGGCATCGGCACCTGAGTTCAGATAGTCATCACCATCGCCACCAAATATTGTATCGGAACCTCCACCGGTTGTGACACTGTCGTCTCCGCCCAACGCCTGAACAAGATCGTCGTCGTCACCAGTTGCCAGCACGTCGCGCACGTCTGTCCCGGTACTTTGGATGTACGCGGGTATCTCGTAGACCAATTGCACGACCTCATAAGGAAGCAGAGTGATCTCAAACGGTGTGTTGAATTGATCTGGTATGACACTCAGTTCGGTGACAGTTGCACGCACATCATGTTCGTTGACGTAATAGACTTCGCCATTGACGATCAGGGATTGAGATTGGTCCCAAACGTCTGTTTCATAATTGTAATGGCGACCATCCGAGCTCTCTCGATCGTATCCGATTTGGGTTGCTGAAACCAACGCAGTGTCTCCAAACCAGTCACCCAAAGAGAATGAGATACTCTCTGTTTCGTCAGACCGGGACGCCACGTAGACAACGACTCTGTCGTCGTTTGCAAAAATTGTATGAAACATCTCATACCCGAACGACCAACTCGCAGGGACCAGTTCAAGTCCTGGCAATTGGGTCGACATCAAATCAAACATCGCGCCGCCAACACTGTTGATGACAACACCCGTGGCCGGATCGGTCAGAACCTCCCCCGAGCCGGCAAGATCGGCTGCGGTGTTAAGATGTGGGGGCCAAACATACGCTTCATCGGCACCCAGATCCACAATATGCGTGAAATGAGCGAGGAGGCTGGAAGCCGCCTTCATTCCCAAATTATCGAGGTTCGCTACTCTTACGTTCCACTCTGTGATTGCAAAGGTAATGTCTTCGCCAAGTGTTGTCCTCCAAATGGCGAGGTCGAGACTGAGCATCTGATCCCACTGGGAAAATGGGTCAATTTCGCCTGCCATTCCTCGCAAGTAGAAGTGTTCCACGACGCCATCAATCTCGGCCCGGGCTTCCTCGCTGATTTGGTCCAATATTGTCTGGTTCGACTCAATGGTTCTTGTCAGATACCCTCTTTCATCGTTGGTCCAATGAAACTCGCTATAAGAGCCACTGGCTTGCCCCATTTGCACCCAAATTGGAACATCTACACCTACGGCATCAATTGCATCCGAAATAGCAAGCACTGAATCGTTTGCCACCTGTCCATAAGATGTTTCAGTTTGATGCCGATAGTATTCGTTCCCGATTTCAAATGCATGCACAGTATCTGGGAATTGTTCAACCAAAAGACCGGCAAACTCTCCGACTTCTGCCGCATCGGAATAGGCGGCATGTGATGGCGTAACAATTAGTACTCTATGACCAGTCGCTTGAGCGGTTTCCATAAAGTTTACAAGGTGTTCTGGCAATTGTCCGTCAATGACCATACCGTCGATGTAAGCAACGTCCGGATGCCCAGCCGGATACCGCAGATAGCCGACATCCAGTTCCTCAACCGCCGTCATATAGTTCTCGTCTGGTATACCGTTGTCTGTATTGCGCGTGTAAAGTGTATTTCCCCCGAAATGCACGTCAGAAACGAAACGACCAGTGTCGCTCTGAATACCAGTTACCGTTACACTCTCCACCTGTCCGTGCTCCCTTACCAAACTACTTGGCTGTATAAGGGCAGGATCGACGCGAAAATAAACTCTGCATTGCTTCGCATCTATTGCACTTTAAAGCCTGAATGGAGTGGATGTCATTTCGAGGTCAGGCGGCCGCCATAAGGCTGACAAAATCCCCTTTTGGGGTGCTCAAAAGCACGTCGCTTGGTCAGGTTTTGTCAACGAGATAGGCGCGATTAAGACACGCATTTAAAACGGTATCTATTTTAACGCGGTCACCAGGCCTCCTAACCCATCCGTTTGAACCAGGCGCATTGCCACCGCTCCAAATCAGAGTGTCGTGTGAACCGCGCTGTCTCAGAATCGGATGTACTGTGCCAAGCTTTGCACGATTGAGTGCTGCGGGTGAGATGCGTGCGACGGCTCGCCGATACACCTTGGCTCGCCAGCATCTCAAATCCTCCAATCGAAAAACTTGGGAACACCGTGGTTTTCCCCAGCGTCAGCGCGGTGTTTGTGATCAATCGCCCTGCACTCTCTTTTTGTCACAACTAACTTGTATGTACAAATATTGACTTTCAGGCTCTTTCGAGGTTGGATGTGAGACATGCGTATGACTCAAAGCTGTGGCTGAACGTCATGCTGGCCGAAGCGAAGCATAGATTAGGGGGAACTATGAAACATTTTGCTCGAGCACTTCTCTTGGCGTCAGCGGTGACACTTGGTGCACCGTCGTCCTTTGCCGACACTGCGGACGGAGACGCCCTGATTGGCAAGCCTTAGGAGGACGTCTTGGCGCTGGCGAAAGGCGGTACGGTCAATTGGTTCATGTGGGGCGGATCGGATTCCATCAACGCATATGTCAGCGAATGGGTCGGTGGTGTCCTGAGGGATGAGTACGACATCACGCTCAACCGGGTTGGCATCTCCGACACTGTCGAAGCCGTTAATATTGTTCTCGGCGAAAAGGAAGCTGGGGTCCTCGACAATGGTTCGGTCGATATGATCTGGATCAACGGCGAGAATTTCAAAACCGTGATGCAGGCGGATATGGCCTTTTGCGGCTACTTCGAGACTCTGCCCAACAACAGGCTGATCGACTGGGAAAACCCGTCCGTCGCAAATGACTTTGGTCTGCCGGTGAACGGGTGCGAGGCGCCCTGGACGCGCGGCAAAGGGTTCATCTATGCCTACGATCCGGGCGTGACACCAAATCCACCGCGCTCCATTCCCGAACTGATCGAATGGGTCAAAGAGAACCCGAGCGCTTTCACCTACACCGCTCCCCCGGACTTTCAGGGGTCGGCCTTTGTGCGGCACGTGTTTTACCATGCAGCCGGTGGTGTGGAGAATCTGATGGGTGATTTCGACCAGGCCAAGTTTGACGAGGTTGCCGAAAAAGCGTGGAAGATCCTCAACGACATGGAGCCGTATCTGTGGCGGGAAGGGAAAACCTATCCCACGAGCCAGGCGGCCTTGGACAACTTGCTGGCGAACCAGGAGATCGTCCTCTACCCCAACTACGATGCCGAAAATGTCGCCAGAGCGATCGCCGACGGCAAGTTTCCTGATTCAATGCGAACTTACATGATGAAGGATGGCGGGATCGCGAACACAAGCTACACGCTGATCCCGTTCAACTCGCCGAACAAGGCAGCGGCCATGGTCCTGCAGAATGTTCTGCTGTCAGGTGAAGCGCATTATCAAAAGGCGCTGCCGGAGGTGTGGGGATCCAATCCCGGCATCGAAATGGATCGCACGTCCGAAGAGATTCAGGCCAAGTTCAATGCGATCGAACGGCATCCATCCATGGATTCAGAAGTTGATCCGGATGGTGTGGGAACCCTGCCGGAACTGCCCGGCGCCTGGACAACGGCCATCGAAAAAGGCTGGCTTGAACACGTCGGCAAATAGGGCTCTCTCTTGAGTTACCGAGGTCCCTGCGACAGTAAGAACTGTTGCAGGGACTTTGCGTTGTCCGTCGCGAATTGCGCGGCGCGCAGGCGCAACCAGATGATCCGCCTGCGATTTACCGCAGCGTTCCGACCAGCCTCGAACCTTCCGCACCCCAGCACCCCACACACAATTCATGGGGCTCGGTACATCGGTTCGTGACCAAGACACGCGCGCCAAACAAACCTGTCCACGGAATGTCGCTTCACCCCCCTTCGCCAAATTATGCAAGGTTCGAGCGTGAAGGACCCGAAGGGCCGGCAACCAGTAAGCGACACCCAGCACACAAGGCGAGACAGCACCAAGCAGAACGCGCGGCCAAGCGACTAGTCGCAGATGTACAACCTTGGGGGGTGACACAGACAGGTCACATCCGCATGCTGAGAGCAATCAGATCAACCATGGGGACCCAGAATCATGTCATTCACACTCGACCGCCGCAGTTTTCTCGCCAGCACCGCAGGGTTTGTCGCTCTGCACCCCTTTTCCGCGAATGCGGCCACCAATCAGGCGCATTTGCGCATCATGGAAACGACCGACCTGCATGTGCACGTGTTCCCCTATGACTACTACGCTGACAAACCGCGCGATACCGTGGGACTGGCCCGTACCGCATCGCTGATCAAGGCGGTCCGCGATGAGGCTGCAAACTCACTGCTGATCGACAATGGTGACTTTTTGCAGGGCAATCCAATGGGCGATTACATCGCCTATGAACGGGGCATGAAAGACGGGGACACGCATCCCATCATCCAGGCGATGAACATGCTTGGCTATGATGCCTCGACCTTGGGCAACCATGAGTTCAATTACGGCCTCGATTTCCTGATGAAGTCACTGGCGGGCGCGGATTTCCCGGTGGTCAATGCCAACGTGGCTCTGGAGCTTGGCAGTGACCCGACCAAGGACAAGACTCTGATCCCGCCTTACGTCATCCTGGACCACAAAGTGACCGACGGGTCCGGCGCAGAGCAGCCGATCAAGGTCGGCCTTATCGGTTTCACGCCGCCGCAAGTCATGAATTGGGATCGGCGTCACCTGGAGGGCAAGGTGCAGGCGCGTGACATCCTTGAGACCGCCAAGGCCTATATCCCGCAGATGAAGGAAGAGGGGGCAGACATCATCGTCGTGCTCTCGCATTCGGGTATCGGGTCGGCGGATGCCAGTGACGGTATGGAAAACGCGTCCGTTCCCTTGGCGGGGCTCGACGGTGTGGATGCCATCCTGACCGGGCACAGCCACCTCGTGTTCCCGTCGCCCGGCTATGCTGATTTCGCGGGAGCGGATGTGGATGCGGGCACGCTGATGGGCACGCCTGCAACGATGGGCGGTTTCTGGGGCAGCCATATGGGTCTGATTGACCTGCTTGTCGAAAAAAGCGGCAATGAATGGCGTGTCGTGTCTGCAGTGTCCGAAGCGCGTCCTATCTCGAAACGCAACGAGGATCGCTCCACGTCGGCACTGGTCGAAAGTGATGCGACTGTTCTGGCGTCCGCGCAGGCCGAACATGACGAGACTCTGACCTATGTGCGCCGGGCCGTGGGCAAGACTGACGCGCCGCTGCACAGCTATTTTGCGCTGGTCGCGGACGATCCTTCGGTTCAGATCGTGTCCATCGCGCAGCTTTGGTACATCGAGCAGATGATGAAAGGGACAGAGCATGAAGGTCTGCCCATTCTGTCGGCCGCCGCCCCCTTCAAGGCCGGTGGGCGCGGGGGACCTGAGTATTTCACCGATGTTCCCAAAGGAGATGTAGCGATCAAGAATGTCTCTGATCTGTATCTCTATCCGAACACCGCACGCGCTGTGCGTGTGACAGGACAGCAGGTCAAGGACTGGCTGGAACGCTCTGCCGGAATCTTCAATCAGGTCACGCCCGGCGCGCAGGACGTTGTGCTGCTGAACCCGGAATTTCCGAGCTACAACTTCGATGTGATTGACGGCGTCGCGTACCAGATCGACCTGTCACAGCCCTCGAAATATGATCCAAAAGGCGTGTTGCTGGACGAGAATGCCAGCCGGATTGTCAACCTGACCTACAATGGCGCGCCGCTGGACATGAATGCGGAATTCATCATCGCAACAAATAACTACCGCGCCGGCGGCGGCGGCAGTTTCCCGGGGGCCAGCCCCGACACGACCGTCTTCGAGGGACCGGACACCAACCGCGATGTGATTGTGCGCTACATCGTCGAAAAGGGCACAATCAGCCCGCGTGCGGACAGCAACTGGTCATTTGCTCCGATGGAGGGCACGACTGTCCTCTTCGACACAGGGCCCGCCGCCAAAGCCTATCTTGATCAGGTCGACGCGGACATCGAAGCAGCCGGCGAAGGCCCGGACGGTTTTGCCCGCTTCCGTATCGCTTTGTGAGGAGAGACCGGTAACAGGGATTTCTCGGCGCTCAGGCTCTGAGCGGATTTAGAACAGCAAGCGGCCATTCTTGGAGTGACGTTGAGTGGCCGCCTTGCGCGCATCTGTGCGCACTCCTACCTCGAGACTGTGCTTTTTCAGCGTGTGAGGTTCGTGCTCAAAGCTCCCTGTAGGCTTTGGTTTAATAGTGTTCTTAGTGGGTATTGGTTCCGGATTTCGGGCGTGTTCCAAAGCCTCATAAAAATTTCCAATAGATCGTTGGCATCGGTGAAAACTTAGGCTGGAACCGGAACACATCCTCGCATACCCTAGCGATGCTTCGGGGTAAGTATCCAGGTCCGCGGAAAGCCGTCATCGGCAGCCCAATCAGAAACTGACACGCCTTTTTCGGTTGTCTCATGCTCGACCCAGCGGACCTGCGAGCCAGAAGTGAGAGATCCGATGACAAAATCCCTGAAACAACTCCGCCGTGACGCCAAAGCTCTGCGCAAAGCGCATCAGGAGGGCGAACTCCGCGCAGAACAACGCGTCGCCACCTATCGACCCCGGCCGGTTGGAACGGCCCTGAAATACGCCGACTACCTTCACGTCATTGCCCGAGAGAACAGTTTTCCCTCATGGCCCGCGCTTAAACTCGCCGCGGATATGTTCGGCATGGATATGGCGGCCAAGCGTCAGCGTTTGAAAATGGCGCTTTGCCATGGTCAGTTCACAGTCGCCGATCGATTGCTGGAAGATACGCCTGATCTTGCACAGGGCGACTTTGGGCTTTGCCTTGGTCTCTATCTCAAATCGGACGTGATCGAGGCGCTGAACGATGCACCGGACCGCGCAACGCAGCTCATCGGGAACCAAGCACCGCCTTTGACGGTCCTCGCAAGATCCAAGTGGATTCATCACAAACCCGATTTGACCGAAGACATGCTGCACATCGCGCGCGCGCTGCTCGAACACGGCGCAGATATCAACCTTGGCGCACTGATCTATGACGGGAACGACTACAGGCTTTCTCCACTCTACTTTGCCATCGGGCACGCCAACAACATGTCGCTGGGGCGTTGGATGCTGGAGAACGGCGCAGACCCGAATGACGGAGAAAGCCTTTATCACGCAACCGAGTTGGGCCATCATGACGGGTTGGAAATGCTGCTGTCCCATGGCGCCGATCCCAAGGGAACCAATGCGCTTTTGCGCGCGATGGACTTCCACGACACGGCGGCGGTTCAAATGCTGCTGGAGCACGGCGCGCGGGTTGATGAGTTTGATGGGACCCATGTGGGCGGCGAGGCGCCCTGGGTCGTTCCAGCGTTGCACCAGGCCGCGCGGCGGATGTCCAAGATGGATATGGTCGACCTGCTACTCGACAATGGTGCCGACCCCAATCGTCGTTATGAGGGCACAACGCCCTATGCCTACGCACGGGTGTTTGGACACCACGCTCTGGCTCAAAGACTTGCAGAAGCGGGCGCTGACACCACGCTCAGCGACATGGAAGCTCTGCTTGCCAGTGCCGCAGAGGGTGCCTCATCCGGCCTCATCGCGGTTCCAGAGAAGATACCTGAGGCATACCGCAACATCATCCGGATGATCCTGCACATCCCGGGCAAACTCGAGCACGTTCAACGTCTTGTTTCGATTGGCGTTGAATATGATCGACCGGATACCGAAGGGCTGACCCCGGTTCAGGTCGCCGGGTGGGAGGGCCTTCCCGAAGTGATGGCCTATTTCCTGTCCCTGAAACCTGATCTGACGCACATGAACAGCTATGGCGGCACGCTGTTGTCCACAATTCTGCATGGATCAGAGAACTGCCCACAGCGACATGAGCGGAACTACGTCGATTGCTTGCATCTTGCATTGGAGGAAGGCGTGCCGTTGCCGCGTCGGGCCATCGAACTTGCGGGTGAAGACGATATTGCAGAGTTCCTGTCAGACTGGGCCGAGCAACACCCCGATCAAGTTGTTGAAAGCGGTGTTGGCTAGGGCAATTCGCAAACTGGTTCGTCAAAGATCGGACCACATCTTAGCGGTTCTGGCGGTCCCCCGGTAATGTCGATCAGAAGCACGCGCAGCTTTTCGATGACTGCCGGAGGAGTGTCATTCATTCGGTCTCCTTCATCACGGCGCGCGAAGCGTTCACGCGGTCGGAAGAATACGCCCGTCACAGGGGCCAAAGCCGATGCGATACCCGTCGCCCATTGCCGCACCGTTCAACGAGAGGATATCGCCATCTTCGATAAAGCTCCGCTGTTCGCCTGTCTCCAGCGTGATCGGTTCTTTCCCACCCCAGCTGATTTCCAGAAACGAGCCGCGATTATCCTTTTCCGGTCCCGAAATCGTGCCAGAGCCAAGCAAGTCACCAACCCGCATCGGACAGCCGCAGCTTGTGTGATGCGCAAGCTGTTGGGCGGCCGAGTAATACATTTCTTTGTAATTGGTGCGCGCCACGATGGTCTCGCGACCGCCATCCGGTGTCAGGCCGACCTCAAGGTTGATGTCATAAAGCATGGGGCCGGTATCACGCAGGTAAGGCAGCAGTTCCTTTTCACGCGCGGGGGTGGATGCGCGGAATGGTTCGAGCGCGGCGGCGGTGACAATCCAGGGGCTGATCGTTGTGGCCGTTGCCTTGGCCTGAAACGGGCCAAGCGGCTGGTATTCCCACGCCTGAATGTCGCGCGCGGACCAGTCGTTCAGCAACACGTAGCCAAAGATATTGGCAAAGGCCGTATCGACGCTGATCGGGCCTGATGAGGGCTGGCCAATAATCGCTCCCATTTCCAACTCGATGTCGAACCGCTGGGATGGACCGAAACGCGGTGCGTCGTCATCTGGCCCTTTAAGTTGCCCGCAAGGGCGGGTGATTTCTGTGCCGGACACCACCACAGATGACGCACGTCCGTTATATCCGATCGGTATATGCAACCAGTTGGGCGGCAGAGCGTTTTCGGCCCCGCGGAACATCGTCCCTACATTTGTCGCGTGGTGCCTCCCGGCGTAAAAATCGGTGTATTCGATGACCTCGAACGGCATGTGCAGCGTCGCGTGCGATTGCGGAACAAGATGGGCCTCGACCACGGACCGGTTTGGCGCGCCGTCTTCCAGTAACGTGGTCAATTCTTGCCGCAAACGCGCCCAGCTGTCCTGTCCCAGTGCCATGAAGGCATTCCAGGAACTGCCGCTGAGGCTGCCGCCGAAAGAGAGCAAACCGTTCGCCTCCAGTGCGCTGACATCGAGGATCTGATCGCCGATTGCAACGCCGCATCTGGGGGCGGTGTCGCTGGTCGAAAACACGCCATAAGGTAGGTTGTTCAGCGGGAAAGGGGTCTCGGGGCTGTTGGCGCTCTCGACCCAGCTTTTCATTAGTTCACTCATCGGTGTTTCCTCAATTGGTGCTTGGCTTGCTCTGGGGGACGTCCATTTGATGGCCGACATCCCCGAGCAGCGATTTGATTTCGGTCAGAACCGCGGCATGGAACAGGCCCAAAACTCGAAAGACCGTCGCCTCAGGCGCGATAGGCTGGCAATGGCGCGCGGTCCTGCAACTCGATCATGCGGCGCAGCATGATTTCGGTGAGGGCGGCCCTCGTGCCATGCGCCTCAGGTACATCGTAAAGGTTATCCAGCTCGTCCGGATCGGCCTTCAGATCATAAAGCTCGCCCCAATCCTCACCCTGCCTGAGCGACATGCGATAACGGTCGGTCACCAGGGTGCGCACGCGCTGCGGACGCTCAAATCCCGTCATGATGCGCTGGCTGTCTTCCTCGACAACAATCGCTTCGGGGGCTTCGTCACCGAACATGTCGCGCCCCTGTATCCCGTTGAAAGGCTGGATGCCCGCACGCGCAAGGATCGTCGCAGAGATGTCGATGGAGGATGCCAGATCGGGTCGCCGCACCGAGGTCACGGGCCGTGTCGGATCATGCCACAGAAAGGGGACACGGATGATGCTTTGATAGTGCAGCAGCAGCTTTAGCATCAGACCATGATCGCCCATGTAATCGCCGTGATCAGAGGTGAAGATGACAATCGTATTGTCCGCCAGTCCCAGCGTTTCGAGCTGTTTCAGCACCCGACCAACCGCGTCATCGATCATCGTGATCATGCCATAGGTCAGCGCAATGATCGCGCGCGCCTCGTCTTCAGTCACGGCAAACGGATTTTGATTGTCACGCGGGTCCGTACCGTTCTCCATCGCGGCGTGCATGGCCTTGATGGGGGGAAGTGCTCCCTTCCCGAAAGACGCAGGGAGGCGGATCGCCTCGGGATCGTACATGTCCCAATATTTGCCCGGCGGGGTGAACGGATGGTGCGGGTCCGGAAAGGACATTTGCAAAAAGAACGGCGCATCCGATCTGGCTTGCTCGGCCAACCACGCCTCGGATCGGTCGGCGATCCAGGTTGTCGAATAGAGCTCTTCGGGAACTGCCGTCCGCCAGGCTTGCGGTGCGTCGATGCGATTGTCAGGGAGCGCATTTTCCGGGCCGACAAGCGTGTCGAAATCCGCGCGCTGTTCGCGTGCCCACAAAAGGTAGTCGCCAGAGGCCTGATCCGCATGGTCCGCCGCCACTTCGACATGGGAAAATCCGTAGAAATCGCCCTCCAGCCGATCGGCGAGGGGGCGGTCCCATTTGGGGGTCAGCTCAAGGTCATAGTCCGATGAGTGGCGGTTGTTCTTGTAGGCATCGCGCAGGTGTTCAGACGGTACGGTCAGCCCGTCCTTGGGCGCGAACTTGGTGGTGGCTGGCAGGCCCGTAAAGCTTTGAAGATGCGATTTGCCGATCAGCCCGGTCGAATACCCGGCGTCGCGCAGAAGTTCGACAAAGGTCGTATGGTCCTTGGACAGAGGAATGCCGTTGTGCCGCGCGCCATGTGCCGAACACATCCGACCCGTCATGATCGACGCCCGGTTGGGCATGCAGATGGGGTTGGCCACATAAAACCGGTCCCATTGCGTGCCCTTTTCCGCCAGGCTGTCGATATGCGGCGTCTTCACGACCGGGTTGCCATAACAGCCCAGATGATCTGCCCTGTGCTGATCGGTGATGATGAAGAGGAAGTTGGGGCGATCTGTCATGTGACCGCTCCTTTATCCGGGCTGATGGGCCGCGCGGCGCGCAGATCGAACAGGATCAGCGCAATGCCCACGGCGATGGCCGGCAGGTGGATCATCGGTGCCGTCGCCAGACAGGTGAAGGCAATGCCGAAGCGCAGCACAATCTCGGGCAGGGACAGCTTGCGTCGGTCAAAGCCAGACAAGGCCGAAGAAAAGAGCCAGATACAGAAACATGTCCGCGCCACGATCCAAAGGAACGGGAACAGGCTGAATTCCTCGATGATCAGGATCGTCGGGTAGAAGGCGAAGATGAAAGGAATGATGAACTTGGCCATGCCCAGCCGGAACGACATGAACGCGGTCATCAACGGGTTTGCCCCGGCGATGGGGGCCGCCGCATATGCCGCAATGGCCACCGGCGGTGTGAGGGACGAGGCCACGCCATAGTAAAAGACGAACATGTGGGCCGTCAGCATCGAAACCCCCAGGGCCTGAATCGCCGGCCCCATCACCAGAATGATGATCAGGTATGCAGGCAATGTCGGCATGCCCATACCCAGAACCAACGCGCCAGCCATGGCAACTAGAAGTGCCGAGAACAGGCTTTCCCCGCGGATGTCCGCAATGACATTGGCCAGTTTCAAGCCGAGACCCGTGGAGTCGAGTGAGCCGACGAGAATGCCGATTGCAGCAATCGCGATCAAGAGCGTCGCACCGGACTCTGCCCCTTTCAAAAAGGAGCGCCACAAGCGCATCGGGTCATTCCGGACCTCGGCGTTGACGATGGACAGTGCCAAAAGCACCACAACCGCATAGAAACCCGCCGCCGATGTAGACAGCCCGGCAAGAAGCGAGCCGATGACCACGGCAATGGGCCCTGCAAACATCACGGAATTGATGATGTCCGTGCGCGTGATGCGGTCGTCCATGGTCAGAGGTTGGACTTCGATGCCCTGCCGCCGCGCTTCGACCGTGACAGCCGAGAACAGGCTGAAATAATAAAACAGCGCCGGGAAAAGGGCTGCGACGATGATATTCAGGTATCCAACCCCGGTGAGGTCGGCCATGACAAGGGCTGCAGCGCCCATAATGGGCGGCATGATTTGCCCGCCCGAAGACGCGGTCGCCTCGATTCCGGCGGCAAACGTGGGTGAAAAGCCGCGTTTCTTGATCATCGGAATGGTGAAGGTTCCGGTGCCGACAATGTTGGCAACCGTCGAGCCGGACATCGTGCCAAACATGGACGAGGCGAGGATCGCTGCATGCGCCGGGCCACCACGTGTGCGTCGGGTGGCGAGAAAGGCGAATTTCAACAGGGTATCACCCGCGCCCGTGCCCTCAAGCAACACACCGAAAATGATGAAAATGAAAACCGTGCTCAGAACGATATTGGTGATTGAGCCGAAGACGCCCTTGTTTGTGTTATACCACAGCGCCTCGGCGACCTCTTTCAGTGAAAAGCCGGAATGCGCCATGATGCCCGGCAGGTTTTGCCCAAAGAGCAGGTACAAAACGCCAAAGGTTCCGACCCCAAACAGCCCCCAGCCCCAAAGCCTTCGGCACAATTCCAGAAAGACAACGAGGCCGGCAAGTGACGGCCAGGCATCCCGCGTCGTCACGTCATACAGTGCCGTTTCCATTTCGGTCTGCACAAAATGGAACGACCAGATCGACCAAAACCCGGCCAAGAGCAGAACCGTATCAACAGCAAGCTGAACCGCGCCCAATGGCTTGCCAGCGGCAAGGCGGCGTCTTTGCGAGGCCACGATGCCGACAACAAGCGCCAGCGCGAAACCTCCGGCCCGGTGGAATTTGGGATCAATCAGTCCAACGCCCGAACTGTATAGGGTGATCATTCCCAGGGCGAGGCAAGCAAAGGCGGACGCCAGCGCAAACACGCGGGTTGGGACGCTGGCAGGTGAGGCCGCATCGGTCATGACGGTGTCTTTCTGTTGAGATGAGAGAAACAGAGGCGCTAGTAGTGCGCCTCTGTCAGGCGGATTGCCTTCAGGAGCCCGGACGCAGTGCGTCGGGGATCGAGAATCCGGCCTCTTCGTAGTAGCGGATGGCCCCGGGGTGCAGAGGGACATTGACCGAGGTGAATGCGCTCTCGGGCGTCACTTCCTTGAGGAAGAAAGCCGTGGCGTGCACCTCATCGAGATTCTCCCAAAATGCCTTGGTCGCGGCATAAACGATGTCATCAGAGACGCCCGCATGGGTGCCCACGAACTGCGTGAACCCCAGTGCTGTGATCTCGCCCCCTGTCAACTGACCCTTGTAGACGCCGCCGTCAAAGGTCATCATCCCGCGTCCCGGACGTCCGAAAAGTGCCTGCATTTCCTGATCTTCGACCTTGTCGCCTGGGATCGACAACACGCGAAACTCGCCCGACAGACCAAAGCGTTCGATGTTGGCAGACCCGATTTCGGCGGGGCGCACCATCATGTCGATCTTGCCGTCCGCGAGGGCCGCATAGCCCTCGCCCCAGCTCAGTCGGACTGCCTGATAGTCTTCGCCAGCCACATAGCCGGTGATAATCTTGATCAGCGCCTCAGAGGTCGCCGAAGCCGATCCCGCCGGTGGACCCGTAAAGACGGTCTTGCCCTTGATGTCTTCCCAGTTTTCGATGCCTGATCCGGCCAGTGTGACCGGGTGATAGGCGCCTGCCTTGAAGCCCAGAACTGCGCGGATGTTCTTGGCCAGTTCGGGCGCGCCCTCGACCTTTTCATACATGCGCTTTTGACCTGCCATGAGGTTCACAAGCGATGGCACGCTTGAGAAAAAGGCGATCTCTCCCTTGGCCCCTTTCAGCATGGATTTTGTCAGCGTTTGACCGGCGTTGACCTGAATTTCAACGTCCGACTTGCCTGCCTGGTTGGCAAAGGCCACGAACATGGTGTGAACGGGATCGCCCACGCCTGCTGTCTCACCCTTGAAAATCTCGGCCGAGCCGAGTGATGGCATGGCAATCGCGACCGAAGCTGCGACGGCCAACCGCTTTAGATTTATCATTTTCACGACGAAGTCCTCCCTCTTGTCGAGAATAGCTTAACAAGTGCATTTCATCGCGTATAATCAAAATTGAACGATCAATCATAACGAAATGATATGAAACTAGATCCACGGCACCTCGCGCAACTCTCTCTTATTGTCGAAACCGGTTCGTTTCAGGGGGCGGCGGACCGGTTGGCGCTGACACAACCAGCGCTCAGCCGGAACATGCGTGCGTTGGAGGATCGTCTGGGTGCCCCGATCTTTGTCCGGGACGGGCGCAGGTCGGTGCCCAATGATCTGGGTCTCCATCTCGCCCGCAATGGACTCGCCATCCGCGTGGCGGAAGAACAGGCCGAAAACCTCGCATCGCTCGCGGCGGGGGGCTCTGCCGGTCAATTGCGGATTGGTGCGCCGCCCATTGTTTCGGGTCGATTTCTGACGGATACGCTTTCGGACTTCCTCACCATGCATCCAAAATGCGTCGTCGAACTGCGCACCGGCCTTGTGAACGAGTTGCGCAGCATGCTCGAACGGGGTCAGGTCGACATGGTGTTCGGCCCGCAAAGCGCGGCTGACCCGGTGGCCGAGCTGGACTTTGTTCCGCTGATTGATGACCGCGTTGCCATCATTTGCCGGGCCGACCATCCGCTGACCAGGGCCGTTCCCCTGAAGCCTTCTGACCTGATGCAACATCGCTGGTTGGCCCATTCCCGTGGCAGCCTTTTGCGCCAACAGACCGAGGCCGCCATGATTGCATCCGGCGTGCATCACATGCGCATCGCTTGTGAAACAGACTCGATCCGTTCCGCGCTGGAAATCGTGGCCTCGACAGACCTGATCTCGACCATGCCGGTCGCCACAACCGGCCCCTATCTCGAGGACAAGCTGGTCTTTCTCCAATATGAGAATTCGCAGTTTCACCGACCACTTGGCGCCATCCAGCGCGCCAATATGCCAACCAATCCGGTTGTGAAAACCTTTCTGGCGTTGCTCAAGGCAAGAGTCGCGGTGTCCTGAGCAAAGATGCCAATGTGGGGAGGGAGATGACTGTCGGCGCTCAGTCCGCGCTTTCCCAAAAGTCGCTTGGCATATCGTGCAGCAGCTCTGCCGCCTTGTCATCGATCCAGTCGTGGCGATCATCTTTTGACCACGACGCCGCATCTTCAATGTGGTGCAACATCTCGACGGCCTTGGCGCGCGCATGCTTGTATTTCATGTCGTCAATGCGGCCATTGGGGACAATCGCATAGACAAACGTCCCACCCATCGCGCTTGCCAGTTGTTCCATCTGCTTGAGCGAAACAGCCCCTTCCTGCTCGCTGCGCTCTGCCTGGTACACCGCATTTCGGCTGACACCCTTGCGCTGCGCCACATATTCCGCCGACATCCCAAGGGCTTGGCGCATACCTGCGATCCAGCCCTTTCGCGGCGCTTCAACCTCAGCAAACTGCTTTGCCGCCCGATCAAGCAATCGGGTGAGACGTCTTTGTTCCATGAAGTCGGGCATTTTGGGTGCTCGCCGGTCATTTATGTATGGGTTTACCTACCATATCGAAAATAAAAAAATTCGCAAACAGAAAAAAATGCATAGAAATACTTCAAATCTACGTCAAGATATGTTAGATAATTGGTGAAAGGCTGAATATGTACGAACTTCTTACTTCTTCGGGCAACTTTCCGTTTTCCATCGCGCTTGCGGTCGTGGCGGGCTTGTTCGTTCTCGAAATAATTACTGCGCTGCTTGGCGGATCAATCCTTGGTGTCGGAACAGATGCCCCGGACATTGATGTCGATATGGATTTTGATTTTTCAGCAGAAATCGACGCCGGAGCCGATCTGGCTGATGGCTTTGACAGCGTGGATATGCCGGAAACCGAGGTCTCCTCCGGGGGGATCTTTACATGGATTGGCGCCCGCGACGTGCCCATCCTGATCTGGCTGGTTTCCTTTTTGACGATGTTCGGTCTGTCCGGCCTTATCCTGCAATCTGCGATGCAGAGCACCCTGGGCTTTCAATTGCCCGCGCTCATCGCGAGCGCAATTGCCTTTGTCCCTGCCTTGGCCGTGACACGCGTCATTGCAAACTGGGTGGCGCTGCTGATGCCAAAGACGCAGACGACTGCGCTGCGGGCCCGCAATCTTGGCGGATATCACGGGACGATCACCCAAGGTACGGCCTCGCGCGGCAAACCTGCCGAGGTGAAGATCAAGGACAGACACGGCAATATTCATTACTTGCGGGTCGAACCACTGCATGATGATGACAGCTTTGCGCAAGGCACTGATGTCACCCTGATCCGTAAGCGCGGCGACAAGTTCTTTGTGATCTGACGCCTGTTTTCTGACCACTGTACTATGTAATAATTCAAGGAGACTCCCAATGGATCTGATTTCCATCGTAACTGTTGCTGCTGTCATTGTAGGCCTTCTGGTCTTTATCGGCCTGATCATGGCTCGCCTTTACAAGCGGGCGACGCGTGAAACCAGCTTGGTGAAAACCGGGTCGGGCGGGCGCAAGGTCATCATGGATGGGGGGACGATTGTCGTGCCTTTCCTGCATGAGATTTCCAAGGTGAACATGAAAACGCTGCGCCTCGAAGTGTCGCGCGTGAACGAACAGTCCCTGATCACCAAAGACCGGATGCGCGTTGATGTGGGCGTGGAATTCTACGTCTCGGTAAATGCGACCGAAGATGGGATTTCCCGTGCGGCCCAAACGCTTGGCGATCGCACCTTTCATGTCGATCAATTGCGCGAGATGATCGAGGGTAAGCTGGTCGATGGTCTGCGCGCCGTGGCTGCCCAGATGACAATGGACGAGTTGCATGAGAACCGCGCCAGCTTTGTTCAGGAAGTGCAAAATGCGATCTCGGAAGATCTGTTGAAAAACGGGTTGGAGCTGGAGGCAGTTTCATTGACGGCATTGGACCAGACGCCATTTGAATCTTTGGATGAAAACAACGCCTTTAACGCGGTCGGTATGCAGAAACTGGCCGCCGTGATTGCGACATCACGCAAGGAACGGGCCGAGATCACCGCCGAGGCGGATGTCTCTGTCGCGCAGTCCGAGATGGAGGCCGAAAAGCGGAAATACCAGATCGAGCGCGAGCAGAAGCAGGCCGAGATCAAGCAAATCGAGGAAATCCAAACCCTGCAGGCCCAGCAGGAAGCACAGATCGCGCGCAATCAGGAAGCGTCCGACCGTGCCAAAGACGAGGCGCGTATTGAGCGCGAAAAGGCGGTGCGCGAGGCCGAGATTGCCCGCGAGCGTTCCATTCGCGAGGCCGAAATCGCCAAGGAACGCGAATTGGAGGTCGCTGATCAAGAACGTCAGATCATCGTGGCCCGCAAATCCGAAGAGGAAAGCCAGGCCCGCGCATCTGCCGACAACGCCCGCGCCGAGGCCAAGAAAGCGTCCGAAGCCATCGAAACGGCCCGCGCCGTTGCCGAGGCCGAGCGTATCAAACGGATCGCCCTGATCGAGGCCGAAAAAGAGGCCGAGCGCCAAGCCACAGCCATTCGTCTGTCTGCGCAGGCGGAAAAAGATGCAGCAAGTGACTATGCCGCCGCCAAGATGGAAGAGGCGCAAGCCGATGCCAACGCCATCACCGTGCGCGCTGAGGCCAAGAAAGCGGACATGCTTGCAACCGCCGAGGGTCAGACGGCTATCGCGAATTCCGAGAACGAGCTGAGCGCCGAGATTGTGGCCATGAAGATCCGGCTTGCCCAGTTGGAAGCGATGCCAGCGATCATTGCCGAAATGGTCAAACCTGCTGAGAAGATCGACTCGATCAAGATCCATCAGGTGACTGGCATGGGCGGTATGGGCGGCTCTGATAAAGGTGGATCGGGTGGAACTCCGGTGAACCAGGCCCTGGACTCGGTCCTTGGCATGGCTCTTCAGATGCCCGCCATGCAGGCGCTTGGCAAAGAGCTGGGCGTGAGCCTCGAAAACGGTCTGAGCGGCGTCGTGAATGACGTGATGGATGTTCCCCCGGCCAATGACGACAGCGAAACACCTGCCGCTGATACGAAAGACGCCTAAGGCGGAAACGCCGTGCCCCGCTGTCGAAAGGCGGGGCAGATGTCAAAAGGATTGCAGTGGCTCTTACGAAAGTGAGGGCCATTTTTCCTTTTGGGTCCGGGGGTTTTGACCTTGTGAGCATTGGTGTGTGTCAAGACTTTCACATTCAGCCAAAGTAGGTTTCTGATCGGTAACTGGTGCACCGTCACCACACTGATTTACAGGGCGGAGACTCCGACGACATCGGGATGCAGCCACATAAGCGCTGCGAACACTGCGAGGCCAACAGCAAGGCGCAGTGCAAAGCCACTCCAGGACGTGGGCCTTGCCATCAACGGCGCATTGGCAACCGCGCTATTCAGATCATTCCACACATCGTCACCCATTTCACGGCGCTTGCGGCGGTTGATCAGACCGCGACCCAAAAGGGCAAAACCGCCCAGAACACCAAACAGCAGGACATGCGCCACATTCCCATTTGGTAACAGATGCAGCCCCGCCCAGATCGCGAGAGCGGCCAGAACGGGATGGCGAAAGACCCGGACGATACCCGGATGGGCGGGATCAAAGCTTTGGTTACGTGCGCCGCCAAAGGAAAACCGGTTGGGGCGGCCAAGGCTGAAAGCAAGGATGAGACAAGCCCCGAACATGCCCAGATGCACGGCATGGCGATGCCAGGGCATTTGCGCCCACAGCTCGACATATGGCGCGTGCCCGGCCACCCAGATCAGCAGTGCCAGCAAGCCAAGCGACAGGGTGGAATAGCCCACAGCAAAGCCGCGCTGACCGAACCGGGCCACCATCCGCGCCTTGATGGCAGGACGCACAGGCACCGAATGCGTGAGGAAAAACGCGACAAAGACCGCGGCGAACCCTGCCCACGTCATTCGGTGGCCTTACGTTTGGGCCGACACAAGGCCGGTCCGTACGCCAACAAGAACCCGGCAAAGGCTGCCAACCACAGAATACCAGCGAAATGGCTTGCTTCCGGCCAAACGGATGTGAACAGCCGCGCAAGGGTCGCTCCGATCACGCATAGAAAAATCGCGACAGTCGCGCGGTCCGCGGCCACTTCGCGCCCCGTATGTCCGAGGGTCGCGCGTGTCATCACCGCAAGTGTCATGGTTCCGATGGCTCCGGCCATCCACAGGTGTTGCGCGCCAGCGGTGCCCGGGCTGCCCATGACCTGATCCAAACCAAGCGCAAATGCACCCAAGGGCAGGAACGCATAGGCGACATGCAGCACCCAGACCAGCGGCTCGGCCAACGTGCGATGACCCTGCCAGCGCAGGAGCCGCGCAAGGTGCAGGGAGCCCATCGCGAGCAACCCGGCACCGGTCATCTTGGCGAATGGCTGCAGCACCCAGAGCGCCAGAATGGCGATGCTGAACAGAAGTACCAGCTTGTCAAAGCCCTGCATCGACGGTGCGGGCCGCGCGGCCTTGTCCATGCGCGCCAGCCAGTTTCGGGTGAATGAGGGAATGATCCGCCCGCCGATCACGGAGATCATCATGATGGCCGTCGCAACGCCCAACCGCAGCCCGTAACCTTGCGCAGCATAACCGCCGCTCAGCGCCTCCAGATGGAACAACCCATTGGCCAGCGTGAACATGGCCAACAGTGCCAGAACGACCAGATTGCGCCAGTTCTTTCCCGCCACGATCTCGCGCAGGATCACCACGCCAAGGACCAGCGGAAAGGCGAGGTCGAGCGCAGGCATCACAGCGAAAGGCAGTATCGCTGAGAACAGAACAGCAATTCGCCCGGCGATCCAAAGCGCAAGAAGGGCAGCCAGCGGCCAGCCAACCATCGGCAATCGCCCGGTCCAGTTCGGCACAGCCGTCAGCAGAAACCCCGCCAGAACGGCCCCAAGATAGCCAAACAGAAACTCATGCGCATGCCATGACCCACGATCGAAATGCGTGGGCAGGTTGATGGCGTCAACGAGACTCGCCAACCACAAAAGCATCGCGACAACCGCCCACATCGCGCCAAACAGGAAGAACGGGCGGAACCCGAAACTGAAAAGCGCAGGCCCCGTCCAGGCACGTATTTGATCTGCCGATGAAAGGGCCATCAGGTATCTCCGTTGCCCGCGCGCATGCGGTTTTCAATGGTGTCGATCACGCACCGCTCCTCCATCTGCGACATCCATCAGTTGACGGATGTGCCGTGCAAAATACCATGTCGCGGGAAGCCCGATGATGCAGCCCAGAGCAATTGACAGGTTGGTTGACAGGACAGGGCCGCCGATCCAGCTCAGGATCAGTGAGGCAAAGAACACGTTCACCGCGGCCGCCCCGGCTCCGAACGGATAAAGGGTCAGGGCAATGCGGCGCGTTGACCACCCGGCGCGCATCATCTGCGCGACACCAGCCAGTGCACCAGCGCCATGGACGCCACCAAGCCAAGACAGGCCACGGCGTACCAGAATTCAGCCGTGGCGGATTGCGCCTGCGGGATGGGCCGGTTGTATGCCTCGGCGAGTGCGGGCGATGCGACCAGCAGGGCCAAAAGGGTGGTTGAAACGCGCATGTCAGGTCTCCTGGGTCAGGGTGCGATAAAGGTCCGGCAACGCCCTCAGCAGGCGCTCAGGATTGGGGAGTAGGGTGAACCCGCCGCGCCCGAAGATGCGGGCAAACCAGTCCTGCCCGTCTTCGTTGATAATGACGCCGTGCAGGCTCTGGCCCGCGGCGCGGGCCTCGCGGACGGCCATGTGACTGTCTTCGATTCCGTGCTGGCCTTCGTAGTGATCAAGGTCATTGGGCTTGCCATCAGTCAGCACAATCAACAGCTTGCGCGCGCTGGGTTCATCGGAAAGCTGGGCGCTGACATGCCGGATCGCGGCGCCAAGACGCGTGTAGTGCCCCGGCCGCAGCGCGCCGATATTCGCTGTGATCTCGGATGTCATCGGGGTGTCGAACGCCTTGCATCGGGTTAGGAACACGCGGTCGCGCCGCAGCGACGAGAACCCCCAGATGCCGCAGCGATCACCCGCTGCGTCGATGCCGCCTGCCAAAGCGGCCATTGTTTCACGCGCCACCTCGATCACGGATGTGTCGCCAATGGCCGCCTCGGTCGAGCGGGACGTGTCGATCAAAAAGGCCACCGACACATCGCGCTCGCTTTCGCGGGCGGATTGCCAGATGCGGTCACTCCCACGCCCCGTGGCTGCGAGGTCAGCACGCACGGTCAGCAACGCATCAAGGTCAAGCTCGGTCCCGTCAATCTGGCGTGGCTGCAGGATGCGGTGGGGGCGCAGAGCCTCGAATTGGCGGCGTACCGCGCGCACCCGGCGTTCATTTGGCACAAAGGTCCCGCTTGCCGGCACGGCAGGTGCGTCGAGTACACGGCAATGCGCATCCATATAGCTGCGCGATCGGTGGTTCCATTCGGGGTAGGTATGTTCACCGGCGATCGCCTCGTGGTCGGCATCGGCAGGGGACAGGTCGAGATGCAGGCGCAGACGGGTTGCCACCTTTCGATCCTGTTTTGACAGGGTGATCTGGTCCTGATCGTCGGCAGCCTTTTGGGCGTTCTCGTCATCGTCGTCATCCACGCTGCGATTGATGTTCATTGACTCGACCCAGGACAGGATCGCTTCAAAGCGGTGAATGATAAAGCTGTCCTTGCGATTGTGCTGATCCTGGTCCTTGCGCGCACCGAGCTTGCGTTTGGAATGGGCGGCATCGGGCGGCGGGGCAGGGGCCTCGCCCTCTTCATTGTCCAACGCGGCGGACCCCGCGCCCGGCGCGGCAAAGCGCAACCAGATCGGCACCGGGGCAAAGGGCATGAAACCGCGCGCCGGGGCGGTGTCCAACTCAAGCCTGTCGATCTCACCGCCAAGCTGGTCCCGGATCGCACGCTCAATCGCGGCCTCTTGCGTTGGGCGCACCACATCCGGGCGTGCGGACAGGCAGCGCGCAGCCATGTGGTCATAGGCATCGCGCAAGCCCGGGCAGATGCGATAAACGCGTGCCGCCGCCGTTGCATTGGCATGGATTTGTGCGCAATCGAAACGCGGTCCGGTGGCCGACCGGTCAATCTCGGCAGGATCAGACACAGCCGCCAAAGCGGTCAGCCAGAAATAGGCGGCCCGGTTCAACTCCGCTTCGGGAAAGGTGGCGATGACGGGTGGCAGCGCAAGTCGTTCGCCATCAAAGCGGGCGACCCATTCCTGATCCCGCTCGGCCCCCAGCTTGCGAAGCAGTGGGCGTCGGTGCTGCGCCAAGGTCACGGGCGCTTCGGCCAGTTCGACCCCGGCGGCTCCGCCAAGCGCGCGAAACAGCACGGCAAGACTTGGTCGGACCGAGGATAGCAATATCCCGGTCTCGGGATAGGTGATCGCCTGTCCCATCCCGCGGGCCATGTCATGCCAGAGGTTCCCTACGGTTTCCTCGGGTTCCATGAGGTCGAGAAGACGCATCGTGCCTATCCGTAGATTGTGGAGACAAGGTCGCGCAGCGCTTGCTGCACGTCTGCCTCGTCGCTGAGCGGTTCAATTACCGCCGCCTCAAGCGCCTGATCAACGCCCATGCCACCGGCCATCAAAGTGGCCGCGTAAATGAGCAGACGAGTCGACACGCCTTCTTCCAGATCCATGCCGGACAGCTTGCGGATGTGCCCGGCCAGCCGGACCAGCGGCGCAACACGGTCCGCGTCCAGTCGGCTTTCGCGGGCGACCACCGCGATCTCGGTCTCCGGCTTGGGGAAGTCGAAAGAGATCGACAGGAACCGTTGACGGGTCGAGGGTTTGAGCCGTTTCAGCACGTTCTGGTAGCCGGGGTTGTAGCTGGCCACCAACATGAAATCCTTGGGGGCAACCAGTTCTTCGCCCGTGCGGTCAATCATCAAGGTGCGGCGTGTATCCGTCAGTGGGTGCAGGACAACGGTGACGTCCTTGCGGGCCTCAACCACCTCGTCGAGATAGCAGATCCCGCCCTCGCGCACGGCGCGGGTCAGGGGGCCGTCCACCCAGATCGTCTCGCCCCCTTTCAGCAGGTATCGCCCGATCAGATCAGCCGCCGACAGATCGTCATGGCAGGCCACGGTATAAAGCGGCTGGCCCAGTTTTGCCGCCATATGCTCGACAAAGCGGGTCTTGCCGCAGCCGGTCGGCCCCTTCAGAAGAAGGGGCAAGCCGTTGTCGTGGGCCGTCTCGAACAGGTCGCACTCGCGCCCCGTTGCCTGATAGAACGGCAGTTTCGGTGTGGTGGCGATGTTCATGGCCTACTCTCCCGGAACCGAGGCTGCAGGGCCGGGGGTGATGACCTCGCTTTTGCGGACCACAAGCATGGAATAGATGAACAACAGCGCACCCAGCACAACCGCCGCCCCCGCGCCAAAGCGCATCAGGTAGAAGATCGACAGGCTTTCCTGCACCTCCATGTAGTAGTCGCCGATGACCCGCTGCATGTGCGTCTGGATGGTGCCTGCAAAGGTCAGCACAAAGGTCATGAAGGCCATGCCGCCCGTCATCAGCCAGAAGGATGCCATGTTCAGCACCTGGTTATAGGGAGCGCGTTCCCGCAGCATCGGCATCGCATAGGTGAACATCGCAAGGTTCAGCGCCACATAGGCCCCATAGAAGGCGAGGTGCCCGTGGGCCGCGGTGATCTGCGTGCCATGGCTGTAAAAGTTGACCCCGTGCAAGGTGTGCAGGAACCCCCAGACACCGGCGCCAAAGAGCGCAACCGTGCTGGACCCGAGCGACCACAAAAGTGCCGCCCGGTTGGGGTGGTTCTTGCGGCCCTTCCAGACCATGACAAAGGCAAAGGACATCATCAAAAAGAACGGGATTACTTCGAAGGTCGAAAAGATCGATCCGACCCACTGCCAGTATCCGGGCAGTCCGATCCAGTAGAAATGGTGACCGGTGCCAAGGATGCCCGAGAACAGCGCAGTGGCGACGATGACATAGAGCCACTTTTCAACCACCTCGCGGTCCACGCCTGTCAGCTTGAGCAACAGGAAGGCAAGGATGGCGGCCATCACCAACTCCCAGGTCGCTTCGACCCAGAGATGCACGACGAACCACCAATACATCTTGTCGAGGCTGAGGTTGTCCGGGTTGATAAAGGCAAAGACCCACAGCAGCGACAGCAGCCACAGACCCATCAGCAGCACCCCGGTGACGGCAGTCTTGCGCCCGGCCAGCACGGTCATTGACACGTTCAGCAGAAAGATCAGCGCGGCAACAAGAATGCCAAACTTGACCCAAAGCGGTTGTTCGAGAAACTCGCGCCCGCCGTGAATGCCGACAAGGTAGCTGCCAACGGCGCCCAACGTGCCCACCAGCAGGATGATCAACTGAAGATAGGCCAGTTTGGTCGACCAGATTTCACGCTCGGATTCCTCGGGGATGAGGAAATAGGCAGCACCAAAAAAGCCCAGCAGCAGCCAGACAATCAGCGCATTTGTGTGGATCATGCGGATCACGTTGAACGGCAGGATCTCGGACAGAAAATTGGGTGAGACGTAGATCCAACCGGCGAGCAGCCCGCCCAGCACCTGAATGCCGAACAGCGCCATCGCAGCAAGGAAGTACCAGTAAGCCACTTTTTGTGATTGATATTTCATGGTGTTCTCCTGTGTTGCGGTTCAGCCGGCATCATTGGGCGGCCAGCCCTGGGTGTCGGTTTGGTCGGCCCAACGCAAAAACTCCGCGAGACCGCGGATGTCCTCGTCTGTCATTTCGTATTTGGGCATTTGGCGACGGCCTTCGACGCCGGTGGGCTGGCTTTCGATCCAGGCCTTGAGAATCTCAAAGGCGTCTTCGGGCGCGTCCAGCACCCCCCAGCGCGTCATGACATTGCCAAGTTCGGGTGCGAAATATGCGCCTTCTCCGTGCAGGCTGTGACAGTTGATGCACGAGTGTCGCTCCCACACATGCTTGCCGTGGATCACCGCTTCGCTCAGCGGCATGCCTGCGGTCGAGACCTCGACCACGTATTTGTGCGAGTGGACGGTCATCCCCACAAAGACCACTACGAAAAATATGGAGCCTCCGTAGAAGATGTTTCGCGCCCGCGATTTTGTCAGAAATTCCGCCATGGATCGGCCTCCTTGGAATTCGGGATGCCAGAGGTCTAGCGATCCGCACGCCACAGGAGTTTGTGCCAGCGCAACGTTCAGACGTTTTGATGCCTTAGAGTGGATTCACGAGGAGAGAGCGATGCCACGACCCAGACTGGACGACCCCGAACTGCCCTTGTCTGAGCTGATGACCCAGTGGCCAGAAACCATCGCAGTGTTCAACCGCCACAAGCTGTTATGCGTCGGTTGTCTGATCAGCCCGTTTCATACGATCATGGATGCCTGTCACGAATATGATCTGGACGAGGCAGCCTTTCTGGCCGAACTGATGCGTTCGGCAGGGGTATAGCGCCTAGTGCCCCTGGCTGAGCACCACAAGGGCATGCGGGTTCAGCACCTTGATCCGCTTGCGGTGGCTTTCGACAAGGCCCTGCTTTTCCCACGCGCTCAACAGCCGGCTTGCCGTGTGCAGCGTGGTTCCTGTCAGTTCTGACAGATCCTGACGGGTGATGGGAAAATCGATTTCGATCCCGTCTGCCACCTTGCGCCCCGTCTGGTTGATCAGCCGCAACAAGGCATTTGCGACGCGCTGTTCGACCTGCTGTGTGGCCATCTCGATGATGCGGTCGTTCATTTCGCCGACACGGTTGCCGACGGTCTTGTAGGTCTCGCTGGCAAAGCCGTCATAGTCGGCCACGAAACTGTCCCAAAGCAGCATCGGCCAGCTGAGCACGATGGATTCAGCGGCCGTTATGGCTGTGGCGGGGTAGGTGTCGCGCCCCAGCGCGCGTGCGATCCCCAAGAGCTGACCGGCGGGGATATGCAGTGCCGTGACCTGCTCGCCCGTCGGGGTGACGCGCACCACGCGGACATACCCGTCCAGCAGCATAAAGAATCGACCCGCCTCCGCACCTTCATCGAAAATGGTGCGTCCGGCCTCGTATCTGCGCGACGTCGCCTGATCCAGCACCGCGCGAATCTGGCGCCGGTCCAGCTTTGAAAAGGGCGGCAGATGCTTCAGCAGGCTTTCATCAAGCTGCGGCAAGGTTTTGCGCACGGGTTGTTCGTTCATACCCAAGCTTGTCACAGCGCAATGTGTGAAAGCCACGAAAATCTATCCAAACAGATCGGTGCGGAACATCGCGCTTCTTTGTCCCAGCGCAACGTTGCGGCGCGGCAAAGCCTTATTCTCCGCGTCAACAACAATGGCGATCTGAAAGGAAGCACCAATGATCCGCACATTCACAGCAAGTCTCGCACTGGCCAGCCTCGTCGGCAGCGCCGGCTTTGCCGAAACCTTCGAGGTCCAGATGCTCAACAAGGGATCGGACGGCGAGCGCATGGTGTTCGAACCCGCCTTTATTCAGGCCGCACCCGGCGACACGATCAAGTTCATCGCCGCTGACAAGGGCCACAATGCCGAAATAAGCAAGGGAATGCTGCCCGACGGCGCGGACGCCTTCAAAGGCAAGATCAACGAAGAGATCGAAGTCACCCTGACCGAGGAAGGCGTATATGGCGTGATCTGCAAACCGCACTTTGCCATGGGCATGGTGATGACCATCGCCGTCGGCGACGCAGAAGTGCCCGACACCTTCTTTGAAGGCCGGGTGCCACCCCGAGCCAAGGCGCGTTTCGACGCCCAGCTTGAAAATCTCTGACCGCATTTCAATGACTGACGGGCGCCATGCCCGCAGCCGCACTCAATCCCTGGAGGAGGGAAAAATGACCAAACTGATCAATCCAGGTCTCATGAAGACCAGCCGTCGCAACGTGTTGCGGGGCAGCGTACTTGCAGGTGCCGCCGCAATGAGCGGTGCCGCCGCGATGTCGGCCACCCGCGCCCCGAAAATGGACGGGATCAACGCGGCATCGTCCAAGCTTTACAAGGCGGCCGACCCGCAAGCTGCGGACAGCAATGCCAAACCGGCGGACCTCAGCGGCTACACCCGGGTCAAGCAAGAGCTTGTCGCGCCCCCATTCGCGCCAGAGCATGAACAGGTCGCGACCGGTGGTCCGAAGATCGTCGAAATCACCATGGAGACCGAAGAGCGCCTGATGGTTGTCGACGAGGACAATGGCGCAAGCGTGTGGGCGCTGACCTACAATGGCTCGGTCCCCGGCCCGCTGATCATCGTGCACGAAGGCGACATGGTCGAATTGACCCTACGCAACCCCACCAGTTCGGTGATGGAACACAACATCGACTTTCACGCCTCCACAGGCGCGCTGGGCGGCGGGGGTCTGACCCACGTCTATCCCGGCGAGGAATGCATGCTGCGCTGGAAAGCGACAAAACCGGGATGCTTCACCTATCACTGCGCGCCCGGCGGCGACATGATCCCCTATCACGTCACCCACGGCATGAACGGCGCCATCATGGTGCTGCCGCGCGACGGGCTGAAGGACAAGGACGGCAATCCGCTGCGCTATGACCGCATCGCCTATTTCGGTGAGCAGGATTACTATCTGCCCCAGGATGAAAACGGTGACTTCAAGACCTATGAGGCGGCTGGCGACGACTATGCCGACAGTCTGGAGGTCATGCGTGGCCTGATCCCGACCCATTCGGTCTATAACGGCGCTGTCGGCGCCCTCACCGGCGAAGGCGCGATCAAGGCCAATGTGGGTGAGACCGTGTTGATGATCCACAATCAGGCCAACCGGGATTCGCGCCCACACCTGATTGGTGGTCACGGCAACTATGTCTGGGAATCGTCCTTCACCGATGCACCGCTGCAGGACATGGAAACATGGTTTGTGCGCGGGGGCAGCGCTGTGGCCGCGATGTACACTTTCGAACAGCCGGGCGTCTATGCCTACGTCAACCACAACCTGATCGAGGGTGTGATGCTTGGCGCAACCGCCCACGTCGTGGTCGAAGGCCAGTGGGACAATGCCTTGATGGAACAGGTCGTCGCACCCCGCGCCTTTGAGACCTGATCAGGGAGGGCAAGACCGTGACCGCCGCCGCGAAACGATCCTCATTCGACAAGCTTTCCTTTCGACTTGTTGTCGCGGTCCTCGCGGTGGCGGGCATACTCGGGGTCGTTCTGCTACAGCGCGACCCCGAGCCCGTTTTGCTGCCAGAAATGGCGGCAGAGCCGGTCATCCTGCCCGATGGCCGCGCCCTTTATGCCCAGCGTCACGAGGTGACAATCGCCGAGTGGAACACCTGTGCAGCGGACGGGGCCTGTGATTTGACCCTGCGCGCCCGGCCTGATCATAACCCTTCGATCACTCCGGCCACGGGCCTGAGTTATGTCGATGCCCAGCAATACGTTCGCTGGATCAACAACAAGACCGGGCGTGATTTCCGCCTGCCGACGGCCGGAGAATGGGCTGTCATGGCAGCCCCTGTCCTGCCAGAGGCGCCTGATCCGTTGTTCACCGACCCTTCGCTGACCTGGGCCTCAAGTTACCTAGTCGAAGGTTTGGCACCGCGCACGCTAAAGCCCCAGGGAAGCTTTTCGATCTCACCCGAGGGGATTGGCGATCTGGACGGAAGCGTCTGGGAATGGACGATGGAATGCTACAACGGAACCGCGCGCAGTGGCGCTCTTGACCGATGCCCCGCCTTTTTCGTGGGTGGAGAGCACGTGGCCGCAATGTCCTATCTTGTGCGCGACCCGGCCCGGGGCGGGTGCGCCGTCGGAACGCCTCCCGCACATTTAGGCATGCGCCTTGTGAGTGACCGGCCCGTTTGAGGATTGACGGACATGGGCGGTGTCGCGCGGGCGGAAGTACCCGTCACACGTTGACGATCCGGATGCCGTTCCACACATGCGCAAAACAGCAAAAGGCCTGACCGAATGAACGATCAGGCCTTTCTATTAACCGCTGCAAACCGAACGCTTATTGGCGGGCGATTTCAACCCAGTTGCCGTCCTTGATGACCGAAATCACGACCTCGTCCGCGCCCTGATGGTCGGTGTCGGAATAGGTTACGGTGTTGCCGGAAACCACGTCTTCGTAGCTCAGGCTTTCCATGCCCGCCTGAAACGTCTTGGCGTCCAGATCGGGGCCTGCGGCCTCAAGCGCCTTGACCATGGTCATGGCCGCAGAATGGCCCAAGAGCGCACCGGTGCCGGGCAGCTGTTCGCCCGTCGCCTCGGTGTAGCGTTTGAAGAACTTCTGCACCTCGGGCTGGTCCATGCGCGACAACAGGTCGGCCCAGCCCGCGGCGGCATACATGCCTTCGGTCACGCCGCCGGGCACTTTGGCCATCACGGTGTGAAATCCAGCGGACGAGTTCAGAAAGGACATGTCCGTCAGGCCCAGTTTCTTGGCCGTGCCAGACACGGTGATCGCCTGACGCACGCCAAGGGCAAGAGTGACGATGTCACAGCCATCCGCGCTCAGCTTTTGCAGGGCACCGACGAAATCGGAATCATCAGGCTTGTGCGTGGTTTCGGACACAAAGGTCAGCCCCTCGGTCTCGGCGGCGATGGATTCGGCACCCTCTTTGATGTCCTTGCCGAAGTCGGTGGGCAGATACATCGCACAGACCGTGTCCGCGCCCTTTTGCTCGGCCAGATAGGTCACGCCAATGCGGATCTGATCGTAATAGGTCGCGGTGCCCGCGTAATGCAGCGGGTGGAACGGTTCGGCCATCTGGCGTGCAGCGGACAGGGGCGAGACGTTGGGCACGTTCTTGGCGTCCTGCAGCTTGAAGGCGGCGATGTTCATCGGCGTACCAAGCGACAGCAGCATCGCAAAGACCTTGTCGCCATTGATCAGCTTGTTCATGCCCTGAATGGCCTTGGGCATCTGATAGGCATGATCCTCAACCACAAAGCGGATCTTGCGGCCATGAATTCCGCCTGCCTCGTTCACTTCGTCAAACACAAGTTGGGCTGCCTTGGTGGCAGGTGCGCCGAAGGCGGCAAAGGGGCCGGACAGATCGTTGTTGGACCCGATCAGGACTTCGGTGTCGGTGATGCCCTGTTCGGCCAGTGCCGGGGTCGCGGCCATGCTCGCGGCGAGCGCCGTGGTTGCCAGTCTTTTTGTCAGCTTTTTCATGTGTCTTCTCTCCCTTTTGGTTGTTTGTGTGAATTTGGTTCTGGTTGTTCAATACATCTGCTGGATCAGTGCGTCGTGCTTGGTTTCGACAAAGCTGCGTTTGAGTTTCATCGTCGGGGTCAGCTCATCGTCATCTGCCGTCAGCAACACATCGATCAGGCGGAAATCCTTGATCTGCTCGACGCGGGCAAATTCGGTGTTCACCTCGTCGATCGTGTCGCGGATCAAATCCTGCACCTCTTTGGCTGCACAAAGCGAGGCATAGTTCGAAAACGGCACCCGCCTATCTTGCGCGAATTTTTCCACGTTTTCCTGATCGATCATCACGAGACAGGTCAGGAACTTGCGCTTGTCCCCGATCACCACAACGTCCGAGATATAGGGCGAGAATTTCAGCTTGTTTTCGATCTCGGCCGGGGTCACGTTCTTGCCCCCTGTGGTGATGATGATGTCCTTGAGCCGTCCGGTGATCCGCAGGAACCCTTCGTTGTCGAGCATGCCCACATCGCCCGTGCGCAGCCAGCCGTCATCGGTAAAAGTCTCGGCCGTCTTTTCGGGGTTCTTCCAATAGCCCTGAAACACGTTGCCCGCTTTATAAAGGATCTCGCCCTCGGGACTGATGCGGATTTGCGCGCCGGGCAAGACGGGGCCAACTGTGCCGAACTTGTTGTCGTCTATGGCGTTGATGCACATGACGCCTGCACTTTCGGTCATCCCGTAACCTTCGAGCACGGGCACGCCGATGGCATGATACCAGCGCAGCAACTCGGGTGATATCGGCGCAGCACCCGACCCGCCGCGCCGCAGCCGGTCCATGCCGACCATGCGGCGCAGATTGCGCAATACCGCAAAATCCCAGAAGCCAAAGGCGAGCCGTGTGCCCGGTGGCACAGGCTTGTTTTCGGCCAGACGGTCGGCCCGCGCCTCGCCCGTTTTCAGCGCCATCGCATAGGCCCATTTTTGCAAGCCCGTCGCATCGCCGATGCGGATCGCCACCTGCGAATAGATCTTTTCCCACAGGCGCGGCACGGCGACAAAGGTCTGCGGGCTGACCTCTTGCAGGTTGTCGAAAATCGTCTCGGGGCTTTCGGCGAAATTGATGGTCGAGGCGGCGGCAATGGGCGCATTGACCGAAAACACCCGCTCAAGGATATGGCACAGCGGCAGGAAACAAATCTGGTCATCCGTGTCATAGACCGGCGCATTGTGCAGTCCGGCAGAGACGGAAAACATCAGGTTGGAATGGCTGATCATCGCCCCTTTGGGCTTGCCCGTCGTGCCGGAGGTGTAGACCAGAATGGCCGTATCCTCGGGGCGAGTTGCATCAATGGAGGCGTCAAATTCGCCTGGGTGTGCTTCATCATAGGCCGCCCCGAGCTCGTAGAGCTCGTCGACAAAGATGATCTGAGGGTCCGAAAACCCGTGCAGCCCGTCGCGTTCAATCACGATCACCTTGACCAGCCCCGGCAGCCGGTCGCGTACCTGCAGGAACTTGTCCAGTTGCTCGTCATTCTCGACGATCAGAAAGCGGCTGTCGGAGTTGGTGACGAGGTATTCCAATTGCACGGCCGAATCCGTCGTGTAAACGCCCGAGCAGATGCCGCCCACGCATTGCACGCCCATGTCGGTATACATCCATTCCTTGCAGTCCTCGGACAGGATCGACACGACCTCGCCACGTTTCAGGCCCAGCGACACAAGGCCGAGGCCCAGATGCTTGGCGTGGGTGAAATAGCTGTCCCATGAAAACGAGCGCCAGATTCCAAACGTCTTTTCGCGCATCGCAGTGCGTGTACCAAGCGCGGCGCAGCGCGCGCGGAAAAGTTTGGGCGTGGTGTCGTGACCGTCGATCAGGAACGGACCTTCTGACAGGTCCGCGTTGACCGTCATTCCGCGAATGCTTTGCTGAGGGGGGAGTGTCTCTGCCATGATCGCCCCTATCGCCACGTCTTGCGCTGTTTCCAGCGCCGTTGCCCGCGTTGGTTTTCGTCCTGGCTGACGCCCAGATAGAATTCCTGAATGTCTTTGGATGCGGCCAGCACCTCGGCGCGGTCATCCATCACGATGCGCCCCAACTCCATCACATAGCCATAATCGGCGGCCTCAAGAGCCACTTTGGCGTTCTGTTCTACCAGCATCATTGTCACCTTCTGCTCGGCGTTGAGCCGCACGATGATCTCAAAGATTTCGTGGGTGAGCAGGGGAGAGAGGCCAAGGCTCGGCTCGTCCAGCAGCATCAGTTTGGGTTTCGACATCAGCCCGCGCCCGATGGCCAGCATCTGTTGCTGGCCGCCCGACAGAGTGCCTGCGCGCTGGGTGCGACGGTCCTTGAGGATGGGAAAGTAGGAATAGACCATGTCCTCATCCGCTGCGATCCCGCCCCGGTCGCCGCGCGTATAGGCCCCCATGGCGATGTTTTCCGCCACGCTCATTAGCGGGAAAATCTCGCGCCCCTCGGGGACATGCACGATGCCGCGCCGCACGATGGCGTCCGGGTCGAGCGACTGGATTTCGTGGCCAGCCATCCGCACCGTGCCCTTTTCGGGGTCCATGACGCCGGAAATGGTCTTGAGCAGCGTGGTCTTGCCCGCCCCGTTGGCCCCGAGCACGGTCACGATCTGCCCCTCGCGCACGGTCAGGCTGACCCCGCGAATGGCCATGATCGGACCGTAGTAGCTTTCCAGATTGTCGATCTGCAAAACGATGTCAGATGCCGTGCTCATGCGCGCGATGTCCCCGTCTTGGAAATCTCACCCGTGCCCAGATATGCTTCGATCACGGCCGGGTGGGATTGCACCTCGGCTGCAGTGCCGGTGGCCAGTTCCTTGCCATCCGACAGGGCCATGACCCGGCCCGACACTGCCGACACCAGCCCCATATCATGTTCGACCATCATCACCGAAATGCCCATCTGCGTCTGGATGTCCTCGATCCAGAAGGCCATATCCTGCGTTTCCTCAACCGACAGACCCGAGGCGGGTTCATCGAGAAGCAGCAGCTTGGGTTCAGAGGCCAGCGCGCGGCCCAACTCGACCACCTTGCGCACGCCGTAGGGCAGCCCGCCGATCATCTTGTCGCGATAGGCCTGGAGGTTCAGAAAATCGATCACCTCTTCGACGGCCTCGCGGTGGCGCACCTCTTCGCGGTAGGCGTTTGGTGAGAACACGATGTTGGACAAGAGCCCCGTCTTGCGATGCCGATGGCGGCCCACCAGCAGGTTTTGCAAGACGCTGGCCTGTTCGAACAGCTCGATATTCTGAAAGGTACGCGCGATTCCGAACCCGGGCACCTGATCGGCGGTGCTTTGCAGCAGATCATGGCCGTCAAATCGGATGCTGCCCTCTGCCGGGTCGTAAAACCGCGAGATCATGTTGAAGATGGTGGACTTGCCCGCACCGTTCGGCCCGACAAGGGCAAACACCTCGCCCTCGTTGACGGTAAGGGACACCGCATCGACGGCAACCAGACCGCCAAAGCGCAAGGTGACATTATCGATCTCAAGCAGGCTCATTGCACACGATCCGTCTTGAGATATGATTTCTGCCGCTTGAACATGTCCTTGCGATAAAACGGGAACAGCTCGAAATAGGTGCGGATCTTGAGCCAGCGGCCATAAAGGCCCATCGGCTCGAACAGGATAAAGCCGACCAAGATCAGCGCAAACAGCGCGCTTTCAAGGCCGGGCACGTTGATGTTCACGTCAAATGTCGTGGCCAGAAAGGACCGCCCATTGGCGATGGCGACGGGGATGATGCCAACGACGATGGCCCCGAAAAACGCGCCGTGAATGAACCCGAGGCCGCCGATCACGATCATCAAAAGAAGGGTGATCGACATCACAAGATCGAAGGTTTCGTTGGTCACATAGCCTGCCGAATGCCCGAACAACGCGCCCGCCAGCCCCGCCGCTGTGGCCGACAGGAAGAACGAGGTCGCCTTGGTGCGGGTAAGGTTGATGCCCATGGCACGCGCCGAAATCTCGCTGTCGCGGATCGCGGTGAAACTGCGCCCTGTCGGCGTGCGCAAGAGGTTACGGTAGAACCAGACCAGCAGGATCGCAACGAACAGGACGAGGTAGTAGAACTTGTAAGGGGTGGAATACCGGTTGATTTCGATGCCGAAGATATTGATGTCGGGCACCGCCGCACCCGCGATACCGCCGGTCCAGGGTTCGGCAATCACCACGAAATCGCCGGTGAGGATCGACATAGCCAGTGTGGCCAGGGCCAGATACACACCGTGCAGGCGCAGAACGGGCAGGGCGATCATTGTGCCCAACACGCCTGCAATCAGCCCTGACAGTGGAAATGCGATCAACCACGGCACGCCCGCGCCAAGAAAGTTGATGTTGAGATAACAACCCAGCGCCATAAACGTGGCATGCCCAAGGCTGGGCAGGCCGGTGTGCCCGGTCAGCAGCATCAGCCCCATGCCCGCGATGGCGAGGATCAGAACGCCGGTGATTTCCCCCAGCAGATAGGCATCCCCGATGGCCACAAAGTAAAGCGGCGTGGCCAGCACCAAGAGCAGCAGCAAGGCGTACCACGTGGCCTGTGCACGATGTTTGAACAGGCGGATGTCGGTATCATAAGAGGTTTTGAAAACAAAGCGCATCTTCAGACCTTCTTTCGCTGTGTCTGGGAAAAGATGCCGCCGGGGCGGAAGATCAGGATCAGCAGCAGAATCGCATAGGGCGCAATCTGGCTGACCCCGGGCGGCCCGTAGCGAGAGGCCAACGGTTCGACCAATCCGATGATCAGCCCACCCAAAAGCGCGCCGGGCAAGGAACCAAACCCCCCGATGGCCGCTGCGGCAAAGGCCTTGATCCCAAGCAACCCGGTCGAGGGATCAATCGCCCCCTTCGAGGCAAAGAGGACCCCCGCAACCGCCGCGACCATGCCCGACAGGCCCCAGACAAGGCTGTGTATGCGCTTGACCGGGATGCCCATGTAATAGGCCGCCAACTGGTTTTGCGAGGCGGCCTGCATCGCCAGACCCACCCTTGTGCGCGAAAAGAACAGGAAAAAAGCGAGGGTCAGCGCGGCGGTGACAATCACGATCAGCACTTCGTCGACGCCGAGAACCAGACCGCCGGAGCGTATGTCCTGCCCGGCATAGGGGGTTTCGAGCGATGTGGGCTCATGGCTCCAGATCGCGCCGGCGGCAAAGCGGATGATAAAGCCCATGGCGATGGTCAGGATCACGATCGACGTCTGGGACTGGCCGAACATGTGGCGCAGGATGCCCCAGTTGAACAGGTAGCCAAAGGCCCCCATCACGAGGATCGACAGGGGCACGGCCAGCCAGAAATTCAGCCCCATATATTCGTGATTGGTGAACCCGATGCAGACAAAAGCGCCCAACATCATAAAGTCGCCTTGGGCGAAATTCACCGCTTCGGTCGCCTTGTAGATCAGCACAAATCCCAGTGCGATCAGCCCATAGACACAGCCATTGGCAAGACCACTGATGATCAGTTGCACAAAATCCACGGCGCTCCTCCCAAAGACCATTTGAAGAACGATACCCGCGTAAGTCGCCAGATCACAACGCTTTCTGCAGGGAAGTGGTGCGAACCCGTTTGGTCAGCGGCGCGCCGCTTGGACGCGCCCTAGTCCTTGGCGAGCACCACGTCGAAGGTGACCGCAAGGAACGGCGCATCGATCTTGCCCGACAGGGCCATGCCATCGGGGAAATCGCTCGCCGGTTTTTCCTCATAGGACATGACCAGATCGTCGCGCACACCAAACACGGTGTCCTGATCCAGATAGGGATCATCGTCGGGGAAGATCTCGGTCACAAGCGTGCGATAGCCGGGCGCCTTGACGATGAAATGCAGGTGCGAGGGGCGCCACGGGTGGCGTCCACAGGCGCGCAGGATATCGCCCACCGGACCGTCCGTGGGCACCGTGTATTCCACAGGTTTGACGGTTGTGAAGGCGTACCGCCCGTCGTCCCCCACCGTCATCAACCCGTGAAACGAAAAGGTGTCCTGTGCCTCATCCTGACTGGCATAAAGCCCGTTGGGTGCGGTTTGCCAGATGTCCAGCTCGGCCCCGGCAATCGGGTTGCCTTCGGGGTCGCGGATGACCCCTTCGGCCAGCAAGACCGGACCACCAAAGTCGCGCTTCATGTCTCCTCCGACCGGCAGAGGCGGGGCGCCGGACACATGGAATGGCCCCAGCACCGAGGACGAGGTCGCAGCCGGGCTCGAATGCAGCATATCGACCAGCGACGACAGGCCCAGCACGTCCGAGGCAAGGACAAATTCGTGACGGTCCTCAGTCTCAATCGCTGCGCAACCTTCAAGAAAGGCGATGCCCTGCCGCCATTCTTCATGGGTCAACTGGGTCTCGCGGGCAAAATCGTGCAGGTGCTGGACCAGCGCTCCCATGACCTCTCGCGTCCGCGGGGCCATGTCGTCGGCCATGTAGCTGCGGAAAACGTCGGTGATATTATCCTTGGTCACATTGCGCATAGGCGTGGCTCCTTACAACAGGGCGAGGCTGAGGATCGGGAATTCGATCAGGATGAAGAGGATGATCAGCATCACAAAGGCAAACGGCAACGCCCCCATGAACACGTCCTTGAGCGAGATGCGATCGTCGTTAAGTGTCGATTTGATCACGAAACAGGATATCCCGAGTGGCGGGGTCAGTAGGCCGATCTCGGCCCCGACGACGGTGATGATGCCAAACCAGATCAGCGACATGTCAAGCGCCTCGACCAACGGCAGGAACAGCGGCACGACGATCAGGATGATCGAGGCCGTATCGAGGATCGTGCCGAGGAATATCATCAGCAGCACGTAAAGCAGCATGATCGTCCAGAATGTCGCCGAATTCCCCGCCAGCAGGTCCTGCAACTGGTTGGGCAGGCCCGCAAGGCCCAGCATCCGGCTGTAGATCGAGGCGGCTGTGATCAGGAACAGGATGGCGGCGGTGATGTGACCGGTCTCAAGCAGCGCCTCCCAGAACCCTTTGAGCGTCATCGATTTGCGGGCAAGCGCGATGACCAGCGCCACAAGCGAGCCTGTGGCCCCTGCCTCAACAGCCGTCATCCAGCCGGTGTAAATGCCGCCGAGGACGATAGTGATCAGGCCAATGGTGGGCAGGGTTTTTGATGCAACCTCCGTCTTGGACATCCACTCGGTGTCCTCCACAACCCGCCCGCCAACGAAAGCGGGGGTAAAGCGGCCCATGACCCAGATCGCGCCCACATAGGCGATGGCCAGCATGATGCCGGGGATCACACCGGCCAGGAACATGTCGCCCACCGATTGTTCGGCCACAAAGCTGTAGATGATCAGCATCGCCGAGGGCGGGATGATCATGCCGAGCACAGAGGACCCGGCGACCACGCCCACGGCAAAGCGTGGGTTATAATCCTGCGCGATCATCTGCGGAACGGAGACTTTGGTGAACACCGATGCACTCGCAATGGACGAGCCCGTAACGGCCGCGAACACCGCGTTGGCGCCCACGGTCGCCATGCCGATCCCGCCTTTGACCTTGCGAAAACGCATTGTCATGACTTCGTAGATGTCACGGCCCAGCCCTGCCTTGGACACGATGAGGCCCATAAAGGTGAATAGCGGGATGGTGGCAAAGCTGTAGACCATCGCGCTGTCGCCGACGGCGATTTTCAGCAGGTTCAGCGACAGGGTAAAGTTGTCGCGCATCAGCCAGATCGACACCAGCGACACCATGCCAAGCGCGATGGGAATGTAGACGCCTGCATAGATCAGAAAGACAATGGCAACGACCGAAATCAGGCCGATTTCAATAGGGGTCATGGGTTTGATCCCCCTGCATTTTCATCGTCATGTTCGGGGACCCGAACCAGCGCGGGGCGGTCCTGCGCGGTGATCACCTTGAGCACAAAGATCAGGCAGGCCAGCGCACTGCCGCCCGCAATCACCAGTTTGACCGGCCACCACGGCACGGTGAAAACACCGGGAATGCCAAAGAAATCCTGCGTATCCCACATTTTGAGAAACTCAGGAAACATGATGTAGGCGATCAGCCCCATGAAAATCGCCGACGTCGCGTTGATGATGCGCCGCAGGTTCGCCGTGAGGCCCGGGCGGCGAGCATGGATCAGGTTCAAAAACCCGTCCGAGCGGGTCAACCGGTCGACCCGCACCACGTCCGGCAGTTGCAAAAAGATGATAAAGACCACCGCAAGCTGGACAATTTCGTACGTCCCCTTGAGCGGTGCATTGAACAGACTTCGCGCAATCACGTCGACATTCAGAATGGCGACCAACGTCAGAACGGTCAGCGTTCCGGCGACATTGGCTGCAATAGCAAGGGAATTTGCGACCCGAGAGAGACTGCCGATTGCAGACTTGAGCATAATTCTGGCCCCTTCTCGGGTCGTTTGCCAATTAGGGCTTTGTCCAGTCACGCACGCCGACAAAGCCTTCGGCTTCGAGCTTGGCGAGGTACGCGGCCAGCATTTCTGTGCCCGGCTCGCCATTGCCGTTCAGCGTGGCCGCCCATTCCTGCGCGATGTTGGGCATGGCAGATGCCCAGGCGGCGCGGTCCTCAGGCGAGACGTCGATGACAGTGCCACCTGCGGCCACATAAGCCTCTTCAGCGGCGGCAGCGCGGTCCATGGCGATACCGGCAAGGTGGTCGCGATAATCAACCGCGACGGCTTGCAGCACCTCTTTGACCTCATCAGGCAGACCATCCCAATACTGCTTGTTCACGGTGATTGTCTTGGAGTTCACCGCACCCAGATCAGCGCGCAGCATGTAGGGCGCCACCTCGGAAATCTTGAAGGTCGCCGCCGCTTCGGGCCAGAGCATGCCAGCATCCGCCAGACCGGTTTGTAGCATGTTGTAAAAATCGGTCAGACCTCCGCGCACGCCCGCCGCGTCCTTGATACCCTCAAGATAGCGCAGGTTCATACCCGCACCCGCAACCTTGAACCCCTGCAAATCCGAGACGCTGGACACATCCTTGGTCGAAAACACCTGATAGCTGTTCAGCACCACGCCGGTGGCAAGGTAGACTTGGTTCTGGGCTGCAAATTCGTTCTGCATTGCAGGGTATTCGCGCGCGATTTCGTCCACTGCCTTGGCCACCGCACGCGCGTCCGAAGACACGAAAGGTGTCACCGCCGACAGGCCCTGGCTCGGCAGTTTCGAGGAATGAAAGATTGTTGTGACGATGCCGATATCGCCAAGACCAAGCTCGATGCCTTCGAGAACACCCTTGGGTTTGACGATGGAGCCGCCGTAGTTTTCCTGCCAGTTCATCTTGTAGTTGCCGGTCTCGGCCAGACGGCGGTCGACCTCGGGGATGAAGAAGTTGGTGAACTCCTTGACCCACAGCGCGCGGTCCGGATAGCCGTCGATCACCACGGCGGAAATGGTTTCCTGTGCCGCCAAAGGCATGGCCGTCATCGCGGCCAGCGCGGCACCGATCACCGTGCGTCTTGTCCAGTTCATCATGTGTTTTTCCTCCCAGAAATGCGGGCTTTTTGGTGCCCGGTTGAAGTCAGTCCGCCTTTTGCCAGTTGACGGTCAGGTTTGTTCCCGCCGCCTCGAAAAGTTTGGCGATGGCGCAGTATTTCGAAGTCTCTGTCCCGACCACATCCAGCTCTTGCTGGCTGGCCGGGGTCTTGCAGTTCACCGTGAGCGTGATTTCGGGAAACGGCAGGTCGATCTCTTCTTCCATGAGCACGCCGCGCCGGTCGAACTTGCAGTCCGCGTCAATCGTGACATCGCCCAGATCAATACCCAAACGGTGCGCATTCTTGTGGCCGATCACGTTGGTGCAGGCGATCAGCGCCGTCATCGCGGATTCGGTTGGCGTGGGGCCAAGGTTGGTGCCGCCCCGCTCGGTCGGCTCGTCAATCACCACATTCAGATCGCGCACCGGGATTTCCGTGCGCGCATGGGTCGGACAGGCCGCGGTGGTGCGGTACGTCACGACGGTTTTCATCTTTATGGCCATCCGTGCCTCCTTCAGATCACGCTGCAGGTTTGCTCAAACGAGAAACGCGGCAGTTTCTGGAACAACGCAGTTTCGTCCGCGTAGCCGATGTTGCACAGGAAATTCGATTTCAGGCTGGTCCCGGCAAAGAATTCCTCGTCCACGATCGCGTTGGAAAAACCCGACATCGCGCCCACATCCAGTCCCACGGCGCGGGCTGCGATCATGAAATAGGCACCCTGCAACGTGGCGTTGCGATAGGCGGTGTCGGCGCAATAGGCGTCCTTGCCAGCAAACAGATGTCGGCGATCCTCATGCGGGAACAGGAACGGCAACTCGTGCCAGAAATTCATGTCCTGCGCGATGATCGCGGTGACCGGTGCGCCCATCATCTTGGGCACATTTTGCGGTTTGAGCGACTTGGCCAGCCGTTCTTTGGCTTCGGGCGATTTCACAAAGACAAAGCGCGCAGGCAGCGTGTTCATCGAGGTCGGGCCGTTGATGGTGATCTCGTAAATCTCTTCGAGTAGCCCGTCGGGGATCGGTCTGTCTGTCCAGGCGTAGTGCGAGCGTGCATCGCGCAAGATCAGATCAATGGCGTCATCCGACAGTCTGCTGATGCGGCTACGCAGGGCCCGATGGTCGGCCTGTGCTTGCGCGCGCAATGCCTCCAGCGTCTGACCGGTCGGCGCGTTCATTCGGCGGCTGCCATGTTTGCGTGGTCTTTTTCGTCCACAATCGGGTTCGAACAGATGCCGATCCCCTCGATCTCGATATCCACGACCTCACCCGGCACCAGCCAGCGGGGGTTGGGTTTCTTGGCGTGACCAACGCCCGGGGGTGTACCCATGGCGATCAGGTCACCCGGTTCCAGCGTGGTATATTCCGAGATCGTCGCGATGGTCTGCGCCACCGACCAGATCATGTTGCCGGTGTTCGAGGATTGCAGGATTTCGTCGCCCACGCGGCTTTCGATTTTCAGGCCCGCCGCCCCGACAGGCACCTCGTCCGGCGTGACCACAAAAGGGCCAATGGCGCCCGTGTTGTCGAAATTCTTGCCCGGGGTCCATTGATGCGTCTTTCGCTGATAATCGCGCACTGACCCGTCGTTGAACACGGTGTAGCCAAACACGTGATCCAGCGCGTCCGCTTCGGCAATATGGCGTCCGCCCTTGCCGATGATGAACATCAACTCCGCCTCGTAATCGAGCTTGTCCGAGCAGGTTGGACGCACCAGCGGCGCACCTGCGGCCATGATCGAATTCTTGCCGCGCATGAACAACGCCGGGTATTCGGGGATTTCGTATCCGCCTTCCTTGATGTGATCGGTGTAGTTCAGTCCAAGGCAGATGATCGTCCCTGGCTTGGCCACAGGCAGGGCAGGGGTGATCGAGGCCACTGGCACTTCGAGCGCACCAGCGACCCTCGCAGCCACTGATTCTGCCAATGCCGGGTCAGAGATAATTGCCATCAAGTCCTGCCCCACAGCCGCATCAATTGCAGTGAGATTAACGGCCTTGTCGCCCTGAACGGCAAAAACCGCGTCGCCGTTGGGTGTTTCCCCGACCAGGTATTTCATGCGTACAATCCTTGTAAGTTTCCTCAATTTCTGCCTACAATATGAAAAGATGTCAATAAATATCGATATTTTTGAACAATAGGGAAAAGGCCATGGTCGCTTGGGCAGAGTACAAGGCAGAAGCAAAGTCGCGCGGGGCACTGGCGCTTGAACTTTACGTCGCAATGTCGACCCCTGCGAAGGAACCGCAGAACGTGAAAGCGTCGCTGCCCGACCACCTCGCCTATCAGGCAGAGCTGGAACGCGCCGGGGCGCTTGCATTTGCCGGGCCGATGTCGGACGAGACCGGCGCACATATGCAAGGCATGGGGCTGATCATCTACCGCGCCGAAAGCCTTGAGGCCGCGCGCGCACTGGCCGACAATGACCCGATGCACAAAAGTGGTGCGCGCACATATGTCTTGCGTCGATGGATGATCAACGAAGGATCGTTGACCCTGTCTGTCGGGCTGTCTACCAGCCATGTGGCGCTGAGTTAGAAAGGGCCGTTGGCCATGAACATGATGGATGACACAGGCAGCAGAGAGATCTCGGCCACGCGAGCGGCCTACCTGTCCTTGCGCGAAATGATCCTGATCGGAAAACTGCCCGCCGGGAAAAAGCTGAAGATCGAAGAGCTGCGCACCATGCTAAATGTCGGGGCCTCCCCGGTGCGCGAGGCGCTCAGCCTGCTCACTTCAGATATGCTGGTGGAGCGGATCGATCAGCGGGGCTTTCGCGCCGCTCCGGCGAGCCTCGCCAATTTCGAAGAGATCCTGACCCTGCGCTCGACCCTCGAGGATATGGCCCTGCGCCAGTCCATCGCGCGCGCCACGCCCGACTGGGAAGAACGCCTCGTTTTGTCCCATCACCGCATGAAGCGGCTCGCGGGCAGCGAGACCTTTGAAGAGGCGCACAAGTCCTTTCACATGACGCTGCTCAGCAACGCGGATTCGCCAATGCTGCAACGCTATTGCAGCCAGCTTTATGATCTTAACATCCGCTACAGGTACCTCGCCGCAGGCGGGTCCACCTATCAAAACCGCGATATCGCCGCCGAGCACGAAGAGATCTTTGACGCCGCCGTCGCAGGCGATGCCGAGGCCGCCTCGGCCGCGCTGCTCAGCCACTACCGCCTGACTGGCGACTATCTCTCCACGCAGCTTGGCGCGCTTTAGGGCAGACCCAGCGCGAAGGACCAGAATATGACCGTGCAGCGCAATCGTTTCCTGACTGACATGCTCTCGACCCTGTTTGATCGCAGCGACCGCTTGCGCGGCAAAAACGATGCGCGTGACATCCAGGATCTGTGCCGGGCACTGTTGACCACAGAAGGGGTGATTTCCGGCCAGACGTTGGCGGCCACGGTGTTCGACCGCTACCGGTCGCTATCGGATGACGAAAAGCACACGTTTTTCCGGTTCCTCAATGACGAGTTGGACATCGACGCCGAGGCCCTCGCCACGCTCGCCACGACATATGCCCAAGAACAGACAACCGAGGCCTTTGTCGCCCTGTCGCGCGGGGCCGAACCGAAACGGCAGGAATTGCTGCGCCGCCTGAACCAGCCGATGGGGGCGACAGCGGATATCGTGGCGATGCGGGTCGATCTGCTGCGCATTCTCAAGGACAACCCTGATCTGGCCCGTACGGATCACGATTTCACCCACCTGCTGCGCAGTTGGTTCAATCGCGGCTTTCTGGTGCTCAAGGCCATCGACTGGGACACGCCCGCACGCATTCTCGACAAGATCGTGGCCTATGAGGCGGTCCACCAGATCAATGATCTGGACGATCTGCGCCGCCGTCTCTACCCGCCAGACCGGCGCTGTTTCGCGTTCTTTCACCCCGCCATGCCGGATGAGCCACTGATTTTTGTCGAAGTCGCCCTGACCGAGGCCATCCCCGGATCGGTGACCAATCTCCTGTCCGAAGGGCGCACACCGCTTGAGGCGGAGGATGCGAAAACGGCTGTGTTCTACTCGATCTCGAATTGCCAGAAGGGGCTGTCGCGGATCAGTTTCGGCAACCAGTTGATCAAGCAGGTTGTGGCCGAACTGTCGCTGGCCCTGCCTCAGCTTGAGGATTTCGTCACCCTGTCGCCGATCCCCGGTCTGAACGCCTGGCTGGCGAGCCAGACCGACAATCCCGATCACGGTCATGTGGCCGAGGCGATCCTGCAGCACCGTGCAACCCCGCAGGACGTGCGCGCGATGGCGGCGCGCTATCTGCTGCTGGCCAAGCGCGAGGGCGGCACGCCGCTTGATCCCGTGGCCCGTTTTCACCTTGGCAACGGGGCGCAGGTCTATGACATCCACGCCGATGCCGACCGCTCGACCAACGGCCTGCGGCAATCGAGCGGGGCGATGGTGAATTACCTTTACGATCTGTCGCAAACCCAGCGCCGCCACGAAGACTATGCATTGTCCTCCGCCGTCGCGGCAGCCAAACCAGCGCTTGCCCTGTCCACCGCCTCACTTTCTGCCAAGCCCAAGGAATCCTCATCGTGACCAACACCCTTTACGATGCCCTTTTTGCCCCGCATGCCACCAATGACGAGCTCTTTCTGACACTCGATGACGGCACGCAAGTCTGCTATGCCCGTTTTGTGGCGCGTATTGGCCAACTTGCGCATGTGTTGCGCGATGCAGGGGTCAATCCAGGTGATCGGGTCGTGGTGCAAGCGCCCAAGCTGATGGACACGATCGCCCTTTATGGCGCGGCGATCCAGACAGGCGCGGTCTATCTGCCGCTGAACACGGCCTATACCCAAACCGAATTGCGCTATTTCATCTCGGATGCGACGCCGGCACTGGTTGTCTGCGACGCGCAGAACGAGCAAGCCATTTCAGCGATTTGCGACGGAGCGGCGCAGGTCTTGACCCTGTCCGCAGATGGCACCGGATCGTTATCAACGCGCGCCGACACCCGCGACACCGGCTTTGACACCGTGGCACGCAGGCCGGATGATCTGGCCGCACTTCTTTACACTTCGGGCACAACGGGGCGGTCCAAGGGCGCGATGCTGTCGCACAAAAACCTGCTGTCAAACGCTGCGAGCCTGACGGACCTGTGGCAGATCACCGATCAGGACAGGCTGATCCACGCCTTGCCGATCTTCCACACCCACGGGCTGTTCGTGGCCATGAACACGGCACTTCTGGCGGGCGCGCAAGTGCGGTTCATGGCCGGGTTCGACCTTGACACGATTGTGCGCGAACTCCCCTCATCAACCCTGATGATGGGGGTGCCGACCTTTTACACCCGGCTGCTGGGCGATCCGCGCCTTGACGCCGATCTGGTCAAACCGATGCGGCTATTCATTTCCGGCTCCGCCCCGCTGCTCGCCGAAACCCACACCGATTTCGAGGCTCGCACCGGTCACCGCATTCTGGAACGCTACGGGATGACGGAAACCAACATGATCACCTCCAACCCCTATGACGGCGCGCGCGTGGCTGGCACCGTGGGCTATGCGCTGCCCGGGACCGAGATCGAGATCACCGATGCGGGCACACCTGTACCGCCGGGCGAGATCGGGATGATCGAAGTGCGCGGCGACAACGTCTTTCAGGGCTATTGGAACATGCCCGAGAAAACAGCCGAAGAACTGCGCGACACCGGGTTTTTCATCACCGGAGATCTGGGGATCAAATCCGAGGACGGGCGCATTTCCATCGTCGGCCGACAGAAGGATCTGATCATTTCAGGCGGCTACAACATCTATCCCAAGGAAATCGAAGACGTGATCAACGACGTTGACGGTGTGCTTGAAAGCGCGGTCTTTGGCGTGCCGCATCCCGATTTCGGCGAAAGCGTCATGGCGGTGATCGTGCTTGAAAACATCGAGCTTGCACCCGAACAGATTGCCGCACAGGTCGAACCGGAACTGGCCCGCTTCAAACACCCGAGACAGTACATCATTGCCGACGCATTGCCGCGCAACACGATGGGAAAGGTGCAAAAGAACGTCCTGCGCGAGGTTCACGCAGAAACGGGCGCCCATTGAGGCGGTCGAATGATCGGACCCTTTGCCCGGTCAGGATGCGTGCAGCACATTGAGCAGGTCAGGCACTGCGCGTTTGGCAACGATGGTGCGAACGGTGTCACCATAACGGCTTGTGATGTCGTACAGACTGTCCGGAGCGCTCGGCAGATCGGGAAACAGAGCGGCGAGTTCCTGACAGTCCTCTTGCCGCATCATCCGCAGGCTCATGGGGCCGGGATAAAAGCTCTCTGACGGCGCACTTTCGGCAAAAATGATCTGATGTGCATCAAACATCAGGTGGATGTAGCGCACAGCCCGTTTGCCATGGGCCACCCGCACGCCCGGCATCTCCAGCGCCAGATGCTTGGCGCGCACAAGCCTGTCCTGCCCGACCAACATGCAATGTTGCGGGGACACCAGCAGCGGGCGGGTATTTCCCAACACGTCTGCATTGATCAGGATGGGTTTCAGGTTCGGCGCGCCCGCAAGCGTTTCGTGATCCAACTGCCGCGTGCCAATCCAGCGAATGGGTTGCGGGCCATTGTCCGCGGTGATCACCAGATCGCCGACCCTCAGGTCATCGATCAGGACATCACCGCGCGGCGTGAGGATCGCCGTGCCGGAGGTAAAGCAGACGACGCCCGTGTTTTCCTGGGTAAAACTGGAGTTGTCCGCGCTCGCGCCCTGAAAGGTCAGCGAGCCCGAGCCGAACTGGTCGTTGTCGGAATAGTCGGTTGTTTGCCCTCTTGTATCGGTCGTGTTGGACTGGTTCAGGATGCCATCATCAGCTTGGTCCGCGTACAGCTCCGATATGTGGTCGTAGTAGCCGCTCAGGTCGATGAAGTCGTTGTTGGTCGTATCCCCGTCATCCAGCGTGCCAGTGTTGCCGGTGTTGAAATCGGTGATCGTGTCGTCGCCATCACCGGGCGTGTAGACAAAGGTGTCGCTCCCGGTGCCACCGGTCAGAAGGTCGTCGCCTGTTCCGCCTTCCAACCTGTCATCGCCCGCCCCGCCGTCAATCGTGTCACCACCCTGACTGCCGTAGATCGTGTCGTCACCGCCCGCGCCGTCAATCGTCTGACCGGTCGTTGCTGCGCGCGCGTCATACACATCCGACTGCTCGGTCAGGGTGACGTTTTCGATCTCGCTGAAGGTGATCGTGTCCGCGCCGTCGGTGATCGACCCCGCCTCGTCACTGGCGAAATCGACGGTGACCGGGCCGCTGAGCGCGGAGAGGTCGATGGTGTCATCGTCCGTGCCGCCTTCGCCGCCGACAATCGTGTCATTGCCAAACCCATCCTCGATGATGAACGTGTCGGCATCGTCACCGCCATCCAGATAGTCTTCGCGGACGCCGCCGACGATGGTGTCATTGCCGCCCTCGCCGTAGATCGTGTCGTCAGACAGGCTGGCACCGGAATCAAAGATGTAATCGTCGCCCGAACCGCCATAGATCGTGTCGGAATTCAGGCCGCCATCAATCGTGTCATTGCCGTCGCCGCCGCGGATCGTGTCGGTGCCCGCCCCGCCCTGGATCGAATCGTTGCCGCCATTGCCCGAAATACTGTCTTCACCATCGCCGCCCAGAATGGTGTCGTCGCCCGATCCCGCGTCGATCGTGTCGTTGCCCGTACCGCCATCGTAATAGTCGCCGACCCCATCATCGGGGATGCCGCCGCCGGATGCGAACATGCTGTCATGGCCAGCGCCGCCATATAGGGAATCCCGGCCCTGTTCGCCCGAGACGGTATCGTTGCCGTCGCCGCCATAGACCCGATCGCTCCCTGCACCACCCGATACCCGGTCCTCGCCGGTGTCGCCGAAAATGGAATCACCTCCAGCGTCGCCATTGATGGTGTCATTGTCCGAGCCGCCGCTGACAGTGTCGTTGCCATCACCGGCATTGATGTCATCCGACCCCTGGCCGCCATAGATTTCGTCGTTGCCATCGCCCCCTTCGATGCTGTCATTGCCCTCGTGCCCGGTCAGAGTGTCATTACCGGAATTGCCGTAGATCGTGTCGTTGTTGCCCCCGCCATCGGTATAGTCATCACCCTGCGAGCCACGCACATTCGTAAAGTATTCGAGCTGGGTCGACCCGCCCATGGTGGCATCGGCCGAGCCGCCATAGTCACTGTCGCCGATGACGAAAGAGGACGTCCCGTCGCTGATGACAATCCGACTCGCGTCGGGCCAGAAATCGACGGAAAAGTTGGACGGCAGGGCGGAAAAGTCGAGCGTATGGCCTGGCCCGGACTGGCTGATAGACGACCAGAAGGACGCATTGTTCCAGTTCGACGTTGTGACCGTATAGGTCGCCATAACCTGTTACTCCGATGAAAGGTGCAGGGCTTTGCCCCGACACTGAACACTCGGGCCGTTCTGGCTACCGCTTGGACGATTTTGCGCGCCAACATAGGCGGATCGGAATTGAGAAATGATGAATTGCAGCGCCCTGCCGGGTTTGCTGCCTCTATCGCTTGTCACAGGACTATGCCGGCGCGGCCCGATCAGGTGCGTGCGGCCACGTCTCTAGCGTAGTTCGTGCAGGTGCTGGTTGGGATTCCCGGCCTGTCCCGTCGTCTCAGGTGATGACGTCAGGGGCGGTCCGACCTGTATGGGCTTCAATCCCGATGATCGCATGGGCCGCGGTGATCACGTTCCTCAGGGCGGCCTGCGGTTCAAGGTCCAGTTTGCCGGTTTCGAGCGTTTCGAGATAAAGGCGCAGTGTTGCGCCGCTGGTGCCCGTCCCCGACAGCCGCACGACAAAGCGCGCACCGCCCTCAAACACAACCCGCACGCCCTGCTGGGCCGAAGTGCTGCCATCCACCGGGTCGAGATAGGCGTAATCATCCGCATGGGCGACGGTCAGCGGCCCCTCGACCCGACCTGACAGCCCGGCGAGCTTGCCGCGCAATTCGGCCATAAGCGCATCGGCCTTGTCCGTGGCAATCGCCTCGAAATCGTGGCGCGAGTAATAGTTGCGCCCGAACCGCGCCCAGTGATCACCCATCAGCTCCGGCACGGATTTACCCGTGGCCGCCATGATGTTCAGCCACATCAACACCGCCCACACACCATCCTTTTCGCGCACATGGTCCGACCCCGTGCCAAAGCTTTCTTCGCCGCACAGGGACACGCGGCCATCATCCATCAGGTTGCCGAAAAACTTCCAGCCCGTGGGGGTCTCGTAACAGTCGATTCCCAGCGCCTCGGCCACGCGATCCACGGCCGCCGAGGTGGGCATAGAACGCGCCACACCCTTCAACCCGTCACTGTAGCCCGGCGCGAGATGGGCGTTGGCCGCAATAACGGCGAGGCTGTCGGAGGGGCTGACATAACAATTCGGACCGACAATCATGTTGCGATCGCCGTCCCCATCCGAGGCGCAGCCAAAGCCGGGCGCATCCGCGCCCATCATCTCGTCCATCAACTCATGCGCCCAGGTGGGGTTGGGATCAGGATGCATGCCGCCAAAATCGGGCAGGGGGGTGCCATGGACAACCGTGCCCGCAGGTGCGCCCAGCGTGTCTTCAAGGATGCGCGTGGCGTAGGGGCCGGTAATGGCGCACATCGCATCAAAGCGAATGCGCAAGCCGCCCTTGATCATCTCGGCGATGGCCGGGAAATCGAACAGGGATTTCATCAGGTCCACATAGGCCTCGACGGGGTCGATGATGTTGACCTGCATCTCGCCCAGCGTGCTGACGCCGAGGGTCGACAGATCGACCGGGTCGCCTTGCCAGATGTGATAGGCCTCGAGGGTCTTGGTGCGCTCAAAGATCGCATCTGTGACGGATTCCGGGGCCGGGCCGCCATTGGGCATGTTGAACTTGATGCCGAAATCCTCGTCGATGCCGCCGGGGTTGTGGCTGGCCGACAGGATCACGCCGCCATCGGTCTTCATCGTGCGGATCAGGTTCGAGGCCGCAGGTGTGGACAGCAGCGCGTTCTGACCCACGATGCAGCGTGCCGCCCCATTGGCCGCAGCCATGGCCAAAATCGTCTGGGTGGCCACATCGTTGTGATAGCGCCCGTCGCCGCCCACAACCAGTGTCTTGCCCGCAACCCCGCCAATGCCGTCAAACATCGCCTGCACAAAGTTCTCGAGGTAGTGCTCACCCATGAACACGCGGCATTTCTTGCGCAGTCCTGATGTGCCGGGCTTTTGGCCATCAATCGGGGCGGTCGCAATGGTCGCTATGGTCATGGGGCGGTCCTTTTAGGCTATGGCAGTCAACGTAAAGACGGACACCGAGGGGGCGCAGACCAGAACGGTATTGCCCACCACGCAATAGGGGCCTTCATCCGGGGCGGCGGTGTTCAGGATACGCTCCCAGGTCTTGTGGGGCACGCAGGGGGGCAAGACGACCTCTTGATCGGTGCCGTTGTTGAAGACGAGGAAAATCACATCGTCCGAGGCCGCATAATAGGGCGTGGTCGACGAGGTGCGCAGTTCCACCCCGATGGTCTTGGTCTTGGGGTCTTCCCACTGCTCGCGGGTGGGGGCGGTGCCGTCGGGCAGGCGCCAGAACACGTCCGGCTGGCCGTCCTTGCTGCGCGGGCGGGAATGCAGGAACCGGGTCTGGCGCAGCACCTTGTTGTCGCGGCGCAGCGCGCTGAGATTGCGCACAAATTCCAGCATCTGGTCGTCAGCTTCGGCCCAGTTGACCCAGCCCAGCGGATTGTCCTGGCCGAAGGTGTTGTTGTTGCCCTTCTGGGTGTTGGCGATCTCGTCGCCCGCCAGCAGCATCGGCGTGCCCTGGCTCAGAAAACCGGTGGCCAGCATGTTGCGCATGCGCAAGGCGCGGGCGGCATTGATTTCGGCGTCATCCGTGGGGCCTTCGACGCCCATATTGTCGGACCAGTTGGCGTCCGTCCCGTCGCGGTTGTTCTCGCCATTGGCGTGGTTGTTCTTTTTCTCGTAGCTCACCACGTCGCGCAGGGTCATGCCGTCGTGACAGGTGATAAAGTTGATGGACGAGGTCGCCGCGCGGCCCGAATGGTCAAACGTGTCCGCACTGCCCGTGAGGCAACGGCCCAGCTTGCCCGTCAGGCCATCATCGCCGCGCCAGAACTTGCGGATGCCATCGCGATACTTGTCATTGTATTCCAGAAACGGATGCGGCCAGTTGCCCAGCTGATAGCCCCCGGGGCCAAGGTCCCACGGCTCGGCGATCAGCTTGACCCGGCTTAGCACCGGGTCCTGCCCCAGCGCGTCCAGAAAGCCGCCAAAGCGGTTGAACCCGTCCTCTTCGCGGCCCAGCACCGTGGCCAGATCAAAGCGGAAGCCATCCACATGCATGACCTCGACCCAATAGCGCAAGCTGTCCATGATCATGCGCAACACCATCGGGTGGCGCACATTCAGCGTGTTCCCGGTGCCGGTGTCGTTCACATAATACCGCGCATCTTCCTGCAATCGGTAATAGGATTTGTTGTCCAAGCCGCGGAAGGACAAGGTCGGCCCCAGATGGTTGCCCTCGCCCGAGTGGTTGTAGACCACGTCGAGGATCACCTCGATGCCAGCCGCATGAAAGCGGCGCACCATGGCCTGAAATTCCCAGATACCCGCCTGATCCATATAGCGCGGCTCGGGCGCGAAAAAGCCGATGGACTGATAGCCCCAATAGTTGCTCAGGTTCGCATCCACGAGGAACTTGTCGTCCAGAAAGGCGTGGACGGGCAGCAATTGCACGGTGGTCACGCCCAGCTTGGTCAGGTGGTCCAGGATCGGCTCGCTGGCCATGCCAAGGAAATGACCCCGTTGCGCGCGGCGCAGGCCCGGAAACTCGGCCGTCATGCCTTTGATATGGGCCTCGTAGATCAGCGTCTCTGAACTGCTGATCTCCGGGGCGACATCCTTGCCCCATTCGAAACTGGGGTCCACGACAACCGAACGGGGCACATAGGCCGCACTGTCACGCCGGTCAAAGCTGAGGTCCGCGGTCTTGGACCCGATCGAATAGCCCATGACCGCGTCATTCCACGCCACCTCACCGATAATCCGCTTGGCATAAGGGTCCAGCAGCAGCTTGTTGTGATTGAAACGATGGCCGTTTTCCGGATCATAGGGCCCGTGCACGCGGTAGCCATAGCAGGTGCCGGGGGTCAGACCAGCCACGTAGATGTGCCAGACATCGCCGTCGCGCTCCATCAGCGGAATGCGCGCAATCTCGATCCAGCCGTCATGATCAAACAGGCACAGCTCCACCCGCTCGGCATGTTCGGAAAAGACGGCAAAGTTCACCCCTTCGCCATCAAAGGTGGCGCCGATGGGGAACGGGCGGCCTGCAGACATCGAATGATGTTTCAGAACCTTGGGTAGATCGTGCTGAGCGGAGACGTTCACGCCGTTAGCCTTTCATAAAGTGCAGCATACGCCGCGGAAGAGGCCTCCCACCCCAGTTGTTGCTTCATTCCCCGTTTTTGCAGGCGGGTCCAGCCCGATTTGTCTGCAAAAAGCTCTGTGACGTTGCGCAGCGCGTGGCCAAAGGCCAGCGAATCCACCGGATGAAACTGGAAACCGGTGGACGCATTCGAGGATTGGGCCATCACATTGGCATGGATCACACTGTCCGCCAGCCCGCCGGTGGCGGCCACGACGGGCACCGTGCCATAGCGCAAACCATAAAGCTGCGTCAGCCCGCAAGGTTCAAAACGGGACGGGACCAGCACCACGTCACCACCGCCAAACATGCGATGCGACAGGGCCTCGTCATAGCCGATGCGCAAGCCGATCTTGCCCGGATGATTGCGCGCCAGCATCCGCATCTGGTCCTCGATGGCCGGATCACCGCTGCCCAAAATGGCAAGGCCGCCGCCCATGGCAACGAACTGATCGGCGGTGTCGGCGATCAGGTCCATGCCCTTTTGCGAGGTCAGGCGGCTGACGACAATGGCCAGCGGGCCGGCGATGCCGGACAGGCCGAACTCGGCCATCAGGGCCTTGCGGTTCTTGGCCTTGCCCTTGAGGGACGTGGCGGAATAGGGGGTGATCTGCGGATCGGTTTCAGGGTTCCACACATCCATGTCGATCCCGTTCAGGATGCCGCTCAGGTCCGCCGCGCGATGCGCGATCAACCCGTCCAGCCCCATGCCGAACTCGGGCCGCGTTAATTCAGCCGCGTAGGTGGGGCTGACCGTGGTGATCGCATCGGCATCGACCAGCCCGGCCTTGAGCGTGCTGATCTGGCCCCAGTATTCGAGCCCTTCGGAGGTGAACTCGGAAATCGGCAGGCCCATCGCGCCCAGCATCGCCGCCGGGGCGAGGCCCTGAAAAGCGATGTTGTGCACTGTCATGACGCATGCGATGTCGTGATCGCCGCCCAGTTTCAGGTAGGTCGGCGCCAGCCCCGCCTGCCAGTCATGGGCATGCAGCACTTGCGGCGTCCAGCCATCAGACAGTCCCTCGCGCGCAATCTGGGCCGCCGCATAGGACAGCGCGGCAAAGCGTACAGGGTTGTCAGGGAAATCCACCGGGTTGCCGTATGGCCCGCCGGGGCGGTCAAAAAGGTGCGGCGCATCCAGCAACAGAACATCCACGCCGTCGGCCTGTCCCGCCATGACACGGGCCGGGCCGCCCATCAGGTCCTTGAAGGCAAACACCTTTTTCTTGGCGCCCGCCTTGGCGATCAAGCCCGGATAGGCGGGCAGCAGGGTGCGCATCTGCCAGCCCGTCTGCGCCAGCCCCGCAGGCAGGGCCCCGGCCACATCGGCCAGCCCCCCCGTCTTGATCAGGGGAACGCATTCAGAGGTGACGGACAGAACAGTGCGCACTTGGCTACTCTCCGGCGGCTGCGCGGGCGGCGATCATCGGTTTGGTGATCAGCACGACGCCCGAATCCGTGACGCGGAACCATTTGGCATCCTCGACCGGGTCCTGCCCCACGACAAGGCCATCGGGAATCTGCACACCGCGATCAATCACGCATTTGGACAGATGTGCCTCGCGGCCCACGTCGACATAAGGCAGGGCCACCACCTGATGCAGCGACGAGAACGAGTGGCTGTGCACGCCGGTGAACAGCAGGGACTCGCTGATTTCCGAACCCGAGATGATGCAGCCCCCCGATACCATGGAAGAGACGGCAGCCCCGCGTCGCTTGTCTTCATTGTGGATGAACTTGGCCGGGGGGACGCTTTCGGCATAGGTCCAGATCGGCCACGAGTTGTCATAAAGATCCAGCGGCGGCGTGAACTTGGTGAGGTCAATATTGGCCTGCCAGAACGCATCAATCGTGCCGACATCACGCCAATAGGGTTCGGTCTCCAATCCGGACTGCACGCAACTGTCAAGGAAACGGTGTGCCTGTGCTTTGCCGTGCTTGACGACGTAAGGCACGATGTCATGGCCGAAATCGTGACTGGAATTCTCGTCGGTCATGTCCTTGATCAACAATTCACGCAGGAACGACCATTTAAAGACATAGATCCCCATCGAGGCCAGCGCGTGATCAGGATCGCCCGGAATGCTGGGCGGATCAGCTGGTTTTTCGAGGAAGTCGGTGATCCGGTCCGTTTCATCACAATGCATGACACCAAAGGCCGTGGCCTCCATCCGCGGGACTGTCAGACAACCGATAGTGACGTCGGCATCCGTGTCCACATGCTGCTGCAGCATGATCTCGTAATCCATTTTGTAGATGTGATCCCCGGCCAGAACAACAATGTATTCAATGTTATAGCTGTCGATGATGTCGATGTTCTGGGCCACGGCGTCGGCTGTGCCGACATACCACTTGTCTTCGGCGGTGCGCTGGCTGGCGGGCAGGATATCCAGATATTCGTTCCGTTCAGCGCGCAGGAATCCCCAACCGCGCTGGCAGTGGCGGATCAGGCTGTGGGCCTTGTACTGCGTGGCGATGGCCATTTTCCGAATGCCGGAATTGAGCGCATTTGACAGGGCGAAATCCACGATCCGGGTCTTGCCGCCGAAATAGACGGCGGGTTTGGCCCGGTTGTCGGTCAGCTCTTTGAGCCGACTGCCACGTCCGCCCGCCAGCACAAAGGCCATCGCGCGATTGGACAGTCTGTCGTTTGGTGTCGGTTTCATCGTCATTCCTCCCCTTCAATCAATATGACCGCCGAAAGCGGGGGCAGCGTGACGTTGACAGAGTGGGCCTGACCCATCCATTCAACGTCCTCGGCGCGCACTCCTCCCAGATTGCCACGCCCACCGCCGCCATATTCGGCAGCATCTGTATTCAGTGCTTCACGCCAGAAACCGGGGCCGGGCAAGCCGATCCTGTGATCCGCCCGCTCGATCGGTGTCATGTTTAGCACGACGACCACACGCGGGTCATCTGGCCCGCCTTGGCGTTGATAGACATAGATCGAATTTTCCATGTCGCCCCCATCAATCCACGCAAAGCCCGCCGGGCGGCAGTCATTGACGTAAAGCGCAGGGGTCGCGCGATAAAGCGCGTTGAGGTCATGCACCAGCCGCTGCATGCCCTTGTGCAGGGGCGCATCCAGCAGATGCCAATCCAGGCTCTGGTTGTGGTTCCACTCGGCCGCTTGCGCAAACTCCTGGCCCATGAACAGCAGCTTCTTGCCCGGATGGGACCACATGAACCCGTAATAGGCGCGCAGGTTGGCGAACTTTTCCCAATCGTTCCCGGGCATCTTGGAGAGCATCGACCCTTTGCCGTGCACCACCTCGTCATGGCTGATCGGCAGCACGAAATTCTCCGAAAACGCATAGTGGATGCCGAAGGTCATCAGATGGTGGTGGTATTTGCGGTTGATCGGGTCCTCTTCCATGTAACGCAGGGTGTCGTTCATCCACCCCATGTTCCACTTGAACCCGAACCCAAGCCCGCCGTGATAGACGGGGCGCGATACACCCGGAAAGGCGGTGCTTTCCTCGGCCACGGTCATGATGCTGTCATCTTCGCCATAGACAAAGCTGTTCACACCTTTGAGGAAATCAATGGCCTCGTAATTCTCGCGCCCGCCATCGCGGTTGGGTATCCATTCGCCATCCTTGCGGGAATAGTCACGGTAGAGCATCGAGGCGACCGCATCCACGCGGATGCCGTCCAGATGGTATTCCTCCAGCCAATAGAGCGCGTTGGAGGTCATGAAGTTCACCACCTCGCGCCGGCCAAAGTTAAAGATCAGCGTGTTCCAGTCCTGATGGAACCCCTCGCGCGGGTCGGCGTGTTCGTACAAGTGCGTGCCGTCAAACAGCGCCAGCCCGTGTTCGTCCGTCGGGAAGTGCGCAGGCACCCAATCGAGCAGCACCCCCAGCCCCTTTTTATGCGCCGCCGTGACCAGCGCGCGGAACTCGTCCGGGGTGCCGTGGCGGATGGTGGGGGCATACATCCCGATCGGCTGATAGCCCCACGACCCGTCAAAAGGGTGCTCGGTGATCGGCATCATCTCGATATGGGTGAACCCCATGTCAGCGACGTAATCGACGAGATCGCTGGCCAGCTCCTCATAGGACAGGGGGCGATTGCCTTCGGCGCGTTTCCAACTGGCCAGATTGACCTCGTAAATGCTGATCGGCACGTCGGTGTTGTGGTGGGCCGCGCGGCCCTTCATCCATGTGGCGTCAGTCCAGTCATGGCCTGCGATATCGCGCACGATCGACCCCGTCTTGGGCGGATGTTCAGAGCCGAACCCAACCGGGTCCGCCTTGAGTGGCAGATCAACGCCGCCCGCCCCCCGGATCGCATATTTGTACACGTCGCCGGGCATCACACCGGGCAGGAAAATCTCCCACACCCCCGAGGCACCAAGACGGCGCATCCCGTGGCGGCGCGCATCCCAGACGTTGAAATCACCGACCACCGCGACCCGCTCGGCATTGGGGGCCCAGACGGCAAAATGCACACCGGCCACATCGTCGATGGTCATCACATGCGCACCCAGCACGGTCCACAGACGCTGCATCGACCCTTCACCAAGGTAATAGAGGTCGTCATCGCTCAGCACCCGGCCAAAGCGATAAGGGTCCTCGAAATCCCAACTGTTCCCACTCGCACTCGCGCTCAGACGGTAGGGCTGGTCCTTCTTCAGCAGCGTGCAAAACAGGCCCGGCGCGTCCGGAACGGGTTCCAGCGCGGTCTTGGTGGATTTTCCGGTGATGCAGGTCACGCTGTCCGCACCAGGGACAAAAACGTTGAGCGCAAAGCCGTCAGGATGCGCGCGCAGGCCCAGAAAGTGGAAGGGATCGGCCAGATGCCCGGCCATCAGGGCCCCAACCACATCGGCGGGTGGGGCGGCCTTGAGAGCCATGTCGCGTGTCACGGGTTTTGCCATGCGATATCGGTCTTTCCAGTCTTTTGCGCCTTGCGTGGGTCGTGCAGGGCGGCTTGCAGTATCAGCGCGATGTTAGCGCCAAGAGGGCTCGGATGATACGGGCCATCTTGGCAACGCTTCGCAGGACCTAGCCCACCGGGGTATCGATCCCACGTGTTTCGACATAGGCATAGCCGAACGGTGGCAGTTTCAACCGCCCCTTGGTCAGCTCACCTTCGGCAGCACCTACAAGGGTGGCGCTGTCGTCAACACGCACCGATTGCGGTTGACCCGACAGGTTGAACACGCCCGTCAGGCTGACGCCCTCATATGTGCGGCACACGGCCAGCAGAGGGTTGCGCACCTTGGGGAAACGGGTTTCGCCCAATGAAAGTTCCGGGCGCGATTTGCGAAAGGCGAGGGCGGCACGGTAGGTGGCCAGCACAGAATCGTTCTTGCCCTCTTGCCCGGCCACTGCATGGGCGGCCTGTGGCGGCTTGACGGGCAACCAAGGCGCACCCGTGGAAAAGCCCGCATTGGGTTGGCTTTGATCCCAGACCATCGGTGTGCGACAGCCATCGCGGCCCTTGTTGTCGGGCCAGAAGTCTATGTTGCCAAGGTCCTGCAACTCGTGAAACTCGATATCGGTCTCGGTCTGGCCCACCTCTTCGCCCTGATAGACACCCAAGGTACCAGGAAAGCTGATCAGCATGTTGATCGACTGACGCGCCACGGCTTCTTCGAATTCCGGAGCAGGGGCCCAGCGGGTCACATGGCGCTGCACATCGTGGTTGGAAAAGGACCAGCAAGGCCAGCCGTCGGGGGCATCACGCATGAAGCCTTCGATACAGTCGCGGAAATGCTTGGGGGTGTGTTCGTGGCTGAGCATGGCAAAGGAATAGGCCATGTGCAGCTTGTCCTTGCCGGAGGTGTATTCCCCCATGATCTCGATCTGGCGCAATCCGTCCTCACCCACTTCGCCGATCAGCATCCGGTCGTCATATTTGTCGAGCAGGGCACGCAGTTTTTGCAAAACGGCGATGTTCTCGGGCTGGGTCTTGGAATGGATATGGCGCTGGGCACCATAGGGATTGCCGGGGAAGTCCTTGTATTTGCTGGGTGGATTGTTGCGCAGCTGCTTGTCATGCACATAGAAATTGACCGTATCCAGACGGAACCCGTCCACCCCGCGCTTCAGCCAGAACTCCATCGCTTCCAGCAACGCCTCGACCACCTCGGGGTTGTGAAAGTTCAGATCGGGCTGCGAGGTCAGAAAGTTGTGCATGTAATACTGACGCCTGCGCGGATCGAACATCCAGGCCGACCCACCAAAGACCGAAGGCCAGTTGTTGGGCGCGCTGCCATCCTTTTTCGGATCGGCCCAGACATACCAGTCTGCCTTTGGATTGGTCTTGTTCTGTCGGCTTTCCTCGAACCACGGATGCTGGTCGGAACTGTGCGACAGCACCTGATCGATGATCACTTTCAGGCCCAGATCGTGGGCGCGGGCCGTCAATGCGTCGAAATCCTCGACCGTGCCGAACAGCGGATTGACCCCGGTATAGTCCGACACATCATAGCCCATGTCCTGATCGGGCGAGGTAAAGAAGGGCGACAGCCAAATCGCATCCACCCCCAGTGAGGCGACATGATCCAGACGGCGGGTGATGCCTGGCAGATCGCCGATCCCGTCGCCATTGTCGTCCTGAAAAGACCGGGGATAGATCTGATAGATCACCGCGTCTCGCCACCACTCACGCATCTCATCACTCCTCAAATCGGCAAAATAAACCCGCAGCGGGCACGTTCCTGTTAGCGCTAGCTATGCTTATCACCACCTTCAAGACAACTGCAAAGACAGCAACCGCGGCAGATCGGTCACAGGTGTAAATGGTATGCCGTTGCATGCTGTGAAACACCTGCCCTGTAAGGGCCAAACGCCGCTGGCCCGGGCAGCCAGCGGCGTGCTTTTCTGACCCACGGGACGGCGTGGTCAGGCCGCCATGAACCGCCCCAGCGCCTCGGCCTCCGAGCGGCGCAATTCGTGCCCGCCGTCATGGAGCTCGCGGCTCAGCTGCGCACCCTGATCGGCAAACCATTTCATCAGCGCCGCGCTCATCGGCCACGGACAAATCGGATCGCGCTGCCCGGCGGAAATCAGCACGCGCACGCCGGCAAGACCGGAAACAGGCGCAGGTTGCCACGGGATCAGCGGATGCAGCAGGGCGATCCGCTCAAACAGATCAGGGCGCTCCATCACGACCGAGGTCAGAATGTTGGCCCCGTTCGAATAGCCAAACCCATAGACCGGCGCGCCCGGATGTGCTGCCACATGCGCGGCCACGAACCCGGCCATCTTCTCGGTCGCCCGCGCCAGATCGTCCATGTCATAGACACCCTCGCCCGTGCGCCGAAAAAACCGCGCCGCCCCGCCTTCGGACACGTCCCCACGGGGCGAAATTACACCCGCCCCCGGTACCAGCTGCCCCGCAAAGTCAAAGAACTGGTGCTCGTCCCCGCCCGTGCCGTGAAAGGCAAAGATCAGCGGCGCGCCCGGCGCGGGATCAGACGTGAGCGCGGTATAGGCCTGCATCGACATCGCGCCCTCAATCCGTAATCGCAGGCAACAGCGCCTCGATCTTGGCCCGATGTTCCTCGTAACGGGATGGCAGTTTCAGTGCGCTGCCCAGATTGGCGGTGTCCTCGTCGCGGTCAAACCCCGGCTCGTTCGTTGCGATTTCAAACAGCACACCCCCCGGCGTGCGGAAATAGATCGCCCAGAAATAGTCGCGATCGATCACTGGTGTGACCTGATAGCCTGTATCGAGCAGCGCGCGCCGCACCTCGAGCTGTGCCGCACGATCTTCGACCGCAAAGGCGATGTGGTGCACCGATCCGGCACCCTGATGGGCGGCCTGACCGCTTGGTGTTTCCTCAAGGTCGATCGTGTCCGCCGCATTGCCGCCCTCGATCACATAGCGGGTCACGCCATCCGCGCTCTCGCCCTTCACATAGCCCATGAAGCCCAGCAACTCGCCCGTCGCATCCGCATCATTCAGCCGAAACCGCGCCCCGCGAAACCCAAGAATACCCGCATCCTCAGGCACATCCGCACCGGTCCACGGCACACGCCCCTGCGCCTCGCTTTCCACAAGGGCAAAGCTGTCTCCGTCCGGTCCGTCAAAGCCCAGCCGCGCCTCACCCAGAAAGCTGTCCTGCGTCAGGCCCGAGACTCCTCGCGATCCCAACCGCTCCGCCCAATAGGGCAGGGCGCCTTTGGGCACCGCGAATTCCGTCACGCCAACCTCACCCACACCGCGCCGTCCACGCGGCATCTGGCCAAAAGGAAAGGTGGTCATCACCGAGCCTGGCGTGCCGACCTCGTCCCCGTAATACAGGTGATAGACCTCTGGCGCGTCGAAATTGACCGTCTTCTTGACGCGGCGCAGCCCCAGCGCGCCGGTAAAGAACGCATTGTTTTCATTGGCATCTCCCGCCATCGAGGTGACGTGGTGCAGCCCTTTGATATCCGTGATCATGTTCGACCCCTTTTGCCGCTGTATCTGTGGTTGCAAGACATCTAAGGCCATCGGAGCGAGATCAGAATAGAAAGCTATGGGTATTCACTATTGCTGAAATCGCAATAGTATCGCCAATGCATGCAATAATTGTCCGCTCTCACACCGCGCGCAGGGCAGGCATATCGCGAGGTACCACTACTTCCGCCAAATCAGTGCGGCGCAAAAACAGGATCGCCGGACTGACAAGACCCTGCGCCGCAATTTGCCCCACCAGATCGGCGGCGGCACATTCCAGCACTTTCTGATCCAAACGCTGTGCATTGCTGACGGCAGTGACCTGCACCGACCCCAGCAGCCCGGCCTCGCGCAGCGCCTCCACAATCTGCGGCGCCGTCTGCACCCCCATATAGACCGCCACATTGCAGCGCGCGCTCAGGTGCTGCACCCAATCCGGGCGCTCTACGGCATGTGCCTTGCGCCCCGTGGTCAGCACAAGCGTGTCGGTCTTGCCCCGCTCGGTGAGAAACCCGCCAACGGCGGCTGCGGCCCCGCTGGCCGCCGTGACACCGGGCACAATCTCGTAAGGCAGTCCAGCCGCCACGAGCGCCTCGGCCTCTTCCGCACCACGCGCAAACACCCCCGGATCGCCGCATTTCAAACGCACCACCCGTTGCCCGCGCAAGGCGGCCGAGACGATCAGGCTATTGATGCGATCCTGCGGCCACGCATGACAACCCGGTGCCTTGCCCACATAGACGCGCTCCGCATCGCGCCGGGCAAGTTCCAGCACGCCGGGATCGACCAGCCGGTCATAAAAAATCACATCCGCCTCCTGCAGACGCTGCACCCCGCGCAGGGTGATCAGATCGCTGCTGCCGGGGCCTGCGCCCACAAGCGCCACGGGGGCAGGCCCCGTCTCCGGCACCCGGCCCGAAGCAATGACGGCCTTGATGGCCCGCGCCACCGCAGCATCACCCTCTTGCCCGTGCTGCGCGCGGAGAGGCCCATCAAACACCCATGCCCAGAGATCACGCCGCTGGCGCGGACCCAGACGGCGGGCCGCGAACCCGCGCAACCGCCCTGCGAGGGCTGCAAGGTCGCCAAGGCGCGGCTCCAGCATCTCTTCCAACCGGCTCTTGATCTGGCGGGCCAGCACAGGGGCAGTGCCTTCGGTCCCGATGGCTACGACAACCGGATCGCGGTCGATGATCGAAGGCGTGATCGCGTCACATAAGGCAGGCTGGTCCACCACATTCACCACGGCCCCCGCGGCCTTTGCCAGCATGTGCAGGCAAACGTCCTGCCCGGGACAGCCCGTCGCCACAAACACCAGCGCCGCCCCGGCAAAAGCGTCCGGCGCAATCGCGCCGCGTTGCCAGTTGATCCGACCCGCCTGCGCGATGCTCTGCAATTCAACATCCAGTGCATCGGCCAGCACGTCGATCTGCGCCTCGGTCTTCAGCATCAACCGGCACTTCTGCGCCGCCTGCTCACCGCCGCCGACGATCACGACGCGCCGTCCGGTCATGGTCAGGAACATGGGAAAGGTTTTCATCGCGCAGTCTCCGATCCGTGAGGGGTCATTCGGCGGCAATCGCCTTGGCCGGGGGCAAGAGAAGGCCTGCCAGTTCAGGGCGACACGCGCCGCAATTGGTGCCGGCCCCAGTGGCTGACCCAAGAGCATCGACACTGCAGGCCCCGGCGGCCACGGCCCGGCGCAGATCGTTCAGGCCCACACCCATGCATGCACAAACGGTCGCGCCGGGGTCGGGCACATCGGACCGCGCGCGCCCCGACAAAGCGTCATGCATATGCACATCCGTGCCAATCAGCGCCACGGCATGGGCCCGCGAAACGACGACCGGGGAGGGCGCGCAGAACAATACCGCGCGCAAATTGCCCTCCACCCGATGGGCGATCCGCACGATCCCTGTACTCTCGTCGCGCATTTCGCTGATGTCGCCGCCTTGGGCCGAGGTCAGTACGTTGAACGCCGCACGCGCATCGGCCAATGGCGCTGCGTCCGCCAGTTCCGCCTGCCAGCCGGTCGCCGTGCGCGCGATGGCGCAATAGGCCCCGAACTGGTGCAGGGGTGTGGCAGAGGCGACAAACCCATACCATTTCGCCGCGAACCTTTGCGCCGACACCCGCCCGGATTTCAGCGCAGGCTGCCCCGACACCGGATCGACGCGCACCGAAACGACCTTGTTCACCGGCCCCGAGGCACTGCGCAGCCGCGTCCAGTGCATTGGCGCGAAGAGGGCTCCTTTTGCGACCCGTTCCGTGGGCAACGCCCTCAAGATACAGGTCTGACCCGCAGCCGCGACCTCAACCAGTTCGGCCGGGCCGAGACCCATATCACCCGCATCCTCGGGATGCATTTCCACGTAAGGCTCGCCCATATGCGCCCCCAATCGCGCGGATTTTCCCGTCCGCGTCATGGTGTGCCACTGGTCGCGAATGCGTCCGGTATTGAGGTGAAATCCCCCGGACACCTGCGCCATCGGCGCGGCAATCGGCAACATGCGCGCACGCCCATTGCCATGAAAAAACTGCCCATCCGCAAAGAACCGTGTCGAGCCCTCACCGGCCTCAGGCACAGGCCATTGCACAGGGTTCAGTGCGGCATAGTCCGCATCCGACATCCCTGCCAAACCACTGATGTCAAAATCGCGCCCGAAGGGGCGGAGCGCCGCAGACAGACCGGCATATTCACGAAAGATCGCCGCCGGACTATCATAGTCGAACGCAGCTCCATACCCCATCGCGCGCGCCACGTCGCAGATGATCCGCCAATCCGGGCGTGCGGCGCCGGGGACGGGCAGAAACGCGCGTTGGCGCGAGATCCGGCGCTCGGAATTGGTGACCGTGCCGTCCTTTTCGCCCCACCCGGCGGAGGGAAGCAGCACATCCGCCAGATCGCAGGTATCGGTGCGCGCCATGATGTCGGAGACAACGGTAAAAGGCACATTGGCGATGGCCGCCGCCACCCGCTCCGCATCGGGCATGCTGGCCGCCGGATTGGTCGACATCACCCAGAGCGCCTTGATCTTGCCGTTGGCACACGCCTCGAACAGATCGACCGCCTTGAGGCCGGGCGCGGTGCAGATCGTCGGGCTGTCCCAGAACTCCCTCACGGCGGCACGGTGATCGGCATTCTCGATATCGAGGTGATTGGCCAGCATGTTCGCCAAACCGCCGACCTCGCGGCCCCCCATCGCGTTGGGCTGGCCGGTGACCGAAAACGGGCCCATGCCGGGGCGGCCAATGCGGCCTGTCGCCAGATGGCAGTTGAGGATCGCGTTCACCTTGTCCGACCCGCAAGACGACTGGTTAACGCCTTGCGAGTAGACGGTGACCACCTTTTCGATGCCCGCCCACATCTCGTAGAATTGGCGCAATTCTCCGGCGCTCAACCCGCTGTCGGTGGTGTCCGTGCACTCTGCCGCAGCCACAGCAGCCGCGAACCCGTCCACATGTGCATCGACATAATCGGTATTCACATGCCCACCCGCAGCAAGATGCGCGAGCAACCCGTTGAACAGCGCAATGTCCCCGTCCGGCGCGATCTGCAGGTGCACATCCGCCAGTTGCGTCGTCGCCGTGCGGCGCGGATCGACATTGACCACACGCATGGATGGGCGCGCCGCCTTGGCTGCCGCGATGCGCTGGTGCAGCACCGGATGGCACCACGCCAGGTTCGACCCGACCAGCACGATCAGATCAGCATCTTCGAGATCCTCATAGGTCCCGGGCACCGTGTCGGCACCAAATGCACGCTTGTGCCCCGCGACCGAGGACGCCATGCAAAGCCTTGAATTTGTGTCGATATTGGCCGACCCGATGAAGCCTTTCATCAGCTTGTTGGCAACGTAGTAATCCTCGGTCAGCAATTGGCCCGAGACGTAAAACGCCACGCTGTCAGGCCCATGATCGCGGATCGCCTGTGCAAAACGGCTGGCCACCAGCGCGGTGGCCTCGTCCCACTCCGCATCCTGCCCACCAATGCGCGGGGCCAGCAGGCGGCCCTCAAGGTCGATGGTTTCGCCCAACGCCGACCCTTTGGAACAGAGCCGTCCGAAATTCGCGGGATGATCGCGATCGCCCTTGATCGTGCCGTCAGGCGATGCGATCACGCCGCACCCTACGCCACAGTACGGACAGGTGGTGCAGGTGCTCATGCCGCGCGCTCGGCACGCAGGCGCGAGGCGTCCAGCAATATGCGCCCGGCCTCGACACGCGCCGGATAGGTCGCAACCTGCCCCTCGTCCGGGCCCTGCACGTGGCCAGTTTCCAGCGAAATCACCCAGTTGTGCAGCGGGCAGGTCACCGCCGCACCATGCACGATCCCCTCGGCCAGCGGCCCCGCCTTGTGCGGGCAGGCATTGTCGAGAGCAAAGACTGCATCCGCCGCCGTACGGAACACGGCCACACAACCCGCACGGGTCTTGACCACCCGCGCGCCACGCACTGGCACGTCAGAAAGGGCAGCAATATCAATCCAGTCGCTCATTCCGCAGCCTCCAGTGTCAGGTTGGCCACAGGCTGAAAACTCTCGGCCCGTTTCTTGGCATGTTCGGCCCATGGGTCCTTTTGATAGACGGTCTGGGACAGATCGAACCGGGCCACCAGCGCCGCACGCTCTTCGGGGTCGGAAATACGCTCCCGTATCCACTCCAGCCCCACCTTGTTCATCCACTTGTAGATGCGGTCGAGGTACTTGGCGTTCTCGCGATAGAGCTGGCTCATCGCCTTGATCACGGCGATGGTTTCTTCTTCGGTTTCGACGTCAATCAACCGCTCGACCTCGCGCACATCCATGCCCGCAGCCCCGCCAATCCCGATCTGAAACCCTGAATCCACACATATCACGCCGATGTCCTTGCACGTCGCCTCTGCACAATTGCGCGGGCAACCCGACACGCCGAGTTTCAGCTTGTGCGGCGTCCACGCCCCCCACAGCGCCTTTTCCAGCTTGATGCCAAGACCCGTCGAATCCTGTGTGCCAAAGCGGCAATGATCCGTGCCCACACACGTCTTTACCGTGCGCAAACCTTTGGAATAGGCGTGGCCCGACACCATGCCCGCCGCGTTCAGATCGGCCCAGATGGCGGGCAAATCCTCGCCCTTGACGCCCAGCAAATCGATGCGCTGCCCGCCGGTCACCTTTACGGTTGGCACATTGAACTTGTCCGCCGCATCGGCAATCGCACGCAACTCATCCGGAGTCGTAATGCCACCCCACATGCGTGGCACTACGGAAAAAGTGCCGTCTTTCTGGATGTTTGCGTGCTTGCGCTCGTTGATGAAGCGGCTTTGCGGATCGTCCAGATACTCCAGCGGCCAGTCCGCAATCAGGTAATAATTCAGCGCCGGGCGGCACACGTGACAGCCATCGACGGTCTTCCATGCGCATTCCTGCCAAACAGCGGCCATGGATTTCAGTTCCTGAGACTTGATCATCCGCCGCACGTCCTCGTGTGACAGATCACAGCACCCGCAGATCGGCTGGGCTGTGGGCATGACAAACGCGTCGCCCAAAGTCACCGCCAAAACCTGTTCGACCAGACCCGTGCAGGTCCCGCAGGACCCCGACGCCTTGGTCACCGACCGCACGGCCCCCAGGTCACTCGCGCCCCCTTCGATCGCGTCCACGATTGCGCCTTTGCAAATGCCGTTACAGCCACAGATTTCCGCATCACGCGGTAAGGCTGCAACGGCCGCCAACGGGTCCAGGGGGGCACCCCCCTGATAGGCAGGGCCGAATATCAGCGTCTCGCGCATCTCTGAAATGTCGGTACGCTCGCGGATCAGGCCAAAGAACCAATTGCTGTCCGCAGTGTCACCATACATGACCGTACCGATCACCACGTTGTTCTCGATCACCAGACGGCGATAGACCCCGCGCCCGGGATCGCGAAACACGATGTCCTCGCGCCCTTCGCCATCAGCAAAATCCCCGGCTGAGAACAGGTCGCATCCGGTCACCTTCAGCTTGGTGCTCAGCTCTTTCTGCACGAAGGCGGCATCCTCGCCCAGAATGGTCTGCGCTGCCACCTTCGCCTGATCATAAAGCGGCGCCACAAGGCCAAAGAGCGCGCCGTCATGTTCCACACACTCACCCACGGCGAGAATATCCGCGTCCGAGGTCACCATCTGGTCATCCACATGAATGCCGCGCCCCACGGCGAGGCCCGCGTCAGCCGCCAGCGCCACGTTGGGGCGGATGCCCACGGCCATCACCAGCAGATCGCAGGGCAGTTCCGTGCCATCGTCCAAGAGCAGTGCGCGCACATGCCCATCGGCGCCAAGGATCTCCTTGGAGTTCGCCTGACACATCACCGCAATGCCCTTGTCGACCAACGCTTTGCGCAGCAGATACCCCGCCGCCTCGTCCAGTTGCCGCTCCATCAGGTGGCCCATGATGTGCACCACAGTCACGTCCACACCGCGCGCGGCCATGCCTGCGGCGGCCTCAAGACCAAGCAAGCCGCCGCCAATCACAACCACCTTGTTGCCCACACCCAGCGCCATCATCCGCTCGGTATCTTCCAGATCGCGATAGGCGATGACGCCCTCCAGATCATGGCCGGGCAGAGGGATCATGAACGGGTTCGACCCGGTGCCAAGGATCAGCTTGTCGTAAGGCAGCACATCGCCGTTTTGGGCCGTCACAGTCTTGGCCGTACGATCAATCGACGCCACGCGTTCACCAAACCGGCAAGTCACCCCATTGGCAGCATACCAATCGGCATCATGGGTCACGATCTCTTCGTAGCTCTTGTCGCCCGCCAGCACGGGGCTCAGCATGATGCGGTTATAGTTCCCGCGCGGTTCGGCGTTGAACAGGGTGACGTTCACGTCCGCCCCAGCCTCGAACAGATGCTCAAGCGCCCGGCCCGTGGCCATGCCCGCCCCAATGACAATGATGTTTTGGGTCATGTCTTTCACTCCGCTGCAATCGCTGTGGGTTTCGGTTTGGGCGCATTGCCGTGTTCGTATTCCTCAAGGAAATCAAGCACATCCTGCCGGTACGCATAGTAGTCGGGATGCTCCAGCAGCGCCTTGCGGGTGCGGGGACGGGGCAGGTCGACATCCACGATTCTACCGATGGTCGCCTGCGGCCCGTTCGTCATCATCACCACGCGGTCGGCCAGCAAGATCGCCTCGTCCACGTCATGCGTGACGCAAATGGCAGTGACCTTGGTGCGCGACCACACCTCCATCAGCACCTCCTGCAACTCCCAGCGGGTGAGGCTGTCAAGCATGCCAAAGGGCTCATCCAGCAGCAGCAGTTTCGGCGACAAGGCAAAGGCGCGGGCGATGCCGACGCGCTGCTTCATCCCGTTGCTCAAGCTGTCGGCCTGCTTGTCCATCGCATCCGCCAGACCGACCCGCTCGAGGTAGTATTCCACCACCTCCTGCCGCTCGATCCGGCTCGCCTTGGGATAGACCTTGTCCACCCCGATCGCGACGTTCTCCTTGGCCGACAGCCAGGGAAACAGGTTGGGCGACTGAAACACCACGGCACGCTCCGGATCAGCCCCTTCGACATGACGGCCATCCAGCTTGATCGCGCCTTGCGAAATCTCGTTCAGCCCCGCCGCCATCGTCAGTACGGTGGACTTGCCACACCCCGAATGGCCAATCAGCGAAATGAACTCACCGCGATTGATCTTGAGGTCGAAATCCTCGACCACGGTGAGCGGCCCCTTGGGCGTCGGATAGACCTTGTGCAGCTGCGAGAAATCCAGAAACCGGTTCTCGATCAGACCCTTCTGAGCATCCGCAACTGCCGAGGGCACACCGTGGATCGGGGTCACATCGGGCAACACGCGGCTTCCTTCCACCTTGGCCTCGATCCCCACATCCATCAGGTATTTCGTGACCTGCGCGCGCAGCGCCTTGAACGCGTCATTGTGGTTCATCTCGATCCGGTCGCGCGGGCGCGGGATGGAGACGGTGAATTCCTCACCCAGGCTCCCGTCCGGGTTCAGCGCAATGATGCGGTCGGCCAGAATAATCGCCTCATCCACGTCATTGGTGATCAGCACGCAGGTCTTCTTGTCTGCCTCCCAGATGTGTTCAATCTCGTCGGCGAGATTGGCGCGGGTCAGGGCGTCGAGCGCAGACAACGGCTCATCCAGCAACAACACTTCGGGGTTCATCGCCAGCGCACGCGCCACGTTCACCCGCTGGCGCATACCACCCGACAACTCCGCCGGACGACGCGCCGCCGCATGGCCCAGACCCACCATCTGAACATAGTGATCGACCTTTGCCGCCCGCGCGGCCTTGGGCAGCCCCGGGAAAATCGTGTCCACAGCGAGCGCGACATTCCCGCTGACGGTCAGCCACGGCATCAGCGAATAGCTCTGAAAGATGACCCCGCGTTCAGGCCCTGGCCCGGCGATGGGCGCGCCCTTGAACAGCACTTCACCGGAGGAGGGTGCCTCAAGCCCCGCCATCAGGTTGATCAGTGTGGTCTTGCCGGTGCCGGAAAAGCCCAGCAACACCAGAAACTCGCCCTCTTTCACCTGCAACGAGATGTCCCTCAGCACATCGGTGCGTTCGGTGCCCGACCCGTAAGATTTTGAAACGTTTTTGAATTCGATCACTGACATGGGCTTCACCGGTTGTTCGTGAAGGTGAACATGGACTGGATCGCGTACATCAGCCGATCCAGCAGAAAGCCGATGATGCCGATGGTGAACACGGCCACCATGATCTTGGCGAGCGATTGCGAGGACCCGTTCTGGAACTCGTCCCACACGAATTTGCCAAGGCCCGGGTTCTGCGCCAGCATTTCGGCGGCGATCAGCACCATCCAGCCGACTCCAAGGGACAGGCGCAGCCCGGTAAAGATCAGCGGCAGGGCCGAGGGCAAAACCAGCTTGGTCACTTTGGTCCACGTGCCCATCTTGAGCACCTTTGAGACACTGACGAGGTCCTTGTCGATGCTCGAAACCCCGAGCGTCGTGTTGATCAGGGTCGGCCATAGCGAACAAAGGGTCACCGTGATCGCCGAGTTGAGAAAGGATTTGTCAAACCAGCCGCCCGAATAGGTGGCCGATACAACCATGGTCACAATCGGCAACCACGCGAGCGGTGAGACCGGTTTGAAAATCTGGATCAGCGGGTTGATCGCCGCACTCACCATCGGGCTGAGGCCCGCAGCGATGCCCAGCGGAATGGCGATCAGCGAGGCGAGCAGAAAGCCGAAGAACACCGTTTTGATCGAGGTCCAGATCTGGTCGTAATAGGTCGGCTTGCCGGTATAGACGCGTTCCTTGACGCGGTCCTCGCGCCCGTCGGCGATCAGCTTGGCATTGCGCGCCTCCTGGCGTTCGTAAAACGCGGCTTCTTTCTCACGTTCGCGGATGGCATCATCGTTGAGGTTGCCGACCTGCGCCCAGACCTGCACCGGGCCGGGAATGGCCCCAAGCGAGGTTTGCACCGTCGGTGCCAGCGCGGCCCATGCGGCCAGAAACAACGCGATGGCCAGCAGCGGCACACCCAGCAGCCGCCAAATCTCGCGCCCTTGGGCACGCGGGTTGTCCCCGGCGGTGGCCTTCAGCACAGGGGTCAGCCAGGCGAGGCCCAGAACCTGGAACCATTTGTCAGCCGAGTTGATCCGGGTGAACAGACGCTGGCGGCGGGCCTCGCGGGCCTCTGCCTGCAGTTCCGATGGGTCGATTGCGGTCATGTCAGGGCGCTCCTGGCTTGGTGTCTGTGGAGCCGCGCGCGGCCCAAACGGGCGATGCTGCGCTGCGGCGGTGTACAGTGTGTGCACAGGTGGTGCACAGGTTGTGTATCGGGTGTTCCGGTCGGTTTTCCTGCGCTGCGGCATGCCTGTTTTTTAGGCAGACGGCGGCGGGTTTGTTGGTTTACGCTGCGACGCAGCGTAGTCCGGTAGGGTGGGCATTCTGCCCACCGCATCCCGGCTCAAACTCAGCCCTCGACCTTGTTGCCGATGACCTTCTGATCGCCCTTCAGCCCGATGGGCAGGCTTTCGAGATAGGCGTTGGGCGCTTTGCCGTCATACGCAATGCCGTCAATGATATCCGCGGCAGGGGTCGCAGGTTTGAACCCGTCACTGTCCCAGGGAAAATCGGCCTCATCCGCCAGCCCCTCATCGACCAGCATGCGGGCGGCCTCAAGATAGATGGCCGGTTTGTAGACTTCGGCGGCCATGTCGAAATACCACTGGTCCGGCTTGGCCTCGGCGATCTGACCCCAGCGGCGCATTTGCGTCAGGTACCAGATGGCGTCCGAATAGAACGGGTAGGTCGCGTTGTAGCGGAAGAAGACATTGAAATCCGGCGCCGGGCGACGGTCACCCTTTTCGAATTCAAAGAACCCCGTCATCGAGTTGGCAATGACTTCGTAATCCGCGCCCACATATTCCGAGCGGCTCAGGATCTCGACCGCTTCCTCGCGGTTGGCGTTGTCATTCTCATCCAGCCAGATCGCCGCGCGGATCAGCGCCTTGGTGATGGCGATGGTGGTGTTGGGGTTTTCGGCGGCAAACTCGGCGTTGATGCCAAAGACCTTCTCGGGGTTGTTCTTCCACATGTCGTAATCGGTGATGACCGGCACGCCGATGCCCTTGAACACAGCCTGCTGGTTCCACGGCTCTCCCACGGCATATCCATATATGGTGCCTGCCTCCATCGTGGCCGGCATCTGTGGGGGTGGAGTGACGCTCAGCAGCACATCGGCCCCGATCTGGCCCGAAACGTCCTCGGGGGAATAGAACCCCGGCTCAAGGCCGCCAGCGGCCAGCCAGTAGCGGATTTCGTAGTTGTGAGTGGAGACCGGAAACACCATGCCCATGTTGAAGGGCAAGCCCTGATCCTTGTAATCCTCGACCACCGGCGCAAGGGCCTCGGCGCTGATCGGGTGCTGCGGGCGACCATCATCCATCAGCGGCACATGGGGCTTCATCGCCTCCCAAATCTCGTTGGAAACGGTGATGCCATTGCCGTTCAGGTCCATGGAAAAGGGCGTGATGATATGCGCCTCGGTGCCGTATCCGATGGTCGCAGCCAACGGTTGGCCCGCCAGCATATGCGCCCCATCAAGCTGTCCGTCGATCACGCCGTCCAGCAAAACCTTCCAGTTGGCCTGCGCCTCAAGGGTCACAAACAGGCCCTCATCCTCGAAATATCCCAGCTCATAGGCGATGGCGAGCGGGGCCATATCCGTCAGCTTGATAAAGCCAAAGGTCAGCTCGTCCTTTTCCAGATCCAGCAATTCGGCATGCGCCACCGACCCCATCAGGGCGGCAACGGTGCTGGCGGCAGCAAACAGTCGTATCATCAGAATTGGTCCTTTCCGAAACAAAAAAGCCGCCCACACCGGACGCGAGGGAGGAGAAACGCGTGACCCGGGGTGAGCGGCTTTGCTCTTGTGTAAAGAGCCTCCGTCCATGGAGGCGGTGGGAAGCAGCATTGCTTCGTTAAGATGACGCTAGCGTGCGCTGCCTTGACCGATCAACAAGGTTTTGATGATTTAATGCGGATTCTTGCTGCAATGCAGCGTCTGCCCATTATTTGGTCAATCCGGGGCGGCAAAATCATAGGTTCTGCCGTCAAAGAAAGCATCCGGCCCAAGAATCATCTCGCCCTTTGTCGAGGCAACGGGCGTTGCATGGGCCAGCGCGCCTTCGACCTTGGCCGAGGCGCCCGGCATATCGACGCCGACCGGGCCCAAATGCATGCGATAGGAATCAGGGCGCATCGTGCCCTGGGCCACTGTGATGGCATGGGCGCGCTCGATCCCCGTGATCAGCGCAATCTGGGCCCCGATCCACGCGGCCTGACTGCGCCATGGGAAATTTGTGGCCCCCTCGAAAAAGCGGACAAAGTCCGGCACATGCACCGGCGGCCCGTCCGTCCGGGTGGCAAAGCGGCCAGTCAACGCATGCTCCACCGCTGAAAGTGGCAGGTTCAGATGGGCGCTGCGCGCAAGGATCTCGATGGCCAGAACGCGGTTGTCCGGCTGGTCGAGCCACCGCGCCGCGCGCGACACCGCCCGCATCAGCCCGGCCACGGCCACCGTATTGTCGTCAATCCACACACGCCGCGCGGCCAGCACCTTTTCCGGGGCCTGCGCCCAGATCGACACGCCGGGCAGGATCAATTCGCCAACCCCGGCGCTCACCGCGACCGACCCCCAGGGCTCGCCCACGCAGAACACGTCCAACTCGCCCGCGCGCACCGCGTCGGCCATCAGGGGCGGCGGCGTCGTGATGACCTGGATATCGGCAGCCGCGCCCGCTTCCCTGATCCAGTATTCAAACAGCAAGCGGTGCATCGAATAGGGAAAGGGCACGCCGACCCGCAAGGGCCGGTTGAGGGCGGCCAGCATGGGCCCGACGGTTCCGGCAGGGTCATCAAACCCGCTTTGCCAGCCCTTGGCCCGCATTGCATCCGCCATCATCGATGACACGCCGATCACCGTTCCGTTGGCCGACAGCACCATCAGCGCGTCGATCTGCGCAGGCGGCCCGCTCAGCCCCAGCGACATGGCCGTCGGCATGGGCGAGAGCATATGGGCCACATCGAGATGCCCCAGCGCCAGCAGATCACGCAGCGCCGCCCACGAGGGTTGTGGCAACAGGTTCAGCTCGATCCCCTCGTCTGCGGCAAAGCGCAATTCCTGCGCCACGATCAGCGGTGCACTGTCCACCAGCGGAACATATCCGCAGGTCAGTCGCTGTGTGCTCATGACAGCAAGTCCGCTGCCGTCAGCAGGGCTTGGGCCACGTCGATGACCTTGCGGTTTTGCGACATGGCCGTCTTGCGCAACAGGGCATAGGCCTCTTCCTCACTGATGCCACGCGCCCGCATCAGCATACCCTTGGCGCGGTCCACGGTCTTGCGATCGACCAGCGCCTGCTTGGCGGCTTGCAGTTCCAGACGCATCTGGCTCATCATCTGAAAGCGGGCGATTGCGGTCTTGAGAACGGGGCGGATGCGCTCCGTCTGCAGCTCGCCCACCACGTAGGCCGACAGGCCCGCAGCCACTGCGGCTTGGGTCATTTCATCGTCCGAGCGGTCGACAAACATCGCCACCGGTCGGCTTTGGGCATCCGAAGCAGCGCTGATCTGTTCCAGTGCGTCGCGGCTGGGATTGGCCAGATCAATCAGCACCAGATCGGGGTTCAGTGCTGCCAGCTTGCGTGCAAGGCCAATCACGTCGCCCAGCACGACGACGTCTTGCCAGCCGTCTTCTTTCAGCGCGTCGATAATCTCGCGCGCGCGGTCGGGGTCGGGTTCGACGACCGCTATTTTCATCTCATTCGCCACGCCTATGCCTCGGCCAGCGCAGCAGGGATGCCAACGCGACGTGACCCGAGGGCGCACGATTGCAAAGCCCGACCAACCCGCCACGCTGCATGCGCAGGCGCGATGCCCGTTTGTTGGGCACGCGAGAAAATCCCATCTGGCGCAAGGCGCAATTTGCCCCCAAGGTGCCCGCCAAAGAGTCGATGTATCGCGAAAGGAAGATCATGAGTGCTCAAGCCACAACGCCGATACGGCAAACCTACGATGTCGTCATTGTCGGCGGCGCGATCATGGGCGCCTCGACGGCGTGGTTCCTGTCGGACAATCCCGACTTTGACGGCTCTGTCCTAGTGATCGAGCGGGACATGACTTACGAGAATTGCTCGACCGCGCACACCAACAGCTGCATGCGCCAGCAGTTTTCGACCGATCTGAATGTGCGCATCAGCCAGTTTGCCGCCGATTTCGTCAAGAATATCAGGCAGTACATGGGCAATGACGACCGCGTGCCGGAACTGTCGATCCGCAATTTTGGCTATATGTATCTGGCCGACACCGAGGATTTCGCCAACGTCCTGCGCGACAATATCGCCGTGCAACATGCCGCCGGGGCGGGCACGCAACTGATGACTCCCGAGCAGATCAAGGCGACCTATCCGTTCTACAATGTCGATGACATCGTGCTGGGCTCCATCAACACGGTGGACGAAGGGTACTGGGACGGCGCCGCGGTGTTTGACTGGTGGCGGCGGCAATCGCGCGAACACGGTGTGGAATATGTGCAGAACGAAGTTGTGGCCATGACCCGCAGCGCGAATGGGCAGCGCGTTGAGAGCGTCACGCTGGCCAGTGGCGAGGTGATTGGCTGTGGACAGGTTGTGAACGCTTCGGGTCCGCGCGCGTCGCGCACTGCGCAGATGGCGGGCATCGACGTGCCGGTCGAGCCGCGCAAACGCTTTTCCTGGATATTCTCGGCCGAAAAACCGCTGGAGGTCGATCTGCCACTGACCATCGATCCATCAGGCGTGCACGTACGCGAAAACGGCGGCGGGACCTACCAGTGCGGTGGCCATTCCGACATTGATCCGGCGGTGGACTATGACGATTTCCACATGGATCACGCAATGTGGGAAAACCATGTCTGGCCGATCCTCGCCACCCGCATTCCGCAATTCGAGGCGATCAAGGTGACCCATGAATGGGGTGGGCATTATGCGATGAACACGTTTGATCACAACGCAATCATGGGCCCGCACAACGAGGTCGAGAACTTTGTCTTTCTCAACGGCTTTTCCGGCCACGGGCTGCAGCAATCCCCCGCCATGGGCCGGGGCACCGCGGAATGGCTGACTTACGGCACATACCGTGCCCTTGACCTGTCCCCCTTCAACTATGCGCGGATCGTCCAAGACCGCCCGATCATCGAAAAAGCCGTCATCTGATACGCAGGAGCAACAACATGAAAAAACTGGTTTTGACAGGTGCCGCTGGCAGCCTCGGGTCCCGCCTGCGCGCGCCTTTGGAGGCGATGTGTGAGACACTTGTGTCCACGGATATCGTGGATGACATCGGCGATCTGGCCGCAAACGAGACCTATGTGAAGGCGGACATTGCCGACATGGCGGCGGTTGATCCGTTGCTCGAAGGGGCTGACATGGTCATCCATTTCGGCGCGGTTGTGGATGAGGCCCCGTTCGAGGAACTGCTGGGCCCGAACTTCGTCGGTGCCTACAACGTGTGGGAGGCCGCCTACCGCCACGGGGTGCGCCGCGTTGTCTATGCCTCATCGATCCACGCGGTCGGGATGTATCCCAAAACGCAAGCCATCGGCGTCGATGTCCCCCACCGCCCCGATACGTTCTACGGGCTGGCCAAGTGCTTTGCCGAGGATCTGGGCCGCATGTACTGGGAGAAACGGGGCCTCGAATCCGTCTGCCTGCGCATCTATTCCTGCGCGCCCGTCAGCAATCCGCGCGCAGTGGGCAGTTGGCTCAGCTATGACGACATGATCCAGCTGGTGGAAAAGTCGATCACCACGCCGGTCACCGGCTTCTCCATCGTCTACGGCATTTCCGACAACGATCGCGCGCCCGTGGACAATTCCGCAGCCCGCCATCTGGGATACCGCCCCAAGGACAACGCCGAACAGTTTGCCGCCGATATCTATGCCAAGTTCGGCCCCCTCGATCCGCATGAGGCGTCCAATTTCCGCCACGGCGGGCCTTTTGCCGGGATCGAGCTGGGCAAGGGCGCCATGGGCCTGTTCAATTTCGAGGACAAGGATGATGGCTAGCTCATGCGCATAGACAACCTGCAATACTGCGCCTGGTCGGAAAAGATTTTCCGCCAGTTGCGCGAAGGGCAGGTGGATGCCATCCACGTCACCATCGCCTATCACGAGAATTTCCGTGAGACGGTACTGAACTTCGAAAAGTGGAACCGCTGGTTCGAACAGTACCCCGACCTGATTATCAGAGGGCTCTGGGCGTCCGACATCGACCGCGCCCGCGCCGCCGGGCAGACGGCGGTGTTCTTTGGCTTTCAAAACCCGAGCCCCATCGAGGACGACATCGGTCTGGTCGAGATCGTCCACACCCTCGGGGCGCGGTTCATGCAGCTGACCTATAACAACCAGTCCCTGCTGGCGACGGGCTGTTACGAGGCTGAAGACACCGGGATCACCCGGATGGGCAAACAGGTGATCAAGGAAATGAACCGCGTCGGGCTTGTGGTGGACATGAGCCATTCGGCTGATCGCTCCACCATTCAAGCGGCCGAGATTTCGGAACGCCCCATCGCCATCACGCACGCGAACCCGCATGACTGGCACCCGGCCTTGCGCAACAAGCGCGACGATGTGATCCGTGCGGTGACCGAAAGGGGCGGGATGCTCGGCTTTTCGCTTTATCCGCATCACCTCAAGGATGGTTCTGCCTGCACGCTGCAGTCTTTCTGCGAGGCGATTGCGCGGACAGCCGAACGCTATGGCGCCCACACCATCGGTATTGGCTCCGATCTGTGTCAGGACCAGCCGGACAGCATTGTCGAATGGATGCGCGTGGGCCGCTGGAGCAAGGAGATCGACTATGGCGAGGGCTCGGCCTCTGCCCCCGGTTTTCCGCCCCAGCCCGACTGGTTCCGCGACAACCGCGACTTTGGCAATATCGAGGACGGGTTGCGGGCCACCGGCATGGACGCTGGCGAAGTGGCGGGCATCATGGGCGGCAATTGGTACCGCTTTTATCAGCAGAATTTCACACCCCGCCCCTGACGTGTCGCAAACAGGACGGACAGCACTCTGCCCCCGGTTTTCCTTGACCTGAAACACGGGGAGACACGCATGAAAATCGGATTTATCGGGCTGGGGAATGTGGGCGGCAAATTGTCGGGCAGCCTGCTGCGCAATGGGCATGACGTGGCCGTGCATGACCTAAACGCAGACTTTGTGGCCGCCAAGGTGGCCGCCGGTGCCACAGATGGCCAAAGCCCGGCCAACCTGATGCAGACCTGCGATGCGGTGATCACCTGCCTGCCCAGCCCCGTCGCCTCGGCCGCTGTCATGGACGAAATGCTGCCCCATATCGGCCCCGGTAAGATCTGGATGGAGATGTCGACGACGGATGAAGCCGAAGTCAAACGCATCGGCGCGCAGGTCATCGCGGCGGGCGGTGCGGCGGTGGACTGCCCGGTCTCGGGCGGGTGCCACCGGGCGGATACGGGCAATATCGCGATCTTTGCAGGCGGTGATCGGCCCACATTCGAACGCATCCTACCTCTGCTGACCACCATGGGGCGGCGGGTGTTGCACACGGGCGATCTGGGCTCTGCCTCGGTGCTCAAGGTGCTGACCAATTTCCTCGCCACTGCCAATCTGGTCAGCGTCGCCGAGGCGCTGACCGTGGCCAAGGGCGCGGGCATGGATCTGGGTGTGGCCTACGAGGCGATGGCGATCAGTTCGGGGACGTCCTTTGTGCATGAAACCGAAGGGCAGGTGATCTTGAACGGGAGCCGCGATATCTCGTTCACCATGGACCTTGTGGCCAAGGATATCGGCCTGTTTCAGGACGTGGCAGACCGCGCAGGCGTGCCGCTGGAACTCAATCCTTTGCTGATCGACATCTTTCAGGACGGGATCAAACGCTTTGGCCCGCGCGAGTTGTCGCCCAACATCATCAAACGGCTGGAAGAAGCGACAGGGTTGGACGTCACCGCCCCCGGTTTCCCCCCCGAAATGGTCGATGACGAACCCGAGGAACCGGGGGCAGAAGTCATCGTGCGGCGCTGAGAGGGCTTGTGAGCCGTCCCGTGCCGGGCTAGGTCCGGCGCATGTTCACTGACAAAGCCCCTGACGCCGTTCTTGCCACCATCACCGCCTCACCGGGGCGGCGGATTCTGGGCATCGGCTCGCTTTGGATCCTGTCGCTGATGGTGATCTATGTGGGCATCGTGCAGCCGCCGGAACTCGGCTGGCAGTTGTTCCTCTTTGCGCTTGGGGGCGGGTCGATCTGGATCGCCGAGCAGATGCGGCGCGCCACTGCCGTGACGCTCGAACTGACGCGCGAGGAACTGCGCGACACGGCGGGCGTGGTGCTGGCGCGGATGGACGAGGTCACAGGCCTTGATCGGGGCATGTTCGCCTTCAAACCCTCGAACGGGTTTCTGCTGCGGCTCAACAGCAAAAAGCCCAGGGCGTGGCGCCCCGGGCTTTGGTGGTCTTTGGGTTCGCGCGTCGGTGTCGGGGGGATGACCCCGGCCCATCAGGCGAAGTTCATGGCCGAGATCATTGCCGCCATCCTCGCCGAGCGGGACGGCGAATGATCAAAACGAAGTCGACTCGTTGAACAGAACCTGCGGCGCATAGCGTGGACGGGTGAACACGAAGTTGTGGATTTCGCGGTTGGTCAGCCCGGTGTTGAAGGGCGGATCGTACCTCACGAATGTTTCCACCACGACGACCGTCTCATTGTCCGGCATGATCGGCAGATCTTCACGCAGCGCCTGGATCGCTTCATTGCTGAGCGCAGGCATCCAGCCTTTTTTCTCGGACCAGAACTTGATGTACTCGTCATTGTCCTCGTCATAAGTCACGCTGGTGATGCGAATGGCGACATCGCTGACTTCGTTGGCTGTCAGGTAGGCAAGCATTTGTTGCGTCCCGGACATGTACGAGGCGTCCAGCGGATTCGTTTCGCGCGAGATGATGTCACCGATGGTGTAGGCAGCCTTCTGGTTGATCGAATGCTGCCGGTAGGCGTCAAAGATCGCGAACATCGACAGGTAACCCCAGAACAGCACGGGCAGGATCAGAACTGTCTCGACCGCGATGCTGCCCCGGTCTTCGTCGCGAAAGCTGCGCAGATAGGTAAAGATGCGTTGCATTATCCTGGCTCCTGTACAAACCCGGACAGCGACACCATCTTGGCGCGGCCCGAGCCGTCCTTGGTGAACGAGTATCCAAGCCCCGTGGTTGGGAAGACGGGTTCGAACATGTAGCAGGCGCGCAGCAACATCAGTTGGTGTTCGCCGCCGTGAACAAAGGATCGCGATGGCGTCACGGGCTGGGACACATCTGCGCAATCGGCAGATCCGGTAAAGCCGCTGAACGCCCGCGGGTTGATCGGGTTCATCTCGAGCTTGAGCGCACTGTCGCAGTCGCTGAGGAACCCAGAGAAATCACACACCATCTGCTTGACGTCATTATGCGTGTAGTTGGCACCGGTGTTCAGGCGGACGTTGCGCACCGCCATGTCCAGCCCCCTGTCCAGAAAGTTCTGGCGCAGCGCATAGATGCCCATCTCGACCGAGGTCATGAAGAGGGTGAAGATCAGGGGCACGGCGAGGGCGAATTCGACCATCATCTGCCCGTCTTCCTTGCGCGCAAAGCGGCGCAGGAAATTGGTGGCTTTGCGGATCATTGTGTCAGCCTCAACTGGTTGATTTGCTTGGCAATTGCCTCGAACGCTTCACTGATCTCGACACCTTCCACCCGGAAGAAGTGGCTGGGGGACGAGGCGCAGTTTTCCATGATGCCGGCAGAGAAGTTGGTGACTTCGAAGCCGATGGACCACACAACGATGCCCTGGGCTTTGGCGGCGTCGCAGATGTCCTCAAGCATGTCGTCGGCTTGGGCGGACGTGTACTTGGTGTAGCGCCAGTTGTCCCAGCTGCCCCCGACATAGTTGTTGAGGTACCAGTAGAGCGGATAGCGCGACCAGTGCACATAGTGGCTGGGCTGGGCATAATACCAGTCCTGGATACGAACGGTCGGCACATTTTCCCCATCCGTCATCAGGATGATGGTTTTGAGCGTCTCAGTGTCCGTATAGGCCGCCGGGCGGTTGGCAAAGGCAGAGTCGATGCGGTTCTCGAGCGACAAGGCCTGCGTGATCGGCTTGAAGCTTGGGTCAAGCAGGGCCACGCCCCATTTCATGCCGAGGTGGATCGACGTGTTGGCCCGGGCACGGTAATTGTCGATGCGCGCCTTCAGGTTGTTGGCATCCTGGCTATAGGCCATGATCTCTTCGTAATCCTGCTGCGGGCAGCCAGGGTTGGTGATCGGGTAGGCATAGTTCCAGCCGGATTCAAAGTGCTGCATCTGCTCGTATGTCGTGCCGAAATCGAGAGCGGCGGACTGGAAGTCGTCCTGTTCGAAGTCGATGCAGTACGAGAAGTCGTGCAGGTGATTGGTGGTCAGCTCGGCAAAGATCGGCTCGCCCGCATTCACCTGCGCGGTGTAGGGGATCAGCGACAGCGAGATCAGGTCTTCGGTCTCGTCACGGATGACGGTGTCGATAAAGGTCTTGGCCGCGTCCTGCAGGTTCTCCATCTTGCTGTTGCGGCCCATCGAGCCGGAGATGTCCAGAACCATCGAAATTTCGACGTTGGCGACCTTTTCTTCGGCCTGTCCGCGTGCTGGCACGGCCAACTCGTCGACACCCATCAGGCGCATGAACTGTGTACGGGTTGTCGTGCGCGCCTGTGCGGTCACAGTGCGATAGTTCAGTCCCTCGTCCACGGTCACGGATGTCAGGTAGCCGGACATCCCCGCCTTGGCGAAATAGTCGTTTACAACTGCCGTGGGATCCAGCGTCTGGTCCAGGTCGGCAGCGGCCAGCACAGCGCGGTCGATTGTGGCCTGCACACGGGTGCGTTCCATCTCGTTGCGCATCAGGTCAACGCCGATACCGCCCACAAGGAGCATCATCATCAGCATCATGACCGCGAATATGGTCATTGTGCCGCTTTCATCTCGCACAAACCTGTAGGCGCTGCTTTTGAGGGCGGCCTTGGCTGTGGTTTTCGCAGTCGTGTCCATATGCATGATACACCTAACTTGTTATCGGTTTTGTGCCTTGAAGGCATTTTCGTCCAATGTTCGGTGTGCTCTCAGAATGTGTTCGAAATCGGGCAAAACGGCGAAAGCTGTGTGGTGTTTTGCATGCAGTTGTCGCCAATATCGCAGGCGCCACGGCATTGTTTACGAATTGTTAACCCGTGTGCTCGCCAGGGTTGTAGGCTGGAAACTTTTCACATTGCGCACAAAAAGTTGGCAGTTTGGTGCGAAACCATCTTAGGCTGGCTCTGTGCCGGTGTCGCCACATCGGACGCGCCGGAACAAGGAGCCCGATAATGAATACCCCGAACGAACCGAGTTTTCGCGAAAGTGTCGACATCATGTTCAACCGCGCCGTGGCGCTGATGGACCTGTCGCCCGGGCTCGAGGAAAAGATACGCGTGTGCAACGCCACCTATACGGTGCGCTTCGGGGTGCGGTTGCGCGGGCAGATCCAGACCTTTACCGGTTACCGGTCCGTTCACTCCGAACATATGGAACCGGTCAAGGGCGGCATCCGCTATGCGATGGGGGTCAATCAGGACGAGGTCGAGGCGCTGGCCGCGCTGATGACCTACAAATGCGCGCTGGTCGAAGCCCCCTTTGGCGGCTCCAAGGGCGGGTTGTGCATCGACCCGCGCGACTATGACGAACACGAACTGGAACTGATCACCCGCCGCTTTGCCTATGAGCTGATCAAGCGCGACCTGATCAACCCGTCCCAGAACGTGCCCGCCCCCGACATGGGCACGGGCGAGCGCGAGATGAGCTGGATCGCCGATCAGTACAAGCGCATGAACACCACCGACATCAACGGCACCGCATGTGTGACCGGCAAGCCGACGAACGCGGGCGGCATTCAGGGCCGGACCGAGGCAACGGGGCGCGGTGTGCAATATGCGCTGCAGGAATTCTTCCGAGACACGGAGGGCGTCAAAAAAGCCGGGATGTCCGGCAAACTCGACGGCAAGCGGGTTGTGGTGCAGGGTCTCGGCAATGTGGGCTATCACGCCGCCAAGTTCCTGAGCGAGGAAGATGGCTGCAAGATCGTCGGCATCATCGAACGGGACGGGGCCTTGACGGATCCGAATGGTCTGGATGTCGAGGCCATTCGCAACTGGATTGCGGGCCATGGTGGGGTCGCAAGCTATCCAGATGGCGCCCATGTCGAAGACGGCGCGAAGGTTCTGGAACTGGATTGCGACATCCTGATCCCGGCGGCTCTTGAGGGTGTGATCAACCTTGGCAATGCCGAACGGGTCACCGCGCCGCTGATCATCGAGGCCGCCAATGGCCCGGTGACCGCTGGCGCCGACGCGGTGCTGCGTGGCAAGGGCACGGTGATCATCCCGGACATGTATGCCAACGCGGGAGGTGTGACGGTCTCCTATTTCGAATGGGTCAAAAACCTCAGCCACATCCGCTTCGGCCGGATGCAGCGCCGTCAGGAAGAGTCGCGCCACCAGTTGATCATCGATGAGCTGGAGCGTCTGAGTTCGGACAGCGGCATCGGCTGGGAACTGAGCCCGGATTTCAAGACCAAGTACCTGCGCGGTGCAGGGGAGCTGGAGCTGGTCCGCTCGGGTCTGGATGACACGATGCGCACGGCCTACCAGTCGATGGCCTCGGTCTGGCACGAGCGTGACGACGTGGACGATCTGCGCACGGCTGCCTATCTGGTCGCCATCGGCAAGGTCGCTGACAGCTACCGGGCCAAGGGGCTCTGACGCAGCCCGCGTGGTTTGACAAGAATTGAGGCGCTGCCGCGCCACGTGATTTATGCCGCGACCTCCGGTCGCGGCGATTTCATCCGCCCAGCCCGTGTTCGAAAATGCGCCCGGCCTATTCGGTGACCGGGTCAGGCATCGCCGCGCTGATCTGGTCGTAGACCGCGTTGCAGATATCATCCATCGCGATCATGAAAAAATTCTCGGCCGCCTTCGTGTTGGGATGGTAGGGGTCCTTGACCTTGCCCTTGCTGTTGACGCGGAAATAGTGGGTGTTGCCCTGATTTGCGGCCACGGTTTCGGGCGTTGCCCCTTCGATAAAGCTGCATTGACTGCCGGTCTCATCAAAGGCGCGTTTCAGGTTGGCCTGCGCCTTGATCCGCAGATCGGTGATCTTTTTTGAATAGCTCGGGGCGGTTGTCATGAAGATGCAGGGCGTGCCTGCAGGCAGCTGCGCGTTCATCTTTGCAACATCGCTCAGGGCACTGTCAAAATCCGTGGCCCAGCGTTTGGCCGAATTGCCCAGAAAGGATAGAAAGATCAGCTTTGGGGCGTAGTAGTCGGGGCGGAACATCACCTAAAAGGCGGATTTGTCCATCTCGCAGAACTGGTAGGCGTCCCCCTGTCCGATCTGTTTGTACTTGTTGCCGCTGCTGTTGATGAAGCCGTAGGTACCGGCGTTGACCTTCCATTTCGGATCGACATCGCAGATCGCGCCCTTGGCCTTGCCCATCGTCGCGGTCCAGGAATGCAGCGAGGTCGAGCGCACGCCAATCACCGCCACCTTCATGTCCGCCAGCACTTCGAGGTTGCTGGCCTGTTCGGCGGTCGGAGGGCAGTGGGACTTGATGTTTTCGAAGAACTCGAGAAACACCGGCCCGGAGCCAAAGGGGATCTGACTGTCGCCAAGGATCACGATCGAGGGGGAGTCAAACCCTTTTTGCTGTGCCATCCCCATGGTTGCAACGCATGCGGCCAGCGTCGCCGCGCGCAATATCTTAAGTATCATCCAACGTCCCCCAAAACGAGCGTGTCCCCAATGAACCCTGAAATGCCATGTCAAAACAGTGAAATCCACGTGAACTCTGCAATCAGTCGCAGCCAGACCCGCCCATGTCGAAAAGCGCGCGGGTGCGATCCATGTCCCCTTGCTAGTCTGGCGCGGATGTTGAAGGTGTGATGGTACATATCAGCGGAGGGCTTGATGCGCTTTTCAGGACTGAAGGTCCTTGCCGAAGGGCTGACAGGAAACAAGGGATGGGGCCCGCACTGGCGCAGCCCCGAGCCCAAGGCCGAATATGACATCGTCCTGATCGGGGGCGGTGGCCATGGCCTCGCCACGGCCCACTATCTGGCGAAGGTGCATGGGCTGACCAATGTGGCCGTACTGGAAAAGGGGTATCTGGGGGGCGGCAATGTCGGGCGCAACACGACGATCGTGCGCGCCAACTACATGTTGCCGGGCAACTCTGAATTCTATTCCCATTCGCTGAAACTGTGGGAAGGTCTGGAAGAGGACCTGAACTACAACGTCATGCACTCGCAACGCGGGATTATCAATCTGGTCCATTCGGACGGGCAGCGTGATGCCTTTGTGCGACGCGGCAACATGATGGTCGGGCAGGGCGATGATGCCGAGATGCTCGATCCTGCGGGTGTGCGCAGGCTGCTGCCGATGATCGATTTCGATCAGACCCGCTTTCCCATCTTTGGTGGCCTCTATCACCGCCGGGGCGGCACCGCGCGCCACGATGCGGTGGCCTGGGGCTTTGCCCGCGCGGCCTCGGATCGCGGGGTGGACCTGATCCAGCAATGCGAAGTCACCGGCATCGACGTCGAAAACGGCGTGGTCAAAGGCGTGCAGACATCCCGTGGCCCCATCCGCGCCAAAAAGGTCGGCATGGTCGCCGCAGGCCGCTCAAGCCAGGTGGCCGCAATGGCCGGAATGCGCCTGCCCATCGAGAGCCACGTCTTGCAGGCCTTTGTGACCGAAGGTTTGAAACCCTGCCTTGATCATGTGGTCACCTATGGCATGGGCCACTTCTATATTAGTCAATCGGACAAGGGCGGTCTCGTCTTTGGCGGCGATCTGGACATGTATTCAAGCTATGCGGCGCGCGGCAACCTGCCGCTGGTTGAACATGTGACCGAGGCTGCAATGACCCTGATGCCGCAGATCGGCAAGGCGCGCATGCTGCGCAGTTGGGGCGGGATCATGGACATGTCGCCCGATGGGTCTTTCATCATGGACCGCACGGATATCGACGGGCTCTTTGTCAATTGCGGCTGGTGCTATGGCGGGTTCAAGGCGACGCCTGCGTCGGGTCATACTTTTGCGCACCTGCTGGCCACCGGCAATCCGCACCCGACCACTGTTCACCACCGGCTGGACCGGTTTCGCACCGGCACCGGGATCATGGATGAAGAATCCACCGGCTCGCAACACAATCTGCACTGACACAAGGCACGTTCATGATCATGAAAACACGTTTCAATCTGCGCGCCCTGGCGATGATGTCTGCGCTGGTGCTGGTGGCGGCATGTGAACCGCAGCCCCGGTCGTTCTCACCAGCAGAAATCGATCTGGCCGCCCGATTGTTCGAGGCAAAGGTCAAGCAGGATATCGGCAAGGACATGGACGGCGATTTCCGCGTCAGATCAGTGTCGCGTGACGACACGGCGATCACCATGAGCCTCGAACTGCTCGACGAACGCATCGTAGCGCTTGCCAATACGGACCGGGACCTGTTCGGGCGGATAATGACAACCGTCATCGCAAAAGAGATTTGTTCCGACAGGGACGCCCGCGCTCTGTTCAATTCGGGCTTCAAGCTCAACATCCGTTTCTTGTCCGCGCGCGGTCGACCGCTGTTCACCAGCGCCATCAATCGTTGCTAAGGGAGGATCGGTCCGTGCGCATTTCATGTCCGATCTGCGGTGAACGCGATCACCGCGAGTTCTACTATCAGGGAGCGGCGGTGATGCTGTCCCGTCCCGCGCCCGATGCCGGAGAGGCAGCGTGGGACGACTACCTTTACTTGCGGGAAAACCAGCCCGGCGATCTGGAAGAGTTGTGGAGCCATGATGCAGGCTGCGGGGCATGGCTGAAAGTGCTGCGCAACACGGTGACCCATACGGTCCACTCGACCGAGCTGGTCACGGAGGCCAGGCGATGAGGATTCCGGGCAAAGGACTGATCGACCGCAGCACGCCGCTGTCCTTCCGCTTTGATGGCAACACCTATCGCGGCTTTGCCGGGGACACGCTGGCCTCGGCCATGCTTGCCAATGACGTGCGCATGGTGGGCCGCTCTTTCAAATACCACCGCCCGCGCGGCATCCTGACGGCAGGGTCGGAAGAGCCTAATGCGCTGGTGACCGTCGGGACCGGTCCCGCGACGGACCCCAATGTGCGCGCAACGGTGCAGGAGCTCTACGAGGGTCTTGAGGCGCGCCCGCAGAATGCCTGGCCCTCGCTGAGCTTCGATCTGCTAAGCATCAATGATCTTGCTGCCCCGTTTCTGGGGGCGGGTTTTTACTACAAGACTTTCATGTGGCCGCGCGCCTTTTGGGAAAAGGTGTACGAACCTGCAATCCGTCGCGCGGCGGGTCTGGGTGCGCTTGGTTCCGAAAAAGACACGGTCCCTTACGAAAAAGCCTATGCGTTCTGCGATCTGCTGATAATCGGGGCCGGACCCGCGGGCCTGATGGCCGCGCTTGTTGCCGCACAATCCGGCGCGCAGGTGATCCTCGCGGATGAGGACAGCTTGATGGGCGGGCGACTGAATGCCGAAACGCTCAGTGTCGGTGGCATGGCGGGGGCCAAGTGGGCGGCAGAGACAATCAAGACGCTGGAAGGCATGGACAATGTCCGTCTGATGCCTCGCACTACAGTGACCGGTGCCTATGACGGTGGAACATACGGTGCGCTGGAACGGGTGGGTCATCACGTGGCCGATATGCCCAAGGGCGGGGTGAAGGAGACGTTCTGGCGCATCGTGGCGCAGCGCTCCGTACTGGCCGCAGGCGCGATCGAACGTCATATCGCCTTTCAGAACAACGACCGCCCCGGCATCATGGGGGCAGGGGCTGTGCGTGCCTATCTCAATCGCTGGGGCGTGGCGCCGGGCAAGGCGGTGACTGTGTTTGCCAACAATGATGATGCCCACCGCACAGCAGTGGACATGATCGAGGCCGGTGTGCATGTGGCCGCCGTGATCGACAGCCGTGCGGATGCCCGCGCGCTGGGCGATTATCGCGTGATGGCAGGCGCCATGGTGTTAGGCAGCTCCGGGCGCAAACGGCTTGAGGCGATTACCGTGCAAACTGGGTCGGGCAGTGAAAGCATCATGACCGATTGTCTGGCCGTCTCGGGCGGCTGGAACCCGACCGTCCACATGACCTGTCACATGAACGGGCGACCAACATGGAATGCGGACATCGCAAGTTTCGTCCCCACACCGGGCTCCATTCCGGGAATGGAAGTCGCCGGGGCTTGCAACGGCGCATTTTCGACGGCGGCCTGCCTTACCCAAGGGGCTGCGGCGGCTAAGGCGAGCCTTGAAGCGCTGAATATGAAAGCCGCGGATGTAGAGATGCCGATGGCGGATGACACCTCTTATGCGATTGAACCGCTCTGGGCCGTGCCGGGCAAAGGGCGCGCGTGGCTCGATTTCCAGAACGATGTCAGCGTTAAGGACGTGAAACAGGCGGCGGTCGAAAACTTCACCTCGGTTGAGCATATGAAGCGCTATACCACCCAGGGCATGGCGACCGATCAGGGTAAGAACTCGAACGTCACGGCGCTGGCTTTGCTGGCTGACGCGACGGGGCGGGGCATTCCCGAGACCGGAACGACGACCTTCCGCCCGCCCTACAGCCCTGTGGCGCTGGCGGCATTGGGCGCAGGCGCGCAAGGCACAGGCTTTGCGCCCGAGCGCAAGACCACCAGCCATGCCGCCAGCGTGGCCGCGGGTGCACCGATGATCGCGGCGGGGCTGTGGTATCGCCCCTCTTACTTCCCCGCGCCGGGTGAAACGACCTGGCGGCAATCCTGTGACCGCGAGGTCGGCTATGTGCGCGAGGCGGTTGGGGTCTGCGATGTCTCGACGCTGGGCAAGATCGACATTCAGGGGCCGGATGCGGCCAAGCTGCTCGACTTTGTCTACACCAACATGTTCTCGACCCTGAAAGAGAACCGTGTGCGTTACGGTCTGATGCTGCGCGAGGACGGGTATGTCATGGATGACGGCACCACCGCGCGGTTGGGCCTCAATCATTACGTGATGACGACGACCACTGCGGCGGCCGGACAGGTGATGCGCCATCTGGAGTTCGTGACACAAGCCCTGCATCCTGACTGGGACGTGCGGATCGTTTCGGCCACCGAGCAATGGGCGCAATTTGCCGTGGCAGGCCCGAAGGCGCGCGAATTGCTGAACGGGCTGCTCGATCAGCCCATCGACAACGATGCCTGGCCCTTCATGGCCTGTGGCCCGGTTGCGTTGCAGGGGGTGAGCGGGCGGCTCTTCCGCATCTCGTTCTCGGGCGAACATGCCTATGAACTGGCCGTGCCGTCGCGCTATGGCGACGCACTATTCCGCCTTTTGGTTGCGCGGGCCGAGGCGCTGGGCGGCGGGGCTTACGGGATGGAAGCGCTGAATGTGCTGCGTATCGAAAAGGGGTTCATCACCCATTCGGAAATCCATGGTCGTGTCACCGCGCAGGATATCGGCATGGGTCGCATGCTGTCCCAGAAAAAGGATTTTGTCGGCAAGACCATGGCCCACCGTCCCGGCTTCCTTGCTGAAGGGCGCGAACAACTGGTCGGCATGAAACCTGTCGGCCCGGTCAAGCAGTTGACCGCGGGCGCACATATCTATTCCGACGGGGCCGAGCCGGTGCGGGCCAACGATCAAGGCTATGTCACTTCGGTCGCGTTCTCGCCGAGTTTCGGGCACTACCTTGGCCTCGGCTTTGTGCAGAATGGCCTCAGCCGTCATGGTGAAGTGCTGAACATGGTGGATCACCTACGCGGCATCCAGTCACGGGTGGAGTTGTGCAATCCGGTGTTCCTTGATCCCGAAGGAGGGCGCGCACGTGGCTGAGTTGATCGCAAAGACGCCGTTGGATGGTATGGGTGAAAAGACCATCGGCACGGTCACGCTGGCCGAGGTCGATCTTGGTGCGCTGACGTCCGTGGCGCCCTACAAAGGGGCAGCCAAGGCGGCGGGCGAGGCGCTGAAAAAAGCGCATGACACAAGTTGGCCCGCGCCCCTGCGCGCCACCGGCAAAGACGGTGCGCGCGCGATCTGGTTCGGGCGCGAGATGATCCTGCTGGCCGGGCCTGCGCCTGACGCGACCTTGGGCGTACATGCGGCACTCACCGACCAGAGCGACACGTGGGTGGCCGTGACCCTGTCGGGCGCGCGGACCGAGGACGTTCTGGCGCGCCTCGCACCGGTTGATGTGTCACTGGCCACATTCAAACGAGGCCACACGGCGCGCACGCAAATCCAGCACATGAATGGCTCACTCACTCGCATTGGGACGGACACATTCCTGATCCTCGTATTCCGATCCATGGCGGGCACCCTTCTTCACGATCTGGAAAGGGCCATGGAAAGCGTCGCAGCGCGCGGCTAAAACCTCTGGCAGTGATTCTTGTTTCCGGAGCCTGCCATGACCCGTTTTGCCCTGATCCTCGCCACCGCTGCCTTTGCCACGCCCGCCTTCGCGCAGGACAAGGAAGAAACCTGCGGATTTCAGGCAGACGTGGTCGCAGCGATCCAGCAGGCCCGTCTAGATCGCGTGTCCGAACGCAACGTGCAGGAGCATATTCTGGCCAACGGCCCGGAATGGCCTGAAAAATACAACAATGCCATTCCGTTGATCACGCCCTGGGTCTACGAGCAAAAGCGCAAAGTCATCCGCAACGAAGACCTGAGTGCGGCCTGGAGCGAGCTTTGCCTGCAGCAATAGGGTCGACTCTGGGGCCCGCCGCCCCAATATTAACGACATGAGCCTGCCCCCTGGATTTCTCGACGAATTGCGCACGCGCCTGAGCCTCGGGCAGGTGGTCGGGCGCAAGGTCATGTGGGACGCGCGCAAATCCAATCAGGGCAAGGGCGATCTTTGGGCGCCGTGCCCGTTTCACCATGAAAAAACCGCCAGCTTTCACGTCGATGATCGCAAGGGTTATTACTATTGTTTTGGCTGCCACGCCAAGGGTGATGCGATTTCATTTGTCCGCGAAACCGAGAATGTGGGTTTTATGGAGGCGGTCGAAATCCTCGCCGGAGAGGCGGGCATGCCGATGCCCGAACGCGACCCGCGCGCGCAGGAAAAGTCCGACCGTCGCACGTTGCTCGCCGAAGTCATGGAACAGGCGGTGCAACATTTCCGCCTGCAACTGAAAACCGGTGCCGCGTCCGAGGCGCGCGACTATCTCGAACGGCGTGGGCTGGATGCAGCCGCGCAAGATCGTTGGGAAATCGGCTTTGCCCCCGATGCCTGGCAGGGCTTGTGGGATGCGCTGAAGGCCAAGGGTGTCGAGGACGACCTGATCCTTGGTGCGGGGTTGGCCAAGCCCAGCCAGAAGGGTGGCAAACCCTATGACACGTTTCGCGGGCGCATCATGTTTCCGATCCGTGATGCGCGCGGGCGCTGCACCGCCTTTGGCGGGCGTGCGATGGATCCCAATGACAACGCCAAATACCTGAACTCGCCCGAGACCGAACTGTTCGACAAGGGCCGCAGCCTTTACAATCACGGACCTGCCCGCACCGCCGTCGGCAAGGGGCAACCGCTGATCGTCGCCGAGGGGTATATGGACGTGATTGCGCTGGCCGAACATGGCTTTGGCGCTTCGGTCGCCCCCTTGGGCACGGCCATCACCGAGCACCAACTGGCCATGCTGTGGCGGATCGCGGATGAACCGATCATTGCGCTTGATGGTGATACGGCGGGCCTGCGCGCTGCGATGCGCCTGATCGATCTGGCCCTGCCCGCGCTTGAGGCGGGAAAATCCCTGCGCTTTGCGCTGATGCCCGAAGGGCAGGACCCCGACGATCTGCTGAAAGCCCAAGGGGCTGCTGCGCTGCAAAAGCTTCTGGACGAGGCGACCCCGATGGTGCGCCTGCTCTGGCAGCGCGAAACCGAAGGCAGAGTGTTTGACAGCCCCGAACGCAAGGCCGCGCTCGACAAGGCGCTGCGCGAAAAGATCAAGCTGATCCAGGACCCGTCGATCCGGCAGCACTATGGCCAGGAAATCAAGGACCTGCGCTGGGAGCTGTTTCGCACCAAGCGCCCGGCAGCCCAACCTTCGGGAGGCTGGCAAGGCGGCAAGGGCAGGCGCGGATGGCAAGCTCCGCCCACCCCGATGCCCAGCACCAAATCCTCTGCCCTCGTGGCGGGGGGCGATCAGGTGGGGGTGCACCTGCGCGAGGCGGTGATCCTTGCGGCGCTGATCTGCACTCCTGATGTGGCCGAGGAATTTGAAAGCGGGCTTGAATCACTGGCCTGTACCGACCCTGATCACGCGGTGCTGCGCAACGTGATTCTGCACCACGCCCATGCGGGCAAAGAGGTGTTGCGCGAAAAGATTTTCAGCGCACTTGGGCCTGAAACCCTTGATAACCTGCTGTCCTCGCGCCATGTGGCATTGATACCTTGTATCCGCACACCAGGCGACAGCGATATGGCCCGCATGACCGTGGCCGAAGAGCTCGCAAAACTCAGCGCGGCCAAGGGACTGGACGCCGAGATCGCGGACGCGATGCAGGACCTCGAAGGGGTCGCAGACGAAGGGGTGACCTGGAGGCTGGGACAAGCTGCAGCCGCTGCCAACAATGCTACCCGCACGGGAAAAGAGGACAACGCCGAATATGACACCGGTGCCAACGGCGCCCGAATCAGCAAAAGCGAACGGGATGCCTTTGCCTCGCTGATGGACCAGATAAGCTTTTCCAAGCCGCGGCGGTGATGCGTTTTGGCCGCGAATCATTAGGAAAATGCATGTAAGAGGGTGGCCGAATCACCCAGAGCACGAAATGATTCTTTTAGCGATTCGGGGGAACGAATCGCCTTAGGAGCCCCGATAAAGGAGCCCAGCATGGCCGCAAAAGACACGAACGAAGACGCCAAGACAGACGATCAGGACAGCGGTCACTCGCTGGACATGAGTCAGGCTGCCGTCAAGAAGATGATCGGCGAAGCCCGTGAAAAGGGCTACATCACCTATGACCAGCTGAACACGGTGCTGCCACCCGATCAGGTCAGTTCCGAACAGATCGAAGACGTGATGTCGATGCTCTCGGAAATGGGCATCAACATCATCGAGGATGAAGAGGCCGAAGAGGAAGAGCAAAAAGGCTCGACCGATGTGACCACAACCGAAGGCACCCGCGATCTGACGCTGGGCGCCACGGGTCAGGAAAAACTCGACCGGACGGACGATCCGGTGCGCATGTACCTGCGCGAAATGGGCAGCGTCGAATTGCTGAGCCGCGAGGGCGAGATCGCCATCGCCAAGCGCATCGAGGCTGGCCGCAACACCATGATTGCAGGGCTTTGCGAAAGCCCGCTGACCTTTCAGGCGATCACGATCTGGCGCGACGAACTTCTGAGCGAAGAGATCCTGCTGCGCGATGTGATCGACCTTGAGGCGACATTTGGCAACCAGATGGGCGAAGAGGGCGAGGAAACTTCCGAACCCGTCGTACAGGCCGCCGGAGCGCCCGAGGCCAAGACCGAAGACAGCCCCGAAGTGGACGCCGACGGCAACCCGATTGCCAAGGACGACGATGACGACGACGAGGACGAACAGGCCAACATGAGCCTTGCTGCGATGGAGGCCGCCCTCAAGCCGCAAGTGCTTGAAGCGCTCGACATCATCGCCAATGACTACGCCATGCTGTCCGAAATGCAGGACAGCCGGATTTCGGCCACCCTGAACGAGGATGCGTCCTTCTCCAACGAGAATGAAGCGACCTACCAGAAGCTGCGCGCCGAAATTGTGTTGCTGGTCAACGAATTGCACCTGCACAACAACCGGATCGAAGCACTGATCGACCAGCTATACGGCATCAACCGCCGCATAATGCAGATCGACAGCGCCATCGTGAAACTCGCCGATCAGGCCCGCATCAACCGCAAGGAATTTGTCGACGCCTACCGTGGGCGCGAGCTTGATCCCGGCTGGCTTGAGGAAATGGGCGAAAAGTCCGGTCGCGGCTGGCAGATGTTCATCGAACGCTCGGCCAACAAGGTCGAAGAGCTGCGCAGCGACATGGCGCAAGTCGGTCAGTATGTCGGCCTCGACATCTCTGAATTCCGCCGCATCGTGCAGCAGGTTCAGAAGGGCGAAAAAGAGGCCCGTCAGGCGAAAAAGGAAATGGTCGAAGCCAACCTGCGCCTCGTCATCTCCATCGCCAAGAAATACACCAACCGTGGCCTGCAATTCCTTGATCTTATTCAGGAGGGCAACATTGGCCTGATGAAGGCGGTCGATAAATTCGAATACCGGCGTGGTTATAAATTCTCGACCTATGCCACATGGTGGATCCGTCAGGCGATCACCCGCTCCATCGCGGATCAGGCGCGCACCATTCGAATTCCGGTGCACATGATCGAAACGATCAACAAGCTGGTCCGGACAGGCCGCCAGATGCTGCACGAAATCGGCCGCGAACCGACGCCAGAGGAACTGGCCGAAAAGCTACAGATGCCGCTGGAAAAGGTCCGCAAGGTGATGAAGATCGCCAAGGAGCCGATTTCGCTCGAGACCCCAATCGGGGACGAGGAAGACAGCCAGCTTGGCGACTTTATCGAAGACAAGAACGCAGTGCTGCCTCTGGATTCCGCCATTCAGGAGAACCTGAAGGAAACCACAACCCGCGTTCTGGCGTCCCTTACCCCGCGCGAAGAACGCGTGCTGCGTATGCGTTTCGGCATCGGGATGAACACCGACCACACCCTCGAAGAGGTCGGACAGCAGTTCAGCGTGACCCGCGAGCGTATCCGTCAGATCGAAGCGAAAGCCCTGCGCAAGCTCAAGCACCCAAGCCGGTCGCGCAAGCTGCGGTCGTTCCTCGATCAGTGATATAAATCGGGGCTACTGAAAACTCCTTGGACAGTCGCCATTGCCGTGCTGTCCAAGTTCGGCCACCGGACGACATCCACGCCGGCAAACACAACAAGGAGACTGACATGTCATTCTTCAAAAAGCTGTTCGGCGGTGGCGCGCCAGCGGAAGAAGCCGGTGAAACCTACAAAGAGTGCCGCATCGTCCCCACGCTCCAAAAGGAATCCGATGGTTATCGTCTCTCTGCCCGGATCGAAAAAGACGTGGACGGCGCGGTGCGTATCCACTCCCTGATCCGCGCTGACACCATTGCCTCGAAAGATGACGCGATGGCCGCCACAATTGCCAAGGCCAAGCAGGTCATCGACGAACAGGGTGACGGGCTGTTCCGCTGATTGAACGGCAGATGCAAACCACTTTTACTCTCTCCACCCACGGCCAAGGTCTTTACGAATTCACCCGAGACGTTGCGACATGGGCGCAGGGCACGGGCCTCTTGACCTTGTTTGTGCAGCACACGTCTTGCTCGCTCCTCATTCAGGAAAACGCTGATCCCGAAGTGCAGGTGGACCTCGCGGCGTTTTTCAAGCGTCTCGTGCCCCCCACAACGGACCCGTCGATGGCATATCTGACCCACACTTATGAGGGGCCCGACGACATGCCCGCCCATATCAAAGCGGCGCTCTTGCCTGTCAGCCTGCAAATTCCGGTCACGAACGGGCGGTTGGCGCTTGGGACCTGGCAGGGGATTTATCTGTTTGAACACCGTGATGCCGCCAAAGCACGAAACGTGATCGGGCATCTTTCCTGATTTTGCGGCTTGGCAAACCCGGTCAAGTCCGGCGAGTCACACGCACGCAAGAGTGCAAAGCCGTGCGTGAATATTTTTTGGCGAGAGCCAAACGTCGTTCTTTCGCAATATTATCAACGCCAAAGAGTGAAAGTGCCCGTGGCACAGTTGTGATTATGCCAATGGCATCACGGGCCCTATGTTATAGTGAAAGGAGACTGGTAATGATGAAACAAAAAATCAAACTGGCCTTGGCGTTCGTTGCGGCCTCGCCGACATTGGCTTTTGCGGACATGCTGGCTGCGCAAAGCCACTTCGAGTTACCGGTGATTGGCATCGACGCCAATTCGTTCGAGGTGATTGAAGAGCAGGGTGCTGGCGGCCCTCAAATGTGGTGTGCGGCTGCAATTTATGCCCGCAAGGTGCTCGGACAGCGTGGCGCGGACCTCTACATTGAAGTGCCGCGTGGGCAGGCGCAAACTATTGCCGGGCGCCAAGGCGTGGTTTTCACAATTGCTCCGGTAAGCAATCCGGTCCAGTCATACTCTTTCGGAACGGATCAGGCTGGAAGCAAGCACAGCGTGGCATCTGCGAATTCAATTTGTCGGGATGTACGCAGTTTTTCCATCCGGACCAGCGCAAATCAACGCATCCACTGGTGAATCGCACATGTAACGGTCTGACACCGCTTATCTAGCGGTGTCATTTCGGGACTACCCAAAACCTAGGCAACCCCCTATAGTTTCGTGTAATAGGGGCAAACCCCTACCACAGGCGGGATTTTGAGAGGGGGATGGGCAATGCGCTGTCCGTTTTGCGGCAATATTGACACTCAGGTAAAAGACAGTCGGCCTGCCGAGGATCACGTGTCGATCCGACGACGTCGTTTTTGCCCGGCCTGCGGAGGCCGCTTTACCACCTATGAACGGGTGCAACTGCGCGATCTGGTGGTGATCAAGACCAACGGCAAGCGCGAAGACTTTGACCGCGACAAGCTCGAACGCTCGATCCGGATCTCGATGCAGAAACGCCCGATTGATCCGGAGCGCATCGATCAGATGATTTCCGGCATCGTGCGCCGCCTTGAATCCATGGGCGAAACCGATATCCCGTCCAAGACCATAGGCGAGATCGTGATGGAGGCGCTGCATCGTATCGATACTGTTGCCTATGTTCGTTTTGCCAGCGTTTACAAGAACTTTCAGGCGGCGGACGATTTCGACAAATTCGTGCAAGAGCTGCGACCCGGCACCCCTGACGAAGAGTGAGCAGGGCGGGCGACACCCGGTTCATGCGTCTGGCCCTTTCCCTGGGTCGACGTGGACAGGGCAATGCCGCGCCCAATCCGGCGGTGGGCTGCGTCATCGTGAATGCAGGCCGCATCGTCGGACGCGGCTGGACCCAGCCGGGCGGGCGACCCCATGCCGAAACGCAGGCCTTGGCGCAAGCCGGGGCCGAAGCGGGCGGCGCCACGGCCTATGTCACGCTTGAGCCTTGCGCCCATCACGGGCAGACGCCCCCCTGCGCCGAGGCTCTGATCGCCGCAAGAGTGGCCCGTGTTGTCATCGCCTTGCGTGACAGCGATCCGCGCGTGGATGGCGCGGGCATCTCAATGCTTGAGGCGGCGGGCATCGAGGTTTTGACGGGCATTTGTTCGGACGAGGCCCAAGCCGACCTGTCGGGGTTTCTGCTGAACGTCGAACAAGGCCGTCCAATGGTCACCCTCAAGCTCGCCAGCAGTTTTGACGGGCGCATCGCCTCGGGCACAGGTGAAAGCCAGTGGATCACCGGGCCGGATGCGCGCCGCGCGGTCCACGCCATGCGCGCGCGCCATGACGCGGTGATGGTGGGCGGCGGCACTGCGCGGCAGGATGATCCGTCGCTCACCGTGCGTGGGCTGGGCATCGCGCACCAACCCGCCCGCGTCGTGGTCTCGCGCCGTCTTGATTTGCCGCTGATGGGGACGCTCGCCCGCACAGCGCGCGAGGTGCCGGTGCTGCTGTGTCACGGGCGCGATGCGGACCCGATGTTGCAGGACACATGGCGCGATATCGGCGCCGAGCTGTTGCCTTGCGCGGCACTGGGCAGCCAGCTGGACCCTCGGGATGTGCTGCAGCAACTGGGCGCACATGGGCTCACACGGGTGTTCTGTGAAGGCGGCAGCGCGCTCGCCGCCGCGCTGATCGAAACTGATCTTGTGGACCGGCTTGTCGGCTTTACCGCCGGAGTTGCCATAGGGGCCGAGGGGTTGCCAAATATTGGCGCGCTTGGTCTGGGCAAGCTGGCCGACGCGGCCCGTTTCGATCTGGAACGTGTCCGGCGGATCGGTCCCGACATCTGTCATGAATGGAGTCGGGCGATCTAGCGCCACAAATGCGCGCGGCTGGCGAGTAACCCTTGCAGTTTCGACAGCACCCGATTGCCCCACCCAGGATGTGGCACGCTGCTTTGCACAAGTCGTTCCACCACCACTTCGACCGGGCAGGGTAGGCCAGTCACAGGATCGAAATAGCGTGGGTAATCGATCAGGCTCGCATGGACGAGGCCCAACAAATCCACGTCCTCGCGGCGGCGCGGGGGAATGTCGCCATGGTCGGTGGTCAGCCCCCAGCCCGCATAGAACGGCGCGCCGGTTGTCACCACCTTGACCCCGCGCAACAGGGCCTCGAACCCGGCGAGCGAGGTCATGGTCCACATCGTCTCGATGCATCCCAGCAGTGCTGTGATGTCACTGTTCTCTGCCACGACATCCGCCAGATCTTTGGCGTCAAATGCGCCTGAGCGCAGGCCTGCCTCGACATCCGGGTGTGGTTTGTAGATCAGCGTGGCATCCGGGTGGGCGGTACGCGCAGCCTCCAGCAGGGCGCGGTTTGTCGTGATCTCGCTGGTGCCGGTGATGATCGAGGCGTCGTCCTCCACCTGTCCAACGACCAGCACACTCGGGCCTGCGGGCAGATCGGGCAGGGTGCCGCCGAGGTTGTATTTGCTGATCTGGTCCCGCGTCAGAACCTTCACCAGCGCCTCGGCCCGCCGTGCCTGATCGGGGCGCAAGTTGCGGCGTGTCTGGATCAATGCCTCAAGGCGGCTGGGGTGGGACGGGTCGTAATAGATGCCCAGATCATCCGTCACCAGCGACAAGGGCGGCACCAGTTCGGCGCCCAGCCCACGCGAACGCAGAAACCCGTCCTCGACCCGCACTGCACCGTCATGGCCCACATCCGCCTTGCCCGCCCAGACCATCCACGGGCGATCCTTGGCGCGGGCACGGGCTGGATCGTCCTCGAACACCATGGCCTTGTGGCGGCCAAACACTTTTTGCATCGGCCTGCGTTTCCACAACCGCATCCCGCTTGCGACCCAGCCACGATGGTCCGCGCGCCAGGCGCGGGTGTCGGCCGCCAGCGCCTCGATCGCCGTCTCGAGCGGGCACAGGCGATCGCGAAACGGGTCATACCATTTCGGATAAAGCATCATCGCCCCGGAAAAAAGCTGCGCGCGGGTCAGGCTGCGCTGTCTTCGCTGGACCGGGAATTCATCTGTGCTCAGCCCCCATCCGGCGTAAAACGGCTGGCCAAAGACACGCGGCTTGTGCCCGGCAAGCATCGCCTCAAACCCCAGCCCCGAGGACACAGTGTAGACCGCAATCGCGCCTTCCATCAGCGCCCATGGGCTGACCGGATCGCTGAGCAGATGAACGCGGTCATTGGTGTCGGCTTCAGTGAAATACCCCTGCCGAAAGCCCTGCGCCGTTTCGGGGTGCGTCTTGATATAGATCGGGGCGGCAGGGTGCTCTTCTTGCGCGACAAACAGCATTTCGAGAAAGCGATTGCGATCCGCGCCCGACGCGGTGACCGAGGCATCGCCGCGGGTCTGATCGACCACCAGCACATAGCCCGGATCGGGGACGGGGGCGTCAGTCTCAAAGGCGGTGTACTTGCTCAGGTGGGCCTCGCGCATCCGCTCGATGGCGCCGCGCGCGCGGTTCAGAAGGGCCGTGTCATCCAGCGGATGAGTGGCCAATATCTCTTCGAGATCAGAGGGTTGGTTAGGGTCGAAATGCGCGCCCTTGTGGTCGATCAACAGGCCAAGGGGCGGGCCACCCGCGCGGCCCGGAAACAGCGAGCGCAGAAACGCATCCTCGATCCGCACCACGGGTGTGTCGCGCCTGGCCGCGACCCTGAGGCCCCGATGGGCCGTGGGTGAGTTGCCCCAGATGCCAATCAGATCATCCGGGCCGGGCAGGCCCAGCGACACACGGTATCCCGCAAGCTCCAGAATGCGCCGTGTGCGGGTCTGGGTCAGGAAACCGCCATTGTAAACGTAAAGCCGCCGGGCCTTTTCAGGTCCGGCGGCGGGAGGAGGTATTTGATCCACAAACGCGCCTTGGGCGTCAGTTGTTGCCGGCAATGTTTGCCAGTGCATTGACCGAGGCCGCAGGGCCGGTGAGGGCCGAGATGATCTTGGTGAACTGGGTGTAAGGCGCCTCGGTTACATAGATTGTGTCAGCGTCGCGGATGACAAAATCGCGGGCCTGGAACATGCCATTGGGCCGGGTGAGGTCAAGTACATAGGCAAAGCGCTGTGCGCCGACCAGATCGTCGCGGCCCAGCACGATATTGGCGACTTCCGCAGGTTCGTTGCGGAACACGAAGATGCCAGTGGGATCGGCGGTGGCCGATTGCAATCCACCCACTTGGGCAATGGCCTCGAGCGCGCTGAGGTTTTGGGATTGGAACGGCACGCGGGCCTGTCCACCCGTTGCACCAAGAGCGGTGAAGGCGCGGGTGTCCTCCTCGACCAGGATGCGGTCGCCACCGCGCAGGGCGATGTCGAGTTCGGGGTGATCATAGAGGTCCTGGAACCAGATACGGCTACGCATGTCGCCCCGGATCACGGTAATCTGGGCGATTTCTGGAGTGATCGTCACTCCACCCGCGCGGGCCAGCATGGTCGACAGGGTCCGGGTGGGGCGTTCGATGGCGTAGACGCCCTGCGCGCCAACCGAGCCGATCAGTGACACGGTCGAGCCGTCACCGGCCACGCGGCGCACCTGCACCTGTGGGTCTGGGGTCTGCTCTTCGAGCTTGGTGGTGATAATGCGCCGGATCGCCTCCGGCGAGTTGCCGGAGGCGCGGATGCGTCCCGCGTAAGGCACAAAGATGAAACCGGCGCCGTCGACCTGCACCTCTTCCAATGCGGTGGCGTTCTGGCCTTGACCGGCCAGCAGCCCGTCATCGACGTTTTCCCAGATCGTCAGACCCAGAATGTCGCCGGGACGGATCGTGTCGGACCCGATCACGCCTGCATTGATGAACGAGTCGCTGAACCCGAGCGCCGGGGTGACGGCAGTGGCGCGCGTGACGCGGTCATTGACCGAAACGATAAAGGCATCGCCCTCTTTCTGGACGGAGCCGGAATAGATTTCGCGTTTGTTCGGGCCGACTTGCGGCAAGCCGCACGAGGAAAGGATGCCCACGATGCTCACAAGCGCGACGGCACGCGCCCAGCGGAAAGACTGGAAAATCACTGCTCGGTCTCCTCGACCTGTTCTTGTTCTGCCTCAAAACGCGAGTTGGCCCACGTCATCTTTTTTGGTTCGCGGCGGTTTTCCGTCGCTGATTTGTCGTCAAGTTACCGGAGTCGGGCGATAAAATCTAGCCATAGGGGTAGTGTGTCTCAGGTCACGAGACGCAACTGTTGCCTTGGGGCCGCGGTGCCAGAGGCAAGCGCGTCATACGGATCTTCGCCGGACAGCATCATGTCCACGACCTGCCGCAACAGCTGCCGACGCCCGCGGGACGAGTAGAATCCGCCGGGCAACTGGCTGGTTTCAAGCAGGTAGCGGCGGTAGTCCTTATAGGCCTTGTTGTCCGGGCGGCTGGCTCCGGCAAAAAACTCGGCCATCGGCTGGTCGCTGACAAATTCGGGCTTTGCGAATACCGCCCGGCCAAACACCTTGAGCGGAATTCCGCGCCAGAGCACCTGTTGAGCGGCCGTCGAATTCACGGTGACCGCGCTGCGCGCATCGTTGAGAAGTTGTGCAAGCTTGCCGCCGCGTACGTAATGCACCCGTCCTTTCAGGTCGAGTTCCGCCATCAATGCGCGGATGTGGCGCCGGATCGGCGCTCGCCCGTCTTCAAGCGGATGCGCCTTGATCACCAGGTGGTGGTGCCCCGGCGCGCCTGCGGCAAAACCGCGGATCACCACATCAAGGAATTCGGTCATCGAGGTGAAGGGCGAATGTTCCTGAAAGCTGCTGTCATGTTCCAGTTGCAACAGAGCCAGATGATAGGGAAAGCCGCCATAGCGGATGCGCAGCGTCGCCTGAACCCGGTCAAGCGTATGCACCGGCATCAAGAGCAAGCGTTGGATATAAAGGCGGAATTCCTGCGCCACGCTGAGCGAGCGGTGTGGCCGGAAATTGCGATAGTCACCGTTCCGAAACATCACGAACCAATGATAAAGCGCGCCGTAAAACACATGCTGGCGCATGTCGCCCCAATGGCCGGGGGGCAGAGGCGCCTCCATATCAGAAAGCGCCAGCGCCTCCTGCATCTGCGTGACGCTCATCTCCATCAGGCGGGAATGGCCGTTGGTGCCGCCCCGTTCATAGGTGACCCAATAGGGGCGCATATACCCTTCTTCGAACACGTGAACGGTGATGCCGCGCTGTTTGGCCTGTGCCACCGCCTCGGCGTGGATGGGCCGGACGTCGCCGTAAAGCACGATGTCGGTCACACCCTTTTCATCAACCAGTTTTCGAAAGGTGTCGCCCCAATCCGCAGCGGCGCCACGGAAGGGAATGTAGCTGCGCGGATGGAACCAGAAGGCCCGATCACCCGCGTTGAAGCCAACGCGCCACACCGTGGCGCCAGCCCGGCGCAACATCGCCCCCAGCCGGTGAAAGAACGGCCCATGTGGTCCTTGCAGGAACAGGAATACCCGGGATTGAGGGGCGTGCAGTGTCATCTGGCCTCTGGTACGCGGCATGTCTTTCCTTCAGATGAACACCGGACTGGGGCGATTTTATGGCCCATTGCCATGTTTGGCGCAATGCGTGACCCACTTGCTTCGCGCCCATTGCGCCGCTACCTCAGCATCACCGGTCAAAAAGAGGCGTCTTTTCCATGTTCACAGGCATCATCACCGATATCGGCACCCTCGTTGATCTCAAGCAAGAGGGTGATTTGCGCGCGCGCATTGCCACCGGCTATGACACGAGCGGCATCGATATGGGCGCGTCCATTGCCTCGGACGGCGTGTGTCTGACGGTCATTGATCTGGGCCCGGACTGGTATGACGTGCAGATCAGCGCCGAGACGGTATCAAAGACCAACCTGTCAAGCTGGAGCGTCGGTAAACGCGTGAACCTCGAACGGGCGCTGAAGGTCGGGGATGAATTGGGGGGGCACATCGTGTCGGGCCATGTGGATGGCGTGGCCGAGGTTGTGTCGGTCGAGGACGAGGGGGACAGCACCCGCGTGCAATTGCGCGCGCCCGACGATCTGGCACGTTTTATCGCACCCAAGGGTTCGGTGGCTTTGAACGGCACGTCACTGACTGTGAACGAGGTGCAGGGATCGGTTTTTGGTATCAACTTTATCCCCCATACCAAGGATGTGACCACGTGGGGTGATGTGAGCGTCGGCGATATGGTCAACCTCGAGATCGACACGCTGGCCCGCTATGTCGCGCGGCTGGCCGAGGCCGGGTGACCCAAAGGGCAGGCCTGCGGCCTGACGCCATTTTGTAAGATGTGGCGGGCGTGCTCGCATCACTTGCGGTTGGGATGTTTTGCAGGCCGACCCTTCGGGGAGGATTTTTTGAACCAGAGAAGCAGGGGCGCGCGGATGATGTGCTCCCGCTGCACTGGCAAAGTCTTCAGGCTTCCTTTATGTCGCGCAGCATAGGCTGCCAAAGGTGATCCATGAGCTTTGAAACCCCCGGTCCGGTCGAAACCGACCTTGCTGCCGCGATCTCGCCCATCGAAGAGATCATCGAGGCCGCGCGTGCTGGTCAGATGTTCATTCTGGTCGATCACGAGGATCGCGAAAACGAGGGTGATCTGGTGATCCCCGCCAACTTCGCAACCCCCGAGGCGGTGAATTTCATGGCTGCCCATGGCCGTGGGCTGATCTGTGTGACCCTGCCGTCCACGCGGGTGGACGAGTTGGGTCTGCCGATGATGGCCATGCACAATTCATCCCGTCACGAGACCGCGTTTACCGTGTCGGTCGAGGCCCGCGAGGGGGTGACCACCGGGATTTCCGCCGCCGACCGTGCGCTGACCATTTCGACCCTTGTGAACCCGCAGGCTGGCCCGGCTGAGCTTGCGACCCCCGGGCACGTCTTTCCGCTGCGCGCCCGAGAAGGTGGTGTGCTGGTGCGGGCAGGCCATACCGAGGCGGGCTGTGACGTGGCGCGCTTGGCGGGGCACTACCCGTCGAGCGTCATTTGCGAGATCATGAACGAGGATGGGTCCATGGCCCGTCTGCCCGACCTTGTGGACTATGCCGCCAAACATAACCTCAAGATTGGAACGATCAGCGACCTCATCGCCTATCGCCGACGCCATGACAATCTGGTGGTCGAGACCGACAGCCGCATGGTGAGATCGCAGCACGGCGGTGACTGGCACATGCGCATCTTTACCGACCAGACCCATGGTATTGAGCACGTGACGCTCTCCAAGGGCGATCTGGGCACGGATGAGCCGGTGCTGGTGCGCACCCACGCGCTGGCCGAAGTGACCGATATTCTGGGTCTCAGCGACAAGCCGGTGGGGGATCTGCCCCGCGCAATGGAGATCATTGCCAAAGAGGGGCGCGGGGTCATCTGCCTGTTCCGCCAGCCCCGCAAGGCGCTGTTTGACGAGGAAGAAGCAGGCCCGCGCATCGTCAAGAACACAGGGCTGGGGGCGCAGATGCTCAGCAATATGGGCCTCACCCGCCTGATCCTGCTGACGGACAGCCCGCGCACCACCTATATGGGCATCGACGCCTACGGTTTGGAAATCGTCGGCACCCGTCCAATTCTGGGAGAGTAGTTATGGCTTCTATCGAACATCACGTGCTGGACCGCCCCAGCTTTGATCGCCCCGTGAAGGTGCTGATTGTCGTCTCGCCCTATTACAAGGCGATTGCGGAAAATATGGTCGCAGGTGCCAAGGCCGAGATCGAGGCCGCCGGGGCCACCTGGGATCTGATCGAAATGCCCGGCGCACTGGAGATTCCGACGGCGATCGGTATCTCGGAACGGATGTCGAATTTCGATGGCTACGTCGCCCTTGGATGCGTGATCCGGGGTGAGACAACCCATTACGAGACGGTGTGCAATGACAGTTCCCGCGCGATCCAGTTGCTAGGCCTGCAGGGTCTTTGCATCGGGAATGGCATCCTCACGGTCGAAAACGTGGCCCAGGCCGAAGTACGCGCCGACCCCAAGGGGCAGAACAAGGGTGGCGGGGCAGCGGCTGCGGCCTTGCACCTGATCGCGCTCAGCCGTAAGTGGGGCCGCCAGAGCAAGGGCGTGGGGTTCAAACCCGCCTCTGAATACCAGCTGGCCGGCAAGACAGGATCCGATATCGCATGACCCTTTCGGGCAACCAGAAACGCAAGATGCGCTCGGCCGCGCGGCTTTATGCTGTGCAGGCCCTGTTCCAGATGGAGCAATCAGAGCAGACAGTTGACCAGATCAGGGTCGAGTTCATGGAGCATCGCTTTGGCGCCTCATACGAGGGCGACGAGATGACCGAGGGCGACCCGGATCATTTCACCCGCGTGATGGAGGATGCCGTCAACTATCAGGCCCCCATCGACCAGATGACCGATCGCGGGTTGGTGGCCAAGTGGCCCATTGCACGGATTGACCCGACCATCCGGGCCTTGTTCCGGGCTGCGGGTGCCGAGCTGCGCGATAGCTCGACCCCGCCCAAAGTCGTGATCACCGAATATGTGGACGTGGCCCGCGCCTTTTTCCCGGATGGGAAAGAGCCCAGTTTCGTGAATGCGGTGCTGGATCACATGGCCCGCGAGGCCCGGCCCGAAGCGTTCTGAGACATCGCGCCCCGGGAACAGACCCGGAGCGCGATACCCTCATTCGTCAGCGGGCGTGGCTTCCATCCGCAACTCGACCGGGCGCAGGTGCTGGCTGTGCCGCGTTTGCGTATGATCAAAAACAGCCACCCACATGTAGACCGGCACATCGGGCTGCAGGGTAAAGTCGTATTTCGAGGTGGTGTCCATCTTGCGCTGGGCCTCAAGCGTCCAGACGCCATCATTCCACACTGCATCGGCAAAGACTTCGCCCCGGTCGCCCTCATGCGGGCCATTCACGATGACCGAAGGCATGATGGTGCCCACAGGATAGGTGTCGAGCGCTGGATCATAGGGCTGCATGTCGTCGGCCTGCATGGCAAATGCCACCGTGTCGGTGGTTTTCGGCGCCATCGGGATATTCTGATACTTTTCGATCAGGGCCGGGTCCTTTGGCAGATGGGTCGGCGTGATGATGTCGGTCGAGAATTTCTCCCAATTCATCGCATAGCCGCCACCGGTCTTGGGGTCTTGCGTGTACCCTCCTGTATAGCGGCTCTTTTTGGGATCAACCTCCATAGGTGGGCCAAAATAGTTGTCATCGATCTGGTTGAACGATCCGGTGCGCACGGATTTCCAGTGCCAGACATCCACGATCGACCCATCCGTGGTGTAGTGCAGGCCGCGCCCGCCCGAGGGGGCCGGTTTGCCCTCAATCGGCTGGCCGCCCAGATGCGATGTGCCCGCTCCGGCGAGTTCGGAGGAGGCGGCGAACATCACGCCGAACTTGTCCTCGTAATAGGTGTCCTCGTCCTGCACGTCGAATTCGAATTGCAGCACTTTCCAGCCCTTGTCGGTCTTTTGCAGGGGCAGGTGTTTCTGGCTGCGCGTGGGGTCGTTCCACTGGAACAGGGCGTAAAGCGTTTCGCCATCATGGACCATTCGGGCGGTGACCGTGTTGCCATCGGGCGCGTTGATGCCGCGCGCGGTGGCGATCTCGACTCTAGGCGCGTCTTCCCAAGCGGCATCATCGGCCAGCCCGTCGATCTTGGGGGCGGTGTCGATCTTGCGCACCTCCAGCGTGGGATAGGTGACGCCGTCAATCACGGTGATGCTGACGGCGGCAAGGCTGGCCACGGCCACCGCTGACAGCGCGGCACTGCCATAGACCAGCCGGGGGTTAATGATCTTGAACAGGTGGACAAGGCCGCCATAGGCGAGCTGTGCGATCACATGCAGAACCACATAGGCCAGCACCGACCAGGCCAGGATCAGGTGGATTTGCAGCACATTGACATAAGAAAAGAGGTTGGGCAGCGCATAGAGCAGCAGGCCCGTCACGGTTGAGGCCGCCAGCAGCGCAAAGGATATCCAGTAGATCACCAGATTGACCGCCCTCCAACGCCGCTTTTTGTCCGTGCCCACCAGAGAGGCGACGGCGAGCGCGTCAATCTTGATGCGCCGCTGCAGGCGCGCGCGGATCAGGAAAGCGACATAGGCAATCATCACAAAGGCCAGCGTGATCGCAGACCAGACATGCCAGACGATGACGTTGCCTTGCAGCAAAATGCTGTCCACGGCCCGCGCCCAGGTGTTGCCCGGCGCATCGGCCGCAATCCTGAGCCCGGTCAGCAGACTGATGGCGAGGGTGGCCACCAAGGCCCAATGCAGGAACACGGTGCTGAAGTCGGTTTTTCGAAATATCCGTTGAGGCATGTCTTGTCCTTTCGCGTGAATACGGCCGAGTGGCGCCACACGTTTTGGTGTGACGGGGCCAAACAAAGGACAGCGAGGACATTCCGGGCAACGATGGCCGTAGGTTCCGTGCGATTGCAGCACGCGAGCGCCGGATTCAGCGATGTGATGGGCAAGTTCCTGCACCGGAGACCGGAACCGGCGCGAATTTTTGCACCGGTTTGGGACGCAATGTGCCTGCGCGTGACCGAGCAGTGGCGGTTCAAGTGTTTGGAAACGTTATCTTTGGTGCAAAGGGCGCGCGTGTCGCTGAGCCCGGGAAGGGCAGCGTGGGTGCGATGACTCCAGCCCCTAGGCGTTCAGAAATTCATCTCGGGCAGAGATCATGCAGGCCCTCAATTCCGCCTCCACCATCACAAACCGGCTGCTGGGCGCCGGTACTGAGATCGCAAAGATATCGCCGTTCTGCCCCATCACCGCAAAGCCAAGGGCGCTGATCCCGTCGGTGTGTTCGTTTTCATCGCGTGCCAGATCACCACCCCGGATGCGCGAAAGTTCCGCCAGAAGCGGGCCAAGCTTGATGTCGAATTCCGGGCGCGCTGCCAGTTCGGCAAGGATCAGTTTTTCGGCCACGACCTCTTCGAGGCAGGCCAACGCGGCCTTGCCGTTTGCGGTTGTGGTCAGGGGAAATGTCTCGCCGATGCTTGAAACCGTCCGCAGTCGCTGGCTGCCCACGACCTGATCCACGAACCGCATCTGACGCCCTTCGAGAATGGCCAGATCGACGGTTTCGGATGTGGCGGCCGAGATCTCTTTCATCACCGGGCGCAGGCGTTCGCGCATGTCGAAGACAGGCGCCTGCGCGAGGCTCTGAATCTCGGGGCCGAGCCTGATTCTTCCTTGCCCACCATCGGTCGCCACAAACCGTTCATGGGACAGTGCGCTGACGATCCGCTGTACCGTAGAGCGGGGCAGTGAGACTTGCGCCGCGATCTGACCGAGGCTCAGCCCGTCGGTGTTTCGCCCCAGAACCCGCAGGATGTCTGCAGCCCTTGTGATGACCTGAATGCCTTGAATTCGTTGATTATCTTCCACGGTTCCGGCCCTGCCACCTGATCTAAAATTGCTGTGTTGTGCTGGCTCTATCCTAGAATTTAAAAGATTGAAAATCAATAGTTGACCGCATTACGATACATATTGCACCATATTGTGGAACGATGCGCAGCGCTATTTGGGAGGGTGCGATGACAGTCAACATTCGCGGGATCGATTTTCAGGACAACCTGGACAACGACATGGGGCTGGAGTTTGTGAACCTCAGCCACCGGTTTGGATACCAGTGTCCGAACTGGCCCTACTTCAAGGACGTCGCGATCGAGCGAAAGCACTACATGGCCAAGTCCGGTGTGCTGAGCCAGACCATCACAACCACGATGCACGTGACCACCCATATCGACGCGCCTGCGCATGTGGTTCAGGGCACGCCCTTCATTGACGAGGTGCCTCTGCCGCATTTCTTTGGCACCGGCATCGTGGTGAGCATTCCCAAAAAGAAGTGGGAGCAGATCACCGGCGACGATCTGGAAAAGGCCTGCGGTCACGCGATCCGCAAGGGCGATGTGCTGATCATCAACACCGGCTGGCACAAGCAATATGAAGACGGTGACTACTTTGCCTATTGCCCCGGTCTGGTGCCGTCGGCGGCCGACTGGATGGTCGAAAAAGGCGTCAAGGTTGTCGGCCACGACACCCAGGCCAACGACCACCCGCTGGCCACTGCCATCGGCCCCCAGCGCAACGGCCCGATCCTGCCTCATCTGGAACAGGAATATCTGGAATGGTCCGGCGGCACACCCTGGGACGTAGATTTCCCCGAATGGGAGCCTGTACACAACAAGCTGTTTTCAAATGGTATTTTGGGCATCGAAAATGTCGGCGGCGACTTGGATGCTGTCACGGGCAAACGCGTGACCTTCGCCTTTTTCCCATGGAACTGGGATCGCGGTGACGGCTGCATCATCCGCCTTGTCGCCATCACTGACAAGAAACAGGCCTACCGTATCGAGGCCGGGGAAGCGTTCTAATGCACCTCAAGCGCTTTGCCGATGCCGAACCCTACGAGGCCCCCAACCATTGGGGTGTCACCGGGTTGCGGCTGCAGGGGTTCGAAGAGGGTGGCCCGGAAAACCAATGGGTCGGCTTTTCGCAATTCCTGCCCGGCGGCGGCGCAGGGCCAGACAGCACGCCTTTTGAAAAGGTCTATGTCGTGATCGAGGGCGAGATGACGGTCGAAATCGACGGTATCGAGACCGTTCTGCGGGCCATGGACAGTTGCACCATTCCGCCCGGCGAAGTGCGCCGGATCGAAAACAAGACCAACCACATCTGCAAAATGCTTGTCGTGATCCCGTATCCCGGCGGCAAAGGACCGGAGTAGGCCGATGTCACTGGACAACCCGCATTCCATGTTCGACGTGCAGGGCAAGGTGGCCCTGATCACGGGCGCATCCGGGGCCTTTGGCTCCGTCGCTGCGCGCTGCCTGTCTGCTGCAGGATGCAAGGTGGTTCTGGCCGCTGGCAACGCCGCGGCCTTGGGCGAGGTCGCCGCCATCTGCAGTGGCGAAACCCGCCTGATCAACGCACGCCCCGACAGTGAAGCGGCCTGTGACGCCATGATCGCCGAGACAGTCAAAGCCTGTGGTCGCATCGACATTCTGGTGGTCGCCTCGGGCATGAACAAGGTGGCCAAGATCGAGGATATGGCCCCTGCGACCTTTGACGACGTCATGGATGCTAATGTCAGGCAGTCCTGGCTGATCGCAAGGGCGGCGACGGCGCAGATGAAGGCGCAAGGTGAGGGCGGCAAGATCGTGTTGGTATCTTCGGCCCGCGGCCTGTTGGGCCATCCGGCAGGCTACACAGCCTATTGCTCGTCCAAGGCGGCGGTGGACGGGATGACCAAGGCACTTGGTTGCGAGCTTGGGCCCACCGGCATCACCGTGAATGCGATTGCGCCCACGGTCTTCCGCTCACCGCTCACCGCATGGATGTTCGAAGACACCGAAAACGCCACCGCTGTGCGAAACGGATTTCTCGCCCGCGTGCCCAAGGGGCGCCTGGGTGAGCCCGAGGACCTAACCGGGCCACTGTTGTTTCTGTCGTCCAAAGCGTCCGATTTTTACACCGGCCACATCCTATATGCCGATGGCGGCTATACGGCGGGATGACGGGCGACCAACATATCGCCGTGATCGGGGCCGGGTTGATGGGGCATGGCATCGCGCTGACCTTTGCGCGGGCCGGGCATGCCGTTGCGATCACCGACCCGGTTGCAGAGATGCTGCACTCCGCACCTGCCCGCATCGCCGAAAGCCTCACCTTGCTCGGTGCGGATCAGGGCGAAATCGATGCAGCCCTTGCCCGCATCACCCTGTCACCGAGCACACAAGCCACCGTGGCGGACGCGCAAGTCGTGTTTGAGGCAGCCCCGGAAAAGCTGGCACTCAAACAGGCGATTTTTGCCGAGGTTGAGGCCCACGCGCCGCCGGATGCAATTCTCGCCTCGAACACCTCGGTGATCCAGATCAGTAAAATCATGGGTGGCCTCAGCACGCGCCATCGCGCGCTGGGCACCCATTGGTGGAACCCGCCGCACATGATCCCGCTGGTTGAGGTGGTGAAAACCGAATGGACCAACCCGGCCCTTGCGCAATCCATGTTCGATCTGCTGGCGCGGGCGGGCAAGACCCCTGCCATGGTTGAAAAGGATGTGCCCGGATTCATCGGCAATCGCCTGCAGCACGCCCTGTGGCGCGAGGCGATCTCGCTGGTCGAGAACGGCATTTGCGACGCCGAAACCGTGGACAATGTGGTCAAGGCCAGCTTTGGCCGCCGCCTTGCAGTGCTTGGCCCGCTGGAAAACGCGGACCTTGTCGGGCTGGAGCTGACCCAAGACATCCACGCGCAGGTGCTGTTCGATCTGGACACCAGCGGCACACCGTCCCCGTACCTGCAAAAGATGCGCGATCAGGGCCGCCACGGCATGGCCGCGGGCGCTGGCCTGCGCGACTGGTCCGCGGGCGATCTGGAAAAGACCAAGGCCCGCGTGGCCGAACACCTGCGACAACTGACGGCAATTCTGCCGAACTAATCACAGCTTTGGGAGGAGCGACGATGACCATGAAACCTAACCGACGCCACGTGCTCGGCGGGCTTGCCGCAACCGTGGCCGCCCCCGCCATCCTGACTGCCAGCCGCGCCTATGCCCAGTCGCCGACCATCCGCATCGGCCATGTCAGCCCGCGCACCGGCCCCCTGGCGGGCTTTGCCGAAGCGGATGATTTCGTGCTCCAAGGTATCCAGGCGGCCCTTTCAGGAGGCGTCGAGAACAACGGCAAGACCTACGCGGTCGAGATCATTTCGAAGGACAGCCAGTCCAACCCGAACCGCGCCGCGGAAGTCGCGGCAGACCTGATCCTCGGCGACGAGGTCGACATCATCGTCGCGGCCTCAACCCCGGACACAACCAACCCTGTCGCCGATCAGGCCGAGATCAACGAAGTGCCCTGCATCACCACCGATTGCCCATGGCAGCCCTACTTCTTTGGCCGGAATGGCAACCCGGCGCAGGGCTTTGACTTTACGTACCATTTCTTCTGGGGGCTTGAGGATGTCATCGGTAACTTCCTTGACCTCTGGGGCAGTTCCGACGCCGCGAAAAACGTCGGCGGTCTGTTCCCGAATGACGCGGACGGCAACGCATGGGGCGATCCCGAGGTGGGCTTTCCCAAACCGTTGTCCGAGGCTGGGTTCTCCTTGACCGACCCGGGCCGCTACCAGCCACTGAATGATGACTTCTCCAACTACATTACCGCATTCAAAGATGCGGGTTGCGAGATCATCACCGGCAACATGATCCCGCCGGACTTTGCCACCTTCTGGGCGCAGGCCGCGCAGCAGGATTTCCGACCCAAGGTGGTGACCATCGGCAAAGCGCTGTTGTTCCCGTCCTTTGTGCAATCGCTTGGGGATCGCGGCGAAGGCCTGACCTCGGAAGTCTGGTGGAGCCCGTCACATCCGTTCAATTCGTCGCTGACTGGCGACAGCGCCAAGGCGCTGGCCGATGGCTATACCGCCGCCAGCGGACGTCCCTGGACGCAGCCCATCGGGTTCAAGCACGCGCTGTTCGAAGTGGTGCGCGACGTGGTGTCCCGCACTGCTGATCTGGATGACCCGATGGCCATCGTTGAGGCGATCAAAAGCACCAACATGTCCACGATTGTCGGTGACGTGAACTGGGCCAACGGCCCCGTGCCCAACGTGACCAAGACCCCGCTTGTCGCGGGTCAGTGGCAAAAAGCGGGCGATGCGCTTGAGCTGTTGATCACCAACAATGCCGCAGCCCCCGACATCCCGGTGGGTGGCGAACTGAAGCTTCTGTCCTAGAAAGGGAACAGTCTTGTCCGCGCTTCTATCCATCAATTCACTGCAAAAGTCCTTTGGCGCAGTCGTCGTGGCCGACGCCACCACCTTTGAGGTGGCCAAGGGCGAAGCCGTCGGCATTCTGGGGCCGAACGGCGCGGGCAAGACCTCACTTTTCAACCTGATCACCGGGGCGCTGCGCACTGATGGCGGCACGATTGGCTTTGCCGGGCGCGATATCACCAACGCCCCGGCTGCCGCGCGGTGCAAGATGGGGATCGCGCGATCCTTCCAGATCCCGCAGCCTTTTGGCGGCATGACCGTCTTTGAAAACGCGCTGGTCGGGGCAACGCAGGGGGCCGGGCTGCCCGGATCACGGGCGCAGGCCCATGCCCTGTCAGTCCTTGAGGACACCGGCCTGATCGACAAGGCCAACATGCGTGCCGGGGCATTGTCATTGCTGGACCGCAAGCGGCTTGAACTGGCGCGCGCACTGGCGGCCAAACCGCAATTGCTGCTGCTGGATGAAATCGCAGGCGGGCTGACGGACGCCGAATGCGGCGCTCTAATCGCGACCATCCAGCGCATCCATGCCCAAGGCACCACCATCGTCTGGATCGAACATGTGGTGCACGCGCTGCTGGCCGTGGTCGAGAAACTGATCGTCATCGATTTTGGCCGCAAGATCGCCGAGGGCGCACCAAAGGCGATCATGGACAGCGCCGAAGTCAAAGAGATCTATCTGGGGATCGCGGCAGATGCCTGAACCCATTCTGCAATTGCGTGTGCTGGACGCCCACTATGGTGATTTTCAGGCCCTGTTCGGGATCGACATGGACGTCTCCGATGGCGAAGTCATTGCGATTATCGGGGCCAATGGGGCGGGCAAGACCACGCTGATGCGCTCGATCTCGGGGCTGTTGCCCAATGCAGCAGCCCAGATCGTCTATCGCGGCCAACCTATCGGCGCATTGCGCGCCGACCAGATTGCGCAGAGCGGGATTGCGCTGGTACCTGAAGGGCGGCAACTGTTCCCGTCGCTGTCGGTGGAGGAAAACCTGCTGATTGGTGGCCAGGTCGGGCGCAAGGGGCCGTGGTCGCTTGAGCAGATTTTCCAGCTGTTCCCCGTCCTCAAGGAACGCCGCAACCAGGCCGCAACCACCTTGTCGGGCGGGCAACAGCAGATGGTGGCCATCGGGCGCGCATTGATGGCGAACCCGGACCTGATCCTGTTTGATGAAATCAGCCTTGGCCTTGCGCCGGTCATTATCAAGACGATCTACGACGCCCTGCCGCAGATCGTCGGGCAGGGCATGACGGCGATGCTGGTCGAACAGGACATCACCAAGGCTTTGTCCGTCTCATCGCGCGTCTACTGCCTTCAGGAAGGGCGCGTGTCGCTTGAGGGTCGCACAGAGACCATCGACCGCGATGATATCACGCGGGCCTATTTCGGGACGGAGAGCTGATGGACTGGATTTCTGCACTTGTACAAGGGACGTTGCTGGGCGGGTTGTATGCGCTGTTTGCGGCTGGATTGTCGTTGATCTTTGGCGTCATGCGGCTGGTGAACATTGCCCATGGCGATCTGATCGTGCTGGCCGCCTATATGGGGCTGAGCACGACGGTGATGCTGGGCATTCATCCCTTTGTCGCCCTTTTGATTGTCATCCCGGCTATGGCGGGGGCCGGGTATTGCCTGCAACGCGCTGTGCTGAACCAGACGCTGGGCGATGACATCCTGCCGCCCCTGCTGGTGACGTTCGGCCTGTCGGTGATCCTGCAAAACGCTCTGCTCGAAGGGTATTCCGCCGATCCGCAAAAGCTGAGCGCGGGGGGCGTTGAAACGGCGAGCGTGCAACTGGGTGGTCTGTCGATTGGCGTCTTGCCCTTGCTGACATTCCTGATCGCCGTGGCTGTCATCGCTGGCCTGCAGTTCATCTTTTACCGCACGGCCATCGGGCGCGCCTTTCGCGCCGTGTCTGACAATGCCGACATCGCGCAACTGATGGGGCTGAACAAAGCACATATCTTTGGCCTTGCGATGGCACTGGCGTTGGCGGTCACGGCAATAGCCGGGATTTTGCTGGGGGTGCGCACCAGCTTTGATCCCTCGGTCGGTGGTGCGCGCCTGATCTTTGGGTTCGAGGCGGTGATCATCGGTGGGTTGGGCAACCTCTGGGGCACGCTTGCGGGCGGTGTGATCCTTGGCGTGGCGCAAACGCTGGGCGCCAAGGTCGATCCGGGCTGGCAATTGCTGGCCGGACACGTCGCCTTTCTTGTGGTTCTGGCCGTGCGCCCGAATGGCCTGTTCCCGAGGGTGGCACATTGAGCGCGCGCATCACACGCACCACGCCCACGGCACGAGGAGCGATGATCATCGCCGCAATCGGGGTGCTGATCCTGGCCGCCGCACCGTGGTGGGCCGGGCGAGCAGAATTGCGGCTGCTGGGCGAGATCTACCTCTATCTCGCGCTTGCTTATCTGTGGAATTTGATGGCGGGCTATGCAGGGCTCGTCTCTGTCGGGCAGCAGGCCTATGTCGGCTTTGGCGGCTATATGCTGTTTGCGCTGACCATGTTTGGCGGGTTGCATCCGATTGCCGCCGTGCTGGCGGCGGGCGTGATCGCGGCCCTTTTGTCCGTGCCCGTTGCGGCCCTGATTTTCCGTCTAAAGGGGGCCTATTTCGCCATCGGCACATGGGTCACGGCCGAGGTGTTCCGGCTGAGCTTTGCCCAAGTGTCTTCACTCGGTGGCGGGTCAGGGTCCTCTTTGCCGGTCAACGTCGTCAAATCGCTCGCCGCATCGCGGTCGGGGCGTGAGGCGCTCAGCTATTGGCTCGCACTTGGCTCGGCCATAGTTGTGATCGCCTGCGTCTACCTGTTCCTGCGCTCGCGGCGCGGCCTTACCCTGACCGCAATCCGGGACAGCGAAGTCGCTGCCGCAGGTCTTGGCATCAACATCTGGCGCACCAAGCTTGAGGTCTATGTGGTCACTTCCGCCTTCACAGCGATCATTGGTGGGCTGATCTTTCTGCAAAAGCTGCGGATTTCGCCTGACGCGGCCTTTTCGGTCAATGACTGGACGGCGTTTGTGATCTTTATCGTGGTGATCGGCGGCATCGGCACGCTTGAAGGTCCGATCATTGGCACGATCCTGTTCTTTTTGCTGCGGGAAACGCTGGCTGACCTGGGCACCGTCTATCTGATCGTGCTTGGGGTGCTGGCCATCGTCATCATGCTCAAAGCGCCAAAGGGAGTCTGGGGGCTGATCCGCAGCCGCTTTGACCTCGAATTGTTCCCGCTCAGCTACCGCGTCAAGACCGACACCCCCGACAAAGGAGCCTGACCTTGGCCAAGCAGAACAAGACCATCATCACCTGCGCCGTCACCGGTGCGATCCATACCCCCACGATGTCGGACGCGCTGCCCTATACATATGATCAGATTGCCGCTCAGGCGATTGAAGCGGCGGAGGCGGGGGCCTCGATCCTGCACCTGCACGCCCGTGACAATGAAACCGGCGCGCCCTCGGTGAACCCGGATGACTTCTCGCCCTTCCTGTCACGCATCAAGCAGGCCTCGGATGCGGTTGTGAACATCTCGACGGGCGGCTCGCTGACCCTGTCGATCCAGGACCGCATCAAGCCTGCCAGGACGTTTAGCGCTGAAATGTGTTCGATGAACATGGGGTCGATGAACTTCTCCTTCCATCCACTGGCGAAACGCTATGACACGTGGAAGTTCGACTGGGAAAAGGACTATGTCGAAGGCTCGGACGGCAACATTTTCCGCAACACATTCCGTGACATCCGCGAGGCTGCAACGACATTGGCCCCCGAGCAGATCAAGTTCGAACACGAGTGTTATGATGTGGGGCATCTCTACAATCTGAAATTCTGTCTGGACGCGGGCTTGTTCAAAGCGCCGATCTTTATCCAGTTTGTCATGGGCATTCTGGGCGGCATTGGTGCGGATATCGACAACCTCGTCTTTATGAAGAAGACGGCGGACAAGTTGTTTGGCGACGACTACCGCTGGTCTGTGCTGGCAGCGGGGGCAGCACAGATTCCGATGGCAACCACGGCCAGCCAGATGGGCGGTCACGTGCGCGTCGGCCTTGAGGACAGCCTGTTCATCACCCGCGGCACGCTGGCGGATTCCAACGCCCAACAGGTCGCCAAGGTGCGCCGCATCGTCGAAGAGCTGGGCTCGGAGGTGGCCACGCCGGACGAGGCCCGCGAGATGCTCGACCTCAAGGGCGGTGACAGGGTGAACTTTTGACGGGCGGCCTTTTGGGCAAGGGCCAGCCTGTACTCTGACGCCCCAAACTCTATCATTGCGTCATGCATGACAGCGGCCCAAACCCCCTGATCCGCCTGTTTCTCGGCGGCACAGCCGTGGGCTTTGCCCTGTCCGTCCTTTTTGTTGCCATCCTGTGGCTTGGCGACGTGTTGGAGATCGCTTCCCACGCCGCAAACAGCAACGATGCGTTCCTGCTTCTTTTCATTTTGTGATGCTTCAACGGGCTGTTGTTCGGCTGCGTGCAAATCAGCTATGTGGTCTGGCAAATGGGGCGGTCAGATAGCTGAACGGCCTCAAGGAATATTGAGGAGAGCCGCCCATGCGCGCCATGCAACTCACCACCCTCGGCCAGCCGCTCGAATTGCGGGATGTGGCCGTGCCCGACCCAGCGGCGGGCGAAGTGCTGGTGCGCATTCACACCTGCGGGCTGAACTTTGGCGACACGCTGATCGTCAAGGGCACATATCAGGAAAAACCGCCCCTGCCTGCGACCGTGGGCATGGAGATGTGCGGCACGATCGAGGCGCTCGGCGCGGGTGTGACCCATCTGGCCGTGGGCCAGCGTGTGGCGGCCTATTCCGGCTTTGGCGGGCTGGCGGAATATGCGGCACTCCCTGCCAATATCTGTGTGCCGATCCCGGATGGCATGCCAGCCACGGATGCGGCCGCCTTTCTCATCGCCTATGGCACCAGCCATGTCGGCCTGGACTACAAGGCGCACCTGAAACCGGGTGAGCGGCTGTTGGTGCTGGGCGCGTCAGGTGGTGTCGGCCTCACGGCAGTGGAACTTGGCAAGCTGATGGGGGCCGAGGTCATTGCCGTAGCACGCGGGGCGGACAAGCTGGAGGTTGCACGCAAGGCTGGCGCTGATCACCTGCTCGACAGTGAAACCTGCGATCTGCGCGCGGATGTGAAGGCGCTGGGTGGGGCGGATGTCGTCTATGACCCCGTTGGGGGTGACTTGTTCAACGCGGCCTTGCGCGCCTGTAATCCCGAGGCGCGCCTGCTGCCGCTGGGCTTTGCCAGCGGGACGGTGCCGCAGATCCCGGCCAATATCCTGCTGGTCAAGAACCTGACGGTGATCGGCTACTATTGGGGGGGATATATGCGGGTGAACCCCAAGGTGCTGACCGACAGCTTTGCCGTGCTGTTTGACTGGTACGCGCAAGGGCGCCTGAAACCCCATGTCAGCCACGTGCTGCCTTTGGCGGAGGCTAATGAGGGGCTGGAGTTGCTGCGCAGCCGCAAGGCAACCGGCAAAGTGGTGATCGAGGTCGACGCCTGAGCCGTTTTCCGAATTCGGAAAACGGACCGGAAACCGTATCGGTTTCCGCCCCCGCTAGTGGCGCGCCTTGATCTGTGCATGAGCGAGCACCCGCGCCTTGTGGCGTTCGCGCAGGAACACGAACAGACCCGCCCCGAGGATCAGGGCGATGCCGATCCAGACCTCGAACACCGGCAGGTCGCCAAACACGACAATCCCCCAGAACACCGCCAGCGGCAGGCCGATATACTCAAACGGTGCCACTGTCGCCGCATCCCCCAGCCGGTACGCCTGGCTAAGGCAATAGCCGATGATGGCCGAATTCAGACCCAGTCCTGCAAACACCCACATGTCCGGCCCCGCTGGCCAGACCCAGGCTCGCAGCAGAAAGATCACGGACTGACTGCTCGCATCGTCGACAAAGCGCCCGTCACCGGCCACGAGGTAAAACAGCACTGACACCAGAATGAACGTCGCCTGAATATAGACGGCAAGCGCGCTGGCCTTGCTGGTCACACCCAGCTTGCGCGTCAGCAACTGGTTCAGCGCATATGTCAGCGCCGAAAGCACTGGCAGCAAGAGCACAAGGCGGCTGACCTCCAGTTCGCCCGCACCGGCCCAGGGGCGCTGCATGATCACCACCCCCGCAAAACCGATGGCAACGGCCGCAAGGCGCAGGGGGCCCACCTTTTCCCCAAGGATGGGGATCGACAAGAGCGTGATGAACAGGGGGGCGGCAAAGAACAGGGCGGTTGCATCGGCCAGCGGCAACACGGCAAGGGCCACGAAAAAGGTCATGTTGGCAATCACGATCAACAAGCCGCGAAAGGCATGCAGCCATGGCTGACGGGTGCGCAGAATGCCGAAACCGCCCTCGTATTGGACGATGAGCAGGCTGAACAGGATCCCGATACCGGAACGCGCAAACACGATTTGGTGCAGCGGATAGCCCCCCGACAACTGCTTGATCAGCAGATCGTTGATCGAAATGCAAAACACGCCGACCACCACGAACAGGATGGCCAGCCCGGCGTTATTCTGGGGTGCGGTCGTCATTTGCCCAGCCCTATCATTTCGCCGCGCCCTGTCACGCAAAATCGCGCCGATTGAGGCGTGGTGCCGCCCCGGCGTCTGGGCTATGTATGGGCTGATCCAAGACCGCCTCAGGGAGAGCCCAATCATGCAAATGTCCGATACCCGCCAGATCGCCGCCGCGCCCGAGGACGTCTATGCCGCGCTGCTGAACCCCGATGTGCTCAAGGCTTGCGTGCCGGGCGCTACGGATGTGACGGGTAGTCCCGAGGACGGGTTCGAGGCGTCAGTCACCCAAAAGGTCGGACCTGTTAAGGCGACGTTCAAGGGGCAGGTGACCCTCTCGGACATGATCGAAAACCAGAGCCTGACCATCACCGGCGAGGGCAAAGGCGGCGCTGCTGGCTTTGCCAAGGGTGGGGCGGAAGTGAGGATGGAGGCCGTCGATGGTGGCACCGCTCTCAGCTATGATGTCGAGGCCAAGGTGGGTGGCAAGCTTGCCCAACTGGGCAGCCGCATCATAGACGGTTTTGCCAAGAAAATGGCGGACCAGTTCTTTTCCAACCTGCAAGAGGTGCTTGAAGGGCCCGCCGCATCAGACGGCGAAGAACCGCAAGCAGAAGGCGAGAAAAAAGGCTGGCTGGGTCGGCTGACAGGTAAGGCGTGAACCGCGCACAGCCCAATGTGCGCCAATGCGCTGGCGGGGCAGGGGCGCAAAGGCTACCTGTGCGATTTACTGCAATATCCGAGGGCCCATGCCAACCATCCTGAGCATCAAGAACCTGCGCAAGGCCTATGAGGACGGGTTCGAAGCCCTCAAAGACGTGTCGCTGGATATCGAAGAGGGCGAGATTATCGCCCTGCTCGGTCCGAATGGGGCGGGCAAGACAACGCTGATCTCGACCGTGTGCGGGATCACCATGCCAACCGCGGGCAGCGTATCGGTGGCCGGGCATGACATTCTGCAGGACTACCGTGCTGCGCGCAGCCTGATTGGCCTTGTTCCGCAGGAAATCGCGCTGGAACCGTTCGAAAATGTGATCAACACGGTGCGCTTTTCGCGCGGTCTGTTCGGCAAGCCGCGCAAGGACGGGGTGGTCGAGGATATCCTGCGCCGCCTCTCGCTTTGGGACAAGCGCGACAACGAGATACGGGCCCTGTCCGGGGGCATGAAGCGGCGCGTGCTGATCGCCAAGGCGCTCGCGCATGAACCGCGCGTTCTGTTTCTGGATGAACCGACCGCAGGGGTCGACGTCGAATTGCGCAAGGACATGTGGGAGATCGTGGATCAGTTGCGCGCCGATGGCGTCACCACGGTCCTGACAACCCACTACATCGAAGAGGCCGAAGCCATTGCAGACCGTGTCGGCGTGATCAGCAAGGGAGAAATCTTGCTGGTCGAGGACAAGGTCAAGCTGATGGCCCGCATGGGGCGCAAGCAACTGGATGTGCAATTGACCCAGCCGTTAAGCGAGATCCCGAAGGCGCTGCAAGCCTATGACCTGACCCTCGGGGATGACGGCTGGACGCTGACCTACAGCTACGACACCAAGGGCGAGCGCACGGGCATCACCAAGCTGCTGACAGAACTGGCTGGCACCGGGCTGCAACTGCGCGATGTGGTGACACGCCAATCCAGCCTAGAGGATATTTTCGTATCACTCGTGCGCGAAGACGAGAAGGAAGCGTCATGAACTGGTCTGCCGTGCGCGCCATATACGTCTTTGAAATGGCGCGGTTTTTCCGAACGTTGGCGCAATCCTTCATATCGCCTGTCTTGTCCTCGTCACTTTACTTCGTCGTCTTTGGCGCGGCCATCGGCAGTCGGATCGACGAGGTCGAGGGGGTTGGCTACGGGGCCTTCATCGTGCCGGGCCTGATCATGTTGACCGTAATGACGCAGTCCATATCCAACGCCTCTTTCGGCATCTATTTCCCGAAATTCATCGGCACCATCTACGAACTGCTGTCCGCGCCGATCAGCTTTCTTGAAATCGTCATGGGCTATGTCGGAGCGGCGGCAACCAAGTCGATGTTCATCGGGATCATCATCCTGATCACGGCCTTCTTCTTTGTCGATCTGCAGATCGAATACCCGCTGGCGATGCTGGCATTCCTCGTTCTGACATGCGTCAGTTTCGCGCTGTTCGGATTCATCATCGGGATCTGGGCGGGCAGTTTTGAGCAGCTGCAACTGATCCCGCTGCTGATCGTCACACCGCTCGTGTTCCTTGGAGGATCGTTCTATTCGATCTCGATGCTGCCGCCGGTGTGGCAAACCATCTCGATGTTCAACCCGGTCGTTTATCTTATTTCGGGGTTCCGCTGGGCGTTTTTCGGAGTGGCGGATGTGCCCATCGCCGTCTCTTTGCTGGCCATCGGGGCGTTTACAGGGCTGTGCCTCGCGGCGGTCGGCTGGATCTTCAAAACCGGGTGGCGCATTCGACAATAGTGCCGCGCATACCAACTCGTTTTGGCCGCGACCTTGTTTGCACCAGTGCGCCAATCTACATGGGGCAGGATGAAAAGATACATCCCCTTTGTGAAATCCAACCCGACGGTGGCTGTGATCCGCCTTCAGGGCATGATTGCGGGCGCCGGACGCGGCGCGTTGAATGACGCAAGCCTCGCCCCCGTGATCGAAAAGGCATTCGCGCGTGGCAAACCCGCAGCCGTCGCGCTCGAGATCAATTCACCCGGAGGCAGCCCGGTGCAATCCTCGCTGATCGGCGCGCGCATCCGCCGCCTCGCGGAGGAAAAAGAGATACCTGTCATCGCATTCGTCGAGGATGTCGCGGCCTCCGGGGGCTATTGGCTGGCTGTGGCTGCTGACGAAATCTATGCCGACGAAAGCTCCATCGTGGGTTCCATCGGCGTCATCTCGGCCGGGTTCGGGGTACACGAGCTGATGGCACGACAAGGCGTTGAACGGCGCGTCTATACATCGGGAAAATCCAAATCGATGCTCGACCCGTTCCGCCCGGAAAAGCCCGAGGATGTCGAACGGCTCAAGACAATCCTGGCCGATGTGCACGAGAATTTCATAGACCATGTGACGGCCCGGCGCGGTGATAAACTCGACAAGGAAACAGAGCTGTTCACCGGCGAAGTGTGGCTGGCCAAAAAGGCGCAGGCGCTTGGCCTGATTGATGGGATCGGGCACCTCCAGCCAATGCTCAAGGACCGCTTTGGCGACAAGGTGCAACTGCGCCGCTACGGTGTGCGACGCCCGTTTCTGGCGCGCTTCGGGGCGCAAATGGTTGACGACGCGGCCCGCGCTGTCGAAGAACGGGCAGCCTTCGCCCAGTTTGGACTTTAACCTATGCTCTCGAAGATCGTGATCCTGTTTCTGGTCTTCATGGGTGTGCTCGCCATGTTCGGAAAACTGCACTGGCTGGGCGGCAAACGTTTGACCCGCGCCAAATGCGACGGATGCGGACGCTACCGTATCGGAAAGGGGCCCTGCGCCTGCGGACGGGGTAAGACCTGATGGCGGAATTGATGCCATGGCTGCTCAGCGGGTTGGGCCTTCTCATCCTGCTGCTGGCCGGGGACAGCCTTGTCAAAGGTGCGGTGAACCTGTCGCTGCGCCTTGGAGTGCCTGCGCTGATCGTGTCCCTGACCATTGTGGCCTTTGGTACCTCGGCCCCCGAATTGCTGATTTCAATCGAGGCGATCCTTGACGACGCCCCCGGCCTCGCATTGGGCAACGTTGTGGGGTCGAACACGGCCAATATCCTGCTGGTGCTGGGGATTCCGGCGTTGCTGGCCACCATGCACACGTCGGAGTGCGAAACGCGCAAAACCTATAACTACATGATCGCGGCTTCGCTCTTGTTCATCGCGCTGGCCTTTCGCGGCGTGTTTGACTGGGTGTCGGGCCTGGTTCTGCTGGGTGCGTTGGCCTATGTCCTGTTTGATCAGGCGATGGAGGCAAAGGGACATCGCGCCGCCTGTGCCGCCAGCACCGCGGACGAAGAAGAGATCGAAGGTGTCGACCCCGATCTGCCCGGCTGGCGCATCGCCGTCTTTCTGATCCTCGGCCTGATTGGCTTGCCGCTGGGCGCCAGTCTGCTGGTCGACAACGCCACCGTCATCGCCAAGACCTATGGGGTCAGCGACACGGTCATCGGCCTCACCCTTGTGGCGGTGGGCACGTCGCTGCCGGAACTGGCCACCACTGTCATGGCCGCTCTGCGCCGTCAGGCGGATGTGGCACTGGGCAACGTCATCGGGTCCAACATGTTCAACTTGCTGGCCATCATCGGCATTGCCAGCCTCGTTGGGCCAATCCCGGTGGACCGGTCCTTCCTCACCTTTGATCTGTGGGTCATGCTGGGCGCCTCGATCCTGCTGGTGCCTTTTGTCTACATGCGGCGCGATATTACGCGCATATGGGGGGTGATCTTGTCAGCCCTTTATGTGGCCTATCTGGTCATAGTACTGATCTGAGACGCAGCAGAAAAAGGAGAGTGCGATGACACGCGCGCTTGTGACAGGGGCCGGGCACCGATTGGGTCAGGCCATGGCGATCTATCTGGCAGGACGCGGCTATGACGTGGCCGTGCATTATGCCAGTTCCGACAAGGGGGCGCTGGACACCGTCGCCGCGATTGAGGCCAAGGGCCAGCGCGGGGTGGCCCTGCAGGCCGACCTGCTGGATGAGGACGCAACACAAGCCCTGTTTGGACGCGCGGTCGAGGCCCTTGGCGGGCCGATCACCTGCCTTTTGAACAACGCCTCGATCTTTGAACATGACACGGTCGAAACCGCCACCCGCGCCACGTGGGATCGGCACATGGACAGCAACCTGCGTGCACCCTTCGTTTTGACCCAGGCCATGGCGGCGCAGGGGTTGGAGGCGACCCATGATGACATGGACGAACCCGTGGCATCCGGCCTGATCCTCAACATGGTGGATCAACGGGTGCGCAAGCTGACGCCCGAGTTCATGACCTACACGCTCGCCAAGATGGGGTTGTGGGCGCTGACCCAGACCAGCGCGCGTGCTTTGGCTCCGTCCATTCGAGTCAATGCCATCGGTCCGGGCCCGACCTTGCAAGGCGGACGGCAAAGCGCCGAACACTTCGCCGCACAGCGCGCTGCCACCGTTCTGAGCCGTGGATCGAACCCGCAGGATATCGTCGCGGCACTTGGATATTTCCTCGACGCGCCGGGAGTCTCGGGCCAGCTGTTATGTGTGGACGGCGGGCAGCATCTGGCATGGGAAACACCTGACGTTGTAGGGGTCGAGTAGGTGACCCTCCGTCAAGTTTTGCACCGCGTTAATCTCTGTTACAAAACCGTTACCAAAAGCCCTTTAGATTCAGTAACTTGCCATGTGTAAAAAAATAAAACTAGCAAGAACAAGAGCTTATGGCGGTGATTAAAAATTAGGCAAACCGGAGAAATGCCCAAAAAACAACGGAAAATTCCAAAGGCCCAGAACTTGTCTCCAGACTTATCCACAGCATCCGTGGATGCAAGATCGCTTGAACCCGCACCGTAATCATTGCAGCAAATCGCGAATCAAATGACCACCTCCAAGGATACCCCACAACCTGAAAGCGAACCTGCCGCGCCGGTGGGGTATGCGGTCATTCAGGGCTATCTGAAAACGCTGGATGCTTCGCCCGGTGTTTACCGCATGCTCGACCGCGAAAGTCGGGTGCTTTACGTCGGCAAGGCCCGCAACCTGCGCGCCCGCGTGTCGAACTATTCCCGCCCCTCGGCGCAGCATTCCGGGCGCATCGCGCGCATGATCTCGATGACCGCCTCGATGATGTTCCTGACCACGCGAACAGAAACAGAGGCGTTGCTGCTTGAACAGAACCTGATCAAACAGCTCAAGCCCAAGTTCAACGTGCTGTTGCGTGACGACAAGAGTTTTCCAAATATCCTCGTGACCGGCGATCACCCATTTCCGCAGATCAAAAAGCATCGCGGCGCCAAAAAGGAAAAGGGCGCCTATTACGGCCCCTTTGCCAGCGCGGGCGCGGTCAATCGCACGCTGAACCAGTTGCAGCGGGTGTTCCTGCTGCGCAATTGCACGGATTCGATGTTTTCGACCCGTACGCGTCCCTGTCTGCAATACCAGATCAAACGCTGCTCGGGCCCGTGTGTGGGCCTGATCTCGGAAGCGGACTATGCCAAAACGGTCAAGGACGCCGAACGCTTTCTGTCCGGGCGCAGCACCGACATTCAGGCGGAATTGGCGGGCCAGATGCAAAAAGCCTCCGAAGATATGGAGTTCGAGCGCGCTGCCGCCCTGCGCGACCGCATCCGCGCCATGACGCAGGTGCAATCGGCCCAAGGCATCAACCCCAAAGGCGTGGACGAGGCCGACATCGTGGCCCTGCACATGGAAAGCGGGCAGGCCTGCGTGCAGGTGTTTTTCATTCGCGCGGGCCAGAACTGGGGCAACCGCGATTTCTACCCCCGCGTGGGTGCGGATGTGGACGCCGCCGAAGTGCTCGAGGCGTTTCTGGGCCAGTTCTATGACACCAAGGAACCGCCGCGACAGTTGATCCTGTCCAACCAGATCGAAAACCCCGACCTGATGGCCGACGCCCTTGGGCAAAAGCTGGGGCGCAGGGTCGAGCTGCTGGTGCCTCAGCGCGGTGAAAAGGCCGAGTTGGTGGACAGCGCATTGCGTAACGCCCGCGAAAGCCTCGCACGCAAGATGGCGGAAAGTGCCACTCAGACCAAACTGCTGAAGGGGCTTGCCGAGGCCTTTGATCTGTCCAAAGTGCCCGAGCGCATCGAGGTCTATGACAACAGCCACATTCAGGGCACCAACGCCGTGGGTGCGATGATCGTTGCGGGCCCCGAAGGGTTCATGAAAAACAGCTATCGCAAGTTCAACATCAAGGGCGATGACCTGGTGCCTGGCGACGATTTCGGGATGATGAAAGAGGTGCTGCACCGCCGGTTCAAACGGTTGCTGGCCGAGGACCCGGACCGGGAAAAAGGCATGTGGCCGGACCTGCTCTTGATCGACGGCGGGGCAGGGCAGGTGAGCGCGGTGGCCCAGATCATGGGCGAACATGGGGTGGGCGACATCCCCATGGTTGGTGTGGCCAAAGGCGTGGACCGCGACGCGGGCAAAGAGGAATTCCACCGTATCGGTCAGCGCCCCTTTGCGCTGCGCCACAACGATCCCGTGCTTTATTTCGTGCAGCGCATGCGGGACGAGGCGCACCGCTTTGCCATCGGCACACACCGCGCCAAGCGGGCCAAGTCTAACATGAAAAACCCGCTTGATGATATTCCGGGCGTGGGTGCTGCGCGCAAGCGTGCGCTGCTGGCGCATTTCGGGTCTGCCAAGGCCGTCGGGCGCGCCAATCTCGCCGACCTCAAAGCTGTCGAGGGTGTGTCAGAAGGGCTGGCGCAAAAAGTCTACGACTTCTTTCACGACACGTAAGGCGCACGTGTCCGTGCGCCTCCGTCTGGTCTGTCAGGTCGACGTGCGAGACGACTTGCGCCTTAGCGCAGCAAGCCCGCCAAGCCCCCCAAGCAGCAGCAGCGCGCCGGCCGGCAGCGGTACCGCAGATGGCGGCGTGACGGTAAAGGTCAGGTTGTCCGCCAGAATGCCGCCATTGCCGATCTCGCCCGTTACCCCAAACCGGATATAGGCGGCACTTGCTGTCGAAAGCGCGAGGGTCATCAGTCCGGATGTCGATCCGGAAATGTCCAGCGTCACATTTTCGATGACATTGTCCATCAAATCAAATGCCGTGAGGAACAGACGATCAGAGTCCGACCCTCCGTCTCCCAGATCAACCGAGATACCCGACCCGACGCCGTTGAACGTGGCCGTCCAGAAGGACGTCGTCACGCCCGTTGCCACCAATGCCGTCACCCCGGGCAGGGTCCCGCCGTTGTCGATCTGACAAGCCGTCGCCATGGGCCCGGTCGTGATTGTCACCTCGAAGGTTGTGCAATCGGCTGTGCTGTCAAAGTTCAATACCGTGGCATGTGAAGCCGTGGCGCCAAGTGCCAGAACGGCTGCAGCGCAGAGTAATTTTATCATCTCAAATCCTTTCCGAAAAATACTGGATATTCAATCAGTGAGGGAAAATTACCCGAAAACGAGTGATTCTGATAGGGTTGTGTGCCTTTGCCCGACAGTTCGTGTTGCAATGACGTGGGGCGGTATCGCCCTCGTTTGACCGGTCTCGCCAATTTGAGACCGGATGATCGGATCGCGCTTTAACGCCCGCAACTTGCGGGATAGGGTGCGGCCATGATCTGGACCATTCCGAATATCCTCACGACTCTGCGCTTGTTGGCGGCGCCGCTGGTGGCGGTGATGTTCCTCTATTTCACACGGCCTTACGCGGATATCTTTGCCGTGGTTCTGTTTGTCGGGGCGGCGATCACCGACTGGTTCGACGGTTATCTCGCGAGGGCCTGGGGCCAGCAGACCCGGTTTGGCACGATGCTTGATCCCATCGCGGACAAGGCGATGGTGGTGATCGCACTGATGGTGATCATCGCCTTTTCCTCGTGGTCGCCCTGGCTTGTGCTGCCCGCCACGATGATCCTGTTTCGCGAGGTGTTCGTGTCCGGCCTGCGCGAATTCCTTGGCGACACGGCGGGCACGCTGAAGGTCACACAACTGGCGAAATGGAAAACCACGCTGCAGATGGTCGCCATCGCCGTGCTGTTCTCGCAAGGCGTGTTCGAACATTACTTTGGCATGTCGATCTGGGGCATGGATGAGCAGATGGTGTCCTCGATCCTCAATGGAGAACAGCCCGATCTGCAAGGCCTGGGATGGAAGCTGGCGGGGGCCGAGTGGGCGGGTCGCATCGGGCTGTGGTTGCTGTGGATCGCGGCGACGCTGACTCTGATCACGGGCTGGGATTATTTCCGCAAGGCGATGCCTTTTCTGAAAGGATGAGTGCGATGGATGTTCTCTATTTTGCATGGGTGCGCGAACGCATTGGCCTGCCGCGCGAACGGGTGGACAGCTCTGCCGCCACAGTTATGGATCTGGTTGAGGAATTGCGTGGGCGCGAAGAACGCTATGCCGCTGCCTTTGCCGATATCTCGGCCCTGCGCGTGGCGGTCGATCAGGAACTGGTCGATTTCGACACCTCCCTGAACGGCGCGCGCGAAGTGGCGTTCTTTCCCCCGATGACAGGGGGCTAGGCCCATGCGCGTCGTCGTGCAGGACAGCCCCTTCGATCTGGGAGTCGAGACCGAGAAGTTCGCGCAAGGCTGCAGCGCGTCTGGCGCCATCGTCACCTTTACCGGCGTCGTGCGCGACGTGGCCGGTGGTCTGGAGGTGATGGAGATCGAACATTACCCAGGCATGACCCAAAGCGCGCTGGAGGAGATCGCCACGCAGGCAGTGTCCCGCTGGAGCCTTGAGGATGCGCTGGTCATTCACCGTCATGGCCCCCTGCGCGTGGGCGAGATGATCATGATGGTCGCCACCGCAGCACGCCACCGCAAGGATGCGTTCGAGGCAGCGGAATTCCTGATGGACTACCTCAAATCCCGCGCGCCGTTCTGGAAGCGGGAAGTTACCTCGGACGGAGCGGCCTGGGTCGAGGCGAAAGCGGCAGACGAGGATGCGCTGGACCGCTGGTGATCCAAAGGCCGCTGCGCGACGCCATTTTATGAGGGGCTTTGCCCCGTCGCTGGCGCGACTCCCCAGGATTTTTTGAAAACAGAGAAGCAGGTCGGACTGGGATGGTCTGGCCTGTAAGGCGGACGTGTCGTCCGCCCATCAGCTGGCTTGTTGCCGTTCGATCCAGGCGCGCAGTTCTTCGGTTTCGTGGCGCGCATCGCGCAGTCCGTCCATGGCCGCGCGCAGCTCGGCTTCGGTCTGGGCCAGCTGGTTGGTCAGTTCCGCCTCGCGTTGTTGCAGATAGGTGATCGCCTGATCGCGGGTTTCCTCGGCCTCGTGCAACTCCTGGCTCATCCGGTCGAGTTCGGCCACATCCCCTGCTGCCACGCGGGTAAAGCGGTGGATCAGCCAATTGGCAAACCAGCCGAGACAAAATGCGACGAACAGAACGATCGCCGTCGCAATGACAAACTCGGCTCTACTCATCTGCTGGTCCTATCGTGCCGTCACCTGGGACTTCTATATCGCTCGAACCGGCGATGGATTCCAGCGTTGTTTCGCCGACAGGTAAACTCCGTTTCGGGCGGATCAGTTTGAACTCGATGCGCCGGTTGGCTTCGCGTCCTTCTTCGCTGTCATTGTCGGCAATTGGATCAGTTTCACCATAGCCTGTGGCGACGTATGAGGCGGTGAGCACGCGGCGGGCCCGCAATTCGTTCAGCACCGATTGAGCGCGGGCCTGGCTGAGGTTCAGGTTCATTTCCTCGCGCCCCTGGCTGTCGGTATGGCCCTGGATTTCCAACGGAATATCTCCGCACAGTTTCAGCACTTCGGCGATGTCGTCCATCGTGCCCAGCGTGCTCGCATCGATCGTCGCACTGCCCGGTTCAAAGTTGATTTTCGAGGCGGCCACGATCGCCGCGATCTCGGCCTCGCATTCGTCCGGCGTGGGGATCGAGGCAACCGGGTCCAGCTTTTCCTCGTAGATGACGCGGATGTCAAATGTCGCCGCTTCGCCCAGTTTGGAGGCCAGAAGCGAGGCGATGTTGGTGCTGGCCTCGGGGTTGCCGGTGTTGCCTGCGACCACAAGGCTGTCCGGCGTCACCGTGACCGCCCCGTTGGAGAGTTGCGCCAACGCCTCAAGGCCCGTCAGCACGCGCACGGGCCATGTGCCCGGCAGGTCGTCGACCAGCCGCGTGGCGGTATAGACATTGTCCGAGCCAAACGCCGCCTTGGCATAGCTGTCGGCCACGTTGCGCAGGTTTTCATCCGACAGGCGCCCGCGCAGTTGCACCAACCCCTCCGGGCTCAGCGTCGCCACGAACTCTGGCGGGCCCTGATTGGGGTCCACGGTTTCGGGCAGCTTGGCATAAAGCGCAAAGACATCCGGCAGGCGGTTTTCCAACTCGCCCACCACCCGGTCGAAGTCGGCCTGCGGTGTGCCTTCCGCGGCGATCAGCGTCACATCTGCATCCGAAAAGGTGACCGACCCGGCGCCCAGATCGGACAGGGCCGCGATGGCCTGTGTCACGGCGCGCCCCCAGTTGGGGCTGGGCACGCCCATGCCCACGGTGCAGATGGCAGTTCCTTGCATGCCTGCCTCTGCCGCTGCGGCCAGAATGCGGTCGCGGGTGGCGTCCGTGTCTGCCGAACAGGCGTCAAACCGGGTGCTGGTTTCGTCCTTGACCAGCCGCAAGGTAAAGGGGGTGATCACGGGCCGGGGGGCGGCCACATCCATCACCACCCGCAGTCCTGGTGGGCTGGCCCGTTGCAAGCGGCGCTCCAGCCGCGCCTTTTCCTCGGCGCTGTCGGTGATGGCGGTGATGCTGACACGCCCCGCCTCGACCGAGACCTTGGCGCGAGGCAGGTTCTCCATCGCGGTCAGAGCAAACCCCAGCGCGTCTTCCCAACCTTCCGGGGCGGGATAATCGGCCACTTCGATCAGGTCGGTGACGGGTTTGCGACCACTGATGGCGCGAATCCGTTCCAGCACGGCCCCGCGATCCGTGGTGGCGGGCATCAGCCCGATGATCGACAGGCCCGCATCATTGCGCAGGACCTCGGCGGAAAAGCGGGGCGGGGCGATGGCGGCAGCGGCCTCGACCTCCATGTCGTCGATCACGCGGGCTGCATCGACCACCGTGCCCGCGGCCGACAGGGCGGCAAAGCGCACGGCTTCGGTGGGCGCGATCCCGGCCAGCGTGACCTGAAGTCCGTCAGCCTGAACCTCGGCCCATGTCATTTCCCGTGCATCCAGCGCGTCTCGCACCCCGATTTCGGAACTTTCCTCGATCAATTTCACCGACAGGTTGGCTGCGATCAGCGACATAAGGGCTGCCGCAAAGAACGTGCCGACAATGATGAAAAGCGAGGACAGACGCATCAGCGGGCCTTTGGACGTTGTGAGTGCCTGACAGGTCTATGCCTGTCGCGGGGATGTTTCAATCAAACGAACAGGGCCGCACCAAAAAAGAGCAGCGGAATGATGCCGGTATCCCGGTTTGCGCGAAACAGCTGGAGGCATTTGGCCGGGTCCTCGATGTCGAGCCCGCGCAATTGCCACGCCATGTGCCAGCCCATGGCCCATGGCCCGCCGAGGGCCAGTACCATCGCCATGACCGACGCGTCATCGATCGCCGAAAAGATCACGGCGATCCCCATCAGACCCACCGTCCCCATCAGGAACCGACGCAGCCAAGGGGCCGTGTTGGTCCCGAACAGGCGCGCGGTCGATTTGATCCCGATCAGCGCGTCGTCTTCGGTGTCCTGATGGGCATAGATCGTGTCGTAAAACAGCGTCCATGCGATGCCCGCGAGATAGAGCACGACCGCAGGCGCTTCGAGTTGTCCGGTATGCGCAGTCCAGGCCAGCAATGCCCCCCAGTTGAAGGCGAGGCCCAGAAAGACCTGCGGCCACCATGTGAACCGCTTGGCAAAGGGATAGATGGCGACCGGCAGCAACGCGAGGATGCCCAGAAGGATCGCGTTCACATGAAAGGTCAGCAGAATCGCAAAGGCGATCAGCGCCTGCGCGCACATCCAGATCACGGCGCCGCGCACGCTGACCTGACCCGCCGGGATGGGCCGCGAGCGTGTCCGCTCCACCTGTCCGTCAAAGTCGCGGTCGGTGATATCATTCCATGTGCAGCCTGCCCCGCGCATCAGCCAGGCCCCGGCGGCGCATCCGATGGCAATCCATGCATCATGCCAACTGGCCTGCCCGTCATGCACCATCGCCAGGGTCAGCCCCCACAGGCAGGGCAGCAGCAACAGCCATGTGCCGATCGGCCGATCCGCGCGCGACAGCCGCAAGTAGGGGCGCGTCGCCTCGGGGGCAATCGTGTCCACCCAGTTGCCTTTTACTGCATCGGCGACGTGACCGTCTGGTGAAGGGATCGGGTTGGTCATATGTTGCCTTCATGAGTGATGCAAAAATCCGCCTTTATGTAGATCACCCTCTGGGGGCAGGGCAATCCGTGCCATTGTCGCGGGAGCAGGCGCATTATTTGTTCGGCGTGATGCGGCTGGGGATCGGGGCGGCGGTGCTGCTTTTCAACGGACGCGATGGCGAATGGCGCGCAGAGGTGGTTGAGGCGGGGAAGCGTGGCGGCGTGTTGGCCTGTGCCGCACAGACTCGCGAATTGCAGATGCCCCCGGACCTGTGGCTGCTCTTTGCCCCGATCAAAAAGGCGCGCACGGATTTCATTGTCGAAAAGGCCGCCGAGATGGGCGCGCGGCGCATCGTGCCGGTGCAGACGGAATTCACCAATGCAGGCCGCGTACAACGTGATCGCTTGCAGGCCCATGCGATTGAGGCAGCCGAGCAATGCGGCGGCACCTATGTGCCAGAGGTGGCCGAGATGGCGCGGCTCGACCGCGTGTTGGCGGATTTGGGTGACAGACAGCTTATGTTCTGCGACGAGGCACTGGCCGGGGCGGAGGACACCTCCGCCTTACGGGACAAGCCCGGGCCCTGGGCGATCCTGATCGGGCCGGAGGGCGGGTTTTCGGACAAGGAACGCGCGCGCCTCAATGGCCTCGACGCAGCGCATGCCGTGTCGCTTGGCCCCCGCATCCTGCGTGCCGACACCGCCGCTGTGGCTGCGATGACCGTCTGGCAGCAGCAGTTGGGGGACTGGCAATGACCCTGCTGCGCAAGGCCGGGCCAGATGATGCGGTGGCATTGGACGCGTTTCTGACTCAGCACCCGGCCACATCAATGTTCCTGCGCGCAAACCTTGCGGCCTTTGGCACGGACAATCGGGATCATCGCCACGGCACCACGTATTTTGTGCCCGAAGGGACAGAGATCACGGGTGTCTTTGCGATCTCGAACGGCGGCTATCTGCTGGCACAAGCACCCGATGCCCCACCCGAGGCATGGGCGGCGTTTGCCGCGCTGATCAAGGGGCGCACCGTGGCGGGAATGACCGGGCGGCCCGTGCAGGTTGCGCAGTGTCTCAAGGCGACCGGGCTGTTATTGGGGCCGTGGATGGTGCTTGCGGACGAGCCGCTTTACCAGTTGGAATTGTCGGCCTTGCCTGACCTGCCCGCAGACGTGCGCACGCCCGAGCCGCGTGATCTGGCTCTGCTGGAAAACTGGTATGCGACCTATGCGCTCGATACCGGACAGAGTTTGGCCGAGGACGGACCTTCTGAACAGGCCCGCGCCCGCGCAGCGGCGGCCATAGACAGCCCGGATGTCGTGATCCTCGAAGATGCAGGCACACCGGTGGCCATGGCAGGGATCAATGCGCGTCTGCCCGATACTGTCCAGTTGGGCGGCGTGTTCACACCGGACGGGATGCGCGGGAACGGCTATGCGCGGCGCGCCGTGGCCGGATTGCTGCGGCGCTGCGCGGCCCAAGGGGTGACGCAATCTGTGCTTTTTGCCAACAACGCCGCAGCCGCACATGCCTATGAGGCGCTGGGGTTCCAGCACGTCGGTGAATATCGGGTTGCACTGCTGCGCACGCCTCAAATTGTCGGGGATAACGACGATGCTCAATGAGCGCGTATCGCGGTCCACGCCACGTGTCGGCGACGTGATTTCTCGTTGGTCAGCCTGCGACGCATTAATATCCGGGTATACATTGCGACGAACGGCTGCGCGAGGAATCCAAGAAACGCACACTCGAACCGAGCATGTGCAATGGCAGCATGGCGCAACCTGCGGCTTGGCCGTTATGATACCGCAATCACCTTCTCAGAGCAGGGATACCGCATGACTTTTTTCCGACCTGAGGCGACAGCCGCACTCTGGCGTTGGCGCGAAGTGCTTGTGGGCATTGCTTTGGCTGTGCTGGCGCTCTGGTGGCTTGCCGGGCCGGGCGGCTTGTTGGGTTACCTGGCGCCGGTCATGCTGGTGGCGGCAGGCGCGCTGATCATGGTGGGCCTGCAACGGGGGCGCTTTCGCAGTGCGGGTGGCGGCCTTGGGACCGTGCAGGTGGACGAGGGGCAGGTGACCTATTTCGGCCCACTCACCGGCGGGGCCGTGGCCCTGCGGGAGATGTCACGACTGATCCTGGATGGCGCACAACGTCCGGCGCATTGGCGGTTGGAACAGCAGGGTCAACCCCCACTGATGATTCCGATCGATGCGGACGGCGCGGATGCGCTGTTTGATGCCTTTGCGAGCCTGCCTGGGCTCAAGACTGAACGCATGCTGGCGCAGTTGCATGATACACCGGACACGCCGGTTGTGATCTGGGAACGGGCCGGCGCAGATCTTTCGCGGATGGCGCCACTGGGGCGCGCCTGACACACTTGGATATTTTTTTTAAAAAAAGGCATTGGATCAGTGGTTTGTGCTGTGCCATAAACTTGCACGGATTTAACCAGGGACAAATGTAAATGTATATAAAAACTCTGATTTCCGCGCTCGCCATCAGCGCAGGAACGCTCGCACATGCGGGCACAATCACCGGCTATACAGATCAGACGGCCTTCGCGACCGACTTTTCCTCTGCCGTCACCGAGGATTTCGGCGCCTCCGCGCTCTTTCCCATTTCCACTGGCGTTCTGAACGCTTCGACGTCGATCTCGACGCCGCGTGGCCCAATCAGCCCCGGCGACATCGTGGACGGTGTGACCTTTTCCACGCCCATCGGCGCGGGGAACTTCTTCAACATCGATTCCGGCGGTGGGTTCAACGGGGGCTTCCTCGACAGCATCGGCACAACTGCGCCGCGTGACCTGACAGTCACGTTCGATGTCGCACAAACCGCATTCGGCTTTGTAACGAACATGCTGATGCCAAGCTTTGACATCACCATCAACTTCGTTTCGGGCCCGTCTGTCACGCAAAGCCTGTCGGTGGCGTCCAACGGCCTTGAGTTCTTTGGTTTTGCCAGCAGCGCGACGGATATCACTTCTGTGGTCATCGACGGAACCGGTTCCAGCACGTTCAACTTTGCGCTCGACGACTTCACCTTTTCCGACCAGCCGGTCGCTCCAGTGCCGCTGCCCGCGTCCCTGCCGCTGTTGCTGGCCGGTTTCGGTGCCATCGGCCTGATGCGCCGCCGTCAGAAAAGCTGACCCGAACCTGTTGCACGGAACGCTGCGCATCTGCGCACCGTTCCGTGACTGCACACCGACCCTGCCCGCATTGACACCGGGGCCAAATCGCCCCATCCCTTGAGCCTTAATCCAAGGCCAATGCGGAGCGTGCCCCATGTCCATCCCCCAGTCCGGCGGCGGGCCGATCGAACATCACGACCAACTGGCCCAGTACATGGCCGATGGCTGCAAGCCGCGCGAGGATTGGCGCATCGGCACCGAACATGAAAAGTTCGGCTATTGCACTGACACACTCAAACCGCTGCCTTTCGAGGGCCCACGCTCGATCGAGGCGATCCTCGGTGGTCTGCGCGACCGCCATGGCTGGTCCGAGGTGCGTGAAGGGGGTAAACTGACAGGCCTCGAAAAGGGGCTGTGCAACATCTCGCTCGAACCCGGCGGCGCGCTGGAACTGGCCGGGGCACCGCTCGAGACCATTCACGAGACCTGTGACGAGGTGAACCAGCACCTCGCCGAAGTGAAGGACGTGTGCGAAAACCTCGGCGCAGGCTTTATCGGTCTGGGCGCCGCCCCGCACTGGCTGCACGAGGACATGCCCCTGATGCCCAAGGGGCGTTACAAGCTGATGGACGCCTATATGGGCCGGGTTGGCACCATGGGGCGCACGATGATGCGGCGGACCTGCACCGTGCAGGTGAACCTTGATTTCTCCTCAGAGGCCGACATGGTGCAAAAGATGCGCGTGGCCGTCGCGTTGCAGCCTGTGGCCGTGGCGCTGTTTGCCAACTCGCCCTTCTTTGAAGGCAAGCTCAACGGGCACAAATCGTGGCGCTCCCGCGTCTGGCGCGACACCGACAACGTGCGCGCAGGCATGGTGCCCTTCATCTTTGAGGACGGCTTTGGGTTCGAGCGTTGGGTGCAATATGTGCTCGATGTGCCGATGTATTTTGTCTACCGCGACGGCAAATATGTCGACGCGCTTGGCATGTCGTTTCGCGATTTCCTCAAGGGTGAATTGCCTGCGCTACCGGGTGAGACGCCAACACTCAGCGATTGGGCCGATCACATGACGACGGCCTTTCCGGAGGCGCGGGTGAAGAAGTTTATCGAGATGCGCGGGGCCGATGGCGGTCCGTGGCGCCGCCTTTGCGCGCTGCCCGCCTTTTGGGTGGGGCTGATGTATGATCAGGGCGCACTCGATGCGGCCTGGGATCTTGTCAAAGGGTTCGATGCGGAAACGCGCGAAGGTCTGCGTGTGGGGGCTTCGGTCGACGGGCTGCAGGCGCAAGTGGGCGGCGTGAACATGCATGATCTGGCCCGCGAGGCCGTTGCGATCTCTCATGCCGGCCTCACTGCGCGGGCGCGGCCCGGTGCCGGGGGCATGATCCCGGACGAGACCCACTTTCTGAACGCGCTGCAGGAAACGATCGAGACAGGCAAAACCCCGGCAGACGAGCTGATCGATCACTATAACGGTGACTGGAACGGCGATGTCACGCGGGTGTTCAAGGCCTATTCCTACTGATCATTCGGCGACGATTGGCCCCTTGCCCAGCACGCGCTGCTCATAGAGGGCACGCACTTCGGCCTTGCGGGCGGCCTGCATTTCCGGGGTTACGGGCGCGTTGACCCGGTCCAGCACTGCATAGCCCTGCATCGGGTCATGCTTGCGCGGGCGGCCCTCGGGGTCGCGGCGGGGGCCTCCGGTGGGGCGATAATGGGGGCCATGGATGTTGTCATCCGCCTCGGATGGCAGCAGCGTCAGTACAAAGACCACCAGACCGCCGACAAATGGCACGAAGTAAAACAGGTAGAAAAATCCTGACAGACCTACGTCATGCAGGCGGCGGATGGTCACCGTCAGGCGTGGAAAGAAGGTGATGATAAAGTAATAGGTCAGCATGAAATCAAACGGGCTGAGGGTCAAAAGCGCCAATTCGTTGCCGCCCGCTGCGGCCAATACGTTGAACGCCATCACAGCGTCCACTGCCCCCAGAACCGTAAATGCGATGACTTCGAACAGGAAGAACCACCAGAATTCAGCGCGCGTGGCGCGCCCCGAAAACTTGAAAAAACCGGCAAAGACGGAATTGATGGCCTCGAAGAATCCCATGGCGCTTGCGCCCCTTTTGTCTGACGGACAAGTGTTCTTTCACGCTATGAGGGAGCATTCTGGCGGCACTGTGGCAGCTTTTGTGCCATCGCGTGGCGGTTGGGGTGGGAGCGTCTTTTCGGGCGGGATAGCACGGCATTTCGGTTGGCACGTTTGCATTGATTTTGATCCGGGTGGGATGTGCCGGGGTGGTCCAGAACGGCCGCAGCTAACCCGATAGACGCGTTCGGCTGGAAGTACTGCGGCGAGGTAAAGGCGCCTAAAGCCGTGCGGAATGGCGCCCGGTGACGATCTGCACGTTTCTTTAGGACAGATGCGCTAGCAAGACGCTGTTGAACTTAAGACACGCGGAGTTCTCATCATGGCAGACGTACTCGACGGATTGATTTTCAGCGAATTTCTGGTCGACAATTCGCCATTTGTTGCCGGCCACGACACGGATGGCGACGGGACGCACAACAAGTCCGACGAGTATATCGAGCTGCAAAACACGACAGGCAGCGCGATTTCGCTGGAAGGGTATCAGGTCTGGTCGGACAGCGGCGGGCTGCTCTACGAATTCGGCGCAAGCGACACGATTGAACCGGGTCAAACGGCAACGATCGTCGGTGAATACACGGGAACGCCGCCTGACGGTTTCTATGATGCGGGTCTGAACGAAGGCGACGACTTTCTTCAAGATGGCGAAGGGTCGAGCAACGACACGATTTACCTCGTCAATCCGACGACCGGGGACTTCATCGTCTTTTCCTATGGCGATCCGGTTCAGCCCCCGTCGCCGCCATCGGGCTTCACCGGAACCAATCAGATCGGTGGCGGCGAGAGCCTGAACAGCGACGGCCCAAACGGTGTTGCGTTTACCAGAGATGCCAATGGGGAATGGGCCGAAGGATCGCCCAGTCCGGGCAGTCCGGGCGTCGCATGCTTTGCGCAAGGCACGTTGATTGCCACGCCAGAGGGGGAACGCCCCGTCGAAAGCCTGAAGCCCGGAGATCATGTGGTGACCCTGGATCGCGGTATCCAGACAATCCGCTGGATACGCAACAACACGCATGCCCTGGACGACGCCGCAACAGATGAGAAACCGGTCCTTATCAAGGCAGGCGCCTTGGGTCAGAACCTGCCGACGCGGGACCTGATTGTATCGCCACAACACCGCATCCTTGTCGGCGGGGCAGGGCAACTGCAGCATATCTTTGCCCGCGAGGCGTTTGCCCCGGCGAAATCACTGACATCGCTTCCCGGAATTCGGCACATGAACGGAAAGCAACACATCACGTGGATTCATTTCGCCTGTGATCAGCACGAGGTGGTCACCGCAAATGGATGCCAGACGGAATCACTGCTGTTGGGATCAATCGTTCTTGATGGGATGACGCCCCTTGAGCGGCGGGCGATTTCCGAGGTCTTTGGCGGCGCGACAACGGCCGATGCCGCGCTTAACGGTCCCCCAGCGCGGGAATGCCTGAAAGTGAGAGCTGTCCAAAGGCGCCTAGCGATTGGCCTCAAGAAAAAGGCGCAACTGGTCGCGAAGGAGATCCGGAAGTGGGATATGGATCTCGCCCATGAGCGTTTCGAGGCTGAATTGGTGGACGAGACCAATGCAATTGATCAGGTGCACAGAAAGAGTGAGTCAGGAAACGTGAAGTCGTTGGCGTCCTAGGTCGGGCGCATCGCTGTCGGCGACTGCCATAGCTCAAATTGCCTGAACGCCGCACGGAGACTCGGAACCAGCGGTGATTGCGCGGCTACTCGGGCCACTTCCACGCGATTGCGGCCAGGTAGTTCCCCGTGGCAACGGCATTCACGGTAATGCGCTCTGGTCCATAGCCGTCCGCCTTGCGGATTTTGCGATAGCTTCGTCGAAATCTTGCCAATCTGGTCAGCCCCGACAATGTCAGAACCAGAAATTCACCTTCGCCTTTCAATGGAACCGAATGAACGTCGTTCCAGCCAGAATTCAGGGCCTGGGCCACCATCGCGTAAGGATCTCTCCGCGTTGGAACTGAATGCTTCAAAACATAGTCCTCATCTAAATTATCTATCCTTAGGTATGCACGAGATCTCGAACACACAATATGTCATATGAGCGCATAGAGTATTTCGGGTTTATGGATCGGTTTTGTTGCTCACGGTCCATACTGGGCGAAGCGCGTTGGTTGATCGGGCAGACCTTGTGTAGAGCACTCACATGTCACGCCCTTACCTCGGCCGCGTTGATCCGCAACCAATCCAAAAAAGCCTGGCAGACGGGGGTCGGATTGTCCGCAAGCGCGAAGTAGCATCCGCGTTCCGGCGTGTCCCAAATGGCCACAAGGTCACCCCGTTCCAAATCATCTGCAACCCAATCACAAACCGTGTAGGCCACCGCCTCGCCGCGTTTGATCGCATCGACGATCAAGTTGCCGGGCATTTCAGAGATCTGGGAGGGCACACATTCCTCGATGCCTTGCCGAACGAACCGATCGTACACCACGGTGACACCCAGTTCCTGCAACCAGGGCAAGGTCTTGAGGTCGTCGCCAGACACCGGTTCTGCAGGGCGAAGCGTGGAATGGCACAGGACGTTCAGGGCGACGTCGAGCAAGGGATTGATGCCATGTGGCAGGTCATCTCGCAGGCAGAACCGAATGGCCACATCAAAACCGTCATTGTCGATTGCGCGTGTCTCTGCGCTCAGGTCGATTTGCACGCTGATGCCGGTATGCGCCGCCTGAAACGCCGCAACGCGCGGGACCAGCCAAAACGCGGCAAAGCTAGATGATGTCGTCACGCGCACACTGGTAGGGTGTTTGTTGGCCGCGACCGCCTCGATACCGCGCTGCAACTCGTCAAAACCGCGTTGCAGGTATTGGGCCAGAATCTGGCCATCATCTGTAAGCAACACCCCACGCCCATGCCGTTTCAACAGCTTTTTGCCCAGGTGCTTCTCGAGCGCGCGGACCTGCTGGGTGACCGCGGGTTGGGTCACGTTCAAAGCGTGGGCCGCGGCCGACAGACTGCCATGTTCGACTACGAGCGCAAAGGCGCGAAGCGCTTTCAATGAGGGGAGGTCAGGTCGACTCATAACATCACCTTATAGGTCGGAAAGATTATTTGTCTTGCTTCAATGGAGCAAAAACATCTCTTCTCTCAAGCAATCGAAAGGCCGATTTGGCGGCGCAGAGGCCCAGTGGTTTCTGTCCGAACAAAAACCGCGCCTGTGTCGGAGGTTGAGATGAACAACGATCCCCTGCTGCAACCCTATCAACTCAAGCACCTCACGCTGCGCAATCGGATCATGACCACCAGCCATGAACCCGCCTATCCCGACGACGGCATGCCCAAGGAACGCTATCGCGCCTATCATGCAGAACGGGCCAAGGCCGGCGTGGCGCTGGCGATGACGGCCGGATCAGCCTGTGTGTCGCGGGACAGCCCACCGTCCTTCAACAACGTTTTGGCCTACAAGGACGAGGTGGTGCCGTGGATCAAGGGCCTGACGGACGAGTTGCACGACCATGGCTGCGCTGTGATGATCCAGTTGACCCATCTGGGCCGTCGCACAGGCTGGAGCAAGGGCAACTGGCTGCCATCCGTCGCACCCACCCATCACCATGAGGCAGCGCACAGGTACAATCCCAAACTGCTGGAAGACTGGGATATCGCCCGCATCATTCAGGATTACATCGACGCCGCTGAACGGATGAAAGCTGGCGGCATGGATGGGCTGGAAATTGAATGCTACGGCCATCTGGCAGATCAGTTCTGGTCCCCGCTCACGAATGAGCTTGAGGGGCCTTATGGTCCGCAGTCGTTGGAGAGTCGCACGCGGTTTGTGCGCAAGGTGCTGGCTGGCATGCGCGCGGTCGTGGGAGACGATTTTCTGCTCGGCGTGCGCTTCACGGCGGACGAGGCAACACCGGGGGGGGTGACCGACGACGAAGGGATCCACATCGCGCAAATGCTCAAATCCGAAGGGCTGGTCGATTTCCTCAACGTCATCCGCGGGCGTATCCACAGCGATCCGGACTTGTCCAAAGTCATCCCTTTGCAAGGCTCACCATCTGCGCCTCATCTGGATTTTGCCGGGCGCATCAAAGCCGAGATCGGCCTGCCGACCTTCCATGCCGCGCGCATTCCTGATGTTGCCACCGCCCGCCACGCTGTTGCGGCGGGCCATCTGGACATGGTCGGGATGACCCGCGCCCATATGGCCGACCCGCATCTGGTGCAAAAGATTGTGGAAGAACGTGAGGACGACATCCGGCCCTGTGTCGGCGCCACGTACTGCCTTGATCGGATTTATCAGGGCGGAGAAGCCTTGTGCATCCACAACCCAGCGACGGGCCGCGAATTGACGATGCCCCATGTGATCCAAACCGCGCCAAAACCCCGCAAGGTCGTCGTGACTGGTGCGGGGCCCGGTGGATTGGAAGCAGCCCGGGTCGCTGCAATGCGTGGCCACGATGTGACTGTCTTTGAGGCAGCAGATCAGCCCGGCGGGCAAGTGCGCCTGACCGCACAATCGCCACGTCGCCGCGAAATGATCGGCATCATCGATTGGCGTATGGCGCAATGTGCGGCCCGGGACGTGCAGTTTCAATTCAACACGTGGGCCGAGGCTACGGATATCACGGCACTCAACCCTGATCTGGTGATTGTCGCCACGGGCGGGATACCGCAGATGCGCCTTTACGAGCAGATGGAGGACTTGCCCCACGTCATCAGCGCTTGGGACATCCTGTCGGGTGATGTGACCGCGAGCGGAGACGTTCTGGTGTTTGACGAGGCCGGAGATCACGCCGGATTGCAAGCCGCAGAGATCGCCGCCGACACTGCAACGGTCGAGGTCATGACCCCAGACCGCACCTTTGCCCCGGAAGTCATGGGGCTGAATCTGGTGCCCTACGTCACCACCCTGCAGGACAAAGACGTCAAGATGACCGTCGCGAGGCGATTGCTGGGGGTGCGCAAGGAGGGCAACCGGCTGCTGGCCGAGATCGGCTCGGATTACAGTGGAAAGCGTCGCGACAAGAGCTTTGACCAGATCGTGGTGAACTACGGCACATTGCCCAACGCGGACCTCTACTTTGATCTCAAACCGCTCTCACGCAACCTTGGTGAGGTCGATCATGACGCTCTGATCGAGGGGCGTGCGCAGGCATTGACGCCGAACCCTGACGGCACTTTCCAGCTGTTCCGCATCGGCGATGCGGTTGCCGCCCGCAACACCCACGCTTCGATCTATGATGCGCTGCGGCTGATGAAGGATCTTTGACATGACAACGGCGTCGCCTGCAAAACGCCGGGGCCGCAGTGCCCGCAAAGCGTTACGCGAGGCCGAAGTCACGCCGCGCCTGTCGACCATCCGCTACGGCGTAAAGCCCGTCGAAGTGGTCAGCACCGATGAATTGGAACGCATCCACGAGGCATCCATGCGCATCCTCAAGAACATCGGGATCGTGTTTCGCGATGACACCGCCCTCAGGCAATGGGCCGAGGCGGGCGCGGATGTGCAGGGCGACCGCGTGCGCCTTGAGGCGGAGATGATCGAAGCGCTGGTGGCCAAGGCACCCGAGCGTTTTGAAATGACCGGGCGCGGTGTGGACACACGGTTCGAACTTGGCCTTGGCAACGCCGTGTTTGCGCCGATGCACGGCGCGCCCAACATCCGCGATCTGGACGGCACCCGACGGTTTTCGACTATCGAAGACCTCAAGCGCATCAACAAGATTGTGCAGATGTCGCCGGGGTTTCACATGTCCACCGGATTTTCCTGCGAGCCGACGGACATCCCGGTGCCGTGGCGGCATTTGCACATCAACCTGTCGAGCTTTATCGAGACCGATCTTGCCACATTCGGTATGGGCAATGGGCTAGGCAACGCACAGGATTCCGTGGCCATGGCCAAGATCGTCTATGGCGAAACCTTCCTTGAGAACAACGTGGTGATGCTGACCCATGCATCGGGCAATTCACCGCTGGTGTGGGACGAAACCATGCTCGACGGGTTGAGGGTGTTCATCGAGGCGGGACAAGGTGCGTTGATCTCGCCTTTTGTTCTGGGTGCCGCCAATACGCCAGCGGATGTCGTTGCCACTGTCGCGCAACTTAACGCCGAGGCGTTGGCCTGCATCGCCTATGCGCAATTGGTCAAACCCGGCGCGCCCGTGATCTACGGCCAGTTCTCGGTCGCCGTTTCGATGAAAACCGGTGCGCCCATGTCGGGCATGCCGGAGGTCAGCCTGATCAACGGGATCATCGGCCAGCTTGCGCGGCGCTACGGCGTGCCATGGCGCACGACCGCGTCACAATCGGCGGGTAAAAGCTTCGACGCCCAATCCGGGTACGAATCCGCGACCTCCTACATGGCCGGGGTGACCGCCAACGCGAGCCTCATGCTCCACGCGGGCGGCTGGGACGAGGCGGGGATGGTCCATTGCCTGCGCAAACTCGTCGTGGACGCCGAACAAAACCTGATGATGGCAAGATATGCCCAAGGCGTCAGCTTTGATCTGTTGGAAGAAGCGATGGATGCCATCGGCCGCGTCGGCCCCGGCGGGCATTTCCTCGGGGACAGCTTCACGCTTGCACATTTCAAGGACGCATTCTTTTCGCCGACACTGCTGGACTACGAGGCGTGGGAACATTGGGAGCAGAACGGCAGCCGATCCATGCCTGAGCGCGCGACGGAGCAAGCTGAGGCCCTGCTTGCCAGCTACGAACCGCCGCCAATCGACCCCGCAATTTCAGAAGAGCTGCATGCGTTCGTGGATCGTAGGCAGACCGAGATCAGCCCCGAGATCAGATAACCAAACTGAAAAATCTCGGTTGCCCAATACGTGCGGATGACAGGCGTTTCACGAACAGCCCGCAGGCCCGGTATCGAGATATTCGGTTGAGTGTCAGCCATTTGACACTATCAAAGACCGGGCTGCCACAGACAGGACTGCACGCGTTTGATTACCGACCACATCCGCATTGGCCATGCGCCCGGTGATGAGCTGAGCATTAAACGGCTCAAGTCGATGTCCGTGATAATCCTGTTTGTGATCATGTGCATGACCGTCGGCTTTTTCTTTGAGCCGGTACGGTCCGTCTTGTTTCGCACAATCGATGTCGCGGTTCTGATCATATTGCTGACCACTTTGGTGGTGCTGCACGTCACCCGCCGGGTCGAGGCTGCGTTCTACTTTTTTGCACCGGCCTTCCTGATCGCCCAGCTGATTTTCCTGATGCTCAATGGCAACCGCGAGGGCGATGTGTTGGCGTTTCTCGTCATTCCCTCGGCTGCCGTCGTCATCGTCGGGCCCGCAAAATCCCGACCATGGTTTGCGGCCTGTTTCCTTGTGATGCTCTTGCTGCCGCTTCTGGATGGTTTCCTGCCCGAGATTTCGCTGGCGCTGAACCAGACATCCCTGAACCCGACGGGGTCCGTGTTTCAGTCACCTCTGAAACAACCTTTGGAGGTCGGCGAGGGGCTGGCGATGACCATTGGCGTGTTTTTCATCTATTTTCTGGTGTTCTCCGGGTATCGACAGCTTGAGTCAGCCAAGGAGGTGATCGTCGATCAAAAGGCGCAGATCGAGCGTGAATTCGAGCGCTCCGAGCGGCTGCTGGACAATATCCTGCCCGCCCCGATCGCGGAGCGGCTCAAGCAAGAGCCGGACAAGATCATTGCCGATGACCTGTTGCAGGTGACGATCCTGTTTGCGGATATTGTGGATTTCACTCCGAAGGCCACGCGGATGTCTGCGACGGAACTTGTGTCTTTCCTGAACCATGTGTTCTCCAAATTTGACGAGCTCGCCGAAAGGCACGGTCTGGAGAAGATCAAGACCATTGGCGACGCGTATATGGTGGCGGGCGGCATGCCTGAACCCCGGCCAGATCACGCTGTGGCGGTCGCCGATATGGCGCTGGAAATGCTTGTGATCGCCAGAACACTCGAACGCGAAATCGGCGACACCGTGGCACTGCGAATCGGCATTCACACAGGCCCGGCGGTCGCCGGCGTGATCGGGACCCGCAAGTTTTTCTATGATGTATGGGGCGATACCGTGAACACCGCGTCACGCTTGGAATCCCATGGGGCCCCGGGACGCATTCAGGTCACCCAGGAAACCTATGAGGCCTTGTCTGACCAGTTCGACTTCGAACAGCGCGGCTTTATCGACATCAAGGGAAAGGGCAAGACCATGGCCTATTATCTGACGGGGCGTTCAGGTCAGCCAGCAGCGCCCAACGCTGAACAGAGCAGTTGACCAATCCAACCCATTGGTGATGGTGATGTCCGGGGCAACTGACGTCCGGTCCGCTCTGCACGGGAAACCGCATCTGATCAGGGGACACCAATGACCGACCGAGCCGCCCAAATTGTCGACATCTGCCGAGAAGCGGGGCAACTGGCCCTTCAGTATTTCAAGGATCAGGAGGCGCTGATCATTGATCACAAAGGGCATCAGGATTTCGTTTCGCAAGCCGACAAGAACGTCGAGTTGCTGACGCGCGAGTTGCTGCACAAAGCCTTTCCGGACGACGCAATTGTCGGTGAAGAGCACGCGCCAAGCCCTGGCAGTTCCGGATTTACCTGGGTGATCGATCCGATTGACGGCACGACGAACTTTATCAACGGCATTCCGGCGTGGACGGTGGTGATTGCCGGGGTTCAGGACGGACAAACGCACATCGGCGTGATCCACGATCCCTGCAACGCCGAGACCTATGTGGCGGTGCGTGGCGGTGGTGCGTTTTTGAACGACGCACCCCTGACGCTGGACGATGCGCGCGCGCTGCACGAGGGCACGGTCGGGATCGGCTATTCGAACCGCGTTGACGATCAGGGGATCGTGCGGCTTGTCACAGCGCTCGTCGCGGAACGTGCGATGTTCTATCGCAACGCATCAGGCGCGCTGTCGCTGGCTTACGTCGCGGCGGGGCGCTTGCTGGGCTATTGCGAGGAACACATGAACGCGTGGGATTGTCTGGCCGGGCAACTCATCGTCGCCGAGGCGGGGGGGCGCGTTGAGGCGCAGGATGCGGACGTCATGATCCGTGATGGCGGGCGCGTGGTGGTCGGATCAGCCGTTGTCTTTGACCAGTTGCTGGACATTTCGCGCACCTCTTTCGGTCAAGACTTCTAGGCCTCGGGCAGTAGAACCGGCCCTTTTTCCGCGAACCCAACATTGACATCGCTGCCCACGAGCAGAGGGCTGTCGACGTCCTCGTGCACCGCGAACATGGACCCAAAGCTTGCTTCGAGAGTGTATTCCATACGGACCCCGACATAGGTCGCCTTGGTCACCTTCGCCTTGAACCCCTGCGCGGCTCCGATCACCAGCCGCGAGGGGCGCACCGCCAGTTTTGCTGGACCCAGACCCAGGTCGCGGGCGGGTAGGGTGTGGCGGTAATCCTCGATCGAGATCGTTGCCATATCACCCTCGACGCTTTGGATTGTGCAGGGCAGGATGTTCGCCTCACCAATGAAATCCGCGACAAACTGATCGACCGGCGCGTCATAAAGACTGCGTGGCGTGCCGATCTGCGCGATGGATGCGTTGCGCATCACGACGATCTCGTCAGAGACGGCCAGCGCTTCTTCCTGATCGTGGGTCACGTAGACGACGGTCAGGCCAAGGTCCTGTTGAATGGCGCGGATGTCCTCGCGGACCTGACGGCGCAGTTTTGCGTCAAGGTTCGACAGCGGCTCGTCAAACAGTAAAACCTGCGGCTCCAGCACCAGCGCACGCGCCACGGCAACCCGCTGCTGCTGGCCACCCGACAACTCACTGGGCAGGCGGGCGTCAAAGCCCTTGAGACCAACCAGATCCAGTCCGGCCAGCGCCCGCGCGCGCGTTTCGGCCTTGGAAAAGCCCGAAAACGTCAGGCCGTAAGAGACGTTTTCCAGTACGCTCATATGTGGAAACAGGGCATAGGACTGAAACACCATCGACACGTCACGATCCGTCGCCGGAAGCGTCGTGACATCCCGATCCCCGATCAGGATACGCCCATCGGATGCCATCTCGAGGCCCGCAATCATGCGCAGGGTCGTCGTCTTGCCGCAGCCGGACGGGCCCAGCAGCGTGACCAGTTTTCCGGCCTCAACATTCAGATTGATGTTGTCGACCGCCACGACATCGCGCCCGAACCGCTTGGAGACATTCTCGAAGCGCACGGGCGCTGCCTTGCCGACGATGGTTGCTTGGCTCATGCTTTCTCTCCTGCCGTGAATTGCGTACGGCGTCCGATTTTCGTGCGACCCACGAGCAATTGCAGCATGCCCACGGCGGCCAGCATGACAAAGATCAGGGTGGTCGAATAGGCGATGGCAAGCCCGTAGTCGTTGTTCTCAACCCGCCCGATAATATAGCTCGTCGCCATGTCGTATTCGGCCGAAACCAGAAAGATGACGGCCGAAATCGCCGTCATCGCGCGCACAAAGCTGTAGACCAGAGCGGCCAGAATGGCGGGGCGCAGCAGGGGCAGGATGATCTTGCGGAAGGTCTGCCACGAGTTTGCCCCGAGGGTGAGCGAAGATTCATCGAGCGACTTGTCCAGCTGGCTCATCGAGGCGATGCCCGCCCGCACGCCCACCGGCATATTCCGGAAGATGAAGCTGACGATCAGGATGATGCCCGTTCCGGTGATCTCGATGGGTGGCACGTTGAACGCCAGAATGTAGCTCACGCCAATGACGGTGCCTGGAATGGCAAAGCTGAGCATGGTGCCAAACTCGAACGCATTCTTGCCCGCAAAGCTCTGGCGGGTGAGCAGATAGGCCGTTACCAATCCGACAATTGCAGTCAACGGGGCGGCAGCAGCAGCGATATAGATCGTGGTCCAGAAGCTGTCCCAGGCCGCCCCGGTCCAACGGATGCCGCTGTCTTCGAACCTGACCGAGAAGGCGGTGATGTAGTGCTTGAATGTCAGCGTGTTGTTGACGCCCCACAGCTCAACCACGCTGCCATAAAGGATCATGCTGTAGACAACGACTGTGAACAAACCCCACAGACCGGCAGCGACAAAGACCGGGACAGCCAGCCCCTTGGGCATCAACGGGTGCACCCCTGCGTCGCCCTTGCCGGACACGGTGGTATAGCTCTTTTTCCCCAGCCAAATGCGTTGCGCATAAAAGGCCGACAAGGTGAAAAAGAGCAGCACCATGGCCAGCACCGCGGCGCGGCCCTGATCATATTGCGCACCGACAATGGCAAAGAAAATCTCGGTCGACAGCACGTCGAAATTGCCGCCCAGCACCAGCGGATTGCCGAAATCCGCCATGCTTTCGATAAATCCGAGCAGGAAGGCGTTGGCGAGGCCCGGCCTCATCAACGGCAAGGACACGGTGCGAAATGTCTGCCACCGGTTTGCGCGCAGGGTTTGCGCAGCCTCTTCCATCGAGGGCGAGACGCCTTCGACAACGCCGATCAGGACGAGAAAGGCAATGGGGGTAAAGGCAAGCGTCTGGGCGATCAGCACGCCCGGCATGCCATACAGCCACCGCGTCGGTTGGATGCCAAAGAGGTCGGCAAAGAACTGTGTGACCGATCCGGACAACCCAAACAGAAGGATCAGCGAAAGGCCAATGACGAATGGCGGCGTGATGATCGGCAGAACGGTCAGCGCGCGCAACGCCCGTTTGTAGCGAAACCCCGACCGCGTCACCACAAGCGCAAAGACGAGGCCCAGAACGGTTGTGATGAGCCCAACCAGAATGGCGAGGATCAGCGAATTCCAGGCCGCACCGCACCGCCCGCCGGACAGACACCCGATGCCCCACAACCGGTCGTCAAAGAACTTGGCGGCAAAAACGGTCGCCGAATACCCGCCTTCTTCGGTAATGAACGCCGCAAGCAGCATCTTGGCGATCGGAAAGAAAACAAAGGTGGTGACGATGACAATCACGCCGCCGATGGCACTGACGACAAAGACATCCCCGTTGATGGCTCCGCGCGCGGCGATGCCTTGGGTAAAGAGGAACAGGAAGGCCGATGCGACCAGCAGCGCGCCATAGCCCATGCCGAATTGTCGATCCTCCAGATCGCCAAACAGCGCGGTCAGCCACTCGAATGTGAACCCCCGGATGCCGATGCCAAAGCCCTGTGCGATGAGCCAGCCAAAGCCAAAAGCACCGGACAGGATCAACAGCCGGGCATAGTTCGGATCGCTCTTTTTCAGCCTGAGCGCCAGAAACGGAGTGAGAAGGGGCAAAAGCAGCGGCGTCAGCCACAGCTTTTCCCCCTGACCAATCAGGAACGCGGCGGGGGCATAGTCTTCGTCAAGTGGATAGCCGTCAAAAAGCCATTCAAGCGCAAAGAATCCGTCCTCCACCCCGTACCAGGGCAGAATGAGAAGTCCTGCCCACCCGGCAATGATCCAGAAGATCAATGCCGGGGAAGCGGATGTTTCAGTTGAGATGTTGCGCAAGTCTTACTGCGGCAAGGTTGAAACGTCTTCGTCCCACTTCTGGAGCAGGCGCTTGCGCTCGTCCGAAGAGCCGTAGGTTTTGAAGTCATAATCGATCAGTTTGATCGTCGACATGTCCGGCGCAGAGGGTGACGTTTCGGCGCCTTTGTTCGACGGCACCTGGAACGCGTTCACCTCAAGCGCGAGGTTTTGCGCGTCCGTGGACAGCGCCCAGTCATAGAACTGTTTGGCCTCGTCCATGTTGCGCGCGCCATCGATGATCGACATCGACCCGATCTCGTATCCGGTGCCTTCGCAAGGGGCGACCACGTTCACGGGGAAGCCCGAGACCGCCTGTTTGACCGCGTCATGCATGAACACGATGCCAATCGTGTTCTCGCCACGACCCGCCGCCTTGATCGGCGCCGACCCCGACTTGGTGTATTGGTTGATATTGGCATGCAGGCCTTTCATGAACTCAAAGCCTTCGTCCTCACCAAAAATCTGAACCATCGAGGCCAGCGTGGTATAGGCCGTGCCAGAAGAGTTCGGGTTCGCCATCTGAACGTGCCCTTTGTATTCAGGCTTGAGCAGGTCCTTCCAGCAGGCCGGTTCGGGCAGGTTGTTGGCGGCCAGCAATTCGGTGTTGTAGCCATATCCAAGCGCGCCGGAATAGATGCCGATCGTCTTGTCACCCGCACTTGTCGCCTGACTGATCGCCCAGTCATGCAACTGATCGCGCATCGGCGAGACATAGGCCGCCGTCAGGCCTTCTTCGGCCGCTTGCAGGTGCGGATCACCGGTGCCACCCCACCAGACATCGCCCTTGGGGTTCGCGGATTCCGCTTTGATCTGGGCAAAGGTTTCGCCGGATGATTTGCGTGTCATGTTCACGTCAATGCCGGTCGCGTCCTCAAAGCTGCGCGCCATCAACTGGCACCAGTCCTCTTGTGCCGAACAGTAAAGCGTCAGCTTGTCGGCCTGTGCCGCAGACACGGCGGCTGTCAGCGCGACAACGGACGTGAACGCAATTGTGCTAAGTCTTTTCATTGTAGTCCTCCCAGGTAAGCCGTTCCGGCTCATTATTGTATCTCTTCATCGCCCGTTTCCTCTTTCGGGCGCTTCCGGACTCTGTGGCGATATGCGCCCCGGAACATGCAAGTTCAGCAAGCCTAGACAAATTTTTAAGTTTGGGAAGAATTTAGTGGCTCTGGGCACCGCAATACCCGGTCCGCAACGGGCAGCATCTGCCGCAGGAACCCCGTGCGTTGCCGGACGCCCAAAACCAGATCATGACGATGTCGCCAGATCCCTCACCTCAGCTTGGGTCATAAAGGTAGCCAATGCCGCGGACCGTCTTGATGATCTCCGGCTTTTCAGGATTGGCCTCAAGCTTGCGGCGCAGCCGGGAAATCCTGATGTCGATGCTACGATCGAACGGATCCCACGACCGATCATGGGCCTGCTCCAACAGTTGATCCCGGTTCAACACGCGCCCCCGGTTTTCTGCAAAGACCTTGAGCAGGCTGTATTCCATCGCCGTCAGCTGCAGTTCCGATCCATCTGCGGCAAGCAGCTTTGCGGCATCCTTGTCCAACACAAAATCCCCGAACCGCGCGTGGTTTCCATCTGCCTGCCCGGACTTGGCCGGGCTGCTCATCGACTCGCGACGCAGGATCGCCTTGATCCGCGCTTCAAGCTCGCGCAGGTCGACGGGTTTGCCCAGATAGTCATCCGCGCCCATTTCAAGACCAATGATGCGGTCAACCACGTCCCCGGCGGCAGTCAGCATGATGACGGGCGTTGCGATTTCCGGGCGCAGGGATCTCAGAATGGACAGGCCGTCTTCTTTGGGCATGTTGATGTCCATGATGATCAAATCCACGGACGTGGCGGCCAGGATGTCGCGCAATGCGTCGCCGCCCGCCGCGCCTGAGACCTTGTACCCGCGCTTGCCGAGGTACTCCTGCAGCATTTCGCGCAGGTCGACCTCGTCATCGCAGACCAGGATATGCGCGTTCTGATTATCCATCTGACAGTCCCTTCTGGTCGGCGAGTATCTTTGCGACGAGGTCTCTGAGTTCTATGGGCGAAACGGGCTTTTCCAGATAGGGCAGGCCCGTCTCCCTCAACAATCCATGAGAGCTTTGGCCCATGATGTCGCCCGTGATATAGGCTGTCCGCTTCAGCATCTCTGGGAACTCGGACACCAGGGCTTCGTATATCCTGCGTCCGTCCACGCCGGGCATGTTCAAATCGCTCAGAAAGATATCGTAAGCTGATGTGCGCAGGCGCCTGAGCGCCTCTTCTCCGGACGAGACGAATTCAACCTCGAACCCGTCCCGGCGCAGGATTTCGGCGTTCAACTCGCCCACTTCCACTTCGTCATCAACGATCAGGGCCCTCATGTTGGTGGATGCGGCGACCGGGTTGGCGGGCACGTCCGCTTCTGCCGCCACACGCGCGGCAGACGGCAGCGTAATGCGAAAACACGTGCCGGACCCGCTGGTCTGATCCAGCCTGATCTGGCCGCCATGTGACAGGATGATCCGGTGACAAAAAGCAAGACCAATGCCTGTGCCTTCGCCGACCTCCTTGGTCGTGAAAAAGGGTTCAAATATACGCGGACGTATTGCGGCCGGAATGCCGGGGCCATTGTCGTGAACGGTGATCTCCACCATGCCGGTCTCTGGCTTTGACACGGCGGACAGTTCGATCAGATCGCCCGTGCCCGACGCCCCCAGGGCCTGCTCGGCATTGATGATCAGGTTGATGAGGACTTGCGTGATCTGATCCGCATCGGCGGCAATGGGGGGCAGGTCATCCAGGATGTTGCTTGCGATGCGGATGCCACCAGTCGCGCTGCCATAGCCAACAACATCCGTGGCCGTTTCAATCACGCTGGCCACATCGACATTTTCAATCTTGCTGGGTTGTTGTCGCGCCATCGCAAGAAAGGTTTTGACGATCTTGGCGCAGCGTTCCGCCGCGGTGCCGATCTTGTCGATCCGGGCGGTCAGTTCGGGGTCGGTGATCTCTTCCTTGAGCATCAGCGAATGTCCCACGACTACAGAAAGCGGGTTGTTCAGCTCATGCGCCACCCCGGCCAGCAATTCACCAAGGGCAGACATCTTTTCGTTCTGGAACAACAGCTCCCTCTGCTTTGACAGTTCTTCGGACAGTGCAATTTCATCGGTCAAATCGCGTGTACTTGAGACGATGACCTCTTCGCCTCTGAACTTGATCAGACGCGAGGAATCCGCGCCCCAGAATTTTCGGCCATGCGCGTCGATGAACTCGATGCGCCGCTCTTTCAGCGCCCCGGCCTCGCGCAGGTCTTTCAGATAGCGCGTGCGTTCAGACGGATCAGCATAATAGGACGTCGAGCTTTCGGCAGGGCCAAACAGCGCTTCGAGGTCGGGGGTGGCAAAGAGGACCTTGCCGGTGTCTGCATGTGTCATGTTGATGGCCGCCGGATAGGCCTCCATGATCTGGTGCAGCAAGGCGTCCGCCTCTTTCTGCACGGTCAGATCAATGATGCTGGTGACGATGACCTCTTCGCTTTTGAAGTCGATCAGTTGCGATGAGATGATTGCCGGAAAAACGTTGCCCTCCGCATTCAACAGATCCAGCTTGAAGTCATCGACCCGCCCATCTGCCAACAGTTGCGTAACAAAGTCGGCGCGCTGTTCGGGACTTACATAGTGTTCCCGCGCCGATTTGGTTGGGCCGAACAACTGCAGCGCGGCAGGCGTGCGATAAAGGATTTGCCCGTCCCCGATGCGCGCCATGGTGACAACAGCCGCACTCGCATCCAGCACTTTGCGGATCAAGAGGTCACCGTCGCGCTGTTCGACCTCTGCCTGCTTTTTGGCCGTGATATCCTCGCGGGTGACGACAAACCCACCAAGGCGGGTGGGGTGCACCGAAACCAGATAGGTGCGCCCGTCCGTTTCGACCAATTCATAATCCTGAATGAACTCGATGCCGTTGGCCAACCGGTCAGACACCCAGTTTTCTTCATTGCCGACGGCTTCGGCGTAGATGCCGCGCCGCGCGGTTTCGCGCATCAGGATTTCCCAGTCCAGACCGGGCTTTAGCAGGTGCGAGATCGCCTTGTTCATCTCGGCATATTGCTGGTTGAACATCACCAGACGGCGGTTGTCGTCATAAAGGGCAAACCCTTCTTTTAGTGACTCGATGGCATCGCGCAGCAGGTCCAGCGCATTCTCGGTTCCGCCCAGATCATTTGTCATGCCCATCGTCATCCCGATTTTCTAAGACAACACTGTTTCAATGCCATTTCAAAATCAGCATCTAATGTTTCAATTGTTTCACAGGGCGCGGCTTCAAGCCAGTCTCGGCCGAAAACCCTCATGTTTTTAAAGGTAAATCGCCAGCGCCCGGCTCAAAACCGGCTGCGCAACAACTGAAACACGACAGCATCCGTTCAGACATCGCAATGAAACAATCAAAACCCAATTGTTGTTCACCGCAAACGCAATTGGATCAAGACAATGACCATTTCATCGCAGCCAGACGTACACGGCAATGCACCGATCGTTGCATTGCATTCCCCAGCTTCAAGCAGCGGACAATGGCGCCAACTGACGGCGGTCCTTGAAGATCGGTTTGGCGTATTTGCCTTCGACCTTCCGGGCTATGGCCGCGCACCTCTGACGGCCGATGGTTCTCAGGATGGTGCGGCATGCACCGCCGCCCCGGTGATCCGTGAGATTGAAAAACTGGGCCGGGCCGTTCACCTGCTGGGTCACTCCAACGGTGGTGGCATTGCCATCAAGGTTGCGCTGATGCGCCCAGACCTCGTCAAAAGCCTGACCATCTACGAACCCGCGACCTTTCACTTTCTGAAAGACGGCAGCAGCACCGACAAGCGTCTGTTTCAGCAGATCGCGCTGATTTCGGCGCAGATAAGCCATGCCGCAAAAGAAGAAGACGTGGCCACAGGCATGCGCCAGTTCCTCGACTTCTGGAATGGCGAAGGGTTCTGGGATCAGCTTCCTCTGGACGCCCGTCAGCGGTTTTCCAGCATGGTGACGTCGATCATGGCGGATTTCGCCCACGGCTTTGCTGAAACCTGGGAACTGTCGGATTTGGCCAAGTTGGACATGCCGACGCTGGTGATGACAGGTCTGGACTCTCCAGAGCTGTCTCAGCACGTGGCTGTCAAGATTGCCAAGGCACTGCCCAGGGCACGCATGGCCTTGTTGCCGGAACTGGGCCACATGGCGCCGATTTTCCAGCCGGAATGGGTCAATCCCCGCATTTTCGAACATGTGGCGAGCGCCGAGCGCCCCACCAAAACCTGCAGCTGGCCGAACCAGGCCGCTGCGTAACCCCACCACCGCAACCCGATCCATCGCTGGTCCCTGACCAGCACAACACCCAAAAAGGAGACTAACCATGGGCACCCATACAACCATCAATCCCGCAACCGATTTCACCGCGATCAAAGCCAAGCAAAACGTTGCCTGGGGATCGGGTGACTACAGCAAAGTCGGCGTCACCCTGCAAATCACGGGCGAAGAACTGGCCGAAGCCATGGCCATCAATCCGGACTCCAAGGTCCTTGATGTGGCCGCCGGCAACGGCAACGCGACCCTCGCCTTTGCGCGCCGCTTTTGCGATGTGACCTCAACGGACTATGTCCCCGAACTTCTTGAGGCGAGCCGCAGTCGCGCGGAGGCTGAAGGACTGTTCGTGACCTATAAAGTCGCGGATGCAGAAAACCTGCCATTCGAGGATCAGTCCTTTGATGCGGTGGTGTCGACCTTCGGGGTCATGTTCACGCCAAACCAAAAGCAATCCGCGGCAGAACTTCAGCGCACGGTCAAACCCGGCGGCAAGATCGGCATGGCCAATTGGACGCCTGACAGTTTCATCGGCCATCTGTTCAAGACGATTGGCAAACATGTGCCGCCCCCTGCGGGTCTCAACTCTCCGGCACTGTGGGGCAGCCGCGACTGGATTGACGAAACCTTTGGCGAGGCCTGCAACGTCATATCGTTCCAGCACAAGAACTTCCTGTTCCGCTACCGCTCTGCCGCGCATTTCCTGGAATACTTCCGCACCTTTTACGGCCCCATGCAAAAGGCGTTCGAGGCGCTTGACGAGACCGGCAAGGCGGCCCTGCAAAGCGACATCTTGGCGCTGATCGCACGGTTTGACACCTCGACCAACGAGACTTTGTGCATCTCGTCCGAATATGCCGAAGTGATCGTGCAACGTCGCTAAGGCATTGGTTCAAAAATGTAATCCCCTCCGGTCGGTAGGCCGGGGGCGGGCCATTCAAACCGCTTGCGGCCGACAGACTTAACTTGGGCGACCAGAATTTGTAGTCTTTGGATGCGCGGAAGACCCCTTGCTCTTCCTCAGGACGAAAGGAACTTATGATGGCTGAACGCACGCTATATGAAAAATACGGGGGGTTCTCCCAGGTCAGCAAGATCGTACTTTCCTTCTACGACACCCTGTTGGACAACGACGAGGTCGGCCCCTTTTTCGACGATGTCGACATGTCGCGCATCGTGGATCACCAGACCAAGTTCATCGCCTCGCTGCTTGGCGGCCCGGCATCTTATTCGGACAATCAACTGCGCCAGTTGCACTCCCATCTTTCCATCACCGACGCCCATTTCGACGAGCTTGAAGCCGTGCTGAGCGGCGCGTTGCAGAACCACGGGATGACGGATGAGGATGTCGAAGCGGTTGTGGCAGAATTCGGGAAACGCCGCCCACTCATTGTCAGGTGAAACATGACCATTGAAGCGATTAATGAACAACTGCTCCGCGCGATCGGGGTCGGGGTTGCACTGCTGGACCGGCAAACGCTCCGGTTCGGGTTCCGCAACGACACGTTCGAGGAATGGTTCACCGGCGAGACCGAGCAGACCCGGTTGCAGGAGCTGTTTGCGGACCTCGACGTCACCGCGATGCAAGAGGGCCTCACGCAATCCGGGCGCTATGCCTCTGAAATCAGGTTCAAAAAGAAACGCAGAACCCTAGTCGTCGCCCTCGATTTCACCGCCGCCGAAGAGGACGTGCTGGTCCTTGTCTGCCAGAACATCACCCGGATCAAGGAACTGGAATCGATGATCGATTCCTACTCCATGATGGTCGAACGCAACACGCGCGAGATCAAACGGGAGAAAGAGCAGGTCGAAAAGCTGTTGCTCAACATCATGCCGCGCTCGGTCTACGAAGAATACAAGACCTTCGGCGTCGTGACCCCGCAAATGTATGACCCGGTGTCCGTTCTGATGCTCGATTTTGTCGGGTTCACCGAGATGGTCGCGTCGCAGGACCCCAGTGTCACGGTGACAGAACTGAACGACATCTACAGCGCCTTTGACCGCATTGGCGAACAGTTCGGCTGTGAACGGATCAAGACCATTGGCGATGCCTATATCACCGTCGCGGGCCTGCCCGATCCGACGCCGGATCATGCCAAGGCCATTGCCAATACCGCCATCCGCTTTGTGCGCTATCTCAACCGCCGCAACCTCAGCCATCCCCACCAATGGCAATGCCGCATTGGCCTGTCCACGGGATCGGTTGTGGGGTCCGTGGTCGGGATACAGAAATATGTATACGATATTTTTGGCCCCGCAGTGAACCTCGCCTCTCGTTTGCAGGAGATTTCGGAGCCGATGGAAATCACCGTGCAAGACAGTGTCGCGAATGTTCTCAAAGACCAGTTTGATCTTAAGAATATGGGCGAACGGACCATCCGCGGCTTCGGCGATCAAGACATCTGGCGGCTCTACGATAACAACTGATCAGGCGGGACACGTGCCGTTCGTACCCGCGCCAAAGGTCGGTGTCGTTGCCGCGTATCACGCCTTGGGCATCTGCCATCAGCCGGGCAGGGCGCCGATGCTGACGGCGACCAACGGTAACTCTATCGCAATCAAGCTCGGTTAAATCAGGCCACTATGTTTGGTATTCGAGTGTTGACTGATGACCGACCGGCTTGTGAACGAGCTTGCAATCAACGTGGACGAGATTGACACGCCTTTCTACTTCGAAGGGGGCACCTTTTCCCTGGGCGGCGGGCCTTTCACCGAGCAGAGCTTTTCCGCGCAGGACGACGATGTCGAATTTTCATCACTAAGCACACAATCCTCCGAGGCCAACGATGCCGGACGCCAAACGGGTCAGTTGAGGGACGGCGACGGCAATGTGACGGCAGATGGTGTCGCCTCGCTGCAAGAAGTTATCTATCTGACAGACCCGGACTCGGGCGCGACCGTGCGCGTGGCCCGTATACGGTTGAGTGAAGATGACAACTCCTTCGGGAGCGGCGCGGAATTGGGTGACGTGCTGGTGTTTGACGGCCCCATTGATCCCAACATCACCTACACCGTGACATCCATCGACTATCAGCCCGGCGACGGCCCGGACCATCGCTATGAGTATTCCGAATTCTCTGGCGGCAGCGTGGAAAGCAGCGGTGCGGTCTGCTTTGCTGCCGGGACGCGCATCTTGACCGCGCATGGTGAATGCCCGGTGGAACTGCTCGGCCCCGGCAGCCTCGTGCAAACGGTGGATGGCGGGTTGAAACGAGTGTTGTGGGCCGGGTCCACACGGATCACGCGGGCCGAGTTGAGGCATGATGTTACATTAAGGCCGGTCAGGATCGAAGCCGGAGCCTTGGGCAATACGGCACCTTTGCTGGTGTCACAGCAACACCGGATCGAAATCAGGGGCGAGTTGGTAAAGGCCAAACACCTGCCTTTCATCCCCGGATTGCGGGCCCGGTTTGCCAATGGGATCAAAGAGGTACGCTATCATCATATCCTGCTTGAGGATCATCACATGCTGATCGCCAATGGCATCGAGGCGGAAAGCCTGTTCCTGGGGCCAGAGACCCTGCGCGTTCTGCACCGGCGCCGTTTGATGCCCGCCCGCTTTGCCGAATTTGACAGGCAAGAGATACGGCATGAAATTTGCCGCCCGCTCGCAAAACGTCACCGCTTACCTCAACTTTTTGGCCACCCGGCGGAGCGCATTGCGGTCTAGGTTCTGGATGGGTTGGCTCCGGCTATTGGCTCAGCCTGAAATCCAGACCATCAGCCAGACCAGCAGACCCAGCAGGATCAGAACAATGGTCGCGATCCGCCCGGACATGGCGGCGTCCGAGGGGCGCTTTTTGCCGCTCATTTGCGGGGCGGAATAGGGTTTGGCGGCCTCGGACGTGACCGTTTCCGTCGCCCGCCAGTCTACGCCCGCCGCGCCATAGGTGCCGATCAGGGTCAGCGCAGGCGCAGGGGCAAGCGTGGTGGCCTGCCCGTCAAAGGCCCGCGAAAACACGATCATCACCCAACCGCCCAGACGGTCCAGCTTGGCCCGGTCCGGGGTCAGGTCCTCCATCGGCACAGCGTTGCCTTCGGCAAGATAGCCGACCAGCCCAACCCCTTCGAGGTCGGAGACGGGAAAGATTTCGACCTGCTCAGCGTCCACCTCGGCCCCAAGGGCCGCGTTGAGGGCGTTCGGGTCGGATTTCAGGGCCTTGGCCTCGCCTTCGTCCATCGACAGGGCGAAGACACGGATAACTCCGGACTGGTTGGCGGGGATGGTGAGTGGGGTGTTCACGATTGCAACCTCGACACATAGGCATCTCGCGCAGCCAATATCCGGCGGCGCAAATCTCGTGGTGCTTTTGGAATAGGCAGTGTTTTCGCCGTTCCATTTCTAAGTCGGACAACAAGGGACCAAATTGGCCAACGGTTGATGCGTTTGATTTCATCCAGAGGAACCTCGGACGCGTATCCCTCACTTTCGCAAACATAAATGGCCTCGTTGGTCAGAAACCATTCGGTCTTTCGATGTTGCGCCCATAGATCAAGTTCGCCGTACACCCACATATTGAAAAGAACTGCGGCTGCAGAGACGGGCAAACCCAAAAGAATAATCCAAAAAGCGTTTCCGAGATCACCAATCAGACCAACGACAACCCAGATCCCTGCGATTGCGCCAACACGAATTGCGAATGAGCGTCCCGAAATCGTCCAACTGTGCAGCAAGACTTCATCAGGCAGAAACTCCGGCTGCGTCATGCAGCGCCTCTGACAGCGCGCAGGTTACGCGCCAGCAAATCCATCGCGGCCATGCGCACGGCGACACCCATCTCGACCTGGTCCTGAATGACGCTGCGGTTGATGTCATCCGCCAGCGTCCCGTCAATCTCCACCCCGCGGTTCATTGGGCCGGGATGCATCACGATAGCGTCGGGCTTGGCATGGGCCAGCTTGGCAGCGTCCAGCCCAAAGCGGTGATAGTATTCCCGCTCACTGGGGATGAAGCCGCCATCCATGCGCTCGCGTTGCAGGCGCAGCATCATCACGACGTCCACATCCGCCAGACCCTCGGCCATGTCGTCATAGACCTCGCAGCCGAACTCGGCGATGCCTGCGGGCATCAGCGTCGGCGGGCCGATCAGGCGAATGCGGTTCTCCATCTTGCCCAGCAGGATGATGTTGGAGCGCGCCACGCGGGAATGCGCGATGTCACCGCAGATCGCGACGTTGAGCCTGTGCAACCGCCCCTTGGCCCGTCGGATCGTCAGCGCATCGAGCAGGGCTTGCGTCGGGTGCTCGTGCCGCCCGTCACCTGCGTTCAGCACGGCGCAATTGACCTTTTGCGCCAGCAAATCGACGGCGCCGGAATGGGGATGGCGCACGACCAGCAGGTCGGGATGCATCGCGTTCAGCGTCATCGCGGTGTCGATCAGCGTCTCGCCCTTGGTGATGGAACTGGCCTGCATCGCCATGTTCATCACATCCGCCCCAAGCCGCTTGCCCGCCAGTTCGAAACTGGCCTGCGTCCGGGTCGAGTTTTCAAAGAACATGTTGATCTGCGTCAGCCCCGCCAGCGCCTCGCCATGCTTTTCCGCCGCGCGGTTGAGGGTGACGTAATCCTCGGCCAGATCGAGCAGCGTCACGATTTCCTCGGGCCGCAGGTGTTCGATGCCCAGAAGGTGGCGGTGCGTAAAGGTCATGGCGGTCCCCGGTGCAGATCGCTTGCGTTATAGGCGCTTGAAGGCGCGGGCGGCAAGTCAGGGGATTTGCATATTTTCCAGAACAATGAAGCCCATTTTGGTTCCCGCACGAGAGGCGTAGACTGCGGCCATGGAATCGCAAGACTATCATGCCGCCATGGCAGCACTGGCCTGGCAGATCGAGCTTGGCGTCGATGAATGCATCGGGGACGCCCCGATCAACCGCTATGAGGTGCCTGCCGCCGTGGCCAAGCCTGCACCGGTTGCCGCGCCGGCACCCGCTGCGCAGGCCTCCGCCCCGCCTGTGCCCGCGCAAGAGGTGGACGCCGTCGCCATTGCGCGCGCCGCTGCCGAGGCTGCGCAGGACCTTGAGGGGTTGCGCGCTGCCATGGCCGCATTCGAGCATTGCGATCTCAAAAAGGGCGCGCGCAACCTTGTGTTTTCGGATGGGGTACCGGGCGCGCGGGTGATGATCATAGGTGAGGCGCCGGGCCGCGATGAGGACCGCGAGGGGCGTCCCTTTGTCGGGCGGGCGGGGCAGCTTCTGGACCGGATGCTGGGGGCGATCGAGCTGGATCGTGCATCATCCGTTTACATCACCAACGTCCTGCCCTGGCGCCCGCCGCAAAACCGCGACCCCAAGCCGGAAGAGATCGCGATGATGCAACCCTTCCTGCGTCGCCACATCGCGCTGGCAAACCCGGACGTGCTGGTGGTGGTAGGCAATCACGCCTGTCAGGCGCTGCTGGGCAAGCGCGGGATCACCCGGTTGCGGGGCGAGTGGACCGAGGCGGAAGGCAAGCCTGCGCTGCCGATGTTCCACCCTGCTTACCTGTTGCGCACACAGGCGGCCAAGCGCGAGGCCTGGGCGGACCTGTTGTCCCTGAAGGCACGGTTGCGCGATGGTTGATCCGCTGATGTTGCTTGCCTTTGTGCCTGCCGGGCTGGCGCTGAATCTCACACCGGGCGCGGACATGATGTTCTGCCTTGGCCAAGGCCTGCGATCCGGGCCGCGTGCGGCCGTTGCGGCCAGTGCGGGCATTTCGCTGGGCGCCTTTATCCATGCCGGGCTCGCCGGACTTGGCCTTGGCGCGCTGGTGGCCACGGTGCCTGCGGCCTTCGAGGTCATTCGCTGGGTCGGGGTGGCTTACCTCATGTGGCTGGCAGTGCAGGCGCTGCGCCATGCAGGTCAGGTGGGCAATGTGCCCATGTCGACCCCGGCGCGCGCCTTTCGCGCAGGGCTGGTTGTGAACCTCACCAACCCCAAGGTGATCCTCTTCGTGCTGGCCTTCGTGCCGCAATTCATCTCTCCCGCGGCCGGTTCGGTGCTGGGCCAGTTCCTGATTTTCGGCGCTGTGCTGAGCCTTGGCGGTTTCATCATCAACGGGGCCGTCGGCGTCTTTGCGAGCGGCATCGGCCAGCGCCTTGCCCGGGGCAGCCGGGTGCTGGACTGGATCTCGGCCAGTGTCTTTGCGGCCCTCGCCGCCCGTCTGGCCATATTGGAGCGCACATGAGCCGTATCGATGAAAACCTTGATTTCATTGCCGTCCGCATCGCTGTGCTGACGGTCAGCGACACGCGCAGCCTGTCCGAGGACCGCTCGGGCGATGTGCTGGTGGCCCGGCTGGTCGAGGCGGGACATGTGCTGGCCGACCGCACGGTGTTGCCTGATGAGCGGGACCAGATTGCGGACCAGCTGCGCACATGGAGTGACGATCCGCAGATCGATGTGGTGATCTCGACCGGAGGCACCGGCCTGACGGGCCGCGACGTCACGGTCGAGGCGCATCGCGACGTCTATGAAAAGGAAATCGACGCCTTTGGCACCGTGTTCACCATCGTGTCGATGCAAAAGATCGGCACCAGCGCTGTGCAAAGCCGCGCGACGGGCGGCGTGCGCAACGGCACCTACCTGTTTGCACTGCCCGGCAGCCCCGGTGCGTGCAAGGATGCCTGGGACGAAATTCTGGCCCGCCAGCTCGATTTTCGCCATCGCCCCTGCAACTTTGTAGAGATTTTGCCGCGTTTGGACGAGCATCAGCGACGGAAATAGGCCACGCACCCGTAACAGCATTGTTGTTTATGGTGACTGGAAAGACGTTCTACTGTGCTATCTGATAGTTACGGACTGTAGTTGAGATCGTGGATACATGCGTTTCATAAGACAAAGCCTGATCGGACTGGTGCTGGCGGCGGTCACCCTCGGGCTGCTCGGTTTTGCCGTGCATCTCGTCAACAGTGCGGTTCAGGAACGTATTGCGCGCGACACCAGCGCGCCGCCTGCGCGCGAGCGTGTATTTGCGGTTGGTGTGCGCCGGGCCGAGCCGGGCACCGAAACCCCCGTGCTCGAAACTTTTGGCGAGGTCGAAAGCCGTCGTCGCCTTGAACTGCGCGCCGCCGAGTCCGGGCGCATCATCGAACTGGCCGATGGGTTCGAGGACGGTGGTGTGGTCAAAGCGGGGCAGGTGCTGGTGCGCATTGATCCTGCCGATGCCGAGGCGGCGCTGGACCGCGCCAAGGCCGACCTTTTGGATGCCGAGGCCGAAGTGCGCGACGCCGAACGCGGTCTCGCTCTGTCGCTGGACGAACAGGCCGCCGCTCAGGACCAGTCCAACCTGCAACAGCGTGCCTATGAACGGCAGTTGGACCTGGCCGAACGCGGTGTGGGCACCGCCGCCGCGGTCGAGGCTGCCGAATTGGCCGCCGCCGCCGCCCGGCAGGCTGTCCTGTCGCGCCGTCAGGCCGTCACCACAGCAGAGGCCCGCATTGATCAGGCCAAGACCCGGCTGGCCCGCGCCATCATCGCCCAGGGCGAGGCGCAGCGCGCGCTCGATGACACAACCCTGATCGCCCCTTTTGACGGCACGCTCAGCGAAACGGACGTGGTGGCGGGCCGCCTGGCTTCGGCCAATGAAAAGCTGGCCGTGCTGATTGACGCAGACGCGCTTGAGGTCGCCTTTCGCGTCTCGACCGCCCAATATGCCCGCCTCTTGGGCGCTGACGGGCAGGTAATGGCCGCGCCGGTCATTGCGACGCTCGATGTCTCCGGCGTTGATCTGAGCGCGCGGGGGGTGATCAACCGCTCCAGCGCCGGATCGGGCGAGATGCAGACCGGGCGTCTGATATTTGCCCGGCTCGAAGCCGCGCGGGGCTTCAAACCGGGCGATTTCGTCACCGTCACCGTGCAGGAACCGCCCTTGGAAAATGTGGTGCGCCTGCCGGCCTCAGCGGTGGACGCCAGTGACAGGGTGCTTGTGCTGGGCGAAGACAACCGCCTTGAGGCGCTGGATGTGCAGGTCATGCACCGCGAGGGCGACGATGTGCTGGTGCGCAGCCCTGACCTTGCCGGTCGTGACGTGGTCGAGGCGCGCTCGCCCCTGCTGGGCCCCGGTATCTCGGTCCGCCCGCTGCGCCCCGAAGCCGCTGTGATGCCAACGGAACCTGCGATGCTGGAACTGAGCGAAGAGCGCCGCGCCCGCCTGATCGCCTTTGTCGAAGGCAACCAGCGCATGCCTGCCGAGGCCAAGGCCCGCGTGCTGGCCCAACTGGCCGAGGCCCGCGTGCCCGCCCGTATGGTCGAACGCATCGAAAGCCGGATGGGGGGCTAGGCCATGGTCCGCGCCATCCCCAGGGCGGCAGGCGGCTTGCTCAGTTATTTCGTGCGCCACCGCACCATCGCCAACCTGCTTTTGCTGCTGATGCTGGCCGCCGGGATTTCGGCGATGCCCAACATGCGCGCGCAGTTCTTTCCGGACGTGATCATCGACAACGTGACCGTCAGCGTGTCCTGGGACGGGGCAGGGGCCGAAGATGTGGACGCCGCCATCGTGCAGGTGTTGGAACCGGGATTGCTCGCCGTCGAGGGGGTCGAATCTTCGGCCTCCACCTCACGCGAGGGGTCGGGCACGATCACCCTCGAATTCGAACCCGGCTGGGACATGGGCCGCGCGGCGGATGATGTGCAAACGGCCGTCGATCAGGTCAACACCCTGCCCGAGGACGCTGACGAGCCCAATGTGCGACGCGGTGCGTGGCGGGATCGGGTGACGGATGTCGTGATCACCGGCCCGGTCGAGACCCAGCAACTCGGCCTGTTCGCGGACGAGTTGGTTGTCCGCCTCTTTGCCAAAGGGGTGACCCGCACCTCGATCCGGGGCATCGCCGCACCGCAGATCCTGATCGAGGTGCCGTCGCTGCAACTGATCGCCAATGACATCACCATGTCCGAAATCGCCACCGCCATCGCCGCCGAGGTCGACACCGATCCCGCAGGGGACGTAACCGGCGCCAATGCCCGCGTACGCACCGGCACCCAGAAACGCTCGCCGGACGCCATTGGCGGCATTGTCCTGCGCTCGAACCCGGATGGGTCGAAACTGCGCATCCGCGATGTGGCCCGGATCGAACAGCTGGGCGCGGACCGCAACCGCAGCTACTTCGTGGGCGACAATCCGGCAGTGTCGATCCGCGTGGATCGCTCGAACCGAGGGGATGCCATCGAGATGCAGGCGCAGGTGCAGGAGGTCGCCGATGAATTGCAGGCGACCTTGCCCCCGGCTGTCACGGTACAGCTGATCCGCACACGGGCCGAGGCGATTTCGGCCCGCCTCAACATCCTCGTGGACAACGCCCTTGTCGGCCTCGGGCTGGTCGTGGCCCTCTTGTTCCTGTTCCTCAATGCGCGCACCGCGATCTGGGTGGCCGCAGGCATTCCGGTGGCCCTGATGGCGGCCATTGCGCTGATGTATGCGGGCGGGCTGACCATCAACATGGTGTCCCTCTTTGGCCTGATCATCACGCTGGGGATCGTCGTGGACGACGCCATCGTGGTGGGCGAACATGCCGATCACCGCCACCGCGCGCTGGGCGAGCCGCCCGAAGTGGCCGCAGAAAACGCCGCGCGGCGCATGGCCATGCCGGTCTTTGCCGCGACGCTCACCACGGTGATTGCGTTCTTCGGGCTGATCGCGGTGGGGGGCCGCTTTGGCGATCTGATCCGCGACATTCCCTTCACCGTGATCGCCGTGCTGATCGCCTCGCTGATCGAATGCTTCCTGATCCTGCCCCACCACATGGCCCACGCGCTCGCCGCCTCGGGCAAAACCACCTTCAGCCGTATGCGGCTCGCCTTTGCAGTCGGCAGCATCGCAATCCTGATGGCCGTGCTGTCGGGCGCGCTCAGCTTTTTGGCCTGGCCCGACGCGATGGAGGGCTGGCGCAGCGCAGTGCCCTACCTTGCCGCAGGCCCTGCAATTGCCGCGGCCCTGTTCCTGTTGTCACCGCGACGGACCAAGGTCCGTTGGGTCGCCGCAATGGGGCGCAAAGGGCTCGACACGCCCTCGGCCATCATCAACAGCGGCTTTGAATGGATGCGCGAACGCCTGTTCCGCCCCTTCATGGCCGGGGTGATTGCCTGCCGTTATGCGGTCGTGGCAGGCGTCTGCGTGATACTCGCCAGCCAGGTCGCACTGTTTATCCAAGGCGACGTGCAATGGCGGTTTTTCAACGCCCCTGAACGCGGCTCCGTCTCGGGCAATTTCGCCATGGTCGAAGGGGCCAGCCGCGAGGATTCGCTTGCCATGATGCGCGAATTGCAACGCGCGACCGAAGCGCTGGGCGTTGAGTTGGAAGAACGCCACGGGCGCAACCCAATCGACTACGTTATCGCAGAAATCGGCGGCAATGCGGGCCGGGGCCTGTCCGGCACGGACACCAAGGATGCGGACCTATTGGGCGGCATTTCCATCGAACTGATCGATGCCGACCTGCGCCCCTATTCCTCCTTCGCCTTTGTCGCCCAGTTGCAGGACGCGGTGGTCCATCACCCGCTTGTCGAAACGGTCAGCTTTCGCGGCTGGCGGTCGGGTCCCGGCGGCGATGCGCTAGATGTGGAGTTCTTCGGGGCCGACACCGACACGCTCAAGGCCGCCTCCGAAGATCTCAAACGCGCGCTGCTGCAATTCCCCGAAGTCAGCGCGGTCGAGGACAATCTGGCCTATGACAAGGAAGAGTTGATCCTTGATCTCACCCCGCAAGGGCAGGCCCTCGGCTTTACCATCGACATGCTGGGCAGTGCGTTGCGCGCCCGGCTGAACGGGATCGAGGCGGCAACCTATCCCGATGGTCCGCGCAGCGCCGAAATCCGGGTGGAGTTGCCAACGGGCGAGTTGACGGCTGACTTTCTCGACCGCACCCAGATGCGCACGCCCGAAGGTCTCTATGTGCCGCTGGCCGATATCGTGAGCGTGGCCAGCCGCACGGGCTTTTCCACGGTGCGGCGCGAAAACGGTATCCGTCTGATCTCGGTCACCGGCGACATCTCCGAAGACGACCCGGCCCGCGCCACCGAAATCAATCAGACACTTGCCGATGACATCCTGCCCACCATCGCCGCCGAACGTCAGGTGGATTACGAACAGGCGGGCCTGAGCGAGCAGGAGGACGAATTCCTGCGCGATTCCATGACCGGCCTCACGCTTGTGCTGATGGGCATCTATCTCGTGCTGGCCTGGGTGTTTTCAAGCTGGACGCGGCCCATCGTGGTGATGGCAATCATCCCATTCGGCCTTGTCGGCACCATCTATGGGCACGCACTGTGGGATGTACCGCTGAGCATGTTCACGGTTGTCGGCCTACTGGGCATGACCGGCATTATCATCAACGATTCCATCGTGTTGGTGACCACCATCGACCAATATGCCGAAGACCGCGGCCTGTTTCCTTCGATCATCGATGGCGCTGCGGACCGGCTGCGCCCGGTGCTGCTGACCACCTTGACCACCGTGCTGGGTATGACTCCGCTGCTTTATGAAACGTCCCAACAGGCGCAGTTCCTCAAACCCACGATCATCACGCTGGTTTACGGTCTGGGGTTCGGGATGCTGCTGGTGCTGCTGGTGGTGCCTGCACTGGTGGCGATACAGCATGACGTGGCACGCCAGATCAGGGCGATGCGGCGCGGGCTCCGCTCGCCTGCGCCTTCGGTGCGCTGGGGGTTCATGGTGCTGTGGGCGCTGGTGCTGGGCTGGTTCGCGGCCACGATGGGTCACGCGATGGCGCTGGGTCGCTTGCCCGCCGTGCTGCTTCAGGCGGTGCCAAGCATGGCCGAGCGGTCCGCGATGCCCGCGGCACTGATGCTGTTTGTCATGGGCGTTCTGGCCTTGGCGCTGGTGGCCTATGTGCTTGGTGCATTGACGTTTCAAATCGCGCGTCGCCGCGCGGCTTGAGGGTCAGCCCGCGCTGCATCCCCGCACGTCCACCGCATAATTCCCGCCCAGAATCGTGATCCGCACATCCGAGCGTTCGATGCCGAACGCGCCGCCCTTGGGATGGACCATGTCACTGATAGCAACCAGCGTATCGCCCTTGCGCGACGTTCGGGCTTCGCTGATCCAGAGGCCCGGCGTGCCGGTTTCGATCACGGCCACTTCGGTGCCACCAGTATGGGGCAGGGTCACATGCGCTTCGATCTGCATGCCCTGCTCGGTGGGGCTGAGACGGCAAGTGGCGCTTTGCACATCCGCCTCGTCCGCGCTGTAGGGCACATCGGCGAGGGCTGCGACAATGGCCGGGGTCGGGCTGGCATCGGGCGTGTCCAGCAGCGTGTTAATGTCGATTTCGTGCGGGATGCAGATGTCGGCACAGACGCCCAGCGCCATGCGGCCCTGCAGGCGCACCGGCTTGCCCGCGCGGTTGGGTGTCACATGCAACGGGATCACCAACTGCCCCGAATACCCGATCGAGCGCAGGCCGTTCTGATCATAGACCGAAGGGGTAGGCCAGGTGACGGACACTGCGCCCAGATTGCGCGCGCGGCTCCAGTCAAAGGCCGGGGGGATGCCCGCATCGCCGGGGCTGCGCCAATAGGTTTTCCATCCCGGCTCCAAGGTCAGACGCAAGGCGGCGACCCTGCGCCCATCAGGCAGGTCCCACCCCTGTAACACCTCTGAGGTGACGGGGTTTTTGAACGGATCCTGCGCCATGGCGGGCAGGGCGGCGATGCCAAATGCGGCGGCGGTACAGAGGGCGTGCATAGAGGTCATGGCCTCTACATGCCGACTGATGTGATAAAATCCAAGTCACGATCCGGTGCGCGGTGCCCTGCCTGTGTCACTGCTGGCCCTTGTTCCGACGCGCGCCGGGCGGCATTGTAGGCCCATCTGCCCCGAAGCGCACCGCCCGGAGACCATGATGCACGATCCCATTTCGCTGGACCTGACAGGCAAACTGCTGGTTGCGATGCCGGGTATGGGCGATCCGCGCTTTGACCGGTCGGTGATCTTTGTCTGCGCCCATTCCGAAGAGGGAGCGATGGGCCTGATCGTCAACAAGCCCGCCAGCGACGTCGATCTGGGCGCGGTGTTGGAACAGCTCGACATCGAGGTCGATCCCGAAAGCCGCCACATGCCGATCCATATCGGCGGCCCGGTCGAAACCTCGCGTGGCTTTGTTCTGCACTCAACAGAATACCAATCCCGCCTCAAGACGCTGGAAATAAGCGAGAATTTCGGCATGACAGCGACGCTCGACGTGCTGGAGGACATCGCTGCCGGCGACGGCCCACGCGCAGCACTGATCATGCTGGGTTATGCGGGCTGGGGTGCAGGTCAGCTTGAGGGCGAGATTTCCCGCAATGGCTGGCTGACGGTGGATGCGGGCGCTGAACTGATCTTCTCCACCGATGACGATGCGAAATGGGCGGCGGCCTTGGGCACGCTTGGGGTCGACCCGCTGGGCCTGTCGGGCATGGCCGGGCGGGCGTAGACGTCCTTGGGGCTCTGCCCCCGGCGCAGACGCGCCTCCCCCGTGGTATTTCTGGTCAGAAGAAACTGTGAGTCAGCGTGGTGCTGCAGCCCTTTGCAGCCGGTCATTGATCGCCCGACCCAGTCCCGTATTTGGGATTGGTGCAACGGCAATGGGCGCGCCACGGGCGTCCAGCGCGTGCAACTGACCAAAAAGGTTGGCCGCCGCCTCAACCAGATCGCCCCTGTCTGACAGGTTCAAATCACACGGCATCGGGCCAAAGCCCAGCAGCACTTCGCCCGGCTCGGCGTGATCAGCATTCAACCGCAGCGCGGCGTTCGGCGCGTAATGCGAGGCGAGTTGACCGGGGGCCGTGATCTGCTCAGACGCGACCGCCAAAGGCCCGGTGATCGCCTCGATGTCTTCCTGCGCAACGCCACCGGGGCGCAACAGGGCGAGGGGGGTGCCACCGATGATGGTGGATTCAAGGCCCACGCTGCACGCCCCGCCATCCAGCACCGCATCGATCCGCCCCGAAAGGCCTGCCATCACGTGACCCGCCGTTGTCGGGCTGATCCGGCCCGAGGGATTGGCCGAGGGTGCCGCCACAGGGCCGTCAAATCGGGTCAACAGCGCATGGGCCAGCGGGTGTGCGGGCACGCGCAGCGCCACAGTGTCCAGACCGGCCGTGACCAGCGGCGACAGCCCGTGATCCGGGGCCAGGGGGACCACCAGGCTCAGCGGACCGGGCCAGAACGCGTCGGCGACCTTCCGCGTGGCGACATCGAACAGGCCATAGCGCTGTGCGGCTGCAACATCCGCCACATGCACGATCAGCGGGTTGAACGCAGGCCGCCCCTTGGCTGCGTAAATCCGCGCCACGGCCTCTCCGTCACGCGCATCTGCACCAAGGCCGTAAACCGTCTCGGTCGGGAACGCGACCAGACCGCCACTGCCCAGAATATCAGCAGCGGCATTCAACCCGGACGGGTCAGAGACCAAGCGTTGTGTGTCCATTTCACTCATTTCGACCGAGTTGGCCCCCGTGACGCCGCGTTCGAGTTGCGGTAGGCTGCGCAGATTGCATTTATGTTTTCAAAGACGCTCGTTTACGCGCAGCCCCTGCGCTTGCCAAGCCATTACCCGGAGCCTTGCCCCATGCCATACCGCGCCCCTGTTGACGACTATACCTTTCTGTTTGATCACATCGTCGGTCTGGCGCAGGTCATCGCAACCGATCGTTTCGCCGAGGCGACGCCAGACGTGACTGCGGCCATTCTGACCGAGGCGGGCAAGCTGTGCGAAGACGTGGTGGCCCCGCTGCAGCGCAATGGCGATCTGCACCCGGCACATCTGGAAAACGGTGTCGTGCGCACCTCTCCCGGTTACGCCGAGGGCTACAAGGCCATCGCCGAAGGCGGCTGGGTCGGGATGGCGGCGGACCCGGAATATGGCGGCATGGGTCTGCCGATGACCGTCACCAGCGCGGTGAACGAGATGATGAGCGCGGCGTGTTTGTCCCTGCAACTGGCCCCGCTGATGAGCCAGGGCCAGATCGAGGCGCTTGAGCATCACGCCTCCGACGCGATCAAGGATCTCTACCTGCCCAAGCTGATCTCGGGCGCATGGTCGGGCACCATGAACCTGACCGAGCCGCAGGCCGGATCGGATGTGGGCGCGCTGACCTCCAAGGCCGAGGACAATGGCGACGGCACCTACGCCGTGTCGGGCCAAAAGATATATATTTCATGGGGCGACAACGACTTTACCGACAATGTCTGCCATCTGGTTCTGGCCCGCACGCCGGGTGCCCCTGCGGGCACCAAGGGCATCAGCCTGTTCCTTGTGCCGCGCAACATTCCGGACGAAAACGGCAATGCGGGCGTGGCCAACAGCCTCAAAGTGGTCAGCCTTGAGCACAAGATGGGCCTGCACGGTTCGCCCACCTGCGTGATGCAATATGACGGCGCTACCGGTTGGATGGTCGGCGAAGAGGGCGGCGGCATGGCAGCGATGTTCACCATGATGAACAACGCCCGCCTCGGCGTGGGCGGGCAGGGCGTGGGTGTGGCCGAAGGGGCCTATCAGCACGCGCTTGGCTATGCGCTCGACCGCAAACAGGGCAAGACCGAGGGCGAGACCGGCACCATCATCGACCACGCCGATGTGCGCCGGATGCTGATGACCATGCGCGCCGAAACCTATGCCGCCCGCGGCATTGGCCTGATGTGCGCCGTGGCCATCGACATGACGACGGCCACCGGCGATGCCCGCTGGAAATCCCGCGCCGCACTGCTCACCCCCATCGCCAAGGCCTTTGGCACCGATATCGGCAACGAGGTCGCGGCCATGGGCATTCAGGTCCACGGCGGCATGGGCTTTGTCGAGGAAACGGGCGCCGCCCAATTCGCCCGCGACGTGCGCGTGACCACCATCTACGAGGGCACCAACGGCATTCAGGCCATGGACCTTGTGGCGCGCAAGATGATGGATGGCGGCGAGGCCGCAGGCCTGATCATGGATGAAATCGAGGCGGCTGCCGAGGCCGCTCGCGATGTGCTGCCGGACCTGGCCGGGGCCGTCTGGGAGGCCAACGAATCCTTGCGCGAGACTACCGAATGGATGATCGCCCAGAACCACCGTGTCCGCTTTTCCGGCGCCGTGCCCTACCTGCGCGCCTTTGCCCGTGTTCTGGGCGGCCATGTGCACCTGATGTCAGCCGTGGCTGACGCGCAAGGTGCGCGCCGCAAGGTCGCCGAATTCTACATCCACCGCCTGCTGCCCGAACATGCGAGCCTTTTGACGCAAGCCCAGGCGGGCGATTACGACATCTACGCCCTCACCCCCGAAGAGTTCGCGGCCTGAACGTGGCCGATGGAGCGCCCGTCGGGCTGAGATATCCCTGCGCCGACGCGCCAGAGCATGGTAAGGCCATCGAGGTCGCGCCCGGCGTCTTGTGGATGCGCCTGCCACTGCCGATGAAGCTCGATCACGTCAACATCTATGCGCTGGATGACGGTGACGGCTGGACGGTGATCGACACCGGCTTTGCCTCGAACAAGACGCGGGGCATCTGGCGCGATCTGATGGCAGGCCCTTTGGGCGGCAAGCCCATCACGCGCGTTGTCGTCACCCATCACCACCCCGACCACGTGGGCCTTGCCGGATGGCTGCAATCCGACTTCGGGGCCGAACTGATCACCACCCGCACCGCATGGCTGTTTGCGCGGATGCTGACGCTGGACGTGCAGGACGCACCGGTGGCCGAAACGCTCGACTTCTGGCGCAGCGCAGGGATGGATGCAGCCATCTTCGAGCAGCGCAAGGCGGAACGCCCCTTCAACTTCGGTGATATCGTGGCGCCCATGCCACTGGGCTACACCCGCATCAGCCAGGGCCAGAGCATCACCATGGGGGGGCGCACATGGGACATCCATATCGGCAACGGCCACGCCCCCGAACACGCCACTTTCTGGAGCCGCGATGACAATCTGGTGATCGCAGGGGACCAGATCCTGCCCTCGATCAGCCCCAATATCGGGGTCTACGCCACCGAACCCATGGCCGACCCGATTGGCGACTGGCTCGAGGCCTGCGAGCGGCTCAAGCTGCTGGCGCGCGACGATCACCTTGTTTTGGGGGGGCACAAGCTGCCGTTCACGGGGCTGCCCGTGCGCATGCGGCAACTGATCGACAATCATCACGGGGCGCTCGCGCGGCTGATCGACTATATCGACACACCCAAATCCGCCGCCGACTGCTTTGCCCCGCTGTTCAAGCGCAAGATCGGAGAGGGCGAATATGGGCTGGCCCTGGTTGAAGCCGTCGCGCATCTGAGCCACCTTTACCAGATGGGACAGGCCACGCGGACCCGGCGCGATGACGGGGCGTGGCTCTATCAGCGCAAGGGGTAGAACATGGACGACAAGATCAACACAGCCGCCGAAGCCGCCGAGGCCGATGCCATGCCGCGCTGTCACGAGGTGCACAACGACCCCGCCAGGCGCAACATGGCATCCAGTCCCGTGCCCCAATCGGTGAAAAAGACCCCCGCCGCTCAGAAAAGCCCCGCCCAATGGGCCTATGAGCGGATTGTGATGTATCTCAAGAATTTCGAGGAAAACCTCGACAATGAACATGAGGTCGCCATGGGCTTTACCGGTGGGGATGCGGGGGTGCTCAGGATCGAGGGGATGGGCTATTTCGACCCCGATATCGTGACCTTCTATGGCAGCGACCCGGCCGGGGCCAAAACCCAGCTGATCCAGCACGTCACCCAAATGAACGTGATGCTGCGTGCGCTGCCCAAGGCCGTCGAACAGGCCGAGCCCAACCGCATCGGCTTTCGCCTTGTGCAGGACCTTGAAGAAACGTGAAAAGATGGGGCACTCTGTGCGCCAAAGACGCCGTGACAGGGCGGACGCGATGCGCTAAAGCGCGTCAACGGATTTGAAAGGGACGCGACATGGTCGATCACAAGCACGGTGAGATGGAAATCAAGGGCAACGAGAAAACCTTTGACGGGTTCATGAAATGGGTCACGTGGAGCGTGATCGTGATCCTCGTGCTGATCGTGGGCATGGCGATCTTCATCACCTGATCGAACACGGGGTGCGGTCCATGTCTGTGATGCGTCTGGGGGCAGCCTTTGTGCTGCTGGTACTGGTTGCGGCCTGTGCCCAACCCCCTGCGGTGCCCTATGCGTCGGATGAACGGGTGGCCGCGTCGGCCTATCGCGCGCCGGGGCCGAACACCTTCACCATCTTCACCATGGTCAGCAACCGCAACGGCAAGGGCGCTCATTCATCCCTGATGATCAATGGCAGCCAGCGGGTGATCTTTGACCCCGCCGGGTCCTTCGTGAACGAGCGCGTGCCCGAGCAGGAAGACGTCCTTTACGGTGTCACCCCCGCCGTACTCGCCGGATACAAAAGCGCGCACGCGCGCAGCACCTTCCACGTGGTCAGCCAGACTTTTGAGGTGACCCCCGAACAGGCGGCCATCGCCCTGCGCCTCGCCACAACCAACGGTGCCGTCCCACGCGCCTTCTGCACAAGTGCCACAACCGGCCTGCTGCGCCAGGTCCCCGGCTTTGCCGACATCGACCAGACGATGTTCCCGACCCGGTTGATGGAGCAACTGGCCGCACGTCCCGGCGTGGTCGAAGAAAAGTACTTCGAGGACGACGAAGGCGGCATTCTTGAAGGCGTCGAAGGGATCGTGCTGCCCGATTGAGGGCGGTTATGCTCCTCACCTGTTGGATGCACGAAGGCGTCAGTTGTGCGGGACAAACCCGCCCCTACGCTCATCTCGGATGAAAGCGGCAAAGCGCGACCGGTTCGACCACGCCGACAGCCCCCCTCAAATACCCAAGCCGCGTGACGGTGCGCACTACCCTTGAGGTATTGCGTCAAGCTGGCGGAACCTGTTCACCTCATGCAGCAACTGCTTGCGCGCAGTTTCATTGATGCGCAGCAAAATGCGGTCTTGTTCGGCCAACAGGTCCTCGCGCAAATCGCCGGATGTGTCATAGGCAAACCCGTCAGCGACAGAATGCAATGCGCCTGCCGTGTCCTCCAGCTTGCGGCGCAAGGTTGCAAATGACAGATGCGTCTGGGGATCCTTGGGGTTCAGCTCAACCGAGCGCCTGAACGCCGCCTCTGCGTCTTGCAGGCGATCAAGGCCCATCAACGCCTCGGCCTTGGTGCGCCAGAGGCCCGGAGCGAACGGGTTTATGTCCAACCCCTGCTCCACCAGCGTCATCGCATTGGAATATTCCTCGTTCGCAACCAGAAGATAGCCCGCCACCTCTTCCAGCAGGGCCCAGTTGCGGGGCTGAAATTCCAGCGCCTTGGCATAAAGCTTGCGGGCCTTCTCAAACAGGCGGGCACGCAGGAATTCGCGCGCGGTTTCAATAGGCAGGTTGAACGCGCGGTCCCTTATGTTGCCGTAAATCAGATCAACCTTTTCGGACAGATCAGGACACTCCGGCGTCGCGATCATTCGGGTATGGACTGATGGCCCGTCTTCTTCAGGGGCAAAAAGCTGGACGTCCGAACGATCGGTAAAATACTGATCGACCTGATAAAAATTCAAACCATGCGCGATTGTGCCGCCATAGAACTGAAACTCGACCTCTTCCGAGGGGTCCAGAGGTGCGGCGTGACCATAATCACTGACAATCATGCCGCCACCGGGGCGCAGTGCGGCCAGACAATGGTTGATGCAGATCAGCGCGCCATAGGAATGCAATGTCGGACGGCTTTCGCCGCCGGTATCGCGGGGCAGGGACTCCGGCAAAATCAGGTCGCTGTCCTGAATTTTGACGTAGCGGGTTTGCAGCGCCAATTTGGACAGGATGTCAGGGATCGCCAGTGGATCGAAGGACGTTTCCCCCGTCACCAAGGCCTTGAGGCGCGCCAAGTCATCCGGGTTCTTTTCAGTGTAGACTGTGCGCGTTTCCAATCGCCAGCGTTCGGTGTCGTTCACCGCGAGGATGTCAAAAGACAGACTGTCCAACAGATATGTGGCGAATGCGAAATCCATGATCCCGGACAGTTCTGCCGGCCACGCCTGTTCCGCGTTCAGGTTGACCCGCGTGACCCGTTCGCTGTGCGCATCCAGAACGCCAAACGCCTTTTGCGAGTCCAGAATGCTGTCGGCCCCGTCTGTCGCGAAATATCGGCAGGTTTCATAGACGTGCGGCGCGAAGGTTTGCAAACGGTCAAGAAACAGCTTGGCAAAGAGGCCAGAGCCGGACCCAAGCTCAAGGAACCTGTACCCCCCCTCTGGCGGATCGCGATCCGCGATTGCGCTGAGGACGATATCGACCGCGTCTTCGGACAGACGACCATTTGATGTTGCCGTGTGCGGCACTTCGAAATTGAGAAATGCCTCCAGCCCGGTTTGTTGCCACTTGGCGCGCGACAACTGCAACAGGGCGGTGTCCCAAACGGGACCAAACGGTTCTAGGGGGCTGCCGGATTTCGCCCCTTTTGCCAGTATTTCCACAGGTGAAATGTGTTTTGCGTCGTTTGCACCAGCGGCATCACTTGTGCTTTTTGTCATACGCTTTCAACGCTTGGTCGACCATTTTCAGCATGCTTTTCTTCTGCACTCTGGGGTCAAGGTGTTTGGACGCCTTCTTGGCGGTTTTGTCGAATTTCTCGAACCGGCCCTCAAGCATCTGGATGCGCCGACCCCAGATATTTCGGTCGGCATCCATCTGATGCACTTTCTTGGCAAGGCCATCCAGTGTTCGGTTCAGGTCGTTAATGAGCCGAGTCAGGCCCCGTTCCAACTCATCAACGCGTTTATCAATTGCTGCCATCAGGACACCCGGTTTTTTTTGTAAATTCTCAGTACGTACAAGTCTGGTCGTGCATAATATTGCGTTGGAAATTACAAAAGTGACGGACACAAAGCAAGAAACTTCAGTTGTGTGTGCCCCGCGGGATCACGACGCTAAGCCTCCGGTCTCCAAAGCGCGCCTTGTTCCCGCGCTCCATTTCAATCGACCCTGCAGCATTGGTCAGACCCGGGTACAACCTGTGAAACGCTTCGTTTGAGCCGGACGGAAGGTATGGGGTCAGAGCTGACTTTGGTGCATCGTTCCAGAGCCGAAACGCACATTCCAAACGCTGCAGCATGACGGATAATAGCTGCCGGATCGAAGTGCCGATTCTAAACAAACGGTTAAACCGCCTCTGTAAGTCATTGAAATCTCTTGTTCCGCAAGCTGTCCCAGCGTGGGACAGGGCCATGGCGTGACGTCCGTCGCGCACCTATCCCAGCAAGTAAACCGAAACAAACAGCGCCGCCGCCCCGGCTCCGATGGCGGCGAAAACATTGCGGGTCCAGATGCCGACGCCAAGGGTGACCAACGCTGCCAGCACGCGGGTCGGGTCGGTGCCGCCGTCCTCTCCGGAATAGACCACCAGTGGGGCCACCAGCGCGGGCAGGATCGCCACGGCCGTATAGCGCAGGTGCCGCACCAGCCACGCGGGCAGGGGGCGGTCTCCGACAAATCCGAGAAAAGCAAAGCGCAGCAGGAAACTGCCGATGCCAAGGCCGAAGATGACCAGCCAGAGCGTGCTTTTGTCGATCATGTGTCGCCCTCGTCGCGCGCCAGCATCGGTTCGGTCTTGAGCCACAACTCCGCCTGCGCGCCCGCCATCATTCCCGCCAGCCCGGCCACGATCAGGCCCAGAGAATAGGGGATCGCCACACCCAGAAGGGCCACGATCACCGCCACGCCCGCCGCGATCAGGTGGGGCAGGGTGCGCATCATCGGTGCCACCATCGACAGAAACGCAATCGGCAGTGCGAAATCGAGCGGCAGTCCCGCAGGCAGCGTGGTGCCGATGGCGGCCCCCGCATAGCTCGCCCCGAACCACACGATCATCACCAACAGGCAGGTGCCGAAATAATAGCCCATGCGCTGAGGGACGGTCATGCTTGCGTCTTCCTCGAACTTCGCATGGCTGAGCGCATAGCTTTGATCCACCAGCAGATAGGCCGCAAAAATGCGCTGCCACAGCGGTGCGCGACCCAGATAAGGAGTCAGGGCAGCGGAATACATCGCCACCCGCAGGTTCACAGCGAGGGCCGACAGCAGCACGATCACGGTGGGGGCCTGATCCTGCATCAGTTGCAGGGCGGTGAATTGCGCCGCCCCCGCGATCACCACGAGGGAAAAGCTCATGACTTCGAACACGCTCAGGCCCGCTTCGGTTGCAAGCACGCCAAACAGCAGGGCAAAAGGCCCGGCAACAGCGATGAACGGGGCGCCGTCGCGAACGCCCGCCCAAAAGGCGGATTTGGTGGTGGTGAAGGGCATGAGGGGGCCTTAGATTGGATTCAACTAGGATTAGCTGTCCGGCAAAGGGGATGCAATTGGCGCAACAAGGTGACAACGGCGATTATCTGATTGCGCCTGATCCGAAGGCAGTGCGGTTGACGCGGACCGTGACCGGCTTTGATCACACAGGGGCCGCCACCGAGATTGCTGTGATCGAGGAACGCCCACTCACCATTTTCCTCAACGGGCAGGAGATCGTGACCGCCATGACCATCGGCGACTATCCCGACTACCTCGCCCTCGGATTCTTGCGCAATCAGGGGATGCTGGGATCGGGCGATGTCGTCACGGGCGTCGACTATGACGAAGAGCTTGAGACGGTGGTTGTGCGCACTGAGGCCTCCACCAATCACGAGGAAAAGCTGAAGAAAAAGACCCGCACCAGCGGCTGCGCGGTGGGCACCGTGTTTGGCGACATGATGGAGGGGCTTGACGGGCTGACCCTGCCTGCCACGCCCGTGCGCACTTCTGACCTTTACGCGTTGGCGGCGACCATCAACCGCACGCCCTCGCTCTATCTCGAGGCCGGGGCGATCCATGGCACCGTGCTGTGTCAGGGCAACCGTCCACTGGTCTATATGGAGGATGTGGGCCGTCACAACGCGGTCGATAAAATCGCGGGCTGGATGATGTCGACGGGCACTGAGGCCGAGGACAAGATCCTTTATACCACCGGTCGCCTGACGTCCGAGATGGTGATCAAGACGGCGATGATGGGTATTCCTGCGCTGGCCTCGCGGTCCGGCTTTACCGCCTGGGGGGTGGAGATCGCACGTGAGGTGGGCCTCACGCTGATCGGCCGGATGCGGGGGCAGCGGTTCGTCTGTCTGAGCGGAGAGGACCGATTGGTGCGCGATGCGGACCCAACCGCCGTGCCCGAGGATGCGGCCAGGCATCGGCGCAAAGGGGCAAGGGCATGAGCCTTTGTCGCGCGGGCGTTTTCTTGAACCAAGAAAATGGACAGAAACATTCGCATTTTCCTGACCATTTGGCCGGCGGTGCGCCATGACTCCACCGCTGGGCGTGATCCTTGCCGGGGGGCAGGCCACCCGGATGGGCGGTGGGGACAAGGGGCTTTTGACCCTCGGCGGCGACACCCTGCTTGGCCATGTGATTGCGCGGCTTGACCCACAGGTGGCGGGCCTCGCGCTCAATGCCAACGGCGATGCCGCGCGCTTTGCCGGCCTGGGTTTGCCTGTGATTGCCGACAGTGTGCACGGGTTCGCAGGGCCCCTTGCCGGGGTGCTCGCCGGCCTCGATTGGGCTGCCGAACAGGGCGCCGAATCCATTGTGACCGCGGCCGCCGACACGCCGTTCTTTCCCTGCGATCTGGTGCCCCGCCTGCAACTGGCGGCCGAAGGTATGAACCACCCGCTCGCGCTTGCCGCCACGCCGGACCCCGGGCGCGGGCAGGCGCGGCACCCGACCTTTGGCCTTTGGCCCGTGGCCTTGCGCAATGATCTGCGTGCGGCCCTTGAAAGCGGCGTGCGCAAGGTCGTGCAGTGGAGCGACCGACACGGCGCGCAACTGGCCAGCTTCCCGGACGAGGCGGCCTTTTTCAACGTCAACACGCCGGACGATCTGACCCGGGCCGAGGCGATGCTATGAGGCTTTATGGCGTGGTTGGCTGGAAGAATGCGGGCAAGACCGGCCTGATGGAGCGGCTGGTGACCGAGATCGCGGGGCGAGGCCTGACGGTTTCCACGATCAAGCACGCCCATCACAGCTTTGACGTCGACCAGCCCGGCAAGGACAGCCATCGCCACCGCGTTGCGGGTGCGTCCGAGGTGCTGCTGGCGTCGGCCAACCGCTTTGCACTGATGCATGAGCTGCGCGGGGGGGATGAACCGACGCTGAGCGATCTGCTCGCCCGGTTGTCGCCAGTCGATCTGGTGCTGGTCGAGGGCTATAAACGCGACGCCCATCCCAAGGTCGAGGCCCATCGCGCAGCGACCGGCAATGCACTGATTGCGCCGGATGATCCGACAATCCGGGCGGTGGCGAGTGACACGCCGCTGGATCTGGACCGTCCGGTTTTCGATCTGGACGACACGCGTGCGGTTGCGGATTTCATACTGGCGGAGGTGGGGTTGTGAGCGGGTTTGACACGATCCTCGTGGTGGATTGGTCCGCCGCGAAAGGGCGCAAACCTCGCCCGACCAAGGATGCCATCTGGATCGGCATCGCGCGGGACGGCGCCGAGGTCGCGCCCGAATTCCTTCCCACCCGCGTTGAGGCCGAGGCGCGCATTGCCGCCCTTTTGACATCCGAACAGGCGGCGGGGCGTAGGGTTCTGGCCACGTTCGACTTCCCTTTTGGCTACCCCGCTGGATTCGCCCGCCATGTCACGGGCCGCGACGATCCTTACGCCGTCTGGGATTGGATCAGCGCGCGGATCACGGATTCGGAGCTGGGCGACAACAACCGATTTGACGTCGCCGAGGAACTGAACGCCCTGTTTGACGGGCACGGGCCCTTCTGGGCGAAACCCAACAAGATGGACTGGCCGGGCATCCCCTTTCGCAAAGAAGGCGTGACCTTTGCCCCGATGGCCGAGCGACGGACATGCGACGTGGTGGCCAAGGCAGCCTCGAGCTGTTTTCAGCTTTTCAACCCGCCCACGGTTGGCGGGCAGATGCTGATGGGCCTGCCGATGCTGAACCGGCTGCGACAGAAGCCGGGGGTTGCGGTCTGGCCTTTTGATCGCTGGCAGGACGCGCGGGTGGTGCTGGCCGAGATCTGGCCGGGTCTGATCGAACCCGTGGTCAAGGCGGAACTGGCTGCGGCCGGGCCGGACGCGATCCGCGACCGCGAGCAGGTGCGCTTGCTGGCGCTGGCGCTGGCCCGTATGTCTGCCGGTGCGCTGCATCAACTGATGTCGGAACTGCCCGCTGTGGCCCGTGAAGAGGCGTGGATTCTTGGGGCCGGTCACGTGGACCAACTGTTGGGTGATCCGGGACCCAGCACCGGCCCACCTCCCCTTAAAAACGACTGTTTCGCCTTGCCGCCGGGTGTGGACTGGACACCCGTTGATGACGCGCTGGCAGACCTCAAGTCACGCCTGGGCCCGGTTGTGGGGGTCGAGGACAGACCCGTATCCGATGCTTTGGACCGTGTTTTGACAAATGAAATCCGCGCCCTGCGCGCCCATCCGCCACTGCCCAACACGGCGGTGGATGGCTATGGTTTTGCTGGCGGGCGCAAGGACGGCGTGCACCGCTTGCCCCTGATGGACAGCCCCATGACGGCAGGGCGGGCACCGGACTTTGCGGTGCCTGCGGGCCATGCCGTGCGTATCCTCACCGGCGCGGCGCTGCCTGCGGGTGTGGACACGGTGGTGCTGCAAGAGGACGTGACACTGGACGCCGGGCACGTCTCCTTTCGCGGCCCCGTCAAGGCGGGCGCGAACACCCGCGCGGCGGGCGAGGATGTCACCGCAGGAGGCCGGGTTGCGAGCGCCGGGCGGCGGTTGCGACCTTCGGACCTCGCGCTGCTGAGTGCGGTGGGTGTCGGCTCTGTTTCTGTGTATGCGCGCCTGCGGGTCGGCGTGCTCTCTACCGGGGACGAGTTGGTCGCCGCTGGAGGCACGGCAGGGCCGGGGCAGATATTTGATGCCAACCGGCCTATGTTGCTTGGCCTGATCACGCGCCTAGGACATGTGGCTGTGGACCTCGGGCATGTGCCAGATGACCGCGCCGCGCTGTCGGACCGGCTGGATGCAGGGGCAGGAGACGTTGACGTGATCCTGACCAGCGGTGGCGCGTCGGCAGGGGACGAAGACCACGTGTCCGCCCTGCTCAATGACGCCGGGGCCATGGCGCTTTGGCGGATCGCGATCAAGCCGGGACGGCCCTTGGCGCTGGGGATGTGGCAAGGCACGCCGGTCTTTGGACTGCCGGGCAATCCGGTGGCGGCGATGGTCTGCACGCTGGTCTTTGCCGCGCCCGCATTTGCTCAGATGGCCGGGGCCGGGTGGTCAGAACCGCAAGGGTTCGACGTGCCCGCCGGGTTCGAGAAACGCAAAAAAGCCGGGCGGCGCGAATACCTGCGTGCGCGGATGCGGGATGGCCGGGTCGAGGTGTTTGCCTCTGAAGGGTCAGGGCGGATCAGCGGGTTGTACTGGGCCGATGGGCTGGTGGAATTGCCCGATGGCGCGCTGCATGTGCGCCCCGGTGATCTGGTGCGCTACATTCCATGGAGCGGGTTTGGGGTGTGAGCCAATGAGCAAAGGGCAAGGCACGTGACGGATAAATCCAAAATCTTCCTTTTGTCGAGCGCCGTCCGGGCAGCGCCGCCGAATGACGATTGGAAGATCATTTGGGGCTGTCAGGAATTTGACGGAAACCCGGGCTTTTACGTGGAAAAAAGCGTGGCCAACTTTTCAATGAAAAACCTGCGCACCATGTTTTTTGCCACTGCCCCCAAAGGGTCCCACCGTTACAGATTTGATGTATATGAACTGACAAACGACGCAGGGCAGGTGATCAAGGCGGCCAGTTGCGAGGTCAGCAACGGAGTCTGGGCAAGCGCCATTTGGGATCCGCTGCCTACAGGTGTGGTTTAGTCAAACGTCCCCGCTACACGGCCCAGTAGCATGAAGGCGCGCGCGGTGCGGGTGTCGCTGAGGGCGGCGATTTCGGCATCTGTTGCGGTTTCGGCAAAGCCCGAGATCGTCTTGTCAAAGCGGCGCAGGAAATGGTGCGCAGCATCGCGAAAGATCGGGTCCTGCTTCATCCGCCCAGCCGTCAATGCCAGTGACGAGCGGTCGCGCACCCCGCCAAGGGCTGCGACGGGGCGACCGCGCGCGCCGTTGGCGAACTGGCGCCAAATTTCGGGGCGGGCGCGGTCGGGGCGCAGGTCGTCCATGTAGATGCCGTCCTGACTGAGCAGCGTCAGGATGTCCTGCGCGGCCTGCACCAACTGGGCGGTGTTGCGGTCCCGCATGGCCTTGCGCAGGGCGGCAAAGCCAACCTCGTCATCGGTGGTTTCAGGAAAATTGAGGGCGCGGATGAAATCCTCGACCGGCAGGGGCGGTGCCATGTCTTCGGCGCTGGTGCCAAGGGCGAGGGCGGGTTGGTCGCCGCTGTCCACGGGGGCTGCCGCCGGGCGCGGCGCATGATCGGCCTCGCGCCGGGTCTGGAAGGTGGCAAGGGCCGTTTCGGTCTTGCGCGTCGCGGCAGCGATTTCGTCCAGCTTGCGTGCCACCGAGGGTTCCCTGGAAACATTGCTGCCCTGTTGTTGGGCGATATAGGCCTGACGGATGGCGTCGATTGCGGCCTGCAGGCGCTGACTTTCCTCGCGCATGACGCGGGATGAGCGCGCCGCGGTGGCCGCGACCCAGATCATAGCCACAGGCATGAACACGGCCAGCATGGTGATGAGAAAGCGCAACCCCTCGGCGCCGGTCGTTTCAGCCCCTGTGTCGGACAGCAAAAAGAACGCAGCCGCCCCCAACAGCCAGAACGCAGACAGGAGCAACGCCACCACCTCGATCGAGGTGACACCGGCCTGACGGGGCTTGTCATAGATCCCGAGCGGGGTCGGGCGGGACGGGGGATTGGGTTTGTCGGCCATGGCCTCAGCTATAGCTGATTTTCAGCACTTCATAGGACTTTTCACCGCCCGGAGTGCGCACCTCGACGCTGTCGCCCTCTTCTTTGCCGATCAGGGCCCGTGCGATAGGCGATTTGATGTTCAAAAGTCCCTTTTCGATGTTGGCTTCGTATTCGCCAACGATCTGATAGGTCTTTTCCTCATCCGTGTCCTCGTCCACCAGCGTGACCGTGGCCCCGAACTTGATCGCGCCTGACATCTTGGACGGATCAATGACATCTGCCAGCGAAATCACACCCTCAAGCTCTTTCACGCGGCCCTCGATAAAGGACTGCTTTTCCTTGGCCGAATGGTATTCGGCATTTTCGCTGAGGTCACCGTGTTCGCGCGCCTCGGCGATCGCCTTGATGATGGCGGGCCGCTCAACGGTCTTGAGTTGCTTGAGCTCTGTTTCCAGAGCCTGAGCCCCTGCGCGGGTCATTGGAATTTTTTCCATGGGCGTCGTCCGGATAAGGTGCGGCGGCCCCGGTTGGGAGCCGCCGATACATAATATGGGGTTTACCTGACCCAATGGGGCGGGGGAATGCAAGCGGATTTGATCGCTACGCCCAAGTGGAGAAGGAGGTGTTGGGGGCTCTGCCCCCGGCCTGCGGCCTCCCCCGGGATTTTTTGAAATCAGAGAAGCAGGGGTGCTTAGTCGTATTGCACGATCTCGTATTCGATCCCGTCATGGTCGTGGAAGTAGAACCGCTGGCCCGGTTCGTAGTCGTAATGCTCGCCGGGTTCGAAGCCGGTTTCCGCCACACGCGTGCGCATCGCGTCGATGTCGTCCACCACCACGGCAATGTGGTTGAGACCGCCCTTGGTGGTGTAGTTGTCTTCGCGCGCCTTCAGCCCGCCGGCCTTTGGTACATAAAGTGCGAGGTAGCGGTCGTCGGTGCCCACATGGACGGAATATCCGACCTCGCGTGATCCGCCTGTCCAGCGCACATGCCAGCCAAATAGATCGCACATCCATTTGGCGGTCGCATCGGGGTCGGTGACGGTAAAGTTGGTGTGTTCAAGCTGTGCGGTTGCGCTCATTTCGACTTTCCTTTCGTGGTTGATAGAGGCAGTGTCCCACCTCAAGTCACCTTGAGGTCAAGAGGTTTTTTTTCATGTCCGCATCCGAAGGTCTGAGCATCGGGGAAATTGCCGCGCGCACGGGGTTGGCCGTGTCCGCGATCCGCTACTACGAGGCCGAAGGTCTGATCGCACCCTGGCGCAATTCCGCCGGGCGGCGCCGGTTTCAGCGCGCCGACATCAGGCGGCTGAGTTTCGTGATGATTGCGCAGCAGTTCGGGTTCACGCTGCCCCAGATCCGGGTCGAACTGGATCGCCTGCCGCGCCATCGCGCGCCGACCAAGGCCGATTGGACCCGCATCAGCCAGACCTTTCGCACCGGCCTCGACACCCGCATCGCGCGGCTGGAACGCCTGCGCGACACGTTGGACGGCTGCATTGGCTGCGGTTGTCTGAGCCTTGAGGCCTGCGCCCTTTACAACCCAAAGGACCGTGCCGCCGCGCGTGGCACCGGGCCACGCTATCTGATGGGGGATTCGCCCGACATGTAGGCGAGGTCCACGCGCATGGCGGGAAAATCTTGATCGGACGCCGCGCCCGGTCTAGCCTTTGATCATATTGATTTCGATTTTGATTTTGGAGATTTCGGCATGGTCAAGAGTGCGGATATGCGCTGGTTCAAGGAGACGTTCTGGTCTGAGCTGACCGCGGCGACGAACGGCACGGTGTTTGACCCCGACATGCTGAGCGCCATCGCCTGCCAGGAAACCGGCAGCCTTTGGGCACCGATGCGCAATAAGGGCCTGTCGCGCAACGAAATTGTGCGCCTGTGCTGTGGCGACACGCTGGATGCCCCAAACCGCAACGCCTTTCCCAAGACCCGCGCCCATCTTGAGGCAGTGCCGCGCGGGGCCGAGATGTTTGCCATCGCCCGCAATGCGCTGCTCGAGATGTCCGAACATGTGCCGGGCTACGGCTTTGCCAAGACCCGGAAAAGCAAGTTCTGCCATGGCTATGGCGTGTTCCAGCTGGACCTGCAGTTTTTCAAACAGGATCCGGATTATTTCCTCGAACGCCGCTACGAGCAGTTTTCCGAAACGCTGGCCAAGGCGCTGCGCGAGTTGCTCTCGTGCCAGAAAAAGCGCGGGTTGCAGGACCGGAGCGCGATCACGGATTTCGAGTTCTGCACCATTGCGATCACCTATAACACCGGGCGGTTTCGGCCCAACAGGGGGCTGAAACAGGGCCATTTCGATGGCGCCAAACACTATGGCGAACACATCAACGACTATCTCGCGCGGCTGCGCACCATTGCGGTGCCGGACGGGCCTGCGGTGGTGGTGCCCGACGAGGGACGTGCGGTCGTGGCCCCGCCGCGTCTGCCCGAGGCCACTGGACCATGGCTGCGGGTGGATACGATGTCGACCTCGTTGCGGCTGCGCCGCGCCCCCGAGATCAGCGATCCCTTGACCAAGAACGTGGTCGCCGAATTGCCCGATGGCTGGCCGGTGCGCGCCTTTCGGCCACGCGCCAGGGGCGGCTTTCGCGAGGTTGAGGCGTCGCTGTCGGGTACCGTGTTCCGTGGCTTTGCCTCGGCCGAGTTCCTGACGGACGCCACGCCCGTTGCCCCGCTGGAACCTCCGGCCAAACACGATGTCGAACCGGTTTGGATGCCGCGCAAATCGGCAACCATGACCAAACGCACTGCGCAGGCCAATGCCCATTCGCTGAATGAACCCGGCATGCCCGGTCGGGGCGGGACGTCTCCGGACGCGCTGCGCCAAAGCATCCATGACGTCATCGCCTTTCTGAACCCCGAGAATGTCGCCCGCCACGCCCGCTATGCGCCGCGCGGGCGGCTGACCTTTTGCAACATCTATGCCCATGACTTTTGTGCGCTATGTGGCGTGTACTTTCCCCGGGTGTGGTGGATGGACGGAGCGCTGGCCGCCATCGCGCGCGGCGAGGAGGTTGTGCCATTCTACGGCAACACCATTCAGGAAATGCGCGCCAATGCCCTGTTTCGCTGGCTCGCCGATTACGGCCCGACCTTTGGCTGGCAACGGGCGTCAAACGCAACCGAATTGCAGAACCACGCCAATCTGGGCGCCGTCTGCCTGATCATCGCGCGACGCAAGACCGAGGGCGCCTCCGGGCACGTGTCGATGGTGGTGCCCGAAACCGAAACCCACCGCGCCCGGCGTCTGCCCGGCGGCGAAGTGTCAGCACCCCTGCAAAGTCAGGCAGGGTCGCGGAATTTCAACTACGATGCAGGCCGCACCGACTGGTGGAAGGCCGACAAGTTTGCCGACAGCGCCATGTGGGTCCACCCCTAGTCGTAAACCTGCCCGATCAGTATCTGCGGCGCGACGTTGGTGAATTTCGGAATGTCGGCAAGAACGGGCCCCGAAGCCGCCATCGCCGCATCCAGCGCGGCCTGATCTGCAAAGACCATTGTGGCAATGGCGTGAAAGGCAGGCGCCGTGTCCGGCCCGCCCGCGATGCCCTTGGCCACCACCTTGTTCTGGATGTACGCCCCCATATGTTCGCCCACGAGACCCATATGTGTGGTCGCGTAATAGGCGTCATCGAAATGGGTTCCTTCGGCGATCGGATAGAGAACTTGCAGCGTGACTGGCATGGGGAATGCTCCGTTGAGTGAGGGTCAGATATGGGTATTTGCCTGACACATGGAAAGAGCCAGCGCGACCCATCGCAGCAGAACATGGATTTTACGCGGTGTCGCGATTGCATATGGGGCGGTGCTGGGCTAGCCAGCTTGGAAGGTTTTTCGCGAGGGGTGCGCCCTTCGAGACGGGATAAGGGAGTGGTCTGACATGGCCGAGATTGAACGCGAAGCGATGGAATATGACGTTGTGATCGTCGGGGCGGGCCCTGCCGGTCTGTCGGCGGCGATCCGGCTGAAACAGCTGGATGCGGACCTGAATGTGGTGGTGCTTGAAAAGGGGTCCGAAGTCGGCGCCCACATCCTGTCAGGTGCTGTGCTGGACCCTGTGGGCCTCGACGAATTGATCCCGGACTGGAAAGAAAAAGGCGCGCCCCTGAACGTTCCGGTCAAGGACGACAACTTCTATATGCTCGGCGAGGCCGGACAGATCCGTATCCCCAACTTCCCGATGCCACCGCTGATGAACAACCACGGCAACTACATCGTGTCGATGGGTAATGTCTGCCGCTGGATGGCGGAACAGGCCGAGGAACTAGGGGTCGAGATTTTCCCCGGAATGGCATGTTCGGAACTGGTCTATGGCGACAATGGCGAAGTCAAAGGTGTTGTGGCCGGTGTCTTTGGCCTCGAGGCTGACGGGTCGATTGGCGAGAACACCGAGCCGGGCATGGAGCTGCACGGCAAATACGTGTTCCTGTCCGAAGGCGTGCGCGGGTCGCTGTCCAAAGAGGTGATCGCCAAATACGACCTCTCTGCCGGGAAAGAGCCGCAGAAATACGGCCTCGGCATGAAGGAAATCTGGGAAATCGACCCGGACAAGCACAAGGAAGGGTCAGTGACCCACACGATGGGTTGGCCGCTGGGCAAGAATGCCGGAGGTGGATCGTTCATCTATCACCTTGAGAACAATCAGGTATACGTTGGTTTCGTGGTGCACCTGAACTACAAGAACCCGCACCTGTTCCCCTACATGGAATTCCAGCGCTTCAAGCATCACCCGATGGTGGCGGAGCTGCTGAAGGGCGGTAAACGGGTCGCCTATGGTGCGCGCGCGATCTCCGAAGGGGGATACCAGTCGATGCCCAAGATGGTGGCACCCGGAGTCGCATTGCTGGGCTGTTCGGTGGGCATGGTCAACGTCCCCCGCATCAAGGGCAACCACAACGCGATGCTGTCGGGCAAGGCCGCGGCCGAGGCGGCCTATGTCGCTATCCGCAAAGGGCGGTCCGGCGATGAACTTGACGGCTACGAGGCGCTCGTGCGCACTGGCCCCATCGCGCACGATCTGAAAAAAGTGCGCAACGTCAAACCGTTGTGGTCGAAATACGGGCTGGTCGCCTCGCTTTTGGGTGGCGGGCTGGATATGTGGACCAACACGATCGGCTTTTCGCTGTTCGGCACGCTGGGTCACGGCAAATCCGACGCTGAAGCCACCGAAGAGGCGTCCAAACACACACCCATCGACTATCCCAAACCCGATGGGAAATTGTCGTTCGACCGGCTGACCAACGTCGCGTTCAGTTTTACCAACCACGAGGAAAGCCAGCCCGCGCACCTGCGGCTGAGCGACGACGCCATCCCCGTCGCACAAAACCTGCCGAAATTCGCAGGCCCCTCGGCGCGCTATTGCCCCGCAGGTGTCTATGAATTTGTTGAGGAAGAGGGCAAGGACACCCGCTTTGTCATCAACTTCCAGAACTGCGTGCACTGCAAGACCTGCGACATCAAGGACCCGGCCCAGAACATCACATGGACCACGCCGCAAGGCGGGGACGGGCCGAACTATCCGAATATGTGATCCTGCGGGATGACAAGACCAGGCCGGGCGCATCGCATTGCCCGGCCTTTTTCGTGCGCCAATGGGCTGCGCTGGAAATCTAACCATTTCGCGAGGCCACATTGCGCCTGTAGCCAGACCTGCTAGCTTGGCCCCGAGCGTAATCCTAATCAGCAGGTGACACCCCGTGATCCGCACTCTTCTTCTTTGCACTGTGTTGGCCACAGGCGTCGCCGTGACACCGCATATCGCGTCTGCGGATTCGCTGTCGGGGGCCTATCTTGCCGCGCGGCAAGCGGCGATCCGCAACGATTTCGAGGCTTCCGCGCGCTATTTCACCGCCGCTCTTGCACGCGATCCGTCCAATGTCGGGCTGATGGAGGATGTGATCGCCACCCAATTGGCCATCGGACAGATCGACCGTGCGCTGCCTGTGGCCAAGTTGCTGGAACAGCGCGGTGTGCGCAGTCAGGCCGCGCATATGACCGTGATCGCCGACCTGCTGGCGAACGGTGAATATGACACCTACCTCGAACGCAACGTGGAAACTGCCGGAATCGGGCCGCTCGTGGACGGGTTGCTGGGCGCCTGGGCGATGATCGGGGCGGGCCGTGTCGACGAAGGCATGGCCGAGTTCGACCGCATCAGCGAGGAACGCGGCCTGCGCGGCTTTGCCCTGTATCACAAGGCGATGGCGCTGGCCTCGCTGGGTGATTTTGAAGCGTCCGAAGCACTGTTCCTGGCCGAGGCCGGCCCGCTGCAGCGCACCCGCCGTGGTGCCATGGCACGGGCCGAAGTGCTGTCGCAACTGGCGCGCAATGACGATGCGGTGACCTCGCTCGAGGCGGCCTTTGGCTCGTCCTCTGACCCGGAACTTGCCGCGATGGTCGAAGCGCTGAAAGCGGGCGAGACATTGCCCTTTACCCACATCACTTCGGCGCAGGACGGTGCGGCAGAGGTGTTCTATTCCGTGGCCGGTGCGCTGCGTCAGGATGCGGGGGCCGACTACACCCTGATTTATGCGCGCATTGCACGCCACCTGCGCCCCGACCAGATTGATGCATTGTTGCTGGTCGCCGATCTGCTCGAACAGCTTGAGCAATATGCGCTCTCCAACGCGGTCTACAAGGAAGTGCCCGCAGACCATCCGGCCTTTCACGCCGCCGAATTGGGACGTGCCGCCGCCTTGCGCAAATCCGGCAAGCCTGAAGCGGCCATCGAGGTGCTCGAGCAACTGGCCAAACGCTTTGGCGATCTCTCCATCGTGCATTCCACGCTGGGTGATGTGCTGCGCCAGCAAGACCAGTTCGAAGAGGCGACCGCCGCCTATGACCGCGCCATTGCGCTCACCCGTGAGGGCGAAGCGGGCGCATGGTTTCTGCACTATGCCCGCGCCATCACGCTGGAACGTCAGGATGAATGGCCCCGCGCCGAGGCTGATTTCCGCCGCGCGCTCGAATTGAATCCGGGCCAGCCGCAGGTGCTGAACTACCTCGGCTATTCGCTGGTCGAAAAGCAGATCAAGCTCGACGAAGCGCTGGCGATGATCGAACAGGCTGTCGAGGCCACCAATGGCGAAAGCGGCTATATCGTCGACAGTCTGGGCTGGGTGCTTTACCGCCTTGGCCGCTATGACGAGGCGGTGGGCCACATGGAAAGCGCGGTCGAGTTGATGCCGGTCGATCCGGTGGTCAACGACCATCTGGGTGACGTTTATTGGTCTGTGGGGCGCGAACGCGAAGCGCAGTTCCAGTGGATGCGTGCGCTCAGCTTTGTGGACCCTGACGAGGTGGACGGAGAGGCCGATCCGACCCGTATGCGCCGCAAGCTCGAGGTTGGTCTGGACGTGGTCCTCGAAGAAGAAGGCGCGCCCCCGCTCAAGGCCGCTGATGACTGAGGTTCGGGTCTTTGCCCCGGCCAAGATCAACCTCGCCCTGCATATCACCGGCCAACGCGATGATGGCTATCACCTGATCGATTCTGCTGTGGCCTTTGCCGATATCGGCGACTGGGTGACCCTGTCGACCGGCGGGCGGTGCGATCTTGAGGTCAGCGGACCCGAGGGCGTGCCGGACCTCGCCTCTGACACCAACATCATGTGGCATGCCGCGCGGCAGTTCTGGACCCCGGACCATCCCCTGTCCATGGCGCTGGAAAAGCACCTGCCGATGGCCTCGGGCATCGGCGGTGGGTCGGCAGATGCGGCGGCCACCTATCGCGGATTACTACTGTTGCGCGCCGCTGTCGAGGGGCACGACACCCCGCGCGATCCGACCCCGCAAGACGCCATCGACCTACTTGAGATCGGGGCCGACGTGCCCATGTGCGTCCTCAGCGATCCGGCCCGCGTGCAAGGGATCGGAGAGCAGATTACCCCGATCCCCGACCTGTTTCCCTATGCCGTCGTGCTGGTGAACCCGCGCGTGCAAGTGTCGACCCCGACGGTGTTTTCTGCGCTCAGCACCAAGGACAATCATGGCCTTGATCCATGGCCAGACAGCTTTGAAGATCGCGATGCGGCGCTCGACTGGATCGCCGCGCAACGCAACGACCTGCAGGCCCCCGCAATCGCCGACTGCCCTCGGATCGCGGATGTGCTAGCGGCGCTGCAGGGGACCGACACCTGCCGTCTAGCGCGCATGTCAGGGTCGGGTGCGACCTGTTTCGGCATCTTCGAGCGGGTGCATCTGGCCCAGGCGGCCGCCGAGGCGATCAGCGCGGCCCATCCCGACTGGTGGGTGCGCTCAGGTCGCCTGAACGGCGGCAAAAAGGCCGTGCCTCAGTTGATCCGTTCCACCACGTAGTCGGCCAGATCAATCAGCATGTCGCGCAATTCATGCGCGGGCAGGGCGGCCAGCGCCGTCTTGGCCTTGTCCGCCCATGCGATGGCATCAAGACGCGTCGCCTCAAGCGTGTCGTGCTTGTGCAAAAGGGAAAGAGCGTGATCCAGATCGCCGTCTTCCTGATGGCCCTTTTCGATGGTGCGCGACCAGAAGGCGCGCTCTTCGGCATCGGCCATGGCCACCGCCTTGATCACCGGCAGGGTTAGTTTGCGTTCGCGAAAATCGTCGCCCACATTCTTGCCCGTGGCGGCCGACTGGCCCTGATAATCCAACAGGTCATCCACGATTTGAAAGGCGATGCCAAGCGCGTCACCGTAGTCAAACAGCGCCTTCACGATGGCCTTGTCGGCGCCCGCAATGACGCCACCCACTTCGGTGGCGGCGGAAAACAGGGCCGCCGTCTTGCCGCGCACCACCTGCAGATAGACGGCTTCGTCCGTGGCCAGATCTTGCGCCGCGGTCATCTGCAGCACTTCACCTTCGGCAATGGTGGCCGACGCGTCCGACAGGATACGCAGCACGTCCATATTGCCGGTTTCGGTCATCAACTGGAAACTGCGCGAAAACAGGTAATCGCCCACCAGAACTGAGGATTTGTTATCCCAGAGCAGGTTGGCGGTGGGCCGCCCGCGCCGCTGTGCGCTTTCATCAACCACATCGTCATGCAGCAGCGTGGCTGTGTGAATGAACTCGACCGTGGCGGCCAGATGGACGTGATAGGGGCCGCCATAGCCACACATATGGGCTGCAGCCAGCGTCAGCATCGGGCGCAGGCGCTTGCCGCCTGCATCGACGAGGTGGCGGGTGACTTCGGGGATGCGGGGCGCGTGACGGGACGCCATCCGCGTCTGAATCAGGGAATTCACGGCATCCATGTCCGCCGCCAGCCACGCAGCCAGCCGATCATGTGGTTTTGCGATGTCAGATGCGTCCATGCCCTTACCTCGTTCCCCCTCGACATTTGGCCAAGGATGCCCCTACATCCATGATATGAAGGAACTTTTGCGCAGCACCGACCCGACCATCATCGCGTTTGCCTCGGCCCTTCTTGAAGGCGAGGATATAGACTGCTTTCAGATGGACGTAAATATGAGCATCCTCGAAGGTGGCATCGGAATTTTCCCGCGTCGGCTGATGGTGCGCGAAGCCGATTATGACGCGGCATTGCGGGCGATGAAAGACAATGACATCGATCTCGGACACTGACCTGACGCGTGATGCGTTTTTGGGCGGACGACTGCACCTGTGGCAACCGCGTGCTGGCTATCGGGCTGGAGTTGATCCGGTTCTGCTGGCGGCCTCGGTGCCGGCGAGGCAGGGCGAATCGGTGCTGGATCTGGGCTGCGGCGTTGGCACGGCGGCCTTGTGTCTGGGTGCGCGGGTGCCGGGGCTTGATCTGATGGGGGTCGAACGCCAGGCAGACTATGCCGCGCTGGCCGCGCGCAATGGGCTTGAGACGGCGGTCGGGGATGTGACCGCATTGCCGGACGCGGTGCGCGCGCGCAGCTTTGATCACGTGTTGGCCAACCCGCCTTTTTTCGATCGGACGGCTGGGCGGCAGGCACAGGATGCCGGGCGCGAGGCGGCGCGCGGTTTGAATACGCCTTTGCTGGCCTGGGTGGATGCGGGGGCAAGACGGCTGCGCCACAGGGGGTATTTGCACATGATTCACCGGGCCGAGCGGCTGCCGGACTTGTTGGCCGCCGCGCAAGGGCGTCTTGGCAGCCCCGAAATCTGGCCAATCTGCCCACGCATGGGCAAGCTGGCCGAGCTGGTAATCTTTCGTGCGCGCAAGGACGGTCGCGCCGATTTTCGCCTGCATCCGCCCGTCATCCTGCATGCCGGGGCTCAGCACGAGAGCGATGGTGATAGCTATATGCTCGCCATTCAGGCCGTTTTGCGCGATGGTGCCGCGCTGCCGCTTTAACCATTCGTTAAGCCGAAACCTGTTCACTTGTCCACATTGTGCGGGTGCAGCGTGACATGAGGCGGTTCTTGTGCTTGGCTGATCCTGCACTTTATCAGCAAGGAGGATTGCATGAGCATCACTGCCCATCTCGAAGAGTTGAAAAAGAAGCATCGGACCCTGAGCGAGCAGGTCGATATGGCGCAACGCGCACCGGGTGTGGACCAGATCGAGGTCGCAACACTCAAAAAGCAAAAGCTGAAACTGAAAGAAGAAATCACCCGATTGTCGGGCTAATCCCCCTTCAGGCTGGCGCGCGCCGCCAACAGAGCCCCGGCAGAGATCAATGCTGCGGCCACGGCCAGTGACCATGTGGGTGCCGCGACGCCAGCCAGTACCAGAACAAGCGTAGACAGCAGCGGTGCCGCATAGGACGCGGTGCCGAGAAGCTGGATATCGCCGTGTTTCACGCCAATGTCCCAGACGTAGAATGCCAGGCCCACCGGCCCGAGCCCTAAGAGGACTGCGCTGGTCCAGCCAATCGTGCCCTCCGGCCAAGCGGTTGTTTCAAAAGCGAAATGTAGCGGCAGGGACAGGGCGGCGCTGGCAAGACAAAACACCGCAACAGACGCTGTGGGCACGGCGCCCAGGCTGCGCGACATCACCGAATAGGTCGACCAGGTCAGCGCGCAGGCCAGCGCCAGCGCGTATCCCGCGATAGCATCGGGTTGAAAACCTGCAGCGCCCCCGGTCACGATCAGCGCCGCGCCCGCAAAGCCAACAAGCGCGCCCAGCACGTGCCCGGCCCGCAGGGATTCGCCCGGCAACAGACCTGAAAACAGCACGATCAGCAGCGGCCAAAGATAGGCGATCAACCCCGCCTCGGCTGCGGGGGCGAGTCGCAGGGCAGAAAAGTACAACGCGTGATAGCCGAAAAGGCCCAACGTTCCAAAGACATAGACGCGTGCCGGAACTTTGCGCAATTGAACCAACCCACCGGAGGCCGCAGTCCAGACCAGCCCAAGGCTGCCCCCGATCGCAAAGCACAAGGTGTTGAGCAGGAAAGGCGGGGTGGGGGCGGAGCCGACAGTGAGAAGGGCAAGCACGCCCCACAACAGAACCGCAACAAAACCGATGGCAGTGGCAACTGATCGGGTCATGGGCGTTGAAAATCCGACGAGGGCAGGCGGGTCATTGCGTCGGAGATATGCTCGGTCTTGGCGACCTCGGCGACGATCCAGTCACGAAAGGCTGCGATCTGGGGTCGGTTTTCGGCGCCTTCCGCGCACAAGAACCGGAACCGCACCCCTGTTTCCAGTGCCGTTTTGACGGGCGCGACAAGGCGGCCATCATCAAGGTCCTTGACCACGAGCGCGCGCCGCCCGAGCACCACGCCGACCCCCGCAAGGGCTGCGTCGATGGCGTGATCGGCCTGGCTGAACCGTGGGCCTTGCGTGGGCGCATATTCAATCCCCATGGCGCGAAACCAGATTTCCCAATCACAGCGCGGTTCGAGAAAACTGATGCTGTCATCAAAGATGAGCGGTGCTTCGGTCAGGCTTTGCGCTGTGGGATAACGCGCGGCAAGCGCGGGCGTCATGACCGGACATACCCATTCGTTTGCCAGCGGCACAGAATAAAGCCCGGTGTCCGGCCCGTATCCAAAGCGGATCGCGACATCGATCGCATCCCGACCAAAGTCCATCATCTTGAGCGAGGCGGAAAAGCGTAACTCGACCTCCGGGTGCGCCTGGGCGAATTCGTAAAGGCGGGGTGCCAGCCACTTGGCGGTAAAGGCGGGGCCAGCCGTTACCGTAAGCGTATGATCATCCAGTGTTCTTTCGGCTGAACGCCAGGCCGCGGCCAGCGATTGAAACCCGTCCGCTACGCCCGGCGCCAGCGCCTTGCCTGCATCCGTCAATTCCACGGCGCGGTTCAGGCGGCGGAACACCTGTGTGCCCAGATGCTCTTCGAGCGACTTGATCTGAAAGCTGAGGGCGGCGGGCGTGACGAACAGTTCTTCGGCGGCCTTGGCAAAGGACATGTGCCGTGCGGCGGCATCAAAGGCGCGCAAAGCGGTGAGAGGGGGCAAACGATCAGCCATAGGCCAGACAAGTACAGCTTAACTGAACTCAGGGAAAGTCTCGTTTGTCGCAAAGCGCCGATAGCGACATATTGAGCGCAAGGAACACGACAGACACACCGACCCAGAAAGGACCGCACCATGCTTGAGACATCTGCACATAGCGCCATCCGTAACGGCATTCAGAAGGCCCATGCCGAACGTGGCGCCGCCTTTGCGCTGGCCCTGAGCTGGCTGTTCGGAGGCAAGACTTCCCGCTGATGCGCGCGCGCCATCTTACGGGATAAAGGAAGGGCCGGTGCAGCGCTGCACCGGCCCTTTTTGTTGCGATTTTCGCGATACACAGCCCGTACACACACTGTGCACAGGCTGTGCACCGAAAATGCACGATCAGACGAAGAACTGCGCCCCGTTGGCCGAAATGGTCGATCCGTTAATGAACCCTGAATCGTCCGACGCCAGGAACACGACGCAGCGCGCGATTTCCTCGGGCTCGCCCAGTCGACCCGCCGGAATCTGCGCGATGATCGATTCGCGGACCTTTTCCGGAACTGCCATCACCATGTCGGTGCCGATATAGCCCGGGCAGATCGCGTTGGCGGTGATGCCTGCGCGCGCGCCTTCCTGAGCGAGCGATTTCACGATGCCCAGATCGCCGGCCTTGGTCGCGGCGTAGTTGACTTGCGCGAACTGCCCTTTTTGACCGTTGATGGACGAAATCACGATGACGCGCCCGAATTTGCGCTCGCGCATGCCTGGCCAGACCGGGTGGACGGTGTTGAACACGCCGGTGAGGTTGGTGTCGATGACCTGATGCCACTGTTCGGGCGTCATGCGGTGGAAAGGGGCGTCGCGGGTGATGCCTGCATTGGCCACAACAACGTCGATGGGGCCGATATCGGCCTCGACCTTCGCGATTCCGGCGGCGGATTCGTCATAATCGGCGACGTTCCATTTGTAGGTCTTGATGCCGGTTTCATCCGTGAACTTGGCCGCGGCCTCGTCATTGCCGGCATAGGTCGCAGCGACGGAATAGCCGGCGTCCTTGAGGGCGGTGGAAATTGCGGCTCCGATTCCTCGGCTGCCTCCGGTGACAAGGGCTGTGCGGGACATGGGGGATTCTCCTCCGGGTTATTGATATGTTTGTTTCGCGCATAATGGTGGTTTGCGCAACATTATTACGCGGCGAAATGGTCAAGCGGATGGTCGGGCGGGCCACAGGCCCGCCTTACGGGATGTGGATCAGTCGCGCTCGAGGCACATGGCAACACCCATGCCGCCGCCGATGCAGAGCGTGGCGAGGCCCTTTTTCGCATCGCGCCGCTTCATTTCGAAGAGCAGGGTATTGAGGATGCGCGCACCGGACGCCCCGATGGGGTGGCCGATGGCGATGGCGCCGCCATTCACGTTCACGATTGCCGGATCCCAGCCCATGTCCTTGTTCACGGCACAGGCCTGTGCGGCAAAGGCTTCGTTGGCTTCGACCAGATCGAGGTCTTCTGGCTTCCAGCCTGCCTTTTCCAGTGCCTTGCGCGAGGCATAGATCGGGCCGACACCCATGATCGAGGGGTCAAGGCCGACGGTTGCGTAGCTTGCGATGCGTGCCAGTGGCTCGATCCCGCGCTTTTCGGCGTTTTCGGCTGTCATCAGCAGTGCACCTGCGGCGCCGTCATTGAGGCCCGAGGCGTTGGCGGCGGTGACCGATCCGTCCTTGGTGAAGGCGGGGCGCATTTTCGACATCGCTTCGAGGTTGGCACCGTGGCGGATGTATTCGTCGCTGTCCACCACGATGTCGCCCTTGCGGGTCTTGACAGTGAAGGCGGTGATTTCGTCGGCGAATTTGCCTGCCTTTTGCGCGGCTTCGGCCTTGTTCTGGCTGGCCACGGCGAATTCGTCCTGTGCGTCGCGGGTGATCTGCCACTGGGCGGCGACGTTTTCAGCCGTCTGACCCATGTGATAGCCGTTGAACGCATCCCACAACCCGTCGCGGATCATGGTGTCGATATAGCTCATGTCGCCCATCTTGTGCCCGGCGCGCAGATTGGCGGCGTGGGGCGAAAGTGTCATGTTTTCCTGTCCACCGGCGGCGACGATGTCGGCATCGCCAAGGGCGATGTGCTGGGCGCCGAGCGCCACGGCGCGCAGACCCGAGCCGCAGACCTGGTTGATCGACCATGCGGCGGAGGCCTGTGGCAGACCGGCGTTGATATGGGCCTGACGGGCAGGGTTTTGCCCCTGGGCGGCGGTCAAAACCTGGCCCAGAATGGTTTCCGAGACTTCGGATTTATCGACGCCTGCGCGTTCGACAATGGCTTCGAGCATGGTTGCGCCGAGATCATGTGCAGGGGTGTTGGCGAAAGAACCACCAAAGCTGCCGACGGCAGTGCGGGCGGCAGAAGCGATGACGATATTGGTCATGGGGTCAAATCCTCAGTTAAAGTTACCGTGAGGACGGTCCGAGCGGCACCCCGAATGGCACGTAGTGCGGACCCCAGACTGCCCCGCGTTGGCCTTGCGATATCGGATTCGTTGACCTTGCGCAAACAAACTACTGGGTTCAGGCGCGCATACCTGCCTTTTTGCCACTGTTCTGGCCGTGCAGCCAGTTTGGCCGCACCTCGGGCGCGGCGAAGTAATAGCCCTGCAGGCAGTCCGCCCCCAGTTCAATCAACACTTCGACATCCTGCACCCGTTCGACCCCTTCGGCGACAACAAGCATATCGAAATGCTGGCCGATATGGATCATCGCCTGTGTCAGCACCTGAATGTCGCGGTCATCGGCGATGCCGTGGCAGAATTGCATGTCGATCTTGAGGATGTCGAAATAGAAATCCTTGAGGTAGCGCAGCGCAGTGTAACCTGCCCCAAAGTCATCCAGCGCAAAGCAGACGCCGCGCGCGCTGAGCCGTTCCATGAAATCGACCACCAGTTCGGGCTGGTCCATGGCCGAGCTTTCGGTGATTTCCAGGATCAGCCGTTCGCCAACAGAGGCGTCTTTCTTGAGCCAGCGGTTCAGGGTCTGCATCCAGCGTTGATAGCCGATGGAACGGGCGGACATGTTGATCGACAGCCGCATGGACGGGTTTTCGTGCAGCGTGCGCAGCCCCATGTTCAGCGCCACCACATCAATCTCGCGCCCCAGTTCGGCGCGTTCGACCACAGGCATGAAATCCTTGGCCGGAATGATCCGCCCGGTTTCATCGATCACCCGGATCAGTCCCTCGTAAAAACCGACCCGATTGCCCTGACCGGCCACGACCACCGGCTGAAAGGCCAGCAGCGTCTGCCTGTGCTTGACCGCCTCTGCCACCATCGCCAGCGTGTTCCGGTCGCGGTTCATCACCGCCGCACTCAACGGATTTTCAGCGCCAACCGGCATGTCGATGGGTTTGAAATTTGGCATGGTGTGGCAAGCACCCCCGGTAATCACATCCTCTGGTCACCATGGCCCGCGGGGTGTAAAAACTGTCTTAAAGTTTGCATTTTGTTCCAATTTTCTGTGTTAACCAAAGTGAGGTCAGATGGACGGGCGATGTGGCTGGGCGGGGGTGGACCCGATCTATGTCGAATATCACGACACCAAATGGGGCGTGCCGGAATATGACGCGCGCACACTTTGGGAAAAGCTGATCCTTGACGGCTTTCAGGCGGGCCTCAGCTGGATCACCATATTGAAAAAGCGCGACAATTTCCGCACCGCCTTTGCCGGGTTCGACCCCGAAGTGATTGCCGATTGGGGCGAGGCGGACGTGCAGCGCCTGCTGAATGATGCCGGGATCATCCGCCATCGCGGCAAGATCGAGGCCACGATCAGCAACGCCCGCGCCTATCTCGAGGTTAATGCTGCCGAAGGCTTCGATCAGTTTTTATGGAAATACGTCGATGGTGTGCCCTTGCAAAACCGTTTTGCCACGCAAGGTGAGGTGCCACCCGCGACGCCGATGTCGGTGCAGGTGTCAAAAGACCTCAAGGCGCGCGGGTTCAAGTTTTGCGGCCCCACGATTGTCTATGCCTTCATGGAGGCCACGGGGCTGGTCAATGATCACATTCTGACCTGTGATCGCCACGGCGCATGTGCCGCACTGGCGCGTCCTGTTTTGGGGCGTTGACTCTGCCCTCAGCAGCCGTATAAGCGCGCTTTCATTGGTGTTGGTGGCCCCCGCAAGGGGTTTCCTGTCGGTCCCGCAAAATCGGGGCAGAGGACAACGCCCTTCACTTGTTGGCTACTCCCTTAGCAGGGGAGCGCCTTCGACTATAGAAGGAGATCAGCCGTGACAAAACGCACGTCTGCCAAGTACAAACTCGATCGCCGCATGGGCGAAAATATTTGGGGTCGCCCCAAATCCCCCGTCAACCGTCGTGAATATGGCCCCGGCCAGCACGGTCAGCGCCGCAAGGGCAAGCTGTCGGATTTCGGCATTCAGCTGCGCGCCAAGCAGAAGCTGAAGGGCTACTACGGCGACCTGACCGAAAAGCAATTCCGTCGCATCTATGCCGAAGCGGAGCGGGTCAAAGGCGACACCGGTGAAAACCTGATTGGTCTGCTGGAGCGACGTCTGGACGCCGTTGTCTATCGTGCCAAGTTCGTGCCAACCGTGTTCGCCGCCCGTCAGTTCGTGAACCACGGCCACGTCCGTGTGAACGGCAAAAAGGTCAACATCCCCTCCTACCGCGTGAAGGAAGGCGACGTGATCGAAGTGCGTGACCGTTCCAAGCAGATGGCCGCGATCCTTGAGGCAACACAGCTGCCCGAGCGTGATGTGCCGGACTATATGGATGTCGATCACTCGAAACTGACCGCCACATTCGTGCGCACACCAACTCTGGGCGATGTGCCCTATCCGGTGATGATGGAACCGAACCTCGTGGTCGAATTCTACGCCAAAAACTAAGTGCGCGCCGGGCGTTATGCCCGGTCTGCCGCCTTTTCGGGCCGTCCCAAGGGGCGGCCTGTTTTCGTTTCTGCCCTTGCGCGCACGTGTCACACCGCGCGGTGGCGCCAGCGTGCCTAAGTTAGAGGTACGGAACCGGCAAAAAGGCAGTTGCACCATGTTCACACGCCCCAACGTCACCGCCACCCGATTGCCCGCGGACAGCGCCCTGCTGTCCCGAAAGCAGCGCGGCGATTTCCTGGACTGCTACAGCGTGCCCTCGACGGCGACCCCGCGCGCCGCGGCCGAGATCATCACGTCCTTTCCCGGCTGGGCGCAGGTTCTGGTCAAGCTGCGCGCGCTGATCACCGCGCCGTTTGGCCTGTCACAGGTCGGCCCGGAAGCGGCAGACAAGCTGGGCCCGTTTCCGGTTGAGTCGGAAAGCGGGACCGAACTGATCGCTGGCTTTGACGACAAGCACCTCGATTTTCGCGTGTCGGTGCGATCCGAGGACGGGGTTGTGTCGCTGGCCACGTGGGTGCACCCGCACAATATTGGCGGGCGCTTGTACCTTGGCCTGATCATGCCCTTTCACATCATGATTGTGCGCGATGCGCTGGCCCGGGTGGCGCGTAATGACGCGCTGCGCACGCCGCCACACCCGGCCTGACAAGAGCAGAAAGGGCTGCTGACCCGGGGTGCATTTTTCATCCCCGCGGCGCGCAACCTGTGGTAGGTTTCCTTCATTCTTTGAACTGATTTGGAGACCGACATGGGTGCCCGCGATATCTCGTTTGCGAGTTTTAACCTTTTGAATCTGCAACTTCCCGGTGAAGCGATCTATGGCGATACGGATGGGTGGGATTTCCCGACCTTTGCGCGCAAGATCAACTTTACCCGCGATGTGTTGCTGCGTCTGGAGGCGGATGTGATTGGCCTGCAGGAGCTGTGGGCGGGCGATGCGATCCAGCAGGCCCTGGCCGCCGGAGAGTTGGAGGACACCTATACCGCACTTGTCCCTCCGGATCACAACGGCAAGGGGATCGTCTGTGCCGCCCTCGTGCGCGAGGGGATGCTGGTGGGGGAGCCGGAATGGATCACCGACTTTCCCCCCGAATACGTGCTGAAATCCGGCGGGGATGACCCGCAACAGGACTTTATCGAGGTCAAGCTGAGCACGTTTTCCCGCCCCGTGCTGCATTTCAGGGTCCGCCCTGATCCACGCACGCCGGACATCCATGTCTTTGTCTGCCATTTCAAATCGCGCCGCCCGACGCAGATCTGGCGCGAGCGCAGCTGGTACGAAAAGGAGGTGCACGGCCCCCACGCCGCCGCCCTTGGCTATGCCATTTCCACGGTGCGCCGCACAGCTGAGGCTGCGGCCTTGCGGGTGCTGGTCACCAAGCTCGCCAAGACCACGGATACGCCCGTGGTCGTGATCGGCGACATGAACGATGGCAAGGACAGCAACACCCTCAACATCCTGAGTGAGCAGCCGACGTACCTGTCGCCCTTGTCGTCCGGAGGCGGGGACAATGCGCTGTATACCGCGCAGACGATGCAGGAATACCGGTCGGTCCGCGATGTCTATTATACCCATGTTTTCAAGGGCTACCGCGAGAGTCTGGATCATATTCTGTTCACGCAGGAGTTCTATGACAACTCCAAGCGGCGGATTTGGGCGTTTGACGAGATGGTGGTCGAGAATGACCATCTGAACCATGATGACCACAAGGACAGCGGCACCAATGATCACGGGGTGATCCGGGTGGGGTTCAAGTGGAAGCCTGCAGAGGGCGCGTCGGTTTAGGGGCGGACCTCGCGCAAGCCGTGACTGTGGCTGCCCGCGGGAGGCCGCGCGACGTGAATTCGGATCGTTTTATCGTGGTCATTTGTCTCTGACATTTTAGCGATGCAATAAGGTCGACGTAGCGGCCGCCCGGGGGGCTGGCAGCCGCTGGCACGGCGATCTGCGGCCTTGATTCCGTGCCGGGGTCTGGCGCGCGCTTTTGCCTCTGGCCACTCTGCCCCCGCATCCCTAAAACTGCGCTGGCAGACAACGAGGCCCCGCACATGACCCGCATCACTCCGCAACCCGGCATCATGGACATCGCTCTTTATCAGGGCGGGCAGTCGCATCTGGCCGGGGTGGAGCACGTGCTCAAGCTCAGTTCCAACGAGAACCCGCTGGGCCCGCCCCCTAGTGCGATGGAGGCACTGCGCGCGGCGGCCGGGGAGATGCACAAATATCCGTCCACCGATCACACCGCCCTGCGCGCCGCCATTGCCGAGGTTTGGGGGGTCGAGCCTGCGCGCGTGATTTGCGGCGTCGGGTCGGACGAGGTGCTGCAGTTCGTCACCCAGGCCTTTGCCGGGGCGGGGGATGAGATCATCTATACCGCGCACGGCTTTTCCATGTACCCGATCCTGACCAGCATGGCCGGGGCGACGCGCGTCTGCGTGCCCGAAACCGAGCGGGTTGTGGATGTGGATGCGATCCTGAACGCGGTGAGCGAGCGTACCCGCGTGGTGCTGCTGGCCAACCCGGCCAACCCCACCGGCACGATGCTACCCGAGGGCGAGTTGGAGCGGTTGGCGGATGGTCTGCCGCCTTACGTGATCCTCGTGATCGACGGGGCCTATGCCGAGTTTGCGACCGGCTATGACGGGGGCATTACGCTCGCAAGAGCGCGCGATAACGTGCTGGTCACACGCACTTTTTCCAAGATCTACGGTCTTGGCGGGCTGCGGGTGGGCTGGGGTTATGGGCCGCAGGATATGATCGACGTGATGACGCGCATCCGCCAGCCTTTTAACCTGTCGGTGGTGCAACTGGCTGCGGCCGAGGCGGCGGTGCGGGACCGCGCCTGGCTTGAGCGCTGCACGACGCTCAACATCGAACAACGCGCCCGGCTGACCGGCGCGCTGCGCCAACTTGGGTTGGCCTGCGATGAAAGTCACGCCAATTTCGTCCTCGCCCGCGCGACGGATGTGGCAGAGGCGGATGCGGCAGAGGCGGCGCTGAACGCGGCTGGTATCCTCATTCGGCGGGTGGCGGGTTATGGCTTTCCGGAGGGGTTGCGGATCACCGTGGGGGACGCGGAACAGACGGGCCGGGTGATCGACGCCCTGACCCGATGGCGTGAAGGGGCGGCGGCGTGATGTATGATCGAGTGGCACTGATCGGGCTGGGCCTGATCGCCTCGTCCATATTCTGGGCAATGAAACGCGGCGCGCTTGCGGGCGAAGTCACCGGCTATGCCCGTTCAAGCGAAACCCGCGACACGGCGCGGCGCATCGGTCTGTGCGACCGGGTCTGTGACAGCATCGCCGAAGCGGTTGACGGCGCGGACCTGATCGTTTTGTGCGTTCCTGTTGGTGCAATGGGCGATGTTGCGGGGGAGATGGGGCCGCATCTGGCCCCCGGCGCGATGGTCACCGATGTGGGGTCGGTCAAGCGCGCGGTGATTGACGCTGTGGCGCCGCACCTTCCCGAGGGTGTGCATTTTGTCCCTGGTCACCCGCTGGCCGGCACGGAGCATTCCGGACCCGAAAGCGGCTTTGCCGAACTGTTCGACAACCGCTGGTGCCTGCTGGTCCCTGTCGAGGGCAGCGATGTGGATGCGGTCGCGCAATTGCGCGCCTTCTGGGAAGGGTTAGGGGCAAATGTCGAGGAAATGGACCCCGATCACCATGACCTTGTGGTGGCTGTGACCAGCCATGCACCGCACCTGATCGCCTATACGATGGTCGGGGTGGCCGATGATCTGCGCCGGGTGACCGACAGCGAAGTCATCAAATTTTCTGCCGGGGGGTTTCGCGACTTTACCCGCATCGCCGCCTCGGACCCGACCATGTGGCGCGATGTGTTTCTGAACAACAAGGACGCGACGCTGGAAATTCTGGGCCGCTTCACCGAAGAACTGTTCGCCCTGCAACGCGCGATACGGCGCGGGGATGGCGACCATCTGCACGCCTATTTCACCCGCACCCGCGCAATCCGGCGGGGCATCATCGAGGCAGGTCAGGACACCGATGCGCCTGATTTCGGACGCGGAGCGAAACGGTGAGAGGGCTGGCGCTGGCATTCACGGTGATGGCGGGCCTTGCGGCGGCGGCCCCCGAGACCTCCAAACGGCCGGTGGCCCGGGCCGGGACGGATGCGCGCAATGTCGAGATCGCGCCCGCGCCCCCCCCTGCGGTGCAAACCGTCGCCTTTGTGGGTGGTGCCACATCGCTGCGCCCCTCGCTGCGACCGCGCGCGGTGGTGCAGCGCGCGATGGCGCGGCGCAATGAACGGCGCAAGGGGCAGTTGTGTGGTGATCCGGACCTGCAGGGCGACGTTGTCGGTTTTGTCCCCGGGCGCATCAATGGCTGCGGCATTCAAGAGGCGGTGCGTGTCAAATCCGTCTCTGGCGTGACGCTGAGCCAGCCTGCGGTGCTGGATTGCTCTGCCGCCAAGGCGTTGAAAAGATGGACGGAAAAGAGCGCCCAGAATGTACTGCGCAACAAGGGCGGGGGGCTCGCCAGTTACCGCGTTGCAGCGCACTATGCCTGCCGGACCCGCAACAATCAGCCCGGTGCCCGGATTTCGGAACACGGACGGGGCAAGGCGATCGACATCTCGGGCTTTGTGCTGCGCGACGGGACCACGCTGACCGTGCTCAGGGACTGGAATTCGGGCAATGGCCGCGCGCTCAAGCGCATGCACAAGGAGGCCTGCGGCACCTTTGGCACCGTGCTGGGGCCAAAGTCGGACCGGTTTCACCGCGACCATTTTCATTTTGACACCGCCCGGCATCGCGGCGGGGCCTATTGCCGCTGAGGTCGGATTTGGGGCTCTGCCCCGGTGCTGCGCACCTCCCCGGGATTTTTCCAAATCAGAGAAGGGTGGGCCGTCACCTGATGATCAGCCGTGGTGCCGGGGCGATGGGGAGGAAGCCAAGATAGATGGCGCCGTCGCGCAAAGTGAGGTCGACGTCCAGCGTGTCGGGATTGCCCGAGGCCTCGGCCAGCACCCGCAGAATGGTTTCGGCCTGATTGCGCAAGGCGGGCGGGAGCGCGCCGCTGACTTGCGCGAAATCGAGCATCGTGCGCCAGTTTTCGGCCTGGATCGACAGGGTGCCGTCCGGGATGCCGCCCGCGTCCACCACCATATCACCGGCAAAGTTGAGGTTCAGATCACCCCATCGCGCTTCGGCCAGATGCAGCGCGATGCGGCGCGGCTGCGGGCGCGCAGTGTCGAGCGTGCGGCGGTCCCATGCCTTGTCGAAGGTCACCGTGGCGCGCATCGTCAGGCTGTCAAAGGCACGCGGGAAAGTGTCGGGCAGGCGCAATTGCGCGCGGGTGGCATCGCCGGGGGCAAAGGCATCGGCGCGCGCCTCGAAATCGTAAGTGGGACCATCGGTCTGGGTCATGGTGAGCGTGAGACTGTCGGCCTGCATCTGCGTGCCACTTGCATCCTCCACCTGCCAGTCTTGGGCCGTCCATCCCAGCGCCTCAAGCTCGAGCGCCGTGCCGGGGTGCAGGTTCAGCGCCATGACGCCCTCGCGCATGGTCAGGGTCGAGCGGCCCACGGGCGAGGCCAGCACGATCGGGCCCTCATCAAGGCGCACGGTCACGTCGCCGGGCCAGTGGGTGGGGGTCGAAATGCCAAGGGTAGCGGTGCGGATCGCAAGGCCTGCTTGCGGATCGGCCAGCGCGATATCCGACAGGTTGGCCTGCAGCCGGGTCGGAAATCCGCCGCCCGTGACGGCGCCCAACTCGGCCTGCCAGCCCTCGGATCCGCGCGCCTCGAACCATGCCCGGGTTCCGTTTTGCAGCGTGCTTGAGGCGGCCCACCACCAGCCGCACCAGAGAAGGGCCAAAACTGCGGCGGCAATGATCACTTTGCGCATGCGCGCCCTTTCCCTTTTCGGTGAAATCGGGTCTATCGCATCCGATGTGGAAAGGACCAGTCAAATGACCATGTGGGTGTTCGGATATGGCAGCCTGTTGTGGAACCCCGGCTTTGAGGTTGCCGAACAGGCCACCGCGACGCTGGCGGGCTATGCGCGCTCGTTCTGCATGCGATCCATCCATCACCGTGGCACGGACACAGAGCCGGGGCTGGTGCTGGCGCTGGATGAGGCCGAGGGTGCGCTGTGCAACGGGGTAGCCTTGCGGGTGGCGGGAGGGACCGAGGACGCCACGCTGGCCTATTTGCGCGAACGCGAGTTGATATCGTCTGCCTATCTGGAGCGGATGCTGGATGTGACGCTGGGCACGGGCGAGACTGTCAGCGCGGTCACCTACGTCATCGATCCCGATCACGTGCAATATTGTGGCGGTTTGCCGCTGGAAGAACAGGCCCAGATCATCGCCCATGCGGTTGGCGGGCGGGGGCCGAACAGCGAATATCTGTTCAACACGGCCGAGCACCTGCACGAGATGGGCGTCGCCGACAGCGACCTTGACTGGCTGGCCCGCCGCGTTGCAGCGATCCGGTCATAAATCCTTGGCGCTTTTGCCTAAAACCTTATAGATTGCGCCAAGAGCAGAACAAATAAGGGGTCAGGAGCCAGCCCATGGCGCAGACCACACCCGAGGCACACCCTCACTTTTCACAGCCCTGGCGGCAAATTGCATTGATGGTGATCGTCCTGGGCCTATCCGGCTTTGGCGTTGTTCTGGCCTTGCCCCGCGTGTTGCCAGTGTTCGAGGCGAACCCCTATCTGAACGGGTTCATCGTCTTTGTCTTTCTGATCGGGCTGATCGCCTGTTTCTACATGGTCTACCAGTTGATCCAGTCGGTGCGCTGGATCGAACGCTTTGTCGGTGACGGACCGGACGCGAACGAGCGCGCGCCGCAGCTGATGGCGTCGCTGGCCTCGCTGCTGCGGGCGCGCGGTTCGCGGATGCAGTTGAACGCGACCTCGACCCGGTCGATCCTGGATTCGGTGGCCACACGCATCGACGAGATGCGCGAGATCACGCGGTATATCGTCAACCTGCTGATTTTCCTTGGCCTTTTGGGGACGTTCTATGGGCTTGCGACCACTGTTCCGGCCCTTGTCGACACCATACGCAGCCTTGCCCCGCAAGATGGCGAGAGCGGGTTTGAGGTGTTCGGGCGGCTGATGTCGGGGCTGGAATCGCAATTGAGCGGGATGGGCGTGGCCTTTGCCTCGTCGCTGCTGGGGCTGGCGGGGTCGCTGATCGTGGGCCTTTTGGAATTGTTTGCCGGGCACGGGCAGAACCGGTTTTACCGCGAGCTTGAAGAGTGGCTGAGCTCGATCACCCGTGTCAGTTTCGCCGCCGAAGGCGACGGCAGTACCGAATCCAACATGATGGCGGGCGTGGTCGATCATCTGGCCGAACAGATGGAGAGCCTGCAAAACGTGTTTCTGCAATCGGACGTCAGCCGCGCCATCGTCGATGAAAAGCTGGGCAAGCTGACAGACGCGGTCGAGCGGATGACGGCGCAGCTGCAAGGGCAGGGCGGTGCGTCTGACGGTCTGGACCGGTTGGCGGACGGGCAAACCCGCATGGCCGAAGGGCTGAACCAGATGGCCGATGGGCAGGCGCGCAGCGTTGCAGCCCAGGAACGGCTGGTCGAAGTGATCGAGGCACAGGGTACGGGCGACGGGATCGACGCTGAAAGCCGGATGCGGCTGCGCTCGATCGACGTGCAGATGCTGCGAATCCTCGAAGAGATCAGCGCGGGGCGGCAGGAAACCATGGCCGAATTGCGCACCGACCTGTCGGCCCTGACCAAGGCCCTCAGCCAGCCGCGCGGCCAGAACCGGCGCACCACGCTGACCGATGCTAATCGCGCGCGGCAGAAACCTGACAACGGGACCAGCTGAGCATGGCACTGTCGCGACGCACAGGGCAACGGTTTCAGGCCTCGATCTGGCCGGGCTTTGTGGATGCGATGACTGGACTGCTCTTGGTGCTGATGTTCGTGCTGACCATCTTTATGGTGGTGCAATTCGTGCTCCGCGAAACGATCACCGGGCAGGAAACCGAGCTGGATCAACTGGCAGGCGAAGTGGCGGCACTGGCGCAGGCCCTGGGCCTGGAGGAACAGCGCGCTGATCAGTTGGATGCGCGGGTGAATTCGCTGAACGCTACGCTGAACGACGCGCAATCGCAGGTCGAACAGCAGGCGGCACTGATTGCATCGCTAACCTCGGAACGTGACGCGCAGGCCGATGCGCTCAACGCCGCGCAAACCCGGATCACCAGTTTCGAGGCGCAGGTGGCTGCGCTGATTTCCGAACGGGAGGGCGCGCTTGAGCGGATTTCGGGGCTTGAGACCGATCAGGCGCGCCTGCTTTCGGAACAAGAGGCGCTGAACTTGGCCCTGGCCCAGGCCCGCAGTGAGACGGACGTGCAGGTCGAGGCCGCGCGTCTGGCTGCCGCCCGCACCGAGGCTCTGCAGGCTTTGGTCGCTGATTTGCGCAGCCGCAATGCGGACACGGCGTCCGAGGCGGCGGCCCTGCAAGCTGATCTGGACACCGCGCGCGCGGCTCTGAGCGCGGAAGAGGCCGCGCGTCTGACCGAGGCCGCCGCCGCCGAGGCCCTGCGCGCACGGCTGGAAAACGCAGATGCCGAGTTGACGGCGATGACTCTGGCGCTTGAGGCGCAGCGGCAAGAGGCCGAGGACACGCTGACCCTGCTTGCCGCCGCGCGCGCCGCCGAAGCTGATCTGGACGCGCAACTGGCCGCGGCCTTGTTGGCAGTCGAATCGACATCATTCAGTGCTGCCGCCGCCCAGACCCGGCTGGAACAGCTTGAGGCGGAATTGGCCAGCGCACTGGCCGAGCTGCAGAGGTCAGAGGCCGAGACCCTGTCGGCAACATCGGAACGCGCAAGCCTCGAGGCGCAACTGGCCGCAGCGTTGCTCGATGCCGAGGACGGGGCCGTCGCCGCAGCCGATCTGGAATCCCAGCTGGCGCGGGCCCTGAGCCAATTGGACGAACGCACGGTCCTCGCCGCCTCGCTCGAAGCGCGGCTTGAGGCGGCGGAGGCCGCGTTGGATGATGGCACTTCGGCCAGTGCCGCATTGCAGACCGATCTGGGCGCGGCGCAAGCGGCGCTGGCCCAGAGTGTCGCCGAAGTTGCAGAGCTGCAGGCGCAACTTGAGGGTGCCCAGAGCGCGCGCGCCGCTTCTGCCGAGGCCGTGGCGGAATTGGAGGCGCGGCTGACCACGCTTGAGGCGCGCATCGCAGCCTCCGATCTTGAGCTTACGGACATTCGCGACCGTCTGGCGGCGGCTGTTGCAGCCCGCACCGCCGCCGAAGGGACGCTGGCCGCTCAGAACACTGATTTGAGTGATTTGCGCACGCAACTGGCCACCGCCATTGCCGCGCGTGATGCCGCACTGGCCGATGCGGATGCGGCAGGCAGCAGCAATTCCGAAGTGCGCGACCAGTTGGCCGCAGCGCTGGCCGCCAAGCTGGCGGCGGAGACCGAGTTGCAGACCCTTGGCACTGACACGGCCGAGACGCGCGCAGCCCTTGCTGCGGCGCTGGCGGAAAAGGCGGCCGCAGAACAGGCGCTGGCCGAAACGAGTGCGGCGGCGGACCAGCGTGCCGCCCTGTTGGCCGCTGCGCGCGAGGCGCTGAGCGCGGAAGAAGCGGCGACACTTGAGGCGCAGCGTCAGACCGAGTTGTTGAACCAGCAGGTCGCGGCCCTCCGCACCCAGTTGGGACAGTTGCAGGCGCTGCTTGATGATGCGGTGGCGCGTGATGCCTCGCGCGAGATTCAGTTGCAATCCCTGGGGTCCGAACTCAACACTGCGCTGGCCCGCGTGGCCGCGGAAGAGCGCCGCCGTCGTCAGTTGGAAGAGGCAGAGCGCGCGCGGCTTGAGGCGGAACGCGCCGCCTTGCAGGCCGAGGCGCAGGATCTGGAGCGTTACCGTTCGGAATTCTTTGGCCGGTTGCGCGATGTGCTGGGCGCGCAGGACGGGGTCCGCATTGTGGGCGACCGATTTGTGTTCTCCTCCGAAGTGCTGTTCCCGCCGGGCCGGGCGGACCTGTCAAACGCGGGCCAGGGCGAAATTGCGAAGGTCGCAGGTATCCTGCGCAACATCGCAGGCGACATTCCGGCGGGCATCGACTGGGTCATTCAGGTTGATGGTCATACGGATAATGTGCCGCTGTCCGGCACCGGCGAATTTGCCGACAACTGGGAACTGAGCCAGGCGCGGGCCCTGTCGGTGGTGCGCCATATGGTGAATTTCCTGGCCATTCCGCCGGACCGTCTGTCGGCCAACGGTTTTGGTCAATACCAGCCGATCAACCCCGATGACACGCCTGACGCGCGCGCGCAGAACCGGCGGATCGAGTTGAAATTCACCGAGAAATAGGCGCAGCGCAGCTACGCCTTACGGGATGGTGACGGTGCCCTGCTCTGAGCCGAGCACCGCCCCGTTGCGGATCAACGTGACCGTGCCGGTATAGGTGCCGTGTCTCCAGTCGCCACGTCGTTTCTTGCCCGCGGCGCGGAAGAACTGGGCCTGATCCTTGTCGAGGGTCAGCGTCTGGTCGAGCACTGGCCCTTGTGGTCCGTCGATGCGCAATTGCATCCTGTCCCCCGCCCGGCCGCCAAATGCATAGCCAAAAAGCACAAGTGTCGGGGCAGTGACAGGCAACGTGGTGGTGACATCGCCGTCCATGACCGTTTCAAAGTCCGGAATGGCGTCGGCAAACCCGACGCGCAGGATGCCGCCGGGGCGGTAAGGTGGTGGGGTTTGCCACAGGGTCTTTTCGCTGGGGGCGCCGCAGGTGATCTGCCCGTCGGGGTCGAACGGGTCGACCACTTGCCCGTCCTTGCGCAGGGTCATGTGCAGATGCGGGAACTGGGTCCGTCCCGACAGGCCCACCTGTCCCAGCACCGTGTTCAGGCGCACGCGATCGCCCGGCTGCACGCTGACCGAGCCCTGTTTGAGGTGACAGTATTGCGTGCTCCAGCCGCCGCCATGGTCGATGGCGACGCCGTTGCCGCAGTCCCGACCAGCCAGCGCCTCGGTCTGATCGGGAGAGAACACTTCGTCAACCATGCCGTCCCGCACGCCCCGCACGGTGCCGGGGGCGGCCGGGCGCACATCGACGCCGCGCCGCATCTGGGCGCGCGAGGTCAGCGCGAAATCGGTGCCGGAATGCGTATCATAGCTGAGTGGGGCACAGCGGTAATCCATCGCCGCGTCAGAGGCGTCGTGATCGACATATTGCTGCACAAAGCACTCGGTCGACAGATCACAGAGGATGGGAGTGGTGAGGAGGATATCCCTTGCCGCAAGGGGTGTTGCGGCAAGGGCAAGGCAAAGGGACGCAATCGCGCCCGTGTGCATCAATCCGCGGTCAGAAGCGGTGGTTTGTTGCCCGACAGACGCGGTTTGTCCGGCCCTTCGAGTTTCAGGTCCAGCTCGCCACCTTTGACGCCGACCTTGACCACACCACCTTTCATCAGCTTGCCGAACAGCAACTCTTCGGCGAGCGGTTTCTTGATGTGTTCCTGGATCACACGGCCAAGCGGGCGGGCGCCCATCTTGTCGTCATATCCCTTGTCGGCCAGCCATTCGGCAGCAGGCCTGGTCAATTCGATGGTCACGTTGCGGTCCATCAGTTGCGCCTCGAGCTGGAGGACGAATTTCTCGACCACCTGCAGGATCACCGATTTCGGCAGCGGCGCAAAGCTGATCACCGCATCCAGACGGTTGCGGAATTCGGGCGTGAAGGTGCGTTCGATCGCCGCCGTATCCTCGCCCTCGCGCCGGTCGCGGTTGAAGCCGATGGCAGCCTTGGACATCTCGGACGCACCGGCATTGGACGTCATGATCAGGATCACGTTGCGGAAATCCACCGTGCGCCCGTTGTGGTCCGTCAGCTTGCCGTGGTCCATGACCTGCAACAGGATGTTGTAGACATCCGGGTGCGCCTTTTCCATCTCATCGAGCAGCAGCACACAATGCGGATGCTGGTCCACACCATCCGTCAGCATGCCGCCCTGATCGAACCCGACATAGCCCGGAGGGGCCCCGATCAGGCGCGAGACCGCATGTTTTTCCATGTACTCTGACATGTCGAACCGCAGCATTTCCACGCCCAGCGAGTCGGCCAGTTGCTTGGCCACTTCGGTTTTGCCCACACCAGTAGGGCCTGCGAACAGGTAGTTGCCAATGGGTTTTTCAGGCTCGCGCAGACCGGCCCGTGCCAGTTTGATCGCCGAGGACAGCGCCACGATGGCATCGTCCTGCCCGAACACGACCCGTTTCAGGGACGCCTCGAGGTCTTTCAGCGTTTCGGCATCGTCCTTGGAGACGTTCTTGGGAGGAATGCGCGCGATTTTGGCCACGACATTCTCGATCTCCTTGGTGCCGATGGTCTTGCGCCGCTTGGCGACGGCGACCAGATGCTGGGCCGCGCCCGCCTCGTCGATCACGTCAATCGCCGAGTCAGGCAGCTTGCGGTCGTTGATATACCGGCTTGCCAGCTCGACAGAGGTTTTGATCGCATCCGAGGTGTATTTGACCCCGTGGTGATCTTCGAAATAGGGCTTGAGGCCGCGCAGAATTTTGGTGGCATCCTCGACCGACGGCTCGTTCACGTCGATTTTCTGGAAACGACGCGACAGCGCGCGGTCCTTTTCGAAATGCTGGCGGAACTCTTTGTAGGTGGTGGAGCCCATGGTGCGCAGCTTGCCGCCCTGCAGGGCAGGTTTGAGCAGGTTGGAGGCATCCATCGCGCCACCCGACGTCGCGCCCGCACCGATTACGGTGTGGATTTCGTCGATGAACAGCACCGCGTCCTTGTGATCTTCAAGCTCGGTCACGACCGCTTTCAGCCGCTCCTCGAAATCACCGCGATAGCGGGTGCCGGCCAGCAATGCACCCATGTCGAGCGAATAGATGGTGGTGCCGGACAACACTTCGGGTGTTTCACCGGCCACGATCTTGCGTGCGAGACCTTCGGCGATGGCGGTTTTGCCCACGCCCGGATCACCCACCAGAAGCGGGTTGTTCTTGCGGCGGCGGCACAGCACTTGAATGCAGCGTTCCACCTCGGAATCGCGTCCGATCAGCGGGTCGATATCGCCCTCGCGGGATTTTTCGTTGAGGTCCACGCAGTATTTGGCCAGCGCGCTTTCCTTTTTCTCGCCTTCGGTCACGCCTTGCGGTTCTTCCTCGGCCTCGGGGGCGCCTGAGACCGGGCGCGCCTCGCCAAAGGCGGGGTCCTTGGCGACACCGTGGGCGATGAAATTCACCGCGTCATAGCGCGTCATGTCCTGTTCCTGCAGGAAATAGGCCGCGTTGCTTTCGCGTTCGGCAAAGATCGCGACCAGCACGTTGGCGCCGGTTACTTCGGTCCGCCCGGAGGATTGCACATGGATGGCAGCGCGCTGGATCACGCGCTGGAAGGCGGCTGTTGGCACCGCTTCGGAGCCGTCGATGTCGGTGACCAGGTTCGAGAGGTCATCATCCACAAACTCGACCAGAGTGCCGCGCAATTCGTCGATATCGACGGAACATGCCTGCATGACGCGGCGCGCGTCCGGTTCGTCCACAAGCGAGAGCAGGAGATGCTCGAGCGTTGCGAATTCGTGCCGGCGTTCGTTGGCCAGCGCAAGAGCCTGATGGATTGCTTTTTCCAGTGTTGTCGAGAATGAAGGCACGAGCGTGCTCCTTTCGATCGGGGTCGGATGCGGACAGCGAGGAATATCGCGCTCGCAGGCCAACCATGGCCTCATACATTTAAGTTTGGTTGAACAGCGCGCGTCTTCAAGGCTTTTCTTTGCCTCGATGCTCACATTATGCGTGAACTGCGTGTGTTTGGTGTCAATCTAGGCGTGCTGTTAGCGCAACCGCGCTCAGAAGTTGTCTTTCCGGGTGCGAATTTCGCTGAACACGTCGGCGGCGTTGGCGCCTTCCATGCCCAGATGGGCCTGAATGGCGGGGTCGTTGGCGCGCAGGAACGGGTTGGTTGCAAGCTCTTGCGACAAGAGCGAAGGCACCGTGGGTGTGCCGCTTGCGCGTTTTTCGGTCACCTCACGGACCCGCGATATAAGCTCTGGATTGTCCGGATCAATGGTGAGCGCGAATTTGGCGTTGCCGGCGGTGTATTCATGGCCTGAATAGACCCATGTATCCCCCGGCAGCACCGCCATTTTCTGCAGACTGTCGTGCATTTGCGGCTTGGTGCCTTCAAACACCCGCCCGCAGCCCAGCGCCATCAGGCTGTCGGCTGTGAAAAGGGCGCGCGCGTCCGGAAAGTGAAAGGCGATGTGGTGGATCGTGTGGCCGGACACGTCGATGACCTGCCCGTTCTGGGACCCGATGGTCACGCTGTCCCCTTCACGCACGGCCACATCCAGCGGCGGCAGGCGCCGTGAATCCGCCGCGGCCCCGATCACGCGGGCGGGGTGGGCGGCCAGTACATCCGCCAGCCCGTCCACGTGATCATAGTGGTGATGCGTGATCAGGATATCGCTCAGGGTCCAGCCGGTTTCAGCCAGTGCGGCAAGGATTGGTGCTGCCTCGGGGATGTCGATCAGTGCCGTCGCCCCGGTCTCGGCATCATGGGCGAGATAGGCGTAGTTGTCCGACAGGCAGGGGATCGTGCGAATGTCGAGAGGCATGGCATTTGCGCTTTCTTGAGGTAGGTATGGGCACAAAGGTGGCCCGCATGCCGCCCAAGGGCAAGTGATCGATGCATCTGGACGTACAGGATTTGCGCAATTTCTATTACCGCAGCGCGTTGGGGCGGGCGGCGCAAAGCTCTCTGCGGCGGCGCGTGGCGGAGTTCTGGCCCGAGGCCAAGGGCCAGACGGTTGCCGGATTCGGCTTTGCCGTGCCGCTGTTGCGCCCTTATCTGGCGGATGCCCGGCGAGTGATTGCGCTGATGCCGGGGCCGCAAGGGGTCATGCCCTGGCCGCCTGAGGGTGAAAACGTCTCTGTTCTGGTCGAGGAAACGCTGTGGCCGATTGAAACGGGCCACGTGGACAAGCTGATCATTCTGCACGGGCTGGAAACCTCCGAGCGTGCTTTTGACCTGCTGGAAGAGGCGTGGCGGGTGCTGGGGCCGGGGGGCAAGGCCCTGTTCATCGTGCCCAACCGCGCCGGCATGTGGTCGCGCCGGGATCGCACGCCGTTCGGATTTGGCCGCCCCTATTCGGCCAGCCAGCTTGAGACACAGTTGCGCAAACACCAGTTCCTGCCAGAGCGGCACTTGGGCGCACTCTATCAATTGCCCTCGGCCAAGCGACTGTGGATGAAATCCGGCGCAATGTTCGAAAAGGTGGGGCGGACGATGCCCGGCATGGTTGCGGGCGGCGCCTTTATGGTTGAGGCATCGAAACTGGTGTATCCGCCCAAGGGCAAGGTGCAACGCTCGACCGCCAAGAGGCAGAAGATCCCCCAAGGCGTGCCCGCGCCGATTGCCGGGGGGCTTTGAAGCCCAAAAAAGCGCGCGTGTGCGGAATGTGGGCGCTGTGCATGAGGATCGCACCGCATCACACGCAAAACGCGAAGGAATTCCCCAAATCTGCCATCAAACAAGGGGTTCAGGCCAAATGCGCCAACAGAAGACAGTCGAAATGACGAGATTTTCAGCTCTTGCGGCGCAGCACCCGACGGAATCGCATGCAAAAGCGTGAGTTTTACGACAGATTCCTCACATTTGGTTCGGGCCAAACGGTCGCACTTTGAGTAACCCGTTGAAAAGGCAGAAAAAGCGACCAAACACCTGTTCACGAACATATGTTGCGGGGTCTGGCACCCTCTGCTACATCCCCCCTGATTTCCTCGCTCGGGGGTTCCTTGAGCGTACCAACACCCCCGTGCCGCGCTATGTCGTGGGTTCAACCGGGGCCAAGACATCGAAAGGGTGGACGTGTCCGAACCAGCTTCGATCTCCACAGGCATTGCTGCGCGCTATGCCACTGCTGTCTACGAGCTTGCCAAAGACGCGGGCGACGTCAAAAGCCTTGAGGGCGATCTGGCGACCCTGACATCGGCCATGGCCGACAGTGCGGACTTCAACGCGCTGATCCATTCGCCGCTTTACAGCCGTGATGAACAGCGCGCGGCGGTGTCCGCCATCGCCAAAAAGGCGGGTCTGACAAACGTGATGAGCAACACTTTGGCCCTGATGGCCGACAAGCGACGCTTGTTTGTTGTACCCCATCTGGTGCAGGCTTTGCGGGCCGCCATCGCCGAAGACAAGGGCGAGGTCACCGCAGATGTGACATCTGCCAAGGCGCTGACCAAAGCGCAAAGCGAACAACTCGCCAAGACGCTCAAGGCCCGCATGGGCAAGGACGTCTCTATTAATGCATCCGTCGATGAAAGCCTCATCGGCGGATTAATCGTAAAAGTGGGCTCGAAGATGATCGACACGTCGATCCGCTCCAAGCTCGCTTCCCTCCAGAATGCAATGAAAGAGGTCGGATAAATGGGTATCCAAGCAGCAGAAATTTCTGCAATCCTGAAAGACCAGATCAAGAACTTTGGTCAGGAAGCAGAAGTGGCCGAAGTGGGCCGCGTTTTGTCGGTGGGCGATGGTATTGCCCGTGTGTATGGCCTCGACAATGTCCAAGCCGGTGAGATGGTTGAATTCCCCGGTGGCATTCAGGGCATGGCGCTGAACCTCGAAACCGACAACGTCGGTGTGGTGATCTTCGGCTCTGACCGGGACATCAAGGAAGGCGACACCGTCAAGCGCACCAACTCGATTGTGGACGTGCCTGTCGGCAATGAGCTGCTGGGCCGCGTTGTGGACGGTCTGGGCAACCCGCTTGACGGCAAAGGCCCGATCGGCGCGAAACAGCGTTCGGTTGCGGACGTCAAAGCCCCCGGCATCATCCCACGTAAATCAGTGCATGAACCCATGGCGACCGGCCTCAAGGCTGTGGATGCGATGATCCCGATTGGCCGTGGCCAGCGCGAACTGATCATTGGTGACCGTCAGACCGGCAAAACCGCCGTGGCGCTCGACGCAATCCTGAACCAGAAATCCTATAACGATGCCGCAGGTGACGATGAGTCCAAGAAGCTCTACTGCGTCTACGTCGCCGTGGGCCAAAAGCGTTCGACCGTGGCGCAGCTGGTGAAGAAGCTCGAAGAATCCGGCGCGATTGAATATTCGATTATTGTGGCCGCGACCGCGTCCGACCCGGCGCCAATGCAGTTCCTCGCGCCATATGCGGCGACCTCGATGGCGGAATTCTTCCGCGACAATGGCCGCCACGCGCTGATCGTTTATGATGACCTGTCCAAACAGGCTGTGTCCTATCGTCAGATGTCGCTGCTGTTGCGTCGCCCACCGGGCCGCGAAGCCTATCCTGGCGACGTTTTCTATCTGCACTCCCGCCTGCTGGAGCGTTCGGCCAAGCTGAACGAAGACAATGGCGCGGGCTCGCTGACGGCGCTGCCGATCATTGAAACCCAAGGCGGCGACGTGTCGGCCTTTATCCCGACCAACGTGATTTCGATCACGGACGGCCAGATTTTCCTTGAAACCGAACTGTTCTATCAGGGCATCCGTCCTGCGGTGAACACCGGTCTGTCGGTGTCTCGCGTTGGTTCGTCGGCGCAAACAGACGCGATGTCGTCCGTGGCTGGTCCGGTGAAACTGTCGCTTGCGCAGTATCGTGAAATGGCAGCCTTTGCCCAGTTTGGTTCGGACCTTGATGCCGCCACACAGCAGCTGCTGAACCGTGGTGCGCGCCTGACCGAGCTGATGAAACAGCCGCAATACGCGCCGCTGACCAACGCGGAAATCGTTTGCGTCATCTTTGCGGGCACCAACGGCTATCTCGACAAGCTGCCTGTCGGCGACGTGGGCAAGTTCGAAGCGGGTCTGCTCAAGTTCCTGCGCAGCCAGAAGACGGACTTCCTCAACTGGATTGCGAACGACGACCCCAAGTTCAAGTCCGGTGAGAACGTCGACAAGATGAAGGCGGTTCTTGACGAGTTCGCTTCGACCTTCGCGTAAATTGGAGGTCGGGCAATGCCAAATCTCAAGGACCTGAAAAACAGGATCGCGTCGGTCAAATCGACGCGAAAAATCACCAAGGCCATGCAGATGGTTGCGGCGGCAAAACTGCGCCGTGCCCAAGAGGCCGCCGAACAGTCGCGCCCTTATACAGAGCGGTTTCTGGCCGTGATGGCGGGCCTGTCTTCGGCTGCCGAAGGATCTGACAGCGCGCCCAAACTGCTGTCGGGCACCGGGTCGGACCAGGTGCATATGCTGGTTGTCATGACGTCCGAACGGGGTCTGTGCGGCGGGTTCAACACGAACATCGTCAAACTGGCCAAGTCGCACGCGACCAAGCTGCAGGGCCAGGGCAAGACCGTGAAAATCCTGACCGTCGGCAAAAAGGGGCGCGATCAGCTCAAGCGCGACTTTGGCGACTTGCTGGTGGGTCACGTGGACATGAGCGACGTCAAGCGGATGAGCTATGGTGACGCCCAGGGTGTGGCCAAAAACGTGCTTGGCCGCTTTGACGACGGCGAATTCGACGTCGCGACCATCTTTTTCGGCAAGTTCCAGAACGTCGTGACGCAAATCCCGACGGCGCAGCAGATCATCCCTTTCGCGGTGCCGGAAGGCTACGAGGCCTCCGAGACGCTCTATGACTACGAACCCGACGAAGAGGCGATCCTCGCCGATCTTCTGCCCCGGGCCGTGGCCACGGCGATCTTTGCCGCGCTGCTCGAAAATGCGGCGTCCGAACAGGGCGCGCGGATGTCGGCAATGGACAACGCCACGCGCAATGCGGGTGACATGATCGACCAGCTGACCATCGAATATAACCGATCGCGTCAGGCCGTCATCACGAATGAGCTGATCGAAATCATTTCCGGCGCGGAAGCGCTGTAAGACAACCGGAGACAAAACATGGCAAATGCTAAAGGCAAGATCACCCAAGTCATCGGGGCTGTCTGCGACGTACAGTTCGATGATCACCTGCCGGAGATCCTGAACGCGCTGACCACCGACAACCACGGCAACAAGCTGGTGTTGGAAGTGGCCCAGCACCTTGGTGAAAACACGGTGCGCTGCATCGCGATGGACTCCTCCGAGGGTCTGGTGCGCGGTCAGGAAGTTGTGGACACCGATGGCCCCATCATGGTGCCCGTGGGCCCCAAGACATTGGGCCGCATTCTGAACGTCGTGGGTGAGCCGGTGGACGAAGGTGGCCCCGTGGGCGCCGAAGAATTCCGCCCCATTCATGCCGACGCCCCCGCTTTTGCGGAACAGTCCACCGAATCCGAAGTGCTGGTCACCGGCATTAAAGTGGTTGACCTGCTGGCCCCTTATTCCAAGGGCGGCAAGATTGGCCTCTTTGGCGGTGCCGGTGTGGGCAAGACCGTTCTGATCATGGAACTGATCAACAACATCGCCAAGGTGCACTCGGGCTATTCCGTGTTCGCCGGTGTGGGGGAACGGACCCGTGAAGGGAACGACCTGTATCACGAGATGATCGAATCCAACGTGATCAAGCCCGACAACCTCGAAGAAAGCCAGGTTGCTCTGGTTTATGGCCAGATGAACGAACCTCCTGGAGCGCGTGCCCGTGTGGCCCTGACGGGTCTGACACTGGCCGAACAGTTCCGCGATGCCTCGGGCACGGACGTTCTGTTCTTTGTCGACAACATCTTCCGCTTTACCCAAGCGGGTTCCGAAGTGTCGGCCTTGCTGGGTCGTATTCCTTCGGCGGTGGGTTACCAGCCAACACTGGCGACCGACATGGGCCAGATGCAGGAACGGATCACCTCGACCAAATCCGGGTCTATCACCTCGATCCAGGCCGTCTACGTGCCTGCGGATGACTTGACCGACCCTGCGCCCGCGACCACCTTTGCCCACCTTGATGCGACAACCGTTCTGTCCCGTGCGATTTCCGAGCTGGGCATCTATCCGGCCGTGGACCCGCTCGACAGCTCGTCGCGTCTGATGGACCCGCAGATTGTGGGTGAAGAGCACTATCAGGTGGCCAGCGACGTCCAGCAGATCCTGCAGCGCTACAAATCGCTGCAAGACATCATCGCGATCCTCGGAATGGACGAACTCAGCGAAGAGGACAAGCTGACCGTGTCGCGCGCCCGCAAGATCCAGCGCTTCCTGAGCCAGCCCTTTGACGTGGCCAAAGTGTTTACCGGCTCCGACGGCATTCAGGTGCCACTGGAAGACACCATCGCGTCGTTCAAGGCGGTTGTGGCCGGTGAGTACGACCACCTGCCCGAAGGTGCGTTCTATATGGTTGGCGGCATCGCGGACGTGATCGCCAAGGCCGAGAAAATGGCCGCCGACGCGGCCTAAGCTGCAGGGCGGGGGAGACCCCCGCCTTACAGGCCAACGGATGCTCCGGGCGTAAGGTGGGGTTTCACCCCACCGCCCAGATGAGGAGAAGAAGATGCAATTTGATCTGGTATCCCCAGAACGCGAGCTGGCCTCGATGGAGGCGGCGGCGGTTCAGATCCCCGGTGCGGATGGCGACATGACCGTCATGGCCGACCACGCGCCCACTATCACCACGCTGCGTCCCGGTCTGCTGCGGGTCGAGGCCAGTGGCAGCACCCATGAATATGTCGTGACCGGCGGGTTTGCCGAGATCAACGCCCAGGGCGTGTCGGTTCTGGCCGAACGCGCCGTGGCCCGTGGTGACATGACCCAGGACGAGATGGACGCCATGTGCGACGAGGCGCAGGACGTCTACAACCGCGCCAAGCAGGCCGCGGCCAACGAACCCGGCCCGGTCGATGATGCGGTCAAGCTGATGGCGGACATGGTGGCCGTCGGCTCCGAAATCGGGTTGAACACCAAACAGCCGAGCTTGTAATTCCGCGCGGGCTGGCTCAATTTCAAAGGCTCTGCCGCTGGCAGGGCCTTTTTCATTTCTCCGGACCCAAAATTGCCCTTATTTTTCTGTAAAAGTTCTCAATCCATTGAGACACCGACCCTATGAAGCGACTTGAAAACCACCTGATCGGCATCGACCAAGGCGACGAAATCCTGTTTTCCGACTTTCAGGACGGGGGCGAGATGTGGACCGGACGCGGGCAGCGCGAACGCCGCCGCAGGGTTTTGTTTTCCGAAGAATTCCGCGCGCCGCCCAACGTGCATGTGTCGATTTCGATGTGGGATGTGGACACCAAGACGGCCCTGCGCGCCGATGTCGCGGCCGAAGAGATCGACGCTGCCGGGTTTGATCTGGTGTTTCGCACATGGGGCGACACCCGTGTTGCGCGCGTGCGCGTCGCCTGGATCGCGATGGGTGAAATGCCCGAATCCGACGAGTGGGACATTTACTGATACCGAGGCGCCCGCGACGTACCGGCCCTTCGGGGAGAGTTTATTTCGCCAAGTGAAGATCGGATCAGCGCAGGACCGAGGCGAGGAATTGTTTTGTGCGCTTCCGTGTGGGGCTGGAAAAGATCACGTCCGGTGATCCTTCTTCGGCGATCACGCCTTTGTCCATGAAACAGATGCGATCGGCCAGTTCGCGCGCGAACCCCATTTCGTGGGTGGCCAGCACCATGGTCATGCCGTCATCGCGCAACTGGCGCAATACATCCAGCACTTCACCCACCAGCTCGGGATCAAGGGCCGAAGTGATCTCATCAAACAGCATCGTGTGCGGGCGCATCGCCAGCGCCCGGATCACCGCCACCCGCTGTTGTTGCCCGCCTGACAGTTGGTCGGGGTATTTGCTTATGTGTGTGGCGAGCCCAAAGCGGGTGAACAGCTCTTCGATCCGCACGCGTGCATCCTCGCCCAGCACCCGGCGCGGGGCGAGGGCGACGTTGTCATAGGCGGTCATATGCGGAAACAGGTTGAAGCTTTGGAACACGATGCCGATCTGCTGGCGCACGGGGCCAAGGTCAAAGCCGGGCTCGGCGATGTCGACGCCATCAAGGCGGACCTCGCCATCGTCCACGGGTTCCAGTCCGTTCATGCAGCGCAGAAGGGTGGATTTTCCGGACCCCGAGGCACCGATGAGGCAGACCATTTCGCCCGGCGCGACGCTCAGGTCGATCCCGTGCAGCACCTGCACGTCCCCAAAGCTTTTGGTCACACCGCGCAAAGCCAGCCTAGGTTCGGGCATCACGGTCCCTGTTCATCAGATAATCCGCATAGCGGGTCGCAGGCACGGTCACGCAGAGGAAGATGACAGCGGCCACGACGTAAGGCGTGAAGTTGGCCAGCAGGCTTTTGAAGATGCCAGCCTGGCGCAGGATTTCGACCGGTCCGATGAAGGAGAGCAGGGCCACGTCCTTTTGCAGTGCGACCAGCATGTTCATGTTGGCGGGCACCACGCGCCGGATGGCTTGCGGCAGGATGACGTAGCGCATCGTGTCCCGCTCGCTCAGTCCCAGACAAATGGCGGCGTTGCGTTGGCTGGCGTGGATGCTTTCGATGCCGGAGCGCAGCACCTCGGCCACATAGGCCGAATAGGTCAGCACCAGCGCGACGGTGCCCCAGATGTAAGGCGAATTCCACGGGCGCGGCAGGCCGAGGCCGGGAATGCCGAAGCCCACGAGATAGACCAGTAGCACCACCGGAATGCCGCGAAACAGATCGACGTAGATCGCCCCGAAGATGCGCATGGGAAACAGCACCGGTGCGCGGGCACCACGGGCAAGCGCAATGGCCAGACCCAGCACCATGATCAGTGGAACGGACCATGCAAAGATGGCGATGTTGATCAGGAAGGCGCGGGCGAGATCGGGAAAGGTGCGCGCGAAAATCTCGCCGTCAAAGAAAGAGGATTTGACCGCTGCCCATCCCGGCGCAAGGGGCACAAGCAACACCAAAAGGCCCAGCACGACGAGCGTACTGGCCCCGGCAAGCAAGTTGGCCCGGCGGCGTTGCCGGGCCTCGTAGGCAGCGCGGCGTGTACTCACTTGATCAGGGGCACTCCGACGGCGTCCTGCAGCCACTCGGCCTCGATGGCGGCCAGTTTGCCGCTGTCGGTGAGCGCGGCTAGGGCCTCGTCGACGCAGGGCTTGAGCGCTGATCCTTCGAGCATCAGCGCGCCGAACTGGTCCGGGCTTTCGGCCGCCGATGGGTCGAACTGGCCCAGCACCACACCGTTGTCCATCAGCACGGCGGCGGTGAAGAGGGCGGTGGGCAGATCGAACAGGGCCGCATCAATCTGGCCCGCCTGCATGGCGGCGGTGATGTTGGCATTGTCGTCATAAACCAGCGGCGACTGGTCGGGCTGGATTTTCTCCATCACGACCGGAAGGGCGGTGGTGGAGGCAACGACCCCCCATTTCATCCCCTTGAGGCTGTCCATGGTTGGGGTGGCCCCACCCTCGACCGCCTCGACGGTGGTCATCACGGCCTGCGGTGCGGTGTAGTAGGGGGCCGAGAAATCAACCACCCGGTCGCGGTCTGCGGTGATCGAGAACTGCTGCATGTTCAGGTCGAAATCCTTGGCACCGGGCTGGATTGCCTCGTCAAAGGAAGTGCGCACCCATGTGACGTTCTCGGCGGCAAATCCCATCTCTTCGGCCAGCGCATAGGCTACGGCGGCCTCGAACCCCTGGCCTGCTTCGGGGGCGTCGTCGATCACCCATGGGTAATAGGCCGGGTTGCCGGTGGCGATGGTCAGCGTGCCGTCGGTCAGGGTCTTTCCTGCCGCGCAATGGCTGGCGGCAAAAGCCCCGGTGGCGGTCAGCGTCAGAATGGTGGCAGTCAGAATGGTCTTCATCGTTGATCTCCCCAAGTGTTTTGCCGCGATCATCGGCAAAGGTCTGGGGTGAGTCCAGCCTATTGTGTAGGCGACCCGGAGGGAGAGGGTACTGCGAGACGTGCGTGGTGGCATGACGTGCATCCAGCCCCCGGTTTGGCCATGTCGGTGTTGTCTGCACGCTGGGTATCTGTGCTAAACTCGGGCGCACTCAAACGCGAAAGAGGGCGCAATGGCACGCGAATACCTGTCGATCAACAAGGATGTTTGGAACGCGGATGCGGCCAATTGGGTCGACTTTGCGCGCAACCGATGGGCGCTTGAGAGCCCGCAATGGGGCAATTGGGGCAACAGTGACGACGGCCTTGCTTTGCTGCCATCGGACATGGCGGACATGGATGCGATCGAGCTGGGTTGCGGGACGGGCTATGTCGCCCATTGGATGCACCGGCGCGGCGCGCGTGTTACGGCCATCGACATCTCGGTCGAACAGCTTGGCACGGCGCGTGGCCTCGCGGCGGAACACGGCGTGCAGATCGACTTTGTCGAAGGCAATGCCGAAGCGACGGGCCTGCCGGATGCTGCCTTTGACTTCGCGATCTCGGAATACGGGGCATCGATCTGGTGTCGTCCGGAAATCTGGTTGCGCGAGGCTTGGCGTGTGCTGCGCCCGGGGGGGCGGTTGGTGTTCCTTGGGAACCACCCGCTGTCGCTGATCTGCTCGCCGCTCAATGGCGCACCCGCAGAGCGAGCCCTGCACCGCCCCTATCGCGGGATGTGGGGTGCGGATTGGTCAGAAGTGGAGTTTGAACCGTCCGGCGTCTGTTTCAACCTGACCATGGCGGGCTGGATGGATCTATTTGCCGAGATCGGGTTTGCCGTCACCGGATATCACGAGCTTTATGCGCCCGACTGGGCGCAAGGGACGCGCGGGGCCGTGCCTGCGGACTGGGCCAAGGACTATCCTTTGGAACAGGTCTGGAAATTGCAAAAACCGGACTGAGGGTCGTGCCTCATTCGGCGGCGTACATCCCGTCATAAATCGGGCTGAGCGTTTCGGCCTCGAACAGGGACGATACCGACGTGCCGTTCCAGATGTTCAGTATCGCTTGCGCAAAGACCGGGGCCGTGGGAACGATGCGGATATTGGCCGCCTCCTTGATCGCGTCCGTCGGCTGGATGCTGTCCGTGATCACCAGCGATTTCATCACCGATTTGGTCACCCGACCGACGGCAGGGCCGGACATGACACCGTGCGAGATATAGGAATGGACCTCGTTGGCACCGTTTTCGATCAGCACTTCGGCCGCCTTGCAGAGCGTGCCTGCGGTGTCGACCATGTCATCGACGATGATGCAGGTCTTGCCCGTCACATCCCCGATCACGGTCATCTCGGCCACTTCGCCCGCCTTTTCGCGGCGTTTGTCCACGATGGCCAGCGGGGCCGCGAGACGTTTGGCCAGGTCGCGGGCCCGCGCCACGCCACCCACGTCCGGAGAGACGATCATCAACTCGTCCAGACGGCCCGCAAACTGCGTCTTGATGTCCAGCGCAAAGATCGGCGAGGCGTAAAGGTTGTCCACCGGAATATCGAAAAAGCCCTGGATCTGCGCGGCATGCAGATCCATCGTCAGCACCCGCTCGATCCCGGCCCCCACCAGCATGTTGGCCACCAGCTTGGCGCTGATCGGTGTGCGCGCCTTTGATCGGCGATCCTGCCGGGCATAGCCGAAATAGGGGATCACGGCGGTGATGCGTGCCGCCGAGGATCGGCGCAGCGCGTCACACATGATCAGAAGTTCCATCAGGTTGTCATTCGCCGGGTTCGAAGTGGGTTGGATGATGAACATATCCTCGCCCCGCACGTTCTCGAACACCTCGACAAAAATCTCGCCATCGTTGAACCGTTCGACCCGCGCATTGACCAGACCAACATTGACGCCGCGGTGCAGCGACATGCGCCGGGCAATGGCTTTGGCCAATGGCAGGTTGGCATTGCCCGAGATAATCTTGGGTTCCTGGATATTCGGCATGTCGTGTCCCCGCGCAGCACGATTTGTGACAGATTCGTGATGTTGACATCGCTTAGCACGGGCGTACCGTCGCGCGAACCCAAAGACCTCGCATCGGAGAAAGAAATGGCCCATATCGACTATTATTTTGCGACCCTGTCGCCCTACACCTACCTTGCGGGGAACCGGCTGGAAGAGGTGGCCGCAAAACACGGCGCCACCATCACTTACAAGCCGCTCGACATCATGGCGCTGTTTTCCCGCACCGGTGGAACGCCGCCCAAGGATCGCCACCCCAACCGTGTCGCGTACCGGGCGCAGGAGCTGCCCCGCCAGGCCAAGAAACTGGGGATGCCGCTGAACCTCAAGCCCGCTCATTGGCCCACCAACGCGGCACCATCTTCCTACGCGATCATTGCCGCCCAGGCGGCCGGAGGCGGCGATCTGGGCGCATTGGTCCACTCGGTGCTGCGCGCCGTCTGGTCAGAGGAAAAGGACATCGCCGAGGACGGGGTGGTCAAGGCCTGCCTTGAGGCGGCCGGGTTCGATCCATCCCTTGCCGACAGCGGCCTGCTCAGCGGTGCCGAAACCTATGCCCGCAACCTCGAAGAAGCGGTGGACAAGGGGGCCTTTGGCGCGCCGTTCTACATCGTGGACGACACGCATATGTTCTGGGGGCAGGACAAGGTCGAAGAGATTGATCTGCTGCTGTCCGGCAAGCTTTGATCCCACACATCCACCGCCGGACCTTCGGGTCCGGCCCCCGGACTGTCCTCGCCATCCACTGCTCGCTGGCCCATTCCGGCGCGTGGCGGGGGCTAGGCGCGGCCTTGGGCGATTTGGCGACCCTGCACGCCTTTGATCTGCCCTGCCATGGCCAGTCGGGGGATTGGGACGGGCAGGGGATCATGCATGATGCGGCGACGGACATGGCCCTGTCGGTGCTGGCCGACATCGGCGATGGCCCGGTCGACGTGATTGGCCATTCTTTTGGGGCCACCGTGGCCTTGCGTCTGGCCATCGAGCATCCAGAAAAACTACGTACACTCGTGATGTACGAGCCGGTCTATTTCGCACCTGTGATGGCGGATGATCCGGAATTCAGGCCTAACTATATACGCGACACCGCCCCCTTTGATGCTGCGCTGGACGCGGGCGACCGGATGGGGGCCGCGCGTGCCTTTAACGCGATCTGGGGCAATGCGGCAGGCTGGGAGGGCATCCCACAAGTCACCCGGGACTACATGGCCGCACGGATCGACTTCATCCGGGCCTCAAGCCCTTTCCTGATCGACGATTGCGCAAACCTGCTGGCGCCGGGGCGGTTTGATGCGGCCCGCATGCCCGCCTTGCTGCTGCGCGGCGCGCAATCGCGCTGGGCCGGTCCGGTCAGTCACGCCATCGCGCGGCGCCTGCCAAATGCGCGCGAGGTCAGCCTTTCAGGGGTGGGCCACATGGCCCCGATCACGCATCCCCGGATCGTTGCAGCCCCGTTGCACGACATGCTTGCCTGCAGCTAGGTCGGCTCTTCGATGATGTGATCTTCCCAGTCGTCATCGGCCACGTCGAATTCGCTATAGGTGCGTCCGCGCATCGACACCCCGGCTGCGTGCACCGTTTCAGGCGTGCCTGAAATCAACGGATGCCAATCGGCGAGGCCCTTGCCCTCATGCAACAAACGATAGGCGCAGGTCTGCGGCATCCAGTAGAGATGGCTTTCGATATTGGACGGTTTGAGCACAATGCAGTCAGGGACGAACTGATGGCGGATGTCATATTGGGCACAGCGGCAGGTCGCATCATCCAGCAACCGGCAGGCCACGCGGGTCAGGGCCACGTCGCCGCTGTCTTCGTCCTCCAGCTTGTTGAGACAGCACTTGCCGCAACCATCGCACAGCGCCTCCCACTCGGCCTCGCTCATCTGGTCAAGGCGCTTGGTTTCCCAGAACCGGGAGGCAAAGCCGCTGCGTTCAATCGGATCGCTCACAGGTCGGCCAGAATGCTGCGGGCCTGTGCGCTGTCGCGGTCCATCTGGGCAATCAATGCGTCAAGATTGTCAAATTTCTCTTCGCCGCGCAGATGCTCGATCAGACCGACAGACAGGGGTGTGCCATAGAGATCGCCCGAGAAATCAAAAACAAAGGTTTCAAGATTGGGCCGGTTTTCCCCGAACATCGGGCGTACACCCAAAGAGGCGACGCCGTGATACTGGCCCGCATGCGGCCCCTCCAGCACGTCCACCAGCACCGCATAGACGCCAAAGGCCGGGGGGTGCAGATCGTCAATCGACATATTGGCTGTCGGATATCCCAGATCGCGCCCGCGTTGTTCGCCGTGGATGACGGGGCCCTCGATCCGATGCCAGTGGCCCAGCATTGCCGCTGCATCGCGGGTGCGTCCGGAACTCAGGGCCTCGCGGATCGCGGTCGAGGACACGGTGGCCGCGCTATGCGCGATCAGGGGGGCGATGGTGACGCCAAAACCCATCTCGGCCCCAAACCGTACAAGGTCCTCTGACGTCCCGGCCCGCTTGCGGCCAAAACAGAAATCCGCTCCCACCACCACATGGGTCAGCCCCAGCCCGTCACGGATCACGCGGGCGGCAAACTCTTCCGGAGACAAGCCCGCAAGACCCGCGTTAAAGGGCAACTCATACAGACGCTCCACCCCCAGCTTGGCCAGACGGCTGGCACGTGCGGCCTGGCTCATCAGCCGAAAGGGCGGAGCGTCGGGGGCGAAATACATACGCGGATGGGGTTCAAAAGTCATCACACCCAGAGGCGCCGCAGGGGCGGCGGCGCGCGCCAGATCAATCACTGACTGATGGCCCAGATGGACACCATCGAAATTGCCGATGGCCGCACTGGCGCCGCGGTCCTCGGGCTCAACATATTGGTAATCGCGGATGATCCTCATGCGCCATGCCTAGCCGCGCCCAAGGCCAAGGGCAAGACGGCGCCCGTGGCTTCATCTGACCAAAAAATACCATGGGGGAGGCCGCAAGGCCGGGGGCAAAGCCCCCCCCAAAAAAAAACGGTGTCGCCGTCAGGCGGCCTTGGGATCAGTCGAACTTGCGCGAGGGGGCCAGCACCATGGCTTCGCCCATAAGAACCTTCTTGCCATCCACCGCGCAATGACAATCCAGCTTTACCCGGCGCTTGGCCACGTCGATGTCGATCACCTTGACCTCGGCATAGACCATGTCACCGGGGCGGACCGGGGCGAGGAACTTCAGCGATTGACCCATATAGACGGTGCCGTGACCTGGCAGCTGTTCGCCAATCACGGCCGAGATCAGACCAGCCGTCAGCATGCCATGCGCGATGCGCCCGGCAAAGATGGTGTCGCGGGCATAATCGTCATCCATGTGGACAGGATTGTGATCGGTCGAGACTTCGGCAAACAACTCGATGTCTCGGTCGGTGACCTGTTTGCGCAAATGGCGGGACATGCCCATTTCGATGTCTTCGATACAGATCGTGCCGCGGGGCAGGTTGTCCAACACGTTAAGGCTCCGGTAATTTTCTGGCGCAAACACGGCGCCTCGCGCAATCTAATTACTTTGCACGCGCAGAAAATCAAGTAAAAAGTAGGTCAGCGCAGATGCCCTATCGAAAAGGTTGGAGCGCTCTTTTCCTTTTCCAGATAGGCGCTTAGCGCGTCGGGGTCCGGCTGGGTCACGGTTTTTGTTTCGGATGCGGCCAGCCCGCCCGAGATAAAGAGCGAATCGATATCCTCACCCATGGCGCCTGCGATGTCGGTCAGGACCCCGTCGCCGATGGCCAGAATGCCTGAATCCGGCACGTCTACACCCAGCTCAAACAGGCGACGACGGGCCAGATCGTAGATCGGCGGATGGGGTTTGCCAAAGTACAAGCTTTCGCCCCCCATTTCGGTATAAAGTTGCGCCAAGGCGCCTGCGCACCACTCGCGCACCTCGCCCCGGTCCACCACGATATCCGGATTGGCACAGAGCAGTTTCAGCCCCAATTGCTTGGCCATCAGAAATTCGGGGCGCATCACATCCGGGTCCGCCATCGCATCGCGCGGACCGGTGCAGACGATCCCCTCGGCCTCTTGTAGCGGTACCATCTGAATGTTAACCGGATCCTTGATCACGCCAATGGGTTCAAAGAATTTCTCTTCACCCGGCTGGCCGATAAAAAACACCTTTTCCCCCACGATGCCGCGAAACATCGCCGCGCGGGCGCTGTCGCCAGAGGTCGCGATCGTGTCCCAGGCATCATCGGGCACACCAAAATGCACCAATTGCTTGGTCACCCCGGCACGTGGGCGGGGCGAGTTGGTGACCAGCACCACCTTGCCGCCACGCTTGCGATAGGCCTGCAGTGCTGTGACCGCCTCCGGTAGGGCGTGGACTCCGTTGTGCACGCAGCCCCACAGATCGACGAACAAGGCGTCATAACGCTCCGAAATCTCGGACAGGGCGGAAATGATCTGGGTCATGGCTTGGGCTCCCGGGGTGGCCGTGTTGGGTGGCGCGGCCACGTAAAAAGGCGGACCACAGGTCCGCCTTACGACAGCACGCCGCCATTGGAAAGTAAGGCGCTGGTGTCCTGCGCCAACCCGGTCTCAGACCTTGAGATTCGGGATGATCTGTTTCTTGCGGCTCATCACGCCTGGCAGGACGACGGTGTCGCCAGACACGGTGGCACCAAAGCTCTTTTCGGCCACACCCTTCACCCGGTCATTGGGGATCAGCATCGTCGCCTCTTCGTTCAGGATGTCGACCACGAACAGCAGCACTTCGTCCGCGCCGTCTTCCTTGGCGACATCGACCATCGACGCCATCAGGCTGTCCTTGCGATCCAGCACGATCTTGGGCGCCGTGGTTTCCAGAACCGAGACGCGGAATTCGGTGCCGTCCACAGTGTATTCCTTGCTGTCCATCCGCAGCAGTTCGGCGTCGGAAAAGGCCGACACATCCGATTTCGCCTCGAACATTTCGGCCGCATAAAGCGGGATGTCGATTCCGAGATCGCGCGCCAGATCATAGGCGATGGCCTTGTCTTCCTGCGTTGTGGTGGGCGAGCGGAATTCGAGCGTGTCGGACAGGATGCAGGACAGCATCGCGCCTTTGACCCATGCCGGGGCCTGAGCCATGTCCTTGCCGATCATCTTCCACATGATGGTGGCGGTGCAGGCCAGAGGCTCGATCCGGATGTCGATGGGGCCCTTGGTTTCCAGCCCGCCGACCAACTTGTGGTGGTCGATGATGCCGGTGATGTCGGCATCATTGATGTTGTCTGGCAATTCAGCCGGGTTGTTGGTGTCCACGATCACAACCGGCTGGTCCGCGTCCACGGATGAGATGATGCGCGGCTTGGGCAAGTCCCACTTTTTCAGAACAAAGGCCGCTTCGGTGTTGGGCTCGCCCAGCAGCACCGCCTCGGCTTCGGAGCCTTTGACCTCGTTCAGGTACCACGCCCAGATGATGGGGGAGCCGGTGGAATCGGTGTCAGGTGATTTGTGGCCAAAAACCAGGGTTGTCATGGGCAGGGCGTCCTTGCAGAGGGGAGAGATTTTGCGCCCTTATAACAAGCTGTCCTGCGGTGTCACGGGGGGCAAATGGGCCGCAGTGTCGCGCCGGGCGCGCGGTTGATCCGCGCGCACCCTCGGGTTATGATTTCGGCATCTGAAAAGGAGTGCCCTGCACATGGACAACCTGGCCTGACCGCCCACCCGATCCTGCACCACGCGATTGGTGCGCCTCGATTTCAGGAGTGATCTGACAATGGACCAGCACGGCTGACCCGCAAGCGCGGGGATCATGCGCGCGGCGTGCGCGTTTCCAGTTCTTCAGACGCGAAAGGGGCACCTCATGCCCAGAAAATCCAAACCCGCCGCAAAACGCGGCACCCATCGTCCTGCCACCAAAGCCCCAAAGGCGGCCCGGCCACCTGCGCCCGCAGCCCGACCCGCCCATCTGCGCACTCAGGTGCGGGGCGGCCGGCCGCCCCGCATTCCCGGGCGCACCGGCGGGCGCTAGGCCCTTGCATCGGGGCCGCGCGTGGGGTTTCCTCGCGTGGCCCATCCCAGTCCGGACGACGCCCCGTGAGCGCACGCGAAACCGACCTTTATCCACCCGTCAAAACCTTTCTCGAAGGGCAGGGATATGTGGTGAAATCCGAAGTGGGCGCGGCCGATGTAGTTGCAGTGCGTGGCGGCGAGCCGCCGGTGATCGTGGAACTCAAGCTCGGTTTTTCCCTCACGCTTGTGCATCAATGCGTGGCGCGGCTGTCGGTCTCGGACGAGGTCTACATGGCTGTGGCGCGGGGCAAGGGGAAACGGTTTCTGAAATCCGTGAAAGAGATGACGCGGCTATGCCGCCGTCTTGGGTTGGGTCTGATGACCGTGCGACTCAGCGACAGTCTGGTGCAGGTGCATTGCGACCCTGGGCCTTACGCGCCGCGCAAGAACACGCGCAAACAGGGCCAGTTGCTCAAGGAGTTTGCCGGACGCGTGGGCGATCCCAACGATGGCGGACAGACCCGCGTGGGTCTGATCACGGCCTATCGGCAGGATGCGCTGAAACTGGCCATGTACCTGTTTGAGGTGGGGGCCTGCAAAGGCGCGGATGTGGCGCGTGAAACCGGCATCGCACGGGCCACGACCATGATGCGCGACGACCATTATGGCTGGTTCGAAAAGGTCGAAAAAGGTGTCTATGGACTGACGCCAAAAGGGGCTGAGGCGGTGGCCTCGTCGGGCACCGTGCTTGGGGGGTAGCGGGCTTTGACACAGAGTCCGGCGCGTTTTCCGGTTTGCAGAACGTCACGCAGGGATCAGCGTGTCCGCCATGAGATCATCCAGAAACAGGCTCAGCAATTGCAACCGACCCGACACGTCGGCCTTGCGATATAGGGCCGCGCATTGCGCCTTGATCGTCCCTTGGGCCGTGTCGCGCAGTTTGGCCATTTCGGCCACGGAATAGCCTTTGATTGCGAGCACGGCGACAGCCCGTTCGGCTTCGGTCAGTTGCCATTCGCCAAAGCGAACCTCGAGCAGTTCAGCGAATGCGCCCGACGCGATTTTGAGCTGATCGGTGATCTGGTCCTGACGGCGCAGCATCTGACGCAATTCTGATCCGGTGAACACAAGCCCAAGAAACAGGGCAAGGGTCACGATCCCCTCGATCACATCACTTTCCGCCAAGGCGTTCGCATGACCCGGAGCGAACAGGTCAATCACGACGTCCATGGTGAAATAGGCACAGCAAACGGCCTGCAAGGAAAACAGGCCCCAGAGGATGATACGGCGTGATGGCATTTCAGGTCTTTCTTGGTGTTTGGCCGCCCGGGTATTCGCCGGGCAGCCACTGGTCTGTGCAGCTTAGTCGTCGCTGTTGGTTTCGTCATCCTCCGCTTCGATTTCCGTGATCAGGCCGGTGTCCATCGCGACTTCGATTTCCATCGCCACGCCGTCCAGCGTGACTTCGGCCTCGATTTCGCCGTCCTCGACTTCGATTTCTTGCACCTCGTATCCCATGCTGGTCAGGGCGGCACGCACATCCGCTTCGGTCGAGCCAAGGGACTGGCCCACATCCAGCCCGGCAAAGGCGGTAGCAGGAAAAAGAAGGGCGGTGATCAGGGCGGGTTTTGCAAAGGATGTCATGTGTTTTCTCCACTTTTCACATTGTGCCGCGTCAGTGCGGCTGGGAGTGAGGTGTGGAGCGGCCCGCCCATTCTGAATTTGACTTTTGGCCGAAACGTCGGGGCCTAGGCCGAAGGTTTACCGCGCCAAAGCGGCCTTGTTGAAAATTTTTCGCAAGCCTGCGCAGGCAAAGCGTTGACTCGCAGCGCGCAGCCGCCTAACTACGCTCCGTTATCACTCAAGCAAGGCGAGTGCTAATGGCCCCTAACTCGGGGTCTGGGAAGGAAACTTTGAGCCTTAAGGAGCTGCAAAGATGGCATTGAAACCGCTTCATGACCGCGTGCTGGTACGCCGCACGGAAAGCGAAGAGAAAACCGCTGGCGGACTTATCATCCCCGATAGCGCCAAGGAAAAGCCAAGCGAAGGCGAAATCGTGTCCGCAGGCCCCGGTGCCCGCAAGGACAGCGGTGAGCTGATCGAAATGGCCGTGAAAGCCGGCGACAAGGTGCTGTTCGGCAAATGGTCTGGCACCGAAGTCACCATCGACGGTGAAGAACTGCTGATGATGAAAGAATCCGACATCATGGGGATCATCGAGTAAGCGCACGCCGCTTCTCTGATCCCTCAACCAACATTCTCAAAGGAGAAAAATCATGGCTGCTAAGGACGTCAAGTTCAATACAGATGCCCGTAACCGCATGCTGAAAGGCGTGAACACGCTGGCAGACGCCGTCCGCGTGACTCTCGGCCCCAAGGGTCGCAACGTGGTTCTGGACAAATCCTTCGGCGCACCGCGCATCACCAAGGACGGTGTATCGGTCGCCAAGGAAATCGAACTGGAAGACAAGTTCGAGAACATGGGCGCGCAGATGGTGAAAGAAGTTGCTTCTCGCACCAATGACGAGGCCGGCGACGGCACCACAACCGCGACAGTTCTCGCTGCCGCGATCATCAAAGAAGGTATGAAATCGGTTGCCGCTGGCATGAACCCGATGGACCTCAAACGCGGCATCGATCTGGCCACAACCAAGGTTGTCGAGTCGATCAAAGCTGCCGCACGTGACGTGACCGACAGCGACGAAGTTGCCCAGGTCGGTACCATCTCTGCCAACGGTGAGGCCGAAATCGGTCGTCAGATCGCCGATGCGATGCAGAAAGTCGGCAACGAAGGTGTGATCACCGTCGAAGAGAACAAAGGCCTGGAAACAGAGACCGATGTTGTCGAAGGCATGCAGTTCGACCGCGGCTACCTGTCGCCTTACTTCGTGACCAACGCAGACAAGATGACAGCCGAGCTGGAAGACTGCCTGATCCTGCTGCACGAGAAAAAACTCTCGTCGCTGCAGCCCATGGTGCCCCTGCTCGAGCAGGTGATCCAGTCGCAGAAACCCCTGCTGATCATCGCCGAAGATGTTGAGGGCGAAGCCCTTGCAACTCTGGTTGTGAACAAACTGCGCGGCGGTCTGAAAATCGCAGCTGTCAAAGCACCTGGTTTCGGCGATCGCCGCAAAGCCATGCTGCAGGACATCGGCATTCTGACCGGCGGTCAGGTGATCTCCGAAGAGCTGGGCATGAAGCTGGAATCCGTGACCATGGACATGCTGGGCACCGCCAAGCGCGTTCAGATCACCAAGGACGAAACCACTGTCATCGACGGTGCCGGTGAAAAAGCCGAGATCGAAGCGCGCGTGACACAGATCCGTGGCCAGATCGAGGAAACAACCTCCGACTACGACCGTGAAAAACTGCAAGAGCGTGTGGCCAAACTGGCTGGCGGTGTTGCCGTGATCCGCGTCGGCGGCATGTCCGAAGTCGAAGTGAAAGAGCGCAAAGACCGCGTTGACGATGCCCTGAACGCGACCCGTGCGGCCGTGCAAGAAGGTGTTGTTGTCGGTGGCGGTGTCGCCCTGATCCAGGCTGGCAAATCGCTGGACGGTCTCAAGGGTGCAAACTCTGATCAAGACGTCGGCATCACAATCGTGCGCAAGGCCATCGAAGCGCCTCTGCGTCAGATCGCCGAGAACTCGGGCGTTGACGGGTCGGTTGTTGCGGGCAAAATCCGCGAAAGCAGCGACGTCACATTCGGCTTCAACGCACAGACCGAAGAATATGGCGACATGTTCAAGTTCGGCGTGATCGACCCTGCCAAAGTGGTGCGCACAGCGCTGCAGGACGCAGCCTCGGTTGCCGGTCTGCTGATCACTACCGAAGCGATGGTGGCCGACAAGCCTGCCAAAGAAGGCGCAGGCGCACCCGGCGGCATGCCCGACATGGGCGGCATGGGCGGCATGATGTAAACACGTTTCGCACTGCGAAACGCGCGATCCCGACCGGTGTTTGGCCTTGGTCAGGCACCGACGGGACCGACCAGAAAACATACGATCAAGGGCGTCCGATAGGGCGCCCTTTTTGCATGCGAAACGGGTCATTTTTTGCCCGCCACAGCCCCCCGAATCCGCACATGATTGATGGCTCGAAAAAGCGAATCACTTGCACGCGATTCGGGACGCCTGGGGCATTGATGTGCGAATTTCGGGAGTTTCGTTCAGAAATCCGGCACAATGCCCTATTTCTGAACGCTTTGTTGATTTGTTCGGTAAGGCCATAAAGTTATTGAGTTTTTCCGACCTGGCGTGTGACGGGCCGAATTTCGCATGCAGAAGTTGATGCTGGTTGGCGTCAAGGTCAACTATTGAGATTCGCGCGCTACGGGAATGTGGCGCCGGTATGGCATTCCAGACTCCTAAATAAGGCGAATTCTGTTAACCTTACGTTCATTAACGTTAATCAAGAGGAAATATTAAAATGAGAGCACCAATTTTTGCTGCAGTACTTGCCCTGGCATTGCCGGGTCTTGCACAGGCAGCGCCCATCACTTTCTTCGGTGAAGATATGGGTCTGGTCACATCAGTGCCTGCCGGCGGAGCCGCAGAAACAGCACGCAACAACTTTGTCGCGGCACTGGATCCTGGAGTCGGCACAGAAGACTTCGAAGGTTTCGCACAAGGAACGCTGCCGCCACTGCCATTGGTATTCCCCGTCACAAGCGGAAACGTGACGGCGACTCTGACAGGTGGATCGGCCCGTGTTGAAAACGGCGTTCCCTTTGCAGGCCGTTTCGCAACGTCAGGAAGCAACTGGGTCGAAGTTGATGGCGGCGGCGGTTTCAACATTGCCTTTACGTCGGCGATTTCGGCGTTCGGTTTCTACGGAACGGACATCGGCGACTTCGGCGGCACGTTGAGCCTCGCGCTGACAGCCGTGGGTGGCGCAGTGACCAACCTCGTCATTCCGAACTCAACCAACGCAAATGACGGCGGTGTGTTGTTCTTCGGTTTCCTTGACCTGACCGAAAGTTATACGAACATCGCGTTCTCCAATTCCAGTGGTGCCGACTTCTTCGGGTTTGACGACATGATCGTTGGCGACCTCGCACAGATCGTAAACCCACCTGCTGTGCCTCTGCCAGCCGCTGGTTGGATGCTGCTTGCCGGTCTCGGCGGCATGGGCCTGATGCGCCGCAAGCAAAAGCGCCAGAGCTGACCCACGTCATCTGAAGTTAAGACAACCGAAAGGGGCTGCCTTCTGGGCGGCCCCTTTTGTTTTTGCATCGGCGCATTCCTGCACGTCTCAAAAAATGTTGCCATTCACGCGAATTAACCTGCGCGCCTGCGTGTTTCCCTGATGAGACCAGATCAAACGGTCAATGATCGCAGGAGAGATGACATGCAAATCGCAGGAAGACACTACAAGACCAGCATCCTGGACGTTCTGAAATCACCGACCTTGCTCTCTCATTACGAGGCATTCGTGAAATCAAGGAACGCCCCCGAAACCATCGGTTTCATGCACGACTACATGGTGCTCAGACGGAACCCGCTCCAACTTTATTGGGACTACATCCACACCAACAGCCAAAAGGCCGTCAACATTTCCGGCGAGCTTCGCAAAAGGATGAACGACGCCATCCACGAACCGAAGACCGCGGAAGTGGACACGCTCCAGAAAGGGTTGGCCTTTGCCTCTGTCGAAGTCTTGCGTGTGATGGATGCCAATTTTGAAGAAGCGTTCCAGACCTCCGAACAGGCCCGCGATTTCGCCTATGCCACCATCCGCACGGATGAGAGTCTGGTGGCCGAGGCCCTTGGGATCAGGATTATGGCATCCCGGGCTGATCTGAAGACCGCCCTGATCGAATACGCCCTCGGTGACACCTGCGCCGGGCGCGCCGCTTTGAACGACGCGCTGTGCGAGGACCACCCGAAACGGCAGCCCCCAAGCACCAAGCGTCTGGATGACTGCGAAGAACTGGTTCTGAACATGTTGTGACTTTGGATGACCCGGCGCGCCACGCGCTGCGCCCGGGTCATCTGCCGCTTGTGCGCGGCTGCATCTGCGATAAGAGTGCGCCCATGCGCATTGCCCTTCTCACCACCCTCACCATGATCGCCTTTGCCGCCAATTCGGTCCTGAACCGCGTGGCAGTGGACAGCGGCGCGATTGACCCGTCCAGCTTTGCGATGATCCGCGTGCTGGCGGGCGCGGTGGCCCTGTGCATGATCCTGAGCGTGCGGGGTGGCGGGCTGCCCGTGGCAGGGCGGGGCCGTCTGCTGGGGGCTGCAAGCCTGTCGGCCTATATGATCGGCTTTTCACTGGCCTATGTCAGCCTCAATGCCGGCCTTGGGGCACTGATCCTGTTTGGCACCGTGCAGGTGGTGATGTTCGGCTGGTCGGCCCTGCGCGGGGCTGCCCCCACAGCCCGTCAGCTTGGCGGCGCCTCCGTGGCCTTTGTCGGCCTGATCCTCGCGCTTTGGCCGCGGGACGGCGCGGGCGGAGACCTCGTCGGCGCCCTTTTGATGGTCATGGCCGGGATCGGTTGGGCGATCTACACGCTGGCAGGTAAGGGCAGCGCTGATCCGCTGGCCACCACGGCGGCCAATTTTGTCGTGGCGATGCCCATGCTGCTGGTCCTGCTGGTGGGTGCGGGCCTGCACGCGGCCCCATCGGGCATTGCGCTGGCCATTGCATCCGGCGCGCTGACCTCGGGGCTGGGCTATGCGCTGTGGTATCACGTGTTGCCGCAACTGGCCGGGCAGACCGCCGCGGTTGTGCAGCTGAGCGTGCCGATCATCGCCATCGTCGCAGGCGCGCTGCTGCTGGGCGAGGCAGTGACACTCACGATCCTGATCGCCGCCGTTCTTGTGCTGGGCGGCATCGCGCTGACTGTTACCGCACCAGCGGCTCAAGCGGGTCGTAGCTGATGCCATCCTCACCAAAGGCAACCGCGGCCAGACTGTCGGGCTTGTGCGGGGTTGCGGCCAGTTCGGTGCGGGTCAACCAGCGCCGCTCGGTCACGATCTCTTCGGGATCGTTCCAGCGGTCAGGGCGCGGCGAGCCCGGCACCACGGTGCAGCGGAAATAGACATCGACCTGATGAAAGCTGCCGCCGGGGTCGTGAAACTCGTTCACAAGGCAGGGCGCGCCCACCTCGATCTCCAACCCGGTTTCCTCGCGCACTTCGCGGATCAGGTTGTCGGGCAGGCTGCTGCCCACCTCGACCCCGCCACCAGGGGCACACATCAGCGGGCTTTGCCCATCAGGCCACGCATTGACCATCAGGATGCGCCCGTCTTCGACGATGACGGCGCGAACGGCAAGGCGAGGGGATTTCGGGCGCATTCTGGACAATCTTTTCAAGAGTAACGAAACGTCCCCATTCCATAGGGCGTGCGATCGCACTATCTCAAGCGTTATGAAGTTCTGTATCGCCCTTTTTGCCCTGATGGCCTCTCTTGTCTTGCCCCGCGCGGCGGCGGCGGACTGCGTTGTGCTGCTGCATGGGCTCGCGCGGTCCGAGGCATCCCTGCTGGTGATGGAGGGCGCCTTGCGCGCCGAAGGCTACAAGGTGGTGCGTCCGGGCTATCCGTCGACTTCGGAAACGGTGCAGACCCTTGCGGCGGCGGTGATGCCGCAGGCAATTGCGGCCTGCGGTGATCAGACAGTGCATTTCGTGACCCACTCGATGGGCGGCATCCTTGTACGCTACTGGTTTGCCAACCATCCCCGCCCCAAGCGGCTGGGCCGGGTGGTGATGCTGGCCCCGCCCAACCGGGGCAGCGAAGTGGTCGACACGTTCAACGATCTCGAAGTTTTCGGCTGGATCAACGGCCCGGCTGGCGGGCAACTTGGCACCGGACCCAACAACCTGCCACGCGGCTTGCCCGGTGTGGATTACCCGGTGGGCATCATTGCCGGGGATCAGTCGCTCAACCCCTATTTTTCCTCGCTCTTGCCGGGGCGGGATGATGGCAAGGTGTCGGTGCTCTCGACCCCTGTGGCAGGCATGACCGATCACATCGTGATGCCGGTGACCCACACGTTCATGATGAACAATCCCAATGTCATCACCCAGACGCTGACATTCCTGCGCAGCGGCCATTTTGATCGCGACATCGGCTGGGTGGACGAGGTGCTGGACCAGCTTGGCTGTCCGGGAGCCGCCTGCTTGGTCGGGGATCGCGATGCTGACAATTGATCTGACGGGCGGCGAGGTGCTGTTTCCGGACGAGCTGCGTTGCGCGCCGCTGCCGCTGGCCGAAGGCGTCATTGCAGATGCTCCGACGGGGCGTGCGGTGGACCTGAATGGGTATCGTGTGTTGCCCGGAATCGTCGATGTGCATGGCGACGGGTTCGAACGGCACGTCGCCCCGCGTCGCGGCGCGATGAAGCAGATGGACGAGGGCCTGCGCGCGGTCGAGGCCGAGCTTGCCGCCAATGGCATCACCACCGGCGTTCTGGCCCAGTTCGTAAGCTGGGAAGGTGGTTTGCGTGGGTTCGATTTTGCCGATCAGGTGTTTTCGACCCTGCACGAAGTGCGAGCCGAAGTGGTCACTGACCTGCGCCCGCAACTCCGCTTCGAGATAGCGCTGACGGATCTCTATGCAGACCTGCCCGCCCGTGTGGCGCAATGGGGCGTCGGCTATGTGGTATTCAACGACCATCTGCCCCATGATCGTCTGGCCGAGGGGCGCAAACCCCCGCGCTTGACCGGGCAGGCGCTCAAGGCCGGGCGCAACCCGGAGGCGCATTTCCAGATGCTGCTCGACCTGCACGCCAATGCGGGGCTGGCGCAGGACATGCTTGACCCGCTCTGCGCGGAACTGGTCAAGGCCGGTGTGCGGCTGGGCAGCCATGATGATGCCACGGCCCACGGGCGCGCGGCGTGGATGGAACGCGGCGCGGACATTGCAGAATTCCCGGAAACGCAGGTGGCGGCAGAGGCCGCCCAAGACGCAGGCAGTCACGTGGTGCTTGGCGCGCCCAACGTGGTGCGGGGTGGGTCACACAAGGGCAATGTCTCAGCCCTTGATCTGGTGGCGATGGGGTTCTGCGACGCGCTGGCCTCGGATTATCACTATCCCAGCCCGCGCCGCGCGGCGTTGATGCTGGCCCGCTCCGGGCTGATGGACTTGGCCGGGGCCTGGGCGCTGGTGTCGTCCGGCCCGGCGGCGGTGTTGGGGTTGAGCGATCGCGGCACCTTGGAGCCGGGCAAGCGGGCGGATCTGGTGGTTTTGGACGCTGACGACCGGGTCGCCGCGACCATTGCGGGCGGACGGGTCAGTTACATGTGCGGCGACATCGCCGAGCGGTTCGTAGAGGCGGGGTGAAACCCCGCCCTACCGGTCGGCTCCGGGCGTTGCACGCAACAAGCCCTCGGACTGTATCCGGTTTACATGCCCCATCTTGCGCCCCGCGCGTGCTTCGGCCTTGCCGTAAAGGTGCAGGGCAGTCGCCGGATCGCGGGCCAATTCGGGCACGCGCGCCATATCGTCGCCGATCAGGTTCTCCATCACCACATCCGCATGCCGCTTGCCATCGCCAAGGGGCCAGCCCGCAACGGCGCGAATGTGCTGCTCGAACTGGTCCACGACGCAGCCATTCTGCGTCCAGTGCCCGGAGTTGTGCACGCGCGGCGCAATCTCGTTCACCACGAGGCCCGCGCGGGTCACAAACAGCTCGACCCCCATCACGCCCACATAATCCAGCGCATTGAGGATGTTGGCCGCAATCAGGATCGCATCCGTGCGCTGCGACGCGCTGAGATTGGCGGGCACAGTGGTCGTGTGCAGGATGCCATCACGATGCACGTTTTCACCGGGATCGAAACAGGCAACAGACCCGTCCGGGCCACGCGCGGCGATGACGGACACTTCGTGGGAAAAGTCGACAAACCCTTCGAGGATCGCGGGTGCGCCCTTCATCTCTGCCAGCGCCGCCTCGGCCTTGGTCGGGTCGGTGATGCGCACCTGCCCCTTGCCGTCATAGCCAAAGCGACGGGTTTTCAGGATCGCAGGCGCACCGATCTGCGCCAGCGCCAGCGCAAGGGCGGCCGTGTCCGGCACATCCGCATAAGGGGCGGTGCGCAGGCCCAGATTGCTCAGATAGTCCTTTTCCACCAGCCGGTCCTGAGAGACCCGCAGTGCCTCGCGACCGGGTCGGATGGGCGCGTGATCTTCGAGTGCGTCCAGTGTGAGGGTGGGGATATTCTCGAATTCGTAGGTGATGACATCAACGGTGCTGGCAAAGGCAAAAAGCGCGTCATTGTCCTCGTACGGGGCCGTGGTCACGAGATGCGCGACATCGCCGGCCGGGGGATTGGCACCGGGTTCAAAGATGTGGGTGCGAAAGCCGAGACGGCTGGCCGCCACGCTCAGCATACGGCCCAGTTGGCCACCGCCGAGAATGCCGATGGTCGCGCCTTGCGCCAAAGGCGCAGCACTGTCACGCGTCAGCGGTTCAGTCATCCTGCGGAACCTCGGGGATCGAAGCACTCAGCGCCGCGCGCCACGCATCAAGGCGTGCCGCAAGGGCCGGATCGCCAAGGGCGAGAATACCAGCGGCCATCAGCCCGGCATTGGCCGCACCCGCAGACCCAATCGCCATGGTCGCAACCGGAAAGCCGCGTGGCATCTGCAGGATGGAGTATAAAGAGTCGACCCCGGACAGTGCCTTGGTCTGTACCGGCACGCCAATCACCGGCACCCGGGTTTTGGAGGCCATCATGCCCGGCAAGTGGGCAGCACCCCCGGCGCCTGCAATGATCACTTTCAGCCCGCGATCCGCAGCCGTCTTGCCATAGTCCCACAGCCGGTCGGGCGTGCGGTGGGCCGAGACGATGGCGCTGTCATAGGGCACCTCGAGCTGGTCGAGAATCTGCGCGGCCTCGCGCATGGTGGGCCAGTCCGATTGGCTGCCCATGATGATGCCAACCTGTACGGTCATGGCTGCGGCTCCCTCAACGAAGAAGCGCGGAATATAGGGGTTTTGGGATCAGGCGCAATCACTTCCCGACAGCGCGGGGCTACGGGCATCAGGCGATGATATCGGGGGTCAGCCGGTCTTCGAGATTGGCGATGCGGTCCTTGAGAGCCAGCTTTTTCTTCTTGAGGCGCTGGATGGTCAGCTGATCGCTGGTGCCGACCTGTTGCAGGGCGCGGATCGCCGCATCCAGATCGCTGTGCTCGGCACGGAACACCTCAAGCTCGTATCGCAACACGTCGTCAGATTTCATCGACATATTCGAAGGAGCGTTCATGGGGCGATTCCATATTGTTGCTGCACTGTTAATATAATCACGACAACGCGACACGCCTACCCCTTGTCCCAATCGCGCAATCTGCCCATATTCATAACAACCGCTGCCGAAATCGGGGCGGGCCAACTGACGGTCGCTTGATCCAAAAGGACGTGTCGCATGACGAAAATGACTTTGGCTTCCTATCCCCATATGCTGGGATTTGAGCAACTTGAACGGCTGCTGGAACGCACGGCCAAGGGCAGTGAAGGCTACCCGCCGTTCAACATCGAACAGACTTCGGACTATTCCTATCGCATCACCCTCGCCGTGGCGGGGTTTGGCGAAGAGGACCTGTCGATCACGGTCGAAGACCGCCAGCTTGTGATCCGGGGCCGCCAGAGCGAAGACACCGACGGGCGCGTATTTTTGCATCGTGGCATTGCCGCCCGCCAGTTTCAGCGCAGCTTTGTCCTCGCCGATGGAGTGGATGTGGGCGAGGCTGTGATGGAAAACGGGCTGCTGCATGTGGACCTCACGCGCGCCAAGCCTGACACGATCGTGCAGACGATCAACATTCGGAAAGGGTAAGTGATGAACAAGTCTTTTGATCTGAATGCCGATGTGGGTCGCATGGTCTATGTCAAACCTATCGCCGTCACCGATCTGCCCCGCGAGGTGCGGGATCAGGCCGACGGGCTGGAGCAGCTTTTTGCCGTCCACGACGCCGAAGGGCAGCAGCTGGCGCTGGTTGCCAATCGCAAGCTGGCCTTCAAGCTGGCAGTGCAGAATGACTACGCCCCGCAGCCGCTGCACTGACAGGTGTCCCACGCTGGGACACGCCCTCGCCCCTGACATTTCAATGACTTGCAGGGGCGAATTTACCATCTCTTAACTTTTGAAGGGTTCCGCGCATGCCGTTTGACGTCGACTGGGTGGACGCGTTTTCGGACCGTGCCTTTGGTGGGAACGGCTGCGCGGTGGTCCATGACGGTGCCTCACTGGATGTGGAAACCGCAACGGCGTTTGTGCGAGAAACGTCCCTTGTGGAATGCACGTTCACCGGGCCTTCGGACGTCGCCGACATCCGCGTGCGCTATTTTCTGGCCAGCCGCGAGATCCCTTTTGCCGGGCACCCGACCGTGGCGACCGTGGCGGCGATGCGCCATCGCGGGTTGATCGGGGACGGGCGTATCACGCTGGAAACCGGGGCCGGGATCGTGCCGGTCGAAGCGACGGGCAACACGGTTTCCATGACCCAGATCGCGCCCGAATTCGGCACCCATGTGCCGCCCGAGATCGTGGCGGCCGTGGGCGGGATCGACCCCGCAGATATCCTGTTCCCGCCGCGCTTTGTCTCGGTCGGGCTGCCGTTCTGCATCACTGTGCTGCGCGACCGCGCCACCCTTGAGGGGTTGCGCTTTGATATGGAGGCGTTCCGCGCCTATCTCGACCATCTGAATGTGGACGGCACGGATGTGATGGAGCCGTTCTGGGTCACTCAAAACGGCGCGACTCCGGCGGGCGACACCTATGGGCGATTGCTAATGGCCCCGCCGAGCCCGCCCGAAGACCCCTTTACCGGATCAGCGACCGGAGCGATGGCGGCCTATCTGTGGTCCGAGGGTTTGATCGACGCGCCCCGCTTCGTGGCAGAACAGGGGCACGGGCTGGGCCGCCCGGGTCAGGCGCAGGTCGAGGTGCTGGGGCCGCGCGATGCGATCACGGGGGTTGTGGTGGCGGGCGATGCGCATGTGTTGATGAGCGGGACTTTGCATTTGTGACGGTGCGGTGGTGATGGGCAGATTGCCCATCCTACGTTTGGGTGTGTTTGGCGCTTGATTCCAATCTGGGTGGATAAACACTGAAGTGTTATGAATGGCGGCTTTAAGCCCAAACTTACTCGAAACTTAGTCTTCGATATCAACGTCAACTACGGGGCTTTATTGCTGAGCAATTTGCTTGCGGTATCCGAATCAAAGATTATCAAAGTGTCACCAATCAATATGTCATCTGGACTGATCTCACTTAATCTCGGAGTCAATCTCCACCGCCTGTTTACGTCAGTCGAACCTGGGATGTTTAAGTGAGTGACTTCCAAATTTTGGGTGCAAGTCTTTGAGTTTCCATCGTAACTTTTGAGCGCGGCAGGTACGGAGACGGGCGTTGAAAGGCCTTCCAGCAGTGGAAAATTGGGCATTATCAAGCAACGACCATCACTTAGAACGAACTTGTCTTCAATTTTGAGAATTTCGAAAGTACTCATAATTGAAAATGTAATGTTTCAGGGACCGCCAACAACCCTCCAAAATAACTTCGCATGCCGGACAATAGCGGCAGCTTTGGTCCGCACAGCGGCCCTACTTTTGTGCCTTGGGAATTCAGCCCCGCCTCGACACCAATGCTTCAATGTGAGCTGGGCCATCGACAGCCCGTGGGAGGGCGATCCGACTTGGCCGCTTGTGCGCTTTATGGTAGCCAAGTTCATCTTCCCGATCTGCTGTGCGCGACAGATACCATATCGCCATCCCGCCGGGGCGGGTTGTCTATTGCCCGGCGCCTTCGGCTTGATTCCGGGCTGGGTGGCAAGTTGTTGGGCGGACGCTTTGTCCCACAGGGAGCCACAAAAAAACGCGCCCCGGGGGTGGGGCGCGTTCTGTGTAGGATGGGCAATAGTGCCCATCAATTACCGGCGATCAGGCCCATGCTTTCGAGTTTGAGCAAAACCTGATGGGCGCAGTTGTCGACGTCCACATTCTCTGTCTCTACGCTCAGCTCGGGATCTGTGGGCACGTCATAGGGGTCTGAAATTCCTGTGAATTCCTTGATCTTGCCTTCGCGCGCCAGTTTGTAGAGGCCCTTGCGGTCGCGCCGTTCGCATTCCTCGATCGAGGTCGCGACGTGGACTTCGACAAAGGCACCGAACGCCTCGACATCTTCGCGGACGGCGCGGCGCGTGGTGGCGTAGGGTGCGATGGGCGCGCAGATGGCGATGCCGCCGTTCTTGGTGATTTCAGAAGCGACATAGCCGATGCGGCGGATGTTCAGATCGCGGTGTTCCTTGGAAAAGCCCAGCTCGGAAGACAGGTTTTTGCGCACGATGTCGCCATCGAGCAGCGTCACGGGACGTCCGCCCATCTCCATCAGTTTGACCATCAAGGCGTTGGCGATGGTGGATTTGCCCGACCCGGAAAAGCCGGTGAAGAAGACGGTAAAGCCCTGCTTGTTGCGCGGGGGGCGGGTGCGGCGCAATTCGGCGACCACTTCGGGGAAGGAGAACCATTCGGGGATCTCGAGGCCCTCTTGCAGACGGCGGCGCAATTCGGTGCCTGAGATGTTGAGGATCGTCACTTTGTCCTTGTCCTTGATCTCGTCAATGGCCTCGTATTGGGCACGCTCGTCCACCCAGACCATGTGTTTGAAATCGACCATTTCGATGCCCATTTCGGCCTGATGCTCGCGGAAGAGGTCCTGGGCGTCATAGGGGCCGTAAAACTCCTCGCCCTTGGAGTTGTTACCGGGGCCTGCGTGGTCGCGCCCGACAATGAAGTGGGTGCAGCCGTGGTTCTTGCGGATGATGCCGTGCCAGACCGCTTCGCGCGGGCCGGCCATGCGCATGGCGAGGTTCAGCAGGGACATTGACGTGGTGGCCTGCGGGTATTTGTCAAGCACCGCCTCGTAGCAGCGCACGCGGGTGAAGTGATCGACGTCACCGGGTTTGGTGAGCCCCACGACAGGGTGGATCAGCAGGTTGGCTTGTGCCTCGCGCGCGGCGCGGAAGGTCAGTTCCTGATGGGCGCGGTGCAGGGGGTTGCGGGTCTGGAAGGCGACAACCTTGCGCCAGCCCATCTTGCGGAAATAGGCGCGCAATTCGTTGGGTGTGTTGCGCTTGGCGCGAAAATCGTAGTGGACGGGCTGCTGGATGCCGGTGACGGGGCCGCCGAGGTAGATGTTGCCAGCGGTGTTGTGCAGATAGTTGACGGCCGGGTGGGCCTGATCATCGGCGCCAAAGACCTTTTCGGCCTCGTGCGATTTGTTCGGTGTCCAGCGGTCCGTGACGGTCATGGTGGCAAGGATCACGCCCTCTTGATCGCGCAGGGCGATGTCCTGACCTATCTCAAGGCCGTCGGCGAATTTTTCGTTCACATCCAGTGTGATAGGCATTGGCCAGAGCGCGCCATCGGCGGTGCGCATAGTGTCCACGACGCTGTTGTAATCGGCCTCGGACAGGAACCCCTTGAGCGGGTTGAAGCCCCCGTTCATCAACAGTTCCAGATCGCAGATCTGACGCGGGGTGAGGTCCCAGCTGACCAAATCGCCCGCTTCGGTTTTCAGTTTCTGGGCGCTGTCATAGGAGACGAACAGCTCCGGGATCGGAGCGAGGTTATTTTCCATCAGTTTGGTCCTGTAGTTGAGAGGATTGAAGCCAGAGGTGGTGCCCGTCAGTTCGGAATAGATCGCGTCATATTCGGCAAATTTCCGGGTCAGGAATTGATCGATCAGGCGGTTTTTCTCGCCCGCCCCGCGGGTTGTAAGGGCATAAGAGTAACGTTGGCGTTTATCGGGGCCGTTCTTGTCGCCGACCTTGACGAACCCGGCCGCCTTGGCCTCGCGCAACAGCGCGTTCAGGCGGCCAAGCGAGACGCCGATGGCCTCGGCCATGCTGCGCTGGGAGGCCTCAGGGGAGATGTCGAGCTGACGCAACAGACGAAACATCTGGTCATTGTGGCTGTCGCTGGTTTTGGATGCTGTACTGCGCATCACGCTCACTCGTCATTTGTTCACGAATGAACATATGTCAGAGAATATGCGTTCACAAAAGAACAAACATTGCCGAACGAGCAGGTTTTGACGAGCGTGGTTAATGTGCCACGGTCCACGGACGGGTGTAAATCCGCGTGGCAGGGTGGGCCAGGGCGTGGTCGACAATTGCCGCCAAGGCCCGTTCATGTTTCCCTGCCGTGGCGCACAGGCCGAGGCAGACAATGATAGATCACATCACGCTTGGGCTTTCTGATTTTGCCAGATCAACAGCCATTTGTGACCGCGCGCTGGCGCCTTTGGGTGTGCCTCCGTTTAGGGCAAGAGCGCGCTGGGCATGTTCTGATAGCACACCGGGCGCAGGAAACGGCGGATGGCCATGGTGCCGACGGAGGTTGCGCCAAAGTTGGTTGAGGCGGGGTAGGGGCCGCTGTGCACCATGCTGTCGCAGACCTCGACCCCGGTGGGGAATCCGTTGGCCAGCAGCCGTCCCGCCTTGCGTTCGAGGATTGGCATGAGGCTTTGCGCGTCACGCGTGTCAGCGTCGTCCAGATGCAGCGTGCAGGTCAGTTGCCCCCCGAGCGCGCGGGCCACGGATCGCATTTCGTCCATGTCGCTGGCGATCACAAGCACGGCCATGGGGCCAAAGACCTCGTGTTGCAATGCTTCGTTGGCCAGCCACTGCGCCGCTGTGGTCGTGAACAATTGCGGGCCCGCCGCGCGCGTCGGATTGTCGGAAGAGACCAGAACCTCCACCCCGCTTTGCGCCGCGACGGTCTCGCAGCCGCCCTGAAAGGCCTTTGCGATGCCTGCGGTCAGCATGGTTTGCGGGGCGACGTCGCTGAGTGCTGCGGTGACCTGTTCAACGAAGCGGTCCCTGTCCGGGCCGTCCAGCATCACGGCGATCCCGGGATTGGTGCAGAACTGCCCGGCACCCATGGTCAGCGACCCGGCCCAGGCGGAGGCTATGTCATCGCCGCGCGCCGCTGCGGCGGCAGGCAGGATGAACATCGGATTGATCGATCCAAGCTCGCCAAAGAACGGGATCGGTTCGGGGCGTGCGGCGGCAATGTCGAACAGGGCCCGCCCGGCGCGCAACGAGCCGGTGAAGCCAACGGCACGGATCAGGGGGTGTTTGACCAGCGTTTCGCCGACGATATACCCGCCATCCAGAACCTGGCTGAAGACACCGGGATGGACGCCCGTGGCCTTGATCGCGGCGTCAAAGGCCTGCGCGATGAGATCGGCAATGCCGGGATGGGCCGGGTGCCCTTTGACCACGACGGGGCATCCCGCAGCGAGGGCCGCAGCCGTATCACCGCCTGCCGAGGAAAAGGCGAGCGGGAAGTTCGACGCGCCGAAAATGGCCACCGGGCCCATGGGACGCTGCATCAGTTGCAGGTCCGGGCGTGGCATCGGTGCGCGGTCGGGCAGGGCGGGATCATGGCGGTGATCCAGATGCGTGCCTGCCTTGATGTGATCGGCAAACATGCGCAATTGCGCCACCGTGCGGCCCCGCTCGCCTTCCAGCCGGGCCTCGGGCAGGCCGGTTTCCTTCATGCCCATGGCGGTGATGTCCGCGCCGCGCGCCTCGATCTGTGCGGCGGCCTCTTGCAGGAATGCAGCCCGTTCATCGGCGCTGCTGTAACCGTAGGTCCAGAACGCCTCTTCGGCGGCGTCGCAGGCGCGGTTGATCAGCTCCGGCGTTCCGGCGGCAAAACTGTCAGGTGCCCCGTTGGTGGGTTCGTTCTGAAATGTCTGATCCGAGCCAAGCCATTCGCCTGCCACCAGTGAAGCGCCCTTGAGCATCTTATGTTCCTTCCTGAAATTCCGTGATGATCAGGCCCGCCTCTTGCAGCATGCGGTGAGAGACCTGAAAACTGTAATCGAGCGCGCCATCCGCGACCGGGATGGGCGGGGCGACAAGGCGGGCGATCCCCGACTGGATCAACGCCCGTGCACAATCCGCACAGGGAAAGCGATTGACATAGGCCGTGCAGCCCAGCAGCGCCACGCCGCCGCGCACCGCGTTGTAGACCGCATTGCGTTCGGCATGTTCGATCCAGAAAAACTTTTCACCGCTGGCCCGATCAAAGCGGGCGTCGTCCTGTGCCGACACGCCGCGCGGCAGGCCGTTATAGCCGGTTGTGCGGACTTCATGTCCGACGGGGTCGACGATGACGCATCCGACCTGGAAATCCCGGTCTTCGGACCAGCTGGCGACGTGGTCACACATCCCCATGAAGCGGCGGGTCCAGACGTCATCATAGGCCACGTCCCTATGCCTCCAGCGCGGATTTCAGATCCTGCCCCTGCGTTTCAGGGAGAATGCGAAACGGGGGCAGGACGGCCCGCCAGCGGCTGTCTTGCGTGCGATCCGCGACCAGTGATTTCACGTTTGCAATCAGGGTCGGACCGGCGATGACAGCGCGTTGGCGCGCGATTTCGGTGCAGGCATCTGCGGGCGGGGCGGTGCGCTGGGCCCAGATCTGGCCTGCGAGGGGGGCTGTGATGTTGACGCTGGCAGAGATGCAGCCCGCAAATCCGTCGTCTTGCGCGCTTTCCAGCGCGGTTTCGGAGCTGGGAAACACCCGCAGTGCCGGATTGGCCGCCACGATGCTACGGCAAAAGTCGAGATCGCCTGAGGAATCCTTGATCCCGGTAAAGCGTGCGGGGGCAAGCTGTGCCAGTTCGGCGATGACCTTGACCGGGATGCCCAGGCCCGTCATCTGCGGGAAATTGTAGAAATAGACCTGTATGGCACGGTTCCCCAAGGCCTCATGCAGGGCCATGTACCAGTCGATCAGCCCCGCCTCGGAGACCGGTTTGTAGTAATAGGGCGGCAGCACAAGCGCAACGCTGTAGCCCAGATCGTCGGCATGCGCGGTCATCGCGATGGTGTCCTGCAGGGCTGGCATGCCAGAGCCCACCATCAGCTGGTCTTTTGGCAGCGCCTCTGCCGCCCATGCCATCACCGCGCGGCGGCTTTCGGCGTCTAAGGAATTGGCCTCGCCGGTCGAGCCGAGGATGTTCAGCCCGTCACATCCATTGGCCAGCGCCCATTGGCAGTGTTCGATAAAGAGGGACTTGATTGGCGCGCGGTCCGCGTCAATCGGAGTTGGGACAGCCGCAATTACACCTTGCATTACACGCGTTCTTTCTTGGGTTGGAAACAGGTTGCCAGATCGGGCGGGTCCTTGATGGGTGCGTCACCCTTTTTCCAGCCACCGGGCTCTGTCAGAGTGCCGTCGCTGTCGCGAAAGGCGGCATCGTTCAGCGCCACGAATGGTTGTTCGTCCCCGTCCACCTCGTCATCGTAGCGAATGGCGTCCACCGGGCAAATGCTTTCGCACATCCCGCATTCGATACATTCGGTGGGGTGGATGTAGTACATCCGCTCGCCTTCATAGATGCAATCGACTGGGCAGGACGTGGTGCAGATGCCGTCCTTGACGTCCACGCAGGCGCTGGTGATGACCAGAGTCATGCCTTAGCGCCCTTTCCAGACCGGCGGGCGTTTTTCCCGGAATGCCGCCACGCCCTCATCGGCATCTTCGGAGTTCAGGGCCGCGATCAGTTCAGGCGTCTGCCGGGCGAAAGCGTCGTGGACCGGCATGTGTGGCGTTTCGCGGGCCAGCGCCTTGATCGCGCGCAAGGACAAGGGCGCGGCGGCCAGGATGTCCGCGACCCATGCGTCCACTTCGCCGTCAAGCTGGTCCATCGGAACCACCGCATTCACAAGGCCATAGCGCGCCATTTCAGCCGCAGGCACCATGCGCCCGGTCATTATCATGCCCACTGCGATGTTGCGCGGGATCAGGCGTTGCAGCAGGACAATGCCGCCATCCAGCGGCACCCGGCCCACCTTGGCCTCGGGCAAGGCAAAGCGGGCGGTGTCGGCGGCGATGACAATGTCGCAGCCCAAAACCATCTCCATCCCGCCGCCCAGGGCCAGCCCGTTGACCCGCGCGATCACCGGGGTCCTGAGCGTGCGGCGCAGGCTGATCCCGGAAAAGTCGTCGCTGATGCTTTTCCAGTAGTCGACGCCGCTTTTGCCGGTGTCATCTTTCATATCAGCGCCCGCGCTAAAGGCTTTTTCGCCGGCGCCGGTCAGCACGACACATCTGATGTCGGGCGTGACCTCGATCTCGTCCCAAATCTCGCCCAGCTGGCGATGGGTGGCCGTGTCGATAGCGTTCATCCGCTCGGGTCGGTCAATGGTCACCCGCGCCACATGGTCGTGGATGTCAAAGGTGACGCTCATTCAGCGGCCTCGGTGCGCAGGCGCGCGGCCAGATCCTGCAGCACCTCGTCCGTGTGCTCGCCCAGACGGGGGGGCAGGCGGTGCACCTGCATCGGCGCCTCGCTCAGATGTACGGGAGAGCCAACCAGCGTCATGTCCCCCAGCACAGGGTGTTCGATCGGGCAGAGCATGCCGTTGATCTCGGTCTGCGCATCATCCAGCGCGTCGCCGAGCGACCGCACGGGCGCACAAAGCAGGTCCTGCGCCTCGAGCCGCTCCAGCCAATAGGCCGAGCTGTTCGTCGCGATCTGGTCGCGAAAGATCTGCTGCAGGTGCGGCTTGTGGGTGCGCTGTACATCCAGCGTCGGGTAATGGGGCGAGAGATCTTCGATGTCCAGCGCCGCGCAGATGTCCTGCAGCGGATTGGCCTTGAACGCGCCGACAATCACAATTGCACCGTCCGTTGTGTCAAACACGCCTGTCAGTGGCATCGCGGCCCAGTTCAGCACCTCGCGGTGCTTGGACCATTGCGCAGCCTCCTGCATCTGCATGGCGATCATGCTGTCATAAAGAGATACGCCAACCTGCTGGCCGCGCCCTGTTTTTTCACGCATCAAAAGGGCCGCCATGATGCCCTGCACCAGATGCATGCCTGCCGAATAGTCGCACAGCGTCGTGGGATAGATCGACTTGGGAATGGACGGGTCCTGGGTCTTTTCCATGACGCCTGACATGGCCTGCGCCAGCACGTCCTGCCCCCCCTTGTGGGCATAAGGGCCTGTGGGGCCATAGCCCGTGCCGGATGCGCAAATGATGCGCGGATTGATCTGGCTTAGCGCGCCATACCCAAACCCCAGCCGGTCCATGACCCCTGCTCGAAAGTTGTCGACCACCACGTCTGCCGTGCGCACCAGATCAAGCACCTGCTGGCGGCCTTCGTCGGACTTGGTGTCTATCTCAACGGACCGCTTGTTGCGGTTGAGCGATGCAAACACGGCGTTGTTCATCGCCTCTTCGGAGCGCTCGCCAAAGAAGTTGCGGCTCAGATCGCCCGCGCCGGGGCGTTCGATCTTGATCACGTCGGCGCCGAAATCACCCAGCATCTGGGTCGCGCAGGGGCCAAGCATGACTTGGGTAAAGTCAATGACGCGGATGCCGCCAAGAGGCGTGTGTTCTTCTGACATGAGGTGGTCCTTGTTATTCTGCGGCAACAGAGCCGGAGAGCAGCGCATTGGGGGAGGGCACGTCGCCCGGATCGGCCCCTTGCGCCCGCATCTGTTTCTGAATGGCCTTGTGATCAACGTCGCGCAGGGCCTGATCGCTGTTCAGTGCCAAGGCCACGGCCACGCCTGCGGCCTCGCCCTGCGCCTGACAGGGCGGGATCTCGCGGCTGAGCTTTTGTGCATCACTTTCGACCGAATAGTGGCGCCCGGCCACGATCAGGTTGTCGATGCCCTTGGGCAGCAGCGCGCGGTAGGGCGTGTAATAATCGCGCCCGCGGCAGACCGTGTCATCAAAGTAGCGCCGGCTTTTGACGTCATCCTTGTTGACCACATATTCGCCCTGCAGCAGGCGGGTCTGGCGCACGCCCATCTGTTCGGCCGCCCCCAGCATGACCGAGTTTTCAAAGCCGGGGATGTTTTCCTTGGCAAAGGCATGCAGGTTCATCATCCGGTCGCGGCCCTCGCATTCGGCCTTGACCATGTCTTCGACCGATAGGCCGTCATAGCCGGGCATGTGTGGGCAGTTGCACCAGACGATGCCGGGCAGCGGCGTCTTGAGCCACCACATCCCCCAGGCCCCGCCGATCACGCGGCGCGCTTGACGGTCGAGTTTCTTGTATTCTTCGGGTTCGGCAAATTCAAAGGCGATGGCCTTGTCCGTGTCCACATTTGCGATCCGGAACACGGTTGTCACGATGAACTGCCCGTCGGTGTAATCGGCCCCTGCAGCGACGCCGACATCCAGATCGCCCGTGGCATCGATCACGTATTGCGCGCGGATCACCTGACGGCCGAGCTTGGTCTGCGCGATCACGCCGGTGATCTTGCCGCCTTCGCGCAGGACATCGGAAAACCAGCTGTGGGTGCGCAGATTCACATCCGATTCGCGCACCATATCAAGGCTGACCCGCTTCCACGCATCGGGGTCAAAGGCGACCGCGTGGATGATCGGTTGCGGCATCATCGCCTTGTGAAAATCGATGCAGCCCCAGCGCGACCATTTCTGCCACATCTCCCAATTGGTCTGGTGGTCTTCGCGCGGCGGATAGACGGCGGCGTCCTGCTTTTCCAGCCGTTCGACAAATTCGCTGACAATGCCGGTGGTGACAATCTCGTTGCCCTCGTTGACCATGTCATCCAGCACCAGAACCATGCCGCCCGAGGCCATGCCGCCAAGGTGGTGATAGCGTTCGAGCAGGGTCACCGATGCACCGTTGCGTGCAGCCGAAATGGCGGCGGCATGACCGGCGGGGCCCGCCCCCACCACGACGACATCGCAATCGGCGACGACGGGAAGCTCCTCACCCTCGGACTTGACGAATGTTGTGTTGCGATCTGCCATAACAGGTCCTTTCTATTGTCGCCCTGCCCGCAGGCAGAGAAGCGTGGCGGCGTCTGCGCGCTACCAGCGGATGATCAGTTTTTCGGCAATCGAGACGCTGGCAAACAGCAGCACCGACAGGCCGGATGAGACGAAAACGGTTGCGTAAAGTAGCGGCGAGCGGAAGTTGAAGGTGCTTTCGATGATCAGCGCCCCGAGGCCGACATTTGCCCCAATCCACTCGCCCACGATGGCGCCGATCACGCAGGTCGTGGAAGCGATCTTGAGCGCCGAGAACAGGAACGGCAGCGACGAGGGCAGCCGGATTTTCCAGAACACCTCGGATTTGGAGGCCGACAGGATGCGCGCCAGTTCCAGCGTTTGCGGCGACACCGATTGCAACCCGCGCACCATGTTCACAAGCGTCGGAAAGAAGCAGATCAGGGCCGCAATCACGACCTTGGCGGTCATCCCGGGGCCAAAGATCAGCACAAGGATCGGCGCGATGGCAAGGATCGGAATGGTGTTGATAAAGACCGCGATGGGAAAGAACGCGCGCTCGACCGAGCGGCTGTGCACAAAGGCGACGGCGATGAGGATGGCGGTCATGTTTCCGATGAAAAAGCCCGAGATCGCCTCGATCAGAGTGGGCCAGAAATTGCGCATCAACAGTGGGAATTCGGAAACGAAAACGCCTAGGATGTCGGTTGGGGCAGGGGCGATATATTGTGGTACGCCGAACAGGCGCACGCCCACCTGCCAGATCACCAACAGTGCAAAGGCGGTGCCAACCGGCACACCGATATCGATCAGCCGCTGGTGCGTTGCCTTGGACATCCGCGGGGACTGCGCCGCGTCAGTCACGGGTGTTTCGGTCACCGCCATCAGCAGTCCTCCAGGAGTTTGCGCAAACGTCCACAATAAGCGTTGAAATCCGGGGCCTCGCGCAGCGCGATTTCGCGCGGGAAGGGCAGGCCGATCTCGACCACTTCCTTGATGCGGCCGGGGTTAGCTTTCAGCATCAACACCTTTTGGCCGAGGAATATGGCCTCGGGGATCGAGTGGGTGACAAACAGGATCGTCGTGCCGGTTTCTTTCCAGATGTCGAGCAATTGCAAATTCAGATGGTCGCGCGTCATCTCGTCAAGCGCGCCAAAGGGTTCGTCCATCAACAGCAGCTTGGGCTGGCACACCAGTGCGCGTGCAATCGCGACCCGCTGGCGCATCCCGCCGGACAGTTCATGGGGCAGCGCGTTTTCGCGCCCCTTCAACCCGACAAGCTCCAGCAGTTCATGCGGAGTGCGGTCGCCGGTTGGAATGGTGATGCCGCGCTTGCGCCCGATCTCGAGCGGCAGTTCGACATTCTTGAGTGCGCTTCGCCAGGGCAGCAGCGTTGCGTCTTGAAAAACAAAGGCAAATTCCCGCGCCAGTCGCGCGGCCTCGGTGGTCTTGCCGAGGATTTCCACCGATCCGCTGGCCGGTGGCACAAGGTCAGAGACCAGCCGCAGCATCGTGGATTTGCCGCAGCCCGATGGCCCGAGGATGGTCCAGAACTCACCCGCCTCGATATCCAGCGAAATGTCCCGCAGCGCGGTGAAATCGCCAAATTTCACTGACGCCTGCGACAAGGAAGCCGCGATAACGCGACTTCCCTGAGTTTGTGTGTGGCTGCCATCCACTGCGTTCACCCGATTTTTGGACGGGCGTCGGCAGTGGCGTTCAGAACATCCAGCGTCATGATGTCCTCAAGCTTGGGCGCACCGTTGGCGAATTGGCCAAGGGTGTCATAGGTGTCGATCTGCGCCTGCCAGTTCCCGGCATCCATCTGACCCCAGCCGTTTGCGGCCGTCTTGTCGTTGAAGGAAAAGCCCAGAACCAGATCGACAGCTTTCATCTCGCTGTCCTTGTCGAGGTTGGGATACCGCTCGACCAATGCCTCGACCCCTGCAGCGGGATCGGCATGTACAGCGCCCCATCCTTTCGAGATGGCGCGGATGGCTGCGGTGATCTTGTCGCCGTCCTCGTCCAGAAACTTGTCGGTGGTGTAGTAGGGGTTGGCATAAAGCTGGATGCCCGCGTCCCACAACATCATGTCGACCCGCTCGTCGCCCAGAACGGACAGCGCGCCGACATTGGTCTGCCAGCCTGTCACGGCATCGACCTGGCCCGATTTCAGTGCGGCCATGTCGCCGCCCATCACGACAACTTCGACGTCATCTTCGGAAATGCCGTTCTTGGCCAGCAAGGCGCGCAGCAGGATTTGCGCGGTGCCTTGGGTGCCGATCTTTTTGCCAACCATGTCTTTTGGTTCGCGGATCGGGTTTCCGGTCAGGGAAAAGTAGGTGAACGGGTGCTGCTGATATCCGGCCGCCACGCATTTGATCGGCAGCCCGGCAGAGCGGGCCAGCATCAGTGACGGCGAGGACGAGATCGAGGCAAAGTTGTTGGCGCCAGAGGCCACCGAGGCGACGCCGTCGATGTTCGGCCCGCCGGGCACAATCTCCAGCTCAAGGCCCTCATCGGCAAAATAGCCGAGCTTGTCGGCCATCACTTCACCCAGAATACCATTGGATGCGAGCCATCCAAGTTGCATTCGAATTTTGTATCCATCAGCGGCATGGGCGGGTCCGACGGACAAAAATGAACCGGTGCTGGCCAAGCCGGCCATCGCACCCATTCCCGTCAGGACTCCGCGGCGGTTCAAATCGTATTTCGCCATGTGGCTATACTCCCAGTTGGTTTTGATTCTTCGCGCGGTACCTGATGCTAGACATGGCCAAAGCGATGCGCATAGGATCGAATTTGCCACATAGTGATGCTTTTTTTGCATCGCTGCATACGAGGGGATCCACGATGCATGATAAGTTCTTGACATATCTGGATGAAGTCGCCCGCCAGGGGTCGTTCCGAAAGGCGGCTGCCATTCTGAATGTCGCCTCCTCTTCGGTGAACCGAAAGATCATCACCGTCGAAGAGAGCCTCGGCACCCGCATCTTTGATCGCCATGCCGACGGAGTTGAACTGACCGAGGCGGGGGCCGTCTTGCTGGAACATTGCCGCAAGACGATGTTCGACTACCAAAAAATCCTCAGCCGGATCGAAGACATCAGCGAATTACGCTCTGGCCATATCCACATCTCGACGCTGGATTCGGTGGCCCACAGCGTGCTGCCCAAGGTTCTGGACCAGTTTTCGCAAAGCCACCCGGATATCCGCTATACGATCCAGACCGCGCAACCCGAAGAGGTGATGATGGGGGTGGCGGATGGTGAAGTGAATATCGGCATCTCGTTCTGCAACGATCTGCTGCCGGGTGTGCGGGTGCATTCGGAAAAGGCCACGCCGATTGGCGCGATCTTGCGCCCTGATCACCCGATGGCAGAACGCGACGCGCTGGACCTTGCCGACCTGCCGATGTTTCAGGTTGTGCGTTCGTTTGATGGGCGCGCGCGGCAATCCCTGTTCAATGACGCCATTGACGGGGCCGATGTTGAATTGCCCACGCAGTTGATCACGAATTCACTGCCGCTGGCCCGGTCCCTGATCCTCAGCAACCATGGCATAGGCATCTATTCTAAGATCGGCTTTCTCGAGGAAATCGAGCGGGGCGAGCTGCGCTATATCACCGTGCTGTCGCCGGTGCTGAAGGACCTCAAGATCGGCATCCTGACGTCATCGCGCCATCATCCGACCCCGGCCACGCATCTGATGTGCCGCTCTCTGGCCAAGGCGCTCAAGGCGCTCAGGCTGGATTCCTGACCGCGCTCTGCTGAGTGCTTCATGCCGGAACGACCTGCCCCAGACTGGCCAACACATCCCGCAACTGGCGCGCCTCTTTGACCGGCAGCGAGGGCAGGGGGCTGTCGCGGCCCCTGAGCGACAGCGGGATCATGTCTTCCTCTGGCAGAACATGCCCGGCGGCCTGCAGCGTGTCTTGCGAAATCAGGGCCTGCACCTGCAGCTCTTTTGTGCCCCCTTCAAGGCGCGAGGCGGTGTTGACCGTGTCCCCGATCAGAGTGCGCGGGGCCTGACCTGCGGCACCAATTTCGCCCAGAACCACATTGCCCAGATGCACGCCAATGCCGATGGCGACGGGGGCTGCGCCCTCGTCTGCGAGTGTCTTGTTGAACCGTTCCAGCGCGTGGCCGATCCCCTCGACCGCCGTTATCGCGGCACGGGCCGAGGTTTCGGGCGTGTCGGTCTCGAACACCGCCATCAGCCCGTCGCCCATGTATTTGTCGACCGTGCCCCCGGCCTTGAGGATCGGTGGTACGATCTCGTCAAAGAAGCGGTTGAGCAGGAACACCACGTCATAGGGCAATTGCCCGTCCGTGCGCGCAGTGAACCCGCGCATGTCCAGAAACAGCACGGCCAGTTGCGCCTCTTTGCCTTGGGAGGCGTGGGCGCGGCTGCGCTTGCCGTCCGGGGCAAAGACGCGAAACACTGAAACCGGGCCGTTGGGACGCATCTGGCAGGCAAGACGGGCGCCGGGCGGGGCACCGACGGCGGCCAGCGTGCGCCGCTCGGCCTCGGATGGTGGGGGCAGATCATCCAGCCCTTCTTCGACAATCACGCGGCAGGTGGTGCAGCGCCCGCGCCCGCCACAAAGGGCGGTGTGCGCCACCCCGTTGGCGCGCGAGGTTTCCAACAGGGTTTGGCCCCGTGGCGCGCGCACTGCGGGGCCGTCGATATACTGGATCCGGATCGGTTTGCGCATGGCTGCCACGATGCGCCGCACGCCAAAGATCAGCACCGCAAAGGCCAGCAGCGCCCAGACAAACCACGTCGACATCCTGTCGATCTCGGCCAGTCTGGCAAAGCCGTCGGCATCGGGCCACTGCCAGACATCGCGCGCCAGTTGCGCCGCGCGCGCATCCTGCAACAGGCCATCCATTACCCGCGCTGACAGCACAAAGCCGAGGATCGCGAGGGTGGGGACCAGAACCGCGATCCCGGTCAGCCAGGGCAGCACCGCCTGCCACCAGCGCGTGACGCGCAGCCACATGTGCAGGCCGATGCAGCCGTGCACCCATGTGATGATGACCAGCAGCGCCTGCATCCAGCCATCCCACGTGGTCCAGATCAGCGCATTCACATAGCCAAGCATGGTCGTCACGCCCAGCACCTCGTGGGCGGCGCGGGTGTAGATGACGTGGCTGACAAGGATCAGCGGGATGATCAGACCCAGCACGATCTGCACCACATCCCGCAGCGGCATGCGCAGGGTGCGGGCCAAAGCGACCTTGCCCAGCGACAGCGCCATGTGCGCAAACAGCGCCAGCCCCATGATCAGCGTGCCCGCATCCGAGCGGACAATCCAAAGCCGCACGCGCTGAAATGCGTCAAAAAAGTCCGGTGAAATCAGGACTGAAGCCAGGTTAAGCAGGTGCAGGGCCACATAGATCATCAAGATCAGGCCCGATGCGATCCTGATCCGGGTCGCCCAACTGCCACGCCACAGCACGTGTGTCATCCTGTTCCCTCAATCCTGTCTGTTGCCGTCACAGTGGCGTGCGTTGCCGACACGGTCAATCGTGGCCGCGCAGCTTGCTGACAACAACAACTGGAAACCGGATTTATTCAGCCACCGCGCCGTAGCCTACAGGCTCGGCAGTGTCCTGTTCTTCGGGCAGTTCGTTTTCTGAGATGAACCGCTCGGCCTCGAGTGCCGCCATGCAGCCCATGCCCGCCGACGTGACCGCCTGACGGTATTTGTGATCGGTCAGATCGCCTGCGGCGAAAACACCGGGGATCGAGGTTTCGGTGCTGTCGGGCTTGGTCACCACGTAGCCGCCCATATGGGTGTCGAGCACGTCCTTGACCAATTCGTTGGCGGGCGCGTGGCCGATGGCGACAAAAACGCCCTTGGCCGGAATGTCCGTGATCTCGCCCGTCTTGGTGTGGCGCACCTTGACCCCCTCGACGCCCAACGGCGCGTCCGAGCCATAGACCTCGTCCAGTTCGTGGAACCAGAGCGGTACGATCTTGGGGTTCTTTTCGAGGCGGTTGATCAGGATCTTTTCGGCCCGCAGCTCGTCGCGGCGGTGGATCAGCGTGACCTTGGAGGCGAAATTGGTCAGAAACAGCGCCTCTTCGACGGCTGTGTTGCCGCCGCCGATCACCACGATTTCCTGACCGCGATAAAAGAACCCGTCGCAGGTCGCACAGGCCGACACGCCAAAGCCCTTGAACTTTTCCTCAGACGGCAGGCCAAGCCACTTGGCGCGCGCGCCGGTCGCGAGAATGATCGCGTCCGCAACATAGACCGTGCCGCTGTCAGACTGCGCCACAAAGGGACGGCGCGAAAAATCGACCGAAGAGATGATGTCGCCGATGATCTCGCAGCCCATCGCCTTTGCGTGCGCTTCCATCCGGACCATCAGGTCGGGGCCCTGCACCTCGGTGTCGCCGGGCCAGTTTTCCACTTCGGTGGTGGTGGTCAGTTGTCCGCCGGGCTCGATTCCCTGCACAAGGATCGGGTTCAGCATCGCGCGGCTGGCATAGACGCCCGCCGTATAGCCCGCAGGGCCAGAGCCGATGATCAGAACCTTGGTGCGTTTCGTGTCGGGCATGGAGCTCTCCTGGCAGCGGGGACAACGCAGATGATATAGACGCGCGCTGCGGCGGTTTGAACCCCGATTGTGGCAGGCTGGGTTGTGCGCTGTGCATGACACGCGCCCGAGGAAATTTCCGAATGTTGCGCAAATGTGAAATAATATTGCGCAGGCCTGCAAGGCTGCTATAACATCCGCAAAATTAGGGGGCGCAGATGGCAAGCACGCGACTTGATCCGATTGATCGCAAGATACTGGCGGAATTGCAGGCAGATGGTCGCATGACCAATGTCGAGCTTGCCAAACGGGTGGGCATATCCGCACCACCCTGCCTGCGCCGTGTGCGTACTTTGGAAGAGGCGGGCTATATCCGCGGATACCATGCGGATGTGGATGCCCATGTGCTGGGGTTCGAGGTGCAGGTCTTTGCCAATGTGGGCCTCGCCAGTCAGGCCGAGGCGGATCTGAGCGCCTTTGAGGAACGCTGCCGCGCCTGGCCGTTGGTGCGCGAGTGCCACATGTTGAACGGCGAGGTCGATTTCATTCTGAAATGCGTGGCCCCGGACCTGTCCAGTTTCCAGAGCTTTCTCACCGGTGAATTGCTGACCACGCCAAATGTGGAATCGGTCAAGACGTCGCTGGTGATCCGGCAGGCCAAGGATGCCCCCGGCGTGCCGTTTGATGTGCTTGAGGAGCGGCTGGCCAAATCGGCCTGAGCCGTCAGGCCACCAGCGCCTGTTCGGGGGCGCGCGGATGGGCGAGCGGGCCGAAATCCGTGATGTGCGACACACGCGGGAACATCGACAGGAACTGATCGCGCTGGGCGTGGGTCACGTCGCGCGTGCCGCCCATACCGGGGTGAAAGGTTTCGACCATCAACCCGCCCACATCCACAGCCGCATGCCGCGACAGGCAGATGTGAAAGAGGCGCAAGGCCGTGGGTGGCGTCACTTCGATCACGTTTACATTGTCCACAAATGCACCCACGGGCGTCAGCATCGCCGCCCCACCGGTGGCACCGCGCAGGGCGGGCGGGGTCTGCAGAATGCGCGCGCCAGAGCCCAGAGTCACAAAAGATGACGGGCGATTCTGCCCGAAACTGTCGGCCATGACCCGCACCAGCGGCATGCGGCGGTTTGCGTCGGCAGGGATGAAATTGGTTGAGCCGATCCAGGTGACCTCGGCCGGTTCGCCTGATGAGGTGTTGACCCAATCGCCGGGTGCGAGATCCTCGATCGGGATGATGCCATGCGGGCTCAGCAGGGACACGCCGCGGGCAAAGCTGGAAAAGGCGTTTTCAAACAGGGGGATGGCAGGCCCGTTGAAGGTCGACATAAACCGCGAGCCATCGGGGTTCAGCGCCGCCACGTCATAGGCGCGTGTGACGCGCTCTTGAGCGAAAGGCGCGCGCGGCGAGCGCAGGGCAGCAGAGATGTTCATATGTAACCTCATATCGTGTGGTCACATCCGTGTCGGCCCCCACCGACGACGACAGATGGGTCAGAACCATGTGTCAAAGTAATGACGGATAATTCTGAAATTCGCCGCAAATTGTCAATATTCGAGGGACATTGACGACGTAAGGCGCATCAATGATGCGCCTCAGGTCGGGATTGTTGCTGAGCCTTGGGGCTCACGTGCCACATTTTGATTCTGCGGCCGCCATATGAGAAGGGACGCGGCGGTCAGGCCGATTTGCGCAGCACCACTGGCGCGCTGCGCTTGGCGATAAAGGCCGTGCGGCGTGCACCCCGGGCCCAGGGCAGTTGGGGTGTTTCTGTGCCGCTTGTCTTGAGTACGGATTTGATAAAGCGCGATTTAGCCATGCTGCGGAGTCCTCTGATCTGTTTCGGTCGGGTCTGTGGCCCGTCTGATGATCACAATGGCGGGGCAATCGGGCAGGTTTTTGGCGGTTGCTGGGGATTTTAGACAAAAGCGAAAAAAATTTTCGACCAATCAAGGCAGCTAGGGTTTGTTGCGCTGACCCCAGCACATTGGGGTTTCGGACGCTGGATTTATGCGGATTTCGAAACACTGCGGCAAAGCTGGGGCAGGGTCTGCCCTGTCTTTGCCCTGATTACAGCACGATGGCCGAGATCAGCCGCCCGTAATCGGGGTCCTTGCGATGCACCGAACGGCGATAGGAATAGAAGCGATCCGCATCGAAATACGTGCAATGCCGTGTCCACTCTGCCGATCCGACCCCGGCAGCCCGCAGCCGCGCCAGCCCATAGCCGGGCAGGTCAAAATGCATCCGGTCGCCATCACCGCCTGCGAAAAAGCGGGTGTTCTCCGGATCCTCGGCCAGAAAGTCGTCAAAGAATTCCGGACCGACCTCGTAAGCGCGCTGGCTGATCGAGGGGCCGATCACCGCGTGAATCCCGTCGCGTGTGGCGCCAAGCGCGACCATTGCATCGACCGTCGCCTCAAGCACGCCTGCCATCGCCCCTTTCCAGCCCGCATGGGCCGCACCGATCACTCGGGCGGTCTTGTCGGCAAACAGCACCGGTTGGCAATCCGCCGTCAGCACCGACAGCGCAAGGCCGGGCGTGGCGGTGACCAGCCCATCGGCGCGCGGCTTGTCGGTTTGCGGACCATTCACCGCGACCACATCCGCCGAATGGACCTGATGCACCCCGGCCAGATGGTCGCTGTCCACCCCGAGGGCGGCGGCGACGCGGTCGCGGTTGATGGCCACGATCTCGGTCTGGTCCGAACTGCCGGTGCCGCAGTTCAGCCCCTCGAACACGCCCGAAGACGCCCCGCCCTTGCGCGTGAAAAAGCCGTGCCGCAGGGGCGCGAGGCTGTCTGAGGTCAGGATTTCAAGCGTCATGGCTCCAGTCCCGGCGGTGGTGAGGCTTGGGCTGGATAGAGGCCCAGCACCTTGAACAGAGTTCCCATTTCGTCCGGGTGCGTCAACCGCTCATGTGCCGCAATATGCGAGGTGAGCCTGTCGCCCTCCATGTGAGAGGCCAGTGCCCGCGCCCGTTCAGTGATGCCCAGCCGTTCCAGAAAGAGGCCCTGCGGGGTCAACCGGGTGTGGGCAGCAGGGGCGGCGGCGCGGGCCAACGCCTCGAAATCCACATGGGTGGTCAGATCGGCGCTGCCGGGATCAGTCAGCGGGTCGGTTGCCGCGTGCCCGCGCAGCGCCTGCAGCGTGTCGCCAAGGCTGCGCCAGTCGCCATAATCGATGATCAGCGCAGCGCCGCCATGGGTCGCGATCCGCGCGCCGATCTCTGAGGTGATGGCACTGGCGGGCGCGCACCATTCCACGAGGTCTCCGTCGCGCGTGTCCTCAAGGCGGTGATCGAGTGCGGGCTGCGGGCCGACGGGGGACAGGCCAAAGGTCAACTCCTCGCCCTGCAGCCCCACGCAGCGTTCGCGCCACCCTGCGCCGTCGCGCTGGAACTGGCGCACGGGCAGGGCGTCAAAGAATTCATTGGCCACCAGCCACAACGGCCCCTCCGGCAGGTCGGGAACGCTGTTGACCCATGCAGGCTCGGCGTCGTGCAGCATTTCGCCCTGTCGGGCCTTGAGCACGGGTGACGCCTCGATCAGCACAACTTGCGCGGCGGCGGCAAAGCCCGGCACACGGGCCGTGGCGCGCAGGATGTCGGCCATCAATGTGCCACGTCCGGGGCCAAGCTCGGCCAATGTGAACGGGGCAGGCGCGCCCTGATCGAGCCAGCTTTGCGCAAGGCTGAGGCCCACCAACTCGCCGAACATCTGGCTGATCTCGGGCGCGGTGGTGAAATCGCCCGCAGCGCCCAAGGGGTCGCGCGTGCTGTAATAGCCCTTGGTCGGATGCAGCAGGGCCTGTCCCATGTAATCGGCCAGCGTGATCGGCCCCGCGGCTGCGATGCGCGCCGCCAGATCACGCGCAAGGCTCATGCGCTGACAACACCTACGCGGCGCGCACGCCGGATCAGGAACAGGCCCAGCAGGATCATCGGCAGCGACAAAAGCTGACCCATTGTCAGCCCGTAGCCGCCGACCTGCCAGGCCAGACCCAGCGGGTTGGCGGGGCCGACAAACTGGGCATCCGGCTGACGCACGATTTCGACCGCAAAGCGGGCCAGACCGTAACCTGCCAGAAAGGTGCCGCAGACCAGGCCGGGCCGCATGAACGCGCCGCGCCGCCAGACCATCCAGAGCAGCAGGGCGAGCAGCACAAACCCCTCAAGAAACGCCTCATAAAGCTGCGAAGGGTGGCGCGCGCAGGCCCCCACGATCTGCGGGCAGTATTGCGCTGCATCGCCAGGAAAGATCACGCCCCAGGGCAATTCCGTCGGACGGCCCCACAATTCGGCATTGATGAAGTTCGCCATACGTCCAAGCAACAGCCCCGGCGGCACGCCGAGCGCGATTGCATCGGCGGCGCTCAGCTGCGGGATACCGTGGCGCCGGGTGTAGATCCAGGCCGCCAGCACCACGCCCAGAAGACCGCCGTGAAAGGCCATACCGCCCTGCCAGATGGCCAGGATTTCCAGCGGATTGTTCAGATATACGTCCGGTTGATAAAACAGCACATAGCCCAAGCGCCCGCCCAGAAGGACACCCAGAATGATCCAGGTCAGCATGTCCTCGATCTGGGCCGGGGTCATCACGGGCTGCTGGCCGGGCCAGAGGCGCGGCGCCTTGACCGTCATCACCACCAGCCGCCAGCCGATGACAATGCCCACGATATAGGCCAGCGCGTACCACCGCAGCGCAAGCTCCATTCCGAAAAGAGAGATCGAAAAGATCTCGGGCGAGATGTCGGGGAAGGGGAGCAAAGCTTTCATATGCGTCTCAATGCCTCTGGCTTTGGACAAGGTCAAGCTTGCCTCGGGCCAGTGTGATGCCCATATAGGGTGCAGCTTTGAACGGGAGACGACAGATGCAGGCACGTGGCAAGATTTTCGACGACATCTCGCAACTGATGACCAATGCGATGGGCGTGGCCCAGGGCGCACGGGACGAGGCCGAGACGGCGATGAAGTCGATGATGGACCGCTGGCTGGCAGATCGTGATTTCGTCACCCGCGAGGAATTCGACGCGGTGCGCGCGATGGCGCAAAAGGCGCGTGAAGAGAACGAGGCGCTCAAGGCCCGTCTGGATGCGCTTGAGGGCAAGTGATCCGGCGGAGGCGCTGCCGCGCCATTCCCGGTTCAGACATGTGCGGGTGATCGCCCGGTGATCGGGTTGAGCACACCTTCATAGCTGTTTGCGAAAGAACACCACACGCTCCGTTTCGTCGAAACCCAGTGCTGTATGAAACGCATGGCTGGCGACGTTCTCAAGATGCGCGTCCGAGGCCAATTCGCTGCACCCCCTCTCCTGTGCCCATGATTTCACCGCCTCAAGCAGCGCCCGTCCGATGCCCGAGCCTTGCAGGTCCAGGCGGACATAGATCCCTTCGACAAAGGCGACCGGCGAGGTGTCGCAGCCATTGACGTGATCGTGGCGCAGGCTGGCTTCGACAAAGCCGCGGGCGCCGCTGTCGAAGTCCAGAAAGGCCACGCTTTGTGTGGGCGTTGTGGCGAGTATCGCCTGGGCCTCGTCGTGATGCACATTGCGTGAGGTGTCCGGCCAGAGCTGCGCGCGCAGGTCCACCCAAGCGCCCAGGTCCATCGTCGTCGCGATCCGTATCGTCATGGATCAACCGTGCCCGGAAATCGAAGGCGTCACAATGGGGCGCTTGCCTATGTGCCAAACCCGAACGCCCGCAGGATTGCGAACATTCATCCAAAGACGCGCTTGCTACGTATCCCTCTCACTCCACAAGTGGAGACTGTCCATGACCCTGTTGCGCGCCTGTCTTGCTGCTTTTGCCCTGAACCTGTCGACCTCGCTCGCCTTTGCCGAGCTTGCCCCCGAGGACCTGACCCGGATCGACGCGCCCGGCGAGTACCGGTTGTTGTCCTCGGACGGGGCGGTGATCGGGCTGACGGATGGCATCTCGGTGCAAGAGGACAGGGTGCGCATGTTCCTGCGTGCGCGGGGCGGGTCGATCTTTTCGGTGCGGGGTGGGGGCAAGGACATCGTGGTCACCACATACGCGACATCGCTGAGCCTGAACGGGAGTGATCTGGTGCTGAACGTCACGACGCAGCGCATCAAAAACCGCGCCAACATGTCCTTTACCGATGACAGCTCGCCCATCGAAATTCTGTTGTTGAACCGCCGCTGAGCAGGCAAACAGCGCCGTCACACCCAGATAACTGCCGACCTGCGGTCCGTTCGCGCGCGCACTTCAATCGCCCGCATCTTGCGCCTTTGCCCATCTTGTCCCCAACTTATTGCGGTTATCCCCAAATAAAGGGTTGCCAGACGGCATGGGCGCGGTCACCATATATCGTAGAGGCACGGGGAATAACCCCCGGTTTCTAGAGCAGGCACCTAGCGCTTGGGGCGCTGCCAGCCCCAGTCGCTACTAGCGTATAAGAGGTGGCACCATGGCCCTTTCCGAGCAGTTCCTGGACGATGACATTCATCCCATCGATATCGTCGAGCACATCGCCGAGCACCACGAGTGGGATTTTGATCGCATCGCCGACGACCAGATCGCTATGGCGGTCGAAGGACAGTGGCGGACCTATTCGCTGACGCTCGCCTGGTCGGGCTATGACGAAACGCTGCGTATGGTTTGCACCTTCGAAATGGAACCCCCGGCGGAAAAGCTGGGCCAGCTATACGAGTTGCTGAACCTGATCAATGACCAGTGCTGGGCCGGGTCCTTTACCTATTGGGAAGAGCAAAAGCTGATGGTCTACCGCTATGGTCTGGTCCTCAGCGGCGGTCAGGTCGCAAGCCCTGAACAGATCGACACCATGATCGGCGCTGCCGTGATGAGTGCCGAACGGTATTACCCTGCGCTGCAATTGCTGATCTGGGGCGACCGCACGCCCAAGGACGCGATTCAGGTCGCCATTGCAGAGGCCTATGGCCGCGCGTAATCTCCGCCCCTGAGACCGACAGGGGAACGCACATGAAAAACACACGGATCGCAGCCCAGGGCCTTGTTCTTCTGGGCTGTGGCAAGATGGGCTCCGCCATGCTGGCCGGTTGGCTGGATCGCGGCATGCCGCCGGACCGGGTCTGGGTGATCGAACCCGTGCCCTCGCTGTGGCTGCGCGGCACGGGTGTGCATATCAACGCGGACTTGCCCGAGGCGCCTGCCGTTGTGCTGGTGGCTGTGAAACCGCAAATGATGGGCGATGCCTTGCCGTCGATCACGGCCCTCGGGGGCGGCGAGACGGTGTTTGTCTCGGTTGCCGCGGGCACGTCACTGGCCTCGTTCGAGGAGGCCTTTGGTGCCAACACCCCCATCGTCCGGGCCATGCCCAACACGCCTGCTGCCATCGGGCGCGGCATCACCGCGATCTGCGCAAACGCCTCCGGGCAGGGCGCGTTGGGCGAGGCCGCCGCATTGCTGTCGGCGGTGGGCGAGGTGGTCTCCCTCGACAGTGAGGCACAGATTGATGCCGTGACCGGCGTCAGTGGCTCGGGGCCTGCTTATGTCTTTCACCTGATCGAAACGCTGGCAGCGGGTGGCGTGGCCGAGGGGCTGCCCGCGGATCTGGCAATGCAGCTGGCCAAGGCCACTGTTGCAGGTGCAGGCGCGCTGGCGATGCAATCCGATGACGATCCAACCCAATTGCGCATCAACGTGACCAGCCCCAATGGCACAACGCAGGCGGCCCTTGAAGTGCTGATGGACGAGGCGTCGGGCTTTCCCGCGCTCCTGCCGCGCGCCGTGGCTGCCGCAACCGAACGATCCAAGGAGCTGGCCCGTGGCTGAGATCGATTTTGACGACTTTCTGAAAGTGGACGTGCGCGTCGGCCGCGTGGTGCGCGCCGAACCGTTCCCCGAGGCCCGCAAGCCCGCGATCAAGATGTGGGTCGATTTCGGGCCCGAGATCGGCGAGCGCAAGACCTCGGCCCAGTTGACTGTGCACTACGTGCCCGAAGAGTTGATCGGGCGGCAGGTAATGGCCGTAGTGAATTTTCCCGCCCGCCAGATCGGGCCGTTCATGTCCGAGGTGCTGGTTCTGGGCTTTCCTGACGAAGACGGGGCAATCGTGCTGGCGACGCCGGACAAGGACGTGCCCGCCGGGGGACGTTTGCATTGAGCCGGTTGTGGATCACGCGGCCCCTGCCGGATGAGGTTGTCGCGGCGGCACGCGCCGTCTGTGACGAGGTGGTGGTGCGTGAAGAAACGTTGCCCCTGACGGATGTCGAACTGCGCGCGGGTTTGCGCGACTATGAAATTATTCTGCCGACGTTGGGCGATCAGTTTTCGGCGTCCGTCTTTGCCGACGTGCCGGACCCGCGCTGCAAACTGCTGGCGAATTTCGGTGTGGGCTATAACCATATCGACGTGACTGCCGCCGCAGCGGCGGAGGTCGCCGTGACCAACACGCCCGGTGCGGTGACCGATGCGACGGCGGATATCGCGCTGATGCTGATGCTGATGTCAGCCCGCCGCGCGGGTGAGGGCGAGCGGATGGTGCGCGCCGGCAATTGGCCCGGCTGGCACCCCACGCAGATGCTGGGCCTGCACATGAGCGGCAAACGCGTCGGCATCGTCGGCATGGGCCGGATCGGACAGGCGATCGCGCGGCGCTGTCATTTTGGGTTCGGCATGGATGTGTCTTACGTGAACCGCTCGGACAAGGCGCTCGATTTTCCGGCGAGTCGCGTGGCTGATTTGATCACGTTGGCCGGGGCGGTCGATGTCCTGGTGGCCGCAGTGCCCGGTGGCGCCGAAACCCACCACCTGATCGGCGCGGATGTGCTGAATGCGATGCCAAGTCACGCGCATCTGATCAACATCTCGCGCGGGGATGTGGTGGATGAGGCGGCGCTGATTGCCGCCCTTGAGGCGGGTTCGATCGGTGGTGCGGGGCTGGACGTCTATGAACGCGAGCCCGAGGTGCCTGCCGCCTTGCGCGCATTGGAGAACGTAACCTTGCTGCCGCATCTGGGCACGGCGGCACTTGAGGTGCGGGTGGATATGGGGCTGATGGCGGTGCGCAATGTGGCTGCCTTTTGCGCAGGCGAGGCGTTGCCGAACGCGGTGTGAACCCTTTCACAGCAATCGGACAATCGAAGTGCCGCGCGCGGCATCGAAGTCCTGTCCGGCAGGCACTGTCGGGCCGCGCCGTTCCACCCCCTACGGGGCGGCGCGAATGCGCCACCTCTCGGAACGACGCTCAAGCGGAAATTACAGTGTTTTGAGAGGCATCAAGGGGGCCTCAGCCTTCGCCCATCGCCTCGCGCCAGTGGCGCCGACACAGCGACACATAGGTGTCATTGCCACCGATCTGCACCTGCGCACCATCGGCCAGCGTGCGCCCCTCGGCATCGCGACGGATCACCATCGTGGCCTTCTTGCCGCAATGACAAATCGTGCGGACTTCGCGCATTTCGTCCGCCAGCGCGAGCAGGGTGGCCGAGCCGGGAAACAGCTTGCCCAGAAAGTCGACGCGCAGCCCGTAACACATCACCGGCAGGTTCAGATCATCGACCGCGCGGGCCAGTTGCCAGACCTGATCTTCGGTCAGGAACTGGGCCTCGTCCACGAACACGCACGCCACCGGGCCTGCCTCCTGTCGGGCGGCAAGACGGTCAAACAGATTGTCGTCTGGAGTGAACATGTCGGCCTCGGCCCCGATGCCGATGCGCGAGGCAATACGGCCCGCGCCTGCACGATCATCCAGACGGGCGGTCAGCAGGTAAGGCTCCATCCCCCGCTCGCGGTAATTGTGGGCGGCTTGCAGCAACACGGTCGACTTGCCCGCGTTCATGGTGGAGTAGTGAAAATAGAGCTTGGCCATGGGGCGGGGGCATACTGGCGCCTGCGTCTTGAGGCAAGTGAAAGGGCGGGTCCGAGCAGATGCAGCGTCTTGTTATTGCGCTGTCATGTCCTCGGACCGAATTCGGCAGCTTGTTACGCGAGACAGGCAGCTGGACGCCGAAGCGCCCGGTCGATTTGGGGAATGCCTGCCCCGATACGCGTTACCTCCGACGGATCCGTCTCACTTGCTGCCAGCTTGCGCCAGCCTGTCGCCCCCAAGCAACAGAAGTCCGAGACGGACCCCACCCGGTCCCGGTGCTGGGGGCACCGGATACTCTTTACGTCCCGAAACCCTTGGGACCATTTACAAATGACATTTCCTTCCGAGTTGATTAATGGGAAAAGACCGGGCCGTTTCCCCGCTTGTCAGCTTGGAGCGGTCAATGTGGTACACGACGAGGACTCATGTATGGCCGGATTTGGCAGCTATCTGAAAAAGCACACCGAGGCTTTGGTGAAGGATGTGGGTATCGAACCCGCCTGCGGCCTGACCGGAAAATCCAAGGCAACGCTGGGGCGCTATTATTCGGACAACCCCGAACATGCGGACCGTTTCATGCCGATTGATGCAGTTGCGGCGCTGGAAAGGGCGGCAAGCTATCCTCATGTGACCAGCGCGCTGGCCGAATTACAGGGCAATTCGCTGTCCCACGACGACCGCCGCCCCAATGCCGAACGCCCCGGCGGTGTGAACAGCGATGTGATCGCGCTCAGCCAGCGCTTTGCCATGCTGATGAGCGAATACCAGCAATCCATCGAGGACGGCGTGATCACGGTCAACGAGGCCAAGCGTCTGCTCAAGGAAACGACGATGCTGCAGCAGGTCCTGATCGACATGAAGCTGCATCTCGAAGACGAGAGTGGCTGAGAAGGCAGGCGGCAGCGACGACCTGCCTGCTCTTGTGGTCGCGGCCCTGCCTGCCATCGACAGTGACGCCCTGCGCAGCCCCGATGATCCGGGCCATCCCCCACGTATCCTTTTGCTTTATGGCTCTCTGCGCGGGGAGAGCTATTCGCGCCGCGCCGCCGAAGAGGCCGCGCGCATACTGCGCCATCTGGGATGCGAGACGCGGATCTACGACCCCACAGGCCTGCCGCAGGTCGACACCGATGACGGGAGCCATCCGAAAGTGGCCGAATTGCGCAATCTGGCCATCTGGGCCGAAGGCATGGTCTGGTCCAGCCCCGAGCGCCACGGCGCGATGACGGGTCTGATGAAAAGCCAGATCGACTGGCTGCCCCTGTCGATGCACGGTGGCATCCGGCCCACCCAGGGCAAGACGCTGGCGGTGATGCAGGTCTCGGGCGGGTCGCAAAGTTTCAATGCGGTCAACCAGATGCGCATTCTGGGGCGCTGGATGCGGATGGTCACGATCCCCAATCAGTCCAGCATCCCCAAGGCGTGGCTTGAGTTCAAGAACGGCCGCCTGCCCGAGGGTGCGTTTTATGCCCGCGTGGTGGATGTGATGGAAGAGCTGGTCAAGTTCACATGGATGGTGCGGGGCCGCTCGGATTATCTGGTGGATCGCTATTCCGAACGGGTCGAAAGCGTCGAAGCCGTGCACCGCCGGGTGTCCCAAAAGGACACATAGCGCCGCCGCGCGGGACTGTTTTTGCGCCTCATGCGCAAAAAGGCGCCCACCCGCCGACCCGATCCGCGTTGTTTTTCGACCCCGTGTGCCGCGCCGCCTATCCCCTCACGTCAATGCGCCTTGCCTGTCAGGTTGATCACGGTGCACTCTGCCCAAGGTTACGGGGACTTGAGACGTGAACGCTGAGACGAGCAATGCCGAACTGATCGGCCTTTTGCGCGATATTGATGGATTTGGCGCGTTGGAGCCGGATATTCTGGATCGAATGGCCCGGACAGCGGACTATCGCGATCTGACCCGGGGCGATGTGCTGATCAAAGAGGGCGACGCCGCCAACACCCTGTTCATCGTGCTGCGCGGGCGCTTTACCGTGTTGCGCGCGGGCCGCGCCATCGCCGAAATCCCCAAGGGCGAACCGATTGGGGAGCTCGCCTTTTTCGCCGGGGGCACGCGCACCGCCACGGTGGTGGCCGCGCGCGACAGTGCGGTGATGTGTCTGAGCCGCGCGGCCTATGACGGGCTGGCCGCCCATACCCCGGCCTTGGCCAATGGCATTCTCGCCGCCGTGTCCCAGCGACTGGCGCGCACGGTGCCTGCCACGCCGCATCTGCGCCCCGAATCCGGTCATGTCTGTGCAATGTTTCCAGGTGGCGCAAATGACGTCATCGACCCGGGTTTTGTGACCGGCATCCGCGTCGCCTTTGAGGGTGAGGCGCGCTGGCAGGTGATCGAGGCTGACGATTGCGACCCTGCCTTGCTTGAGGATAGGCGCGCGCTGGCCACGTGGCTGGACATGCAGGAGGCCACCCATGGCAACCTGCTGCTGATCTGCACGGATCCCAAGGCCCAGCCTGTCTGGCAACAGGTCACCGCCAACAACAGCGACACCATCATGATTGTCGCCCCGAAAGAGGGCGAGTTCACCCCCGAGGATGGCCCGTCCCAGCTGGAGCGCGCGATCTTTGAGGCGACGTTGCCCGCCCATTTGCACGTGATCCTGCACCGCCCCAGCAGCGCGGACACGACGTCAAACACCCGCGCATGGCTGGATGGGCGTGCCGTGCGGTTGCACCATCATCTGGCGCTCGATTCCGAGGCAGATTTCGCCCGCATCGCCCGCTTTGTGCGGGGTGAGGCGATTGGCCTTGTGATGTGTGGCGGCGGGTCTTACGGGACCGCCCATCTGGCGGTGATCAAGGCGCTGAAGGAACAAGGCTATACCTTTGATTTCGTGGGTGGAACCAGTGTCGGAGCAGCGATGGCCGGGGCGCTGGCGCTGGGTCTTGAGCCGGATGAGATCATGGAGCAATGCGAGGAGATATTCCTGCGCTCCAAGGCGATGTCGCGCCTGACCGTGCCACTGTTTTCCCTGCTCGATCACAGCGTGCTCGATGCCGCATTCCGCAAGCATTACGGGCTTGGCGATGTCGAGGACCTGCCACTGAACTTTTTCGCCGTCTCGACCAACCTGACCCACAACGATGTGAGCGTGATCCGCGAGGGGCCGCTCTGGCAGGCGATCCGGGCCAGCAGCGCGATTCCAGGCATCTTTCCGCCCTATCTGCGCGCCAATGGCGAGGTGCTGATCGACGGCGGGCTGATCGACAATGTGCCGATTGACGCGATGCGCGCGCTCAAGGCCGGGTCCAATGTGGTGCTGAATTTTGTGCCCGGCAAGCCGTGGACAGTTGAGGCCCGCTACGAGGATTATCCGACCCGGCTGCAGACACTGACCAACCTGATGCGCCGCTCTGCGCAAGGCGCGGCGCGCCATCCCACCGCCTTTACGGTGCTGGCGCGCGCCATGGTGGTCAACGCGCGCAAATTGCTGCGCCAGATCAATGTGGGCGAGGATGTGCTGCTGAACATCTCGGTGCTGCGCGGCATGAGTTTCATGAACTGGAAGCGGGGTCGCGAGTTGTTCGACACCACCTATGCGCAGATTTCCGACATGCTGGGCGCCTTTCCGCAGGACGGCGACACCCATGCCGCGCGGCTGGCCCGTTTGCACCGGGTGGCCGGGGCCCTGAATGCCACGATAGAGGAAAGCCCGGAGGAAGAGGCCCCGCTTCAGCCGCGCCGTTCGACGATCACCGACCCCACGGAATAGCCCGCCCCAAACGAGCAGATGATGCCCAGATCGCCCACGCCAAGATCGTCAGAATTCTGCGAAAAGGCGATGATCGACCCGGCGGAGGAGGTGTTGGCGTAGTCCTGCAGAATGTTGGGTTGTTCGCCGGGGGCCGGGTTGCGGCCCAGCACCTTCTTGCCGATGAAATCGTTCATCGACTTGTTGGCCTGATGCAGCCAGAGCCGCTTGAGCTGATCCGCCTCGATCCCCTCGTCACCCATGTGGCCTGCGATATGCTGGCTGACCAGCGGCAGCACTTCCTTGAACACCTTGCGCCCGTTCTGCATGAACTGCATGTCGCGCCGATCCTTCATCCCATCGGGGCGCGAGCGGCGCAGATAGCCGTTGTTGTTGCGGATATTGTTGGAAAAATCGGTCGCGCAACGTGTTGATCTGATTTCGAAATAGGGGCCTTTTGCGTCCTCCGCCCGCTCGATCAGCGTGGCCGTGGCCACATCGCCAAAAATAAAGTGACAGTCCCGGTCGCGCCATTCCAGATGGGCCGAGCAAATCTCGGGGTTGACCACCAGCGCCGAGCGGATCGAGCCTGAGCGGACCATATCCGCCGCCGCCTGAATGCCGAAGGTCGCCGACGAACAGGCCACGTTCATGTCAAAGGCAAAGCCCTGAACGCCCAAGAGATCCTGTATTTCGATGGCCACCGCCGGGTAGGCCCGTTCGAGGTTCGAGGCCGCGCAGATCACCGCGCCCACGTCGGCGGCGGTTTTACCCGCCGCCGCCAGCGCCTTTTCAGCCGCATCCACGGCCATTTCGGCCATGATCGACGGTTCATCGTCGCTGCGCTGTCGCAGCAGCGGGTGCATGACGGCCGGGTCCAGAATGCCGTCCTTGTCCATCACATAGCGCCGCTCGATGCCCGAGGCCTTGAGGATGAACTCCTCGGACGAATGCGCCTTGGCCTCCACCTCTCCGGCGGCGATGGCGTCGGCGTTTTCGGCGTTGAACCGGTCGGCATAGGCGTTGAAGGCCACAACCAGTTCGGCGTTCGAAATCGACAGCTCTGGCGTGAAGACGCCGGTTCCGGTGATGGCAGGAGTGAATGTCACGGGGTGGCCCCTTTGCGGGTGGTTTTTTCGTTGGCCAAACCTTAGAGGGGGCGGGTGGGGCTCGCAAGGGTCGCGCGGCGGGCCGCCTACACGCTATGACCGTTGCGGCGGCTGACTTCCAAAAGCGGGTCCCACAGGCTCGGTTCGGACAGGGGCTGCCGGCTATAGTCGGGAATGGCGGTGCCGATGTCGCGGGCGGCGGCGTGCAGGGCCTGCGCCTCGGTTTCATCCATGCCCGTCACGTAAACATGCCCGCTCACATGCTGCACGCCCGCCTCTTCGTGTTCGGGCGTCAGCAATCCACCTGGCACCATCAGAATCGTGCCGGGGTCCACCTGGGCAAAGATGCGCGCCTCTAGATCGATCATGTGTTCGGTGGATTTGAGCGGGCGGTAAAAATAGATCGCGTCATAGCTGGCATAATCCGAATAGGAAAAGGCATCGCCCTGGATCAGACTGCAGGCCTGAGCGCCCAGCGTCTCAAGCAGCTTTGTGCCAAAGGCGACGGTGCCTTCCTCGTATTCCAGTCCGTGGCAGGTTTCGAAACAGGTCTGGGCGGCCAGCACCTTGGTCCCACCACCGCTGCCCACGTCCAGAAACCGCAGGGCATGCGGTTTGCGCTGCGCCAGACACAGCCGGTACGCGGCCCAAAGCATCGCGGAAAACTGGGCCATCGGCAGGGGAATGTCGCGGTGCAGCCCGGCATCCTCGGCCTCGGGGCTTTGGGTGAATTCCTGCGGGTTGGCGACCTTGTGCAGGGCGTCGATGAACAGCGCGCTGATGTGATCCATCACGTCCGGTGCCGCGCCGGTAACGATCGGGTCGGCGAACAGCGGGCGCGCCTCGGGGTGCATCTGTTCCTCGATCAGGCGGTTGATGCCCGCCCATTCGCGCAGCTGGTTCTTCATGTCCTTGGCGGCGGAATTGAGATCCCGGATCGCGCGCCGCCCGCCGGGCGAGACCACGCGCGGATCGGAGGTGTCGCGCAGGATGTCCTTGACCAGCGTACGCAACGCACTGTGGGACACGACCACGGCGCGCCACGACCGGCTCAGCTTGCTCGGATTGCGCGCCCGTGCAGGCGCGTCAAGCAACCGCGCCATGGATTTGATATCGTCGACCAGAACCCGTTCCAGCCGGTCCATTTTGGCAAAGCGTTTCTTGGGGTGCTGCATGGATTGGGACTGTTACAGGCTTTGGCGGACAGGCCAACAAAAATTGCGCGCGGCGAGGGCGTCATTTCCGACACCCGCGCCGCGCGCGTTCGCTTCAGGGCTTACAAAGAGGCGGTGATCCCGCCGTCCACATAGAGCGTGTGGCCATTCACAAAACTCGACGCCGCCGAGGACAGGAACACTGCCGCCCCGACCAATTCATCTACCTGACCCCAGCGCCCTGCCGGGGTGCGCTTTTCCAGCCAGGCCGAGAATTCCGGGTCCGCCACAAGGGCCGCGTTCAGAGGCGTGTCGAAATAGCCCGGCGCAATGGCGTTGCAGTTCAGCCCCAGCCGCGCCCAGTCGGTCGCCATGCCTTTGGTCAGGTTCGCAACCGCGCCCTTGGTGGCGGTGTAGGGAGCGATTCCGGGCCGGGCGAGGGCGGTCTGCACGCTTGCGATGTTGATGATCTTGCCCGCGCCGCGCTTGATCATGTGCCGCGCACAAGCCTGCCCGACATGGAATACCGAGGCCACGTTGGTCTGCAACAGGCGCTCAAACGCGTCTGCGGGGAAATCCTCCAGCGGGGTGCGGTGCTGCATGCCTGCATTGTTGATCAGGATGTCGATGGGGCCGGTGCTCTCTTCAAACCCGTCCACGGCGGCGCGCACACCGTCGTGGTCCGTTGCATCAAAGGCCAGCGTTTGCGTGGTGATTCCCTGATCGCTCAGGGCCTTTGCTGCTGCGTCCAGCTTGGTCGTGTCCCGTCCGTTCAGAACAATCTCTGCCCCCGCGGCCCCCATGCCTGCCGCCAGCGCAAGACCGATTCCCTGCGACGAACCCGTGATCAGCGCGCGAGTCCCCGCGAGCGAGAAAAGTGTAGTGCTCATTATATTGAAGGCCTTTTTTTTATCTAACGTTATCGGTAACGTAAGTTGAGCAACAGATGGGGTCAACAGGTGCTTGTGCCTCGCCCTGTTCCTGCGCATGTTGCGCGCGCACCGTTTCGGGGGGATCCAGAATATGAAAGCGATAGTTGTCCACGCAGCGCAGGATTTGCGCGTCGAAGAACGCGATATGCCCGAGGTCGGACCCGGCCAGGTGCTGGTCAAAATGGCCGCCGGGGGCATTTGCGGATCTGACCTGCACTATTACCAGCATGGCGGTTTTGGCACCGTGCGCCTGCGCGAGCCGATGATTCTGGGCCACGAGGTCGCGGGCCATGTCGAGGCCATCGGCGCAGGTGTCGAAGGGCTGAACCCTGCGCAACTGGTGGCAATCTCGCCCTCGCGTCCCTGCCTGGCCTGCGCCTATTGCCACGAAGGCACGCCGCAGCACTGCCTGAACATGCGCTTTTACGGCTCCGCCATGCCGTTCCCCCACATTCAGGGTGCATTTCGCCAGTATATCGTGGCCGATGCCGCCCAATGCGTGCCCGCCGATGGGCTGAGTGCGGCCGAGGCGGCGGTGGCCGAACCCCTGTCCGTCTGCCTGCATGCGGCCAAGCAGGCCGGTGATCTGATGGGCAAACGGGTGCTGGTCACCGGCTGCGGACCCATCGGGCAGCTCTGCGTGCTGGTGGCGCGCGCCGCCGGCGCAGTCGAGGTGGTGGCAACCGACCTTGCCCCCTTCACCCTGTCGATGGCCCAAAAGGTGGGCGCCTCGCGCGTGATCAACATGGCCGAAACGCCTGACGCGCTGGCGGATTATCGCGCTGACAAGGGCCATTTCGACGTCCATTTCGAATGCAGCGGTGCCGCGCCCGCATTGGCTGCCGCAATACCCGCCCTGCGCCCGCGCGCGGTGCTGGTGCAACTGGGCCTTGGCGGCGACATGACCCTGCCGGTGCAGGCAATGACAGCCAAGGAAATCAGCTTTCGCGGCTCATTCCGCTTTCACGAGGAATTCCGCACGGCCGTGGCCATGATGCAGGGCGGCCAGATCGACGTGAAACCGCTGGTCACCCACAGCTTTCCGCTCGATCAGGCGGGCGCGGCCTTTGAGATGGCCGCCGACCGGTCTCAGGCGATCAAAGCGCAGATCGTGTTCTGATGGCCCGCTGCATCGCCAACCCGTTTCGAGGCACAGGCCTCACCCATCCGGACCTTGCAGATGTGCCATTTCCGAGCGTCGATGCTGCCGCCCCCCGCGCGCTGCTGGCGCGCTGTCCGCATGCGGGTATCACACCGCTCAGCGCGGCCCCGGCGCTGGCGGACGATCTGGGCGTTGGGCAGGTCCTGATCAAGGACGAACGCAGCCGTATGGGGCTTGGCAGCTTCAAGGCGCTGGGTGCGGCCTATGTCATCGCCTGCGATGCTGAACAGGGCGAGGCGCGCGGGCGCACCTATGTCACGGCAAGTGCAGGCAATCACGGGTTGTCGGTGGCGGCAGGCGCGGCAGCCTTTGGCGCGCAGGCAGTCATCTTTCTGGCCGACACCGTCCCCGAAAGCTTTGCCGACCGCCTGCGTGACATTGGGGCCAAAGTGCCGCGCGCAGGCGCGGATTACGAGGCCAGCATGGCCGCCGCGATGAACCACGCCGAGGCCGAAGGTGCGGCACTGCTCTCGGACAGTTCATGGGCCGGATACACCACCCGCCCGCACCAGTTGATGGAGGGCTATCTGGCCCTCATGGCCGAAGTGTTCGACCAGATCGACGCGCCCCCGACTCACCTGTTCCTGCAGGCCGGGGTGGGCGGTCTTGCCGGGGCGGCGGCGACCATCGCACGCGTCGCTTGGGGCAGCAGCACCCGCATCATCGTGGTTGAACCCGAGGCCGCGCCCTGCCTGATCGCGAGCGTTGAGGCCGGTGCGCCGGTCGAAACCACCGGGCCCGCCTCGGCCATGGGGCGGCTCGACTGCAAGGTGCCCTCGCTGATCGCGCTCAAGGGGTTGGCCCGGGATGCTGATGATTTCATGACCATTTCCGAGGCCGAAGGGGAGGCAGGCGCAACCCTCGCCGCCGCGCACGGCTTTGCCAGCACGCCCTCGGGTGCCGCGGGTCTGGCAGGGCTGGCCGCTGCAGAGGGCGCTTTTGGCCTCAGCGCAGAGGCGCGCGTCTTGCTGATCCTCTCCGAACGGGGCGAGGGGTGAGCCTGTTTCCCGCTGCCGAATTTGAGGCCCGCGTCGCGCGCGCCCAAGCCCTGATGGACGTAGCAAACCTGGACGCCCTGCTGCTCACCACCGAGCCCGAAGTGCGCTATGTCACCGGCTACCTCACCCGGTTCTGGGAAAGTCCGACGCGGCCTTGGTTTGTGATCGTACCTGCCACGGGCCAACCCATCGCCGTGATCCCGTCGATTGGTGCTCCGTTGATGGGTCAGACCTGGCTGACAGATATCCGCACATGGCGCAGCCCCGACTACAATGACGACGGCATATCACTGCTGGCCGATGCCTTGGGCGAAGCTGTGCCCAAAGGCGGTCGGATCGGCGTGCCCTCGGGGCCCGAAACCCACCTGCGCCTGCCGCTCGACAGTTGGGCCGCCCTGCAAGCGGCGCTGCCGGACCGCAGCTTTGGCGATGACGACGGCACCATGCGCCGCCTTCGGCTGATCAAATCCGAGGCCGAGGTGGAAAAGATCGCCGCCGCCTGCGCCATCGCCGATGCCGCCTTTGCCCGCGTGCCCGACATCGCGCGCGTCGGCGCACCACTCAGCAACGTCTTTCGCGCCTTTCAGGGCCTGTGCCTTGAGGAAGGGGCCGACTGGGTGTCCTACCTCGCCGGGGGCGCGGGGCCGGGGGGCTATGGCGACATCATCGCGCCTGCAACGGATACACCGCTGGCCACGGGCGATGTGCTGATGCTGGACACCGGCGTGGTGCGTGACGGATATTTCAGTGATTTTGACCGCAACTGGTCGCTCGGCCCTGCAGCACCCGAAACCGCAAGCGCCTATGCGCGCCTGATCGAAGCCTCTGACGCGGCCTTTGCCGCCGCCCGGCCCGGCGCGACGGCGGCGGATCTGTTTCACGCGATGGACAAGGTCCTGACCGGCGGCGCGGGCGGTTCGGATGCCGGACGCTATGGGCACGGGCTGGGCATGCAACTCACCGAATGGCCCTCGCTCATCCCGGACGATCACACGGTGCTGGAACCGAGCATGGTGCTGACACTGGAACCGGGGCTTGAGCTTGGCGCAGGGCGGACACTGGTGCATGAAGAAAACATCGTCATCACCCCAACCGGCGCGCGGTACCTGTCGACCCCCGCGCCGCGCAGCCTGCCGGAGATCTGAGCATGGCCCGATCCTACACCACTGCCGATGACACGCGGGCCAAGCTGGGCCTGATCGCCCTGCAAGCGGATCGCACGATCGAGGATGACTTTCGCCGCCTCATGCCACGCGACGTCAGCCTGCTGGTCTCACGCGTGCCTTCGGGGCTGGATGTGACGCTGGACAGTCTGGCCGAGATGGAGAGTGCGCTCAGCGGTGCCGCGTCGCTGTTTCCCGTCGGGCATCGCTTTGACGTGGTGGGGTACGGCTGCACCTCGGGCACCGCACAGATCGGGGCACCAGTGATTGCGCAGCAGGTGCAGGCGGGGACCGAAACAGGTGCCGTCAGCGAACCGGTCACGGCGCTCATTGCGGCCTGCCATGCGCTGAAGGTCAGCCGCATCGCCATCCTGTCGCCCTACGTCGCCTCCGTTTCCAACCGCCTGCGCGAGGTGCTGGCGGCGGCTGGCATCACCACCCCGACATTCGCCAGCTTTGACGAAGGCAACGAGGCCGCCGTGGCCCATATCGACGAGGATTCGATAACGCGCGCGAGCATCGACATGATGAAAGATACAGAGGTCGAGGCGCTGTTCCTGTCCTGCACCAACCTGCGCACGCTCGGGGTGATTGCAGGGCTGCAGGACGAACTCGGCGTGCCGGTTCTGTCGAGCAACCTCGTGCTGGCCTGGCACATGCTGAACTGCGCCGGGCTTGACGTCGCCCGCCCGCGCGATCTGCTCTGAAATCTCGAAATTCCGCTGGCCCACTTGCGCAGCCATCGGCAGCAGTGTTTCCCTGTGCGCGGCCATACGAACAGGAATGACAGAAAATGAAGCTGGGATGCATCGGCGACGACTTTACCGGATCAAGCGATCTGGCCAACACGCTGGCCAAGGGCGGCATGCGCGCCACACAATATACCGGCGTGCCGGACGGGCCAGCGGACCCTTCGGTCGAGGCCGGTGTCGTCGCGCTCAAATCCCGCTCGATCCCCGTGGACGAAGCGGTGGAGCTGTCATTGCAGGCCCTTGACTGGCTCAAGGCGCAGGGTTGCACGCAGTTCTTCTTCAAATACTGCTCGACCTTTGATTCCACGCCCGAGGGCAATATCGGCCCCGTCGCGGACGCACTGGCCGACGCACTTGACGCCCATCAGGTCATCGTCTGCCCGGCCTTTCCTGGCACGGGGCGGTCTGTGTTTCAGGGGCATCTTTTTGTCAACGACACGCTGCTGAGCGAAAGCGGCATGCAAAACCACCCGCTGACCCCGATGACCGACCCGGACCTGCGGCGCTGGCTGGCACCGCAGACCCGGCACAGCGTGGGCCATGTGGGGGCGGGTGCCGTCTTTGAAGGGGCAGAGGCGATTGCGACGGCGCTGGCGACCCAGCACGACGCGGGCCACCGGTTGATCGTGGTCGATGCGATCCGCGATGCGGATTTGCGCGCCATCGGGCAGGCGGCGCGCGACTTGCCGTTGATCACAGGCGGGTCGGGCGTCGCACTTGGACTGCCGGAAAATTTCGGCTGCACTGCGGGGACAGTGCCGTGGACCGGGCAGGGGGGACGTGCGGTTGCGCTGTCCGGCTCATGCTCAACCGCGACGCGCGCGCAGGTCGCCTATCACGCCGCGCTCCACCCCGCGCGCGAGATCGTTGCCGGTGACGTGATCGAAGGACGCCTGCAGGTCGACACGCTGGCCACCTGGTTGATGGAGCAGGACGGCATCCCGCTCGCCTACAGCTCTGCCGATCCAGCCGAAGTGGCCCGGGTGCAGGAGACATACGGGCGCGCACGGTCCGCCGAAGCCCTCGAAGGCTTCTTTGCCGCCACCGCACGCGCGCTGCGGGCCAGGGGCGCGACACGGATTATCACGGCAGGCGGCGAAACCTCAGGCGCAATTGTCGAGGGGCTGGATCTGTCCACTCTCGACATCGGACCCGAGATTGACCCCGGCGTGCCCGCGCTGCGGGCCGGGCCCGATCTGGTTGTGGCGCTCAAATCGGGGAATTTCGGGGCCGAGGACTTCTTTGAAAAGGCAAACAGGGTACTGGCGGGCACATGAGCAACGAAAGCGCCCTGCGCGAACAGATCTGCCTGCTGGCAAAATCCCTGTTTGATCGGGGGCTGACCCATGGCAGCACCGGCAACATCTCGGCCCGCACCAGCGATGGCGGGCTGCTGGTCTCGCCCACGGGGACCAGTTTCGGGCGGCTCGATCCCGGACGGCTCAGCCGCTTTGATACTGCTGGGCACCATATCGACGGCGACGCCCCGACGAAGGAAATGCCGCTGCACACGGCCTTTTACGACACGCGGAGAACGGCGGGGGCGGTGGTGCATCTGCATTCCTGCCACTCGGTTGCGCTGTCGATTCTGCCCGGCGCGGATGCTAACAACTTTTTGCCGCCGCTCACCCCGTACGGGATCATGAAGCTGGGCAAGGTCACCTTGCTGCCGTTCTTTCTCCCCGGTGATCCGGCGATGGGTGCGGCGGTGCGCGGGCTGGCAGGCAAGCGCTCGGCGGTGATGCTGGCCAATCACGGCCCCGTGGTGGCGGGCCGCGATGTCGAGGCAGCCTGCAACGCGATCGAAGAACTGGAAGACACCGCGCGTCTGGCCCTGATGACCCGCGGGATGTCACCGCGCGGGCTGGATGAGGCGCAGGTTGCAGCGCTTGTCAAAACCTTTGACGTGGAATGGGACGGATAGGCACGCGCCATCGCATATTTGAAGAACAATGAAGCGCGCGCGCGTCTCAGGCTTCATTGTTCCAAAAAATATGCAAATCCGACTAGTGGTCTGCCATGATGAGGTCTGATGCCTTTTCCCCGATCATGATCGCAGGCGCATTGGTGTTGCCGCTGACGATTTCGGGCATGATCGAACAATCCGCCACCCGCAGCCCCTCGATACCGCGCACGCGCAGGCGTTCATCCACCACCGCCATCTTGTCCGACCCCATCTTGCAGGTGCCGGTGGGGTGATAGATCGACGCCGTGTTGTTGCGCGCCCAGTCCAGCGTGGCGTCATAATCGTCCATCGGCAGATCCGCATGCGGGCGATATTCCTCGGAGATTTTTGAGGTCAGCGGCGCATGGCGGGCGATCTTGCGGGCGATCTTGACGCCTTCGACCACCGTGCGGCAGTCGGTTTCGGTGCTGAGATAGTTGGGGATGATCTTGGGATATGTGCGGGCATCCTTACTGGCCAGACGAATCTCTCCCTTTGATTCCGGGCGCAGCTGGCACACGGACATGGTGAAGGCGGAAAACTTGTCCGCGCCCTTGCCGGGGTTTTCCGCCGACAGGGGCTGGACGTGGAACTGGATGTCCGGCGTTTCCATATCCTCGCGGGTTTTCATGAATCCGGTCGCAAGACTCGCGGCCATGGTCATGGGCCCGGCACGGAACATCACGTATTTCAGCCCGATCTTGGCCTGCCCAAACAGGGTCGACACCTCGTCGTTCAGGGTCGGTTCGTTGCACTTGTAAACAAGGCGGGCCTGCAGGTGGTCCTGCATGTTCTTGCCGACGCCGGGCAGGTCCGCGACCACATCGATGCCGTGTTCGGACAATTGCGCGGCCTCACCAATGCCCGAAAGCATCAGAATCTGGGGCGAATTGATCGCACCACCGGAGAGAATCACCTCGCGTCGGGCCGTGACGGTCTGCTCGACCCCGCCCTTGTCGCGATACGTGACGCCCGTGGCGCGCTTGTCGGTGATGTTCACCTTGTCGACCTGGGCATGGGTCACGATCTGCAGGTTGGTCCGGCTTTTGACCGGATTGAGGAAGGCCACCGCCGACGAACAACGCCGCCCATTGCGCGCCGTAAGCTGAAAAAAGCCGACGCCTTCCTGGTCCGCACCATTGTAGTCGGGATTGAACTTGTACCCCGCCGCCTGCGCGGCTGCGACCCAGGCATCGGTGATGGGACGCTGGATGCGCATGTTCGACACCGACAGGTTGCCCTCGTCGCCGTGGAACTCATCCGCCCCGCGTTCGTTTTTTTCCGAGCGTTTGAAAAGGGGTAGCACATCGTCCCAGGCCCAGCCCCGGTTGCCCATCTGCGCCCAGCGGTCGTAATCCTGAGGCTGTCCGCGGACGTAAAGCAACCCGTTCAAAGAGGACGATCCACCCAGCACCTTGCCCCGCGGCCACTCGATCGAGCGCCCGTTCAGACCCGGGTCGGGCTCGGTCTTGTAGCACCAGTCGACCTTCGGATTGTGGATCGTCTTGAAATATCCTACCGGAATATGGATCCATGGGTTAAGGTCGCGCCCACCAGCTTCCAGCAGGATGACTTTGACAGATGGGTCCGCGCTGAGGCGGTTGGCAAGCACGCAGCCGGCCGATCCAGCCCCGACAATTACATAGTCGGCTTCCACAATTTTGTCCTCCCTCACAAAGTTCCCAAAAAAAGACTATGCAGAATGCTTCGCTTAGGCTAGCCTTTTATGAGATAAAACGTCTCAATAATATGCATCAGGGAGGATAGCATGGGAATTAGTGACAAGATCAACGGCATTTCCCGCCGCGATTTGTTCAAAGTGGCTGGCCGTTACGGCATGAGCTCGACGCTTTTGGCGGCTGGCGGATTCGGGGGGGCGATGAGCCTTGCCAATCTCGCATCGGCGGCTGAGTCGACTTATGAAAAGCGGTTCGCCAAAGAAGCCAAGTTCACGCTGAAGTTCGGCGCTGCGGGCTTCAACGCACGCAACCTGCTGATCGAGCGTGCTGGCGCTCTGGAATTTGCCCGCGACCTGGAAAGCCGCACAGACGGCGAAATCCGCGTGGAATTCATCGGTGACAACCAGATCTGCGGTCAGGTGTCCTGCGTTGAGAAATGCCAGCAGGGTATCGTTGATATCTATGCGGCTTCGACACAGAACTCCGCCGGTGGCGCGCCTTACCTGAACGTGCTCGACTATGCCTACATGTTCCGTAACCGGGCTGACCAGTTCCACTTCCTGTACTCGCCCAAGAGCGAAGCGCTGCTGCGCGAGCCCTATGAGCGTCGTCACGGCCTGAAATTCCTGTTCAGCCACGCTGAACTGCGCGGCATCCAACTGGGTCTGTCATGGGAAGACAAGCCAACGGTCACAAGCGTCGAGCAACTGTTCGGCACGAAAAACCGCGTCACGGGCACACAGCTTGGCCGGATCGCGATGACCGCTCTGAACCTGAACCCGGTTCCGGTGGCATGGGAAGAAACCCTTGACGGTCTGAAGCAGGGCCTGATTGATGGTGCGGAAACATGGGCCTCGGCCGTGGCATATGCCAACATGTCCCCCGTGGTCAGCCAGTCGGTCAACCTGAACTTCTTCTGCGGCACAGAGCACACAGCCATGAACGCTGGCGTGTTCGACAGCCTCGGCGGCGAGTTGCAGGATGCGGTTCTGGAATCGTCCTACTGGGCACAGGTCCACGTTCAGGCAGCCAACGAAGTTGCCCTGATTAAGACCGTTGGTCAGTCCGACCCACAACTGCCCGGCACCATCTTTGCGCAAAACAACGTGCGCAACGCGTTCCTGTCCGACGCCGAAATCAAGAAGGCCGAGGAAATGTGTTCGCCAGAGTTCCAACCACAGCTGTGGGAAGAATGGCGCGAGCGCATTAACGGCTGGCAGGGTGGCGCAGACACCTACCAGGAAATCTACGACGAGGTCCGCACGATCCCAGGCGACACGCTGCCTGAGAACGTTGAACCACGCCGCTGGTGGAAAGCGTAATAATACGTTGATCCAAATGAGCCGACCCTGTTTACTGGGGTCGGCTTACTTTGTCCAAGAGCGTGTCAAAACGCCATAACGACAAGTCAGGAAACAATGGGAGGGGCGCCGGATGTCTATCTGGGCGGATATGTCTACCATCGTCACATCGACGTTGGCTGGAGACATCAATTTCAAGGTCGTACAAGCATATAGATCGCCGGGCGCGTGGTACGTGTTTGGACCAATCACCATAATCGGTGCGATTCTCGTTCATTTCCTCTACAAAGCAGTGCCCTGGATTGATCGCAATCTGGAACGCACCATCATCGTGTGGGCCTATATCATCATGGCCACGATCATCTTTGTCGGGGTGATCCAGCGATTCGTCTTTTCCAATCAGGTGCCGTGGTCGACCACCATCCCGCCGCTCCTGTTTATGATCATGGCCTGGTACGGTGCCTCCTTTAACGTCAAGCTGCGCACCCACCTGAGCTTTTCCGAATTCCGCTCGAACATGGCCCCCAAGGGGCAGTTCTTCTTTCTGATGCTCGACAATGTGCTGTGGATGATCTTTGCCATCATCGTGGTGACAACCACCTCGCGGGTGACCGTGAACACCTATGACAACTTTGCCATCGTGCTCGGCACGGACAACGTGATGCGCTGGTGGTTCCTTGTGACCATGCCTGTGTGCTTCATCATGCTGGCAGGCCGGGTTGTGGGCAACGCCCTCGAAGATATCGCCAATTACCGCAGCGGAGAGCCGCTGATCAAGCAAGCCGTGATCGGGGGGGATGTCTGATGTCTGACGGAACGTGGATTACAATTATCTCGCTGGCCGTGACCTTTCTGTTCATGATGGGCACGCCGGTTCTTCTGATCATCTTCTACTGGGTGGTGGGGTGCAGCTTTGTGCTGGACCTGACGCTCGACAACACCGGCGCCGAGATGCTGAACGTCTTCAAGGACGGGTTTGCACTGCTGGCGATGCCGCTGTTCATCCTCACGGGGGACCTGATCAACAAATCAGGGATCGCCAAACGACTATCGGACTACGCCTATGCCTGCCTTGGCTGGTTGCGGGGCGGTCTGGCCATGGCCTCTATCGGGGCGTGCGGCCTGTTTGCCGCGATCTCCGGCTCGAACTCGGCCACCACGGCCACCATCGGTTCGATGTTGCACCCCGAGATGGTCAAGGGCGGCTATGACGAACGCTTTTCCGCGGCCACAGCGGCGGCGGGCGGGACGGTCGGGATCATCATCCCGCCGTCAATCATCTTCATCGTCTACGGCTTCCTGATGAACCTCGAAGTGGGGCAGCTGTTCCTTGCGGGCATCATTCCCGGCGTTCTGATGGTTCTGGCCATGATGCTGGTCTGCTTTGTGGTCTGCACCATCAACAAGTGGGGCATCCTGACCAACCTCAGCTTTGCACGCATGACCAAGACGGCCATCGGCGCCTGGCTGGGCTTCTTCGCCATCGGTCTGGTGCTCTGGGGCATCTACACAGGCAAGTTCTCGCCGACCGAAGCGGCGGGTGTGACCGTGGGCTTCGGGATCATCGTCGGCCTGATCAGCTATCCGCTGAACAAGATGATGAAGAACGATTCCAGCACGCCCATCGACGAAAAGCCAATCTCTTCGATGCTGGTTGTGGACGGGTTCAAACTGTTTGAAGTCCCATCCATCGTTGTGCGCTCGGCACAGATCACCGGCATCCTTGCGCCGCTGATCGCCGTGTCCGTTGTGATGCAGCAGATCCTGTCCCTTCTGGGGGCGCAGGAAACCATCGGCGGTCTCGTGACCTCGATGGGGGGCTACTACCCCGTTCTGTTCACCGCGATGGCGATGGTGTTCGTCGCAGGCATGATTCTCGAATCACTGCCGGTGACCATCATCATGGCGCCAATCCTGGCCCCGATTGCCGCATCCGTGGGCGTTGATCCGATCCACTTTGCGGTTGTTTTCCTTGTGGGCGCATCGATTGGTTTCATCACGCCGCCATATGGTCTTAACCTTTACGTGGCGTCCGGTGTGACAGGCGTTCCCTATTTCCGCCTGCTGCGCTATTCGACCATGTATCTCGGCTCGCTGATCCTCGTTTGGGTTGTCGTAGCCCTGGTGCCTGAACTGGCCCTATCACTAGTACCAAGTTAAAGCATCATGCCTGACGATCACCGCCGTGCCAAAGCGCCTCAGATACCCACCAATCTCCGGCTTCTGGTGGTGCTGGAGGAAGTGGCACGGCGGGGCGTCGCAGTCAGGCCTGTGGACCTGATCGAGGCCCTCGGCCTGCCCAAGCCCACCGTGCACCGCCTGTTGCAAACAGCCGAGGCCGAAGGGTTCCTTCAACGTGATCTGGATGGGCGCAGCTACGGGCCGGGCCCGCGACTGCGCTCACTGGCCGTCAGCACCATGTCCTCGGAACATATGCGCACCGCGCGGCTTGCGATCCTGCGCGGGGTGGCCGACCAGATCGGCGAGACCTGCAACCTCGCAACGCCCGACCGCGAGGGGATGACCTATCTCGACCGGGTCGAAACCGAATGGCCGCTGCGCATCCAGCTGCCCATCGGCACGCAGGTCCCGTTTCACTGCACCGCCAGTGGCAAGATGTACCTCTCCACCCTGCGCCCGCATATCCTGCGCTCGCTCCTGGGGGCCCGTCCGCTGGAAAAGCGCACGGCCCGCACCATGACCGATATCGACAAGATCAAAACGGAATTGGAACTGACCCGCCAGCGTGGCTACAGCACCGATGACGAGGAGTTCATGGAAGGCATGACCGCATTGGCCGTGCCGGTTGTGGACAATCAGGGCAAGCTGCTGGCCACGCTGTCAGCCCATGCGCCAATGCAGCGCCGCCGCCTGTCCGAGCTGATGTCCTATCTGCCCGCCCTGCGCAAAGGGGCCGAGGATCTGCGCATCCTGCACGGGCGCTGAACCACTCGTAGCCTGCGCGCCGCGCGTCACAATCCGTGAAACTGATGCTTTTCCAGCAATTCCACCAGCATGACCCGCGCCGCACGGCGGTGGGCATGGTGGGTGTCATGGGCGCGTTTGGGATCACGCTCGGCAATCGCCTGATAGACGGTGCGGTGATCGGCGTTCGACTTTGACGGTTTGGGGCGGATGAACAGGGTCGTGGCCCGCGCCCGGCGCACCTGATCACGCATCACCGACACGATCATGGCCAGACGCGCATTGCCCCCCAGTCGCACGAGTTCGCGGTGAAACCTGTCATCGGCATCGGCCCATGCGCGCAGATCGTCCTCGGACAGGGCCGCGTCCATATCGCGAATCGCAGCCGCCAGCGTAGCCAGGTCGGCCTTGGAATAGGCGGCCTCGGCCGCGCGGGCAGCGGCAAGGCTCTCAAGCTCGGTCAGGATGTCATAGATGTCGCGCATGTCCTGCGCGGACACCGGCAGCACCCGGATGCCACGGCGCGGGCGCACCTCGACCAGACCCTGAGCCTGCAGCATCAGTGCGGCTTCGCGCACCGGGGTGCGCGACATGCCCAATTGCTCGGCCAGTTCGGTTTCAAGGTGATCCGATCCCGGCGTCAGCACCCCGGAAAAGATCATCTGGCGCAGCGCCGACAGCGCTCGGTCCACATTTGAAACAGCTCCCATTACCTGCCTCCCTCAATGGCCAGCTTTTGCCCGGCTTCTGCCGAAGCATAGATCGCATCACGGATCGCAAGCACCGTCAAATAATCCGCCGCCTCGTTTTCCAGCGTGCCGGTCCCTTGCATGGCCGCAATCACATGCGATTGCAGCGCGTGTACACAATCCCCGCCAAACCCGTCCCAACCGTCCGGGCCGCGCACGGTGGTTTCCGTGTCCGCACCAAAGGCCCGGCGCGTGACCGACCCGTCCCCGAACAGCGTCATCGTGCCCTTCGTGCCTTCGATCCACGCCTCACCCATGGTGCGGCGCAGGTTGTCAGCCACATGATCCAGATGCCGGTTGCCGTCAAACAGCGCCCGCACACCCAAGGCATGATCAAAGATCACATGCCCCGCATCCTCGCCCGCTATGGCAGGGTTGAGGCGGCGCAGGTCGGCATAGACATGGGTCACGCGGCCAAAGAGATAGCGAAACGTATCGACCCAATGCACCGCCGTCTCGTGGATGAGAAAGCGGGGCATGGTCTGGAAATAGGGCTGCCGGTCCAGATAGGCGCGGGGCCCCTGACCGTCGCCCGGGCGCAGCCGGAATGTGGCGTTCTGCACCTCGCCGATGGTGCCGGCCTCCAGCTCTGCCTTGATGGCGCGATACCATGGCTGAAAGCGGAAATTCTCGTGCACGATCAGCGTGGCACCCGCCGCGTCCGCCTCTTTCACGATCACGCGGGCCTCGTCCAGATCGGTGCAAAACGGCTTTTGGCAGATGATCCACTTGATGCCCGCGGCAAGGGCCGCGCGAACGGTGGCAGCATGGGCGGGCGGGGGCAGGATGATGTCCAGCAGGTCAGGCTTGGTCTCGTCCAGCATCGCATCGAGCGTGCCAAAGGGGGCAACGCCGGTGGCCTTGGCGCGCATCAGGTCCGTGTCGCAGGCCCCGACCAGTTCGACACCGTCGATCCGCGCCCATGCGCCATAGTGGAACTGGCTGAAATAACCCGCGCCGACGCAGGCCACCCGAATGCTCATGCCAGCGCCTCCCGCACAGCCGCGGCGACCTCTGCCGTGCCCGCACTGCCGCCCAGATCGCGGGTCAGCACGCGGCCCTCGGCCACCACACCATCGACCGCCGCGCGCAGACGCGCCGCATCCGCCTGCATCGCAGGCACCCCGTGCCGCCCACCCAGCCAATCCAGCATCATCGCCGCCGACAGGATCATCGCCATCGGGTTCGCCACGCCTTGGCCCGCAATATCCGGGGCCGACCCGTGACAGGGCTGGAACACCGCGTGATCCGCTCCAATATCGGCCGACGGCGCAAGGCCAAGGCCTCCCATCAGCCCCGCACCCAGATCGGACAGAATGTCGCCAAACATGTTCTCGGTGACCATCACGTCAAATGCCCACGGCTTTTCCACCATCCACAGGGCGGTGGCATCCACATAGGCGTGGTCCGCCGCGATCTCGGGGTGATGGGCGGCCTCGGCATCGAACATCTCGCGAAAGAACGCGAATGCGCGGAACACGTTGGCCTTGTCAACGCAGGTGACCTTGCCCGGCCCTTGCCCCGAGGCCTTGCGCGACTTGGCCAGATCAAAGGCAAAGCGGAACAGCGGCTCGGAAATGGCGCGGGTGATGCGCAAGGTCTCGCGCGCCTCGTCGGCCTGCACCTCACCGCGCCCTTGCGTGTAAAACAGCCCCTCTGTGCTTTCGCGGATCAACACGAAATCGACCGATTGCCCGCCTTTCAGCGCCAGCGGCGTGGGCTGGCCGGGGCGGATGGTGACGGGGCGCACGCCTGCAAACAAGGTCAGCGCCTTGCGCAGATCGATCTGAGGCGAAATCTCGGTCCCGTCCGGGTAACGCACATCCGGCAGGCCCATGGCCGAGAGCAGAATGGCATCCGCAGCCCGCGCCGCCGCCATCGAGGCAGGGGGGAAGCTTTCGCCCGTTTCCCGGTAATGCGCTGCCCCCGCAGGGGCGTCGGTAAAGGTCAGCCCATAGCCCCCTTGCGTGGCCAGTTCGCTTAACAGTGCGGTGGTCGGCGCCATGATCTCGGGGCCAATGCCGTCCCCCTGAAAGACTGCGATATCGAAACTGGTTTTCATGGGCGCGGCAACTCCTTTGACCCTAAGATGAGTCAAAGCGACTCGCTATCGGTATGCATCTGTGTATACGTTAGCGCATGCGTTTGTAAATTCCCTGTTCGGAAAATCCGCATCAGGCCAGAAAAAGAAAGGGCAGCCCATGCCATATGCCGTCACCGTCACCTTCGACATCAAGGAAGGAAAGATGGACGAATTCATGACCCACATCCTCAACAACGCGCGCAGTTCGCTGCGCGATGAACCGGGCTGCCAGCAGTTTGATGTGTGCACGGACCCCGAGGTGCCGAACACGGTGTTTCTCTATGAACTCTACGACGATCTCGCCGCCTTCGAGGCGCACCAGACCATGCCGCACTATCTCGCCACGGGTCCCAAGGTTGGCGATCTGGTTGCCAACAAGACCCTGCGCACCTTTGAGCGTGTCGACAGATGAGCGGCTGGGAAATCTACGCCATCAAATACGGTGACCGCGACGGGCGCACCCGGGCGGACAGTTTCATCTTTGACGACAACCACGACGCCCCCCATGACATCGACTATTACATGTGGCTGATCCGGGGGCAGGGGCGCAACATTCTGGTCGACACCGGCTATGACGACGCAGAGGCGCAGGCGCGTGGGCGCCCGATCCGGCTTGATCCGGTCGAGGCGCTCAAACCCTTTGATCTCGCTCCTGAGGACATCACCGAAGTCATCGTCACCCACCTGCATTACGACCATGCGGGCGGGCTACACCTGTTCCCGAACGCCAAATTGCATATGCAGGCCGCCGAAATGGCCTATGCCACCGGCCCCTGCATGTGCCACGACACGCTGCGCATGCCGTTTACGGCAGGGCATGTCTGCGAGGCGGTCAAGCGGCTTTATTCGGGGCAGGTGATCTTTCACGACGGCGAGGCGGAACTGGCCGACGGCATCACGTTGCACTGCATCGGCGGACATTCTCGCGGGCTTCAGGCGGTGCGGGTGCGCACGGATGTGGGCTGGATGGTGCTGGCCTCGGACGCCTCGCATTTTTATGAGAATTTCATGTCCGGCAAACCCTTTCCCATCGTGGTGGATCTGCAGGACATGCTTGATGGGTTCGACACGCTGCACCGCCTTGCCAGCGCGCCAAAACTGATTGTGCCGGGGCATGATCCGCTGGTGCGGACCTATTTCCCGCAGGCCATGGCGGACCATATCCACCGGCTCGATCAGGGCCCGTTGCGCGACATCACGCCGTGAGCGCGGCCATGCCCTTTGAAACGTGAGTTGTTCCCGCCCCTTTTCAGGTCTAGGTAGAGAGGTGAAATTCCGCACTGCAGCATGAAGACAAGAGGGCACCCCATGACACGCACCGCCATCATCACCGGATCCACCAGCGGCATCGGCCTTGGAATCGCCGAGGCGTTTGCAGCCGAAGGCTACAACATCATGCTCAACGGCTTTGGCGACGCGGACGAGATCGAGGCGACCCGGGCCAAGCTTGACGCGGCAAGCAGCGGCGAGGTTGGCTATCACGGCGCGGACATGACCAAACCGGGCGAAATCGAACACCTCGTTCAGCAGACCGAGGCACGGTTCGGTGCGGTCGACATCCTCGTCAACAACGCGGGCATCCAGTTCGTCGGCCCGGTCGAAGAGTTCCCCATCGAAAAGTGGGACGCGATCATCGCGATCAACATGTCCTCGGCCTTTCACACCATCCGCGCGGCCTTGCCGGGGATGAAGGAACGCGGCTACGGGCGGATCATCAACATCGCCTCGGCCCACGGTCTGGTCGCCTCGCCCTTCAAATCGGCCTATGTGACGGCCAAGCACGGCATCATCGGACTGACCAAGACCGTGGCGCTGGAAGCGGCAGAACACGGCGTGACCGTCAACGCGGTGTGCCCCGGCTACGTTCTCACCCCGCTGGTCGAAGGGCAGGTCGCCGACACCGCCAAGGCGCGCGGCATCACCGAGGAAGAGGTCAAGAACGACGTCATGCTCAAGGCCCAGCCCACCAAGGAATTCGTGACCGTCGAACAGCTCGGCGCGCTTTGCGTCTTCCTGTCGGGCGAGGCTGCCGCCTCGATCACCGGGGCCTCGCTGCCGGTCGATGGCGGGTGGGTCGCGCAGTAAGGGCACACGTCGCAGTACAATACCGACGACGCAGAGGAACCGGAGCACCGCAGGAGGCGAACCATGGCCAGAGATTACGGTCGCCAGAAACGGCATGAAAAGTCCATCAACCTCGCCCTGCAGGGCGGCGGGTCGCACGGGGCGTTCACCTGGGGCGTGCTGGACCGGATGTTCGAAGAAGACCGGCTGTGGATCGAAGCCATCAGCGGTACCTCTGCCGGTGCAATGAACGCGGTGGTCGCCACGCAAGGCATGTATGACGACGGCGCAAACGGCGCGCGCGAAGCGCTCGAGGCGTTCTGGCGGTCCGTCAGCATCGCGGGGCAGGCCAGCCCCGTCAAACGCTCGCCGCTGGATGTACTCTTCGGGTCCTGGTCGCTCGACACCTCGCCCGGCTACATCATGATGGATGCGCTCAGCCGCATGGCCTCGCCTTATGATCTGAACCCTCTGGGCATCAACCCGCTGCGCGATCTGGTCGAAGAGTTCATCGACTTTGACAAGGTGGCGAACTGTTCGGACATGGGCCTCTATATCTCGGCCACCAATGTGGAAACGGGGCGCGCGCGGGTGTTTCACCGCCCCGAGGTGAGCCTTGACGTGGTCATGGCCTCCGCCTGCCTGCCCAGCATGTTCAAGGCGGTCGAGATCGACGGCACCCCCTATTGGGATGGGGGATATATGGGCAATCCGGTGCTCTTTCCCTTCATCGACCACTCGCCGTCCTCGGATATCGTGATCGTGCAGATCAACCCGCTCTTGCGCCCCGGCACCCCGAAACAGGCGCGCGACATCCAGAACCGGCTGAACGAGATCACCTTCAACGCTTCGCTCCTGCGCGACCTGCGCACCATCGATCTGATCCACGGGCTGATCGAGGATGGCGCCCTGTCGGGCAATGAATACCGGGTCATGAACATGCACATGATCGACGGCTGCGAAGACATGCTCGAACTGGATGCGTCCTCAAAGGTGAACTCGGAATGGGCCTTTCTGGTGCACCTGCGCGATCTGGGCCGCGCCCATGCGGATCGCTGGCTGGGGGATCATTTCGACCAGATCGAAGTGGAAAGCACGCTGGATCTGGGCGCGCTGTTCAATGATGTGGAAACCGCGCACGGCGCCAATATTATTGAACTGGGATCGCGCAGGGACTGATCGTGCAAATGCATATTTGAAGAACAATGAAGGGGGGCGGACCGCCTTATTTCATTGTTCCAAAAATATGCAAATCCGGCCTCTGAAGCTTATTCCACCATATGACAAGCCACGCGCGCGCCGCCGACGGCGCGCAAGGCAGGCCGTTCTTCGCGGCAGATCGCCTGTGCCAGCGGGCAGCGCGGGTTGTAGGCGCAGCCGGGCGGTGGGTTGATCGGGTCGGGGATCTCGCCCGTGGGCGGGGTCACTTCGCGCCCGAACCCATCAAGCTTGGGGGCCGCGGCCAGCAGCATCTGCGTATAAGGGTGCTTGGGGTCGTCAAAGAGTTCGGCAGGGGTGGCCTCTTCGACGAGACGCCCGAGATAAAGCACACCGATCCGGTCAGCCATGTGCTGGACCACGGTCAGATCGTGGCTGATGAACAGGTAGGTGAGGCCAAATTCGTCCTTGAGATCGCTCATCAGGTTCAGCACCTGCGCCTGCACGGACACGTCCAGCGCCGAGGTCGGCTCGTCACAAACGATCAGCTTCGGTTCTGACGCCAGCGCGCGGGCGATGCAGATCCGCTGGCGCTGACCACCGGAAAACTCATGCGGAAACTTGCCCGCATCGCGCGCGCTCAGCCCCACCTGTTCCAGCAGCTTTTCGGCCAGCCCGTTCGTATCGCCCCCCCGCGCCGCCACCGGTTCGGCGATGATGTCGCGCACCCGCCAGCGTGGGTTGAGCGAGGCAAACGGGTCCTGAAAGATCATCTGGATGTCGGCGCGCACTGCGTCCACCTTGGCCGCATCCTTCTCGCGTGCCAGATCGACGCCGCGGATGTCCACCGACCCTTCGGAGGGACCAAGGAGCCCCACCAGCATCTTGCCGATGGTGGACTTGCCGGACCCGGATTCGCCCACAAGGGCATAAACCGTCTTTTCCTCGATCTCGAAACTCACATCCGACACTGCCGTCAGCAAGGCGCGCGGGCGGCGTTCAAGCACGCGGTTGAGCCAGGGTTTGGACACGTCAAAGATGCGCGTGAGGTTGCGGATGCTGACAAGGGCCATCAGGCGACCTCGACCCGGTCGATGGGAAAGAAACAGGCGGCCCGGCCCGCGCCATCCTCGATGCGCGGGGCGGGATCGGCGCGGCATTGTTCGGCGGCACGCGGGCAGCGCGGGTGAAAGGCACAGCCCTGCGGCAGCGCATCCAGCCGCGGCATCGCGCCGGGGATCTGGTGCAGCCGGTCCTTGCCGCGCGAGGCCAGCGGGGTCGAACCCATCAGCCCGTCCGTATAGGGGTGCAGCGGCGCGGTGAGTACATCCCGCACCGGTCCCAACTCGGCCAGTTTGCCTGCATACATCACCGCCACGCGGTCGCAGGCCTCGGCAATCACGCCCATATCGTGGGTGATCAGCATAACGGCGGTGCCCCGTTCGCGACACAGCCGTTTCAGCAGCGCGATGATCTGTGCCTGCACGCTCACATCAAGGGCCGTGGTCGGCTCATCCGCAATGATCAGGGACGGCTCGGCGCAGAGCGCCAGCGCAATCACCACCCGCTGGCGCATGCCGCCCGAGAATTCATGCGGATAGCTGTCGACCCGCTCGGCGGCGCCCGGAATGCCAACCTCGTCCAGCGCCGCAACGGCCCGTTTGCGCGCCTCGGATTGCGAGATATCGAGATGGGCCAGCATGGTTTCGGTCAGCTGATCGCCAATCCTGAGCAGCGGATTGAGCGAGGTCAGCGGGTCCTGAAACACCATCCCGATTTCCTTGCCGCGCAGACGGCGCATGGTGTCGCCCGCAAGGTGGTCGATGCGGGTGCCGTTCAGGTGAATCTCGCCCGATGCGATATGGGCGGGCGGGTTCAGCAGCCCGATGACCGCATTTCCAGCCATGGACTTACCGGCCCCGGATTCGCCCACAACGCCAAGGATTTCACCGGCCGCAATGTCGTAAGAGACGTTGTCCACGGGGCGCAGCGTGCCGTGCCGGGTGGGGATGTCGACGGTGAGGTTGCGGATGGAGAGAATAGGGGCTGTCACGGCAATCCACTCTGTTGCGAAGTCTTTTATGAGAACTTCGACAGAGGATGGCAAGCAACATGACAGGCAGACCGCCCAAGTGTGGACGGAGTGCGCGCGGCCAAAGCTGGCAGGCAGTTGGCCCGGTCAGCTCTGGTTGGGGCCTCTGAGGCGCCGGATCGAGGCGCGTACCGCGCGCCAGGCCTTGGCTTCGCTCAGCTTTTGGGCGCTCAGTGCCTCGGTGGCCTTCTGGGCCGCTTCTGCCTCGGCCCTGTCCCCATGCGCTGCATAGAGCGCGTTTGCATAAACTGCGACTTTGGTGGCTTCCATTCTTGCCTCCTTGTTCATCAAACGAGAGGGTGCGCCTCGCGCACCGGCAATGTGGACTTTCGACACTACAGGAATTGGGGTTTTGGCGCAAATGCAGGGCGCGATTATTCGCTCGCCCGAGGGCGCGCGCGACTTCCGGGGTGGAAACTGTGCCCGTGCTACTTGCTCAATTCGGCCTGAATGCGGGGAATGAGCCGGGCTTGCATGGCCTGAAATTCCGGCCCCAGGCTGGTCATCGTCTGTTGCATGAAGGGCGTCATTTTCGACATGGCCGACGCGCCCACAGGCGAAGAATAAAAGGCGGTCAGTGCCTCGATTTCTTCAAGCGTAAAGCTTTGCGCCATGCCTTCGACCATCGCGTTGACGATCGAGGGTTTCATGCTCTGCAATTCCTCCGACACGATGCCTGCGACGGTTTCCTGCTGCTCAAGCGTCAGTTGCCCGCCCGTCAGGCCCAGCTGCGCCATCACGCCTGCAGGGGAAAACATGTCGTCCAGCAGCTTTTGCTGGACCGGCGTTTCTACATAGGCCTGTGCGGCGTCAAGCCGGGATTGGTCCTGCGCATAGGCTGGTGCCGACAGTGCGAGGACACAGAGGAAGGCGAATTTTTTCACGGGTGTTTCCTATCTGAGCCGTGGGTTCAGCGCATCGCGCAGCCAGTCCCCGAGCAGGTTCACCGACAGGGCCAGCACCAACAGCGTCACCGCCGGGAACAGCAGGATCCACCACTCGCCCGAGAACAGGAAGCCCTGGCCGATGCGGATCAGGGTGCCCAGCGACGGCTGCGTGGGTGGCGCGCCGACGCCAAGGAAGGACAGCGTCGCCTCGGCGATAATCGCGAGCGCCAGCGAGATGGTCGCGATCACGAGGACTGGCGAGAGTACATTGGGCAGGATGTGGCGCACCATGATGGCAGGGCCGGTGCGCCCGATCAGCTTGGCGGCGGCCACGTATTCCTTGTTCTTTTCCACCAGCGTCGCACCGCGCACCACACGGGCAAACTGCACCCAGTCGGACAGCCCAATGGCGACGATCAACACCCAGATCGCCATCTGGTCGCGGTATTCCACGGGGGTCACGCCCTTGGCGATCCCAAAGATCAGCATCGCCACGAGGATCGCGGGAAAGGTCAGCTGCACGTCCGCCACGCGCATGATGATGGTCTCGGTCCAGCCCCCCACATAGCCCGCAAGCAGGCCCAGCGTGATGCCCAGCACCATCGCAAAGGCCACCGCGGCGGCGCCCACAAACAGCGATATGCGCATGCCGTAAAGGATGGTGGAAAACACATCCCGCCCCTGATCGTCCGTGCCCAGCCAGAACGTATCGCCGGTGAACGCATTGGGGGTCATCGGCGCCGAAAACCCGTTCATGAGGTTCAGCGAGGCGGGATCAAACGGGTTATAGGGCGCAATCAACGGCGCAAAAAGCGCGCTCAGCACCAACAGCAACACCAGCGCAAAGCTGACCACCGCCACGGGCGAGCGCTTGAACTGGTACATGAAATCGGACTGCATCGCGAGCGACAGGCGCGAGGGGTCCTTGACAGGCGTGTCGGGCAGCGGGGTGTCGACCATCTTCAGTGCCCTCCGGTCCGGTCAGCGCGCAGGCGCGGGTCAATGGCGAAATAAAGCAGGTCCACAATCAGGTTTATGCCCACAAACATCACCGAAATCAGCATCAGATAGGCCGCCATCACCGGGATATCGACAAACTGGATCGCGTTGATGAACAACAGGCCCACACCGGGCCACTGAAACACCGTCTCGGTGATGATGGCAAAAGCGATGATCGACCCCAACTGCAAGCCCGTCACCGTGATCACCGGTACCAGCGTGTTCTTGAGGGCATGGCGAAAGTTCACCGCCCGCTCGCGCAGGCCACGGGCGCGGGCAAAACGGATATAATCCTGACGCAAGACCTCCAGCATCTCGGAGCGCACCAGCCGCATGATCAGAGTCATCTGATAAAGCCCGAGGGTAATCGACGGCAGGATCAGCGCCTTCAGACCGCTTTCGGTCAGGAACCCGGTGGACCAGTTGCCGATCTTGACGGTCTCCCCCCGTCCGAAACTGGGCAGCCAGCCCAGCTCCACAGAAAATAGGTATATCAACAGGATACCGATCAGAAACGTCGGCAGTGACACCCCGATCAACGACACGGACATGATCACATTCGCCCCGAGCCCGTTGCGTCGAATCGCGGTAAAGACGCCCAGACCAATGCCGATCGAAATGGCCAGCAATCCGCTGACAGCGGCCAGTTCAAGGGTGGCGGGCGCGCGCTCCATCAGGATCTCGGCGACCGGGCGACCCTGCCGATAAGACACGCCAAAATTGCCTTGCACGGCGCTGCTGAGGAACTTGTAATACTGCACCACAAAAGGCTGATCGAGGCCCAGAACCTCGCGCAGTCGCTCGATATCGGCCTGCGTGCGTTCCTGCCCCAGCATGTTGTCGATGGGATCACCGACAAAACGGAACATCGAAAACGCCACCAGCCCGACGACGAGCAGGACAAGGGCGGATTGGGCGATGCGTTGGATGATGTAGGCGAGCATGGGCCAAGCAGATAACGTGTGACGGTGCGGGTCAAGCGGAAAGCGGGGCAGAGCGCATGCGCAGGCGCGACTTTAGCCCGCCAGTGCCGCCGCCGTTCTGCTTTTCTTGAAGCCTGCAGGGGAAAACCCAGTTTCCTTCTTGAACGCGCGCGCGAATGCGGAATCCGAGGCATAGCCCACACATTCCGCCACATCCGCGACCGAGTTGATCGGGTCCATCAGGGCGGTCTTGGCAATCTCCATCCGCCAGCGTGTCACATAGTCCAGCGGCGTCATCGCCATCTTTTTCTGGAACGTCACCGCAAAACTGGTGCGTGACATGCCCGCACTGCTGGCGAGGCGTTCGACCGTCCAGTTGCGTTGCGGGGTTTTGTGAAATGCATCCAGCGCCCCCACGATGTTCTGATCCGAAAACCCGCTCAGCCCCCATGTTGGGGCGGCATCACTCTCGACAAAGCTGCGGATGGCTTGGGCCAGAATCGCCTCGGACATCTTCAGCGCGATCAGATCGCCGCCCATGCGTTGGCCACCGGCCTCGTCCCCGATCACCCGCAGCGTCGCCTCCATCCATTTCCCAGCCGTTTCGCCATAGTTCTTGATGTGAAGCAGCGGTGGCAGACGTTCAAACAGGATATGCGTGGAATCAGGCACGAACGAGAAATGCCCGCAGATCAACTGGGTTTCGCTCACCGGCTGGGACTCGCCGCCATAGACCAGCACCCCGGTGCCATCAAAACCGGATTTTTCCAGAACGGTTTCCAGCGGCAGCACGGTCGTATCGGGGTCATGTCCGCAATAAAGGTCATGCGAGGCGCCATGCGGAACGATGATCAGATCCCCCTGTTCGATCGTAACCGGTTCGGCGACCCCGGCCACGCGCACAAGGCACGCACCCCGGTGCGCATAGTGGAACCGCGCCACGTTCTCGAACGGCGGAACGGCGACCCCCCACGGCTTGGAAAAGGACGTGCGGAAATAGAGTGTGCCGCGCATGGACAGTCGGGTGAGGATATCACTGAGCAGATCAAGCATGCCTCTGACATGCACTAAATTTTCTCTTCGTACAAGAGTTTGAACGATCTGTATGAAATTATGAACGTATGCGCATGTATCGCAGGGTATTTTGTGGGGTACGTGGTCTCATAGTCAAAAAATGATGGAGAAACCCAATGAAGACCATGATATCCGCTCTCGCCTTTGCCGTTGCCCTGATGGGCGCCCCGGCCACCGCACAAGACGTTGCCGCGATGAACGATCTCGAATTCGCGCATATCGCCTACACGGCTGACAATATCGACATTCGCTACGCGCATCTCGCGCTGGCCCTGTCCAAGAACCCCGACGTGCACGAATTCGCCCGCACCATGATCCGCGATCATGAGGCCGTGAATGCCGCCGCACTGGGCCTGCTGGAAAAACTGGGTGCCAGCGCGCAGGACAACGCCGTCAGCCAATCCCTCGAAGTGCGCGCCGACCAGATCATCGCCGGGTTCATCGAGCTGGAAGGCGCTGCCTTTGACAAGGCTTACGCTGAAAACGAACTGGCCTATCACCAGGAAGTCAACGCACTGGTGGGTGGGACGATGATCCCCAACATCGACAACGCCGAGGTCAAGGCGCTGTTCGAGGAAGGTCTCGAAATCTTCAAGGCGCATGAAAAGCACGCCGAGATGATGGTCAAAAAGCTCGGCAAATGACCGCGCTCGTAACCCGCCGCAAGGTGATCGCAGGAGTGGCGGCAACATCCGCCGCTCTTGCTATGCCGGGCTCGGTTCTGGCGGCCCCCACGGCGCACGAGGTCCGGATCAAACGCTTTGCCTTTGTGCCTGACCGCATTCAGGTCCGTGTCGGGGACACGGTCCGGTGGATCAACGAAGACCTCGCGCCCCACACGGCCACGGCCGAGTCCTTTGACTGGGACACTGGCGAGATCGTGCGAAACCAAAGCGCGGAGGTGATCGTCACCGCTGAAATGGACACACAATATTTTTGTGTGTTTCACCCCCACATGAAGGGCGCGATAGAGCTGGTCTGACGGCCAGCGGATCGCTCGGATGTGGCCTGCCACAGGTCGCGGCAACAGGCCCCCACCACTCACGAAAAGAGGCGGAAACCTTGTCGAAAGGTTAATCCGCCTCTGTAAGCCACTGATTTTGTTAGAGTGGGGTGCTGTCCCAGCGTGGGACAGCCCTTCTTAGTTCACCGTCACCCATTTCAGGATGAAGAAGTTGTCCGGACGCTGGGTCAGCTCGATGTTGCTCTGCGCCCCCCAGACCAGCGGCTGGACATAAAGCGGCACATAGGCCACCTCGTCCTGCAGGATCTTGGCCGTTTCATCCAGCATCGCCTGCCGCTTGGTATCGTCGATCTCCGACTGGATCATTGGCAACAACTCGTCCACGCGGGCGTTCGAATAGCCGCCAAAGTTCCACGACCCCAGCTTCTTCTCCTCGTTGGGGGTGGAGGCCAGAAAGCGCACCGGATGCTCGGCATCAAAGGTGCCCGGCGACCAGCCCAGAAGATACATGTCAAAATTGTCGGCGCGCAGTTCGGGCCAGTAGTTCTGAACCGGCATCGCATCCAGCGTCGCCGTGATCCCCACCTGCGCCAGCATGCCCGTGATCGCCTGACAGACAGCCTCGTCATTCAGGTAGCGGTCGTTGGGACATTTGAGGCCAAAGGAGAACCCGTTCTCATATCCCGCCTCGGCCAGCAGCGCCTTGGCCGCATCAGGGTCATAGGCGGGCCGTTCGCTCAAGCCCGCCGAATAGCCGCGCATCGCCGCACTCACCAACTGGCTGGCAGGCTCCGCATTGCCGCGCATGATCGTCTGCAGGATGGCAGGCACGTTGATCGCATGGGCCACCGCGCGGCGCACCCGCACGTCCGAGAAGGGGTTGGTGTCGGTGGTGTCGTTGGAGTATTTCAGCGCGTCGGCCTCATGCGGAAAGCCGAGCATGATGATCCGCGCCTCGATCCCCTGGAACACCTTGACCGCGTCGTTGCCAGCCAGCCGCGCGGTGTCCTGAATTGGCACCGGGTTGATCAGGTCGACATCGCCTGACAGCAGGGCCGCCACCGCGGTGGCCGAGTTCTGGATCGGCGTCAGTTGAGCGTTGGTGATGTTGTGCTCGGCCTCGTCCCACCAGTCGGCATGAGGTTCCAGCACGGTCATCAGACCGGGCTCGCGCACGGTGACCCGGAAGGGGCCGGTGCCGTTGGTGTTGAGCGTGGCGTGGTTGCCGTTTTCCTTGTCGGGGAGGGTGGTGCCATTGGCCTCGGCCCAGCCGGAATCCATGATCATCCAGTTGGCGATGCTGTCGGGAAAGATCGGGTTGGGCGCCGTTGTCATGATGTCGACCGTATAGTCGTCGACCTTGACCACGTCCGAAACCGGCGCAAACCAGCTGCGCGTGTCCGAGGATTCGTCGCTCGCCCGCTGGTAGGAAAAGATCACGTCGTCGGCGTTGAAGGCTTCGCCGCCGTGAAAGGTGACGCCCTGGCGAAGGGTAAAGCGCCAGCCCTCACCGTCGCCAATGGGTTCCCATGCGGTGGCCAGCGACGGCTCGATCGCCATGTCCTTGCCGCGCCGCACGAGCCCTTCGTAGACGTTGTTGAGGAAGCCCAGAACGGGGGCCGAGTTGACCGCATGCGGGTCCATAGTCTGCGGGTCGGTCGTTTCCGCCCATTTGAAGTTTTCAGCCCATACGGGAGCGGCTCCAAGGCTGAGGGCGATGGGGAGAACGTATCGGAACATCGGGTATCCTTTTCGTGAGGTGGCAGAGCTTTGAGGATACTAGAGCCGAGTACGCGCAGAAATGGAAGGGGAGGGGTGTTGATGGCGTTGCGTTGAAAGGCGATGAAGGTTGGATGGGCTGCAGTCGCCTACAGGGCGCTGGGTTTGCGGAGCCATGGTCGATGTCCACGTCTGGAGCCCATCACAACATGCAGCGCCGATCTGTTGCCAGCCCGGTGGGGCGGACTGGCAATGGATCGGCGCCTTCGGCTTGCTTCCGATCCGTGTGCTGAGTGGTTGCGTTGCAACGAGGGGCGGCTGTGAGCACAGAATCGCAAATTCTGAGTGCGGCGCGAATGTCTGGTCGCGCAACACATGCGAGTCTTTCTTGACGCACCACAGATTCCGAAAAACCATTGTGCCGCAAGGCGAGCCACCTTGGGAGCCGCTTGCAGTTTTCTCCAAATGTCTTACCGTTTCGAGACGGTCATTTTTGTTAGAGTCATCGCTGCATTTGTTCTTTCGTCGCGGGTTTCAGGGGGGTGCGCCATTTCGACCGATAACTTTTCAGAAACCAGTACTTGGAAGGTTCTGAACGACGCCGTGCGACATTGCCGGTTGGTCTTATTTACGGGATTGCCTGCATCCGGAAAATCTTTCCTGCTGCGCGAGGCGGTCTTGATTGCGAAGACAGCAGAGCGCCGCGTTAAGATGATACGTTGGGACATTGCACTTGCGCCATTCCAAGAAGAACGGATTCTTGCGAAGTACCCGGATGTTGTGGATGGGAGCCATCCGATTGTTCGAAGAGCCGCCGGACATTGGGGGAGGCAATCCATTGCCCTTTGGCTGGAGAAGAACAGTGATCCAACGGAAATAATCATTGGGGAAGTCCCGATTGTCGGGAACAGATATTCTGAATTTGTTCAGACACTTCCGGACCAAGCAGAGCAAGTATTGGCGTCCGATAGCGCAGCTTTCTTCTATCCTGTGCCAACGCCAGAGGTGCTGGAAAAGTTAGAGGCGATCCGGAGGGCGACTTTTGCGAAACCACAACACCCACATGAAGCCAAAGATGCCCCGCCCGCCACAATGGACTTAGCTTGGCGTCTAACGCACGAAAAAGCCCTACAACTTGGTTTGGTTGCGCCGGATGATGTCGATGCGCACGGCAAATACTCAGAGATAGTCTACAGGCGTTTTTTCGACCACCTGCTACAACATCGGGTTTCTCGAGCGCTTGAAGTTGATGCAATCTATTCCGGAAGCGGGTCTGCGCACGACTTGGCGAGCGGCTTCACCGAACTGATTGCAACGCCCACAGATGCCGCAAGCGCCATTGCTGAAGTTGAGATGATGATGAGTGCTGAAGAAGCAGCCCAGGCTGTTCAAGACTGGTACAAGGTCTAACGTTTGCCCTCCAATTTAGAACCATTCACGTAGTTGCCATCCGTGTTCGCGGGCTCCGTGAAGCTGCATGACTGTCACAAAAATTCTCCAATTTTCCAGAGTAGCCCCTCCACGAAAAGAAGTCATTTCCAGTGCCGGCTTCTTCGAAGCAGACTTTCGTGCAGGCGCAGCGAAAGGGCGCTTCGTCCTGCTGGCCAACCGTCCACTATCAAATCCAACCAAAGCTCTTGGCTCTGAACGAAGATTGCCATTCGCGCCTCAAACAACCGTTTTTCTCCCCAACTCAACGCCCAACAAAAAAGGCGGCACCAACGGTACCGCCTTTTCCTGCGCTTGGTACGCGACTTAGTTCATGGTGATGTATTTCACCTTGGGTTGATCTTCGGGGTCAACCTCGATGCCCACACCTTCGGCCATGCCCCAGTTCAGCACCTGGTGGTGCACCGGGATGTACAGTGCCTCGTCCTGCACGGTGCGCCAGATGCTGGCGATGTCCGCGTTGCGCGCTGCGAGGTCGGTGTTGGAGGCCAGCGATTTGATCTTGGCGTCGAGATCAGCACTGGAAAATCCTGTGCCGTTCCATGTGCCGATGTCCGAACCGCGCGAGTGCACGAGGAAGTTGAAGATGTACTCGGAATCGTAGGTCGGCACGCCCCAGCCCAGCATATAGAAGTCGGTCTTGCCGTCTGTGATCAACGGGAAGTGCTGCGCCTTGGGTTTGGCATCGAGGTTCACGTTGACCCCGATCTGGCCCAGCATGCCGACAGCCGCCTGACAGATCGCTTCATCATTGATGTAGCGATCATTCGGGCAGTCCAGCCGGATCGAGAAACCATCGCCGTAGCCTGCTTCGGCCATCAGCGCCTTGGCGCCCTCGATGTCGGTGGAGGATTCGGCGTCCATGTCAGACGTCCAGCCGTTCACGAAGGGTGGGGCGATCATGCCCGCTGGCTCGGACTGGCCACGCATCACGACCTGCTGGATCGCATCGCGGTTGATTGCCATCGACATCGCCTTGCGCACACGCACGTCCGCGAGCGGGTTCTTGCCATCCACATTGTCGGCCTCGATGTCATCGGCGCCCTGGTTCATACCGAAAAAGATCACCCGGTTTTGCGGGGCCTTTTTGACCACCAGACCTTCGGCGGCGTTGATCCGCTCCAGATCCTGCACCGGCATGTCCTGAAGGAAGTTCACTTCACCCGACAGCATGGCCGCAACGCGGGTCGCGGCGTTTTGGATGGGCGTATAGACGATCTCGCTGACTTCGAGCGGGAACTGGTCGCGGCCCCAATAGTTCTCGTTGCGGGTCATCACGGTTTTGACGTCGGGCTCGCGGCTGGTCAGCACGTAAGGTCCGGTGCCGTTGACGTTGGTGGTGGCAAAGGTGATCTCGCCGCCTTCAAAGTCCTGCACGTTCACGGTGTTGTTGGCCTCGGCCCAGCCCTTGTCCATGATGAACAGGTTGGTGAGGTTGGAAGGCAGGATCGGGTTCGGCCCGTCGGTGACCATTTCGACCGTATAGTCGTCCACCGCGCGCACTTCGGTGATCGAGCCGATCAGCTCTTTCATGTCCGAATTGGGCTGTTGTGCGCGTTCAAAGGTGAACACGACATCCTCGGCGTTGAAGTCTTCTCCGCCGTGGAATTTCACGCCCTCGCGCAGTTTGAACACCCAGACGTTGGGGTCGCCCTCTTTGGGTCCCCACTCGGTGGCCAGCGCCGCTTCGAACGCGCCGGTGGTGTCGCGAATGATGAGCGGCTCATACATCTGGTGGCGGATGGTGTGGGTTGGCCCTTCGTTCTGGGCATGTGGGTCCAGCGTAAGTGCGTCGCCTGAGCGCGCCCATTTCAGCGTCTCGGCGCTGACAAGCGCGGTGCTGGACAGCAGCATTGCGGCTGACAGGATGGAAGTGAGTTTCATCAGATATCTCCCCGTTTTTGATATTGCGCAGAGTGTTTGCCACTTGGGCGCGATTGGCAAGGCGGTTCCTGCGGCAATTGTTGTGTTTCTGATCGTGCCGGTCCGCATTCGGCTGCAAAACAGGGCAAGTACAAGGGCGTCTGTGGCTGGCGTGCCCGCCTAAACCGTGGGTGCCTTGAACATTCGCGCAAACAGCGGCGCCCCAAGGATGACGACGAATATCCGCAGCACGTGATGCGCAATCACAAAGGCCATGTCGGCGCCGACAATCAGCGCAAGGATCGTCAGTTCCGCCTGCCCACCCGGGGCAAAGGCCAAAAGCGCGTTCATCCCGTTGGCCAGCCCAAAGCCATAGACCGCCTCGACAAAAACCAGCGTCAGCACCATCAGGATTACGCAAAACCCGAAGCCCGCCGCCAGATCGCGCCGCACCTCGGCCATGGTGATTCCGGTGTATTTCATGCCCACCCCCATGCCGATAAAGAACTGCGCAGACCAGATCGCCTCGACCGGCGGGCGGTGGTGCAACAGGCCTGCCAGCGCGCAGATGGCCGCGACAATCAGCGGGCCGAGGATCGACGCGCCGAACATGCCGATCCGCTTGGCCCCTTGCCAGCCGACAATGGCACAGGCCACCATCAGCGCCAGCTGTCCGGGTGGTACGCTTTGGGCGGGCGCGCCCGGCGGGTTGGACAGATCCGCCCCCCAGACCCCTTGCAGGATGAAGGGCAGCGCCACCACGATCACCAGCACCCGCGTGGCGTGGATCAGCGAAAGGGTGCGCGGATTGCCCCCGGCCTCTTCGCCAAAGACCAGCATGTCCTGCAGGCCCCCGGGCATCGTCGAATAATAACTGGTGGCAAAGTCATAGCCCCAGATGCGCTGGAAATAGGGCACGCCGATCAGCCCGATGACGAGGATCATCACCGGAATCAGTAACAATGTCGGCCACATCTGCGCCATCGAGGCCAGCATGACGGGCGTGAAGGTCGCCCCCACCGCCAGCCCCAGAAGGGTGCGCATCCCTTCGTTCAGGGGCTTGATCCCCTCCATCCTCACACCCGACAGGGACGCGATCAGGCAGGCCGCAATGGGCCCGAGCAGCCAGGGCAGGGGCAGGGCGGCGGCGTGAAAGGCGGCAACACCAAGGGCTGCAATGGCAAAGGTGATCGCGACGCGCATCATGACCCAAGCCCCTTGAGCCGGTGGATCAGCGAGGTCTGCAGATGCGCCTCGGCTGCGTCGCCGGCTGCGGCCACGTCGCCATCCTCGATGGCATCAAGGATCAGCTCGTGTTGTTCGCTGACCAGCGCAATGCGCGCTGGATCGTCCAGTGTGGTCGGCCCCAGCAGCATCAGCGCGTTGTTGAGTGCGCGCGCGGCATCCAGCAGAAATCTGTTGCGCGTGGCGAGGTATATCCCGCGGTGAAAGTCCTGATTGAGCGCGGCGGCCTTTGCAGATGCGCTTGCTGCAAGGCCCGCATTGAGGGCGCGCAGGGCGGCGACTTCGGCGGGGCTTGCGTGTTTGGCGGCCATTTCAGCGGCGGTGCGTTCCAGCACGGTGCGCATCTCGTAAAGCTCGACCAGCTCGCCATGGCTGAGCTGGCGGATGATCGCACCCAGACGCGGGCGGTGTTCGACGATGCCGTCCGCCTCAAGCCGACGCAGCGCCTCGCGCACCGGCGTGCGGGACAGGTTGAGGCGGTCCGCGATATCCGTTTCGCGCAGCCGGTCGCCGGGCGCAAAGGTGCCTGCGCGGATGGCGGCAATCAGGCTGGCATATGCCGCTTCTCCCTGGCTCATGTCAGGCGAGTTCATAATGTGCCCTCATATTTTGTATCCAAGTGGATACAAGATGGGCATACGCGCCCAAGGGGCCCGAGTCAAAGGCGCGCGCGCCTCAGTAGTCTTTTTCGATGAAGATGCCGACGCCCGTGCTGCTGTCTGCAGCCACGCTGCCCCGCACGGTGACATTGGGGGTAAGGTCGATGTTCAGCGACACTTCGGGTCCTTGCGTGCCGCCAACGGTCACATCAGTATAGACGTTTTCCGAGATGTATTTGCCCGCGCGCACAGCGGCGTTGCCCTCGTCATCGGTGGTCACGTCGAGATCGTCGAGGCCGAACGAACCGCGCAGTTGTGATATCAGGCTTTCCCCGCCGCCGCCCGCCAATCGGGCAACCGCGCTGGCCAGCTGCAGCGCCTGAAAGGCGGAGAGTTGCGAGATGTCGCGGCCAAAGAAAATCTGGGCCAGCACCTGATCCTGCGGCGCTTCGGGCGAAGATTCAAAGGTGACCGTGGGATCGCTCGCGCGCCCTTCCACCACGATGCTGGCGGTGCCGGACGAGGTCGAGGTGACCGCGATCAGCCGCAGGAACACTTCGAACCGGCCCTGTATCTCGATCCGCCCGTCGTCCAGTTCGAAGCGCTTGGTCAAAATCTCAAGCCGGCCGCGGATCAGGTCGATCTGCCCGGTCGAAATCGTATCGGCCGTTGTCCCGGTGATCCGCAGGGTGCCGCCAAGTTCGGCGTCAATCCCGCGCCCACGTACAAAGACCCGCGAGGGGGCGTTGACCGTGATGTCGAGCGGATAGGCCAGCCCTCCGCCGCTGCTGGCCGAGGTTTCCTTGATCAACCCGGCACGCGCGCGCGTGCGCATTACGGGCCGTGTCGCGCCGATATGGGTGATGTCGGGGATCGAACCGAGGGTGGAGACGGTGCTGGACGGCACCTGTACGGTGGTTTCGCCAACCTCGATATTGCCTGCAATACGCGCCCCACCCGTCAGCGCGCCATTGAGCGACACGCCCCCGTTCACGACGCTGGTATAGACCACGTTGTCGGTCAGAACGACGTTGCTGAGCCCGATCTGCAATTGCGCGGGAAAGCCGCCGCCCAGAGTGATCGGCCCATTCAGTGCAATTGTGCCGCCTTCGGTCACTTGCCCGGTCAGATCCAGCGTGGCCTGCCCGCCGGTCAGTTCGACCGCGCCGCTGAGGTCCGACAGGGACAGAGGCAGCTTCGGGGCGGCGAGCCGCGTGCCTTGCGTACTGATCCGCCCGCGCAGTGAGGACAGCGCCGCAGGGCCGTCGATGGTCAAATCGAAATTGGCAAGCCCCGCGATGGTGCGCGGCGCGATGAACGGGTTGAGCAGGCCCAGTTGCGCCTGACCGGTGGCATCGAGCTCCAGCCGCCCGTCAGTCGCGACCAGCCCCTGCACCTGCGCAATGGTGCCCGCAGGACCGTCAAGGCTCGCGTTGATGTCGAACCCGCGCGCCACTTGCTTGGCGGTGCCTGTGACGGCCGCCGCACCGGACAGGCGCGGCACCAGCGCACCCACATTGGGCAGGCGCACGGCATAACGCGCTGTGGTGCCGACCTCTCCAAACGTGCCGCTGATGGTGGCGGTGCTGGCATAGGGGCCCTGTACATCTGTGTCGACCGCCCAGCCGTTGTCGATCTGCGCCAGCGTTCCGTCAACCGCGAGCGGGCCGTTCACGCCGGGGGCAAGCGGGGCGAGGTTTGGCACGGCGAGTGTGAAGGCCGTGGCGAGGCGCGCGGCGGTATAGGTGCCGGTCACCCGGCCCGTGCTGGAATAGGGCCCGCTGAGGTCAGTGGCGAACTGCCAGCCCTCGGACACTTGTTGCACATTGCCCTCAAGTGCGGCGGACCCAGTGATGCCCGGCGCCAGCGCCGATACATCCGGCAGGTTGGCGGTGTAGTCCGCGCTCAGAATGCCGGACAGGAACTGGCCTGTGGCGGTCACGCGCGCGGCGTAAGGGCCGGTGAGGTTGGTAGCAAATTCCCACCCGTCGGGCACCTGTTGCACATCGCCCGTGAGCGTCAGCGCGTCGGGAATGCCGGGCACCAGCGGGTCGAGCGAGGGCAGGAAGGCGGTGTAATTTGCACTCAGCGCCCCTTGGGCAAAGCGGCCCGAGGCGGTGGCGGCACTGTCCAGTGGCCCCTCGATCGTCGTGTCGAAATCCCAGGCGCCGTCGCGTTGGCGGGCACTGGCCTCGATCACCGCACCACCGCTGAGTTGCGCAACAAGCGGTTGCAGATCGGGCAGGGCGGCGCGCAGGTCGATGTCGATATCGGCGCCCGCAAGCCGGGCATCGACATTTGCTGTTGCGTCCAATGGGCCTGCAAGGGCGGCGGTCACATCCCAGACCTCGCCGGTCTGGCGCGCGGTGCCGTCGACGCTCAGCGGCCCGTCGAGCGTGTCGACAACCCGGGCGGCGTCATCAAGGCGGAAGGCGTATTTGGCGGTGGAGGCCCCGGTCTTCAGCTCGGCCGAGACATCTGCAGACAGGGCCGCGTTGTTCAGTGTCAACGCGTCGAGATATGTGCCCGTTTCATCCCGCCGCGCAATCAGATCGACGTTCGTGACCCCTTCCAGCAGCGCATCGGCCTGCGGAATGCCAAGGGCGAGGTTTTCGGTGATGCCCACCACTTCGATGTTGAAAAAGCCGCCGAGGGCCGCGCTGCCTGCCGCTTCGATCCGCCCCGCGCCGTCCAGCGACAGGCCCGCAAGGGCGGCAAAGGCCGACAGGTCCGGCGTGTCGAGGGTGACGTCGAGGGTTGTTGCGAAATCCTCGGACAGGCTTTGGGTGACGACATTGCCGGTGATGTCCCATGCCCCACCTGTCAGGGACAGGTTCGACAAACGTAGCGGCGCCTCATCACCATAAGCGACGTCCAGACCACCCCGCACCACCGCGCCGATGGCCTGGGCCAGGGCCGGGTCGGCAAAACCAAGGCCCGAGGCGTTGAGGTCCACGCGCGCGGCAAATGCGCCGATGGCGTTCACGTCGCCCGACAGGGTGCCGTCAATGCCAAGGCTGACCGAGCGCGCCTGTACTTCGGCCCGGTCAAGCCCGGCGAGGGTGATCGCCGCGACCAGCGCGTCGCTGTCGCTGGCATCAAAGCTGACGGTCAGATCGGCCAGATCAACGCGCGTCTCGCCCCCGCCCGCAGGCAGCAGCACGGGGTCGCCATCGGGGTCGGAAATCTGCCCCTCGATGTCCAGCAGCGTTGGCCAACCATCGCTGTTGAGTGCGGCCTGACCCGACAGCCGCAGCGCGCGGGTGTCGAGAGCGAATTGATCAAGGCTGAGCGCGCCGGAGGCGGCCTGATTGCCTTGCGCACTCAGCGACACGTCGGGGCCGAAAAACTCGGCATATTGGGGCAGGAACAGGGCCGTGACATCGCCATTCAGATCAATGTCAAACACCTTCGGGCCTTCCGCCTCGCTTTGCAGGGCCAGCGTGCCGGTCAGGCGGGGCGCGCCATCGGTGCGCAGATCGAGGGTTGCGGCAAAGTCCGACAAGAGACCGTCGCCCGCCACTTTCAGATCGACGCTGGGCCGTCCGGGCAGGTTCATGAGGCCGGAAATCAACCCATCCGCAGCCTCGGACAGATCAAGGTTGAGGCGTAATGCACGGGTTTCATTGGCATAGGCCGCATCAACGTTGAAGCTGGCGCGGGGCCCATCGATACGCTCGGCCACCAGCGTGGCGTCGCCCGCACCATTCGCAAGCGTGGCTGTGCCACTGAGGGACAGCTCCGCCGCTTCGCCCAGCACCGGCGCGCCAAGCGCGACGCTGTCGATGGCAAGCTGGCCCAGCCGAATCGAGGCGGGCAGGTCGGGCAAGGCAAAGGGCTTGGCCTCGGCGTCGGGCACGTCGATGCCCGGTTCGGCCACAGGCAGACGGGGCAGGTCGATGCGGGCGGCGCGCAACTCTTCGACCTCGATGGCACCACGCAGCAGGGCCCGGCGGCTCCATGTCAGGGCGACATCGTCGATGGTCAGCCAGATGCCTTCGCGATCCGCAATGGTGATCTGGTCAATGGTGGCCGTGCTCGACAGTGCCCCGGCAAAGCCGATGATGCGCACGGTGCGCCCGTCACCGCCAAGCGCCCCTTCGAGCAGCCCTGCAATAAAGCCGCGGTCATCCTCGTCCGCGTCCTGTGCCGCAAGGGCGAGAGGCCACAAAAGGCAGGTCATCAAGAGAAGGGCAAAACGCATCAAAAGGCCTGTCCAATCCCGATATAGATTTCGACTCCGGATGGATCGCCCGGGCCTGATCCGGGCACCGCCAGATCAAAGCGGATTGGCCCGATGGGCGTGTTGTAGCGGATGCCAGCCCCGATCCCGGTATGCCATTCGCCCGAGCCGTCAAATAAGGATTCAGCACCGATATAGCCGGCATCGTAAAAGCCGACGACCGACAGGTTTTCGCCGGTCTTGACCCGCACCTCGCCCGAGAGGCCCAGGTAAGAGCGCCCGCCGATGGTTACGCCGGGGCTGAGGGTGACGCCAAGAGACTGGTATTCTTGCCCGCGCACCGAATCCGACCCCCCCGAAAAGAACAGGAAATCAGCCGGGGCAATGGCGATATCCGGCCCCGCAAGCGAGCCGAGCACGCCGCGAAAGGCCAACGTGACCCGACTGCCCAACTGGCGATAGGTGCGCAGATCAAGCGTGGTGACGAGGCCATTGTCGGTGCCGTCGATGTTGAGGAACGGCGTCAGCCCGATCTGGGCGTAATAGCCCGAAGTTGCATTCAGCGGATCGTCGCGCCTGTCAAAGGTGGCCGAGAGCGGAATGGTGAAAATTGTATAGTCCCGCTCACCCAGATCGTCGCGCGTGAGCGAGCGGCGCAGGCCGACGCCATAGCTGTATTCACGAGTCTCGCTGGCAAAATAGGTCCCGCCCAGTTCCAGCCGAACGGTGCGCGAAAACAGATTGGGATCGTCGCGTTGTTCGATCTCGGCCAGCAGAAACGCCTCGAGATCGGTGCGGATGGTGGCGGGACGTGACAAGAGGCCCGTCAGGCGGAAATCGACGCCGCCGGTATCGCCGCCAACGCCAGTGACCTCACCGTCGATTTGCAGTCGCTCGGCTCCGCCAAAGATGTTGCGATGCAGCCAAAGCGCGCTGACGCTGAACCCGTCCAGTGTGCTGTATTCCGCGCCAACACTGTAACGACGCGGCAGTTGGTCCGAGATCGTGGCGGTGACATCCAGCGTGCCGTCCGGGTTGGGTTCGGCGGCCTCGGTCAGATTGGCGGCGGCAAAGGTGCCGGTGCGGCGCATGCGGTTTTCAACCTGCTCGATGTCGTCGGGGTCGAACTGCTTGCCCTCAGGCCAGCCCATGATCTCGCGGATGCGTTTTTCGCGCACCGCGGTCTCGCCCTTGATCAGCAACTTGCCAAAGCGCAGGCGCGGACCGGGGTCGAGCGTGACGGCGGCGTTTATCTGTTTTTCGGGGTGGCGGGCGGTGATCTTTTGGTCCGCCACGGCGGCCTTGGCGTGGCCTGCCTGACGCCAGCCGTCGATCTGGGCGGTGGTGCCCGCGCGCAAGGTTGAGACTCGCGCCGTGGCGCCAGGCGTCAGCCCGTCGACCGGCTCGGATGTGGGGGCCTGAGGCGTGATGGTGACCGAGCCGAAAGTGAACACCTCGCCCGGGACAACTCTGATCACCACGGTCGAAATGGCGGGCGGGGCAGCAATCGGGGCGATGGAGGCGGCCTCGCGCCCGTCCACCAGAATGTTTATGCTGGGCGCGAAATACCCAAGTTCGTAAAGCACTCCAATCAGGCGGGCATAGTCGGCCTGTGCCGCACTGAGGACATCAATGGCGCGCGGTGCGTCCTCTTCTCCGTCGAGCAGGGCGGCGGTCAGGGACCCGGTGCGCAGATCATTCGCAACACTGTCTGGCGCCTCAACAGTCACATCCAGCGCCCATGCGGCACTTGCAGCACAGGTCGCGGCGATGACTGTGGCCAGCACAGGCCGGATTTTCTGGATCATCAAAACACCCCGCCGCATTGTCGCTGCGGCCTTGCAACATCATTGCCAAAACTTGGCTCAAGGTGCCAGCGGTTAAAGGGGAAATGTCGAAAAGTCGCGCAAGCTTGAAGGCAGGTCGCTCAGGTCTTGACGTAGCCTGCCACCACCTGCAGCAGACGGAAGGCCGTGGCGGCGTCATTTTCGACCACGGCCATGAAGTCTTCTTCGCTGATACGCAGGCAGGACAGGGCGGATTTGGCCCGCATATCAAGGGCGCGGGGCTCGCGCCGGATCAGGCCCAACTCGCCCACCAGTGCGCCCGCGCCGACGGTTGCGATCAGCTGATCTTCGCCGCCCGGACGGGGCAGCAGCAGGTCCGCCTCACCGTCGATGATCATATAGGCCCCGTCGGTCGGGTCGTCGCGTTTGCGGAACACGTATTCGTGCGGATTGGCCGTGTACCAGCGCGCGCCAAACGCAAGCAGACGCAACTGCTTGCGCTTGAGCCCGGAAAACAGCGGCGTGCGGCTAAGCGCGTCGAGCTTGCGGGCCAGATCCGCGCCAACCTCGCTGTCGGCTTCGGCGCGCGTCCCTTCGGCCCCGACAAGGCGGCCCTGCTGGATTTCAAAGTGCATATCGAACACGTCTTCGTCCTCGAATCCTTCGTTGAGAAAGATGAGGATCGAGTCAGGCAAAAGTGCGCGCAGGTTGGTGATCAGCGCCTCGCGGGTGTCGGCATCATAGCTGGCCATGACCCGGTCCAGGATCAGGACATCGGGGCGCTTGATGGTGGCCCGGCTGATCGACAGTGGTTCGGCAAAGATGGCAGGCAGGTTGGCCCCGCCAAGGGCGATCGGCACGTCAAAGACCAGTTCCAGCACCTGTGGGCTGACCCCTTCATCCGCCAGCACCTGCACCACGATCCGGCGCAATTCCTCGCCCCGCGTGCCGGCCCCTTCGGCCACTTTGCCGAACAGCGCGTTTTCCAGAACCGTCATGCCGTAGACGTATTTGCCCTCTTCGATGGGCACAAAAAGGTCGTCCATCTGTTCGCGCAGCGAGTCGGCATGCTGGGCGCGCATCTCCAGCACACGGGCCTTGACGTCTTCGGGAAAGGATGGGCCGACCTGTTCGGCGGTGACGCTGGACGGCACGCTTAACAGCAGGGCGAGTTCGCTGTCGGTGATCTGCGATCCCGGTGGTTTGCGGTTCACCAGATCAAGGGCGGCGTCATAGACAGCTACTTCCAGGCCCACTTTGCGGAACAGCGGATGATCGGTGCCATTCGCGCCAAAAATCTGGCGCAGCATTTCGATTATGTTGCGGGCCAACTGTTCGAGATTGCTGGCCAGTTCCAGCGCGTGCAGCAGGCGCAGGAACTCCAGCTTGGCCTCGATGATCTCGGGGGTGATCGCCTCGCGCGGAGTGGCAAAGAGCAGGTTTTCCGAGATCGGCAAGGCCGGGTTGTATGCCTGCGGATCAAAACGGTGCACATAGCGCGTGAGACCCGCCGCCTCGACCGCCGCAGCCACCTTGGGACGAAGGGCGATCAGGGCTTCGGTCAGGGCCGCGTGTTTGTCCGCGTCAAAAGTCTGATCCATCGTGCGCCGGGTCAGCACCTCGCCACTGCCGGACCCATCGATCAGCGTGTACCACCAGGCGCGCAACTGGGCGCGATCCTCGACCCCGGCCAGCGTCGGATCAAGCCACTTTGCCTTGAGCATGTCGGGCGAGTTCCCGGCCCGTTTGGCTTCGCGGGCAAAGTCGGTTTCGGTGCCTTCGCCAACCGGAGAGACCCGCATCGGCATCATAACGTTCTGCCCATAACTGCCCTGAAACAGGATGGGGCGCGAGTTGGCATGGCCAATCCGCTTGGCGATTGTGGCCTGATGCAGGCTGTTGATGCTCTTGCCCGACAGGGTGACCGAACCGCTGGTGGGCAGGGTTTCGCGGGTCAGCACTTCTGCCAGCGCGCGGCGGTCTTCGTCATTTTCGGCGCTGATCCCCACCACGGCCCCGGCGGGCAGCGTGACCGAGATATCTTCGAGCACCGGGTTGCCGTCGCCGTCACGCACCGTCACCTGATCCAGCACAATGTCACCTGTCAGACGCGGCGCTTCGGGGGCGGGGCCGTAAAACAGGTCCTCGTCCACCATGCCTTCGGGGGCAAAGCGTTCGGTAATCGTCTCCCAGCGCAGGGACATGTCGGCGGACTGGTTGTAATAGGTCAGCAGCTCCTTCCACGGGCTCGACAGGTCCTTGTAGGCCGCGAGGGCTGCGACCAGCGCGCCGATGGTCACCTGCCCCTGAATGACCAGGTAGCCACCGATGGAAAAGAAAAAGAATGGCGTGAGTTGCGTGATGAAGTTGTTGAGAAACTTCATGAAGAATTTCTTCTGGTAGATCTGGAAGCGGATGTCGAAGAGCCGCCCCAGCCGGTCGCCGATCATCGCCATCCGGTAGCGCCAGCCGCCATTGACCCGCAGGGTCGAGGCCCCCACCGCGCCTTCGCCAATCTCGGCCGCCAGCGCGCGCACCTGAATGACGCGTTTCTTGTTCAGCAGGTTGATCTGGCGTTGCAGTTTCGGGATCAGCCAGGCCTGCAGCGGGATCAGCGCACAGGCGGCCAGACCAAAGGCGACCGACTGAAGGAACAGAAAGCCGAGGATCGTCAGCATCTGGCCCGCCTGCAGCACAGGCTGGGCCACCGCATCGCCCATCAGACCACCCATCGGCTCGCTCTCGGCGGTGACCATGCTGACCAGCTCGCCTTGGCTCGTGCGTTCGAAATAGGGCTGGGGAAAGCGCAGGATGCGAGCGATCAACGTATAGCGAAATCGGCGCAGCAGACGTTCGGCCAACACGCCCTTCATGGTGTTGATCCGCATCTTCATCAGGCCGTGGGCCATCACCGCCAGCAAGAATCCGCCACAAAGCAGCATCAAGTAGTTGATTTGCGAGAACTCCATCCCGAAGGCGGTGATCGATGACGACCCCGACCCAATGGCGTCGTTGATGATCTGCTTGGGCAGCTCCAGCGTCAGGTAAAGCAGGGGAAACAGGCTCAGCGTCACCACCAGCAGGATCAACTGATCGCGTTTGGAATACTTCCAGATAAAGGCAAAAATGGAGGATTCGATGGCTCTGGCCCTACTCAATTTGGACGCCGTGCGCCTCAATGCAGGTTAAACGTGCTGAGGTTGGTAAATCAATGCTTTGTGGGGCGATGTTGACTTGCTGCGTGAGGTGGATTGCTCCGAACGGATTGCCATCCTAGGATGCGGATCAGAGTAACACGTGAAGGACCGTCCTTGAGTGATCCAGTGCTTTTCGGGTTTGGGCTGCTGTTTTTGCTGCAGGCCAAACACCTGTTTGCGGATTTCTATCTGCAGACACCTCGCATGTTGCGGGACCGTGGGCGCTATGTGCATGTGGGGCGCGCACAACATGCGGGCGTGCATGGTGTCGGATCGCTGATCGCAATGATGGTGATGGGGGTGCCGTTTGGGCTGACCCTCGTGGTGGCACTGATCGAATGGGCGGTGCATTTCCACATCGATTGGGCCAAGGGGCGCTGGTCGGATCACACCGGACACGGGCCCGATCAGGCCGGATACTGGCGCGCCTTCGGGGTCGATCAGGCCCTGCACCAATGGACTTATCTCATAATGGTCTGGGCCGTCCTGCCCTGAGCGGCCACAGCGCTTTTCTGCACCTGGTGCGCGACGTGCATGTCCCGCTTCTCTGATTTATAAAACCCTCCCCGAAGGGTCGGCCCGCCTTTTTTCCCGAGGCCCGCAGGATTGACACAGGCCCTTTTCGCGGGCCTTGTGGGCCGCAAATATGCAAGGAGATAGGACCATGATGAGAACCCGCGCCGCCGTCGCCGTCGAGGCCGGCAAACCCCTTGAGATCATGGAGGTCAATCTGGATGGCCCTCGCAAGGGCGAAGTGCTGGTCGAAATCAAGGCCACGGGCCTGTGCCATACGGATGAGTTCACCCGCTCGGGCGCCGATCCCGAAGGTATCTTTCCGGCCATTCTGGGCCATGAGGGCGCAGGCGTCGTGATCGAAGTGGGTGAGGGAGTCACGACACTTGAGGTCGGCGATCATGTGATCCCGCTTTACACGCCGGAATGCCGGGAATGCGAATATTGCCTCAACCCCAAAACCAACCTCTGCCAGAAGGTGCGCGCGACACAAGGGCAGGGGCTGCTGCCTGATGGCTCGACTCGATTTTCGATGCTCGATGGCACGCCGATCCACCACTATATGGGCTGCTCGACCTTCGCCAACCACACGGTGGTGCCGGAAATTGCGCTGGCCAAGGTGCGAAAGGACGCGCCGTTCGACAAGATCTGCTATATCGGCTGCGGCGTCACCACCGGCATCGGCGCGGTGATCAACACTGCCAAGGTCGAGATCGGCAGCCGCTGCATTGTTTTCGGTCTGGGCGGCATTGGCCTCAACGTCATTCAGGGGCTGAAACTGGCGGGCGCAGACCAGATTGTCGGCGTCGATCTGAACGCGGACAAAGTGCCCATGGGCGAGCATTTCGGCATGACCGATTTCGTGAACCCCGACGAGGTCGAAGGCGATCTCGTGGCTCATCTGGTCGAGCTGACCAAGGGCGGGGCCGACTACACCTTTGATGCCACGGGCAATGTGGGCGTGATGCGCACAGCGCTTGAGGCCGCCCACAAGGGCTGGGGTGAAAGCATCATCATCGGGGTGGCACCCGCGGGCGCCGAGATCTCGACCCGCCCCTTCCAGTTGGTCACGGGTCGCGTCTGGCGCGGCACGGCCTTTGGCGGGGCCAAGGGGCGCACGGATGTGCCCAAGATCGTGGACTGGTACATGGACGGCAAGATCGAGATCGACCCCATGATCACCCACAAGCTGACGCTGGATCAGATCAACCACGGCTTTGATCTGATGCATGAAGGCAAGTCGATCCGGGCGGTCGTCGAGTTCTGAACCTGAGGCGGGCGGAGGACACCTCCGCCTTACAGCCAGCCCATCGCGCCGGATTTCACTCAATTTGGCGCGATGTTCCTGCGTGGTGGCGCGCATTGCAGGTTTTTTGCGTTCGGCGCCCAAGGTAAAATGATGCAGTCGCAATGCGTGCGGAGGCTGCATGAAACTGACCGTCAATGGCAGAGATCACGAGGTGGATGTCGAAGAGGACATGCCGCTCTTGTGGGTGCTGCGCGATGAGCTGAACATCAAGGGTGTCAAATATGGCTGCGGGGTCGCCCAGTGTGGGGCCTGCACGGTGCATATCGATGGCGAGGCGGTCCGCTCCTGCCAGACGGCGGCCGGCGATGTCTGGGGCGATGTCACCACAATCGAAGGGCTGGGCACGCCCGAAGCGCTGCACGCGGTGCAGGCCGCGTGGATCACGCATCAGGTGGCGCAGTGCGGCTATTGCCAGTCCGGGCAGATTATGCAGGCCGCCGCCTTGCTGTCCGAAATCCCGAACCCGACCGATGCCGAAATTGATGACGCGATGAACGGCAACCTGTGCCGCTGCGGCACCTACACCCGTATCCGCGCCGCCATCAAAACCGCATCACAGTCCATGCAGGCGGGCTAAGCGTATGAGCCGTCTGGGAAAAATCGCGCGCCGCAGCTTTCTGGTCGGATCGGCCGCTGTCGTGGGAGGCGTCGCCTTTGGCTATGTCATGTACAAACGCCCCGTTGCCAATCCATTGCTGGATAATCTCGGCGAAGGTGCCGCGGGGCTGACCCCCTATGTGCGCATCGATGCTTCGGGCATCACCTTGATCACGCCGCGTGCGGACAGCGGGCAGGGGGCTTATTCCGTGCAGGCCGCCCTGATCGCAGAGGAACTGGATGTGGAACTTGACCAGATCCGCGTCGATCCCGGCATGCCAAGCCCTGCCTATTACAACACCGCCCTCAGCGATGAGGCCGCACCGTTCCGTGCGACGGATGACACGTTGCTGGCGGAGTCCGCGCGTGGTGTCATGGATGCGATGATCAAGTTTCTGGGCCTGCAGGTGACGGGTGGATCGACCACGGTGCCTGATGGTTTTGGCAAGCTGCGCATGGCGGGCGCCGTGGCGCGCGAGACGTTGAAAGCCGCCGCTGCCGAGGCCAAGGGCGTGCCTGTGAGCAGCCTCAAAACCGCGCGGGGCCAAGTGGAACTGCCGGGTGGAGAGACGATCAGCTATGTCGATCTGGCACCGATTGCGGCGACTTTGACGCCCGTGAATGACGTTTCCTTGCGCGATCCGTCCACGTGGCAGCTGGTCGGAAAGGCGATGGAACGCGTTGATATCGTGGCGAAATCCACTGGCACGCAGGACTATGGCATCGACTTTGAAGCCGAGGGGCTGCTGCATGCCAGCGTGCGCACCAACCCGCGTCGCGGTGGGGCGCTGCTGCGCTATGATGCCTCGGTTGCGCGGGGCATGCGCGGTGTGAAACAGATCGTTGAGGTCACCGGTGGCGTCGCGGTCATTGCGGACAACACGTGGCGGGCCATTCAGGCGGTCAACGCGATTGAGGTTGAGTGGGGCCCGGCCGCATACCCCGCAGAGATGGTGGGCCATTGGCAGGCCTTGGCCGACAGCTTCGATGACGCTTTTGTCGACAGTCGCAAGCGCGATGACGGCGATGTTGAGGCGGCCTTGGCCAATGCAGATGTGATCGAGGCCGAGTACCGGGCGCCTTACCTTGCCCATGCGCCGCTTGAGCCGATCTCGGCCACCGTGTTGGTTGGCGAGGACCGTGTAGACGTCTGGACGGGCACGCAAATCCCGCGCTTTGTCCAGAACAACGTGGCCGGTATCACGGGCCATGACCGCGATGACGTGCATGTCCATGTGCAGATGATGGGGGGCAGTTTTGGCCATCGGCTGGAGGACCGCGTCGTGCGCGAGGCCGCCGAGATTGCGCTGGCCGTCAAGGGCACGCCGGTCAAGCTGACCTATTCCCGCGAGGAGGATATGAGCCACGATGACACCCGCCAGATCGCCATGGCGCGCGGGCGTGGCGCGGTGCGGGACGGGCAGGTGCAGGCCTATGATCTGGGCATCGCGATGCCGTCGATCATTGCCAGTCAGATGGGCCGTCAGGGCCTGTCCCTGCCGGGGCCGGACACGCAGATCGTGGCGGGCGCCTGGGAGCAACCCTTTGAAATTCCTGACTATCGTGTCACAGGCTATCGCACGCCTGAGCTGGCGCCGATCACCTCGTGGCGCTCGGTCGGGGCCTCGACCAACGGTTTTTTCCACGATGTTTTCCTGGATGAACTGATCCACGCCGCGGGCGCAGATCCGATGGAAGAACGCCTGCGCCTGTGCTGGCATGACCCCTCGCGCAAGGTGCTGGAGGCCGTCGCCGAGATGTCGGGTTGGGGCCGCCCGCAGGCCCCCAACACGGGGCGCGGTGTCGCGTTCTGCCTGTCCTTTGGCGTGCCGACCGCCGAGGTGATCGAAGTCACCCAAACCGAGGCGGGCATCCGTCTGGACAAGGTCTGGGTGGCGGCGGATGTGGGCACGGTGGTGGACCCTGTGAACTTTGAAAACAACGTGCAGGGCGGGGTCATCTGGGCGCTGGGCCATGCGATCAATGCCGAAGTGACCTATGCCGACGGGATGGTCGAGCAGATGAACTACTATGACTTTGAGGGACTGCGGCTGGCGCAGGCCCCGGAGATCGAAGTGCGCGGGCTGGAGAACGGCGCCCATGTGCGCGGCATCGGGGAACCGATGGTGCCCCCGGCGGCTGCGGCCCTGTCCAACGCCATCTTTGCCGCGACCGGTAAGCGCATCCGCGAGATGCCGATGCGGAAATTTATCGACTTTGCCTGAGACGGAATGCGCCGCGCGGCCCGTTGCCGGGCGCGCGTGTTGCGCGTGCGCCGTTAACCTATGCGCAATTTGTATCCTGCGGCGAATTTACCATTGATTTGGAATGGTTTACGCCAAATCCGGGGACGCACAACCCGTACACAACCTGTGCACAAGGTGTGCACCGAAGTGGTGCATTTGGCCATGTGTTAACGCAGCGTGCGTTGCGCGCCCATCCCCTCACGCCCGCCAGCGGGGCATAAAAATCTTTCGCGTTGGTGTGAATAATCCCGGCCGTCCTCGTGTTTCCCCCTCATAGCCCGGCGCAGATAGCGTCCCTTGATACGGAGAAATTTGATGGCTCAGAAGATTGGCGGAATTACCTACCCCAGCACCGTTGCGGAACTTTTGCGTGAACGCGAGTTGACCAAAGTGATGATGCAAACCTTTACGTCGCCCGAGGTGCGTCACCGGTTCAAGTTCCTGATCAACCCACCTGCGGCGGATGCAGTGTTTTCCGAGTACATTGCCGAACGCTCGCGCACCCCGATTTCCCTGCCGCGCCACATCACGCAGAACGCCACCGATCTGGTGACGGAGGACAACTATGACCCCCGCCTGTGGAAGGGTATTCTGGACCTTGTCGAGGCCAACTGCCGCACCTTTCTGGAAACCGAGATCTTTCCCGAGTTCTTTGACGAAAGCAAATCCTCGACCTTCAAGAAGGTCCACACCCAGAAGCTGTTTCAGGCCGGTGAAAAGAAATACGGCGACGTCAACAGCATTATGGTGCGCCTGAATCTGACGGATGCTCCTTCGGTGCGCGGGATTCTGGCCGAGATGATGCGCGGCAACAAAAGCGGGGCGCGCGAACTTGCCAAATATACGATCAACAAGGCCCGTCTGAAAGCCAGCGCCGAAGAGGTGATTGACGCCATCAAGACGGGCAAGGGCCTGACCAATGCGGGCGCCTTTGAGGTCGACACCAAGAAACTGTCGATGTGCGGTTTTGACAAGCCCAAGGATCCCAAGTTGAAAAACCGGGTCGAGGACATGGTGAACGCCTGGATGAGCGGGGACAAGACGACGGCCAAGCAGATCTTTGCCCTGATCCAGAAAAACGAACCCAAGGACAGTTTTGTTCAGAAGGACACGATCGAAAGCCTCTTCAAGGCGTTCAAGAAGTTCAAGGTCGTGATCGGCTGATCCTAAGACTTGCCGCGCACAGCCACCACGCGGGGCGGCAAGGGCGGGTCGGATTGCCTGTGGCAACGCAATCCGACCCGTTTTGCTGTTCAGGCCGTGGTCAGGCCCAGCCCCGAGAGCGCGCGGATGTGGGTCACGATATCCTCGACCCCTTGCCCGTGGCGCAGGGCGGCAAAGACAAAGGGGCGGCCAGCGCGCATTTTTGTGGCGTCCCGCTCCATCACCTCAAGCGAGGCCCCGACATGGGGCGCGAGGTCGGTCTTGTTGATGATCAAGAGGTCCGAGCGCGTGATCGCAGGCCCGCCCTTGCGCGGGATTTCCTCGCCCGCCGCGGTGTCGATAACATAGAGCGTGATGTCCGCCAGCTCCGGCGAAAAGGTGGCGCTGAGGTTGTCGCCGCCGGATTCGATCAGGATTGCTTCGACCTCCGGATGGCGTGTGCGCATCTCGGCGACTGCTGCGAGATTGATCGAGGCATCTTCGCGGATCGCCGTGTGCGGGCAGCCCCCGGTTTCGACCCCGATGATCCGGTCCTGCGGCAGGATTTGCCGCCGCATGAGTTCCTCGGCGTCTTCCTGCGTGTAGATGTCATTGGTGATCACCCCGATGGAGTGCTGATCCTTGAGCGCGGTGGCAAGGGCTGCGGTCAGCGTGGTCTTGCCTGCCCCTACGGGGCCGCCGATACCGATGCGCAGGGGGCCATTGAGTTGGGTCATAGGTTGGTGCTCCATTTGCGTGCGCTGGGCCGGGCGGAGGACAGCTCCGCCTTACGGGGATGGGCGCGATGTCTGGTCATGTGCGGAAAATCCTTGGGCTGAGGGCTTCGTGGCGCATGGCCGCGATGTCGGCGGCAAAGCTGGTGGCGGTGAGGTCGTCGAGGCTGCTTGTTGTCGCCTCTGTTGCCGTGGCGGTGATGGCTGGGGCGAGGTTGGCAAGCACCTGTTGCCCTGTAGTTTGCCCCAGTGCCATCAGCCGTTGCGCGGCCGCGATGAGGTTGGAGGCAAAGGCGTGCAGGTAGAGCGGTAGCGTTTGGTCGAGCGGCACTGCCATCGCGCGCGCCGCTGTGCCGACGGCCACGGGGTAGGTGAGGGTGCTGATGTCGATGTTCCAGACCGCCCGCGCGGTATCGCAGAAGGCCGTGCCTTGCAGGTCCGCCTCTTTCAACCGCTCGGCACTGGCGGCAAACGCGCGTGCGGTGGCGTCGATCTGGGCCGGGTCATCGGCGGTGTAGGCCGCCGCCAGCAGGATCGCATCGGCGCACGCCGAGCCTTGGGTGATCAGGGTTTCGATCCAGTCCTGCAGGGTTGCCGCGTCGCTGACCTGCCCGTCCGCGATGGCCTGTTCCAGCCCGTGGGAATAGGCAAACGCCCCGACCGGAAAGGCGGGCGAGAGCCATTGCATGAGGGTGAGGGCGGGGTCGGTCATGTGTGGCTGTGCGAGTGGTCGTGCCCATGGGTGCGCCCATGCCCGTAGGCACCGCCCTCGGGGGTGAAAGGTTCGGTAACCTCGCGCGTTGTGGCGCCGATTTTGGCAAGCATGTCGGCCATCACGTGGTCGCGCTGGATCAGGATGCGGGTGTCTTCGATCTGGGCTGGCGTGTGCCGGTTGCCGATATGCCAGGCGATGCGGTGGAGGGCGTCGCCTGTCACTTCGAGCAGCGGTTCGGGGGCGGCGTCGATGCGGATTTCGCTTTGCTCGGTCGTGATGAGCGCGCCGCCGTGGTTAAGCGAGGTTGTCTGGGGCAGGTCCACCAGCAGCTGGGTGCCCGACGCTAGGGTGAGCACCTTGCGCCGCAGAAAGCGGTCCTCGTAGGTGAGTTGGATGTGATCGGCGGGGGTGCCGTGGGTGTGATTGTGGTAGGTTTGGGCGGTTTGCATGGTCTTACAGTACTGAGGGCGGCCCCCGGCCGCCGGGTGGGGGAGAAGCCCCCGCATCGCACCTTCGGTGCGTCCCCTTGGGGTCTCCGCCTTTGGCGGAAGGGGGCGGTCGGGGGCTGCCCGGCCTGGAGCCGGGCGTGACGTCAAAACAGAAAATACCGCTGCGCCATGGGCAGCACTTCGGCGGGGGCGCAGGTCAGGAGTTCACCGTCCGCGCGGACTTCGTAGGTTTCGGGGTGCACTTCGACATGGGGCGTGGCGTCGTTCAGTTTGAGGTCTTTCTTGCCGATCTTGCGGGTGTTTTGTACGGCCACCGTGTCCTTGTGCAGGCCCAGCGATGCGCCGATCCCTTCGGCTTGGGCGGCGGCGGATACGAAGGTGACGGCAGAGCGTTCGACGGAGCGTCCGTAGGCCCCGAACATGGGGCGGGAATAGACCGGCTGCGGTGTGGGGATCGAGGCGTTGGGGTCACCCATTTGGGCGCAAGCAATAGTGCCCCCGAGCAGGACCATTTCGGGTTTGACCCCAAAAAAGGCGGGGTTCCACAGCACCAGATCGGCGCGTTTGCCGACCTCGATCGAGCCGATTTCATGGGCGATCCCGTGTGCTATGGCCGGGTTGATCGTGTATTTTGCGATATAGCGGCGCACGCGGAAATTGTCGTTGTCGCCGGTTTCCTCCGGAAGCGCGCCGCGCTGTTTTTTCATCTTGTCGGCGGTTTGCCAGGTGCGGATCAGCACCTCGCCCACGCGGCCCATGGCCTGACTGTCGGATGCGATGATCGAGAACGCGCCCATGTCGTGCAGGATATCCTCGGCGGCGATGGTTTCGCGCCGGATGCGGCTTTCGGCGAATGCCACGTCTTCGGGGATGGATTTGTCGAGGTGGTGGCAGACCATGAGCATGTCGAGGTGTTCCTCGAGCGTGTTCACCGTGAAGGGCCGTGTGGGGTTGGTGGAGGAGGGCAGCACATGTTCCTCTCCGCAAATCTTGATGATATCGGGGGCGTGGCCGCCGCCTGCGCCTTCGGTATGAAAGGCGTGGATGGTGCGCCCCTTCATCGCCGCCACGGTGTTTTCGACAAAGCCCGACTCATTCAGCGTATCGGTGTGAATCATCACCTGCACGTCCATGGCGTCGGCCACGGACAGGCAGCAGTCGATGGCCGCCGGGGTCGTGCCCCAGTCCTCGTGCAGTTTGAGCGCGCAGGCGCCGCCTTTGATCTGTTCCTCAAGCGCGGCAGGGAGCGAAGCGTTGCCCTTGCCCGCAAAGGCGAGGTTCATCGGGAAGGCGTCTGCGGCCTGCAGCATCCGCGCGATATGCCATGGCCCCGGCGTGACCGTGGTGGCGAGCGTGCCATGCGCAGGGCCGGTGCCGCCACCGAGCATCGTGGTGAGGCCGGAATGCAGCGCGTCCTCGATCTGTTGGGGGCAGATGAAGTGGATGTGGCTGTCAAACCCGCCTGCGGTCAGGATGCGGCCCTCGCCCGCGATGGCCTCGGTGCCGGGGCCGATGATGATGTTGACGCCGGGTTGCGTGTCCGGGTTGCCCGCCTTGCCGATTGCTGCGATGCGTCCGTCCTTGAGGCCCACATCGGCCTTGATGATGCCGGTATGATCCACGATCAGCGCGTTGGTGATGACGGTGTCGACGGCGCCTGCCGCGCGGGTTGTCTGGGACTGCCCCATGCCGTCGCGGATGACCTTGCCGCCGCCGAACTTGACCTCTTCGCCATAGAGCATGGCGTTGTCACCGCTGCCCCCGGTTGCGGCGGCGCCTGCCGCTTCGGCGGTCAGGTCACGCTCGACCTCGATGAAGAGGTCGGTGTCGGCGAGGCGGACCTTGTCGCCCAGCGTGGGTCCGAACATGGCGGCGTAGTCGCGGCGGGAGATGGATGTGGGCATTGGGTCTCCTACTGTTGGCGCCACGCGCCAGATTTGTACTTCTCGGGTAGCTCTTCGGATGCAAGCAGCGGTTCGTCAAAGCCAAGCGCTTCGAGCTCATCAAACCAATCATCTCGCTTGCTTGGCGGGAGCTTGGTTCCGCAGAATGGGCAAAAGCTGATCAATACAACGGAAATTCCATCTGGATACATGAGTGCGAACTCATCAAAAACTGCGTTGTAGTCGAAAAAGAAATCGGGGCATTCTGGCCTAGAATGCTCGGTGCACGTCCCGGTTAAGTCGCTCTGCATGCGCGTGCAGCAAAAACTGTTGGGTAGATCAGTCAAACCTCAAACACCTCATCCACCGGCACCTGCATCGCGCTCACCAGCCCGTTGGTCTGCATCGCCATGCCGATCACGCTCAGCAACTCGCCATGCTGTTCGGAGCTCATCCCCTTGGCCTTCGCCGCCGCTGTATGAGAGTGGATGCAGTACTCGCACCCGTTCGCCACCGACACGGCGATATAGATCATTTCCTTGACCAGCGGGTCGAGGTCGCCCGGGCCCATGACGACCTTTAGCCGCCCCCAGGTGGCGGCCAGCAGGTCCGGATCATTCGCCAGCGCCCGCCAGAAATTGTTGATGAAATCGGTGCCGCGCACCGCGCGAATGTCGTTAAAAACGGCCAGCACCTCTGCGCTGGCCGCTTCGTCACTTATGAGCGGAACGGTCGCCACTCAGACCATCGCAAAGATACGGGCGGGGCCACCTGTGCCGCCCACATGGTTGGGCGCGCCCACGACCAGCGTGGCTCCGGCGGCAGGCACCTGATCCAGCCCGGCAAGGTTTTCGATCCCGTAGCGCCCGGCGGGCAGCCACGCGTAATGCGTCGCGAAATCGGGCGACGGGCCGTGATCGAGCGACAGCGTGTCGACGGCCATGGCCGCGGCAGTGGTTTCCTCAAGCAGCATCTGCGTGGCCTCGATATGAAAACCGGGGAAGTGTTTCACGTCGTTGGCATCATTGCCCACATAGGCCGCCGCATCGCCTGACTTGGCCGCCCAGCCCGAATGCATCGCGATGCAGGCTTTGTCGGGGATGTCGCCATGGGCCGCGATCCACGCCTTGAGGTCATCCGGTGTCACCTGCGCGTCAGGATCATTGGCGGCCTTTTCGTGGATGTGGATCACGCAAAGCGGGATCACCAGATCGGACACCGGGATTTCATCCACCGACGTGCCATCTGCGGAAAAGTGCAGTGGGGCGTCGATATGGGTGGCGGTGTGTTCGTTGATGGTGAGGTTCATCAGATTGAACCCGTGTTCGGCAAAGTTGAAGGATTGCTCCATCGAGATGCCGGGCACGCCAAAGAAGGTGGGGAAATCGGGGCTGAGCTTGTGGCTCATGTCCACGACCGCGCCGTGCCCGTCGGCCATGGCAGCAGGCGCACTGATCACGCCACCCACGGCTGCCGCCGCACTGACCGCCGCAGTTTTCCGGAAAAAGTCACGGCGCGACAGCATCCTGTCTTTCACCGCGTTCATCACACATGCATCACACATTGTCGGGTCCTCCCTTTGGGGTTGTCTCAATCACAGATCACCCATGACCTGCTGATTGAAACCATACACGCGCCGCGCGCCACCGATAGGGATCAGTTGCACATCGCGCGCCTGTCCGGGTTCAAACCGCACCGCCGTGCCCGCCGCAATGTCCAGCCGCATGCCGCGCGCGGCGTCCCGGTCAAAGTCGAGCGCCGCGTTGGCCTCGCCAAAGTGATAGTGGCTGCCCACCTGCACGGGCCGGTCGCCGGTATTGGCCACATGCAGGGTGATGGCCTTGGCCTCTGCATTGAGGGTGATCGACCCGGATGCAGGGATGATTTCACCTGGGATCATGGGCGCGGCTCCTGTCTTCATTGTTCCAGAAAATATGCATATTCAACGGATCGGATTGTGCACGGTCACAAGTTTTGTGCCGTCCGGGAACGTCGCCTCGACCTGCACGTCATGGATCATCTCGGCGACCCCTTCCATGCATTGATCGCGGCGCAGGACCTCGGCGCCGGCCTCCATCATGTGGGCCACCGAATGGCCGTCCCGGGCGCCTTCGACCACGGCGTCGGTGATCAGCGCAATCGCCTCGGGGTGGTTCAGCTTGACCCCCCGCGCCAGCCGCTTGCGCGCCACCTCGGCGGCCATGGAAATCAGCAATTTGTCTTTTTCACGGGGGGTGAGTTGCATGTCTCAAAGTCTCCAGCAGAGTGGCATGTCGCTGTGCGTCAGGTGGTCAAGAATGGGCAGAAGATGGCGACGCAGGTGATAGCCCGAGGGCGCAAGCAGGCGCAGCACCAGCACATCGCGCGCCAGCAGGCTGGTCCCGCCGGTTTCGGGCAACAGCGCGCGGATCGGATCAAGCCGGGCCTCGGCGTCCGGGGCCACATAGGTGAGGGAGACCATCGCACCCGCTCCATCGCCCGAGGCGGCATGGGCCATTTGCGCGGTGATGTCACCGCTCAGCGTCCAGCCGTCCTGCACCAGCGGCGCGCCGTCGCGCCGGATGCTGATGCGGTCGCTGATGCGGCCCTGCACCTGTGCCTCGCCCATGGCCAGGCGGCCGAGGCAAATGGGCTCAACGATCAGCGCGCGCCCCGTGCCGGTGATGTCGCAACTCAGCCGTCGTTCCAGCGCGCAGCCGTCAAAGACCAGCGTTTCCTGCGGCAACCACCACAGGCTCGCACCATTCGCGACGCGCAAGGTGGTGCTGACCCGTCCAACCTCACCCGGCTGGGCGCGGTAGGCCCGTTCACAGGCTTGCGTGGTCAGCGTCAGATGCGTGCCCGCCCCGGCCTCGGCCTCGTATTGAAACCGGTCCCCTCCCGTCACACCTCCGGACGTGTTCAGCAGGACAGCCGTCAACCCGGTATTGGCGCGGGGAAAGACGGCCTTGGCCGCCCCTTGCTGATAGAGCCCGTCCAGCACCGACCGCCCGTTGAGCGCCTTGGTCGACAGCCGCACCGACCCTATGGCCCGCGGCTGTGCGGGCAAAGGGGGTGAAAGAGGCATGTGCGCAGTCATCTGGGGTCTCATCGGCAACGGTTCAGCCGATATGAACACCCTGTGCGGCCAGGGGCCAGTCTCAGGTCCGATATGCGATCAGCACAAAGGCAAAGCGCCTAAATTTTAGGCGCGACGGCGCAAAAGATAGGTGTCCATGATCCAGCCATGGGCGGCGCGCGCCGCGGCCCGGCGGGCGATGATGCGGGCGCTGACATCTGCAAGCCGTCCGGCCTCGAGGATCTGTTCGGGCATGCCCAGATAGGCGCCCCACCATATATCAAACCCCGCGCCGTCCAGTGTCTGAAAGGTGCATTCGCCATCCAGCATCACCACCATCGTCTCGCATTCGACAGGCCAGCCGTGATCGCGCAGCCGCCGCCCGGTCGAGATTGTGACCGGTGCGTTCAGCGTGTTGAGGGGGATGGAATGAGCTGCGGTCAGGGCCTGTACCGATGTGATGCCCGCCACCACATGCAGCCGGGGGGCGGGGTTCAGCCGCGCGGCGATGCGCAAGGTGCTGTCATAAAGCGACGGGTCGCCCCAGACCAGCAAGGCAACGCCGCGCGCACCGGGGTGCGTGGCGATGGTGGCGCCCCAGATGCGCGCAATCTCGTCATGCCAGGCATCGACGCGGGCCAGATAGGGCAGGCTGTCATTGCGCACCGGCATATCAAAAAACGCGATTTTGGCATCATCCCGAACGCCTTCGATGATCTGTGTGCGCAGGTCGGCCAGGTCGGATTTGCCGGGCTTGTGGGGCACCAGAAATAGATCCGCCTCGGCAATGGCGCGCCGCGCCTCTCCCGTCAGGTGGTCGGGATTGCCGGTGCCGATGCCAATCAGGTGCAGGTCGATCATGGTCTTACTCACGAAAAAGGGCCGCGCGGGATGGCGCAGCCCTTGGTGTCATGTGATCGCGCTCAGGCGGCGTTGAACAGACGGTGTGTGAACAGGTTGCCGGTCTTCCAGTTGCGCGCGCCCTTGGCGGCGGCGAGAATGGCAAGGTCAGCCAGTGGCTCGATCAGCACAACCAGCGCATAGGCGGCACCGAAGGTCAGCACGGACTGGATGTTTTCAGCGCCAACGCCCTGACCGTAGATCGCCCAGAACGCGACCCATGCGATGATGCCGCCCTGATAGACGGCGGACATCTTGAGCACCTGCGCATAGTCGAGATCCACATAGGCCCGTGCTTGCGGAACGATCCGCTTGGCCAGCGCATGCAGTGCAAAGAGCGGGAAGAGCAGCGTGGTCATGTTCACAAAGAACATCGGCAGATCGGTCGGGGCAAAGAAGGTGCCCTGCAGCAAAAGGCCAAGGACAAGTCCGGCCGCCGCCGCTCCCGCGCCGAGCAGAAGGAACAGCGTGGTGCCGAGGATGAAGTGCACTTCGGAGATGCCGGCCGAGAAATGCGGCAGCACTTCGAAAAAGACGAATGTGCCGATGGTGGCAAGCGCTGCGCGGACCACAAAGGCCGGGACATTGGCGAATTTCAGGTCATTTGCGGCCAATTTCAGCGAGTAGCCTGCCGCAGCTGCGGCCGACCCGTAGGCAAAGGCCATTTTTGCGCCATCCACGACGCCTGGTTCGATATGCATTTCGTCTCTCTCCTTGCCACCCGCCCGGCGGCATTTTGACCGGTCGCCCGGCCTGTTACATTTGCGATGGCAGGTCTCCTGACTTGCGGGTCGCTGCGGGGCCGAACCTTCCCAGCCCTCTTTCGGGGGCCAGTGGCATTTGCCGGGCCGCTCGCCGGTCACAGTTGCGGGGGCAGTCCGGGATTTTCACCCGGGTTCCCTTTTCAGACCTCTTGCGAGGCCACCATCACGGACAGGTTTACATTGATTCCGAGGTCGAACAAGTCCGGATGCGGCATTTGGCGACGCGGAATGGCCAGTGTAGCTGTGCATATTTGCAGAACAATGAAGGCAGAAGCAGCACCTTTGACTTCATTGTTCCAAAAATATGCAAATCAGCCCTCCGCCAGCGCGCCGTAGAGGATCAGCGCGGGCGCGTCGCTGACAGCTTTGGCCAGTCGGGCGGCCAGGGTGGCCACGGTCAGCCGGTGCAGGGCCTGCGCGGGTGTGCTGACCCCTTCGGCCAGCAGGGCGGGGGTGTCGCCGGGCAGGCCTGCCTCGATCAGCATTTGCGCGAAATCGGGGAAGGTGCGCTGGCCCATGAACACCACCGTCGTTGCCTGTGCATCGGCAAGCGCGGCCATGTTGAGGTCTTGGGGCAGGGCGCCGCGCACGTCGTGGCCGGTCACAAACTGCACCCGCCGTGCGGTCAATCGCCGGGTCAGCGGGATACCCGCCGCCGCTGCCGCCGCGCAGGCCGAGGGTACGCCGGGGACAATTTCATAAGCGATTCCAGCGGCTTTGAGCGCATCGAGCTCTTCCTCAAGCCGCCCGAAGGTGCCGCCATCGCCGGATTTCAGCCGCACGATCCGCTGCCCGGTCCGGGCATAGTCCACCAGCAACTGGCTGACATGGTTCTGTTTGGGCGAAGGGCGGCCCGCCCGCTTGCCCACGCCCACAAGGTCTGCGCCGCTGCGCGCATGGGTCAGGATGGGTCCCGCGCTCAGGTCGTCAAACAGCACCGCGTCCGCCCGCTTCAAACGGTCCACCGCCTTGAGCGTCAGCAGTTCCGGATCGCCGGGGCCGGAGCCGACAAAGCTGACAAAACCGCTCATGCGCCTTCTCCGGTGATGAGATGAAAGAAAGTGCCGGTGACATTGGCGCGCCACGACCCGCTTTGGGCAGCGGCGTTGCCGTCGGCGTCATAGACGGCGGCCAGCGGCGCGTCAGGTTGGTCGAGGATGGATGAGTAGTGGAATTCGTGCCCCCGCAAGGCCGCCCCTGCCGCAAAGCCGGGCATGGCATGTTCCAGCACGGCGCGGCGATAGCCGAGGTTAAATTTGCGCTTTTCGTAGGAGGTGACGAGGCCGAGCAGACCGGCCATCTCGTGGCGCGCGCCGTCCTTGTCGATCAGGGCCGCTCCCAGCGCCATGTAGCCGCCGCACTCGCCGTGCACCGGTTTTGTGTCGGCGTGTTTGCGCAGGCCCGCCTTGAAGGTGCTGGCCGCCGCCAGAGTGCCAGCATGCAATTCGGGATAGCCGCCGGGCAGCCAGACGAGGTCCGCACGTGCGTCCGGGGCCTCATCAGCGAGGGGGGAGAAGGGCAGGATCTCGGCCCCGGCTGCCCGCCAGCCGGTCAGAAGGTGCGGATATGTAAAGGAAAACGCCGCATCCCGCGCCAGCGCAATGCGCTGGGCCGGAGGCCTTGGCAGGGGGCCGGTGGGCAGCGCAGCCCCGGCCCGTGCGGCCTGTTTCAATGCGTCCAGATCGACGTTTTCGCGCAGGAAATCTGCATAGCCTGCGATGGCGGCCTCGAGATCGGGATGTTCGACCGCCTGAATGAGGCCAAGGTGGCGTTCGGGCAGTTTGAGGTCACCACGACGGGGCAGGGAGCCGAGGACGGTGACCCCGGCCTGCTCCATCCCGACGCGCGTCAACCGCTCGTGGCGCGGACTTGCGATCCGGTTCAGGATCACACCGGCAAAGGGCAGATCGGGGTTGTACATTTTGAACCCAAGTGCTGTGGCCGCCGCTGATTGCGCCTGCCCGCCCACATCGATCACCAGCACGACGGGCCAGCCCATGGCTGCGGCGGTTTCCGCGCTTGAGCCGAACCCGGATTGCCCGCGTGTTGCGACCCCGTCAAAGAGGCCCATCGACCCTTCGGCCACGCAAATGTCGGCGCCCTCGCGCTGTGCTGCGATCCCGCCCAAAAGTGCGCCATCCATCGCCCATGTGTCGAAGTTGAACGAGGGTCGCCCGGCTGCCGCCAGATGAAAGGCCGGATCGATATAGTCGGGCCCGGATTTGTAGGGTTGGACGGTCATGCCGTCATCGCGCAGTGCGCGCAACAGGCCCAGCATCACCGTGGTCTTGCCGGTGCCCGAGGCCGGGGCCGAAATCATCAGGCCGGGGGGGTTAGTCATCATTGTGGCTCCAGCTGGCCCATGGGCTTTCGGCGCTTTGCGGGCGGTAGCGGCGGTCGTAATCGGGGGCGTAAAGGCAGCTTTCGTCGAACTCTTCGGCCCCAATGGCGCGGCCCACGAGGATGAGGGCGGTGCGCGAGATATTGTCGGTCATCGCCTCGGCCAATGTGGAGAGCGTGGCGTGGATCACCTGCTGGTCGGGCCAGCTGGCGCGGTAGACAACCGCCACGGGGCAGTCAGCGCCGTAGGCCGGGGTGAGGTCGGTGATCACCTGGGTGAGGTTGCCGATGGACAGGTGGATCGCCAGTGTTGCGCCGGTGGCCGCAAAGTTGGTCAGCGTCTCGCCCGGCGGCATCGACGAGGCACGCCCCGGCGTGCGCGTCAGCACCAAGGACTGGGCGACACCGGGCAGGGTCAGCTCTGCCCCGAGCGCGGCGGCGGCGGCGCTGAACGAAGGCACGCCGGGGGTGACGGAGAACGGGATGCCCGCCGCCTTGAGCCGTCGCAACTGTTCACCCATGGCCGACCAGACCGACAGGTCACCCGAATGCAGGCGCGCGATGTCCTGTCCCCTGGCGTGGGCGGCGCTGATTTCTTCCATGATCTGGTCGAGGTCCATGGCGGCGGTGTTCACCACCCGCGCATCGGGCGGGCAATGGCCCAGGATCGCCTCCGGCACCAGCGATCCGGCATAAAGGCAGACCGGGCTGGCCGCGATCAGATCGCGCCCGCGCAAGGTCAGCAGGTCAGGCGCGCCGGGGCCAGCGCCGATGAAATGGACAGTCATGTGTCGGCTCCTTTGGCGATGGCGCAGGTGGCCATGCGGTCCTTTGAGATATGGCGTGTGCACAGCAGCGTAGCACCGGGGCCTGCGGCGGCCAGCGCGGCGGCCTCAGCCACGGACCCGGTGCGGCGCAACAGGCGGCTGAGAGGGGATTGGGTGGCGGTCTGGGCTGCCTCCAGCTTGCTGGACGTGATGGCCATGATCATCACCCGCATCTCCTTGGACAGATCGAGCAGGGCGGGTTGCATTGCCTTGTCCCACGGGGCGGCCATCAGCGTCACCTCGTCCTTGTATCCGGTCGCCGCAAGCGCGGCGGCGAGGCTGTCTGCCGTGGCGCGGCTGGTGAATCCAAAGCCTGCGACGATCATCGGGTGAGGCTCCATTGCACCACCGGGTAGGAGGTGGACCAGCCGCGTTTGGACCCCAGCGGTTTGGCATTTGCGATGTCGATGCGCATGAGGTCACCGCCGAGTTGCGCCTGCCATTGCGCCAGCAGCGCCTCGCCTTCGAGTGTGACGGCGTTGACCACAAGGCGGGCCGGGTGGGCGCTGACCGCTTCGATCAGGGCGTGATCGAGGCCGCCGCCAACAAAGATCGCATCCGGGGTTTCGAGGCCCGCGAGCGCCGTGGGTGCGGCGCCGGTCACGATGGTGATCCGGTGTTCGACCCCGAGCGCTTCGGCGTTTTGGGCGATCCGTGCGGCGCGGTCTGCGCGCTGCTCGATGCAAGTGGCGTGGGTGGTCGGGTGGGCGAGCAGCCATTCCAGTGCGATAGAACCTGATCCGCCGCCGATGTCCCAGAGGTGCTCGTGGGGTTTCGGTGCGAGGGTGGAGAGGGTGATGGCCCGCACGGGGCGCTTGGTCATCTGGCCGTCGCTGGCGAAGGTCGTGTCGGCCTGCCCGGTCGCTGTGCTGAGCGCCCTGCCGTCCCCGGCAAAAGCGATGGCGGCGCAGACCGGATGGTCAAAACGGCCCTCAAGTGCGCTTGCTTGGGCAGAGGTGATCCGTTCCTGCGGGCCGGCAAGATGTTCAAAGATTGTGAGCGTGCTGTCGTCAAAGCCCTGATCGCAAAGGTATTTTGTGAGGTCTGTGACGGAGGTCCCGTCGCGCAGGGTGACAATCGCCCGCGTGCCTGCCGCGAGGTGACGGCGCAGGCGGGCCATGGGGGCGGCATGCAGGCCGAGGCAGGTGACCCCCTCAAGCGCCCAGCCCAGATGGTTGGCCGCCAGCGCGAAACAGGAGGGGCCGGGCTGGGCGGTCCACTCGTTGCTGTCGAGTTCCCGCGCAATCGAAGCCCCGGCCCCGAACCAGAACGGATCGCCGGAGGCCAACACCACCACGCGCTGCCCGCGCAAGGATTTGAGCTGATCAAGCCCGTCGCGATAAGGCACGGGCCAGGGGATGGTGCGCGCTGGCGTTTCGCGCAGCAGGTCGAGATGGCGGGGCGGGGCCATGATGATGTCGGCGCGCGCCAGTGCCGCTTGACTTCGCGCAGATAGCCCTGCAACCCCGTCCTCACCCAGACCGATGATCGTCAACCAAGGGTCAGACATGACGCCAAACCTCCTGATCCTTGCAGGAACCACCGAAGCGACCGCCCTTGGCGCGGCTGTGGCCGAGGCCGGGCTGCGCGGCGTGGTGAGCTTTGCCGGTCGGGTGGAGCGGCCCAAACGCCAGCCCCTGCCGCAACGCATCGGTGGCTTTGGCGGCGTCGACGGTTTGCGTGAGTACTTGCGCCACAATGCCGTGACCCATGTGGTCGATGCCACGCACCCCTTTGCCGCGCAGATGAGCCGCAACGCGGCTTTGGCCTGTGCTGCTGAAAACGTGCCCCTGATCGCGCTGACCCGCGCGCCATGGGTTGCGCAGGTGGGCGATCAGTGGACCCATGTTCCGGATATTGCTGGCGCGGTTGCGGCCCTTGATCGGCCTGCGCTGCGCGTCATGCTGGCCGTCGGGCGCATGCATCTGGCCGAGTTTGCTCCCAATCCGCAGCATTTCTATTTGCTCCGTCTGGTTGATCCGCCCCAAACACCGCCGCCCTTTCCCGACCATCACGTGCTGGTCTCGCGCGGGCCGTTTACCTCCGCTGATGACCGCGCGCTGATGCAGGACCACGCAATCGATTTGGTCGTGTCCAAGAATGCAGGCGGCACCGGGGCCTATGCCAAGATCGAGGCCGCGCGTGATCTGGGCCTGCCGGTGATCATGATTGACCGCCCTGCGATTGCGGCGCGGGCGGAGGCCTTTAGCGTGGCCGAGGTGATGGCTTGGTTGTCTCATGACGCGGACCGGGGTGTGTAGACAATCGGGGCATTTCCGGTGTCGATGATGCGGGTCTGGCTGGACCCGACAATCACCATGGTGCGCATGTCGGCCATGTCCGCGTGGGTGTCCTGCAGGGGCACCACCCTGATCTGTTCGTCCGGGCGAGCGACGTTGCGGGCAAAGATCACCGGGCGGTTGTCGCCGCAGGCCTGTTTCAACACCTCCAATGTGCGCACGAACCCTTCGGGCCGGGATTTGGATCGTGGATTGTAGAACGCCATCGCGAAATCGGCCTGCACGGCGAGCCGCAGGCGTTGTTCGATCAGCGCCCAGGGTTTGAGGTTGTTGCTGAGGTTGATGGCGCAGAAATCGTGGCCCAGAGGTGCCCCGGCGCGGGCGGCGGCGGCCAGCATCGCGGTGATGCCGGGCAATACGCGGATGTCCAGGCTGCGCCACTCTTTTGGGCCAGCTTCTATCGCCTCGAACACGGCTGAGGCCATGGCAAAGACGCCCGGATCGCCGGAGGAGACGACCACCACGTGTTGGCCTGCACTGGCCATCTCGAGCGCATGACGCGAGCGGTCGAGTTCGACCCGGTTGTCAGACGGGTGCAGTGTCAGGCCGGGCCGTTCGGGGATGCGGGCGACGTAAGGGATATAGCCGACGATGTCCGTGGCGCGGGCGAGGGCGGCGGTGACTTCTGGCGTGACAAGCGCGTCATCCCCGGGGCCGAGGCCGGCAATCACCAGCGAGCCGGTCATGGCCTGCGCCCCTGTCCGTGGACCACGATGATCGAGAAATAGGGGGTCACTTTGTCCTCGGCTTGCGCCAGTTTTTGCACCGTCTGGTTCGGCATGGTGGCGTATTCGACCAGCCATGCGGCCTCGTATCGCCCGGCCGCGCGGAGGGCGCGGCGGACCTTGTCGATGTTGCGCCCGATTTTCATCACCACCAGCGCATCGGCGTCTTTCATGCGGGCGGTCAGCGTGTCCTCGTCCAGAGTGCCCATCAGCACGGTCAGGATGTCATCGCCCCAGGTGATCGGCGCGCCCGTGGCTGTCCATGCGCCGGACATGCCGGTGATCGCGGGCACGACCTCGACCGGCACATCGTCCTTGAGCCGGGTGTAGAGATGCATGAACGAGCCGTAAAAGAACGGATCACCCTCACAGAGCACCACCACGTCCTCGCCCGCATCCGAGAGCATACGCAGACGTTTGGTGCAGTCAGTGTAAAAGGCGCTGAGAGCGGCGTTGTAGGCCGGATCGCTCAGCGGGATTTCGGTGGTGACGGGGTATTCCATCGCATGTTCGGTGGCACCTTCGGGCAGCAGTTCATTGGCGAGGGTGCGCGCCTGTCCCGGACGGCCCGCCTTGCGGAAAAAGGCGATGTGGCGGGCACCCCGCACCAGTCTGTCGGCGCGCACGCTCAAAAGGTCGGGATCGCCGGGGCCGAGGCCGACGCCGTATACGGTGCCGGCGCTCACTCTTTCCGGCTCGCGATGGCGTTGACGGCGGCGACGGTGATGGCACTGCCCCCAAGGCGACCTTGCACGATGCAGCAGGGCACGGGCTGGTCGGCCCAAAGGGCGTCCTTGCTCTCGACCGCGCCGACAAAGCCGACGGGGCAGCCGATGATGGCCGCGGGGCGCGGGCAGTTGGGGTCTTCGAGCATGTTGAGCAGGTGAAACAGGGCGGTGGGGGCGTTGCCGATGGCCACCACTGCACCCTCAAGATGTGGCCGCCAGAGTTCGAGTGCGGCGGCAGAGCGCGTGTTGCCCATCTTGACCGCAAGCGGGCGCACTGCCTCGTCATGCAGGGTGCATATGACCGCATTGTCGCGGGGCAGGCGGGGCCGCGTGATCCCTTCGCTGACCATGCGCGCATCGCACAGGATGGGCGCGCCGTTTTCCAGTGCCGCACGGGCGGCGGGGACAAAACCGGGCGAGAAGTGGCAGTGCTGTTCCAGCCCCACCATGCCTGCAGCATGGATCATGCGCACGGCCACCTGTTCTTCGTCCGCGTCAAAGCGGGCAAGGTCAGCCTCGGCCCGGATGGTGGCAAAGCTTTGCAGGTAAATGGCCGCGCCATCGGTCTGGTATTCATAGGGCATGGGGTCAGGCCTTGATCGTCATGAGGTCGGTTGCGGACAGCCCGCGCTGGCGGGGCTGATCCCATGGATGGCCCTGTTCCACAAGGTCGAACGTGCCGTCGCACCCGACGACGGTTGTGGCCGCAGGGCGTGGGTGTGCGCAGCCTTTGGAGCAGCCCGAGATGTGGAGCGTGCCGGGGTAACGTGCCGCCAGAATGCGGGCGATCAACCGGGTTTCGACCGTCGCTGCGGCGCAGGCGGGCGCGCCGGGGCAGGCATGCACGCGCAAGAGCGGATCGGCCGCATCGGTGACAAAACCCTGCGCATCGCAGGTCTGGGCCCCTTCCAGCAGGAACATGCGCCAAGGGGTGACGCGCACGGCGGTGGCCTTACTGTCTTGGACAAGCGCGGTCATAGCCTTGGCATCGATGGAGCCGAACGGCGTGCCGTAGACAGTGCCGCCGATGGCAGGCCCCGGAAAGAGGCGATCCCCGGTTGGGGCGGCGGGACTGTCCTGCCACGCGGCGGGCGGGGGGGTGTTTTTGAGGTGCCGGGCCATGCGCCCGGCGGCGGGACCGTTCGTGGCGACGAACCACTTTGCAAGTTCGATGAGGGCGTACAGGGCGTCACTTTCCCCGATCTCCTTGCCTGCGCGCGCACCGTCGGCGCGCAATATCAATGCGCCCGTGTTGTTGCGTTCAAACCGGAAATCGGCAGAGGTGTCGGTCAGGACGGGGCGCGGCCCGGTGTCGATGGCGATGCCCATCTTGGACGGAAGGTCGGGCAGGTCGCTCAACCCATCACAGATCAGATCATGCAGCCGCGTTGTCAGATCGTCGTCAGCCCACAGCGGCGTGACGGTAATGTTGCGCTTGGCTTCGGCCTCGGGTGTGTCATCGAGCAGGTCGAGGGTCAGCAGGGCGTCGAGCACCTCTTGATGCCCATCCTCGTCAACCCCGCGCAGTTGCAGGTTGGCGCGGCTGGTCAGATCGATGATGCCGTTGCCGTGGGTTTGCGAGATGTCGCACAGGCCCAGCATCTGCGCGTGCGTCAGTCGTCCCAGCCGGGGTCGCACCCGCACGATCAGCCCGTCGCCGGACATCATGGGGCGATAGGCGCCCGGGCACCAGCCTTTGACGCTCATTGTGCGGCCTCGAGGGCGGCGCGGATCGAGTTGCGCCGGGTCTGCCAGAGGCCTGCCGCATCAAGGGCGGCGAACTGGTCGAGCATCGCCTGATAGGCCCCGGGATTGGCGTCTTGCAGGAAGGCGCTGACCGCCGGATCGCCCAACGTCGCCTCGTGATAGAGGTCGAACAGATGCGGCTGAACCACACCTGCCAGATGGGCAAAGGCCGCCATGTGATCGAGCGTGGCCGCGATCTCGGCCCCGCCACGAAAGCCGTGGCGCATCATGCCCGCCAGCCATCCCGGCTGGGTGGCGCGGGCCTGCACGACGCGGGCGATTTCCTCAGGCAGGGCGCGGGCGCGGGGGCGGTTGGGGTCGGTGCTGTCGAGGTGATAGAGGGCTGCAGTGCCGCCGGTGATGGCCTGGGCGGCGGCAAATCCGGCCTCGTGCGCGGCATAGTCCGAGGCCAGAAGGATGTCGGTTTCCGGCAGGTCCTGCAGGTGCACGAAACTGTCGGCCTGCGCCACACGGGTGCGTATGCCGTCCGCGTCCTTGACCGCGTTCACTCCGTCGAGCGCGTAGGCGCTGGCGGTGAGCCAGGCCTGGCCCGCGGTAGCGCGGCTTTCGTCGGTGAAGGTTTCCAGATCCGCGCCCATGCCAAGGCCAAAGCTGCCCGGTGCAGGGCCGTAGACGCGCGCGGCGGCCTCATGTCCGGCGTAGGGGTTCCAGTCGGAGGCCTCGTCGCGCAGCGACAGCGCGCGGATGGCTTGGGCAAACAGCGCCGATAGGGTGGGAAACACGTCGCGGAACAGGCCCGAGACACGCAAGGTCACATCAAGGCGCGGACGGTCGAGGTCGGTGATGGGCAACACTTCGATCCCCGACACCCGCTCGGACCCCTGATCCCAGACGGGTTTGACGCCCAGCAGGTGCAGCGCCATGGCAAATTCCTCGCCCGCCGTGCGCATCGTGGCCGAGCCCCAGAGATCGACGATCAAGCCGCGCGGCCAGTCGCCGTGGTCTTGCAGGTGGCGGCGCACGAGCTCTTCGGCGAGCTTCACCCCTTGGGCATAGGCCGCCCGGGTCGGCACAGAACGGGGATCGGTGGTGAAGAGGTTGCGCCCGGTCGGCAGCACGTCGGTGCGCCCGCGATAGGGTGAGCCGGAGGGGCCCGGTGCGATGCGTTTGCCGTTCAGGGCGGCGATCAACCCGCTGCGTTCGCCTGCAAGACTGGCGCATTCGTAAGGCGCACCTGCCGGTGCGCCCCGGCCCCAGATGTGCAGCCCGTTGCCATATTGGCTTTCCTTGATGTCACAGACAAAGCGGTCAATGCGGGTGATCGCTTCGGCGGTCGAGGTGGCGCGGGCCAGGCCCAGATCGTCCTCGACCCCCAGCGCCTGTGCTTCGGTGCGGATGTCGTCCTGCAGCCGGTCGCGGCGTTTGGGATCAAGCCCGTCGGCGTTGGAGAACTCATCCAGCAGGGTTTCGAGCCGCACCAAGCGGTCGGGCGTTGCGCTGTCCTTCATCGGTGGGGGCAGGTGGCCAAGGGTCATCGCCCCGATGCGCCGTTTGGCCTGTGCCGCCTCTCCGGGGTCATTGACGATAAAGGGGTAGATCACGGGCTTGGCGCCGGTCAGCGCCTCGGGCCAGCAGGCCTCGGACAGGGCGACGGATTTACCGGGCAGCCATTCCAGCGTGCCATGCGCACCGATATGGATCAGCGCTTGGGTCTGCGTGCGCAGCCAGAGATAGAAGGCGACATATGCGTGGCGGGGCGTGCGAGACAGGTCGTGGTATTCGTCGTCCCGCGCCTCGGGTGTACCCCGTTCGGGTTGCAGGGCGACGAGGGCATTGCCTCGCCGGACGGCCGGAAATTGGAAACATTCGTCCTGCGCTGCGTCACCTGGATCGCCCCAAACAGCGCTCAGGTCATCCTGAAGCGATTGGGGCAGGGTGGCGAGGGCGGCGCGGTATTGCTCAAGTGGCCAGTCTATCGTTTCGGTGGCGAGCACCTGTTCAAGCGGGCGCTGGGTGTCTGCGACTGCGTGCCCGGCGTTGGCCAGATCGCTCAGGATCGCCTCGGCTGAGGCCAGCGCATCCAGACCGACCGCATGGGCCATGTTCCAGTCCTTGCCGGGATAGGTGCTGAGCACCAGCGCGAGGTGACGCTCGGCAGCCGGAGTGGTGGCAAGGTCGCACCACGCCTTGACCTTGTCCGCGACCGCCTGCGTGCGCGCCACATCCGCCTTGTGCGCATAGCGCGAGAATTGCAGGTTTTCGTCGCGCGGCTGGGGTTCCTTGAAGGACGACACACCGGCAAACAGCCGTCCGTCGACTTCGGGCAGGACCACATGCATGGCGAGGTCAGCGGGAGACAGGCCCCGATCCGCCTCGGCCCACATATCGCGCGTTGCGGTGGAGAGGGCGACCTGAAAGACGGGCACATTGCCTGCGTCCAAAGGCGAGGTCCCGGCGCTGCCCTTGCCGGAAAAGGCGGTGGCGTTGACGATTGCAGCGGGTTTCAGATGCGCGATCTGGCGCGCCATCCATGCGCTGGCATCGGGGGCCTTGAGGGACGGGGCAAAGAGGCCGAGCACTGCAAATCCGCGTGCGCGCAGGGCGTCAAAAAGCGCCTCGATGGGGGAGAGGTCAGCGGCCGCCAGATAGGCACGGTAGAAGGTGACGAGGACCAGCGGCTTGTCCTCGGTCGCGGTCAGGACAGGGCAGGTCACCCCGTGTTCCGGTGTCCATGCGCCAACCATGGGCAGGGATTTGGCCCCCGCCACGGGCCCTGCATAAAGCCCCGAGGCCAGTGCCATCTGGGCTAGTGCGGCCTGCGCGGCAACCGCCCCGCCCGTGTCGCACAGATGGGCCAGGCGGCGTAAGGTCGAGACAGGCAGCGTCGACATCTCGTCCAGCCGCGTGTCCACCCGCCCGTCTGCAGGCAACACAGCCAGCGCAATGCCTTTGGCTTGTGCCAGCGTAAAGACCTGCTGCAATCCGTAGGACCAGTAGGGCACGCCGCCGATGAGGCGGATCAGGATGCCTTTGGCCCCTGCAAGCGTCGCCTCAACATAGGTATCAACCGACAGCGGGTGTTTCAGACCGACCAGATTGGCAAGCCGCAGAGTCGGCATCATGTCCGCCCCGCCGCCACGATGCCAGCCCGCGCCAAACGCGCCAAGGTCACTGTCCGAGAACGACAGCACCACCAGATCCGCAGGCGTCTGCCCCAGATCGGTTGGTGTCTCGGTCTCTTCAAGCCCGTGGCTTTCGCGAAAGACGACGTGCATGGGGCGTCCCTGTTATTCGGCGGCTTCGGAAACCTGAACCAAAGCGGCGCGGATGGCTTCGCTGTTCACGTCGTCATGTTCGGCAATCACGACCAAACGACCCTGACGCGCCTCATTCGGCCCCCACGGGCGATCGAATTGGTGACGTACGCGCGCGCCCACGGCCTGCACCAGCAAACGCATCGGTTTGCCTGTGACGGCAGCGTAGCCTTTGACCCGCAGGATGTTTTGCGATTTGGCCATCGCCTCGATCCGCGCGACCAGTTCGGCGGGGTCGGCGACTTCGGGGATGTCGATGATGACGCTTTCAAAGTCGTCATGCTCGTGATCGTCATGCCCGTCGTGATGGGAGGGACGCGCGTCCATGTCGTCCTCGGCGGCGGCCTCAAGCCCAAGGATCACGCGGGGGTCCACCACCCCTTCGGCCACTTCGACCACCGGCAGGGGACGGGGAGTTTCGGCGGCGATCACGGCCTTGGCGCGTGCGATGCCCTCGGGGCCTGCGAGGTCTGGTTTGGTCAGCAGGATGATGTCGGCGCAACTGATCTGATCCTCGAACACCTCGGAAAGCGGCGTTTCGTGATCAAGGCTGTCATCGGCTGCGCGCTGGGCATCGACGCGCGCCACATCCGGGGCAAAGCGGCCAGCGGCGACCGCTTCGGCATCGGCAAGCGCGACTACGCCGTCCACGGTGATGCGCGAGCGGATATCCGGCCAGTCGAACGCCTTGAGCAGTGGTTTGGGCAGGGCGAGGCCAGAGGTTTCGATCAGGATATGTTCGGGCTGCGGGTCGAGCGCCATCAGCGCCTCGATTGTCGGGATAAAGTCATCGGCCACCGTGCAGCAGATGCAGCCATTGGCCAGTTCCATGATGTTTTCAGCCGGGCAGTCGGGGATCGCGCAGCTTTTCAGGATCTCGCCGTCGACCCCCACATCGCCGAATTCGTTCACGATCACCGCCAGCCGCTTGCCTTGCGGGTTCTGCATCAGGTGACGCACAAGGGTTGTCTTGCCCGAGCCGAGAAAGCCGGTGATGACGGTGACGGGGATCTTGTTGAGGTTGGCCATATCAGAACTCCTGCGGGGGGATGCGCGCGATGCAGTTTTTGCGGAAATGTTCGGGGCGTTCGCGCCACGGCACAAGGCCATCGGCGGTTGCAGCATATTTTGCGATGCCGTCCACAACTGTGTCAGCGTCGCGGTCTTCCATCAGGTTGCCGTAGACATAGGTCCAGCGTTGGGCTCCGCCGCGCACGGCGACCGAGCATCCCGACGAGCAGTTCGACAGGCATTCGACCGCCTTCAGCGTCACACCCTCGGGCATGGTGCGTTGCGCAAGTTCGGCGTGCAGGGCCTCGCCGGGGCGGGTGCCGCCTTCGGGCACTTCGGTCTCGCGTCGGCATTTGACGCAGACCAGCAGTTCTACGGGGGGCAGTGCGCTCATGTCTCATCCCAGGGCTTGGGCAGGGGGGATGGCGGGCGGCGGCTGGGCCGTGTTGTCCCGACACCCGGAAACACCCCGTCCGGTTTCGTCAACTCATCTGCTGGCAGGTCTCCCGGCTTGCGGATGTCGAGGTTTCCCTCGGTGGCGGCCCAACCTTCCCGACCCGTGCAGGCCAGTGGCTTTGGGCGACCTCTCCGGTCACGGTCGCGGGGGCGGCTGCGTTTGGATGCGTTGCGGCACCGTCTGCATTCCCTTTTCACCCGACATGCGCCGGGCACCAGCGCATCCGTAGTGCGCGCGGCTGTGCGTCGAGTCAAGCGGGGTTGTGCACAGTGTCGGCACGGAATCAAGGCCGCAGGCCGCCGTGCCAGCGCCGACCCGCCCCCCGGGGCGGCGCTATGTCAATGTCAGCGCATCGCATGAGTGGCTTGCTGGCATGATAACCATAAATCGCTCCGCGCAACTGATGCTGTGCCACCCCGCGGCTCGGCGCTGGCCCGGCTTTGCTCTGTGCCCTCTGGTCCTTGCATGCGAGCCATGCCAAACACTGACGCAAACCAAACGCCTGGAGGCCTGCCATGGATGACATCACCGAACGCCACAATGCCAAGATGAAAAAGATCAAGGCCGCGCGCGACAAGATGATGGAGACCAAGACGGAGGAAAAGGGCCTGATCATGGTCCATACGGGCCCCGGCAAGGGCAAATCCTCCTCCGGGTTCGGCATGATCATGCGCTGCATCAGCCACGGTATCCCGTGTGCGGTGGTGCAGTTCATCAAGGGCAACTGGGACACGGGGGAAAAGACGTTCCTGCGGGATCGATTTCCGGATGAGTGCCGGTTTTTCGTGTCCGGCGAAGGCTTTACCTGGGAAACACAGGACCGGGATCGCGACATTATGGCCGCGAAAAAGGGCTGGGAAATCGCCAAGGAGCAGATCCTGGACGACGAGGTCGACTTTGTCCTGCTGGACGAGATCAACATCGCGCTTCGCTACGATTACCTGGACATCGACGAGGTGGTCGATTTCCTGCTGCACCAGAAACCGCGCATGACACACGTGGTTTTGACCGGGCGCAATGCGAAACCCGAGTTGATCGAGGCGGCCGACCTTGTGACCGAGATGGCGTTGATCAAACACCCGTTCAAGGACGGGGTGAAGGCGCAGAAGGGCGTGGAGTTCTGAGGCCCCACAGATGATCATCGGGCATCTTCCCGCAGGTTACCTGATGGCCACGGCGCTGGATCGCAGCTTTGATCGCGATCGTGTCGTGTTCTGGAGCATTCTGGTGGGCAGTGTGGCCCCCGACCTCGACATGCTGCGCTTCTTTCTGGTGGACCGGGGGGCGGTGCATCATCACAACTATCTCACCCATGACCCGACTTTGTGGTTCGGCGTTTTGTTCTTGGGCTTTGTGCTGACGTCACGGGCGTTGATTGGCCTCGGGATCGGTGCGGTGCTGCATATGGTGTTGGACACGGTGGTGGGGGCGGTGTCGTGGGGATATGGCAAGTTGTCCGTGTCTGGGCCTCTGGTCACTGTGCCTGCAACACAAGATCACTGGGTGCTGTCTTTTATCCTGCACTGGACGTTTCTGATCGAGCTGGTGATCTGCGGTGTCGCCGTTGCTGTCTTCATGAAACGACGAAAGGCAGCGCCCGACTAGGCGCGCTTGGGGTCGCATGCGTGCGGCGCGTGTTTTAGCTCAGAAACGCTGCCAAGCTATCAAGGTCGATGGCCCATGCCGCAGCGGGCACGGCGATGGCGAGGCCAATCAGGCACAAGGTCTTGCGCTGGCGCGCTTTGGCAGCCCGTTTGCGCCGCTCGGGCGTGTTCGTGAAATCCAACATGATCTTTCCGTTTCTATTGCTTGGTGTCATGTAAGTGCTCGTCCTTGCGAGGTTGGGCATCGAATCTGGCGAATCTAGGATGCCGGGATGGAGGTATCATGGCGAAAGCCCTCATGGTTCAAGGCACCGGCTCCAATGTCGGCAAGTCCATGCTGGTGGCGGGCCTGTGCCGGGCGGCGCTTCGCCGAGGGCTGTCTGTGGCGCCCTTCAAACCCCAGAACATGTCCAACAATGCGGCCGTGACCGAAAACGGGGGCGAGATCGGGCGCGCGCAGGCCTTGCAGGCAATGGCCTGTGGATTACAGCCGCATACCGACATGAACCCCGTCCTGCTCAAGCCCGAAACGGATGTGGGCAGTCAGGTGGTGGTGCAGGGCAAGCGCGTGGCCACGGTCAAGGCGCGCGACTATGCGGCGCTGAAGCCGCAATTGATGGGCGCGGTGTTGGACAGTTTCAATCGGTTGAAATCACGCCACGATCTGGTGCTGGTCGAAGGGGCGGGCAGTCCCGCCGAAGTGAACCTGCGCGCCGGTGACATCGCCAATATGGGCTTTGCCCGCGCCGCCGATTGCCCGGTGATCCTGGCCGGGGACATCGACCGGGGTGGCGTGATTGCCCAGGTCGTCGGCACCAAGGCGGTGATTGATCCAGATGATGCAGCGTTAATCGCGGGGTTCCTGATCAATCGCTTTCGCGGCGATCCAAGCCTGTTTGACGATGGCTATACCATGATCGAACAGCACACCGGCTGGCGCGGTTTTGGCGTTGTGCCCTGGTATGGCGATGCGTGGAAGCTGCCTGCCGAGGATGCGCTCGATATTGCGACGCCTGCGCGGGACAAGGGCCTGCACATCGTCTGCCTCAAGCTCTCACGTATCGCCAATTTCGACGATCTGGACCCGCTGGCGCAGGAACTGGGCGTGCGGGTGACGATGCTGCACGCGGGCCAGGCGCTGCCCGGCGATACGGATGTGGTGATCATTCCCGGGTCGAAATCGACTATGGGGGATTTGGCCTGTCTCAAGGCGCAAGGATGGGACGAGGATGTGCGCGCGCACCATCGCAGGGGTGGGCATGTGCTGGGCATTTGCGGCGGGTTTCAGATGCTGGGACACAGCGTTGATGATCCCGAAGGGATCGAGGGGCCGCCGGGCAGGGCGGGCGGGATCGGTCTGCTGGACGTGGAGACGGTGATGACCGGGGACAAGCGGCTGACGACCGTGGGCGCTGTGCATGTGCCGTCCGGGCAGCCCTTTGACGGGTATGAAATCCATATCGGGCGCAGTGAGGGGGGCGATCGTGCCCGCCCCTTTGCCCGCGTGGGCGGGCAGGACGAAGGCGCGATCAGCGCCGATGGGCGCGTGGCGGGCAGCTATCTGCACGGCATGTTTCGCGATGACGGGTTCCGCCGGGCGTGGCTTGCCGGGTTCGGGGTCGCTGCGAGCGGCACGGCCTATGCGCAGGGCGTCGAGGCGACCCTTGATGCGCTTGCCGACCATCTTGAGGCGCATCTGAATGTGGACGGGCTGCTGGCCTGTGCGCGCTAGGCATTGCGCAGGTGTCCTGCGCCCCGTTCAGGAATCGAAACGAAAAGGCGGCAGTTGCTGAAAAGCGAGCTTGAGCGCCTCGCCCCAACCGTTTGATACGGCCTGATAATAGGGATCGTCCATTTCGACCCGCGCGGCATGGCCGATCTGGTGGCTGTCCGCATCATAGGTCACGTAATCCAGCGGCAATCCCACCGACAGGTTCGATTTGATCGTGGAATCAAAACTGACCATCAGCAGTTTCACCGCATCCTCGAACGACATCTCGGGATCATGGGCGCGCACAAGGATCGGTTTGCCGTACTTGGCCTCGCCGATCTGGAAAAAAGGCGTGTCATCAGAGGCTTCGATAAAGTTGCCCTCGGGATAGATCAGGAACAGGCGCGGCGGGGCGCCCGCGATCTGGCCGCCCACGATCAGGGTCGCGCCAAAGGCGCCATCGGCCTCTTGACCACTGGTCGCATTGACCGAGATCACCTCGCGCAATGTGCGGCCCACTTCGCGCGCGATCTGGAACATGGACGGAGCTTGCAGGATCGAGGGGTTGCGGTCTTCGGGGGCTTTGGCGCGCTCATCCAGCAGGCTGATCACCGATTGAGTGGTGGCCAGATTGCCTGCTGTCATTATGACGATCGTGCGCTCGCCCGGCACCTCCCAGGTGTGCATCTTCTTGACGGTGGAAATATTGTCGACGCCCGCATTGGTGCGGGTGTCCGACATGAAGATCAGACCGGCATTCAGCCGCATCCCCACGCAATATGTCATTCTGGTTCCGTGCCTTTTTCATGCAAGCGAGTCGTCGCGCGCAATATCACACAGTTATTGCGCTATTGTTGCTGCACCTGCAAGGCAACCGCCATCGCTTCGCCCGCCTGACCAAAACGCATGCCCGAAATCGGGGCCGCGCCGCGATAATCAAGCCCGGTGGCGACACGGATATAGCGCGCATCCGGGCTGATGGAGTTTGAGACATCAAAGCCGACCCAGCCCAGTTCAGGCACATGCGCCTCGGCCCAGGCGTGGGTGGCGTCCTGTTCGATCCGGTCGTTCATCATCAGATACCCCGACACGTAACGTGCGGGATAACCCATCGCGCGCGCCGCGGTGATGAACAGATGCGCATGGTCCTGACAGACGCCGTGCCCGGCGCTCAGCACATCCTCGGCCGTCAGGTCTGCTGCGGCCTGATCGGTCGAGTAGGGCACCGCAGACAGGACATGGGCCGACAGTGCGTGCAGCACCTCAAGGTCCGTGCCATCGCGCGGAGCGCTGTCCACCAGCGCCTGCACCTGTGGCCCGACCGTTGTCAGCGAGGTGCTGCGCTGGAACAGCCACAGGGGCACGTAGCCGCCCTGCGGGCCAACAACGCCCGCCTGATCCTCGACATCGACCGTGCCGCGGCAGATGATCTCGATCTCTGTCTCGCCGGGGGTAAAGCTGACCAGATCGACCGAATTGGCATGCTCATCCTCGAACGCCACCTCGACGCGGCCGCCGCGCACTTCGATGTCCCAGTCCACGATGGTCTGGCCGGGGCGCGATTTCGGGCGCAGGCGCACCTGTTGCAGCGCATATGGCACCGGTGCGTTGTAGGTGTAGTGGGTCTTATGTTCGACTCTCAGGCGCATATGCTCACTCGCTGAACCTATAGTCGATCTCGATCTGGCGGCCCAATGCCGCGCTGTCGCGCAGGAAATCCGAGATGAACTCGTGCAGGCCATAATCGAAAATGGCCGTCATGTCATTGGTCCTGAACCGTCCGCACAACGTGTCGGCCAGCGCATGGCAGGGGTGGCGGGTGTTGTATTCCTCAGCCAGAAACCCGAGGTTTTCGCCAATCTTGCGATAGCAAAAGGCAAGGCTGCGGGGCAGGCGGCCATCCAGAATCAGGAAGCGCGCGATGGCCATCGGGTCCGTCTCGCCCTCGTGCAGGGTCTGGTAGGCGCGTGTGGTCGAGGTGGCGCGCAGGATCGTGTCCCATTGCACGTTGTCCGAGGCCGAGCCGACCAGCCGGACGGAGGGCAGCAGGATGTAGTACTTCTGATCGAGGATACGGGCCGTGTTGTCCGCCCGCTCAAAGAAGGTGCCGATGCGGCTGAAATTGTACATGTCGTTGCGCACCATCGTCCCGTGCAGGGCGCCACGCACAAAGGCACTGCGCTGGCGGATGATCTGCAGCACGCGGGGCAGATCACGATCCGCGACGGGCTGTGCCAACAGCCTTTTGAGCACCATGTAGCATTCGTTGACCGCCTCCCACACTTCGCGGGTCAGGGCGGTGCGCACCACGCGCGCGTTCACCCGCGCCGCTTCGATCTGGGCCATGATGCTGGCCGGATTGTTCGGATCGCGCAGCAGAAAATCGATGATGGCCGGTCCGTTGACTTCGCCGTGCAGCCCGGCATAGGCATCGCTCAACCCGGTTGAAGACAGGATCGCCGTCCATTCGCTTTCCGCCGCACTGGATCGGGTCAACGAGATGCGCAGGCCTGCGTCGATCATCCGGGCCGTGTTTTCGGCCCTTTCAAGATAGCGGAACATCCAGAACAGACCGCCTGCTGTTTTGCCTAACATGCGCCTAGTCCTCCAGCACCCAGGTGTCCTTGGTGCCTCCGCCCTGCGACGAGTTCACGATCAGCGACCCTTCGGTCAACGCAACCCGGGTCAGTCCGCCGGGAGTGATGTCGATCTTGTTCGGGGACATCAGCGCAAAGGGGCGCAGATCGACATGGCGCGGGGCCAGTCCCGCCTCGGTCAGGATCGGCACGGTGGACAGCGCCAATGTGGGCTGAGCGATGTAGTTGTCGGGCTTGGCCGTCAGCTTGGCACGGAACGCCTCGATCTCCTTTTTCGAGGCGGCAGGGCCGACAAGCATGCCGTAGCCGCCCGATCCGTGGACTTCCTTGACCACGAGCTCCGACAGGTTGTCGAGCACGAATTTCAGCGCGTCCGGGTCCGAGCAGCGATGGGTCGGCACGTTCTTGAGGATCGCCTTTTCGCCCGTGTAGAATTCAACGATATCAGGCATGTAGCTGTAGATCGCCTTGTCGTCCGCGATCCCTGTGCCCGGGGCATTGGCGATGGTGATCCCGCCTGCGCGGTAGACATCCATGATCCCCGGCACGCCCAGCATGCTGTCGGGGTTGAAGTTCATCGGGTCCAGATATTCGTCATCGACCCGGCGATACAGCACGTCGATCGCCTTGTAGCCTTGGGTCGTGCGCATCGTCACACGCCCGTCCACGACGCGCAGATCGTGGCCCTCGACCAGTTCAGCGCTCATTTGATCGGCAAGGAAGGCGTGTTCGTAATAGGCCGAGTTGTGAATGCCCGGCGTCAGCACCGCCAATGTGGGCCGCCCCGTGCAGGCGGCAGGCCCGCAGGCCGACAAGGAACGGCGCAGCGAACGCGGGTATTGACCGACCGAGCGGACTTTGACCTTGGAAAACAGCTCCGGAAACATATGCAGCATCGTTTCGCGGTTTTCGAGCATATAGCTAACGCCGGATGGTGTGCGTGCGTTGTCCTCAAGGACGAAAAACTCGTCATCGCCGGTGCGCACAAGGTCGGTGCCGACGATGTGGGTGTAGACATCGCCGGGGGGCGAGACGCCAATCATCTGGGGCAGGAAGGCTTCGTTGCGGGCGATCATCTCGGCGGGCATACGGCCTGCGCGCACGATTTCCTGGCGGTGATAGATGTCGTGCAGAAATGCGTTGAGCGCGCGGACCCGCTGTTCGATCCCGCGCGACAGGATGGACCATTCGCGTGCGGCAATGATGCGCGGCACCAGATCGAAAGGGATCAGCCGTTCGGTCGCGTCCGGGTCACCGTAGACGTTGAAGGTCACGCCGATCAGGCGAAACAGGGCCTCGGCCTCTTCGGATTTTTCGATCAGGCGGGTGTTGTTTTCGCCCGCGAACCATTTGCAATAATCCTCATAGGGCGGACGTGGTGCGCTGCCATCCCCGTGCATTTCGTCGAAATAGATTGGTGTCTTCCCCATGTCTCCAAGCCTGCACATTCTGTGGTGTCCTGCAACCGGGTTGCCCCGGACCTGACCTGAGGCCTGCGCTTTGTGCTTAGAAAGCAGGCAGTTGGCGTATATGACCGGTGGTCGAGAGCTGTGGCGCGGACCCGCGTGGGTCAAACAACCATGCTGGCACGCCTTGTGTTCCCGGCCCGTCCTTGCACTGGACCTGCGCTGTGGAATGCAGGAAGGTTCCATCAAGCAACAACAGCGCGAGGCGCCCATGTCCGATCCCTGCATCATCTGCGTTGCCATCACCGGCTCCGTCCCGCGCAAGGCTGACAACCCGGCTGTCCCGGTCACCATTTCCGAACAGATCGAAAGCACCCATGCGGCCTTTGAGGCCGGGGCGAGCATCTGCCACGCCCATGTGCGCAATGACGATGAAACGCCCAGTTCGGACCGCGACAAGTTTGCCGCCCTCAAGGACGGTGTGGAAAAGCATTGCCCGGGCATGATCATCCAGCTGTCGACTGGTGGCCGGTCCGGCGCGGGGCACGAACGTGGCGGTATGCTGCCACTGCGCCCCGATATGGCCTCGCTCGCCGTGGGGTCGAACAACTTTCCAACCCGCGTCTACGAGAACCCGCCGGACCTCGTGGACTGGCTTGCGTCTGAGATGGTGAAGTACGACGTCAAACCCGAGATCGAGGCCTTTGATCTCAGCCATATCCTTGTGGCCGCGCAGATGCACAAGGCAGGCAAGATCCCGGCCACGCCTTATGTACAATTCGTGATGGGGGTGAAAAATGCGATGCCCGTGGATCGCCATGTTTTTGATTTTTATGTGGAAACCGTAGGTCGCCTGTTTCCCGGTGCGCCGTGGTGTGCGGCCGGGATCGGTGCCAACCAGATCGTGCTGAACGAATGGGCCGTCGCCGCGGGTGGCCATGCGCGCACCGGGCTTGAAGACAACGTGCGCTGGGACAAGGCCTCGCTTGCGCCCTCCAACGCCGCCCTTGTGGAGCGTCTGGCAGGCATCTGCGCACAGCACGACCGCCCGGTGGCCACCCCGGCGCAGGCCCGCGCCATCCTTGGCCTGCGCGCCGCCTGACGCGCTGGACACTGCTCCGGCGTTCCGCCACCCTGCGCCAAACCACCAAAGGATCATCGCCCATGGACATGTCATTCACCCTGCGCCCTGAAAACCGCGATCTGCTGGGCCGCGTGTCCACCATGATCCGCGACGAGATCATGCCGCTGGAAGAAGAATACGCCGCCGAAGTCGGCAAGGGCGATCGCTGGCAATATACCGACCGCCAGACCGAAATCCTCGAAAGCCTCAAAGGCAAGGCAAAGGCGGCGGGGTTGTGGAACTTCTGGCTGACCGACAGCGACAAGGGCTATGGGCTCAGCACCGTCGAATACGCCTATTTCGCCGAAGAGATGGGCAAGACGCCGCTCGGGGCGGAAGTATTTAACTGCTCGGCCCCTGACACCGGAAACATGGAGGTGTTCGAGCGCTACGGCACCGAGTCGATGAAACGCGATTGGCTGGCACCGCTGCTTGAGGGGCAGATCCGCTCGGCGTACCTGATGACCGAGCCCGAAGTGGCGTCCTCTGATGCGACCAACATCTCCATGTCCTGTGTGCGGGACGGGGATGAATACGTGCTGAACGGCGAGAAATACTGGGCCAGCGGCGCGGGCGATCCGCGCTGCAAGGTCTACATCGTCATGGTGCGCACCGGCGGCGCGGACGCGCCAAAGCACAAGCGCCATTCCATGATCGTTGTGCCGGCGGGCAGTGCAGGCATAGAGGTGCTGCGCCCGATGCTGGTCTATGGCCACGATGATGCGCCGCACGGGCATATGCATATCCGGTTCACGGACGTGCGCGTGCCTGCCGAAAACCTGCTGCTGGGCGAGGGGCGCGGCTTTGAGATTTCCCAAGGTCGTCTTGGCCCCGGTCGTATCCACCACTGCATGCGTGCCATCGGGCAGGCCGAAGCGGCACTAGAGCTGATGTGCAAGAGGTCGCTGTCGAAAGAGGCCTTTGGCAAGCCGCTGGCCCAACTGGGCGCGAATTACGACATCATCGCCGAAGCGCGGATGGAGATCGAAATGGCGCGCCTGCTCTGCCTCAAGGCCGCGTGGATGATGGATCAGGGCGATGCGCGCGCCGCCGCCCCGTGGATCAGCCAGATCAAGGTGGTGGCCCCGCGTGTGTCGCTCAAAGTGATCGACGAGGCGGTGCAGATGCATGGCGGGCAGGGGATTTCGCAAGATACGCCGCTCGCCAACGCCTGGACTCATCAGCGCACGCTGCGTCTTGCCGATGGCCCGGATGCGGTGCACCGCCGTCAGGTGGCGCGCGCCGAGCTCAAGAAATACACCCAGCAACCCATGTGAACGCGCGCAAGCCGAGGCGGTTTGCGGTTCGTTTCCGTGGCAGAAACCTGTGGCTCTCGGCGAAAAGCGTGTCGCTTTCCAGCCGTTTTTCGTATCGAAAAACGCTTGCATCGGGGCAGGGACAGACCGCTAACTGTCCCCATGAAGGACAGTGCGCCCCAAACCGTGCCCCTGCGCCCGCCCGGCGAGGTGATGCGCCTTGCCCGGATGGGGGTGATGATGCCCACCCGCCTCAGCTTTTTGCGGGTTCTGGTGGCGCGTCTGTGCGCTGAACAGGCCGTGATCAAGCGCACCCATTGGGGCATGTCGCCCGACGGGCACGGGCGTGCGGTCTATGCGGTGGATGTGGGCGGGCACACCTATTCCCTTGTGGCCATCGCAAATGATCTGCCTGCCGATCAGCGCAGCGATCGCGTCATTGCCACCGCCTGGGACGCCGCCTTTGTCCTCTATGACGGGACACCGGACACAGCCGAGATCGACCGAATCGCCACCAACGCCCCGCTGCAGGAGGCCGGGCGTTTTGGTCCGCGCGATCTGGTGCTCAGCCGCGCCAACAAGTCGGTGCGCATGTGGGATGCGACCGTTGCGGCGTTGCAAAACCGGGACCAGCCAGACCGGGCCATGATCCGCGGCATCGGTTATCTGATGCGCACCACGGCGGTCTATGGCAACGGCAAGTTCGGCATCGCCGACCGGCACCTGATTGCGGATCGACTGGGTCTTGGCGGCCCTTTCGCGGTGGAAATGCTGGCCGTCTACATGATCCGCCACTTCACGCTCGATCTGGTGCAGCATGTGGGAGGTGCCAAACTGGACCCGCAACTGGCACGGCACTTTGGTGTGGGCAATGCGACCGGTCTGGGCATGGCGCCCTTTCTGGTCACTCATCCCGTTCTGCTCAACAACTGGATGCTGGCGCGCGAAACTGCCTTGGCCCGTGTACGCGCCCGCACCCAACTGAGCGAGGCAGAGCGTACGCGGATTGCGGAACTGGCACAGCGGGCCGGGCAGCATCTGGCCCAATGGCATGTGCCCGCCCCGGATCATGACGCCGCCTTGCGCCAACTGGAACAGGACTGGGCGCGTTTTGCGCAGACACTCACCGCACTGGACGGGGCACAACCGATGGAGGCCCTGTGGCTTGCCGCACGCGACGAAAGCGCGGCACTGCAGGAATTGCTGGTCGCCTTGCTGCTGGAAGTGTTCCCCGACGACGTCGATGGGCTGGCGGAGTGCATGGGCGACCCGTTTGGCGCGCTGACCGCCCCGTTTTCTGGCACGGATACGTTGCGCGCGGCCATTGATGCAGACTGGGACTGGGCGCTGGCCCAGAACTACACCGCCCCCGAATGCTGCCGCCGGTTTTGGTATGTGAGCGAGGCCAAACTGGAACCCCGGCTCGGCGATCGCTTTGCCGAACCGGGGGCAGAGCTGGAAACCCCGCTCGACATCGCGCGGCGAGTTGCAGCCCTGCACGCGGACCTGCCCGCGCAGGATCAATCGGTCTCGACCTTCCTTGCCGACCACCCTCAACATGCCCATGCCTGCGCGCGGGTTGCGACGCTCACGCGTTACCCATACGCAGAAATCCGCGACAACCTGATTGCTGCGACGTGTCGCCCCATTGATATGTTGCGCTGCAAGCTCAGCTTTTTCGGAGCGACGAAATTCGATCCCAAGTCGGACCTGTGGACCCGGATCACCCTGGCACAGGGCGCGCCTCTTGGGCACGAATTGTCGCCTGATGCGGACGATTGGTGGTTGCCGGTGCTGGAATGACAGACAAATCGTGGACAGAAATTCAGGCGCTTGCGGTCAAGGCCGCAACTGGGGCCGAGGTGCCGCCTGCGCAGGCTCTGGCCTTTGGCAGCATGCTGGCGCGCCATCTGGCCGATGGCGGGTCCGAAGCGCCCTTGTCACAGGCACTCGACACGCCCGCGACGATTCTCGCACTGGCACATCAGGTTGAGCGGATGATCGAAACCGCCTCGGTGTCGGGCCGGGTGGTCGGTATGCGCGAACAGGACCCCGGGCGGCGTGCAATGCTGATCAGTTGGTTGGCAAGCCTGCCCTGCCAAGCGGAAATCACCGCCAACGCAGATGAGGTGTGCGCCACCTTGTCCTTGTCCGCCCCCGGCCTGCGCGCGCGCCCGGCGCGGATTTCCATCGGCAGCGCCCTGTTTGAGCAGATGCAGACGCTCGCGGCCCGCACTTACGTGCCCGACAGCGATGCGTCCCGTGCCGGAGGGGCAGGGGCCGGTTTGATGGATCTGGACTAGCCTGCGAACGGATCGTCGGGATAGCCGACACCGGCAAGATAAAGGCCCAAGGACGGGCAAACCGGTCCGCATGCGTCACGGGCGCGCGCCTCAAGAGCGTCGCGCACCTGATCAGGCTGCCACGACCCCGCCCCGACCCGTTCCAGCGTACCGACAAAACTGCGCACCTGGTTGTGCAGGAACGACCGCGCGCGCACGTCAAGTTGCACCTCAGGCCCGTGTGTGCCCTCAACCCGGCGCACATCCAGCCGATCCAGCGTTTTGACCGGGCTGTCGGCCTGACAGATGGTCGAGCGAAACGTCGTAAAGTCGTGGTTGCCGATCAGATGGGTGGCACCAGCCTGCATCGCGTCGACATCCAACTCTTGCTTGATATGCCAGACCAGCCCCTTGAGGTGGGTGGCAGGCGCACGGCGCATGAGGATGCGATACAGATAGCGCCGCTCGTGGGCGGAAAAGCGGGCGTGCCAGTCATCTGCCACCTCGGCACAGTCCACGATGGCCACAGGCACCCGACGCAAATGATAGTTCAGGGCCTCTGACAGGCGAAAGGGGGTCCAGTCCCGCTCCATATCGCAATGGGCGACCTGCGCCAGTGCATGCACGCCCGCATCCGTGCGACCCGCAGCGGCGATCTTGTGCTCGCGCGGCTCAAGCTCGGCCAGCGCCGCTTCGATCGCGCCTTGTACCGAAGACTGCTCGGTCTGGCGCTGCCAGCCCACGAACGGCCCCCCGTGATATTCGATTTTCAGTGCATAGCGTGGCATGGCCGCTGCTCTAGCTACAAACACGCGCGCATTCAACGGCTGCCGGGCCGGGACGCTTGGGTGGGGGCAGGTCCTCCTTCTCTGTTTTGAAAAAAATCGCCGCCGGAGGCTCCCGCACCTTCAGCCGTCGCGCAGGCTCTGGCAGTGACCGCCTGCCCGCCTTATGTTGAGGCGCAAGGCCAAGGGAGAGTGCCACGTGGTTCTGACGACAATTGCCGACGGGGTGCTGGATGTGGCCCAGGGCATCTATGACACCGGGGCCGACCTGTTTGGCGAACAGACCATCCGGCTGGGTGTGACGGGGCTTGCGCGCTCGGGCAAGACGGTGTTCATCACCTCGCTTGTGGCCAACCTGCTGGACCGGGGGCGCATGCCGCACCTGCTGGCGGCAAGTGAGGGGCGCATCCATGCCGCCTATCTGCAGCCGCAACCGGATGACACTGTGCCGCGCTTTGATTTCGAGGCACATTTGGGCGCGTTGACCGGGCAGCCGCCGCGCTGGCCCGACAGCACGCGGGCGGTGAGCGAGCTGCGCGTGTCGCTCAGGGTCAAACCAAACGGGTTGCTTGCAGGCCTGCAGGGGCCGCGCACGATCCACCTGGATATCATCGACTATCCGGGCGAATGGCTGCTGGATCTGGCGCTGATGGATCAAAGCTATGATGACTGGTCCGCCGCGACGCTTGCGCGACTTGAAACCCGCGATGTGGGGGCCGCTTATCACACCGCCGCCACATCCGCTGACGGCACGGCCCGGCTGGACGAGGTGCAGGCCAAAGCGTTGGCCGCGGGCTTTACCGACTACCTCCATGCCGCGCGCGCAGCGGGTTTTTATGACTGCACACCGGGTCGCTTCCTGCTGCCGGGTGATCTCGAAGGCTCGCCCGTGCTCACCTTCGCCCCGCTGCCCCCGGGCGAGGCGCCGCGCCGTTCGTTGCGCCGCGAAATGGCGCGCCGTTACGAGGCCTACAAGGCGCAGGTCGTGCGCCCTTTCTTTCGCGACCACTTTTCACGCATCGACCGGCAGGTTGTGCTGGTGGATGCGTTGGGCGCGATCCATTCCGGGCCTGCCGCACTTGAGGATATGCGCGCGGCGATGGCGGACATCCTCGGTGCGTTCAAGCCGGGGCGCAACGCGTTCCTCAGCCAACTGTTCCGGGGCAAACGGGTCGAACGCATCCTCTTTGCCGCGACCAAGGCCGACCACCTGCACCATTCCCAACACGCCCGCCTCACGGCAATCATGGAGGCGCTGACCCGCGACGCCCGCGACCGCGCCCGCTTTGCCGGGGCGCAAACACAGGCACTGGCGCTGGCCGCGCTTCGTGCGACCACCGAGGAAACGATGACCCATGATGGTGCACCGCTGGACGTGGTGCGCGGCACATTGCTTGAGACTGGCAAGCAGGCGGCGTTTTATCCCGGTGCGCTGCCGGACGATCCGTCCCACATTCTGTCACCGGCCTCGGCGGGGGCGGAAAAATGGCTGGATCAGGACTACCAGATCATGCGTTTTGCCCCCGCGCCGCTGACCTTGCGCCCCGGCGATGGGCCACCCCACATGCGCATGGACCGCGCCGCAGAATTCCTGATCGGAGACAGGTTGTGAACGCCCCTCATCTGCGCGCCGCGCGCAGCACCGATGCGGGCAAAGTCGGTGGCATCCTGTCGGAATTCATCGACACCACGGACTGGATGCCTCGCATTCATACCCGCGCAGAAGATATTGGATTCGCTGGACATATGATTGATCAGGGCTGGGTGCGGGTGGCGGAAACCGAAACTGGGATTGCGGGTTTCTCTGCATGCGAGAATGAGGAGGTGCATGCGCTCTACGTGGCGAGGCACGCCCGGCGTGGAGGGATTGGGTCAGCTTTACTTGACGCATTAAAAACGCAATGCAAGCGGCTGGACTTATGGACATTTCAGGCTAACGCGGATGCACAGGTTTTCTACCTGCATCACGGTTTCGAGGTGGTCGAGGAAACAGACGGCGCGCGCAATGACGAAGGGCTGCCCGACATGCGCTTTGAGTGGAAAAGGGAGACGTTGTGATGGCGCAAAAAGGCCCCGTTCTGATCGAACTTGATGACGTCGAAGCGCCTGCCGTCAGCGACGCACCCCCAGTTCCGGACACCGACCTGCCCGTACCGACCGGTGCCGCGATGCAGATGGCCGCACGCACCATGGCGCGCAAACCCTCGCGGCTCGGGCGTCTCTTCTGGGCGGTGACCGGCGCCTTGCTGACCGCAGTGCTCAGTGCAGCCGCATGGGATTTCGTCAACGGCTGGATCGAACGCGCGCCACTGGTGGGCTGTGCCTTTGCCGGGCTGACCGCGGCCTTTGTGCTGGTCCTCCTGGCCATTGCCCTGCGCGAGTTGGCGGCCCTCAACCGGCTGACCCGCATCGACGGGTTGCGCCATGCCGCCGCCCAAGCGCTGGAGGCGCAGGACTTGGCCGCCGCTCGCACAGTCACCGACCGGCTGGTCGCCCTCTACAAGGCGCGCCCGGATACCGAATGGGGCCGCACCCGGCTGAACGAATTGCGCGGCGATCAGATGGATGCGCCCGGCCTTCTGGCGCTGGCCGAGGACACGCTGCTCTCCCCGCTTGACCGCGCCGCTGAACGCGAGGTGGCCGCTGCCGCCCGGCAGGTGGCCACGGTCACAGCGCTTGTGCCCATCGCACTGGCGGATGTGGTCGCAGCACTCACGGCCAACCTGCGCATGATCCGCCGCATTGCCGAGGTCTATGGCGGGCGCGGCGGGCTTTTGGGCAGTTGGCGGCTGACCCGGGCGGTGATGACGCATCTTGTGGCGACCGGAGCCGTCGCAGTGGGCGATGACATGCTCGAACCGCTGCTGGGTGGGTCGATCCTTGGCAAACTCTCGCGCCGGTTTGGCGAGGGGCTGGTCAACGGGGCTCTGACCGCGCGGGTCGGCGTGGCCGCCATCGAAGTCTGCCGCCCACTCGCCTTTCAGGCCGGCAAACGGCCAAAGGCACGACAATTGGTGAAACAGGCGCTCGGCGGGCTACTTCCCTCAGCAACAGCCAAACCACAGGACTGACGCCCATGGAAACCTTTGCCGCCGACCTTGCCACGATGGTGCGCACCCCGCTCACCGATGACCACGTGGCGGCCATGCGCCGGGTCGGCACGCTGGTTGATGTGAAGGCGGGGGAGTGGTTCCAGAAGGCGGGCGATCGGATCGACACGTTCCACTACCTGCTGTCGGGCGAGACCGAGGCCATCAATCCGGCAACCGGCAAACGCTATGGCAATGCCACGCTTGGGCCGGGCCAGTTCTTTGGCGAGCTGGCATTTCTGAACGGCGGGCGTGCGCTGATGGGCGCGCGGGCGGTGGTCGACACCCAAATGCTCTGTGTGCGCCGCGACGAGATGCTCAGGCTGATGTCGGATATACCGGAGATGTCGGACATCATCATCACCGTTTTTGCCGCGCGCCGCCGCCGGATGCTGGAAAACTCCGAAGGGGGACTGACCCTGATCGGCGGCGAGGTCGATCGCGACATCCGCCGCATCGCCAGCTTTGCCGCGCGCAATCGCATTCCCTACGTCGAAGTTGAAATCGACAGCCAGGAGGGCTCTGAGCTCGCCAACCAGTGCCGGATCGACCGGGCCCATCCGGCGGTTGTCTTTGCCAAGCATCAGGTGATCGATCCGCCCACTCCGCGCGGCGTGGCGCAGACCCTCGGTCTGGATCTGGCCCTGCGCAAGGAGGACGTGTTTGACGTGGCCATCGTGGGCGGTGGGCCTGCGGGCGTTGCGGCAGGGGTCTACGCAGGCGCCGAGGGGCTGTGCGCCGTGGTGCTCGAAGACCTTGCCATCGGCGGTCAGGCGGGCACCTCGTCGCGGATCGAGAACTACATGGGCTTTCCCACCGGCATCTCTGGCGGCGACCTCGTGGGGCGCGGCGAGGTACAGGCGATGAAGTTCGGCACCCGATTTGCCATGCCTGTGCGCGCGCGGCACCTTGAGCAATGTGAAAAGCGGCTGTTCCACATCCGGCTCGACAATGATGACTGGGTGTCGGCGCGGGCGCTGATCGTCGCGACGGGGGTGCAGTACCGGCGTATGGATCTGGACAAGCTTGAGGCGTTTGAGGGCAACGGGGTCTATTACGCGGCCACGGATGTCGAGGCGCGCTATTGCAAGGACAGTGAGGTTGCCATCATCGGGGGTGGTAATTCCGCCGGGCAGGCAGCGATGTTCCTGGCCCGTTCGGCCAGCCACGTACATGTGCTGGTGCGGGGCGAGAGCCTGTCGTCGTCCATGTCGGACTACCTGTTGCAGCGGCTGGAAAGCCATCCGCGCATCACCATCCATCTGTGCACCAGCGTGACCGCGTTGCACGGGGATGAGACCCTTGAGGCGGTGACCGTGCGCAACCGGGCCGAGGGCGCGGATTGGCGGATCAGAACGCGGGCGCTCTTTGTCATGGTAGGTGCCGCGCCGAATACGGGCTGGTTGTCGGGCCTCGTCGATCTGGACGCGCGCGGCTTTGTCCGCACAGGCCCAGAGGTGGGGGGCGGTTCGCAATTCGAAACCTCGCGCCCGGGCGTGTTTGCGGTCGGGGACGTGCGTGCCGGATCGGTTAAGCGGGTTGCCAGTGCGGTGGGTGAGGGATCTGTAGTGATGTCCGCCGTCTGGGGCCATATCAACGACTGACGCCTGACATCCGCGCGGTTGCGTTCTCCGAATTCGGAAAACGGGCCGTAAACTGTGTCAGTTTCCGCACAGGCCCAACGGTCTGGAATTCCTTGCCTTTTGATGGCCCCGTCGCTCGCCTATCTTGGACGCGAAGTCGCAAAGGATAGACCATGGATGGAGTGTTGGTGCTGCTGGGCCTCGTGGTCCTCGCGATCCCTGTCGCTGTGATCTATCTGCTGGTGGCGCAATCCGGGCTGCGCAGGCGGATTGTGACGCTTGAAAAAGACATCGCGCGCATGATGGCCACGCAGTCCGATGCGCCACCGCGGGCCGAGACAAAAGCGGCTGAAACGAAGCCGCGCGAGGCGACACCTGCAACCCCGGCGCCGGCAGCCACACCCAAAGCGCTCGATGAACCCGCTGCGGCGCGCGTTATCGCTGCCCGAAAGGCGGCCCAAGACAAGGTGGTCAAATCCGGCCCGAGCCGCGCGCAGATCGTCATGAATTGGGTTGCAACCAACTGGTTTTATCTGGTTTCGGCCCTGTCACTGGCCCTCGCCGGGCTGTTCCTTGTCCAATATGGCGTCGAAAACGGGTTGTTCCCGCCCGCTGCCCGCGTTCTGGCCGCTCTGGCCTTTGGCGCAGCCCTTGTGGGCGGGGGGGAAGTGATTCGCCGCCGCTATGGCGATGGGCCAGACAGTGCGACCGCCTATATCCCTTCTGTCTTTTCCGGAGCGGGCCTTGTGTCTTTGTTCGGGGCCATTGCCGCCGCCCGCTTGCTCTACGATTTGATCGGGGTCGAGGTTGCCTTTGCGGGCATGGCTGCGGTTGGCCTGCTGGGGGTCGCCCTTGGCTGGCTCCACGGGCCATTGTTGACCACTGTCGGCGTCGTGGGCGCCTTTACAGCACCGCTGCTGGTGGGCAGCACGGTGCCGGCGACAAATTGGTTGTACCTCTACTTTGGCATTGTGACGGCTGTTGGTCTGGGCGTGGATACGCTGCGCCGCTGGGCCTGGGTCTCTGCGCTGAGCGTTGGCCTTGGGTTCGGCATGGGCTGGCTCACCGTGCTGGGTGGTGGGCCGGAACTGGCGGTTGGCTTTCAACTCTATTTTCTGGGGATCGTGGCCTTGGCCGTGCTGGTGCCCGCCCGCAGCGTCTGGCCTGATCATGACGGGCTGCTGGCCTCGCAATGGGCGATCCAGCCCACGGGTCCGCGTCCCGGCTTTCCCACAGCCCTTGCCGCCGCTGCGGTGGCGATTGCCACAGTGGGCATCGTCTGGACCGGAACCGTGGGAGGTGCACCGTTCTGGCCCGGCATCGTCGCGCTTGTTGTGTTAGCGGTGGCCCTTGCGCTGTGGTCGCTCTCCGCGCCTGCGCTTGAAGACCTTGCCCTGTTGCCGTCGGTTGGCCTCTTGGTGCTTGTCGGCTGGCAAGGCGAGAACCGCGGTCCGGTCTGGCGCGCCTTTACCGACACCTATACCGAAACGGTCGAGGCGGATTTCCCCTTTGCCGTCACGCTGCTTTGGGCCATTGGCCTTGGGCTGAGCGCTGTGGCCGCTGGACGTGCCTTGCGCCCCGGTTATGGCCTTCCCTGGGCGCTGGGTGCAGCCCTGATGGCACCGGCCATGGGGATGGTGATCGAGGTGACGTGGCACCCTGCTGTGGTGATCGGCGCCTATCCCTGGGCGCTGCATGCCATGGTGCTGGCGGCGGTCCTGGTGGCTTTCGCGCTGCGTTTTGCCCGCGTGGACGGGGCGGACCGGACACGGGCATCGCTGTTTGTGCTGTCCGCCCTGGCTTCCATCAGTTTTGCATGTGTGATGATCCTGTCCTCTGCGGCGCTGACCGTGGCACTGGCCGTCACTGTGCTGGTCGCAGCGCTGCTGGATCGGCGCTTTGATCTGCCATTGATGCAAGTGATGATCACAGTGGGCGTGGTGGCTATTGGTGCGCGTCTGATCGCCGATCCGGGCCTGCCTTGGGCGCTTGATGCGCCGGCTTGGGAGCTTTTGCTGGCCTATGGCGGTGCGCTTGCTGCTTTCGTGGCCGCACTATGGGCCTTGCGGGGCAAGGCGCGGGTGACGGCGCAGCTGATGCTCGACACGGCAGCATGGTCAACGGGTGGTACGCTTGTGTCGCTGCTGTTGTTCCGCTTGCTGGAGCGTCTGACGGGTGTTGATCACAACGCAACCCATTGGGCGATGGGCCTTTATGCTACGATTTGGCTGGGTCTGATGGGCGCGCAACTGCTCCGCCTGGAGGGGCTGGGCGGCGTGCTGAGCATTGTGCGGGCCGGGCTGGCTTTGGTCTTTGGCCTTATCGGTTTTGGCGCGCTGGCCCTTGGCCTGACGATTCTGTCGCCGCTTTTGTCTGACTGGGGGGGAGACGTGGCGGGCCCGCCCCTTCTCAACACCCTTCTTGCAGCGTACCTGCTGCCTGCGCTGGTGCTGGGGCTGATTGCGTGGCGCAGTCGCTTTAGGTTGTTGCGTCTCGCGCTTTCTGCCGTGTCATTGGCGCTGGCGGCGTTCTGGGCCTTTGTCGCCCTGCGCCACCTGTGGCAGGGCGCGTCCGGCATGGAGTTGCGCTACGGCTTTCTGCAGCCTGAACTTTACAGCTATACCGTGGCGCTGCTGGTTGTGGGTGCGGCGCTGTTTTACCAGTCGCTGGCCCGTGGTTCGACGGTGTTGCGGCGCGCCGGACTGGTCGTGATCGGGCTGGCAGTGGCCAAGGTGTTCCTGATCGACATCTCGGGCCTCGAAGGATTGACCCGCGTTCTGTCGCTGGTGGTGCTTGGGCTGTCGCTGGCCGCACTTGCCTGGCTGAACCGTTGGGCGCAGGGACGCAGTCTGGCGGATTGAGCGCGCTTTCGCGCGCACGTGATGTTTTGCGCCCGCCTCCGGCGGTCGCGATGTGCGAGGCTCTGCCTCGCGCTCCGGGATTTTTTGAAACAGAGAAGGGCAGGACTTGTGAGCGCGTGCGCCCCTGCCTATAAGCCGCTTCATGACGGATCTGATCCCAGTTCAGCGAATTATATCCCCGGCGCTCTGACATCTTTCCCCGAGCCGCCGGACAAAGGTGCTTGAGCCTGTCGCACCGACCATGCCATTCCCAGACCGAAATGATCTACGAAGGACGCCTCTCATGTGCGCCGATACGCCCGAATACAAACAGACCCTGAACCTGCCCCGCACGGATTTCCCCATGCGTGCAGGCCTGCCCAAGCGCGAGCCCGAGTGGCTGGAGCGCTGGGCGCGGATTGGTGTCTATGATCGGCTGCGGGAGAAAGAGGGCAGGGAGACATTTACCCTGCATGACGGCCCCCCATATGCCAACGGCCATTTGCACATCGGCCACGCGCTGAACAAGACGATCAAGGACATGATCGTTCGGTCGCATCAGATGATGGGGTTTGATGCCCGCTATATCCCCGGCTGGGACTGCCACGGTCTGCCCATCGAGTGGAAGATCGAGGAACAGTACCGCAAGAAGGGTCGCGACAAGGATCAGGTGCCGATCAACGAGTTCCGTGCCGAGTGCCGCGACTTCGCCGCTGGATGGGTCGACATCCAGCGCGACGAATTCAAGCGGCTGGGCATCACCGGCAACTGGGCCGATCCCTACCTCACCATGGATTTCCACGCCGAACGGGTGATCGCTGAGGAGTTCATGAAATTCCTGATGAATGGCACGCTCTATCAGGGGTCAAAGCCCGTGATGTGGTCACCGGTCGAACAGACCGCGCTGGCCGAGGCCGAGGTCGAGTACCACGACAAGGAGAGTTTCACGATCTGGGTGAAGTTTAGGGTGGAAGATGGACCTTCACGTCTTTTGGCCTCAGGTCCGGGACATACGACTCTGAGAGAACAAGAGAGTTCCTTGCCGTCTTTGGAAAATGCCTATGTCGTGATCTGGACCACGACGCCGTGGACGATGCCGTCCAACAAGGCGGTCGTGTACGGCGAAAACATTTCTTACGGCCTCTACGAAGTCACAGGCCGCCCTGAAGAATGCTGGGCGACGATCGGCGAACGCTACATCCTTGCTGACGCTCTGGCAGCGGATGTGCTGGGCCGTGCACGGTTGGACGAGACGATGTATCGCCGTCTCTGCGATGTGACCAATGACGATCTGGCCAGGATCACGCTAACACACCCCTTGAATGGGGTCGAAGGTGCGAACGGCGAATGGGACGACATCCGCGATTTCCGCGCGGCCGACTTCGTCACGGACACCGAAGGCACCGGCTTTGTCCATTGTGCGCCCAGCCACGGCCTTGAGGAATACGAACTTTACCGTGATCTCGGCATGCTCGAGCAGGTCATTACCTACAACGTGAATCCGGACGGGCGTTTCCGCGACGACCTTCCGTTCTTTGGCGGCAAGGCGATCCTGAAACCCAACGGGAAAGAGGGCAACGCCAACGCCGCCGTCATCGACAAGCTGGTCGAGGTCGGCGGGTTGCTGGCGCGTGGCAAGATCAAGCACTCCTATCCCCATTCATGGCGCTCCAAAGCTCCGGTGATCTATCGCAACACGCCGCAGTGGTTTGCCGCAATCGACAAGCCGGTCGGCGATGGGCTTGATACGCATGGCAAAACTATCCGCGAGCGGGCCCTGACGGAGATCGACAACGTCAACTGGACTCCGAAATCGGGCCGCAACCGCCTGCATTCGATGATGGAAGCGCGCCCCGACTGGGTGCTAAGTCGTCAACGCGCCTGGGGCGTGCCCCTGACCTGTTTCACAAAGAAAGGCGCGCTGCCCACGGATGATGATTTCCTGCTGCGCAACCCGCAGGTCAATCGGCGCATCACTTCGACCTTCGAGGCCGAGGGGGCGGATGCCTGGTATGACGAAGACGCCAAGCAGCGCTTTCTCGAAGGTATCGTGAATCCGGACGACTACGATCAGGTGATGGACATTCTGGATGTGTGGTTTGACTCCGGCTCCACCCACGCCTTCACCCTGCGCGATCGCGATGACGGGACCGAGGACGGGATTGCGGATGTCTATATGGAGGGCACCGATCAGCACCGGGGCTGGTTCCATTCATCGCTGTTGCAATCGGTTGGCACGACAGGCCGCGCGCCCTATCGCAATGTGGTCACGCATGGGTTCACGCTGGATGAAAAGGGCATGAAGATGTCCAAATCCATCGGCAATACCATCGTCCCGCAGCAGATCGTGGACCAGTACGGCGCGGATATTTTGCGCCTCTGGGTGGCGCAAACCGACTATACCGCCGATCAGCGCATCGGCCCGGAAATCCTGAAAGGGGTCGCTGACAGCTACCGCCGCCTGCGCAACACGATGCGCTACATGTTGGGCTCGCTTGCCGACTTTTCCGAGGCCGACCGGGTTGAACCCGCTGACATGCCCGAATTGGAGCAGTTGATCCTGCACCGTCTGGCTGAGCTCGATCAGGTGGTGCGCGATGGCTATGCAGCCTTTGACTTCCAGCGCGTTTTCACGGCTGTGTTCACCTTTGCTACGGTCGATCTGTCGGCCTTCTATTTCGACATCCGCAAGGACGCGCTTTATTGCGATGGGGACACGCTGCAACGGCGCGCGGCGCGCACCGCACTTGATCTGTTGTTCCACCGGCTGACGGCTTGGCTTGCGCCCATTCTGGTGTTCACCATGGAAGAGGTCTGGCTGGAGCGGTATCCCGGCGAAGACAGTTCGATCCACCTTACTGACATCCCCGAAACGCCCGCAGCGTGGCGCAATGATGCATTGGCTGAAAAGTGGTCTGGTGTCCGCAGCGCGCGCCGCGTCGTGACCGCGGCGCTTGAAATCCAACGCACCGAAAAGGTGATCGGCGCCTCGCTTGAGGCTGGTCCCGTTGTGCATGTGGAAGATGAGGCCCTTGCCGATGCGCTGCGCAATTTGCCCTTTGACGACATCTGCATCACCTCCGCCATCACCATCACCACCGACCCAAGCCCCGCCGAAGCCTTCCGCCTGCCCGAAATCCCCGGCATCGGCGTGGTGTTCGAAAAGGCGGCTGGCGAGAAATGCGGACGCTGCTGGAAGGTGCTGCCCGATGTCGGCGCCCACGCCCATCCGGGTGTCTGCGGGCGCTGCGATGCGGCGCTGAGCTAGGCGGAGGACACCTCCGCCTTACATCTGCTCCATGGTGGATTATGCCGCAATCGAACAGGCCCTTCTCAGGGCCGTACACAAACGCGGAGCGGGCAAGACATTCTGCCCCTCCTAAGTGCCGTGGGCGCTGGCGCAGGATTGGCGCCCCCGGATGCCTCAGGTGCGCGCAATCGCAGAGAAACTGGTCCAGTCCGGAGATATTGTCGCCACGCAAAAAGGCACACCTGTTTCACCAACAATCGCGCGCAGTCCAATCCGTTTGGGTCTGCCATCCACCAAAGCGCCCCATCTTCTCTGATTTCAAAAAATCCCGGGGGAGTCCGCAGGACGGGGGCAGAGCCCCCCAACACTATCAATAAAACGGCGTCGCGCAGCGGCATTGGGATCACCCAACGTCTAGTAAAAACTCTGCGGATCAATATCGACGGCTAGGCGCAGATCGCCCTTGAGGCGCAATTGCGCGATCCACTGGGCAATCGCGCCTTGCAGCGCCACGCCTTTTCCCGCCTTGACCAGCATTCGCACTCTGTGCCGCCCGCGAATGCGCGCAATGGGGGCAGGGGCAGGGCCAAAGACCTGCGCGCCAATGCGGGTCAGCGGTGCCGGATTGCGCGCCAGTGCGTTGGCTGCATCAAAGACTTGCGCCACGTCCGGCCCACTCAGGATGATGCCGGCCATGCGCCCGTAAGGTGGCACGCCCGCCGCTTCGCGCTCGGCAGCTTCGGCGCGCCAGAACCCTTCCTCGTCCCCTGCCAGAATGGCGCGTATCACCGGATGCTCGGGCTGGAATGTCTGCAACATCGCCGTGCCCGGCTTCTCCGCCCGCCCGGCGCGCCCCGCGACCTGCCGCATCAGCTGAAAGGTCCGCTCAGCCGCGCGCAAATCCGACCCCTGAAGCCCCAGATCGGCGTCGATCACACCGACCAAAGTCAGGTTGGGAAAGTTGTGCCCCTTGGCCACAAGCTGCGTGCCGATCACCACATCCGCCCCGCCGGCAGCGATGCTTTCGATCTCGGCCTTGAGGGCACGGGCTGAACCATACATATCCGAACTCAGCACAGCGACCCGTGCGTCGGGAAACAGCCGCACCGCCTCTTCGCCCAGCCGCTCGACACCGGGGCCGACCGGGGCCATGCGGTCTTCGGCCTCGCAAGACGGGCAGGTGGTGGGCATGGGCTTGGTCTCGCCGCATTGATGGCACATCAGTCGTTTCAGAAACCGATGTTCGACCATCCGCGCATCGCATTGATCGCACCCCACCTGATGCCCGCACGCGCGACACAAGGTGATGGGGGCATAGCCGCGTCGGTTCAAAAACAGCATCGCCTGCTCGCCTGCCGCGAGACGCTTGTCCACTTCGCCCTTCAGCGTATCGGACACCCAGCGGTCCGAGGGCAGAGGTTCGGCGCGCATATCAATGGTCTTCATCGTCGGCATCACGGCGGGGCCAAAGCGGGCCTCAAGATCAAGGCGTGTGTATTTGCCGCTTTCCGCATTGGCCCAGCTTTCCAGCGAAGGCGTGGCCGAAGACAGCACCACCTGCGCACCCAAAAGCGAGGCGCGCAGCACCGCCATATCCCGCGCATTATACAGCACCCCGTCTTCCTGCTTGTAAGAGGTGTCATGTTCCTCATCCACCACGATCAGCCCGAGATTCTGGTATGGCAGAAACAGGGCCGAACGCGCCCCGATCACCAGCTGTGCCTGCCCCTGACCGACCATGCGCCAGATGCGGCGGCGTTCGGTCATGGTGGCGCCGGAATGCCATTCAGCCGGGCGCGCGCCAAAGCGGACCTCGACCCGTTTCAGGAATTCCGCCGTCAGGGCGATTTCGGGCAGCAGCACCAGCGCCTGACGACCCGCGCGCAGGCAGGCGGCCACGGCTTCGAGATAGACTTCGGTCTTGCCCGACCCGGTCACACCGCGCAGCAGGGTTGTGCCATAACTGCCAGCCGCGACGGCCTCAGCCACATGGCGCGCTGCGTGGGCCTGATCTTCGGTCAACTCTTTGCCCGGCAAGGCCGGATCCAGCGGGGGAAAGGGCAGATCGCGGGGGCTGTCCTCTTCGGCGACGGCGCCTTGCTTGACAAGGCCCTTGATGACCGAAGAGGTCACGCCAGACAGCTCCGCCAACTCCTTGAGGGTAAAGGACAGATCGCCATATTCGGCGAGGAATTCCAGCACCCGGCGGCGGGCATCGGTCATCCGGTCCGGCGCGTCCGGGCCGCGCCGGTAAACCTTGTGCATCGAGGGTGGATCACCCAGACCCGGCGCGCGCGTGGCAAGGCGCAGCATCGCGGGCATCGGGGTCAGGGTGTAGCGGGCTGCCTTTTTCAGAAAGTCGCGCATCTCGGTGCGCATCGGGGCGACGTCCAGCACGCGCAGCACGCTGCGTATCTTGGTATAGTCGTAATCGCCTTTGCCCGGCCCCCAGACCACGCCCAGCACCTTGCGCGGACCCAACGGCACCTCGACAAACGCGCCCAGATGACAGCCACCCTCGGGCGCCTTGTAATCCAGTGCCCGGTCCAGCGGCTGCGTGGTCAGCACAGCCACCAACGCGCCTTCATCGAAAAAGGACGGCGTCACGTTAGCGCCAACATATGAGGGGTTTCAGCATCACCCGCCATGAGGTAAAGGCATCACCAGCAAACGCCAAGCCATCAAGAGGGGCCATAGATGAAATTCTTTGTAGATACCGCCGAGATTGACGCCATTGCAGAGCTGAACGACCTCGGAATGGTGGACGGGGTGACAACCAACCCGTCGCTGATCCTGAAGTCGGGCCGCGACATTCTCGAAGTCACCAAGGAGATCTGCGATCTGGTCGACGGACCGGTCAGTGCCGAAGTGGTCGCACTGGAAGCGGACGCGATGATCGCCGAAGGGCGCAAGCTGGCCGAAATCGCCGAGAACATCACCGTCAAGCTGCCGCTGACATGGGATGGGCTCAAGGCATGCAAAGTGCTGTCGGGCGACGGGCACATGGTCAACGTCACTTTGTGTTTCTCGGCCAATCAGGCACTGCTGGCCGCCAAGGCCGGGGCCACGTTCATTTCGCCCTTTATCGGGCGGCTCGATGACATCCACATCGATGGGCTGGAACTGATTGAGGATATCCGCACGATCTATGACAATTACGGGTTCGAGACTGAAATTCTTGCCGCCTCGATCCGCTCGGTCAACCACGTTCAGGATTGTGCCAAGATCGGCGCCGACGTTATCACGGCTCCTCCAGAGGTCATCAAGAAACTGGCAAGCCACCCGCTGACCAATGCAGGTCTCGATCAGTTCATGAAAGACTGGGCGAAGACGGGCCAGAAAATCCTGTAACCAAAGGGAATTTCCGACCCGCCCCCGACACGCGACCTGCATTCCGTGCCAAGGAAGAGACCCTCTTGGCCCGGCTCCGTGAGTGGAAGCTGGCACTGCGTATGTCGTGGTGCAGATATCTCCCGGTCTGCGGGAAAAATCATGGGGAGAACGGCGCAACCGTTCCCCGTTGCTGACGTCAAAGCGCAACAACCCGCTCAAAGCGCAAAATTTTTCGCAAGTGAGGGCAGATTTCAGGCTTGCGCTGTGCTACACGTCGCCAAAATAAAAACGAGTACGGTATGAGCAGCCAACCCGATATTGATGACGCCTTGCGTGAGGCGATCATGTCCCATCCGGATGTCATTCTGGATGACAATGATCTGATGCACGCGCTGATTGCAGCCAATGAACGCGCGATGGGCGGCAACATCGTTGACCTGCGCGGTCTGGCGATGGAACGCCTTGAGGCACGCCTTGACCGGCTTGAGGATACACACCGTTCGGTGATCGCGGCGGCTTACGAAAACCTGGCCGGGACCAATCAGGTGCACCGCGCCATCCTGCGCATGCTCGACCCTTTGGAATTTGAAACGTTCCTGCGCGATCTGGGTGGCGAAGTCGCCGAAATCCTGCGGGTGGATGCAGTCAAACTGGTGCTGGAATCCGTGCAGAACGACAATGACCCGGCGATCAAGCGCATGGGCGACGTCCTCAGCGTGGCCGAACCCGGTTTTATCGACAGCTACCTCACCCAAGGACGTGGCGGGGCCGTGCGTCAGGTCACATTGCGTCAGGTGCAAGAGGCCGATGCGGCGATCTACGGGAACACGGGCGACTGGATCCGATCCGAGGCTTGCCTGAAACTCGACTTCGGCAACGCCCGCCTGCCCGGCCTGCTGGTTCTGGGTGCCGAAGACCCGCACATGTTTGGCCCGCAACAGGGCACAGACCTTTTGGCCTTTTTCACCGGGGTCTTTGAACGCGCGATGCGGCGCTGGCTGGGATGAGCCTGATCTCCCCCGCGGCTCGCGACGCGCTGGAACATTTTCTGGCGCATCAGCAAAGCATCAAGGGGGCAGCGCAGAACACCGTGGTCGCCTATGGCCGCGACATCACTGAATTTCTGGCCTTCATGACCGAACATTCCGGCCAGACACAAGGCCTTGGCGCATTGGCGCGCATCAGCACGCAGGATATGCGCGCCTGGATGGCCCGCACGCGCAGCGGCGGGGTGGGCGCACGTTCGCTTGCGCGCAAGCTGTCGGCCGTCAAGGCGTTCTACAAATGGCTGAGCCACCGCGAAGGGTTTGAGCCCACAGCCGTTTTGTCCACCCGCGCCCCCAAATTCACCAAGAAACTGCCTCGCCCCGTGTCCGAAGATGCGGCACGCGATCTGCTTGATATTGCGGCCCTGCAATCGGACAAGCCGTGGGTTGGGCTGCGCGACACTGCGGTGCTGACACTGCTTTGGGGCTGTGGGCTGCGGATTTCCGAAGCGCTCAGCCTCACCGGGCGGGCCGCACCGCTACCCGAGGTGATGCGGATCACCGGCAAGGGCAACAAGGAACGGATTGTGCCGGTGATCGACGCGGCGCGCAGTGCGGTCGATTCCTATATCAACGCCTGTCCCTATGATTTGAGCGGCGAGGGACCCCTGTTTCGCGCCATCCGGGGCGGCGCGCTGGCGCCGCGCGCCATTCAGAAGGTGATGGCTCAGGCCCGCATGCAACTGGGCCTGCCGGCATCGGCCACCCCCCACGCGATGCGCCACAGCTTTGCCACGCATCTGTTGAATGCAGGGGGCGATCTGCGCGCCATTCAGGAATTGCTGGGCCATGCGTCGTTGTCCACTACGCAGGCCTACACAGCGGTCGACACCATCCGGTTGATGGACGTCTATGCCCGCGCGCACCCAAAGGCCTGAACGCTCACGAAATTGTGCATCAAGGTGATGCGGCATTGGTGACGTTTTGTGCCAGAAATAGACGACGGCATACAGCCGCATACAAAAAGACATTCGCCACCGAGAGGGAACACCACATGATCCGTAAACTTGCCATTGCCGCAGTGCTCAGCGTTGCCGCAGGCACGGCCGCCCATGCCGAAGACTGCACAGCCATCACCGTCGAAGACGCCTTTGATCTGGACGAGGCGCAAATCAACGCACTCTATGACTGCCTGCAGGAAAAGATGGCCACGGGCTATGCCAAGGAAGGCGACGAGATCGGCTCGAACTACCGCTCGTGGGCTGCGACCGCGACCCGCCCTGCTGTGGCAGGCCCGCATGGCAACCGCCTGCTGAACACATTCGCCAATGATGTAGCCGCCGAACAGTACCTGAAATTCGAGGAAGAAGGCTTTGAAATGCCGATCGGATCGGTGCTGGCCAAGGAATCGATCACGGTGTCGATCAAGAAGAAAGCCGCACGCCCCGGCCCCCTGTTCATCATGACCAAGGTTGGTCTGGACGAAGCCCCGGATGCCGGTGGATGGCTGTATTCCGGGTTGCAGCCCAACGGCAAGGTGATGAAGGTCAAGCAAAGCTTTTGCCATGATTGCCATGTCGGCTGGGAAGCACAAGACAGCCTTGGCTATCCCGTCGAAGAAGTCCGCGTCTCGCAGTAAGTCAGTCGCAAACAGTCACCCGATATCAGACCGCGCCAGCATTCCCGGCGCGGTCTTTTTGCATTTGCAACCCAGCGCGCGATGGACCATGACACGCATATGACAGTTCAGCTTCGCGCGCTCTGCGTCCATCTTTTGACCGCCACAGGCGCCGTTTTTGCCATGCTGGCCATGCTGGCGGCCGTCGATGCCAAATGGGATCTGATGTTTCTGTGGCTGGTCGTCGCCTTTTTCGTGGACGGGATCGACGGCCCGCTGGCGCGCAAATACGATGTCAAAACAAACGCGCCCGAATTTGATGGCGTGCTGCTTGATCTGATCATCGACTACCTGACATATGTGTTCATTCCCGCCTTTGCCCTGTTCAAATCGGGGCTGATGGACGGCTGGACCGGCTGGGTGGCGATCATCCTGATCACCTTTGCCTCGGCCCTCTATTTTGCCGATACACGGATGAAAACAAAGGACAATTCCTTTTCCGGCTTTCCGGGCTGCTGGAACATGGTGGTTTTGGTGATCTTTGCGCTTGAGCCGAATTTCTGGGTGTCGCTGGCGCTGGTCAGCACGTTGGCCGTGGGCATGTTCCTGCCCCTCAAATTCGTGCATCCGGTCCGAACCGAGCGGTGGCGGATGCTGACCTTACCGATGGCACTGGCCTGGACCTTTTTTGCGGGCTGGGCCGCATGGGTCGGGTTTCATCCCGAAAGCTGGGCACATTGGGGGCTGGTGGTCACCTCGCTTTATCTGGTCTTTGCCGGGATGGCGCAGCAGTTGATCCCGCAGCGTTAGGGCGCTGCTTTCCAACCCGCTCAGATCAGAAAACCGCCCGCCTTTTCGTGGCGCAACAGGGCCACTTTGGTTTCAACCCCTCCTGCGCCGGAAAAGCCGGTCAGGCCCTTGGCGCCCATGACCCGGTGGCAGGGAATGATGATCGGGATCGGGTTGCCGCCGCAGGCCTGCCCGACGACTTGCGCAGGGATGCCGAGCTGTTTGGCGATATCGCCATATGTGCAGGTCTCGCCAAACGGGATCGCGCTCATCGCGGTACAGACATCACGTTGCACCTGCGATCCGTTGACCTGCAATGGCAGTTCGAACGCCTCACGTGTGCCTGCATCATACTCGGCCAGTTGCGTTGCCGCTGCATCCAGAACCTCGGACGCGTCTGACCTGCCCGACGACCCCCATGTCAGGTGTACAATCGCGCCGTCTTCCTCGCCCAGCGTCATGGCGCCGAATTGGGTTTTGATGTCTCTCATTCGCATGGGCGCGACCTTGACCGAGACAGGCACGGACCTGCAACCCGAAAGCTGCGGTATCGATCTGTGCACGCAGGTCGCGCGCGATGTGCGTTTTGGTCACTCGCCAGCACTGGTCAAAGGGCGTAAAGCAGGATCATGACCCGCTACGTTTCCCTTTCCGATGCGGCCAGCTTGCCCAAATGGCGCCGTCCCAAGGCGCTGTTGTACCTGATGGCCTTTGCCATGCCCATAGCGTTTTCGGTGTGGCTGGCGCTGCTCAATAATTTCGTGGTCGAGGCCGCGGATTTCGACGGTGGTGACATCGGCCTGTTGCACACGATCCGCGAGATTCCGGGCTTTCTGGCGGTCGGGGTTATCGTGGTGATCATGTTCATGCGCGAACAGGTTCTGGGCTTGCTGTCGCTGATCATGCTGGGGCTCGCCACGGCGCTCACGGCCCAGTTCCCGGAGCTGACCGGTATCCTGATCCTGACATTCATCAGCTCGGTCGGCTTTCACTATTACGAAACGGTCAACCAGTCGCTGCAACTGCAGTGGCTGACCCGCGACGAAGCTCCGCAAATGCTGGGCTGGTTGCTGGCCGCCGGATCGGCCGCCACTTTCCTGGTCTATTTCGTGATCATGGTCCTGTGGGAGCCGCTCGGCCTCACTTACAACATCGTTTATATGATAGGCGGGGGCATTACGGCGGTCATCGCGATCTTTGCCATGCTCGCCTATCCGCAGTTCGAGGCGCCCCATCCCCAGCTCAAGACATTTGTGCTGCGCCGTCGCTACTGGCTCTATTATGCGCTGCAATTCATGTCGGGTGCGCGACGCCAGATCTTCATGGTCTTTGCAGGCTTCATGATGGTCGAAAAGTTTGGATTTGAAGTGCATGAGTTGACCGCGCTTTATCTTATCAACCTCGTGGTCAACATCATCGTGGCCCCGCTGCTGGGCCGGATCGTCGCCCGGTTCGGAGAGCAAAGGGCCCTCGTTTTTGAATATACCGGCCTTGTTCTGGTTTTTCTGGCCTATGGTGGTGTCTATTTTCTTGGCTGGGGCCTGCTGGTGGCCTCGGCGCTTTATGTGATCGACCATATCTTTTTCGGGCTGGCTCTCGCGCTCAAGACCTACTTCCAAAAGATCGCCGATCCGGGAGACATTGCCCCTACGGCCGCCGTTGCCTTCACCATCAACCATATCGCCGCCGTGGCTTTGCCGCTGCCCTTGGGTCTGTTGTGGCTGGTCTCTCCCGGTGCTGTGTTTTTTCTGGCCGCAGGTATGGCCGCCACGTCCCTTTGCCTTGCCCTGCTGATCCCGCGCCACCCTGTGCCGGGTTACGAAACACGCCTCGCCCCCCTTTTGCCGTCGCCTGCGGAATAGGATGTCGCAAGGGCGCTTTCTGACCGGGTCCACCATGGGGCACGTGGTTCGGATGACAGCAACAGGGGCCTTTGGCATCACATTCGTCTTTCTGGTTGATGCGGCCAACCTGCTCTGGATTTCGCAACTCGGCCAGCCGCAATTGGTGGCGGCTATCGGCTTTGCCTATGCGATCCAGTTCTTTTCCGTCTCGTCCGGTGTGGGGATGATGATCGCAGCCACTGCGCTTGTGTCGCGCCGGATCGGCGAGGGGGACAGAGTTGCCGCCCGCCGTCAGGCCGGGGCCGCCATCGCGATGTCCTGTGCCGTTCAAGGGGCGATTGCGCTGCTTATTGTTCTGATACGCCACGAGCTTGTCGCGTTGGCCGGGGCCACGGGCGAAACGGCGCGTTTGGCGGCGCGTTACCTGCTGTTCACCGTGCCATCTCTGGTTCCCATGGCCGTGGCCCTGACCGCCTCGGGAACGCTCAGGGCCGAAGGCTACGGGGCCAAGGCGATGTATATCACGCTGGGCTCCGGGGCGCTGCTGATGGTGCTCGACCCGATCTTTATCATCTGGTGGGGCTGGGGACTCGATGGTGCGGCCCTTGGTCTGGTGCTGTTCCGCTTTTGCCTGATGGGCCTTGCTCTGTTCTTTGCCGCTTATCAGCACAACCTGATTGCGCGCCCGGACTGGACCGGGGTCCGCGACACGTGGCGCCCCTATATGGGCGTCGCATTGCCTGCCATCGCCTCCCAACTCGCGACCCCTGCGGGCAACTATTTCCTGACTATCGTCATGGCCCCGTTTGGCGATGACGCAGTCGCCGCGTGGGCCGTTGTGGGGCGCCTGACCGTGCTGGCCTTTGGCGGCATCTTTGCGCTGTCGGGCGCGATTGGCGGCATCTTTGGTCAGAACCTCGGAGCCGGGCAATATGACCGTTTGCGCAGTACGTACCGCGATGCGCTGATCTTTTGCGGGGTCTACACGCTGGTCACGTGGGGGGTGCTTTTGGCTGTGACCCCACTGGTGATCGACGCCTTTGGCTTGAACGGGCAGGGGGCGGACGTGTTGCGCGCCTTCACACTGGTGGGGGCAGGGGCGTTCATCTTTACCGGTGGTTTGTATGTGTCCAGCGCGGCCTTCAACAACCTGGGCAAACCGGGCCGCTCGACCCTTGTCGGCTGGATCAAGGACGGTGTGCTCAGCTGGCCACTGGCCGCGCTGCTGGCCAGCCTGTTCGGGGCCACCGGCGTCATCTACGGGCAGGCGGCGGCCGGCGCGCTGATGGGGGGGCTTGCCGCGCTCTGGGGCTGGCGTTATGTCGCTCAACTTGGGCCCGAGGCGCATATTGCACACCCCGTGGCCCGCCCATGGCCCAACCTCGACAGATACCGGAGACGCTGATGCCCACATGGACCGCCCTCACAACCCTGATCGGGAAAGCGCCCGCAGAAAGGCTGGGCACCGCGCTCGAAGAGCTGGACGAGGCCCCCACGGGCGTCGGTGTGTTCGAGGTCGAGGACGGCTCGGGCCTGTGGGAGGTGGGTGCTTATTTCACCGACCCACCGGATGAGACCGCGCTGATGCTGCTTGCCTCGGCTTTTGGCGCCAAACCGTTCAACATCTCGGAACTGCCGGAAACTGATTGGGTCGCCCATGTGCGGCGCGAATTGGCGCCTGTCGAGGCGGGACGGTTCTTTGTCTATGGCAGCCATGATGTGGACAAGGTGCCGACGGGCAAACACGCGCTGCTGATCGAGGCGGCGATGGCCTTTGGCACCGGGCATCACGGCACCACCCTTGGCTGTTTGCGCGCGCTGGACCGGCTGGCGGATGCGGGGTTTGTGGGCCAAAGCGTGGTCGATATTGGCTGCGGTACTGCGGTGCTGGCAATGGGGGCGGCGGCCATCTGGCCGGACCCGGTCATGGCCAGCGATATAGACGCACAGGCGGTCGAGGTGGCCGAGGCCAATCTGGCCGCAAATGGCATGAGAGACCGCGTGCGTGTGGTCGAGGCGGCCGGGTTCGATCACCCGGACCTGTCAGGCCCTTACGATCTGATTTTTGCCAATATTCTCAAGGGGCCGCTGATCGCCCTCGCCCCCGACCTGAGCGCGCGACTCGGAGACGGAGGATATGCGATTCTGTCCGGCATTTTGAACGAACAGGCCGACGCTGTGCTGGAAATTTATGTGGGGTGCGGAAACAATCTTGTGCACCGCGAACAGATTGGTGACTGGACGACGCTGACACTGCAGAAAAGCCATAATTAACCCCAGTTTTTTGACGCATTTTCCGCATTTGCCCAGATTTTGCCACAATTCAATCGCATCTTGATCTGGTCAAACGGTGGGGGCTGTTTACGGAGTGATCGAGGCTGTCATGCGAGACTCGCAAGCTGATTTCAACAAACGCATTTCGACCCTGGGCCGCAAGCATGCGGCCATGTCCCATGGGTTCACCACAGCTGTGCGTTCTGACGGGCTGATTGTTATCAAACCCAACCGCGCGCTGCGCCGCGGTTTTCCGATCAAGGGTCTGCTCGCCCTTGTCTTCGGCTTCTTTGTGTTCAAGGCCATCATGCTCGCCTCGCTGAGCGAGATTACCTACAACGAACGGGTGGCCAAACTGAACCAGGGCAGTGCGCTGGAACAGGGCGGGGCATGGTTGATGCAAATCGAACCCGTGACAGCATTCCTGTCAGGCTTCCTTGAGCCGCTGATCGACTGAATTTTTCGTTAACGAGTAAAAAACGACCCTCCAAATGAAAAAGCCGCGAGCCCTGATCGGGTCTCGCGGCTTTGCGCTGTTTTGTAACCGTTGGGTCGGTCGCTATATCAGCGGCCGATGGCCACGGAGTCGATATCGCCACGTACGAGGCCGATATCTTCCAGTTCGCGGTCCGTCAGTGAATTCAGCGCTTTGCGTGTTACGCGTGCGTCGTTCCAAGCGATCACGTTGGCGATCAAGTTGGACATGAAACCTTTGACGTGGCCTGCAACCGGAGCAGCGCCATATGCGGGGCGGGTGGTGTCGAAAGCAGCCATTGTGCAGTCCTTATCTCGATATATCAGCGCCGAACCATTCGGCGTTGTGATGAGGATTTAGGCAGTATGTGAACGTGGGACAAGCGCGCAAAAGTCATGCCCGCCATGCATTTCGTGCATATCAGGTTTCACGGTTAACGTTTTGTACAATAAGGAAAATTTAACGCTGCCATACTGTCGATTTCCGACCTCTGAATGGCGTTTTTGCCCCACTTGGGGCGAAAGTAACGCGTCCGTGACGCCTCAATCTTGCAACGGGGCCTTGGCGGTTAACACTTGGCGGATGTTCGCCTTTCGTGCTAGTGCGTTGAAAAAGCCACAAGGCAGGCAGGGGCAGGCAGAAAATCATGCGCATTTTAGGGATTGATCCGGGTCTGCGACACATGGGCTGGGGCATAATCGATGCCGATGGGCCCAGATTGCGCCATGTGGCCAATGGAATCTGCGACTCAACCGGTGAAGACCTGTCGCTGCGTCTGCTCAGCCTGTTTGATCAACTCACCGCAATCATCGCCGCACATGCCCCCGAAGCGGCGGCGGTCGAGCAGACATTCGTGAACAAGGACGGCGCTGGCACGCTTAAGCTGGGGCAGGCGCGTGGCATTGCGATGCTTGCCCCGGCCCGTGCGGGCCTCAGCGTTGGCGAATACGCCCCCAATTCGGTCAAAAAGACGGTTGTGGGTGTCGGCCACGCGGACAAACGCCAGGTCGCTCATATGGTGCGCGTGCAACTGCCGGGGGTTGAGATTGCGGGCCCAGACGCGGCGGATGCGCTGGCCATCGCCATCTGTCACGCCCATCACGGCGCCCATTTCGGCACAACCGGGCTGGCCGCCGCTGTCGCGCGGGCCCGCGCATGATCGGCAAATTGACAGGCCGCATCGATTATCGCGCGAGCGACCATATCCTGTTGGACGTGGGCGGTGTGGGGTACCTCGTCTATTGTTCGGACCGCACGATGGCGACACTGCCCGGTGCCGGGCAGATCTGTGCGCTCTTCACCGATCTGGTGGTGCGCGAGGATCTGATGCAACTGTTTGGCTTTCCGACGCTGGCCGAAAAAGAGTGGCACCGTTTGCTGATGTCCGTGCAGGGGGTGGGGGCAAAAGCCGCGCTCGCGATCCTTGGGACGTTGGGCCCAGACGGTGTGGGCCGCGCCATTGCGCTTGGCGATTGGAACGCGGTCAAGGCCGCCAAGGGCATTGGCCCCAAGATCGCGCAGCGCGTCGTACTGGACCTCAAGGACAAGGCACCGGGTGTCATGGCCATGGGCGGCACTGTGGCCCAAGCCAGCGGCGACGCGCCTGCCGCCATGCCGGATGATGCAGTGATCGAGCCGGTTGTGGTCTTAGCCCCCCCATCCTCAGCGCAGGCCGATGCCCTCTCCGCCCTTGGCAATCTTGGCTATGGCCCCTCGGATGCCGCGGCCGCCGTCGCGCAGGCCGCCGGTGAGGCGCTGGATGCCGACACGCCCGCCCTGATCCGCGCCGCCCTGAAACTGCTGGCACCGAAAGGGTAGGGGATGACCGAAGGCTCTGATCCCACCTTGCGCGCGGCCCCTTTGCCCGAGGATGACGCAACCGCCTTTGATCGCGCCCTGCGCCCGCAGATGCTGGACGATTTTGTCGGACAGGCCGAGGCCCGCGCCAACCTGCGCGTCTTCATACAGTCGGCAAAGCAACGCGGCGAGGCGATGGACCACACGCTGTTTCATGGCCCCCCCGGACTGGGCAAGACGACGCTGGCGCAGATCATGGCGCGCGAGTTGGGCGTGAACTTCCGCATGACCTCCGGCCCGGTGCTGGCGCGCGCGGGCGATCTGGCCGCTATCCTCACCAATCTTGAGGCGCGCGATGTGCTGTTCATCGACGAAATTCACCGCCTCAACCCGGCGGTAGAAGAGGTGCTTTACCCTGCGCTTGAAGATTTCGAACTGGACCTCGTCATCGGCGAGGGGCCCGCCGCACGCACCGTGCGCATCGAATTGCAGCCCTTTACCCTTGTCGGGGCCACCACGCGCATGGGCCTTCTGACCACCCCGCTGCGCGACCGGTTCGGCATCCCGACCCGCCTGCAATTTTATACCGAGGACGAGCTGTTCACGATTGTCGAGCGCAATGCCCGCAGGCTGGGTGCCCCCGCAGAGGAGGGCGGTGCGCGCGAAATCGCGCGTCGTGCGCGCGGTACGCCACGGATTGCCGGGCGCTTGTTGCGCCGGGTTGTGGACTTTGCCGTGGTGGACGGCGACGGGCGGGTGACACAGGAACTGGCTGATGCTGCCCTGACCCGCCTGGGTGTCGACCATCTGGGTCTTGATGGGGCCGACCGGCGGTATCTCACGCTGATGGCCGAACACTACAGCGGCGGCCCCGTTGGCATCGAAACCCTGAGTGCTGCCCTGAGCGAAAGCCGCGACGCATTGGAAGAAGTGATCGAACCCTACCTTTTGCAGCAGGGTCTGATCCAGCGCACCCCGCGCGGGCGCATGCTGGCGGCGCGGGCGTGGCGGCATCTGGGCCTTGATGCGCCCAAGACGGACCGCGACCTGTTTGACTGAGAGACACGCGCTATGACCCCAGAAGAGATCGAGGCATTGTTCACGCGGGAAAGCGGAGTTTATGCCTTTGCCCGCTGGGACAGGCCGCTCGCGCCCGTGGTTTTTGGGGTCGAGGACGAGACGCTGGGCGTCATCAAGGGTGCGATCGAGGCTGTGTGCCAGTTGGCAGGCACATCCGTTGCCGAAACCGACCCGGAACTGGGCGCGAATTTCATCTGGTTCTTCCTTACCGAATGGTCCGAACTGCTGGACGTGCCCAATATGGACCGCCTCGTGCCGGACCTTGCCCCGCTGGTTGACCGCCTGAAGCAGGCCCAGGCCAATCAGTACCGCACGTTCCGCTTTGATGAGGCGGGCGCGATCAAGGCCTGTTTCGTGTTCCTGCGGATGGACGAAAACCTGCGCGAGGTGCCCGCCGAAACCCTCGCCCTGTCGCAAGTGGTGCAATCGATGCTGCTCTGGTCTGACCTCGCCTTTCGCGACCGCTCCGCCCTGGCTGTGGCGGGCGAGACGACGGTTTTGCGGCCCGATATTGCCGCTCTGATCCGCGCCGCTTACGATCATGTGATGCCCGTTGCGGCCAATGACCCCAGCCACGCCTTGCGGCTGAGCGCACGGATTGGCACTGTGCAATAGGTCTAAATCTCTAACCCAAAGGGAATTCCGGCATGACGTTCAAATGGCTCAGCATCTGCGCCGCGCTGCTTTGCGCCACAGCGGCACTTGCCCACAAAGGGGTCACGAACCCAGCGGTCATGGCCCGTATGAACGGGATGAGCGCGATTGCCGACGGGGTCAAAGTGCTGGGCACCATGGCCAAGGGGCAGATCGCCTTTGATCAGGCATCCGCGCGTGAGGCCGCAAGCGCCATTGCGCGCCATTCGGCCGAGTCCGTGGCCTTGTTCACGCCAGAGGAATCCGATCCGAAATCCGAGGCTTTGCCCGCGATCTGGCAGAATTTTGACGATTTCACCGCCAAGGCGCGCGCGCTTGAGGTGCTTGCCAGTGACCTTGCGACGTCGATCACGTCGCTTGAGGACGTGCAGGCGGGCATGGGCCCGCTGGGCGCGAGCTGCAAATCCTGTCACTCCGCCTATCGCGAATAGCCGCGCGATCAGGCGAGCATCGGCAGGTCTGTCGCTTCCGGCGTGGCCCCGGCGGCGGTGAGCATGCAATGCACTTGCCCGCGATGATGCGTCTGGTGATTGAACAGGTGCATGATGCAAAGCTGGCGCGGTTTGACGACACGCTCTGTCCCACCTGCCGGGTACCACGTAACTTCGCCCGTGACATCGACCGCCTTCAACCCTGCCGCCCAAGCGGCAATCTCGCCATCCCGCTGCCTGCGCAGGGTGGTGAAGCCATCCCAGTCTGCGGGTGCATCAAGGGTCGGGTTCACCGTCTCTTCGGCGCGCGCGTTGCCCGCGAACCGCTCCAACCACAGGGCGTCATCCCACAACAGGTGATTGAGCGTGGCGGCAATCGAGCCAAAGAACGCACCCCGGTCCTGCCAGCGGGCCTCGTGATCAAGGGTGCTTGCGGCGGTCACAAGCGAGGTGTTCTGCCAAGAATTGTATCGGCTCATCAGGCGGCAATAGTCGGGGGTGATCATCGGGTTGGTCCAATCCGTCGCTGCGTTTGCCCCATGGGGTGGGATCGAGCGCGCAGATGTCAACGCGCATCCTTGCTGCGCACACATCCTTGCTGTTTAACCTGCAAAACAGACCTAGAGGCACGCCCATGACACCGCACCGCTTTCCCGTGACCGTCTATTACGAAGACACCGACATGGCGGGCGTCGTCTATTACGCCAACTACCTGCGCTATATCGAACGGGCCCGGTCCGAGATCGTCGAACAGCTGGGCCTGGATCAAAACGCGATGCGCGCAGATGGGATTGTCTTTGTCGTCACCCGGGTCGAGGCGGACTATGTCAGTGTGGCGCGCATGGGCGACCGGCTTGAAGTGGTGACCACCCATCAAGCTGCCGGTCCCGTGCGCTGGACCTTTGATCAGGAGGTGCAGCGGGACGGCAACGTGATCTTTCGCGCGCATGTCGTGGCCGTGACCATGACAACGGGCGGAAAACCCGTCCGACTTCCTGCGAAAATCCGCGCAATGATCGCAAAATAAGGCCGTTTTGACGCCGAAGTGATAGCTTTCCACGTTCGGCTGGCTTATGTTACTCGCCAATAGGGTCCGACAAATGCGGCCCAAGGAAAAAGAGCAGGTAGATGGAAGCAGAAACCCTGGCCCTCGCGCAGGAGATTGATTTCTCACTGTGGGGCTTATTCGCACGTGCCACTCTCGTCGTGAAACTGGTGATGATCATGCTGATCGTCGCGTCATTCTGGGCATGGGGCATCATTATTCAGAAATTGATCCTCTATCGGCGCGCCCGGGCCGAGGCAGCGCGATTTGACCGTGCCTTTTGGTCCGGAGAGCCGCTGGATGGTTTGTATGAACAAATCGGGCCGGACCCGGATGGCGCGGCAGAAAAGGTGTTTGCCAGCGGCATGACCGAGTGGCAGCGCTCGCACCGCGATGATGGTGGGCTGATCGCCGGGGCCACGGCGCGCATCGACCGGTCCATGGATGTGGCCATCGCCAAGGAATCCGAAAGCCTGCAAGCGGGGCTGACGGTGCTGGCCACGGTCGGGTCGTCCGCACCCTTCATTGGCCTGTTCGGAACGGTGGTGGGCATCATGAACGCCTTTATCGAGATCGCAGAGCAGCAAAATACCAACCTGGCCGTCGTCGCCCCCGGCATTGCCGAGGCGCTCCTGGCCACTGGCCTCGGCCTTCTGGCAGCCATCCCGGCGGTGATTTTCTATAACAAGCTGAGCGCGGACAGCGACCGGATCGTGTCTGGCTACGAGGCCTTTGCCGACGAATTCGCAACCATCCTCAGCCGCCAGTTGGACGGCTAGGCCATGGGCGCGGGGACCATTCAAAAGGACGGCGGGTCAGGGCGGCGCAGGCGCGGCGGGCGCACACGGCCGATGTCTGAAATCAACGTCACACCCTTTGTCGACGTTATGCTGGTGCTGTTGATCATCTTTATGGTGGCGGCCCCCTTGCTGACCGTGGGTGTGCCGGTCGAACTGCCCAAGACCGCTGCCGGGGCCTTGCCCGCCGATCAGGAGGAACCCCTGACTGTCACCGTGACCGCCAGCGGCTCGGTCCAGATCCAGACAACGGAGGTCGAGCGCACAGCCCTCGTCCAGCGTCTGCGCGCCATCGCCGCCGAACGCACCAGTGACCGTGTGTTCCTGCGCGCGGATGGTGCCGTGCCTTATGCGCAGGTGATGGAGGTCATGGGTGCCCTTAATGCGGGCGGGTTTTCCAACATCGGCCTTGTGACGGATATCGGTGGCCCCGCCCTGGACGGCGAAGGCCAATAGGCGATGAACACCGGGCAGGTCATATCGGGGATCGGTCACATCGGCCTGATCGGCTGGGTGCTGTTTGGCGGCACGTTCCAGTCCGAACCCTTGCCCTTTGAAGTGACCGAAGTATCGGTGATCTCGACCGACGCCTTCGAGGCGTTGCTGTCCGCAGGCCCGGCCCCCGACAGCGCAACCGAGGTCGCACTGCCCGAACAGCCCGATGTGGCACCCGACCCGGTTGAGACGCCAACCCCGGATGAGACGGTCGTGACCGAACCGCCCGAACCGACGGTGCAGCCAGAACCCGAAACGGCGCCCGAACCCCCGGCCCCTCAGCCCGAGCCTGAGATTGCCGACGTCTCGCCCGAGCAACCCCAGCCGCAGGAACAGGCCGTACTGGTCCCCGAAATCGCGCCGCGCCCGATCCCGCGCCCTTCTATACGTGTGGCCCCCGAGGCTGTCGCGCCTCCCCCAGAGGAGGCCGCACCGGATGAGGTCGAACAGGAAGCCGTGACCGAGGACGAGGGCGCAGACACCCCGGCCGAAGAGCAAGAGGCGACCGCCCCGGAAGAGGCGGCGACCGAGATTGTGACCGAAGCCGAAGAGCCGTCAAATGCGCCCACAACCTCGCCGCGCCCCCCATCGGTGCGCCCGAGCGCGCCGGTGCGCACTGCCGAACCTGCAACACCTACGCCGGAAACGCCCGCGCAGGAAGGTACCACACAAGACGCGCCCGCGCCCACGGACACAGCCGTGAACGATGCCCTGCGCGAAGCCCTTGACGGTGGCGAAGAAGACATCCCGCAAGGCCCACCGCTCACCGCAGGCGAAAAGGACGCGCTGCGCGTCGCGGTTTCAAGCTGTTGGAATGTCGGCTCGCTCTCGACCGAGGCGCTTGGCACCACAGTTGTGGTGGTGGTCGACATGACCCCTGATGGCAAACCGGTGAACAGCTCGATCCGCCTTGCCTCCAGCTCGGGCGGGTCAGAGAGTGCCGCAAATCAGGCCTTTGGTGCCGCGCGGCGCGCGATTATCCGCTGCGCGGGCGACGGATATGGATTGCCGGCCGATAAATACGGACAATGGAAAGAAATCGAGATGACGTTCAATCCCGAAAGGATGCGTATCAAATGATCTATCGTATATTGTGCACGCTCGTCGCCCTTGGCGGACTCGCATTGGCCCCCGGTTTTGCGGCGGCCCAAAGTGGCCCGCTCAGGATCGAAATCACCGAAGGTGTCATCGAACCCCTGCCTGTCGCGGTGCCCGACCTCGTGGCCGAAACCGCAGGCAGCGCCGAGATGGGAGCGCAATTGGCCCGCGTCATCGCCGCCGACCTCACAGGCACCGGCCTGTTTCGCGAACTGCCCAGTAGCGCGTTTATCTCGCAGGTCAGCGACTTTGGTGCACCGGTGCAATATGCCGATTGGAAGGCGATCAATGCCCAGGCCCTCGTCACCGGGGCCGTCAGCGTGAACGGCAACCAGATCAACGTGAAATTCCGCCTTTATGACGTGTTCTCCGGGGCTGAACTGGGCGATGGTCTGCAATTTGCAGGCACCGTCGATGGCTGGCGGCGCATCGCACACAAGGTGGCCGACGTCGTCTATTCCCGTATCACTGGCGAAGGCGGCTATTTCGACAGCCGGGTCGTCTATGTCAGCGAAACCGGCCCCAAGGACAACCGACGCAAGCGCCTTGCGGTGATGGATTATGACGGAGCCAATGTGCAGTACCTGACGGGCAGCGAAGACATCGTGCTTGCCCCACGCTTTTCCAAGACTGGGGATCGGGTTCTTTATACCAGTTACGAGACCGGTTTCCCACGCATTTTTGTGCTGGACGTGGGATCGGTTCAGCGCCGGGTGCTCGAAAGCCAGGTCGGCACGATGAGCTTTGCACCCCGCTTTGCTCCTGACGGGCAGACGGTGGTCTATTCGATCAGCCAGGGCAGCAATACCGACATCTATTCGATGAACATCAATTCGGGCGTCACAAACCGGCTGACCAACACGCCAGCCATCGAAACCGCCCCCAGCTTCAGCCCTGATGGGGCGCGGATCGTGTTTGAAAGCGACCGCTCGGGCACGCAGCAGCTTTATGTGATGAACGCAGGCGGGGGCGAGGCGACGCGGATCTCCTTTGGAGAGGGGCGCTATGGCACGCCCGTGTGGTCGCCGCGTGGCGATCTGATCGCCTTTACCAAGCAATCCAAGGGCCGGTTCCACATTGGTGTCATGCGCACCGATGGCAGTGAGGAACGCCTGCTGACCGCGTCCTTTCTTGACGAGGGGCCGACATGGTCCCCAAACGGGCGCGTGATCATGTTTGCGCGCGAAACCCAAGGGGCCGACGGGCGCTCGACGCTTTATTCGGTGGACATCACCGGGCGCAACCTGCGGCCCGTGCGCACGCCCGAAGGTGGCTCTGACCCGTCATGGGGGCCGCTGCAACCATAAGTCGCAGGTCCATCCCTGCATTTTCATGCCGCGCAGTTCGTGGTAAGACTGAACATAACGACCAAGAAATTTGGCGATGTAACCCAAGAGAGGCCCGAGCCGATGAAACTGAGAACTTCCGCACTGATGATCTGTGCCGCACTGAGCGTGGCGGCCTGTACCAACCCCAACCGCTTTGGCGGCGGCGAAGCGGGGGCTGATCCCTTTGCCAATGGCGGGGCCAATGCCGGGATTGCGGGCAGCGCGTCCGATCCATCCTCGCCTGCCTATTTCCAGCAATCCGTTGGCGATCGGGTGCTGTTTGCGGTGGACCAGTCGACACTTAGCCCCGAGGGGCGGTCGACCCTTGACGGGCAAGCCGTGTGGCTGTTGCAGAATGCCGATTTCACCGCCGTCATCGAAGGTCACGCGGATGAACAGGGCACGCGGGAATACAACCTCGCACTTGGGGCGCGGCGCGCGGATGCGGCGCGGGCCTATCTGGTGGCTCAGGGCGTACAATCCAGCCGCTTGCAGGTGGTCAGCTACGGCAAGGAACGTCCGATCGAGATTTGCAGCGAAGAGGCCTGCTATGCCAAGAACCGTCGCGCGGTGACCGTGCTGGCCGGTGGTCTGAGCAGTTAGGCGCACACGGGCGCAAAAGAAGGGGCAAGTGATGGTGCGTTTGATTGCAGTTCTGGTTCTGGCGCTGGGTGTTTCGGCGCCCCGCGCCGCCTTGGCGCAGGACGACGCCACGCTTGCCGACATCCGACAGGAACTGACGGTGCTTTATGTCGAGGTACAGCGGCTCAAACGGGAGTTGTCGACCACCGGCGGCACCGGCACAAGCGTGGGCAGCGGCGACACCTTTGATCGCATCGCTGCCATTGAAAGCGAATTGCAGCGCCTCACCGGCAAAAGCGAAGAGCTGGAATTCCGCATCGGGCGCGTGATCGAGGATGGCACCAACCGCATCGGCGATCTTGAATTCCGCCTGTGCGAGCTTGAAGAAGGCTGCGATATCGGCGCCCTTGGCGATACGCCCACATTGGGTGGCGGTGCGACCCCCGGCGTGCCCGCCATCGCGCCGGCCCCCGAAACCGGCACACAGCCCGAAACACAACTGGCGGCAAACGAACAGGCGGATTTCGAGCGGGCGCAGGAGGCGCTCGCCGCCCGTGACTTTCGCGCCGCCGCTGACCAGTTTGAGACCTTCAATCAGACCTACCCCGGCGGCCCCCTTGCAATAGAGGCGACGTTGCGGCGCGGCGAGGCGCTCGAAGGTCTGGGCGATGTGCGCGAAGGCGCGCGCGCGTACCTGTCGGCCTTTACGCTTGATCAACGGGGTCCGCTGGCCGCCGAGGCGCTTTATCGGCTGGGCAACGCCCTTGGTCGTCTTGGCCAGACCACCGAGGCCTGCGTCACCCTGGGCGAGGTCGGTATCCGCTTTCCTGGCGCTGCGGCTGTGACCGATGCCGAGGCCGCAATGCGCAATATCGGCTGTTCCTAGGCGATGCTGGCCCCCCTTCTTGACGCGATTGAGGAGCTGTTGTCGGGCCACCTCCCGGAGCGCTTGGGGGTTGCGGTGTCTGGGGGCGGGGATTCCGTGGCCTTGCTGGCCGCCCTTGTCGAATTTTCCAAAAAGAACCCGATTGATCTGCATGTGATCACCGTCGATCACGGTCTGCGCCCCGAAACGAAGCATGAAATCGCACTCGTCACGGATTTGTGCGCGCGCTGGGAATTGCCCCATCACGTCGAATTCTGGACCGGCTGGAAAGGGCAGGGGAACCTGCAGGCAGCGGCGCGCGATGCGCGCTATGGGCTGATTGCGGACTGGGCCTATGGCAACCAGATCACCCATGTCGGCCTTGGCCACACCGCCGATGATCAGGCCGAAACCTTTTTGATGCGCCTTGCGCGCGGGGCCGGAGTGGATGGGCTGAGCGCGATGTCACCGCGCCGCGTGCAACATGGCATCACCTGGGTGCGCCCGTTTCTGCGGGTCGAACGCTCGGCGCTGCGCACCTACCTGCGTGCGGCCCGCCTGGATTGGTGCGAAGATCCCAGCAACGAAAACCGCGATTTCGAACGCATCCGGGTGCGCGACGCGCTGACCGTGCTGGGCAGCCTCGGGGTGCAGACAGAGGCGCTGGTGGACGTGGCCCAGAACATGTCCCGGGCGCGCGAAGCGCTTGATTGGCAGACGTTTCTGGCCGCACAGGATGCAGCCACGCTGCTTTACGGGGCCATTGCGATTGATCTGCGCAAGTTTCGCATGCTGCCCGAAGAGATCGGGCGCCGCCTGATGGTGCATGCCATCACGTGGATCGCGGGCACCACCTATCCCCCCCGCCGCGACGCCATTGCGACCGTCATGCGCGCCGTACGCTCGGCCAGCGGGGCGACGCTGGAGGGCTGCCAGATCACAGTCGAAAACGATGTCATCTGGGTGTTTCGCGAGCTCAACACACTGGAGGATGTCACCTGCGAAGTCGGGGACATGTGGGACGACCGCTGGCTTGTCACCGGCCCCGAAGATGACCCCGATATCGAGGTGCGCGCCCTTGGATATGAGCAGCTAAGCGAGATTCCGGACTGGCGCACGCTGGGTCTGCCCCGCGCCGCCCTCGCTGTTACGCCGTCGGTGTGGTATGATGATCGCATGATCGCCGCACCCGTCGTGCGCCATGACCCGGACTGGGTGGCAGAGCTTGATGGCGGGCAAGATGCCTTTTTCGCCGCACTATTATCGCATTGAACCTCGCGATATCCTCTCTATCTTAAGACCAACGCTGTAGTGGGTCGCCCATACGGCCACATGTATCAGGAGATTTTCCTTGGGAAACGCACGTAACATCGCCTTCTGGGTGGTTCTGTTTTTGCTGATCTTGGCGTTGTTCAACTTGTTTGGCGGCTCCGGCAACACGCTTCAAAGCCGTGAAGTCAGCTATTCCGAGTTTGTGGCAGCGGTCGAAGATGGCTCGGTCAGCAATGTGACGCTGGATGGCGAGCAGGTGCGCTTTCGCCGCGGGTCCGACGATTTCGTGACGATCAAGCCCGAGGATGCAGAGGTCACGAACCTTCTGATTGAAAACAGTATTCCGGTGCGTGCGGAACAACAGCAACAATCCGGTTTCCAGACCTTCCTTGTGTCGCTGCTGCCGTTCCTGCTGCTGATCGGTGTCTGGGTTTACTTCATGAACCGGATGCAGGGTGGCGGCAAAGGCGGGGCCATGGGCTTTGGCAAATCCAAGGCCAAGATGCTGACCGAAAAGCATGGGCGCGTCACCTTTGACGATGTCGCAGGCATCGATGAGGCTAAGGAAGAGCTTGAGGAAATCGTCGAATTCCTGCGCAACCCACAGAAATTCTCGCGCCTTGGCGGTAAGATCCCCAAGGGCGCGCTGCTTGTCGGCCCTCCCGGCACTGGTAAAACCCTGCTGGCCCGCGCGATTGCGGGCGAGGCGGGCGTGCCCTTCTTCACCATTTCCGGCTCCGACTTTGTCGAGATGTTCGTCGGTGTGGGTGCGAGCCGTGTGCGCGACATGTTCGAACAGGCCAAGAAAAACGCGCCCTGCATCGTGTTTATCGACGAAATCGACGCCGTGGGTCGCCACCGGGGTGCCGGTTATGGCGGCGGCAATGACGAGCGCGAACAGACCTTGAACCAGCTGCTGGTCGAAATGGACGGCTTTGAGGCGAACGAGGGTGTAATCATCATCGCTGCGACCAACCGCAAGGACGTGCTGGACCCGGCCCTGTTGCGCCCCGGACGCTTTGACCGTCAGGTCACCGTTGGCAATCCCGACATCAAGGGCCGTGAGAAAATTCTTGGCGTGCATGCCCGCAAGACCCCTCTGGGCCCTGACGTCGATCTGCGCATCATCGCGCGCGGCACACCCGGGTTCTCCGGGGCTGATCTCGCCAACCTCGTGAATGAAGCGGCCTTGATGGCCGCCCGGATCGGACGCCGGTTCGTGACCATGATGGATTTCGAACAGGCCAAGGACAAGGTGATGATGGGCCCCGAGCGGCGCTCCATGGTCATGACGGCGGCGCAAAAGGAAATGACCGCCTATCACGAGGCCGGCCACGCGCTGGTCGGGATCAAGCTGCCCAAATGCGATCCGGTCTACAAGGCGACGATCATCCCGCGCGGCGGTGCCCTGGGTATGGTGATGAGCCTGCCCGAGATGGATCGCCTCAACATGTTCAAGGATGAATGCCACCAGCGTCTGGCCATGACCATGGCGGGCAAGGCGGCTGAAATCCACAAATACGGCCCGGATTCGGTGTCCAATGGCCCTGCGGGCGACATCATGCAGGCCAGCGGGCTGGCCCGTGCGATGGTGCTGCAGTGGGGCATGTCCGACAAGGTCGGCAACATCGACTACTCCGAAGCGGCCCAAGGCTATCAGGGCAACACCGCAGGTTTTTCCGTCTCTGCCAACACCAAGGAACTGGTGGAGCAGGAAGTGCAGAAGTTCATCCAGGACGGCTATGACTGGGCGCTCAAGATCATCTCGGAAAACGAAGAGGAATTCGAGCGTCTGGCCCAGGGCCTGCTGGAATACGAAACCCTGACCGGTGAAGAAATCAAGCGCGTCATGGCAGGCGAACCACCCCATGCGCCGGACGACGAAGATGGCGGCTCGAAAATCGAAGAAGAAAAGCCGAGCCTGACAGCCATTCCCAAGGCCAAGAAGAAATCCGGTCCCTCCGGCGATGGCGGGATGGAACCTGAACCCAGCACTTGATCCGCAAGTGTCTGGAACAGATAAGGGGCCCGCTTTGGCGGGCCTTTTTCTTTGCGGGCCGCGCGTCACGATTTTGGCACCGACCTTGCGCAAGGGCTGCGACACACGCAGGTTCTGAGCATGATCCGTATTCATTCGTCCCTGTCTGCTTCCATCCCTCTGTTTTATGCCGCTCTGCTGTGGCCGGGGCGCTATACCATTGCCGGATTGTTCGATCCCGAGGCCTATTATCCGGCCCTGATGTACGACAGCGGTGTGTGGTCTTTGCGTCTGTTGATTGCGGCCATCGCCGTCACCCCGATCCTGCTGGCGATCAATCGCCTTGGGCGGGGACAGGCGCTTGGGCGCTGGCTGTTGCGGCGGCGACGGCACCTGGGCCTTGCTTCGGCCTTTTATGCGGTGCTGCACATGGTCCACTACTTGCTTGAGGTGCGTACACTGGATGCGGTGCTGTTTGATGCGGTGCTGTTGGAATACGCCGTTGGGTGGCTCAGCTTTGTCCTGTTGGCCGCACTTGCTGTGACGTCGAATGACGCCTCTGTGCGCCGCCTTGGGCGCAACTGGAAACGACTGCACCTGTGGGTCTATCCGGCCGGGGCGCTGGCGTTCTGGCACTGGTATCTGCTGGACTGGTATGTGGGGCGGGTGGTGTTCTGGGTCGCCCTGTTTCTGGTGCCGCCGCTGTTGCAATGGATGCTGCGCCGGATCAGGGGGCGCATCTTTGCGCGCTGAGATCAAGGGTTGTGATCACGCGCCGACAAAGCGTCATTGGTCAAGCCTCGCCAAACACGTTAGCACGCGCTCGTAATTGGTTTTTCGGAGACACGCCCATGCCTGCACTTGCCCCCACGACCTATCAGGCACGGATCACCTGGCTGGGCCATGTGCCCGATCGCAAAGCATCCCTGCGGGCGGTGCCGGTTGAGGCGGTTGACGTCACGCTGGACGGTTTTGGCGGCGAAAGCCACAGCGGCGCGACGCGGCAGTCCTGCGTGCGGGTCAAAACGCAGTACCAGCAAGGCACCGTCATTCGCAACGTGCGCCAACTGAGCATTGTCAGCGCCGAAGAATTGGCCGCGACAGCCGCCGCCATGGAGCTTGATGCCATTGACCCTGCACTGATCGGGGCCTCGATGGTGATCGAGGGCATCCCGGATTTCAGCCACGTGCCCCCGTCCTCGCGATTGATGTCAGTCAGCGGCGTGGGGCTGGCCATCGATATGCAGAACCGTCCCTGCAGCCTCCCGGCCCGAGAGATCGAACAACAGGCTCCGGGCTTTGGGGGGCGCTACAAATCGGCGGCCAAAGGGCGGCGCGGCGTGACGGCCTGGGTCGAGCATGGCGGACATTTGACAGTGGGCGATGAACTGACCCTGCATGTGCCGGACCAGCCGGTCTGGGCACATCTGGACGCAGCGCGTCAGGGATAGGACTGCAGGCGTTCCGCAAAGCGCGCCTTATGCAGGCCCCACATCTACGGCAGAGATGCCTTCCAACCCCGTCTTGACCCTTGATTTTCAAAGCAATTCGCAGGCAAGCTTCGCCGCGAAGAACTGCCTTTGGGGAAGGGTACGGCGTGATAGATTACTACCTGGTGGCCGGGTACGGTGGCGTGGCCTTTTACCTCGGCTCCTACGGGCTGCTGCAACTGGGCGTGCTGAAGGGCAACAGCTATACCTACGCGGCGATGAACCTGATGGCCGCGGCCCTTGTTTTGGTGTCCCTGTTTCGCAACTGGAACCTGTTTTCGGCGATCATCCAGATCAGTTGGATCACCCTTTCGGTGGTCGGCATCGCGCGGGTCTGGGTGATGAGCAACATGCTGCGTTTCAGCGACGAGGAACAGGAGTTGCTCAAGACCCGTTTTCCGGCCCTGCGCGCGATCGAGGCCAAAAAGCTGATGGATGCCGGCACCTGGCACAACGGTGACGCGGGTGATGCGCTGACCCAACAGGGCGAGCCGGTCGAGGCGCTGACCTACCTCGCCGAAGGGGGCGTGGACATCGACGTGGGCGGACAGATCATCGCGCAGGTCGGCCCCGGCCAGTTCATCGGCGAGATGGCCTGCATGACCAGTGGCCCCGCCAGCGCGTCCGTGCGCCTGAACCAGCCGACCCGTTTTTTCAGCGCACCCTCAGATGCCCTGCGCCGTCTGGTGCGGCGCAATCCGGACATCGCGCCGCACCTCGATCTGGCCTTTTCGGGCAATATCCGCAGCAAGTTGATGGCCACCAACACGGTTCTGGAACAGACGATGAAAGCACGCGAAACCGTTCCTGCCCCCGACTGATCGTTTCCGAAACGAAACGATGGCGCGCATCGTGGCCGCTCAACCGCGCCGAAATGTCGGATTCGCACGTATGGGCTCTGGGCATGCGCCTGTATGCAGGTCACGACAAACGTGCCCATTTGACTTGCGGGGAGCATCATGGCCTACAAATCCGACATCGAAATCGCGCGCGAGGCGCAAAAGAAACCGATCCAGGAGATCGGGGCCAAGATCGGCATCGACAGCGCCGACCTGCTGCCATACGGCCATGACAAGGCCAAGGTCAGCCAGTCCTTTATCAACTCGGTCCAGGGTCGGGAAGACGGCAAGCTGATCCTTGTCACGGCGATCAATCCCACGCCTGCGGGTGAAGGCAAGACAACAACCACGGTGGGTCTGGGCGATGGCCTGAACCGCATCGGCAAAAATGCGATGGTCTGCATCCGCGAGGCCTCGCTGGGCCCGAACTTTGGTATGAAGGGTGGCGCCGCCGGGGGTGGTTACGCTCAGATTGTCCCGATGGAAGAGATGAACCTGCACTTCACAGGGGATTTTCACGCAATCACCTCGGCCCACTCGCTGCTGAGCGCGATGATCGACAACCACATCTATTGGGGCAACAGCCTTGAAATCGACACCCGCCGCGTTGTGTGGCGCCGCGTGGTCGACATGAACGACCGGGCCCTGCGCCAGATCACGGCGTCCCTGGGCGGTGTGGCCAACGGCTTCCCGCGCGAGGCGGGTTTTGACATCACCGTTGCCTCCGAAGTCATGGCGATCCTGTGCCTCGCCAAGGACCTCGCGGATCTGCAGAACCGTCTGGGCGACATGATCGTGGCCTATCGCCGCGACCGCTCGCCGGTCTTCTGCCGCGACATCAAGGCCGATGGCGCAATGACCGTTCTGCTCAAGGACGCGATGCAGCCCAACATCGTGCAGACACTGGAAAACAACCCGGCCTTTGTGCATGGCGGCCCGTTTGCCAACATCGCCCATGGCTGTAACTCGGTCATCGCGACGTCCACGGCGCTCAAGCTGACCGATTACGTCGTGACCGAAGCCGGGTTCGGCGCCGACCTTGGCGCCGAAAAGTTCATGAACATCAAGTGCCGCAAGGCGGGTCTTGCCCCGTCCGTGGTGGTCTGTGTGGCCACCGTGCGCGCGATGAAGATGAACGGCGGCGTGGCCAAGGCCGATCTGGGGGCCGAGAATGTCGACGCCGTCAAGGCCGGTTGCCCCAACCTTGGCCGTCACATCGAGAACTTGAAATCCTTTGGGGTCCCGGTGGTCGTGGCGATCAACCACTTTGTCACCGACACGGACGCCGAAGTGCAGGCGATCAAGGACTTTGTGGCCAGCCATGGTGCCGAAGCGGTCCTGTCGCGCCATTGGGAACTCGGGTCCGAAGGATCGGCCGACCTAGCCACCAAAGTCGCCGAACTGGCGGATGCGGGCACAGCCAACTTCGCCCCGATCTATCCAGACGAGATGTCGCTGGCCAACAAGATCCAGACTATCGCCAAGCGGATCTACCGTGCCGATGAGGCGCTGATGGATCAAAAGATCCGCGACCAGCTGAAGCTTTGGGAAGAGCAGGGCTATGGGCATCTGCCGGTCTGCATGGCCAAGACGCAGTACTCGTTCTCGACCGATCCGACCTTGCGCGGTGCGCCCACCGGGTTCTCCGTGCCGGTGCGCGAAGTGCGCCTGTCTGCCGGTGCCGGGTTTGTCGTGGTTGTCTGCGGCGAGATCATGACGATGCCGGGCCTGCCCCGCGTACCGTCCGCCGAGAGCATTCATCTCAATGACGCAGGCCAGATCGAAGGCCTGTTCTGATCCGGGCGGGGTCAACCCCGCCTTACAGATCACACGGCCCTGTCACGATTTTGGGACAGGGCCGCACAGCGATTGACCCGGTGACCCGCAGGCCCCAGCCTGTGGTCAAACAACCGGAGGAAAGACTCATGATGATCCGAACGATAGCTGCGATACTCACCGTGATGGCTGCGACGATGGCAGGCGCGCAAGACCGGTATGAAGGGTATTACTATCCCGAAATCACCTCGATCGAGGATTTTACCCGCGTCATCCGAGAGGCTCCGAATTCGGGCAAGGACGTGCGCGTCGGATTTGTAACCAACCTGACCGTCGCACAACTGGCCGCCCCTGAAAGCCCGCGTTTCGTGTTCTTTGCCAAGGGTGCGGATGCCAGACATCTCAACGTGATCGCGCTGGATGATGACGTGTTTGCAACGCTTTTCCGTGCCCGCGCAGTGCTGGCGCAGATGACGTCGAACATGCGCAACAATGAATTCTTCCGCCAACAGAACCTCGAAACTGTGGCGACCTTTTACGACCTTTTGCAGTTCATGGATTTTGACACGCTGGTGATCAGCGATGGCAAGACATGGGCCCATCAGGTCAATCTGACCCGGAACTAGAAAGGACGACGCATGACTGCGACCCTCATCGATGGCAAGGCCTTTGCCGCAACCGTGCGCGCCAAGGTCGCGGACCATGTGACCCGCCTCAAGGCAGATCACGGGGTCACCCCCGGTCTCGCGGTCATTCTGGTGGGCGCGGACCCGGCCAGCGAGGTCTATGTCGCGGCCAAGCACAAGCAGACGGTCGAGGTCGGCATGGCCTCGTTCGAGCATCGCCTGCCTGCGGATGTCTCCGAAGAGGTGCTGTTTGCGCTGATTGATGAGCTGAATGCCGACCCCTCCGTGCACGGCATCCTGTGCCAGTTTCCGGTGCCCGATCACTTGGATGAACGCGCCGTTGTGGCCCGAATCGACCCGGCCAAGGATGTCGACGGGCTGAGCGTGGTCAATGCCGGTCTGCTGGCCAGTGGCGAAACGGGGCTGGTGTCGTGCACGCCGCTCGGCTGCCTGATGCTGCTGCGTGACCAGTTGGGCAATATGTCTGGGATGGAGGCCGTGGTGATTGGCCGCTCGAACCTGTTCGGCAAGCCCATGGGGCAGCTTCTGTTGCGTGAAAACTGCACCGTCACCATCGCCCATTCCCGCACCAAGGACCTGGCCGCGGTGTGTCGCCGTGCCGACATTTTGGTCGCGGCTGTCGGCCGGGCCGAGATGGTCGAAGCGGATTGGGTCAAGCCCGGAGCCACGGTCATCGACGTGGGTATCACCCGCATCCCTCACCCTGAAAAACCCGGCAAAACCAAGCTGCTGGGCGATGTGAACTTCGATCAGGCCGCAACCGTGGCCCGCGCGATCACCCCCGTCCCGGGCGGCGTCGGTCCCATGACCATCGCCTGCCTGCTGGCCAACACCCTTACCGCCTGTTGCCGCGCTCATGACTTGGCCGAACCCGAAGGGCTGACCGCCTAACGCGGCATCGGCACCCGCACCGGGTGGGCCCCTGTCAGCACCGCCTGCGCGTCGCTGCGCATGAGCGTGGTGAGCGTTGCATCATGGCTGCGCAAACCGCCCGTATAGGTGCCATAGGCGGGCATGATCAGCCGATCATTGTCGATCAGGAACGCCGGCCGCGTGATCGCCCGTCCGCGCGTCGCAAGCGTCGCCTTGGGGTGGTAATGGCCCGAGATCTCTCCGTGCGTTCCGGCCTCGGCGATGTGGCGAAAGGTCAGGGGGCCTTGTGACAGTTCGCCCAGATGCGAGCCGCCAAACTCGACCGGACCGGGGTCGTGATTGCCCTCGATCCAGATCCAGCGGCGCCCTGCCTGCAAACGTGTGATCCAGAGGCGCTCGTCTTCTGGCAGGGACCGGGCAGCGGTCAGATCGTCAAAGCTGTCACCAAGGCAGATTACGGTGCGCGCGCCCGTCTGTTCGAGGTCATTTGCCAGCCGGGTAAGCGTGTCGCGCGTCTCGTAAGGGGGCAGGTGGCCGCCGCCGCGCCGGGCGATCCGCTCGGCCTTGCCCAGATGCAGATCAGAAACGCAGAGCAGCGCCTGATCCGGCCAGAACAAGGCACCCGAGCCGAGCGCCTTGAGCGCGGTGCCCGCCAATGTGAGATCGCACGTGTTCATACTTTGTTCATATCTGTGCTGATTGGGCGCATCAAGATGCGCCTTACGGATTTGGGGCTCTGCCCCGTCGCTGACGCGACTCCCCGGGATTTTTTCAAATCAGAGAAGGGGGTCAGAACGGCACCCGCCTGTCCCGTTTCGGGGGATCGGCGGGCAGGCCTGCGGTGCTCATCAGGCGCGCGGCCTCTTCGGCCAGCAGCTTTTCCTCGGCCAGCCCTTTGATCGGGACGCGCCCCACCTCCAGCAGCAGGGGGGCGGCGAGGGGCGTGACCCGCTCAAGTTCGATCAGATCAATCCGGTCGCCGATGCGTGCCGCCATCTCTTCGATCCGGCCAAAGTCGACAAGGCCGCGCATCGCCTCTTGCCGCGTGATGTTCAGCATCAGGTGGTCGGGATCGTACTTTGCCAGCGTATCGTAAAGAATGTCTGAACTGAACGTCGCCTGCCGTCCGGTCTTGCGGTTGGAGGGCAGATTGCGCTCGATCAGGCCCGCGATGGTGGCTGATGCGCGGAAGGTGCGTTTCATCACCGCGTTGCCCGCCAGCCAGCGATCAAGCCCGTCGCGCAAGGACGCGATGTCAAACAGCGGGGCCGGGTCGCGGATCGGATCAAGGCCCCAGATCAGAATGGCATAGTCCGTGGCAAGAAAGCCAAGCGGGTTGAGGCCGGTTTCCTCCATCCGTTTGGTCAGCAAAAGACCAAGCGTTTGCATGGCGTTACGCCCGGCAAAACCATAGACTGCGGCGTGGACGCGCCCGTCATGGGGAAAGCTTTCGATCAGCAAGCGCCCCGGTTCGGGCAGGCGCGAAACCTGCCGTTGCAGCGTGAGCCAGTCTGCTGTGTGCGCGGGCAGGTCAGGCCAGGCGTCGCGCTGAAACATCTCGATGATGCGGTGGCTGAGTTGGGTGGAGGTGGCGAATTTGGTGCCCAGAAAGGTCGCGATCTTGGGCTTTTTGGCCGCATCGCGGGTCACTTGCACGGTCATTTCGCGCAATGAGTCATAGCGCACGATCTGCCCGCCGATCAGGAACGTGTCGCCGGGGGTGAGCGAGGCGGCAAAGCCCTCCTCGATCTCGCCGAGCGGCTTACCGCCGCGTCCCTTGAAACGCACCTTGAGCGTGTCGGTGTCCTGAATGGTGCCGATGTTCATGCGTATCCGCTGGGCGCTGCGTGGGTCGCGCAATTGCCATTGACCGTCGGTGCGCTGTTGCAATCGTTGCCACTGGTCATAGGCGCGCAGGGCGTAGCCTCCCGTCGCGCAGAAATCGAGGCAGGCGTCGAATTCTTCTTTGGTTAGAGTGCTGTAGGCGCCTGCGGAGGTGACCTCCTTGTAGAGTGTGTCAGCATCAAAAGGCCCGGAGGCAGCGGCGATCAGGATGTGCTGGCAGAGCACATCGCGCGGACCGGGACCGCGGGGATCACCGTCAAGCGCGCCTTCTTTCACGGCCCCAAGCGCGGCGACGCATTCGACCACTTCGAAACGATTGGCGGGCACAAGCAGCGCCTTGGACGGCGCGTTGTACCGGTGGTTGGCGCGCCCGATCCGCTGCACGAGGCGTTTGACGTTCTTGGGCGCGCCGATCTGGATGATCAGGTCCACGTCGCCCCAATCGATGCCCAGATCGAGCGTGCCGGTGCAGACAATCGCCTTGAGCTGACCTGCGACCATCGCCTGTTCGACCTTTTCGCGCTGTTGGCGGTCGAGGCTGCCGTGATGAATGCCGATGGGCAGCCCTTCATCATTGGCGAGCCAGATATTGTGAAAATAAAGCTCGGCCTGAGCGCGGGTGTTGTGGAAAATAAGCGTTGTTTTATGCGCCTTTACCTGTTCGAGCACGGCCGGGATAGCGTATTTGCCACCCGCGCCGGACCAGGGCGGCGCCTCGTCCGTGACCAGCATCTGGATGTCGGGTGCGGGGCCGGGATCGGAGTGCAGAATGGGGCAGGGATCGGGGTGGCGGGCGAGCAGGTGGGCGATGGCATCCGGGTCCTCGACCGTGGCCGAGAGGCCCACGCGTTTGAGGTCGGGGCACATGGCTTGCAGACGCGAGAGCGCAAGGAACATCTGATCGCCCCGCTTGCTTTCCGCCAATGCGTGGATTTCGTCCACGATCACCCGTTTGAGGCCTGCAAACATGCGCGGTGCGTCCTCGTAACTTGTTAAAAGCGCAAGACTTTCCGGGGTCGTCAGCAGGATGTGGGGTGGGTCGGCGCGTTGCCGTTTCTTTTGCGTGGCTGAGGTATCGCCGGTGCGGTCCTCGATGCGGATCGGCAGGTCCATTTCCTCGACCGGGGTGCGCAGGTTGCGCTTGATATCGGCCGCCAGCGCCTTGAGCGGAGAGATGTAGAGCGTGTGTATTCCGTCATGTTCTCCGTCACTTAGGTCCGCCAGAGAGGGCAGGAACCCTGCGAGCGTCTTGCCCCCGCCGGTCGGGGCGATGAGGAGCAGGGCGGGTTCATCCGCGCGCTCGAGCATGGCCTGCTGATGCGGGTGGATCGTCCAGCCGCGGGAGGCGAACCAACTGGTGAAGTGTGCGGGGAGCGTGGCCATCGCCGCAAATGTAGCAGGCTGCGGATTGGGGGCCAGCCCCCAAAGAAACCAACACTTGGGGGCCGGCCCCCAAACAGACCGCCATTGGGGGCCAGCCCCCAAACCCCCGGGATTTTTGTTAATCAGAGAAGGGACTGGGCGCGTTTGGTGTTTTTACTCTATTTTCAGGGAGGTTAAGGCGAAAAACGCGATACACGGAGTGTGCACACCCTGTGCACCATGTGTGCACCGACTGGCATACGGAGGCCAAATCTTAATGCGGCGTGCGCTGTGTCAGGTGCGGGGCTTCAGGGCGCGGATGGTGGCCTGGACCTGCGCGGGCAGGGCCATGTCGGCCCCGTCCGGGGCGGCATCCATCGCGGCGGCCACATCCTTGACCAGAATACCGATGGAGTTGTCCGGCGCGTGCCCGTGTTTGGCAAATTCGATGGTCTCGAAACCGGAGGCGAGCCAGTTCTGGCCCGAGGCGGTTTCGATCAGGGCCAGCAGCTTGTCGGTGTCCATGCCAGCGGCATCGGCCCAATCGAGCACCAGCCGCGTCATCGCCGTATGCGAGGCGGCGAGCAGGTTGTTCAGCACCTTGGCCTGCATGCCGGACCCAAAGCCGCCCATGTGGTGAAAGTGCTTGCCCATAAGGGCGAGCAGGGGGATGGCGTCGTCGATGTCGCCCTGCGCGCCGCCGAGCATGAAGCTGAGGGTGCGGTCGCGCGCGGCCACTTGCGCGCCGGACATGGGCGCATCGATCAGGATGATGTGGGCGGGAATGCGCGCGCGCAAGCCATGTACATAGCGTGGCGACAGGGTCGAACAGATGAAGATGCGGGTGAGGTTGGGCGCGGTCGTAATCAGGTTTTGCGCGCCGAACAGCAGCGTGTCGGTCTGGCCCTCGTCGCGTACCACGCTGAACAGGGTGTCCAGACGCGGGGCAAAGCCCATCAGATTGGTTGTGACGTGATCGACACCCTTGTCCACCACGTCAAAGCCCATGGCGTGCGGCACGCCATCGCGCAGGGCCTCAAGCATGGGCAAGCCCATGCGGCCACAGCCTGCGACGCCGATCATTTGACGATATGTTCGTCCTTGACGAACATGTTGGCCCATGCACGGTCGATCAGCTCGGGCGTCATCTGCTTGGGAATGCCTTCGAAATTGCAGGTGGCGACCATCTGGTCAATCAGGAAGTTCGGTTGATAGTTGGCATAGATATTGTTGATGGTCGGGTATTTCTGCTTGAGCAGATAGACCAGCGCTTCTTCGTTGAGGGCCATGCCCTTATTGCGCGCGACCATGGCGAAAATCTTGAGGAAGTTTGCCTGGCTCGGCCCGTCGATCTTGATCTTGAAGAAGATCCGACGCAGGGCGGCCTGGTCAAAGATTTCGTTCGGGTGGAAGTTGGTCGAGAACACCACCAGCGTGTCGAACGGCACTTCGAACTTTTCGCCCGATTGCAGGGCGAGGATGTCCTTGGATTCCTCGAGCGGAACGATCCAGCGGTTGACCAGCGCCTGCGGGCTTTCGGCCTGACGTCCAAGGTCGTCCACGATGAAGATGCCGCCGGTCGATTTCAGCTGCAGCGGGGCCTGATAGGTCCGCGCGGTGGGGTTGTAGACCAGATCGAGCATCGACAGGCTGAGTTCACCGCCCGTCACAACCGTGGGCCGTTCGCATTTCACATAGCGCATGTCATGGGGCGTGCGGCGGCGCAGCGAAGTGGTGTCGTCGCCTGCGTCCTTGGACAGCACGTGCACGATGGGGTCATAGACCGTGATCACCTGACCGGCATATTCGATGGCGCGCGGCACATAGACCTGATCGCCAAGCGCGTCGCGGATGCCGTTGGAGATCGAGGACTTACCGTTGCCGGGAGGGCCATACATCAGGATCGAACGGCCAGCGGAGACGGCGGGGCCGAGCTGGTCCAAAAGGTCAGGGGGCAGCACCAGATGGCCCATGGCCCCGGTCAGCTGGGTCCGTGTGACCATGATATTGCGGATCGACTGGCGTTTGACCTGTTCGCTGTAGACAGACAGCGGCACCGGCATGGCGCCGAAATATTCCGACTGCGACAGGGCATCCAGCGCGCGCGCCTTGCCCTGATCGGTCAGCTGATAGCCCATTTCGTTGCCATTGTTGGCGTTGAGCGTGCCCGTCGCTTCCATCAGGCGCTGGTCGCGGCACATGTCGATCAGTTCCTGCACCACGGGGATCGGCAGGCACAGCGACGGCGACAGGTCAGAGACCATGTCGAGGTTCTTGCGGAACATCGTTTTGAGCAGGATATCCCGCATCATCACGACGGGGAGTTTCATTTCCTCCAGCCGTTTCGGGGCAGAGGGTGCGATCACGTCGGCGACTTGCATATTCATCGGTCAGGGCCTGTGCGTTAGACTGCTTTTGGCGAGCCTAGCGCAGGTTTCCGACCGAATTATGGCGATATGTCGTCAAGACCCGTGCAGGGCGGCCAGCACGAGATAGAGCGCAAGCGTGGGGCCAAGGGCAAAACCCATGGGGAATTTGCGCCCCTTTGCGCTCCAACTGTCCCAGGACGGGGCCATGTTGCGCAAGGGTGTGGCACGCGCGATGCGGTGCACCGCGTAGGCCGCCAGCAACACGGCCGCAAAAAGCGCCATCAGCAGACGCACATCGCCAAGGGCCACATATGGTGCGGCGGCGGCGAGAAACTTGGCATCCCCGGCCCCCATCGCGCCCGCGGCGTTCAGGACCATGCACACGACCAGCACGATGGCGAGGTGCGCCAGTTGCCACAGGTAGACGTCAAAGGGATAGAGAAACGGGCCCATCACCACAAACACCGCCGCAATCGCAATCACGGTGGGGTTTGTGATGCGCATCCGCGCAAGATCGGTATAGGCCACATAGAGGCACAGCGGCACCAGCAAGGGCAGGAACCACCACGCCACCAGCGCGGGCAGGGCCATCAGATCACCCGTTGTTTTCGAGCGCGCGCAGGGATCTCACCGCCGCTTCGAAGTGCTGGGGATGGGTTTCGATCGCATCGCGCAGCAGGCCTTTGCCGGTCTGCACATCGCCTTGTTTGACGGCTGTGAGGCCAAGGGTGTGCAGCAGTTGCGCCCGTTCGACCTGGTCCATGGGGACCACGGGCAGCGCATAGTTGCGCTGTGCGCCGCGGGCCAGGATCAGGTTGTTCTTGGCCGTAAACAGGTTCGGGTCCTGCCGGATCGCGTCGCCAAAGAGCCGCTCGGCATCCTTGAAATCACCGCGTGTCAGCTTGGAATAGCCCCAGTTGTTCAGCACGCCCGAGGGCCGCGTGGTCAGGCCCACGGCGGTTTCATAGAAACTGTCGGCCTTTTTCCATTCCTTGTTGCTGTCGGCGATCAGCGCCTCGAGCCGGTAGCGTTTGAATGTCTCGAAGGTGGGGGGCACCTTGTCGAGTTCCTGTTCGGCGCGCGCCCAGTCGCCCGAGCGCAGCAGGGCGTCGGCATAGTCGACGCGGTCGTCATTGGTGGCGCCATCCAGCTTGATCACCTTGGCATAGGCCGGGGCCGCCTCGGAATAGCGTTTGGCGCGCACATAGCTGGAGGCCAGACCGCGTTGCACGTCGATGCGGTCGGGATTGTCCGCGGCGGTGCGCTGGAAATAGGTCACCGCCTCGTTGGGGTCAGCGACGGTCAGCATCACGTCGTTCAGATCGCTTTCGTCGATCACGTTCACGTCCTGGAACGCGCGTTCGACGGTTTGATCTGCGGATTTCTGTTCACATGCCGACAGGGCCATTGCCCCTGCCAGAGAGACGGCCAAAACTACGGGGTGGCGCATGTTTGCGTCCTTTTCCTGCTCGTTCACGCCGGACTTTTGTGTCCGGTCGCATCACTTCGCGCCAGATGGCGCACCTCAAATTCGGTCAGCAGATCGGATCAGATAGTCACTGCTGCCGCGTCGGACCAGTTTATACTGGTTCTCGTTCTCATCCAGAGTATCAGAGTTTTCTATTTTTGCGAGGGCCAAGCGTAAATTATCCCTGATGAGTGTGCTTTCTCCGTCATCAAGGGCGAAGGCGCGGCGCAGGACCTGCACGGCCTCGTAGGTTTCGCCCCGTTCCATCAGCACAACGCCAAGGTTGTTGAGGTCTTCGGGGACGGGGTCGAATTCGGTGGTGGCGCGGCGCAAAAGGGTTTCGGCCTGTCCCAGCCGACCCAGACCCAGATTGGCAGTGCCGAGGGCCGACAGGATTTCGCCGTCATAACCGCCCCGGTCCAGTGCTGCGCGGTTGAAGGATTTGATGGCCAGTTCGAACTCTCCGGCGGCGATCAGGCGGTGCCCGACCTCGACCCCGTCCACCGCATCGCCGCGCCGGTCCACGCCGGGGGCGAAGGGGCCGGTGTCGCCCACGTTGATGCCGCCCGTGGAACAGGCGGCCAGCGACAGCGAAAGAATGAGGGCCCAGAACGCCCGAATGCCTGACATCATTTGGCCTTTGCGACCTTTTTATACGACTGCATCGCACGGAGTTTCCCCCGCGCGATGCATGTCTTTTAGCACAAAACTGCGCTCTGGCTAGTTCCCCATGTTGCCCAGCTGCGTGATGCCGTGCACCGAGGGGCCCACAAGGATGATCAGCAGCGGCGGAACCGTCAGCATCATTGTGGCCAGCGTCATCTTGGTCGGCAGCTTGTTGGCCGCCTCTTCGGCGCGCATCACGCGCTTGTCGCGCATTTCGCTGGCAAAGACGCGCAGCGCATCCGCGATCGAGGTACCAAAGCTTGCCGATTGGACCAGCACGGTCACGAACGAGGCCACGTCCTGCACGCCGCAGCGTTCGCCCATGTCCTGCAGCACGGTGACCTTGTCCTTGCCGGCCTTCATCTCGTAGCTGACGACCTGGAATTCGTCGGCGAGGGCAGGGAAAGAGGCGCGCAATTCGCCCGCAATCCGCGTGATCGCCTGATCAAGGGACTGACCGGCCTCGACGCAGACCAGCATCATGTCCAGCGCGTCCGGGAAGCCCTGGGTGATCTCTTCCTTGCGGGCCTCGACCCGGCGGGTGATCCAGTATTGCGGCAGGTAGTAGCCAACGCCGCCCGGACCAACCGTCCACATGATGATCTTTTGCGTGGTCATGTTGTCTGTCCCAACCACAAAGTTGGTATAGATCACGCCCGCAATCAGGCCCAGCACGCCAAGGATGAACTGCGCGGCATGGAACATCCGCACCGAGTCGCGCGACTGGTAGCCCGCCTGGCGCAGCATCAGCTGGCGCTTGGACAGTTCGGCCACGTCCTCGGGTTCGAGGAACTTGGAAAACCGTTCCAGTTGTTCGTTGCGCGCACCCTGACGCAGACGCTCTTTTTGCGAGCCCGTGTGCTGGGAGTGGCTGTTTTTCTTAAGCTTGGCGAGCGGATCTTCGGGCTGGCGCATCATCATGATGATGACCATGACGATCATCATGAAACCCAGCACACCGACGATGATGATGGGGCCAAGGGGGCCGAGAAGATCGGTGATTGGCTGTAACAGGGCGTCCATAATCGGGCTCCTCAAACTTTGATATTGGTCAGGACGCGCATCACAACGAGGTTAACGCACAAGAAGATACCGACGACGAAACAGGCCGGGATGAACCACGGGTGGTCGCGCACTTCGTCATAGTAGTGCGGGTCACCAATGTTGATCACGACCAGCGCAACCAGCGGGAAGGCGGACAGGAACTTGCCCGACCACTTGGCCTCGGCCGTGATCGCCTTGACCCGGCGGAACAGGCGGAAGCGGGCGCGGATCACCTTGGCCAGACCCATCAGGATCTCGGCGAGGTTACCACCCGATTGCTGCTGGATGGTCACGGCCACAGCGAGAAAGCGCAAATCCTGCATGTCCAGCCGCTCGGCCATGGCCTTGAGCGATTCACCGACGTCGCGGCCAAAGGCGGATTCATCCGCGATCACCCCGAATTCGGAAGCCAGCGGGTCCTGCACCTCTTTGGCGACGATCTGGATCGCCGAGCTGAACGGGTGACCCACGCGCAACGAGCGCACCATGAGTTCGACGGCGTCAGGAAGCTGTTCCTCGATCATGCCCATGCGTTTGCTGGCTTTGGACGAAACCCAGAAGAAGACCGCACCGATGCCGATGACAACGGACAACAGCACGCGCACGGGCACCTCGGTTTCGGTCCCGACGCTGAGGCCGACAAAGGCCACTGCTGACAGACCGCCCATGATCATGATCAACTGTTGCGGGGTAAAGGCGATGGCCGCCTTTTGCGCCCGTTCGGCAAGCAGCGAATAAAGCGGGATGGAGCGTGCGCCCATGTGCTGCTGCATTTCCTTGCGCAGCTGTTCGAGCACTTCCTCGCGCCGTCCGCCTGCCTTGTTCAGCATTTCCAGACGACGGTTGACCCGGTTGTTCAGGCTGATCGATTTCCCAAAGGCGACAAGGTAAATCCCTTCGACGAGCACAAGCACGCCGATAAAGATCAACCCGTAAATAATTGGTTCTGCACTCATTTTTCGGGTTCCTTATTCAGCCGCAATCGGCTCGTAGATGCTGGATGGCAAATCATAGCCCCACATACGGAAGCGTTCGGAGAAGTGCGAACGCACGCCGGTTGCGGTGAAATGACCAATGATCTTGTTGTCGGGGGTCAGGCCGACGCGCTGGTAGCGGAACACTTCCTGCATCGAAATGACGTCCCCTTCCATGCCGGTGATTTCGGTGATCGAGGTCATGCGACGCGAGCCGTCCTGCAGGCGCGAGGCCTGCACGATCAGGTTCACAGCCGATGAGATTTGCGAGCGGACCGCCTTGAGCGGCATCTCGATGCCCGCCATCGCGATCATGTTTTCCAGACGCGACACGCCGTCCCGCGCCGAGTTGGCGTGGATCGTGGTCATGGAACCGTCGTGGCCGGTGTTCATGGCCTGCAGCATGTCGATGACTTCTTCGCCGCGCGTCTCGCCGACGATGATGCGGTCGGGCCGCATCCGCAGGGCGTTTTTCAGACAGTCGCGGGGGGACACCTCGCCCTTGCCTTCGACGTTGGGCGGGCGGCTTTCCATCCGGCCCACATGGGTCTGTTGCAACTGAAGTTCCGCCGTGTCTTCGATGGTGAGGATACGTTCGGCATTGTCGATGAACGAGGAAAGAGCGTTGAGCGTGGTGGTCTTACCCGAACCTGTACCACCGGAGACGATGACGTTGAGGCGGGTGGCGACGGCGGCTTGCAGATATGCAGCCATTTCTTCGGTGAAGGCGCCGAATTGCACCAGATCGTCGATGCCCAGCTTGTCCTTTTTGAACTTACGAATGGAGACAAGGCTGCCATCCACCGCAATCGGCGGCACCATGGCGTTAAAGCGCGAGCCGTCTTTCAGGCGGGCGTCAACGTAAGGGTTGGATTCGTCAACACGACGACCCACGGCGGACACGATCTTGTCGATGATGCGCAGCAAGTGGCGTTCGTCCTTGAACGTGATGTCGGTCAGTTCCAGCTTACCGGCCCGTTCCACAAAGATCTGTTGCGGCCCGTTAACCAGAATATCGTTGACCGACTCGTCCTTCAGCAGGGTTTCGAGCGGGCCAAGGCCCATGACTTCGTCAAACAGTTCCTGATTGAGAACCTGACGGTCCTCTCGGTTCAGGATGATGTTCTTTTCTTCCAGGAATTCGCTGGAGATGGCCTGAATTTCCTGACGCAGATCGTTTTCGGTCGCCGTTTCCAGTGCCGACAGGTTCAGGTTGTCGAGCAGGGCACGGTGCAGTTCGAGTTTGATCTCGCCCATCCGCTCCTTTTTCTTGCGCTCTTTGTCCATCGGCACAACGGTGGCCGCACTTGCATTGGCCTTACGCGCGATCTTGGGCGCGGCGGCATCTGCCTTGGGCGCTTCTTCCACCTTTTCCGCAGGTGCGGCTTTGGCTGCTGGTGCGTCTTTTTTGTACTTGGAAAACATCGAATAACCCTTTGGTTATCGGATCACGCCGCTTTGACGTGGCCCTCGCTCAGTTCATGGATGGACGCGGCGAGTTTGGCGATCTCGCGACGCAATGGGTTCTTGGTGGCCGACGATGCCAGGGGCAGGCCGTGGTCCGCGCTTTGCGTGATCGGCTTGCCGCCATCGGGCATTTGGACTTCGACGGCGATATCGAGGCTTTCGGACAGGCGCTTGACCCGTGCCTTACCACCGAGATCGGTAAATTTCGGTGCACGGTTCAGCACGTAGCGCAGTTTTTCTATCGGCAATTCTTCGGATTGCAGCGCGCGTTTGAAGCGCAGCGTGTTCTGGGCCGACCGCAGGTCGAGTTCCAGCGTGACAAAGTAGAGGTGCGCGGCGGCCAGAACGGTTTCTGTCCACTGCACAAGGGTCGACGGCATGTCGATCACCACATAGTCAAAATGCGCGCGCGCCATTTCGATCACACGCCCGATGTCTTCGGGGGTGATCAGATCCAGCGGGATCATGTCGGCGGGTGCGGTCAGCACCTGCAGCTTTTCCTCGAAGGTCAGCAGGGACTGGCCAAAGCTTTCCTCGTCCATGGCTTCGGTGTCCGAAAGCATCTCGAACACGGCCTCGCGGCGGGGCAGATCGAGGAAGGTCGAGGCCGACCCGAATTGCAGATCAAAGTCCAGAAGGCACACATTGGGTGTCTCGCCGGGATTGAGCAGCGCCAGTTCCCAAGCCAGGTTCACGGCCAGAGTGGTGGAGCCTGTCCCACCGGCGACGCCGTGGGTGACAAAAACCGCGCCTTCCTTGTTGGCCCCGGTCTTGAGCTGTGCGGTGCGCTCGGTCTCGGCCGGTTGCGGGGCAACGGCGGTGCGCAGCCGATCAATGGCTGACAGCAATTCACCTTCGGGCAGGGGGTAGGGGACAAATTCGTCCGCCCCGCGCCGCAACAACTGGTGCAGCGAGGCGGGTGTGACGTCTTCGGCGATGAGGATAACCTTGATGTCGCGGGCCTTGGCCTGAGTGATGATTTCACCCATCAGAACAAGGTTGTCTTCGTCCGCATCGTCCAGGGCGAGGGCGACGAACTCCATCGCTTCGGCTTCGGGCTGGTTGAAAAAGGCGAGTGCTTCGGCAAATCCCAGATCACCCCAGGATTCACCCAGGGCCTGTTCCATATCTTCGATCAAAAGATCGAAATTCTGCACATCGCGGCTGATGGTACACGCCACGATCGGTGCTGTTTCTGGTTGCGGCATTACACTGCTCATTGCCCACTCGTCCTTCAATTGCGGAGCCGAGGGCCAAAAAGGGGCGGTGTTACGCCGTTGACCTGCGGTTCCTGCGCCCAATGCTCATTGGACATACGTATCCTCAAGAGCGTTTTTCGCAGGCAATTCAGGCGAGATTTGGGCTAAAAAACTCCAATTGTTGGGTTTCTTAGAACGATAAGGCGCGCAGACAGGGATTGTCTGCGCGCCAAAGCGGAAAAATCTGTGTGTTTTTACTGTTCGGTGCGCAGATCAGAGCCGGTGATACCGGACAGCTGGCTGGGCGCTTCGGCGGATTTGACATAGTCGCGGTAGATGATCTGCGCGTACTTGCCATCCAGAACAGTGGGGTTGGATTTCACGAAACCCGACACTTCGGTCACGGTGCGCCGATTGCGCCGTTCACGTCCTTGGGTCACGATCAGGGGCTGAGTTTCGCCAAAGGATGCCACGGCCTCAAGCCGCGAGCGGCTGATGCCTTGCGAGGCGAGGAAGCCGACAACCGCGCGGGCGCGGGCGAGGCCCAATTGCTTGTTATATCCGGCAGACCCCACCGCGTCCGTATGGCCATAGACCCGGAAGCGGACTTCGGGGAACTGGCGGATCCAATTTGCCTGCTGGCGCAGCGCATCTTGCGCGCCGGCATCCAGGACAGAGGAATTGAACGAGAAGTTCACCGTGGTGATCACCTCGGAGGCGAAACGGTTGGCCAGATCGAAGGTATAGCCCTGTTCGCCCGTCATGATCAGCGTGTTGTTCGCTGTGGCGTTGCCGAAGTGGCCAGTGTCCACCAATGCGCCCGCTTCACGATAGAACTGGGTGTAGACCGGATCGTTGGACGCCGTACACGCCGAGATTGCGAGGCTGCTTACCAGTGCGACTGAGATGATCGGTTTCATTGAACCCTGTCCTTAATCCAACACGTAGCCATAAGAGCCGGAGAAGTCCTGTTTGGCAACCTCGCCTGCAGCCCCTTGTTTGGGAACGCGGGTGCCCGCGGCTGTGCGACCATACAGGAACAAATCCTTTTCGCTGGGTGGTTTGATGCGATCAGTGGGCAGCGCCAGGATGTCACCCCGAACAGGGGACACAAGATGCGCTGTGATGATGATCACAAGTTCAGTTTGGTTGCGCTGATACGACGCCGAGCGGAACAGTGCGCCCAGGATCGGCACATCGCCAAGCCAGGGCAACTGGCTGGAGTTGTCGTCGAAGTTGTCTTCGAGCAGACCAGCGATGGCAAAGCTCTCTCCGTCGCGCATCTCGACCGTGGTCGATGTCTCGCGCCGCGAGAAGGCGTCGATTTCAAAACCGTTCACCGCAAAGCCGTTGGTTGGGTCGATGGCCGACACAGCCGCCTCAAGCTCGAGGTTGATCAGGTCCTTGTCCACCACGCGGGGGATAAAGTTGAGTTCGATCCCGAAAGGCTTGAACTCGATGGTGATCACGCCGTTGTCCTGGCTGACGGGGACGGGATATTCGCCACCTGCAAGGAACTTGGCCTCCTGGCCGGACAAAGCGACCAGGTTTGGTTCGGCCAGCGTGCGCACAACCCCTTTGGTTTCAAGGGCTTCAAGCAGCAGACCCACCTGGGTGTTGCCGGTGTTGAAGCCAAAGAGAATCGCACCTGCGTTTTCGTTGATGGCCGGGATATTGCCGCCAAGGCTGGTGCCGACACCGCCCGAGCTGTTTGTTGTCCCGGTCCCGCCGTTTACGCCCACATCACCCGAGAACAGGGTGCCGTTCAGCGACAGCGAAGAGCTGAGAGATTTGGAAACCGAGCGGTTCATCTCGGCAAACCGGACCTTGAGCATGACCTGCTGGACGCCACCGACGCTCATCAGGTTGGAAACGCGGCCTTCGGCGTAGCGTTCTGCCAGATCAAGTGCGCGTTGCAGCCGTGCGGTCGATGATACGACGCCCGACAGCACGATACCGTCATTGGCGGTGCGTACCTCGATCTTTTCACCCGGAAGGATCTGGCGAAGCCGCTCCTTGAATTCCGAGATGTCTGCCGCGACCCGCACGTTCACATTCGTGATCAGGCGGCCATTGGCATCCAGAAGGGTGAGTGTTGTCAGTCCCGGCGCTTTCCCGAGCACATATATAGTGCGGTCGCTGAGCGAGGAGATGTCCGCGATGGCCGGGTTGGCGATGCTGAGCTCTGCAAAGGGCTCTTCGCTTTCCACGACAACGGCCCGGTTCATGGGCACGTTCAGCGTTGCTTCGCTGGCGGTGCGCACGACCTTGAGGTTCTCTGCGTGTGCTGCAGAAAACGCCATCGGGCTGATAGCAAGGGACAACCCGAGAAGGGATGCTTTGAAAATTCCGTCAATGTTCATGTGACCTGCCTTTTTGATCACGCCTCTATGCCGGGTCTTATTGCCCGCGATCGTCACGGGTCGTTTGCCCGCGTATTGGGATCACCATGGGACACTTTGGTTTTTATTGCAAGAATCAATGGGTTCAGGGAGTTCTTTTATGTGGATAACTGGCAACAGACCCCAAAACGCAACCGGCGCCCCCAAGAGGGAGCGCCGGTTTAAGTCTTTGATTTCTAGGCTCAGTTTGTGCAGGGGATCGGAATTTCGACAACCTCTGCGCCGCGGCGTGTGCGGATCGAACAGGTCTTTTCTTCCTCGACTGCGGCTTTGACTTCCTGGGTTGCGATACCCAAAAGTGAGCGTTGATCGACTTCGATGGCGGCCGCGACGGTATCGTCTTCGGCGCCGACAAGCGACAGCGACAGGCGACCCGACGACTGGGCCTGCGCCAGCTTGGCCACCTTCGCGGGCGGAATGGAGACGGTCACGGTCTGGGCAATGGTCGCCCCGTCCAGATCACCGGCGGCGTTCTGGTCGATGGCAATCAGCTTGACGCCCGGTTCGATCAGTTTGGTCACTTCACCACGGTCCTGGCTGAGCGATTGGTCCACACGGCCGGTCCAGTACACGTCGACCCGGTCACCCGGACGCAGGAAGCCGGATACACCCGAGGCCACGTCAACTTTGATGGCAAAGGCGCGCATGCCGCGTTCCAGCCGCGAAGTCAGGCCTGCCTCTTCACCGGGTTCGGTCACTTTGACCTCAAGGACGGCTTCGTCCTTTTCCATGGTGCGCAACACGACGCGGGCCGCGGTCACACCTTCGGCAAAGATGGGATTGTCTTCTGTAAAGGCGCCCTCGGGGATGGCATTTTCAGGCCAGTCCACGGTACGCACGTCTTCCATGGTGAGCGCCTCGCCGTATTTCAGGGGGCGATCCGCCACGTAGACGGGGATTGTGGGCACGATCTTTTCCCGCTGCGCGCGTTCCTTGGCGAGCGCCGTCTGATATTGCCCGATGTAATTCTTGGCCATGTATACGGCACCCCCCGCCAGGGCGATCCCGGCCAAAAGCACCAATCCGAAAACCATTCGCATAGTAATACCTCATATCTGGGCCCATCATCACCGGAAGGGTGCGGGCCTCTTGGGATCAGGTGTGTCATCAAAATGTGGCAGATTCTGGGACGCGGGACGGTGTTAAGGTGGCATCTGCCCTCTTGGGGCGTTCACCCACGACAAACGCCCGAGGCTGGCCCGGGCGCACGTCGTACAAATATAGATGTGTTTAGAACTGCCAGCCGGTCATAAAGGCTTCGACACCGGCAGAGACGCCGACGGAGCCATTTGTAAGTGCAAGCACAAGGGCCACCGCAAGAGCGACAATCGCCGCGGTCAGCACAACCCAGTCCACGGTGACAGCACCGTCTTCGTCGTTGTGGAATTTCTTCAGAAATCGGGTCATGGCAAAAGCACCTTTTCGGAATGGTAACGGAAACTCGTAGGCGTAAAAAAGGGCTGCGCCCGGATGCGGTCGCAGCCCCCGTATCGTAGTGACCTTCAGGTCAGACCAACTTAGTTAGGGTCTTGAGCCTGCAGGAATGTGTCGGTGTCAGCTGTCAGCTCAGTCGCGCCGGTTTCGATCGACGTGTAAGCTGCAACGGCCAGACCAACAACTGCGGCTGTCAGAACAACCCAGTCAACTGTCACGGCACCGTCTTCGTCGTTACGGAAGTTTTTGATAAATTTCATCATTGTTGTGTCCCTCCAAAGGATCAGTAGATTTACGTTTTAACCTCGCCGTCTGATATGGGCCGCTCTCTCTCATTGGCCCAGGTCCGACTTGGTATAGAGCTTTATAGCCTTGGGATTGGGGCACGAATTTGGCGGCATATTGGGCATTTCAGGTCGCATCCCAGAAAATTTGAAAAATCCGCATAGCATTCTGAAATCACACTGTTTTTTTTGGGGGTAAATTTTGCTTGCTGATAATTTTTATCAAAGGGCGTGGCAAATAAGGCAAAACTGCCATGTTTGGCGTGAACAAAGGTGGTTAGAGCCCGGTTTTTTTGCTAAATTGTATCCAATCTCGGTCGTAGAACCGATGTCTTGAGGCGAACCATGATACCCAGATATTTGATCTGCGCCGCCATGATGGCAGCGCTGGTGGGAGCTTGCCCCGTTGCGGCCAAGGATCCCCCTCCGTTCAAGGATTTTTCGGCCAAGCGGGTCAAACCGCCCAGTGCAGGTACGAAAAAGCGCATCACCATTCAGATTGATCCGGCCGAGGCAGCCGTGGCGGCAGCCCCCGCACCTGGCGAGAATGCAGCCCAGCCCCGCGCCAGCCGCTATGACTGGTTCTGGAACGATATCTCGCCGGACATTGCCGATTCAGGACCCGGACGACTGGATCTGGCCATGCGCGCGCTGGCCCGGTCAGACGCGCCGGTGCCCGTACCCCGCCTGCAGCAGATGCAGGCGCTGGCGCAAGCGCAGGGCATCGACATCCTAAAGGCCACCATCGGCACCGACGTGTCCCCGGCGCTGGTGCTGGCGGTGATGATGGTGGAATCAGGTGGTGTTGCGGATGCCAAAAGCGGGGCCGGGGCCGAGGGCCTCATGCAGTTGATGCCCGATACAGCGTCCCGTTTCGGGGTCGACGACAGTTTTGAGCCTGCGCAGAACATTGCGGGCGGGGTGAAATACCTCGACTGGCTGATGGGGCATTTTGACCACGACCCGGTTCTGGTGCTGGCGGGGTACAATGCGGGCGAGGGGGCTGTGCGCAAACATCAGGGTGTGCCGCCATACCCGGAAACCCGCGACTACGTGCCCAAGGTGCTGGCGACGTTCCAACTGGCGCGCGGGCTGTGCATTACACCGCCGGTGCTGGTCACCGACGGCTGTGTGTTCGCCGCCCTGAACTGACGCTGGCAGAAATTCTCGGAATTTCCGGTCCGTTTTCCGACTTCGGAAAACGTCTCCGCGTGGATGTCAGATAATCGTTGCTTCGGTTGCGGCGCGCATTTCGTCCTCGGTAACCCCATCGGCGGTTTCGACGATCTGCAGGCCGCCCTCGACCACGTCCAGTACCCCGAGATTGGTGATGATGCGATCCACCACCGCCTGACCGGTCAGCGGCAGGGTGCATGCCTTGAGCACCTTGCTGTCGCCGTGCTTGTTGGTGTGGTCCATGACCACCACCACGCGGCCCACGCCTGCCACAAGGTCCATCGCCCCGCCCATGCCCTTGACCAGCTTGCCCGGGATCATCCAGTTGGCCAGATCTCCGTTCTCGGCCACTTCCATCGCGCCCAGGATCGCCATCGCGATCTTGCCGCCCCGGATCATGCCGAAGGACTGGGCAGAATCGAAATAGGCCGTCTGCGGCAGTTCGGTGATTGTCTGTTTGCCCGCGTTGATCAGATCGGCGTCTTCGGTGCCCTCGATCGGGAAAGGGCCCATGCCCAGCATGCCGTTTTCCGATTGCAGCGTCACCTCGACCCCGTCGGGGATATAGTTGGACACAAGCGTCGGAATGCCGATCCCGAGGTTCACATACCAGCCGTCTTCGAGTTCCTGTGCGGCGCGCGCCGCCATTTGGTTACGGTCCCAGGGCATGTATTTTCCTTTTAGGCGTCCAGAAGGGTCGCGCCCGCGGGCACGTCGATGGTGATAAAGCTGCCAGCGGCACCGCGGCCCAGTTGCAGCGTGCCCTCAAGCCCTTCGATCAGGCCCGAGACGATGCGTCCGCCCATGGTGCGGCTGTCGGGCCATTGCATGTCCGAAGGCACACCGACGCCGTCATCGGACACGGTCAGGCGCAGCCCTCCGGCGCTTAGCTGGCTCATGCGAATCTCGACCAGCCCGCTGTCCATGCGATCAAAGGCGTGCTGAAAGGCGTTGGTCAGCACCTCGGACAGAACGAGGCCGACGCGGGTCGCCGTTTCAATGGGAACCTCGAGCGGTTCGACCTGCAGGTTCATCCGCACGCCGGGACGACCCAATGTGTGCGCGATGGCAGATGACAGGCGCGACAGGTAGCTGCCCATCTGGATGCTGTCGCGGTTGGATTGGGAATCCGCCAGCTTCATCTCTTCATAAAGCAGTTGCAGAGTTTCGATGCGGCGGTGCAGGGCGGCAAAATCCTCTGGCACGGATGTGGCTGCCGACTGGCGGCGGATCATGCCGATGACCATGGACAGGTCCGTGGCCACGCGGTTCTGTATCTCGATCAGCGCGGCGTTGATCTCTTCGGCGCTGGCATCGGTGTCGCCGTTGCGCAGTTCCTTCTGGATGCCAATGAAATATTGCAGCTTGCCCTGATTGTCATGCAGCGGTGAGATCACCAGCCGGTTGCGGTATTTTTCACCGCTGGCGCGATAGTTGATGATGTCGACGGTGACGGTCTGTTCGTTCTCGATCGAATGGCGCAGCTTGTCCACATCTGCCTTGCTGGTGTCCTCACCCTGCAAAAAGCGGCAGTTGCGCCCGATGGCGGCCGACCGGGCAAAGCCGGTTGAGCGGGCAAAGGCCTCGTTCACATAGACGATGGGGTTGTCTTCCAGATACGGGTTGGTCACCACGATCGCGACTTGGGCGCGATTGTACCCGTCAAAGGCCGCATCCTCTTCAAGAAGCTGTTCCAAGGTGTCTGGCACGATCCTGCTCCCTTTTTAGGCCGCGCGCGTTGTACGTTGTTCGATCCGCTTTTCATGTTCGCCCTGCACGATGCGGTGCACATAGATGCCGGGCAGGTGGATCGAATCCGGGTCAAGCGACCCCGTCGGCACGATTTCCTCGACCTCAGCGATGCAGATCTTGCCGCACATGGCAGCCGGGGGGTTGAAGTTGCGTGCTGTCTTGCGGAACACGAGATTGCCGGTGGCATCCGCCTTCCACGCCTTGACGATGGCGAGATCCGCAAAGATCCCCTTTTCGAGGATATAGGTCTGGCCGTCGAATTCCTTGTGCTCTTTGCCTTCGGCGATCACGGTGCCCACGCCGGTCTTGGTATAAAAGCCGGGGATGCCGCAGCCGCCGGCGCGCATACGCTCGGCCAATGTGCCCTGGGGGTTGAATTCCAGCTCAAGTTCACCCGACAGATATTGGCGCATGAACTCGGCGTTTTCGCCCACATACGAGCTGATCATTTTCTTGACCTGGCGCGTCTGCAACAGGATGCCGATGCCGAAATCATCGACGCCCGCGTTGTTGGAGGCAAAGGTCAGATCCTTGGTGCCTGCGTCCTTGATCGCGTCCAGCAACAGTTCCGGAATGCCGCACAGGCCAAATCCACCTGCCGCGATGAACATGCCATCAAACAGCACACCATCAAGCGCTTCAGCCGCTGAGCCGTAAATCTTTTTCATTGCTGTTCCCCCGACACTTCCGCAGAAGCCTGACACTCTTCATAAAATAACTGACGGGCGGGTGCAATAAAGTCAACGAATACAGGCGGTGCACGGCGGTATACTGCGACAATTTTTCTCGCAAGCCGTGTGGATCAGGATGCCTCTTTGGTCGCTGTCTTTTTCTTGGCGGGTTTCTTTTTGGCTGCGGGCTTCTTTTTGGCGGTCTTTTTCTTGGCCGGTGCTTTTTCGATGATGAGCTGCACGGCCATGTCCATGGTGACGTTTTCGGGTTCGGTGCCCTTGGGGATGGTCGCGTTGACCTTGCCCCATTTGACGTAAGGCCCGTATTTGCCCTTCATCACCGATACAGGTCCGCCCTCCTCGGGGTGTTCCCCCAACTCGTGCAGCGGTTTGGCAGCAGCCCCGCGTCCGCCCCGGCTCGCCAGCTTTTCGGCCAGCAGTTGCACGGCGCGGTTCATGCCCACGGTCCAGACCTCGTCGATCCCTTCGAGGTTGGCATTGGTGCCACCACGGTCCGACGTGCTTTCGGCATGTTTGATGTAAGGCCCGTAGCGTCCGATATTGGCCCAGACCATCATGCCGTCCTCAGGGTGCGGCCCGATTTCGCGGGGCAGGGACAGCAGCATGACGGCGCGGTCCAGTTCCAATTCCTCCGGTGCCCAATCCTTGGGGATCGACTGGCGCGGGGGTTTCTTATTCTCTTCGGTGACGGCGCCGCGCTGCACATAGGGGCCGAAACGGCCCTTGAAGACGCGGATCTCATCGCCATTGTCCTCGCCGAGCAGCTTGCCCTCGGGGGGGATGGCGCTGGCCTCGGCCTCTGGGTCCGGCGGGCCGAAGGGGCGGGTGTAGCGGCATTCTGGGTAGTTCGAGCAGCCGATAAAGGCCCCGCCCGAGCGCGCGGTGCGCATGCTCAGCCGTCCAGCCCCGCAATTCGGGCACAGGCGCGGATCGCCCCCGTCTTCAAGCGGCGGGAAGAGGTGCGGTTCCAGCACCTCGTTGATCTTTTCCAGCACTTCGGTGATGCGCAATTCGGAGGTTTCGGCAATGGCGGCGGAAAAATCCGTCCAGAACCGGCCGAGCACATCCTTATAGTCGCGGCTGCCCGCGCTCACGTCATCAAGCTGTTCCTCAAGATCGGCGGTGAAATCATAGCCCACATAGCGGCGAAAGTAGTTCTCGAGAAAGGCGATCACCAGCCGCCCCTTGTCCTCGGGGATCAGGCGGTTGCGGTCCTTGCGCACATATCCGCGATCCTGAATGGTCGTGACGATGCTGGCATAGGTCGAGGGGCGGCCAATGCCGAGCTCTTCCATCCGCTTGACGAGGGTCGCCTCGGTGTAGCGGGGCGGGGGCTGGGTAAAGTGCTGTTCGGGGGTCACGCCGCGTTTCTCGGCGGATTCACCTTGGGTCAGTTGCGGCAGGCGCTTGTCGTCGTCATCGACAACTTCGTCATCGCGCCCCTCTTCGTAGACCTTGAGGAACCCGTCAAACAGGATCACTTGCCCGGTGGCGCGCAAGCTCACCTGTTCGTCGGCGCTGCCGATTTCGACCGTGGTGCGCTCCAGCCGCGCACCTTCCATCTGGCTGGCGAGCGTGCGTTTCCAGATCAGATCATAGAGCTTGCGCTGATCCGCATCCGTCACCGGCAGGTCGTCAGGTTTGACGGTCATATCGGTGGGGCGCACGCATTCGTGGGCCTCTTGCGCATTCTTGGCCTTGTTTTTGTAGATGCGCGGTTTGTCCGGCACATAGTCCTTGCCATAGAAACTGGCGATGGCCTCGCGGGCGGCGGTGACGGCCTCGGGGGCCATGTCGATGCCGTCGGTCCGCATATAAGTAATGTAGCCTGCCTCATAGAGACGCTGCGCCGTGCTCATCGCGGCGCGCGCGCCCATGCCGAACTTGCGGCTGGCCTCTTGCTGCAGGGTCGAGGTCATGAAGGGGGCGGAGGGGTTGCGCGAAGCCGGCTTGGCCTCGACAGAAGTGATTTTCAGATCGCGGCTGGAGATGGCCGCGACGGCCATGTCGGCCTGCGTCTGGTTTTCCAGATCAAAGCGGTCGAGCTTTTTGCCTGCAAGGCTGACAAGGCGCGCCTCGTATTCCTGCCCTCGGGGGGAGGCCAGAACAGCCTTGACCGACCAGTATTCGCGGTTGCGGAACGCCTCGATCTCCATCTCGCGCTCGGTCAGGATGCGCAGGCAGACCGATTGCACACGGCCTGCGGATTTCGCGCCGGGCAGTTTGCGCCACAAAACGGGGCTCAGGTTGAAGCCCACAAGATAATCGAGCGCGCGGCGGGCCAGATAGGCCTCAACCAGCGGCATGTCGACCTGGCGGGCGTTGGCCATGGCCTCGGTCACGGCGGCCTTGGTGATAGCGTTGAAGGTGACGCGGCTGACGGGCGTGTCTTTCTTGATCGATTTGCGCTTGGTCAGGGCCTCTTGCAGGTGCCAGCTGATCGCCTCGCCCTCGCGGTCGGGGTCGGTTGCGAGGATCAGTGCATTGTCTTCTTTCAGCGCGTCGGCGATGGCCTTGACGTGCTTTTTGCTGTCGCTTGCGACCTCCCAAAGCATGTCGAATTCGTTGTCCGGATCAACCGATCCGTCCTTGGGCGGCAGGTCACGCACATGCCCGTAACTGGCCAGAACGGTATAGTCGTCGCCCAGATATTTGTTGATTGTCTTGGCTTTAGCCGGGGATTCGACAACGACGACAGGCATTTAACGGATCAACCTCTGACGGGAAAACTGGGGGCTCTATGGCCGCGCAAGATGTGGTGTGCAAGAGCGGAATGTCAACGGGGCCCAGCCCCGTGTCTTTAACTGGCGCGGGTCAGCAGGCCACCGGGGGCGCGATCGATGCTGCCGTCAAGCTCCAGTTCGACCAGCACCGGGGCCACGCTGGCAGAGGGCGCGCCAAGGTCGCGGATCAACTGATCCTCGGCCAGCGGCGAGGGGCCGAGGCGCGACAGGATCTGGCCGTGCAGATTGGCAGTTTCGCGCAATGTGCGGCTGTCGCTGGGGCGGGTCGCGGGAGGCTCCAGCGGCAGTTCGGGTGCGCGCGGCGCAATGGGGGCCAGCGCTTCGAGCACATCGGCGGCATCCCGCACAAGCGTCGCCCCATCCCGTATCAGCATGTTGCAGCCCGAGGCCCGCGAATCCATTGGATGGCCCGGCACCGCCAGCACGTCGCGGCCCAAATCGAGTGCATCCCGTGCGGTGATCAGACTGCCCGACTTGGCCGCCGCCTCGACGACCACGGTGGCCTGCGCCAGTCCCGAGATCAGCCGATTGCGCGCCGGAAAGTGGCGCGCCATGGGTTGCAGGCCCATGGGCTGTTCACTGATCCGCGCGCCTTTTTGGGCGATGTCCTGGGCAAGTTGGGCGTTTTCGGCCGGATAGATGGTGTCGACCCCTCCGGCTTGTACGGCGATGGTGCCTGTCTCAAGTGCGGCCAGATGGGCGGCGGCATCCACGCCGCGCGCAAGGCCGGAGACAACGACATAACCCGCAGCCCCCAGATCACTGGCCAGTTTGCGCGCCATGCGCGTCCCCAGCGACGAGGCATTTCGGGCACCAACCAGCGCAATGGCAGGCTTTTGCAACCACGCAAGATCACCGATCACCCATAAAAACGGGGGTGCGTCGCGCAGATCGTTCAGCGGGGCAGGGTAGTCGGGCGTGCCTTGGGCCACGAGGCGTGCACCCGCTGCGCGACCGGCCTTGAGTTCCGCGCAAATGACGCCTTCGGGGCAAATGGAGTATTTCGAGACGCCGGCGGCGCGCGCTACCTCCGGTAGCGCGGCCAGCGCGTTTTGCGCAGTGCCGTGTTCAATCAGCAAACGTTGATACGTCGAAATGCCAACCCGGCGTGAGCGCAACAGACGAAGACACGAGAACTGGTCATCTTCCGAGGTGGGTGGGAGTGGGGGGTGAGTGGAAGAAGGATGGGTATCCTTTTCAGTCATCCGTTGCTCCGTCCGTTGCTGCATTTGTTATAGAATTTACAAGGTTAACAACGCATGAACGCATCCTGTCCAATGAGAGACAAACCCGTTGTTCGTTGTTTTCATGGACGTATTTCAGCGCAGGATTTGTGTGCGGGAACGGAACAAGAACAAATTTGGCGCCCCAACCTCCCCCAAAATAGGGAGGTCAAAGCCCTCATCGCCTCATGCGGTACCAAATTCGCGCGACTCACCCTCAAGGTGATTCTTCAGGAGGCGGAGCCGCCGACCGTCAGCCCGCCGATCATCAATGTGGGCTGGCCCACACCCACCGGCACCCATTGCCCGGCCTTGCCGCAATTGCCCATGCCGGGATCAAGCGCCATGTCATTGCCGATGGCGCGGATGTGTTTGAGCGCGGTCGCCCCGTCCCCGATCAGCGTCGCCCCGTTAACGGGCGCGCCGACCTTGCCGTTTTGCACGCGATAGGCCTCGGTGCAGGAAAACACGAACTTGCCATTTGTGATGTCGACCTGCCCGCCGCCAAAGCCAACGGCATAGATCCCGTCCTTGAGGTCAGCCACGATGTCGCCCGGGGCCACGTCGCCGCCCAGCATGTAGGTGTTGGTCATGCGTGGCATCGGCGCGTGCGCATAGCTTTGACGCCGCCCGTTGCCGGTGGCCGCCACGCCCATCAGGCGCGCATTCTGGCGGTCCTGCATGTAGCCGACCAGCACGCCGTCCTCGATCAGCACGTTCTTGGCCGAGGGGGTCCCTTCGTCATCCACGGTGATCGAGCCGCGCCGGTCGGGGATTGTGCCGTCATCGAGCACGGTGACCCCGCGCGCGGCAATCTGCTGGCCCATGAGCCCGGCAAAGGCCGAGCTGCCCTTGCGGTTGAAGTCCCCTTCAAGCCCGTGCCCGATGGCCTCGTGCAGCAGGATGCCGGGCCAGCCGGGGCCAAGCACCACGTCCATCACCCCCGCCGGGGCCGGGACCGCATCAAGGTTCACCACGGCCACCCGCAGTGCCTCGCGCGCTTTGGCCTGCCAGTCGGCGCGATCAATCAGCCCATCAAGGCCAACACGGCCCCCGCCACCTGCACTGCCGCTTTCGCGCCGCCCGTTCTGTTCGACAATGACCGAGATGTTAAGGCGGCTCATCGGGCGCACATCGCGCACCGTGTGCCCATCTGCGCGCAGGATTTCGATCTCCTGCAGCGACGCGGCGATCGAGGCCGAGACCTGCACCACACGCGAATCAAGGTCGCGCAGGTAGGCATCGACCTCTTTCAGCGTCTCGAGCTTTACCGGAAAGGGGGCTCCGGCGATGGGATCGTCGCTGGTGTAGAGGTGGCGATTGGTGGCTTTCGGCGCATCGGCCATGGTGCCTCCGCCGCTTCCGACAGCCAATCGCGCGGTTTCAGCAGCCCTGCGCAGGGCGGATTCGCTGATCTCGGTGGAATGGGCATAGCCTGCCACTTCGCCGCGCACGGCGCGCAGGCCAAAGCCCTTGGCGGCATCATAACTGGCCGTTTTCAGGCGGCCATCGTCATATACCAGCGACTCCGAGCGGCGTTGTTCGAAAAACAACTCGCCATCATCCGCCCCCGCCGTGGCGGCGCGCAGCACGTCCAATGCGGTGTCTCGATCAACCTCTGTGTCCAGAGGGGCGAAGGGGGCGTCGGTCATGGCAGGCTCCTGCGGGTTCATGGGGGGCGAAATATGCGCGAAGCGTCCGTTTGACGCGCCCCTTAAGTCTTTATCTTGCGATCAAGATATGATTGTAAGTTCCGGTAATACAACGGGAGGAGAGTGCGGTGCGCGTATTCGCCCTCTCAAGGACCCCAGGATCGCTCCAACAAGTTCAGGACGACGACATGAAAAAGCTTTTCTCGATATCGGGCGTTTTTGCCGCTTTGGCCGCCGCCCCCGCTTGGGCCCAGGATGGGCTTGAAGTGATTGGCCGCCCGGTGGATGGTGCCATGGGCTTTCAGCCCGCCGCCACCGAAGTGGCCCGCCGGTTGCAGTGGCTGGATGGAATGATCCTGATCATCATCACCGCCATTACGCTCTTTGTCTGCGCGCTGCTGGCCTGGGTGGTCATCCGCTTCAACCGCAAGCGCAACCCTGAGGCGGCGACGTTCACGCACCACACGCCGGTCGAGATTGCTTGGACGGTGATTCCGATCGTGATCCTTGTCTTTATCGGTGCCTTCTCGCTTCCCACTCTGTTTCACCAGCAGGAAATTCCAGAGGCCGACATCACCATTAAGGCGACAGGCTACCAGTGGTTCTGGGGCTATGAGTATGTGGACGAAGGCTTTGCCTTTGACGCCTACATGATTGGTGCGCCAGCCACGGGCGGTGACAATTCGCTGACACCCGAAACCGAGGCCGCGTTGGTCGAGGCGGGCTATTCGCGCGAAGACTTCCTGTTGGCGACCGACAACGCCATGGTGATCCCAGTGAACAAGACCATCGTGGTTCAGGTCACGGGTGCTGATGTGATCCATGCATGGACCATCCCGGCCTTTGGCGTGAAACAGGATGCCGTGCCCGGACGTCTGGCTGAACTGTGGTTCGAGGTCGAAAAAGAGGGCATTTACTACGGTCAATGTTCCGAACTGTGCGGGATTGCCCATGCCTATATGCCGATCACGGTCAAGGTTGTCTCGGAAGAGGCCTATGCCGAATGGCTGGCAGGCGCCAAGGCCGAGTTTGCCGGCACGCCCAAGACGCTGACCGTCGCGTCGAACTGAACCCGTAAGGTGGGGTTCAACCCCACCCTACACCCCAGCTTGAGCTACAGGTGCATATGACCGACGTCAGTTTTCAGAACCAAGCACAAGAGGCCGAGGCATCCTTGGGTGATTATTTCGCCCTGATGAAGCCGCGCGTGATGCAGCTGGTGGTGTTCACGGCTGTGGTCGGTCTGCTGGCAGCACCCGTGGGCGTGCATCCGGTTATCGCCTTTGCCTCGATCCTGTTTGTCGCCATCGGGGCAGGGGCATCAGGCGCGCTGAACATGTGGTGGGATTCCGATATTGACGGCGTGATGCGCCGCACGGCCAAGCGGCCCATCCCTGCGGGCAAGGTCACGCCGGACGAGGCCAAGGTGCTTGGCTTTGCCCTGTCGGGTATGTCGGTGATGATGCTGGCGCTCAGCGCGAACCTGCTGGCGGCCTTCCTTCTGGCCTTTACCATCTTTTTCTACCTCGTGATCTATTCGATGTGGCTGAAACGCTCGACGCCGCAGAACATCGTTATCGGCGGCGCTGCGGGCGCCTTTCCCCCGGTCATTGGCTGGGTGATCGCGACCGGATCCATGACGATCGAGCCATGGCTGATGTTTGCCCTGATCTTTATGTGGACGCCGCCCCATTTCTGGGCGCTCGCGCTGTTCATGAAATCCGATTACGACGATGCCGGTGTGCCGATGCTGACCGTGACCCATGGGCGCACCTCCACCCGCAAGCACATCCTTGTCTACACCGTTCCGCTGGTCATTCTGGCCGTTGGCACGGCCTTCACCAGCATTGGCGGCCCGATCTATCTGGCCACGGCGCTGGTGCTGAATGCGCTGTTCCTCAAAGGTGCCTATGACATCTGGAGCCGCACCGAGGCGCAGGCCGAAGCAGACGAGTACAAGGTCGAAAAGTCGTTTTTCCGCCTGTCGCTGTGGTACCTGTTCCTGCACTTCGGGGCCATCCTGATCGAGGCCCTGCTGCCCGCCACATGGGGGATCTGGACATGAGCATTCGCGCCGAACACGAGATCCACCAGCGCCGCAAGGGCCGCAATATCGGCGTTGGCCTGATGCTGGCCGCTTTTGTCGTGCTGATCCTCGCGCTGACCTTCGTCAAGATCACCAGCGGTGATTTTGAGATGCCGCGGATCGAGGAGGGGCAATGATGCGCCTGTCGGGCCCTGCAAAGACGGTTGTACAAACGCTGAGCCTTGTCGTGTTCATGGGCGGCCTCGCCTGGGCATCGGTGCCGTTTTACGACTGGTTCTGCCGGGTCACGGGTTTTGGCGGCACACCGGGGGTGAGCGAAGTCGCCAGCGACGACATTTTGGACCAGACCATCAAGGTGCGCTTTGACGCCTCGCTGGAACGCTCCATGCCGTGGGAGTTCAAACCCGTCGTGCGCGAAATGGAATTGCGGATCGGCGAGACCGGGTTGGCGTTCTATGAGGCCTATAATCCGACCGACAAACCGGTCGCAGGGTCGGCCAGCTACAATGTCGCCCCATACGAGGCGGGCGGCTTTTTCTCCAAAATCGACTGTTTCTGCTTTGAAGAGCAGGTGCTGGCACCGGGCGAGCGCGTCCAGATGCCCGTCACCTTCTATGTCGATCCGGAAATCGTGACAGACCGGGACGCAAAATACGTGCACTCGATCACGCTCAGCTATACATTTTACCAAATCGACCTGCCGGAGGGCTATGCCGCTCTGGACAAGGACGAAGACACAAACCTGAACTGAGGGACGCAACCCATGGCCCACGCAAAAAATCACGACTACCACATTCTGTCGCCATCGACATGGCCACTTTTGGGCGCGCTGGCGGGCTTTGCCATGCTCTTTGGGGCGGTGGCCTGGATGTCGGGCGGGATGACCATCCTGTTCAAATCCGTCGAACTGAGCGGGCCCTGGCTGTTCCTGATGGGCTTTGTTGGCGTGCTTTATGTGATGTTCGGCTGGTGGGCCGACGTGGTGGCCGAAAGCAAGATCGGCGATCACACACCGGTCGTGCGCATCGGCCTGCGCTATGGGTTCATCCTGTTCATCATGTCCGAAGTGATGTTCTTTGCCGCGTGGTTCTGGGCCTTCTTCAAGGACGGCATCTATCCGATGAGCGAATATGTCGGCACGACATATGTGCGCCCCGAGATTTACCACGTGGATGCCTTCCACCTGCCGCTGATCAACACGCTGATCCTGTTGTTGTCGGGCTGTGCCGTCACATGGGCGCACCACGCGCTGGTGCATGGCGGACCGCGCAAGGACCTGATCAATGGGCTGGCGATTGCCGTTGTTCTGGGCCTGCTCTTCACCTTCTTCCAGGCCTATGAATACTCCTATCTGCTCTATCAGGGCTGGCAGTTCGGCGAGGACACGTTCTTTTCCGCCTTCTTCATGGCCACCGGCTTTCACGGCGCGCATGTGATCATCGGCACCATCTTTTTGTTCGTGTGCCTTGTGCGCTCGATGAAAGGTGACTTTACCGCCGAAAAGCACATCGGGTTCGAGGCTGCCGCCTGGTACTGGCACTTTGTGGACGTGGTCTGGCTGTTCCTGTTCTTTGCCGTCTACATCTGGGGTGTCGCTCAGATGCCCGGCGCGCACTAAGCCCCAGCGGCGACAACGAAAGACAAAGGCGCGCGGTTTCCGCGCGCTTTTTCAATTTTGACGGAGGCAAGAGAGGCGTAATGCGGCTGTGGTTTGGTCTGATTGTCGGTGTGATCGGAGTCGGTATTTTGCTGGCGCTTGGCACATGGCAGGTCCAGCGGCTGGCGTGGAAACAGGACCTGCTGGCCCGGATCGAGGCGCAGATCGACGCCGACCCGGTGCCGCTGGCCGAGGCTCTCGCGCCTGAGTTTCGCCGCTACGCTCCCGTGACTGTCACCGGCACTTTCGGGGCAGGGGATGCGTTCCTGACCGCTCTGGCCTCGCGCAAGACCACCGGCGCCGTCTACCGCATCATCCGACCCTTCGAGGCCGAGGGCCATGGTCGCATCCTGATCGACACCGGTTGGCTGCGCGACGGCGAAGACGTGCCGGGCGCACCACAGGTGCGCCTTACGTTGGTCGGCAACCTTGATGCCCCCAACGAGATCGACGGCTTTACCCCCGCGCCCGATCTGGAAAAAAACATCTGGTTCGCCCGCGACGTATCTGCCATGGCCGCCGCCCTGAACACCGCCCCGGTGCTGGTGGTGCTGCGTGATGAGCCGGAAATTGACCTTGGCGTGACGCCCTGGCCCGTAGACACGGCTGGTATTCCGAACGATCACCTGCAATACGCCCTGACGTGGTTTTCCCTTGCCGTGATCTGGGGGGGCATGACCACCTATTTCCTGCTGCGCACTCGCCGCAGCCTGCGCTGAGAAAGACGAACCAATGCGCTATATCTCGACCCGTGGCCAAGCGCCCGCGCTGACATTTGAGGACACGATGCTGACCGGGCTGGCCCGTGACGGCGGCCTATACGTGCCCGAAACCATCCCGCAGATGGACGCCCACGCCATCGCTGCGATGGGCGGGCAGTCTTACGAAGAGATCGCCTATACCGTGATGCGCCCCTTTGTCGGCGATACGTTCACGGATGCCGAATTCCGCGGCTGCATCAACCGCGCTTATGCGGGCTTTGGTCATGCCGCCCGCGCGCCGCTGGTTCAGCTGGATCAGGGGCATTTTCTGCTAGAGCTGTTTCACGGGCCCACGCTCGCCTTTAAGGATTTTGCGATGCAGCTGATCGGTCAGCTGTTCCAGACCGCCCTTGCGCGGCGCGGGGAACGGGTGACAATCGTGGGGGCAACCTCGGGCGACACAGGCTCTGCCGCGATCGAGGCGTTCCGGGGTCTCGACAATGTCGATGTCTTCATCCTCTACCCGCACAACCGCGTCAGCGAAGTGCAGCGGCGCCAGATGACGACGCCTACCGAATCCAATGTGCACGCACTGGCTGTGGATGGCGATTTCGACGACTGTCAGGCCCGCCTCAAGGACATGTTCAACGATTTTGATTTCCGCGACGGGGTCAAACTGGCAGGTGTGAACTCGATCAACTGGGCGCGGGTGCTGGCGCAAGTGGTCTACTACTTCTCTGCCGCTGCCTCTTTGGGTGCACCCACGCGCAAAGTCAGCTTTACCGTGCCCACGGGCAATTTCGGCGACATCTTTGCAGGTTACATCGCCAAACGTATGGGCCTGCCCATTGACCGTCTCGTTGTGGCGACCAACCAGAACGATATCCTGCACCGCGCGCTGTCGGGACAGGGCTATCACAAGGGCGACACGATACCCTCGATCAGCCCGTCGATGGACATTCAGGTCAGCTCGAACTTTGAGCGTGCCCTGTTTGATGCCTATGGGCGCGACGGCAAGGCGGTGGCGCAACTGATGGACGAATTGAAGGCTGGTGGGTTTGAAGTGAGTCAAGGCGCGATGCAGGCCCTGCAGGATCACTTTGACTCTGGCCGTGCGTCTGAGGCGGACACAAGTGCCGCCATCACCCGCACGTTGAAAGAGACGGGTGAGCTGCTGTGCCCACACTCTGCCGTCGGGGTTCACGTGGCCGCTGATCACATTGATCCGGCCACGCCCATGGTCACGCTCGCCACCGCCCATCCGGCGAAATTCCCGGATGCGGTCGAGGCAGCGACAGGTATCCGCCCCCCTCTTCCCCCGCGCATGGCGGACCTGTATGAACGGCCCGAACGGCTGACCCGTGTGCCCAATGATCTTGAGGCACTCAAGGCCCATATCAAAGACCACCGCGCCAGATGAGAGCACCGAATTGAACACGCAGACACATACCCTTTCCAACGGCTTTCGCATCGTCACCGAACATATGCCCAGCCTCGCCTCGGCCTCGATTGGCATCTGGGTCGGCGCAGGCGCGCGCCATGAGGCGACCGAGCAGAATGGCATCGCGCATTTCCTGGAACACATGGCGTTCAAGGGCACGCAAAAGCGCACTGCCTTGCAGATTGCGGAATCCATCGAGGACGTGGGGGGTTATATCAACGCCTATACCAGCCGCGAGGTGACCGCCTATTACGTGCGCGTTCTGGAAAACGATGTGCCGCTGGCGTTGGATGTGCTGGCCGACATTCTGCTGAACCCCGTCTTTGACGAGAGCGAGATCGAGGTCGAGCGGGGTGTGATCCTGCAGGAAATCGGGCAGGCGCTCGACACACCCGATGATGTGATTTTCGATTGGCTGCAGGAACAGGCCTATCCCGAACAGCCCCTTGGGCGCACCATTCTGGGCCCATCCGAACGTGTCTCGGCCTTTGATCGCGCGGACCTGTCCCGCTTTGTCGATCAACACTATGGCCCCGAGCAGATGATCCTGTCGGCGGCCGGGGCCGTCGATCACGACGCCATCGTGCGCATGGCCGAAGAGTTCTTTGGCCACTTGCCGCGCCGCCCCTTGCTGGTGGCCGACACAGCCCGGTTTTCGGGTGGCGAGGTGCGTCAGGGCAAGGCGCTCGAACAGGCGCATTTCGCGCTGGCTTTTGAGTCGCCCGGCTACCGCGACGATGCGATCTATACCGCCCAAGTCTATGCCAGCGCGCTGGGCGGCGGCATGTCCTCGCGCCTGTTTCAGGAAATCCGCGAGAACCGGGGCCTGTGTTACACAATCTTTGCCCAGGCCGGGGCCTATGCCGATACCGGCATGACCACGATCTATGCGGGCACCTCCGCCGAGCAAATCGGCGATCTCGCCACCATAACGGTGGACGAGATGAAGCGTGCGGCGGGCGACATCAGCCAGGCCGAAGTTGACCGGGCGCGCGCACAGATGAAGGCCGGGCTGCTGATGGGTCTTGAAAGCCCGTCCAACAGGGCTGAACGACTGGCGCGGCTGGTGCAGATCTGGGACAGGGTGCCCCCCCTGGAAGAAAGCGTGGCGCTGATTGATGCGATCACCGTGCGGGACGTGCGCGACTTTGCCGAGCAGATGGCGAGCCGCGCGCCGATGGCCATGGCGCTCTACGGCCCCGTCGACGCCGCCCCCAGCCGCGATGCCCTAGAGGAGCGCCGCGCCGCCTGATGCTGCTCACCAAACGGAAATTGCAGATCGAGACTGAGCGCATGTCGCTGCGCCCGCCGTCTCATTCCGATTTTCGCACATGGACGGCGCTGCGTGTGGCCAGTGCCGATCACCTGACCCCGTGGGAGCCGAGCTGGGCCAGCGATCACCTGACGCGCAAGGCCTTCACCAACCGGGTGTATTGGGCGCAACGCTCGGTCGCCGCCGGAACGGCGCTGCCCCTGTTCCTGATTCGGCGCAAGGATGACGCGCTGATGGGGGCGATCACGCTCGACAATATCCGGCGCGGCCCTGCACAGGCGGGCACGCTTGGGTACTGGACCGGCGCGCAATATGCGCGGCAAGGCTATATGCGCGAGGCGATCCTGTCGGTGGTACACTACGCCTTCAACCGCCTTGACCTCAGCCGGATCGAGGCCGCCTGCCTGCCGGAAAACGCAGCCTCACGGGCTTTGCTGGAAACCTGCGGGTTCAAATATGAAGGGGTGGCGCAAAGCTATCTGCAGATCGACGGGCGCTGGCGCACCCACGTTCTTTATGCAGCCCTGCGCATGGATCGACGCGGGCGGACCGAAGCCGGGTAAAATTCTCACACAGAATTTTGCCAAGACTTTTGGAAAAAGTCTTGCCCTGCTCTAAACTCATTCCATGCGTGTCCTTATTCTCAGCCTTGCAATCCTTGTGCTGCCGCTGGCCGTTGCCGCACAGCAAACCCGCACCCCCAGCCATTGCATTGCGCTGGCGGGCGACATTGACGGCGCCACATTTGTGCACAAGGCCAGTTACAATGTAGATGTCGCGTCCGAAACGGTGCGCATTCACTATATCGCCCATGCCTCTTTCCTGATCCGCACGGCGGGTGGGCTGAATATGGTGACCGACTTCACCGGCTTTACCGGCTCCGCCCCGATGATCCCGGATGTGGTCACCATGAACCACGCCCATGAAACCCACTGGACTGCCTTTCCTGACCCGGCCATCCCCCATGTGCTGCCGGGCTGGGGGGAGTTTGGCCAAGGCATCGATCACCGTGTCGATCTGGGCGAAGTGCTGGTGCGCAATGTCTCTACCGATATCCGCTCGCAGTTTTCCGGCATCGAGGACAACGGCAATTCCATCTTTATCTTTGAAGTTGCTGGCCTGTGCATCGGCCATCTGGGGCATTTGCATCACGAACCCAATGACGAACAATACGCGGCCATCGGGCGGCTGGATGTGGTCATGGCGGCCGTGGACGGGGGCATGACAGTCGATCTGCCCACGATGATGCGGATCGTTGATCGGTTGCGCTCGTCCATCGTGATCCCGATGCACTGGTTCGGGGACTATACGTTGAATGAGTTTCTTAACGGAATGCGGGATACATTCCAGATTGTAGATGTCGGGGGGCCGGCGCTGGACGTGTCGCTGGACCGCCTGCCGAGCCGTCCAACGATTATGGTGTTGCGCCCGGCTTGGCTGCAAGTACAAGCGGAATAGCCTCGGGCGCCTTGGTGTGCCCGACCGGGCGCTGTAAACGTCAGAGCCGAAGGGGCCGACCGATGCTGAACTCCCTGACCGCAGACCGCGTGGACGCCATGCGCGCCGTTCTGCCTGACGACAGGTTTTCCGAGGCAGATGAAGGGCAGTTGCAGGAACCGCGCGGGCGCTATCAGGGCACCGTAGGCCTTGTCGCACGCCCCCGCACCACGCAAGAGGTGGCGGCCCTTGTGCGCGCCGCGTCCGAGGCCCGCGTGCCGGTGATCCCCTATGGCGGTGGCACTGGTCTGGTGGGCGGACAGGTGGTGCCCGATGGCCCGCTGCCGCTGGTGCTCAGCCTTGATCGCATGAATGCCGTGCGCGACGTCTATCGTCAGGAAAACGTGCTGGTGGCCGAGGCGGGCGCGATCCTGACGGATGTCCAGGATGCCGCGGCCAAGGTGCGCCGCCTGTTCCCGCTGTCGCTGGCCTCAGAAGGGTCTGCGCGAGTGGGCGGGCTGCTTTCCACCAATGCAGGTGGAACAGGCGTTCTGCGCTATGGCAATGCGCGCGATCTGTGTCTGGGGATCGAGGCGGTGCTGCCTTCGGGCGAGATCTATCAAGGGCTCAGCCGCCTGCGCAAAGACAACACCGGCTATGACCTTCGCCACCTCTTGATCGGGGCCGAAGGCACGCTTGGCATCATCACGGCCGCCTCGCTCAAACTGTTTGCCCAGCCATCGCAGATGGGCACCGCCCTGCTGCAAGTGGATTCCCCCGGTGCGGCCCTGCTGCTGCTGGCGCTGGTGCGCGAGCAGGTTGGCGAAAGTGTCAGCGCGTTCGAACTCATCCACCGCCAAGGCTTTGATTTTCTGGCCGAAACCATGCCGGATTTGCGCAATCCCTGGTCCGAAACACCCGAATGGTGCGTGCTGATCGAACTTGGCCTTTCCGGCGGTGTAACGCCGCAATCGGCACTTGAGCGGATATTCGAAACCGGGGTCGCCGATGGGCTGGTTGTCGACGGTATGATCGCCCAAAGCGAGGCGCAGCGCGCGGATTTCTGGTCCATCCGCGAAAGCATCCCCGAAGCCAACCGCAGGGTCGGTTCGGTGTCGTCGCATGACATCTCATTGCCCCTTGGTGCACTTGCGGATTTCATCACCGAAGGGGGCAAGCGTATCGCGGCCCTTGGCCTGTTCCGCATCAACTGCTTTGGTCATGTGGGCGACGGCAATCTGCACTACAACGTCTTTCCCATGCCCGGCAAAACCCGCGCCGATCACATGGCCGAGCGCGAGCAGATCAAATCGATTGTGCACGATCTGGTGCACGAGATGAGCGGGTCCGTCAGTGCAGAGCACGGGATCGGGCGGCTCAAGGTCGGCGATCTGGAACGCTATGGCGATCCGGCGAAACTGGCGGCGATGCGGGCGATCAAGGCGGCCCTCGACCCGCTTGGCATCATGAACCCCGGTGCGGTGCTGCGCGCCTGATCTTGCCGTGGCCCCTGCGTCATGGCTATTCTGTCCCGCGTTCGGGGATGGGTGCGATGAATCGCTCTGGCAATAACACTTCACGGGATCAAGCGGGCCTGCCCAAGGCTGGTGGGGGCCTGCGCCCATGAAACCCGTGACCAACCTGCTGCGGCTGCCCATCATCCTGCCACAGGCACTGTGGGTCGCGGCCCGTGCGGTCCGCCTGCCCGAACCACCGGGCCCGCGCGAGGGGCAAGACGGAGAAGGCGCGCCGCTGCGTGTGCTGATCCTCGGTGACAGCTCTGCCGCGGGTGTCGGGGTCGATCATCAGGATCAGGCCCTGTCCGGGCGACTGGTTGCGCGGCTTGGCCACACCCATACGGTCTATTGGCAGCTTTGGGCGCAGTCCGGCCTGACCACGTCTGCGGCGCTGCGTCTGCTATCGGAGCATTCACATCAACGCTTTGATCTTGCAGTGGTCGCGCTGGGAGTAAATGACGTCAAGAATGGGGTGCATGTGACGCGCTGGCAGTCCAATTACGCGCGCCTGATCGGGATGCTGAAACGGCGCTTTGGCGTGCGGCGCATCTATGCCTCCGGCGTGCCGCCAATGGGGGCCTTCCCGCTGTTGCCGCAACCGTTGCGGGGCACGCTCGGGGACCGCGCGACGCGCTTTGACGCGACGCTCGTCGCCTTGTGCCAACGCGAGCCGGGGGTTGTGCATATGCCATTCGACGTCGATCTCGACCCCGGCATGATGGCGGCGGACGGCTTTCACCCCGGTGCAAAAGTCTACGACATCTGGGCAGAGCGCATTGTAGCGGCACTCTCAGAAGATCCACTCGACTGAGTCAAACCGCAGGCCTGATCGCAGGTCCCAAACCTTCTCTGATTCCAAAAAATCCTCCCCGAAGGGCCGGACAGCCACCCGCACCTGCGACACAAAAAAAGCGCACCAAACGCCTACTCCCCGTCAAAGGCACACAAGGCTTGAACCTCCATCCCCATGGCCTCAAGCCGCGCGCGTCCACCCAGATCGGGCAGATCGATCACGAATGCGCAGGAGACAATCTCGCCTCCGAGTCGCTCGACCAGCTTGATGCCCGCCTCGGCTGTGCCGCCAGTGGCCAGCAGATCGTCCACCACCAGGATCTTTTCCCCTGGCTGAATAGCGTCATCGTGCAGCTCCACAATCGCCTCGCCATATTCCAGCGTGTAGGCCTGCGAGATCGTCGTGCCGGGCAGTTTGCCCTTCTTACGGATCGGGACGAAGCCCACCGACAACTGGTGCGCGATGGCGCCGCCAAGGATGAACCCGCGCGCCTCAAGGCCCACGACCTTGTCTATATTTATGCCCGCATAGGGGTGCAGCATCTGGTCGATGGCCATGCGAAACCCCCGTGGGTCGGCAAACAGCGTGGTGACATCGCGAAACATGATCCCCTCATGGGGGAAATCGACGATGGTGCGGATGTAGTCCTGAACAGTCTTCATTGTGCTCTCCGAAGGGTGGCGGTGAGGATGCCCATGGCCACCAGCGTGGCGCCGCCCGCGCGGGTGAGCCATGTGATGATATTGGGCCGCGCGATCATCGCCCGCATCCGGTCCGCCAGCAGCGCATAGGCCAGCGCGTTGATAGCGGCCAGCGCGCAGAACGTGGCAATCAGGATGGCGAACTGGGGCAGCAGGGCGGCGTCCGGTCGAATGAACTGCGGCACGAACGCGATGAAAAAGGCAATAGATTTGGGGTTGAGGGCAGTGACGGTCGCCGCGTGGCCAAAGACACCGCGCGCCGTGATGTCCGCGTGGGGCAGGGCCAGCCCGTCGGACGGGGCCGAGCGGATCAGCTTGATCCCCAGCCAGATCAGATAGGCAGCACCCACCCATTTGAGCACGGTGAACAGCGTGGCGGAGGCCAGCACCAGCGCTCCAAGCCCCAGCAGCGAGGCTGTCATCGCGATCAGATCACCCACGGCCACCCCGGCAGCAGAAGCCACGGCAACCGAGCGGCCCTTGGATAGCGCATAGCTGAGCACCAACAGCACAGTCGGCCCGGGAATGAGAAGCAGCGCAATCGAGGCGGCCACAAAGGTCAGCCAGATGTCGAGGAGCATGGGCGATTTCCTGTCTTATTTACGGTCATAGTGCATGCGGATGGCGGTCGCGTCCTGGCGAAAAAGCCGCTTCACATGGTTGCTTCTCTCATCAAAGATCGAATTGCGGCGATAATGCAAATTGCTGATATCTGTCAGCAGCCCAAGACTTTGGACCAGCTCTTCGAGGATGATCGACTTGATGTCTGCAATCCCGGTGTCGGGGGTCACGATGATGACGCTCTTAGTGATCCGCTTGGCCCCATCCCACCACACGTGGACATAGGCCGCGCCAATCTGGTTGCCGTCGAGATCGTCAATGCCGGTGTCCTGCAGCACGCTGTCTTCGGGCAGGTCCAGCAACATGACCGAAATGTCCGGTTTGCCTGTGGTGCGGGTAATCGTGACGCCCGCCTCAAGCTTTGAAATTTCACTAGCGGCCCGTGTCAGCGCCGCGTCGATCAGGCGCGCATTGCGCTCAGGAAAGGTGGGGTCGGTCCGGGTGATGGCGACGCTCAGACGCTTGGCCTTACTGGCTGGCCAGCGCACGATATCCTTGCGGCAAGGTCCGCCCGGATCGGCTGCGCAGGCGACCAGCCGGTAAAAGTCGCGGTCCGACAACGGCCCCTTGGTTATGATGTATTCCTGCGCCGATGCAGGGATGGTCGTCAGGAAAATCGCCATCAATGCCAGTAGTTTACGGATCACAGCATCCGCCCGGCCACCGCGTCCAGCTTGGCCAGGACCGCCGGGTCGCGCTTTTCCGGGGCGGTCATGATTGCGAATTCGAGCGCGCGGTCGCAGCCGTGCGGGCAGGGCGCGCGCTCGACCCCGAGCAAAGCAGGCAGTTCGGCGACCATGGCGCGGGCCTTGCCCGCGTTGCCCATGAGCGTCTCAATAATCTTGGTCACATCGACCTCGCCGTGATCAGGGTGCCAGCTGTCATAATCGGTGATCATCGCGACGGAGGCATAGCAGAGCTCGGCCTCGCGGGCGAGCTTGGCCTCGGGCATGTTGGTCATGCCGATCACATCCGCCCCCCAGCTATCCCGGTACATTTTAGACTCGGCCAATGTCGAGAATTGCGGCCCCTCCATCGCGAGGTAAGTGCCTGATGTGTGAACATTAATTCCCACACCTCGCGCGGCAGTGATGCACGCTTCGGACAGGCGCGGGCAGGTGGGGTGGGCGACGCTCACATGGGCGACACAACCCGTGCCAAAGAAGGACTTTTCGCGGGCGAATGTCCGGTCGATGAACTGATCCACCACGACAAAATCGCCCGGCGCCATCTCTTCGCGGAAACTGCCGCAGGCGGAGACCGAGATCACATCCGTCACCCCCAACCGCTTGAGGGCGTCGATGTTGGCCCGGTAAGGCACGGTGGTGGGCGAATGCACATGACCCCGCCCGTGTCGGGGCAGAAAGGCCATGTCGACCCCATTCAAACTGCCTGTCAGGATCTGGTCGGAGGGCGTGCCCCAGGGTGAGTCCACGCTGACCCATTCCGCCCCTTCGAGCCCGTCGATGTCATAGATGCCTGAGCCGCCGATCACGGCAATTTTCGTCTGGGTCATGGAGGGCCTCAAGTGTCGCTGGTTGGTCGTTTTACGGGGCGAAAACGGCCTGTCACACCCCGTGCACAAGGCGTACACAACCTGTGCACCGCCTGTACACCCCCGCCGCACGCACAACGGCGCGAACACGCAACAGGCAGCGTCATTCGCGGCGAATGATCCCGGTGATGGCGGCGGCCCCAAGGGCGGTGACGATCCAGCCCATCACCGTCAATATCCAACTGCCCCACCACAAATGAAAACCCCACGGGCCGCGGGTTGTGGAGGGTGACCAGGCCGCGGTTTGCCCAAAGTCGATGATCGGGATGACAACATCAAAGCCATAGGCATAGCGGTTGAACGTCTCCCAATCGCGCCCCGGCGCAATTGCGCGCCATTGCGCAAGGGTGAGGTCGCTGGCTGCGGGCAGGCGGTCACCGGCCCAGGCAGCGGCCGGGTGGGGATCGGTTTCGGCCAGAACCGTCCAGTCATCCGAGACCAGAACAGGGGGAGCATTGGGGGCAAAGCTGCCCTCCTCCCATGCGAAATGGGCGGGGACAATGGTGCCAAGGATCAGAACGGCGAGGGCTGCCACGCTGCGAAACGGGTAGTGGCCATAGCCCACCAAAAGGCGCAACAGGAAGTTCCAGAAGCTGAACCAGACCGTCAGCAGAACGGCGACACCGCGCCCGGATTTCCGACGCTCGTCCTGCGCGCTGGCCCGGCGCAGGCGTTCGCGCGTGAACATAACCCGCCGCGCGTCTTCGTCGTGTCCGGTCTCGCGCAGGAATTTTGCATATTGGGAATAAGGTTGCGGGCGAAACTCGTCATCGAAATAGCTGCCGTTTTCCAACCAATCCATCCGCATATGCGAGGCCGACACCTTGCCCCGGATCCGGTCATAGGTGAAGCCGTCCAAATATAGTGCCGTGCGGTCGGGCCAGTTGTCGGGATGATCGTCCAGTTCGGCCACATGCGCGCCATTGAGGCTGATGGCCCCCGACGCATGTTCGACCTTTTTCCACACAAACGCATGCTCGACCCGCATCGCCTTTCCATTGAATGCATGCCCGGAATCGTTGCGCAGCTTGACCCGTTCGCAGGTCAACCGTCCCGAAATGCGCGCGCCCGCCAACAGGATTTCGCCGGTGCTGTCACAACCATCAAGGCGCACGGCCCCCTGAACGGTTGCACCGCCCAAGGACAGGGATTGGCCCGATCTCGTGGCGATCAGCGTTGTCTGCTGCGCATAGAGCCCGCCGATGGTGGCGCCGTTCAGCCGGATTTCTCCGGTGCTGTGAAAGGGTTTGGTGACCGCATTCTTGTCGGTCTTGACCCGTGGGTGCAAAAACACGCCGCCCGCAATATGCGCATCGGGTGCCGAAATGGCGAATTCGGTTTGGACGTTGATCTGCGCGCTGGTGCAGCCGAGTTGCCCGCCGATCCTGATGCCATTCAGATCAAGGGTGCTGAAGGCGATGACGCTGTCCAGAAAGACGTCGCCTTCGATTTTGGCCCCCTGGGCGTTGAAGGCGGTGCCGTGTTCGACTGCCAGATGCGCGCGCGCGCAATCAAGTTGCCCGCCGATTGTGGTCCCTTTCAGATCGATGGTGCCAGCCGCCGTGATGTCGTGCAAAAAGACATTGCCTTCGATCACAGCGCCCTGCGCGACCCAGTCTTTCAGGATGCTGCCGCTGAGGTTTACCATTCTGAACCGGGTTTGCGCGCTGTCAAAACGGCTTTCGAAATGACAGTTTTCCAGCTGCACCGCGCCATGCGTCGTCGCAAGGTTCAGATCAAGCGCACCCGTGATATAGCCACCGATCAGATGTACGCCGCGCTCATCCACGGCGCAGGCCTCGCACCCGCCCAACAGCAGATACCGCAGAATGTCGGCCCGTATCGTTCGGGCAGGATCGGGGGAGGTGGGGCAGGCGCCATCGTCCAGCGCGCATGGAACACCAGCCTTGCTGGCCTCGATCAGATCGGTTTCGGCCGTGGTCGGCTCCTGATCCAAAACCTCTGCATAGGTCCGCAATATCGCCATGAGGTCTCCGGAGTGATGCGCGTCCGCGTCAGCCTAGCCGATCTTGCCCTTTTGTTAACCCTGATCTGCCATGTGCCTCGAAGAATACGGTGACTTTTTCGGCGTCGCCTTTACCTGACGGGCTGCATGCGCCCGCTGGCATGGTCATTCCAGAACCGATCCGTTAAGGGCCAGTCAAAGCAGTAGACGAAAAGACAGGACACCCATGGCCTTTTTCGATTTTTCGAACATGCGCACCAAGACCCGCTTTGGCGATTTCTCCATCTCACCCGGCGAGGTCAAGCTGACCCCGGCGCAAATCCGCACCGACCTGTTGTCCGGTCTCACCGTGGCGCTGGCGCTGGTGCCCGAGGCGGTGGCCTTTGCCTTTGTGGCCGGTGTGCATCCGCTGGTCGGGCTTTATGCGGCGTTCATGGTTGGGCTGATCACGGCGATCTTCGGGGGCCGTCCGGGCATGATTTCAGGGGCCACGGGGGCGCTCGCCGTTGTGATGGTCGCGCTGGTGGCCCAGCACGGCGTTGAGTACCTTTTTGCGACCGTTGTATTGATGGGTCTGCTGCAGATTTTTGCCGGTGTCATGCAATGGGGCAAGTTCATTCGCCTTGTGCCGCATCCGGTCATGCTGGGCTTTGTAAATGGCCTCGCCATCGTGATTTTCCTGGCGCAACTCACCCAGTTCAAGGTGCCGGGCACGGCCGAGGCGTCGGGCCATGGCATGGCGGGGGGCGCGTGGCTGACCGGTCTGCCGCTTTACCTGATGCTAGGCCTTGTGGGGCTGACGATGGTGATCATTTGGCTCTCGCCGCGTGTGACGCGGCTGATCCCAGCACCTTTGGCGGGCATCGGGATTGTTGCGGCCATCGTCATCGGCTTTGGCCTTGATGTGCCGCGTGTGGGCGACCTTGCCAGCATCGAAGGCGGGCTGCCGCCCTTCCATATCCCGGCGGTGCCGTTCACCCTTGAAACGCTGCGGATCATCCTGCCTTACGCGATCATTCTGGCCGCCATTGGCCTGATCGAAAGCCTGCTGACCCTGAACCTTGTTGGCGATCTGACCAAGCAGCGCGGGGGGGCCAGCCAGGAATGCATCGCCCAAGGCGTGGCCAACACGGCCACCGGGTTCTTTGGTGGTATGGGGGGCTGTGCGATGATCGGGCAGTCGATGATCAACGTGAAATCCGGGGGGCGCACGCGTATTGCAGGCGTGTCGGCGGCACTGTTCCTCCTCGCCTTTATCCTTGTCGGCTCCAGCGTGATCGAACTGATCCCGCTCGCCGCGCTGGTTGGCGTGATGTTCATGGTGGTGATCGGGACATTTGCGTGGAACTCGCTGAAAATCCTGCGCAAAGTGCCGCTGACAGATGCCTTTGTCATCGTGCTGGTCACGGTTGTGACGGTGATGGAAGACCTTGCAGTCGCTGTGGTTGTGGGCGTGATCGTGAGCGCGCTGGCCTATGCGTGGAACAATGCGCGGCGCATCCATGCCACGACCCGCGACTCGGTGACCGAGGCGGGGGCCAAGGTCTATGAAATCCACGGCCCGCTGTTCTTTGGCTCTGCCACCGGGTTCATCGAGATGTTCGACGTCGAAAACGACCCGCGCGAGGTGATCATCGATTTCGCCGACAGCCGGGTGGTAGACCAGTCCGCCCTGCAGGCGATCGAGGCAGTGGCGGGCAAATACGAAGAGCTGGGCAAGCGCGTGCAGCTGCGCCACCTGACCCATGACTGCCACAAGCTGCTGACCAAGGCAGGGCACCTGATCGTGGACAGTGATGACGACCCGGATTACGAGATCGCCACGGATTACGGCGTGCGGACGGGGATTTTGGGCGACCACTGAGGGCGCGTCACATGTCCGACAGTTCTGCCCGTTGAGGCGCTCGTTCTTTCCGAACGGCCAGCCGCCAACCGCTAGCCGCCCTGCCGGGAGGCCCGAAAATCACGTGGAGACTGGCCAGTCTTGGCCTCAAACGCGCGGGTAAAGGCGCTGCGCGAGGCAAAGCCGACAAGGTCCGCCACGCGTTTGATCGGGACATCCGTCATTTCCAGCAGATGACCCGCCCGGCGCATGCGCAGATCCCGCAACAACTCCATCGGTCCCGACCCGTAGGCCTCGGCAAAGCGTTTGGCAAAGGCCGCGCGGCTCATGCTCACATGTGTGGCCAGACTTTCGACGGTGTGCGGCTCTCCGGGTTTGTCCAGCATCAGCTTGAGTGCGTTCCAAATGGAGGGATCGGCCAGCGCGGCCATCCAGCGCAGCGCGCTTTCATTCTCGGTCAGCCGTTTGCGCAGCATGTCGATCACGCATTGCATCAAGAGGGCGCGGATCATGGCGCGACTGCCCAGCGTGGGGTTGGATACTTCGGCCAGCAGGGCCTGCAGGGCCGGGCGCATGTGACTGGGGGAGGACACGTTCTCGATCATCGGCTCGCGGATCACATCAATGATGTCCCGGATGCCGCGCAGACCAACCGTCACATGGGCGCAGAGCGCGGTCAGTTGCCCGCTATCGACCTGTTCGGACCCGGCCATGAGGCTGGCCAGTTTCAAAGCGGCAGGTTTGCATTCGGGAATGGGGTGACTGGTGCCGCCGAAACTGTGCAACGCATGGCTTTGCAGGGCGGGAATGAACACCAGCATGCCGCGCGACACCTTGATTGGGGGCCGCGCCCGCAGGCTGATTTCCCCTTCACCCGAGAGAATGTAGTGCAACGTGGCCGAGGCATCCCGCCCCAGCCCCAGATCACAGGCCCCGCGCAACTCGCACAAGGCGAACGGATCGGTCGAGATTTCCAGCTCGTCAAAGATGTGGTCGTATTTCATGGGGCCAAACTAGCCGGGATTCAGACGCAAAGGCACCCCAAAGTCCGCTCGGGCACGCCTTTGAGACGAAAAGGCACGCGCGCTGCCATAGCTCTGGATCATCGAAACGCAAATGAGAGATTGATTCCATGTGCAACTGCAATGATCACGATCACAATCACAACGGCTCACATATCACCCGGCGCGCCGCGCTGCGCGGGGGTGTTGCGGCCACGGCCGCCGCAGCAACTGTCGCCGTCGGCGCGCAGTCTGCCGATGCCCAGCAGGCCAACCCCTATGCCGCACCGGCAGAGCCTGCATTGCCGCCATCGGACATGAAGCTGGACCTGTCGCGTGCCGCGCTGGTGGTCACCGACCCGCAGATCGACTTCCTCCATCCCGAGGGGGTCACATGGGGCGTCATCGGCGCCAGCGTGACCGAGCACAACACCGTCGACAATATCGAGGCGCTGTTCAAAGCCGCCAAGGCCGCCGACATCACCACAGCCGTGTCGCCGCACTACTACTATCCCACCGATCACGGCTGGAAATTCGAAGGTGCGCTCGAAAAACTGATGCACAAGATCGGCATGTTCGACCGCAAGGGCGCGCTCAATCTGGATGGGTTTGAAGGCTCCGGCGCGGACTGGATGCCCCAGTACAAGAAGTACATCGAGGATGGCAAAACCATCGTGACCTCGCCGCACAAGGTCTATGGCAACGACACCAATGACCTGTCGCTGCAACTGCGCAAACGGGGCGTGGATCAGGTGATCCTTGCGGGCATGTCCGCCAACCTGTGCACCGAAAGCCATATGCGCGAATTGCTGGAAGACGGGTTCGAGGTTGCCGTGGTCCGCGATGCCACCGCGGCGGCGATGCTGCCCGAGGGCGACGGTTACCTCGCCGCGCTGATCAACTTCCGCTACATGGCCAACGCGGTCTGGAGCACGGAAGAAGCGCTGGCACAAATCAAGGCAGCGGCGTAAGCACTGTCTGTAAGACCCACCTACCTCGCATGGACGGGGTAGGTGGGCCGTCGTTGTGCCGCGCATTGCGACGCCGACGACCCCACCAAGGAGCCACAGAAAATGAAAAAGATTGACGTAGAAGATGATCTGAAACGCTCGAAATTTCTGATCAAGGCCATGCTTTTGCAAGTCGTCGTGGTCTTGCTGATCATGTTCGCCTATTGGATCTATCTGAAGATGTGAGGCGCGCCGTAATTGGCGAGGCCAAACCTGTCATTCATGCCCGAGACTTCATGAATGACAGCCTTCGTGCGTCGGCCATATCACCTGCCGACGCCAAAAAACCTACTCCCCCGGCCGTTTCAGGCTGAACTTGTCCCGGATCACCGAATAATCCCTATACCCAAGGCGCGTCAGGGGCTGGTATTGCAGAACGTCAAAGATTCCGTCCACGATGCAATCATCGCGCAGATGCACGCCGACGACTTCGCCGAACACCACGTAATTCGCGGCCCCCTCGATCTGCACGATCTGGGTCATCTTGCATTCCAGCGCTGCCGGGGCCGCGCCGACGCGGGCGCAATTGATCTCGCTGCAGTTGGCCTTTTCGATTGCCGCCAGTTCGAATTCGTCCGTCGTGGCCTCCCACGGCCCCGAGGTCTGGTTCATCGCATCCTTCATCGCGTATTCCACCACGTTCACGCAGAACACGCCCGTGTCGCGGATATTGGCCACCGAATCCTTGGTCCCGTCCCGGTCGTCTTTGGCTCCGGTCGAGGCGAACATGACCTGCGGCGGGACGTAAGCGACTCCGTTGAAGAACGAATAGGGTGCCAGATTGTCCGACCCGTCCGATCCGCGCGTGGAAATCCAGCCGATGGGGCGCGGTGTCACGATGGCATTGAACGGGTTGTGGGGCAGGCCATGGCCGGTTTCGGGACGGTAGAACATCGCATCTCCTGACGTGTCGTTTGCGCAAGCACTACCCCCATGCTAGGGCGACAGCCACCCCTGACGAGCCAGTGTGACCCGCGACGCCCATGTTCCAATTGACCAAAGAGACGCCCGGCGACTGGTGGGAGGTCGAGGCCTTGTATGACCTGTGCTTTGCGCCCGGGCGCGAGGCGTTGTCCTCGTATCGCCTGCGCGACGGGGTGCCGTCGGTGGCTGCGCTGAACCTTGTGGCGCGTGATGACACGGACACGCTGGGCGGGGCGATCCGGTACTGGCCTGTGCGCATCGGTGCGGCCCGGTCCTTGTTGCTGGGTCCCGTCGCCGTGCACCCGACCCATCAGGGTGAGGGCCTTGGCGCGCTGTTGATCGAAGCCTCGCTTGAAACCGCCGCCGCACAGGGGTGGGAGCGGGTGCTGCTGGTGGGGGATGCGCCCTATTACGGGCGCTTTGGCTTTGCCCGGCTGGATCACGTCGCGATGCCCCCGCCGACCAATCCCGAACGTGTTCTGGGCCATGCGCTGCGCCCCGGTGCATGGGACGGAATTGCAGGGGATGTGGTGCGTTCGGATTGAAACCGGGCCTGTGCACCCCAATCTATTCCCTATGAACGAAGTTGTACTTGCCCGCCCGCCCATTGATCCCGACACCGAAATCGAGCGCCTTGCCCGGCGCTACAAGGCCGCCGGTGGCATGGGTATTCAGGTGCTCAACACCCTTGGCACACAGGCCGACGGGCTGCTGGATCGCTTGCCCGCACCGGTGCGCGCCCAACTTGATGCCGCCACGCGCGCGGCCCTGTTGCAGGCGATGAGTGCCGCCAGTCAGTCCCGCCGGCTGGTCCCCGATCAGGCCGAATGGCTCAATTCTGCCGTCAGCACGGCGATGGGCGCGGCAGGTGGCTTTGGCGGCTTGCCGACCGCGCTGGCCGAACTGCCCGTGACCACCACGCTTTTGTTGCGGGTGATCGAAGGGGTGGCGGTCGAGCATGGTTTTGATCCGGAGGCGGACTCGGTGCGTTTTGACTGCGTGCAGGTCTTTGCCGCCGCCGGGCCGCTGGCCCATGACGACGGGTCCGACCTTGCCTTTCTGTCGGCCCGCGTTGCGCTGACCGGCGCTGCGATGCAGGCGATCATCGCCCGTGTGGCCCCCCGTCTGGCCGTGGTGATGGGTCAGAAACTGGCCGCCCAAGCGGTGCCTGTTCTGGGTGCTGTGGCGGGGGCGGCGACGAATTACGCCTATACAAGCTACTATACGGACGTCGCCCATGTGCATTTCGGTTTGCGCCGGCTCGCGATCGAGGCCGATCAGCCGCACGAGCGCATGGTGGATCGTCTGAGGGCCGAGGTTAAGGCGCTGACGTGACCTCGCCCGAGATGGCGTTTTGCGCCACGGACGTGGCCTTGAGAATGGCAAACAGCGCCTGACCTTGTGTCAGCCCCATCGCACTCACCGCCCGCGCGGTCACCCGCGCAAGCAGCGCATCCCCTGCCGCATCCAGTGCAATGGCCGCCCCGGGCCCGTCGCCCGTGCGCATCGCGGTGACCGTGACGGGCAGGATGTTTTGCGCGCTGAGGCCCTGCGGCATCTCAAGGGACAGCAATACGTCCTGCGCCAGCACCCGCAACCGCACCTGCGCGCCCACCGGGGCCTGCACGCCCAGGAGGTTGAGCGTACCTGCGGCCACCTGCAGCGTACTCAGCCCGTCCGCGCCATGCGCCACCACCTTGGCCTGCAACACCGCACCCGCCTCGCGCACGCCCAGCAGGGGGATGGCGGCGGGGTCGGCCATCACCTCAAACAGCGGGCCGGAACGTGCCACGCGTCCACCGGACAGCAGCACCATCTGATCGGCCAGCCGCGCGACCTCGTCCACGGCGTGGCTGACATAGAGGATCGGCACGCCGGTTTCCGATTTCAGCCGGTCGAGATAGGGCAGGATGTCGGATTTGCGTGGTCCGTCGAGGGCGGCAAGCGGTTCGTCCATCAGCAGCAACTGCGGGTCGGCGAGGAGAGCGCGACCGAGGGCCACCCGCTGCTTTTCCCCACCGGACAGGGTGGCAGGACGCCGTTCCAGCAGCTCGCCCAGTCCCAGCAAGTCAATGATATGGCTGCGTGTTTTGGGTTGCGCCCCGAAACGGCGCGCATAGTCGAGGTTTTGCGCCACGCTCAGATGCGGAAACAGACGCGCGTCCTGAAACACGTATCCGACCCGGCGTTTGTGCGGGGGCAGGCAGGTGCTTGCGTCGTTGAACACCCTGCCATCAAGGCTGATCTGCGCCTTGTCCGGGCGCAGCAGCCCCGCGACTGCATTCACGATGGTGGTCTTGCCTGCGCCGGAGCGTCCGAAAAGTGCGGTGACACCCGGCCCGGCCTCGAACGCGACGTCGAGGTCCAACCCGTCAAAGCGGTGGGAGAGGGCGACTGAGAGGCTCATGCGCCTGCAATCCGTGCTGCAACCCGCCGCGCCAGCCATTCCGACAGGACCACGGCCCCGAGCGCCAGCACGCAGGCCCAGAGGACCAGCGAAATGGCGGTTGCTTCGCCGCCGGGCACCTGCAGCAGGGCATAAATGGCAGAGGGCAGTGTCTGCGTCTCGCCGGGGATGTTGGCGACAAATGTGATGGTGGCCCCGAACTCGCCGATGGCCTTGGCAAAGCCCATGACCGCACCCGCAAGGATGCCGGGCAGGATAAGAGGCAGGGTGATGGTGGCAAAGACCGCATAGCCGGGGGCGCCGAGGGTGCGGGCGGCGTCCTCGATCTTGGGATCGACCGCCTCGATGGCGAGGCGAATGGCGCGCACCATGAGGGGAAAGCCCATGACGATGGCTGCGAGAACCGCGCCCGTCCAGCGAAAGGCCAGCACAAGGCCCAAGGTCTGTTCAAGGAACCGCCCCGCAGGCCCGGTGCGCCCAAAGGCGATCAGCAGCAGATAGCCGGTGACGACAGGCGGCAGGACCAGCGGCAGGTGGACGGCGGCGTTGAGCAGGGATTTGCCCCAAAACTCACGCCGCGCCAGCAGCCAGGCGATCCAGGTGGCAAGGGGCAGGGCCAGAAGGGTGGCCACCACGCCGACCAACAGCGACAGGCGCAGGGCGTCCCAACCTGAGGGATCAAGGCTCATGGCAGGGCCACGAAGCCCGCAGCCACGAATGGCGCGGTGTGCTGGGTGAGATGATCAAGAAAGGCCTGCCCGGACGGCGATAGCGCAACCGCGTGATAAAGGATTTGCGGATGCTGCTCTGCCGGGATCGTCCAGACCACTCCGACTTGCCCGCTGGCCTGCGCGTCCGAGGCATAAACAATGCCAAGCGGTGTTTCCTTGCGCGCCACAAGGGCGAGGGCGGCGCGCACGTTTTCGGTTTCGGCCAGATGCGGGCGCAGGTTTTCCCACGCGCCGAGATGGGTCAGCCACGCCTTGGCATAGATGCCCCCAGGTACGGATTGGTGCTGCCCCATGGCCAGCCGCCCGTCACCTAGCGCCGTGCGCAGTGTCGCGCCGTCCATCTGATCAAAGGCGGTCGTCCCGTTTGGTGCGATCAGGACAAGCCGGTTGGACAGGATGGGGCGGGCGGGGGTCTCTGTATGTCCTTCGTCCAACAGCCAATCGGCCCATGTTTTATTGGCCAAAATGACAATATCCGCAGGCGCTCCAAGGCTGACCTGACGTGCAAGCGTGCCGCTGCCGCCATAGCTGACCGTGCTGTTCACGTCATAGTGTTCGGCGATGGCGTCGAGCGGTCCCTGCAGGCTGGCGGCTGCAAATATGCGCAGCGGATCGGCATTTGCCTGCGCAGACAGACAGGCAAGCGCAAGCATCAGCGCCAAGCCTTTGATCCAGTTGTACGTTTTCATGTCCGGGGCACTATTGGCCAAGCCATGGGAGGGCTCAAGCCGAATTTCGCGTATCGTGGACATGCGTGGTTAACGAAATCTGAACACCGAATCGCATATGTCTTTGGAATCGGAAAGAAATCTGGCATTTCTCGTCGAGGTCGCATATATTATAGGCAAAGAAACGGAGATTTGGGCAGTGACGGCCCCCATGATCAAGCAGCTTCCCTTGTCCTTTGGACAGGCCGATAAGAAAGATGTGCGCACGCAGTTTGCAGCACTCTGCTATCGTGTGAAGAACGACAAGATTCAGGTCTTGCTGGTAACATCCCGTGGGTCTGGCCGCTGGATCATCCCCAAGGGTTGGCCTATGGACGGCAAGACGCCGACCGAAAGTGCGGCCATCGAAGCCTGGGAAGAGGCGGGGGTCAAAGGCATCGCCGATCCGCGTCCTTTGGGTCTGTTTTCCTACAGCAAAATTCTCGACGAGGTCGAACATGACCTGCCCTGCGTGGCGATGGTCTATGGGCTCAAGGTCAAATCGCTGGCGCGCGACTTTCCCGAAGCCGGACAGCGGACCCGCAAATGGGTCGGCCGCAAAAAGGCGGCAAGCCTTGTAGATGAGCCGGAATTGGCCCGCATCCTGCGCGATTTTGACCCGCGCGCGATCTACTGAACCTGCGGGCGCCCATTGCGGTTTTACCCGGTGGGATTATGTTGAGAGCGACATGATCAAGTACACTTTGAAATGCGGCGACGGACACGCCTTTGACAGCTGGTTTGCCAGTGCGTCGGCCTATGACAGTCTGGCCGCGTCCGGGCATCTGGCCTGCATGACGTGCGGGTCGACCGCAGTGGAAAAGGCCGTCATGACACCCCGTGTCAGCACATCGAAAGCCGTGGCCGCCAGAGTCGGTACGGATCAGCCTGAAGCGCCTGATGCGACCCCATCCGAGGTCGAAGCGGCTCTGTCAAAGATGCGCGCCGAGGTGGAAAAGAACGCCGCTTACGTCGGCAATGACTTTGCGCGGCAAGCCCGCGACATGCATCTGGGCGACGTGCCGGACAAACCGATCTGGGGTGAGGCCAACGCCAAGGAAGCCAAGGCCCTGATCGAAGATGGCGTGCCCGTGGCCCCGTTGCCCTTTATTCCAACGCGCAAAGTGAACTGACCTTATGAATATCGTGATTACCGGAGCGACCCGTGGCATCGGCGCGGGCCTGTCGGCGCATTACAGCGGTGCAGGTCACAGCGTGGTCGGCACGGGCCGGTCTGCCGGGGCGGATGTGACGCTGGACGTGACCCAGCCCAGTGATCACAGCGCTCTGGCCGAGCGTCTGGCGGGCGTGCCGATTGATCTGCTGGTGTGCAATGCGGGCGTCTATCTGGACAAGGGCGCGGCGCTTGAGACCGGCTATGCCGCCGATTTGTGGTCACAGAGTTTTGCGGCCAATGTCACGGGCGTGTTCCTGACCATTCAGGCGTTGCTGCCCAACCTGCGTCTGGCCGCGCGTCCCAAGATCGCGGTCATTTCCTCGCAAATGGCCTCGCACACCAATGCGCCCGGCGGCAGCTATATCTACCGCGCCTCAAAAGCGGCGGTGCTGAACCTGGGCCGCAATCTGGCCAGCGATCTGGCGGGCGAAGTGGCCGTGGGGATCTATCATCCGGGCTGGGTGCAGACGGATTTGGGTGGGTCTTCGGCGGCGATCACGGTGGAGGAGTCTGTGACCGGGCTGGTGCAGCGCTTTGATGCCTTGAGCCATGAGACAACGGGGTGTTTCGAGACATGGGACGGCCGCGCGCACCCGTACTGAGCCGCGATCCTATGGCCGCTTGCGCGACGCCATTTTTTGGGGGGCTCTGCCCCCGTCGCTCACGCGCCTCCCCCGGGATTTTTGAAAACAGAGAAGGACCCCTTTGGCGTGCGTTGCCTTGCAACTGGCGAAGGGGGGCGATAAGGCCCGAGCGGAGTAATTTTCCGAGGCCAATCCATGCCTGTACTGGTGATGAAATTCGGTGGCACCTCTGTGGCCACTCTGGACCGCATCCGCCGCGCCGCCAAGCGAGTGGGCGTCGAGGTGGCCAAGGGGTATGATGTGATCGTCATTGTGTCTGCCATGTCCGGCAAGACCAACGAACTGGTCGGGTGGGTCAACGAGACCTCGCCGCTGTTTGATGCGCGCGAATATGATGCGGTTGTGTCCAGCGGCGAGAACGTAACCGCCGGGCTGATGGCGCTGACTTTGCAGGAAATGGATGTGCCCGCGCGCAGCTGGCAGGGCTGGCAGGTGCCGGTGCGCACCACATCGGCCCATTCCAGCGCCCGGATCGAAGAGATCCCGGCCGACAATATCAATGCCAAGTTTGCGGAAGGTATGCGCGTGGCTGTGGTTGCAGGCTTTCAGGGCGTCAGCCCCGAGGGACGCATCACCACGCTGGGCCGGGGCGGGTCGGACACGACCGCTGTTGCCTTTGCCGCCGCCTTTGAGGCCGAGCGCTGTGATATCTATACGGATGTGGATGGGGTCTATACCACCGATCCGCGCATCACCGCCAAGGCGCGCAAGCTCGATCGGATCGCCTTTGAGGAAATGCTGGAACTGGCCTCGCTCGGGGCCAAGGTGCTGCAAACCCGCTCGGTCGAACTGGCGATGCGCTATAAGGTGCGCCTGCGGGTCTTGAGCAGTTTTGAGGAACAATCGGACGAGGCCGGTACGCTGGTCTGCGACGAGGAGGACATCATGGAAAGCAATGTTGTGGCCGGTGTGGCTTATAGCCGGGATGAGGCCAAGATGACGCTGGTGAGCGTGGCGGACCGCCCGGGCATCGCGGCGGCCATCTTTACCGCGCTCAGCGAGGGCGGCGTCAATGTCGATATGATTGTTCAAAACATCAGTGAGGAAGGGCGCACCGACATGACCTTTTCCTGTCCCACTGATCAGGTCAAACGTGCGCAAAAGGCCATGGACGAGGCCCAGAGTGCGGGCGTGATCAACTTTCACGAGCTGATTGCCGACACCGAAGTGGCCAAGGTCAGCGTGGTCGGCATCGGCATGCGCAGCCACACAGGTGTTGCGGCCAAGATGTTTGAATGCCTGAGCGCCGAGGGGATCAACATCAAGGTGATCACCACCTCAGAGATCAAGATTTCCGTGCTGATCGACCGTAAGTACATGGAACTTGCGGTGCAGGCGCTGCATGACGCATTCGAGTTGCACAAGGCCGCCTGATTGGTGACGCATACGGCCGCGTTTCGCGCGCGTCGGCCCGAATTTCTACCATAAGTGGAAATTCGCCGGATCACACGGCGCTTTGCCGTTTCGCTTTTGCCGGGGCTGTGATCTAATCTGTGATTGCACGAGATTGAGGGGCGGGGGCCAATGGCCGAACGGGTGGAAACAGAAAGCCGCAAGCTTTTGGGGCGGTTACGTGACGCGATGGCCGGGGATGATGCCGGGCAGGCGCGGCTGGACAAGATCACCCATCTGATCGCGGACAGCATCGGCACCGAGGTCTGTTCGATCTACCTGTTTCGCGACGAGGACACGCTCGAGCTTTGCGCCACCGAAGGGCTGAACCCTGAATCGGTGCACCGCACCCGCATGCGTCTGGGCGAGGGGCTTGTGGGCCGCGTGGCGCGCCGCCGCCAGGTGGTGAACACCGCAAATGCCCCCAAGGCGCGCGGTTTTCGCTTTATGCCCGAAACCGGCGAAGAAGTGTTTTCCAGCTTTCTTGGTGTGCCTGTACAGCGTCTGGGCGAGGCGCTGGGCGTGCTGGTTGTGCAATCCAAAGAGGCGCGCGAGTTTTCCGCCGACGAGGTGTATGCGCTCGAAGTGGTCGCGATGGTCTTGGCCGAAATGACCGAGCTTGGCGCGTTCGTCGGCGAGGCCGGGGGCATGGGCAAGCGCCACAGCCAGCCCGTGATGCTGCGCGGCACAGTTGCGCAGGAAGGAGTCGCCGAGGGCCATATCTGGCTGCACGAACCGCGCGTTGTCGTCACCAACCCGATTGCCGACGACCCCCATCGCGAATTGGAACGCCTGAAGGAGGCGGTCGAGGAATTGCGCGTGGGTGTAGACAAGATGCTGGCGCTGGCCAGTGTCGACAAGGACCAGGCCGAGGTGCTCGAGGCTTACCGGATGTTCGCCAATTCCAAGGGCTGGATGCGCCGGATGGAAGAGGACATCTCCAACGGGTTGAGCGCCGAAGCCGCGGTGGAAAAGGAACAATCGCTGGCCCGCGCCCGGATGGGGCAGGCGAGTGACAACTACCTGCGCGAACGGCTCAGCGATCTGGACGACCTGTCCAACCGCCTGCTGCGTATTCTGACCGGGCAGGGCAAGGACACGGGCGCCGAGATGCCGGATGATCCGATCCTTGTGGCCCGCAACATTGGCCCTGCCGAGTTGCTTGATTATGGGCGCAGCCTCAAGGGGATCGTGCTTGAGGCAGGCTCAGTCGGCTCTCATGCCGCCATCGTGGCGCGTGCGCTGGCCATTCCGCTGATCGTCCATGCGGACCGGTCCACGCTCGAGGCGCTGAACGGTGATCATGTTCTGGTGGATGGCGAGCAGGGCATCGTGCATCTGCGCCCCGATGACTCTGTGGTCAGTGCCTTTCGCGACAAGATGGCGATGCAGGCGGCCGCCGCCGAGCGCTATGTCTCGATCCGCGACAAACCGGCCCAGACCCTGTGCGGCGAGGTGATTTCGCTGACGATGAATGCGGGTCTGATGGCCGATCTGCCCTCGCTTGAGGGATCCGGCGCGGAAGGGGTCGGGCTGTTTCGCACCGAATTGCAGTTCCTGATCCGCAACCAGATGCCGAAACGATCGGAACTCTCGGCGCTTTATGCCCGCGTGCTGGATGCGGCGCAGGGCAAGAAGGTGGTGTTCCGCACACTCGACATCGGGTCGGACAAGGTGCTGCCCTATATGAAACCCAATGATGAGCCGAACCCGGCGCTCGGTTGGCGCGCGATCCGGGTCGGACTCGATAAACCCGGCGTGATGCAAATGCAGTTGCAGGCGCTGTTGCGCGCTGCGGCAGGGCGACCCTTGACGGTGATGTTTCCCTTTGTCGCGCAGTTCGAGGAATACACCCTCGCCTGCGCGCAGATGGACAAGGCCATCGAACGCGAGCGGTCCCTGGGCCACGTGCTGCCCGAGGACATCGAAGTGGGCGCGATGCTCGAAACGCCCAGCCTCGCCTTTGCGCCACAAAAGTTCTTTGAAGAAGTTGGTTTCCTGTCGATCGGGGGCAACGACCTCAAACAGTTCTTCTTTGCCGCGGACCGAGAGAATGAGCGGGTGCGGCGGCGCTATGACACGCTCAACGTCTCGTTCCTCAGCTTTATCGAGCGGATTGTGGAGCGCTGTGAAGTCACCAAAACGCCGTTGTCCTTCTGCGGTGAGGATGCAGGACGCCCGGTCGAGGCATTGTGTCTTGCCGCCATCGGGTTGCGCAATCTGTCGATGCGCCCCGCCTCAATCGGGCCGGTCAAGTCCTTGCTGCGCCGGTCTAATCTGGAAGAGGTGCGCAAAGTGATCGCGGATGCGCGCCACAGAGGCGAAATGAACGTCCGGCCCGCGATTATGGAGTACCTGCGCCAGCAGGGCTGATTTCATTAACATTTCAGATGGTTGCGCGTGATCTTTCAGGTCACGCGTCAGCTTATTCTGTGGATAACTCTACGTTCAGAAAGCGTTCATTCTAAATAGAAAAGCACGCCTCTTTTTGTAAATTACTAACAATAATTCCACCTTACTCACCATACTTGGGAACAAAATTGCACAAAAACGATAAAATTCCAAAATAAACCCCAGAACGGCAATCCACATATCCACAGTGCCGCTGAACACAAAAAAACCGCCCGGGCGGACGCGCGGGCGGCTTGTGGTGCGTGATATGTGGCGAGGTTTAGCGCAGGCGCGCCTCGCTTTTGGCATCAAAGAACATGGTGCGTTCCTGATCAAAGGTCACGGTGACCTCAGTGCCTTCTTCCATCGCCAGATCGCCGCGGCTTTCGACAACCAGTCGCTCGCCTGTCGGCGTGTTGAGGTAGTCATAGGCCACGCCACCCAACCGCTCGCGGATGTCGAGGGTGATGGCCGAGGCGCCGGCGGTCAGTTCCATGTCCTGCGGGCGCACGCCGACAATCACGTCGCTGCCTTCGGCGGGCAGGGCGACGGATGTGGGCACCACCGTGTCGGACAGGGCAGGGACGCGCACAGCACCCTTTTCGGCCACACCATTCACAAAGTTCATCGCCGGAGAGCCGATGAACCCGGCCACGAACTTGTTGTCGGGGTCCTGATAGAGATGCATCGGGCTGCCGACCTGTTCGATATAGCCTGCGCGCAGCACCACGATCTTGTCGGCCAGCGTCATGGCCTCGACCTGATCGTGTGTCACGTAGATCATCGTGGTGCCCAGTTCCTTGTGCAGACGGGCGATTTCGACCCGCATGTCGACGCGCAGTTCGGCGTCGAGGTTGGACAGCGGCTCGTCAAACAGGAACACTTCGGGCCCGCGCACAATCGAGCGGCCAATGGCGACCCGCTGACGCTGACCACCCGACAGGGCAGCAGGTTTGCGGTCCAGATACTCGTCGAGCTTGAGGATCTTGGAGGCCCCATCGACCTTGCGGTCAATCTCGGCCTTGTCGACCCCGTTCATTTTCAGTCCAAACCCCATGTTTTCCTTGACCGTCATGTGCGGATAAAGCGCGTAGGTCTGGAACACCATCGCCACGCCGCGCGCTGCGGGGTCCATGTGGGTCACATCGCGGGTGCCGATGTTGATCTGGCCGTCTGACGTTTCTTCCAGCCCCGCAATCATGCGCAGCAGCGTGGACTTGCCACAGCCCGAGGGGCCGACAAAGACACAGAATTCGCCATCATCAATGGTCAGGTCCACACCGTGGATAACCTGTGTGGCCCCGTATCGTTTGATCGCTTTGTGAAGTGTCACTCCGGTCATTGGTCTCCCCCTTCGAGTTCAGGAATGGTTATTGGCTTGGGAACTGCCAGTTGGCGGTGGCCTGCGCGATCTCTCGCGCGGTTGATTTCAGATGCGGTGCAAGTCTGGTCAGATCGGCCAGGGATTTGCGCGCAGTAGATGTGGTGACGCTGAGCGCGCCAATGGCGCGGCCTGTTTCGGACAGGATCGGGGCCGCAACGCAGATAATGCCGGGCTCATGCTCTTCGCGGTCATAGGCGACACCCTCGGCGCGAATCACTTCGAGTTCGGCTGACAGGCTGTCGCGGTCGGTGTGGGTGTTGGCGGTATGGGCAAACCAGGCTTGCTGAGACAGGGCCATTTCGCGGGCGTCATCGCCCAGAAAGGCGATCATGGCCTTGCCGACACCCGTGCAATAGCCGGGGCCAACCTTGCCGGCCTGAGAAAACATCTCGATCGGGTCGGCGGCGTTGCGTTTGTCCACATACAGAACCTGCCCCCCGTCCAGTTGCGCCAGGTGCACGGTTTCCCCCAGCGTTTCGCTGAGCCTATCAATATGAGGCCGCGCGATGGGCGCAAGGGAGCTTTGCCGCCACGCCGCATGCGCAAGGCTGACAAGGCGCAGGCCTGGCGCATAGGTCTGGCGATCCACATCATAGCGCAGCATGCCCAGATTGGTCAGCGTCTGCACCAGCCGATACAGCGTTGCCTTGGGGTGAGGGGACAGGGTCAACAACTCGGAAAACCGCACGGGCCGTTCGGCCTGCGCAACCAGGTCCAGCACTTCGAGCGCCTTGCCAATGGTGCCGTCCCCGGATCTTGGGGCTGCGGTGTTCATCTGATTGGTCCTCCCAAACCGCCCGACAGGAATCTGTTGACCTGCCGAACATGTCACCGCATAGTTCCGATAGTTGGAATGCAGTTTCACTATGTGGAACTTCTATGAGACGAGACTGTAAGTCAAAAGAAATCTGACTTTCCGTTTCCGGGCCGATGAGACATGGTCCGAAAACGGGAGAAACGGAACTAAGGGAGGAAACCATGTTCCTGAATATGAAAACCGCCGTGGCGGCAATTGCCCTGTCGGCTATGGCTGGCAGTGCGTTCGCGCGCGATCTGGTCATCAACTTTGACGACCTCAACCCGGGCCCCAAAAAGGGCTTTGATGATGCTGTGGCACTTTTCCAAAAGGAAAACCCCGACATCAACGTGATCGTCAACATCAACGACCGCGAAGCCCACAAAACGGCGATTCGGAACTTTCTGACGGCCGAAGCGCCTGACGTGACAAGCTGGTACCCCGGCAACCGCATGGCCCCCTTTGTTGACGCTGGACTGTTCCAGCCTGTCGACGATGTCTGGGAAGAAAACGGCTTCAACGACGATCTGGCCGCGATCAAACCCACGATGAGCCGCGATGGCAAAATCTGGGGTGTGCCTTACAGCTACTACCAGTGGGGCATCTACTACCGCAAAGACATCTTTGACCTGCTGGAGCTGGAAGAGCCCCAGACATGGGACGAGCTGCTGGCGGCCTGTGGCAAGATGAAAGAGAACGGCGTCACACCCTTCACCATCGGCACCAAGTTCCTGTGGACCGCGGCTGGCGTGTTTGACTACTTGAACCTGCGCACCAACGGTTATGACGTGCACAACGCACTGACCGCGGGCGAGATCAAGTACACCGATCCGCGCATCCGGGCCACATTCTCCAACTGGGAAACGCTGATCAACGAGTGTGGCTTTGTCGACAACCACGCCTCGATGAGCTGGCAGGACGCCATCGCACCTTTCGCCAATGGCGATGCGGCGATGTATGTCATGGGCAACTTCTCGGTCGATGGCTACAAGAACGCCGGTCTGACCGAAGAGCAGATCGACTTCATGCCGTTCCCGACAATTGATGCGTCCATCCCCGGTGCCGAAGAAGCGCCTGCAGACGCGTTCTTTATCCCCACAAACGCCAAGAACGTCGAAGATGCCAAGAAATTCCTGGCCTTCGTTGCGCGCCCTGACGTGCAGACCCAGTGGAACAAGACCATTGGTCAGCTGCCCATCAACTCCAAGGCGGACATTTCGGACGACAAGTTCATTCAGGAAGGCTTTGCCCTGCTGAACGGCGCGTCTGGTCTGGCGCAGTTCTTTGACCGCGACGCCCCGGCCGAAATGGCCAAGGCAGGCATGGAAGGCTTCCAGGAATTCATGCTGGACCCCTCCAAGGTCGACGCGATCCTTGAGCGTCTGGATACGGTTCAGGCCGAAGTCTACAAGTAAGTACGACATGGGGCGGGCCACGTTGCCCGCCCCACCTTTTGCCTATCAACACGTTGTAAGTGCTATGTTTTAGCGTTTTCAAAGGGTTGGTTTGTCGCCCCATATCCTGCGACCCCGACGCCGATCAGGCCCGATATCATATCAGGAGTCCGTCATGACCCACGCCGCTGTCCCCGATACCACTGCCTCTGCCCGACCCAGTTGGGTCAAGCGCAACAAGCTGGCCATCGCGCCGTGGATATTCCTGATCCCCGCGCTGATCTTTTTCGCCATCTACGTGGTGATCCCCATTTTCCAGAGCCTCTGGCTCAGCCTTTATGAATGGAACGGGCTGTATTCGGCAGATGGCGAAAGCACCGCCACTTGGGTCGGCTTTCAGAACTACGCCAAGCTCTGGGATGATCCGAACTTCTGGACCTCGCTGCGCAACAACCTGGCCTGGCTGATCCTGTTCATGCTGGCGGTGCCGCTGGGCCTGTTCATCGCGCTGTTCCTGAACCAGACGGTTCCGGGGATGCGGTTTTACAAGTCGATGTTCTTCTTCCCCTTCGTGATCTCACAGGTCGTTGTGGGCCTGATCTTTGGCTGGTTCTACAACCCGGATTTCGGGGTGGTCGGCACGTTGTGGAAGGCGGTGTTCTGCGAGGAAACCACCAACATTCTGGGCAATGTGACCTTCACCTGTTCGCGCCCCGCGCCTGACATTCTGTCGAGCCCGGAATGGGCGACCTATGGCATCATTGCCGCCGGTCTCTGGCCGCAGATCGCCTATTGCATGATCCTGTATCTCACAGGCCTCAACAACGTCGCCGCTGACCAGATCGAGGCCGCGCGCCTTGATGGGGCCAAGGGCTGGAAAATGCTGTGGTACGTGGTTGTCCCACAACTCAAGCCCGCGACCTTCATCGCCATCGTTGTGACGGTGATCGGGGCGCTGCGATCGTTCGATATGATTGCGATCATGACGCAGGGCGGGCCGTTCGGCTCGACCAACGTGCTGTCGCATTACATGTACGAAGTCGCGATTTCCGAATATGGCGAACGGTATGGGTACGGTTCGTCCGTGGCCACCGTGCTGTTCGGTATCATGTTGATCTTCATCAGCTATTTCCTGTGGCAGATGTACCAAGACGAAAAGGGGGGCCGCTGATGTTTCCGCGTCCAGTAGAAAAATCCACCGCCACCGTCCGCTATTCCTATCAGGCCTTCCTGCCTGTGGCCCTGATCCTGTGGCTGCTGCCGCTGCTGGCCATTTTCCTGACCTCGATCAGGTCGGCGGCCGACATCAACTCGGGCAACGTCTTTGGCTGGCCGTCCGAATTTGCGCTGATCGAAAACTACTCTGCGGTTTTCACCCAGTCAGCGGCGGCACAATACATGTGGAACTCGGTGCTGATCACCGTGCCCACCGTGATGATCTCGGTCGCCCTTGCCTGCCTCGCAGGCTACGCGCTGGCGATCTACAAGTTCCGGGTCGCTTTGCCGCTGTTTTTCCTGTTCGTGGCGGGCAACTTCATTCCGTTCCAGATCCTCATGGTGCCGGTGCGCGACATGTCGGTCCAAACCGGGCTTTATGACACCATCGCGGGTCAGTTCCTGTTCCACGCGGCCTTCCAGACCGGGTTCTGCACGCTGTTTATGCGGAACTTTATCAAGGCCTTGCCCTTTGATCTGATCGAATCCGCGCGGATCGAAGGCATCGCGGAGTGGAAGATCTTCTGGTACGTGATCCTGCCCCTCGTGCGCCCTGCGATTGCAGCGCTCGCGGTGCTGATCTTTACCTTTGTGTGGAACGACTTTTTCTGGGCCAACGTGCTGACCCAGGGCGAGTCCGCAAAACCGATCACGGCCGGTGTGCGTGCGCTCAACGGTCAGTTCGTGAACAACTGGCATCTGGTGTCTGCAGCCTCGCTGCTGGCAGCGATCCCACCTGTGGCGTGCTTCTTCCTGATGCAGCGCCACTTTATTTCCGGCCTGACGATGGGAGCCGTGAAGTGAGCGCATGCTGGCGTCTGGATGACGGACGCCAGACTTTGGTTCTCGGCTCTGACCGGGGTCGGCTGGCTGAGGTCGTCTATTGGGGACCCAGCCTGCCGGAGACCGAAGATCTGGCCACGCTATACGAAGCCTATACCCTCGATGTGACCGGCGGCATGCTGGATCTGAACCCGGAGCTGAGCATCTGCCCGGAATCCACGCGGTCCTTTCCCGGCCAACCGGGGCTGATCATCCGCAACGGGGACGGCACGCCGTTCCTGCCCAAGTTCTGTCTGGAGCGCGCCGATCTGGGCGAGAACGTGTTGATCCTGACCTATATGGATCAGACCCGCGTGCTGACCTATCGCGCCCGTTTTGCCATTGATCCCACCACCCACATCATCGAGGCCAGCGCCGAGGTCGAGGCAGACCAGCCCATGCACCTGCACTGGTTAAGCGCGCCGGTGTTTCCAGCGCCGCAACTGAGCGACGAGATGATCGATTTCGCCGGGCGCTGGTGTGGCGAATTCCAGATGAACCGCACGCCGTGGTCACCGGGCATCCGCTACCGCGAGAACCGCACGGGGCGCACGGGGCACGAACATTTCCCCGGCCTGATCGTGCCGGTGCGCGGGGCCTCGAACGCGACCGGGCAGGCCTATGCCTTTCACTATGGTTGGTCCGGCGGGCACCGGATGGTCGCCGAAGAGCTGCCCGATGGCCGCCGCCAGATCCAGTTCGGCCATGCCGCAAGGATGGAAGGGCAGGCGCAAAAGCACTTTTCGACCGGCAAGCTTTATGCCGTGTTTTCCGACGATGGTCTGAATGGCTGCGCAGTCGCGTTCCAGCGCCACCTGCGCGACCGGGTGGTGACATTTCCCCGCCCCGAGGCGTCGCGCCCGGTGCATTACAACTGCTGGGAAGCGGTCTATTTCAACCACAATCTCGACGAGCTCAAGGACATCGCTGACCGCGCCGCCGCCCTCGGGGCCGAGCGGTTCGTGCTGGATGATGGCTGGTTCGGCAATCGCGATGACGACACGCAGGCCCTGTCCGATTGGGAGGTCGATCCGCGCAAGTATCCCGACGGTCTCACGCCGTTGATCGACCACGTCAAAGGCTGCGGTATGACCTTTGGCATCTGGTTCGAGCCCGAGATGATCAACCCGAATTCGGACATCTTCCGTGCCCATCCCGACTGGGCGCTGGGGAGCGAGGATCAGATCATGGGCCGCCAGCAGATGGCGCTCAATATGGCGCTGCCTGCTGTGCAGTCCTTTCTCTTTGCGCGGATCGGCGACATCCTGTCCCGCCACGACATCGAATATATCAAATGGGACCACAACCGCGTGCTGCCCATGCCTGATGCGGCCCAGACGCGGGGGTCTTATGCGCTGCTGGATCGGTTGCGCCGCGAGTTTCCGCATGTGGAGATTGAAAGCTGCGCGTCCGGGGGCGGCCGCATCGACTTTGGTATCATGGAGCGCACCCAGCGGGTCTGGCTGTCAGACTCAAATGACGCGGTCGAAAGGCTGCGCATCCAGCACAACGCGTCGATCTTTTTGCCCATGGCCGTCACTGGCAGCCATGTGGGCCCGCGCACCTGTCACACTTCGGGGCGCACGCTCGACATCCGGTTCCGCGCCTGGGTCGCCGCCCAACGCCATATGGGGTTCGAGATGGACCCGCGTGAGTTGACCGAGGAAGAGGCCAAGGTTCTGCGCGAGGTCACCAACTGGTGGAAGGCCAACCGCGACTGGATGTATGGCGCCGATATCCTGCGTCTGGACAGTGCCGACCCGGCGGTGATCGCGGAACAGCATCTGGAAGAGGGCGGTGGGCAATTTGTCGTCTTTGCCGGCAAGGCCGCCACCTCGGACCAGATCGCGCCGCGCCCCCTGCGCCTGACCCGGCTGACGCCGGACGCAAAGTACCGGATCGAGCTGATCAATCGCGACGATGTCGGCGTGTTGTCGCGCGGTGCAAATGCGCTGAAATCCGGCCCGCTGGTGGTGAGCGGGGCCTACCTGATGTATCATGGGCTTACTCTGCCGTGGAGTTTCCCCGAACGGATGTGGGTGATCAAAGGCGATCTGGCCTGACCCGCACGAAAGAGAGTTTGAGATGAAAGAGACAGTGACATTCCACGACCTGAACGGCGCTTCGGTGTTCATCACCGGCGGCGGTTCTGGCATCGGCGCGTCCCTCACCGAAGGGTTTCTGGAACAGGGCGCCAAGGTGGCCTTTGTCCAGCGCTCGGACGCGACCGCATTCTGTGACGAGATGGAGGCCAAGTACGGCACCCGCCCGCTGTTCATGCCCTGCGACATCACCGACGATGCCGCGCTCAAGGCCTGTATCGAACAGGCCAGTGCGGCCCATGGCGCCGTCACGACGCTGGTCAACAACGCCGCCAACGACAAGCGCCACAGCACGGCAGAGGTCGACAGTGACTTTTTCGACTGGATGATCGCGATCAACCTCAAGGCCTATTTCTTTGCCTGTCAGGCGGTCATGCCCCGCATGCAGGCGGCTGGCGGCGGGTCGATCATCAACTTTTCCTCGATCAGCTACATGATGGGGAATGCGGGCTATCCGCTTTACACCAGCGCCAATTCGGCGATCAACGGCATGACCCGCAGCCTCGCGCGCGAGTTCGGCCCCGACAAGATCCGCGTGAACGCGCTGGCGCCCGGTTGGGTGCTGACGCAAAAGCAGCTGGATCAGTGGGCGACGCCCGACGGATTGGCCGCACATATGGACCGCCAGTGCCTCAAGGAACATCTTGAACCGCGCGACATCGTGGGGGCTGTGCTGTTCATGGCCTCGGATGCGAGCCGGATGATGACAGGGCAGGCGGTTGTCGTGGACGGTGGCGTGGCGGTGACGGGCTGATGGCAAAAGGGACGTGGATCGCAGTGGATTGGGGCACGTCGCAATTGCGCGCGTGGCTGATGCGCGGCGATGGCCACATCCTTGAACGACGCCAGTCCGATGCGGGCATGGGCACACTGGCGCGCGACGGGTTTGAACCGGCCTTGCGCGCCCTTGTGGGTGACGCGCTGCCCGCCCCGGTACTGGCCTGCGGCATGGTCGGCTCGCGTCAGGGCTGGATTGAGGCACCTTATCTACAACCCCCTGCGCGCCCCCCGGCGCGGCCGAGGCTGTCGCAGTGCCCGGTATGGATGTGCGCATCCTGCCCGGTGTCAAACAGGACCACCCCGCAGATGTGATGCGCGGCGAGGAAACCCAGATCGCAGGATATCTGGCCACCCATCCGGGCTTTGACGGCGTGATCTGCCTGCCCGGCACTCATACCAAGTGGGTCCATGTGAGTGCGGGTGAAATCGTGAGCTTCCGCACCGCGATGACAGGCGAGATGTTTGCCCTTCTGTCCACCCAATCGGTGCTGCGCCACTCGATGGGCGCGGGCTGGGACGCGGACAGTTTTGCCGCCGGGATCGATCAGGCGATCTCCAAACCTGAAGGGCTGGCCGCCGCCCTGTTTTCGCTGCGCGCCGAAGGGTTGCTGGCCGGGCTCAACCCCGATGCCGCCCGCGCGCGCCTGTCGGGTCTGTTGATCGGTGCCGAACTGGCCGCCATGCGCCCCTATTGGCTGGGCCAACAGGTTGCGCTGATCGGCGCCGAAAGCCTCAGCCGCGCCTATGCAGAGGCCCTTGCCCTGCAATCCGTTCCCTGCCACAGCGCAGGCGTCGAAGACATGACCCTCGCAGGCCTCACCGCCGCATGGTCCCAAATCTATGGAGAAGCCGCATGAGCCGGGAAATCATCGCCATTCTGCGCGGCATCGCGCCAGACGAGGCCGAAGCCGTCGCGGATGCATTGGTCGACGCAGGTATCACCCGGATCGAAGTGCCGCTGAACTCTCCGCAACCCTTTGACAGCATTTCGAAAATGCTGCTGGCCCATGGTTCCCATGCGATGATCGGGGCAGGGACCGTGCTCGACGTGCGCGACGTGGAAAAGCTGCACAAGATGGGCGCGCATATGGTGGTGTCTCCGGATGCGAACGCGACCATTATCGTGGCGACCAAACAGGCGGGCATGATGTCCTTTCCCGGTGTGATGACGCCCACCGAATGCTTTGCAGCACTTCAGGCGGGGGCCGACGGGCTGAAACTGTTTCCGGCCTCGCTGCTCGGGGTCGAGGGGCTCAAGGCCATCGGTGCGGTGCTGCCCAAAGGGACCAAGGCCTATGCCGTGGGCGGCGTGGGTCCGGCGAATTTCGCCGACTGGTTTGCCGCCGGGATCACCGGGTTCGGCATCGGCTCCGCGCTTTACAAACCGGGCATGTCCGTGGCGGATGTCGCGGCGCGGGCGGCGGATATGGTTGCGGCCTACGACGCAGGCGCGTGATGGAGGTCTTTGACGACCGTGCCTGCGCCCTCGGCGAGGGGCCGCTCTGGCATCCGATCCGGAACGAACTGTTCTGGTTCGATATTCTGAACAAGACCCTGCATGCCAAGGGCGAAAACCGCCAAAGCTGGACCTTTGATGACCATGTCTCGGCTGCGGGCTGGGTGGATGAAAACACCCTGCTGATGGCCTCGGCCACGGGCCTGTGGCGCTTTGACATCCCGACCGGCGCGCGCGAACTGGTGACACCGCTTGAGGCCGACAACCCGGTCACCCGCTCAAATGACGGGCGCGCCGACCTGCAGGGCGGTTTCTGGATCGGAACGATGGGGATCAAGGCCGAGGCCTATGCCGGGTCCATCTATCGCTATTACCGGGGCGAGCTGCGCCAGCTCTTTGATCGTATCACCATCTCCAACGCGATCTGTTTTGCACCGGACGGGCAGGTGGCCTATTTCTGCGATACTTTTTCCAAGCAAATCCAGAAGGTTGCGCTGGATACTGACGGATGGCCATCGGCCGAACCGCAGGTTTTTCTGGACCTGCGCGAGGATGGGTTGAACCCTGATGGCGCGGTTGTGGACAGTCTTGGCAACCTCTGGAACGCGCAATGGGGCGCCAGCCGCATGGCCTGCTACGCGCCCGACGGCACATATCTGCGCCACGTTGAGACCCCCGCCGCGCAAACCACATGCCCGGCCTTTGGTGGCCCCGAGGGCACAACCCTGTTTGCCACCTCCGCCGCTGATGGCACGGACGAAGCGCAAGGCGGCATGACCTTTGCCGTTGATGCAGGCGTCAAAGGCCAACGCGAACATCAGGTGATCCTATGAAACGCACACTTGGCGTCTGTTACTACCCCGAACACTGGCCCGAGGCGCAATGGGCCGAGGATGCCGCCCGCATGGCTGCCCTTGGCCTCACATGGGTGCGCATCGGTGAATTCGCGTGGAAACGGATGGAGCCGGTCGAGGGAGAATATGACTTTGACTGGTTGGACCGGGCGATCGAGACTTTGGGCGCGGCAGGCCTCACGGTTGTTCTGGGCACACCCACCGCCACGCCACCGGCCTGGGTTGTGGCCAAGCACCCTGACATGTTGCCCGTCGATGCAGAGGGGCGCGTGCGCGGCTATGGCTCGCGCCGCCACTACTGCTTTTCCCACGCCGGGTATCTGTCCGAATGCTGCCGGATCGTCACCCGCATGGCCGAGCGCTACGGCGCAAACCCGGATGTGGGCGCGTGGCAGACCGACAATGAATATAGCTGCCACGACACCACTCTCAGCTATTCAGACTGCGCCACCCGTGCCTTTCGCGACTGGCTGCGCACACAGTTTCCCGCGCCGGAATCCTATCGCGGCAATGACGGCGATATCGATGCGCTGAATGCGGCATGGGGCAACGTCTTCTGGTCGATGGACTATGATGATTTCGACCAGATCGGCCTGCCCAACCTCACCGTGACCGAAGTGAACCCGGCCCATGCTCACGCCTTCCGCCGGTTTTCTTCCGATCAGGTGGTGGCCTTCAACCGCGCGCAGGTCGACATCATTCGCGCGCATTCCGAGGCGCCGATTGCCCACAACTACATGGGGCGGATCACGGATTTCGATCACTTCAAGGTCGGCGCCGATCTCGATATCGCGTCCTGGGACAGCTACCCACTGGGCTTTCTCGAGGACCGCTCGGGCGGGTCGGATGCGCACAAGCGTGCCTACGCGCAGCAGGGCGACCCGGATTTTCAGGCCTTCCACCATGACCTCTACCGCGCTGTCGGCAAGGACGGGCGTTGGTGGGTGATGGAACAACAACCCGGCCCGGTGAACTGGGCGCCCTACAACCCCGCCCCCTTGCCGGGCATGGTGCGCCTCTGGACTTGGGAGGCCTTTGCCCATGGCGCCGAGGCGGTCTGTTATTTCCGCTGGCGTCAGGCACCGTTCGCGCAGGAACAGATGCATGCGGGTCTTTTGCGCCCGGACTCAGCCGAGGCGGAGGCCTTTGGCGAGGCCGCGCTCGTGATGGCGGAGCTGGCCGACGCCCCGGACGTCGCCCCTGCGCAGGCCCCGGTCGCCATCATATTCGACTATGGTGCAGATGCGATGTGGGCGGTGCAGCCGCACGGGGCAGGCCTCAGCTATTTCGGGTTGGTCTTTGACTGGTATCGTGCGTGCCGCAAGTTAGGTCTGTCCGTGGATATTCTGCCTCCAACGGCGCGCGACTTTGACGGCTATGCACTGGTGCTGGTGCCCGGGATGATGCATATGCCCGACGATTTGAAGGGCGCCCTAGATGCGGCGGAAGGTCAGGTTGTGCTGGGCCCCCGCAGCGGCGCACGCGACACGCATTTCTCGATCCCCACGCCGCTGCCTCCGGCATGGCCCGGCAGTGACTTGACGGTCGCGCGGGTACAGTCCATGCGGCCCGACATGCCGGTGCCGGTCGACGGCGGCGGGCAGGTGGTCGGTTATCTCGAACAGGTCGAGGGCGGCAGCGAGGTTTTGCTGCGCACAGAGGACGGCGCACCCGTCGCGCTGCGCTGTTCGGACCATGTGAGCTATGTCGCGGGCTGGCTGGACGATGCCGCCCATATGCGCGTGCTGCGCAGCGTCGCGCCTGATCTGGAGGTACATGAGATGCCGGACTCTGTACGTCGCCGGGAAACCGGGGGTGAAGTGTTCTGGTTCAACTACGGTGCGCAAGATGCTGAAGTGGAAGGTAAAGTTCTGCCAGTTGCCGGAGTTCTGCGCCGCCCACGCTAGCTTTTTGCGCGCTGTCATGGAATTGTCATGCAGGACTGTCATAGCCCGCAGAGTGCTTCACACGAAAGACGCCCCATGACCACATATGCCCTGAACGGCCTTGGCCGCATCGGAAAGCTGGCGCTGCGCCCTCTGCTTGAGGGCGGCTGCGACATCGCCTTTGTCAACGATGCGGTGGGTGATCCGGCGATGCACGCCCACCTGCTCGAATTCGACACCGTGCATGGGCGCTGGCCTGCAGAGTTCGCCGCCGATGCCGACAGTATCACCATCGACGGCACCCGCATCCCCGCCCATGGCATGCGCCGGATCGAGGAATTGCCGCTGGATAGCGTTGATGTCGTCATCGACTGCACTGGCGTGTTCAAGACCGAAGCCGCGCTCGCGCCCTACTTTGCCGCCGGGGTGAAAAAGGTTGTCGTCTCCGCCCCGGTCAAGGACGGTGACACAGCCAATATCGTGTTCGGGGTCAACAATGCGGCCTATACCGGGCAGCCGATTGTCACGGCAGCATCATGTACAACCAATTGCTTAGCACCCGTTGTTAAAGTGATTCACGAAGGGTTGGGGATCAAGCACGTTTCGATCACGACGATCCATGACGTGACCAACACGCAGACCATTGTGGACCGTCCGGCCAAGGATTGGCGGCGCGCGCGGTCGGCGCTCAACTCGATGATCCCGACCACCACGGGCTCGGCCACGGCCATCACGCTGATCTATCCAGAACTGACCGGCAAGCTGAACGGCCACGCGGTGCGCATCCCGCTGCTCAACGCTTCGCTCACCGACTGCGTGTTCGAGGTGGAGAGGGCCACAACCGTCGAAGAGGTCAACGCCCTGTTCGAGGCGGCGGCAGCGGGTCCGTTATATGGGATTCTCGGCTATGAAACCCGCCCGCTGGTGTCTTCGGACTACACCAACGATCCCCGTTCCAGTATTGTGGATGCGCTTTCCACTATGGTGGTGAACGGCACGCAGGTGAAGATTTACGCCTGGTATGACAACGAATGGGGTTACGCCCATCGGCTGGTCGATGTCGCGCAAATGGTGGGCGCATCCCTGTGAGCAGGCCTGCGGGCTTTGCGGCCTATGTGGCGGTGACGGCGGCCTATTGGGCCTTCATGCTGACGGACGGGGCGTTGCGGATGCTGGTGCTGTTGCATTTCAACAGCCTTGGCTTTTCGCCCGTGCAACTGGCCTATCTTTTTGTCCTTTATGAGATCGCGGGCGTGATCACGAATCTGTCCGCCGGATGGATCGCGGCGCGGTTCGGGCTGACCTCGACGCTTTATGTCGGTCTTGGCCTTCAGGTGGTGGCACTGATCGCGCTCGCACAGCTTGATCCGGGCTGGAGCGTTGCCGCCTCGGTCGTGTTCGTGATGTGCGTGCAGGGGATGTCGGGTGTGGCCAAGGATCTGGCCAAGATGTCCTCCAAATCCGCGGTCAAACTGCTCGCGCCCGAGGGCGATGGGTTGTTTCGCTGGGTCGCGCTGCTGACGGGATCCAAGAACGCGGTGAAGGGCTTGGGCTTTCTTCTTGGGGCAGGGGCGCTGGCATTGTTCGGTTTCGTTCCATCCGTTCTGGGTATGGCCGTGATGCTGGGCGTCATCCTGTTGGTTGTGGGCATGCGCATGCCGCCGGGCCTGCCGGTCGGTCGCAAGGGCGCAAAGTTCAGAGAGGTCATTTCGAAAAACGCGCGCATCAACTGGCTGAGCCTCGCCCGTGTCTTTCTGTTCGGGGCGCGGGATGTGTGGTTTGTGGTCGGAATCCCGATCTATTTCTATGCGGTGCTCAGCGACGGGACACCGGACGGCCAGCGCGCCGCCTTTTTTATGATCGGCACCTTCATGGCACTTTGGGTGATCCTGTACGGGGCCGTTCAGGCGCGCGCGCCCGCCATCCTGCGCAGTGCGGGGCGGTCGGAGGCCGACCTTGCAGCCGCCGCCCGGTTCTGGGTCGCCACGCTGTTCTTCGTTCCTGCTACGCTTGCCATCGCCGCATTTCTGGCAGGTGCGCCGACCCTGTGGCTGACCGGGGCGGTGGTCATTGGATTGCTCATCTTTGGCGTGTTGTTTGCGCTTAACTCGTCCCTGCATTCCTACCTCATCCTCGCCTTTACCAGCGCAGGCCGTGTGACGATGGATGTGGGGTTTTACTATATGGCCAACGCCGCGGGGCGTTTGATCGGCACGGTTCTTTCGGGCCTGACATATCAGATCGGTGGCCTGCCGCTGTGTCTGGGCACTGCCGCCCTCATGATTGCCCTCAGTTGGCTGTCGATCGGGCGGATCAGCCGCGAAAACGCGCCATCCAACCCAGCGTAGCGTCCGTATCGCCGCCCGGTTTATACTCCGCCCCCAATGGGGCGGGCCAGTCGGCGAGGGCGGCAAAGATATGGGCATAATCCAGCTCGCCATGATCCGGCGCGCCCCGGTCGGGGACAGATGCAAACTGGATATGGCCGATGATGTCGCGCAAGGCACCAAGGCGCGTGGTCACGTCACCTTCGTTCCGGCCCACATGGTAACAGTCGAACATCAGCTTGAGATTGGGTGCGGCGACCTCGTCAATGATGGCGCGGGCCTGATCCGTGGTGGACAGGAAGTAGCCCGGCGCGTCATGGCGGTTCAGCGGTTCGATCAGGATCATCTTGTCCGTTGCCGCGCACGCAAAGCGCAAGTTGTCCACAAAGGTTACGTGCGCTGCATCCCTGTGGCCAAAGCCGCACATCACGTGGATCGCACCTGCATTCACGACACTCGCATATGCAATGGATTCTTCGATTGCCGCGCGCGCCTCGTCTTCCCGCCCCGGCAGTGCGGCAAGGCCGTTTTCGCCCCCCGCCACATCGCCGCGCCGCGTGTTGAGGCCCAGCATCGGCAGGCCGGTGGTGTCCAAAGTGGCCCGAACGTCCTCGGCGGGCGTGTCATAGGGCCAATGGCACTCAACCGCGTCGAACCCGGCGGCCTTGGCGGCGCGGATGGCGTCGGGCAACGGTCGGTCCGCCCACAGGAACCCGAGATTTGCCGAGAACCTCATGGCTTTTCCCCCGGCAGGGTCAGCCCGGCGTTGCGGGCATAGACCTTGGCCACCGCCGCGTCATCCTCGCCCCCCATCCCCATGCCCGCGGCGGCGATGAACTGTTGTAGAGCGGCTGCCGTGATCGGGGCGGAGAAGCTGGCGGATTTGGCCACGTCCAACACGATGCCCAGATCCTTGGGCCAGATATTGACGGAAGAGTGCGGCGTGTAGTCGCCCGCCACGATGTGGGGCGCGCGGTTTTCCAGCATCCAGCTGGTGCCCGCGCATTTGCTGATCACTTCGACGAATTGCGCGGGCTCCACCCCTTGGGTCATGCCGAAGGTCAGCGCCTCGGCCATGGTCGCGATATGCACGCCTGCGAGCAGCTGGTTGACCGCCTTCATGGCCGATCCGGGGCCTGCCTGATCGCCCAATTCGAACACGGTTGTGGCTGTCGCATCAAGCACGGGGCGGGCAGCGGCAAAGGCCTCCGGCGTGCCCGAGGCCATCACTGACAACGCGCCTTGCGCGGCCTTGAGCGACCCGCCCGAGATCGGCGCATCAAGGTAATGGACGCCGAAATCGGTGCACATTGCCTCCATCCGGCGGGCAAAGTCGGGCGGTACGGTGGCGCAGGCCATGACGACCGCGCCCTTGCGCATCAGCGGCGCGACGCCATTGGGCCCAAACAGCACGGTTTTGGTCTGCTCAGCGTTCAAAACGACCACGATGACTGCATCAAGGGTCGCGGCCACGTCCGCGATCGCGCCGGGCGCACCACCTGCGGCGGCAAAGCGGGCCGTCTGTTCGGGAGAGACATCAAAGCCATAGGTTTCGTGCCCCGCCGCGAGGCAGGATTGCGCAATCCCGTAGCCCATGGAGCCAAGCCCGATGACAGCGGTGCGGTGTGAAGTGGTCATGGAGGTCTCCAAATTTTGTGGCGCGTTGGGGCAGTGTTCGGCAATCCGCGCGGCAAGCGCAAGGGGCAGGGGGCGGCGGCGCGGATCGGCGCGCTGTGCGGTCTTGCAATCCGGGCCCTGCGCGGGTCACGTTGTGCGGGCAGATCAGGCAGGCACGGCACAGGATTTCATGACTGAGGCAAGCGAGACACCGTCCGCAACATCTGGCAAAGGCTGTTGTCTGCCCGCGCGGGCGCGCGATGCGGCGCTTTCGCCTTTTGCAACCACACTCCGATCTGCGCCGCCCGCTGATACCGTGGACATCCCCGGCGGCACCGCCTTGGTCGGGACCAACACACCCGTCCTTGTGGCGGATGGCGAAGGCCCTTTGCAGCGAAAGAAGATCAAACCGTTCCGGATGGATGCAACCACCGTGACAAACGCACGGTTCCAGGCCTTTGTGGATGACACCGGCTATGTCACCGAGGCCGAGCGGATCGGCGATTCCTTTGTTTTCATGAACTTCTTGCCCGATGATGCCCCGCCCACCCGGGCCGTGGCCGAAGCCCCTTGGTGGCGCGTGGTCGATGGCACCCACTGGCGTTGCCCGCACGGGCCGGGATCAGAGGCCGCGGTGCTGGCCGATCATCCGGTCACCCACATCACCTGGAATGACGCGCGCGCCTTTGGCGAATGGGCCGGGGGGCGCCTGCCGACCGAAGTTGAATGGGAGCACGCCGCGCGCGGCGGCCTTGGCGACGTGCCTTACCCATGGGGGGACGCCGCACCCGATGATACAGGCCACTTCCCCTGCAATATCTGGCAAGGCCAGTTCCCGCAGGCCGACCTTGGCCTGGATGGCCATATCGGCACCGCACCGGCCCGATCTTTTGAGCCCAACGGTTATGGGCTGTTCAACATGGTCGGAAATGTGTGGGAATGGACGTCGCAACCGTTCAAGGTACATTCGCTGAAAAAGTCCGTTCAGGCCGCTCATGCGGGCAAGGCCGGGTTCAAGCTGAGCAAGGGCGGGTCGTTTCTATGCCACGCATCCTATTGCTTTCGCTACAGAATAGCGGCGCGCAGTGGCACGTCACCGGACAGCTCGACGTCCCATCACGGTTTTCGACTGGTCTATGCACCCTGACGAGGGAGGATTGCGGTTAGGGTCGGGCGTAGATGGCCGCCTGCGCATCGGATTTGTCGTTGAGATTAGATGGAGGCGAGTACCGGAATCGAACCGGTGTACACGGATTTGCAATCCGCTGCGTAACCACTCCGCCAACTCGCCAGCCGTGGTGCGAGGGCTGCGATAGCTTATCTCATAATCGCGCGCAAGGGCGCCTGTAGATCAAAGCCTGCATTCAGTGCGCTCGCGCGTTGCCCCGGGGCGCGGGATGTGGCACATCTGGGTTCAGGATTCTGAACGAACGAGTTTAGCAGCGATGACCGACTTTTCCGCCCGCCGTACAATGATGGTCGACACCCAGGTGCGTCCGTCGGATGTGACCAAATTTCCCATCATCGACGCCATGTTATCCGTCAAGCGCGAAGACTTTGTTCCGGCCGCCAAACGCGAGGCCGCCTATATGGGCGAGAACCTCGGCCTTGGGGGCGGGCGTGTGCTGCTTGAGCCGCGCACATTGGCCAAGATGCTGGATGCGCTGGACATTGATCAGGACGAGTTGGTGCTCGATGTGGGCGCGGCCTATGGCTATTCCTCGGCCGTCATTGCCCATATGGCTGTCGCCGTTGTCGCCCTCGAAGAAGACGGCGACATGGCCCACGAAGCCGAAGAGGGGCTGATGTCGGCCGGTATGGACAATGTGATCGTGCACACGGGCCCCCTGAACGAGGGCGCGCCGGATCATGGCCCCTATGATGTCATCGTGGTCGAAGGCGGGGTCAGCCATCTGCCCGACGCGATCCTTGCCCAATTGAAAGACGGCGGGCGGATTGCCTGCCTGTTCATGGACGGGGCCCTGGGCGAAGTGCGCATCGGCTACAAGCTGGACGGACGCATGCATTGGCGCCGCTCGTTCAATGCAGGGGCGCCGATTCTGCCGGGCTTTGAAAAACACAACGCCTTCCAGTTCTGAACAGATCACTTCGGTGCCACGCGGCCACCCATGCAACAGGGGACAGACACCATGAGCAAGACAGGACAAAGCGGCATGTGGCGACGGACTGCGGCGGTATTTGCTGTCATTGCAGGTCTTGGTGCCCCTGCCGCCCTCGCCGACACGCTGGCTGACGCCCTTGTCGGTGCCTATGGCCACAGTGGGCTGCTGGATCAGAACCGCGCCCTGTTGCGCGCGGCGGACGAGGATGTGGCGATCGCCGCCTCCGTCCTGCGCCCGATCATTTCGTGGTCCGGCGATCTCACCCGTCAGTTTGGCAATTCGACGTCTCTGGCCACTGGTGGTGTGACGCGCGACGCGGGATCGACCACCGCGTCCTTGGGCCTTGAGGCGACATTGCAGCTGTTTGATGGCGGCGCGGATGCCGCACGCATCGAGGCCAGCAAGGAAACCGTATTGGCCACGCGCGCTTCGCTTTTGACCATTGAACAGAACGTGCTGCTGCGCGCGGCGGTTGCGTTTTTCAACGTCGGACGCCAGCAGGAGTTCGTGGCCCTGCGTCAGAACAACCTGCGCCTGTTGCAACAGGAACTGCGCGCCTCCGAAGACCGGTTCGAAGTCGGCGAGGTGACCCGCACCGACGTGGCACTGGCCGAGGCCGCCGTGGCGCAGGCCCGCAGCAACCTGGCCGACGCCCAGCGTGACCTGGTGCAGGCCCAGGCCGAATATGCCAACGCGACGGGCCGCAAACCCGGACGTCTGTCCGCCGTGCCGAGCTTGCCACGTACCACCACCGACATTGCCAGCGCCCAGGGCGTAGCCGTCCGCTCGCATCCCGAGATGGAGCAGGCCCGCCGTCAGGTTGCAGCCAACGAATTGCTGATCACGGCGGCTGTGGCGGATACGTTGCCCACCGTGTCGCTGCGCGGCACCCTTGGTGTGCAGGAAAACCTCGGCGACCGCTCGGGCTCGGAAACCGGCTCGATTGGCGTGAATGTCGGCGGACCGATCTATCGCGGGGGCGAGTTGAGCGCCCGTGAGCGCCGCGCCATGGCGGTGCGCGATGCCGCGCGTGGCAACCTGCACAACGTGCGCCATAACGTGCAGCAGGACGTGGTGAACGCGATTTCGAACCTTGTGGCTGCGCGCGCCAGCCTTTCGGCCTCGGAACGCCAGATCCGGGCGGCCCGCGTTGCCTTTCAGGGCGTGCGCGAAGAGGCCACATTGGGGGCCCGCACCACGCTGGATGTTCTGGATGCCGAACAGGACCTGCTGGATGCCGAAACCAACCGGATTTCCGCGCAGGCCGATCAATACATCGCCGCCTATCAGGTTCTCGAATCGATGGGGCTGCTGACAGCCCAGCGATTGGGCCTGCCGGTGCAGATCTATGACCCCGCCGCATATTACAACCTGGTGAAGTCAGGCCCGGTCAAGCGTTCAAAGCAAGGCCAACAGCTCGATCGGGTAATCCGATCCCTTCAACCATCTGATTAAGGTTTTCACCACAGTGTTGTGCGACTCTTTTGTGCGGGCTAGACTGCATATCGAGGTTGAGAGTGGTAAAAAAAATGTCTGATCCGATGACCAACACTGATGTGGAGGACGTTCTTGCGTCTATTCGACGCCTGGTGTCCGATAACACGCGGCCCGGTTCCACACCCGTCCAGCAACCGCCAAGTGACCGTCTGGTTTTGACGCCGTCCCTGCGCGTGCCAGAGGATGATCCGGCGAACGCGCCCGAAGAGGCCGAGGCTGAGATGGCCGACGTCGAAGACGAGGCTGACGCAGAGGAAGAAACGCTGTCGCAATTTGCGCAATCGGCGTTTTCGAAAGAACCCGCTGACGAGGCTGGGAAAATTGACGTTCGCGTTCAGGGATACACGCCAGCGGATGACAGCGATCTGATCGCCTCGCTGTCCTCGGAAGGGTTCAGCAAGCCGCTGGATCCACCTGTCCAAGCGGATGCGCACGCCGATGCGGAGAGCGTGGTCGAAGATCTGAGCGACGAACATGCAGACGTGCCTGACGACACAGGCAATGATGATGTTGACGCCGCACTGGTTGCCACCGCTCTGACCGAGGCCGGGCTGCTTGAAACAGTGAATGCGGAAGAAAACGTGCAAGACGCCGAAGTGCCCGAGGATTGGGCAGAAGAGGTGGAAGACGCCGCCGCCGCGCCGGACGAGGACGAGGACGAGGGCAGCACCGCCGAGGCTGAGACGCCTGACCCCATGCCGCGCAGTCTGAGTGAAAAGATCGAAGCATTGGAAACTTTGGTCGGTGAGCGCCGCGATCAGTTCGAACCGGACGATCCGGGCGTCGATGCCTATGCGGGCACGGAACCACCCGCGATGGAGTGGGAAGACGCCGACGTTGAAGAAGATGATGTCGCGGAAAACGAGACGGCCGAGGCGGATGCCGCATTCGAGGTGACCGAAGTCGAAGAGGTCGCGCCCGAAGTTGAAGCGGTCGAAACTGAAACCTCGGAGCCTGAGGTCGCCGAAGTTGAAGCGGTCGAAGTCGAAGAGGTCGTCGAAGACCAGAGTGCAACCGAAGCGCCCCGCGTCGATGAAACGGCCGCCGTCGCATCCGCCCTCTTTGCATCGGATGACGATGTGCTGGACGAGGATGCGCTGCGCGAACTGATCAGCGACATCGTGCGCGAAGAGTTGCAAGGCGCGCTGGGCGAGCGGATCACGCGCAACGTGCGCAAACTGGTGCGCCGCGAAATCCATCGCGCGCTGGCCGCACAAGACCTGGAATGAGGCGGGGCAGGCCCGGCGCAAAGCGTGCCGTGCGTCCCAGGGCCAAGTGAATACTCCTGCGCATCTGCTGATCGGAGCGGCCATTTTTGGCCGTCCAGCCCACACACCCATAGTTCTTGGCGCGTTTGCGGGCGCATTGCTTCCCGATTTGTCGCTTTATCTGATGGCGGGCGCCGCCCTGTTTGTCATGGCGATTCCGCCGTCCCGGGTCTTTAACGAGCTCTACTATTCCGACGAATGGCAGACTGTTTTTGCCATCGACAATTCGTTCCTGCTGTGGGGGCTGCTGCTGGGCCTTGCGCTGTGGCGGCAGGCGCCGTGGGCAATTGCGCTGGCGAGCGCGGCACTCCTGCACCTCGCGCTTGATTTTCCGCTGCATCATGATGACGGGCGGCCGCATTTCTGGCCTGCCTCCGCGTGGGTTTACGAAAGCCCGATCAGCTATTGGGACCGTGCGCATGGCGCGTTTTGGGTGGCGCCGTTTGAGGCAGGGCTGGCGCTGATCAGTGCGGTCGTTCTGTGGTTGCGTCGGGTGCCGCTGTGGGCGGCAGTGTTGACGGCTATTCTGGTGCTGGCCGAGTTTTGGATTGTTCGTAAGTGGCTGTTTTTCTTTATCGACAGCTAGGGCAGGGGTCGCGCGTGGCACGGTGAAGGTGTGGATTTCGCGGGTCTTTGGGTGGCCCGGCGTCTTGGCCACGAATGAAAACGACCAGAGGCCAGACAAAAGAAAACGCGCCCGGCAGAAGGGCGCGTTTTCCTTAACAGCGAGATTTGGTAGATCAGGCGGCTTCGGCCTGTTGTGCCGCGTTGCGACGCTCGGATTCTTCGCGGCTCAGCGCGACCGAAGTGCGGACACCTTTGCCAACAAAATCCATCAAACCGGTCACAACCCGTTCGTTGGGGTCGATACCGGCGCAGCTCAGCACTTCGCGGCCGTCGCGCGAACGTGCCCAGCGGGCGATTTGCTCTGGGCCATTGCCATATTTCTTGTCATCCGCGATGGCGTCATCAAGCGCTGCCAACACCACGGCTGCAAACAGTTTACGTGCACGGTTGCCTTGTTCGTTGTTAAAGGCTGTGCCGTCAACGAAGTCTTTCATTCGTCGTCCTTTCTTTTTTTCTTGCTCTTGTGTTTTTCGGCGTGACGCCCGTTATGGCCTATATCAGTCGATTCGGATACCCTGTATTTGCATGGCACCCTTGCGTTTTCTGCATGGCTTGCTGCAGGTGCAGCACCGCATTTGGTTGCCTTGCAGGGCATCCACACCCGAGATATAGGGTGCGTCAAACATTCATCAACCTTTTGCCATGGTTTCGCCACATGCCTAAAATCAACGGAAACGAAATTCGCCCCGGAAACGTGCTTGAGCACAACGGCGGCCTGTGGGCGGCGGTCAAGGTCGATCACGTAAAGCCCGGAAAGGGCGGGGCATTTGCCCAGGTCGAGATGCGCAATCTGCGCAACGGCTCCAAGCTGAACGAACGCTTTCGCAGCGCCGACAAGGTCGAGCGTGTGCGTCTTGAGCAGAAGGATCAGCAGTTCCTGTACGAAAATGACGGGATGCTGGTGTTCATGGACACCGACACCTACGAGCAGATCGAACTTCCTTCCGAAATCCTCGGCGAACGGCGTCCGTTCCTGCAGGACGGCATGACCATCGTTGTCGAATTTCACGAGGCCGAAGCGCTGAACGCGACCCTGCCGCAAAAGGTGGTCTGCAAGATCGTGGAGACTGAACCCGTGGTCAAAGGCCAGACAGCGGCGAACTCGTTCAAGCCCGCGACGCTGGACAATGGCCTCAAGGTGATGGTGCCACCCTTCGTCGGACAGGACGAGGACATTGTGGTCAACACCGAAACCATGGAATATTCCGAACGCGCCTGACGTCTGAGGAGGCCATAAGCCGATACGGGTTTTGAAACGGAAACTGTCTCAGGTTCCGTCGCCGCCCCATGACACTGCCGCATCTCCCGCTGTCATCGCGTCGCCCGCCCTGTCAAAGCGCAGGTAAGCGATGGCCTGCGCGTCGGTTCGGCTCAGCAGCGTGCCTGCCACTTTGTCACCCGCCATGATCGGCGTGCCTGGTGCTGCGTCCCCGGACACGCTCACCTGTGCGAGGCCTTTGCGCAGGGTTGTCTTGTGCTTCATCCGCGCGGTCACTTCCTGACCGACATAGCAGCCCTTGCGGAAGTCCACACCATTGAGCGCCTCAAACCCGGCCTCGAGGATGAAGGTGTCAGGGGTCAATTCGACCCCGGCCTCAGGGATCAGATGTGCGACCCGCAATGCGGTCCAGTCAACTTCGTCCTCGACCTGCGGATGATCGCGATAGGCCCGCCAGCCAAGCGCCTCATGGCGCGGGTCCATCGCCCCATCCTCCGGGCAGGGCCCGGTCCCGCGATGCACAAACAGACCGGCATCCGCAATCGCCACATCAGCGCGCAGCTTGTACATCCCCAGCCGCGTGCGCAGCATGTCCGCTTGATCGGCATCGGCGTCCAGCAACACATCCTCGCCGTCCGCTGCGAGGAAAAAGTCGGCCAGATACTTGCCCTGCGGCGTCAGCAGCGCGGCATAGACCAAGCCCGCATCGATCTTGCCCACGTCATTGGTCACCAGCCCTTGCAGGAAACTGCGTGTATCGGTCCCCGACAGTCGGAAAACATGGCGTGCGGACAAGGCGCGTTCCTTTCACTTTGCTCCCTAGTCATATAACAGGCTGAAGCACCGGAAAAAGGGGGCGCGCGCGTGCCTGCACCACTGTCTGTCATTATCCCGACGCTGAATGCGGGCCAGAGCCTGCCTGCGTGCCTGAGTGCGCTGATGGAAGGCGTCGAGGCCGGGCTGATTGCCGAGTTGATCATTTCGGATGGCGGGTCGGTCGATGACACGCTGGCGCAAGCCGATGCCTGGGGCGCACATATCGTGACGGGTCCCGCCTCACGCGGTGGGCAGCTGCGGCGCGGCTGTGCACAGGGCAGGGCGGGCTGGTTCCTGGTGCTCCATGCCGACACGGTGCTGTCACCGGGCTGGACGGCGGCGGTTGGGGCGCATCTCGGCACCCGTAAGGCGGGGTATTTCCAGTTGCGCTTTGATCGGGGCGGGCGCGTGGTTGCGGCCTGGGCCAATCTGCGCGCGCGCCTCTTTGGGCTGCCTTACGGCGATCAGGGCCTGCTGATCCCGCGCGCGCTCTATTCCCATGTGGACGGGTACCGCGACATTCCCTTGATGGAGGACGTCGCCATGGCGCGCAGCCTCAGGGGCCAATTGGTGGCGCTCGATGCGGTTGCCGTCACAAGTGCGGCCAAGTATCGCCGTCAGGGGTGGGTGCGGCGTGGCGCGCGCAATCTGTGGACCTTGCTGCGGTATTTTGCAGGCGCGGATGTCACAACGCTGGCGCGTCAGTACCGGCGTTAGGGCAGGGCCTTACCCGATGAAACGCGCGCGGATGCGGGCCAGCAGGCCGTGGCCTGAGGTTGTCTCGCCCATATTGGTCTTTCCCAATGCGCGGGCGCGCACCCCGTCGATCACGGTTTTTCCGTCACGGAACTGCAAACGGTAAAGATCGGCATAGATGCCGCCACGCTCCAGCAACTCTTCGTGGGTGCCGGTGTCCTTGACCTCGCCGCGGTCCATCACGATGATCTTGTCCGCCCCCTGAATGGTCGACAACCGGTGTGCGATCACAAGTGTCGTGCGTCCCGCCGACAGCCGATCCAGCGCGTCCTGCACCACCTTTTCGGATTGCGCATCAAGGGCCGAGGTCGCCTCGTCCAGCAACAGCACCGGGGTGTCGCGCAACAGCGCGCGCGCGATCACCACACGCTGGCGCTGGCCACCGGACAGGGCTGATCCGCGCGGGCCCACATGGGTGTCGAGCCCGTTTGGCAGCTTGTCCAGAAAGTCGGTGACGTGGGCGGCAACAAGGGCGGCTTTCAACGCCTCTTCGGAGGTGTCGTCATGGCCGAGCAGAATGTTCTCGCGCAGGGTTTCGTCAAACAGCAGCGCCTCCTGGGTGACCACCGAATAGATGCCGCGCAGGTCCTCGAGGTCCATGTCCTTGATGGCGACGCCGCCGACGCGCACGGTGCCGTCCTGTGCGTCCACAAGGCGGGTCAGCAGGTTGAAGATCGACGATTTCCCTGCCCCCGAGGCCCCAACAAGAGCCGTGGTTTCACCGGGGCGGGCCACCAGCGACACGTCTTTCAGCACCCGCGTATCGCCATAGGACAGCGACACATTCTCAAGTTTGATTTCGGGCACGCCGATCGGCGGTTTGGCCGGATTTGCGGGCGAGGAGAGGGCAAGTGGCGCGTCCAACAGTTCCTTGACCCGTTCGATAGAGGCCGCCGCCGTCTGCCACAGCCCCGAAATGGCGCCCAGGCGGCGCATCGGGTCAAAGGCAAAGCCCATGGCGGTGAAGAAGGTCATGAACTGGCCGATGGTCTTTTCGCCCGAGATGATCTCGGACCCGCCATAGAGGATGACAGCCATGAACCCCACGCCCGAGATGATATCGATCATCGCGGGGATCGCGGCCCCACCAAAGGCGGTTTTGATCTCGGTCTTGACGAACCGGTTGGTCAGCGACCGGTACTGGCGGGCCTGATAGCGTTCCAGCGCGTTCAGCTTGACCTGCACGATGCCATGGAACACTTCGTCCAGCCGGGTTGCGAGATGCGCGCCCAGATCGCGTGACTTGCCAGCCTGGCGGCGGACATATCGTTGTGCGGTGGCCGCAGGCAGCACCAGAACAGGGATCCCGACGCAAGCCAGCAGCGCCCAGATCGGATCGACACTGATTGCGACCCCCAAAAGCACCAAAAGCCCCAGAAAATCGCGCCCGGCCCCTGTGATGATGGCGCGCCAGACATCACCAACCGCGCCGACATCCCCCTGCACCCGCTGGATCAGAAAGCCGGGCGGGTGGGTCTGGTGAAATGCGCCGTCCTGCAACATGATCCGGTCCAGCAGGTCCATGCGCAGCGCCGCCCCGGTTTTAAGCGCAACCCGCGTCAAAAGCAGCTTTTGCACCACCGACGAGCTCGCGCGGATCACGAAGATCGCGATCACGAACAGCCCCACCCAGATCAGCATGTCGCCTTCGCCCTGCACGAACACATTGTCGAACATGGGCTGCATCATGTAGCTGAGCGCGCCCAGCATGGATCCTTCGATCAGCATGAAAAAGATGGCGATCATCATGATGCCGGTGTGCTGCTTTAAATAGCTGTGCCAAAGCCATTTGAGCAGCGGCCCGGAGGCAGCGCTGGGTTTTTCTGGAGTGTCAGGAGAAGTCACGCGTGGCGTTCGAGCGGCGGGTGCCGCGCTCCAATGGTTAACCTTGAGGGAAAGGTGTAGCTTGCGCGTCAGTGCGGGGCAAGCATTGAGGGTGATTGACGCCGCGCGGCGGCACGCTAGGGTCCGCGACAGCCCAACCCGCCGGAGACGTTCATGCCCACGACCCCCATTGCCAGCTTTGGCCGCGATTATCTTGCCATTCCGGGCCCTTCGGTGATCCCCGACGCGGTGCTGCGCGCCATGCACCGGGCCGCGCCCAATATCTATGCGGGCGAATTGATCGATCTGACGGCAAGCCTTGTGCCCGACCTCAAGGCGGTCGCCCGCACGCAGGGCGATGTGGCGATGTATATCGGCAATGGCCACGCAGCTTGGGAGGCCGCATTGGCCAACACCATTCAGCCCGGAGATACGGTGCTGGTGCCCGCAACGGGCCGGTTCGGCATCGGTTGGGGCGAGATGGCCGCCGGTCTCGGCGCCGAGGTCGAAACCCTCGATTTCGGCAAGCGCGCGCCCATGGACATGGACCGCATCGCCGAGACCCTGCGCGCCGACAAGGCACACAAGATCAAGGCTGTACTGGCCGTGCATGTGGACACCTCGACCTCGATCCGCAACGACATTGCCGCCCTGCGCGCGACACTGGACGCTGTCGAACATCCGGCCCTGTTGATGGCCGATTGCATCGCCTCTCTGGGCTGTGATGTGTTCGAGATGGACGCCTGGGGCGTCGATGTGATGGTCGCGGGATGCCAGAAAGGGCTGATGGTGCCGCCGGGCATGTGTTTCGTCTTTTTTAATGCCAAGGCCGCGGCCGTGCGCACAGCGATGCCCCGCGTCAGCTGCTATTGGGATTGGCAACCGCGCGCCAATCCCGAAGAGTTCTACATGTACTGGAACGGCACTGCGCCGACCCATCACCTCTACGGCCTGCGCGCCGCGCTCGACATGCTGCACGGTGAGGGGGTGGAGGCGGTGTGGAAGCGTCACGCCCTGCTGGCCCGCGCCATCTGGGCCGCCTGCGATGCATGGGGGCAGGCTGGCCCGCTCGAGCTGAACGTCGCCGATCCAGCCGATCGAAGCTGTGCTGTGACCGCCCTGCGCATCGGTGCGCCCAACGGCACGGCCCTGCGCGACTGGGTCGAGCAGAATATCGGGCTTACCCTAGGTATTGGCCTTGGTATGGCGGCGCCGGGTGACCCGGCCTGGCACGGGTTCTTCCGGCTTGGCCATATGGGCCATGTGAACGGGCACATGATCATGGGTCTGCTGGGCGGGATCGAAGCGGGCCTCCGTGCGCTCGACATCCCGCACGGGTCCGGTGCGCTTGAGGCGGCAGCGAAGGTGATCAGTGAGGGCTGACGCACCGACAATAGCGCGCACGTCCTCTTCTCTGATTTCAAAAATCCCGGGGGAGTCCGCAGGACGGGGGCAGAGCCCCCAATCCGGTTTCAAATCTGCTTGCCCCGCCGGATCGACGCGGCCTGACGGGCCGCGGCCCAGACTCGTGCGCGTTCCATCAGGTGGTTGACGCCAATGGCCAACAACATCGCCGCGATCAGGCCCCAAATCGCCCAGATCAATACGAGAACCCACGTGATATTCACACCGAACATGGCGATGCAGGCAGTTGTGTAGTTGGGCGCGCGACCCACGGGTTTGTTGTCCATAATGGCCTCGGACATAAAGCAGACGGGTTAAATTATAGTGCAGCGATTTCTGCTGTCAGCCCCCTCGCGCATCCTTGATCGCACCCGGCAGGGCGTCCGCCAATGCGTCCAGATCGATGTCCGTGCCGCAACTGATGCGGATGCAGCGGTTTTGTGGGGCGGCAAAGGGCATACGCACGAAAATGCCGCGCGCAATCAGGCCATCAAGGATGGCTTTGGCCAAGGTCCCGTCACACCCGCAGTCAATTGCAACAAAGTTTGTGGCTGAGCGCAGCGGTATCAGCCCGTTGTCGCGGGCAATTTGTGCGATCCGGGCGCGGGAGACCTCGATCCGGCTCAGCACCCAGGTCAGGTGATCCTGATCGGCCAACGCTGCCAGCGCCCCGGCTTGTGCGGCGCGGTTCATCCCAAAATGGTTGCGCACCTTGTTGAACGCATCAATCAGCGCAGCGGCCCCGATGGCATAGCCCACCCGCGCGCCAGCCATGCCGTAAACCTTTGAAAAGGTGCGTAAACGGATCACGCGCGGATCGTCTGGTTCGATGTCAGGCGCCGTGCCCGCGGGCGCGCATTCCACATAAGCCTCGTCCAGCACCAGCAGGCAGCCCTCGGGCAGATCCTCAAGCGCGCGCAGCAGGGTGGGGCCGTCATGCCACGTGCCCATCGGATTGTCGGGATTGGCCAGATAGACCAGCTTGGCACCCGTTTCGCGCGCCTTGGCAAAGAGCGCTGCTGGGTCTTCGTGATCGTCGCGATAGGGCACCTTGTGCAGCATGCCGCCAAATCCTGCGACGTGGTAGTTGAAGGTTGGATAGGCCCCATCAGATGTCACCACGTGATCGCCGGGGCCAATGAACAGGCGCACGAGATAACCGAGCAATCCATCGATCCCTTCGCCCACCATGATATTGCCAGGCGAGACCTGCAGATGGCTCGCCAGCGCGGCGCGCAGCTCAAAGCTTTCGGGATCGCCATAGTTCCACATGTCCGCCGCCGCCATCGCCTCCAGCGCGCGCGGGGAGGGGCCAAAGTTGTTTTCGTTGGCCCCAAGGCGGGCGACAAAGGCGGCGTTTCGGGCGCGTTCCTGCGCTTCGGGACCGACAAAAGGCACGGTCGAGGGCAGGCTGGCGGCGAGCGGGGTAAAGCGAAAATCGGTCATGCAAGCAGGCCTAGCGCGCAGGTCGCGCCGGGGCAAGGATTTGGAGATCGCGCCCGTCGCCCCTATATGAGAATCGTTCGCAACTGGAGGGCATGACATATGGCCAGGATGACACGACGCGGCTTTCTCGCCACGGCGGCAGCGGCAAGCACGGTTCGGGCTGTCCCCGGCCTGACCTTGCGCACGGGCGGCGGGCGGCATGTGCTGCGGCTGGTTTATGACAAGGGGTTGCGCATGATGCGCGCCATCGACACCTTCGTACCCTGAAGCGCGCGGTGCCGCGAGGTTTCGCTGGCGCGGGCGCGCGGGATGGGCTTGGGTGGCCCAAACAGCAGGAGCGTTGCCCGATGATCGACCCCACCCGCGTCACCGTCACCTATGACAGTCACATCGCCCATGTGCGCCTGACGCGCAGTGACAAGATAAATGCCGTCGATCAGGCCATGATCGACGCGGTCATCGCGGCAGGCAACGAGGTCGCGGCCAGCGACGCGCGGGTCTGTGTGATCTCGGGCGAGGGCAAGGGGTTTTGTGCAGGTATCGATATTGCTGGTCTTGGCGCAATGATTGGCAAGGATCCGCAGGATTTGCTGATGCCCCGCACCCACGGCGAGGGCACAACGAACCAATGGCAGGAAGTGGCGATGGTCTGGACCCGCTGCCCCATGCCGGTGATCGTGGCAATCCACGGCGTCTGTTATGGTGCGGGCCTGCAACTGGCCCTTGGCGGTGATATTCGCATTGCCGCACTAGATGCGAAACTGGCGGTGATGGAGATGAAATGGGGCATCGTGCCGGACATGGGCGGCATGGTGCTGTTGCCGCGTCTGGTGCGCAGCGACGTGTTGCGGCGTTTGACCTACACGGCCACACCGGTTGAGGCAGCACAAGCCGAGGCATGGGGGCTGGTCACCGAAATCGCTGATGATCCGCTGGCCGCGGCCATGGAATTGGCGGAAGGTCTTGTGTTGAAATCCCCCTCTGCCCTGCGTGCGGCCAAGGGGCTGATTGCGTTCAGTGAAACACACGGGACGGATGAGGTGTTGCTGGAGGAAAGCCGGGTGCAGGCAGAGCTGATCGGCAAGCCGGATCAGATGGAAGTGGTCGCGGCAACCTTCCAGAAACGCGCACCGAAGTTTGCAGGCTAAGGGCGTTTTGATCCAAAGGCCGCCTGACGGCGACGCGATTTTATGAAGGGGCTCTGCCCCTGGCCTTCGGCCACCCCGGGATTTTTTTAAAACAGAGAAGTTGAGGACCGCATGGCGGCGCGGTTTCGTCAGCCGAAGAAACGTTTGCGCGCCTCGCGGGCGATATTGTAACGCAGCTCAAGCTCCGCGATCTTCGCACTTTGTGCCTTGCGTGCGGCCGGGTCGGTCAGGGTGTTGAACTGGGCGCGGGCCGCGAGCAGTTGCTTTTTGAGGTCAAACTCTTCGGGCAGCACACCGGCCTCGGCCATCATCCCCATTGCCGCGGCCTCGCCTGCGTCTTGGCCTGTGGGTCGCTCGGGCAGGGGTTTGCCTGCGCCTTCCAGATCGGACAGGCCACCCTCGGCCTGGGTTTTGGCAATCTGGCGTTCCACGAGAGATCTGAAGCTGCGTGACATAGGCCCAGTATAGCATGAGTGCGGGATATCCGTAAGGTGCAGGTGTCCTGCGCCTAGTACTCCATGGCATGCCCGTGCAGGTTTTAGCCCAGTTCCTTGAGACGGTTCAGCGCCTCGTTCAGTTTGGCTTCTTCTTCTTCGCGCAAGGCGAGGTTTTGTTTGGTTTCTTCGACCACCTCTTCGGGAGCGCTTTCGGCGAATTTCGGGTTCTTGAGCCGTCCACGCAGGCCGCCGAGTTCCTTGGCAAGCTTGCCCAGCGTCTTTTCAAGCCGCGCGATTTCCGCGCCGACATCGATCACATCGGCCAGTGGCAGGCCGAATGTACCGCCGGAGATGGCCAGCGCGACGGTGCCTTTTGGGAAATCATCAACTTCGCTCAGCGATTCCAACCGGGCAAAGCGTTTGATCAGCGTCTCGTTGCGCCCATAGGCGGCTTTGGCGGTGTCCTCGAACCCTTTGACCACCAGCGGCACATAGGCCCCTACAGGCACATGCATCTGCGCGCGGGCCGAGCGGATGCTTTCGATCAGGCGGATCACCCAGTTGAGTTCGGCGTCCGCTGCGGCGTCCACCAGATCGGTGGTGTAGTCGGGCCAGTCGGCGTGGATCAACGGCTTGGGCCGGTCTTTTTTGCCCCAAAGCTCTTCGGTGATGAAGGGCATGATGGGATGCAGCAGGATCAGGCATTGATCGAGCGCCCAGGCATAGGTCGCCTTGGTTTCCGCGATTTCCTCCGGTGTGCCTTCGTCAAAGATCGGCTTGGTGAATTCCAGATACCAGTCGCAGAATGTGTTCCAGGTGAACGCATAAAGCGCGTTTGCCGCATCGTTGAAGCGGTAGTCGGCAAGGGCGGCATCGACAACCTCGCGGGTTTTGGCAATCTCGCCCTTGATCCAGCGGTTGAGCGGGTGGGCAGTGTCGGGCACCGCGTCCGTGTGGGGCACTTCAAAGGTGCCACGCATGTCGCCGTAGCTGGCCGCGTTCCAGAGCTTGGTGCCGAAGTTGCGGTAGCCTGCGATACGCTGGGTGTCGAGTTTCAGCGCGCCTCCCAGCGAGGCCATGGCCGCATTGGTAAAGCGCAGCGCGTCGGCCCCGTATTCCTCGATCAGATCGAGCGGGTCGATCACGTTGCCAGTCGATTTGGACATCTTCTTGCCCTTGGCGTCGCGCACGAGGCCATGCAGATAAACGGTGTCAAAGGGCACCTGACCGACCACGGCCAGTTGCATCATCATCATCCGCGCCACCCAGAAGAACAGGATATCCTGCCCGGTGATCAGATCAGAGGTGGGGAAGTAGCGTTTGAGCGCATCCGTATCCTCGGGCCAGCCCAGCGTGCCGATGGGCCAGAGACCAGAGGAAAACCATGTATCCAGCACATCCGGATCGCGCCACAGCCGCACGGGCTGGCCATCTTCCTGATAGGGCAGGCTGATCGCCTCTTGTGGGGTCTGCGCCTCGGTATCGACAAGGAAGCCCTGCGCGCCGGTGGTGCCGTAGTACTGGCCCGCCAGCCCAAGGGCCTCGTCATGGGTTGCGGCACAGAAATGCACCGGCTTGGTGATGTCCCATTCGTCGGATTCGGTGCCATCGTCGTTGACTGTGTGGGTCACGCTGGGCCCGTACCAGACGGGGATCTGGTGGCCCCACCACAGCTGGCGCGAGATGCACCAGGGTTCGATGTTTTCGAGCCAGTGGAAATAGGTCTTTTCGCCGGACTCGGGGATGATTTTCACATCACCATCGCGCACTGCATCAAGGGCCGGGCCGACGATCTTGTCGGTGTCCACGAACCATTGATCGGTCAGCAGGGGCTCGATCACCACTTTGGAGCGGTCACCGAAGGGTTGCATGATCGGTTTGGATTCCACGAAGGGTCGGCTCTCGGTGACGTCGTTGCCGTCCGCGTCCGTCGAGATGACCGCTTCCATCACAGCGAGCCCTTCGGCGGTGATTTCGGCCACAACCCGTTTGCGCGCTTCGAACCGGTCAAGGCCGCGATACTCGTCCGGAACAAGGTTCATCAGGGCGATCATCGCCTCGTCGAACGCCTGCTCTCGGGCGGCGATTTTCTGGGCGACTGCCGCCTCTTCGGCGTAGGGCTTTCCGTCGGCACGCATGGCGCCGCGCGTGTCCATCAGGTTGTACATCGGGATGTTGCCGCGCTTGGCCACCTGGTAGTCGTTAAAGTCATGTGCGCCGGTGATCTTGACTGCGCCCGAGCCAAAATCCTTGTCCGGATATTCATCCGTGATGATCGGGATCAGGCGGCGGTGCTCTTTCGGCCCAACAGGAATCTCGCAGAGTTTTCCGATGATTGGCGCGTAACGTTCATCTGATGGGTGAACAGCCACTGCGCCGTCGCCGAGCATGGTTTCAGGCCGCGTTGTGGCAATCGAGATATAGTCGCGCGTCTCGGACAGAACGACGTTTCCGTCCTCGTCCTTCTCCTCGTAGGTGTATGTTTCGCCCCCCGCCAGCGGGTATTTGAAGTGCCACATGTGCCCGGCCACTTCGATGTTTTCCACCTCGAGGTCGGAAATCGCGGTTTCGAAATGCGGGTCCCAGTTGACCAACCGCTTGCCGCGATAGATCAGGCCCTGATTGTACATCTCGATGAACACTTTGATCACCGCGTCATGGAAATTGCCCTGGGCCACGTCTGCAGGCGCGCCGGGTGCGCCGGACATTGTGAAGGCCTCGCGCGACCAGTCGCAACTGGCCCCCAGCCGCTTGAGCTGGGAGACGATCGTGCCGCCGGATTCCGCTTTCCATTCCCAAATCTTGGCGGTGAAAGCCTCGCGGCCCAGCTCGGTGCGCGAGGGTTGTTGCTGCTCGGCCAGACGCCGTTCGACCACCATCTGGGTCGCAATCCCGGCATGATCGGTGCCGGGCTGCCAGAGCGTGTCGAACCCGCGCATCCGGTGCCAGCGCACAAGGATGTCCTGCAGCGTGTTGTTAAAGGCATGGCCCATGTGCAGCACGCCGGTGACGTTGGGGGGCGGGATCATCACGCAATAGCTGGCTGCATCCGTGCGGGCATTGGCTCCGGCCGCGAAACAGCCCCGCGCCTCCCAACCGGCGTAGATGCGTGCCTCGACTTCGGCTGCGTCGAATTTTTCCAGTGCCATGATGCGTGGCCCCCTTTGTCTGCTGGGCCGTGAGATAGCGGGGGGGCGGGGCGAAGGAAAGGGGGGTTTTGGGATGCGCGGTGCTGGGCTAGCCTTGCGCGCATGAGCGATCTGACAAACGGGCCCGCGCCGGGCTTTTGGCGCATGTTGTGGCGGACAGGGGGCATGTTGCCGCTGTTCCTGGCGATATTCACGGTGGTGATGTCACTGATCAGCATGGCGGAATTGCGCAAGGGCCTCGCCTTTGCCTCGCGCGGGGTCGAGGTGAGCGGAGAGGTTCTGGATCGCGCTGAAAAGCGTGTGCGCCGCGATGATCGTTGGGAAACGGACTATTACCTGACGGTCCGTTACGATGCGCAAGGCAGGGTGATGGAGAAGCGGCGCAAGGTGCTCAAGCGTGTGTATGAAGCCTCTGACATCGGATCAACGCGCCGCGTGCGCTACCTGCCTGAGAAGCCCGAGACAGTCGAGTTCGAGATCGGATCGACGCTGGCCTCGGGCAAGATGATGCGCTGGTTGTCGCTGGCTCTTGGCATCGCAACACTTGCCGCTCTGTGGTGGAAGGGCGGGCGCGCCGTCGATGCGATCCGGGCGCGCAAGTTCGGAGCCTCGCAATGGGTCACGGTGACAGGCATTCGCGAGATCAAGCACAAGAACGGGCGGTCTTATCAACTGCAATGGACGAACAGCGACTTCACCACCGGCAGCAGCCTTACGGCAGGGCGCGAGGCCACCTTTGCGCCTTACCCGCCGGGTACGAAAATCGAAGTTTTTCGTGGCGCCAAGGGCCATATGTGGTGGGTCGGCGATGTTGGCCCGCGCAATGCCGCCGCAACCGTGCCGTCCGTGGGCAAATCCTAGTCACTGCTGGCTCTGGACACGGGGGCCGCATCCGCTAGGTTCGCCCCAGACTGATGCCGCATCGAATGCAGGAGCGCCCCCATGGACAAATTCGGAAAAAGCCAACCCGTCACCCGCCGCGAAGATATGCGGTTCCTGACGGGAGAAGGGCGTTACGTGGACGATATCGCACCTGCGAACGCCTTGCAGTGCTTTGTTTTTCGCTCTCCCGTGGCGCATGCCAGCATCACCGAACTGGATGTCAGCGACGCCAGGGCAGCCGAAGGCGTGCACGCCGTCTACACCCTCGCCGATCTGGAAGCTGCGGGTATGAATGTCGGCATGCAGGGCGCGACGATGAAAAACCGCGATGGCAGCGAGGGCGCTGCGCCCGAACGGCCCATCCTTGCCCGCACCCGCCTGCGCTTTGTCGGGGAGCCGATTGCAGTGATTGTGGCCGACACGCTGACCCAGGCCCGTGACGCGGCGGAATTGATCATGCTCGACTATGACGACCTGCCCGCCAAGATGGACATGATCGCAGGCGGCGAGACCCTGCACGACGAGGCGCCGGACAACATGGCCTATGACTGGCACATGGGCGACAAGGACGCGACCGATGCGGCCTTTGCCTCTGCTGCTCGGGTGGTCAGCCTTGATGTGGGGGACAACCGGATCATCGTGAACTCGATGGAGCCGCGCGGTTGCTATGCCGAGATGGAAGGCGAACGGTTGCATGTTGCCATCAACGGGCAGGGGGTCTGGGGGCCAAAAGGGCAACTGGCCAAGGCGCTGGATGTCGATCCCGACACCATCCGCGTGACCAACCCCGACACCGGCGGCGGGTTCGGCATGAAGGGGATGATGTACCCTGAATATTTCGTGCTGGCCCATGCCGCGCGCGATCTCAAGCGCCCGGTGCGCTGGATGTCCGAACGGACCGAGGCGATGCTGAGCGACAATGCCGGGCGTGATCTGACCTCGCTGACCGAACTGGCCTTTGACGAGAACCACAAGATCATCGGTTACCGCGTCTTTAACGAGGCCAATATGGGCGCCTACAACTCGCAATTTGCCCAAGCCATTCAGACGCAACTGTTTTCACGGGTGCTGATGGGGGTCTATGACGTGCAGACGACCTATCTGCGCTCGGTCGGCTATTACACGAACACCACACAGGTTGATGCCTATCGCGGGGCCGGGCGGCCCGAGGCGATCTATATCCTTGAGCGGGCCATGGACCGCGCGGCGCGCGAATTGGGTGTGGACCCGCTCGAGTTGCGGCGCATCAACTTTATCAAGCCCCACCAGTTTCCTTATGCCGCGGCAACAGGCGAAACCTATGACGTGGGCGATTTTGACAAGGTACTGTCCCGCGCCGAGGTCGAGGCCGACATTCCCGGCTTTGCCGCGCGTCGGGCGCGAGATGCGGACAAGGGTCTGCTGCGGGGCATGGGGCTGTGTTACTATATCGAAAGTATTTTGGGTGATCCTTCGGAGTCAGCAAAGGTTGAATACACCGATGAGGGTCGCGTGAATATCTACGTGGGCACACAATCCAACGGGCAGGGCCACGAGACGGTCTATGCGCAGTTCCTGAGTGATCAGACCGGCATTCCGGTCGATCTGATTGACGTTGTCCAAGGCGATTCCGACCGGATCAAGGTGGGCGGCGGCACGGGCGGGTCGCGCTCGGTCACGGTGCAGAATAACGCGACGCTCGCCACGGTTGGCGCGATGACAGAGGCGTTCAGTGCCTTCCTTGCCGAAGAGATGGGCGTGCCTGCGAGCGAAGTGTCCTTTGACGACGAAGTGTTCCGGGCCGAAGGGTCGAACATGAGCCCGACCATGCTGGACGTGGCCGACATGGCCCGTGAGAAGGGCCGCGAGGACCTCTTGGTTCACGAACGCCGCGTCACGCTTGAGGCGCGCAGTTTCCCCAATGGCTGTCACGTTGCCGAGGTCGTGATCGATCCCGATACTGGCGTGACCACGTGCGACCGCTATACTGTCGTTGATGATTTCGGCAATCTTATCAACCCGCTGCTGGCCGAAGGTCAGGTGCATGGCGGGGTTGTGCAGGGCATCGGGCAGGCACTGACCGAGCACGTGATCTTTGACGAGGATGGCCAATTGCTCACGGCAAGTTTCATGGACTACGCCTTGCCGCGTGCCGCTGACGTACCCATGATTGGTTTCACGTCAGAACCGGTGCCGTCCACGGCTAACATCATGGGGATGAAGGGCTGCGGCGAGGCCGGGACGGTCGGCGCATTGGCCGCCGTGTCCAACGCGGTGCAGGATGCACTTTGGGATCGCGGCGTGCGGCAGGCGGACATGCCGTTCACACCGCTGAAAGTATGGGAACTGTTGAAGGATGATGTTATCGCGGCTGAATAGGACTGTTGCAGGCTGGCTGAAAGGCCGGTTTGGCGCAGGAACGGCCCAGGTGGACCCGCCGACGCGGGGCCGCACCATCCACGTCATCATCATCGACGGCACCATGTCGAGCCTTGATCCCGGCGACGAGACCAATGCCGGTTTGCTGGCCAAGCTGCTCGGCGAGGTCGGCAATGAGGTGTCCCTCTATTACGAACCGGGTCTGCAGTGGTCGGAATGGCGCCGGGCGGGCGACGTTCTGTTCGGCCGGGGCATCAACCGCCAGATCCGGCGCGCCTATGGCTATCTTGCATCGCGGTATCGCCCGGGTGATCGGATCTTCTTTTTTGGGTATTCGCGGGGGGCCTATGCGGTGCGTTCGCTGGCCGGGATCATCGACCGGGTGGGTTTGCTGCGCGCCGATGCCGCGACCGAGCGTAACATTCGCGACGTTTATCGCCATTATGAGTGTTCCCCCGGCGGTGACGCGGCCCGCATCTTTGCCCGCAACAATTGCCACGCCGAGATCGAGATCGAGATGATCGGGGCGTGGGATACGGTCAAATCGCTGGGGCTGAACATGCCCTATCTCTGGCGTCTGAGCGCGCCGCGCCACGCCTTTCACAACCACGCGCTGGGCAAGTCGGTCAAACACGGGTTTCACGCGCTGGCCCGCAACGAAACCCGCGTCGCCTATGCGCCGGTGATGTGGGACACCCGCGACGATTGGGACGGCCATCTGGTGCAGATGTGGTTTCGTGGGACACATGGTGACGTGGGCGGGCACCTGTCCGGCTATGACGCATCCCGCCCCTTGTCCAACATTCCGCTGGTGTGGATGCTGGAACAGGCCGAGGGCTGCGGGTTGCCACTGCCCGACGGGTGGGCCGAGGGTTTTCCGCAGGACGCCACGGCACCCTCGGTCGGGACCTTCAGCGGCTTTGGGCGCTGGTTCATCACCCGCAAGCCGCGCAAAGTCGGTCTTGATCCGTCCGAGCGTGTGCACCCTTCCGTTTCGCACGCCCCGCCGCCGAAAGGCTGGACCGAGCGCTTGTCGGGATGGCGGGGTCGGGGGGCTGACGCGCTTTGAGCGATGCTCAAAGACGCCCCACCCACCGTCCCTCAGCGCAGTTTCATGATGATGCAGGTGGTCGAGCCGGTGGCATAGAGTTTGCCATCCTTCACCCCGCGGATTTCACCTGACGCAACGCCGGTGGAGCGGCCTGCATGATCGATGATGCCGATGCAGTCGATCTCTGTCCCCAGCGGGATCGCGCGGGTGATGTTTATCTTGTATTCGAGCGTTGTGTAGACCGACCCGGCGGGCACTTTGGTCATCACAGCACAGGCCATCGCACTGTCGAGCAGCGTGCCGTACCAGCCCCCATGCACCGTGCCCATCGGGTTGGTGACATTAAATTCCGGCGTACCGCGAAAGGTCACGCGCCCGTCCTCGACGCTGTGCACAGTGTAGCCCATGGTCTGCGAAATCGGTGGTCCGGGCAGTTTGCCGGCCGCCATGCCTTGCATGAAGTCGAGGCCGGACATGGACAGGAGCGCATCCATATCAAGCAGGTCGTCGAGCGAATTGGCGATGGGCATGGGCGTCTCCGGCGGTGTTATGCTTGGAGACTATGTCAATTAGACTGATCGGTCTAGTGCTGTTGTGTCACCCTCGGAGGGGGCCAGCCCCCTCGGCCTTTGGCCTCACCCCCGTGGTATTTCCGGTCAGAAGAAACGGGTGATCACGCGACGTTGCGGATGTTGGCCGCAGGCACCAGCCCCAAGGCGCGGCAGACTTGCAACGTCAGCTCGGGGCGGTTGAGCGTATAGAAATGCAGTGCATCGACCCCTTCTTCGATCAGCGTGTCGCACAGGTCGCTGCAATGGGTCAGCGCATAAAGGTCGGCGTGGCCGTGGCGCGTGGCCCGGTCGAATTCGCTGGCGATGACGGCAGGAATAGGTGTGCCGCACCGCTTTGCGAACTTTTGGGCGCTGGCCCAGTTGGCGATGGGCAGGATACCCGGCGTGATCGGCGCTGTGATCCCGGCATCGGCGCAGGCATCGCGGAACCGCAGGAAAGTGTCCGCCTCGAAAAAGAACTGGGTGATCGCCTCGGAAGCGCCCGCGTCGATCTTGGCCTTCAGCCAGTCGATGTTCTGCGCCATTGAGGCCGCGTCGGGATGGCTGTCGGGATAGGCGCCGACGCGGATGTTGAAGCCGCCCGCCTCTGCAAGCGCTTCGATCAGCTCGACGCTGTTGGTGAACCCGTCTGCGTGGGGTTCGAACGTGCCGCCATCAATGGCGTCCCCGCGCAGGGCGACGATGTCGGTGATTCCGGATTTCTTGTAGCGCTCGGCCACGCGCAACACGTCTGCCCGGCTTTGGCCGGTGCAGGTCAGGTGCGCGGCGACGCGCAGACCGGAGGTCTTGCGTAAGGTTTGCGCCGATTCTTGCGTCAATTCGCGGGTCGATCCGCCTGCGCCATAGGTGACAGAGACAAAGCGCGGATCAAGCGGGGCAAGCGTTTTGACCGTATCCCACAGGTGAAAGGAGGCATTCAGCGACTTCGGGGGGAAGGTCTCAAACGACAGGGCGGTCATGGCACGGGTTCCTTATGAGGTTGCAATGACTATGCGCTGCGCGGTATCTTGAAGCAAATTCATAACATTCATCATAAACATGAGGCGCGCATGCATATTGAGTTTCGCCACCTGCGCACGATCAAGGCGATTCACGAAGCGGGTGGGCTGGCCCGGGCCGCGGATCAGCTGCACATCACCCAGTCCGCCCTCAGCCATCAGGTGAAGGGTTTGGAGGATCAGGCCGGGGTGGAGCTGTTTGTCCGCCGCTCCAAACCGCTGAAACTGTCCGCCGCCGGATTGCGCCTGTTGCGGCTGGCCGAGCAGGTGCTGCCGCAGGTCGAGGCGCTGCAGGCCGAGTTCACAGGTCTGCGGGACGGGTCATCGGGACGGTTGCATATCGCGATTGAGTGCCATGCCTGTTTCGAGTGGCTGTTCCCGGTGCTTGAGCAGTTTCGCCGTGCCTGGCCAGATGTAGATGTGGACATTCGCCCCGGTCTCGCCTTTGACGCGCTGCCTGCGCTGATGAAGGAAGAGGTTGATCTGGTTGTGTCCTCTGATCCCGAGGATCTGGCGGGGGTGGAGTTCGTGGAACTCTTTGATTACGCGCCGGTTTTTGTGGCGGCCAGCACGCATCCTCTGGCGCAGAAACCTTTCGTGGAGGCGGCGGATTTTCGCGGTGAGACCCTGATCACCTATCCGGTGGAGCGCACGCGGCTGGATGTGTTCAGCCAATTGTTGATCCCGGCCAAGGTGGAGCCTGCTGCTGTCCGGCAGGCGGAGTTGACGGCTGTCATTTTGTTGCTTGTGGCCTCGAACCGGGGGGTGTCCGTGCTGCCCGATTGGGTGGTGCGAGAGGTGAAGTATTCCAGCGATTATGTGACCCGACCCCTAACCGAGCATGGTCTTACGCGGCGCCTTTATGCGGCGGTGCGCAGTGATGAGCGCGACAAGCCATATATGCAGAAGCTGATTGAGTTGGCACGGGTCGAGGCGCGCAAGTTGCAGAGTGCGTGAGGGTGTCGGACGGCTCTGTTTGCCTACGGCAAATGCGCCCGCCCGCCGACCCATTTCCGTGCGCTTTTTGGTTCGACTGTGTGGCTGATCGCTTTTCCTTGAAAAGCAATCCTTGCCACCGGTCGCGGTCAACTGCGTGATTGCGACCTAGGCTAGCTTCACCAGTTGCTTGCCCCTGTTGCGCCCTTCCAACAGGCCGATAAAGGCCGCCGGCGCATTCTCCAGCCCTTCGGCGATCTCCTCGACCACCTTGATCTCGCCGCTGACAACTCTCGGGGCCACATCAGCAAGGAAGTCAGGCATGCGGTCCCAGTGGTTGGAGATAATGAAGCCCTGCACCGCGAGGTGTTGCACAAGAATGGTGCGCCACAGGGCCGGGACGGACATCGCAGCCTCTGCCCCCGCGCCAAGACCGCCCGCATTGTACCACGAGATCATGCCGCAGAGCGGGATGCGCCCATGGGTGTTCATGAGCGGGATCACCGCCTCAAGCACCTTGCCGCCAACATTTTCGAAGTAGATGTCGATGCCATCGGGCGTGGCCTCGGCCAGTGCTTTGCGCAAGGACCGCGCATCCGGGTAGGCGCGGTGATCAAGGCAGGCGTCAAAGCCGAACGTATCACGCGCCAGCGCACATTTGTCCGCCCCGCCAGCGATGCCCACGGTGCGCAGCCCCAGCGATTTTGCCAGTTGTCCGACCATGGAACCCACCGGGCCGGTGGCGGCGGCCACAACTAGCGTTTCACCTGCCTTTGGCTTGCCGATCTCGTGCAGCGCGTACCAGCCGGTAAAGCCGGGCATGCCCAGCACGCCGAGGCAGGTGGTGATCGGGACCGCGTCGGGGTCGATCCTGCGGCACATACGCGCGTCAGCCACCGCATGAGTGGCCCAGCCGAACGACCCCATTGCGACGTCGCCCGGTTTGAACCGGTCCGAATTGGAGGCGATCACCTCGCCCACACCGCCGCCTTCCATGGTGCCCCCGATCGGCACTGCAGCCGCATAGGATTTGCTGTCGTCCATGCGCCCGCGCATGTAGGGATCAAGCGACATGTAATGGACCCGTACCAGCACTTCGCCCGCACCCGGTGTCGGAAAGGGCGCGGTTTCAAGGCTGAAATTGGCAGGCGTCGGCGCCCCTTCGGGACGGCTGGCGAGGGTGATGTGCTGCATCTGGTCGGACATGGTGCGCTCCTCTTGGGCTTGCATCACCTGAACAGGCGCCAGCCCCCTTGGCAAGGGCAGCCGCGGCGCGTATAGCGCGCCTCTGATCCCTTTCCCCGTTTTCGGAGCGACCTGATGGCTGCCAGCGCAAATCTCAACATCATGATGAAGGCCGCGCGCAAGGCGGGCCGGTCGCTGGCCAAGGATTTTCGCGAGGTCGAGAACCTGCAGGTGTCGATGAAAGGGGCAGGGGATTTCGTCTCCAAGGCCGATCTGGCCGCCGAGGCCATCATCAAGGAAGAGTTGCGCACCGCCCGTCCGACCTATGGCTGGCTGGCCGAGGAAGGTGGCGAAGAACCGGGCGAAGACCCGACGCGCCGCTGGATTGTCGACCCGCTGGATGGCACCACGAACTTTCTGCACGGGCTGCCCCATTGGGCCGTGTCCATCGCGCTGGAACACAAGGGCCAGGTGGTGGCGGGTGTGGTCTATGACCCGGCCAAAGACGAGCTGTTCTTTGCCGAAAAGGGGCAGGGCGCCTTCATGAATGACCAGCGCCTGCGCGTGTCTGGCCGGTCCAAGATGATCGAGGGGCTGTTTTCGACCGGTCTGCCCTTTGGTGGGCGCGCTGACCTGCCCGAAACCTTGCAAGAGCTTGCCCGTCTGATGCCGGTCTGTTCCGGTGTGCGCCGCTTTGGAGCGGCAGCACTTGACCTCGCTTACGTCGCGGCGGGTCGCTATGACGGCTATTGGGAACGCCGTTTGAACGCCTGGGACATTGCCGCCGGCCTTTTGATTGTGCGCGAGGCGGGCGGCTTTGCCGAGCCTCTGAGGCCAGACGGCAACATCCTTGAAGATGGCGAGATCATCTGCGCCAATGAGCCGATGTTCCCGCAGCTCTCCAAGATCATCCGCGCCTAAGGCTTGCGATCCGAGGGGTGATTTACCCCGTCTGACCAGGGGATGGGCTCATGCTCGGCCGGGTTCACCTCGTCCAGCGTGCCCATGTTGACGCCGATATGGTCGGGATTGGCGCGCTGGTTGTGATACATGTAGATGCCGCAGACCTTGCAGAAATGGTGCCGCGCGGTGTTGGTGCCCCATTGATACAAGGTGAGTGCCTCCGCGCCCTGCACGATCTTGACGCCGTCTTTGGGTGCCACCACCGCCGGGGCTGCGCGGCGTCGGCAGAACGAACAGGTGCAACGTTGCGCTGTGCCCAACCCGTCCAGCAATTGCACCTCAAGCACAACGGCGCCGCAATGACAGGACGCTCTCATCGCCGCACCTTGGGGATGCGCGAGGTGGCATAGGTCGCCTCGGGGTGGGGCGGATGCCCATCGGTGCGCCGCCAGAACCCGACCGCGCCGCGTTTGAGCCAGAGCGGCAGGGTCAGTGCAAGACCCGCGACAAAGCCACCCGCATGGGCCCAATAGGCCACGCCGCCTGCTTCGACATCCGCCCCGATGCCGCCCACGAATTGCATTGCAAACCAAACGGCCAGCATGATCCAGGCCGGGATCGGAAAGATGCGGATGAAGATCACGAGGATCAGCAGAATATCGACACGCGCCTTGGGAAACAGCAACAGATAGCTGCCCATGACCCCCGCAATCGCGCCGGAAGCCCCCACCGTTGGCACGGACGAACCCGGCGAGGCGAGCACATGCACCAGACCGGCCGCAATGCCTGCCGCGAGGTAGAAGACAAGGTAGGGCACGTGTCCCATCTCGTCCTCGATGTTGTCGCCAAAGATCCACAAAAACAGCATGTTGCCGATCAGGTGCATCCAGCCTCCGTGCAGGAACATGGAGCTGACAAGCGTGCTGAACCCGTCTCCGGACGTTATCCTTGCGGGAATCGCCGCATAGTCAAAGAAGAAGGCGTTGAGCGCGCGCGGGTCGTTGAACAGTGCCACATAGCTGAGGAAAATGCCGATATTGGCGGCCATCAGCATGTAGGTCACATAAGGGATGCGGCCCGAGGGATTGTGATCACGGATAGGAAACATGGGCGAACACTTGGCCGGGGCGCGCCGCGCGTCAAGGGGCGAGGCGGAAACCGAGACGGTTTCCGGGCCGTTTTTCGCCTCGAAAAACGCGTGCGTTCAGCTGGCAGCGCCCAGCAACGCCGTGTTGCCGCCCGAGGCCGTGACATCGACGCAGACGTGGCGTTCATAGGTGGCATGGGCGCGGTCGGGCCGTCCGGTGATCAGTGGAATGATGGGTCCAGTGCGAGCCGCCAGATCACGCTCGAGGCGATGTGCCGTTTCATCGTCGCCCCACCACAGGACGCCGCCATAGTTGGGTCCGTCGGTCAGCGCAGCGGGTGGGATCGATCCCACCGCTTTGATGGCGATTCCACCTGCTGCTTCGACCGCTTTGGCCTGTGCCGCTGCGGCTTTGGCGCCCGGGCCAGCGCACAGGAGTGAGGGTCGGGGCGCGTGGCTGAGGACGTTGGATTCTCCGGTCGGGCCGGGCAGGGGCGTGCTGGACAGGACCTTGTGGTCCTGTGCGGGCAAGGCAGGCAGAGGGGCGTCGTTTGCCCATGCCTCTTCTGTTGCGGCAAGCGCAGGCGCGCGGAACCGCAACAGGTAGTCCGGCCCGCCCGCTTTGGGCCCAGTGCCAGAAAGTCCAACGCCGCCAAAGGGTTGGCTGCCCACAATGGCGCCGATCTGGTTGCGGTTCACATAGATGTTTCCGGCCCTGATCCGTTCGGAGACGTGCTCGACCCGGTCATCGATCCGGCTGTGCAGCCCAAAGGTGAGCCCATAGCCCGTGGCGTTGATGTCATCGATCACCTGATCCAGTTCACCGGATTTGAACGTCGCCAGATGCAGGACCGGGCCAAAGACCTCGCGCGTCAGATCACCAATCCCGTCGACCCGGATCAGGGTGGGCGGGACAAATGTGCCGTCCGGCGGTGTCTTGAGCCGATGGATGAGCCGCCCGGCGTCGGTTGCGGCCTTGATATGGTCCTCGATCCCGGCGCGCGCGGCCTCGTCAATGACCGGGCCTATGTCGTTGGACAGCATCCATGGATTGCCTACGTTCAACGCCTCCATCGCGCCGATCAGCATCTCGGTAAAGGCGGGGGCGATGTCGGCCTGCACGTAAAGGCAGCGCAGGGCCGAACAGCGTTGGCCTGCGGATTGAAAGGCACTTTCGATCACGCTGCGCACGGCCTGTTCCGGCAATGCGGTGCTGTCCACGATCATTGCGTTGAGCCCACCCGTTTCCGCGATAAGCGGTGTGCCGGGGTGGCCATGTTCGGCGAGGCTTGCGCGGATGCGCAGCGCCGTATCGGTGGATCCGGTAAACGCCACACCGTTGGCGCGCCCTTGCGCTGTAAGCGCCGCGCCAACCTGTCCATCACCGGGCAACAGTTGCATTGCCGAGAGAGGCACGCCCGCCTCATGTAGCAGCGAGATGGCGAGATGGGCGATCAGCGGGGTTTGCTCGGCCGGTTTGGCCAACACCGCATTGCCAGCAGCCAAAGCGGCAGAGATCTGGCCGGTAAAGATCGCAAGCGGAAAGTTCCAGGGCGAGATGCAGACAAAGGTGCCTGCAGGTGCATCACCTTCGGCCTGACTGGCGTAATAGCGCAGGAAATCAACGGCTTCGCGCAGTTCCGCGACGGCGTCCATGAGCGTTTTGCCGGCCTCGCGCGCCAGAAGAGCAAAGACCTCGCCAAAGCGCGCCTCGTAAAGGTCGGCCGCTGCGTTGAGGATGCGTGCCCGCTCGGATGCGGGTGCCGTCCACGGGCTCGCATCCGCAAAGGCTTGCGTCACGGTGTCAGTCGTCGCCTCTGTCACATGGCCCACCACGTCGGTGCGATCAGCGGGGTTCAGGATGTCGAGCTTCGGGCCGTCACTGGCTGTGACAGTCAGTGGTACTGCCGTCCAGCGATGCGCGGCAAAGGGATCGCGGGCTGCACTGATCTGGGTCAGCGTGCCAGTGTTCGTGATGTCGAACCCGCGCGCATTGGGTCGCTCGGGCATGAACAGATTGGGCCCGTCCGGGATGGTGATCGCGGTTTCTGCCAATTGGTCAAACGGGTCGGCGGCGACCACCTCGGGCGGCACATCGACGTCCACGATCTGGTTCACAAAGCTGGAATTTGCCCCGTTTTCCAATAGCCTGCGCACGAGATAGGCCAAGAGATCGCGATGCGCGCCCACCGGCGCGTAGATGCGGCAGCGCGTGCCTCGCGCGCGCAGTACAATCGAGTGCAACGCCTCGCCCATGCCATGCAGGCGCTGGAATTCGTAAGGCTGGTCGTCGGCCATGTGCAGGATCGCGGCCACCGTGTGGGCGTTGTGGGTGGCAAATTGCGGATAGATCCTGTCGGTCATCCCCAGCAGCTTGCGCGCGTTCGAGATATAGGACACGTCCGTCGCCGCCTTGCGGGTGAACACGGGAAAGCCCGCAACCCCCAGCACCTGTGCGCGCTTGATTTCGGTGTCCCAATAGGCCCCCTTGACCAACCGCACCATGATGCGCCGGTCGTGCCGCTGCGCCATGTCATAAAGCGCGTCGATCACTTGCGAGGCACGCGGCCCATAGGCCTGCACAACGATGCCGAACCCGTCCCAGTCGGTCAGCGCCTCGTCCCCCAGCACCGCCTCGATCACTTCGAGGCTGAGGGACAGGCGGTCGGCTTCTTCCGCGTCCACATTCAGACCCATGCCCGCTGACTTCGCCAGCAGCGCAAGCGAGCGCAGGCGCGGCACCAGATCACGCAAGACGCGGTCTTCTTGTGCGCGCTCATAGCGGGGGTGCAGGGCGGAAAGTTTGACCGAGATACCGGGGTTTTCGCGGATATCGTCATGCAGACAAGCCCGCGCGATGGCCGAAATGGCGCGCGAATAGGACAGATGGTAGCGCCGCGCGTCGGCCTCGGTCAGGGCTGCTTCGCCCAGCATGTCATAGGAATAGGTGAAGCCCTTGGCCTCCATCCCGGCGGCGCGGTCCATGGCTGCATCAATGTCCTCACCAAGGACGAACTGACGGCCCATTTCCTTCATCGCGCGGGACACGGCGGCACGGATCACAGGCTCGCCCATGCGCTTGATCGCGCCGCGCAGATGCTTGATCGGCCCCGGTTGGTCATCATCCAGCACGCGCCCTGTCAGCATCAGCGCCCAGGTCGAAGCGTTGACGAGACTGGAGGTCGAATGCCCCAGATGTTTGCCCCAGTTGGACGGCGCGATCTTGTCCTCGATCAGCGCGTCGATCGTGTCGGCATCCGGCACCCGCAGCAAGGCCTCGGCCAGACACATCAACGCGATCCCCTCGTCGGTGGACAGGCCATATTCAGCGAGGAAAACCTCCATCAGTCCGGGTGCCGCCTGCGTGCGGATCGCACTCACCAGCCGTGCCGCATCTGCGCAGATGTCCGCGCGATCTGCCGCCGACAATTGGGCCGATGCGATCAAGTCACGCAGCACTGCGTCAGGATCGCCATACATCCCCGCATCCAGTGCCAATGCGAGGTCAAGGCCAGTGTCACGCGCCATTTCGGTTTCCTTTCTCATTTCGCGCAGTATATCAGGAGCATATCAGTGAAATTCATCAAAGATGGCGGAGATGGCAGAACAAAATCGTGAAAAGACAGGGAATGACCGCGCAAAACGGCTTTCTGGCATGGATCAGTTTGATCAATCGATTCTCACCGCGCTCGCCGAAGACGGGCGGATGAGCATCACCGACCTTGCCGCGCGCATTGGGCTCTCCAAATCGCCAACCCAGGCACGGCTGCGGCGCCTTGAGGCCATTGGCGTTATTATGGGCTATCGCGCGCTGCTGGATCCGATTTCGCTGGGCCTTGATCATGTCGCCTTTGTCGAGGTGCGCCTGACGGACACGCGTGAAGCGGCACTCAAGGCTTTTAACGCGGCTGTCCAGAACATTCCCCAAATCGAACAAGCCCATATGATCGCGGGAAATTTCGACTATCTGCTCAAGGTGCGCACCCGCGATATGGCCCAATATCGCGCCTTTCTGGGCGATGTCGTGTCTACATTGCCGCATGTCGCCGCCACATCAACCTTTGTGGCCATGGAGGCCGTCAAAGAGGTCATGCTGCCCGGAATCGAATGATCACGCATCTGTTGATTTGACCTCGCGCGCTCCTGGCGCATCATGGGCGCATGAAACCTTTCTATTTCCTTGCGCTGCTGGCCGCGCCCGTATGGGCCGAGGCCTGCCCGCCCAGCCCGGATCATTCCGTCGCGCTGACCGCCCTTATCGACCAGATCCGCGCCGCTCCGGATGAACGCGCTGCCCAGCCCATTTCCGGCCAGATGTGGGAGTTGTGGCTGGATGCACCCGATGCCGCCGCGCAAGAGGTGCTCGACATGGGCATGCGCCAGCGCAACAACTACGATTTCGTAGGCTCTCTGGTGTCGTTTGATCGGCTTGTCGAATACTGCCCGGACTATGCCGAAGGCTACAATCAACGCGCCTTTACCCGCTTTTTGCGCGAAAACTACACCGCTGCCCTTGTCGATCTGGACGCAGCCCTCGCCCTGTCACCCGACCATGTGGGCGCACAGTCGGGGCGCGCGCTGACCCTGATGAACCTTGGCCGTGTGGACGAGGCGCGTGTGCAGATGGAAGAAGCGCTTAAAAACAATCCATGGCTGTCGGAACGGGCACTTTTGGCCAAAGGCGCCCCGCTTGGTCCCAAGGGTGAGGATATCTGAGCCCGGGCTTGAGAAGCCTTGCGTGATTGCCTAACAAGGCGGGGCGCGGGCGTGATGGAATGGTAGACATATCAGACTTAAAATCTGAAGGGGTTCGCCCCGTGTGGGTTCGAGTCCCACCGCCCGCACCACAGCGAGAATTGCGAAACCAAAGAGGTTCCCGCGGCCCGTCATCGGCAAGGTGACTTGGGTTTTTGCGAACAATTCTCGCCAAATGCCGTTTGATATTTGACCCCGCGGCGCACGCATTTCTGGCGCCGTCCGCAGGAGTTGATGTGGCTTGGCGTACCGTTAGATTCCGGTGTTGGGGCTGGCCATTACCGTTCAGCATGAGAAATTCTGCCAGCCGACCGGGCCCGTCGCCCAGGAAATACAAGCCTGTTAATCGGGCGGTAAGAGAGCTGGTTTAGCACCGCCCCATCCCAAAAGCCGCCCAATCCATTGTGCGGCACAGCTTAACGATAGGTAGTGGCAATGCGCTTTTTCGGGCTTTCGTGGTTCAAACTGTCCAAACTGAACAGTGTTCTCGTCAAGGCGGCCCTGATCGCCGGGCTTATGACCCTATCGGTGGTGATCACGAAATCGGCGCTAAACGGATCGGCCAAACGCGACCTGATCAGCGAGGCTAAAACGGAACGGGCAACGGATGTCACCGCCTTGCTTGCCATGCAGTCCGGCGGCGCGATCAAGTTCGGAAACGAGGTCGCCGTGAGCACGACAGCGACCGGCGTTGTCGAAGCCGCCCAACCCGATATGCTGGGCGCTTTGGTGATGAATACAAACGGAATAATCCTGCACGAGAGCGAGGGGGTGGACCTGCAAACCCCCGAAGCGCTGGCGATGATCCAACGGGCGATCGAAAGCGGCACAAAGGTCATTTCCGATGACGGCCTGATGATCGCCGCACCGGCCCTGTTCGGGAACGACAACGCTGTCGCGGGCGCAGTTCTGACACACTGGACCAGCGAACACTCGATTTCCGCCCTGCGCGAAGCAGAGGCGGATTCACTCCTGGCGAGCGCCGTCGTTTTCCTGATTGCCATGCTGGGAAACTGTTTTTTCCTTTGGTTTACGATGTCGCGTCCACTGGATCAGGTGGGCCAAGCCATCGATGAAGTGGCCAACAAGAACTATGATCTGGATATTCCACATACCGGGCGCGGTGACGAGATCGGCGGCATTGCCAACCGCATCGAAGAATTGCGCAGCCGTTTGAAAAAAGTGCAGGGGCTTCAACGCGATGCGGCCTTCAAGAGTGCGGCCTTCGAGGGGAGTTCGGTGCCGATGATGATGGTGGACGATGCCCTCAGGATCAAGTTTGTGAATCCCGAATGTGTGGCGCTGCTGGACAGTTTGATGCCTGACCTCGCCAAAGACTGGCCAGAGGCAAAACCAGGTGGGTGGATCGGTTTGGATCTTGGAGCCTTGCCTGCTATCGCCGCTACCGCGGTGCAGGACGATGCGGCAGACAGTGATGCCGGGCACGAAATTTCCCTGCGCGTTGGCGAGCGTGACATCGCCGTTCAGATCAACCCGGCATTTGATCACAAGTCCCGCCGCATCGGCGCAGTGATCGAATGGAACGATTGCACCGTCGAGTTGCGCAATGCAGCCGTTCTTGGTGGCATCGATACGTCGCAGATGCGGCTCGATTTCGATTCCACCGGCATGTGCCTGTCGATGAATGATGTAGCACGTGAGCGTCTGTCGATTGGGTCCGGTGATGAGCTGGGTCAGTCGCTGGCGCAGATGATGCGGACCGAACAGATGGACGGCGTGCGCGGACACGAGGTGGCGTCCTCCGCCATGTCAGGCGAGCCGGTGCACGGCAAAATTCACCTTGTTGCCGCAGGCGGGGAAGGTGTTGTTGTCGATGGTGGTTTCGTCCCGGTCCGCGCACAAAACGGTGCGGTTGAGCGGATCATCCTGCTTGGATCAGACGTAACGGATGCAGAACACGAGATGAGAGCGGCGCGCGAAAAACAGGCGCGTGTTACCAAGGAACAGAATGAGGTTGTGGCGGCTTTGGGTGAAGCGCTCAAGCGGCTGTCACAAGGGGACCTTGCCAACGATCTCGGGACCGCCTTTCCAGAGGAATACGAAGACTTGCGCGCAAACTTCAATCTTGCGATTTCTTCGCTGCGCGAAGCGGTCGGATCAGTCTCGCAAAATGTCGAGTCCATTCGAAACGAAACCTCGGAGATTACCACCGCAGCAGATGATCTGTCCCGGCGCACGGAACGGCAAGCCGCAACACTTGAGGAAACGGCGGCCGCGCTTGACGAATTGACATCGTCCGTTCGGTCCGCAGCGGATGGCGCAGATGCGGCCAGCAAAATGTCTGCCGATGCGCAAGCCAATGCGGAGCAGGGCGGCGTGGTCGCAGGCCAGGCGGTCAAGGCGATGGATGAAATCAAGACATCCTCGCAGCAGATTTCAAAAATCACCAGTGTCATTGACGACATCGCCTTCCAGACGAATTTGCTGGCGCTCAATGCCGGGGTCGAGGCGGCACGGGCCGGCGAAGCAGGGCGCGGATTTGCGGTCGTTGCCACTGAAGTGAGGGCATTGGCGCAGCGGTCGTCCGATGCGGCGCGGGAAATCAACACGCTCATTTCGGACAGTGCAAATCAGGTTCAGCAGGGAGTTGATCTGGTGGACCGTACCGGTGCGGCCCTCTCGGCGATTGTTACGTCCGTGTCAGATATTTCCGAACGTGTCGCCGAAATCGCAAGTTCCGCACGCGAACAGTCCGCCGGTTTGAACGAGATCAACGTCGCCGTGAACGAATTGGACCACGTAACACAGCAAAACGCCGCGATGTTCGAAGAAACGACCGCCGCAAGCCACGCATTGACGTCAGAGGCCGATGGTCTTGCATCTGCAGTGGCCAAGTTCAAGTTGGGGGATACCTATACGTCAGTTGAACGGATCAAGACTCCGGCGCAAACAACACCAGATTTGCCGCGGGCGGCGCCTGTTCCGGCTGTATCCGGAAACGCAGCCCTTGCGATAGAACACACAAGCCCCGTATCCGAAACAGGGTGGGAAGAGTTTTAGGGCAGCAGCGGGAAAGCGCATGAAGCGCTTTTACGTGCCGGGCGGCGATCATCTTTGATCAAATGTGAAACTTGTGCTCGAAAAGCTTGGCCTCACGCCAGCGCCGACTTACGGTATCATACCCCAGGCCATTACATCGGCGGCTCAAAGCCGCTGGCGGGCACTCTAGGCAAGCGGCAGAAACGGCGCCAAGCGCCCGTTCGTCATTTGCTCAGCTGCGCACCCCAGAAAAACGTTGCTGCCAATCTTCGCGGGCTTCATCCGTGATTTTTGCAAACAGATTGTCCGGCACGGAAAATGCATGGCCCGGGGGCAGCAGCGCCAGAGCAGAGGCCGCATCTTGTGGCCAATCCAGCGTCTCCAGCCCCAGCGCGGACTGCATCGTGGCGCAAGCCTCCGGAATGAATGGCGTCGAAAGCGCCGCATAAAGGCCGATCAGGTTCAGACCCATGCGGATCTGCATTGCGGCTGTATCCTCATCTTCCTTGATGGATGTCCAGGGTGCGGAGGATTGCAGGTATTCGTTGCCTGCCACCCAGATCGCGCGCAATTCCTGTGCCGACTTGCGCACCTCCATCGCATCCATCATTGCAGAATAACGTGCGATGCGGGCGTCCAGATCCGCGATCAATGCGGTCTCGCGTGCACCAAAGACAGTCCCTTCCGGCACTGTTTCACCAAATTTCGAGCGGCAGAACTTGGTGACGCGACTCACGAAATTGCCCAGCACATCCGCCAGATCCTTGTTCACCCCTTGCTGGAACAACTCCCATGTAAACTCGGAATCCGATGTCTCGGGGCAATTGGACAACAACCACCAGCGCCAGTAGTCGCTGGGCAGGATCTCCAGCGCCTGATCCATGAACACACCGCGCCCCTGGCTGGTCGAGAATTGGCCACCGTCATAATTGAGATAATTGAAGGACTTGAGGTGATCGACCATCTTCCATGGCTCGCCCGATCCGAGGATCGTTGCGGGAAAGCCGAGCGTATGGAACGGCACGTTGTCCTTGCCCATGAACTGGGTGTAGCGCACGTCGTCGGCGCCCTTGTCGGTGCGCCACCAGCGCTCCCAATCCGCGCCGTCATTGGCTTCGGACCATTCGCCCGCGCAGGCGATGTATTCGATGGGTGCGTCGAACCAGACATAGAACACCTTCCCTTCCATCCCCGGCCAGTCGGCATCGCCGCGCCGCACCGGGATGCCCCAATACAGATCGCGCGTGATCCCGCGATCCTGCAGACCATCGCCGTCATGCAGCCATTTCTTGGCAATCGAAGTGGTCAGAACCGGCCAGTCCTTTTTGCTGTCGATCCATGCATCCAGATCGTCCTTGAGCGCGGACTGTCGCAGATAGAGATGCTTGGTCTCGCGCACCTCCAGATCAGTGGAGCCCGAAATGGCCGAGCGCGGATCGATCAGATCGGTGGGATCAAGCTGCTTGGTGCAGTTTTCGCACTGGTCCCCACGGGCTTTGTCATAGCTGCAATTGGGGCAGGTGCCTTCTATGTAGCGGTCGGGCAAATAGCGTCCATCGGCATTGGAATAGACCTGTTTTTCAGACACTTCGCGGATCAGATCCGCATCGGCAAGGCGGCCTGCGAAGTGTTGCGTCAGCGCATGGTTTTGCGGCGATGAAGAGCGCCCGAAATGATCAAAGGACAGCCCGAACCCTTCGGCGATCTTTGCCTGAACCGCGTGCATTTCCGCGCAATACTTGTCCACCGGCTTGCCCGCCTTGGCCGCAGCCAGTTCGGCAGGTGTTCCGTGCTCATCCGTGGCGCACAGGAACAGCACCTCGTTGCCGCGGGCGCGTTGATAGCGCGCATAAAGATCGGCTGGCAGCTGGCTGCCGATCAGATTGCCGAGATGTTTGATCCCGTTGATGTAGGGAATGGCAGAGGTAATCAGGTGACGCTGCATAACTGGGGCCTTTGCATGGGTGCGCCCCGTCTAGCAGTGCCGCGCGGCCGGGAAAAGACCCCGGCACGCCTCTTAGTCGCGCTCGCGACTGCGCCCGGTGAGCCGTCCGATCAGGAAGGACGTGCGTGGGGAATAGACATAGCGTGTGCGCGTCGCAGGCGTGGCCCGCGCGCGCATCCGCGCCAGACCAAAAAGGATCAGCAAACCGTGCCCGACCGAGATCATCGCAAAAAGGGCCGGCGGGCCATAGGCGTCGATCAGGGCGGAGGCGGTGAACGGTGCTGCGATAGCGCCAACGGCGAAGTAGAACATGAGCGCGGCTGACAATTCGACCCGCTCCGAGCTGTCGGCAAAGTCATGGGCGTGTGCTGCGGCGACCGAATAGATCGGGAATGTGGTCAACCCGAACAGGCCCGCCGTCAGCATGATTCCGACTGTGCCCAGCCCACTGGCCAGCACGGTGATGCCACAACTGACCATGGCCGCGCCGGACAGCCAGATCAGCACCCAGCGGCGGTCGAACTTGTCTGCAAGCCAGCCGACCGGGTATTGCGCCAGCGCCCCGCCCAGCACGAAAGAGGCCAGAAACCACGCGATTTGCGACGTGCTGAGGCCCACCTCTTGCCCGTAGATTGGTCCGACCATCCGAAAAGACGCGCTCGACAGCGCCGCCACGATCACACCTGCTGCGGCAAGCGGCGAGCGTTCAAAAGCGAGGCGCGGTCTGAGCCGGGGTGAGGTTGGTGTTTCAGGCTGTTGCGCCCTCGTCAGGGTGAGCGGCAACAGGGCGGCGCAGCAGACGATGGCGAGGATGTTGTAGCTGACATAACTTGCCGGTTCGAGCACGCTAATCACCAGTTGCGCCGTCAGCGACGCCCCCATGTCCACAACGCGGTAGACCCCCATCGCCCGCCCGCGGGTTTCGTTGGTGACTTTGGCCTGCAGCCAGGCTTCGATCACGGTATAGCATCCGGCCACGCACATTCCGGACGCGATCCGCATCACGGCCCAGGCCATGGGGTCGAGGATCAGCATATGGGCGATCAGCGCGATGGCCCCCGTGGCGGTAAAGGCGGCAAAGGCGCGTGAGTGCCCAACGCTGCCCATCAGGCGTGGGGCCCACCAGCATCCGATGAAGAAGCCCAGAAAGTGGGCCGAGCCGAGGATCCCGATGTCTTGCGTGCTGAACCCAAGTGCAAAGCCCGACAAGGCGTCCAGCGGCCCCAGCGAACCCGAGCTGAGCTGCAACAGGATGACGGACACAAACAAGGCGGCCAGGGATATGAGCATGCGCATGCCCGGAACCTGACGCAATTGCGTCCCCGCTCCAAGTCTGTTTCCGACACCGGGCGGTTTAGAGTGTCGTTTCGATCTGCGCCTTGATTTCGATGTGAACCGAGTCGCCGACCAGATCGCTGTACCCGCGCGCGCCAAAATCGTGCCGGTTGACCGTGCCGTTGAGGCGGACGTTCAACCGGTCATGTTCGTGCGCCGCACGTCCTGCCGGGCGAAACAGATGCGCGTCAAAGCGCGCCTCGCGCGTGACCCCGCGCAGGGTCAGCAACCCGTCAAGCGTGGCGCCGTCCGACATCCGACCCTGCGCCCCGAGGGTCACCCGGGTCGAGCGGAACCGCGCCAGCGGAAACGCGGCGGCGGCCAGAACACTGTCGGATTTCAACGCTTCGGTTGCCAGCATCATGCCGGTGCGTGCCCGCCGCACATCCGCGATTACATCGGCGGTGGATGCCGCGAGGTTGCGCCTGTCGATGCTGAGGTCTGCCCGCTCGATCGGAACTGTGCCTGTGACCGGGATGCCGCCGAGGGTGAACGTGTAGCTGATGGTCGCGCCATCCGGTCCCAGCCCATAGGGCTGTGCGCGGGCGTTCCCGGGTAGGGCCAGCGCGGCCAGCGCACCGGCAAGGAGAGTTCTGCGTTGCATCATCTGCCTCGGTCTGCTCTTGGGGCTCTGATCCTTGGTACGGCCAGACCCCTTATTTTTGTGTAAACATGCGTGCAGAATGCGTGGGTCGTCTTGGTGCCTTGTCTCAGGCAACTTTTATTCTGTGCGTAATATGGGGCAGGGGCTGTGCGGGGTCGCGCGCGACGTGCCAGGCCTGTTCGGGGGCAGTGCGCGCCCTGAGCCGGGTCAGCGTCCAGCCCCCCGCCGACCCCTTGTGATCAGGCGCCAGATGCCAGCGGCTTTCCACGCCCTGCGCACCCCCCATGCCCGGCGTCAGCAGCAGACCCAGAGGCGCGCGCCCCTGCACCTTGCCCCCGGTCTCTGCCGCCAGATGCATCCGCCGCACCGCCGTGAGGCCGGGCAGCCCCGGCAGGTCGGCCACCGCCAGCGACACCGCCCCGGCGCGCAGCACTTCCTCCATGCTCCACAGCACATCCTCGGCCCGTTTGGGGTGCACAAGGATCAGGCGGGCCGGGTCGATAAAGGGCATCATCCCGCAGGGGTTCAGCCGGTCCGCGCTCCAGTCCGGGGCAATCCAGATCACCGGCCCGGTGGTCTGCGTGGCCAGCCACAGGGCCAGACGGTGGCGCGCAGATCCGCATGCCTCGTGTACCCGCCCCAGCGCCAGCCCGTGCCCCAGCCCATGCCGCGCGCCTTCTGCCAATATGGGCAGGCAAGGCGTTTCGCGGACCGGTCCGCGCTGCAGAAGAGGGTGGTGTACGGGCATGCCTGCATCATACATGTTCCATATTTGTTCTCAATCGCTTCTTGGTTTACAAGGCGCAGAAAATTCACTTGCCCATAACGGTTTGCCCGCTAGGGTCCCATCCAGCGATCAGGTGAAAGGACATGAGGCATGGAGCGACGCAAACTGGGACGGACCGATATCGAGGTGTCTGCGCTGTGCCTTGGCTCCATGACATGGGGCACCCAGAACACCGCCGAAGAGGGCCACGCCCAGATCGAGCGGGCGCTTGAGGCGGGCATCAACTTTATCGACACCGCCGAAATGTATCCCGTCAATCCGATCCGGGCCGAGACCATCGGGCGCACAGAGCGGATCATCGGCCTGTGGTTCGAACGGGGCGGGGCGCGACAGGACGTCGTGCTCGCCACCAAGCATTCGGGCGAGGGGATGCGCCATGTGCGCGACGGCGCGCCGATCACCGGCGAGACGATCCGCGAAACAGTCGAGGGGTCACTGCGCCGCTTGCAGACCGATTATATCGACCTTTATCAGTTTCACTGGCCCAATCGCGGCAGCTATATGTTTCGCAAGAACTGGACCTATGATCCGACCGGGTCCGACCCCGCTGCGGTCCGCCAGAACATGGCCGATTGCATGGGTGCGCTGCAGGCCGAGGTCGAACGCGGCACCATCCGCGCCTTTGGCCTGTCCAACGAAAGTGCATGGGGCACCGGTCAGTGGCTGGCCGCGGCCGAGGCCACAGGGGGGCCGCGTGTGGCCTCCATGCAGAACGAATACTCATTGCTGTGCCGTCACTACGACACCGACATGTCCGAGATGAGCATATACGAAGATGTTGGTTTGCTTGCCTTTTCTCCGCTCGCTGCGGGTCTGTTGACGGGCAAGTACCAGGATGGGGTCGTGCCCGAAGGCTCGCGCATGTCCCTCAATCCCGAGATGGGCGGACGCAAGACGACGCGTGTGTTTGGCGCGGTGCAGGCCTATCTCGATATCGCTGCCCGGCATGGCCTTGATCCGGTGCAGATGGCGCTGGCCTGGTGCATGACCCGGCCCTTCATGTGTTCGGTGATTTTCGGTGCCACGACACTCGACCAGTTGGAGGTTGCGCTGGGGGCCGCTGATCTCAGGCTGAGCGATACGGTGCTGGACGAGATCACCAGAACCCACCGCGCCCATCCGATGCCGTATTGACCGCACGCCCTTTTGTATGAGCAACGGCGTGGGGGCGTGGTGCCCTTTCGCTTGACGTTGGAATAGCCGCTTTGCAGGCGATCTGGCACGATTTCCCTTGTAAAATGAAGCCGTTGGAAGTTCTGCAGAGGATGCCAGTGCGCCGCATATGGGCCCCGCGTCCATAGCGTTTTTTGTCCGACGATTGACGTTTTGGGACTAGCGCAAGCGTCTATGATCGCGAGAGTGGGGGAAAGTCGCGAAAGGACCGCACCCATGCCGCTTTCCATGAACAAAGACGTTTTTATCACCTGCGCCGTGACCGGGTCGGGCGGCACGCAGGACCGCAGCCCGCATGTGCCGCGCTCTCCGGCGCAGATCGCCGAAAGCGCCATCGCCGCGGCCAAGGCCGGGGCGGCCATTGTCCATTGCCATGTGCGGGACCCGGACACCGGGGTGCCGAGCAGAAAACTTGAGTATTATCGGGAGGTTACGCAGCGCATTCGCGACGCGGACGTGGACGTTGTGCTGAATCTCACCGCCGGGATGGGGGGTGATATCGTCTTTGGCCCGACCGAAAACCCGATGCCGCCGATTGAAGGTACGGATATGATCGGGGCCTCCGCGCGGGTGCAGCATGTCGCCGAATGCCTGCCTGAAATCTGCACGCTGGATTGCGGGACGATGAACTTTGCCGAGGCCGATTACGTGATGACCAACACGCCCGGCATGCTGACCGCGATGGGGTCCATGATGACTGCGCTGGGCGTCAAGCCCGAGATCGAAGCCTTTGATACGGGCCATTTGTGGTATGCAAAACAATTGGTTAGCGATGGCGTTCTGGACAGTCCGGCGCTGGTGCAACTGTGCATGGGTGTGCCCTGGGGCGCGCCGGATGACCTCAACACTTTCATGGCGATGGTCAACAACGTGCCCGACGACTGGACCTTTTCCGCCTTTGGGCTGGGGCGCAATCAGATGGCATATGTGGCCGCCGCCGTGCTGGCCGGGGGCAATGTGCGTGTCGGGCTTGAGGACAATCTGTGGCTGGGCAAGGGAGAGCTGGCGCAGAACTGGCAACTCGTCGAACGGGCGGGCTCCATCATCGAAAACATGGGTGCGCGGGTGATCGGGCCGGGCGAAGTGCGCGAGAAACTGGGGCTGGTCAAGCGGGCGCCAAAGGCGTGAAAACGGCGATACACAAGGCGTGCACACAGTGTGCACAGGCTGTGCACCGAATTGCTGCATCGGCGGCGTTTACGCTTGCGCTGGTGGGCTGCGCGCAGGTTTCCGACCGCGGCGATGATCCGGCGCTGATCCGCAATCCGACGGTGCCGATCGGGGCGATCCAGCGGTTCGAAGCCGCCAAATTCGACGGCGACTGGCGGGTACATGCAAGCGCGGGCGGCGACTGGGCGCTACGTGAGTTCACCGTGTCGGGCAGCGCCACCGCGTGGCGCGAGGCGGCGGGCGCGGCGACGATTGCGCCGCGCGCAACGGGCATCCTTCAACTGACCTACGATGACGGCACGCAGCGCGATCTGTGGGTGGTCTGGACCGATCCGGATCACCATACGGTGGCGCTTGGCAACCCCGAGGGCGACTTTGGATTCATTGCCACGCGCGCGGGCCGCTTTCGCGCGGATCAGGTGACGGCGGCGGGGCAGGTTCTGGATTTCAACGGTTATCGGACGGACGCATGGGAGGTGCGGGCAAGATGAAGACAGCGGCAATCATCGGCGGCGGTGTCATTGGCGGCGGTTGGGCTGCGCGGTTCCTGCTGAATGGCTGGGACGTGCGGGTCTGCGACCCCGACCCGGAGGCCGAAGCCAAGCTGGCCCCGGTGCTCGCGCAGGCCCGCCGCGCGCTGCCGAGCCTCACGGATGTGGCCTTGCCCGACGAGGGGCGGATCAGCTTTCACACCGACATGGCCGAGGCTGTCGCGGGCGTGGACTGGATACAGGAAAGCGTGCCGGAGCGGTTGGAGATCAAGCACAAGGTGCTGGCCGCCATACAAAGCGCGTGCCCGGCGGATGCGATCATCGGATCATCCACGAGTGGGTTCAAACCCTCCGAATTGCAGCAGGGTGCCGCGCGGCCCGGTCAGATCATGGTCTGTCATCCGTTCAACCCGGTCTACCTGATGCCGCTGATCGAGGTGGTGCCGTCGCCGGAGACCGACCCGGCGCTGGTGGAAAAGGCCGAAGGTATCCTGCGCAGTCTTGGTCATTTTCCCCTGCGCGTGCGCAAGGAAATTGACGCCCATATCGCGGACCGGTTTCTTGAGGCGGTCTGGCGCGAGGCGCTGTGGCTGGTCAAGGACGGGGTCGCCACGACCGAGGAAATCGACGAGGCCATCCGCATGGGATTCGGCATCCGCTGGGCGCAGATGGGTCTGTTTGACACCTATCGCACCGCCGGGGGCGAGGCGGGGATGCGCCATTTCATGGCCCAGTTCGGCCCCGCGCTGCAGTGGCCCTGGACCAAGTTGATGGATGTGCCCGAGTTCACGGATGAGCTGGTGGACCTGATCGCGGGTCAGTCGGATGCACAGTCGGGCCACATGAGTATTGCCGAGATGCTGAAGGCCCGCGACGACAATCTGGTGGGTATGATGCGGTCCCTCAAGGCCAATGACTGGGGCGCGGGGGCGGTGATGAACGCCCATGAGGCGTCCTTGCGCGCAGGCACGGTGCTCGGCGCGCATGCGGATGATCTGGAGGATGTGTCCGCCCCCATTCTGACCGTGCGCCGTGCTGTGCCGCTTGATTGGACCGACTACAATGGGCACATGAACGAGGCGCGGTATTTGCAGGCCTTTGGCGATGCGACGGACCGGTTCATGGCGCTGATTGGCTGCGATGCGGCGTATATCGCGACGGGGGGCAGCTATTTCACCGCCGAGACCCATATTCGCCATGTGGACGAGGTCCATGCCGGCGCGGTGATCGAGATACGCACGCAGGTGCTGGCGGGTGCGGGCAAGAAGCTGCACCTGTTTCACGGGATGTTTGAGGGGGACCGATTGCTCGCCACGGGGGAGCATTTTCTGCTGCATGTGAGCCTTGAGAGCCGCCGCCCGTCCGAGCCGTCGGCGGGGATTGTTGCCGCCTTGGCGCGCATTGCAAGCGCCCATGCGGACCTGCCTGTGCCTGAAGGCGCCGGGCGTGCGGTGGGTCAGCGCCCGTGACCCGCACCCTGATCACCGCAGGGGCTTCGGGGATTGGGCTGGCCATGGCAGAGGCCTTTGCCGCGCGCGGCGATGAGGTTTGGGTCACGGATGTGGACGGCGCTGCGTTGGAGAACTTGCCCGCCGGGATCGAGGGCCGCTTTTGCGATGTCACGGACGAGGCGCGCATGGCCGAGGTGATGGCCGAGGCCGGGACGCTTGATGTGCTCTGCGCCAATGCCGGGATCGCGGGGCCCACGGCATTGATCGAGGACGTCGCGCTGGCAGACTGGCGCGCCTGCGTGGCCGTCAATCTGGAGGGCGCGTTTCTGGCCGCCAAGCTGGCGCTGCCTGCGATGAAGGCAGCGGGGTCGGGGGCGGTGATCTTTACCTCGTCCACTGCTGGCCTTTACGGCTATCCCAACCGCGCGCCCTATGCGGCGGCCAAGTGGGCGATCATCGGTTTGATGAAGACCGTCGCGATGGAGGCCGGTCCCTTTGGCGTGCGCGCCAATGCGATCTGCCCCGGTGCTGTGGAAGGCGCGCGCATGGAAGGTGTGTTGGCCCGCGAGGCGGCGGCCAAGGGCATGAGCCGCGATCAGGTCTATGAGGGATATGCGTCGGGCACATCCATGCGCCGATTTGTCGAGGCCCGAGATATTGCCGAGATGGCTGTTTTTCTGGGCTCGGAGGCGGCACGGCTTGTGTCGGGACAGGTGATTGCGGTGGATGGACATACGGAGAATCCCGACCCAAAACTCTGAGCGGGGCGTGATCCAAAGGAGCGCGCTGGCGCGCGCACGACATGTTTGATTGGGACGGCTTCGGCGCTCACCGAAACAGAGATCACTTGATTTGGCGGCGCAGGCTGTCGAGATGTGCGGGCACGTCGCGCGCTGTAAATGCGGCCTGGCGCACCAACTCGTCGAAATGCAGGGACAGGGTTTCGATCCGCTCGCGGTCGCGGAACGCCATGTAGTGCCCGCCAGTGTAAAGCACCGCGAGCAGCGGGCCAAAGACCGTGATTGGTGCCGAATAAAGTTGCCGTGCATCAAAGAGGTAGAGCCGGAGGCGCGGATAAAGCTGTGTGGCGAGGTCCTGCAGGTGGTCTAGCTGGGCGGTGCGTGTCTCACACGGCAGCCCCTCGTAATAGCCGGTGCCAGCGGTAAAGCTGTGCAGCTCGTATAGAGGCATGGCGATTTCGTAATCCGAGCGCGCGGCGCGCATCCAGTCGAGCCGGTCGCGTGAGGCGTTGATCGCCTGCGCCGTGGTCCGCCCGAGATGGGGGGTGTATTCCCATTCGAGCATGCATTGCGTTTTCAGCATGTCGGGCAGGCCAGCGGGGACGTGGCGGATTTTGTAGCCTGCAGCCTCTTTGTGCCAGCCAAAGATCCGTTCATCGACCAATGCGCGTGGGGCTTGCGTGAGGGTGAGGGCGGCTGCGGTCAGGGCCGCTGCACTTTCCGGCCGGTCCGACAGGCCCAGCAGCCAGTCGGCTGACACCCCGAGCGCCTGCGCGCAGGCCCCCACCACCTGCGCGCCGGGCAGGCGGGCGTTGTCGCCGGACAGGGCTTGCGAGATTGTCGAGCGGTCGGCACCGATCTGGCGCGCGAGGCCGCTTTGGCTGGTGCCCGAGGCCTGCATGGCCCGCGCAAGTCGACGGCGGAAGCGGTCGGCGCGGTCGCGTTTGTCGATGATATCACTCATCTGGTGATATTTGTCACATATTGTAGAGCTTGTTAACAATTTTCGGAATTCGTGCGCAGGCGGGTGCGCGATACGCTGGCGCATCTTGTTCCGGAGCGCTGATCCCATGCCACCCCTGCCTCAGACCCAACGCTTGCCCGCAGATCGGGCGCATCGCGTGGAATGGGTGACGCTGGGTCTGTATCTGGGCTGCGTTGGGGCGGTGCTTGCGAGCCTGTTTGTGCTGGCGCCATGGTCCCTTGGGTTGGCGGTTGTCGTGCTGACCCTTGCGCTGGTTCTGCATTCCTCCATCAGCCACGAGGTGTTGCATGGCCATCCGTTTCCGTCCCGCATCGCGAGTGAGGCGCTTGTTCTGGTCAATCCGGGGCTGTTCGTGCCCTATCTGCGCTTTCGCGACACCCATCTGGCGCACCATCAGGACGCGCGCCTGACCGACCCTTATGACGATCCGGAATCGAACTATCTCGACCCCGGTGTCTGGGAGGTGTTGCCGCGCCCGCTGCGCTGGATACTGGCGTGGAACAACACCCTTGCGGGGCGGATTGTGCTGGGGCCGATCCTGTCGCAGATGGCGTTCATGCGTTGTGACTGGCGCGCGATCCGGCAGGGGGATGCGCAGGTGATCAAGGGCTGGCTATTGCATCTGCCGGGCGTGGCGCTGGTGCTGGGCGTGGTCTGGGCGGCGCCCATGGGTCTGGGCTGGTACCTTCTGGCCTGTTATGCCGCACTTTCGATCCTGAAAATCCGCACCTTTCTGGAGCATCAGGCCCACGTCCTGTCGCGGGGCCGCACGGTGATCGTCGAAGATCGCGGGTTGCTCGCTTTTCTCTTTCTGAACAACAACCTGCACGTGGTGCATCACATGCATCCGCGGGTGCCATGGTACCGCTTGCCACGGCTTTACCGCGCCAATGCCGCGCGCTACCTCGCCTGCAATGAGGGTTATCGCTATGGCTCTTACCGAGAGGTGTTTGCCCGCCATTTCTGGAGAGCAAAGGACCCTGTGGCCCATCCGCTCTGGTCGCCCGATCCCTGATCGCGCATAGAGGGGCATGACCCTCTGGATTCCCATCACGCTGGCGGCGGCGCTGTTTCAGACGCTGCGATTCATGCTGCAACGGCAATTGTCGCTGGGCACGCTGAGTGCGGGCGGGGCAACGCTGGCGCGGTTCATGTATTCGGCCCCTTTGGTGGCGGTGCTGATCGTCATCTACATGGGCGCGACCGGGCAGGACTGGCCCCGCTTTGGCGCGACATTCTGGGTCTACGGCGCGGCGGGGGGGCTTGCGCAGATTCTGGCGACCGTAGCGACCGTGATGTTGTTTCAGGCGCGCAATTTCGCGGTCGGGATCACCTTTAAAAAGACCGAAGTCATGCAGGCCGTTCTGGTGGGCTGGGTGCTGCTGGGGGATACGGTCAGCGGGCTTGGTTTTGCCGCCATTGGCCTTGGGCTGGTGGGCGTGTTGTTGCTGTCGGCCCCGCCGGAACTTGTGCGGGTCGGCTGGCGGGACATGGCCAATCGCTCGGTTGGTCTGGGCCTTGGGGCAGGGCTGCTGTTTGCGGTGTCGGGGGTCTGTTATCGTGGCGCCTCGCTGAGCCTTGGGATGGAGGATCCGCTGGCGCGCGCGGGACTGACCCTGTCGGCGGTCACGGCAATGCAATTTACGGCAATGGTGATCTGGTTGCGCTGGCGCGATCCGGGGCAGGTGCGTGCGGTCTGGGATGCGCGGCGCGTGGCCGTTTGGGTGGGGCTGATGTCGATGCTGGGCTCGTTTTGCTGGTTCACGGCCTTCACCCTGCAGAACGCGGCTTACGTGAATGCGGTCGGGCAGGTGGAACTGGTGCTGAGCGCGCTGGCCTCGGTCATCGTGTTTCGCGAGGCGATCAGTGCGCGCGAATGGCTGGGGATGGGTGTGTTGCTGGGCTCGATCCTGATGCTGATTGCGGTTATCTGATCCGGGCACAGGTGTCCTGCGCCCGGCTCACTCCCGCAATTCGATGCCGCGCAGACGCAGGAACAGGCTTTCTTCTTCATTGTTCTTGAAGTACGGCACGCTGGCGGGCGGGGCGGGGTCATGCACGCGCGCGGCGATCTCGCTCAGTACCACTTCGGTGATGAAGGGCATGTCAAAGCTGCGCACCGCGTCCAGCGCGATCCATTGCAAGTGCGACAGCTCGTCCGAGGCGGCGGTGAAGTCATCCGGATCGGAGGCCAGATCGTCGGCATCAATCAGGAAGAACCGCGCATCAAAGCGCCGGGGGCGGCCCGGCGGGGTCAGCGCGCGGAACACGAATTGCAGCGGGGCAGCATGGGGCAGGTGTCCGGTGGCTGCAAAGCTGTGCCAGTCGGGTGGTGGTGCGTGCCAGTCGCCCGGTGTGCCCAGAACCTGCCCGGTTTCCTCGAACAATTCGCGGATGGCCGCCGCCGCCAGTGCCGGGGCCAGCCCCGGCGGGCTGTCATCGTCAAGCCGTGTGGCGTTGGGATCGGCCACCGGTGTGGCCAGCGGGACGGCGTGATCGCCCTGATCCACGGCACCGCCGGGAAAGACGAATTTGTTCGGCATGAACACGGCCTTGGCCCCGCGCTGGCCCATCAGGATGCGCGGCGCGGTGCTGCGGTCGCGCAGCACAATCACGGTGGATGCGTCGCGGATCTGGCTTTTGTCGATCTGTTGGCTCATCTGCGCCTTGCTCTGCTTGCCTCGTTGCAGGCGACGTTAAGCGCATCACCGGGCCTGTGCAAATCCGCCCATGCCGCGCGCCCATTGAAAGGCGACAATCGCCCCCTTGAGCCGGGGCAGCAAATAAAGTGACAGCGCCACGCAGCCCACCGCAAAGACGGTGAACAGCACCAGCGGTTCGGGGCGCCATTTCACAAAGGCAAAGTGCAACAGCGGCACCATCAGGTGCCCCACCAGCAGGATCGTCAGATAAGCCGGTCCGTCATCGGCGCGGTGGTGCGCGTAGTTCAGATTGCACACCGGGCAGGTGTCGGCCACCTTGAGATAGCCCTTGAGCAGGCGGCCCTGACCGCAGCGCGGGCACTTGCGCCGCCAGCCGCGAAACAGGGCAGGGCGGACGGGCCGTTCGGGGGCCGTATCAGGTGTGGGTGCGGATGTGGGATCGGTCTGCACGAAAAATGTCCTTCGCTGCGATGACGTCTATATGCGCCTGCCCGTGCCAATAAGGAATGGCGGATCGTGGCCTTGCGTCGCGATGTCGCGCAGGTTGGGACAAAACTTTTTGCGACGGAAATATCCGGCGCCACCGTTTGATGGGTATGGCGCGGTTGGAACACTCTGCCCGCCCAGAGGTAAAAACGGAGTACACGACACATGAAACGTACAACATTCATCACCGTAATCGCAGCAGCCGCGGTGGGTCTGACCACCTTGTCCGCCATGGCCCGCGAAGGCCGCCCGGACTTTGCCACGCTGGATGCGGATGGCAATGGCGAGGTCACGTTGAGCGAATTGCAGGCCCAGGGTGCGGCCCGGTTTGCTGCCGCCGACACCGATGGCGACGGGTTTTTGACCCAGGGTGAACTCGAAGCCGCCGCGCGGGACCGTGCCGCCGATCGCGCGACCCGGATGCTGGAGCGGATGGATGCCAACGAGGATGGCAAGCTGTCCGCAGACGAGATCAAGCACCCCCGTCGCGACCCGGCCCGCATGTTCGAGCGCCTTGATGCCGACAACAGCGGTGGCATCTCCGAAGAGGAATTCCAGGAGGCCCGTGCCCGGTTCCACGAGCGTCGCGGCGGCAAAAAGAACAGCGACAACTAAGAGCAGCCCCGTCCTGCCCCTTGCAAACGGGGGCGGTGCGGGGATAGCCCGGACCTGATGGCCATGCCGCTTGATACTGATCCGCACACGGATGACGCCGACCTGCTGGCCCGTTATGCCAAGGGTGACGGTGGTGCGGCGCGTGTGTTGACTGTCCGGCTGACGCCTTACGCTTACGGGCAGGCGGTGCGGTTGCTGGGCGACAGGGCCGAGGCCGAGGATGTGGCCCAGGAGGCCATGTTGCGCCTGTGGCGCATCGCGCCGGACTGGCGCGCGGGTGAGGCCAGGGTGACCACATGGCTGTACCGGGTGGTGGCCAATCTGTGCACGGACCGGCTGCGCAAACGTGGCCGGGCGTCGCTGCCTCTGGACGAGGTGACCGAACCGCAGGATCCGGCCCCGTCCGCCGAGGCGCGCCTGCAGGGCCAGGCCCGCATGGCCGCCTTGCGCGCCGCCCTTGCCGACCTGCCCGAGCGGCAGCGGATCGCGGTGATGATGCGCCATTTTGAGGGTGCCTCGAATCCGGAGATTGCTACGGCCCTCGGGATCAGCACCGAAGCGGTGGAAAGCCTGACCGCGCGGGGCAAACGCGCCCTTGCGGCAGCCCTAAAGGGCCAGGCCAGCGCCCTTGGATATGAAGAAGGATGACCGATATGACCCAGCCCCCAAAACAGCCCGATGAGGCGGAATGGATCGACGGCCTGCTGGACGAGCTTGCCGGGACGCCCCTGCCGGACACGCCGGATGATCTGATGGCGCGGGTTCTGGGCGATGGGCAGGCGCTGATGCCGCCCCCCGGCGGGCCGCGCGCGCCGGTACCTTGGTGGCGTCAGGTCGTGGAGGGCATTGGCGGCTGGACGGCAGTGGGTGGCCTTGTGGCCGCCGCCGCCACAGGCTTTGTCGTTGGCCTCGGCGGCTTGGACGACATGGGCCTGTCTACCCCTTGGGTGTTGGGGGAGGAGGCATATTATGACAGCCTTGGCACGCTGGATGCCTTTGGCTGGGATATGGAAGAGGGTTGAACATGAACGCAGAGACCACACCCAGACGCTGCCCGCTCTGGATCAAGATCGCGTTGGCGCTGTCGCTGGCACTCAACCTTGCCATCGCCGGTCTAGTGGCCGGATTTGTCTTGCGGGGTGGACCCTTGGCGGGGCGCGGCCCGTCGATGGGTTATGCGATGCCTTATGTGCTGGCCTTGCCGCGCGAGGACCGTCGCGAGGTGTTTCGCACCTTGCGAAACGACAAGGACCTGCCCGACAGGCGCGCGCGACGTGCTGCGTATAGCGAGATGATTGCCGCCCTGCAGGCCACCCCGTTTGAAGTGTCGGCGGTCGAAGCCGTGCTGGCCCGACAGGGCGAGGGTGCTTCGCGTGTGCAGGCGGTGGCGCAGGCGGCGTGGCTTGAAGCGGTGTCAGGGTTCAGCGATGAAGAGCGGCTGGCCTATACCGCGCGCATGCAGGAGGCGCTGGATCGTCGCAAGCCGCGCAAGAAATAGGCGGGGCGGCCCTCAGGCGGCGGGGCGCAGCAGCGTGACCCGGTCCCGCCCTTCGGCTTTGGCCCCGTAAAGCGCCTTGTCTGCCCGATCCAGCAGCGCCTCGGCGTTCATCGGCAGTGTTCGGGCTGCGTTGATTGTCGGATCGCAGACCGTCAGACCAATCGAGATCGTGGCTGTCACGAGGGTCGCTTGCCCCGGCACCTCGAACGGTGTATTGCGGATCATGCGGCACAGCCGCTGGGCGGCCTTGCGCGCATTGCTGAGGCCCGCGCCGGGCATCACGATCAGGAACTCTTCGCCCCCGATACGCGCCACAAGGTCCACCGCACGCAGGTTTTCCCGCAAACGCCGCGCAGTTTCGACCAGCACCGCGTCGCCTGCGGCATGGCCATGGGTGTCGTTGATCCGTTTGAAATGATCCATGTCCGCGACCATGACGGCAAAGGGTTTCTTGGATTGCGCCGACCGGTCGGCGATCCGCGCCAGATGCGGCATCGCGTAGCGGCGGTTGTGCAGGCCTGTCAGCGGGTCGATCACCGCCGCCTCGATGCCCGAACGCACGGTGTCGCGCAGCGCATCCGACATCCGCTTGCGCGCCATCAGCGTATCGAGGCGCAGGGCAAGTTCTGCTGGATCCCGATCAAACCCCATCAGGTCATTGGCCCCCATATCCAGCATCTGCGCCCCAAGGCGCGGATCGGGATCGACCTGCACCACCATGATGGCGCTGTGGCGGGTCGCCCCGTGGCTGCGGATCGTGGCGAGAAGGCCCAGCATCTCCGGTCCCCGATCCGGTTCGATCACCAGCACAAAGGCATCCGGTGCGGTGTCAGTCGCATCGCCCGTGACGCCTGTGGCCGGGGTGCACAGGGCCAGATGTGCGGACAGGATCGGTCTGAGAGCGGCCTGCCATGGTTCGAGGTTGTTTGGATTGGTCGAGATCACCCGCACGGACTGGCGCGGGCCGAATTGGGCGCTCGGCTCGGCAAATCCGAGCGCGCGCGACGTGCCGTCCCGCAAGGTCCATTCACTGGCCGAGGCATAGGCCCGCATCACCGACCGGGTCCGCGCCAGCAGCAGCATGTCATCCACCGGGCGTTCCAGCACATCCTCGACTCCGGCGGCAAACAGGCGCTGGCGGTCACGCGTCGCACCCGGCGCGCCGATCACCATCACCGGGACCTTGCCGTTCAGCCCGACCTTGCGCAGTCGCGCGAGCAGTCGCACCGCGTCGCCATCGGGCAGGGTGTCGGCACACAGGATCATGTCGGGGACGGTTTTTGCGATCAGGCCCATCGCCTCGCCGATGCTGCCCGCCTGCATGATTTCGTAATGACTGGCCGCTAGTTTGACACGCAACACGATTCGGTTTGTTGCGATGGCGTCAATGACGAGGATCTTACCGTGCATCGGCCGTGTCCATTTCGTTACAATTCCTGTGCATTCGTTTTTTGTTGGTTTAAGTTAACAAAGGGTTTCCAAACGTGCCGAAAGGGCCAAATGGGATGGCAATGTCGCAAGAATCCGCCGAAGTGGTCGGTTTGAAGGCGCTGGGCTGGATGGCGGGCAACGAAGAGCTGCTGCCCGTATTCCTTGGTGCGACCGGCGCAAGCGAGGCGGATTTGCGCGCTGGCGCCTCCGATCCGGCCTTTCTGGGCGCGCTGTTGGACTTCATCATGATGGACGATGCGTGGGTGCGCGCGTTTTGTGACAGCGCCGGGATTGCCTATGATCAGCCAATGTATGCGCGCGTTGCCCTGCCGGGTGGTGATCAGGTGCATTGGACGTGAGCGGTGTGACCCCGCCGATCAAGGGCATGATCTTTGACAAGGACGGCACTTTGTTTGACTTCGCCACAACATGGGAGGCCTGGGCGGCAGCCTTTTTGCTGCGTATCGCTGGCGGTGATCGGGGCCACGCGGCGGTTCTGGGCAGTGCCATTGGCTTTGATTTCAAGGCGCGCCGGTTTGCCCGCGATTCCCTGGTGATTGCAGGCACCGCCGGAGAGGTGGCCGCAGCCCTCGCCCCGCATGTGCCCGAGACGTCGCCGGAACAGTTGCTGGGGATGCTCAATGAAGAAGCCGGGCAGGCGCCGCAGGCCGAGGCCGTTCCACTGGTGCCGTTTCTGGCGGCCCTGCGTGCCCGTGGGTTGGCCCTTGGCGTCGCGACCAATGACGCCGAGGCCCCGGCGCGCGCCCATCTGGAGGCCGCAGGCGTCACCGGCCATTTCGATTTTATCGCCGGGTTTGACAGCGGCCATGGCGGCAAGCCTGCGCCGGGGCAGTTGCTGGCCTTTTGTGCCGCCACCGGGCTGAGCCCGGACACGGTCGTGATGGTCGGGGACAGCCTGCATGACCTGCGCGCGGGGCAGGCGGCGGGCATGCGCTGTGTCGCCGTGCTGACCGGGATGGCCGACGCGGACGACCTTTCCCCCTTTGCGCAGATCGTGTTGCCGGACATCGGTCATATCCCCGACTGGCTGGATACTGTGGCCACAGCCTAGGTCAACACGACGCCTCCGCCCTTGAAAACGACATAGGCCGTCGCAAACGGCAATGTCGCCGCGCGCTGCCTGAGGTGTCTTGGGAGGCGAACCGCAGCGGAGGGACATGCCATGGCTGACACCGAGACAAGGCGCAAGACACGCGGCGGCGGGCGCGCCGGGGCGGCCGCACGTCGTGGCGGAGCCGTGATCGAGCAGATGCCGTGGAACCCGCCGGTCCTGATTGATCCTCCTGTCGAGCCGCTGTCCCCCGAAGGGGTCGCTGCGATCCACGATGGTGCGATGCGAATCCTCGAAGAGATCGGAATCCAGTTCCTGAACGAAGAGGCCCTTGTCATCCTGCGCGAAGCGGGATGCAAGGTGGACGGCGATCTGGTCTTTATGGACCGGGAATTCGTGATGGAAATGGTGGGCAAGGCCCCGTCCGAGTTCACGCTGACCCCGCGCAATCTGGACCGCAAGATCACCATCGGCGGGCGGCACATCACCTTTGGCAATGTCTCTTCGCCACCGAATTACTGGGATATGAACATCGGAACCAAGGTGCCCGGCACCCGCGAGATGTGCGCCAACCTGCTGAAACTCACGCAGTATTTCAACTGCATCCACTTTGCTGGCGGCTATCCGGTAGAACCGGTGGACATCCACGCGAGCGTGCGCCACCTCGACGTGGTCTATGACAAGCTGACGCTGACCGACAAGGTGATGCACGCCTATTCGTTGGGCAAGGAGCGGGTCGAGGACGTGATGGAGATGGTGCGCATCGCCGGCGGCCTCACGGACGCCGAATTCGAAGCCTCACCTCGGATGTACACCAATATCAACTCGACCTCGCCGTTGAAACACGACCACCCGATGATCGACGGTTGTCTGCGGCTGGTACGGCGCGGGCAGGCGGTGGTGGTGACCCCGTTTACCCTTGCGGGCGCGATGGCCCCTGTGACCATGGCAGGTGCTGTGGCCCAGTCCATCGCCGAGGCGCTGTGTGCCATTGCCCTGTTCCAATATGTGCGCCCCGGCACGCCCTGCGCGATCGGGACATTTACCTCGAATGTGGACATGAAATCGGGCGCACCCGCCTTTGGCACACCGGAATACATGCGTGCGACTCAGATGACCGGGCAACTGGCGCGGTTTTACGGATTGCCCATGCGCTCATCAGGTGTGTGCGCGGCCAATGTGCCGGACGGGCAGGCCATGTGGGAGACCTCAAATTCGCTCTGGGCGGCGGTGCAATCGGGCACCAACATGGTCTATCACGCGGCAGGCTGGCTTGAGGGCGGGCTGATCGCGAGCCCCGAGAAATTCATCATGGATTGCGAGATTCTTCAGCAAATTCAACGCTATCTGGACCCGTCCCTGACAGCCACAGGCCCCGATGAGATCGCGCTGGACGCGATCAAGTCAGTGGGCAATGCCGGCCACTTCTTTGGCATCCAGCATACGCAGGACCGCTATGCGACCGCATTTTACCAACCCTTCCTGAGTGACTGGAAAAACTATGAAGGCTGGGAGGCGTCGGGCGGCGTCTGGACGCAGGAGCGCGCGCATACGATGTTCAAGAATATCATCAACAATTTCGAAGCCCCCCCTCTTGATCCCGCGATCCGTGATGAGCTGGCCGATTTCGTGGCGCGACGCAAATCCGAAGGGGGCGCCCCCACCGACTTTTGACGCAGGTTTTCCGGTCGCCAAAAGTGAATAGATTTTTATCTGTTATCGGATTGTTTAGTCCTGATTGCCAAGAATGCTGGCGAGGATTTGGGATTAGACCGTCATGCATGGGCTTATAAACAGGGCAATACAGCGTTTTGTCGTCGACAGCTATGGGGCTGACACGTGGGTCGAGGTCGCGCGCATCGCCAATCTGGGCTTTGTCGAATTCGAATCCATGCTGACTTATGATGATGATCTGACGCCGACAGTGCTCGATTCCGTCAGCTTTGTGCTGGACCGTGGCCGCGACGAGGTGATGGAAGATATCGGGACCTATCTGGTCTCGCATCCCAATGTCGAGGCGCTGCGCCGCCTGCTGCGATTCAGCGGCGTCGATTTTGTCGAATTCCTGCATTCCCTTGATGACCTGCCCGACCGCGCCCGCCTTGCCGTGTCGGATCTGAAATTGCCGCGCATCGAATTGCAGGATCATGCACCCGGACAGTTCAGCCTGATCTGTCAAAGCGAGATTGAAGGTTATGGCCATGTGATGATGGGTGTTCTGCGCGCCATGGCCGATGATTACGGAGTGTTGGCCGTGCTGGAACATGAAGGATCCGGAGAGGGGATAGAAACCATTTCGATCAGCCTGATCGAAACCGAATTTGCAGAGGGCCGGTCATTCGAACTTGGCGCGCGTACGCTATGACGGGGGATGAACGTCTCACACGCACGCTGGATGTCCTGTGCCCGATGCATATTTTGCTATCGGACACGGGCGAGGTGATCCATGCCGGACCGACGGTTCAGAAACTGCGCCCGGACACCCCACTTGAGGGGAAAAAGTTCCTCGATATCTTTGATCTGAAGCGGCCGCGCGCCATCACCACGATGGACCATCTGCGCGAAAGTGCGGGCACCAAGCTGCATCTGCAATTGCGCGATGAGCCGCAGACCGAGATCAAGGGCGTGCTGATGCCTGCGCCCGCCGAGGGCCAAAGCATCGTCAACCTGTCCTTTGGTATTTCGGTCGTGGATGCGGTCACGGATTATGCCCTGACCAGCGCGGATTTTGCCGCCACCGACCTCACGGTCGAGATGCTGTACCTGGTCGAGGCGAAATCGGCGGCCATGGATGCCTCGCGCAAGCTGAACCTGCGCCTCAAAGGGGCGATGATTGCCGCCGAGGAACAGGCGTTCACCGACACTTTGACCGGTCTCAAGAACCGCCGCGCCATGGATCACGTGCTGGCCCGCCATGTCGAATGGGGTACACGATTTGGCCTGATGCAGGTCGACCTGGACTGGTTCAAGGCAGTGAACGACACGCTCGGCCATGCCGCGGGCGACTATGTCTTGCAGACAGTTGCACGCATCATGGTCGAGGAAACCCGCGAAAGCGACACGGTCGCCCGCGTCGGCGGGGACGAGTTCGTGATCATCCTGCCATACGCCCACGGGACCGAAGCGCTCGAAGGGATCGGGCAGCGCATCATCGATCAATTGTCCCGCCCGATCACCTACCAGGGAGAGGTGTGCAAAATCTCTGCCAGCATCGGAATGGCCTTTCACGAACCCCAGTCCCCGCAGACCGTGGCCGAGATCATGGACAATGCCGATGTCGCGCTCTACGCCTCCAAGGCCAATGGCCGGGCGACGCAGACGCTCTATGATCCCGCCTTGCGCAACCGGGCGATGCCTGCGCTGGACCGCGACAGCAACGACTTTGAACGGCAGTCCTGATGGGCCGTATGCCACCGGTGAAATTGCCCGTTAAGCGTCTCTGACACAAAAAGAATCGCAGGCGGATGCATGCCCGCCGGGTGGCCGAATCCGCCTGAATCTCTACGCAAACAGACGTTTCAGAATGGTGGCTGCCCACCGCCACGTCGAAAAGTCCTGCCAACCGTCTTGCCAAACAGTGCTGCGTAAGTGCTTGTCAGCGCGCATTTGCGGTCCAAAACGCAGGTTTTGAGCGGGCTGATCACCAAGCCAAAAGGCAGCATTCTGCAGATGTACATCTGGATTTACACTTGAATGTGTCAGATAATGCTGACACAGTGCGGAATACAGTGTGCGTTTATAGGTGCATGGACCAAGGCACGAAATGGTCCAGACCACCGACCCCGGCTTTAACACACGGAGGAATGAACGTGGCGATAAGTGAAGACAAAGTCTGGCCAACCGGCCTGACGCTCGAAGAAGCAGAAGAGGTGCATAGCTACCTCATCGACGGGACACGCGTATTTGGCGCGATTGCCCTGCTGGCCCACATCCTGGTCGCTGTTGCGACCCCATGGCTCGGATAGGGGAGGCACACTATGAACAACGCAAAAATGTGGTTGGTCGTAAAACCAACAGTGGGTGTGCCCCTGTTCCTCACAGCGGTTGCGGTCGGCTCTTTCGCCGTGCACGTTGCCGTGCTGAGCAACACGACATGGGTGGCTGATTTCCTGTCCGGCAACGAGCTCGGTTCAGGATCTGAATCCGCCGCACTGGTGCCGGACGTGGACACAGACGTGGCCAAGGCATCCTATGTGCTCCCCTCGACAGACGGCTCACGCGAAGTGACGATCATCATCGACGGCGTCCCGGTCAAGGCGATCCTGCAGCCACCGGAGTTGCACGCTGCAATAACGCAATAACGCATTCAGCCCGCTGCCCCGTGTCTGCGGGCTGAATCATTCATGTGGCTGTGTCCGTGCGAGGTTGCGCGACACGGGCCCTTTTGTGGCAACCTGAACGATGTTTGACTATCGCACATTTGCAACGCGGAAACTGGTGGCTTTGGCCCCCAAATACCTGCCGTTCGCGGATGTGGCCACGCCTGATTTACCCCTGTCCCGCCTGCTGCGCCTGTCCCTGTTTCAGGTGACCGTCGGCATGGCGCTGGTGCTGCTGGTCGGCACCCTGAACCGCGTCATGATTGTCGAGCTTTCGGTGCCCGCGACTCTGGTGGCTGTCATGCTGGCCCTGCCGCTGCTCTTTGCCCCGTTGCGCACGCTGATCGGGTTCAAATCCGACACCCATGTATCCGCCCTTGGCCTGCGCCGTGTGCCCTACATCTGGAAGGGCACTCTGCTGCAGTTTGGCGGCTTTGCCATCATGCCTTTTGCCCTGCTGGTGCTGTCCGGTTATGGCGAGGCGGTCGATGCGCCGCGTTGGATCGGCTATAGTTCGGCTGGCCTGTCCTTTTTGCTGGTGGGCGCCGGGGTGCACATGGTGCAGACCGTCGGCCTTGCCCTGGCCACTGACCTTGTCCGCACCGAAGATCAGCCCAAGGTCGTGGGACTGATGTATGTCATGCTGCTGGTGGGCATGGTAATCAGTGCTCTGGTCTTTGGCGCGTTGCTTGAAACCTACTCTCCGGGGCGGTTGATCCAGGTCATCCAGGGGGCCGCCGTGGTCACCGTGGCCCTGAACCTCGTGGCCCTGTGGCAGCAGGAACCGCGTGACCGTGCCCGTGCCCAACAGATGAAGGTTACCCCCAAAGTGCCCTTTGCAAAGGCCTGGGCCACGATGATGCGCGCACCCGGCATGCTGCGCCTGCTTGTGGTGATCGGCCTTGGCACCTTTGGCTTTGGCATGGCGGATGTGCTACTGGAACCCTATGGCGGGCAGGCCCTTGGCCTGTCGGTGGCGAGCACGACGAAACTGACCGCGCTTCTGGCGGCAGGCACATTGGTCGGCTTTGGCGTGGCCTCGTGTGCACTGGGGCAGGGCGCAAATCCGGACAGCTATGCGATGATCGGGGCCGCCATCGGCATTCCCGGTTTCCTTGCCATCATCGCCTCGTCCCAAGGGGCAGGGCTGGCTCTGTTCCTTGCGGGCACCTTGGCTACGGGCGTTGGTGCGGGCCTCTTTGGCCATGCCACGCTGACGGCCGCGATCCGCCACGCACCGCGCGACCGGATAGGATTGGCCCTTGGCGCCTGGGGCGCTGTGCAGGCTACGGCCGCAGGTCTTGGCGTCGCCAGCGCAGGCATTGTGCGCGATATCATCGTGGGCTGGCAGGGCGCCACTGGAACGGCGGCCCAAACGCCCTATACTTTCGTATTCATGGTTGAGGTCGTCTTTTTGATGCTCGCAATCGCCGTCCTGGTGCCCGCCCTCGCGGCACAGAAAAAACAGAAACACACGCTGGGCCGACGGGCACTGGCGGAACGAAACACTGCAAGTTCAAATCCGGTGGAGGTCCCATGACAACAATCATTTCCCGCGTGTTCCCAGACAAAGCGTCCGCAGACAAGGCAGGCGACCGCCTGATCTATCGCGGCGTCCCGGCGCGTGACTGCATGGTCATCAGTACGCAGGACGACGAGAAATTGGCCGCTGATATGGATGCCGCACTGATCGATGACAGTGCGAAAAAGGCCTATGCCAAGGCCGTCAAATCCGGCAATGCCGTGCTGGTCATTCACGCCACGTACAAGCCCCTGACGGCGGCGACCATCGTGCGCGAAACGCTGGCCAAATATGACACGATCGACGTCGGCGATGTGGTCGACGACTACTATGTGCCCGATGGGCCGCGCTCTGCGCCGCGCGTGCTGGGCAACCACCCGCTGTTCCTGACAGTCCGCCCCAAGCGCACCGGATATCGCGGTCGCCCGATCACACCGGGCTTTGGCTTTCGCCTGCTGAGTGCGCGCAAAGAGCGCACGTCGGCCATTCGCGGCGGCGGTTTCAAGTCCCGCATGTTCTGGCCGACGCCTTTGCTGTCCAAGAAGCAGCGCAAAAAGTCGGTGATCAGCGGTGGACGTTACATGTCCAAGAGCTTCTGGCCGATGCCGCTCTTGTCGACGAAAGAGCGTTCGAATTCGGTGATCCGCGGTGGCGATTTACCCTTTTCCCGCGCATTGGGCTGGCCGCCTGTCGCCTGAGCGTCGCTCTGACCCGGAACACTTTGTTCAGGGCGAGGATTGCGCCGACCTGTTCTTGGGTGTGAAAATTGATAGGCGTGCAGCCAATCCGCTGCGCGCCTTTTTTGATGCGTGGTGGCCTGTGTTGATTCTGTTTTTGGCGGCACGACGCAAAACGGCGCGCGCCGCGCGTGACTTATGCGTTTCATGTGCCGGAGAGCCACAGTCGCTTGGGCAAGCAATGGCATCCCGTAGGGGAATCGAACCCCTCTTTCCAGGTTGAAAACCTGGCGTCCTAACCGATAGACGAACGGGACACAAACTGTGTGCGGTTCTTTAGGCAATCGGGGTATTGGGCGCAAGCGGAAAAATCGCCCGTGCGCCAGATTGTCTGCGCTTATGCTGTCAGGCGGGCGCGGCGTCTTCGAGGCGCAGTTGCACGCTTTGTCGTCCCCGGAACGTGTTGATTTCCAGACGCCCCGCCAGATGAAATGCAGCGCCCCCGTGATCAGACAGGGCAGGACCCAACGGGCCGTCAAACGCGCCAAAGGCAATCGCATCGAGCCGCGCACCGCCCGGCGGTCCAAAGGTCAGTTTCAGGTGGCTTTCGCCCACCCGTTTGGCATAGCCGATCCGCATGCCCGCAAAGGCAAAGCGTGGCGCGGGCGCGCCTGCGCCAAAGGGCCCGGCGGCGTCGATCTGTTCCAGCAGGGCGACAGTGGCGGCCTCGGGCATCAGCGCCCCGCTCAGGCGCAAATCGGCAGGGCCAAGGGCGTCGGCGCCTTGCTTGACCAGCAGTTCTGACAGGCGGCTCATGGCCGCGTCGATCTTATCTTCGGCCACGGTCAGCCCGGCGGCCATCTTGTGCCCGCCGCCCTTGATCAGCAGCCCCTCGGTCGCCAGCCGCTGGATCGGTGCGCCAAGGTCGATGCCGGACACGGACCGGCCCGAACCCTTGCCGATGCCATCCTCGACCCCGATCACGATTGCGGGTCGGTTGGTCGCCTCTTTCAGCCGCGAAGCCACGATGCCGACAACGCCGGGGTGCCAGCCGGGGCCTGCTGCCCAGGCGAGGCCGCCGTCGATCCCGCGTTCTTCGGCCTGTGCAAGGGCGGCGGCGCGCACCGAAGCTTCGATATCGCGCCGTTCGGCGTTGAGCGTGTTGAGCCGTTCGGCCAATGCGGTGGCCTCGTGCGGATCGGAGGTGGCGAGCAGCCGCGCGCCCAGATCAGCCTGCCCGATCCGCCCGCCTGCATTGATGCGCGGCCCCAAAAGGTATCCGAGGTGATAGGGGGTGGGGGCCGTGTCCATCCCCGCCACATCGGCCAGTGCCACAAGGCCGGGGCGGTCACGGCGCGCCATCACGGTCAGCCCTTGGCGCACAAAGGCGCGGTTCACGCCCGTCAGCGGGGCGACATCGGCCACTGTGGCCAGCCCCACGAGGTCGAGCAGCGCCATGAGGTCGGGGCCTTTCGTGCCTGCTCCGCGCATCTGCCGCCCGGCCTCGACCAGCAGCAGGAACACGACCGCCGCGGCACAGAGATGCGCCAGTGCGCCATCCTCGTCCTGCCGATTGGGGTTCACCACACTGTGGGCAGGGGGCAGTGTCTCGGCCCCGAGGTGGTGGTCCAGCACAACCACATCCGCCCCCTTCGCCGCCGCGATGGGACCGTGGGAAAGCGTGCCGCAATCCACGCAGATGATCAGGTCGTGTTCGCCGGCGAGGGTCGCCATCGCCTCGTCATTTGGCCCGTAGCCTTCGTCGATACGGTCGGGCACATAAAGCGTCGCGGGACGTCCCAGATCGCGCAGCCACGTGAGCAGCAGGGCAGCAGAGCTGCCGCCATCCACGTCGTAGTCGGCAAAGATGGCGATGCGCTGGCGCTGGTTGACGGCCGCCAACACGCGAGTGGCCGCGCGCTCCATATCGCGCAGGCAGCGCGGGTCGGGCATCAGATCGCGCAAAGTCGGGGCGAGGTAGGCCTGCGCCTGCTCTGCCGGAACTCTGGCGCGGGCGAGGATGTGACAGACTGCGTGGGGCAGGGCGGTTTGCTGCACGAGTGCTTCGCTTGCGCGCGCAAGATCGGCCGCGGGGCCGACCCAACGCCGTCCGGTCAGCGAGTGTTCCACATCCAGAAACGCCACGCTGTCCCCTTTTTCGAAGTGTTCAATTCATGCGCCCGCGTGGGTGCGTTCAGACTGTGTGCACAGGTGTGCGGTAGTTGATGCGCCGCACCGAGCCGGTTTTCGAGCGCATCAGCAACGTCTCGCAGGTCAGCCAGCCGGGTTCGCGGTGCACTGCGGACAAGAGCGAACCCTCGGTCACGCCGGTTGCGGCAAAGATCACGTCTTGGGTCACCATGTCGTCGCGCCCGTAGACGCGGTTGAGGTCGGTGATGCCAGCCTTGGCGGCGCGCCCTTTCTCGTCGTCATTGCGGAACATGAGACGACCATAGATCTGCCCGCCCATGCATTTGAGGGCGGCGGCGGCCAATACCCCTTCGGGTGCGCCCCCTTCGCCCATATACATGTCGATGCCGGTGGAGGGATCGGCGCAGTGCATGACCCCGGCCACATCGCCATCGGTGATCAGGCGGATCGAGGCGCCCGTGGCGCGCACGGCGGCGATCATCGTCTCGTGGCGGGGGCGTTCGAGGATGCAGACGGTGATGTCAGCGGCTTCGCAGCCCTTGGCCGCGGCCAGTGCTGCGACCCGTTCGGCGGGGTCCATGTCCAGCGTCACGGTGTCGGCGGCAAAGCCGGGGCCGATGGCGAGCTTGTCCATGTAGACGTCGGGCGCGTGCAGCATCGAGCCCCGTGGCCCCATGGCGATCACGGTCAGGGCGTTGGGCATGTCCTTGGCCGTCAGCGTGGTCCCTTCGAGCGGATCGAGTGCGATGTCCACGCCGGGGCCGTTGCCGGTGCCCACCTCTTCGCCGATGAAGAGCATGGGCGCTTCGTCCCGCTCACCCTCACCGATGACCACAACGCCCGCGATATCCAGCAGGTTCAGTTGTTCGCGCATCGCGTTGACGGCGGCCTGATCGGCGGCCTTTTCATCGCCGTGCCCGACCAGCCGGGCCGAGGCGAGTGCGGCGGCTTCGGACACGCGGGCAAGGCCCAGTGACAGCATGCGGTCCTGAAAAATCGAAGTGGTGGTCATGGGCAAAGTCCTTTTTGGTAAATCGGCTCAGACGGATTCAATCCGCAGCACGACAGGGTCCGACAGCACGACATCGGTGGTTTTCATCGCGCTGATGGCGACATCGAGATCCGCGCGGGTGGTTTTATGGGTCACGATCAGCACCGGGGCCGAGGCATCCGAATGTTCGTATTGGCGCATCCGGTCGATACTGACCCCCGCATCCCCCAATAGGGTGGCGATCTTGGCCAGCGCGCCGGGTTTGTCGACCAGCGCCATGCGCAAATAATAAGGGGCAGGCAGAACGGCACTGGCGCGCTCGGCTGTGTCCAGAGTGGCGGCAGGCTGGCCAAAGACGGGCAGGCGCACCCCGCGCGCGATATCGCTGACATCGCCCATCACGGCACTGGCGGTCGGGCCTTCGCCCGCGCCGGGGCCGCGCAGCACGATCTGTTCGACGGCGTCACCCTCGATGGCGACCATGTTGGTGCCACCCTGCAACTGGCCCATGGGCGAGGTCGCGGGCACAAGGCAGGGCATCATGCGCTGTTCCAGCCCACGCCCCGTGCGCTGGGCCACGCCCAGCAGCTTGATCTTGAAGCCCATGTCGTCGGCATGGCGGATGTCGTCGATGCTGACCCGCTCGATGCCTTCCAGCTCGATCCCGTCGAAGTCCACCCGCGTGCCAAAGGCAATCGAGGACAGGATGGCCAGTTTGTGGGCCGCATCGATGCCGCCCACGTCCAGTTGTGGATCGGCTTCGAGGTATCCCAGCGCGTCGGCCTCGGCAAAGACCTCGGCGTAGGAGAGGCCTGCGCTTTCCATGCGGGTCAGGATGTAATTGCACGACCCGTTCATCACACCCACGATCCGCTTGATATCGTTGCCCGCGAGCCCTTCGGTCAGGGCCTTGATCACCGGGATACCCCCGGCCACGGCGGCTTCGTAGCGCAGGGAGACGCCTGCGGCCTCCGCCGCTTCGGCCAGCGCCTGACCGTGGATGGCGAGCATTGCCTTGTTGGCGGTGACCACGTCCTTGCCTGCGGCGATGGCCGCTTCGACCGAGGCCTTGGCCGGGCCATCGGTGCCGCCCATCAACTCGACATAGACATCCACATCATCGCGGGTGGCCAGGGCGACGGGATCGTCTTCCCAGGCATAGGCCGAGAGTGAGACGCCGCGATCCTTGTTTGCATCGCGCGCACTGACCGCAGTGATCGAGATGTCGCGCCCGGTGCGGGCGGCAAGCAGAGCACGGTGCTGGCGCACGATCTTGACCACGCCGATACCGACCGTTCCCAATCCGGCAATGCCGAGGCGCAGGGGTGCGTTCATGTCGGTGTCCTTTGTTTGTATCCGGGGCCGTTTCACGGGCTGTCGCTGGCGATGTAGCGGGTTCCGTGCAGGGGTGCAATTGCTGCGCGCACCTTGTCAGTTGCGCACTGTGTCGAGCCGGGTCTGATCGTCTGCACCCACGATTTCGCGCCGTTGCAAGGCGGCCGCGCGCGCGCGCAGGGCGGCGATACGTGCATCAAGCGCTGTTGTGGTTTCTTCGGGGTCCGTGCGGGTGGCGCCCCCCGCGCCCAACTGGGCAGAGGGCACAAAGTCGGGAAAGTCCGCGTTTTCCAGATTTGGTGGGACCGTGCCGTCAAGGTCGGGAAACTGCGTGCAGGCCGCAAGGGCCAGACAGAGGGTTAGGATCGCGCTGCGCATCACCTGGCAGGTCTCCGCTTGGGGCCGAAGTGTCGGGGAAAGTGATGCACCATGCACCGGGCCCGCGCAAGCGCCGCTTGGTTTTGAACAAGCGTTCAGTTAAACCAAGGCCCATGGCCCGCACCACAGGTTCCCATTCCGACATCACCGGCCCGCGCGTGCGCGCAGCGGCGCTGAAACTGTTTGCGCGTGACGGCTTTGCCGCCGTGTCGATGCGCCAGATTGCCCGCGAGGTCGGTGTGCAGGCGGGGGCGTTGTACAACTACACGCCGGACAAACAGACGCTGCTTTTTGATCTGATGCGCACCCATATGGAGGAGTTGCTGGAGGCGCTGCCTGCCCCTGCCGATGCCTCCGTCATGGACCGGCTTGAGGAGTTTGTGCGGTTTCACATCGCCTTTCACCACGAACGCCCCGATGCGGTGTTCATCGCCTACATGGAGCTGCGCAGTCTGGAGCCGGAGAACTTTGCCCGGATCGAAGCGTTGCGGCGGCGGTATGAAACGGCGCTGGAGGATATTCTCGCCGCGGGAGCAGCGCAGGATGTGTTTGTCGTGGCTGACACCAAGATCACCACGTTGGCCGTGATTGCGATGCTGACCGGCGTCACCACGTGGTTTCGCGCCGGTGGGCGGCTGAGCCTTGGGGCCGTGCAGGATCAGTATTGGGACATGGTGCGGCGCATGGTGACGCGCCCGCCCGGCGGGACTGTTTGACCCTGCGGGCCAAAGGCGCCCGCCCGCCGACCCGCAGGCCTGTTCTGAGGGGAAAGCGACGGGAACCACCACAGCCGTTTGGTTCTCTCATTCCCGAGGACCTGTATATACAGGTGGGTGCCAGGTAAACGGACCAGGATCCGCACAGAGCCAGCTCCCTCGGAATTGCTTAAGGCCACCGGAATGCAACCTGTCACGAGATGGGCAGAACCCGTCAATGAGGTAGATAGGGTGTCGGGTGCTGCGCGGCAATAGCGCTGTTGCGTCCTTGGGTGACGGGCCCTCCGGGGGGGATTTTTTGAAATCAGAGAAGGGGGCTCTGGCGGGTGTTGCGCTATGTGGTGTTGGGCGCGCCTTGTGCGCCGTTGAGGTGGTCGCGCAGGCTGGTTTCAAAGAAGTGCTGCCAGCCCCGCATGCAGATGTCGAAACAGGGCAGGGTGGGGACGAGGCCGCGATGGGTCAGTTGGATTTGGCTCCCCGTATCTGTGCCTGTGATCTGCCAGAGCAGCGTTGTCCCGACCCATTCGGCGCGGTCATCGACGCCGTCCATGATCATATGCGCATCCGTGCAGGTCCAGCTGAAGGCCGTGTCCGATCTTTCGGGATCAAAATGGAACGTGGCGTGGCTGTTGTTGAAACGGGTGGTAAAGCCTGTGTCTGTGCGTTCGATCCGTGTCGACCACCACTGTTCCAGATCGTGTGTGATGGCGTGCGCCGCCCGATCCAGCGGCGCAGTGGTTGTGATGGTGGCGCTGTAGTCCATCAGTCGTCACCACCGTGCAGGGCAGCGCGCATCTGCATGAAGTGGTCGTCCCAGCCCTTGTCGAGCGCGAGGGTCAGGCCAAACGCTTCGGCCCCTTGTGGCAGGCCCTCATGTTCGAGCGACAGTTCCGTCCCGCCCGGCACATCGCGCAGGTTCCATTTGACTGTGCTGGTCGCGTCGCCCATTGGGCCGACCGTGAACGTGTATTCCAGGTAGTCGGGTGCGCGTGCGGCGATCACCTCACCCCGGATCAGCAGATCGCCACTGGTGGTGCCGAACATTTCCAGCTTTTCGCCCTGTGCCAGCGCGGATTTCGGCGCGTGGAACCATTTTGCCAGATGTTCGGGCTGGGTCAGGTAGTCCCAGACCATGGCCCGTGGTGCCTTGAGGTAGATGGTTTTGCGCAGCTTCGTGTCGGTCATTGGATGTCCTTTTCAATGGCGGTTTTGAGGGCAGCGAGGCGGTCGTCCCAGAAGTGATCGAAGATTTCGAACCAGGACAGGACCGGCGCGAGGCCGATGGGGTTGAGGCGATTGATACGTTCGCGGCCGCGTGGTTCGACCTGGATGAGGCCGCCATCGCTGAGCACTGTGAGGTGCTTTTTGACAGCGGCGCGGGTCATGTCGAAGCGGTCTGAGACCTGCGCAATTGTCATGTCCTCGTGGCTGAGCAGGCGCAGGATGTCGCGCCGCGTCGGGTCTGCCAGCGCGCGAAAGGCGTTTTGGGCCGGATCGCTCATGGCTGCACCGGGACAAAGTCAAAGGCGCCGTCCTGATAGAGCATCGTGACGCAGGGCGTGTCCGACACGCAGGACGAGATGTGAGGCAGGTGGGCTGGCACATGGTAGTAGCTGCCCGGCCCGATGATTGTCGGGTCTTTCTGACCGAGCGTGGCGTGAGTCATTTGCCCTTCGACCATCACGCCGAACATGTCTGCAGATTTCACATGGGGCGGGCTGATGGTGCCGCCGGGCAGGCGCACCATGGCAAAGTAGGCCTCGCTCCATCGGTCCCCGGAGAGGGCGGCAAAGGCGACCCCTTCCGGGGTGGTTTCCCAAGCAAGGGACTGGGGCGGCGCGACGGTGATATCGGGGTCTGCAAGCGCAGGTGTGGCTGCGGCGATCAGGGCGAGGGCAAGATGTTTCACGATGGGGTCCATTCTTGTGATACCGTTTGGTTTCACTACGATGGAGTACCAAATGGTATTATGTCAAGGCGTGAAATTGCACTTTATGTGCTGCATTAATTTGGAAGCTTAGATTATTGATTTTCAGTCAGGAAATTGTATTTTTCTAACTCGTCTGGCAAAAGCACATAGATTTCATCCGGCGGTGTCGACAGCGCATGCTGCATTACCAGCGGGTCGATTCCCATCTCGTCGAGATAGGTCATGACCTCGCCCTGACCGCGCTGGATGTCCTCGACCGCGAAGGCGGCGGGCAAGAATGTGTTTTCGCCGAAATAGTGCTGATGGACGCCCACCGAAGCGTCGTTAGAGATGTCCCGTTTGGTGCCAGCGGCCAGCAGATACGGGCAGGCCGAATAGCAGAATTCGCCCGCCAGCATCTGGGTGTCGATCCCTTGGGCGCGGATATGCCGTCCCAGTGTCAGCGCGTCACCGACCGAGCCGCCAGGGCTTTGCAGGATCAGTGTCTCGGGGGCGGGGTCGGCCGCTTCAAGCAGCCCGATCAGGCGCTCGGCGTCGCCGGCACGAATGCCGCCTTCGAGCCGGTAAGTTGTCCCATCTGACACACTCAGCACCAGACGGTCGGGCAATTCGCCGGGATCGCGCGCGGGCTGCACCACGGGGCGGTCGCGGTCGGGGCGGAAGGTGCGCCGCTGGTCGCCGGGGCGCACGGGTTCGGTCAGGCGCGGGGCGTCGGGACCGAAGCTTGGCAGGCGCAGCCCTTGCATGTCGCCGATCACCAGCAGACCGCCAAGGCCGAGTTGAAAGATCAGGATGCCCATGAGCACCCGCGCCACGGGGCTGCGCTGTTTGGGTAGGGTGTCTTGCGTGTCGTTCATTCGGCGGCCCGGTGCGGCACTGGTCGCGGCGCGGGCATATCGCGCTCGTGCATCGTGTCCTCGACCTCGCGCATGGCCGCCATGGCAGCGCGCAATTCGGCGAGGGTCAGCGTGTCTTCGATGGCGGTGCCTTCGCGCCCGCCGCGGATCGCGGATTGGGTGATGGCGAGGATGAAGACCAGCACGGCTGGCAACAGATCGATGGCGATGGCCCCGGCCCAGGACGGCACGAAATTGCGCGCATATAGGATCACGGCATCCGCTGAGGAAATGGGTGTATAGGTCACGTCCGTGACCGGCTGCATCGCCTGCACGGCTTGGGCGGCGCGTTCGAGCGTGGTGGCGCGTTGGGCGAGCACTTCGAGCACGGAAGAGATGGTCGCCGCCTGATCGGCGCGCCCTTCGGTGGTGGAGCCGTCAAGTTCGGGCAGCACCACGGACGCGGCGAGGTCTTGTGCGGCCCGTTCGACCAGAGGGGCCACGGACAACTGGCGCAATTGAGTGATCAGGCCAGCGAGGCGCACGGCCTGTTCGGAAAATTCGACGCTACGCGCCTCGACCGGGCCGGGTTCGACGGTGAGGGCGCGCATGCGCGACAGGATCGCGTTGCCTTCGGTAAAGGACGCCTCGACCAGCGGAGTTTGCGCGCTGATCTGCCCTTCAAGCCCCGAAAGCTCCGCCGCCTTTTGTCGCAACACGCGGAAAACGGCACCCCGGCCTGCGAGGCCCGACAGCGAGCCTGCCGCCTCTTGCTCGCTCAGATCCTCGAACGACTGGCGCACGCGCGCCACATCCCGTTCCAGCGATTGCGCGGTCAGGGCGACCTCGTGGGCGCGCTCAAGACTGACCTGATAGTCCTGCACGGTCTTGGCCAGATGCTGTTCGACGGCCGCCGATCCGGCGAGGGCAGCCGCGTTTAGCCATGACGACATCGCCACAATGGCAAGCGAGCCTGCGCCCATGGCCACCATCAACCCGATCCGCGCACGTGCCGAACGCACGGCGGGAAAGAGGCGCATCATGTAGGACCAGAAGACAAAAATCCCCACCGACACAGCCACCGAATAGGCGATGGCCGCAAAGACCGACATGGCGCCGTTTTCATCAAGCAGCGAGGACACCCCGAGATAGGTATAGATGCCCGACGCCGTGGCCAGCACCCCAAGGGCAGTGCCCGAAAACGTATCGAGCCATCCCAGATGCCCCTCAAGCTCGCGCGCATAGCGCACGCCGCGGGCTTGCGCCTCGGTCAGGCGGGTGTCGTTGGTCATGTCGCTCCCCCGGTTGGTTGGGGATAAGGTAGGCGCACAAGGGTCTTACGCCAAGGCCCCGCGATGTGCGCTTGCTTTTGTTCAGGTTTTGTTCATATTTGTGAACATGCAAAATGTCCTCGATCCCGCCCCTTTGGCGCCCGACCTCATGCCCGGCCAGTTGCTGGCGCGCGGCGTGGCGCGTCATCTGGCGAGCCTTGGCTGGGTGAGCGTCGAGGAGCTGGTGCCTGCGCGCGGTTTGCGCGTTGATGTGATGGCCCTTGGCCCCAAGGGCGAGATCTGGGTGATCGAGTGCAAATCCAGCCGCGCCGATTTCATGAGCGATTCCAAGTGGGAGGGGTATCTTGAGTGGTGTGACCGGTTTTTCTGGGCCGTGGACGGAGATTTCCCAGTTGATCTGCTGCCCGAGGACAGCGGGTTGATCATTGCCGATGCCTATGACGCCGAAATCATCCGCATGGCCCCCGAGGACAAGCTGGCCGCCGCCCGGCGCAAGGTCATGGTGCAGAAATTCGCCACCCATGCGGCGCGTCGGTTGCACAGCTTGCGCGATCCGGGCGCGGGGCTGGGCTGGTAACGGGCTAGCGCCCTTGACCGTATCGCCTCCACAAGACCCAGGCCAGACTGACGGCGGCAGTCGCACAAAGCGCCAGTTTCGAATACCAGCCCATCGTGCCTTCGATCTGCACGGCATGGATGATGGTTGCGGCAACAATCAGGATCGCAAGACATGTATGCACGGCCCGCCATACGCGCGGTGGCAGGCGCAGGCGGCGCCATGTGGCGGCCAGCAGTGCGGTGGCCAGAATGGCCCACATCCCCACCACCCCGTAGACCGAAAACGGAGTGGGCGAGACCAGCAGCAGCGCATCTAGCGCATCCGGCGGACTGGTCAGGTACAGGCCACCGACGTGCAGGCCCACAAGGATCAGCAGGCTGGCGCCCAGCCGTTGGTGCCACTTGCGCTGCTGTGGCGGCGCGATATCGGGCATACGCCCGCGCGCCAGCAACGGTTGCAGGGTCAAGAGGCCAAGGGCCGCGACTCCGGCAAGGCTCGCCACCACATAGGCCGCGTTACGGCTGGCTTGCAGTGGGCTGCTTGCGGCGATTGCAAGCGGAACAAGCACCAAAAGGGCCAGCCCGCCCCAGATCGCAACTCTAGCCATTGCGCTGTGCGTCTGGATCAGGCCGGGGCAAGGACGAAATCGGCGGCCACGCTGGTGTCGGAGGCGCTGGGCATGACCGGGCGCAGGAACACGGTTTTAAAGTCCGGATCGTCATAGGCCAGATGCGCGTGGGGCTGGCCAAAGTTCGGAACGATCTGCTCCATTTCGAGGCGGTAGCTGCCGTCCGCTTGCGTCAGCACGCTGCCGTGGTTGCGCGGCTCGCGCTCTCCGCCCAGCGTGGTGGCGGCCCAGATCTGGATGCGCACACCGCTGAGCGGGGCACCATCCGTCGCCGCGCGTACGCTGCCATAGACGAAAAAGCCGCTGCCGAGCTTGTCGACCAACGGTGCGTTGGGGCGGTAGTTGTTGCTGCCCCCGCGCATGGTTTGTGTGGGTTCAAGCGCCGTTGCCGCACGGGCGGGCCGGATCAGGGCAGGGGCGGCAAGGCTGGCGGTAAAGGCGGTGGCACCGATCAGAAGGGACCGGCGGGATGGGTCGGGGCGATGCATCTTGTCTTTCCTTGGTATGTGCGTTGGGCGGAAGTGTAGCGCAATGCGCGTGCAGAAACAGCCCGCCTTACGGGGTTGTGAGCGGTGCAGGCGCGGTGTCGCCTGAAATCTGGGAAAGAGTGAGGTCTAGCGAGAGATCGCGGCGGCTGCCTTGGCGGCGGCGCGGATTTCATCAGCGATTTCGTTGGCCTCGTCCGGGTCAAAGTCCATCGGAATCTCGACGCCCTTGGATTCAACGTAGATGCGCACCATGCCCTGATCTGTCGGGCCGATCTGCATGTTGGCTTCGATGTCGCGTTCGCTGTTGATACCCATACTCGCCTCCGGGTTGACGTGCGGTGTCTGCTAGCCCGTGTGGGCTTGAAAGGCAAGATGAGCAAAGGCAGGGTGCGGGGCATGAGTGATGTGACCCTGCGCCCGTTCGAACCGCGTGATGTCGACTGGCTGGTCGAGCGTCACGCGACCCTTTATGCGCAGTCCGAGGGGTTTGACGAGACGTTCGGCCCCTTGGTGCGTTCGATCCTTGACGGGTTTGTTGCGGATCATGATGAGGCCTGTGAGGCGGGCTGGATTGCGATGGACGGCGCGGACCGTCTGGGGTCGATCTTTTGTGTGCGCCATGATGAGAGCACGGCCAAGCTGCGCCTGTTTCTGCTTGTCCCCGAGGCGCGTGGGAAGGGAGTGGGCCGCCTGTTGCTGGAGCGTTGCATGGGGTTTGCCCGCGAGGCCGGATATGCCGGTATGCAGCTTTGGACTCACGAAAGCCATCGTGCAGCCTGTGCCCTTTACGTCCGTACGGGCTGGAGCCTGACCGAGTCGCATCCGGTCCATTCCTTTGGGCAGGATCTGGTGGAGCAGACGTGGATTTATCGCTTTTGACGGTCTTGCAATCGGGCTTTGCGAGGGGTATTTGAGCGTCAGTGCCGCCTTAGCTCAGTAGGTTAGAGCGCTTGATTGTGGATCAAGAGGTCCCTGGTTCGAGACCAGGAGGTGGTACCACTCCTTTTTCTCAAAGCGAAAAAGAGTGGTTGTGGGGTTAAGAGTGTTTGCAAGGCAAACGCGCGGCCCCACACAGATGATCCATAAAGCCCGTGTTTTTTTCGTGTCGCCCGGTGCACTCTTTGCTGTCGCAAATTCGCCCACCCGCCGGCCCGTTTACTCCAGCACGATTGTCTGGCGCAGTGTCCCTGTCACCTGATCATAGATCAGAATCTCGTCGTCTTCGGTCACCACGCCGAACCAGTCTGAGCCCACGGTAAAGGCCGTCGCGGTCGCCCCGTCGGGCAGCGTCACCCGGTCAGGCAGGGTCAGGGATGCCGGTGCTTCATTCAGGCGGATGACAAGCAGCGAGACCACCGTTACAACGCCGCCAATCATGATGACGGTCAGCACCGTCACCAATCGCCGCAGGAACCGCAGATTTGCCGGTTCAATAGGGATCTCGATGTCGTCCAACCGCCTGTCCTTTGTCATTGCGGATGATCCGCCCGCACGTCTTGATAAGGCGATTGCGCGCGACGTGCCAGAGGGCGCGGCCCTGTCGCGCACCCGGCTGGCCAAGCTGATGGCCGAAGGGGTGGTGACAGTCGATGGCGCCGTGGCGACCGACCCCAAGGCCCGTGTGGCCGCCGGGGCCGTGATCCGCGTCGAGATGCAGGAGGCTCAGGAGAGCCACATCCTGCCCGAGCCCATCCCGCTGGACGTCGTTTACGAGGACGGTGATCTGATTGTGGTCAACAAACCTGCGGGCATGGTGGTCCACCCGGCCCCCGGCTCGCCCTCTGGCACGCTGGTCAATGCGCTGATGCACCATTGCGGCGACGATCTGTCCGGGGTGGGGGGCATGAAACGCCCGGGCATCGTGCATCGCATCGACAAGGACACCAGCGGGTTGCTGGTTGTTGCCAAGTCCGACGCCGCCCATCACGGGCTGGCCGCTCAATTCGCCGCCCACACGGTCGAGCGGTACTATCGCGCGCTGGTTTATGGTGTGCCGGACGCCAATGATCCACGCCTGCGCGGCATCAAGGGGGCGAGTTTCGAGCCGGGCAATGTGCTCAAGCTCACCACGCAACTGGCCCGCCACAAGACTGACCGACAGCGGCAGGCGGTGCTGTTTCAGGGCGGGCGGCACGCGGTGACGCGTGCGCGCCTTGTGGCCCGCTATGGCACGCCCGAGGTGTTGGCGCAGGTCGAATGCTGGCTGGAAACCGGGCGTACCCACCAGATCCGCGTGCATATGGCCCATGCGGGCCACGGCCTTGTGGGTGATCCTGTCTATGGCGGGCGGCGCAAGCTGGCGCGTGGCGCGCTGAGTGAGGCGGCGGCGGAGGCCATTGCGGGATTTGGCCGTCAGGCGCTGCACGCGGCGGTGTTGGGTTTCGTGCATCCGGTGTCGGGTGAGGCCATGCGCTTTGAAGCGCCCTTGCCAGAGGATTTTCAGGCCCTGCTGGATGTGCTTGGCTGAACGTGCGGACCCCATTCTGTAACAATTCGAGTTCGAAACCGGTCGGTACAGAACAGAAATCCCGAATTTGACCCCGTTTTTGCAACGAACAGCACATGCGCGTGAGGGCACAGTCGTGGCCCTGCCGTCCGCCCTTCGCATATGTCAGATTACGAACAAGCGCTTTTGCCCTTGTCGGGGCGCGGGCGCGGACCCATATAGATGTTAAGCCCATAAACATCCCCGAAAAGGATGGGGCATTCAGGAGGGACCACATGGCCAATTACGCAAATCTGCCCGCTCCCACGCCAGAAGGTGGGTTGAACCGGTACATGCAGGAAATCCGCAAGTTTCCGCTGCTGGAGCCCGAAGAGGAATACATGCTGGCCAAGCGCTGGGTCGAGGAACAGGACACTGAGTCCGCCCACCGCATGGTCACAAGCCACCTGCGCCTCGCTGCCAAGATCGCCATGGGCTATCGCGGCTATGGCCTGCCACAGGCCGAGGTGATTTCCGAGGCCAATGTGGGCCTGATGCAGGCGGTCAAACGCTTTGATCCCGAAAAAGGGTTTCGTCTGGCGACCTATGCGATGTGGTGGATCCGCGCCTCGATCCAGGAATATATCCTGCGCTCGTGGAGCCTTGTGAAGCTTGGCACAACATCGGCTCAGAAAAAGCTGTTCTTCAACCTGCGCAAGGCCAAGAACAAGATTGGCGCGTTGGAAGAGGGCGATATGCGGCCCGAAAACGTACAACGGATTGCGACCGATCTGGGCGTGACCGAAGCCGAAGTCATCAGCATGAACCGCCGTCTGTCGGGCGGGGATGCGTCGCTGAACGCGACCGTCGGCTCCGAAGGCGAAGGGACCATGCAATGGCAGGACTGGCTTGAGGACGAAAGTGCCGATCAGGCGGGCGACTACGAGGCGCGCGACGAGTTGGAAGTGCGCCGCGAGATGCTGGCCGAGGCACTGGATGTGCTCAATGACCGCGAAAAGGACATCCTGACCCAGCGCCGTCTCGCCGAACAGGTGATCACGCTGGAGGACCTGTCCGAGCAATACGGCGTCAGCCGCGAACGTATCCGCCAGATCGAGGTCCGTGCATTTGAAAAACTGCAGAAAAAGATGCGCGAGATCGCGAGGGCCAAGGGGTTGATGGCGACAGCCTGACCTTCTTATGCTACGGTTTTGGAAAGGCCCCGCCGGTTGCGCGGGGCCTTTTTTCGTTGAGAAATGATATGCGTCAGGCGCGCGTTGACGAATGCGCGGCAAGTGTGTCCGCGCCTTCGGTTTGTTCCGTTCCAGGTGCTTCGAGGTGATGGCGCCATGAAAGGCGGCTCCGAGCCCAAAATTCTTGACGCAGCATGCACTGCAATTGGCCGCTTCGAAAATTTCGTGGCAGGTTGGAGCGATGCGCGACCACTGATATGTTTCGCAGAACAGTGCTCGGGGCGAGATAGTGTGAGAATGAAGCGCTTTGCGAAATATTTTGCGTTCTTGGTCGTTCTCTGCGTCGCCGCTGGTTTTGGATATGGCGTGATGGGTTACCGGGACGCGGTACGTCAGTCGGACGAATACGCCGAGCGGGCAAGAGCACTGATCGCGGGTGGTCGTGGGCCAGCGAGGTTAGGTGCCGAACGTCTCCGGCAACTTATCCTGGTGCAAGACCCCGGATATCTCGAGCATTGGGGTCTCGACCTTTCGACACCAGGTGCCGGGCTGACAACGATCTCTCAATCGCTTTCCAAACGCCTGGGGTTCGATGATTTTCAACCTGGTATCGGAAAGATACGCCAAACCGGTTTTGCTTTGGGCCTGGAAAGCCGCCTCGACAAGGATCAGATACTGACGCTTTGGCTTGATACCGTCGAAATGGGGCGCGGTCCTGACGGCTGGATGACCGGGTTTTTCCATGCAAGTGATAACCTCTACGGCAGGCCTCCGGTAAATCTGACAGATTACGAGTTTCATCGCCTCCTCGCTGTTCTCATTGCACCAGGTCAGTACCGACTGCTCGAAGACGATCAGTCGCTTGAGGAGCGTGTTTCTAGGATCGCCAGGCTCGTGTCGGGAAATTGCAGTCCCAATGATCAAAGAGATGTCTGGCTTGTGGGTTGCGCAGCGTCCTAGAGCATCGTGCAAATACTATTGATTGATTTCTAACACTTAAGAGCGGACATTCCGAGGTGATGGTCGAATGCTCGCTTCGTCCGGCTCAACAGATTGCTGCTAAACCATAAATATTGGAATCGCAGCGCATCTCCATCATCCTTCGTCGGATCCTTTTCTGGAACATTGAGGCAAGCTTGGTAATCCGCTTCATATCCGCCGGGCCGCGTTTTGGTAAATCGGCCCACTGGGGGGATAACAGAATAGATGAGACTTGCGCGTGTGATCCGGGCCGGGTTTTGATTTGCCCCTCTTGCAGGTAGCGTCCTGTCCATGACGCAGATGGTGTTTCACGTGCCGCGCAGTTGGCTGAGTTTCAGGGGCGAGGGGTTGGCGCCGTTCTATCTGCGCCTGATTGAGGGGCTGGAGGCGCGGGATGTGTCTTACGCCGTCGAGGTGCTGGACCGGGACGCCCTGCCGGACCGGTTGATGCGTGATGAGGCCGTTCACGTGGTTCATCATGGCCGCTTTGCCCATCCGCGCGTGCGCAATGCGGATGTCGCCTATATCTACCCGTTCTGGAATTTTGATCCCAAGGGCATCCGCGCCTTTTCCTCGATCGCGGATATGCCTTTTGAGCAGAACAGTATTGACCCGGACATTGCCCGTCCGTTTTTTCGTCGTTTGCGCAAGCGGATGGTGGGCAAGCGCACGTCGCGCTATGCCCAGCCCGACGCGGTGAGCGATCTGGGCCCGGTTGCAGCGGCCGTGTTCCTGCAATCGGAAGGGCACCGGGTGGTGGGGGAGACCTGCTATCTCGACCGGTGGGAAATGTTGGATGGGGTTTGTGCAGCTCTTGACGGCCCCATTGTCGTCAAACCGCACCCCCGCGACCGCGATCCGGCGACGCAAGCCGGGCTGCGGGAACGCCTTGCTCGCTTTCCGCATCTGCGCGTCAGCGACGGCAACATCCACGATCTGATCGCGGCGGCTGCACGGGTGGTGACCATCAACTCGGCCGTTGGAATCGAAGCCTACCTGCATCGCACGCCCGTTGTGTTGTGTGGCCAGTCCGATTTTCATCACATCGCGGATGTGGCGCGCTCGGGTGCCGACCTGGCTGCGATCCTGGGTCGACGCCCGCGCAAACGCGCCTATGACAAGTTCATCTGGTGGTATTTTGCCGATCAGTGTCTGAGCAGCGTGGACGGTGATCTGGCGGACCGGGTGATGGCGCGCTGCGGGTTGAACTGACCTGTCTGGCCGCTATGGTGGCGCTAACAAGCGCGAGGAGAGTGATATGGGCGAACCGGTGAGATGGGGTATTCTTGGGGCGGCGAATTTTGCCCGCCAACACATGGCTCCGGCCATTCATGCCGCAAAGGGCGCGAAACTGGTGGCGCTGGCGACCTCGAGCCCGGCCAAGGCCGATGGGTTCAAGGCGTTCTGCCCGGACCTGTTTGTCCATGACAGCTATGACGCGCTGCTCGCCGATCCGGGCGTGGACGCGGTCTATATCCCGCTGCCCAACCACCTGCATCTGGAATGGTCGCTCAAGGCGCTTGCCGCAGGCAAGCACGTGCTGTGCGAAAAACCGATGGCGATGGCGGCGGACCAATATGAGGAGCTGATCGCGGCCCGCAATGCCTCGGGCTGTTTCGCAACTGAAGCCTACATGATCGTGCACCACCCCCAGTGGCAGCATGCCCGCGCGCTCTATCAGGAGGGGTCCATTGGCGACCTCATCCATGTCGAGGGGCTGTTTTGCTATGACAACGGTTCTGACCCCGGCAATGTACGCAACAAGCCTGACACCGGCGGTGGCGGCATTCCAGACATCGGCGTCTATACCTACGGTGCCACCCGCTGGCTGAGCGGGGAAGAACCCGACACCATCACCCACGCGGATGTGGATTTCGAGAACGGTGTGGACGTGCTGGCCCGCGTCTCGGCCCGGTTCCCGTCCTTTTCGGCGCATTGGGTCAACTCGATGCGGATGCACCCGTTTCAACAGATGACTTTTGTCGGCTCGAAAGGCGTGATCAAGCTGACGGCCCCGTTCAATGCGGGCGTGTCCAGCACTGCGCGGGTCGAGTTGCAGGACAATATGGCGCACCCCCCCGTGATGACCGAAACCCGCTATCCGGGCGTGAACCACTACGTGCTGCAGGTCGAAGCCTTTGGCGCACATGTGCGCGACGGAGCTGCTTATCCCTGGACCCTTGAGGATGCGCGCAGCACGCAGGCAATGATTGACGCGATCTTTGCAAAGGTCAATTCTGGCTGATGTGCCCGGTGCGGCACGTTTGACCGGCAGGAGGCATGTGGGATCATGGCAGGAGGATGGGCCAAGGACGGCGCGGTGTCAGAACAGATCGAAGCCTCGATCTCGGACGAGCTGGCGCGCATGAAAGCGCGGCGCGCGCCAGTGGGCGAGAGCCTGACCCATTGCGCCGAATGCGAAGAGCCGATTCCCGAGGCCCGTCGTAAGGCCCTGCCTGGGGTCAAACTGTGCGTGGACTGCGTGGCCGAACGAGATGCGGAATATCAGCGGCGCGGTGGGATCAATCGGCGTGGGAGCAAGGATTCACAGCTCAAGTGACGCGGAGTGCGCGGCTCCAAGTCGCCGATTTTCGGAATCGGCGCGTCTTTTTCAGAAATTGGCGCGCGTCCTGCCGCTCAATCGTTTAAGATCGGGTCAGCAATTCGGGCTGTCGAAGGGGTGAGTCCATGATCTACCTTGACCTTGCACTGCGCGGCGGTGGCATCACGCTGTTGCTCTTGCTGGCGTTTCTGCTGTGGCGCGCACCCATCGGGCTGGAAGGCCGGGTCGCCGTGACGGCCCTTGCCATATCCAAGGCCGCCTTTCTGATCACGACCGCGGCCATCCCGCTGGATCTGCCGCCGCTTGTTCTGTCCAACATCACCTTTCTTTCCGTTCTGACGCCCGCGGCGATCACATGGCTGATCGTGAGCATATTCCTTGATCCGCCATGGTGGCGGTGGCCGTGGATTGCGGCAGGTCTGGCAACGTCCGGCGCGCTTTATGCACACACGATGTTTCCCGAAACGACGCCCTATTGCCTGACGATGGGCGTGGGGCTGTATGGGGCGCTGTTCCTGCTTGCGCTTTGGTCGGCGCGGGATGATCTGGTGGAATGCCGATGCCGGGCGCGGCCGGGCTTTGCCTCTGCAATTGCGGGGCTTGCGCTGTTTTTGACCGGGGCACAAGCGGTTGGAGCCCTTGAGGAAGGCACAGTCGTGCTCGCACTGTTTCAGGCCATCGGGGTCTTTGCCGTCACACTGGCCTTTGCGATCTGGCTGTTACGCCCCGATGCCGACCGCTGGCCGGGAGAGCAGGAACCAGTGGCCGATACGGCGCGTCCTTCGCCCGAGGATGCGCTGGATGCAGCCCTGATTGCGCGGATCAATGCGGCGATGGCCGGTGGGATCTGGCGCGAAGAGGGGCTGACAATCGGGGCATTGGCCAATTCGCTTGCCGTGCCCGAACACCGTCTGCGTCGGGCGATCAATCAGGGCCTCGGCCACCGGAACTTTTCCAGCTTCATCAACCGGGCGCGCATTGATGCCGCACGCACGACGCTGCAGGACCCGGCGCGGATGAACACCACCGTGCTTGAAATCGCCTATGATGTCGGCTTTGCCTCGGTTGGTCCTTTCAACCGGGCCTTCCGCGCCGAAGTGGGCCAAAGCCCGACCGAATACCGGCGCGCCGCGATGTCGGGCACCTTTGCCGATTCTGAAAATTCCGCGCCGATCGTTGCAAACCTGCACTGATTTTCGAATGCGGCGCGCGGTGCGCCACTTCCATGGGCATCTCTTGGGTATCGATCCAACCACAGGAGATGACCCATGCGTGAACTTGCCCTTGCCTTTCTGATTGCCGTCGCCAGCTATGGCCCCGTTCAGGCGATGGGGAACGTGACAATGCCCCCGTCGACCTATCCCGCGCCGGACGCCTTTTGCGGCTTTATGCAGCCCTGTTCCGGCAAGGCCGCCCAAAAGCGGTAACAAGAACGACTTGATGTGACATGTGGTGGGCGGCGTCGCCCATCACCTTCCCGAATTTCCGCGCAGATGCCCGGACGACTTCGCGGGCGCCCTCACTGCTATTCCCGCAAACAGCGAATTAAGGGATGATATTGCAGATCGATACCTGCAATTTCAGGTCGATTGGACATTCCCTTTCCAAAATGCGACCTAACTTTGGTCAGGGCGTAAGGGAAACGCGCCCCGGGGGTATTAATGGGGAAAGGGAATTTACGTGACACAATTCAATTCAACCTGGCTCGCCACGGCGGGTGCGGCTGCGACTGTGCTGGCCTTTACGGCGATGAGCGCCTCGGCGGCGTCGGTCACCAGCAATGCGATCTTCGGGTCTGGCAATGCCAATGGCGGGTTCACGATTGACACGGGCATCTATGGCGACCCTGTCGTTCTGGGGAATGATCTGCCCGTCGCTGAGCTGGGTTTGCGGGCCAAACTTCGCTTTGACGAGAACAACCAGCCGCAGAACGAATTCAACTACGACGGTGTCGACACCTACACGTTTACCGCTGGCTTGCCTCCGTCCGGTTTCGGATTTGCCCCCGGCAGCACGGGCACGGCGACATGGAACTTTGAGTGGAGTATTGGGTCCGACAGCCAGTTTCCCGGACTTCCGCTGGAGAATGTCACGTCGGTCAACGCGCTGACCTATGAGTTGCGCATTGACGGGGATGCAGGCGCGGGCACTGATTTCCTTGTTTTTGATCCGATCAACGTGCCCTTTGCGGATCATTCCTTTGGCACGTCTGTGACCGGTGCGGGGGCAGGGGTCGAGGCCGTAGATGGGGCGGATTATGCCAACCTGATCGCGACAAGTTCGCTGGCCCAGAATTCGTGGAACTACGAATTCTTCAACAATCCCGGCTCGCCGCTGGCGTTTTTTGATGCGCGCAATGCGGGCAGCTACCGGATCGAGCTTGAGGCCTTTTCGAACGGCGTGAGCATTGCCAGCACGGGGATCAACGTCAATGTCGTGCCTGCCGTGCCGCTGCCTGCTGGCCTTGGCCTTCTGCTGGGCGGTCTGGGCGTCTTTGGTCTGATGGCACGGCGTCGAAAGACGGCCTGAACCGTCACCAGCGTTTGAAATGACAAGGGCGACTCCAGCGCGGGGTCGCCTTTTTTCGTGCTGGGATGCAATGAACGGGGGATACGTGCGCTGAGCCGCGTGCGGCTTAACGCGCTATCAACCAATGCCTTGTTATGCAGGGGCGACCCTTTAGAGGAAGTTGACATGCTGCAGGGCGCACAATCTGTTCAGACGACACCGACCTATTACGAACCCGAAACAAAGTCAGGCGACGTAGAACAGCACAAATTGCGGGTTCTGATCGACGAGGTTGCGACGCTGCGCGGGCTGACCATTCAAATGGCCCTGCGCCTTATGTCGCTTGCGGCGGCTGATACCGACGCACAGCGCGCCGACCTCGTGCAGGAATTTCGCACGCTGTTTGCCCAATTTCAAAAGAACATGGACATGCTGTTCAGCTCGGACCCCCCGAGTTCCGAGCAATGCGAGAATGTCGAATGGATCAGGTCCATTGTTCAAAGCGATACCGAAAGGTCCGGACAGCTGCGCGACGTTGTGGCGACCGTCAAGAACATGGAAAGGTCGCTGATGTCCGGCAAGGTGCCCAGCTTTGACGAAGCGCGCGGCTTTTTTGATAAGAACTGGCCGATCGTGCGGGACAAGATGACCCAGATCATTTGGGATCTCTGGGCGGATCTGGACGACCGAAAATCAGACGCGATGAACGAAAACGCGTCCCTGAAATCGACCCTCAAGGTCACGCTGTCCGACATCAAACGCTTTTCAACGGCGATCCGCATGATTGCGATCAACACGGCCGTGCTGGCCTCGCGCCCGCAGGAATCGGGCGCCGGGTTCAAGGTGATTTCGCAAGAAGTGAAACAGCTGTCCGAGGATATTGATCAAAGCACGGGCCGCGCCAATGACGCCTTGTCCGGAATGCTCTGACACGTCACCGTGGCGCCTTGCCATGACCGCAGGCGGTCGATGATGGACGTCATTTCAGCGCGGTTCAGCTCTCCATCGCTTCCAATTCGTCGATAAAGCCCGAAATCATGCTCAGCCCCTTATCCCAGAATTTCGGATCAGACGCATCAAGGCCAAAGGGCGCCAGCAATTCCTTGTGGTGCTTGGATCCACCCGCCTTGAGCATATCGAAGTATTTCTCCTCAAAACCCTGCGTGCCCTCGGCGTAAACCGAGTAAAGCGCGTTCACGAGCCCGTCGCCAAATGCGTAGGCATAGACGTAAAAGGGCGAGTGTACGAAATGGGGAATATAGGCCCAGAATGTCTCGTAACCGTCCATGAATTCAAAGGCAGGCCCAAGGGATTCGGCCTGCACCGACATCCACAGCGCGTTGATATCGTCCGGCGTCAGTTCTCCGCCGCGACGGGCCTCGTGTAATTTGCATTCAAAGTCGTAAAACGCGATCTGGCGCACCACCGTGTTGATCATATCCTCGACTTTACCCGCCAGCATCACCTTGCGCTGAGCGTCATCCTTGGCGCCGTCCAGCATCTTGCGGAAGGTGAGCATTTCGCCAAAGACCGATGCCGTTTCGGCCAATGTAAGGGGGGTCGAGGACAGCATCTCGCCCTGACCCGCGGCAAGCACCTGATGCACGCCGTGGCCCAATTCATGCGCCAGCGTCATCACATCGCGCGGTTTGCCCAAGTAGTTGAGCATCACGTAGGGGTGCACATCCGTCACCGTGGGATGCGCAAAGGCACCCGGCGCTTTGCCCGGTTTGACGCCCGCGTCGATCCAGCCTTTTTTGAAAAACGGCTGGGCCAATTCGCCCATGCGCGGGTCAAATGCGGTGTAGGCGTCCATCACCGTCTTTTCCGCCTCGTCCCAGCCGACAATACGCGGGTCTTCCATCGGCAGCGGCGCGTTGCGGTCCCAGACCTGCATGACATCCAGACCCAGCCATTTGCGCTTGAGCTCGTAATACCGGTGGCTGAGTTTCGGATAGGCGGCGACAACGGCGTTGCGCAGTGCCTCGACCACTTCGGGTTCGACCTGGTTGGACAGATGCCGCCCGGTCTGCGCCGTCGGCATGCCGCGCCAGCGGTCCATGATCTCTTTTTCCTTGGCTTGCGTGTTGTGAACGCGGGCAAAGGTTTTGATATTGCTGGAAAACACCTCGGCCAACTCGCGCGCCGCGGTTTCACGCTTCTTGCGATCGGGATCGGTTAGAAAGTTCAGCGTGCCTTCGATGTTGAGCGCGTCGCCGTCGATATTGAATTCGAGCCCGGCAATGGTTTCGTCAAACAACCGCTCCCACGCATCGCCCACCACACCGAGGTCGTGCAGGAACTTCTCCATCTCGTCAGACAGCTGATAAGGTTTCATCGCGCGGATGCGATCAAAGATCGGCTTGTAGCGGGCAAGGTCCGCGTTTTGTGTCAGCAGCCCGCTCAGGTGATCGTCCTCAAGCCGGTTCAGTTCGAGTGTGAAGAAGACCAGCGGCGTGGTGTAATTGGTCACGCTTTCCTGCACGTCGGACATGAATTTCGCCCGGTCTGCATCCGTGGTCAGCTGGTAATAGCGCAGGCCGGCAAAGGACATGATCCGCCCGGCAATCTGGTTGATCCGTTCCTGGCGCCGGATGCAGTCCAGTAAACCTGCGGCATCCAGATCAGCCAGTTTCCCCTCGTAATCGGCGGCGAAGCTGGCGCAGGCCGATTCCAGCCAGTCGAGGTCGCGTTTCAGCTCCGGAGCGTCTTCGCCGGTGTAGAGGTCATCAAGGTTCCATTCAGGCAGGTCGCCCAGCGGTTCATCCCCGTTGGAAGCATTAACGTCGCGGACGGGGAAGGGCAGGTGAAACATGAAAAACCTCTTTGGTGTGTCGCGCCATAGGTATTGCCGGATTGGGGCGGGGGCAAGTGTTTCGCCGCTGTTGTGCAGCGGCGACCGACCGGGGGGCCAGCCCCCCGGACCCCCCGTGGTATTTTTGGTCAGAAGAAGATCAAGGCAGGAAAAGCCGATCGGGGTTGGCACACAGGATTTTCTGGCGTTCCTCGGCGCTGGTGATGGCGCTGAAACTGTCGGCCAGCGCGCTGGCATGTGGCATGTGCACACCGTTGAGCATCAGGTAAGGCCAGTCCGACCCCCACAGGCAATGATCCGGGTTTGCGTCGATCAGGCGTCGGATCAGCGGGGTGGCGGCATTCCAATCCGCGCAGAACCGGTAGGGGGCTGAGAGTTTGACATAGACCTGCCGCTCGCTTAGCAAGGCGCAAAGCGTGTCGATGGCGGGGGTATCCACGGCCATATCGGTGGGCCAGCCGCAATGATCGATCACGACCGGAACGGGCAGGGCGCGAATATCGTCGGCAATCTGCTCGATATGTTTGTCCGCATGGATGAGGATCTGGAGATGCATGCCGTGATCGGCAAGTGCGGCGGCCATATCCCGCGCGCCCTCCCAGGACAGCAACCCACCATGCACGTAGTTGAGGCGCACGGCGACCATGTTGGCCGCAGCGAAGGCTTTGACCTCCTGTGCGCTTGCCCCGTCCGGCAGCAAGCCGACCCCCTTGAACCCGTCGCCCATTGCACTGACCGCTTCGCGCGTCACGCTGATATCGCCGCCGTAAAGGATGGTATGCACGATCAGCCCTTTGTTGCATCCAAGGGCGGCCAGATGGGCGCGGTACATCGCCAGCCAATCGTCGAAATCGTAACCGGGCGCCGGGTTCTCCACGCGTGTGGGTGACAGCAGATGCTGAGGTCCACCCAGAAGATGCACGTGGGCGTCCCATGCTCCCTGAGGAAACGGTTTGGCGGGCGGCGTCGGGGCGAAGGGTGGGTTTGAATTATCCAAATGTCTCCAACATTTGATCGAGGGCAGCGACGGTCAAAACAAGTAAGTTGCCCAGTGCCTTAAATTTGTCGCCAATACTGACGAAGTAGGTTCTTCTTGGCGAAGAAAGTTATCGAATTGCCATCTGACGCGACCACACGCGAGCAGCAGGAAAAGCGTCACAACATTCGGCCATCATATGGTTATTGCTTTGGGCTTGGGTACATGTCCTCCGACACGTCTCCCGGAACCAAGTCCCATTTCAGTTTGGATTTGTCATAGGGGCCAGTTTTGCGCGCAACACTGAACACAACGCCATTCAATTTGTGCTTGTACATGTCCTGCATTGCCGGATCGGTCGTCAATGCGATAGGGCGCATACCAAGGCCTTCGTCCGATGCCAGCAGCTCGAAACCTGTGATGGGGTTGAAAAGGCCGCGAAAGGCGTTCTTTGGAAACCGCCAGAAATCCCAGGGCATTTCATGTTCGGGCCAAGCCGGGTGTGTGATGGTAAAAACATAGCCGCCTGGTTTCAGGACGCGGTTTATTTCCATTGCCGCCTTCCACGGAAACATCAAGTGCTCGAAAACAGCAACTGAATACACTACATCAAAATGATTGTTCGGCACCAGAGAAGAAAGCGCGTGCGCATCGCCCACAATATCCACATTCTCACCGGGAAGAACGTCCATGCCCACGTACTCGGTTGCTTTTGGAAAACTCTTGTGCCCGATATGACCGGTGACATTACGCGACCCGACTTCAAGCACTTTCAGGTCGTCGATTTCATTCGCCTTGGCTATCCATCGATCGAACTCCACCTTGGCGGGCTCAAGGTTGTGGTCCGACCTTGATGATTTGGACATGGAGTTGAGAATCTTCAGGAGCTTGAGGTGAACTTTTTTCATTCGGGACCTTGATGTAATGTAAAGCCGTCTGTGTGATCGAGGTTCAGTCATAGCTGAGCGTCTTTCCATTGGAAAGCGTGGATACTAAATGGGCATCGTTCTCCGCGTGGACCGTCAACACGACTGGGAAGGTTCGGCTGGGGCAAGGCGGAGATGCAATGTACTCCGAGTCACGCGTGTTATCCGAAGGTGTTCAGCATGTCATTGAGGTCATCGAGGCTGTTGGCCTCGTTTATCGGCTTATCATGGCGCCAGCGCGACATGCGGGGAAAGCGCAAGGCGACGCCGGATTTGTGCCGGGGCGAGGCCTGGATGCCTTCGAAGGCAATCTCGAACACGTGTTCGGGCGTGACGCTGCGCACCGGGCCAAACCGCTCACGCGTGTTCTTTTTCACCCATGCGGTGATCCGGCGAAACTCGTCGTCGGTGAGCCCGGAATAGGCCTTGGTGAAGGGGATCAGCTCGTTTCCTTTCCAGACTGCAAATGTGAAATCGGTGAACAGGTTGGCGCGCCGTCCGTGCCCGGATTGGGCGTAGATCATCACGGCGTCGATTGTGAGCGGGTCGAGCTTCCATTTCCACCAGTCGCCTTTCTTGCGGCCCGTAAGATAGGGGCTGTCCAGACGTTTCAGCATCAGCCCTTCGGCTGACGCATCGCGCGCGGTTGCGCGGATGGCGGCGAGCGCCTCCCAACTGTCAAATGCCACGCTGGGAGAGAGCTTGACAGGTGTATCTGAGGGGAGATTATCACATAGATCGCAGAGGGTTGCGCGTCGTTTCGCAAGTGGTTTTTGCCGGATATCGTCGCCCTGCCATTCCAGCAGATCATAGGCGTAAAGGATGACTGGAGCTTCGCTCAGCAGTTTTTTCGGGACCGTCTTGCGCCCGATCCGTTTTTGTAAGGCGTTGAAGGATTGCAGCCCGTCGCTGCTCCAGACCAGCAGTTCGCCGTCCAGAACGGTGCCATCGGGGATGAAATCCAGCGCACGGGCGAGTTCGGGAAAGCGGTGGGTCATCAACTCTTCGCCGCGTGACCAGACATAGTGAGCGCCGTCCCGCAGGATCAATTGGCCGCGGATGCCGTCCCACTTCCATTCTGCTTGCCACTCCTCTGGCTCACCGAGGGTTTCGGCAGCCGCATCAAGCCCATAGGCGAGGTAGAACGGGTAGGGGCGCGAGGCGTCGGAAGTGGGATCTTCCGCCTCGATCAGCTGTTCCCACGTGGTGCTGGCCGGATCCCAGTCGCCCATCAGGCGGTGCGCCATTTCGGCCTCGCCCCGGCCTGTGGCGCGGGCCAGTGCGCGGGTCATCAGTTTCTGGCTGATGCCGATGCGAAAACCACCAGTCAGCAGCTTGTTGAACAGGAACCGCTGGGTGGTATCGAGGCTGTCCCATGCGCTGAGTACCTCGGTCTTGCGCGCGTCTTCATCCACATCAGAAAGGCTGCGCAACAGATTGATCCAGTGAGATAAACCATGGTCTGTATCGGACGCTGGTGGCGGCAGCACCAGCGCGATGGTTTCGGCCAGATCACCGACGATTGGGTAGGACTCCTCGAACAGCCACAGGGGGATGCCCGCCACCTCGGCGCCCCATTCGCGCAGGCGCGTTGTTGTCACCGCTCGCTTGGGGCGGCGGCCAGAGAAGATGGCGATGGTCCAGATCCGGTCGGTTTCGGGTGCGGTCTGGAAGTAGTCTGCCAAGGCCGCAACCTTGACCGTGGTCTTTGTGGATTGGTCGATGGCGTTGAACAGGGCAGCAAAGGATTTCATGCGGCGTCCTCGGCCTCATCCCCGCCGAATTCGGTTGGGACCACCTGCGCGTTCCAGCCGGATTCACTCAGATAGCGCGCGAAGATGTCTGTGTAACCGTGCGTAACATATATGTTTTCTGCGCCAGTGGCTTTGATCGCCTCAAGCAGTCCCGACCAGTCCGGATGGTCAGAGATGACAAACCCCCGATCCCCTGAGCGTCGCCGCCTGATACCGCGCAGGGCCATCCAGCCGCTGGCAAAGGCGGTCTCGTTCGGGCCGAACTTGCGCGCCCATGCGGAATCGAGCGCTGAGGGCGGCGCAAGCACAAGCGCACCGGGATGATCCTTGGGCACAAGGTCGGGGCCTGCCAGAACCGTTGTGGGCAGGTCGATGCCCTGCGCGCGCATCACGGCATTGGTGTTCTCTATGGCGGTGTGGGTCAGGATCTGGCCGATCTCGGGGTCCAGCAGGGTCAGCAAGCGCTGCGCCTTGCCAAGCGCGTAGCAGCCCAGAAAGGCCGTCTTTCCTGCCGCCGCGCACCCGGCCCACCATGCATTGATCTGCGCGGCGATCTCGCGTTGGTCCTGCCAGCGGAATACGGGCAGGCCGAACGTGCTTTCGGTGATGAAGTGATGGCAGGTCACCGGCTCGAACGGGGTCGAAAGCCCGTCATCGACCACCTTGTAGTCACCTGAGGCCACCCAGACCTCGCCTGCGACTTCGACACGGATCTGGGCGGAACCGGGCACATGGCCTGCTGGGTGAAAGGACACCGATGCCCCGCCAATCTGGCGCACTTCGCCGTAACTCACTGTTTCAAGGGGGATATCACCCAACCGATGGCGCATGACCGGGGCGGCCAGATCCGTTGCAAGATACGCCCCCATACCGCCGCGCGCGTGATCGGCGTGGCCATGGGTGATCAGCGCCCGGGGTACGGGCCGCCACGGGTCGATGTAGAAATCGCCAGCGGGGCAATAGATGCCGGAAGGGGTGAAGGTCAGCGCGCTCATGGGCGCAAACCTAGCATGGGATCAGCGCGACGCCAGCCTCAGGCGGCCTGTGCGAAGCGGTCGGCGATGGTGTCAAAGATGTCAGCGCGCGCCTCGGGGCCTTCCATCAACACTTCGTGTTCGCCGCCGGGGATGACGTGCAGGGTACCGTTGGACCAGCTTTCCATGCGCGCCTCGATGCGGCCGATATGCACGATGCGTTCGTTGGTGCCCAGAAATGCGTCCGCCTGGACCGCAGGGGCGGGCATGCGTGCAAGAGCGAGCGTTTCGGCCAGTGCCTCGCGCAGCCACACGAAGCTGGGCCCGCCCAGTTCCAATTCGGGATGAGCGAGCAACTGGGCGCGCATCATCTCGAACATCTCTTCATCGGAGGTCAGCAGGTTGTCCTCGAACGGGGCGGTCAGCACATAGGAGTCAAGGACCCGTCCGGGCGGCAGGCGGTGCCCATGGCCGATGGCAGGCATGACCTGCCCAAGGGCCCACGCGACGGGGCGCAGTGGGGCAGCGATGCGAATGCCCCACATTGGACCGGTAAAGGCGGCGGCCGCCACCTCGAGCCCTTCGTGTAGCGAGCGCAAGCCGATGCAGCCGCCCATCGAATGACCAAGCAGATAGAACGGTTCGGGCAGGCCAAGCTCGCGCGCCGCTTCGACCATTGCGTCCACGTCTTTTTGGTAGTCGGCAAACAGGCCGACATGACCGACGCGGTTTTCGTCCAGCAACCGGTCGGCAAGGCCCTGACCGCGCCAGTCGATGATCAGGCTCGCAAAACCGCGCGCCGCAAGGTCACCGGCGGCAGGCGCGTATTTTTCAACATATTCGGTGCGCCCGGGAAACAGGAGGACAGTGCCTTTGGCCTGATCCGGGCGATAGACGCCCAGCCGGATGCGCACGCCGTCGCTGGCGTGTACCCAATAGGCGGCCCCGTCCAGTGGTGCGGGGCTCACATCGGTAAAGAGGGGGGCCGCCGCAAGGGTCATCAGGCCAGGACAGATGCCAGTGTCATCGCCATGCCCATGTCGCCATCAACTTTCAGCTTGCCGGTCATGAAGGCAGATGTGGGGTTGGTTTCACCCGAAAGGATCGACTTGAACGTTTCGGCATCCGCAGACAGGGTCACATCCGCAGGCTCGTCACCCGCGCGCGCGCCAGAGGCGTCCATCATCACGGCACCTTCGCCTTCGATGTCGAACTTCGCAGTGCCGGTAAAATCGGCGCCGGCCAGCTTTTCGTTCAGCACGACGACAGCTTCGTTCACGGTGTCACTCATCTTTGATGCCCTTTTTGGCTGCGACCGCCTATGCGTCTCTGGAATTTACCGCGCGGCCTGTTACATTCATCGTTATGGGCACACATTTGCGTAAACTCTACCCTGTCGTCACGGCACTTTTACTGACAGTAGGGAATTCCTTACCCGGGCACGCGCAATCTTCTCTTGACGAGATGATGCAGTCGCTGCGCAAGGCACAACCTGCAGAGGCCATTCGCCTCAGCCGCGAGATCGAGCGGGAGTGGGCCAAATCGGGGTCCACCTCGCTGGATATGCTGCTGCGCCGGGGCCGCGAGGCGCTGGAGGAAGAGCAGATCGACATCGCCATCGAGCACCTGACGGCCGTGACCGATCACGCCCCAGAATTTGCCGAAGGCTGGCATGCCCGCGCCACCGCGTTTTACATGAAAGGCCTTTATGGCCCCGCCCTGGATGACCTGCAGCGCGCGTTGATCCTGAACCCGGAAAACTACAACGCCCTATTTGGTCTGGGCGTGATGTTGCAGGAATTCGGCGATGATGCGCGGGCGCGGGACGCGTTCCGGCAGGTTCTCGACTTGCATCCCAACCACGAAAACGCCAGCAAGGCGCTTGAGCAGCTCAAAACCAGAGGCATCGGCCTCGAGCTTTAACAAGTACCGAGCCATCGGGGGGATCAGCCCATGTCGGGCGACGCACGCGTGGTGGCCGTTCTCGGCCCCACCAACACAGGCAAGACCACCTATGCCATTGAACGGATGCTGGGCCACCGCACAGGTGTGATCGGCCTGCCGCTGCGCCTGCTCGCGCGCGAAGTCTATGACCGTATTGTTGCGCTGCGCGGTCCATCTGTCGTGGCCCTTGTCACGGGCGAAGAACGTATCGTGCCGCCCCGCACCCAGTATTGGGTCTGCACGGTCGAGGCGATGCCGGACGGCATGGGCGTCGATTTTCTGGCTGTGGACGAAATCCAGCTCTGTGCCGATCCAGAACGGGGCCATGTGTTCACCGACCGTCTGCTGCGCGCGCGCGGCCTGCACGAAACCCTGTTTCTGGGGGCCGACACCATGCGCGGCCCGATCCGCGCGCTGGTGCCCGAGGCGCAGTACATGCACCGCGAACGCATGTCCCAGCTGGTCTATTCGGGTCAGAAGAAGGTCAGCCGCATGCGCCCCCGCTCGGCCATCGTGGGGTTTTCGGTCGACAACGTCTATGCCATCGCCGAGCTGATCCGCCGTCAAAAGGGCGGGGCGGCGGTGGTGATGGGCGCGCTGTCCCCGCGCACCCGCAACGCGCAGGTGGACATGTACCAGAACGGCGAGGTCGACTTTCTGGTGGCCACGGATGCCATCGGCATGGGCCTGAACCTCGACATCGATCATGTCGCGTTTTCGTCGCTGTCCAAATTCGACGGGCGCCGGATGCGCCCGCTGGCTCCCAATGAACTTGCCCAGATCGCGGGCCGCGCCGGGCGGGGCCAAAAGGATGGTACGTTCGGAGTGACGGGCGATGTGCGCCCGCTCGATGACGGTACGGCGCAGGCGATCATGGATCACCGGTTCACGCCGCTGCAAAAGCTGCAATGGCGCAACCATGCGCTGCAATTCGGCACTATCGACGCCCTTGTCCGCAGCCTTGAGTCACCGCCCGATCACGAGGTGCTGGTGAGGGCGCGTGAGGCGGACGACGTCATGGCGCTGAAATCGCTGGCCGAAAGTGCGGAAGTTACCGCGCGCTGCACCGACGGCCCGTCAGTGCGCCTGCTCTGGGATGTCTGCCGGGTGCCCGATTTTCGCGGCATCAGCCATCAGGAACATTCCGGGCTGCTGGACGTTGTGTTTCGATACCTGCACGAACGCGGCTCCATCCCCAATGACTGGATGGCGCGCCAGATCAAGCGCATTGACCGCTCGGACGGCGACATCGATGCGATCAGCAAACGACTGGCGTTTATCCGCACATGGACCTATGTGGCGCAACGCAAGGGGTGGGTGGACGATATAGACCATTGGCGCAGCGAGACGCGCCATGTAGAAGACCGCTTGTCAGATGCTCTTCATGAAAAGCTGACACAAAGATTTGTAGACCGGCGCACTTCTGTGTTGTTGCGCCGGCTGGGCCAGAAGGAGGCCATGGTGGCCGAAGTAAACGATCAGGGTGAAGTGAGCGTCGAGGGCGAGTTCGTCGGCAAGTTGGACGGGTTCCGGTTCTCTCAGGACAAGGGCGCAGGTGCAGCCGAGGCCAAGACGATCAAGACTGCGGCCTTGCAGGCGCTGGCCCCCCATTTCCATCTGCGTGCGGATCGCTTTTACAACGCTCCTGACACCGAAATCGACTTTACCGAGCAAGGTGGCCTGATGTGGGGTTCCGCTGCCGTGGGCAAGCTGGTTGCCGGGTCGGATGCGCTGAAGCCCCAAGTCGAAGTGTTTGTGGACGATGTCGCTGGCCCCGAGGTTGCCCAGAAAGTGCAGCGCCGGGCGCAGCATTTCATCGACCGCAAGGTGGCGGCCCTGTTCGAACCACTTTTGAACATGCAGCGCGACGAGGCGCTGACGGGCCTTGCCAAGGGCTTTGCCTTTCGTCTGATCGAAGCGCTTGGCGTGCTGCCCCGCGCGGCTGTGGCGGACGAGGTCAAGGCATTGGATCAGGACGCGCGCGGCGCGCTGCGCAAGCATGGCATCCGCTTTGGCCAGTTCACCATCTTCATGCCCTTGCTGCTGAAACCCGCCCCGACACGCTTGCGTCTGGTGCTGTGGTCACTCTCCAAAAACTTGGGCGAGTTCCCCGAATCCCCACCCCCCGGTCTGGTCACCATTCCTGCGATGAAAGACGCAGGCGAAGGTGCCGACACGATGGCCGGGTATCGCAACGCAGGTGAACGCGCGATCCGCATCGACATGCTGGAACGTCTGGCGGACATGCTGCGGGCCGAGGATTCGCGCGGCGGCTTCGAGGCCAAGGCCGACATGTTGTCGATCACCGGCATGACGCTGGAACAGTTTGCGAGTCTCATGGAAGGACTTGGCTACAAGGCTGAAAAGGGCGAACGGGAGAAGGTAAAACCTGTTACAGCCGTTGTGACCGAAGAACCCAAGGCCGATGCGCCAGTTATGGATGCAGACGCCCCTGCCGATGTGCCGGAGGGCGTTGCCGATATCCCCGACGAGGGTCAGGCCCCGGTAATGGCCGAAGCCGCAGAAACCCCCGAAGTGCCCGCCGAGATCCCGGCCGTATCTGACACCGAAGTCGAACCGGGTACAGCCGCTGATGCAGAGGTCGCAGCCCCTGAGATCGAGGTGTTCTACACCTTTACCTGGGGTCGTGCCCCTGCGGCCAATCGTGGCCGCCCGGCGCAAGGCGGCAAACCGCGCGGCAAGGGCGGGCAGGGTGGCAAGCCCAAAGGCAAGGGCAAGGGCCCGCGCCGGGACGGCGATGGCGGCAAGGGGCAGAACTTTTCCGCCCGTCCGCCTCGTAAGGAAAAGCAGATCGATCCCGACAACCCCTTTGCGGCAGCCCTCATGGGGCTCAAGGACAACAAGTAGGTGTCCGACCCAAGCGACAAACTGCGGCTGGACAAATGGCTGTGGTTTGCGCGCTTTTTCAAGACGCGATCCCTCTCGGCGGCCCGTGTGGCCGCAGGCGATGTGCGTGTGAATGGCGAGCGGGTCACCAAGCGGGCCACAACCATTTCGGCAGGCGATGTGCTGACCTTTGCGATCGGCGATCGCGTGCGCATCATCGAGGTGGTTGCCATCGGCACACGGCGCGGTCCTGCGCCCGAAGCACAGACGCTTTACTCCGATATGTCCCCCGAAGCGGCCCCGCGCGAAACGCCCGTTTCGGAAAATCCGCGCTTTGAGGGAAAAGGGCGGCCAACCAAGCGGGACCGACGGCAGGGCGATCTTTCCCGTGCCCGCCACCTTGAATGATACGTCACACTCATTTACCTACCCCGCTGACCCATATGATACGAGCGCCCGCATGACCTATATCGTCAATGATTCCTGCATTGCCTGCAAATACACCGACTGCGTCGAAGTCTGCCCGGTGGATTGCTTTTATGAAGGCGAGAACATGCTGGTGATCCATCCGGACGAATGCATCGACTGCGGTGTGTGCGAACCCGAATGCCCCGCTGACGCGATCCGCCCGGACACGGAGCCGGACATGGAAAAGTGGGTCGAGTTCAACCGCAAGTATTCCGAGATGTGGCCGGTCATCATCACCAAGAAAGACCCGCTGCCCACCGCCGACCAGATGGACGGCAAGGAAGGCAAGATGGAGATGTTCTCCGAAGCGCCGGGCGAGGGTGGCTGAGCCAGTCCGAATCGCCTGATAGGGGTCGAATTTCTGCACCTGCGGCATGAACTGCGCGGCGTAAGGGGCTGAAAAACAGCCAGCTTTCCACCTGTGCCTCAAGGTAAGCTTTCGAATCTTCGATTTTTGTGTTATGTTACCGTTACAACTGACAGACGGATGCACCCTTGGCCGGTCGACCACCGACGCTGGCCCGCTGAAAAACTCGACCCGAACCGCACCTTAGGCGTGGCATGCTTGCCCCGGCTGATGCGGATTTGACTGTCGAAAAAGGGCCGCGTTCGATGCGTCTTATGAGGATCAAGAATGACAAAATCAAAGAAACTCGACTTTCGCCCCAATGAATTTGTGGTCTACCCCGCGCATGGTGTTGGCCAGATCATTTCGGTTGAAAGCCAGGAAGTGGCAGGCATTTCACTCGAGCTGTTCGTGATCTCGTTCGAAAAGGACAAGATGACGCTGCGCGTACCCACCAACAAGGCGACCGAAATCGGGATGCGCGCCCTGTCGAGCCCGGATGTCATTGCGCACGCCATGAAGACCCTGAAGGGCAAGGCCAAGGTCAAACGCGCCATGTGGTCGCGCCGTGCACAGGAATACGAACAAAAGATCAACTCGGGCGACCTGATCGCGATTGCCGAAGTGGTCCGCGACCTGCACCGCACCGATGATCAGCGCGAGCAAAGCTATTCCGAGCGTCAGCTTTACGAAGCGGCTCTTGAGCGTTTGACCCGCGAAGTCGCGGCCGTATCGGGTGGCGACGAGGTTGCGGCCTCCAAGGAAGTGGGTGATGTGCTGACCAGCCGCGTCGCGGCCTGATCCACGCACCTTAGCGAATTTGACAAAGCGCGCCTCGTCGGGGCGCGCTTTTTCTATATAAGGGCGGCGAGGGTCAGCAGGACGGCGATTTCCGTGCAGACTTGTGCAGCCCCCAGAATGTCACCCGTCTGACCGCCGATCTTGGCTTTTGCCAGCGCCCCGATCCCTGCGGCCACACCACCCGCGATGATCAGCGCTACCAGACCCGGCCCTCCGGCAAGGACGATCCCGCAGGTGGCTGCGATTAGCATGGCCGTGATAACGGGGCCCGCGTCCGGCCGCCCGACACTATGGGCCAGCCCGGTTTCGCGCGCATGGGGCAGGGCCAGCATCAACGGCGTCATCATGGCGCGAGACATGACCAAGGCGGCGACCAGCCCGCCCGCGCCCACCTCGGCCAGCCCCAGCCAGCGCAGACCCATCGCGAGGATCAGCGCAAGCATGCCGTAGGCCCCGATCCGGCTGTCTTTCATGATCTCGAGCCGTCGCGCTGCGTCTTGCCCACCCCACAGCCCGTCAGCGGTGTCGGCCAGGCCGTCCTCGTGCATGGCACCCGTCAGCAGCACCAGCGCCGCCAACATCAGCCCCGCGGCGAGCATCGGCGAAAGACCGATCAGCAGGGCCACCCAACCGATCAGGGCCGCCATCCCACCGAGCACCAGCCCCACCAGCGGATAGGCCCAGACGGCCCGCGCCCCTTGGGCAAAGGCGTGATTGGGCAGGCGCGGCAGCGGCAGGCGCGTGAGCAGCACAAAGGCCGCAGGCACGTCCCATAGGCGCTGTTGCACGGTGGTGTCGGTTTCTTCGGCTGCCATGTCCGGTCCTGACTTGCGGCTGGGTTTGCATTGGGTAAAGAGCATGGGACAAACAGGCAAGGACCAGACGCGATGAGCTTTGACACATTGGACGGATTGCGTGCCCTTTTGGGCGACATGCCGGGGCAGGACGCTGCAGCAGTGGCCGGGGCCGAGGCGCGCAACGGGCAGTTGACCAAACCCCCCGGCGCGCTGGGGCGTCTTGAGGATCTGGCGATCTGGTATGCGGGCTGGCGCGGTGATGCGCGCCCTGCGATTAACGCGCCACAAGTCATTGTCTTTGCGGGCAATCACGGGGTGGCAGCGCGCGGCGTGTCTGCATTTCCGCCTGAGGTGACCGTGCAGATGGTGGCAAATTTCGAACATGGCGGTGCGGCGATCAACCAGTTGGCCAAGGCATTTGGCGCGCGCATGGACGTGGTGGCGCTGGACCTTGAGACACCGACAGCAGATTTCACAACTGGCCCTGCGATGCGCGAGACCGAGGTGGTCGCGGCCCTGCGCGCGGGCTGGGATGCAGTTGATGAAGGCAGCGATCTGTTGGTCGTGGGCGAGATGGGTATTGGCAACACAACTTCGGCTGCGGCCATCGCCGCGCGTCTATTTGGTGGCGACGGGGCCGACTGGACCGGGCGGGGCACCGGCGTCGAGGGTGACGCGCTGGCGCTGAAAACCCAGGTGGTGAATGATGCGCTGGCCGCGCACAGTGATGCGGGCGACGGGCTGGATGTCCTGATGTGTCTTGGCGGGCGCGAGTTGGCTGGCATGGCCGGTGCCATCGCGCGCGCGCGGTCCTTGCGCATTCCGGTGATCATGGACGGGTTCATCTGCACCGCCGCTGCCGCCTGTCTGGAACACACCACGCCGGGTGCGCTTGATCACGTTGTGGCTGGTCATCAAAGTGCTGAAGGGGCGCATCCGCGTATGCTGGAGGCCTTGGGCAAGGCACCGCTTTTGTCGCTGGGCCTGCGCCTAGGTGAAGGATCGGGGGCGGCGCTGGCAATTGGCGTGTTGAAAGGGGCCGTCGCCTGCCATTCGGGCATGGCCACCTTTGCCGAGGCCGGTGTGGCGGACGGATAAGGGTGCCGGGCGGCTCTGTTTTCATGGCGCTGAAAGCGCATGAAAAGACGCCCGCCCGCCGACCCACGCACGGCTCAGGCCCGTTTGGGTTCGTCCTGCCGGGCGGAGAGTGAAACTTCGAGGTCCTTTTCCAACTCGCGCGCGCGCGCCACATAGGCGTCGTTCTTGGAGGTGGGGATGCTTGGATCCCACAGCTCGGCGAGTTGACGCACCGCGTCCCGGTCATGGGTATAGAACAGGTGTTCGGCCTCGGCCGCTTCGTATTCGCTGAGACCCAGGTTTTCGAGCGCATAGCGCCCGGCCCGCAGCGAGGAATCAAACATCTCGCGCACGATATCATCCGCCCCCGCTTGATAGAGGTTGTAGACATGCACCCGGTCATAGGCCCGCGCGATGATATGGATGTCGGGCCGCACCTTGCGCGCATAGGCCACAAGCCGCGTGGCGGCCTTTGCATCATCGAGCGCAACCACGAGGATGCTGGCGGTGTCGATTCCGGCGGCATGCAGAATGTCGGGGCGGCTGGGATCACCCAGAAAACTCTTGAACCCGAACCGGCGCATCAGGGCGATGGTTTCCATGTCGTGATCCAGCACCACCGTCTTGAAGCCCGTGCCTTGCAGCAGCCGGTTCACGATCTGCCCAAACCGCCCGATCCCTGCGATGATGACAGGGCCTTGTTCATCGATCTCGTCGGCCTCGATTTCGCCATGGCTTTCGGCCATGCGTTTGGAAATCACCTCATAAAGGATGAACAGCAGCGGTGTGATCAGCATCGTCAGCGCAATGACCAGCAGCAGGGTTTCGGCCACCGATTGCGGGATGACACCCTGACCGACCGAAAACGCGGCCAAAACAAAGCCAAACTCGCCCGCCTGCGCAAGGCCGAGAGTGAACAGCCAGCGATCCCGCCCCCTGATTTTGAAGGTGACGGCCAGAATATAAAGCACAAGTCCCTTGAGAAAGATCACCAGCAGCGCCATCGACAACAGTGCAGGCCAGTCCGCAAACAGAAGGGCAAAGTTGATGCCCGCCCCTACGGTGATAAAGAACAGACCCAGAAGTAGGCCCTTGAACGGTTCGAGGTCGGTTTCCAGCTCGTGACGGAATTCAGAGCTGGCCAGCACCACACCGGCCAGAAACGCTCCCAGCGCAGGCGAGAGGCCCACGAGCATCATCAGGAACGAAATCGACACGACGATCAGCAGGGCAAGGGCCGTGTACATCTCGCGCAGGCGCGCGGCGTGGATAAAGCGGAACACGGGCCGGGTGAGGAAAATGCCCGCCAGAATGACTGCCGCCACTGCGCCGATGGTCACAAGGGTCACACCCCATGCAGGCAGCCCGTCCACAAGGCTGAGCGTGCCGTGCCCGTGGCCGCCGCCGTGATCGTCATTGGCCAGCCCGATCGATCCGTCAGGTGCGATCTGCACCGGCAGGGTGACCGCGATCAGCGGCAGAAAGGCAAGGATCGGGATCACCGCGATGTCCTGCGTCAGCAGCACCGAGAACACGGAGCGTCCGCCGCCCGTCTGCATCAGCCCCTTTTCCGACAGGGTCTGCAGCACGATGGCCGTCGAGGACAGGGCCAGCGTGAGGCCAATGGCCAGCGCCACGCCCCAGGGCTGGTCGTAGGCCATCGCCACGCCCATCAGTGCAAGCGTCGACAGCACCACCTGCGCGCCGCCCAGCCCCAGCAGCTTGTGCCGCATGTCCCAAAGCGCGCGGGGTTCAAGCTCGAGCCCGATCAGGAACAGCATCATCACCACGCCAAATTCGGCAAAGTGCTGCAAATCCTCGGTCTCGGCCCCGACGAGGCCCAGAACCGGCCCGATCAGGATGCCAGCTGCCAGATAGCCCAGCACCGAGCCCAACCCAAGCCGCGCGGCTATGGGCACGGCCAGCACGGCGGCTGCCAGATAGATCGATGCCTGATAGAGAAAGCTTTCCATGACCATGGCCCCTGAGGTTGGCCTGAGGATGTGAGGCTTTGGCCCCGAGTACAACCGGCAACACGCATGAAAGGCCGACAAAGCCATGCAATCGGTGACGCGATGCGCGATTTTGTGCGAGGGTCGGCTCAGGTCGGCAAGGGGCCGTCCCGTTTCAGCTGGTCCATCACGATCTGGCTGTGCACCCGCGCGACGGCAGGGTGGGGCAGCAGCACGTCGTGGATCAACCGGTTAAGCGCGCTCAGATCGGCGCAATAGACCCGCAAGAGGTAATCCGCATCGCCGGTCATCGCCCAGGCGCTGGTAATTTCGGGCCGTGTGTCGAGCAGGCGGGCAAAGCTGGCAGAATGTTCCGGCCCGTGGGTGCTGAGGTGGACCTGCACGAACCCCTGCACACTCAGTCCCAGCCGCGTGGCATCAAGGCGAGCGACATAACCTTCGATATAGCCCTCGGCCTCCAGCCGCTGGCGACGGCGCCCGATCTGGCTGGCCGACAGGTTCAGCTGCTCGCTCAACTCTTGGGCGGTGAGGTGGGCATTGTGCTGAAGAGCGGCCAGAAGGCGGGAATCAGTGGAATCAAGCATGTGCGATCATTCCTGCATGGTTGTAGGGAATTATGCGGGAAGCGTGCATGATTTGGAAGTTCGGAGCGTTGATTTGCGCACAAAATGCACCGATGGCGGTGTAAACTGCGCGAAATCGCCTTGTCAGGAGACGCAGCATGGGTCCTTTTCCGCACGATGCCCCGAAATCAGAGATCACCGAAGCCAACCCAATGGGCACGGACGGGTTCGAGTTTGTCGAATTCGCCCATTCCGACCCAGAAGAGCTGCGCACCGTGTTCACGCGCATGGGATACAAGAAGGTGGCCCGTCACAAGACCAAGGCCATCGAGCTGTGGCAGCAGGGCGACATCACCTATGTGCTGAACGCCGAGCCGAACAGCTTTGGCGCGCGCTTTGTCGAGGCGCACGGGCCCTGCGCGCCGTCCATGGGCTGGCGGATCGTGGATGCGCAGGCCGCCTTTGAGCGGGCGCTGTCACTCGGGGCTGAGCCTTACGAGGGCGATGACAAGGTCCTGGACGTGCCTGCGATCTACGGGATCGGGGGCAGCCTGATCTATTTCGTGGACCAGTATTATGACACCTCGCCGTACAATGACGAATACGAGTGGCTCGAACAATCCAAGCCGCGCGGCGTCGGGTTCTTCTACCTCGATCACCTCACCCACAACGTCCACAAGGGCAATATGGACACGTGGTTCCGTTTTTACGGAGACCTGTTCAACTTCAAGGAAATCCGCTTTTTCGACATCGAGGGCAAATTCACCGGGCTGCTCAGTCGGGCGCTGACCTCGCCTTGCGGTCGCATCCGTATCCCGATCAATGAAGACCGGGGCGAGACCGGGCAGATCGTGGCCTATCTCAACAAATACAAGGGCGAGGGCATCCAGCACATCGCAGTGGGCTCGGACGACATCTATGACAGCACCGACGCGATTGCGGAAAACGGGCTCAAGTTCATGCCCGGTCCACCGGATGCCTACTACGATCTGAGCAAATCGCGCGTTGTCGGCCATGAAGAGCCGCTGGACCGGATGCGCAAGCACGGCATCCTGATTGATGGCGAAGGCGTCGTGGATGGCGGTGAGACCAAGATCCTGCTGCAGATATTCTCGAAAACCGTGATCGGACCGATCTTTTTCGAGTTCATCCAGCGCAAAGGCGATGACGGTTTCGGAGAGGGGAACTTCAAAGCGCTCTTCGAAAGCATCGAGCAGGAACAGATCGACAGCGGAGAGCTGGCCGCCGAGTAGGGCGGCGTTTTCTGATATCAGAAAACCGGGCGGAAACCGTGCCGGTTTCCGTTCAGCCCTGCGGCATCTTCAGCACCAGATTGCGCCCGCTTTTCTGATAGCGCAGCTCGGAATCGCCAATGGCTGATACACGGCCTCCGTCGAAACGATCCCCCACTTCGACCTTTTGATACCGCCCGTTTGGCAGGCGCACCAAAGCGCGCCGGTTGGACGGGGTGCCATAGACCCCGATCAGGTTCACGCGACGCAGGTTGATCGCGTTGCGCACGGTTGCTTCGCGCGCAACGGAAGCCGTGGAGGGAATGGAAGGTGTGACCGTGCGCGGCGCAACGGAGGCCACGCGCGCAGGCGCCGGGGTCGCTGCCGGTGCGGGGGTGGCGCGCGCGACGATCCGCTGGAAATTGCGTGGCCGGGTTTCTGGGCGCAGAGAGGAGGCTGCGGCAAGGGCTGAAGGTGGTGCCTCTTCCTCGACCTCTTCGCGCTGCAAATCATCCGCCTCTTGCGGTGCTTGCGGGCGCAGGCGCGGGCGCAGACCGGCCAGTTCGCTGCGCGACAGCCCGCCCAGCGTGGCCCGTTCGTTCTGTTCGACCAAATCGGTCGGGCGCAGTTGCGGACGTATTTGGGTCACGACGGATATGTTGGGGTTCACCGCCTCGCCGGTTTCAAGCCGCACAAGCGACGCGGGCGGTTCGACCGGGGGACGTCCCAGATAGACGGTAAACCCATCCGGGCTGAGCGCGCCCTCGATTGTCGGAATGATGCGCCCTTGCGCGTCGCGGGCGAAATTCGTACCCGCTGCCGCCGGAGAGGTCACAAGCGCCAACTGGCGGTCCGTCTGGAACGAGGCTGCGCTGGGCAGGGCAACCGCATCAAGCGCCGGACTGACCGGGTCGATGCCGGTCACATAGAGGTCTTCGATCTCGATCAGGCCGGTGGGGGCGGGCACCTCTGGTGCCTTGGGCCAGATGCCGGTGACCGCATAACGCGCCTCGAGTGCTGCGGCGTCCAGTTCTTCGGGTGCAACCGGGTCGGGCAACGGGTCGCGCAGCGCGTCGAGCACGGCGGCATCCTCGGCACTCAGCCCATCCTCGCTGAGGCTGTCGTTGAGTGCGGCCACAACGACGCCATCAGCCGCTGCCTCGACATCCGGTTCCAATTCGGTGGTCGCCCCGACATCTTCGGCCAAAGACGCGCGGGTGTCGTCCGGGAGGGTCGAAGCCAGCGTGCGTTCCTGACGGGGGAACAGGCGCGCGAGCCCCTCATCCAGAAACACCGAAGCCCAGGCCGCGACACCGGCCAGAAACACCAGCAGCACCGCCATCAGGATCAGGCCCAGATAGCGGGGCTTTCCACCCACAGCACCGTCGCCGCGCGCGCCAAACACGGTCATCCGCTCGGTTTCGAGCGTCGCTTTTCCGGACCGGTCGGCATTTGCGACAACGCGGGCGGCGGCACGCGGGCTTGCCTCGTCCGTTGTTGGAGGTGCCTTGCGCCGCGACAGGAACCCGCCGGCGCGGGATTTGGCGGGCGTGACCAGCGGGGGCGCGGCCCGGTCTTCGGGCGCTGCCGCCAGAGGGGGCGGGCTTGGGCGCAGGCTGTCGGTTGCCGATTTGGGAGGTACAGACAGGTTGATCTCTTCCGGCGCCTTGCGGGGCGGCGGCGGGTCTGCATCGGTGGCTTTGTCTTGCCCCGATGGAGGCGCAGTCAGCGGCGGTGTTGTGCGCGCAGGTGCTTTGTCTCGCGACACACCGCCAAGGCGCAGAGGCGCGGCGGTGGAGGACGGATCCTGTCGCCGCCGCGTGGCGAACCCAAGCAGCGGCGGGGTTGTCGTTTCAACTTCTGCTTCGGCGGCACTTGGGGTGTCATCCGCTGCTTGAGGTGCCGCATCTGTTGCGGGCTCGTCGATGGGCAGGACCGGCGCAGTGACGTTGGCTGCAATGACGGGTGAGACTTCGGGCGTTTCCGCCTCTGGTTCGTCTTCAGGTGCAGGTGCGGGGGGAGCGGGCTCAGGCGCAGCTTCGCTCTCTTCCGGCTCTGGCGTTGCCTCGCTCACTTCGGGGGCGGGATCAGGCGGTGTGTCCTCTTTGACGGGCTCCGGCGCGGGTGCCTCTGCAATTGGCTCAACGACTGGCGGCGCGGATTCTTCCGGCTTGTCCACGATGACAACGCGCACGCCATCAGGCTCGACCTCGGTACCGGGCGGTAGGGCCGTTCCGGCATGGGCGGTGGGGCCAAAGAACGGCTCGCCCAGAAACTCCGCCCCGATCCCGGCGGCAACAAAGCTGAGCGGGGTAAAACCGTGCTGGACGGCAAAGTCTTCGGCCTCTTGCAGGGTCTCGCGGGCAACGGCGGCCACGTGGGTCGCATCGCCATCGGGCGAGATGTCAAAGGCCAGCGCGTCCACCGGGTAGGGGGTCGCGCCGTCCAGGGCCACGCGCGCAGCGGCGCGCCGGGCCGCGTCGTCCATGCCGGGAGTATCGATGGTCAGATATTTGATCTGCTCATCCGGGATGATCAGCTTGGTGCTGAGCGTTCCGGAGGCCACCGCCTCACCGCTTTTGCGCAGGTCGGCCAGCGCATCGCCCAAGGTTGGGTCGGACACCGACACTTCGCCCAAGCGATGCCAGCCACCCGCAGCGCGCTGCAGCAGGCGGATCCCGTCAAAGGACAAGGACAGCGCAAATTCAGGCTTCATGGTCGGCCCTTAGCAAGTTTGGTGCAGGGATGAAACGCACCTCTCAGTCGTACTTAGGATAAAGCAGGACTTTGCCCATGCAAAGTAAAAGCCGTGTACGGCCCTGCGCGCCCAATCGGGTACATGCGCAGGGACGCATAGGGTTAGCTCGCGGCCTTGGACAGGGCCTGATCCAGATCTGCGATCAGGTCGTTGACATCTTCGGTCCCGATCGAGACGCGCACGACTTCGGGGGCGGCCCCGGCAGCGCGCTGTTGTTCGACCGTCAACTGGCGGTGCGTGGTCGAAGCCGAGTGGATGATCAGCGAACGCGCATCCCCAAGGTTGGCCACGTGGCTGAAGATCTCCAGCGCGTTGACAAGCTTGACGCAGGCCTCGTAGCCACCCTTGATCGCAAAGGTGAACAGCCCGCCCGCACCGCGCGGGCAAATCTTGGCCACACGGTCATAATAGGGCGAGGATTTCAGACCTGCATAGGTGACGTATTCGACCCGGTCATCCGCTTCGAGCCAGTTGGCGATCTTGACCGCGTTTTCGACATGGCGGTCCATGCGCAGGGAAAGGGTTTCGGTGCCCATCAGCGTATAGTGTGCTGCTTGCGGGTTCATCGTCATACCCAGATCGCGCAAGCCGATGGCGATCCCGTGGAAGGTAAAGGCGAGCGGGCCGAACGTCTCGTGAAACTTGAGCCCGTGATAGGCCTGTTCCGGCTGGGACAGGGATGGGAACTTGTCATTTGCGGACCAGTCGAACTTGCCGGAATCCACCACGCAGCCGCCCGTCACGGTGCCGTTGCCGGTGAGGTATTTGGTGGTCGAGTGCACAACCAGCGTGGCGCCGTGTTCGATCGGGCGGCACAGGTAAGGTGTGGCTGTGGTGTTGTCGACTATCAGCGGGATCTCAGCTGCATCCGCAATGGCCGCAATGGCATCGAGATCGGTGATGTAGCCGCCGGGGTTGGCGATGGATTCGCAGAAGACCGCGCGGGTCTTGTCGTTGATCGCTGCCTTGACCGCATCGAGATCGTCAAAGTCGACAAATGTCGCCTCCCAGCCGAAGCGTTTGATGGTGTGGCTGAACTGCGTGACGGTGCCGCCGTAAAGGCGGGTCGAGACGACAACGTTCATGCCCGGCGACATCAGCGGAAACAGCGCCATGATCTGCGCTGCGTGACCCGAGGAGCAGCACACGCCGCCCACGCCGCCTTCGAGCGTGGCAATGCGTTCCTGCAGCACGGCGACCGTGGGGTTGGTCAGGCGGGAATAGATGTATCCGACCTCCTGCAGGTTAAAGAGGGCGGCGGCGTGTTCGGCGTCGCGAAACACATAGGCCGTGGTCTGATAGATCGGCGTCTGGCGCGACCCGGTGGCCGGGTCAGGGCGGGCGCCTGCGTGAATTTGAAGGGTGTCAAAGCCGTATTTCGGACCGTCGGTCATGTCTGTCTTCCTTTGCCATGGGGCGCTGTGGTTGCGCTATCGATAGGCAAAGCGGACGGTCTGGGCAAGGTGGTGGCGCAAGAATTGGCCGCGATCAGCGCAAGGCAGGGGCCCAGCACCGGGGGATGTCAGGCGATCTTGGGCATCGCGATACTGGCGGGCACTTCGGGAAAGGCGAGGACGGTATATTCGACCAATTCGATCCGTGGAAACAGCGCGCCCGCATCGCGATAGAACACGTAATGCACCTGGCTGGTGCGCAGGCAGACCCCGTCGGCGTTGATGTGATCCCACTCGACCCATACGTTGGAGTATCCATTCACCGTCAGGCCTTCGGCCAGAATGCGCGGGTTCATCCGGACAATCCCGGCCCGGATGGCCGCATCGCGGTACAGCGACAAGCCCTCTTTGAGGGTGCAGGCGGCCCCGAACACCTGCAATCCGTCATCTGCATAAAGCGGCATGGGATATGCGAAATGCTCGGCAACAGAATCCAGCCGGTTTTCCCAAAAGTTCCGTGCCATATTTTCAAGAAATCGAAGGTTGAGATGTGCCACGACGACGCTCCACCAAAGGTTTTAATTAACTCGCCAGTCAAATAACATTTGCGCGTCAGTTTTTCACCCGCGTAAATTGAATTGATCGCGGATTCCGAATTTTACGTCGCGTCACATCTAGCGCATCCAGAATCCGTTGGACTTGATGCGGTTTCGGATCGCCTGTTCCCGGCGGGGCATGGCGTTCTGATCGAACAGGGCGCGCACCTTTGCGCCGCGTCCCTGAAAGACCATGCGCTTGATCGGATCGTAGCCTTTGAGCACTTTTTTGATCTTGTTGGGGCTGCAAACCTCTTCGAGCGTGTCGATGACAGTTTGTTTTTCGCGCGCGTAAAGCAGCGGGAACAGGCGGTAGTGACAACTGACGGGCCCGTCGAGATAGGCATGTACATCGCTGTTGCGCCCGCCGCCTAGGCTGTGGATGACCAGCGGCAGCGCCACCTGATCCAGCCACGGGTCAAGCGACTGGCAGACCAGCGCATCAGGCGGCGTGTCGCGGATATGCAGCGCGTATTCAAGAAACCTTTCGCCAAAGACATGCGGGCATTTGCCAAAGAAATAGCCCGCATTGAAATAGAGATATCGCTTCCAGTATTCGTCCGGCTCGCTCAGATCGAGGCTGCTTTCGAAATCGAGATCGAAGGCGTCATATAACGATTTCCAGATTTCGGTATAGCCGGGTCCATAAAGTTCCAATTTCGGCCACGTGTCGGTGCGCCGCATCGAGGCACTGGGCCGCGCGAAATCGAATGGGACATCGGCCAGTTCGCCGGTGATCAGTGTGTCGCTGTCAAAGAATACGAACGGTTCTCCCTTGGGCAAGGCGGAGAGCATTTCGATCTTATTGCCGGGGGGATAGGTCTGGCCGAAGTGTTTGGACTGAAACGGCACAATTTCCGCACCCTGTTCGGCCAGCGCGTCGCGCACGTCCACCGCATCGATACGCGGATCCTTGGGCCACAAGGGTCCAGGCTGGGGTTCGCAGATCAGCACCCGTCCTTTGAACTTGGGACTTTTGGCGCGCAGGGACGTCACGAACAGCAACGCTTCATAGCTCAGCCGTCCGGATTGGCCGACAAGCGCCACGTTAAACGGTTTTGCCGCCTTTTTTGCGGGTTTGCGTGCCATGTTCGCCTGCTCTGAATTCTTTGTCTTTGGCGCAACTATACAATCATAAGTATTCCGATAAAGCCTCGATCTCTATTCCGGCGGCGGGTTCAGCCGGTCGTAGAGTTTTTGCAGCACTGTCAGCACCAGAAAGGCGCCAACCGCCCAGATCAGCAGTTCGAAGGGGGCGAAATCCGTACCCCGCAGCCATTGACCCACAAGGCTGCCCTGCGGACGCAGCGCCTCGATCCCGAACAACCCGCTGCGCGGCCAGAGCGACAGGGTCCAGAACCGCGAGAGGTAAAAGAACACGGCCGCCACCACGAGTACAAAAGCCATCCAGATCAGGCGTTTCATGGCGTCACCTTGATTGTGTCGGTGTCGATTTCCCAGACCAGCAGGTCGCCGCGTCTGGTGATTTCGCCCTCGGCTGTGATGAATTGCGCCACATAGTCATAGGCCGCGCGGGGCAGGCGGGTGCCGTCCGGGCCGGTCACCAGCAGGAATTCTTCGCCCAGAACGGGCTGGGACGACACGAAAATGGGCGGCACATCCCCCAAGAGGCACAAATTCGCACAAGCCTTGTGCGCAAGTCCCCGCCCGGGACGCATCGCACCTGCGAGACACTTTCCGTCGCAAATCTCGCCGGTCAACTGCCAGCGGCCCTGCGGTTCGGCGACTATCTCGGGCGCGTCACCTTCGGCAGCCTTGAGCCCGTTGCGCCCTCCGCGCAACTGCATCATGTAAAGGTCGCCACGTTCGAGGATGATACCGGACACTTCGGCCAGTTGCCCGTTCAGCGGCATTGCGCGGCTGTCGACACCGGATTTGCCACCTGCCGTCATCATGAAACTGTCGCCCGGTTTGATCCGGTCATTGCCTTTTGTGACATGGATCACCGGGTAGGGGGTCATTTCCACCACGCCCGTTACCGTCTGGCGACCATAGTCAAAGCGGAACGCGCCGGGGCCGGGATCGTCCTGAGTCACACCCATGATATATCCGGCCGCCGCCAGACCACCGATCAGCACCACGCAGACCGACAGCAGGAAGATGCGCAAAGGGCCGGGGACGGGCAGGTAGCCGACGAAAAAGGGCTTGTCGCTCATGCGGGCTCTCCTTGCGGCAGGGGGGTGGCTTCGGGCAGGGGCAGGGGGTCGACATAGGTGCCCGGCGGATTGGCGTCCGGGTGCACCTCGACAACGCCATCCTCAAGGCGCAGGCGGTAGGTCGGCACCATTTCGGTGAACGGCGCAGGCGAGCGGCCCGAGCGCACGTCATATTGGAACCCGTGCCACGGGCAGGTCACAAGGCAGTCGATCACGCGTCCCTCGCCCAAGGGGCCGTTCTGGTGCGCGCAGGCGTTCGAGATGGCCGACAACTGTCCCTCCATCAGATAGACAGCGACGCGGTCGCCGTTGGGCAGGCGGGTGATCTTGGCAAAGCCTTCGCGAAAGGCCTCTGGGCGCGCCACTTTGATCCAGGCGCCGTCGCGGGCGGCGGCATCGCCACGTTCCGACCACCAGGCCGCAAGGTGCAACACAATCACCGCCGCTGCCCCGACAAGGAACATCGCGGTGAACACGTGGTTTTGCTGGTCCTGCAGAATGCCGAGGCTGATATGGGCCGCAACCGAGAAATAGGCCGCATAGATCAGGTAATGCAGCCGTTTCCAAACGGGCGGTGTGAGGAACTTGAGCCAGAAATCATGGCTGGTCGTGGCCAGAACCAGCAGGCAGATCAGGGCGAAAATCCCAAAGAGTTCAAAGGGAAAGCCCGCGATCTGGCCAAAGCTGGAATTTGCATAAAGCAGGCCGACATATTTATTCGAACTGGAAAAGGCGAAGTACCAGTTGAGGATATATCCCGCATGGGTGATCGCCACAAAGGTGGTCATGACGCCGAAATGTCGCCGGTTGTAGAGCAGCGGCAGGAACCGCCTGTTCAGCCGCGCGGCAGGGCCGATGCACAGAATGATCGTCAGCATCACAAAAGCACAGGCCCCAAAGGCCCGGGCGTTGTGGATCTGCGGGTTGATGGCTGGCTCGTAGCTGAGGACCTCGGGCGTGATGTAAAGAAAGATCCACAGAAAGGCGGCGACCCCGGCGAGCATCACGCCGTCATAGATCCACTTGTTCCGGTTCCACTGAACGGGGGTATATTTGACGCTCATTGGCTGTCACCGGTGCTGAGCTGCACGGGCTCTGCGTCGGCAGGCCAGGTCTGGCGCACAGCAAAGCCGGTGATGACAACGGCGACAATGGCGATGCTCATCGCGATGACGGACACGCCATACCATCCTCGCACGGCACGGTAACGACCAGCCCATCCTGCGGCCTCGGTTTCGATCTGCCACCAGCGCCACAGCACGATGGGCCAGATCAGCAAGACGCCGGGGATCAACAGAGGACGAAAGATGTAGGCACCACGGGCATCCTCGTCGATGCGATCCATACCGATGGTCAGAAACACAGCCGCCACAAGGCCGCCGATGATGCCCCATGTTTGCATTGCCATAACAAGGGCCTGTGCAGCATCCATGCGGCGGTTCTCCAGTTTTGTCTTTTGTTCCAGTGCTGCGGCGACCCTAACAAGGGGATCGGCCGGGGCAAAGTGCAGAAGTCGCGGATTTTCGCGCAGGGTGGCAATTGTGATCTTGCGCAGAGGCCGACGCCAGCCCGGATGTCGGCACGCTGTTTCGGGTGCCGCTGCGGCAGGATTTGACCCGGGATGGTGTCGCAGCCACCCAAAAAACGGCGCAATTGCACTGGTCCCGGCGTGTTTTATTGGTTTATCAAAGCGCATCACCAAACAAATACAGCCAAAAAACAGGGAACAAGATCATGAAAAAGCTCGCTTTTGCCGCCACATTGATGATGGGGACGTCTGCGGCCTCCATCGCCGCCGCCGATTGTGGCGAAGTGTCGATCACCGAAATGGACTGGGCTTCGTCGGCCGTTGTGACCTATGTCGCCAAGTTCCTGCTGGAGCAGGGTTATGGGTGCGCGGTCAGCACTGTGCCCACCACAACGGAGCCTGCGATGGCCTCGGTCGCCGAAACTGGACAACCCGATATCCTGACCGAGCTTTGGACCAGCTACACCTCGGTTTATGAAGAGTTGCGCGAGGCAGGCAAGCTGGTCGAACTGAGCAAGGTGCTTTCCGATGGCGGCGTCGAGGCATGGTGGATCCCCGCCTATCTCGCCGAGGCCCACCCCGAACTGACCACCCTTGAAGGCATCAAGGCCAATCCCGAACTGGTTGGCGGACGCTTCCATGACTGCCCGTCGGGCTGGGGCTGCGACATCACCAACCATAACAACTTCAAGGCCGCAGGCCTCGATCAGGCGGGTGTCGAACGCTTCCAGCATGGATCGGGCGAGACGCTGGCCACCGCTATCGCCGCTGCGGCTGAGGCCAAGGAGCCATGGTTCGGTTATTACTGGGCGCCCACATCCGTGTTGGGCAAGTACCCGATGGTGCAGGTTGAAATGCCCGCCTATGACGCCGACACCCATATCTGCAACGGGCTTGAGGATTGCGCCACGCCGGGCCTGTCCGCCTATCCCGTCTCGAACGTGGTGACGGCCGCAACGCAGGCCTTTGTCGACCGCGAGCCCGATGCGGCGGCTCTGATGCAAAACCTCACCTTCACCAACGCCCAGATGGGTGACGTGCTGGCATGGCAGGAAAACAACCAGGCCTCTTACGAAGAGGCGGCGGTCTATTTCCTGACCACCTACAAGGACACCTGGGGTGGCTGGCTGAACGATGAGGCCCGCGAAAAGCTGGCAGCCCTGCTGCAATAAGCGCCACGACACCAGCCCTGCGCGCCACACATTTGGTGCGCAGGGTTCAACAACAAGCCCGATAACGGGCGCTGGGACGGGAACATTCCATGGCGCGCTATGACGCTTTTTTCGACACGCTCGGGCTTCGTGACTGGTGCGATGCGGACAAGACCGACGCGCCTTTGTCCATGGCTCAACTTCTCGCGCAGGCCCAGGGCGATGGCGGAGAGGTGGAGACACCGGGGCTGCCTTTTCCGTCGCTGGATGAGTTGCATCAGGCCTGCTCCAAGATCGGCCAGACCCGTGATCTGACCGAGGGGCTGGAAAACGGATTCCTGTCGATCCGGTCCGAATTGAAATACGTCCTCGACCCGATCACGCAGCCCCTGTCATGGATGCTGGACGGCACGCTGTTTGTATTTGAGTCCGCGCCGTGGTGGGTGATGATGCCCGCGCTTTTGCTGCTCACATGGTTTGTCAGCCGCTCGCGTGCGGTAACGTGGTTTGTCACCTTTGTGCTGCTGTTTTTTGCCTTCATCGACCACTACGAAGTGGCGATGCAGACGCTGGCCATCGTCTTTGTCTGTACCGGCATTTCCGTGGCCTTTGGCGTGCCCATTGGTATCGGAATGAGCAAATCGGACACCGCGCAACGCAGTATTGTCCCGCTGCTTGACCTGCTGCAGACTTTGCCGACCTTTGTCTATCTGATCCCGTTGATTTTCCTGTTTCCTGTCACGGAATCAAAGCTTTATGGCATTGCCATCATCCTTTACGCGATCGTCCCCGTCATCCGTCTAACCGATCTGGGCATACGGCTGGTCGACAAGGACGTGATCGAGGCGGCCAACGCCTTTGGCCTGACCTCGTGGCAAAAACTGACGCGGGTGGAACTCCCCCTGGCCCTGCCCAACATCATGGCGGGCGTGAACCAGACCATCATGATGAGCCTTGCGATGGTTGTGATCGCCTCGCTTGTGTCGGCCCCCGGACTGGGTGTGCTGGTGCTGCGTGGCATCCGGGCGCTGGATCTGGGCGTGGGGATTGTAGCGGGCCTCGGCATTGTGCTGCTGGCCGTGGTCCTTGACCGGGTGTCCAAGGCGGCCCTCAACCGCGTCGATACGCGCGCGAAAACGAAATAGGAGGCCGAGCCATGACACCCAAAGTCTCCATTCGCGGTCTTTACAAGATCTTTGGTGCCGACGCCAAATCCCTTGTGCCGCTTGTGCAGGGGGGTATGGACAAGGCCACGCTCTTGGATCAGCACCGCCACGTGTTGGGCTTGCAGGACATCAATGTCGATATGCAGCCCGGTGAAATCACAGTGATCATGGGCCTGTCGGGTTCGGGCAAGTCCACGCTGATCCGCCACCTCAACCGGCTGATTGACCCCACTGCGGGCGAAATTCTGGTTGATGGCACGGATGTGATGTCGCTGGACGGCGATGCACTGCGCCAAATGCGGCAAAAACGCATGTCGATGGTGTTTCAGAAATTCGCGCTGTTGCCGCACAAGACGGTGCTGGAAAACGCCCAACTTCCCCTCAGCGTGCAGGGCGCCGAGCGAAAGCAGCAGGATGAAGAGGGGCGCAAATGGCTGGCCCGCGTTGGTCTGGATGGGTTCGAGGGACGCTATCCCGCGCAACTGTCCGGCGGCATGCAGCAGCGGGTGGGTATTGCGCGCGCGCTGACGGCCAATACCGATATCATGCTGATGGACGAGGCGTTCTCGGCCCTTGATCCGCTCATTCGCACCGACATGCAGAACCTGCTCTTGGAACTGCAGAAAGAATTGCAAAAGACCATCATCTTTATCACCCATGATCTCGATGAGGCGCTGAAACTCGCCGACCACCTCGTGATCCTCAAGGACGGCGCGGTGGTGCAGCAGGGCGAGCCGCAAGGCATCCTGCTCAACCCGGCTGATCCCTACATCGAAGACTTTGTCAGCGACATCAACCGCGCCCGCGTGCTGCGGGTGCGGTCGGTCATGCGCCCGCTCAGCCGGGACAGTTTTGACGGGGATGTGGCGGCCAATTCGAACCTCGAGGATATGATCGGCCTCTCGGATGGCGACACAAGCCTGACCTACCGGGTGATGGACGGGGACGAGGCTGTAGGCCAGCTCGATATGAAGGACCTGGTCAAGGCGCTGGTGCCTCGGGTTTCGGGGCAGGACACCGCTGCCTGAACGTGCGCACGCACAAGACGACATTGACGCGCATCCCCTTTCCGGCAACTCTGGGTTGGCGTAGCAGCATGCCGGGATTTAGCCGGTGACAGCCTGCATGTGCGCCTCATTTGAGACCAAGGAATTGAGATATGTGCGCTGCCAAGCCCCCGAATGTTCCCACCGGTCCTGACGCTGTCGCCGCGCACAAGTTCCTGACCGAAATCCTGACCCGCGTCGCCACGCAACGCCTGCATTTCAGCGAAGGCGATGAAAAGGTCGCTCTCGACAGCCTTTACGAGCTGTTTGGGCTCGCCCGCAAGACGATCTCGGACAATGTCGGCTGCACCGAGTTCTCAGAGGTGACAGTCGCGTTTTTGAATGGCGACTTTCGCGCCTTCATGGCCAAATGGCATCGCAAACGTCTGGCGGGAGAGTTGGACACCCGCGACGGGGCGGTCGAGTTCCGCACTGCCCTGCGCGGCATTCAGGACGAATTCCGTGCCTTTGCCAAAGTGCTGCACAAGATGGCGCACGGCCCGGACCTGCCCGACTTCCCCCCCGATCGCAATGACAAGGCCTTTCCAGACGCGCCGCTGGTCTTTGGCATTCCAAAGAACCCAAAGGAAGGGATGGTCCCACAGGAACACGGCGACCGGAATCCCATCCATATCGTGGATCGCATCAACGCCTCCGAGGCCGAGGCCATCACCAAACGTCGTGCCCGGTTTACGCCACCCCCTCCCGACGAAGACAAGGGGCCGCTTACAGATGTGGCTGGATTGGCGCTCTCGGGGGGCGGAATCCGCTCGGCCAGTTTCAGCCTTGGGGTGGCGCAGGTGTTGGCAAAGCATTCCAAGATCATGAACAGCATCGACCTGATGTCGACGGTTAGCGGGGGTGGATTCACCGGCGCGTTCCTCTCGCGCCGTATCGCCGATGGTGGCACAGAAGCTGTGGCCAACCCCGAGGGGCCGGATACAGAGGCGGTGCGCTATCTGCGCCAGCGGGCCAACTACCTCACCACCGGCAATGCCATGATCACGCTGGGTCTGATGTTCAACCTGCTGGCTGGCATGATCCTGAACTGGACGGCCCCGGCGGCGCTGATCGCGGTGCTGGTGTCGGTCATGCATCTGCTTGAGGTGTTTGATCTACCGGCCATGGCGCTGGGTCTGCTGGCGAGTGTGTGCCTCGCCGTGACGGCCACGACGCTGTTGATGGCCCCGTATTCGCTTGGGCGGGTTCGGGATTTCGGCATCTGGTTCTTTTCGCTCAGCGCAGGCGGGTTGCTGGCCATGCTGCTATTCAAATTCGACTACCAGAATCTGGTTCTGTTCAGCGCGGTGTCAGCCGGTGTCGCCTTTGTGACCTATGCATGGCTGCCCTACAGTCTGGGCCGATTACGCCTTGGGGCGATGTGGTTCTTTTCTCTGGCCGCTGCGTTCCTGTTGGCGCTGTTCCTCGTGGATCAGGGTTACCAGTTGTTTGAGACTATGGTCGAGAACGAGTGGGCGGTGACAAGCGCCTCTTTGGCCACGGTTGCGGCGGCCCTTCCGGCCATATCGCGGGTGTTGCCGATGCTGGGGCAGGCCTGGGTGCGCATGATCGGCAACCGGATCGTGATGACCATCGCCTCCATCGCCGTGCCGTTGCTGGCGCTCATGGCGGGCTATGCGCTGTATTACCTCGGGACGAGCACTGAGTTCGGGGTGCCTATGGCCTTTCTGGACGCACAGATCAAACCCGGTTTGACAGTGGTGCTGATCATCGCGGCGGGCCTTGTCGTGACCGCGCTGGGCGTGATCAACATCAATGCGACGGGACCGCACTGGCTCTATCGCCAGCAACTGGCCAACACCTTTGTGCGGCTGGATCAGAACGGATCAACGGATGTGCCTCTGTCCGATCTCGACCCAGAGCAAAAGGCGCCTTACCTGCTGCTCAACGCCGTGGTGAACCTGCCCAACTCCGAACGGATCGAGATGCGCGAACGACGCGGGGATTTCTTTGTGTTTTCAAAGAATTGGTGCGGCTCTCCGGTGACGGGGTATCGGCCCACCGGCCACTGGCTGCGCTGGCCCAAGACCAAGCTTGACCTTGCCACGGCCGTGGCCACCTCGGGCGCTGCGGTGGCACCGCATATGGCACTGTTGTCGATGTCTTCGGCGCGCGCGCTTTTGTCATTCCTCAACATCCGCCTCGGGTTCTGGGTGCGTCGTCCAAGCCTTGACCAGACGGGTCCCGTGGGGACGGGCGGGCGACCTGGGGCGTGGATGCTGCTGCGCGAAATGCTTGGCTTTGCCATGGATGAAAAGCGAGAGTGGATGATGCTGACGGATGGCGCGCATCTGGAAAACTCGGCCATCTACGAGTTGCTGCGCCGTCGCTGCAAATTCATCGTGGCCGTCGATGCAAGTGCCGAGAAGGATGGCAGCTTTCGCACCATCCTCACGCTTGTGCGTCATGCGGGCGTCGATTTTGGCGTGCGCATCCACACCGACCTCAAGGAGTTGCGCGCAGACCCCGAAACCGGGTTGTCGCGTGCCCATGGCGGGCTGTGCGAGATCGACTATCCGGGGGTCGACGGCCAGCCAGCGGGCAAGGGGCTGCTGCTGATCATGAAACTGTCCATGACCGGCAACGAAAGCGAGTTGGTCAATGCCTACCGCCACGCCAATCCCGCCTTTCCCAATGTCTCGACCGCCGATCAGTTCTTTGACGAGCACCAGTTCGAGGCCTTTCGCCAGCTGGGCGCGCACGCGGCGCAGTCCATGTTGGAGCCTGCCCTCGTGGGCGATGGCGGCGAGGTGAGCAGCGTCGCGGACTGGCTCACACGGCTCTATCAGCGCATTCCGCCTGATCTGGATCGGTGATGGGTGCGGCAGTGCTGCCTTAGTCGTCGTCATTCAACGGGGCTGCGTTCGGCGCCCATTTAAGTTCGACCATGAACACCAGATCGGCAGCCTCCCGGGCCACGCCGCTGCGGGCGGTCATGTTCAGTGGCATGTAGGTGTTCATCACGTAAGCGATCTTCGTCTGGAAATGAGCGATGATATCGACAAAGTCGACCGTCCGTTTCTGCATATCCGCAATGAGAATGGTTTCGCCTTTCGCGATCTCCTGTTGAAACAGTTCCGGGTCGCGCCATGGGCGTTCGTCGATTTCTACTCCGTTCACCCAGATCACCAACTCGGTCACGCGCCCATTGCGCATGGCAGTCACCGACAGGTCCAGTTCGCCCTCGCTGTCAGCAGTCATGACCACCCTGTCGGACCGCTTGAATTCAAAGAACTCGCTGATGGCCACAGGTCCGGCCGCCTCGACACGATCCGCCAGGAGATAAACTTCGCCCGCCCGTTCTTCGAAAACGCCTGATAGGTCGCCGGGCATTTCCGGCCGGTAAACCGCGTTCAGAAGATCATCCGCCAGCTCGCGCAATCGGCGTGCGGATGGCCCGTCTTCGATCTCGTCCACGATGTTCTGGACATCAAGAACCAGTTGGCGGTTCTTGCCATCCGTTTCCAATTGTTCCCTGAGATGGCTCAGGTTCTCGACGACCAGTTTTTCCCATGCCCGCATCAGCGTACGGGCGGATTCCTTGGCCTTCAGGTCCTCGGGGCTGGCTTGGCGCAAGGCAATCGGTATCGCTTCGCCACGCCCCGGTGGGGACAGACCCGAACCGGGCGCAAGGGTCACAATGGCCATGAAGACCACCGCCAACCCGGCTAGCGACATCCACAGCACCTTGTTGTAAAACAGCGAGTGTTTCGTCTCGCCGGTATGCCTGACCTGATTGCCGAAACTGCCTTTGTGGATCGCCATGAACAGCGCAATCGGCACCGTGAACAGAAGAAATCCGCTCATGGTTTCGCCGTAGTCATACCAGTCCGGCTCGATCGCATCGAATATCCACAGCAGGCAGGAATAGACCAGTATCAACACGCCGAGGGTCACCAGACACAAAAGCAGCGGATAGGCCACGCGTTGCCGAATTCGCGTTGCAACGTTGAGCGCGAGGCGCACAAAGAACAGCGGGACGACGACGTAAAGGATCACGGGCCAATAGAATTCACTGTCCAGTGGTTCACCGACGATCCAGGCAAACAGCGTGACCAAGACAATGGGAATGACCGAGAATTTGACCACCGACATCGCATCCACATAGGCAATCACGCTGCGTCGGAAGGCCAGCGTGGGCGGGGCAAAGACCGTGGCCAGCGGAACACCGATGAACAACACACAGCCAATGGCCGCAAAAGGCCCGACGATGTAGATGTCCTCGTCAGGATTGTCGATCAACAGCCAACCCACGAACAAGGTCAGCACAACCGCCATGATCATTGCGATCAGCAATTGTCGGTTCAGTATCCGCGCCATGAACCCGAATTCGTTCTTGCGCGAAAACAGCAGTTGGCGGTTGAGTTTGCGTGTGGCGCGCGCCTCCTGCCACCAGTTTCCAAAGCCAGCAAACAGCGAGGTGTCCGTGCCCTTTGCGACCCGGTCCGCGCTGCGCACCCAGTTCAGGATGTGAGGCTTGCCTTTTTGTGGTGCAAAGCGCTGGGCGAGGGTGGGCTGGACGGCCTGCAATTGGGCCGGGCTCAGGGTTGTGATCTGGTCCGTCGCACAGGCGTTGACCTGCGGGTCGTCGTCTTGCATCGCAAGATCAAGCAGCAGTTCAGCCGCCTCCGGCGTGCCATCTGCCACCAGCGCGTCGCACAGGTTGCGCCGCACGGCCGGATCATCGGCGTTCGCGTATTGCTGCATGATGGAAAGGACGTTGCTGCTCATGCGACATCCTCTTGGTCTTCATCCGTCTTGGAGCCGCGCCGCAAAGTTGCCTGACGGATCGAAAACAGTTTCTGGAACCCTTCGACGGACAGCCCTTTCTGGATGGCCGCGTGGATCACGAGGTCCACGACTTCGGGGGTCCAGTGGCAGCGATCCGCGTTTTCGAGCAACGCGACCACCGCGTTGCGGGTCAGGTTCTCGGCCCGTTGGGCAAGGTCAACGTCGGCTTTGTCCCCGCGCGTGGCAAAGGCGTTTGCCACCGACCGCTGGGCAAAGCGGAACAGCTTTTCGGATGGATTGACGTGATGCACGATTTCCGACTGCAGCGGATCGATCAGGAATTCATGCGCGATTTCCACAAATTGGCTACCCATGCGGGCCTCTTGACGGACAATGCCGCTGGCCTGCATGTCAAGGATCAGAGCGGCCCGCTTGCTTGCATCGCGCAGCGCACCACCAACAAGAGTGCTGTATTCCACCACGTTGCGCTTGCTGCTTTGGGTCAACAGGTCCGACAGCATGTCGAGGATTTCGAGCTGGTCTGCGCGTTCGAACGTGTCGAGGATTTCCTTGAAATACTCCTGCTGAATCCGAACCGTGCCACCGGTCTTCTTCATGAAGTCGTCATAGGAAATTTGCGGAATGGACTTGCCCGGGTGGTGCGTCAGCTCGGCCCCGAACAGCTGCCAGATCTTGTCACAGACGATCTGGATATGGGCCGGTTCGACAAACCGGTCCTCTTTCTTGAGCGCGTTGATCACTTCGCCATAGATTTCGTCGCCATAACTGTAGCCAAAGGCCTCGGCGGGGTTCTGGATGGCGGCGCGCGCATCGTTGATGGTGAGATAATCCAGCCGGTAGCGCGAAGTTTGCCGCTTGGACGCAATATCGGGGACGGCGGCAAGCTGGCCGATATACTCGTCGCGCATCGACAGAACGACCGAGATCGGCAGCACCGTGCCGTGCGGTCCAATCGGTTTCAGCAGGCGGCGCAGCTCATCAAAGAAACTGGGGCGCAGCCGCCAGTCGGGCTTGTCCTCTTCGGCCACGCCGGGCTGGGCGTCATCGGTATAAAGCGTAAAGATCTGTTCGAACTGGTCGATGACCAGGCACAGCGCATACCCCGCCTGATGATCCGCCCATTTCTCGCAGAAGTGTTTGAAAAATTGCACGAATCCGAATTCGGGCAGGTCCAGGATTTCGATCCACTCGCGATGGGCCGCACGGGCGTGGGGCGAGTCCATGAGCGTATGAATCTCGCGCAAGGTGGCGCCTTTCCAAAGGTCGTCCTCGATGCCTTGGCCGATCTCGTCCAAGGAAAAGAACATGCGGAAATGGCGCCAATAGGCGCGGATATCCATGGTCCCGGCCAGCAGTTTGCAAAAGAAAGGCGTCGTGCGCCCGCCGCGATGGCGGTATTCGTCGAACGAAAGCTTGCTGACCTCAAAGGCGGCCAGCAGGTTGCGCCGGGCCGGGTTCTCACTTTCGATGGCGTCAAAACGCTCGAGCACCGCTTCGAGCGGTTGGTCGGCAAGGTCGGGGTCGAATTCCAGCATCGCCGCAATTGCATCGGCCTCGCATTCGGGGGGCGGGATCAGTTGCAGGATCGAGGCCACGCGCACGGCCTCAAGCGGGTCGCTTTGCGGGGTCAGGCGCACCGTGTGAATGCCGGTTTCCTCGATCCGCGGGATCACGCGGGCATTGAGGATCGAGGTTTTCCCGGCCCCTGACTGCGCATGCAGAATGCACAGCTGACCCTTGAGGAACAGCGAGGCCATCTCGCGTTCTTCGCGCACACGCCCGAAAAACAGCGGTGAATCCTCGAACTGGTAGCTGTCGGTGCCCTTGTAGGGTTCTTCGCCGACTGTGGCGCGGGTGTATTCCAGCTTCAGTTTCTCGGCCCGTGCGCCATAACCCTCAGGCGGGGCGCGCAAACCATCCAGGCGCCCTCGCTTTGGCGCGCTTGGCGGTGCGGGGGCCTCGGGGTTCATCAGGCTGTCTGCGCCATCGAGGGCGCAGTGCCTTTTGGTTCAAACTCCTTTTCCAACGCCCGTAAAAACGCTTCCTGCCCGGGTTTGACCTCGATGAGGTTCAGGGTGCTTGCATGGTGTTTGAGGTTGTCGCGCATGGCTTCTTCCATCTGCAAAAGCCAGCCGTCCCGGAACCGCTTGGTCAGCCCCTCGCGCGCGCGCGGCACCACGTAGCGGTTGATACGCGTGGCGCGGAAGGGCACCCGCCAGACGGCTTCGGCGGCCTGTTGCACTTCGGTCAGCAAAAACGACGTACCAAACACCACGGAGGGCGCGATTTTGAGCCGTTCTTCGACCGCGGATGGCACCAAATCCTCGATCCGGGTCAGTTCAAACAGTTGTTCGTTGTTTACGACGCAACTGTCATCGACATCGATGGAGCCGTGGTATTTGAACAGGATGCAGCCTTCCATGTCGTCAAAACTCAGATCGCGCGCAGTCGAGGGCTGGGTGTAATCGTCCACCCCGCCGCGGTAGCCCTGGCGTGTGGAACTGGCATAGCGGTTGGCGTTTTCGGGCAAGGCGTCGGCGAGAAAGTTAAGCGCCTGTTCTTCGGCATCATCCCCGTCGCGCGGAAGGATCAGCGGCTGGCTGTCTTCGTCGAACGCATCGCTCAGGATCAGGGTTTCACCCTGAATTTGCGAACGCACGCTTTGGATGATCAGACAGTCGGGCAGCTTGACGGTCACCCGCGTGAAGTCCACGCCGTGATACATCATGTGCCATTCGAGGTTGGTGCCAAAGTTCGTGGTAAAGATCATCGGGGCAGGGGTGCGCCGTCGCCGCGTTGTCTCGGCCGTTTCCAGAAGCAATCTCAGCACTTTGGCCAACTGGTCGTAAAAACCGCTGTTGCGCTTTTGCCTTGTGTTGAGAATGGTTTTGAGGCGTGACTGCACAAGGCGGGAATCCCCTTTGCCCATGGACAGCCAACTGGCCACCAGTTCCAGCGGCAACACACCGGAATCCTCGTCGTCCTGGGGCAAGAAATCGCCTTTTTCCTTGATCAGATGCGCGACCTCCCACGGGCTGGGTTCACCGGATTCCGGCCAGCGCAGGTTCTGCTCCTGACCAAAATCCTCGCCCGAGGGCGCTTCCATCCCGGTCAGCGGGCCGATCAGAAAGTTCAGCCCGAATTGGCGCACATCGCGGCGCAATTGTTCGGGGATGCCGTGATAGGGGTCTTCTTCGGTCGCGGCGGCATCATGACGGTTCTGGCGCGATCGGTGTGCGGGTTGTGCAACGGGGCCGCTGCCGTCGCCGGCATCACGTGGCGGCAAATTGCGCTCGCCGCGTACCCGGTCCACGACCCGCAGGATTTTCTGGATGGGTACGGTGTCTTCAAGGTGACTGAAGATGATAGGTGGAAAGCTGCGGAACCGCGCCCCCGGATCGGCAGGCGTGGCACCTGGCAGGATGACGGTGATCAGTGAGAACTTGGAATCAATGGCGAAATTGAACCCCATATCCAGTTCAAAATTCTGATATCGCCCGACCCCGGCAGGCCCCCAACAGCCTGCAAACACAAGCGTTTTGTCAAAGGCGGCATCGATTTCCGAACCGGCAATGCGGTCGTTTTCCATGTCCTGATCGTCAAAGAACACAGAACACCCGGCCTCGGTCAACGCTGTGCAAAGGGCGCGTGCGGCAGGTTTGTCTCTGGAGTTGTGCGACAGGAATACGTCGTAAAAATCTGCAGTCATTATACTCAGCGGTCCAAATAATATTTCAACCCTAGGCAGAAGGTTAATGCAGATTAACGGATTTGCACAGCCCTCAGTGCGGACAGGTGCTGATCAAAAGGCAAAACCGGAGGCCGCATACCGAGCGCGTGCACGAGTGCTGCAGCACCGTCAGGGGTTCCACGTGGTCGGAATGCCAAGGTTGGGTTTGCGGTTGTTCAGCGCGTCGATATAGGCGTCCATATTGTGGTTGAGCCCACCCCTTGGCGATTTGTGGCGCAGAATACTTGTCTGGCCCATCCGGTGAAAACTGCTGGGCAGAAAGCAGACGATATCGTCATCGCGGCAGATCGACAGCGACAACTCTTCCAGCGCAATCGGACCGTTGGATTTGCGCGGCCGTGGCGCGGCAAAGCCGATGGCAGGCGTCGCCCAGGTCTTGGACAGGATCTGCGCCGAGGCCGCGCCCAGGGAATGGCCAATGATCATCGTTGGCCAGTCGTTGGGGTCATCCCCGATCCAGGTGCGGATCTTGTTGGCGTGCTGAAAGAACCCCTGATGCCAGACCGTGCGCGAAAACCCGAGCCGCGTGCGGGTGTCCACCTTTTGCCGCTTGGCCTCTTGCCGAAAGGACAGCTTGCGTTTGCCGACGCCCCAAAGCCGCAGGTTAAAGCGCAAATAATCGTTCAGTGAATTGCTGCCCGGGATCAGCAGGCAGCGGTTGTTAAGCATATAGGCTTCGACCCCGGGCTTCGTGCAGCGCTTGGTGACGTGCAGCCCGTAAGTGGTCTTGATCAGCGTATCGCCCGCCGTCGCGTGGCGCGGGTGCAGCTTGTAGGCCGCGGCCGCCATATGTGCGGCGGTCATGACGGACATCGCATGGGGCCGTCGGTTGCCGAACAGTGCGCGATAGGTCTGGCTGCCCACGACACCGTCCACCACCAACCCGGCGCGCCGTTGAAAGGCCCGCACCGCCGCGTCCGTCTTGGCCCCCCAGACCCCGTCGATGGGGCCGGGCGTGTAGCCCAGCGTGGTCAGGCGGCGCTGTATGCTTTTCCAGTCTCTGGCTGACAAGGTGCGTGTCTCCTGCAGGTGGGTCCGGTGAACTCTATGGGCGCTTTCCCCGTCGTGCAACGTATGGTCGTGCTGTCCGAATGCGCCCGGCGCACAGGCCCAAACTGTAGTTCTGCGCCCCCCACATGTGCGTTAAATCTTGCGTGCCTGTCCAAATGTGGTCACTCTGCCGGTGGGGAAATGTGGCCAATCCACTTTGGCACCGGGGGTACATTATGCAACGCAGTCTGGCTGCCGTCCTTGTCGCGGATGTGGCGGGCTATTCCGAGTTGATGGGCGACAATGCCGAGGCCACGCTGAGCGCCCTCAAACGCCTTCGGACCGAGATTTTTCGCCCCGCTGTCGCCTCGCGCAGTGGCCGTGTGGTCAAAAGCATGGGGGATGGCTGGATCGTGCTGTTTTCCGCAGCGGCGGATGCGGCGACATGCGCGCTGCAGATACAGGAGTTGCTGGCCACTGACCCGACCCATCATGACCCCAAGATGCTGCTGCGTCTGGGCGTGCATTTGGGTGATGTGATCGAAGATGAGGAAGACGTGTTCGGCGATGGTGTGAATGTCGCCGCCCGTCTCGAGGAATTTGCCCGCCCTGGCACCATAGCCATATCGGATGCGGTGTTTGGCAGCCTTGATGGCACGCTGCGCCCCTCCTTTGACGATGCGGGCGAGCGGCTGCTCAAGAACATCGCCAAGCCCGTGCGCGTGTGGACCGGCGGCAGTGCCCCCGACGCCTCTTATGCAGGGGCGGCCAAGGCCGACCGGCCTCACGTGGTCATCCAGCCTGTGCAAACCTCGGACACCCGCACCGAGGTGATCGAGCTTGCGGACGCCCTTACGGGCGATGTGCTGACCTATCTCGGCGCCACGCACTGGCTGTCGGTGACCAGCGGAGCCAGCCATGATCACGCCTATTCCCTGACCTCGCGCCTGCGGGCCAGTGGCGCGCGCTTGCGCCTTGAAGTGCGCCTTGTTGGCCCCATGGGGGCCGAGTTGTGGGCGACCAAGATCGACGGCGATATGGAAGATGCCTTTGACTGGCAGGACAGCACGGGCGAAACCCTTGTCTCGCATGTGCTGGCGGCCGTGTTCGATGCTGAGCGGCGTGTGCTCGACAAGCTGAGCCTGCCCGAGATGAGCGCCAATCAGTGCGAATTGCGCGGCCAACTGGCGCTCGATCATCTGGACCCCGAGGCCTTTGCCGCAGCACTCACCTATTCCAGTGCAGCCATCGAAAAAGATCCCGCATCTGCGCCTGCACTGGCGCTCGCGTTGGTGTCCTACCTGTCGGCGGCTGTGATGGGCTTTGACAGCGTCACCGCCCCATATGCCCGTTCGATCCCGAAATGGTGTGCGGCTGCGGCACCGCTGGCCCCTGATCACGCACATCTGCATCTTGCCCTTGGCGTTACCGCTTATGCCGAGGCGCGCGACCCGGTCACCTTGCGCAAGATCATCGACAAGGCCCTGCGCCAATCCTCATCCGACTATGTGACGCTGGTGCTGAGCGGTTGGGCCTATGTCTGGATCGGCGATCACCGCGCGGCCGTCGACTGCCTGTCCAAGGCCTGGACCTTTGGCCGTCAAAGCCCGTGGTCGCTGGCGATCAAGGGCGGGCTTGCCTTTGCCTCGCTGCAGACGGGCGATGATGCAGGCGCGATTGCCCATGCCCGCGAGGGGCTGGAGACAAGCGCGGACTACGCGACGCTGCACCGGGTGTTGGCGGCGGCCCATGCCCATCAGGGCGAGGAAGAGGCCGCACAGGCCGCACTGGCCGCAGCCTTGGCCGCCGACCCGCAGGATTCCATCCGCGCGATCCGGGCGCGCAACCTTTTTGCCGATTATGACAGCGGCAATCGCTATCTGGACGGGCTGCGCTTGGCGGGAATGCCGGAATAGAGCGCTAGTGGATGTCGGGTTCCGGCACCGGCGCGCCGAACCCGGTTTCGAGATAGTCGAAATCACAGCCCTTGTCGGCCTGCTGGATATGACGCGCAAACATCCAGCCATATCCGCGCTGATAGCGTGGGGCAGGGGCGGTCCAGGCGGCGCGGCGTTCGTCCAGTTCCGTATCGCTCAGTTGCACGTTCAGGGTCCGGTTGGGCACATCCAGTTCGATGATGTCCCCCGTCTTGATCAGCGCCAGCGGCCCGCCGATGAATGCCTCGGGTGCGACATGCAGGATGCAGGCCCCGAAGGACGTGCCTGACATCCGCGCATCCGACAGGCGCACCATGTCGCGCAGACCCAGTTTCAGCAGGGCCTTGGGCATCGGGATCATGCCCCATTCGGGCATGCCCGGCCCGCCCTGAGGTCCTGCATTCCTCAGCACCAGCACGCTGTCGGGGGTCATGGGATAGTCTTCGTCGTTGATGATCTCCTTAAGCGCCTCATAGCTGTCAGCCACGATGGCGGGCCCTGTGTGCGTCTGGAATTTGGGGTCCATGGCGGCGGGTTTGATCACCGCCCCGTCGGGCGCAAGATTGCCGCGCAGCACGGCGAGCGATCCTTCGGCGTAGACCGGGTTGGTGAGGGGTCGGATGACGTCAATGTTGAAGTTTTTTGCGTGCGCAATGTCCTCGCCCAGCGTCTTGCCGGTCACGGTTGTGACGGACAAATCAAGCTTGTCCCCCAGCTCCTGCATCAAGGCAGGCAAGCCGCCTGCATAGAAAAAGTCCTCCATCAGGTATTCGGTGCCTGAGGGGCGGATATTGGCGATGACGGGCGTGGTGCGCCCCACCGCGTCGATATCATCAAGACCCAGCGGCACACCGGCACGCCGTGCCATTGCGATGAGGTGAATGATCGCGTTGGTCGAACAGCCTGTGGCCATGGCAACGGTGACCGCGTTGCGGGTGGCGGCTTGGGTGATGATCTTGTTTGGCGTCAGATCCTCCCAGACCATGTCGACGATGCGTCGCCCGCAGGCCGCGGCCATGCGCTTGTGCCCTGCATCCGGGGCCGGGATCGACGAGGCCCCGGGCAGGGTCAGCCCGAACCCTTCGGCAATCGACATCATGGTCGAGGCGGTGCCCATGGTCATGCAGGTGCCGTAGGAACGCGCGATACCGCCCTGTACACCCTCCCATTCCGCCGCGCCAATGTTGCCTGCACGCCGCTCGTCCCAGTATTTCCACACATCCGTGCCCGAGCCGAGCTTTTGCCCCGCGTAGTTTCCCCTTAGCATCGCGCCCGCAGGCATGAAGATCATCGGCAGCCCCATGGACACCGCGCCCATGACCAGCGCCGGAGTGGATTTGTCACACCCCCCCATCAGCACCACGCCGTCGACGGGATGGCTGCGCAGGGTCTCTTCGACCTCGATGGCACCGAGATTGCGGTAGAGCATCGAAGTTGGTTTCAGGAACTGTTCGGCAAAGTCGTGCACGGGCAGCTCGGCAGGCGTGCCCCCAGCCTGCAGGATGCCGCGTTTCACCCATTCGGCGCGGTCGCGCAGGTGGTGATGGCAGGGGGACAGGTCCGACCACGTGTTGATGATGGCGATGACCGGCTTGCCGTTCCAATCTTCGCCGGTCCAGCCCATCTGGGCCGCGCGGCTGCGATGGCCCATGGAACGCAGATCATCCGGGGCGAACCAACGGGCGGAACGCAGGTCTTTGGCATCTTTGGGCATGGGCGTACGGGTCCGTTTCTTATTCTGGGCACAGGGCCTGCGCCTCAGGCTAGCACCTTGCCCGCAGCCTTGCCACAGCGCTGCAACCACCTGCTCAAGACAGGGGCACCTGAGGTTGTTCAGCTTACTTGCTGCTATTGAGCGGCGGGCTGATCCAATTGATTTATTGCAATATTTGATCCGTGCTGTACCACTTTGGGCTGTATACTGCTTCTGGGGGAAGAAATGGTACACCAAAAGACAGCGACGCCCGCGTCGCCTGAGGCCACGCCTGTGCAGTTCATTCTGAATGGCGCTCATGTCAGTCTGGACGATGTTTCACCCCATGCGCTGCTGATCGATTACCTCTATTCCCCTGCCGTTGGTCTCAAGGGGCCCAAGCTCGTTTGTGGTGAGGCCGGGTGCGGTGCCTGTACGGTCATGGAGACCTCGTGGGACGAGCAGGCGGGCTGTTTCGTCAAGCGCGCGGTCAATTCCTGTGTGCGCCCGCTGGCCTCTCTGGACGGGGCGATGATCACCACCACCGAAGGGATCGGATCAACGCGCGAGGGGCTGGACAAGGTGCAATACGCGCTGGCCGCGCATAATGGGTCACAATGCGGGTTCTGCTCAGCGGGGTTCGTGATGAACATGTACACGCTGCTGCAAAACGCCCAAGGCGGTTTGAGCGAGGCCGAGATCGAGCAGAGTTTCGACGGGCACATCTGCCGCTGCACCGGCTATCGCCCCATTCTGGACGGGTTTAAGACCTTTGCCGATGACTACAACGCCCCTGACACGCCCCAGCAGATCGAAGTGGCCAAGGGCTGGTTACCTGCCGTCGATCTTGGCGACCGGGCCTTGCCGCCGCCAGGCAAGTTCGTGGGCTATATGCGGACCCCGAACCTCGCGCTCTATGAGAACGGCTATCAAAGCTATGCGCGCGCCACGGATCACGACACATTGCTGGGCCTGCTGTCGGAGCCTGCGCCTTATCCGGGCGGGCGGCGGCTGGTTCTGGGCAACACCAGCATCGGGATTTACAAAACCGTGGCGATCTATGGCGAGGCGGCGATCAGCCCGCCCAACCATGTCGATGTTTCGCGCGTGGCCAGCCTGCAGGGCGTGGCACCGCTCAGCACCGAAGCAGACGGCGCAAACCTGCTTGATATCGGCGCAGGGGTGACGCTTGCGCAACTGATCGACACGCTGGAAGCGCAGGTCGCCGCCGCGCCCGAAGGCCATGTGCGCGCCTATGTCGGCATGCTGCGCCACTTGCGCATCGTCGCCAACCTGCAGGTGCGGGCCGTGGCATCCGTCGGCGGCAATATCGCGATGGCAACGAATTACGGCTTTGCCTCGGATGTCATTGTGCTGCTGGCCGCCCTGCGCAGCATGGTGACGGTGCACGCTGTGGGCACGACGGACGCACCCAGGCAGGTGCCGGTTCTGGACCTGCCGCAACAGGACCCCGAGGCTGAAACGTTCCATGTCTACACCCGCTTTGCCCCCACCACCGGGGTTGGGCCGGACTGGTATTTCTCCAGCCACAAGGTGCGCGCGCGCCCCGACAACTCTCATGCAATCGTCAACAACGCGTTGTCTGTCAAGCTGAGCGGTGGGCAGGTGAGCGAAGCCTCGTTGGTCTTCAATGGGCTCAAGCCCATGCTGCAGGACGGCGTTGTGCGCAGCTTTGGCGGCAACCCTGCGTTTCAGGCCGTGCAGATGGAGGCGGTCGAAGAGGCACTCATCTGCCACGCCTGGGACGACACCGCTTTGCAAGCCGGGCTGGCCGCCCTAGAGGCGGAGTTGGAGCGCGTGGTTCCGAATGACTTGCCACCTGTCGAAACGGTGCCTTGGGCCTATCGCAAGTCGCTGGCGCGGGCGTTGTTTTTCAAATCCTTTGTCGAGATCGCAGATCAGGCCGGGGCACAGGTGAGCGAGGCCAGTCAGAGTGCGGCAGGCCCGATCCTGCGCGGTGTGTCGGGCGGGCGGCAAAGCTATAATGATTACCCCGAGGAATTGCCGCTATCGGCGCCGCTGATCAAGCTGTCGGCCTTCATGCAGACCACCGGTGAGGCGGAATACACCCAGACGCTGGAGGCCCCGCAGGCCACCTGGGACGGGGCCTATGTTTATTCCCGCGCGCCTTTGGGGCGATTTCATTTCCAGACGTCCGACGGCAAACGCGCGACGCCCGCCGAAGTGGTGGCGGACATGCAGGCGCAGGGCTTTGAGCAGCTTTTGGGCATGGTTACTTATGACGATGTGCCCAACAAGGTGGGCAACTGGGCGGGCATGGGTTTTGACGAGCCGATTTTTGTGCCCGCCGATGGGACGGAACTCCCGAATTCTGTGACAAAGGCCGCGGCGCAAGAGGCGACGTTCCAGCCCGGCGCGTTTACCTCATCCGGTGCGCCGCTCGCGCTGGTCTTTGCCAAGGACGCGCAAACGGCGCGGCAATTGGCGGCCTATATCCGGTTCAACCACGTGGTCGAATTGCCGGACGATGCGCCTGTGTTGTCGCTGGAAGAGGCAATTGCCCAGGACAAGGCATTCCCCGACGACCCCGTGACAAGCCCGACGCTCAGCCATATCCAGTCCATCACCCGGCCCGGCAGCGACCGCGACTGGCTCGACAGCCCGGACAAGACCATTGCGGGGTGCACCACTATCACCGGCAGCCACAGCACCGGGGCGCAGAACCACTTTTACCTCGAAACCCAGACGACGCTGGCCATTCCCGGCGAACACGGGGCGATGACGCTGTTTGCCTCGACCCAGAACCTGGCTGACAACCAGTATGGCGCGGCGCACGCGCTGGGCGTGTCGGCCAACAAGGTGGCTGTGAAACTGACCCGCGTGGGCGGCGGCTTTGGCGGCAAGCAGATGCGCACGGCCTTTACCTCGACGGCAGCGGCAGTGGCGGCGGCGGCGCTGAACCGGCCCGTGCGCCTCGCCCTTGATCGCAACACAAACATGATTATGCAGGGCAACCGGCACCCGTTCCATGCGGATTACCGCGTGTCCTTTGATCCCAACGGCAAGATCATGGGCACGGAGGTCGATTTCAAATCCGATGGCGGCTGCACCTATGACATCTCGTTCAATGTCATGGATTTTGTCCAGCTTCTGGCCGAGAACATCTATGACATCCCCACATGGCGTACGACCGGTAACGTGTTTCGGACAAACAAGATTTCTTCCACCGCCTATCGTGGTTTCGGCATCATCCAGTGCATGAATATCATCGAGGGGATCATCGCCCACGTCGCCCATGATGCAGGGCTGAGTGTCGAAGCGGTGCGCGCGCAGAACATGTATGTGCGAGGTCGCGATGTCGCCGGTCCGTTTGCTTTGAGCGCGCAGGCGCTTGCTGCACTGACGACGATGGACGTGTTTTCAAAAGAACAGATGGCGGCGCTGGCAAGCATCGGCGATGCTCCTTACGCCAGCGAGCCGGACTTTCGCGCCGCCGTTGAAGCGGTGATCAGCCCAAGCCCGGCGCAAATGATGCTGCTTTTGGATTTTGCCACACAGGCGCATGGGTTCACGCCCTATATGCAGCCGCTCGACAAGTTCAACATCGACACGACCTATCAGGAACTGGTGCGCGACCCGGAATATGCTCAGCGCGTACAGGCCGTGGCCGATTTCAATGCCGCCAACCGCTGGAAAAAACGGGGCATTTTCTCGATGCCGCTGAAGTATGGCAATGCGTTTACCGGCCCGCGTGGGGCGCTCAATCAGGGCGGGGCTTATGTGGTGGCCTATTCCGATGACGGATCAGTTTTGGTGCGCCACGGCGGGGTTGAATTGGGGCAGGGACTGCAGACCCAGATGGCCCAGATCGCTGCGCGCACGCTGGGCATTCCGCTTGAAAAGATCCAGATGGGATCGACCACAACCGAGGTGGTCGCCGACGCCTCACCCACCGCCGCTTCGACAGCTTCCGACCTCAATGGCGGGGCGGTGGAGCTGGCTTGTCGGGACCTGCGTGCCCGGCTTGAGGACTTCTGCCGCAATCTCGAACAGTTCAGCTACCGCGACATCCAGCACAATCGCACCCCGGCCGAGGCGGGCTACAAGGACATGGTCGAGGCGGTGGTGAACAACTGGCGCACCCGTTGGGCCGACTGCTGGGACATGGTCGTGAGCCTTGCCTTTCAGAACCGGATCAACCTGGCCTGCAGTGCGCGCTACGCGGTGCCGGACTATACGGCAGTGGATGGTCGCCACCCCATCGGCAACCCGTTCCTCTACCACCTCTATTCCGCAGCCATATCCGAGGTCGAACTCGATGTGCTGACCGGCGAGTGGAACTTTGTCCGCGCCGACATTCGCGGCGACATCGGCAAGTCGCTGAACCCGCTTTTGGACGTGGGCCAGATCGAGGGCGCATTCATTCAGGGCCTCGGCTATCTCACCACCGAAGAGATGCTATGGCAGACCGCCGATCAAGCTCCCATTGAAGGTTTCGAGACCGGTGCGCTGCTGACCTATGGCACGTGGGCCTACAAACCGCCCACAATCAACTCGATCCCCGAAGATTTCCGGGTCAGCATCGTCAATAACGCAGGCACAAATGCCACGGGCATGAACGAAACCGGGCCAGCACCTGCGGATTCCGGCGTTAAAGCCTCCAAAGGGGCCAGCGAGTTTGGCCTGGTCCTGGCCAACTCGGCCTTTTACGCGCTGCATGCCGCCGTGATGGCCGCGCGCAAGGATGCAGGTGTGACCGATTGGGTCGACATCCCGGCGCCTGCGACCGTTCCACGCCTGTTCATGGCCTCTCATCCCACATGTGACCAGTTTTCCATCGGTTCATAAGCCGTCCTTAAATTTTCGGAGACCACAGATGAACAAAACCCCATTGCTTGTGACCCATGATGGATCGGTGGACGAATTTGCCTCGATTGCGCTGCTGTGCGGGGCTGACTTTCAGGCGCGCTTTGACATCAAGGGGGTCGTGGTCATCAACGGGGACACGCTGGGTGTGCCTGCCTATTATTGCACCAAGCGCATTCTGAATATGTGTGGACAGGGGCAGGTGCCCGTGGGCCTGAGTGCCGCGCGGGCCATCAACGGCTTTCCCTGGGCCTACCGGCAGTTTCCGCTGATCCTGAACACGCTGCCTGCCTTGCCCGAAATCCAAGGCCTTGAGGGCCAATGCATCCCGGACGGCGACGAGTTGCTGGCCAACGTCATGATGGAGGCCGGCGACGGCGAGTTGGTGGTGCTGAACCTGGGCGGGTTGACCCCGTTTGCGCAAGTGGCAGGCAAGTTGAACCTGTGGCACAAGGTCAAATCAATGTTCTGGATGGGCGGGGTGCTTGACGGCGTGGAGGGCAATATCGACGGCGGCATTGTGCCCGGAGCCCCAGGTTTTTCGGAATGGAACGTGTTCTTTGATCCGCCTGCCGTGCAGGAGGTTTATGACAACTGCAAACCGGCTGAAATCTATCAATTTCCACTGAATGTCACCAACGCCTATCCCAACAGCGCCAAATGGATACGCAACAGCCTGAACCCGTCGGCGCGCGCGGGCCATCAGGTTGTGGATTTTCTGGCCAATGCTTATGCGGCTGTGGTTCCGCAGGGGGGCGCGTCGCTCTGGGATGTGGTCACGACGATTGGCCTGATGAACAGCGGCAACGCGGCGGGTGTCACATTTTATGAGTATACGCAGGCGGATGTCTGGGTAGAGTCGGCCTATGGCCCGAACGAAGGACGGCTGATGCCCGCGACCTCGGGTGGCGGACGCACGATCAACGTGGCCACGGAAAATGAGCCAGCAGACGTGGTCAGCGCCTATGCGCTCCAGCAATGGGAGACGATTCCGAACCATGGGACCTGAGATGAATGATTGGTTGAAGTCGGGGGAGGGCGCGTGATGGGCATAGCGCGCAGAACCCTCATCGGGGCGGTTGCCGCGCTTTGGCTGGGGGCCGGAGGTGTCTGGGCGGCCGAGATCACGATGACCTTCGGAGATTCCACGCCGCCTTACGCCTTCAGTGACACCGGCACCGGCCTTGAGGTCGACATCGTGCGCGAGGCACTGGCCCATCGGGGCCACACCCTTGTGCCCAGTTTTGTGCCCGCCGCCCGGGTCGAGCGGCAGTTCAAGCGCGGACTGGTCGATGCGGCCTCCAAGGATCCGGGTAAGACGCTCGAAGGGCCGGACGCGTTCTATGCAGATGTCTCGGTTGATTTCTACGACGTACTTATCTCACTGTCCGAGCGCGATTTGACGCTTGCGGCACCCGAGGATCTGGATGGGTTGCAAGTTCTGGCCTTTCAGAACGCGTGGATGTTCTTTCCAAATTGGTTGGGGCGGGTGCGCGACGAGGGGCGCTATTCCGAGACTTCCGACCAGTCCGAACAGGTCCGCGCCCTGGCAAGCGGGCTGGTCGACGTGGTGGTGGCGGATCGCTCGATCTTTAACTACCACGCGCGCCAATGGGCCAGCGACAACGCCGAGACGATGCCAGCACTGACGATTAGCGAATTTCAGCCCCCCTTGCGCGTGCGCCCGGTGTTTCGGGATGCCGCGATCCGTGACGATTTCAACGCCGGTCTGGCGCATCTCAAACAGACGGGGCGGTATGATGAACTTGTCGACATGTATCTTGAGTAGCGGATCTGTGAACGCGCCTGCATGGCGCTGTCTGACCAAGTTGTGCACACATTTTTGGAAAGGAGTGACCCGATGACTTTGGCAACACGCAGTGTCACCGCGCTGGCAGCAGCCCTTTTCGCGGTCGCAAGCTGGACGCAAGAGGTCGGGGCCGAGGCGCTGACCATGACATTCGGGGCCTCTATCCCACCTTATGCCTTTCCCGACACCGGGCGTGGGATCGAAGTTGATATCATCCGCGAGGCGCTGGCGCTGTCGGGGATCGAACTTGAACCCGTTTACGTTCCCGCGCGCCGCATCGCCTTTGAGTTTATCCAGGGCAAGGTCGATGCGGCCTCAAAGGATCAGGGCGAGGATCTGGCCGCGCATGGCGGCATCTACGGCGAGGTGTCGGTGCAGTTTCAGGACGTGATCTTTACCCTTGAGGAACGCGCGCTGGACGTCACTGATCCGAGTGATCTGGAGGGGCTGCGGGTGGTGGCGTTCCAAAACGCGTCCAAACACTATTCCGACTGGCTGTCGCCGCTGCAGGGCAGCGCGAATTACACCGAAACCGCCGATCAAAGCCTGCAGGTCAAAATGCTGCACCGGGGCCGGGCGGATGTGATCGTGGCCGACCGCAACATCGTGCAATACCTCACCAAACTGGTGGCCGAAGAGGGCAAGATCGAGATCAAGCCCGTGCAGACCACCAGTTTTGCCGATCCCTGGGGCTATCGCCCCGCCTTCCGCACCGAAGAGCTGCGCGACAAGTTCAATGCCGGTCTCAAGACGCTGATCGACTCGGGCCGCTATCAGGAGATTGTCGATAGCTACGTCAACTGATCCTCCACGGGCGCGGCCGCGCCTGCGCACGCTGCGTGCCAAGTTCCTGCTGTATATCGTGCCGCTGGTCCTGTCGGCCATTGTCGTGGTGTTTGGCCTGTTTGAATACAGCGCCAACCAGCGCGCCAGCCAGCAATTGCTGAACCGGCTGGACCAGTTGCTGACCATGCAGGTGCAGGTCCTGTCCCGCCCGCTGTGGAACCTGTCTCAGGAACAGATCGAGCTGATCGTGTCGGCCATTGAGGTGGACAATGACGTGCTTGGGGTCGCGGTCTATGACGAGGCGGGCGATCTGCTGGCCCACAAGGGCCAGATCGAGGGGATGGAGGGCAACCGGTTTTTCGGGGAACGCGACATCGTGCAGGCCAGTGCCTCTGCCGAACAGGTGGTTGGAACGCTTGCCATTTCCCTGACCCCGGCCAGCGTGCGCGATGAACGCAACACGCGCCTGATTTTTGCAGCCGGTCTTGCCGCCGTGCTGATGGGGGCCATCATCATCAGTGCGCTGGTCGCCAATCGACGCACCATCGGCGTGCCGCTTGACCTCTTGCTGGGCTCGATCAATCAGCTGCGTCAGGGCAAGGGGCGCAGGCCCGTTGACTGGTCCAGCGGCGACGAGATGGGTGAAGTGATCATGGCCTATAACGAAATGCTCGCCCGTCAGGCCTCGGACGAGCAAAGCCTACGCACTGCCAATGACGAATTGGAAGCCCGCGTTGAAATGCGCACCCACGAGTTGTCCGTGGCAAGCCAACAACTGACCGACGCCATCGAAAGCATGTCCGAGGGTTTTGCCCTTTATGATGCGCAGGACAGGCTGGTGCTGTGCAACACGACCTACCGCGAAAACATCTACACCGCCCCGTCCGAGACGCTGAAACTGGGCATGACCTTTGAAGAGGTGGTCGACCAGATTGCCAGCTCGGGCGAGGTGCGCAAAGCGACCGAAGACCCCGAAGGCTGGGCCAAACAGCGCATCGCCCATCACCGCACACCCGGCAAGCCGCTGCTCGAACAACGCCGCGATGGCAGTTGGATTCAGATCACCGAATACCCCACGGCTGTGGGCGGCGTGGTGGGCATTTACTCTGACCTTACCGAACTCAAACGCCTATCCGTCGAGTTGGAAGAGGCCAAGAACGTGGCCGAGGCCGCGAACGATGCCAAGAGCACCTTTTTGGCCACAATGAGCCATGAAATCCGCACCCCGATGAACGGGGTCATCGGCATGTCGAACCTGTTGTTGGACACAGAACTTGATGACGAACAGCGCGACTTCACCGAAACCATCAACAAATCTGCCGAGGATTTGCTGAACATTATCAACGATATCCTCGACTTCAGCCGGGTGGACAGTGGCAAGCTGGAACTTGAGCGGCTGCCATTTGATCTGCGCACCTGCATGGAAGAGTCGGTGGACCTCGTGGCCGTAATCGCCGCCGAAAAAGGGCTCGATCTGGCCTATGAAATGGGCCCCGATGTCCCTGCGATGATCGTGGGTGATCCGATGCGGCTGCGTCAGGTTCTGCTGAACCTGCTCAACAATGCGATCAAATTCACCCAGAAGGGTGATGTGGTTCTGAGCGTTGTGATGACTGGCAAAGGGGCAGCGGCAGGCACGCGGCGCCTGCAGTTCTCGGTGCGCGATTCCGGGATCGGCATCCCCGAGGACCGGATGGACAGCCTGTTCCGTTCGTTCAGCCAGGTCGATGCCTCGACCACGCGCCGTTATGGCGGTACCGGGTTGGGGCTGGCGATTTCCAAACGGCTGGTCGAGTTGATGGGCGGGCGCATCTGGGTCGACAGTGCGGTGGGCAAGGGCACGATCTTTCACTTTGCCATCGATTTCGAGATGGGCGCGCTGCCCAGCCCCAATGCCAAGGAAGAAGCGCGCACCGGGCTGGCCGGGCGCCATGTGCTCATCGTCGATGACAACGCCACCAACCGGCGCATTCTGGACGTGCAGACCCGCGACTGGGGCATGCTGCCCAGTGTCGTGACGACCGGTCGCGAGGCAATGGACCTGCTGCACGGTGCGGGGCGGTTTGATGCGGTGATCCTTGATCTGTCGATGCCGGAAGAGGACGGGCTGACGTTGGCGGCGCGTATCCGCGAAATCCCGGCCCGCAAAGATGTTCCGCTGATCCTGCTCAGCTCCATCGGGCGGGCGGTCACCGGACGTCAGGACGAATTCGACGCCATCGGCTTTGCCAGCGTACTGCAGAAACCGATCAAGCCATCGCCGCTGCTGAATGCTCTGGTGTCCGAATTCGGCATTCAGACCACCGCCCCGGACTTGGAGACCGCAGCGGCCCGCACGACGCTGGACACCGAGATGGCCAAGCGGCTGCCTTTGCGGATATTGCTGGTGGATGATCACCCCACCAACCAGAAACTGGCACAGATGCTGCTGTCACGCCTCGGCTACCGGTCAGACGTGGCCTCCAACGGGGTCGAGGCACTTGAGGCGATGCGCCTGCAGGCCTATGACGTGATCCTGATGGATATAGAAATGCCCGAGATGGACGGGATGGAGGCCACGCGCCGCATTCACAAGGAATGGGGCAACCGTGCGCCCAAGATCGTCGCCATGACCGCCAATGCGATGCGCGGGGATCGCGACAAATACCTGTCGATGGGTATGGATCAATACATCTCCAAACCGATCCGGGTGGCTGCCCTTGTGCGCGCGCTTGAGGCCGTGGCGTCCTCGATTGCCCCGGCACCGCCGCCCAAACCGGCAGGCTACGAGATCACGGCTGTGCCGCGTGACAATAGCCCTTGTCTCGATGATGCTGCGCTCAAGAACCTTTTGGATGTGATTGGTGGCGACAAGGTGGCGTTGACCGAATTGATCGACAGCTTTCTCGGGGAAGGGGTCAGACTGATGGCACAGATGCGCGAAGCCTATGCGGGCGAGGATGTCGACACGTTGCGCCGCGCGGCCCATTCGATGAAATCGAGCAGCACCGATTTCGGCGCCAAGTCGCTGGCCGCGCTGACCCGCGAACTGGAAGCGCGGGCCCGCGATCTGGACCTGACGGGTGGCGACGAATTGCTGAACGAAATCGAGACGACCTTCAATCGCGTCAGCATGGCCTTGCAAAAACTGCGCGTCACGGGGGCGAGTTGATGGATCAGACCCACGCAGGGGCGTCGATCCTTGTGGTCGATGATAACCTGACCAGCCGACTGAAAATGTCCATGGCTGTCAAGCAGTTGGGCCACCTGACCGAAGCCGCGCAAGATGGGCGAGAGGCGCTGGCGCTGCTCAATGACGGGCTGTTTGATCTGGTGCTTCTGGACATCGAAATGCCCGTGCTGGATGGCTACGCCGTGCTTGAGGCGATGAAGGCGGACCCTGCCTTGCGCGACATTCCGGTCATCGTCATCTCGGCGGTCGAGGATATGGAGGCCATCGTCAAGGGGATCGAACTGGGCGCGCAGGATTTTCTGCCCAAGGATTTCGACCGGGTTCTCTTTGCCGCGCGGGTCGGCGCCTGCCTTGCCCAAAAGCAATTGCGCGATCAGGAGGCGACCTATCTGGCCCAAATCGAAACCGAGCGCCGCCGCGCCGACGATCTGCTACATGCGACCCTGCCTGCGCGCGCGGTGAGCGAACTCAAGGCTACAAACGAGGTCAAACCCCGCCGCTATGAAGACGTTGTGGTGATGATGGTCGATGTGGTGAACTTTACCGATTATTGCGACAAGAACCCGCCCGAACTGGCCGTGCGCCATCTGCAAAACCTTGTTTCGCGTTTCGAGGAAATCACGTTTTCCCACGGGTTGGAAAAGATCAAGACGATGGGCGATGCCTATATGGCGACGGCCGATCTGTTGCTGCCCCATGCCGATGCGGCGCTTGCCACGGCCGCCTGCGCGCTCGACATGCGCCGGGTGGCGGCCAGCGTCACGAACGGCTGGCAGGTGCGCATCGGCTTTCACATCGGCCCCGTCGTGGCCGGGGTGATCGGCCAGCACCAGCACCTGTTCGATCTGTGGGGCGACACGGTCAACACCGCCGCGCGTATCACCTCGATGGCCAGCCCCGATACCGTCTACGCCAGTGCGGATATCTGGGCCCGGATTGAGGGCAAATGCACAGGCCAAAGCAAGGGCGCATTGCCTGCCAAGGGCAAGGGCGAATTGGATGTTTTCCAGATCGACGGGCTGGTGAGTTAGGACGGTTGGCGCGCCTTGCGCGTCGCCGTCAGCTTCATATCCGGGGCAGCCAGCCGCGCCTCGGGGCCGCACCACGCATAGGCCAGCAGGCAGGGGTCGCGATCCCCGGTGGTGATGCGGTGTTCGTGCCCGGAGCGGTTCAGGATCAGCGACCCGGGCGCAAAGACGGCCGCATTGTTTTCTGACCACGCGCCCGAGATCGAAATATAGCTTTCCTCGATATCCGTGTGGCTGTGCTGGGGATAGGTCGTGTTCGGCGCAAACAGGACAAAGCCGAGGATCAGTGTGTCACATTGCACAGGCCCCTTGGGGCCAAGCACTTCGCAATAGGCGTATTTCTGGGCCAGCGCACGCGACAGTTTTTCATAGCCGTATTCCCAGCTCAGATCGTCACGCACTTCGCGCAGGGCCCGCGCCATGCCCTGCATTGCGCCCCGTTCACCCAAATCGAGCGCGCGAGCGAAATGGGCCGTGACGGGCTTTTCCGCAGGCTCTGGTGCCAGCATCGCGGGGTTCGCGGCGATGGTGGCTGACAAGCGATCCCGCACCCGTTTGCGGTGACTACGGATTGCGGCGCTGCCTCCGGCTGAACCAAGGCGGTAAAGCGCGTCGAATTCGCGCAACAGATAGAGCCAGTTGGGGCGATCCGTCAGGCGAACGGTGCCATCGGTTGTGGGGGCAGGCAAGCTGGTCAACGCGCATTTCTCCTGACGCTGGCATGAGGCAGTTGCACTTGCGCTAACGGCTGCGTGGCCCGCGCGCAATGGTTTCGCACGTCGCCCCGGTGAGCAGGGCACCATCTGCCTGTTTCTGTGTCAGCCCTGCAGCGCCTTCACACCCACATCACCCTGCGCCTGTTCGCGGATCGCGAGGGCGGCGGCATAGGACCCGGCGGCAGTGGTGAAATAGGGGATCTTGTCATAAAGCGCGATGGAACGGATGGACTTGGAATCCTCGACCGCCTGCGCCCCTTCGGTGGTATTGAGCACCAGCTGGATGCGTCCGTCCTTCATCATGTCTGTGACATCGGGCCGCCCCTCATAGACCTTGTTCACGGTCGCGCAAGGCACGCCTTGACCCTCGTACCACGCTGCCGTGCCGCGCGTCGCGACAAGGGTAAAGCCGAGACCCGTCAGGATTTGCGCGGCTTCCAGCATGTCGGGCGTCTTGTCCGCATCCTTGATCGAGATGAAGGCACATCCTTCGTTTGGCAGCACCATGCCTGCACCCATCTGCGCCTTGAGGAAGGCGCGCGCGAAGGTGCGATCCCACCCCATGACTTCGCCAGTAGAGCGCATTTCAGGGCCCAAGATCGTATCCACGCCGGGGAAGCGGGCGAAGGGCAGTACCGCCTCTTTGACCGAGAACCACGGCATGTTGGGATCGGCCAGCGTCATCGGATCGCCAAGGGGCAGCACCGCGTCATAGCTGGCGGTCGCATCGTAAGGTGCGCGCAGCGGGAAGTTGCTGAGCGGCTCGCCTGCCATGATGCGCGCGGCGATGGAGGCGATCGCTGAGTCCGTCGCCTTGGCCACAAAGGGCACGGTGCGCGAGGCGCGCGGGTTGACCTCGATCAGGAAGATATCCTCTCCCTGCACGGCAAACTGGATGTTCATCAGGCCAACAACGTTCAGAGCCAGGGCAAGGGCGCGGGTTTGCACCTCGACCTCGGCAATCACCTCGGGCGAGAGGGAATAGGGAGGCAGCGAACAGGCACTGTCACCGGAATGCACGCCCGCCTCTTCGATGTGCTGCATGATGCCTGCGACGTGGACGTCGGTGCCATCACAAAGCGCATCCACGTCCAACTCGACCGCGCCCGCGAGGTAGCTGTCCAGCAGAACGGGGCTGTCGCCCGACACCACAACCGCCTCGGCGATATAGCGTTTGAGCTGGCCCATATCCCGCACAATCTCCATCGCGCGCCCGCCCAGCACGTAAGAGGGGCGGATCACGAGGGGAAAGCCGATCCCTTCCGCGATTTCAAGGGCTTGGGCGTCAGAATGGGCGATGCCGTTCTTCGGTTGCTTGAGGCCGAGACCCTGCACAAGCTTCTGGAACCGCTCGCGGTCTTCGGCCAGATCGATTGCGTCCGGCGTGGTGCCGAGAATGGGAATGCCCGCCTCCTGCAGCGCATTGGCGAGCTTCAGCGGGGTCTGTCCGCCAAACTGTACGATGACGCCGTGCAGGGTGCCGTTTTCCTGCTCTTTGGTGAGGATTTCCATCACATGTTCAAAGGTGAGAGGCTCGAAATACAGCCGGTCCGAGGTGTCATAATCGGTCGACACCGTCTCGGGGTTGCAGTTGATCATGATGGTTTCATAGCCCGCGTCGGTCAGCGCGAAACAGGCGTGACAGCAGCAGTAGTCAAACTCGATCCCCTGACCGATCCGGTTCGGGCCGCCGCCCAGGATCACAACCTTTTTGCGGTCCGTCGGGCGGGCCTCGCATTCCACATCGCCAAAGACCGGCGTTTCGTAAGTGGAATACATATAGGGCGTCTGGGCCTCGAATTCGGCGGCACAGGTGTCGATACGCTTGAACACGGCGGTGACGCCTGCATCCTGGCGCAGCTTGCGCACGTCCTGTTCGCTCTTACCCGACAGGTTGGCAAGTCGGGCGTCGGAAAAGCCCATCATCTTGAGCGCGCGCAGCCCTTCCTCGTCCGTGGGCAAGCCGTTCACGACCACATGCGCCTCGACCTGTACGATTTCACGCAGGCGCGACAGGAACCAGGGGTCGAACATGGTGACGCCGTGGATTTCATCATCCGACAGCCCGTGGCGCATGGCCTGCGCAATCAGGCGCAACCGGTCCGGGGTCTGCACCGAGATCGCCTTGACGATGGCGGCCTTGTCGGGTGCGCCGGGAATGTCGATGTCATCGAGGCCCGTCAGGCCGGATTCCATGCTCGCCAGCGCTTTTTGCAGGGACTCGTGGAAGGTACGGCCAACGGCCATGACTTCGCCCACGGATTTCATTGCCGTAGTCAGCGTGGCCTCGGAGCCCGGGAATTTTTCGAAGGCGAATTTGGGGATTTTGGTCACGACATAGTCGATTGTGGGCTCGAAAGAGGCGGGCGTCACCTTGGTGATGTCATTGTCGAGCTCGTCGAGCGTGTAGCCCACGGCCAGCTTGGCCGCGATCTTGGCGATGGGGAAACCTGTCGCCTTGGAGGCCAGAGCCGAAGAGCGTGACACGCGCGGGTTCATCTCGATCACCACCATGCGCCCATCGACGGGGTTGATCGCCCATTGTACGTTCGAGCCGCCCGTTTCCACGCCAATCTCGCGCAGCACGGCGATCGAGTGGTTGCGCATGATCTGGTATTCTTTGTCCGTCAGCGTCAGCGCCGGAGCCACAGTGATGGAGTCCCCGGTGTGCACGCCCATCGGGTCCACGTTTTCGATGGAACAGACGATGATGGCGTTGTCGGCCGTGTCGCGCACAACTTCCATCTCGTATTCTTTCCAGCCCAACAGGGACTCGTCCACGAGGATCTGGCCCACTGGTGAGGCATCCATGCCAGAACGGCAGATCGCCATATAGTCGTCGCGGTTGTAGGCCACGCCGCCACCTGTTCCCCCAAGGGTAAAGGCCGGGCGGATAATGGCCGGAAGGCCGATGTCTTCGAGTGTTTCAAGCGCAATGGCGACCCCGGCATTGAGGTCTTTCTTGCCATTGGCATCCTTGGGCGCCGTCACAATTGTGGCGCGGGGGTTTTCGATGCCAAGGCGGTCCATCGCATCGCGGAACAGCTTGCGGTCTTCGGCCATCTCGATGGCTTCACGCTTGGCGCCGATCATTTCGACGCCGTATTTCTCGAGCACGCCCATTTCCTCAAGCGCGAGCGAGGTGTTCAGGCCGGTCTGTCCGCCCATGGTGGGCAACAGCGCGTCGGGGCGTTCCTTTTCGATGATCTTGGCGACAACTTCGGGGGTGATGGGTTCGATGTAGGTGGCGTCGGCAAGCCCGGGATCGGTCATGATCGTGGCCGGGTTCGAGTTCACAAGAACGACCCGGTAGCCTTCTTCGCGCAGTGCCTTGCAGGCCTGGGCGCCGGAATAGTCAAACTCGCAGGCTTGTCCGATAACGATGGGGCCCGCGCCGATGATCATGATCGACTGTATGTCGGTACGCTTTGGCATCCCTGGCCCCCCGGATGTGACACGTGGCTGCGCCACCGGGCGCAAGCAAATTGTCTGCGTTATAGGCATGGTGCGGGAAGGTGCAAGGGGGGGCAGGCGCATTCGCGGCGCACCTGCGAAATTGGCACCAGCCACGCATGTAAAAGGGGGCCATATGGCCCCCGATAGTGCTTAAATGCGATCCTATTTGGAAAGGGAGGAGATTTACCGTCCGATCAGGCGCGACAGGAGCGAGCGCGATTGTTCCGAAGCGGCAGCAATCGGCGCGCCGACGGGCACTGCTGTTGCGGCAGGGGTCGGAGTTTGCGCATGAGCCGGGGCCGCAGCTGGTGCCGGAGCCGGTTTGCTGGGCGCACTCATCGCGCCGCGCAAATGCGGGGGACGCTGTACGCCGCCACGTTCTGCAGCGCAGGCTGCCGTCGCCGCACCGGGCATGGGGCGGGGCGGCATTGTTGCTGCTTCGCTTGCAGACTCAAAGTTGGCGTCATCCAGAAGGTGGGCCTGGCCCTGTTCTTCCAGAATTTCGCGAACAGACCGCATCATACGCGTGGTGCGTTCGCTTGCAGGTTCGCTTTTCAGTTCCTGGCGCTGTCCGTATTCCATGTCTTGCGACCTCCGTTCTGGACCCGGACGGGCATACGTCCTGTCCGTTTCATCCACGATGGCCGTCGAACATGGCGAGAATGTGGTCAAATCTGGGTCAATGCGTGCTGATTGTGCGCATTCTGCCTTGATCGCGCTTGTGCGGGCATCACAGTCTCGGGCGGATAGAGATAGTCCCGCGTCAGCGGCACCGCATCGCGCTTGTGTGCCAGTTGCAGGTGATAGACCCCTTGCATCTGATGTTCGAAGGCGAGGATGCAGATTGTCAGGTAATAGCGGAACATGCGCACAAACCGGTCGTCATACATCGCGCTGATCCGGGGCAGGTTGGCCTCGAACCGCTCGCGCCAGTGGCGGATCGTCTTGGCATAGTGCAGCCGCCACACCTCGATATCCGCCTGCCACAGGCCCGAGCGTTCGACGGCGGGGGCAAGTTCGGACAAAGACGGGACATAGCCGCCGGGAAAGATGTATTTGGTGATCCAGCTTGATTGCGCCATGGGTGGGCCGGAGCGTCCGATGGTGTGGATCAGCGCGATCCCGTTCGGGTCCAGCAATTCGGCCACGCGGGCAAAGTAGGTGTCGAAATTGGGCACACCCACATGTTCCAGCATCCCTACCGACACGATCCGGTCAAACCTGCCGTCGACATGGCGGTAGTCCTGCAACTCGAACTGCGCCAGCGGCGACAGCCCTTCGGCGGCGGCCCTTTTGCGTGCTGTGGACAGTTGATTTTCGCTCAGTGTGATCCCCGTGACCGCACAGCCGTAATCGCGTGCAAGGGTCAGCGCCATGCCGCCCCAGCCACAGCCGATATCCAGCACCCGCATGCCCGGTTCCAGCCGCAGCTTGGCGGCGATATGGGCCTTTTTTGCGACTTGGGCCTCTTCCAGCGTCATGTCCGGGTCGCGGAAATAGGCACAGGAATACTGCATGTCCGCATCCAGAAAGAGGCGGTAGAGATCGTCGGAGATATCGTAGTGATGCGCCACATTGCGCCGCGCCGTTTGCGGCGCATTGCGCTGAAGAAAGCCGCGTACATGAAACCGAGCGCGGTTGGCGATCAGCACCCAAGGCGGTATCCGCCCTTTGAACCGGTTGCGCACGATGACGGTCATCACCTCTTCGAGCGTGCAGTTGCGCGGTGTCACACGCCCGTCCATGTACCCCTCGCCAAGGCCGAGGTCCGGGTTCAGGATGATCGCACGCACAGACGCAGTATCAGCAAAGTGCAGATGCGCATGCGCGCCGGTTTCGGGTCCGTAATGGCGCGTCTCGCCATTTGGATAGGTGATGGACAGACGGTCCTCGACCATCATGCCAGTTAGAAATCGATCAAGCAGCTGGTCCCACATTGCGCCACTCCTCTTGCCACTTCCTGCTGTAAAAGTGGGGCGGGCGAGGGGGTTACGTCAAGGATCAGCCCGCGATTGTGTCCAGATATGCCCTCACGGTCGCTTCAAAAGCGCGTGGGTTGTCCGCGTGCAACCAGTGTCCTGCGCCCGGGATCTTGGCAAAACGGGCCTCTGGGAACAGTCCCTTGATCGTGGGGCGATGGTCGTGCGTGACGTAATCCGACTCGGCGCCTTTCAGGAATAGGGTCGGCCCCTCGTGGCTGGCCTCGAGCGTCGGAAAGCCAATAATACTGTCCATATTCGCCGCCAGCGCGTCGAGGTTCAGTCGCCAACGCTGTTCCTTGATATCGAGAGACTGGGTCAGAAAACTGGTCAGCGCAGGTTCGACCCCAAGGCGGGCCAATTGCTCGTTGGCCTCGGAACGGCGGGTCAAGAGGGACAGGTCCACCGCGCGCATAGCCGTGATGAACTGCATCTGTGTGTGTATATACCCGATCGGCGCGATGTCAGCGATGATCAGACGGCGCAGCGTGTGGGGCCGGGTCAGGGCCAGCACCATCGCGGCCTTGCCGCCCATGGAATGACCAACCACATCCATTGGAGCACCGAGGTGATCAATGACCTGCGCCAGGTCTCCGGCCAGCGCGGCATAGCTGTTGTCATCGTCCCAAAAGCTGGTGCCGTGGTTGCGCATGTCCACCGTGACAACGCGCCGTGTGTCCGACAGCCGTTTGGCGATCACACCCCAGTTGCGCCCCGACCCGTAAAGGCCGTGGACAATCAACAGCGGTGTGCCGGGGCCATCCCCGTGGGTTGTATAGGCAAGCATGGGGCAGGCTTAGCCCGGAAATGTCGCGTGAACCAGAGGGATTGAACTGGCAGGCATCGCTGGGGTAGTGCGATGCGGATGGTAAGCGAAGACAGCATCAAAAAGCACAGCGCGCGCATTCAAAGCGCGTTGACCGGGGCCTTTGGCGTCCGCGCCAAATCGCTGTCTTCCGCCTTGCGCAAGACGGGGCGGCGGCTGCCCAAGCGGCTTCACGCGCAGGCCCGGCTGATCGTGGATGCAGAAGGTCTTGGTGGCAACCCGCGGCTGCTGCGCCAAGTCGACGGCGCGGCCCTCGCACAGGCCGAGGACGCCGTGGTCCGCTGGCTCGACACCATCGACCGGGCGGATCGGCGTAAAGGGTTCTGGATTTGGGTCGGTGCGATGATCGGGTTCAATCTGTTGCTGATCGTCGCCGCGGTGGTGGTCTGGATGTGGTGGACCGGCCGGGTCTGAGGGCTGCGCAGGCGCTCCTGCGATCTTCGGGCGACGGGTGCTGGCCCAACTCCGACAATTCTCAAAGCTAATGGGTTAAGGCGCATAGAGATGGTCTCTGTCCGTCGATGACGATCCGAAACAGGCCGCGGTTTATCATAGCGTCAGATTATTACACGTGTGAAAGAAATGCGCGTATTTTGACATGAGTTGGGGCTGCGCAGCAGGGGTTTCGCTGTTTTTTGGGGTGAAAGGGCGGGCTGCGCTGCACCAGAAGTTTTCGCGATGAAAGAACGCCAGCCATCTGGCTGATGTGTTGTGATTCGTTCGATTCGGCGCTGCTGTTTGTATTTGGGGCAGGGGTGCTTGAGTCCACAAAACAAGGTCTGTCGTGCAAATGGCATCATGGCGCGGGCGCGGACAAACGTGTCCGAACGTGCTTTTGTTGATGATCCAAGGCCATTTCAGGCCATGGCGGGGCGTTTACAGGCTCTCCTTTGCCACATGAACGGTGTTTACAGATTCGCGCAAAGGTCGGTTTTTCACGGAAATGCCCGTGGAAAGGCAGGCGGATCGCCCTAGTTCATTGATATGGAAAGCAATGTGAGGAGGCAGCGCTTTGCGGAGTCTGCCTTTAGAATCAATAGGTCGGCCCTGATCAAGCGTAAGACCATGCGTGCCGCGCAGTGCCCGGTTTTTGAGCGTTAAGAAAATCTCTTGACCTGTAGTCATCTTTACGCAATTCTTTCCGTGTGTAAAAAAGGGAGGACACTTAATGTCTATCAAACGCACTCTGCTGAGTACGGTGGTCGGCCTTGGCCTGACAGCTGGCATCGCAGCAGCCGATGGCCACTCGGCCACGATCACGATCGCAACTGTCAACAACGGCGACATGATCCGTATGCAGGGCTATACTGATCAATTCACCGCTGAATCCGGCATCGCCGTCGAGTGGGTCACACTGGAAGAGAACGTTCTGCGTTCGCGTGTGACAACGGACATCACCACCAAGGGTGGCCAGTTCGACATCATGACAATCGGCATGTACGAAACACCCATCTGGGGCGCCAATGGCTGGCTTGTGCCGCTGGACGATCTGTCCGCCGAATACGACGCCGGTGACATCCTGCCCGCAATGGCCGGTGGCCTGAGCCATGACGGCACGCTCTATGCCGCACCGTTCTACGGTGAATCCTCGATGGTCATGTATCGCACCGACCTGATGGAAAAAGCCGGCATGGAAATGCCTGCAGCCCCCACATGGGAATTCATCCGCGACGCGGCGGCTGCCATGACCGACCGCGACAACGAGATCAACGGCATCTGCCTGCGCGGCAAGGCCGGTTGGGGTGAGGGCGGTGCGTTCATCACAGCGATGTCCAACTCGTTTGGCGCACGCTGGTTCGACATGGAGTGGAACGCGCAGTTTGACACCGACGCATGGGCCAACACTCTTAACTTCTTCAAGGACATGATGGATGCATCCGGCCCGTCCGGTTACGCCACCAATGGCTTCAACGAAAACCTGAACCTGTTCAACCAGGGTAAATGCGGCATGTGGATCGACGCCACAGTTGCGGCGTCCTTCGTGACAGGCGACGGTTCCACTGTTGCAGATTCGGTTGGTTTTGCACTGGCACCCGACAACGGTCTGGGCAAACGCTCCAACTGGCTCTGGGCATGGGCGCTGGCGATCCCTGCGGGCACACAGCAAGAAGCTGAAGCCAAGCAGTTCATCGAATGGGCCACAGGCAAAGGCTATATCGAGCTGGTCGCAGCCAACGAAGGCTGGGCAAACGTGCCTCCGGGCGCACGCACATCGCTGTACGAGAACCCAGAGTACCAGAAGGTACCGTTCGCACAGATGACACTGGACTCCATCCTGTCGGCCAATCCCAACGAGTCGACTGTGGAACCAAGCCCCTATGTGGGTGTCCAGTTCGCCGCGATCCCGGAGTTTGCGGGCATCGCGACACAAGTCAGCCAGGAATTCTCGGCGGCTTATGCAGGTCAACAGACCGTAGAAGAAGCGTTGGCGAAGGCTCAGGCCATCACTGACGAAGCTATGGAAGCGGCTGGCTACAAGTAAGCCCTGCTTCACTAAACCAGAGGGCGGCGGTGTTCGCGTCGCCCTCTGTATAACAAGTGCCAAACAAGCTAACCTTTTCCATCTGGCAGCGCCGTGACAGGCCGCTGCTCATAGAGGAGACGTGTCAAAATGGCTACCAAAGCTTCCCGATCCGCCGCCCGCGCCATGATGGCCCCTGCCGTCGTATTGCTGCTGGGCTGGATGCTGGTCCCCCTGATCATGACCCTGTGGTTCTCGTTCCGCACCTACCTGCCACTGCGCGGTGGAGATCAGGGCTGGACCGGGTTCGACAACTATGTCCGTTTCGTCACCTCCAGTTCGTTCTGGCCCGCGATCTCGACCACGCTGATCCTGTTGATCGGGGTTCTGGTCATCACCATCGTGCTGGGCGTTCTGCTCGCGATCCTGCTGGATCAGCCAATGTGGGGGCAGGGGGTTGTGCGTATCCTCGTAATCGCCCCGTTCTTTGTGATGCCGACCGTGTCCGCGCTGGTGTGGAAGAATATCTTTATGGATCCCACCAACGGGCTGTTTGCGCACCTGTGGAAATTCTTCGGGGCTGAGCCGGTCAGTTGGCTGTCAGATGCGGCGATGCCGTCGATCATCCTGATCGTAAGCTGGCAATGGCTGCCCTTTGCGACTCTGATCCTGCTGACGGCCATCCAGTCGCTGGACGGCGAACAGATGGAAGCGGCCGAAATGGACGGGGCCTCCGTCCTGTCGCGGTTCTTCTTTATCGCGCTGCCGCACCTCAGCCGCGCGATCACTATTGTGATCCTGATCCAGACGATTTTCCTTCTGGCCATCTTTGCCGAGATTTTCGTGACCACCGGTGGCGCCTTTGGCACCCGAACGCTGAGTTACCTGATCTTCCAGCGTGTGCTTGAAAGTCAGAACATCGGACTTGGGTCTGCGGGCGGCGTTTACGCCATCATCCTTGCCAACATCGTTGCCATCTTCCTGATGCGCATCGTCGGCAAGAACCTCGATTGAACAAGGGAGGACGACATTATGGCACGTGCTGTGACAAACCAACGTAAGGCGATCAATACCGCCGCGGCCTGGATTATCGGTCTGCTGATCTTCTTCCCGATCCTGTGGACGATCCTGACCAGCTTCAAGACCGAAGCCCAGGCGATCAGTGACCCACCGGTGTTCCTGTTCTTTCAGTGGACCACCGAGAACTATTCCACCGTGATGGAGCGGTCCAACTATGGCCGGTTCCTGTGGAACTCGATCTTCATCGCGGGGGGCTCTACTATCCTCGGGCTGATCATCGCGATCCCTGCAGCCTGGTCGATGGCCTTTGTGCCGTCCCGCCGGACCAAGGACATCCTGCTCTGGATGCTCTCGACCAAGATGCTGCCAGCGGTGGGCGTGCTTTACCCGATCTACCTGTTGTTCATTCAGTTTGGGCTGCTCGACAATGTCTATGGGCTGACCTTCATCCTGATGTTGATCAACCTGCCGATTATCGTGTGGATGCTGTACACCTACTTCCGTGAAATTCCGGGCGAGATCCTGGAAGCGGCGCGGATGGACGGGGCCAACCTCAAATCCGAGATCCTCTATGTGCTGACGCCGATGGCGATCCCGGGCATCGCCTCGACCATGCTGCTCAACTTCATCCTGGCCTGGAACGAAGCGTTCTGGACGCTGAACCTGACGGCGGCCAAAGCGGCCCCCCTGACGGCCTTCATCGCCAGTTACTCAAGCCCCGAGGGCTTGTTCTACGCCAAATTGAGTGCGGCCTCGACCATGGCCATCGCACCCATCCTGATCATGGGCTGGTTCAGCCAGAAACAACTCGTCCGGGGTCTCACCTTCGGCGCAGTGAAATAAGGAGCACCACTATGGGACGTATTCAGCTCAAGCAGGTTCAGAAGAAATTCGGTGACGTCGAAGTCATCCCGCCTCTGGACCTTGAAATCAACGATGGCGAGTTCGTGGTCTTTGTTGGCCCGTCGGGCTGCGGCAAATCCACCCTGCTGCGTCTGATCGCGGGACTTGAGGACACAACCTCTGGCCTGATCGAGATCGACGGCGCGGACGCAACGGCCCTACCACCGGCCAAGCGGCGCCTCGCGATGGTGTTCCAGTCCTATGCGCTTTATCCGCATATGACGGTGCGCAAGAACATCGCCTTTCCGATGCGGATGGCGGGCATGGATCAGGCCGAACAGGAAAAGCGGATCGCTTCGGCGGCCAAGGCGCTGAACCTGACCGACTACCTTGATCGCCGCCCCGGCCAGTTGTCCGGCGGTCAGCGTCAGCGGGTAGCCATTGGACGCGCCATTGTGCGTGAACCGGCGGCCTTCCTCTTTGACGAGCCTCTGTCCAACCTCGACGCTGCCCTGCGGGTCGGCATGCGGATGGAGATTTCCGAACTGCACAAGAAACTGGCCACCACCATGGTCTATGTGACCCACGATCAGGTCGAAGCCATGACCATGGCCGACAAGATCGTTGTCCTGCAGGCCGGCGTGATCGAACAGGTGGGCAGCCCGCTTGAGCTCTATCACACGCCGCGCAACAAGTTCGTTGCCGGTTTCATCGGCAGCCCCAAGATGAACCTCATCGAAGGGCCCGAAGCGGCCAAGCACGACGCCCACACCATCGGCATCCGCCCCGAGCACATCGAGGTATCCACGACCGAAGGACAATGGCAGGGCACCGTTGGTGTGGCCGAGCATCTGGGGTCCGACACGTTCATCCACATTCATGGCATTCCCGGCTGTGATCCGATGACCGTGCGCGCCAGCGGTGACGTGTCGGTGCGCCATGGCGACACTGTTCATCTCACACCGATTGCCTCGCAAATCCACAAGTTCGGGGCAGACGGTTTGCGCATGTCATGAGGCAGCGAATGCAACAGCAGTTCCGCGTGACGGACACGGCGCGCGGGACAGACAGACCGATGCGGGGTCTGCTGATCCCGCAGGCGGAACCCGTGCAAAGTGGCAAGTGGATGAACTGATGTTGGACTCGATACAAAAGCTTTCGAACTCCGGTCTGCGTGACCTGCCCACCGCTGTAAATGTGCCGGCCTATGATCGCTCTGCGATCCGTCCGGGCATCGTGCATATTGGTCTGGGCAACTTTCACCGCGCGCATCAGGCGTGGTATCTGCACCGCCTGATGCAGCAGGGTGACGCGATGGACTGGGGCATCATCGGCGCTGGTGTGCGCGCCGGCGACGAGGCGCAGCGCAAACGTCTCGAGGCGCAGGACTACCTCACCACGCTGATCGAACTGGACCCGACAGGCCGCTCTGCCGAAGTGACGGGGTCGATGATCGGCTTTGTCCCGGTCGAGGCGGACAATGCCGCCCTGATCGCACAGATGGCCGACCCGATGATCCGCATCGTGGCCCTGACCGTGACCGAAGGCGGGTATTATATCGACCCGGTCACCAAGGCCTTTGATGCCGCGCACCCGGATATGGTCCACGACGCGACCAACCCCGACACGCCCCGCACCGCCTTTGGTGCGATGATTGCCGCATTGCGCCTGCGCCGCGATGCAGGCACCGGTCCGTTCACAGGGCAAAGCTGTGACAACCTGCAGGGCAACGGTCGCATCCTGCGCCAGACTCTGGTGTCGCTGGCCCGTCTGTCGGACCCGACCCTTGCGGATTGGATCGACGCCAACTGCACCTTCCCGGATTCGATGGTCGATTGCATTGTGCCCGCCACCGGCCCGAAAGAGCTGGAGCTGGTGCGCAGCTTTGGCATCGACGACGCCGCCCCGGTGACACACGAAAACTACCGCCAATGGGTGATCGAGGATTCCTTTTGCGCAGGCCGCCCCGACTGGGACAAGGCAGGCGCGACGTTCACGGATGATGTGCACGCATTCGAAGCGATGAAGATCCGTATCCTCAATGGCGGTCACCAGCTGATTGCAGATGCGGGCGAGGTCTGTTCGGTCGAGTTCATCGCAGGCTGCATGGCCCACCCGCTGATCGGCGACTACTTTCGCCGCGTGGCCGGAACCGAGATCGCGTTGCAGGTCGACCCGGTGCCCGGCATGACGCCGGAAACTTACGTCAACCTGATTGACCGGCGCTTTTCCAACCCCGAAATCGTCGACACGGTGCGCCGCGTGGCCTTTGATGGCTCCTCGCGCCAGACCGGGTTCATCCTGCCCACCCTGCGCGATGCATTGGCCAAGGGCGACCCCATCGAGGGACTGTCCCTGTCGCAAGCCATCTGGGCGCGCATGTGCGAGGGCACACGGCAGGACGGCAGCGCAATAGCCGCCAACGATCCCATCTGGGACAGCCTGAACGCTGCCGCCAAAGCGGCCAAGACCCGCCCCGTGATATGGTTGGACCAGCGCGAGCTGTACGGTGATCTGTCTGACAACGCGGTGTTCCGGGACAGCTTTACGCGCTGGCTGACGCTGATCTGGGATCAAGGGGTTGAGGCGGCGTTGACGGCCTATCTGAAGGGGTAGGGGCGCGGCTTTGTTCGACCATCAACCCGTTCGCTGTCGGACGATGCGCGAACGAAATACGTAATCGCGAAACACATCCACCGGGTTCCTCGCAGGAGCTCGGAACATTCATTTCCGAATTTCGATCCACTGGATCGAACTTTTTGCTTCGCAAAATGGAAATGAATGGTGGACCTCACTGTAGTAGAATCGAACCGTTTGTTCGAGGCTCTACAGGACTGGGAAAGCCAGCTCGCACAACATGATCTAAGTGATCTGTGGTGCGACAATGACAATATCGCGCCATAATTTCAATGACATAGCCGCTGGCAATGATGCCAAGAAACGGGAAGCCCCTTTCTCGCTGCGGCTGTCCTTTGCCGAAAAAGCTGCTCTGCGTGATCTCGCAGGCGATATGCCCCTTGGTGCCTACATCAAGGCTGTCTTGAAGGATGCCATCCAGAACAAGAAGAAGATCGCGCCAAGCGCTAATCCCAAAGCTTTGGGCCGTGTTCTTGGCCAGCTTGGTAAAAGCAAACTATCCCAAAACGTCAATCAGCTCGCCAAAGCGGTGAATGTTGGCGCTCTGCCTGTCACACCGGAGACCGAAAGCGAGTTGCGCCAAGCCTGCGCGGATATTGCCGCGATGCGCCAAGAGTTGATGCGCGCCCTCAAATATGGAGGGCCATAATGATCCTCAAAGCCAAAGAACGCGGAAACGCGCCCCAACTTGCAAGATACCTCATGTCTATGAAGGACAATGAGCATGTTGAACTACATGATTTACGTGGGTTCGTAAGCGATGATTTGGATTCGGCCTTCGATGAAGCGGAAGCGCTGGCAAAAGGCACGAAGTGCAAAAATCACCTGTTCTCAATGAGCCTGAACCCGCCGCAGGACAAACAGGTGGAATGCCACGTTTTCGAAGCAGCGATTGACCGGATTGAGCGCAAGCTTGATCTGACCGATCATCAACGCGCCATCGTCTTCCATGAAAAGGAAGGCAGACGCCATGCCCATGCCGTATGGAGCCGTATCGACAGTGATGCGATGCGCGCCAAAAACATGGCCTTTTTCAAGCAAAAGCTGATGGATGTATCGCGCGATATCTATCTGGAAAACGGATGGGACATGCCAAAGGGCATGCTGGATCGCTCGATGCGCAATCCTCTCAACTATTCCCGCGAAGAATGGCAACAGGCCAAACGCGCCAAGCAAGACTCGAAGCTGATCAAGGCGGCTATTCAGGACGCCTGGAAGAATTCGGATAGTGCCGAAGCCCTGAAGGCTGCGCTGGAAGAAAAAGGCTTCTTCCTTGCAAAGGGTGATCGCAGATCAGCCGTTGCCATTGATGTGCGCGGTGAAACCTTCTCGCTGTCCCGCTGGTCGGGCGTGAAGGCAAAGGATGTGCGCGAGCGTCTGGGCAAGGATGCTGATCTGCCTAGCGTTGATCAGACTAAGGCGCAAATCGCCTCGCGCATGACGGACAAGCTAAAATCCTATCTGAATGACGTCGATGCTGGCTATCGCCGTGCCTCCCCGGCTGTGGAGATGAAACGGCAAGAGCTGATCGCGCGCCATCAGCAGCAACGCGATGAGGCGACAAAACGTATCCAGCTTCGCGAACAGCGCGAGATGGCAGAACGTGCTGCCCGTTTGCCGAAGGGTTTCAGCGGAATCTGGTCTCGCCTGACGGGCAAGCTTTCACAGATCAAACAGGACAATGAGTTTGAAGCCTTGCGTGCATGGCAGCGTGACCGCGCCGAGAAGGATGCGCTCGTCCAGCGCCAGCTTGATGAAAGGCAAAGGCTACAGACGGCTATCAACAAAATGCGCGAAGACCGCGCTCGCGAAGTATCCGAAATCCGCAAGGAGATTGCAGCCTATATCGCCATGAAGCGTGGGGATGTGCCGAGTCTTGATGCTGCACAAAAAGCAAAGGACATCGCCAAGGACAAGCAACAGACGCGAAAGCGTGATGACCAGCTTGAACGGGTGCGCCGTGAGCGTTCCCGCGAGAGGAGTCGTGATCGTGGTTTTGATCACGGCCCTGAATTTTAACGAGCAAACGAAAGGAGGTCGCCCATGACTACCAACATGCGACATACATTAATGCTCAATCTGGACGCGGCACACGCCGCACAACTAAACGATCTGGCCAAGCACTTTCGGCTTGCCGCTGAGGACACTATCCGGCTGGCCATTCGGCTGACCCATGCCCGATTGGGAAAGCCCGATGTGCTGGTACCGGAGTTCAAACCGAGCGCAGAGCGTGAAGAATGGCATGACGACGAAGATGACCACACGCCAAGCTAGCAAATCGGGCGTCAGTCAGCATAACCTAACGGTTACACAGAGAGGACACAGTGATGATTGACTATGACGACGATTGGCAGGAAGTTTATCACTCTTATCATAATGATCATCTAGAGGAAGAATGTGATACGATCATCAAAAGCTTAGGTCCGGATGGCGCAAACTTCTTGCACCTCAGAGTGACACCGAAAGGCTGCCGCATCATCGAATTAATTGATCATTACAAAGGCGTAACGCTAACCAAGGATCAGCTTGATCGCTTCATTGAAGAATTGAAGCTGATATCTGATGAGTTGGGAAAACAGGAGCCGTGGCAAGAAGGCAGCTGAATTGCCACAAACTTGCGCGATTTGCGAAGATGAATTCGAGCATAAATAGAACAATAAGAAAGAACCGCCCCATCTGAGGCGGCTCTTTACTTAAAGTAAATCAAGCAGATTAATCTGCTGAGGCGTTTCTTCTTCAGACGGAAGAAAGATGACGCTTGGTCCGATCAAGACGTAGGGCCGCTTGCCGTGCTGGACGTGCATACCGTGATAGAAACCTTCTTGGCGCTGTCCTGCTGCTGTGTTGCTACGGACAATCTGGCCATAAGTTTGCGGCTCTCCATCGAAGAATTTTGCAGGGATGAGTTGGTAAGCTTCAACGGAGCGTGACTTGCCATTGGAAACCATTCCGGTGTTCACCCACATGGCGTTTTGCCATTTGAACGGCTTTCTCACGGCACCTTCGAGTCCGATCTTATCGGCGCTGTAGGAGGCGGCGATATCACCTTCGCCGATGATCTTATCCCTCTTGTGGCACCAGGTGCCTGATTCAAAGCGGGATGGATCGATGCGAAATTCTTTCTTTGCGATGGGAGCGCTCATGAGCGCCCCGCTTCGTTTGAGGTTTCTGGAGTATCTGCCAGCGGCAGGCGCAGGACGATACGGCCATTGATTGGGCAGGTTTCCAGTTGGAGTGTGTATCCCCGCCCGTCCTTGTGCTTCCATGCGGCTCCGACGTTGGTCCAGAAGGACTTTTCGCCCTTTTGATTCACGTGCCATGCCAGATAATCCGGCGCGTTCAATGGGAGTGTTTGGTTGGTTTTTTCGCGTGCCATGTTGTTTCTCCTTTGTTTGGGTCTTGCTTGCTAACGCCCTCCCGACAAGCCGGAGGCAAAGGATCAGACTTCATGTTCAACACGGATTTTTGGAGCGGGCAGGACATTGAAGGCTGAGCTGCATCCGGTCAGGGATTCATGGGCTTTTGTTGCAAGCCAGACCGAGACAACGGATAGAAAGACGGCGCGAGATAGAAGAAATCCGGCCAGACCATGACGACCCGCGCTCACGGTTAAAGCTGCCGCGTGCATTAGTCCTCTAGCGATAATCCGTAACTGGGGCGGCAACGTGCCGCGCTTGCCAGATCAAGACGGGCGGCTGACAGGCATATACAGACCATTTGTAATCAAGGCCGCGTTGCTCCAGCAGTGCTGGACGCGATGTCCGTCTCAAACCGTCTAAGCGCTTCATACCCATCCACCATTTCGCATTTCAAACAGACACCCGAACACACCAGGGGCCTTTGCTGGGCCGATGATGTGCGTGGGGCCGAAAGGCCCTGAGTGGTTCGGGGCCTCCTTGAAGCAAAAGGAGGATACGATGAAACTCGTCTCACGCTTTGAAGCAGCATCCCGCAATACCGCCGAGCTGCACGGCCTTCTCAAGCAGGCCTTTAATGCCTTTGCCGCTGCCCCGCGCGGCTCAGAGCAGCGCCGCGATGCCTTGGCATCGATGCGCAATATCGAGAATGAACTTAGCTCTCGTCAGCCAGGCTTCTAACCTCATCGCGGTCAACTATCAGGTTGGCCGTGATAACCTTTTCGTCGCCGGATGGCAGAGGTGACTTCTGACCTGGTTTCTGGTAAAATTTTGCCAATGAAACGGAAAACAATCGGGGTAGATCATGGAGCGAGATGTCTATTATTATCAATTCTATACACAGCAAGGCACAGTGAGCATCTTGCCTGAGCCCGCCGGGCGCTGGAAGGTGATGTACGGTGAAGACAATCTTGGTTCTTATCACTCGCCAGAGGCAGCGGCAGATGATGTAAGCGGTGGGCACACATTTGAGCCGTCCAACGGCGTTGATCTCGGCGAGCTTGGCATTCCAGATGATCTTGGAGACTGGACCAAAAAGCTCTTTGCGAGCATCAGCCGTTTGCGTCCGGCCTAGCCAACATGCTGCCCTAAAATGGCGGGTCTTTCTTTTCCCATCTGTGCCGTTTAACCGAATAACTGCCCGTGTCGATACGGACAGAGCGAACTTCGTGAACCGTGACTGAATCAAGGTCTATTTCAAGCGTTTTCTCACGCGGGTCGTAATCTGCATAATCTTCCCAATCCATGCCGAGCATGTCGGAGAAACGTGGTCCGGTTTTCTTGCGCTCGTCAGCCTCATCAGCATCTTCTTCGGGCGGGGTTTCCTCAATGACCGTATAATCCGGCTCGGGGCCGTCTTCATACTGGGTGTAGGTGCGCGCACTGATCTCTGTGCCTTTCGGGATATCTATTTCGCGTGTCCGCGAAGCCTTGTGAAACAGCACAAGATTGACCCCATCACCACCAACCTGAACCGAGGGGAACAAGATGCCATCCAGCTGCATCTTGTTTTCAGTTGCAAGGTAATCGGAAATGGCCTGCGTCGGCAGGTACGCCATTTCCTGATCGTCGGGCATGACGGGCTTAGCCATCCGGTTACTCAGAGTCTGGAGAAACGCCATGCGACCGAGCCTGTTGGCATATTCGGCATCAAAAATGCTGCCGCTCTCGTGAACGTTATCCAGTGCGCTCAGATCAAGCAGTTTCAATGGGCGAATGATGTTGAAGCGCGCAAGAGCGACTTTGCTGCCTACTGGAGGGCGGACTTCTGCGAGAACTATGTCTGGTGAGGTAGCCCCATAGAAAACAGAGATACCGCGCGCATTCATGCGGCCCGCTCCTGCCGCCGAAGCGGGCGGCGCGGCCAAGCCGCGATCTGGACGGGAAATCGCTTCTTCAAGCGGCTCGTCGGACTGGAACATCCGCCCGCGATATAGATGGGTAATGTCGCTCTTCGGTCCGGCAGATACAACCAAAGGAGTGCCGTCTGCCGTACGCATATTTTCGATTTTGTCGAAAAGTTCTCCCAGATAACCAGATGCGGTACGGCTGAAGAACCGCGCCTCCGTCTTGATCAGCGATTCAAAGTAATCCCAGCGCTCCCGCCAATCACTATCACCCGGCATGACCTCCTCATAGTGGGCATCCGAGGAGAATTCGCACTCATCATCCAGGGCCGCTTCTTCGAAGTCGAAATTCCGGTATTCCAGAATGTTTTGGACATCGTGCGCCGCTTCTTCCGATATGTCTGCCGCGTCCATAATCGCATAGACGGTTTGCTGACCATCGCGATCCCAATCGTAGTCGATCTCTTTGTCCCGAAGCATGGCATATTGATACGAGTTCGGCTGGTTTGCAGTGCGCTCAAAATGGCTCTCGAAGGCGGTCTCGACTGCGTCGGCTAGTGCTTCCAGCGTGAGACATGGAGCCTCCTCTCCGCAATATGAGCAAAGTTGTTCAGACTCGTGTTTTTCAACGAGTGCCGAGAGGTAGGCTTCGCCGATACAAGAGGAGCAAATCGTCTCCTCTTGCAACTCTTCAATCTCGTGTCTTTCCTTTACCATTCCGACACTCTAGCGCGCCATAACATGTTGTAAAGCATAATCAAAAGTGACTTTTTAGAGATGGAAGAGTCCTCAAAAACGGCTGGCTAGTCAGGCCAGCCTAAATTTTTCTCTTGCAAGGTGCCGCCTTATGCGGCGGCTCCTTGCTGCTCTTCCTCAATCATAGGCTGGCACCCATGCAAAAAATCAGCGGCGCGCTGCGCATGGGCAGCAGCGGAAAAGATCGCCCGCTTGTCTTCCTTCAAAACCTTCAACCAGTTCTGAATATAGGCGGCGTGATCGCTTCGGACCTTGGGTGTCAGTTCAAGATCAGCGCAAAGAAATGCTGCGCCCAACTCGGCAACCAACTCTTCACGGGCATAGCCTTCATCACCCCATTTCTTGCGCCCAAACTCACGGTCAAGGCGGCTCTTGTGCTTTGTCCAGTGCGTGAGTTCATGCGCTAAAGTTGCGTAGTATGCTTCTGGGCTGCGGAATGTCTCGAAATACGGCATTTGCACATGATCGCTGCCACCACTGTAAAAAGCGCGGTTGCCGCCATGCCTGATATCGGCGCGGGTGTGATTGAAAAATTCCTCCGCATGATCGATCCGCAAATCCGGATCAATGATCGGCTCGGGCTTGGAATAGTAGTGCTCGGGCAAGCCTTCGATCTGATCGACATTGAACACGCTGTAACCCTTCATGAACGGAATTTTCCGCTTTTCGTCCTGCCCGTTCTCGCCTTCCTCAGTTTTGGTGATGGTGTTGGCGTAAACTACCAGATTGCCGCACTCGCCCTTCTTCACATGCGCGCCCAACTCCTTGGCTTGGCGGAAGGTCATCCAGTACGGGGAGAGATATCCGGCCTCGACCGATGCGCCCCACAGCATCAAAATGTTGATTCCGTTATAGGGCATGCCGTTATGCCGTAGCGGCTTGGTGATCTTGCCCTCCAGATTTCCGCTGCTCCAAGGCTTGAGCCAGCTCAGCTCGCCTTGCTCCAGATCAGCGATGATCTTGTCTGTTACTTTCTGATAAATATCTATCTTCATTGGTCTTTTCCCTTCATTGGATAGTCAGTTGCGCATGCAACTGGACTAGGCCTGTGCCAATGAGCAGGGGGATGGCCGTCAATGATCCGCGAAGGCGCGAGGGGGATCACCCGCCCTGCACGAACGAAGAGAGGAAGGACGGGGATACACGCCAAAGCGCGCCCAACGGGCGCTTGGGTCTTGATGGTCAGGGGCTGCAAGCCCCAAACTAAAGGAAAGAAGTGTCAGCCGTTCACGGCTGTCCATGTCCCGCGCAAGGGATGGACGCCGCGAGGCCGAGACTACAGGCTCGGTTCACGACAGCCCGATCCGCAAGGATGCGCCAAACTCGGGCACTTTACACTTGACGTAACGCGGAAGAAAACTGACGTTGCCGCTGACATCTACGAGGATACTCATGAATATTTCTGATATTCGGCGGGTGCCGCACCCAGGGCAGACATTAAGACAACGCTTGAAAACCGCTGGTCTCAGCGCTGCGGCACTATCTCGTCGATTGAATGTTCCAACAAACCGCGTCACAAGCATCATGAATGGACAGCGTTCTATCAGCGGTGACACTGCATTGAGATTAGCGCATTTCTTTCAAACATCCCCCGACTATTGGTTGGGACTACAGGTGGAGTATGAATTGTTTAAGGCTGTAAAAGAAAAAGGGCGCGAAATTGTCGATCTTCCGACCATTCAATCTACTGGGAACGATATTGAAAACGGCTGGAAGCAAGTATGACCATTAATCCAGCCAATCAAGACGAAGTCTCCGATGGTTTGCACCCCACTGTTTACGAAACGGCAAAGGGCCGCCTCATAAATAGTCGGATTGAAGATTTTATTGATGGTGACCTCGGCCAGCAATATGCCGAACAAGTCGATCTGATTGTTACCTCACCGCCTTTTCCGCTTCTTACCAAGAAGAAATACGGTAATGAGTCAGGGGAGCAATACCTCAACTGGCTCAGTGAGCTTGCCCCAAAACTGACCAGTCTTTTGAAGCCTGAAGGCTCCATTGTGATCGAGATCGGGAATGCTTGGGAACGCGGCGAGCCTGTCATGTCTACGCTTCCGCTGGAGGCGCTTCTGGCCTTCAAGAAAGCTGCGGGCCTGCATCTTTGCCAGCAAGTCATCTGTCACAACCCGGCGCGACTTCCAAGTCCTGCGGAATGGGTGACGGTCAATCGCTGGCGGCTCAAGGATTCCTATACGCATGTGTGGTGGATGTCCAAAACACCAAGACCGAAAGCTGATAACAAGAAGGTTCTTGTCCCCTACAGCAAGGGCATGAAGCAACTTCTCAAGAAACAATCCTACAATGCTGGCAAGCGGCCATCTGGCCATGATATTTCCAAGACAGGGTTCCTCAAAGATCACGGCGGTGCCATCGCGCCCAATGTTGTTGATCTTACTGACGCGGCCTTAATTCCTGAGTCTTTGCTTCGGTTTAGTAATACCGGATGGGATGCAGGCTATAGAAAATACTGCGAAGACAATGGCCATGAAGCACACCCGGCGCGCATGCAAGCAGGGCTTGCCGCGTTCTTCATTCAACTGCTCACCGAAGAGGATAATCTGATCATGGACCCGTTTGCTGGCTCCAATACCACCGGGGCGGTTGCCGAGGGGCTTGGCCGTTCGTGGCTGGGGGTTGAAGCGCACCGTGATTATGCGGAAGGATCGCGTGGCCGACTTCTGGAGCAAATCGTTGGCGGCGACATTACTGGTGAAGACGGAGACAAAGATCAATGAGCGATGCACTTGAAGCCGAACTGTCAATTGGTCCGCAAGCCTTAAGTGCCTATAGCCGTCTAAGCTATACGATGTGGCATGCCTTGGCAGAGTTCATCGATAACTCGACGCAATCGCGTTTGAACTATGAGGGCATTATTGATGATGTGCTTCAAGAAGAAGGCACGCCTCTTGTTGTGGACATTGTTTACAACAGGTTAGAGCGACTGATCCGCATTTCCGATAACTCTATTGGAATGACGAATGCTGATCTTGTTGAAGCGCTCCGCGTCGCGCATCCGACAAATGACAGCAAAGGCCGCTCCAAATACGGCATGGGTATGAAAACCGCTGCGTGCTGGATTGGCAAAAGCTGGCGGGTCATTACATCTGAATGGGGCAGTCCCGAAGAATGGACCGCAGAGATCGATGTAGAGGCCATTGCCCATCAAGGTGCGCGCGTGCCGCTTTCAAAGAAGGATGTATCGACCGATAGCCATTACACGATCATCGAGATTTTTGATCTGAACAGAAATATTCAAAAACGCACCGAGGAGAACATCCGGGCCTATCTCGGCTCGATGTACCGAAATGATATCATGGCTGGCACGATGAAGCTGCTTTACGGCGGCGAAGAAATTTCCCCGCCAGATGAAGCGCCTTTTGATACAGACGCAGAAGGCCGTCCCATGAAGCTGGAGCTGGACGGTCTTGTGATTGGCGGAAAGCCGATTACAGGCTGGGTCGGTGTATTGAAGAAGGGTGGCCGTAAATATGGCGGCTTTTCCCTGTTTCAGAACGGTCGTCAGATTCAGGGCTTCCCGAATGCGTGGAAGCCGCGCAGCATCTTCGGCGGCGTTGATGACGAAGGTGCAAACAACCTTGTTGCACAGCGACTTACAGGTGTCCTGAATCTGGATGGATTTGATGTATCGCATACCAAAGATGCGATCTTGTTTCAGGGAGATGAGGAAGAAGATCTGGAAACAAGCCTCGCGAAGATCACGCAAGACTATCGAGCCTATGCTACCAAGCGGCGCGGCGAGCGCACGCAGGTCTGGTCGCGTGAGAAAATCAGAGACCTTGTGAAAACGATGAGCAAGGAGTTCGCAAGCTCTGAGATGAGCGATGCGGTCAACAATACTGTCTTGCCGCCTCTTGAGGCTATACTCGCCAACAACCAGCGTCAGGTTTCAGCGCTGAGTGAAGATGATTACCTTGCCAACTTTACGGTTGGCGGGCAGATCAATATCAGGGTCGCACTACAAGAGCGCAGTGAGCATGATCCATATGTTTCTATTGTTGCGGCAGCAGAGCCGGATACAATCAATATCGTTATCAACCGCCTGCACCCTTACTACGAGTCCTTGGAGACATCCGAGGCGATTGATGAATGCATCCGCCAGTATATTTATGATGCGATTTCAGAGTATAAGGTTCATAAGCAGCAAGCCGCAGTCAATCCTGATAGCGTGCGCCGTGGCAAAGATACACTGCTGCGGGTGCAAGAACTAAAAATCGAGAACAGTGCCGCCGCACTGGAGCGAGAAGTCATAGTCGCCACCGTGCCGGGAACCGAGAGTGGCGGGTAGTATGTGATGCCAGCCCAGGAACTCAGGCGTTGGCAGCATGAAGCTATGGATGCTTGGCTCGCAAACCAGAAACGTGGCATTGTTGGCGCGGTCACGGGCGGCGGCAAAACAGTCTTTGCACTGGCCAGCATTCTGCGCACGCGGCCTGAAACAACGCTTATTGTTGTTCCGACTGTCGCATTGCTGGATCAGTGGTGGGAGGAAACAACCAGCTTTTTCGGTTTGCGGCTGGACGATGTAAATCTCATCACTGGCCGAAAAAAGCTGGTGCGCGGCACTATCAATATCAGTGTTCTCAATACTGCGGCCAAGCTGAAACCAAACTGGCCCGCCCAAGACGCTATGCTCGTTATTGATGAGTGCCATAAGGCAGCAAGCGATAAATTCAGCGCTGTTCTTGATCTACCTGCGGAACAACGCTTGGGGCTGTCTGCAACGCCAGAGCGCCCCTATGATGACGGCTTATCCGAAAAGCTCATTCCGACCCTTGGAGACGTCATCTACCAATACACTTATGCCGACGCGTTGCGCGACAAGGTGATCGTTCCGTTCGTTCTTGAAAACGTGGTCTTTGAACTTGAGGAAGACCGCGAAGCGTCTTACGCGAAGCTCACACGAATGATTGCCCGCGCGATCTCGGAACATGGGGCGGAAGCGCCCGAGACAATCAGCCTGTTCTTGCGGCGATCCCGTATCCTGAATTTGAGCCCTTCAAGGGTGGAAATAACACTGCGTCTTGTTGCAGCGCATAGAAGCGAACGCATTCTTGTTTTTCATGAAGATGTCGAGGCTTGCACGGTCATCCATGAAGTTTTGAAGGCGAGCGGTGTTCGGGCAGAGCTTTATCACGCCGGACTGCCAGCAAAGACCAGAGCGCAAGCGCTTGCCGATTTTCGCCAAGGGCGCGCTAGTGTGCTTGTGACGTGCCGCGCCCTTGATGAAGGCTTCAACGTGCCGGAAACTGAAGTTGGAATTATTGCCGCCAGCACAGCAACGCGCAGGCAGCGCATCCAAAGGTTGGGCCGGGTCTTACGCCCTGCCAAGGGTAAGGACACTGCGCGAATCTACACGCTCGTTGCAACCAAAGCAGAGATTGACCGATTGCAAGCCGAAGAAGACGAACTTGAGGGTGTCGCCAGCGTTTCGTGGAGTCACGCATGAGAAAAATGATGATCTCCCCGTGCCAGCCAGATCATATATTCTCGATGTGTGATCCGGAACTGCCAAGCGAGACCGAGTTTGAGGCAATAACGCTGCGCGCCTTCGGATGCCTGTTTCCTCAATATCAATGCGTCGTCTTTGGTGGGCGTTTCTCATACGAGGACGAAAACCGCAAACCGGATTTGGCGATGATCGCGCGCGATAATTCGCACTGGTTTGTTGTGGAAGTAGAACTGGTTTCGCATTCGTTAGAAGGTCACGTACTGCCGCAAGTTCGGACCTTTCGCTATGGAGAGCCACAAAAAGAATGTGCCAGCATCTTGTCGCGGGAGCTTAGCGTTGATCTGGGGGCTGCGCAGACCTTGATTGATAGAGTGCCGCGCGCTGTAGTCGTTGTCGTGAACAAATCACGGTCGGATTGGCATCATGCGATGCGCGCACATCAAATACAGCTTCTGACGGTAACGCGGTTTGTCTCTGAAGAAGGACGTGAGGCCTTCGAGATTGACGGGACATTGGCTGCCGCGAAAGAAAGCATAGGATTTGGCGTCTATAGCGCACCGGACGCAATGATCCGGTTTCTGGCCAACGTAAATTTGCCGGACGGACACATTCAGATGGACAGCCTCGGCGGCGGCGCAAGCCTCTGGCGGGTTATTCGCGACGAGCGCCACGCATGGGTTTCGAAAGACAGTGGTCGTCCAGACATTCCGGATGGAGCGCATGTGCAATTGCTTCGCACTTATGATGGGCGCATTACGATGCGACTTTGAAGGCGAGCGTGGCACAATGATCTTGATGAAGTCATCTCCATGACATGGCGGCATCCAAACGGCGGACGGTTGGTCTCGATGAAATCGTCTGGATGAAATCCTCATGGGGGTATCGGCCGGGAGCAGGAACGCTCCCCTGATTGGTGGTCAAACGGGCAGCGGTTTGTGCATGGTTCGGTGTTGGTGGAGAGGCACGTCTCCAAGCCCAACGACTGAAAGAACGGGGATACGTTCTACTGGCTCTGGAATGGGCTCTATGCCCTGATCTGAGCCATGGGCTGGGGGGATGCAACGGGGGCGCGCAAGTCTGTAAGACTGGAGCGGGCCCCCTTGCCAAGATGTATGTGGTAGTACCACGTACACATCTTGCAGGGCTCAAATTTCGAAGATTTCACCGTCCGTGTTGGTACTACACTGGACTTTGATTCAATCAGAGAACATCTTACATACTGGGTTTTAGTGTCAGATGTCAGGTGTTGACACTCAACGAGGCGAGAAGCGTGCCAATCTTAAACCAAGCTCCTTTATTCAGCACAACAAAAGGGCCAGCCCAAAGAGAAGAACCACACCCCCGCCCGCCGAACCGACACAACATCGATCTGCGGCTGCTCAACCGATGCCTCATCAGCGGCAGAGGCCAACATCAAGTAAAGAGACGGTCCTACCGCCTCCAGCATACTTTCAACAGACGGCTCGACGCCTTGTTCCTCGAGTTGATCCACAACATCAATAATCGAAGCGGCGACCAGCATTCTCGCGCCTACTGAAATGGACGGCCATTCTTCGACCCTGGGCAAAGAGAAAAAACGTTGCTCAAGCAAGGTCGGGTCATAGACTTCGGACAGTATCTGAGACTCAATTATTAGGTCTGAATTTCGAGCACCCTCGGCCCTAGTCAAAATCTGGGCAAAAAGATCATCTTGGTCAATCGCCACGTCGCCGCTCCGCATTAACTCGACAAGTTCAAGTGCACTGGCGACATAAGGGTTTCCAAGAGCTTCTTGGATATCAGTTGTCTGGGCAAAAGAAGGTCCGACGAACAACAATGAGAACATCGCACCAAAAAAATGAAGGCGAATCATCAAGTTAACTCACTTTTCTAATGATTGTTAAAATAAGACAGATACCGCCAGAAAGAAAAGAGCCGAGCTGCAATATGCCATTTGTTACGATGACGCCCGAATATGCATCGAACGACTCAGAGTTATAGCTTGCAATTACGCCGCCGAAAGCAAGATAGCCGAAAAATATGCTCAAGCTAAAAAGCGCTAACGCCCAACCTACCAGCGGCTTACTCAACGCTCCGGGAGAGGCAGAGCTCGCAAATCCTGCAAAAATAGCAAACACCCCAGCTGACATGATCATCAACTGAAGTATCAAGTCTTTTGCTGAGCCCAGAGCCTCAACATGGCCATTTGTGACTAAAGACACTTCCTGCATGATCTGAACTCAGCAACGATTGCGGCTTGTGTCGAAGGCTAGCAGCTTGGCGATGATTGTCAAAGTATCGTTAGCTTGGCGTCGGTGGCTCGTCGACGTTTGATTTTGCTGCGTTCTTGATGAGCAGCGCGGCAATCGTCGCCGCCGAAGCAACAGCCGTAAATTGAGCAGCAGACTCGGCCACGTTATTTGAAGTTCCTATTGCGTTTGCGGCATGGAAAACGATGTTTGTTGGGATGACACTAGAAAATGTTGCAAAAATTGCTGTCAGCGGAGTGTTGTTTCCAATTCTATTGAGTGTGTTTTTCATTGAGACCTCAGAGTAATAGTTAAATTAAAACAATTAACTTAGTCGAATTAATATGTCAACATTACTGACATATTTTGGAATTGCGCCTTGGGATTGGATGCTAAATTGATACAAATCGAATAGCTGGATTAATTTTCATACTGATCCTTATCGCACATTGATTATTTTTACCTTTTTTCTTACGATTAAGCATTCTCTGGCGTGCGTGTTTTCTGCGCCATGCTGAAACCGAGAACCCTCGCTTTGACCATTGCTCGGGTTCGGGCAGATGGAAGTTCGCATAGGGAAATTTGTAAGGTTCGATCCGTATCCAAGAGTGGGGATTACCGTCAGGTTCCATTGGGTCATCCTGCATGTCATCCAGAATATGCTTCATCATGATCTTGATATGCTGTTGATCTATTTGATCTCGCGGCAACCCTCCCGGTGACTCTGTGCGATAGCAGGCGAGACCGACATCAGCACGCGCATCCGTCATACCCTTATGAGCGACCAGCAGTGCTCGAATCTCCATATGAAAGACGTCATCGGGCGTTCCGACGTTTTCGCTGCTGACCAGTGCATGGAAACTCTCCAAAGACATGGCGTCCCTCGCGTTCTGAATCAGGTTGTGTGCTGTGTCATCCAGAAAGCGTTGATAGGCATCCTGCCCCTGATCCAGATGATGTTGGCATATTCCCGCATCGCTTCGCCAAAGCTGCGGTTCGACAAATTTGTGAAAGATGTAGCGACCCATGCAGCGAAAGAGCTTCGCAATCGTCTTCTCACTGGGAGGCATTGGGATGTGTGGGTTGCGAAAAAGCAAGTAACGCGCGCGCGCGTTGGCAGCTGATCGCCCCTGCAGGAACAGCTCCAGCAGCCAGACAAACTCCTGTTCGGAGAGCTTGGAGCGCCGCGCGAAGCGGTTTTTTGGTGTGTAAATCACGCGGCCCATAATTTTATATGGGTCCTCAAGGCCTTATTGCAAAGTCGTACACTCAACTTCCTGAGTTTACAGCTACGTTCTGGCGCGAGCCTTTTTTCGAACGCGTGCAATGGTCAAATGTCGATCACCCCAAACGAAATGCAGCCCTCGCTGCACGGGGGATCGGGGAAAGACTTACCCTCGACAACTATACGCAAACTCACCCGCTGAAACACCCGTTTCAGCGATTCCAACAACTCACCCTGCTGTCAGGCGGGGCATCAAAACGGAGGATGAGAAGATAATGATGAACCCAAACCAACACGGCCCAAATGGTCAGGGCGGCGGCATGAATATGAAGGACGGCTTTGCCAGCACGCTTGCTGCGATGATCTCGGTTCTTCTCAGCGCACCGCTTAACGAGTTCACCCAGCCATACGTCATTTTGTATGCGCAGCGAACTTATGCACCTGAACTGGTCAATCTGATCGCCATCGTCTGGATGATCCTGTGCTGGCCGCTCGTCTTCTTCGCGGCGCGCGCAAGCATCATCGCAGGCCTCACAGCGGCAGGCGTCTACCTCGCCTATCGCTTTATCTAATCCCTGAAACCAATCATGAAAGGAAGCATCATGCCCCATGTCCCTGAGGAAAAAGAAATCCCTGGCCGCGTTGCTTTACGCAACCGGGTTATTGGAATTGGCCTGATCTGCGCACTGTTTGCCGTTGCAACGGTAAGCAAAGGTGATGGAGGAGCGTTCCTCTTCTGGAGCATCCCAGCAGGTTTGCTGCTGTTCATTGCTAGCAAGATCAGAACCCACAAAAAGCTGACCGCCTATGGCGGAACCTATCGCTAAACGACCGGACGGCCTCGCTGCTCTTTGAGGCCGTCCACCACTCACCAAATTAGAAACCCGGAAAGCTCAACCATGCTCGCACATGATCATCCATACGGCTCGGCGCGTTTCGCCTCCGACCTTGAAGTGCACCAAGCATTCAAGAGCCAGGGTGGTGTACCGTTTGGCTTCTATAATGGCCGTAAGCTGTTCCACTCCAAGAAAGCAGGTATGCTGCTGATCGGCGGCGCGGGCTCCGGCAAGTTCACGAGCGTTCTTTCCCACATCATCAATGCGAGCGGACGGGACGGCGAGCCTGCCCGCTATGCTATCTTCGATCCCAAGCGCGAGCTGCGCGCAGTGCTGGAGCCATATCTGGCGAGCATTGGCGCTGCTGTGTATGAAATCAATCCCTACGGCGTGCATGGCGCGCAAGGCAATCGTCTCTCGCTTCTTGCGCATCTCACGCCGGACTCCCCAAGGCTGGTGGCCGATAGCAGGCGTGTAGCCCGCACCTTTATCCCCGAGAGCGAAGGGGGACGCGATCAGTTCTTTGAGCAAAAGGCCCAGAACTGGCTGGACGCGCTAATTCGCGGCCTTGTCCATCTGGATGGCGGGGTTTCTCCTGCCTCGATCTACAAACTGCTTGGCACGATCCGCGCCGCGCCTGAAGCGTGGGATGAAATGGCAGAGATCATGGCCGCGATGGGCGAGCCTGATCTGGCTGTCGCCTATGCCGAGATGCGTGAAATGCGCCTTGAGAGTGAGCGCACCTATCAATCCGTCATGGGCGAGTTGTCCAATCGCCTGTCGTTCATGGCGGACGGCGCTTTACAAGACGCCTTCGTCTCGGGCACTGAGGCCGAGTTCTCACTGGATATTTTATGCGAAGACACAAACCAGCCTGTTTTCGTGTTCTTCGTTATGCCGCCGGAACTGACCGAACAGAACGCGCCACTGATCCGGCAGTTCTTTTCGAGCCTTCGCACAATCAAGCAGCAGCACCCCAGATCTCCAACGCTCATTCTGGTGATTGATGAAGCGGCGCAGCTTGGTAGTTTCCCTGAGGTTGCGGATTTCTATTCCATCGGCAGAGGCTTTGGCCTGTGCCCGATCACGGTCTATCAGGACCTTGGCCAGATCAGAAAGAACCTTGGGCCAACGGGCGCGATGACGCTCTCGGCCAGCAGCGATCTGGAAGTCTATCTGGGCGGCGGTATCTCTGATCTGGATACCGCGCGGCATTTAAGCGCCAAGCTCGGAAATCAGACCTTATCCCTTGATGATCCGCTGACGCAGCAGCGCGCTGGCCGCGCCAAGCGTGAAGCCATTCTGGCAGCGTTCCGTGGACAGGCCGATCCATACAAGACAGGCGCTGCTTTGCGCGCCCTTGATTACGAGATGAGCCACCAGCGCAAGCAGGCGCGCCCCTTGCGCACGCCCGAAGAGATATTGGCCATGCCGCATAACCAGGCTTTGGTCATGCCATCAGGCTACGGCATCCCGCCCTTCATCGCGCAGAAGAAGCCGTATTTTGAGGTGAAGGACTACACAGGCCTCTATGGCCCGAACCCGTATTTTGATCGCGATATGGACAGCGTTTCTGTGCCGGGCTGGCCGTGGCGCAAGCGCCTCAAGATGATCCGCGAGGCCGTCCCATCCAGCCATGCTCATCTACCGCAATACGCAAACGGCACATGGACGTTTGTGCAAGGGTATCGCCCTTAAACCACCAAGACCCGTAACCTCAACCAAAAGGAGAACACCATGATTGCAAAGACAAAAATATCGCCGCGAGGCGGCAGAATTTGTGAATCACGCATAAAATATGTTAAAATGAAGTATGAGGTGAATGAAGGCTCACAGCCACTTGGCGAGCCGAACGTCATTCATCCAGCCGCCTCTGTTGATCAACGAGAGGCACCTTCAAGGGCAGACGGAAATCATGCACATCCGGTAATTTCGGATGAGGAAACGCGCACGCCAAAAACCAGTGTGGGAAAGGAGAGTGCGACCATGACAGAGTATAACGATGTCACAGTCGAAGACGAAAGCAAGCTAAGCGATGCGCTGGACGCTGCTCTCGAAAAAGCACCAATGAAGTCCGTTGGGATCGATGTCGAGAAGTATCAGGCGTATCTAGATGATCCTGACCTATCTGATGAAGAAAGAGAGCAGCTCGTTCTTTTGATCTGGCAGATCATGATGGCTTTCGTAGACCTTGGCTTTGGCGTGCATCCAGTTCAGCAAGCCTGTGGACAAGTTCCCGAAAGCGTTGATGAGACGGGCAATCGGGATTCAAGCATGCTAAGTTCAAGCTCAACCACGTTGAGTGACACATTTAACCACATTGCGGCAGAGTAAGTCTCGCCGCCAGATAAGGAGGAGTCATGAATCATGCAGTAACACATAAGACCGAAGCGCAGAGTGCGCTGATCTATTGCCGTGTCTCTGACAAAAAACAGAAGACCGATGGCCATGGCTTGGAAAGCCAGGAGCATCGTTGCCGACAGTATGCCGATGAGCGCGGCTATGAGGTCGATATGGTCTTTCCCGACGATATTACGGGCGGGACAGATTTCATGGAAAGACCCGGTATGCGCGCCATGTTGGCATATCTCGACGCCAAGCAGGGTCAATCCTACGTCGTCATTTTCGACGATTTGAAGCGCTTTGCGCGTAACACGGAATTCCATATCAAGCTGCGCCGGGAGTTTGCCGAGCGCGGTGCCCGTGTCGAATGCCTGAACTTCAAGTTTGAAGACAGCCCCGAAGGCCGCTTCATCGAAACTATTATTGCCGCGCAAGGCCAGCTTGAGCGCGAACAAAACAGCCGTCAGGTTGTTCAGAAGATGAAGGCCCGCGTGGAAAAAGGCTATTATGTGTTTTATCCACCAGTCGGTTATCGCTACTCCAAGGACCGCCAGCACGGCAAACTGCTTGTGCGCGAGGAGCCTGTGGCAACTGTCATTGCTGAGGCTCTCGAAGGCTATGCCTCTGGCCGTTTTCGCTCCCAGGTCGAAGTAAAACGGTTTCTGGAATCCAGACCAGAGTTTCCCAAAAGTGGCTCTAGTGGATATGTGCATCCTTCTAAAGTGAAAGACATGCTGATGAAGCCTGTCTATGCGGGCTATGTCGAAGCCCCCAACTGGGGCGTTAGTGTTCGCAAAGGCCACCACGAACCACTAATAGATTTTGAAACACACGAGCGCATCCAGACTATCTTGAACGGAAAGGTCTATGCGCCCGCGCGAAAAGATATCAATGAAGATTTCCCACTGCGTGGATTTGTGGCTTGTGATGATTGTGGCGAGCCGATGACCTCCTGCTGGTCGAAAGGCCGCAAGAAGCACTACGCTTACTACCTTTGCGATACTCCAAATTGCGCCTCCAAACGCAAGTCTATCCCACGTGCCAAGATTGAAGACGGAGCAGAGGCCGTTCTGCAAACGCTACAGCCTGCTCGACCGCTTGTTGAGATGGCACGCGCCATGTTCAAAGACCTGTGGGCTCTTCGGCTATCTGAGGCCGAACAGGCGAAGGTTACGCTCCAGGCACAGATCAAAGGCTTAGAGAAGCAAACGCAGGCACTGCTTGACCGCATCGTAGACGCCACAAGCGAGTCTGTGATCAAGGCTTACGAGGATCGCATTGATAAGCTGGAGCGTCAGAAGTTCGCTCTGCTGGAAAAGTCTGACAACTTGGCTCCAACACATAGGGACCAGAGTGTAGTTATCGAACCAGCTTTGAATTTCTTGGCAAACCCTTGGAATATTTATAAAAAAGGCAGCTTCACTGTACGCCAGACAGTGCTTCGATTGGCTCTTTCAGAGCCGTTGAGGTTCTGCCGTAATGAGGGTTATCGAACCGCTAAAACTACCTTTCCATTCAAGGTGTTAGCGGATTTTTCAACACAAAAGTGTGAGATGGTGGGCGACCCTGGAATCGAACCAGGCGTGCGTCTCCGCGAGGGAGTTACAGTCCCCTGCCACACCTTGCGGCCTGTCGCCCACTGCGCCATTAGGGTAAGAAACCCGGCAGCGTGAGCGCGTGAGTATCGCCACCCAATTGAAGGGTCAAGGCAGAAATTCAGCACCCGCGCCGCACAGGCAGACCCCGAATGAGGACACCATGAAAAAACCCAAATGGGTCGTGCAGAAAGAGCAGGCGAAAAAGGCGGATGCGGCGGCGACAGTGTGGCTGTTTGGCCTGCATGCGGTGCGCGACGCACTGATGAACCCAAGTCGTGAAAAACTGCAACTCATCGTCACTCTGAACGCACAGACCAAGCTGGAAGAGGCCATCGCGGCGGCAGGGATCGAACCAACAGTTGTCGATGCCCGCAAGTTCACCGCGCCACTTGATCCCGGATCGGTGCATCAGGGGGCGGCGCTCGAGGTCAAACCACTGGAATGGGGCAATCTGGCGGACGTGGCCATCGGCGCGGACACCCCGCGCCTGATCCTGCTGGATCGGGTGACGGACCCGCACAATGTCGGCGCGATCCTGCGCTCGGCTGAAGTGCTGGGGGCGTCCGCGGTGATCGGCATGCGCCATCACGCAGCGCCCGAGACTGGCGCGCTGGCCAAGACGGCCTCGGGCGCGCTTGAACGCCAGCCCTATCTGCGGGTGCGCAATCTGGCAGACGCCATCATCGAATTACAGGGCATGGGATATCTGGTGCTGGGGCTGGATGGCGAGGCCGAACAGACCATCGAATCTGCGCTGTCGGGGCAAAAGGACCGTGCGGTTGCGCTGGTGCTGGGCGCCGAAGGGCCGGGATTGCGCCAAAAGACGCGCGAAACCTGCGATATGCTGGTGCGCATTGACGCAAGCAGCGGATTTGGATCACTCAACGTCTCAAATGCGGCGGCCATCGCCCTATATGCATCCAAGGACCATAGCTAAGAGGCCGACCATCGCCTACCCGACGAAAATCGCCACATGCTGTTACTGCGGCACCCGCGCCGCCCTTGTGATGAAGGCCAGCGGGCGACACGAACTGGCTTGCTCCAAATGCGGCGCGCCCCTGCATGACCTGAAAATGCTGCCCCGCGACAGATCAGGGGATCGCGAGGTCGTGCGGGCCTCACCCCTGCGACAGAAATCGCATAATAAGACCAAACCACCCAAACCGGTCAAAAAATCCCGAAAACGCAAAAAATCCCGGTGGGGCGATCTGTTCGAAGACGCCTTTGACATCATTGAAGATATTTTTGACTGACCGCTTCGGCGCGCGGAAATTCGCCGATATCGGTTAAGGTTTCGTTCACAGATTTGAGAGAGACACTTTTACAGAGCCGAGATGACCTTATCTCGTGTTGTGAGCCACAGGTCTGGAACTCCTGTGGATATTCACTGTCCCTCGTTCCGCACTTTAACGCCCCTTTCGCTTTGCGATCGGGGCGTTTTTTTGTCAGAGGGGGCATAGCAGGGAGAATGCGTGTGGCAGAAACCTATTCGGATCAGGACTTGCGGGATGTGCTGCGGCGTACAAAATCCGTGGCCGTTGTGGGTATGTCCGCCAATTCGGTCCGCCCAAGCTATTTCGTGGCCCGTTATCTGTCGCTGAAAGGGTTCAATGTCTATCCTGTGAATCCGGGATATGCCGGGCAAAGCCTGTTTGGCCAGAAGATTGTGGGCCAGCTGTCGGACTTGCCGGAGCCCGTGGACATGGTCGATATCTTTCGCCGCTCAGAGGCCGTGCCCGAGATCGTAGATGAGGCCCTTGCGACGCTGCCTGACCTCAAAACCATCTGGATGCAGATCGGTGTCTCTCACCCCGAGGCCGCGGAAAAAGCGCGCGCCCGCGGCATCACCGTCATCCAGAATCGCTGCCCCAAGATCGAATACCAGCGCCTGTTCGGTGAATTGCGCATGGGCGGGTTCAACACCGGAATCATCTCGTCCAAGCTGTAGGCGGGACCGGGGTAGCTATTGCAGGCGTGTCCAGACCTGGCTTTGACAGACCGGGCCAAGGCATCCGCTGACCGTCATCCTATTGCCGGCAACCGACAAACGGCCGCGATACTCGCGCTGATGGGCGGGGACAAAGGCGCGGCCGACATAATCCGTGCCTTGCCGCGCCATATCCCAGAACACCTTTTGACCCACCGTGGGGGCCGCGATAGGTGTACCACCCCTGTCATAGACCTTGACGATTGTGCCGCAGATCGCGCTGCCGCAGGGCGTGGCCTTCACATTGGCCACTTGCCCCTTTTGGTCGGGCTGGGTGCGCCACAGGCCAACCGGATCGGCCGCCAGCGCCGTTGGTGCACCGAGCGTAAATACAACGCTCATCGCCGCAAGATGTGGTTTGATGTCAATTGGTCTGGTCACTTTTGCACCCCTCTCGACCCTGTCATGGTCTGTTCGGTGCACCCTCGTGGGGTCTGCACCCGAGTTCGGGACCACAGGATAGAGAACTGCGGGCGCCGTTCAAGCCAAACAAAAACCCGCGCCAAAAGACGCGGGTTTCAGCCGATTACAACCGGATGGGCGCCTTAGTTGACGCGGGTCCACGTCTGTTTCTTGCAGAAGGGGCCAACACAGCCAGACACATTCAGTGTATTGCCGTTGAGCGACATCTTGGATTTGAACACCTTGCCCGTTGAAGGCTGCCAGATCTTGCCCGAGCCATAGCTGCCGTCGCCTGCGGGCACCATGTCCCAGACCAACTGCTTGCCGATGTTTTCGGATGCGATTGGGCCGCTTGCGTCAAAGGCCTTGGCGATCGTGCCGCAGATATTGGCGCCACATGGTTTCATCGCGATATGGGCATAAGCCCCATCATCGACTTCGGTTTTCCATGTCCCGGCGACCGGGTCTGCAAATGCGGTGCTGGCCAAAAGCGTCATGGCCGCAGCGATCATCAGTCGTTTCATGCGTGTTCTCCTCCACTACGTGGGCAATTGTGCGGTATCGACCCGGTTCAGATCAACAATGACCTAGGGTCGCGTTGCATTTCGTGACGCAAGGTGACAGACGGGCGGCGTCATCTGAAAAAGGCCAATATCCCATGATCCTCTACCCCGCCATCGACCTCAAGGACGGACAGGCCGTGCGCCTCGTGCATGGGGATATGGAGCGTGCGACCGTCTTCAATGACGACCCCGCCGCACAGGCCCGCACCTTTGTTGAGGCCGGGTGTGCATGGCTGCATCTGGTGGACCTCAACGGCGCCTTTGCCGGTGCTCCCGTGAATGCGGCCCCGGTCGAGGCGATCCTCAAGGCCTGCCCGGTCCCCGCCCAGTTGGGGGGCGGCATCCGCGACATGGGCACAATCGAGATGTGGCTCGACAAGGGGCTGGAACGGGTGATCCTCGGCACCGTGGCCGTCGAAAACCCTGATCTTGTGCGCGAAGCGGCGCGCGCTTTTCCCGGCCATGTCGCCGTCGGCATTGATGCGCGCGGTGGCAAGGTGGCGACCAAGGGCTGGGCGACAGAAACGGATGTGGATGTCACGGACCTTGCCAAATCCTTCGAAGACGCGGGGGTTTCGGCGATCATTTACACGGACATCAACCGCGACGGGGCGATGGGAGGGCCAAACATCGAGGCCACACAAAGCCTCGCGCGCGCCGTGTCTATCCCGGTGATTGCCTCCGGTGGCGTATCGTCACTGGAGGATCTGAGCGCGCTCAAGGCCACCGGCGTGATCGCAGGGGCGATTTCGGGGCGGGCGCTATATGACGGGGCCATTGATCTGGCCGCCGCCTTGTCGTTGCTTGAGGGGTAGGGCCTACTTGGCCACCCCGTCCGTGAATTTGCCCAACGCGCCGGTCATGACCTTGAGGTAAGGTGCATCGCCGGATACACCGCCCAGGCGGGTCAGCATTTCGGTGGGGTCTTCATAGGCAATCATGGTCTTGCCGGTGCTGTCTTCATAGACCAGCACCTTGAGTGGCAGAAACAGGCCCGACACCGGATCGTCCTTGATTGCGGGCGTGCCGACCTTGGGGTTGCCAAAGATCAGCAGTTGCGAGGCGCCGATATCCTCATCAATCGATGCTGCACCAGCCCCGTGATCCACGCGGGCAAAGATTTTCAGCCCGGCGCCTTCCATCGTAGCGACCAATTGATCCACCGTTTCGACCACACCTGTTGCGGCCTCCTTGCGAATGATCCCACTGTCTCCTGCCATTGCTGTCCCCGCCATGGCGATGATCACCGCCGCTGTTGCTAGAATTTTCATAAACTCATCCTTCCGTTTACGCGCGCCATCATGCGGATATGTCCGTGCGCTGCCAGCAAAATTCCCGTGATCGGTGTTGGACCGCCGATGGGGCAGGGCATACCGGGTCCCGGGTCCCGTGCTTCTCTGTTTTCAAAAAATCCCGGGGTGAGCCCGCAGGGCGAGGGGCAGAGCCCCTCATTTTCACTTGATGCGCATCAGGTGCGGTGACCACAGCCCCTTTCCACGCCCCACAAACCGCACTATCAGGGCGCTCATGTTGAAAACCCGCATCATCCCCTGTCTCGACGTCGCCGACGGGCGTGTGGTCAAGGGCGTGAACTTTGTCGACTTGATCGACGCAGGCGACCCGGTCGCCGCCGCACAGGCCTATGATGCTGCGGGCGCGGACGAGTTGTGCTTTCTCGACATTCACGCCACCCATGAAAACCGTGGCACCATGTTTGATCTGGTGCGGCGCACGGCCGAGCAATGCTTTATCCCCCTGACGGTCGGGGGCGGCGTGCGCACGGTGGCCGATGTGCGGGCGCTTCTGCTCGCGGGCGCGGACAAGGTGTCGTTCAACTCCGCGGCCGTGGCTGACCCCGACGTGCTGACACGTGCGGCGGACCAGTTCGGCAGCCAGTGCATCGTCTGCGCTATCGATGCCAAGACGGTTGAGCCTGGACGCTGGGAAATCTTCACCCATGGCGGGCGCAAATCCACAGGCATTGATGCAGTCGAATTCGCGCTCACCGCGGCGGCCAAAGGGGCAGGGGAGATCCTGCTGACCTCCATGGACCGCGACGGCACGCGCGCCGGGTTTAACCTGCCACTCACCCGCGCGATTTCGGATGCCGTGCCGATCCCTGTGATCGCCTCCGGAGGAGTCGGCACGCTCGACCACCTCGTGGACGGGGTTACCCAAGGTGGTGCCTCGGCGGTGCTGGCCGCTTCGATCTTTCACTTCGGTGATTTCACGATTGCGCAGGCCAAGGCCCACATGGCCGCCGCCGGCATCCCGATGAGGTTGACATGACACACACGATTTCAGGCAAGCGCAATGACGCACATGGTTTCAGGCAAGCGCTATGACGCTTGACGATCTCTTCTCCACGATCGAGGCCCGTAAGGGCGCGGACCCGGACACGTCCTGGACGGCCAAGCTGCTCTCAATGGGGCCGGAAAAATGCGCCGAGAAGTTTGGCGAAGAGGCGGTGGAGGCCATTATCGAGGCCGTAAAAGGCGACAAGGTCGCGCTGACCGGCGAAGCGGCGGATGTGCTCTATCATCTGCTGGTGATGCTGTCCGCGCGTGATGTGGCGCTGGCAGATGTGATGGCCGAACTGGCCCGTCGCCAGGGCACATCCGGCATTGATGAAAAAGCGGCGCGCGGCTGAGGCGCAGGGCAACTGTGCCTTGCGGGACTTTACCCAGAACTACGAGTTGTTCACGTCGCGTAAACGTCTTATGAATTGCTGCAACTGCACAATAGCCCGTCCGGAGAACCCCGTCCTATGTCCGATTTCAAGAAAATCCTGATTGCAAACCGGGGTGAGATCGCCATCCGCATCATGCGCGCCGCCAACGAGATGGGCAAGAAAACGGTCGCCGTTTTTGCCGAGGAAGACAAGTTGGGCCTGCACCGTTTTAAGGCGGACGAAGCCTACCGCATCGGTGAGGGGCTGGGACCAGTGGCGGCGTACCTCTCTATCGACGAGATGATCCGCGTTGCCCGCGAAAGTGGAGCCGATGCGATCCACCCGGGCTATGGCCTCTTGTCCGAAAACCCCGAATTCGTGGATGCCTGCGAAAAAAGCGGCATCACCTTCATCGGCCCACGCTCTGAAACCATGCGCGCTCTGGGCGACAAGGCCAGCGCCCGTCGCGTCGCCATCGAAGCGGGTGTGCCCGTGATCCCGGCGACCGAAGTGCTGGGCGACGACATGAAAGCGATCAAGAAAGAGGCCAAGGAGGTCGGCTATCCCCTGATGCTCAAGGCGTCCTGGGGCGGCGGAGGCCGGGGCATGCGCCCGATCATGTCCGAAGACGAGGTCGAGGAAAAAGTCCTCGAAGGCCGCCGCGAGGCCGAGGCCGCCTTCGGCAACGGCGAAGGGTATCTCGAAAAGATGATCCTCAAGGCCCGCCACGTCGAGGTGCAGATCCTCGGCGACAAACATGGCGGCATGTATCACCTGTTCGAGCGCGACTGCTCGGTGCAGCGCCGCAACCAGAAGGTGGTCGAACGCGCCCCTGCGCCTTACCTGAGCGAAGACCAGCGTGCCGAGATTTGCGAGCTTGGCTACAAGATATGCAAACACGTCAATTATGAATGCGCGGGCACCGTCGAATTCCTGATGGATATGGACGACGGCAAATTCTATTTCATCGAGGTGAACCCGCGCGTGCAGGTCGAGCATACTGTCACAGAAGAAGTGACAGGTATCGACATTGTACAGGCCCAAATCCTGATCGCCGAAGGCAAGACCATCGCCGAGGCCACCGGCAAGCCGACTCAAAAAGACGTCGTCCTGACCGGGCACGCCCTGCAGACGCGGATCACCACCGAGGATCCACAAAACAACTTCATCCCCGATTATGGCCGCATCACCGCGTACCGCGAGGCGACCGGTATGGGTATTCGCCTTGATGGCGGTACCGCCTATGCCGGCGGCGTCATCACGCGCTACTACGACAGCCTGCTGACCAAGGTGACGGCCAAGGCGCCGACCCCGGAAATGGCCATTGCCCGCATGGACCGGGCCCTGCGCGAATTCCGCATCCGCGGCGTGTCCACCAACATCGCCTTTGTCGAAAACCTGCTGAAACACCCGACATTCCTCGACAACACCTATCACACCAAGTTCATCGACGAGACGCCGGAACTCTTCACCTTCAAACGTCGCCGTGACCGCGGCACCAAGGTGCTGACCTATATCGCCGACATCACCGTAAACGGGCATCCGGAGGTCAAGGACCGCCCGCGCCCCCGCGCGGACCTGAAACAACCCAAACCGCCCGCCTTGCAGGCCGACCCCTCCCATCAGATGGGCACCCGCAACCTGCTCGAACAGAAGGGCCCGCAGGCGGTGGCGGACTGGATGAAACAGCAGCAACAACTGCTGATCACCGACACCACCATGCGCGACGGGCACCAGTCGCTCTTGGCCACGCGCATGCGCAGCCATGACATGATCAAGGTGGCCCCCGCCTATGCCGCCAACCTGCCGCAACTGTTCTCGGTCGAATGCTGGGGTGGCGCGACCTTTGACGTGGCCTATCGCTTCTTGCAGGAATGCCCCTGGCAGCGCCTGCGCGATTTGCGCGAGCGGATGCCGAACCTGATGACCCAGATGCTGCTGCGCGGCGCGAACGGGGTGGGCTACACCAATTATCCCGACAATGTGGTGCAGGAATTCGTGCGCGTCGCGGCCCAAACAGGTGTGGATGTCTTCCGCGTCTTTGACAGCCTCAACTGGGTGGAAAACATGCGCGTCGCGATGGACGCGGTGATCGAGAACAACAAGATCTGCGAAGGCACCGTTTGCTATACCGGCGATATCCTGAACCCGGACCGCGCCAAATATGACCTCAAATACTACGTGGACATGGGCAACCAGCTGAAAGACGCGGGTGCGCACATACTGGGCCTCAAGGATATGGCAGGACTTCTGAAACCTGCCGCCGCCCGCGTGCTGGTCAAGGCGCTGAAACAAGAGGTCGGCCTGCCGATTCACTTTCATACCCATGACACGGCCGGCATCGCCAGCGCCACCATTCTGGCCGCGGCTGAGGCGGGCGTGGATGCGGTGGATTGCGCCATGGACGCGCTGTCGGGGAACACGAGCCAAGCCACCCTCGGCACCGTAGTGGGGGCGTTGCAGAACACCGACCGCGACACCGGTCTGTCGGTCGATGCGATCCGCGACATCTCGGATTACTGGGAATCGGTGCGCGATCACTACGCCGCGTTTGAAAGCGGCATGCAGGCCCCATCCTCCGAAGTGTACTTGCACGAAATGCCGGGTGGGCAGTTCACCAACCTCAAGGCGCAGGCGCGCTCGCTTGGCCTCGAAGAACGCTGGCACGAGGTCGCGCGGACCTATGCGGATGTAAACCAGATGTTCGGCGATATCGTGAAAGTGACGCCATCGTCCAAGGTTGTTGGGGACATGGCGCTGATGATGGTTAGCCAGAACCTGACCCGGGCCGAAGTTGAGGATCCGGACAAGGACGTCGCCTTTCCGGACTCGGTTGTGGACATGATGCGCGGCAATCTCGGTCAGCCTCCGGGCGGCTTCCCGGTTGGCATCCAGACCAAGGCGCTCAAGGGAGAGGCCCCGAACACGAAACGCCCCGGCGCAGATGTGCCTGCCGTCGATATCGAAGCCACCCGCGCGGACCTGTCGGTGCAGCTTGAGGGGCGCGAGGTGGATGATGAGGACCTGAACGGCTATCTGATGTATCCCAAGGTGTTCCTCGACTATATGGGCCGTCACCGCACATACGGCCCCGTCCGTGTCTTGCCGACCAAGACTTTTTTCTACGGGATGGAACCGGGTGAAGAGATCACTGCCGAGATCGACCCGGGCAAGACGCTCGAGATCCGACTGCAAGCGGTGGGTGAAACCAACGAGGACGGCGAGGCCAAGGTTTTCTTTGAACTCAACGGCCAGCCCCGCGTGATCCGCGTGCCCAACCGTCTGGTGAAATCGACCACGGTGCAGCGGCCCAAGGCCGAGGTTGGCAACGCCAATCACATCGGCGCGCCCATGCCGGGTGTTGTGGCGAGCGTTGGCGTGCAGGTCGGCCAGGAGGTCTGTGAAGGTGATCTGCTGTTGACCATCGAGGCAATGAAGATGGAGACCGGCATCCACGCCGAGCGGGACGCGGTGGTCAAGGCCGTGCATGTCGGCCCCGGCGGGCAGATCGACGCCAAGGACCTGCTGGTCGAGCTGGAGTGAACCCGCCGCTGGCCGCGTGGGATTTGTCGGGCGATGCGCGTCCGCTGCCCGGCGGCCATCGCAACACGGTGCTGCGCGTCGGGAACCATGTGCTGAAGACAACCCGGCGGTCCGAAGCCGCCTTGCGCTGGTTGGAGCCGGTGCAGACGGGTGCCGCGACTTGCGGGCTGTACGCGCCGCGTCTGTTGCCGAGCCGCGATGGCAGTTTGAATGTCGAGGGCTGGACCTGCGAGCCGTATTGCGCGGGTGTTCCGACCTCGCCGTGTGACATAGCCGGAAACATGCGCGACTTTCATGCGCTTGGCGGGGACATCCCGCAACGTCCGGGTTTTGCCTCGGCGCGGGATTTGCTTGAGCGCGATGCCGGAGGAGACGTAGACCTGTCGGCCATGCCAGGCGAGTTGGCGGCGTCCCTGCGCGCAGTATGGTCGGACCTTGCAGGCGCCGAAACTGCCATCCACGCCGATCTCAACCCTTCGAACATCCTGCGCGATGCCGACGGGCGCGTCACGCTCATCGACTGGGACGAAGCGCGCCGCGATGTGACCTTGTTTGACAGCGCCGATGCCGCGCACCCGGCGCGACAGGCCTGGGAAGTCGCCTGTTGCTGGCACATCGAACCGGATCGCGCCCGCACCCTCGCACATCTGTTTTCACTCTGAAACAAAACCGTCAAAGCGGTTTGAAACGGGCTTGCACCGGGTGATCAACTCGGCAAGGGCTGGTGCGTGGCGCTGATGCGTCCCGACCCGTTCAACGCAGGAGAGGCTGATGACCCCGCCCAGCAATCGCGCCACATGGATGGCTGTGTCGGCCATGTTCATCCTGAACGGCGCGCTTTATGGCATCTGGGCCTCGCGCATTCCGGCAATGGCGGTGCGCCATGATCTCGATGCGGGCGCGTTGGGTCTTTTGCTGTTGCTGCTGGCCGGGGGTGCGATTGCGGCGTTTCCACTGGCCGGACGCTTTGCAGATCGCTTTGGTGCGGCCATGATCACGCTGCGCATCGCGGTGGCCTATACCGTCGCGCTGGCGCTCACCGCGCTGGCTCCGAACGTGGCAAGCCTTGCCTTTGCGCTGATGATCTTTGGCGCGACCCATGGCGCAATGGATGTCGCGATGAACACATGGGCGGGCGAGGCCGAGCGGCATATCGCGCGTCCCGTCATGTCCTCGTTTCACGCGATGTTCAGCCTTGGTGCCGGGCTGGGGGCGGCGAGCGGGTTCGCGGCTGAGCATTGGGGTGTTGGTATACCGCTGCATTTCATTGTGACCGGCGCAGGCGTGGCTGTGGTCACCCTTGCTTTTGCGCGCATCGGCTGGGTCTCTCCCACCCGCGACAGCCTGTCCGACACGCCGCTGTTCCCGCTGCCCAAGGGGCCACTCATCGCTGTGGGCCTCATCGCCTTTTGCACCTCGATGGGCGAAGGCGCGATGGTGGACTGGAGCGCGCTGTTGCTGATCGAAACCGCAGGTGTGACCGCAGCCCATGCGGCGCTTGGCTATTCGGTGTTTTCGGTGGCCATGGTGATCACGCGTCTGCTGGGCGATCAGGCCACGCGCGCCTTTGGACCGACCCCCACGGCGCGCGTGGCCGGGGTGATCGCGACCCTTGGCGCGGTCAGTGCCGTGGCCTCGACCAGTTACGGCGTGACGCTTGTGGGCTTCGCGCTGATGGGCATTGGCTATGCGGTGATCATGCCGCTGGCCTTTTCCCGCGCCGCGCGGGACCCGCATTTGCCGCCCGGTACAGCCATCGCGAGTGTGTCCACCTTAGGCTATGGCGGCTTGCTGCTGGGCCCGCCGCTGATCGGGTTTGTCGCCCATGCCACCACTTTGCGCACCGGCTTTGGGCTGCTGGCGGTGCTGGCCGCCCTGATCGTCGTGCTGGCCGGAGCGGTGCGGGCGCGCAAAGACTAGGCTCTTGTGCACTATGGCGCGTTGCGGCAAGGGAGAAGGCATGCAACTTGCCGCCGTCTCTCTCATCGTGCCTGATTATGATGCCGCCATCGCCTTTTATTGCGGGGTCTTGGGGTTTGAACTGGTCGCAGACATCGATCAGGGCCGCAAACGCTGGGTCGAAGTGCGCCCGCAAGGGGGCGGTGCATCCTTTGTGCTGGCGCGGGCGGATGGGCCAGACCAGCGGGCCGCGATCGGCGCCCAAGGCGCGGGCCGTGTCTGGCTGTTCCTGCAAACCGACAATTTTGCGGCTGACCAAGCGCGTCTGATCAAGGCCGGTGTCAGTTTCGAAGAAACGCCGCGCGTCGAATCCTACGGCACCGTTGCCGTGTTTCGCGACAGCTTCGGCAACCGCTGGGACCTGATCGAGCGGCGCTAGTACCGCTCAGTTGGTCTTGGCCGTATCAAAGGCCTGCATCATCGCGTTGGTGAACCCACTGTCTTTCATCTGGCGCAGGGGGATGTCGAACAGGCCACAGGACTTTTCGATCTGGACGGAAACACGGTCGCTGATTGCGTCGGGCCGGAACGTCAGTTGCGCAAGGCTTTCAGCCGTAGCGAGTTGGGGCAGGGCGGCCTCCATCCTGTCCAGCATCTCGTCCGTGCCCTGGGTGCCGGCGGCAGTGTTGTACTGTTCGAGCACACAGGCCCCCGCTACGCGGTCCTCGTCCCCCCAACCGGTGTCGGGCAGGGTCGCCTGCATGTCGCGCGCATCTCCACCGATCGCCTCCATCTCGCGCACCAGCAGGCGGGCGCGTTCAAGGTTGATCTGCTCTGAGAGGGCTTCGAACCGTTCAAGCTGGCTTTGGGCAAACGCGGCCACTGGGGACAGCAACAACAGCGCGACGAGGGCAGGGCGGATCAAGGGACTCTCCTTCGGGACGGGAACTCGCGCGCGACCTTTTCCTGTCTTTGGCGGGACTGCAAGGGCGCGTGAGCGCCTTTGGTGACTCCGTGACCTGTCGCGAGCGGGCGTGTACGGCGGAGCGGTCAGAACGCAGGCTGCGTTGTGCTTTCTCCGGGTGATTTTTGTATCTCGCCCAAAAGCGTGCGCTGCGCACCTTCAACCCGTCTGGACGTGGCACACCCCATATGGGGCATTGCGCACCTCGGGCATGGCCTTGGCGCTGAGTGCGAGGCCCAGAAGGATCGCAACGGCCAGCGCAATAGATTTGAGCGGAAGCGGAAGGTTGGTCATATCGTGTCCTTTTCCATCAATCCGTGCCCGCCAACTGTCCGGGCACAGGCATCACCGCAATCTCGGCCGCACCCACGGGGCCAAAATCGAGCGACAGGGTAAACGCCGCCGGCGGAGGCGCGGCAAAAGTCAGGTGCGTGGTGATCCGCGCGTCTTCGGCGAAGTTCACATAGATCGGCGCAATCGGCGCGGCGCGCGCACCGGGGGCAGAGAGTGCAACCAGCACCAGCGGCCCGCCAAGCCCCGTCAGCTCAAGCGTGACGGCCACCCGATTGCCCTGCTGCACCGCCGCCACAACCCGGGCCAGCATGTCGGGCGCGTGGAGCCCGTCATGGGCGCTGACCTGCGCAGACCAGATCAACAGCAGGACAGGCCACCCCAGACCCCGGATATTTCTCAGTGCACGGCTCATAAAAGCGATACGCATCTCCCTTCGCTTTCCGTCGCTGTCGGCACCATGACGGCACAAGATTTTTGCGAGGCGGCGTAATTTTCCACTTGCAGCGCGGGGCGGGGATAAGTATCTGACGCCTTACCCAAGGAAGCGGGCGTAGCTCAGGGGTAGAGCATAACCTTGCCAAGGTTAGGGTCGGGCGTTCGAATCGCCTCGCCCGCTCCAAATTCCCACATTGCCTATGTGGATTTCATCAAGGCCGCCTTCGGGCGGTCTTTGTTGTTTTGGGGTTGGGGTGAGCGGTGCATTCGCGAGAATGGGCTCAGCCTTCGAAGAGCGACATGCTGCTGCGCTCAGGCAGGCTTGCGCCCTGTCCACACAACAATTGTGACACCGAACAACAACAGCAGTCCCTTGATTGTGGAAAAGCTCGCGTCGCTCCAGCCCAGCAGCGCTCCGCCACGGATCAGAACCGCGATGATCGCAACGCCCACAATGGTGCCCAGAATATTTGGCTTGCCGATTTTCAGCATCGTGCCGCCCAGCAACACCGCCGTCAGACCATCCAGAAACAGCGACTGCGCAATGGACGGCTGACCGGAGGACAATTGCACGGCGAGCAATATGCCTGCAACCCCGCTGCACAAGGCGGCAAAGACACAGAGCATGATGGTGATGCGCGCGGTGGGGATGCCTGCCTCGCGGGCTGCGGCCGGGTTGGTGGCCATCGAAAAGATGTAGTGGCCGAGGGTCAACCGCTCCTGCACGTACCAGCACAGCGCGACCAGCACGACAATCAGGACCACCAGCAAGGACACGATGCCGAACCTGACGTCAAACAGCACCTGCAAATAGCCCGGCTGATCGATCCCCATGGAGGATCCCTTGCCAATCGCTGCCGCCAGTGCGGAAGCCATGCCGCCGGTTGCGATTGTGGTGACAAGGGAGGGCAGGCCGAGCTTGGCAATCAGAACGCCGTTGAGGACCCCGATCGCAAAGGCTGCCAGCATGGCCAGGGTGGTGGCTGCCCCCCAGGAATAGCCCGCAATGACCAGCCCCGCAGTGATCATGTTGGCCAGCGCGGCCACGGCGACAAAGCTCACATCCATCTCACCGATGGTGAACACCCAAGTCAGGCCCAGAAACATCAAAGCCGATATCGCAAAGGACAGGATCATGCTTTCGAGGTTGGCCGCCGTCAGGAAACTGTCGGACAGGCCGGTAAAGACCGTAAAGGCGATGATCAGGATGACCGGCAGCCCCAGCGTGCTCAGAACGCGTTGCACGCTCATCCCGTCACCAGCCTGCGTGGCGATTTGAGGTAGATCAGGATGCGCGGATCAAAGAGGACAATCGCCGTGATCAGGACAAGGCTGACAACCGCATCGCTGTAGTAATAGGGCACCGACATCAGCGTGAAACCGTTGAGCAGCATGGTCATGACCAGCGATCCGGCAATGGTGGCAGGAATGGAGGCCCGGCCGAGCAGTGCCGCCCCCAGATAGACCGAAGTGTAGGCCGGCAACAGGATTTGCCCGCCTGCCGTCACGCGGCTCGACCCAATGCCCGAGATCTGGATCAGCATGGCCAGACCCACCAACGCGCCGCACAGGGCATAACCTGCAATCATCATGCGGTTGACCGAGATGCCGGAAAAGCGCGTCGCAACCGGGTTTTCGCCCGCCGCATAGAACGCCTGCCCATAGCGCGTCATGTGCAGCAGGAACCCGGTAAAGATCGCCGTCATCAACAGCAACAGGATGGGCACTTTCATCCCCAGAACCTTGGTGTAGTTCATCGCGACAATTCCGGACGAAAAGAAGTTCTTGGAAAAATCCGCACCGCCATTGTACACAAAGGCCATGCCGTAAGCGATTGATCCAACTGCAATTGTTGTCACTACATCCGGCAGACGACCATAGCCGACTAGGGCGCCATTGATGGCGCCGCAAATCACGCCCACTCCGATGCAGGCCACCACGGCGATCCACAAGTTGCCGTAGAGAAACAGCGCAAAGCCAAGGGTCATCGCGCTCAGCGAGGCGATCCCGGCCAGCGAAAGATCGAACTTTCGCAGCACAATCACAAAGGTCAGCCCCATCGCAACGATCCCCGATATGGCCATCGCGCTGAGCATGCCGCCCAGATTGCGCAGGGACAGATAATTCGGTGTGAGGCTCTGAAAGACGACGGCAATCACCGCGACAAGGCCGATCAGGATAAAGGTTCTTGGGTGCAGGATCTTCATGCAGCGGTTCCCATGAGGCCTGCGGACAGCACCTCGTCCCGGGTGATGTCGCGCGACAGGGGCTGCGTCATGCGACCGCGATAAAGCGAAGTGACCCGGTCGGCCACGCCAAAGACCTCATCGCAATCTGATGACATCACGATGACAGCGGCGTCTTTGCTGAGCGCGCGCATCTGCCGGTAAATCGTGGCCCGCGCGCCGACATCGACGCCGACCGTGGGCTCCACAAAGATGTAGATATCGCTTTGGGAATAAAGGCCTTTTGCAATCACGATCTTTTGCTGGTTGCCGCCGGAAAACGCCTGCGCGGGGCGGTTCAGAGTTGGCGGCGACAGGTCCACCTTGCCCGACAGGTCGCGCGCATCGCGGAAGGCCTGCCGGAACCGCCGGACGCCGAACACAGAGGCCCTGTCGTGATTGGCCAGCGTCGTGTTGAACGTGACATCATCGGCCAGCACCAACCCTTCGGTGCGCCGATCCCCGGGCACCAGAAAGATACCTGCCTTGAGGGCGTCCGCAGGGGAGGCAAAGGCGTGCGGCGTGCCCTTCAGACGTATCTCGCCCGCAGTGGGGCGCAGCGCGCCGAACAGCACCTTGCCGAGTTCGTCAATGCCGGACCCGACAAGGCCGTAAAACCCAATGATTTCATTCTTATGCACCTCAAAGCTGATGTCCTGAAATGCGTTTGTCAGGCTCAACCCTTCGACACTCAAGAACACGTCGCCCGCAGGTTCGGTTGCCTTGGGCGGGAACAGCGCACCCATTTCGTCATCCAGCATCAATTGCGGGATCGACACATCACCCTGTCGCGCATCCTCTGACGTCATCGTCGCGATATTCCGGCCGCCCCGGAACACGGTGAACCGATCGGCGATCTCGAACACTTCCTCAAGCCGATGAGTGATGTAGATGATCGCGACGCCCACGTCTTTGAGAACGCGCATCATCTTGAACAATTGCTCTTTCTCAACCCGGGTGAGGGTCGAGGTCGGCTCATCCAGAATCAGCACCTTGACGTTTTCCTGCTTGAGCGCATGCAGCACGGCGATGATCTCTTTTTCGACGCTGGCGAGGTCCTGCACCTTGACGTCCAGATCAATTGGCACTGGCAGACGTTTGAGCAGTTCCTGCGCCTTGGCCCGCATCGCGCCATGTTCGACGCGGCGGAACAGGCCGGGACGCCTGGCCTCATTGCCGAGAAAGATGTTTTCGTACCCCGTCAGATCGCCAACCAGTTCGGGATGCTGTTGCACCGAGGCGATACCGGCCCTGATCGCATCCGCCGGGCTTTGCAGTGACACGGGTTGTCCGGCGATCTCGATCTGCCCGTCATCTGCTTGATAAAGGCCCGATAAGATCTTGATCAACGTGGATTTTCCGGCCCCGTTCACACCAAGCAGAGCATGGATTTCTCCATGCTCCACGGCAAAGTCCACATTGTCCAAGGCTGTCACAGGACCAAAACGCTTTTGGATCCCGCGCATGTCCAGAACGGTCGTCATTCGGCCTCCGGGCTTACAGCGCCCGGACCCAGCCAAGCGATGCAGCAACCCCGACCTTGTCATAATTGTCGGCCTCGGGTCCAGTCGCATCAAGCAGCGCCTTGTCCACGGCATAGACCGGGTTGATGACCATGCGCGGCACCGCTTCGCCCTGCAGGTGCTGATGCGCAAAGGCCAGCAGATCATAGGCCTGTGCGTAAAAGGACTGTGCGCAGGTAAAGGAAAACGGCCCACCCGAGCGGAGGACTTCGAACGCGGCAGGTCCGCCATCGGTGCCCGTGGTGAACACGCGGTCCGCCATGCCTGCGGCGAGAATGGCCAATGAGGCCTCCATCGCCGCATTGTCCCAGGCGCACCAGATGGCGTCCAGATCTGGGTGGGCGGCAAGGAAACCATCGGCCGCCGAGCGCGGTGTGGTTTTGCCCGTTGGATCAAACGCCCATGAGGCGACGATCTCAATGTCGGGATAGCGTTTCAACACCGCCCGACGGCCCAGATCGCGGGCACCCCATGCCTCGTTGATGGGCAATTCCATGACGGCGATCTTGCCTTTGCCGCCCAGCCGGTTGGCCATGTATTCCATGGCGATTTCGCCCATGCCAAAGTTGTTGTGGAACCCGGCGGTCACGGCCGTGGCGTTTGGCACATAGCTGTCCATCAGAAAAATCGGCACACCGGACTTTGCGGCGGCATCAACGGCGTTCGACACACCGACCGGATCGACGGGCAGGATGATCAGCGCGTCCGGCTTGGACGCAGCAAGCGCCGAAATCTGGTCATTCTGTTTCTTCAGATCAAAGCTGGCATCGGCAATCGTCAACTCGCCGCCGAAATCCTTGATGCCCTGATTGAGGCCACCGATCTGGCCGGAAAATGAATCCTGTCCCGAGAACGGTGTGGAAAAGGCGAATTTCATATCTGCGGCGGCCTTGGATTGCGCGCGTGCGATCCCGGGAGTGAACAGCCCCACACCGCCCGCTGTCGTGGCCGCTGCCGCGACGGAGGCGGCGGTCAGAAACGTTCGGCGGTTCACGCCGCCCGTGTCGTCAGTATCTGAAAAATCTGTCATGTCTTCCTCCCTAAATGTTGTTGCTTATCCGCCCGTTAGCGCGGCCTTGAGCTCCCGAATGCCGCTTGCAATCTCGTCCTTGTATCGCATCGCGCCCCCCCCAAAGAGGAACACGGCTTCGGGGCCGTACATCTCGCGAAGCAAAGGCGCGAGTTCGAGGTTCATTCCGCCGCCCGGGGACGGCAGAATGGGTATGAAGGGCCCGTTTGGGTCCCGGCAGTCCTGCGCGACCTGCACGCACAACTCCTTGGAAAATCCGTAGCGACCGCCAAAGCTGGGGTAGATCGATATGTCCGCGCCCATCAGCCGTGGATATGATGCATACATCACCGAATGGCTCAGTCCGTTCAGACCGGCATTGGTGAACGATCCCATGCCGGACGGGTGGAACATGATCGGTCGCGACAGCTCGGGCGTTCCGGCCAGAAAGCGGACCGAGTCAAAACCGGTAAGCCCCGGCATGACCAGATATCCGCCTGCTCCGGCTTCCACCGCAAAGCGTGCCCGTTCTTCCAGCTTGTCAACCGGGCACAGCATGGACGGCGCATAGATCGTGGTATTTCCGGTCTCTGCATTGGCTTTTGCGACGGCCTTGGAAATGGCTTCGACCCGGGGCTCGAACGGGGCCCAGTGCTGCATCGCAAGACTATGGTCGTCCTTGATCAGGTCGATCCCACCCAGCACGCATTGATAGGCCCGCTCGGCCAGTTCGTCCGCTGACAGTCCCATCGGCTTGAGGACGGCACAGACCATCGGGCCGGACCCGCCGACAATGTCGCGCACGCCCTTGGCGCCGAATTGCGGGCCGGGGAACATCGACTGCACCTCGGCGGACAGCTCGATCCCGACCAGCTTGACGGCGACATGGATCGAACAATTGCCGTACAGCACATTCATCATCTGGGGCAACTCACCCCCCGTGATGTCGGAGCGATAGCGGATGCGGGCGCGGTAGATGCCGCCGCCCTGATCCTCGACCGTCTCGACCTGCGCCAGCACGTAGTCGAGGATAAATCCATGCGGCACAGCTTCGTCGATGCATTCGATCGTCTGTTCGCGCGCAATACTGCGCGCCCAGCCGTCTGCGTCTGACGGGCTGTCTGCTTTGAATTCGTAAGTTCCCCAGAACTCGGCCATAGGCTGGTCCGTCACCCTGCATTCAGTGTCTTGTCAAAGAGATCAACAAATGATCTTCTTTTTGTCAAACACAATTTGCATTTGTAAATTCAAAGGCGAGGGCCCGTTGAAACTGAGACAAGAGGCGATTGCCCGGCTGGACAATCTGCGCACGCCAGACGTTCTGATCCTGGGCGGTGGCGTGAACGGGATTGCGACCTTGCGTGATCTCGCGCTCAACGGGGTGTCCGCCGTCTTGATCGAGCGCGGCGATTTTTGCCGGGGGGCCAGCGGGGCCTCCAGCCGGATGGCCCATGGCGGGTTGCGCTATCTGGAAAACCGCGAATTCGATTTGGTGCGCGACGCGCTGGAGGAGCGCGATCTGCTGCTCAAACACGCCCCGCATGCCGTTGTGCCGCAGGCCTTCCTGTTGCCGGTCGAGCACCGTCTGCGCGGCACATTTGGTGCGGCGCTCAAGTTCCTCGGGATGGGCGGGCGCACGTCCCAGCCCTCCGCGCTTGGGATGAAGGCGGCGCTGATGATCTATGACAGGTTTCAGACCAGTGCCGCGTTGCCACGCCACAAGATGACCTTGTCGCGCGTGGATTTGCCCATCGGGACGCAGGCCCGCTTTGGCGCGTCGCTCAGCTATTTCGATGGCAAGTTCTGCAACCCCGAGGGGTTGGTGTTTGAACTGTTGCAAGAGGCGCTGGACCAGTCCTCCGATGTCACCGCGCTGAACCACGTTGATTTTCAGTGCCTTACAGATGGCACGATTACCCTCAAGGGCGATGGCGTGCGAGCGGATATCACCCCCAGGCTGATCATCAACGCGACCGGTGCCTGGCTTGACCGCACCAACGCACTGCTGGATGTGCCCACAGACTATGTCACAGCCGTCAAAGGCGCGCAGATTGTACTGAACCGACCTGATCTGCTGCAACGGCTTGCCGGGCGGGCCCTGTATTTCCCTGACACGGGCGGGCGCTTTGTGATCTGCGCGCCGCTCGATCAGACAGTGCTGGTCGGCACCAGCGAAGTCGTGGTGCCCGATGCATCTGATGCCACCATCGCCTCTGCCGAAATTGACTACCTCCTGCAGGCGATGAACACGTTGTTCGCGGATCTGAGGGTGACCGAAGACGACATTCTCGTCGCCACAACCGGCGCGCGCCCTTTGCAAAAGGTGAAGGGGGGGAACGTTACGGCCGCACCGCGCGGGCATGTGATCCACGTCGACGAAACCCCGGCTGGACAGCCGCTGATGTCTCTGGCGGGTGGCAAGTGGACGACTTTTCGCGGCTTTGCCGAAGAGGCCGCGGATCAGGCCCTGAAGGCGCTTGGCAAGGCGCGCACGGTCAGCACCCGCACGCGTGGCTATGCCGGAACCCCAACTGCCGACACACCCGCAGACCCGCGCGACCGTCAGCTTGCCGAGCGGTATGGCGGGCTGTGGCAAGCGGTGTCCGCGTTCTGTGCGGAAGAGGCTGACGCACCGCTGGACGACGCGCCCGGGTTCTCGCAACGCGAAATTGTCTGGCTGGTGCAGGGGCGAGGGGCCTTGCATCTTGATGACCTCATCTTGCGCCGCACCCGTCTGGCGCTCGAGCAACCCATCGAGGATGCGCTTCTGGACGAACTGGCGGGCATTATGGCGCAGGCCCTCGATCAGACAGCAGCCTGGGCCGACAGCGAGGTTCGCCGGATTCGCGCGCTGCCGACGGTGAGTTACCAAAGCGCACGCGCGCTTGCGGCACAGGACAACACAGCTATGATCGCCCGATGACCGACCGGCCGTCCTCCTCAGTCCTGAAATACGCAACCCGCAGCGCGCCGCCCTCCGATGCGGTCGTGTCCGAAACCGCGTGGCTCTATTATGTGCGCGGGCTGACGCAGGGCGAAGTGGCGCAGGCGCAAAACATCTCGCGTCCCACCGTCGCCGCCTATCTGAAGGCAGCCAAAGAGCGGGGCCTGATTGCCATCAAGCTCGACCCACATCACCTGCGCCTGAACGAGCTGAGCCACGCGCTCAAGACCCGGTTTGGGGTCGACGCGGTCCACGTGCTGCCCGCAAACGGGCTGATCGGCAAAGAGCTTACGCAAGCCGTGAGCGAGGTCGGGGCGCATCTGCTGCCGGGCTTCTTTGAGCCGCTCGACATTGTCGGCGTCTCCTGGGGCGAAACCATCTCGCTGCTGGCCGAGGTGGTGCCATACTGGCCGCAGCAAAACCTCAAGGTGATCCAGCTTTTGGGGTCGATGGCCAACCCGCTGATCATGAGTTCGGAACGCTGCACATCGGAAATTGCGCGCCGCCTTGGTGGCACAGGGATCAACATGAATGCCCCTGCCGTGTGTTCAACCAAATCGGTTGCGGACAGCCTGCGGTCCGAGCCGATCATCGCAGAGCAACTGGCGCAACTGAAGCACTGCAACAAGGCGGTGTTTTCGGTCAGCACCTGCGACGCCGAAGCGCATGTCGTGCAGTTCAAAGTCGCCACGCCTGAGGACGTCAGTTACTACCAATCCCAAGGCGCGGTCTGCAACGCAGTGGGCCGGTTTCTGGATGCCGACGGCCATCAGGTCAAAGGGCCACTGGACGACCGATTGTTTGCAGTTGAATGGGACGACTTTCGGGTCATGCAAGGCTTTATGGTCGTGTCAGGCCTTGAAAAAGCGCAAGCCACCCGCGCTGTGTTGAAAGGGGCCAAGGTCTCGCAATTGGTGCTGGACGATGCCCTTGCGGCCGCCATTCTGGCGCTAGACTAGGATGTCTGCCGTTTCCATGAAGGCCAATGTGGTGTCCAGATCGACCACGCCTGCATCCGACCCCAAACCGGTGGCCACCAATCCGGAGGTTGCGGTACCAAGGCGGCAGGCCGCCTCCAGATCATAGCCCATGTTCAGCCCGGCGATGAACCCGCCACAATAGCTGTCGCCGCATCCCGTGGTGTCGGACACATCGACCTTGAAGGCGGGCATCTGGAACGTGGTATCGGCGGTCTTGATGAACGACCCTTCGGGGCCGGTCTTGAGAATGCAGGCCGCCGCCCCGAGATCCATAAAGAACTGCGCGATATCCGTTCGATCCGTCAGGCCCGAGATGAACTCGGCCTCTTCAATAGAGGGCATGAAATAGTCGATATGGGGCAGCATGGGCTTGAGTTGTTCCAGCGTGCCCTCGTGCGGGCCGATCAGATCGAATGTGGTGGTCAGCCCCTTGCCCTTGGCGTGGGCCAGCAGCTTGGCGCCCTGGCCGTCTTCCATCGCGCGGATGAAACCGTGGCCCGCATAATGCAGGTACTTGGCATCGCATACCGCGTCGAACATGTCCTCCGTCACAAACAGCTCTTCGGATGCGCCGCGGCAATGCAGGCAGGGGCGATCGCCATTGGGGCGGATCGGCAGAATGGTGGACGAGGTGCCGACGGCCTTGGTGCGCATCGCCATTGAGGTATCAATGCTCATGCGTCCGAACACGTCGTGGATGAAGTCCCCCTTTTCATCCTCGCCGACGCAGAACACGGCTGTCGTCTTTGTGCCCATCTTGGCGCAGTTCATCACCGACCCGCCAACAGTTCCCGCCGGGTTGATCCGGATTTCGTCCAGAAATGCGATCCCGCCACCATCAGGAATGTCGGCCACATGCCGTCCTGAAATATCAAGGGTCATGAACCCGACAAAGCTTGCATCGAATTTGGTCACTTACAGGCCCTCCGCCTTTGCAAGGGAGTGTACGGCATCAACCCGTGCTGCGGACAGGTCTTCTTCGGTGATGCCGAGTTTTTGTCCCATCAAATCCTCGATCCCTTGGGTCAGCGCCAGCGCATCCAACCCGTAATAACGCATGAGATACGCGCGGCTGCCGCCATGGGCATAGGTGTCGTTCAGTCCCAGTCGCTTGAGTTTTTTGCCCACGCCGTTGTCGGCCATGATTTCGGCCATCAGGGACCCGATCCCGCCTTCGGTCACGTGGTTTTCCAGCGTGACAACGCCGCCTTTGACGCTGTTGATGTGATCCAGCATGGCGGCGGCATTGAACGGCTTGATCGTGTTGAGATGCAGATGGCGTACGGACACGCCCGCGCCTTCCAAGGCTTTGGTGGCGCGCATCGCCTCTTCGGTGGTGATGCCGGCGGTGACGATCAGGATGTCGTCGCCCAAGGACAGTTCGCGCATCTGGCCCACCACAATCGGCGTGTCGAACAGACGCGGCATCTGCCCGCGCAGCACGCGGCAATAAACGGGGCCGTCGATGCTGTCAGCGGCCTCGCAAATGCTTTCGACTTCGGTCGCATCGCCGGTCTCAAGGATCGTCATGTTGGGCATGGAGCGCATGACGGAGATATCTTCGATGGCTTGATGCGTCATGCCGCCGGGCGTGGTGATGCCGGGCAGGAACCCCATGATGCGCACCTTGCGCCGGGGATAGGCGATGGACGCTATCAGCTGATCATAGGGACGGCGGTAGCAGAAAACGCCAAAGGTGTGGATGAATGGGCGATACCCGGCGAGGCCAAGACCCCCGGCAAAGCTCATCATGTTTTGTTCGGCCATGCCAAGGCTCAGGAACTGGTCGGGGTGGTTGTCGCGAAACTTGTCGATCTCGCAGCTCGACGTCAGATCGGCGGACAGACACAGCACATCCGGATTGGCCAAGGCGTGTTGTTCAAAGGCCCGCTCATAGGGGCGGCTTACCATTTCCAGCATCAGTGCGCTCCTGCATAGTCGACCGGGTCGACCTTGAGTGATTTGGCGATCTCGACGTTGTAGCGCGCGCGTTCCTCTTCGGATTTGAAGCGGACATAGTGCAGGCGCGGGAACCGTTCGAGCAGCGTGGGCATACCGCGCCAGGGCGAGGAATTGGCCAGAATGATCAGCGGCTTGCCCATGTGCGGGGTGCGGGCCGCGGCGCGCATCTCGTCGAGGTTGTGGGCATCGGCCCAGACCACCTTGGCGCCGAAATCCTCCATCTTCTGGGCGATATCGCCAACTTCCATCACCGAGTTCATCGCGCCGTCACATTGCTGCCGGTTCACGTCCATGATGGCTTTTACGTTGTCGATCTTGTGGTGCGCGCAGCACTGGATGGCCTCCCATGTCTGACCTTCCTGCACTTCGCCGTCAGACATGTAGACCCAGACCTTGCCCGTCTCGCCACGCCGTTTGCGGCCCCATGCCAGCCCTGCCGCCGTGGACAGACCGATGCCAAGAGTGCCGTTATGCACCTCCATGCCGGGGCTGTGTTCGGCTCCGATCATCTCGACCGAGGAGCCGTCCTTGTTGAACATCTCAAGCCCTTCGGGGGCCATGCGCCCCACTTCGATCAGCGTGGCATAGGCGACCAGTGCATAATGTGCAGGGGCGATAAACAGGCGGTCGAGGTCGGGCTCAAACGGCCCGTTATAGCCCGCACCGGTATGATAGTCGGGATTGTCCGCACTTGGCACGCCGCCAAAGGATTTCGGGATCATCGGCAGCGTCGGCGGGCCAAGGTTCAGCTCTTCGTTATAGAGCCATGCGAGCTGTTCGGCAGCCGAGCAGGCCTGGCTCAGGTACCCGCCATTGTTGCGCATGGCGTGTTCGAACACACGGCGGCGAATGCCAAGGGCAACATCTTCGGTTGTCTTCTCGTTCGTCAGCATCTGCGCCATACTCCGTTCCAGAATGTCGAACCTGAGTAGTTACATATGTCAAAATACATGTCATATGCAAACCTAATAGTCAGCCCGGGAAAGCTGTAGGATGAGACCAAGATTCACCGCCGCCCATTGGGGCGCATATGAAATTCACGGCACGGGTGCGGCGACCAAGCTGGCGCCACTGCCGCGTGATCCGCATCCTGCGCGCATCGGCGGGGGGTGGCTCGATGCGATGCGCAACACCGACACGCGCATTGCCCGCCCCGCCATTCGCGCGGGATGGCTGAAATCCCGCGACCGCAAGCGGGCAGGGGATGCGCCATTCGTGCAGGTGCCATGGGACGAGGCGCTGGATATCGTCGCAGAAGAGCTGAAGCGCATCGTAGACACCCATGGCAACAGCGCCCTTTATGCAGGCTCCTATGGCTGGGCGGCGGCGGGGCGTTTTCATCACGCGCAATCGCAGATGCGGCGGTTTCTCAATACAATTGGTGGCTATGTCAGTTCCGCCAACACCTATTCTCACGCGGCTGCCGAAGTGATCCTGCCCCATATCGTCGGACTGACAAACCGGGGCTTTCTCGACCAGACGACAAGCTGGCCGCTGGTCGCGCAGCATTGCGAACTGCTGGTGGCCTTTGGCGGCATCTCAAAGCGCGCAGCACAGGTGACATCCTCGGGTACGTCAGTGCACGAAACGCAGGACTGGCTGGATCGTGCGCGGGCAAGGGGGTGTCATATTGTCAACATCTCGCCCCTGCGGTCAGATGTGGACGCGGAGGGTGGTGCCGAGTGGATCGCACCGCGCCCGGGCACCGATAGCGCGCTGATGCTGGCGCTGGCGCACGAGTTGTTTGTCACCGGCAAGGCCAATCGCGATTTCCTGTCGCGCTGCACAAACGGGGCCGAGGTGTTCGAGGCCTACATCATGGGCAGCGATGGAACCCCAAAGACGGCCGAGTGGGCGGCGGAAATCTGCGACATTCCCTCAGACACCATCCGAGACCTTGCCGCCCGCATGGCGCACTCCAAAACGATGATCAATCTCGCATGGGCTCTGCAGCGCGCCGATCATGGTGAGTTGACGCTTTGGGCCGGTCTGGCGCTCGCCTGCGTGCTGGGCCAAATCGGGCGGCCCGGCACGGGTTTTGCCTTTGGCTATGGTTCTCATGAAACCGTGGGCCGCCCGCGCAAGCTGATCGACTGGCCCTCTGTGCCGCAGGGCACGAACCCTGTGTCGGATTTCATTCCCGTGGCCCGCCTGGCCGACATGTTGGCCAATCCGGGCCAAGCCTACACCTATAACGGCGAACACCGGCGCTATCCCGACACCAAAATGATCTGGTGGTCCGGGGGCAATCCGTTTCACCACCATCAGGACCTCGCGCGGCTTGATACACTGTGGCAACGCCCCGACACAGTGGTGGTGATGGATCACAGCTGGACCGCAACGGCGCGCCGTGCCGACATCGTGCTGCCGACAACCTCGGCGCTTGAGCGCGATGACCTCATGATCAACCGCCGCGACCCGGCATTGGTCTACATGTCTGCCGCGATGCCCCCCTTGGGCGAGGCGCGGGACGATTATGACATCTTTGCCGCCCTTGCGTCGCGCATGGGCACCAAGGACGCCTTTACTGAAGGGCGCAGCGCCCAAGAGTGGCACGAAGCACTGTGGCAGGACTGCGCGGGGGTGGCGGAAAAGAACGGCTTTGATCTGCCGACCTTTGACGCGTTCCGGCAGGTGGGTCTGTTCGACGTGCCCGACACAGCGCAGGAACGGCTCTTGTTCAAGGACTTTGTCGACGATCCAGAAGCCAACAGGTTGAACACCACCGGCGGCCGGATCGAGATCGAGAGCGCGGCAATCGCACAGATGGGCCTTGCGGACTGCCCGGCGCATCCTGTCTGGCGGGAACCCGCGGAATGGCTGGGGCAAGCGCAGCCCGATCAACTGCACCTGATTTTGGGCCAGCCCGACACACGGCTGCACGCGCAAAACGACAGCGGGTCAACCTCGAAAGCGTCGAAAACGGTGGGGCGCGAGACGTGTACGATCCATCCCCAGGTCGCGCAGGCGCATGGGCTGGAGAACGGCGATGTCGTCCTGCTTGAAAACGCGCGTGGGGCCTGTCTTGCGGGGGTGCAAGTCTCAGACGCGCTGCGCCCGGATACGGTCGCGCTGCCCACTGGGGCGTGGCTGGATCTGCGCGTGATCGATGGCAAACCCACCTGCATTCACGGCAACCCGAACATGCTGACACTGGACAAGGGCAGCACCGGGCTGAGTCAGGGCAATATCGCGCACACGGCCCTTGTGCGTCTTCGCAAATGGGACGGGCCGCTGCCCGAGATCACGGTGCATCGACAACCCGTTTTCGTGGAGAGCTAGCGCAGCCTCTTTTGGCCCACCGCCAACGCCAAGGCCCCGACGAGGATCAGCCCTGACAGCGCGTCCTTGAGGTTAAAGTTCAGGCCCATCAGGTTCAGCCCGTTGCCGATCATACCCAGAAACAGCACACCGATCAGCGTACCGATCACATTGGGGCGGCCCTTGGGGTGGATCGAGGCGCCGATAAACACAGCGGCGATGGCATCGAGCAGGTAGGAAAACCCGGCCAGTGGCGTGAACATGCGAATATTGGCCGACCCGATCAGCCCGCCAATCGCACAGGTGGCCGAGGCGATGATGAACGCGACGAACATGTATTTTCGCACCGGAATGCCCGCCACATTCGCGGCTGAGCGTTGCAGCCCGATGGCATGCACCCGTTTGCCGAGGATCGAGCGTTCGAGGAAGATGAAATAGAGGATCAGCACAACGGCGGCGATGATGATCTCGGTCGGGATGCCAAACACGTCCCCCACGGCAAGGTCTCGGTATTCCTGCGGCATGCGCCGGTGCGAAATCGGCCCGCCTCCGTTGGTAAAGATGCGTTGGACCGACGAGCCGATGAAAAAGGTGCCGAGGGTTGCCATAAAGGGGCTGACCTTGAGCCCGACAATCAGGATCGCATTCAGCACGCCGACGCCGACCCCGCCAAGGACACCGACAAGGCAAGCGACCTGCCAGCTTGCGTCATATTCCTTGAGCGCCACAACGGCAAAGGCCGCGCCCATGTCAAAGGCGATGCCCACCGACAGATCAATGCCCCCCAACGCCACAACCAGCGTCATGCCAAGCGCGAGGATCAGCAGCACGGCCGAGCCTTCAACCATGTTCATCTGATTGCCCAGCGTCAGGAAGGCCGGGTTATAGAGCGAGAAAAACGCAAAGAACCCTGCGATGATCAGCAAAAAGCCATAGCGTGCCAGCACCGCCCTCATTGCGCGCGCCCCGCTGCGGCCGAAGCGACAACCAGCAGGATCAGCGCGCCCTTGATGCAGCCCGTCCAAAAGACGTTCACACCGATCGAGATGAATCCGACAGACAGTGCCGAGACCAAAACCGCCCCCAGCACAGCGCCCCAGACCGTCACCACCCGGCGCGGGGAAAAGGCCGCACCGAGGAAGGTAGCCAGCACCATTTCGAGCAGCAGATTTTCCTCGGAGCCGGGTGAAGACCCGGACCCGCGCGCTAGAACGAAAGTGCAGGCGATCCAGCCCGTGAACGCGGCCAGAAGGAAAGACTGCACCACGAAACGGTTGGTCGCAATTCCGCTGATTTGCGCGGCGTCCCGGCTGCCCCCGGTGGCCTGCAGGTTCATACCCCACCTGGTGCGGTGCACCAGATGCCAGAAGGCCAGCGCAACAATGGCTGTCAGCACAACGCCTGCGGCAATACCAGCAATCTGCCCGTCGCGGATAAAGACAATTGTCGGGTCCGTGACCCCGATGCGACGGCTTTCGGTGATGACCTTGGTCACCCCCACCACCGCCACCGAGGTGGCCAGCGTCGCCAAAAGCGGCGTCATGCGAACCCAGACCACAAGGCCCGCATTGACCACTCCAATAACCCCCGCCGCACCAAAGGCCAGCACCAGCCCCCAGATCAGGGTGGCCTCACGGTTGGTGAGTTGATCCGCGACGATGGCCGCACAGATGATCGCCGTGGCCGGGATCGACAGATCAATGCCACCCGACACTACGTCATCGCCCCCGGCGATGATGACAGTGGCCAGGCCAAGACTGACCAGAACTGTGGGCACCGCCTGTTTCAGGATCAGCTCAAGCGTTGGCAGGCTGAGGAAGGAGTTGGAATTCACGCTCAGATAGATGAACAGCAGCACAAACACGGTGATTGGCAACGCATCAAGCACGCGGCGTAGGGGGGAGGCCGCGGCCGTCATGCCGCCTGGCCACCCGTTGTCAGCGCCACCAGATGATCGATGCCCAACATGTCTGCCTGCACCTCGGCCACGATTTCGCCGCGCAGCATGACAAGGACGCGATCACACAGCCCCACCAATTCCGCCGGGTCCGAAGACGACACGATCACCGCCGCGCCATCCGCCGCCAATTGCTCAACCAAAGTGTAGATTTCGACCTTGGCCCCGACATCCACACCCACGGTCGGTTCATCCAGAATGAACAGTTTGGCGCCACGTGTCAGCCAGCGGCCCAGAACCACCTTTTGCTGATTGCCGCCACTGAGGTTGCGGGCGACGGCTGCGGGGTTGGGCGGGCGGATATCCAGTTGCGCGGTCACCCCAGCCGCCTTCTCCGCGCCAGCCTTGCGCCGTTCGATCAACGCGGTCGAAATGTCATCGAGAGAGGCAAGGTTCACGTTGTCGCTGACAGTCATGTCCAGAACCAGCCCGTCATGGCGGCGATCACGTGGGACCAGCACCATGCCTGCAGCGACCGCATCGCGGGGGGCCTTGAAGGTGCGGGGGGCGCCGTCAAATACCACCGACCCGGCACTTGGTTTTCTGAGACCATAAAGCGTGTCCACCAACTCTTCGCGCCCCGATCCGATCAGCCCTGCAATGCCGACGATCTCACCGGCGCGGACCTCAAAGCTCACATCACTGAACGCCTCATGGGCAAGGCCAGTGACCTGCAGCATCTGGGCTGCGGCTGCATGATTTGAGGAGGGAAACAGCGCATCCAGCTCTCGGCCCACCATCGCGGTGATCATCGCATCGGCGCTGTCTGGCAGGATGTCGTCGAACACGGCAACGTTGCGGCCATTGCGCAGCACGGTCACTCGGTCGCAAATATCAGTGATTTCAGCGAGATAGTGAGAGACATAGATCATCGCGATCCCGCGTTCTTTCAGTCGCTTGATGGCCGCAAACAGTTTCTTCGTCTCGCCGCTGGAGAGGGGCGCGGTTGGCTCATCAAACACCACCAGCTTGGCCGCCCCGTCAATCAGGGCGCGCGCGATCTGTACCAGTTTGCGCTCTGCGATACCAAGGTCGCGGATCAGAGTGCTGCCCTGCAATTCCGTCCCCAAGGCCTCGCGAAAGAACGCCTCGGCCCGGCGCGTCATCTCGCGGCGGCGCAGACCTGTGGGGCCGGACAGTTCCTGCCCCATGAACACGGATTCGGTGACGGTAAAGTGCTGCACCAGATGCAGTTCCTGATGGATGAACCGCACGCCCGCGGCATGGATGGTGCGGGGATTGACGTCACCCAGCGTCTCGCCGTCCATCGCAACAGAGCCGCCATCGGCCTTGTAGACCCCCGCCAGCACCTTGATGATGGTCGACTTGCCAGCGCCGTTTTCACCCACAAGGCCGTGGATCTCTCCGGCGCGCACGCTCAGCGCGACCTTGTCCAGCGCAAGCACACCGGGAAACGACTTGGTTATGTCGTGCATCTGCAAAAGGGCGTGCGCCACAGCAGGTCTTTCCGTTGTCATGGTCTGAGGAAGGTCGTCGGAAAGGGCACGCCGCGTCAAGGCGCGCCCTTTCAGGGAAGGATCAGTCCAGCGAGCCGTATCCAAGCTCTTTATAGGCGGCTTTGGCCTCGGCCTGCCCATTGACCGGGAACACATCCACAAAGGTCTGCGGCAGCAACGTCTCGCCCGCAAAATGAGCGGCAACGTTACGTGCGGCCGTCGAGCCGATCAGGTTGGGTTGCTGTGCGACATTGGCCACGAAGGGCGAGCCGTCCTCGGCCATGATTTCGAGCGTGTCGGGGCCGCCATCAAGGGCTGTGACCAGCACATCTGTCCGCCCGGCTTCTTCAAGCGCCTGCACAATGCCGATGGCCGGTTGGTCCCAGCACCCGACATGGATCGCATCCAGCGTCCCTTCGGGATACTGGCTGAGCAGATCGAGGGTTTTCTTGCGCGCATCCTCGGGCGCGTTGGCAAATTCCTCGGCCAGTTCGGGTTGGATGATTTCGATGCCCGGATAGTCCTGCAGCACGTATTTCCACAGGCCTGTGCGGATGCCGCAAATGCGCAGCGCACCTTCAAAGGCGTTGAACACCGCAACCTTGCCTTCGCCGCCGATCGCATCCGCCATATAACGGCCAATCGTGGTGCCCATATAGTAGTTGTCCGACGTTGTATTGTTCACCGCATGGGGCGACTGGTGGTCCACGGTAAAGACCGGAATGCCCGCGTTCTTAAGGGCTTCGAATTTCGGCTCAACTGCACCGTCGCCAAGGATCGAAATCACCGCATCCACACCCTGATTGAGCAGAATGTCATGGTTGTCCGCATGGACCTGATTGTCGCGACCGCCATCGACCGGCACCACGGTGCCGCCCAGTTCTTTGACCGTGTCGACCGCGCCGTTAAAGGCCTCGCGATCCCAAAAGTGCTGTGTGCCGACAACCGCAACGCCGATGGTCTTGCCTTCGAGGTTGGCGTGGCCATCCGCTGCGGCCATGCCAGCAACAGATACAGACATCGCCAACGCGGCCAGTAGTTTCGTGGTGTAATTCATGATTTCCTCCCTGGGCATGCCCTGATTATCAAGGGTCAAAGCGCTCATATTCTTCGCTGTCCGTTTCGGATCGTAAGCGAGATCAGGGTTAACATGTGACAATTTATATGTCATGTGTCAAATTTATTGATGAGGGGGATCTGGGTGTCAGAACGGCTTTTGATTGGCATCGATGCAGGTACAACAGCCGTCAAGGCAGCGGCCTTTACCCTGACAGGGACACCGGTTGCAGGCGCGCGGCAGTCGCTGAACGTGCTGCGGCCCGAACCCCGGTTTTCCGAAATCGCCATGCAGGACATCTGGCAGGCCGTCATCGCATGTCTGCGCGACATCGCGGGTCAAATCGATACCGGCCGCGTTGCCGGGATCGGGGTGTGCGGGCAGGGCGACGGGTTGTGGATGCTGGACGCGGATAAACAGCCCTTGCGCAATGCGATCCTGTGGAACGACGCGCGGGCCAGCGATGAGGTCAGCGACTGGGCGACAGACGGCACTGCCGATGCGATCAGCCGCCATTGCCGCACTGCAATCTGGCCGGGCACTGCCGGGGCCGCGCTGCGCTGGGTGCAGGACAATGAACCGACGGTGTTTGAGCGCATCGCTCATATCCTCTTTGCCAAGGACTGGATCGTCTACAACCTCACCGGCACGCTTGGCAGTGATTTCAGCGACGCGACAATTCCCTTTCTTGATTTGGACACGGGCAGCTACGCGCCCGAGATCTTTTCCGCTCTGGGTCTGCCGGACATGTCGGGCAAGTTGGTCCAGCCCAGCAGGGCCAGCGACCCTGCAGGCCCTCTCGATGCGGACCTCGGATTTGGCCCTGTGCCCGTGGCGCGCGGCACGCTGGACTTGGCGGCGATGATGGCGGGTGCTGGCCTCAACGCGCCTGGCGACATGTGCCTGATCCTCGGCACCACGGCCGTGTTGTCCTATGTGGCCCCGCCCGAACCGTTCACCACGCCGCCGCTGGCCGCAACCGTGCACCACCCGCTCAGCGCGGACTGGATCCGGGTTCTGGCCCCGCAAACCGGGGCCTCGGCCTTTGACTGGTTCGCTGCCCTGCATCCCAACAGCTTTGGCGGCGCGGATGCAGGCGAAATCAGCGCCAAGATCAACGAGGCCGCACAGCACGTACCGCCCGGCGCCAATGGTGTGCTGTTCCTGCCGTTCCTGACCGGCGAACGCGCGCCCTTTGTCGCGCCCGAGGCGGCGGGGTCCTTTCACGGGTTGCGCATCAGCACCACCAAGGCCGACCTTGCCCGCGCGGTGATGGAGGGCACCGGGTTCAGCCTACGCCACTGCCTGCAGGCCAGCGGCGCGCCTGCGCCCGAACGTGTGGTGCTGACCGGGGGCGGTGCGCGCAATACATTATGGTGCCAGATTGTGGCGGACATCCTTGGCGTCACGATCCTTGCCAATGCCTCCGAAGATCACGGACTGTGGGGGGCGGCCCTGCTTGGCGGGGCTGCTGCAGGACTATGTGATCCGCTGAACGGCGCGCGCGACGAGGGATTTGACACCTTCACCCCGGACCCGGCCGCCCACGCGATCTATTCCAACATATTCGAGACCTATCTGATGGCAATCGACGCCAGCCAGCCCATCTGGTCCGCCATGAGGAGCTGACCACCATGAGCAACATGATGACCGCAGCGGTGTATCACGCGCTGGATGACATTCGCATCGAACAGCGCCCAATCCCCGAGATCGGGCCGGACGACATCCTGCTCAAGACCCTTGCCTGCGGCCTGTGCGGTGGCGAAACCATGGCCTGGTACAAAAAGGCTGAGCCCAAGGTGCTGGGTCATGAGCCTGTGGGCGAAGTGGTCGAGGTTGGGGCCAACGTAACGGACTACAAAATTGGCGAGCGACTGTTCGTGAACCACCATGTGGGCCGCGTGAACTCGCATTTATCGCTGCGGGGCAAGTTCACGCGCGATCCGTTTTACAGCAGTATGAAGCTCGATCCCGGCGGGGTCTGCGAATACTACCGTGTGACCGGGCAGCACCTTGCCATGGACACCCACCGCATCCCCGTTCACATCTCGAATATCGAGGCGATCACGATCGAACCGTGGTCTTGCGTAGTCGGCGGGCTCAAGCATTGCAACATCCAGCCCGGCGACACGGTCGCGGTGGTGGGGGCGGGGTTCATGGGGCAGGGCTTTGTCCATATGGCGCCGCTGTTTGGCGCGGGCAAAGTGGTGGCGCTGGACTTTTCCGACTGGCGTCTGGAACAGGCGCGCGGGTTGGGGGCGACGCATACGATCAACCCCAAATCCGAAGACGCGATTGCGGCCATGCGAGCGCTGAACAACGGTCGCCTCGCCGATACGGTCATCGTTATCGCACCCTTCGCCTCCGCTTGGGCGCAGGCCGAGGCCTTGGTCGAAGTTGGCGGGACCTTGCATCTGGGCGCCCCCTTGGCGCCGGGTGAAGAGTGGACCCGCGACGGCAACAAGGCCTATTTCGACGAGATCACTGTGACATCCAAATACTCATCTGATCACACCGACACGTATAGCTATTTCCGCCTGCTCGATGCGGGCCGCATCGACGCCAAGCGCGCCGTGACGCACCACTTTGACATCAAGGACAGCGCTGCCGCCTTCAAAATGCTGGTCGAAGCGGAAAAGTCGCTGAAAATCGTGGTCTACCCCCATGGTCTGCCGGAGGGCCTATAGATGCTGGAAGCACTGAAAGCTGAGGTTTGCGAACAAAACCACGAACTGCCCGCCAACGGCCTCGTTGTCGGCTCGGGCGGAAACGTGTCCGGGCGCGATCCCGAGACGGGGCTGGTGGTGATCAAACCTTCGGGCGTCAAATTCAGCAAGCTGACGCCGGAGAAGATGGTGGTTGTCGATCTGGAGGGAACTGTGATTGAGGGAGAGATGAAGCCCTCGGTCGATACCGGCATTCACCTCTATATCTACCGCCACCGGTCGGATGTGTTTGGGATTACTCACACCCATTCGCCCTATGCCAGCAGCTTTGCAGCGCGCGGCGCGCGCATCCCGGCAGTGACGACCCCGATCACCCATATGCTGGGGCGCGACGTGCCCTGTTCGCGCTATGCAACCCCCGGCGAGGTCGACACAGGGGCGGCCATTATCGAGGCGGCCGCAGGCGGCTGGGCGGTGCTGGTCAAAGCCCACGGTGTCTTTACCATGGGCAAATCCGCAACCCAGGCCACATCCATCGCGATGTATCTCGAAGAAGCCGCCATGACGACCCATCTGGCCCTGCTGCACGGCCCTGTGGATGAGCTGCCTCAGTCGGAAATTGATCGCTGTTACAATTGGTTCAACAAAAACTATGGTCAGGCGGGGCAAAAGCAGGTCAAAGAGTAATCTATGGTCCAGATCACCCAGCCCAACCGCAACCGCGAAGACAAAGAGGCGCTGCTCGCCAATATTGCTTTGCTTTATTATGGCGAGGGGCTGACGCAAAGCGAGATCGCCAAGCGGATGCAGGTGTCGCGCGCGACCATCGTCAACCTGCTGCGCGAAAGCCGCGAACGCGGGATTGTCGAGATACGGGTGGATGGCAAACATCTGTCGTCGTCCAACCTCGCGCGGGATTTGCGCGACAAGTTCGGGCTGCAGGATGTCTATATCGCGACCGCTGACAACCGAGACAGCGTGCAGGATCGCGCGGGCCTTTTGGCGCATGTCAGTCGCGTGGGTGCGGCCGCATTTCTCGATATTGTCGCCCCCGGTGACCGTGTGGGTGTCGCATGGGGCGAGACGATCATGGCCGTGTCGGATGTCATGGCACCCTCATCCACCGAAAGGGTGCAGGTCTGCCAACTGATTGGCTCGATGAATTCGGTGCGGGTGCCGACCTCAGAAAACTGCGCCATCCAGATTGCGGGCAAGATCGGGGCCGAATGCTATACCTTGCATGCGCCGGGGGTTGTCGCCTCACCGGAACTGGCCGAGGTGTTTCGGAACGAGCCCACAATCCGCGAACAACTCTCGCGGCTGGATGATCTGGACATGATCGTCGCCTCCGTCGGGAACGTATCGCCTGACACGCATCTCAAGGTGGCTGGCATGGCGACCACCCAGGAATTGCAGGCCGCGCGCAAACTGGGGGCCAAGGGCATCATTTGCTGCCGGTTCATCGACGCAGACGGGCAGGGCATCGAAACCGCCCCCGACGACCGCGTAATCGCAGCCAACCTTGCCAACCTGCGTAAGCCCAAGAAAAAGCTGTTGGTGGTGTGCGGTGCGAACCGGACCGAGGCGACGCTGGCCTCGCTGCGTGGCGACCTTGTGACCCACCTGTGCGTCGATCAAGTGCTGGCGATGGAGCTGTTGCAGAGCGCGCCGTAAAGGGTGTTGGGCGCATATTGCGGTCCTATTTCGTTGCCTTTGGATCGGTGCCATTGGTTTTTCAGCAATCCAATAAAACCACTGATTAACAGAGCGCTACGCCCTCATCCTTATCCTCATGCGTGCCGCTATCACGCCAGCGAGAATTTCCACTAAAAAAAGACCTAAACCTTCGGCCTAGGCCGCACAGTATCCTCCAAAAGTGCAATTCAAGCACCGGACAAACGTCCCCAGATCAGCGCAACCGCAGCATTGCGGAGAATTCTGATCCGAAAAGGGACGGCACCATGATCAAAGACATAAAATCCATCCTGTTGGCCACGCTTCTGATCCCCGCAGGCGCTCTCGCCCATCTCGACCTCACTACTGCAAACGGCGCAAAGACAGCGGCAATCTGGACCGCGCTCGCCGCGCAAGGCTTTGTCGCGACCGAGATCGAGATCGAGGACGGCGCAGTCGAAGTCGACGCAAGGCGGGCAGGACGGACGTTCGACATCGACGTCGCCTTTGACAGTGGCCGCATCCTTTCCATCCACGAGACCACCGGGGACGACGACTGATCGCGGCGCGACCCGACACAACCACACCCGCACCGCACACTCCACCATAAGGACCCCGCATGAACCCGCTTGGCCTCATACTGATTATCGCGACCACTCTGTTCCCCGCCTACCAGTTGTTCGCGCTTGCCAATGTCACCGACCAGATCGCGCTGTCATCGCAATATCTGGGACTGGCCGCGCTGATCCTCATGGCATGGGGGCAAATCCTGTCCACACGCCTGCGCGGGATCGAGGCGATCTTTGGCGGGCTGGACCGGGTCTATGTCCTTCACAAATGGACCGGGATCAGCGCCATGGTGGCCATCCTTTTGCACGACACGATTGACGCCGAAATGCGCGGCCTGAGGCGGGAAACCGCGCTCAATGACCTTGCCGAGACCCTCGGCGAATTCAGCCTTTATGGCCTGCTCATTCTGGTGGTGATTTCTGTTGCAACCTTCATTCCCTATCACCTTTGGAAATGGACGCACAAAGCCATGGGGGCCATGTTTGCCGCAGGCGCGTTGCACTTTTTCTTCATCATGAAACCCTTTGCGATGACCGATCCTGCCGGGGTCTACACCGGCTTGTTTTGTGTGCTTGGACTGGCCGCCTATGCGTGGATGTTATTGCCCGAAACCATGCGCCCCAGCCATGGCTACAAGATCGCCTCGATCGAAGAGACAGGTGGCGCGACCGCCATCACGATGCAGCCCGAGGGCAGGGCGCTGCGCGCACAGCCCGGTCAATTCGGGGTCTTCCGATTTGTCGGTGCAGAGATGAATGAGCCGCACCCGTTCAGCTTTTCCAGTATCGGTGCGGATGGTAAGTTGCGTGTCACCATCAAGGCGCTGGGCGATTTTACCGATGATTTGACAAGGGCGATTGCACCCGGTCAGACCGTGCGCATCCAGGGTCCCTTTGGCCGCTTTCGCCTGTCGGGCAAGGGGCCCGAAGTCTGGGTCGCCGGGGGCATCGGCATCACGCCCTTCCTTGCATGGGCCCAAGCGCTGCCTGCCGATGCAGGCCCGGTTGACCTCTTTTTCTGTGTAAAATCACGCAGTACCGCGCCGCACCTCGTCGAGCTGGAAGAGATTGCAAAAGCCAAACCCAACCTAACCCTGCACCTGATTGCGCCCCACGAGGGGCAACGCTTGTCCGCCAATGTCATCGCCGAGCGGGTACAGGGCAATCTGTCTGGCGTGAAGCTGTCGTTTTGCGGCCCCGTCGCCTTGCGCAAAGCCTTGCAAAGTGGGCTGGGCAAATACGGCGTCTCGGCACGGCGATTTCATTTCGAAGAATTCGAATTCCGCACCGGCATCGGCCTCAAATCACTGGCCGCCTGGGTGTTGCGGCGCACGTCCGCGATGCGCATGACCGACAGGGCATCACAGGCCTAAGGCCCGCCAAATCCTAAAAACCCACGTGCCTGAATTCCCATCTACCGGAACACAAGAGTTGTTGCCAAGGTCCATCCGGCACAGCATGCTCCAGACATTCTGTGTCGGCGCGCGAAGCCGTCGACAGGACAGAGTGGTTTAAAGTTTGAGGGATTTTGATGGACAGTTTTGAGAGTATTGTGGCCGCATTGCGCAAGGCCTCGGGCAAAAGCTTTGGGTTTGCTGCCGCCGAGGGCGACAAGAAAGCACCGATTGTTATTGTTGCGCACAAGTCCAAGGCGGGAAGCGCCCTGGTGTCCACAGTCAAGAAATCCGGCAAGTTGCTGGCCCATGGCATGATCACGATCAATGATGCCGGGCAGACCGAGTTTTCCTGCAGCTACTGGGCCGCGGGTTTCAAGGAAACGACGCTCAAGCCCTATTTCTCGAAGATCAAGGAAAAGCCGTCGATCAAACTGGCGGCTGAAAATGTTGACGGTGCCGATGGTGCCGACTCCGGCGAAGTCGCGGCCAACGCAGTCGACGAAATGCAGGATGCCGAAGACGAGATAGAAGATGACGGCGGGGAGATTGTGATCTGGTCGAGGTCCTTTGCCGCATCGCTCAAAGACGCAGTCCCAAAAGCGACGCTGGACCAGATCGGCAACGCGGACAAACCGTATACCATGACAGTGCCGACGCTGTTCATGCGCACCCTGCGCAAGCGCAATGCCGCGCCATTTGCACAGAAAATGATTGATGCCGTGAACAAGGAGTTTGATCCGAAAATGGCAGAAATCGCCCATCTGCTGCAGAATCCGACGCCGACGAATATCGCAGCGATCCCACCGCTGATCGAAGCCTTTGACGTCGACGCCGAAGCCGTGGCCGAAAAATTCTGGGATGCGTTCTGCAAACGCTACGAGGTGACCAAAGGCCTGAAGAAAAAGAAGTTCATCGCCACCGCGATGCCCGTTGTGGGCGGTGCGGCGGCCGTCGGCGGTATTGCGACGTCCATGGGCAACCCGGTGACACTGGCGCCTGCGGCCATCTCGCTCTTGCGCGCCGTGGCGGCGGGGGCCGAAACCTACCGCGTCTACTACAACGACCTGGCCGACGCGGCCAAACAGGCAGAAGCTACAGGCACCCGCCTGAACAAGGCTTTTCTGGAAGCCAAGGAAGAGGCCGAAACAAAGCAGGATATTTCCGCCGGCGATAAGGCAGGCGAAGTCGGCCGCGCGCTGGTCAACGCCCTGACCGGGACAGGGTTTGCCGGCTCGCTCAATTCGCTCAGCAGTGACTTGCCAACCCTTGAGGCGCGCCGCGCCAAGGCAGAACGGGGGTTGGATGACGTGCTGGGCTCTCTCAATCCGCTGATCGACCATGTGGCCCGCCTGGACACACAGGTGAAAGACTCGATCCAGAAGGGGATCGCCAATTCCGACAGCTGGTCAGCGCAAACGGTCCAGGAACTGACTCGGATGAAAAAGGAGATCGATGCGATCCGGCCCAAGATCACGGCGGGCCTCAATGACATCGCGGCCGAGAACAAAAAACTGACAGAGATCGAAGCGCAGTTGAAGCGCGGCATGACGGTCGTGGAAAAACTGGGCGCCGCACAAAACAATCCGGCGATTGCAATAGACAAGTTCCAGCAGGTCGTGACGGTGGCAGTGAATGCATCCCTTTTTGCAGTCAATGCGGGAATTGGGTTGTCCACCAGCGGCGACGCGCTTGGCTTCCTGATTACCGGTGCGGGCGCGACGGCAGACGGCTGGGATTCGCTCGAAGTGGTCAGGAACGCTGGGTGAGCCGGGACGGGACGGCCGGAGTGGTGCTCAGAACACCTTGAAGGTCATTGTGGTCATCGATCGCTCGATCCCTTCGATGTCCAAGAGATGTTCGTTGATGAACTTGCCGACATCTTCCTTGGCCGGCACATAGAGCTTCATCAAGAGGTCGTATTCGCCGGATGTGGAATAAAGCTCCGAGTGGATTTCGCGCAGGGCAATGTCTTCGGCGACCCTGTAGGTGGAACCGGGGCGGCAGCGGATCTGGATAAAGACGCATGTCGACATGTGGCATCGGCCCTTTCACGAGGATGTGGTGCCGTTTTAGTGACATGTCCGGCCCGCCCTGCACAAGGGGGGGCTGCGGGACTTGGCGCGCAGGGCCCACCCGCCTATAGAGAGCGCGAAGTGACCTCTCGAAAGGGAAACCATGCGCCGCGCGACCCTGACCCGCACCACCGCCGAGACCGATATTTCGGTCAAGCTGAAACTTGATGGCACGGGTGTCTACGACAACCAGACCGGTGTCGGGTTCTTTGATCACATGCTGGACCAGCTGGCCCGCCACGCACTGATCGACATGACGGTGCGGTGCTCGGGCGATCTGCATATCGACGATCACCACACGGTCGAGGATGTGGGCATTGCCATTGGGCAGGCGTTGACCAAGGCGGTCGGTGACAAGAAGGGCATCCAGCGCTACGGGTCCTGCCTGTTGCCTATGGATGACGCGCTGGTGCGCGCCGCCCTCGATCTTTCGGGCCGCCCGTTCCTTGTCTGGAACGTCGATCTGCCCACGCCCAAGATCGGGACGTTTGATACCGAACTGGTGCGCGAGTTCTTTCAGGCCCTGTCGACCCACGGCGGCATCACGCTGCACGTGGACATGCTGCATGGTCTCAACAGCCACCATATCGCCGAGGCGGCCTTCAAGGCTGTCGCACGGTCCTTGCGTGTCGCGCTTGAAGTGGACGCGCGCGTGGCCGACGCCATCCCCTCGACCAAGGGCGCCCTATGAGCCTCACGGCCCTGATCGACTACGAAAGCGGCAACCTGCACTCAGCGGAAAAAGCCTTTCAGAAGATGGCCGCCGATCTGGGTTCGGGCGCGGTTGTGGTCACGTCGGACGCGGATGTTGTTGCCCGCGCGGACAGGGTTGTGCTGCCCGGCGATGGCGCCTTTCCAGCCTGCGCGGCGGCGTTGCGTGGCACTGGCGGGCTCTATGATGCACTGGTCGAAGCGGTCGAGATCAAGGGCCGCCCCTTTCTGGGCATCTGCGTCGGTATGCAACTGATGGCCAGTGTGGGGCGGGAATATACCGACACGCCCGGGCTCAATTGGGTTGGGGGCGAGGTGGTGCCCATTGCGCCCACCGATCCGGCGCTGAAAGTGCCGCATATGGGCTGGAACGACCTTGTGCTCGATGCCGCCCACCCGGTCTTTGACGGCATAAAAACGGGTGATCACACCTATTTCGTGCACTCCTATCATTTCGAGGTCGCCGATCCGGCCTTGCGTCTGGCCCATGTGGACTATGGCGGCGATGTGACGGCTGTTATAGGCACGGGCACGATGCTGGGCATGCAGTTCCACCCGGAAAAAAGCCAGGATATCGGGCTGCGCATGATCCGCAATTTCCTGACCTGGACGCCCTAGGTCAGGACAAACGGTTCGGGCAGATTGCGCAAGTTGCGCGCGCCCAGCTGGCCCATGTTCGAAATCAGATCGGCCTTGAGGATATGGGCCAGATGGGCAGGACCTTCCGCACCCAACGCCCCCAGCGCATAGTGCCACGCCCGCCCCAGCATCACGAAATCCGCCCCCGAGGCCATGGCCCGTAGAATATCGAGGCCCCCCTCGATCCCGGAATCAAAGATCAGCGGCAGCGTGGTGGCCGCGCGAATGGCGGGCAGCACTTCGATACTGGCGGGGGCGGCGTCGAACTGGCGACCTGCGTGGTTCGAGACCCAAATCGCATCTGCACCCAACCCTTGCAGCCGTTCGGCATCGTTGGCACGCAGGATGCCCTTGACCACAAACGGTCCCTCCCACGCATCGCGCAGCCATTTGACGTAATCCCAATCGGGCGAGGTGCGCAGCAAATACCCGACATGGGCGGTGACCGGCAGGTTGTCCGTGGCGGCATTTGCATAGGCATCAAGCATCCGCATATGCGGCATGCCCTGTTGCGCCATCCCCAGCGCCCATCTGGGGCGCATCGCCACCTGCGCCAGCAGGCGCGGGGTCAGGCGGGGCGGGTTGGTCAGGCCCGAGCGGGTCTGGCGTTCCCGGCGCGAGGCCACCGGCACATCCACCGTCAACACAAGCGTCTTGAACCCGGCCTTGCGGGCACGGTCCAGCATGTCGCGCCGGATCTCTTCATCCCGAGGCGGATACATCTGAAACCAGCCATGTGTGCCCAGATCAGGGGCCACATCCTCGGGCGATTGCGAGGCCACCGTCGAAATCGTGTAGGGAATGCCAAGTTGCGCGGCGGCGCGGGCCAGCAAACGCTCGGCATTTGGCCACATCAGACCCGACATGCCCACCGGTGCGATGCCAAAAGGCAGGGGCATCTCTGCGCCGAACAGGGGGGTGGTCAGGTCCGGCTCGAACTCGCCATGCAAGACCGAGGGCATCAACCCAACGCGATCCAGCGCGATCCGGTTGCGGTGGCGCGTCACCTCGACCCCGGTGCCCGAGTCGAGATACTCCCAAACGAATTTGGGGATACGTTTTTTGGCGCGGTCGCGCAGGTCACTGGGGGCCGGAAAGCGAGAGTCGAGGTCCATGCGCGGGTTTATGTCCGGTTCAGGCAGGAGCGGCAAGGCGTTGAAATCGAGTGCATCGCCATTGCCTTTCGGAGCAGCGGCCAGCCCTCGGTAATCTGGAAAACCGAGATGCGGAACATCGCGTGAACATGCGTCTTTCCCTTTTGCCGCGTCCGGTTTAGTTTGTCGCCCATGAGCAGTTTCGATGAATTCGACGCATTCGAGGGCGCCTCCCTGTCCGCGCGCGCTATGGCCGCGCGTCCGCAGCCCTATCTGGACGGGCTGAACCCGGCCCAACGCGAGGCGGTGGAAAAGGCTGATGGCCCGGTACTGATGCTGGCCGGGGCAGGGACAGGCAAAACCCGCGCGCTGACCGCGCGGATCGTGCATCTGCTGAACACCGGGCGGGCGCGGCCCAATGAAATCCTTGCCGTGACCTTCACCAACAAGGCCGCACGCGAGATGAAAAACCGTGTGGGATCGATGCTGGGCGGGCAGATTGAAGGTGTGCCATGGCTGGGTACCTTCCATTCAATCTGTGTCAAGCTCTTGCGCCGTCATGCGGAACTGGCCGGACTGAAATCCAACTTCACCATTCTGGACACCGACGACCAGATACGCTTGCTGAAACAGCTGATCCGCGCTGCCAATATCGACGACAAACGCTGGCCTGCGCGCATGCTCGCCAACATCATCGACGGCTGGAAAAACCGCGCCCTGACACCGGACAAGGTGCCCGCCTCGGATGGTGGGGCCTACAATCACATGGGCGTCGAGCTTTATGAGCAATACCAGACCCGCCTTAAGGAACTGAACGCCTGCGATTTTGGTGACCTGCTGTTGCACATGGTCACGATCTTTCAGACCCATGAGGACGTGCTGGCCCAGTACCAGCGCTGGTTCAAATTCATTCTCGTTGACGAATATCAGGACACGAACGTCGCTCAGTACCTGTGGCTGCGGCTGTTGGCGCAGGGGCACCGCAACATCTGCTGCGTGGGCGATGACGACCAGTCGATCTATGGCTGGCGCGGGGCTGAGGTGGGCAATATCCTGCGGTTTGAAAAGGATTTTCCGGGTGCCCATGTGGTGCGGTTGGAACAGAACTACCGCTCGACCCCGCATATTCTGGGCGCGGCATCCGGTGTGATCGCCGGCAATCAGGATCGGCTGGGCAAGACGCTGTGGACCGACAAGGATGACGGCGAAAAGGTCCGCCTGATCGGCCACTGGGACGGCGAGGAAGAGGCTCGCTGGATCGGGGACGAGGTTGAGGCCGCCCAACGCGGCACGCGCGGCATGGACCCTATGTCACTGGACGAGATGGCGATCCTAGTGCGCGCCAGCCACCAGATGCGCGCCTTTGAGGACCGGTTTCTGACCATCGGTCTGCCCTATCGCGTGATCGGCGGGCCACGGTTTTATGAACGGCTCGAAATCCGCGACGCCATGGCCTATTTCCGCGTCGTCGTCAGCCCCGAGGACGATTTGGCATTCGAGCGGATCGTGAACACGCCCAAACGGGGGCTGGGCGACAAGGCACAGCAAACCATTCAGGTCGCCGCGCGGGCCAATGGCGTCAGCCTCGTTGAAGGCGCGCGCATCGCGGTCGAACAGGGGCTGATCAAGGGCAAAGGCGGCACCGAGCTGCGCGCGCTGGTCGATGGCATCACCCGCTGGAACAGCAAGCTGCGTGGCCCCCGCATCGAGGTGGTCGAGGATGACAGCGTGATCGACGAGGGGCTGGTGCCTTTGCGCACGGAATATGGCCCGCCGCCGATCAGTCACGTGGAACTGGCCGAGGTGATCCTGGACGAGTCGGGCTATACCGCACACTGGCAGAACGAAAAGACACCCGAAGCCCCCGGACGGCTCGAAAACCTCAAGGAACTGGTCAAGGCGCTGGAGCAGTTCGAGAACCTGCAGGGCTTCCTCGAACATGTCTCGCTGATCATGGACAACGAGCAGGATGATGGCGGGGCTAAGGTGTCGATCATGACGCTGCATGCGGCCAAGGGCCTCGAATTTCCCATGGTGTTCCTGCCGGGCTGGGAAGACGGGCTGTTCCCCTCGCAGCGATCCATGGATGAAAGCGGGATCAAAGGGTTGGAGGAAGAGCGCAGGCTGGCCTATGTCGGCATCACACGCGCCGAAGAGGTCTGCACGATCTCCTTTGCCGCCAATCGGCGGGTGTTCGGACAGTGGCAATCCTCTTTGCCGTCACGGTTCATCGACGAACTGCCAGAGGACCACGTGGACGTGCTGACACCGCCGGGCCTTTACGGCGGCGGGTTCGGGGCGGCGGCCCCGACGATGGAAAGCAACCTGCACAAGGCGGCGGCCGAGGCGAATGTCTACAACTCCCCCGGCTGGAAGCGCCTGCAGGCCCGGGCGGGCACACGGCCCATTTCCCAACCCAAGGAAAGCCGCAACACGGTGATCGATCTCACTGCGGTGTCCAGCTTCACCATGGGCGAGCGGGTGTTTCACCAGAAGTTCGGCTATGGTGCCGTGGTGGGGATCGAGGGCGACAAGCTCGAGATCGACTTTGAAAAGGCTGGCGTGAAAAAGGTCGTGTCGCGGTTCATCTCAGGCTGTGATGATATCCCGTTTTGACCGTCGCATTCACGAAGGTGAATGCGACGAGTGGCAAGGGTTGCTTTTCGAAGAAAAGCGACCAGCCACACAGTCGATCCATGGGGCGAAATGGTTTCATTCACGAAGGTGAATGCGACGAGTGGCAAGGGTTGCTTTTCGAAGAAAAGCGACCAGCCATACAGTCGATCCATGGGGCGAAATGGTTTCCTTCACGAAGGTGAATGCGACGAGTGGCAAGGGTTGCTTTTCGAAGAAAAGCGACCAGCCACACAGTCGATCCATGGGGCGAAACAGCTTCATTCACGCAGGTGATCGCGACGAGTCGATCCTTACCGCCGCACACCCACCTCCAAAAACGCAAACACGACGGCCCCGGGAGGAGGGGCCGCCGCGTCATTTGCACCACCCGACCCGTCAGGGAGGAGGAGGACCGGTCAGGTGATGTATCGCGTTGCACCCGTTCTGGGTGCTGAAGGGAGAGTACGGCGACCCCTGGGAGGAGGTAGGAGCCGCCGCTCTGACAACACCGCTTTGGTCAGGGAGGAGACCGTGGCCGTGTATCTGCGCGCACCATGTGGTGCGGGGTGTTTCGGGGCGCCCCGTAAGGCGCGGAATAAAAGGCGCGGCGACCCCTGGGAGGAGGTAGGAGCCGCCGCTAATTTCAGATGCCCCAGGGAGGAGGAGAGGGACATCTGATCCGGTTGGCTCAGTTGGCGTTGACGCCGTAAGCCGCTTCCCATGCCACGCGGGAGAGTTCGGAGCGGTGCAGTCCCAGATCCGCCAGTTCGCGGTTGGACAGAGCTTGCAGTTCTCTCAGCGTGGTCTTGTAGACACGGCGCGTCGCATGACGGGCTGCCGCGGCTTCAAAGTAGTGCGCAAGCGTGGCCAGGGTCCGTTCGACCAGGTCGCTGCGTTGTGCTAATTCGTTGTAATAGGCCATGTTCTTCGCCTCTTGCTCGTTTGTGTTGATCCAAACATAAGCCAATGCTGCAGATGCACAATAGACGCATGTTCAATGCTGCCATGCAGCAATTGCATAGGGTAGACGCTTGATTTGCGTGCACTATGCACAGGGATTTGGCTCTTTTGCCCGTTGGACTGTCTAGCCCTTGCCCTCGCGCAGAATTCTGCCAGTTAATGCAGCACCTCAGCGGAGAAACGCGCCATGTCGATAACCAAAGATGAAATCCTGTCCGCCCTGCGCCGGATCGAAATGCCCGATGGTGGCGACCTGGTGAGCCGCGATTTGATTCGTGCGGTACAAGTGCAGGGTGATGTGGTGCAATTCATCATTGAAGCGCCCAGCCCCGAGCTCGCCGCGCGGATGGAGCCGTTGCGGGCGGCGGCCGAGGCGGCCGTGTCTGGCCTTGCCGGTGTGACACAGGTGCGCGTGGCGCTGACGGCCCATGGGCCTGCGCCAAAACCGCCAGCGCCGCCGAGCCTCAAGATCGGGGGTCATCCCAAACCGCAAGAGGGTCCGACCAAGCCTGCCGGGGTGCAACGCATCCTTGCCATCGGTTCGGGCAAGGGCGGGGTGGGCAAATCCACCGTGTCCTCGAACCTTGCTGTCGCGCTGGCGCGCGCGGGGCGCAAGGTGGGCCTGCTGGACGCAGATATATACGGACCCAGCCAGCCGCGCATGATGGGGGTGAACAAACGCCCCGCTTCACCTGACGGCAAGACGATCATTCCGCTGCGCGCGCATGGGGTCACGCTCATGTCCATCGGCTTCATGATGGAAGAGGGCAAGGCCGTGGTCTGGCGCGGCCCGATGCTGATGGGCGCGCTGCAACAAATGCTGGGGCAGGTGGAGTGGGGTGAACTGGACGTGTTGGTCGTCGATCTGCCGCCAGGCACGGGGGATGTGCAACTGACCCTGTGCACCAAGTCCGAGTTGAGCGGTGCCATTGTTGTGTCCACCCCCCAGGACGTGGCGCTGATCGATGCGCGCAAAGCGCTGGACATGTTTGCCACGCTTAAAACGCCGGTGCTGGGGCTGATCGAGAACATGTCGATGTTTGTTTGCCCCGATTGCGGGTCGGAGCACGAGATCTTTGGGCAGGGCGGGGTGGCGGCCGAGGCCAAGCAGATGGGCGTGCCGCTGCTTGGTGCGCTGCCGATCGATCTTGAGACCCGGTTGGCGGGCGATGGCGGCACCCCGGTGGCGGCGGGCGACGGGCCGATGGCTCAGGCCTTTGCGCGCATCGCCGAAGGATTGATCAAGGGCGGGATGGCCTGAGCCGTTTCCAAACGGCCGCTTGCGCGACGACATTATATAGAGAAGGGGGCTCTGCCCCGTCCTTCGGACTCCCCCGGGATTTTTTGAAAACAGAGAAGATCCGGACCTGCATGGGATGTCATGGGTCTGCTCATGGGAAATCATGGTCGATTGCTGGGTTTTGCGCGTGATTCGAATCAATTTGCGCACAGGGTATCGATTTTTTCGATTGAAATTCAGGAACATAAATAGAACATAGGTGTTCTCCGAGACATAATCCTGCATTTTTTGGGAATTTATGGCACTTTTATTTCGATCACAATTCAACACAATATGTAGTGTGTGATTGCTGTCGATCCACATGATGATCCGCAGCGCGGCGTGCTTCTCTCGCTCGGTACTGTATTTTGGACCCTCTGTTTGCGAGGTCTAAGGGCATTTACCCGTAAAAAACTGTTGTTTCCCATCAATTCCCATGGCATCCCTAATGCATCGGATGAGAACGAGCCCGGGGCACCAAACGACCCCAAGCAAACAATAAACTCTAGCAGGTTTCATACAGGCACCTCGCTTTCATCAGACCAGAGATCCGGCGCGCGAGCGAGCAGACATCCCCCCAGGTGGCGCGCGCAGCTGGACATCCCGCAAGTCGGGACGAGGGCGGCGGGTTGATCAGTGGCAGCAGATCAACCCGCCGTTTCCATTTCTCGCCCCAGAGGGGCGGATGGAACCTTTTGTCCCCAGAGGGGCGGATGGAACCTCTTGTCCCCAGAGGGGCGGATAATTCGATTGGCTGGGGAATGATTTGAGCGCTGGGGCGCGAAACGGTAGCAAGGGACGGGCCAAAACAGTGGCACGCAGGTTCAGAGGTGAAAGCGACCACAAGGTGGACGCAAAAGGCAGGGTGTCCATCCCGGCCTCTTTTCGCCGTGTTATCGAATCCGCCGACCCCGACTGGACCGATGGTCTGCCACCCCGCATCATCATCGTCTATGGTGGGGACACCCGCGACTATCTCGAAGGGTTCACCATTCAAGCCATGGACGAGGTGGACGACAAGATCTCCCAACATCCCCGCGGATCGGCGCGACGCAAGGCGATGGAACGCCTTTACAGTGCCCAATCCATCGAGACGGTTGTTGATGACACGGGGCGCATCGTGCTGCCCGCCAAACTGCGCGACAAGATCGGGCTTGAGGGCATGGCCCGCTTTGTCTCCTCCGGTGACACATTCGAAATCTGGAAGCCTGAGGCTTATGACGCCAGCATCGCCGCCCTTGACGATGACGGGTACGACCCGGATGTCGATCCGTCGGTCTATCTTGACGGAGACCTCGGATAAGATGTCGGCTGGAACGGACGCATAAGGAGATGTCTGGGGGGCCACATATTCCAGTCCTGATTGACGCCATCCTGTCCCATTGCGCGCCCATTGAAGGCACTTGGCTGGACGGCACCTTTGGTGCGGGCGGTTACACCCGCGCGTTGCTTGAGGCAGGTGCTGATCGCGTGATTGCGGTGGATCGTGACCCTGTTGCCTTCGAAATGGCTGCCAATTGGGCCGGTGCATATGCCGACCGCATTCAGATGCAGCCAGGCGTTTTTTCCAGGCTGGATGAATACGGAACCGGCCTTGACGGCGTTGTCCTCGACCTTGGTGTCAGCTCCATGCAGCTTGATCAAAGCGCACGTGGCTTTTCCTTTCAAAAAGACGGCCCGCTCGACATGCGGATGAGCCAGGAGGGCCCCTCTGCCGCCGACATCGTGAACGATGCGGACGAGGGCGTTTTGGCCGACATCCTGTTCCACTACGGCGAAGAGCGGGCCAGCCGCCGCATCGCGCGCGCCATCATCACTGCGCGTCCCATCACCACCACGTTGGAACTCGCCGCAATCGTCGAAAAGTGCCTGCCGCGCCCCAAACCGGGCCAGTCACATCCAGCCACGCGCAGCTTTCAAGCGCTGCGGATCGCGGTGAACAACGAATATGATGAGCTGTACCAAGGGCTTATGGCAGCAGAGCGCGCGCTGAAACCCGGTGGCAAGCTGGCGGTCGTCACCTTTCACTCGGTCGAAGATCGCATGGTCAAACGCTTCCTCACCGCACGCGGGGGCCGGGCCGCCAACGCCAATCGCTACGCGCCGGAGACCACGCAAGAGGCCGCACAGTTCACGCTCAAAAGCCGCAAGGCCATCGGCCCGGACGCGGATGAACTGGCGGCAAACCCGCGCAGCCGCTCAGCCAAGCTGCGCGTGGCGGTCCGCACGGACGCGCCTGCTGGTGCAATTGACGCGAAATCCATCGGGATGCCGCAGGTAAAAGGGATGTTATGATGCGCAGTGTTCTTTATGTGCTCACCACGCTGGCGGTGATCGGTCTTGCCTTTTGGGCCTACCGCGAAAACTATGCCACGCAAAGTTCGCTCTCTGAAACCGACCGGCTGCACCGCGACATCCGCACAGCGCATGCGCGCCTTGCCGTGCTCAAGGCCGAATGGGCCTATCTGAACCGCCCTGACCGGCTGCTCGATCTGGCGGATATCAACTTTGACCGCCTTGGCCTCTTGCCCTTCCGCCCCGACCAGTTTGGCCGCGTGGACGAGGTCGCATATCCGGCCCCCCCCTTGCTTGACATCACCAACAGCGTGGATGTCTCCGGCACCCTGCCGCAGGCGGAGGAGACGCAATGACCCGAACGCCGCTCCGCCCGTTGGCCCGGATCCTGCCCGCCCGCGCGGCGGGGCAGAGCCCGGATGATATCGAGCGCGAAAACCGCGCCATGCGCCATGAAGAAATGCGGGATTCTGCCCGTCAGCGCGCGGAAGGGCGACTGCTGGTGTTGGGCGTGTTTTTCTTCTGCGCCTTCATGGTGGTGGGTGTGCGCATGGGGATGCTGGCCACCTCTGACCCGGTCGAACCACGCGCCAGTGCGCAAGGTGCGGCCATTTCCGCCGCCCGAGCCGACATCGTGGACCGTAATGGAAGGCTGCTCGCCACAAATTTCGAGACCCACGCGCTTTATGCCCAACCGCCACATATGATCGACCCGGAAGGTGCTGCCAAAAGCCTTGCCGCGATCTTCCCTGATCTCGAGGAAAAGGACCTGGTCAAGGATTTCACAGGCAAGCGTAAGTTCCTGTGGGTACGCAAGAAAATCAGCCCCGAGCAGATGCAGGCCGTGCACGAAATCGGCGATCCGGGCCTGCTGTTTGGTCCGCGCGATATGCGCCTTTATCCCAACGGCTCGCTTGCGGCCCACGTGATGGGAGGCGCCTCGTTCGGCAAGGAAGGCGTGCACGCCGCCGAGGTGATCGGCGTGGCGGGTGTCGAAAAGCAATTCGACGACTACCTGCGTGACCCGGCCAACGGGCAGCGCCCCTTGCAGCTTTCGCTCGATCTTACGGTGCAGGCCGCGGCGGAACGGGTGCTTTATGGCGGCATGAAGATCATGAATGCCAAGGGCGCGACCTCGGTGCTGATGGATGTGCACACGGGCGAGGTGATCTCGGTGGTCTCGCTGCCTGACTTTGACCCCAACAACCGCCCCCGGCCTGCGACCTCGGGCGATCAGTCCGACAGCCCGCTGTTCAACCGCTCGGTGCAGGGGGTGTATGAACTCGGCTCGACCTTCAAGATTTTCACCGCCGCACAGGCAGTCGATCTGGGCCTGGTGTCGCCCAGCACAATCATCGACACCAAGGGTCCGATGCGGGTCGGCGGCTTTCCGATCGGCGAGTTCCGCAACAAGAATTACGGCAAGCTGAGCGTGAGCGACATCATCGTCAAATCCTCCAACCGGGGCACCGGGCGCATGGCGCTGCAGATCGGGGTGAAGCGGCAGCAGGACTTCCTGAAACGCCTTGGTTTTTTCGAGGCGACGCCGTTCGAGATTGTCGAGGCCGCGACCGGCAAGCCGCTGCTGCCCAAACGCTGGACCGACCTCAGCGCGGTCACGGTCAGCTATGGGCACGGGCTGTCCTCGTCCCCGATGCATCTTGCTGCAGGTTATGCGGCAATTGCCAATGGCGGTTATGTCGTGGCCCCCACCATCCTCAAACAGCACGGCCCCAAACTGGGCGAGCGCGTGATGAGTGACAAGGCGGCCCGCGCTGCACGGGACATGCTGCGCGCTGTGGTGACCTCTGGCACCGCCAGCATGGGCGAGGTGCCCGGCTATGCAGTAGGCGGCAAGACCGGCACGGCAGACAAACCCAAACCCACGGGCGGCTATTATGAGGACAAGGTTATCGCGACCTTTGCCACGCTCTTTCCCGCCCATGATCCCAAATACGTGCTGGTTGTGACGCTGGACGAACCGGTTGAGACATCCGGCGACAAGCCCCGCCGCACCGCAGGCTGGACAGCCGTGCCTGTCGCGGCCGAAATAATCGGGCGCATCGCTCCGCTTTTGGGCCTGCGTCCAACCGTTGAACCCACATCACTGACTGATATAACGCTCACCAGCAGCAACTGAGGTGCCACGCGGCACCCGAGCCAAAAGGCCAAACCGATGGGCGCGCAGGCAAGACCACTTTCATCTCTGGGCCTGACCGCCCGGGGCGGGGCCAATCCCGACATCACCGGCCTGGCCGTGGACAGCCGCGAGGTGCAGGACGGCACCCTGTTCGCCGCCATGCCCGGCAGCCGGGTGCACGGGGCGGAGTTCATTCAATACGCCGTGCGCATGGGCGCTGTGGCCGTGCTGACCGACCGGGCAGGGGCCGAGATCGCGGCCCCGCATCTCGATGGCATCGCACTTGTGCTGACAGACGATCCGCGCGCCACACTGGCCCGCACCGCAGCCCTTTGGTTCGGCGGGCAGCCGGAAACGATGGTGGCCGTGACAGGCACCAACGGCAAAACCTCCGTTGCGACCTTTGTCCGCCAGATCTGGATCGAACTGGAGCTGGCTGCCGTCAATCTCGGCACCACCGGGGTTGAAGGCGCATGGACCGCGCCGCTGGCCCACACCACACCCGAACCCATCACCCTGCACCGCACTCTCGCAGAGGCACGCGCCGCCGGGATCACCCATGGCGCGATGGAGGCGTCCTCTCACGGTCTCGACCAGCGCCGCCTAGATGGTGTGACGCTGACCGCCGCCGGGTTCACCAATTTCACACAGGATCACCTCGATTATCACCACACGTTCGAGGCCTATTTCGATGCCAAGGCGGGCCTCTTTGCCCGCGTCCTGCCAGAGGACGGGGTGGCCGTGATCAACATGGACGACCCGCGCGGCGTGGACATGGCCGCCATCGCCCGCGCACGCGGGCAAACTGTGCTGAGTGTCGGCCGCGACGGGGGTGATCTGCACCTGTCCGCGCAGCGCTTTGACAACACCGGGCAGGACATACGCCTTGATTTTGCGGGTAAATCCTACACCGCGCGCCTGCCACTAATCGGCGGTTTTCAGGCTGACAATGTGATGCTGGCCTGTGGCCTTGTGATTGCCTGCGGGGCCGACCCTCAGGCCGTGTTCGAAACCCTGCCGTATCTCGGCACTGTACGGGGCCGCATGCAATTGGCCGCCACCCGCGAAAACGGCGCAGCGGTCTTTGTCGACTACGCCCACACGCCCGATGCGGTGGCCACGGCCCTTGCCGCGATGCGCCCGCATGTAATGGGCAAACTGATCGCCGTGATCGGCGCAGGCGGCGACCGGGACGCGGGCAAACGCCCCCTGATGGGGCAGGCGGCAGCACAACACGCCGACGTTGTGTTTGTGACGGACGACAACCCCCGTACAGAAGACCCCGCAACGATCCGCGCCGCGGTGATGGAGGGCTGCCCCGAGGCCAACGAAGTCGGCGACCGGGCCGAGGCCATCCTGCGCGCGGTCGACGCGTTGGGGCCCGGTGATGCGCTGTTGATCGCAGGCAAGGGACACGAGGCCGGGCAGATCGTCGGCGATGACATCCTGCCCTTTGACGATGCCGAACAGGCCTCGGTCGCTGTGGCCGCATTGGAGGGAAAACTGACATGAGCCTGTGGACCGCCGCCGACGCCGCTGCCGCAACCGGGGGCACCGCCACCACCGACTGGAGCGCCACCGGCGTGTCCATCGACACCCGCACCATTGAACCAGGCGATTTGTTTGTGGCCCTGCAAGCCGCGCGTGACGGGCATGATTTCGTGGCGCAGGCACTGGAAAAAGGCGCTGCCGCCGCCCTCGTCAGTCACCTGCCCGACGGCGTCGCTTCGGGCGCCCCGCTGTTGATCGTCGAGGACGTTCTGAAAGGCCTCGAAGCGCTCGGCACCGCTGCCCGCGCCCGCACGGAGGCCCGCGTGGTCGCCGTGACAGGCTCGGTCGGCAAAACCTCGACCAAGGAAATGCTGCGCGCCATACTCAGCGATCAGGGGCGCACCCATGCCTCCGTTGCCAGCTACAACAACCACTGGGGCGTGCCGCTGACACTGGCGCGAATGCCTGCCGACACCGAATATGCGGTGATCGAGATCGGCATGAACCATCCCGGCGAAATCGCCCCACTGGCAGAACTCGCCCGCCCGCATGTGGCGATGATCACGACCGTGGCGGCCGCGCATCTCGAAGCGTTCGAGAGCATCGAAGGGATCGCGGTGGAAAAGGCCTCGATCCTCGAAGGGCTGGAACCGGGCGGCACCGCGATCCTGAACAACGACTGTTCGACCGCTGCCATCCTGCAGGCCAAGGCCCATGACATGAAACGCCGCGACATCGGCTTTGGCGAACACGGCTTTGATTTTGTTCTGAAATCCGTCGATCTGGGCCGTGAAGTCACCGTGGTGCAGGCCACCGCCCATGATGCGCCATTGCTGTTCAAAGTTGGGGCTGTGGGCAAGCATTTCGCGATGAACGGCCTGGGCGCACTTGCCGCTGCCGAGGCGCTGGGGGCAGACTTGGCGCTGGCCGCACAAAGCTTGGGCCGCTGGTCTCCCTATACGGGGCGCGGCGCGCGTGAGATCATCGCGCTGGATCCGGTCGATCCGCGCATGACGCTCGAATTGATCGACGACAGCTACAACGCCAATCCAACCTCGATGAGCGCAGCGCTCGATGTGCTGGCCGCTGCCCAAGTCACCAACGACATCGGACGAGTCAGCAAGGGACGGCGCATCGCCTTTGTCGGCGACATGAAGGAACTGGGCCGGAACGGGCCGGACATGCACGCGGCAATTGCCGATCTCGAAGCGATCGATGCCATCGACACCGTCCACTGCATCGGCCCACTCATGCAGAACCTGCATGCCGCATTGCCTGCGGAAAAACAGGGGCTCTGGAGCGCAACCTCCGCAGAGATGGAGGCCCGCGTCGCGCGCCGTCTGGACAGCGGAGACGTGGTTCTGGTCAAAGGATCGCTCAGCATGAATCTCGCCCGCATCGTTGACGCGATCCGCAAAATGGGCCATCCGAGTTTAACGGGCGCAGACCCACAAGATAATGCGTAAGGACAGGCCGCAATGCTCTATTGGTTGACAGCACTTTCGGATGGGGGGGATTTTTTCAACCTGTTCCGCTACATCACCTTTCGGGCAGGCGGGGCCTTCATGACCGCGCTGATATTTGGCTTCATGTTTGGTCGTCCCCTGATCGCGGTGCTGCGCAAGACACAAGGCAAGGGCCAGCCGATCCGCGATGACGGCCCCGAAGGGCATTTCGTCAAGGCGGGCACCCCCACCATGGGCGGCTTGCTGATCGTGGGGGCGCTTTTGACCTCGACACTGCTCTGGGCACGGCTCGACAACCCGTTTGTTTGGATCGTGCTGGGGGTGACGCTGGCCTTTGGGCTCATCGGTTTTGCGGATGACTACGCCAAAGTGTCCAAGCAGAACACGGCTGGCGTGCCTGGCAAGGTGCGGCTGGTCCTGGGCTTTCTGATCGCTGCTATTGCCGCCTATTTCGCCGCCGTGTCCCATCCCGAGGGCTTGCAGAACCAGTTGGCAGTGCCGGTGTTCAAGGATGTGCTGATCAATCTGGGCCTGTTGTTCATCCCCTTTTCAATCATCGTGATTGTCGGCTCGGCCAATGCGGTGAACCTCACCGACGGGCTGGATGGGCTGGCCATCATGCCGGTGATGATCGCGGCAGCCACACTGGGCGTGATCGCCTATTTCGTCGGCCGCGTGGATTTTACCGAAGACCTCGGGCTGCACTACGTCCCCGGCACAGGCGAGCTTTTGATCTTCACCATGGGCATCATCGGCGGCGGCCTCGGGTTTCTGTGGTACAACGCCCCGCCCGCCGCCGTGTTCATGGGCGACACCGGCTCGCTCGCTCTGGGTGGGGCACTGGGGGCCATCGCAGTCGCGTCCAAACACGAGATCGTCTTTGCCATTGTCGGCGGCATTTTTGTAGTCGAAGCCCTCAGCGTGATGATCCAGGTCCTCTATTTCAAGCGCACCGGCAAGCGCGTGTTCCTGATGGCCCCGATCCATCACCACTATGAAAAAAAGGGCTGGGCAGAGCCTCAGATCGTCATCCGTTTCTGGATCATCGCGCTGATCCTGGCGATGATTGGGCTGGCCACACTGAAGGTGCGATAGTGATGGTGCCCCTGTTTCTTCTGACCAAAAGTACCACGGGGGTCTGGGGGCTGGCCCCCAGTCCGCCGCTCGCCGCAGGCGGCAACGCATGATCCCGGTTCAGGGCCTTTCCGGTGCGCGTGTGGCCGTGCTTGGCCTTGGCCGCTCGGGCCTGTCTGCGGCGCGCGCACTGGCCGCTGGCGGGGCGCTGCCCATTTGTTGGGATGACAACCCGGAGGCACGGGATAAGGCTGAAGCCGAAGGGTTCACCTGCGTCGACCTCAAAAAACACGGCGCCTTTGACGACATTGCGCGGCTTATCGTTTCTCCGGGCATCCCGCATCTTTATCCCACACCGAACCCGGTGGTTGCCGCGGCCCTTGTCGCAGGCGTGTCTGTCGACAATGACATCGGGTTGTTCTTTCAATCCTTTGCCACCCGGGATTGGGACAATTTCGACATTGCCCCGCGGGTCATTGCGGTCACGGGATCGAACGGCAAATCCACGACCTCTGCGCTGATCCATCATATCATGGAGGCGGCGCACCGGCCCAGCCAGTTGGCGGGCAATATCGGGCGCGGTGTCCTCGACACCGAACCGCCCCATGATGGCGAAGTGATCGTGCTGGAACTGTCGAGCTACCAGACGGATCTGGCGCGCAACCTCACGCCGGATGTGGCCGTGTTCACCAACCTCACCCCCGACCATCTGGATCGGCACGCCGGCATGGGCGGCTACTTCGCGGCCAAGCGACGGCTCTTTGCCGAAGGCGGGCCGGATCGCGCCATCATCGGTGTGGACGAGGACGAAGGGCGTTATCTGGCGGCTCAGTTGAGCGAGGGGCCGGGCGATGACCGGGTGATCCGCGTGTCGGCCGAGACCAAGTTGGCCGGGCCGGGCTGGAACGTGTTTGTCAAAAAGGGGTTCTTGTCGGAGACCCGCAAGGGCCGCCAGGTGGCCTCCATCGACCTGCGCGACATCTCTGGTCTGCCGGGGGCGCACAACCATCAAAACGCCTGCGCGGCCTATGCGGCTGCGCGCGCGGTGGGCATCGCCCCCAAGGTGATCGAGGCGGCGTTGCGCACGTTCGCAGGTCTGCCTCACCGCAGCCAGACCATCGCTGAAGCCGATGGCGTGCGCTATGTCAACGACAGCAAGGCCACCAATGTGGACAGTGCGGCCAAGGCGCTGGTGGCGTTCCAGAGCATCCGTTGGATCTGTGGTGGATTGCAGAAAGAGGGCGGGCTTGATGGGCTGGCGGGGGCAACGGGGGCCGTGAAAAAAGCCTATGTGATCGGGCGCGAGGCGGCGCAGTTTGCGATGCAGTTGAATGTCGAGGCGCAGGTCTGTGGCACCATGGCCGATGCTGTGGCCGCCGCGATGGACGAGGCCGAGCCGGGGGATGTCGTGTTGCTGGCTCCGGCGGCGGCGAGCTTTGATCAATATGACAGTTTCGAGCGGCGCGGAGAGGATTTCGTCGCGCAGGTCGAAAAACGGCTCTGACCCAAAGGCGCGCCTGCGGCGCACGACATGTTTTGTTTGGGGCCAGCTTCGGGCTCACCAAGACAGGTTTCTGTCTCGCATCCCCCATCGCTTTCGTCCTGCCTGACGGGCCCTGTTCTGCCGCTCCAGCACAGTTGCGGTTTCCACGTGCCGTGGACCCTGCGCATTTCTGCTGGACCGTCAGCCCATGGCCCGTCCGTTTGTCCTCAGGCGATGGCGGCTCCGAGCCAGAGATCAGCCTTGCAGGTCGCGCGCGGCGGCCATGGCCGAGGACCACGCCCATTGGAAGTTGTATCCTCCGAGCCAGCCCGTCACATCCACTGCCTCGCCGATGAAATAGAGGCCCGGGGTGGTTTTGGATTGCATGGTTTTGGACTCTAGTGTGGCCGTGTCGATGCCGCCCCGCGTGACTTCGGCAGTCCGGTAGCCTTCGGTGCCGCCGGGGGTCAGACGCCACCGTGTCAGGCCCTCAACAAGGGATGCGATGCGCGCATCCGACAGATCGCCAAGCCTGCCGCTCAGGTCCATCTCGCTACCCAGATGCTCGACCAGCCGCGCGGGCAGGTGCCGCGACAGTTCGGTTGTCAGTGCCTTTTTGCCATCGCTTTGGCGCTTGTCCTTCAGGATGGCGCCAAGATCAGCCTGCGGACTGAGGTTCAGGGTGATGGTGTCGCCCGCGTCCCAATAGCTCGACGCCTGTAGCACTGCGGGCCCCGACATCCCGCGATGAGTGAACAGCACCGCTTCGTCAAAATCGGGGCCGTTGGCGGTGACGCGGGCGGGGCAGGCCACACCAGAAATGGCGGCAAAGCGCCCTTCAGGGAAGGTAAAGGGCACAAGGGCGGCCTCAAGCTCTGTAACGCGGTGCCCGAATTGGCGCGCCACGTCATTGGCAAATCCGGTCGCCCCCATCTTTGGAATGGATTTGCCGCCTGTGGCGATCACCGCCCGTTTGGCGGCGATGTGCTGCCTGTGCCCGTCGCGGATCAGGGTGGCCTTGAACCCATCAGGGGACTTTGCAAAGTGAGTGACCTCTGTTTGCAAATGCAGATCGACCCCTGCATCGACCATCATTTTGCGCAGCATCGCCACGATATCCTTGGCTGACGTGTCGCAGAACAATTGTCCCAGCGTCTTTTCGTGCCAGGGGATGCCGTGGGCTTCGACCAATGCGATGAAATCCCACTGGGTGTAGCGGGCCAGTGCGGATTTGGCGAAATGGGGGTTTTCGCTGATGAAAGCGTCGGCATCGCAGTTGAGATTGGTGAAATTGCACCGTCCGCCCCCGGAAATCCGGATCTTTTCGCCGGGCGCGCGAGCGTGATCGACCACCAACACGCGGCCCCCCGCATGGGCGGCGCACATCATGCCAGCCGCGCCGGCCCCGATGACAAGCGTGTCGTATTCCATGACGCCCCCGTGCAGGAATGCGCGAGATGGGTCAAGAGGTTGGCCTTGCGCTCTGCGCCAGCGACCCTACCTCGCACTCAACAGAATTTGCACTGATAGGAGAGATTCCGATGCACGCACTGGACGCAGGCAGCCCGTTCCCGAAAACGGAACTGCCGAGACTTGGTGGCGGTACAATGACGCTGGGCGCGCCTGACGGCGGTCGGGACTGGCAATTGGTGGTGATCTATCGCGGCCTGCATTGCCCTTTGTGCAAGACTTATCTGGCCGAACTGGATCAGATGCAGACGGCCTTTCACAAGATCGGGGTGGATGTTGTGACAGCTTCGGGTGATCCCGAGGCCAAGGCGCAGATGATGGTCGATGAAAAAGAGCTGACCCTGCCCATGGGCTATGGGTTGAGCGTAGAGCAGATGAGGACTTTGGGCCTATATGTGTCCGACCCACGCAGCCGGCAGGAAACCGACCGCCCCTTTGGCGAGCCGGGCCTGTTCGTCATCAATGCCGAGGGTCGGATCCAGATGGTCGATATCTCGAACGCGCCGTTCCTGCGCCCGCCGCTGGCGAGTGTGCTGAAAGGCATCACGTTCACACGCAAAAACGATTATCCGATCCGGGGCACGCATATGACGGCGTGAACGGTTTGGCTTGTGAAATGGGCGAGTGAGCGATGCTGTGGTTGCGCGATTACTTTGCAAGGCGGAGAGGATATAGCCTGCGGCCTGTCGAACCAATGGCGATGCATGCCCTGATCACTTGTGCCGCGCCTTTGAAATATTTTTGAATTGGGGGCACGGCGGTTATGCCGCGCAGGGCGGCTTTGAGCCCAACATTGACCGATGCTGCGTGCTGCACGTATGTCCATTATTTTAGCCTTCAATGTCGATCCCACCGGTTTCATCACAACGCTAGGGACCAAAGTTCTAGGCGTCTTTAATCGCGATCATTTCGATCGGTGAAATGCGCCCTGCAGCCAAATTTGCTACCATATTTGGGATTTTTTCTGCGGTGGTCTGCTTCATGAGTACATGTAAACCCAAAGGGGGTGGTCCTCCAGCGGCTTCGGATGCGGCCTTCATTTTCTTGAAGAAATCCATTGCAAAGTCGTGACGATTGTTTTCCTCATCGACGACGAACCCATTGGCTTCGAGTGCCATTCGATAGTCTTTGGGCTCTGCAACCCAGCTTGTTTCAGGTGTGGTTGCCCAAGGAACAGGGTAGATTAACTCCTCGTCGTTCCCCTTCATGATATCGTAGATACCAAACTTTGCGCCAGGTTTCAGAACACGGGACACCTCAGAAATCAGAATATGCTTGTCTTTGATGTTCATACCGACGTGCATCATGAATGCGCCGTCAAAACTCGCATCCTCAAAAGGAAGCGAAAGTGCACTACCTTGCTGGAGTGTTATGCTATCCGACAAGCCGACCCATTCGCAAAGTCGCTGCCCGACATCAATGTATTCAGATGTCAGATCAATCCCAGTAATCTTTGCCCCGTAAGTCTTCGCAGTGAAACGCGCTGAACCTCCCAAACCGCAGCCGATATCGAGTATGGTTTGGGACGGCGATATCCTAAGCTGGTCCAGGAAATGGATGCTCGCTGCCCGCCCACCAATGTGAAATTCGTCTACTGGACCAAGATCCTCAACACTGGCGTTTTCAGGTTTAATACCCTGTTTCTTGAGGCCTGCCTCAATCGCGGATAGCAGGTTTCCGTGGTGATAGTGGGTGGAAATTTTCTCATCGTTGTTCATGACAACCAACTTTTTCCAATTTGTGAATTACGACCCTACCACGTTTCACTGAATCGCCTAAGCTGTCATTGGCGCAGCCGCAGCGAAAGGGCGCTTCGTCCGCATTGTGGACTCTGGCATGTGATTTTGATATCCGACACCTCCAAACCAACGCACGCTGCGCGATCGCCATCCCGCAGGGACCGGCTGGCCCCTCTCGGCAGATTTGGCAATTGCCCAATCGCCTGCCGGGCAATGGATTGCCCGGCGCCTGCGGCTGGATTCCGGGCCCGGCGGCGCTCTTTGGACGGCGTATTCTTTCTACACAGCGGAGCCGGCACCAGTGCCTTAGGCTTAATTCCAATCAGGGTGTTTCGATCAAACGATGCCACAGATGCTGCTGTCGTCAACGCATCATCCATACAATGCCGTTTCCGTAGCCATGCAATTTCCACTGCAAGACGCCTTTACCGCACGCTCAGGCAACACCGTCCCCATACCGCGTGCAGACATCCGCTCAACGCCCATCTCGCTCAACCCAACAAGGGCTAGCCCGCGCGGCAATTACCCGCTATGATCGCGCGCAAGCACCTTGGGCAAACCGGGGGCACGAGGCAGTTACAGGCAACAAGGCGGCAGATCATGACAGAGATGGTCTATGGCGCGGTCCCGGTGCGGGACGGCGAACCAATCCTTCCAAAATGGTGGCGCACCATTGACAAATGGTCGCTGAGTTGCGTGCTGATCCTCTTTGCCATCGGGCTTTTGCTGGCCCTTGCGGCGTCGGTCCCACTGGCTGAAAAGAACGGCTTTCCTCCATTTTATTACGTGAGCAAACAGGCGATTTTCGGAGCTGCGGCCTTGCTGGCCATGGTTCTGACCTCGATGATGTCGCCCACGCTGGTGCGCCGCCTTGCGGTGCTGGGGTTCCTTGTGTCCTTTGTGGCACTGGCGCTGTTGCCCTTCTTCGGCACGGACTTTGGCAAGGGCGCGATGCGTTGGTACAGCCTTGGATTTGCGTCCATTCAGCCGTCCGAATTCCTCAAGCCCGGCTTTGTCGTGGCTGCGGCCTGGATGCTGGCGGCAAGTCAGGAGATCAACGGCCCGCCGGGCAAGACGTGGTCGTTCGCCTTGTGTGTCTCCATCGTACTGATGCTGGCGTTGCAGCCCGATTTCGGTCAGGCGTGCCTGGTCCTGTTCGGCTGGGGTGTCATGTATTTCGTGGCCGGGGCGCCGATGCTGTTGCTTGTTTGCATGGCCGGGGCGGTCGTGTTCTTTGGCACCATAGCCTATTCCAATTCCGAGCACTTTGCGCGCCGTATTGACGGGTTCCTGAGCCCGGATGTCGATCCGCGCACGCAGTTGGGCTATGCCACCAACGCGATTCAAGAGGGTGGTCTGTTTGGCGTCGGCGTGGGCGAGGGGACGGTGAAATGGTCGCTTCCGGACGCCCATACGGACTTCATCATTGCTGTGGCGGCCGAGGAATACGGGCTGATCCTCGTGCTGTGCATCATCGCGCTTTATACCGGCATCGTTGTCCGTTCGCTCATGCGGCTGCTGCGCGAACGTGATCCGTTCATCCGCCTCGCAGGCACCGGGCTGGCCTGCATGTTCGGCGTGCAGGCGATGATCAACATGGGCGTTGCGGTGCGGCTGCTGCCCGCCAAGGGCATGACGCTGCCTTTCGTGTCTTACGGCGGCAGTTCGGTCATTGCGAGCGGCATTGCGGTCGGCATGCTTTTGGCCTTCACCCGCACGCGCCCGCAGGGAGAGATCGCGGATCTGCTCGGGCGAGGGCGGCGATGAACCAGCCCTTGCTCCTCATCGCGGCGGGCGGCACGGGCGGGCATATGTTCCCGGCCCAGGCGCTGGCCGAGGCGATGCTGACGCGGGGCTGGCGGGTCAAGCTGAGCACGGATGCGCGCGGCGCGCGCTATACGGGCGGCTTTCCCCATACCACACAGATCGAGCAAATTTCCTCGGCCACCTTTGCGCGCGGCGGGTTGGTCGCCAAGGCGATGGTGCCGTTCCGGGTTGGGGCAGGCATTCTTGGGGCTACCCTCAAGATGCTGCGCGAGAAGCCCACGGTTGTCGTCGGCTTTGGCGGTTATCCCACGATCCCGGCTATGGCGGCTGCGACGCTGCTGCGCTTGCCGCGCATGATCCATGAACAGAATGGCGTGTTGGGCCGGGTGAACCGGATGTTGACCAAGCGGGTCGATATCGTGGCTTGTGGTACATGGCCCACCGACCTGCCCGAGGATGTCGAGGGCGTGCACGTGGGCAACCCGGTGCGCAGCGCGGTTCTGGACCGGTCAGAGTCGGGCTATATCGCGCCCGGCGACTACCCGATGGAGATCCTTGTGATCGGCGGCAGCCAGGGCGCGCGTATCCTCAGCGATGTGATCCCGCCTGCCATTGCCAGCCTGCCGATCGAACGTCTGCAAAACCTGCGCGTCAGCCATCAGGCCCGTGGCGAGGACGAAGCCCGCGTGCGCGCCTTTTACGACGAACAGGGCATTGCCGCGGACGTTCAGCAGTTTTTCACCGACGTGCCGCGCCGGATGAGCGAGGCGCAACTGATCATCAGCCGCGCCGGGGCCTCGTCTGTCGCTGACATTTCGGTCATCGGCCGCCCGTCGATCCTGATCCCTTATGCCGCCGCGACAGGCGATCACCAAAGCGCCAATGCGCGCGGGCTGGTCGAGGCAGGCGCCGCGATCCTGATCCCGGAAAGCAAGCTGACCCCGCAATCCGTGGCCGAACAGATCATGGCCGTTCTCGACAATGCCGATGGGGCGTTGCAAATGGCCCGCGCTGCCGCCACCTGCGGCAGGCCCGAGGCGACGGAACACATGGTCAGCCTCGTTGAAACCCTCGCACAGAAAGGGACATCATGAACGCTGCCACCAAACTGCCCGGAGACGTGGGCCCCATCCATTTTGTCGGTATCGGCGGCATCGGCATGTCCGGCATCGCCGAAGTGCTGCTGAACCACGGTTACGTGGTGCAGGGGTCGGACCTCAAATCATCAAAGATCACGGACCGGCTGGCGGAACTGGGTGCGCATATCTTTGTTGGCCAAAAGGCCAGCAATATCGATGCCGCCGAAGTGGTCGTGATCTCATCCGCGATCAAGCCGGGCAATGCCGAGCTGGACGCGGCCCGCGCGCGGGGCCTGCCCATTGTGCGTCGCGCCGAGATGCTCGCCGAGTTGATGCGCCTCAAATCCAACATCGCCATTGCAGGTACCCACGGCAAGACCACGACCACCACGATGGTTGCGGCCCTTCTGGACGAGGGCAAATTTGACCCCACGGTTGTGAATGGCGGCATCATCCACGCCTATGGCTCGAATGCGCGCAAGGGCGAGGGCGAGTGGATGGTGGTTGAGGCCGACGAGAGTGACGGCACCTTTAACCGCCTGCCGGCCACCATCGCCATCATCACCAATATCGACCCCGAACATATGGAGCATTGGGGCACCGAAGAAGCGCTGCATCAGGGATTCTATGACTTTGTCTCGAACATCCCGTTTTACGGTCTGGCCGTGTGCTGCACCGATGATCCGGACGTGCAGGCGCTGGTCGGCAAGATCACCGACCGGCGCGTGGTCACCTATGGGTTCAATGCGCAAGCCGACGTGCGGGCGATGCACCTGACCTACAAGGCAGGCGTGGCCCATTTCGATGTGGCGCTGCAATCCGAGGACATGATGATCGAAGGCTGTTCGCTGCCGATGCCGGGCGATCACAACGTCTCAAACGCGCTGAGCGCCGTCGCTGTCGCCCGCCATCTGGGCATGAAAGGCAACGAGATCCGCACCGCACTGGCCAATTTCGGTGGCGTTAACCGTCGCTTTACCCGCGTGGGTGAAATTGATGGGGTCACGATCATCGACGATTACGGTCACCACCCGGTGGAGATTGCTGCCGTGCTCAAAGCTGCCCGTCAGGCCACGGATGGCCGCGTGATCGCGGTACATCAGCCGCACCGGTATACCCGGCTGCACCACCACTTTGACGAATTCTGTGCCTGTTTCAACGATGCGGACGTTGTCGGCATCACCGATATTTTCGCCGCCGGAGAAGACCCGATCGAAGGCGCAAGCCGCGATGATCTGGTCGCAGGGCTGATCCGTCACGGTCACCGCCATGCGCGCGCCGTGGTCAGCGAGGACGATCTGGAGCGCCTTGTGCGCGAACAGGCGCGCCCCGGTGATATGGTAGTCTGCCTTGGGGCAGGCACGATTTCGGCCTGGGCCAATGCCCTGCCAGGGCGGTTGCAAAAGGGGGCTGCGTAAGCGCGATGGAGGCAAACCTGTTCAGCATTCTGGTTTTTGGTGTGCCGGTCCTTGCCGGACCCGTGGCGCTGATCTTTGGCCTGCGCAAGACGCTGATCGGCGTTCTTGCCATCGCCGTGCTGATGCTGGTGGCCCCATACGTTTACTTCGGCATCTGGGCGCTGGCCGAAGGTGAAAGCCTTTTGGGCACGCTGGGCGCGGTGTCGGTGTCCTTGCCTGCGGCGGCGATTGTGCTGGGCTGGATGCTGGCCTGGTCCGCCGCCTATGGCGCGATTGCTGCAATGATACGTCTGGGGTGGCTGCATTGGAGAGGAGTGCGCACATGATGGTGATATGTCTTGGAATTCTGGCCCTGTCGCTGGCCTTTGGGGTGGCGTGGATCAACACACGGATTGCCGGGTTGTTCTGGGTCTCGGCCAACTTTCTGGCCTATCAGTGGACGGTCGAGGCGACGCGGATGGACCCGCAAATGATGGCGATGGCCGCAAACGTGACCCTGTTTCTGCTGATCGTCTATCTGTCGGTGATGTCCCTGTCGGGAATCGGCGCGGCCCATATGCTCAAACGCGCAAGGTCGCGGGGGGCGATGGCATGATCCTTTTGCTGGTCTGCATCGCATGGGTGTTTGCAGCGACCTTCGTCGCCATGCTGCCGATGCGGCACCAGTATATTCCGGGCGTGACCCTGCTGATCGCGGCCCCGCTGCTGATCCTGTGGATCGGCATTTCTGTGGCATGGTGGGCTGGGGCGCTGGCGCTGGCCGCGTTTGTGTCGATGTTCCGCAACCCGTTGCGCTATTTCTGGGCCAAGGCCCGGGGTCAGAACCCTCAATTGCCGCCGGAGTTGCGCTCATGAGCCTTTCGATCATCCTTGCCTGTCTCTGGGCGCTGACGGCCAATGTGTTGGCGATGTTTCCCAGCAAGGACAACCACTGGACCAACGCCTATGGGCTGATCGCCATCGGCATCCCGATCCTTGGCTATGTCACGTGGCAGCACGGGCCGTGGATTGGCCTTTTGGTGCTGGCCGCAGGCATGAGCGTGCTGCGCTGGCCCGTCATTTATCTCACCCGCTGGATCAAGGGGCTGGTGGCGCGATGATGGGTATTGCGCTCAGTGCCTTGCTGATCGGCACGGTGGCCGGTTTCGTGCTGGCCCGCCGCTTTATGCTGCGCAGTCTTGTGGGGCTGATCCTTGGGATGATCGGTCTGATCCTCTTTGTGTCCCTGACCCCGACCGCCGCATTGCCGGGCGATGGCTATGCCATCGTGGTCGCCGCCTACCTCATCGCGCCGCCCCTTGGCGCTGGCCTGTTTGGCGGCGGCGTCTTTGCATGGCTGTTTCGCACCCGTGCGAAAGCAACGTGACACACCAACCCGAGCCGAGGACTGATGGCTGACGCCCTTACGCTGTTGCTGATCCCGGCCATTGGCTATTTCAGCTGGGCCTGCGCGCGCAGTTACGGCTGGTCCGGTTTCTGCATATTTGGTCTGGCGCTGCTGGGCGTTGGACTCGCCTATGTTTCCACCACAACCGAAGGATCGGTCGAACCTGGCCTGCCATTGTTGCCGGTTGTCGTGACTCTGTCATCAACGGTGCTGGCCCTGATCGCCGGGGCAGTTGGTGTTGCAAAATGGCGCGCGGCACGGCAAGGGGCTGCAAGGCATGACCCCGACAACGGATGATCTGGTGACAAGCGGCATTTCCCTTCCTCCCGTGCGCGGCACGCTGACCGCGCAAAAGGACCTGTCCTCTCTCACGTGGTTGCGCGTTGGCGGACCTGCGGATTGGCTGTTTCAGCCAGCGGATGTCGAAGACCTCAGCGCCTTTCTTGCCGCCCTTGATCCGGCCGTGCCCGTCTTTGCCATGGGCGTGGGCAGCAATCTGATTGTGCGCGACGGGGGTTTGCGCGCTGTTGTGATCCGGCTGGGGCGTGGATTCAACGCAATCGAGATCGAGGGTGACACAGTGCGGGCAGGGGCCGCGGCGCTCGATGCGCATGTGGCGCGCAAGGCAGCCGATGCCGGCGTCGACCTTACCTTTCTGCGCACCATTCCGGGCACCATTGGCGGTGCTGTGCGGATGAATGCGGGCTGTTACGGCAGCTATACGGCGGATGTGTTTGTCGCAGCCGAGGTCGTGTTGCGCGACGGGACGGTGACGACAATTGCGGCAGATGCACTCAATTTCCGCTACCGGCAAAGCGATCTGCCCGAGGGGGCGGTGCTGACATCCGTCACCTTGCGCGGACCTTTGGGCGATGCAGAGGCGCTCAACGCCCGTATGGCAGATCAACTGGCCAAGCGTGACGCCACCCAGCCCACGAAAGACCGCAGCGCGGGGTCAACTTTTCGCAATCCGGCGGGATTTTCGTCAACCGGGCGCACGGATGACGTGCATGATCTCAAGGCCTGGAAGGTGATTGACGACGCTGGTATGCGCGGCGCGCGGCGGGGGGGAGCACAAATGAGCGAAAAGCACTCGAATTTCCTGATCAACACGGGGGATGCCAGTGCCGCCGACCTCGAAGGATTGGGCGAAGAGGTGCGAAAAAAGGTTTACGATTCAAGCGGTATCACGCTAGAATGGGAAATCATGCGGATCGGTGAACCGGGCTAGGTCACAGGCGCGCAGGACAGGCCGAAAAACGATTAAAACAACGGCATAATAAACGAGGGCCCGCGAAAGGGCCCCGGGAAAAAGGCACATGGCGGGTCAGTCGAGTAGGACGACTCCGAAAGTGGTGGTGTTGATGGGTGGCCCCTCGGCTGAACGCGAGGTGTCGCTTTCGAGCGGGAATGCCTGCGCTACTGCGCTGCGGAGTTTGGGTTATGAAGTGGTCGAGGTCGATGCAGGCCCCGACCTTGCTTCTGTTTTGATAGCGGAAAAACCGGATGCCGTTCTCAACTGCCTGCATGGGCGCTGGGGCGAGGATGGCTGTGTGCAGGGTCTGCTGGAATGGCTGGGCATTCCCTATTCGCATTCCGGGGTGCTGTCCTCGGCGCTGGCCATGGACAAGCAGCGCAGCAAGGATGTGTACCGCGCCGCCGGGTTGCCGGTGGTGGACAGCATCATCGCATTGGCCAGCGACGTGCGCGCCGATCACATCATGCAGCCCCCATACGTCGTCAAACCCAATAACGAAGGGTCGAGCGTCGGCGTCTACCTCGTGCATGATGCCGCCAACGGCCCGCCGCAACTGGACAGCGACATGCCGGACGAGGTGATGGTCGAGGCCTTTGCCCCCGGGCGCGAGCTGACCACTACCGTCATGGGCACGCGCGCCCTTGGGGTCACCGATATCCTGACTGACGGCTGGTATGATTACGACGCCAAGTACAAGCCGGGCGGATCGCGCCATGTGATCCCCGCCGATGTGCCCACCGAAATCACTGAGCTGTGCCTCGACTATGCGTTGCGCGCGCACAATGCGCTGGGGTGTCGGGGTGTCAGCCGCACGGATTACCGCTGGGATGAAAGCAAAGGTGCGGCGGGCCTGATCCTGCTTGAAACCAACACGCAGCCCGGCATGACGCCGACCTCGCTGACCCCGGAACAGGCCATCGCCTGCGGAATTTCGTTTCCCGAGCTTTGCGCGTGGATGGTGGAGGACGCCTCGTGCCACAGGTAAGCCGCCGCGCGCCCAAGGCCGACCCGGCCCCGTCCCGCTGGGCCTGGCGCATGCAGCGCTTGATGCTGACACCGCTGTTCCGGTTGGGGCTGCGCGCGGGCCTGCCCTTTGCGCTGACCCTGTCGGTGGCCACGTGGTTCCTGTCGGATCCGCAGAACCAGGCCGCCATCCGAGACACCGTGGCCGAGGCGCGCGCCAGCATCGAACAGCGCCCTGAGTTCATGGTCAACCTGATGGCCATCGATGGCGGTGACACGGATCTGGATGCCGCCATCCGTCAGGCCATCCCGCTTGATTTTCCCGTCTCGTCTTTTGATCTGGACCCGGCGGCCATGCGTACCCGTATCCTCGAGATGCCTCCGGTCAAAGAGGCCAGCGTGCGCATTCGCCCCGGCGGCGTGCTGCAGGTCGATATCACCCCGCGCGTGCCCATTGCGATCTGGCGCACCGCCGAAGGGCTGACCCTGATCGATGCCACCGGCGCGCTTGTGGCCCCCGCCGCGCGGCGCGATTTGCACCCTGATCTGCCGGTGATTGCAGGCGATGGTGCCCCCGAACATGTGGACGAAGCGCTTGCGCTGATGGCCGCAGGTGCGCCGCTGGGCAACCGGTTGCGCGGCCTTGTGCGTCTCGGCAACCGCCGCTGGGACGTGGTGCTGGACCGTGACCAGCGCATCCTTTTGCCCAGCACTGGCGCCGTGCAAGCGCTGGAACGCGCCCTTGCCCTGGACGAGGTCGATGAGGTGTTGGCCCGTGATGTGGCCCGGGTCGATCTGCGCCTGTCCGAACGGCCCACCGTGCGCATGAATGCCACTGCCACCGAAGAATGGTGGCGCATCCGACAGTTGAATTCCCAGAAATGAGTGCCCTGCCATGACCGACCTGTACCAGAACCAACGCAGCATGCGGAACATGCGCAAGATCGCGATGCAGCGGGGCGTGGTGGCCATTCTGGACGTGGGCAGTTCCAAGATCGCGGCCCTCGTGCTGCGCTTTGACGGCACGACGACGCTGGGCGAAGAGGGCGAGATCGGCTCACTCGCCGGGCAGTCGGGATTTCGCGTGATTGGTGCCGCCACGACCCGCTCGCGCGGGGTGCGCTTTGGCGAGATCTGCGCCATGCAGGAAACCGAGCGTGCCATCCGCACCGCCCTGCAGGCCGCCCAGAAGATGGCTGGCATCCGCGTGGATCACGTCATCGCCTGTTTCGCCGGGGCCGAGCCGCGCAGCTATGGGCTGGATGCCAAGGTCGAGCTGGAAGGGCAGATGGTCAGCGAACAAGATGTGGCCCAGGTGTTGGCGCGCTGCGATGTGCCTGATTACGGCGAGGGGCGCGAGGTGCTGCATGCCCAGCCCGTCAACTTTGCGCTCGATCACCGCTCGGGCCTGTCGGACCCGCGCGGTCAGTTGGGCAACGAGCTGGCGGTGGACATGCATATGCTGACCGTTGATGCCGCCGCCGTGCAGCATCTGGCCCATTGTATCAAACGCTGCGATCTGGAGCTGGCCGGGATCGCCTCGTCCGCCTACGTGTCGGGCATTGCCGCACTGGTCGAGGATGAACAGGAACTGGGTGCTGCGTGTATCGATATGGGCGGCGGGTCGACCGGCGTGTCGATCTTTATCAAGAAACACATGATCTTTGCCGATGCCGTGCGCATGGGCGGCGATCACGTGACATCCGACATCTCGATGGGCCTGCAGGTGCCCACGGCCAATGCCGAACGGATCAAGACGTTCTATGGCGGGGTGCATGCGACAGGTATGGATGATCGCGAGATGATCGAGATTGGTGGCGATTCAGGGGATTATGAACATGACCGCCGCACGGCTTCTCGGGCCGAGCTGATCGGAATCATGCGTCCGCGCGTCGAGGAAATCCTCGAAGAGGTACGCCAGCGTCTGGATGCTGCCGGGTTTGATCACCTGCCCAGCCAGCAGATCGTGTTGACAGGCGGGGGCAGCCAGATACCGGGGCTGGATGGGCTGGCGAGCAAAATTCTGGGCCAGCAGGTTCGGCTGGGCCGTCCTTTGCGGGTTCATGGTCTGCCGCAGGCGGCGACCGGGCCGTCCTTTGCCTCGGCTGTGGGCCTTGCGCTCTTTGCGGCCCATCCGCAGGACGAATGGTGGGATTTCGACATCCCGCACGACCGCCACTCGGCGCGCAGCTTGCGCCGCGCGGTCAAGTGGTTCCGCGAAAACTGGTGATCAGCCCTTGCGGCGGCGCAGCCCCATTGCGGCAAGCCCGCCCAACAGCAAAAGACCCGAAGCTGGCAATGGAACCGCTGGCGGCGGTGGCGGCGGGGTCATGTACGTGTAAGTGATACTTGCGCTGGCCGAGAAATTGAACGTCGTGCGCGCTGACACATCACAGCTTGTGATGTCGGTAAGCGCGCTAGGGGTGCAACTTGCTTGCGCAAAGTGCGAGAGTGTGACCTGCCAGGGCACCACAAATGTCCCCGTTCCGATCAGGTCGGCGAACTGGGTCGGGCTGATCAGCGTGTTGAAGGACGTCCCAAATCCCGAGCCGTCGAACGGATTGTCGATGCGTGTGTTCCCGCTGGACGACTGGCTTGCAGATGAGCTTGCGCAGCTGCTGTTTATCAAACCATCGTCTCGGCAAAAGACAGAGACAGAGCCTACCGAGCGGGAGAACGCGACATTTCCCGAAATCCGGACAGATTGCAGGATGCCGAGCGTGGGGTCGAACTTGTTCAACGTCAGTGCCGGTCGAGAGAGATTTGTGATAGACCGCGATGCACTCACGGACCGATTGCTTGATTGCTTTTGCAGATCGCTCACGAACGTGTAGCTGTCGGAATCGCCGTCCGACAGTGTCATCGTCGCGGCCTGCGCGGTTGCCGCGCCAAGCGACAAGGCGGCCGATAGGCCCAAGGTTGCTGCGAGTGACCGTACGCGGTGGCTTCTTGTCAGACGAAAGCGGCGAGATGATTTGGTGGTTTTGCACAATGAAATGGTCGGCATTTGGTCCCTCGAGGTTAATCGTTTTGGGGCCAATGCCCCGGAATGAAAAAGACAATACGTGTCAGTATAGGAGCAGGGTAGCCGGGCTTTTTTGCGAAATCCATGAAATTCGCTCGCCTGCAGTCCAACTGGCGGCAGGGCTGGCAAGGATGACAAGGTGAAAAGGGCGCGCAAACCCTTGCCGAGGCGCCCGGTTTTGCGTGATCGAATCGCTTGGGTTTTTGTCTGTTAACATATAGACTTATCCACAAGGTCCATAAGAGGCCCGGCGGCAGAAGAGAGCGGTCGCACCACAAACAGAATCTACCATTGCGTGTACTTCGCAATGCGCCCGGCGTGGGTCCTTTGCCCGCGTGCGTGGTAGCTTTGTCTTGTAAGCCCCCTACATCTGGGCATTTTTGCCAAATCCCGTGTCAGCAGGCAGAGCTTTGCCTATATTTTGTGGATAAATTGCGTTTTTTGGGTGACCTTATGTCGGCGGGGCGATAGGATTAGCGAAATTTAGGCACAAAAACACCCGCGAACGCGGCCAACCAGACAGGTGGAATTGACCCATGACACTGAACCTTTCGATGCCCGGCAATGACGAGCTGAAACCCCGGATCACCGTGTTTGGCGTGGGTGGTGCTGGCGGCAATGCCGTCAACAACATGATCGAAAAGCAGCTGGATGGCGTTGAGTTCGTCGTGGCCAACACCGACGCGCAGGCGCTGCAGCAATCCGCTGCCACCAACCGCGTGCAGCTGGGCATCAAGGTCACCGAAGGTCTTGGGGCAGGGGCGCGCGCAAGCGTTGGCGCGGCCGCCGCCGAAGAATCCATCGAACAGATCGTTGATCACCTGGCCGGTGCACACATGTGTTTCATCACTGCAGGCATGGGCGGTGGCACCGGGACGGGTGCTGCTCCGATTATCGCGCAGGCCGCTCGCGAGCTTGGCGTTCTGACCGTGGGCGTTGTGACCAAACCCTTCCAGTTCGAAGGCGCCAAGCGCATGAAGCAGGCCGAAGACGGTGTCGACGCCCTGCAAAAGATGGTCGATACGCTGATTATCATCCCCAACCAGAACCTGTTCCGTCTCGCCAATGAAAAAACGACCTTTACCGAGGCGTTCTCGATGGCGGACGACGTTCTTTATCAAGGTGTCAAAGGCGTCACCGACCTGATGGTCCGTCCGGGCCTCATCAACCTCGACTTTGCCGATGTCCGCGCCGTGATGGACGAGATGGGCAAGGCGATGATGGGCACAGGCGAGGCAGAAGGCGAAGATCGCGCCATTCAGGCCGCAGAAAAGGCGATTGCCAACCCGCTGCTGGACGAGATTTCCCTGCGCGGTGCCAAGGGCGTGCTGATCAATATCACCGGTGCACACGACCTGACCCTGTTCGAACTGGACGAAGCGGCCAACCGCATCCGCGAAGAGGTCGATCCAGACGCCAACATCATCGTCGGCTCGACCCTCGACACGGACATGCAGGGCATGATGCGCGTCAGCGTTGTTGCGACAGGCATCGATGCCACCGACGTGAATGCGGAAATGCCCGTGCCGCGCCGTTCGATGGCTGCACCTTTGCCCGCATCCTTCTCGACCTCCGAAGCCGAGCAAGGCGCCGAGCCGCGCCAGATGCCAGAGCCTGCGCCAGCCCCCATTGCCGCCGCGGCTGAAGAGCCCACGCTGTTTGAGGAGCTGGATGTGAACCGCGCCGCAGCCGAGGATATGGCCGAGGACATCTTTACCGAAGAAGAGCAGCAGGTCGCCTCGGATGACGATCTGCCACCCCCGGCCTACCAGCCGCAAGTCGCTGCATTCGAGCCCACACCAGAGCCCGAAACCTTTGTTGCACCGCGCGCTCCGGCCCCTGGCACACCGTCGCCCGAGGCGCTGGCCCGTTTGCGCGCCGCCACGCAAAAGGCCGCGCCCAACCACCGTGCCCCGCAAGCCGCTCAACAGCCTGCCGCCGCACCTGCGCCGACACAGGCCGGTGAAAAACCACGCTTTGGGATCAATTCGCTGATCAACCGGATGACCGGCAGCGGCGAGGCACCCCAGGGCGGCGAACAGCGCCCAACGCGCCAGCAGCCCCCCGTCCAGGCCCGTGCCGCAGCAGCACCAGCCCCTGCGCCCCGGCCCGCCGAAGCGGTGGATCCTGACCAGGAACGGATCGAAATTCCCGCCTTCCTGCGGCGCCAGGCGAATTAATTTCGTTCACGAACAAAGAGAAAGGGTCGCCATGAGGCGGCCCTTTTTTCGTTGTAGGGCAGTACGTTACAAATCCATGCGCGCCACTATGCATGTCTGTTACAAACATGTTTCAGACCGTTGCAAAGATTGAGTTGAGTGTTCCCGACCCACCCCATAGGTGTATGGCCAACAGGCAAATTCCGGGGTGGCCCAAGTGCAGGCGACAGTCAAAGGACCAATCTATTTCTCAGGACGCGGGCTGCATTCCGGCAAGCCAGCGCACCTGACGATTCGTCCTGCGATGGCCGAACATGGTATCTGGTTCTGCCGCACAGACATCGAAAACGGCGATACGATGATCCCTGCGCGCTATGACGTGGTGCGCCAGTCCCCCCTTTGTACAACCCTCGTGAATGAAGCCGGCGTCAGCGTTGGCACCGTCGAACATGTCATGGCGGCCCTCATGGGCTGCGGTGTGCACAACGCGCTGGTCGAAATCGACGGACCCGAAGTGCCGATCCTTGATGGCTCTGCCGTGCCGTTTGTGCGTGGCATCATGCAGCGCGGCCTGCGCCGCCTGCCAGCCCGTGTGCGTGCGTTTGAGGTGTTGAAATCCGTAACTGTCACCCAAGGCGATGCCAGCGCAACCATCGCGCCGTCGCCTGTGATGCGGATCGACTTTCACATTGATTTTGCGGATGCGGCCATTGGCCGTCAGTCCAAGTCGCTGAACATGTCCAACGGCAGCTTTGCCCGCGAACTCAGCGACAGCCGCACGTTCTGCCGCAAAGGCGACGTGGAAAAGATGCAGGCCAGCGGTCTGGCCCTTGGCGGTGCGCCCGGTGTCAACGCAGTAGTGTTTGATGGCGATCATGTCGACAGCCCCGGCGGTCTGCGCCACACGGACGAACCTGTCCGTCACAAGATGCTGGACGCGCTGGGTGACCTCGCGCTGGCCGGTGCCCCGCTGATCGGCCACTATACTGGCGTGCGTGCAGGCCACACGCTGACCAACCAGTTGCTGCGTGAATTGTTCGCCACACCCGGCGCGCTGCGCATGGTGACCTGCGATGCGGAAATGGCGGCATTGCTGCCTGGTGCGGGCCTTGTCTGGGACGAGATTCCAGAAGTTGCCTGAGCCCGGCAAAATCGTCGTTTTATCCCTTGATCAGTTTGTGTTAAAGAACCTCAAACAGCCCGGAACAGGGCGGTGTAGAGCGTCGTTTGGGGAAAAGCATGATCCGCGGTAAATCCATTTCGCGACTGGCGACGGTCCTGATGCTGACAGCGCTGCTGGGCGCCTGTGCAAACTCCGGACGCCCCACGACGGGCGGCTTCCTCAACCAGCAGGAAGTTCCGTTGGAAAACTTCACCGCGCAGCAGATTTTCGAGCGCGGTGAGTTCGAGCTGGAACGCAACCAGATGAGCGAGGCGGCGTTCTATTTCTCGGAGATCGAGCGCCTCTATCCCTATTCAGACTGGGCGCGCCGTGCCTTGATCATGCAGGCTTTTGCCTATCACCGTGACCGGGATTACCCCAACTCGCGCTCCTCCGCGCAGCGCTTTATCGACTTTTATCCCGATGACGAGGACGCGGCTTATGCCCAGTATTTGCTGGCGCTCAGCTATTATGACCAGATCGACGAGATCGGGCGCGATCAGGGGCTGACCTTTCAGGCCTTGCAGTCCCTGCGCGAAGTGATCGAACGTTTTCCCGACAGCGAATATGCAAAATCCTCGATCCTGAAATTCGATCTCGCTTTTGACCATCTCGCCGCCAAGGAAATGGAAATTGGCCGGTTCTATCTGCGCCGCGACAACTTTGCCGCTGCGATCAACCGGTTCCGCGTGGTGGTCGAGGATTTCCAGACCACCACCCACACACCCGAGGCCCTGCACCGGCTGGTGGAGGCCTATCTCTCGCTCGGCCTGATCGAAGAAGCGCAGACCGCAGGCGCGATCCTTGGCTATAACTACCAGTCCACCGAATGGTACGAAGACAGCTACAAGCTGCTCACGGGCCGTGGGCTTGAGTTGCGCTCGCGCGGGAACAACTGGCTGGCGCAGATCTACCGTCAGATGATCAAGGGCCGGTGGCTGTAACCTTTGGCCTTGTGGACGGGCACTGATGCTGCGCGGGCTTGATATCTCGAATATGTTGATCATTGACCGGCTGGAGCTTGAGTTTCAGCCTGGCCTCAATGTGCTGACGGGCGAGACGGGCGCGGGCAAGTCGATCCTGCTGGATGCGCTTGGCTTTGTTCTTGGCTGGCGTGGCCGGGCCGAACTGGTTCGCCAGGGGGCCGCGCAGGGCGAGGTGACTGCCGTGTTCGATCTGAGTGCCACTCATCCCGCGCGCACGGTGTTGGAAGAGGCCGGGCTGCCCGTTGAGGACGCGCTGATCCTGCGCCGCGTGAATACCGCAGATGGACGCAAGACCGCATGGGTCAATGACCGGCGCTGTTCAGGCGAAGTGCTGCGCGCCCTCAGTGACACGCTGGTTGAATTGCACGGCCAGCACGACGATCGTGGCTTGCTGAACCCGCGCGGTCACCGGGCCATTCTGGATGCCTTTGCAGGGTGCGACGCAGAGCGTGACACCACCCGCGCTGCATGGCGCGAGATGGGGCGCGCCCGCAAGACTTTGGCCGAAGCCGAGACCGCCATGGCCGCCATCCGCGCCGAGGAAGAGTTCCTGCGCCACGCGGTCGCCGAGTGTGACGCATTTGCCCCGCAACCGGGCGAGGACGCTCAACTCGACGCCCGCCGCCGCATGATGCAGGGCGCCGAGCGGATCCGCGAAGACGTGCAGCGGGCCCATCAGGGGTTGGGCCATGACGGGGCCGAAGGCGCGCTGAGTGATGCGATCCGCTGGCTCGACGGGGTGGCTGAACAGGCCGAGGGGCAGCTTGATGCGCCCTTGGCCGCGTTGTCCCGCGCACTGGTCGAGTTGGATGAGGCCAGCGACGGCATCCTGCGCGCGCTTGAGATGATGTCGTTCAACCCAACCGACCTTGAAGACACCGAAGAGCGCCTGTTTGCCATTCGCGCTTTGGCCCGCAAGCACGGGGTCGCGCCGGATGAACTGGCCGTCTTTGGCGATGGTCTGCGCGCCAAGCTGGTTGCGCTTGATGCGGGTGATGCGGACCTTAGCCGCCTGACATCTGAACTGCGCGCCGCCGAGGCCGCCTATGACAGTGCGGCCGCCGATTTGCGCGCCGTGCGGGTGGCTGCGGCCAGGGATCTGGACAAGGCGGTCATGCACGAACTTGCCCCGCTCAAGATGGAGCGTGCGGTGTTTGCCACCCAGATCACTGACGAGGCGCCGGGCCCCGAAGGCACGGACGCTGTCGCGTTTTCCGTTGCCACCAACCCCGGCGCGCCTGCCGGGCCACTCAACAAGATCGCATCGGGCGGGGAACTCAGCCGCTTTCTGCTGGCCCTCAAGGTGTGCCTGACGCGCGAGCAATCGGGGCTGACCATCATCTTTGACGAGATCGACCGCGGGGTCGGGGGTGCCACGGCGGACGCAGTGGGGCGGCGTTTGTCCACGCTGGCGGCGGGCGGGCAGGTTCTGGTTGTCACCCACTCGCCGCAGGTTGCCGCCCTTGGCGCGCATCACTGGCGGGTGGAAAAACGGGTGAGCCAGGAGATGACAACCTCGAGTGTTGTGCCGCTGGGAGAGGACGCACGCGTCGACGAAATCGCCCGAATGCTGGCCGGTGACACCATCACGGACGAAGCCCGGGGAGCGGCGCGGGCGCTGCTCGCGGGCTAGACACGCAGGATTGAGCGGCTGAGGGGGTTTCGCAGGTGCAGCAATTGGCCTAAAGCTTGGCTATTCCTTGCGTATTGTGACCCATAGTTTTTCCCATGGCTGATCCCGCCCGCCACCTGATTGCCAAGCAATTTGACATCGCGATGAACGCGTGCCGGGACGGGTGGCTGGTGTTGCGCCGTCGCGGACCGTCACAAATCCAGTTCTGGTTCATCGCGCTGGCCATCGGAATCGCGGCGGGTTTTGCCGCGTTGTTCTTTCGCAAAGGGATCGAGGCGCTGCAGGCTTGGCTTTATGGCACAGATGATGTGCAGCACCTGCACAGTTTTGCCTCGTCGCTGCCGTGGTACCTGATCCTTGTGATCCCCATCGTGGGCGGTTTGCTGACCGGGCTTATTCTGCATCACTTCACTCGCGAGGGCACGGCGCGCAGCGTGGCGGACGTGATCGAGGGCGCGGCCTTGCGCAACGGTCAGGTCGGAACAAAAGCCGGGATCGCCTCGGCCTTTGCCAGTTTCATCACCCTTTCCTCGGGCGGCTCGACCGGTCGCGAGGGGCCTGTGGTGCACATCGCCGCTGTGATTTCCACCAAAGTGTCGCGCTGGATCAGTGCCGACGGGATCACCGGGCGCGACCTTCTGGGCTGCGCTGTGGCCGCCGCCGTCTCGGCCAGTTTCAACGCGCCGATTGCGGGGGCCCTGTTCGCGCTTGAGGTTGTGTTGCGCCATTTTGCCGTTCATGCCTTTGCCCCCATCGTCATCGCCTCTGTCGCAGGCACCGTGATCAACCGGCTGGAATTTGGCGACGTCACTGAATTCATGCTGCCCGAACAGAACGAGCTGGTGTTCTATCAAGAACTGCCCGCCTTCTTGCTGCTGGGCCTTGTCTGTGGCCTTGTCGCCGTGGTTCTGATGCGCGCGATCTTCTGGACGGATGACATTGGCACCGCCTTTCAGACGCGCACCGGCATTCCGCGTTGGTTGCGCCCGCCCATTGCCGGGGCGCTCTTGGGCGGTATGGCGATTTTCTATCCCCACATCATCGGGGTCGGCTATGAAACCACATCGCTGGCGCTGACCGGCAAGCTGGCCCTGAACGAGGTCATGATCTTTGTGGTGATGAAGACCGCCGCCGTGGCCATCACAATGGCGGGCCGTATGGGGGGCGGGGTGTTTTCGCCCTCACTCATGATCGGGGCCCTGTCCGGACTGGCCTTTGGACTGATCGCGACAAGCATCTTTCCGGATGTGTCGGGGTCCGTGTCGCTGTATGCGCTGGCGGGGATGGGGGCGGTGGCCGCCGCTGTTCTTGGCGCGCCCATTTCAACCACTTTGATCGTGTTCGAATTGACGGGGGACTGGCAGACCGGTCTGGCCGTGATGGTGGCGGTGTCGATGTCGACAGCCCTTGCCTCGCGCCTTGTGGACCGCAGCTTTTTCCTTACCCAGTTGGAGCGCAAGGGCGTGCATCTGGCCGCAGGGCCGCAGGCCTACCTTTTGGCGATGTTCAGCGTTGGCACGGTGATGCGCAAGCCGGATGATCCGCGTGCGGCGGACGAGGCGCGTTGCTGGGAAATGATCGGTGAGGGCATTTATGTGGACGCGGCGGCCACTTTGGAGGTCGCGTTGCCGATCTTTGATCGCACCATGGTGCCGTTCATTCCGGTGGTGACGCTGACCGGCAAGGATTCGGCACCGGAGCTGCGCGGGGCGGTGTTCCATGTGGATGCACTGAAAGCCTATAACCGGGCGCTGGCGGCGACGGCGGCGGAAGAGCATAGCTGAGCCGTCGGACGGTTCTGTTTGCCTTTGGCAAATGCGCCCGCCCGCCGACCCTTTGTTTGGTGCCCAATGGATCGTCTGTGTGGCTGGCAGCTTTTCTGCAAAAAAGCTGCCCTTGCCACCGGATGCGATCACATTCGTGATCGCAACCTAAATCTTCTCAACTGCCACACCGTCGCCAGTGTAAAACGCCAGATGGTCCTTGATCCGGGCCACGCCGTCCTTGGGGTCTTCATAGCTCCAGACCGTGTTTTCCAGCGTTTGCGATTTCGTCACCACGGAGTAATAGCTCGCATCCCCCTTGTGCGGGCAATGGGTGACCTTGTCCGTCTTGTCCAGAAAGGCCATCGCAATGTCGTCGCGGGGGAAATAGATGACGGGTGGATAATCCCCCTCGATCAGCTCCAGCGCGTCCTGGCTTTCGCCCAGAACAGCGCCGCCGGCGCGCACAGACCAGGTGCCCTCTGCCTTACGAATCGTGATGTGATCGGCCATGGAAAGCCTCCTTTGTTCGGGCTGTGCAATGTGATGAAGGCCACGTGTAACAGATGCATGACCCTGCTGCCAGAGTTAGAGCGGGCGGCAGGCCTCGGCAAGCCAGGCGCGGGTGTCAGCGGACACGCGCGGGCCGATCAGCGACTGCGTGTCGGCATGATAGACATCAAGCCAGTCGCGAGACGGGGCATCCAGCATCTCGGGCACGATCAGGCGGCGGTCGATGGGGGCGTAGGTCAGCGTGCGCCAGCTCAGCATCTCGCGATGCGCATCCCCGCCCTCGGGCGGCGTGGCGGATTCGACCACCAGCAGGTTTTCGATGCGGATGCCGAACGCCCCTTCGCGGTAATAGCCGGGCTCATTGGACAGGATCATGCCGGGTTGGAACGGCACATGGCTGACCCGACTGAGCCTCTGTGGCCCCTCGTGCACGGACAGATAGGCGCCCACGCCGTGGCCCAGCCCGTGATCAAAATCCTGATGCGCATACCAAAGGGGGGCGCGTCCGATGGCCTCGATATCGCGCCCCGCCAGCCCCTTGGGCCAGATCAGGCGGGACATGGCGATCATGCCCATCAGCACGCGGGTAAAGGCGGCGCGGGCCTCTGGCGGTGGGGTGCCGATGACAATTGTGCGGGTGATGTCGGTGGTGCCATCCAGATATTGCCCGCCGCTGTCCAGCACGATCAACTGGCCGTCTTCCAGCGTGCTGTCCGTCTCTTCGGTCACGCGGTAATGCATGATGGCGCCGTTGGGTCCGGTGCCTGCGATGGTCTCGAAACTGATGTCCTGCAGGGCGTTGTCGCGGCGGCGGAACCCTTCAAGCTGGCTGACCACCTGGGTTTCGCGCAGCGTGCCGGGGGCTTGCCCGTCCAGCCAGGCCAGCAGTTCGACCACAGCCGCCCCGTCGCGCAGATGCGCCTCGGCGCTGCCCGCGATTTCGGCCGCGTTCTTACAGGCCTTGGGCAGGGCGCAAGGGTCGTCGCCCCATTGCACGCGGGTTCCGACGGCATCGGCGACACTCATGGGAACCGAGGATTTCTCGAGGCGCACGGGGCCTTCCAGTGCTTCAAGGGCTGCCAGAAACGCATCCGGCATGTGGCAGGTTAGATCTGACCCCAGATGGTCGCGCACCTCGGCGAGCTTGGCGGCGTCCATGAACAGATCGACCGCGCCGTCGCTGTGCAGTATGGCAAAGCCTTGCGCGATCGGATTGCGCGGGATGTCGGCGCCGCGGATATTGAGCAGCCAGCAGATCGAGTCGGGCAGGGTGATAACGGCGCAGGCCGCCCCGGCCTCAGCGAGGGCCTTGCCCAGACGTGCGCGCTTGTCCGCGTGGCTTTCGCCCGCAAATTCGATGGGGTGTACCTTGGCGGGCCGCGCTGCGGGGCCGGGTTGATCGGCCCAGACGCGGTCGACCAGATTGTCCACCTGCACCAGTTCGATTTCAGTACCGCTCAGCCCCTTGCGGGCCTGTTCGATCTGTCCCGGCGTATGCAGCCACGGATCAAATCCAACGCGCCCGCCACCCGGCAGTTGCTCTTTCAACCAGTCGGCAAGGCTCACATCGGGCCAGGGCACGGGGGTGTAGACATCCGCCACCTGCGCCTTGACCTGCGTGCGATAACGCCCGTCGATGAATACGCCAGCCACGTCTCGCAAAACGGCGGCAAACCCGGCGGACCCCGTAAACCCGGTCAGCCAGGCCAGACGTTCGTCCCGGGCCGAGACATATTCGCCCTGATGGGCGTCCGCGCGGGGCACGAGAAATCCATCTAGCCCTTCGCCAGCAATTTCAGCGCGCAATGCCGCCAGCCGGGGCGGGCCCTGTTCGGGCCGCGCTGTCACTTCAAAAGATTGAAACATGCCCGTCCCCCTTCTCTGATTTGAAAAAATCCCCCCCGGAGGGCCGATCTCAGCTTGCGCGCTTCATCCCCATGACGCGGGCGCGGGCCCGTGGGTCGCTGTCAAACAGGGCGGCAAGCTGTTCTGTCATGGCCCCGGCCAACTGTTCCACATCCGTGATTGTCACAGCCCGGTCGTAATAGCGGGTGACGTCATGACCGATGCCGATGGCCAGCAACTCGACCGCGCGCTTGCGTTCGACCATGGCGATCACGTCGCGCAGGTGCTTTTCAAGGTAGTTGGCGGGGTTCACCGACAGGGTGCTGTCATCGACCGGGGCACCATCGGAAATCACCATCAGAATCTTGCGCGCCTCTGGGCGATGCACCATGCGGCGGTGCGCCCATTCCAGCGCCTCGCCGTCGATGTTTTCCTTCAATAGGCCTTCCTTCATCATCAGCCCCAGATTGGGGCGGGTGCGGCGCCATGGGGCGTCAGCGGATTTGTAGATGATGTGGCGCAGATCATTGAGGCGACCGGGCTGGGCCGGGCGACCATCGTTCAGCCATGCCTCGCGGGCAAGGCCGCCTTTCCACGCGCGGGTGGTAAAGCCGAGAATTTCGACCTTGACGTTGCAGCGTTCCAGCGTGCGGGCAAGCACATCCGCACAGATCGCTGCGATGGAAATGGGGCGGCCACGCATGGATCCGGAATTGTCCAGCAGCAGCGTCACGCAAGTGTCACGGAATTCTGTGTCTTTTTCGACCTTGAAGGATAGGGGCGTGGTCGGGTTGGCCACAACGCGCGCAAGGCGACCCGCATCCAGAGTGCCTTCCTCCAGGTCGAACTCCCAGGACCGATTCTGCTGAGCCTGCAGGCGGCGCTGCAGCTTGTTGGCCAACCGACTCACCGCACCTTTCAGCGGCTCAAGCTGCTGGTCCAGATAGGCGCGCAGACGCTCCAACTCGACCGGTTCAGCTAGGTCTTCGGCGGCAATTTCCTCATCATGTTCAGAGAGATAGACCTGATAGTTTGGGTCGGCCTCGGACATGGGTTGCGGGGGCGGAGGTTCAAGCGGAGCCTCGCCATCAGGCATCTCGGCCTCTTCGCCAAGCTCCTGATCGGCCATGTCATCCATCGACACTTGGGCCTGCGACGCATCCTGCTGTTCTTCCTGCGACGATTCAGGCGAGGCGTCCTCGTCCTCCTGATCCTGATCGTCCTGTCCGGTGCTGTCGGGGTCCTGATCCTCGTCCTGACCTTCTTCGGCCTCGTCCTCCTGATCCTCGTCGATCTGGTCGGGGTCATCACCCAACTGATCGCCATAACCAAGGTCGGAAATCACCTGCCGCGCGAAACGGGCAAAGGCGGACTGGTCGTCCAGAATGTCGTCAATGTTCTCAAGTGTGCCGCCCGCCTGATCCTCGATAAAGCCGCGCCACAGGTCCATCGCGTTTTGCGCGCCACCGGGCAGATCGCGGCCCGTGGCGAGGTGACGGACAAGGTAGCCCGCGGCCGCCGCCAAGGGCACGTCGCTGGCCTGTTTGACCTGATCATAGCCGCGGCGCATCGCGTCATTCTTGATCTTGGCGTCGATATTGCCTGCGGTTCCGGGCATGTCCCGCGCACCCATCGCCTCGCAGCGCGCGGTCTCCATCGCCTCATACAGATCGCGGGCCATTTCGCCTTGCGGGACATAGCGCGCATGGGTCTGGCCATTGTGATAGCGGCGGTGCAGGGCGAGGGCGTCAGCAGTACCGCGCGCCAGCATCACCTCGTCCCGCGTCATGCGGCGGGACACCTGCGGCAAGCGCATCGCATCGCCCGACACGCCCGAGGGGTCGACCGAATAGGACACGTTCAACTCGGGATCATTCGCCATGACCTTAGTGGCCTCGGCAAGGGCCTTTTTGAACGGATCGGCGGGGTTGTCGTTTTGAGTGCTCATGCAGAACCGCCTACGGAATGGTCAGACAGGGTGGCGCGCCCGGTTGCGAGATCAACCAGCACAGCCACATGAATATCAAGGGCGTCGATGACTTCATAGCCCACGTCGCGCCCGTCAAAGGCAAGATTGAGGTCCGTGCCCGCCAAAATGACCGCCTGCGCGCCCTTTTCGGCCACCAGTTTGCGCCCTTCTTCGACAAAAAAGGCGCGCTGCGCGTCAGTGCAGGCACCGATAATGGCCATATCGGTATAGGCCGTTCCAACACCGTCGACATCGTCGGGCACCACGGCACCAGTGCGTTCGAGCTGACCATAAAGCTGCGTGCGCATGACCACGCCTGTGCCCAAAAGCCCCACGGTGTCATAACCTTGCGCGGCAAAGTGCGCATCGAGCGGGGTGACCGCACTCACAAGCGGCAAGCTGGACAGCGGGATCGTCTGATCAAAACAGAAATGCCCGCCCAGCGACGTAATTGCGGCACAATCTGCGCCTGCTGCCTTCAGCCGATCAATCAGAACCGCATAGGCCTGCGCCTGCGCTTGCGTGTTTCCGGCAAGGTTGTTGGTCAGCAGCGTATCCACATCCGCATTCACGATTGTCAGGTCCAGCGGAACTCCCGCCGCGCGCATTGCCGCGCTGAGACGTTGGTAGTAGGAAATTGTGGCCGCAGGACCAATGCCGCCGATCAGGCCGATATGCATCCCGCCTCCGCGCCCTAACCCAAGCTCACGCTCGCCGCTGATTCCGGCAGTTCCTCGTCAAACAGGCGCTGATAGAACTCGGCCACGGTCTGGCGCTCCAGTTCGTCGCATTTGTTGAGGAAAGACAGGCGGAAGGCATAACCGACATTGCGGAAGATTTCGGCGTTTTGCGCCCATGCGATCACCGTCCGGGGTGACATCACGGTCGAAAGGTCCCCGTTCATGAAGGCGGTGCGAGTGAGGTCGGCGACCGTCACCATTTGCTTGACCGTCTTGCGCCCCTCGGCGGTGTTGTAATGCGGGTTCTTGGACAGAACGATGGCCGTCTCTGCATCAATGCTCAGGTAGTTGAGCGTCGCCACAAGGCTCCAGCGGTCCATCTGGCCCTGGTTGATCTGCTGCGTGCCGTGATAGAGGCCCGTCGTGTCGCCAAGGCCCACCGTGTTGGCGGTCGCAAAGATGCGGAAATAGGGGTGGGGTTCGATCACCGTGTTCTGATCGAGCAGTGTCAGTTTGCCGTCCACTTCCAGCACGCGCTGGATCACGAACATCACGTCCGCGCGGCCCGCATCATATTCGTCAAACACGATGGCGCAGGGGTTGCGCAGGGCCCAGGGCAGGATTCCTTCTTGGAAATCAGTAACTTGTTTGCCGTCGCGCAACTTGATCGCATCCTTGCCGATCAGGTCGATCCGGCTGATGTGGGAATCGAGGTTCACCCGCACCGCAGGCCAGTTCAGACGCGCGGCGACCTGTTCGATATGGGTCGATTTTCCCGTCCCGTGATAGCCTTGGATCATCACGCGGCGGTTGTGGGAAAACCCGGCAAGAATGGCGAGCGTGGTATCGGGGTCGAACTTGTAGGTGGTGTCGATCACGGGGACGCGGTCGCTGGTCTCTGCAAATCCTTTGACCATCATATCGGTATCAATGCCGAACACCTCGCGGACGGAGATTTCTTCGCTTGGTTTTGCATTGATATCCATCGCGCCGTCCGCCATTTCGCCGTTCCTTAAAGCTGTTTGCGCGCCCGGTTTGGGCGCGCTGAACGTGGTGCAACATAACGCGCGGAAGGGCAAGGGGAAGGGGGGGATACGGCGCATAAAGTGCACGACCTCTGCACAAGCCCCGCCGCAGACTTGCACATCCGCGCGCCATAACGGGCTGGTCAGTAACGAAAAAGGATAACCTCGATGCAATTCATGACTTCTCCCGCCCGGCTGCGTTGTGCCGCACTTATGGCCATCACCGGCGGCGCCGTCTCACAAACCATGTCGATCTGGGGCGGCGATTTGGCGCGGTTTCTGCCGCCGATGCTGGTGATGATTTGCGCAGGCGCTGCCGGGGCGGGGCTGGCAGGTCTGCTGCTTGCGGACGGGTTTGGTCGCAAGGGAGCGTTTGGTATGTTGTGGTCAGTCCTTGCATGGCCCATCGCGACTGCGTGCGGGGCTGTATTTGGTGCTGCAACGTTGGCGATCGAGTGGATGCGCAGCCCGGTTCAGATGGTTGCACATGCACTGGAACATGGAGCGCCGCTTGGGGTGATGGCTGTCGCAGACGGCATTGCCACCAGCCCCGCCGTGGCGGGTGTCTGGTTGGTGTCAGGGGTCGCGATGCATTACGGCGCCCGTATCGAGCGCGCCGTAATCACTTGAAATTACGGCTGTCCTTGATCTGGTCCCAGGCCCAGACGACCTCTTGCAGCTGTTCTTCCTGACTGCGATCCCCGCCGTTCATGTCGGGGTGCAGCACCTTGATCAGTGCCTTGTAGGCCTTGCGCACGTCGGCCTTGGTCGCATCTGCCGTGGTCTCAAGGATTTCGATGGCCCGCTTTTCGGTGGGGGGCAGTTTGCGGGCAGCCGCATTACCGCCGCGCCCGGGGTTCTGGGTCGCGTTCTTGCCCAGCACCTGATGCGGGTCCTCGATGCCCAGACGCGCCCAGGCCCGGGCCTCCGGATCGCTCATTGGTTTGGTGGCGCGTTCCCACACCTTGTCCTTGGACTGCTGCGCGTTGATCTCGGCCTCGGTGGTGCCGTCGAAAAAGTTCCATTTCAGGTTATATTCGCGTACGTGCTGCTGGCAGAACCAGAAAAAATCATCCAGCACGTCGGGCGCTTTGGGCGCGCGGAACTTGCCCGCCTCTTCGCACCCATCGTGATCGCAAATACGGGTCGACGTCTCGGACGCGCCCGACATGCCACGACGGCCCCGCGGATTCTTCTTTTTTGCCGACGAGACGGACATATCGAAACCAAAAGGGTCAGACTTGCGCATGGGATGGTCCTTTTCGACTCAGGCGCTCAAGTTTAGGCTATGAGGGCGAGGATTGAAGGGGGTCGGAGAAAAAAATGTCAGTGCGGCAGGAAATAGAAGACAAGTTGCGCGCAGCCTTTGCGCCGCGCGAGATTGCGGTGGTGGATGACAGTGCCAGCCATGCGGGCCACGCAGGGGCCCCGGCAGCTGGAGAAAGTCACTTTAACGTCATTCTGCGCAGTGCTGAATTCAAAGGGAAAAGCCGTGTTGCCCGTCATCGGGCGGTGCATGCGGCACTGGGTTCGGACACAATTGGGCGCATCCACGCCCTTGCGCTTGATTTGGACGTTTAAGTTAGGCGTTTAAGCATCTGATTTTGATGCATTATCGCGATCTGTAAGACCTTTCAACGACGCTGTGACGTCGAGAATGTCCTTGGGCCCGTCATTTGCACTTTTTTGCGTATCGTCCGGTGCGTTTGGGCCCTCTTGAGCGGGCGCTTCGGGCGTGCTTTGCGCAACGGCGGGTGGTGTTTCGACACGCTCAGGCTCAGTTACCTGCTCGGCTTCGGTTTCCGCGACGGCAGGCGGCGGCAGAAGTTCGGGTTCGAAATCGTCCATCACCGCGCGAGCCTGACGGCGAAACACCAGAACATTGCGCCATTCCGTGGTGCTGCCCGTCAGGCCAGACCGTTCGACCGAGGGCAGGGTTTCGGCGCGCTGGTATTGCCACCCTTCGCCGCCCATCTCGTTCATCAGCCCCTCAAGCGCGTTGGCAAACCGCCCCTCGGGTCCCTTAATTCCGCGCCCTTTGACCCCTTTGGTCGGGGCCGGAACGACCTTGTATTCCCACGCTGACATATCATGCCCTTCATTTGCTTTGGCGCGCATATAGCGGGGCCCGAGGCTGGTGAAAAGCCCAGCTGAACCGGTCGGCATCATCCGCAACCCAAAGGGCACAGCGTAAGGACGGGCGGGGCCTAGCGTCGTCTTAAGCCGATACTGGCCCCGACACGGGGCGGTCGGGGCAGGCTGGCATGCGCCTCCGCGAGGGCCGTGACCTTGCTCAGCACGTCATCCGGCATCGGCGCCACACGCGGCCCTGACTGATCCACATGCAGCGTCAGCGCCTCGCCCGTGGCGGCCAGCCAGCCGTCTTCGTGCCAGAGTTCCTGATAGTAATGGAACCGCTTTGCATCGAAATCGATCAGCTGGAAGGTGACCGTGACCGCATCGTTTACGTGCAATTCGCGCAGATAGCTGAGGTGAAATTCGGCCACATAGGTCGTGTTGCCGGTCCGCGCATGATAATCTGGGCCAAAGCCCATCAGAGCATAGACCTCGTCCGCACATTGATCGAACAGGACGTTGTAATAGGCCATGTTGAGGTGGCCATTATAGTCGATCCATTCGGGTTTCACGGTCATGACCGAGGATCGGAACGGGCTGGTTTGGGACACTTGGGCGGCCTTTGCAATCAACAGTATGGATCGGCAAAGTCTAGGTCAGACCCGCAGGCTTGGCCATGGCGTAAGGCGATTGCGCACCACTCTCACGGTGATACCTTGCGCGGCAAGCACCAGCAGGACATGCCCCATGAGCGACACCGAGGTTCAGGCCCAATACGAGGCTTATCCCTATCCCGAACGCAAGCCCACGGACGAACGCAAGCGACTGATCACCGGCTCGCCCTCGTTGCCGGTCGAGATGGATCACTGGCTGTGGGGTGGGGCGCGCGACTGGTCGCGCCCTTTGCGCGCGCTGATCGCTGGGGGTGGCACGGGGGACGCATTGATCCAACTGGCGCAGCTGCTTCGGGACGCGGGGCGGCCTTACGAGATCACCTATCTCGACATGTCCGAGGCTGCGCGCCGGATTGCGGAAAAGCGCGCGCAGGTGCGTAAGCTCGACGGGATCAGCTTTGTCACGGGATCGTTGCTGGATGCGGGGGAACATGGCGCATTTGACTACATCGATTGTTGTGGCGTGCTGCATCACCTCGCCGATCCGCAGGCCGGGTTTGACGCCTTGGCAGGCGCTTTGGGACCCGAGGGCGGGATGGGATGCATGGTCTATGCACCGCATGGCCGGTCAGGAGTCTATCCGTTACAAGCTGCATTTGGTACATTGTTTCAAGGGCTTGCGCCGGAAAAACGCCTCAAGCAGGCCAAGCGTATCTTTGCCGCCCTGCCGGATGCCCACCCGTTCAAACGCAACCCGCGGCTGGTTGATCACGAGAAGGGCGATGCGGGGTTTTATGATCTGCTGCTGCACGGGCGCGACCGGCCCTTTACCATCACCGAATTGCTGAGTGCGCTCGCGGAGGCGGGCCTTGACTATGCGGGCAGCCCGGAGCCGATGCTCTACGATCCGACACCGCTAACCGGCGATCTGCCTGCGGGGATGGACCAAGTCGCGCGGATGCAACTGGCCGAGGACCTGCGCGGCACGTTCAAGACCCATGTGGTATATGCGAGCAAGTCAGGCCAAGTGGTACCGCCACCTTTGGGGCATGGCGATGCCGTGCCGCATCTGCGCGGCGTGGCTCCCGAAGCGCTGGCGGCGCATGTCGCTGAGACAGGCCAGATCACCATCGACACGGCGGGCGAGGCGTTCACCTTTAACGTGCCGCGCACCGCTGCCGGTGCCATCGCGCTTGTGGACGGGCGGCGCGACCTTGAACAGATCGGGCGCGGGCAGGACGGGTTTGCGCCGCTCTGGGCGCAGGTCGAGGCGGCGCTGTGCGGCTCGGGCATGATGCACTATTCGCGGATATTGGCCGTTTGATCCTTCGCCTTACCTGAACCGGGTGCCGCTCTCGCGCATCCCTTTGGGATACGCTGCCGCGCACTCAATCCAAAAGCTGTTTACGAGTTCAGTTTCTTCGAAACCAACTCGTTTACCGCTTTTGGATTGGCCTTGCCCCCCGTCGCCTTCATCACCTGACCCACGAACCAACCCGCCAGCTTGGGATTTTCCCGCGCCTTTTCGACCTGCGCGGGGTTGGCGGCGATGATCTCGTCCACGGCGGCCTCGATCGCGCCGGTGTCTGTGACCTGCTTCATACCGCGCGCTTCGACCACTTCGGCCGGGTCTCCGCCTTCGGAATAAATGATTTCAAACAGGTCCTTGGCGATCTTACCCGAGATGTCACCCTTGGCGATCAGGTCCACGATCCCGCCCAATTGCGCAGGGGACACCGGGCTTTCGGTGATGTCGCATTCGTCCTTTTTCAAGCGGCCAAAGAGTTCGTTGATCACCCAGTTCGCCGCCTGTTTGCCGTCGCGGCCCGTCGCCACGGCCTCAAAATATCCAGCCGTGTCCACGTCTGCTGTCAGCACCGATGCGTCATAATCCGTCAGCCCGTAATCGCCCATGAACCGCGCCTTTTTGGCGTCTGGCAGCTCGGGCAGGGACGCGGCGATGTCATCCACCCATGCCTGTTCTATCTCAAGCGGCAGCAAGTCGGGATCGGGGAAATAGCGGTAGTCGTGTGCTTCCTCTTTCGAGCGCATTGAGCGGGTTTCACCCTTGTCCGGATCATACAGCCGCGTTTCCTGATCCACTTCGCCGCCGCCCTCAACAATGCCGATCTGGCGGCGCGCCTCGACTTCGATGGCCTGCTGGATAAAGCGCATGGAGTTCATGTTCTTGATCTCGCAGCGCGTGCCGAGATGCGAAAAGTCCTGTGTTTCCTGATACTTCTCGTACTGCCCGGGCAGACAGATCGACACGTTCACGTCTGCACGCAGGTTGCCGTTCTGCATGTTGCCGTCGCAGGTGCCGAGATAGCGCAGGATCTGGCGCAGCTTGGTGATGTAGGCCGCCGCCTCTTCGGGGCCGCGGATGTCGGGGCGGGAGACAATCTCCATCAGCGCCACGCCTGTGCGGTTGAGATCGACAAAGGACATGTTCGGGTCCATGTCGTGAATGGACTTGCCCGCGTCCTGTTCCATGTGAATGCGTTCGATCCGCACAAGGCGCTTTTTGCCAAGGTCCGGTCCGGGGCCCATTTCCACCAGCACTTCGCCTTCGCCCACGATGGGGTGGTAGAGCTGGGAAATCTGGTAGCCCTGCGGCAGGTCGGGATAGAAATAATTCTTGCGGTCAAAGGCCGAAGTCAGGTTGATCGCTGCCTTGAGGCCGAGCCCTGTGCGCACCGCTTGTTCCACGCAGAATTCGTTGATCACGGGCAACATGCCGGGCATGGCCGCGTCCACAAAGGCGACATTGGAATTGGGCTCCGCCCCGAAGGTCGTCGAGGCCCCGGAAAACAGTTTCGCATTCGAGCTGATCTGAGCGTGCACCTCCATCCCGATCACCAGTTCCCAATCATGTTTGGCACCGGCAATGGTTTTGACTTTGGGGGTCTCGTAGGTCAGGTCCAGCATCGCTCGTCTTTCCCGAAAATACAGCACTGATCGGGGAATAGATCAGCCATTTGCGCGCTGCAAGGGGGCGCGACGATTGCACCTCTTGGCCGGGGCGGCATTTCAGGCAAAATGCCGGGGCCATGGACATTCGCGAAACAACAGCCCCCGCCGACAGCCTGATTGCCCCTTTCCGGGCGCAAGAGGCGCATCATACCGACTGTTTCGAGGTTGAGTGCGCGTCAGACGTGACGCTGCCCAACTACATCACCGCCTTTTACACGCAGCCGCTGTTTCGCGCCGAACGGCTGGTGCTGCGCGTGGCCGCGCGCGCGCCATCGACGGATGCGGATGTGGCGGCCCTCGCTGCCGGAACGGCCGACCGCTTTGCGGTCTGGCGGGTTTCTGAGCGGCGCGAGACCGAAATTTTCCTCACCGACAGAAGCGGGCGCACCTGTTCGTGGCTACAGGTGGGGGCAGGGGTGCTGCGTTTTGGCTCAGTCGTGGTGCCGGTGCGTGGGCGCAACGGCAAGCTGACGCTGGGCCCCGTGTTTCACAGCCTGCTCGGCGCACACAAGCTTTATTCCCGCGCGCTGCTTGCGGGGGCCGCGCGGCGGGTTTGCTAGCTTAGCCTTATTTGTAGCAGTGGAATACGTTGGCCTTGGTGATCGGCACGCCGTAATTGGACGTCGATCCCGACACCTGTTCGTACAGGATCTTGATCCCGGCCTTTTTCATGATGGCAGAGAGCTTTTTCTTGTCGTCATTGCCAAGGTTCTTGACCGACACGTCCTGCGCCTTGCCACCCACATGGGGAAAGCCCGGGGATTTGCCCGCCTGGGCGAGGATCGCCTTTTTCCACCAGGCCAGTTGGTCCTTGTCGAGATCACCGCGTTTCTTCGGCAGTTCCTTGAGTTTGAACTTGGCCAGAAAGCGCGCCTTGATGTTCTTGTAGTTCTTGGCCCGTTTGGGCTGCAGGATGATGTCGAGCTGATCCTGCCAGGTCCGGTTGCCGGACGTCAGATAGGCCTTGCCCTTGAGTTTCGGATTTTCCTTCTCAAAGGTCGCAATCGCTGCCTGCACGTCACTTTTGATACCCATACTTACTCTGCTTCCTTATCCTAAAACGCCTTGAAATCGGATGAACTGAAAGGTTTCGACGACCTCGCCTGACCGCATGACGTCGACGACGAAGTGGCGGTAGATATGCTGAGCGATCGTGATCCGCTCCCATTCCGACAGGCGCAGCTGGCCGCCCTCGATCGGGACATGGGCCAGAATGCGGGCATCGTCCAGTGTGGGGATTGCGCCGATGGGGCTTTGATCAGGATCATACGGGGTGTCAAAAGCGTCCCTGTAGGCGGCGCGGAAGTCTTCGCGATAGGTGGCGACCTCGGCCACTTCGGCAGGGCTCATATCCCGGGGTTTTCCGGCTTGCGCGAGGTCCACCGGCCCCGCAATGGCCCCGGTCCAGCCCAGGACTGCGCCTGCTGCGATGCCGCTGCCGGCGCGGTAAAGGCCGAGGTGATCTGGAACGTCGCAATTGTCCGGCATGCCGCGGTCAAAGACGTCCAGACCGGACGTCGTGATCGGTTCACCCGCGCGCCCGCAGCGCCCAGACTCCGAAGGTGCGTTTTCTGCAGCCGCAGGATGCACGCCGCGCGCAATGCGGTCGAGATGGGCCGGGGTGGACGTGGCCCCTTCGCTCAGCGGCACAAGTGTCAACGTGTCGGGCCAAGACGTCTGATCCGCGTCTGGCGCCATGAGATAGATCGCGCCCGAAGGGTAGGCTTGCCCCAGCATGGGCGTCTGGGCCAAAGCGGCCAATGGAGCGAGACAGGTGGCGAGGCTCAGGGCAAACAGGCCGCACTGGAGATCAAACAAACGCATACAGGATTCCCCGACTTGGACCTCAACCCTAGATCGAGTTTTGTGTACCTGCAACGGCTTACAGCGCAGTTTGTTCGATAATCGGGGTCGATGCACGGCGCGGCGCTCAGATGATTGCAGAGGTCAGCTTGCACGCGTCTCAAAGCCGTGTTTGGTGAACAGCACTTCGTAACCGGCGGCCAGTTCGTTGCGGAACAGGGTGCGCAGGAAGTGCATCGCGTCCGAATGGCCCGAGGCGGCAAAGCGGTCGGGGCAGCGCACCCGCAGCGCATTGTCAAAGCCGCGCGCGGCATGGGCCCACAGCATCGGGTGCAGTTCGGTCAAGTGGTCGCGCACAATCCAGTCTGCAGCCTGTCCGATCTGGGCGCGGGTATAGTCGGCCTCGTCATTGCCGGTCTGGGTCGCGCCCATCGTGTTGGCGCAATAGGCCAACAGCAGGTTCACGGTGTGCTGATCGTTGCTGTTGCGCAGGATGTCGCGCAGCCCGTCCAGAAAGAATTCAAGGTCGACCTGCGCACAGGCCGTGGTGTCGCTGGAAATGGCGTCGAACATGGTCCAAGCATATCCGCCCGCGCCCCAGATATCATGGGTGCGCCCGGCGGTGCGGCGCGCCTCAAGCTCGAGCTGTTCATGGCTGCCGTTCCAGCGTGGCAGCATCTGCGCGCCAAACGCGCGGTAACAGCGGGCATTTCTGGGGTCGAGGTCGATCCACGTCTCGAACCGGCGGGCCACTTTGCGGGTTGGTTCGGTCCGCCCGGCGCAAAGCGCACAGTGCGCCGCTGCGATCAGAGGCGAATCGAGCGCGGCGGCGTCAAAATCCGACAGGATGCTGGCCGCGCGGTCGAAATGCGCAGAAAACGCTTCGAGATTGCGGGCGGGCACTTCGATTTTCCACGCCGTGCCGCGCCAGGCCCAGCCCAGATCGACATGGGCCAGTGCGACGATGGCCGCAAGCACCGGGTTTTCGGGATGTTCGGAAAGCACATGTTCCAGCGCCTCGATCCCGGCCATCAGGGGGGCGTCATGGGCAGGGCGCCCGTTCATCAAGGCGTGTTCGGCCGCACTCACCACATCGCTGCGCGCGCCAAAGGCCAGGATTTCGGCCACAGGCATGCCGCCGGGCGTCTTGACCCGGTTTGCGTCCGCCGTGGCGATTTCATCGGTCAGTTTTTCCCAGTCCTCGAGGCGGGCCAGTTTCTGGCCGCGCACCTGATGTACATCGCGCGCGCGTTCCTCGGCGGTCGGGTCGGGGCAGGGGATGGTCAACCCGCTTTTGGCCCGCGTGGGCGCTGGCAGCGGCATGGGTTTGGGGGCGTGCACAGGCTGCATCACCCCATCATGGGCCATCTGCATCCGGTGTGTTTTGAGTTTGCCTCGAAAATGCGCGATCGGCGCAAAAATGAGTTCTGCGATGGCCATGTGTACTTCCCGACTGGTTACTGCACATGAGATGCCATCAGATTGGGTCACAATCGGGGCGCGGAATGGACATGTTCACGCAGCTTTGATGAACTTTTGCATCAACTCAGCGGCCTATTGAGACAATCCCGCCCCAATCGGTGGATTGTTGCCCATGTCGGGCGAATAGGGGGTCGAAAACGCTCTTTTCTGGACAGGGGACAGGGCGCGCACTCATACTGCGCCCCATGTTTTGGAATGGACCCTTTTTGATGGCCTGTGCGGCGGCAGGCGCCCTGATCCTGACCGGCGGTGCCCGGGCCGAGACCGGGTCTGTGCCCGTACCTGTCCCAGAGATACAATCTGACGTAGAAACAATAACTTCCGCGCCGAATGCGGCGCTGGCGGCCGTGCGTCCCCGCCTGCGCGAACGCGATGTACCCGCCACCCGCTGGACCCATCAGCCCGGTCACATGGTCTGGAACCGCGCCGCACTGAGTGCGCTCAAGACCCATGGCCGCGCGCTGGTTCAGACCGTCCCTGCGGATATCGACACGTGGTGCCCGCACTACCCAAAAGCAACCGATGCGCAGCGCCGCGCCTTTTGGCTGGGGTTCATGTCGGCTCTTGCGAAATATGAAAGCACTTACAAGCCGCGCGCGGTTGGTGGCGGCGGGCGCTGGTACGGGTTGCTGCAGATCCTGCCCGCGACGGCGCGCGGGTATAAGTGTAATGTAGGCACCGGGGCTGCGCTCAAGAACGGGGCGGCCAATCTCAGCTGTGCGGTGCGCATCATGGCCGAAACGGTGCCCCGCGATGGGGTAATCTATGCCCCCGGCGGGCGCGGCGTGGCGGCGGACTGGGGCCCGATGCGGGCGCGGGCCAAACGCGCCGATATGGCCGGGTGGCTCAAGCGTCAACGCTATTGCATGCCTGTGTCCGCGACCCGCCCCGCCCTGCGGCCTGTACGCGTGGCCTCTGACTGAAAGGCGCGCCTGACGGCGCACGCGATGCTTTGCCCCCGCCTCCGGCAGGTGCGTTTTGGCGCCTCAGGGCGATCTGATTTCCGCAATGATCCGGTCCCAGACTTGCGGATAGGTCAGCAGCAAGAGGTGTCCATTCTTTGCAATCAGGTGCAGTTTGGCGCCCGGCAGCGTGTCGACAAAGCGCGCCGTGATCCGGGGTGGAAAGACCGGATCGACAGCCCCGTGATAAAAGTCGAGCTGCGCCCCGCTGAGCCGTTCGGGGTTTTTGTTTCGCCATTGCCTGAGCGCGCGGGTGTGCCGCCGCCCAAGCCCGCGACTGGGCAGTGTGATCCGGTCGTCATTGGCCGCCACCAGCGCATCCGCGGCCTGTGCCACTTGCGGGTCGGTTTCGGCACCCGGCCCATAGGCGAGCCTGCGGTAGTATTCGAGCCAGACCACGCGCGGTTTGAGGCTGCCTGCACGCGCCGCCGCTGCGACCGTGCCCGCAGCCCCGCGCACCCCCGCCAGCACCGGTTGCGGCGCGGGCAAGGCGGTCGAGATGGCGTGCAGATGCACTTTGGTGTTCGGGCTGGTCTGGCGGATCACCTTGGCCGCCTCGATCGCGATCACGGCCCCGGTCGAGTGTCCGACAAGGTCGATGCGCACGAGGCCGTTTTCCTGCACCAGCCGTGCGATGCGCTGGGCGGCGCGGTCGATATCCACCCATTCCTCTTCGGGCCGGCCGTCATAGCCGGGCAGGCGGTAATAGGCGACGGCACGGTTGCGGCTGGCCACCGCATCAAGCGGGAACAGCACCCGGATCGAGGTCAGCGCGCCGGGGATGGCGACAACCGCACTGTTCGCTCCCTCCATGGCGGTCGCGTCAAACTGCAAAGGGTCAGGGCCGCCCCGCTGTTCCGGCACGGCACAGGCGCTGATCAGGAACGCCATGAGCAAAAGGGCCGCGACCCTCATCCCAGCAGCGAAAAGTGATGGCGTTCGACCTTGATCCCGCGCTCGCTCAGCTCTTTTTCGAACGTCTCGGATTCAGGTGTGCATTCCAGCGGCAGGCGCACTTTGCGCCCGGTGACCAGCACAGCGCTTGAACGCACGGAAAAATCGAGCCGCGTGTCGAGCCGCATGTGGCTGATCTGGTTCCACGCGATCTGCCCTGTCCGCCGCCCGGCAAACCAGCTGAGCCCGTCGGGACCCAGCGCAACCCCTGACCGACGCCCCGCAATCAGATCATAGAGGGCAGGGGCGGTGCACAGACCAATCAGCCCGGCGATCCAAAGCGAGGCATCGAGAAACAGAACAGCCGCAAGGATCGCGGCCCAGACCAGCAGCACCGCCACCAGTGTCTTGCGGTTGCGCCCGCTGGTCTCGTAGGCGTAAGGCGTCATGCGGGCCTCAGCGCCCGCCCGTCACATCCAAAGTCGAGCCCGTGACATAGCTCGCCTCGGGTGAGGCCAGCCAGAGAATGGCGCGCGCAACCTCTTCGGCGGAACCTTCACGCTTCATCGGGACCATATGGGCGAGGCGCTGGGCGCGCCCGGGCTCGCCCCCTTTGGCGTGCAGTTCGGTGTCGATCAGGCCAGGGCGGATGGACATGACGCGGATATTGTCGCCCGCCACCTCGTCCGACAGCCCCTTGGTGAAACAGTCGATGGCGGCCTTGGAGGCGGCGTAGTCGACATATTGATTGCCTGACCCCAGACGTGCGGCGGCGGACGAGATGTTGACGATCGCCCCCCCTGTGCCTTGCGCCTGCATGCGGATCACGGCCTCTTTCGCGATCAGCATCGCGCCGATCACGTTCACATTCATCATCCGCGTCAGGCGGGCGTGGTCGATGTCGGTCAGCTTTGCCGTCTGATCCACGATCCCTGCATTGTTGATCAGCACGTCGATCCGGCCAAAGCTGTCATCGACTGCCTTGTAGATCGCCGCGATATCGTCGGGCTCAGCCACGTCCCCCTGGGCCAGCACAACCCGCGCGCCCTGCGACTCTAGGTCTACCTTGACCGCCTCGGCGGCGGCGGTGTTGCTGCGATAGTTCAGGACAAAGTCGTAACTGCCCGCAGACAGGCGTGCGCAGGCGGCGCCGATTCCGGCAGAGGCACCTGTGATCAGGCAAATGGGGCGTTGGGTCATGTGGGCGGGCCTTCTTTTGTCGCTTAGTGATGTGTTTGGGGGGTGGTGTAGATGTGATAGCCGTCCAGATCCGCTTTGCCCACCTGCGCACCGGCTGCACGCAGAGTCGCGTAGCCAAGGGTCAGGTGGAACTGTGCATTGGGCAGGCCGAACAGCAGGGCATAGTCCTGGCCGTTCTGGGTCAGCGTTGCCTCGCCCGCGATATGGGTGATCTCGCGGTGGACGGCATCGTCGAAATCGTGCCGGGATATGGTGTCGAGCATGAATGTCATGTCCTCAGCCAGTGCCACGATCAGCCCGGCATCATTGTCAAAGGGCAGTTCAGGCACATCCCGCCCGAGCAGCGGCAGCACCGTGCGCGCCACAAAGCCAAGCGCGCAGCAGAAATGTTCGCCCCCCGTGAACCCGTCCTTGGCCAGCCGGGCAGAGAGGGGTCCTGCATCCTCAAGCCGGTCGATCAGGCGCGGAACGGCCTTGGAGAGCCGTTTCAGGGGCGGGACGGTGGCGTCATAGAGGTCCATGGTGCGGCCTTTGGCGAGTGTCGGAGCAGGGGCTTATGCTCCGATGCGGTTTGTCTGGTGAAATGATGCCCGGATCGGGCGCGGGTCAGGCCTCGCGGATGCGGGTGATCATTTCGGTGGTGTCCCGGCTGAGGTCCGGGGTTGCGGCGATGCGATCAAGTTCCTTGCTGATCATCGACTGGCGGATCGCATCATAGCGCCGCCATGTCTGAAAGGCCGAACACATCCGCGCGGTGGTCTGCGGGTTCACCGGGTCAAGCTGGATCAGCCAGTTGGCCAGCAGGCTGTAGCCCGAGCCGTCCTTGGCGTGGAACCCTGCGTGATGCATCGACAGCGCCCCCAGCGTCGCGCGGAAGCGGTTGGGATTTTTCCAGTTGAAATCGGCATGTTTGGTCAGGGCCGAGGCGGTGTCGGCGGCGTCATCGGGCTTGGCCTCGATCACCTGCAGGCCGAACCATTTGTCCATCACGAGGCGGTCGTCCTTCCACTGCGCCTCGAACCGGGCCAGCGCGGCATCACCGCGCCCGGCACGGATCAGGTTGGCAAGGGCGGCAAGTTGCTGGGTCATGTTGTCCGCAGCATCATATTGGGCCTGCGCCTGATCGCCGCCATCCTGCCGGGTCAGCAGACCGAGGATCGTGTTGCCAAGCGCACGTCGGCCCGCCTGTGCGGCATTGGGCTGGAACGCCTCGCTCACCTGGTAGGCCGCATAGAGCCCCGCCAGATCGTCGCGAATGTGATCGGACAGCGCCTGTTTCAGCGTGTTGACCGCCACCCAGATCGCATCCGGATCGGGGATGTGGCTTTTGCGGTGGATGTCAGCGGCCAGTTCGGACTGGCCGGGCAGGTTCACCATCAACGCGCGATAGGCGGGATCAAGGTGGTCATCCGCAAGCACCTTGGCCACGCCGGTGACCCATGCCGGGTCCGGGGCGGCGCCGTCCAGAATGGTGGCCATCAGCGAGGCGCGGGCAAGGCTGCGCCCGGCCTCCCACCGGTTGAACGGGTCGGTGTCATGGGCCAGCAGAAAGGCGTGATCGGCGGCGTGGTCCAGCACCACGGGCGCGGAAAATCCGCGCAGGATCGAGGGCACTGGCTGGGCTGCTAGGCCGGGAAAGGAGAATGTCTGGCTCGCCTCGGTCAGTTCCAGCACTTGCGTCGGCATCACCTCGTTCCCGTTTGGGCCAAGCAGGCCCACTGCAATCGGGATCACCAGGGGTTGCGGGTCGGGTGTGGTGGCCGAGGGCGGCGTGGTCTGGGTGAATTCCAGCGTATAAGTATCGCCTGCGAACCGTCCCGTGGCGCTGACCTGTGGCGTGCCGGCTTGCGTGTACCAGCGTTTGAACTGCGACAGATCGCGGCCCGTTGCATCCTCAAACACCTTCAGCCAGTCCTCGATCGTGCAGGCCTGCCCATCGTGGCGGTCAAAATAAAGATCAAGCGCGCGCCCATAGGCGTCATCCCCCACCAGCGTCTTGAGCATCGCGATGACCTCGGCGCCCTTTTCATAGACGGTGGCGGTGTAAAAGTTGTTGATCTCCTGAAAGCTGTCAGGCCGGACAGGGTGGGCAAGCGGGCCCTGATCCTCGGGGAACTGGCGGCCACGCAGGTCGATCACGTCGCCGATCCGCTTGACCGGGGCAGAGCGCATGTCGGCCGTGAACTGGCTGTCGCGGAACACGGTCAGCCCTTCCTTGAGGCAGAGCTGAAACCAGTCGCGGCAGGTGATCCGATTGCCCGTCCAGTTGTGGAAATATTCATGGGCGATGATCGCCTCGATCCGTTCGAAATTCATGTCGGTGCTGGTTTCGGAGCTGGCGAGCACGGCTGAGGCGTTGAAGATGTTGAGGCCCTTGTTCTCCATCGCGCCCATATTGAAATCGTCAACGGCGACGATGTTGAACACATCCAGATCATAAGCGCGGCCATAGACCTCTTCGTCCCATTTCATCGAATCCTTCAGGGCCTGCATGCCAAAGGCGCATTTGCCCTCGTCCCCGGGACGCACATAAAGGGCAAGATCGACTTTGCGCCCTTCCTTCGTGGTAAAGCTGTCGCGATGGGCAACAAGTTCCCCCGCCACCAGCGCAAACAAATAGGCGGGCTTGGGCCACGGGTCATGCCATTCGGCCCAGCCCTTGCCTGAAGACACCGGATTGCCATTGGACAAGAGCGTGCCGTGGGGGCCGTTTATGCGCACGGTGAATGTGCTCATCACATCGGGGCGGTCGGGATAAAAGGTGATCTTGCGAAACCCTTCGGCCTCGCATTGGGTGCAGTACATGCCGTTGGAGAGATACAGGCCCTCAAGCGCGGTATTCGCCGCAGGATCGATCTGCACTTCGCATTCCCATGTAAATCCCACATTGGGCACATCACAGGTCAGCCCCTGATCGGTCACGCTGGGTTTGACCACCTCGCCGTCGATCTTGGCCGAAATCAGGTTCAACGCCTCGCCGTGCAGGAAAAAGGTGCGGTCCGTGGCGTCCGGATTGGGCGCAAAACGGATGCGCGAGGTCACCCGCGTCGCGGACGGGGCCAGATCAAAGGTCAGGTGGACCTCCTGCACGACAAAGCCGAACGGCGTGTAGTCTTTGAGGTAGATCGTCTGGGGGGCCGCGTCGCGCATGGGGTCGATCACTCTTTTTGGGAATTGGAGGATACCGGTGTCTCGGGGCGACGGTAGTGCGCGGCTGCGCGGGCTTCAAGGTGAAGCGCGCGGGAACGCGGGCGGGTGCCCGCGTGTTGGTCCGACTTGAAAGCGAAAGGTCGCGCGCCACCCTTGCGCTAACGCGTTGGGGTCCGCACCCGGCATCGCAGATGAAACAGAAAGGATATGTCATGTCATCGACCGACATCAGTGTTGAAAAGCAGACCCGCCGCCATCGCCCCGCACTGCTGGGGATCGGGATTGCGGTTGTCTCGACCGTCGTGGTGATCGCCGGGCTGGTCGCCTTTGGGGCGGGACCGGGCATTGACGAGGCGTCGAGCGGCGAGCCGCAGAACGAAGCGATGCCGATGATCTCGCAGTAACCCAGTGAGTTTGGCGCGCCACACCATCAGCAGGGACCAACGGCCATGACATCGGTGATGTGGTTCAAGCGGGATTTGCGGGTTGAGGACCATCCGGCCCTTGCCCGCGCTGCCGCCTATGGTGATGTGATCCCGCTTTTCGTGTTCGAACCGGACTATTGGACGCAACCGGACGTTTCTGGTCGCCAGTTTGCCTTTGTACGCGAAAGCGTGGAGGCGCTGGCCGCCGCTTGCGCCGCGTTGGGCGCACCGCTGGTGATCCGAGTCGGGCGGGTTGTGGATGTGCTGGCAGATATCCGCACGCAGGTTCCTTTTGACGCCCTGATCAGCCATGAAGAGACTGGCAGCGGCTGGACCTATGCCCGCGACAAGGACGTGGCGACGTGGTGTGCGGCCAATGCGGTGCGCTGGGAAGAACTGGCGCAATCGGGCGTCGTGCGCCGTCTGAACGGGCGGGATGGATGGGCCAAACGGCGCAACGCCTTTCTGCGCGCCGGGCAGGAGGCCACGCCCGAGCGGATCAGTGGGCCAGCGTTGGACAATGACGCCGTGCCGGACCTCACAGCTCCAGACCATTGCCCCGACCGTCAGGCGGGTGGGCGTGACAACGGTCTGACCCTGCTCGACAGCTTTCTGATGCAGCGCGGACAGACCTATCGGCGCGACATGTCTTCGCCCGTGACCGGAGAGGGTGCCTGTTCGCGCCTGTCCCCATACCTTGCCTTTGGGTGTCTCTCGGGGCGCGAGGTTGCGCAGGCCACAGCGGAGCGTCAACGCGAGGTGCAAGGCACGCGGGCAGGATGGGGCGGATCACTCAAATCCTTTCAGGCGCGGCTCGCTTGGCGCGATCACTTCATGCAAAAGCTCGAGGATGAACCGGCGCTGGAGCACCGCTGCCTGCATTCCGCTTATGAAGGGCTGCGCCCAAAGATTCCGGACGCTGCGCGACTGGCCGCATGGGAAAAGGGCGAAACCGGCATGCCCTTTGTCGATGCCTGTATGCGCTACCTCGCGGCCACAGGCTGGATGAATTTCCGCATGCGTTCGATGCTGATGGCCGTGGCCTCCTATCACCTCTGGCTCGATTGGCGGGTCACTGGCTTGCATCTGGCGCGCCAGTTCACCGATTTCGAGCCGGGCATTCACTGGCCGCAGGTGCAGATGCAGTCGGGCACGACGGGGATGAACACGGTGCGCATCTACAACCCGGTCAAGCAGGGGCGCGATCAGGACCCGACCGGGGCCTTTACCCGCCGCTGGTGCCCGGAATTGGCCGAAGTGCCGGATGCGCACCTGCAAAACCCGTGGACATGGGACGGGGCGGGGACCCTTCTGGGACGCGCCTATCCCGAACCGATTGCCGATGTGGCCGAGGCAGCGCGTGTTGCGCGCGAACGGGTCTGGGCCGTGCGCCGGGGCAATGCGTTTCGGGCAGAAGCTGTCCGGGTGATCGACAAACACGCCAGCCGCAAGGACAGTGCGGGCCATTTCGTCAATGACCGCGCGCCCAAACGTAAGGCGGGGGTGTCCCCCGCCCGCGACAATCGCCAGATGGGATTCGATTTCTGATGGGGCGCATGCGCAAGACATCCGAGCTGCCGCAAAAGACCTGCCCGGTCTGCGCCCGCCCGTTCAGTTGGCGCAAGAAATGGGAGAAGGTCTGGGACGAGGTCAAATACTGCTCTGACAGGTGTCGTCGCGCCGCGCGCCGCAGTTGAAAAGGGCGGATCAGGATCCGCCTTACGGGGCAATCACGACCGCTCACGCAGTTTTGGTCAAATTATCTGACCAATGATGTTTACGATAGGAAACTTTTTCTCTAATCCTGACCGCGACTCGCAGATCAATGGCAGGAGAGCATGCAATGGCGACATATGTGGAACGGGCAGAATTGCGCGTGGCGGACACGCTGGCCGGATTTATCGAAACGCAGGCCCTGCCGGGCACGGGCGTGGCCACGGCTGACTTTTGGGCCGGGTTGTCGGCGCTGGTTCACGATCTGGGCCCGAAAAACCGCGCCCTTCTGGCAGAGCGGGCGGACATTCAGGCCAAGATCGACGCTTGGCACGTGACCAACCGCGCCGCACCGCATGATGCCGCGGCCTACACGGCCTTTTTGACAGAGATCGGTTATCTTGTGCCCGAAGGCCCCGATTTTGAGATCGACACGGCCAATGTCGACCCCGAGATCGCCTCCACCCCCGGCGCGCAACTGGTGGTGCCGATCACCAATGCCCGCTTTGCCCTGAACGCTGCCAATGCCCGCTGGGGCAGCCTTTACGACGCACTTTATGGCACCGACGCGCTGGGCGATCTGCCAAGTGGTAAGGGCTATGACGCAGAGCGCGGCGCGCGGGTGATCGCCTGGGCCAAAGGGTTTCTGGATGAGGCGGTGCCGCTGGATGGCGCGACATGGGCGGACGTGACAGGGATCGATCATGATGCCGGCGGATTGGCCATTATGACGGCGCAGGGTGAGGTCCGTTTGAAAGCACCGGCACAATTTGCTGGAATTGCTCAGGACGGTGCCGAAATTCTGTTCTGTCATAATGGGTTGCACGTCATTGTTAAGCTGGACAAAAGCAGTGTCATCGGCGAAAGTGACCCCGCTGGCATGTCTGACGTCATTCTGGAATCCGCCTTGTCCACGATCATGGACTGTGAAGATTCCGTTGCGGCCGTGGATGCAGAAGACAAGATGCAGGCCTATTCCAACTGGCTGGGTCTGATGAAGGGCGATCTGACCGAGAGCTTTGACAAGGGCGGCCAGACCATCACGCGACGCATGAATGCGGACAAGCGTTTTCGCGGTCAGGACGGGGCCGATGTCGTTGTGAAGGGTCGCAGCCTGATGCTGGTGCGCAATGTCGGCCACCTGATGACGAACCCCTCCATTCTGGACCGCGACGGCCTCGAAATCGGCGAAGGGCTGATGGATGCGATGGTCACTACGCTGATCGCCATGCATGATCTCAAAAAGTCCGAGGGCCTGCGCAATTCGGTCACGGGTTCCGTCTACGTGGTCAAACCCAAGATGCACGGGCCTGCCGAAGTCGCGTTCTCGGACGAGATTTTCACTCGCGTCGAAAAGGTGCTGGGCCTGCCGGCCAATACGGTCAAGCTGGGCATCATGGACGAGGAGCGCCGCACGTCCGCCAATCTCAAGGAGTGCATCCGGGCCGCAAAATCACGTGTGGCGTTCATCAACACAGGCTTCCTTGATCGCACGGGCGATGAAATCCACACCTCGATGGAGGCCGGACCCATGGTGCCCAAGGGCGAGATGAAAGGGGCGGCGTGGATCTCGGCTTATGAGGATCGCAACGTGGATATTGGTCTGGCCTGTGGCCTCAAGGGGCGCGCGCAGATCGGCAAGGGGATGTGGGCGATGCCCGACCTCATGGCCGAGATGCTGGAGGCCAAGATCGGCCATCCACAATCCGGTGCCACCTGCGCCTGGGTGCCCTCGCCGACGGCCGCTACGTTGCACGCCACCCACTATCACAAGGTGGACGTGCTCGCCCGTCAGGATGCCATCAAGGCAGGTGGTGCGCGTGGCAAACTCGCCGATCTGCTGACCATCCCGGTCGCCGTGGGCCGCAACTTTTCCGACGCCGAAATCAACCGCGAGCTGGAAAACAACGCGCAAGGCATTCTGGGATATGTGGTGCGCTGGGTCGATCAGGGGGTCGGCTGCTCGAAAGTGCCCGACATCAACGATATCGCCCTGATGGAAGATCGCGCCACCTGCCGCATTTCGGCGCAAGCCATGGCGAACTGGCTGCATCACGGCGTGGTCAGCGAGGATCAGGTGATGGCCGCGCTGAAAAAGATGGCCGAGGTGGTGGATCGCCAGAACGCGTCCGACCCGGCCTATGTGCCGATGGCGCCGGGCTTTGACGGGATCGCCTTTCAGGCGGCCTGCGATCTGGTGATTTTGGGTCGCGTGCAACCCTCGGGCTACACCGAGCCTGTGCTGCATGCCCGCCGGCTCGAGCACAAGGCGGCCTGAGGGTCGGATTGAGGGCGGGAACGAGGGGGCTGTCTGCCCCCTCGCGCTCCCCCGAGGATTTATTGAAAACAGAGAAGGGACGGGCGCAAGCCGCACAGTTCCGACAAGGAGAACACATGGGAATTTCACTGGATCAGGCGCGCACGATGATTGCCGCCACGCTCGAACAGGGTCACGAGATGGGGCTGAAGCCGCTGTCGGTTGTGGTGCTGGATGCGGGTGGCAATGTGCAGGCATTCGAGCGCGAGGATGGCGCAGCGCCGGGGCGTTTTGCCATCGCGCATGGCAAGGCCTACGGGGCGGTCATGCTGGGCATGGCAGGTACGGCGCAAATGGCGCGGGCCGAGGCGCAGGCCTATTTCATGGGGGCCGTGAACGGTGTGTTCGGTGGGCAGGTGGTGCCGGTGCCCGGGGGCGTTCTGATCCGCGATAGTTCGGGCGCTGTGATCGGGGCCCTTGGGGTCACAGGTGATACGTCGGACAATGACGCCATCGCCGCACAAGCGGGTGTCGAGGCCGCAGGCCTTGTGGCGGAAATTTAGGCACGGCCCGAACTGCGGCTTTGCGCACAGTGTTCTGCGCGCGGGACGCTACTAGGCTTGATCACACATGGCCGCTATAAGGCAGCCATGTGAACGACTTATGAGGACGCAATGGCCCGCCCGATTATCGGTATCATCAGCAACCAGCACACGATCAACGATGAATACGTGGTGCAGGCCGCAGGCGAGATCAACATCTCGGCTGTTGCAGATGTCGCCGAGGGTTTGCCGCTGCTGGTGCCTGCCGATCCGGTCAATGTGCGCCTGAGCGATCTGCTGGAAAGCTGCGCGGGCTTTGTGTTCACCGGTGGGCGCGCCAATGTGCATCCCGAAGAATATGGCGAGGAAGAAACCCCCGCCCACGGTGCCTTTGATCGCAACCGGGACCGTATAACGCTGCCCCTGATCCGTGCGCTTGTCGAACGGGGCCAGCCGCTGCTGGGCATTTGTCGCGGCTTTCAGGAGGTGAACGTGGCGATGGGCGGCACGCTGTACCCCGAAATCCGCGACCTGCCGGGCCGCGACAACCACCGCATGCCCCCCGATGGCACGCTGGAAGAGAAATTCGCCCTGCGCCACAATGTAGAGTTCTCCGAAGGTGGTGTGTTTCACCAGTTGATGGGTGCGAGATCCGTGCTGACCAATACGCTGCACGGGCAGGGGATCAAGACCCCGGGCCCGCGTGTTGTGGTGGATGGCCATGCACCTGACGGCACGGCCGAAGCGGTCTATATCGACGGCGCGCCCGGCTTTACCCTGTCGGTGCAATGGCACCCCGAATGGAACGCCAAGGCCGATCCGGTCTCGCGCCCGCTGTTTGAGGCCTTTGGCGCCGCCTGTCGCGACTGGGCGGATGGCCGTCGCGCGCGACCGATGCTGCGCAGCGCCTGAGCGCCGCCTCCATTTAACGCTGAATTAACCAAGCTGCGGCTAGCGTTGGTCCATGCCACGCTCTGCCCCCTTTGCCCGCCCCGGTTGCACCTATTTCATTACCCTGCGCGCCGCGCGGCGCGGCGATGACCTGTTCGTGCGTGAGATCGAGGCGTTGCGACAGGCCACCCGCAAGACCCGCGCCGCCTGTCCTTTCACGATCGACGAAATCGTAGTGCTGGGGGACGTGATCCACACCCTCTGGACCCTGCCGGAGGGCGACGCAGACTTTTCCCGCCGCATCCGCATGCTCAAAAGCGTCTTTTCCCGTAGCGTTCCTGCGCCTGCCGATGTCGGCACGCAACGGCTCCGTTCAGGGGAAAAGGGGCTGTGGCAGCGCCGGTTCTGGGAACACGTGATCCGGGATCGCGACGATCTGGCGGCCCATCGCCACATGATCCTGACGGCGCCAGTGCAGGCGGGGCTGGTCAACCGCCCCGAGCAGTGGCCGCATTCCTCGATCCACCGCGCCATTGCGCGCGGCACCTATGTGCCGAACGGGCGGGTGGGCGTCGCCTATCGCCCGACGCTAACCGGGCGCACGATGCGTGCGCCTTACGAGGCAGCGGCGCAGTAAGGCGCAGGTGTCCTGCGCCCGGTGCGGGCTGCCACTTGCTCTGAACGGGCGATCCTGCAACCCTGCGATCATTGCACCCGTTCCGAGGCAGAGCATGAAAGACCTGATAGATATTCCCCCGGTCTGGCTGGCGCTGGCGATCATTGCCGCGTGGTGGCAGGCGCGGCTGTTTCCCATGGGCCTGTCGTTGGACGGGGCAGTCACCGACGCGCTGGCCGGGATGCTGATCGGGGCAGGGGTGATCCTGATCATCGCCGCCGCGCTGGCGTTTCGACGCGCCCGCACCACGATCATCCCGCACCAGACGCCTGCGCACCTGATCACCACCGGCATCTTTGCCCGCAGCCGGAACCCGATCTACCTTGGGGATGCGTTGATCCTGACGGGGCTGATCCTGCGCTTTGACGCTGTGCTGTCGCTGGTGCTTGTCCCGCTCTTTGTCTGGTGGATCGAGCGGCATTTCATCCTGCCCGAAGAGAATCGGATGCGTCGGGTCTTTCGGGCCGAATTTGCGGCCTACGAAAGAAAAGTACGCCGCTGGGTGTAAATCCTTGCGATTATGACCGAAGCCTCTGCGCGGCCCTGCTTGTATCTCGGTACCGGTAACGTTAATTGGACCGGCAAGTGGCGCGCGCCACTCTGTCCGTGCGGCCACAAGCCGCGTGATGTCTGCCACGACTGCCAAAGGAGCGCTCCGTATGAAGATCGGAACACCAAAAGAAACCTTTGCCGGAGAGCGCCGGGTCGCGATGACCCCCGAAAGTGCCACGGCCTTGCAAAAGCTGGGTCACACCTGCCTGATCGAAACGGGCGCAGGGCTCGAGGCCGGGTTTTCCGATGCGACCTACAAGGATGTGGGCGTCGAGGTGGTCAAGACGGCGGCAGCCCTTTGGAAGGCGGCTGATGTGGTGGCCAAGATGCGCGCACCCGACGCCACCGAGATGAAACGCCTGCGCGAAGGGCAGACGCTGATTTCCTTCTTCAGCCCCGTTGCGGACGAAAAGAAGATGGCCGCCGCCGCCGAAAAGGGCGCCACCGTTGTCGCGATGGAGATGATCCCGCGCATCAGCCGCGCCCAGAAGATGGATGCGCTGTCCTCGATGGCGAATATCGCGGGCTACCGTGCCGTGATCGAGGCAGGCAACAATTTTGGCCGCTTTTTTACCGGTCAGATCACCGCTGCGGGCAAGGTGCCACCGGCCAAGGTGCTGGTTGTGGGTGCGGGCGTTGCGGGCCTTGCCGCCATCGGGACGTCCACGTCGCTGGGCGCGATCACATACGCCTTTGACGTGCGCCCCGAAGTGGCCGAGCAGGTCGAATCCATGGGCGCCGAATTCGTCTATCTCGACTTTGAAGAGGAACAGACCGACGGCGCGGCCACGGGCGGCTATGCCTCTGTATCCAGCCCGGAATTCCGCGAGGCGCAACTGGCCAAGTTCCGCGAACTGGCCCCCGAGGTCGATATCGTCATCACCACGGCCCTGATCCCCAACCGCGAAGCACCGGAGCTCTGGACCGAAGACATGGTCGCCGCGATGAAGCCCGGTTCGGTTGTTGTTGACCTGGCTGCGGAAAAAGGCGGCAACTGCAAACTAACCGTGATGGACGAGAAAATCGTCACCGAAAACGGCGTCACCATCATCGGCTATACCGACTTCCCCAGCCGCATGGCGACGCAATCCTCGAACCTTTATGCGACCAACATCCGTCACCTGATGACGGACCTGACGCCGGAAAAAGACGGCGTGATCAACCACAACATGGAAGATGACGTGATCCGCGGGGCGACAATCGCCCACGCCAAAGAGGTCACCTTTCCGCCGCCGCGTCCCAAGGTGGCCGCCATTGCAGCAGCCCCGAAAAAGGACAAGCCCAAAGAACTGACGCCGACCGAAAAACGCGATCTGGAAACGGCTGCGTTCAAGGCGCAGACCCGCAATCAGGTCACGTTGTTGGGCGCCGGTGCCGCGCTTGTGCTGGGGGTCGGGTTGATCCCGGGGATGCCTGCCAGCTTCATGCAGCACTTCATCGTCTTTGTGCTCAGCGTCTTCATCGGCTTCCAGGTAATCTGGAACGTGGCCCACAGCCTGCACACGCCGCTGATGGCCGTGACCAACGCCATTTCGTCGATCATCATTCTGGGCGCTCTGATCCAGGTGGGCTCGTCGAGCATGCTGATCACATTACTGGGCGGTCTGGGGATTTTGATGGCCTCCGTCAACATCTTCGGCGGCTTCCTCGTGACACGGCGCATGCTCGCCATGTTCCAGAAATCTTAAGACGGGGCAGGGACTTATGGAAAACGCATTCACCATCGCGGCCTATGTGGTCGCAGCCATCCTCTTTATCCTCTCGCTGGGCGGCCTTTCGGGGCAGGAAAGCGCCAAACGTGCCGTCTGGTACGGCATTGTCGGCATGGCCATCGCCGTGCTTGCGACGCTGGTCGGCCCCGGCTCTGGCCTCTGGTTTGCCTCGCTTGTGCTGATCGCAGGCGGCGCAGCCGTGGGCTATCAACTGGCCACCAAGGTCGAGATGACGCAGATGCCCGAACTGGTGGCCATCATGCACAGCCTCGTGGGTCTGGCGGCGGTCTTTGTCGGGTTCAACGCCGATCTGATGATCAACTATATCGCTGACATCTACGCTGCCGAGGGCCTCGTGATGGGCGCGGTGGGCGACAACGGTGTCACCGCCGTCGGCCTGCCCAAAGAAATCTACGAAGGGCTGTCGGCCTTTGGTCAGCTCATCGCCAAGAAATCCAGCGTCGAGATCGGCATCCTGCGGGTTGAACTGGTGCTGGGCATCTGGATCGGGGCCGTGACCTTTACCGGGTCGGTCATCGCCTATGCCAAGCTGGCGGGATCGTCCTCCAAACTGCCGATCGAAATCGACACGAGCGCCAAGAAACTGCCCGGTGGGCATTTGTTGAACGCGGGCGCAGCGGCGCTGTCGGTGATCCTGCTGATCATGTATCTCAGCGGGTCTGGATCGTGGGCGCTGGTTCTGCTGACGCTGGCCGGTCTCTTCATTGGCTATCACCTGATCATGGGCATTGGCGGCGCGGACATGCCCGTCGTTGTGTCGATGCTGAACAGCTATTCCGGCTGGGCGGCCGCGGCCATCGGCTTCAGCCTTGGCAATGACCTATTGATCGTTGTGGGTGCGCTTGTGGGCTCGTCCGGTGCGATCCTGTCCTACATCATGTGCAAGGCGATGAACCGGTCGTTTGTGAGCGTTATTCTGGGCGGCTTTGGCGGCCCGGCAGGCGAGCAGATGGCGGTCGAGGGCGAGCAGATCGCCATCGAGGCCGACGGTGTAGCTACGGCGCTGAACGAGGCGGACAGCATCGTGATCATCCCCGGTTACGGCATGGCGGTGGCGCAGGCCCAGCAGGGCGTGGCCGAGTTGACGCGTAAGCTGCGCGCGGCTGGCAAGACAGTGCGCTTTGCCATTCACCCGGTTGCCGGGCGTTTGCCGGGCCACATGAACGTGCTCTTGGCAGAGGCCAAGGTGCCCTATGACATCGTGATGGAAATGGACGAGATCAACGACGATTTCCCTGACACCGATGTGGCCATCGTCATTGGGTCCAACGACATCGTGAACCCGGCCGCACAGGACGATCCGAACTCGCCCATCGCAGGCATGCCGGTTCTTGAATGCTGGAAGGCCAAGCAGGTGTTTGTCTCGAAACGCGGGCAGGGCACAGGCTATTCCGGCATCGAGAACCCGCTGTTCTTCAAGGACAACACGCGGATGTTCTATGGCGATGCCAAGGCGTCCATCGACAAACTGCTGCCGATGATCGACTGACGGAACAGAGGCACCCTCGACGCGAAATGCGCTTGGGCATGCAGGAAAAACTAAGGCGGGCCAATGGGTCCGCCTTTTTCATTTCTTGGGCGGCTTGGCCTTGCCGCCAATAAGGGGCAAAGCCAGTGGCATTGTCGAACAGCTGCCCCAAATGCAAGTGCATAACCTGCGCGAACAGGGGCAGATGGGCGGGATCGGCGCGCGGTATACAATTGTACTCTGTTAACGCATTGAAATAGCGTGTAAAAAATATTGGCATCACGCCCGGTTCAGGCTAGGTCTGTCACACACACGCTTGGAGCAGACATGTCCCCTGTAGAAGACCACCCGCTGCGCTACCAGTTGGCCAACGAATTGCACGCACGGCCCTTTCCGTCGATGCAGGCACCTTGTGCTGCGGCCTATGTGGCCTTCAAACAGCCGGAAATGGCCGCCAATCGCGACCGGGCGGCAGATATTGAGCATCTGCACAAACTGCTGGATCGCCACGGCGCGCAGCATCCCCAGCCCGGGGCCACCCACTATTACGGGCAGGTCGGGCGGCATTGGCTGAAATGGGAACAGCACACCGAATTTGTGACCTACACCGTCTTTTCCGAAGGGGTGGAGGAGCGCCCATTCGATCCCCGCGCCTTTGATCCGTTTCCGCAGGATTGGCTGGAACAGGCGCCCGGGCAGCGGGTGACGTCGATCCTCGTGCGGGTCGAGCCGCGCGTGCCGTCCAAGGACATCCAGTCCCGCCTGCGAGACTGGTTCGTGCCCGAAAGCCTTGCCGCCAGTTCCGTGCTTGAGAACGCGGCGATCATGGCTGGCGACTTCCGCATTGATCAGAACGGGCACATGCGCTTTGCCCTGTTCGTGACCAAGGGCACCGGCGAGCGCCGCGTCGGGCGCATCGTCCAGCGCCTGTGCGAGATCGAGACCTACAAATCCATGTCGATGCTCGGCTTTGCCCGCGTGCGTGGCCTCGGCGCGCAACTGGGCGCGCTCGACACCCGCCTGACGGAACTGGTCGAAAGCATGTCGGTCGAAACGTCCAAGGCCGAAGACACGCTGCATTCGCTGCTCGAAATCTCGGCCGAGTTGGAGACCTTGTCCGCCCAAAGCTCGTTCCGGTTCGGGGCGACCTGGGCCTATGAGGCGATCGTGAATGAGCGCATCGCGGCCTTGCGCGAAGAACGCTATGAGGGCCGCCAGACCTTCCGCGAGTTCATGGTGCGCCGCTATCAGCCCGCCATGCGCACGGTGCGCTCGGCCCAAGACCGGCTGGATGCGATGAGTGCGCGCGGCGTGCGCGCCGCCAACCTGCTGCGCACCCGCGTCGACGTCGAACGTTCGGCCCAGAACCAGACACTCTTGGAAAGAGTGGACAAACGCGCCGACCTGCAACTGCGTCTTCAGCGCACGGTCGAGGGGTTGTCTGTGGTGGCGATCAGCTACTACGCGGTGTCTTTGGCGTCCTACCTGCTGTACCCGCTTGAGGCGCCCACGGGCCTGTCCAAGGGCCTGCTGACGGCGCTGATCACCGTGCCTGTGGTGCTGCTGGTCTGGGCGGCTGTGCGGCGCTTGCGCCGGGCGGTGGAGAAGTAGGGGCGGGGTTAGTTTAAGCGCTGGCGACCGTGCGAATAACACCGCCACCGCGCCGATCCATTGCCAGTCCGCGGGGTAGCGCGCAAACGCAGATTCCCGGGCGGGTTATGGATCAAGGGTATCTTTTCGCTGCCATGCCGCGCCAAGACCAGCCATATCGCCAGCCCGGTCGGGCGGCATTGTCCATTGTCTCTCGGACCAATGGCGAGACAATTCCTGATCAATGGATCGTCGCCTTCGGCCTGGTTCCGATCTGGGTAGTTAGCGATGGGTCGTTTTCAGCCCTAACTCATTGATGTTGCGACCCACCTTGATCACTGACGGTCAGCGCCCCTCGGAGCGCTCAGGGTCTGGCGTCAGTCGTCCGTCCTGCCTTGGCGCAAGACGGTCCCATCGTCAGCCACCAAACGCCAGTTGGGCGGCTCATGAAACAGGGTCTCTCCACTGTCCGGATAGCGCACGAGGTCGGTTTCCGGCAGTGATCCAACGACGAAGTAGACGACCGGTGCGGCGGACATGTTCTTCACATGATGGGCGTTCTGGGCTCCGGCGGGCCAGACTGCGATATCTCCGGGCGTCAACACATGTGCGCCGTCGTCCTCTATCACCGTTGCTTCGCCTTCCAAAAGGACGAGGATTTCGTCTGAATTCCTGTGCCAGTGCCGATCAGACGAAGTCTCGCCCGGCGCCAAAGTCACTACATTCGCGCCGAGATGCATGAGGTCAAAGGCCGCACCAACTTTCTGCTCTGTTCGCGACCAGGTGCCGTCAATGCGTTCTTTGGCGACAGAGTTCTTTCGAGCAATCATGCGGGGCCTCCAGATCGTGTTGGCAAGTGCGTTTTGTCAGCGCTACGCCCCCTATTCTATCTCCCAATCAACGGCCTGTTCGACTCCTTTTTGGGGCGTTCGCGCAGCACGCTGATCACGTGCATTTCGCACGATCTATGGCAGCATTGACAGATTGGTTGGCTCGGGCACCACACCTGCGGCGGTCAACATGGCGTGGACTTGCCCCCGGTGATGGGTCTGGTGATTGAAGAGTTCAGCGACACAGAGGGTCTTTGGCCGCTCAATCCGGGTCGCGCCGTCGCCCGGATACCAGACAACCATGCCTTCCAGGTCATGATCCATCAAACCGCGTGCCCAGTCTTCAATCTCCGCGTCACGTTTCGCACGCAGGTTCACGAAGTCATCCCAGTTCGATGGGCTGGTAAGGGAGTGTGTGATGGTCTCCTCTGGCCGCAGGTTTCCCTTCAATCGCTGCAAAATCAGGGCATCAGCCCAATAAAGATGGTTCAGCGTGGCCGCAATGGATTGGAAAAACGCGCCGCGATCCATCCAGCGCGCCGCATCGCTGAGACCGCCAGCGGCTGTCACCAAAGAGGTGTTTTGCCACGCATTGTAGCGGGCCATGAGTCGGCAATTTTCGGCTGAGATCATCTTCTCAGACTCCTTTGTTTTCATGTTGGGATGGTTTTGGGACGCTTATCGAAGCGTCTGTCCGTTGTGCTTAACCACACCGTGGTCTCGTGCACGAGGTTGCCTGGCGATCAAGTCAGTGCCGCCACGCAACTGTTTTAGGCTCCGCCATTTCAGCAATAGCGTCAAGCGTCAGGCAGGACAGGAAAGTCCCACAGTCTTACGACCTCAGCGCCCCCGGATCCGCGGATCAAGTGCGTCGCGCAGGCCGTCGCCAAGGTAGTTTACTCCCAGCACTGTCAGTGAAATCAGCAGGCCCGGCAGGATCACCCGTTCGGGGTATTGCTCCATCCGCTGCACCGCATCCGCCAGCAGCTTGCCCCATGTGGGAAAGTCCGACGGAAAGCCGACGCCGAGGAAGGACAGCGCGCTTTCGGTGATGATCGCCGTGGCCAGACCCAGCGTGGCTGACACCATGATCGGCGAGATCACGTTGGGCAACAGATGGCGCATGATAATCGACCCCGACGTGGTCCCGATCGAGCGGGCGGCGAGGATGAACTCGCGCTCTTTCAATGCCAGAATGTCGCCGCGCACGATCCGCGCGGTCTGCATCCATGAGGTGAGGCCAATGACCCCGACAATCAAGATGAACATGCCCCCTTCGGGTCCGAAATTTGCCCTGAGCGGTTGTCGGAACAGGGTCACTGCAACCAAGAGCAGGGGCAGGATGGGCAGGGACAGCACAAGGTCGGTAAAGCGCATCAGCCAGAAGTCGGCCTTTTTGAAATAGCCCGACACAACGCCCACGGCGGTGCCGATCAGCAGGGCCAGCACCATCGCCGCCCAACCCACGGCCATCGAGGCGCGCCCGCCCGCAATCAGGTTGGCCAGAAAGTCCCGCCCGATCTGGTCGGTGCCCAGCGGATGAGCCCAGTCGACCTTGGCCGTATTGTCCCAGAGCGCCACATAGATGGGGCGGATATCGCGCATCGTCAGGATTTCGCGCCCCTTGGGGGTCGCCTGCGGATCGACCTGCCACAGCCACGGCCCGATCAGCACGGCCAGGGTGATAAAGACCAGGAACCCGCCGCCGAACAACGCGCCCTTGTGGTGCTTGAACTGGTCCCAAACGTCTTTCCACTGGCTGCGGGGGGCCTTGGGCGGCTCCTTGTCCTGCAGGGCGGCATAGGGGTCGATGGCTTGATCAGTCATAGCGGATCCTCGGGTCGAGCACGCCGTAGAGCACGTCGGCTATGAGGTTGAAGAGCACGATCAGGATCGCAAAGATAAAGGTCAGCGTCATCACCATGGGAATGTCATTGGCAAAGAGCGCGGTCAGCAGAAGCTGCCCGATCCCGTTCACCTTGAACACGTTTTCGGTGATGATCGCGCCGCCAAAGATGGCCGGAATGCCAAGGGCGATCACGGTGATCACCGGGATCATCGAGTTGCGCAGCACGTGCTGCATGACCACAACCCCTTCGCGCAGGCCCTTGGCGCGGGCGGTGCGCACATAGTCCTGTCCAAGGTTGTCGAGCATGGACGAGCGCATGTAGCGCGAGATTTGCGCGGTGGTCTGCAGCGCCAGCACCATGACCGGCATCACCATCTGCATGAACTGCACTTTGAAACTGGCCCAGTCGGTCACCACGTGGGTGGTGTCATAGATCGAGGGCAGCCAGCCCAGCTGCACCGAAAAGACCACGATCAGCAGCGGTCCGGTAAAAAAAGGTGGGATCGAAAAGCCGATCATCGTAATGAACGTGCCGGACTGGTCAAAGACCGAATACTGTTTGTAAGCCGAATAGATGCCAATGGGCAGGGCGATCAGGATGCCAACGATATAGGACAGGCCCACGACCCAGAGGGTCTGCGGAATGCGCTGCACCACGATGTCCATCACGGGGCTGCGGGTCTGCCATGAGATCACGCGCAGCTTGCCTTCGGAAAAGGTGGTCCCGAGCCAGTGATCGAGCAGCACCTGCGGTTCGATCCAGAAGAACTGCACAATCCATTTCCAGTACTGGATGTGGATGGGTTGGCCGAGGCCGAGGGCTTCGCGCATCTTTTCTTTGACCTCGGGCGGGACGGTCAGGGGCACCTGCGCCATCGGATCGCCGGGCGCCAGCTGCAGCAGCAGGAAAATGACGAGGCTGATGAACAAAAGCGTCGGGATCGACAGGATCAACCGGCGGATTGTGAATGTCAGCATAAAGCGGCCAGTCCTTTTTCGGAGGTCTTTTTTGTTGGCGGGCGCAGGGCGGACAACATGTCCGCCTTACGGGGTATGAGGTCCCGCCGATCAGCAATGGCCACCGGCGGGGGATGAGTAAGGCGGAGGTGTCCTCCGCCTTGCCCGGTTCAGTTGACGCGGTGCCAGTCGGCCACGTTCCACAGCTCGCTGTCCCAGACGTTCAGCTTGACGCCGCCCAGCGTGTTGGAGTGGGCCGACACACGACCACGGTGCACAAGCGGCACGATGGTGAATGTGTCTTTGGTCAGCATGTTGTTCATCTTGATCGCGATTTCTGCGCGTTTCTCGATGTCGCCGGTGCGTCCCAGCTCGTCGATCAGCGCGTCATAGGCCGGATCACAGAAGCGGTTGATGTTCTCACCCTGCCACTGGCTGGATGGCTTGGGTTCGTTGCCGCAACGGTAGGCCGCCAGATACTGCTGGGGGTCTGTGCCGTCAAAGGTGTTGGCATACATTTCCACGTCCGCATAGAACTTCTGGAACGTGTCAGGCGACCCTGGGTCACCACCAAAGAACACGGATGCATCAAGGTTGCGCAGTTCGGTTTCAACACCGATTTCGCTCCACCACTGCTTGATCAGCGCCTGAAAGTCCTGACGGACAGCGTTGGTCGAGGTCTGGTAGAGGATGCTCAGCTTGACGCCGTCCTTGTCGCGGATGCCGTCACCATCAGAGTCGGTCCAGCCCGCTTCGTCGAGCAGCGCCTTGGCGCCGTCGATGTCTTGCGTGGCACAGTGCTGATCACCGCTTGCAAACATCGCAGGGGCAGGGACCAGATCGCAGGTCACTTTACCGGCGGTGCCATAGCCCACTTCAACCAGCAGCGGCCGGTCGATGGCCATGGACAGGGCCTTGCGCACGTTGATGTCGCTCAGGAACGGGTGGGGTTCGGCCACTGTCGCACGGGTTTCCGGCGGCAGATCGGGCGACGGGTTGGTCAGGTTCATCTCAAGCCGTTCGACCAGTGGGCCAAAGCCTGCGACGGCCTTGCCTTTGCCGGCACTTTCCATGCGCGCAATGACGTCGGGCGCCAGCTGCAGGTTCCAGGCATAGTCAAACTCGCCGGTTTCCAGAACCGAGCGGCCCGCTGCGGCAGCGTCACCGCCACCTTTGAAGGTCAGCTTGGCAAAGGCCGGTTTGGCCGGATCGCGAAAGTTCGGGTTGGCCGACATCTGGATCACGTCATTGGGGCGGAAATCGTCCACAACAAACGGGCCGGTGCCGATCGGGCCAAAGTTGGCGTCTGTGCACTCAGGGGCCTTGGCGCCTGTGCAATCAGCAAACTGTGCGGCCTGAATGATCGGGGACTGACCGCCGACAAAGGGGCCATAGGGGTTGGGCTTGGGCTGGTTGAACGTCACCACGATGGTCTGTGCATCGGGCGTTTCAACGTTTTCAACGCCGTCAAACTTGGCCAGCTGCGCGCAACCGCCTTCGGGGTTCATGCAGTAATCGGCGGTGAATTTCACATCGGCCGACGTCACCGGCGTGCCGTCAGACCACAACAGGCCCTCTTTCAGCTTCCAGGTGATCTGGGTCAGGTCGTCGCTCACGCCGCCATTGCCAACGGTGGGCACTTCGGCAGCCAACCATGCGGTCAACTCACCCACTTCATTGTAGCGTGCCAGTGGCTCGATCACGAGCGAGGAGGATTCGATGTCCTTGGTACCACCCGAAAGATACGGGTTCAGGATCGACGGGGCTTGCCAATAGATGATGCTGACTTCGCCATCCGAGCCACGCTCGGCGAAGGCCGCCGGCGCAAGGGCCGCGGTTGCAACAGCACCCATAAGAAGGGTCTTGAATGTCATGTTTTACTCCTTGTTGGACGGTCCGGCGCACCTGAACCGTCAATCGCGCGCCCCGTTGGCCGGAGCGCATTTTTCAACGCTTGGGAAATTCGGATCGCATACCGGCGTAACCTACGGTTTCTCCGACGATTTTGCCCTTTGCCCCCAAGCACACGCCAACATCGAAACAGACTTTGGCGAAAATGCAAGCCTCGCGTGCGGTCAAGGGATGATTTTGGACATCTAAAGTTTGACAGTGCCTGAGGCTTCGACCACTCTTTTCAAAAGGTGAGCCAAATCGGCTCAAACCGAGCCAAACGGCGCGACAGCGGGGATGTACATGCTTGATCACACCGACCAGAAGCCAATCGCCGAAATCCAGGAATTGCGGGTCGCCTTCCAGACCAAGGACGGCCCGGTGCTGGGGGTCGAGGATGTCTCGTTCTCGATCAATTCGGGCGAAACCGTCTGTGTGGTGGGCGAATCCGGGTCCGGAAAGTCGGTGTCGTCCCTGTCCCTGATGCGGCTTGTCGAATTTGGCGGCGGAGAGATCGCCGGTGGCCGCCTCATTTTTGATCGCAAGGATGAGGGGCCGGTCGATCTGGCCACGACCGAACAGGAATTGATGCGCACGATCCGCGGCAACGAGATCGGGATGATCTTTCAGGAGCCGATGACCGCCCTCAACCCGGTCTTTACCGTGGGGCGCCAACTGACCGAAGGGCTGCGCCTCCACCGCAATCTCAGCAAGCAACAGGCCGAGGAACGCGCCCTTGAGCTGCTCAAGCAGGTGCGCATTCCCGAACCCGAACGCCGCCTGAAACAATATCCGCACGAACTGTCCGGCGGCATGCGCCAGCGCGTCGTGATCGCCATGGCGCTGGCCTGCGAGCCGCGCCTGTTGATCGCGGATGAACCCACCACGGCACTGGATGTGACCATTCAGGCCGAAATCCTTGCCCTGATGGACCGCCTCAAGCGCGAGACCGGCACCGCGGTGATGTTCATCACCCACGATATGGCTGTGGTCGCCCAGATGGCCGACCGCGTGGTGGTCATGTTCCGCGGCAACAAGGTCGAGGAAGGCACGGTCGAGGAAATCTTTGAAAACCCGCAGCACCCTTATACCAAGGCGCTGCTGGCCGCGGTGCCCAAGCTGGGCGAGATGCGTGGCAAGGCCGCCCCCGAACCGATGAAGCTGATGGGCCGCGCGCAGAACGAAATCAAGCCGATCCCCGGCACGGATGAGCCGCTGCTGGAGGTCAGGAACCTGACCACCTGCTTTCCGGTGCGGGGCGGGTTCTTTCGCCGCCTTGTGGCCAATGTGCACGCGGTCGAGGATCTGTCCTTTACCATCAACAAGGGTCAGACGCTGAGCCTTGTAGGGGAATCGGGTTGCGGCAAGTCTTCGGCGGGCCGCTCGATCCTGCGTCTGGTGGAGCCGCAATCGGGCCATATCGTTCTGGACGGCAAGGACATCATGGCGCTCAATGACCGCGAGTTGCGCACCGCGCGGCTGGACATGCAGATGATCTTTCAGGACCCGTTTGCCTCGCTCAATCCGCAGATGCAGCTGGGCGATCAGGTGGCCGAACCGATGCGCAACTTTAACATGTTCAAGGGCAGCGAGGGCACCGAACGGGTCGAGATGCTGTTTGACCGGGTCGAGTTGCCGCGCAGCTTCATGCGCCGCTATCCGCACGAGCTTTCGGGTGGGCAGCGCCAGCGGGTCGCCATCGCCCGCGCACTGGCCCTGAACCCCAAGCTGATCATCGCGGACGAGGCGGTGTCGGCGCTGGACGTTTCGGTGCAGGCGCAGGTGCTGAACCTGATGATGGAGCTGCAGGCCGAACTGGGCCTGTCCTTTTTGTTCATCAGCCACGACATGGCTGTGGTCGAGCGGGTCAGCCATCATGTGGGCGTCATGTATCTGGGCCGCATCGTCGAAATGGGTCCGCGCGCCCGCGTCTTTGAAAACCCCCAGCATCCCTATACCCAGGCCCTGATGAAGGCGGTGCCCATCGCTGATCCGCGCCAGCGCAAGGATGAAAAGGATCTGAACTTCAAACCGATCCCGTCACCCATCCACCCGACCAGCTATGTCGCCCAGCCTTCGGCCTATGATGAGGTCGAGCCGGGCCATTTGGTGCTGACCACCGACAGCGGGTATTGAGTGTCGGCCCAAGGCGTCACGGCGCGCAAATCGGTCCTGATCACCGGCGGTGCGCGTGGGATCGGGGCCGGGATCGCTGCGGCCTTGCGCGACAGTCACGATGTGATGGTGCATTTCAATTCGACTGACCCGGGTCTGGAGACGGGCGCCCATCTGGCCACCGTGCAAGGTGACCTGACCGATGCGACAACACCCGCCCATCTGGTGGCGGCGACAATCGAACGGTTTGGACGGCTTGACGCGGTGGTGCACAATGCAGGCGACATCTCGGTCTCGGCACTTGAGGGATATGATGCGGCCGCCTGCCACGCCATGTTCGACGTCAATCTCTTTGCCGCCCACGGGTTATTGGCAGCAGCCCTGCCGCATTTCCAGACTGGATCAGCCATGGTGAATATCTCTTCGGTCAACGCGGTGCTGCCACCCAAGGGGGCGGTGATGTATGGTGCCAGCAAGGCCGCCCTTGATCTGTGGACGCGAGGCGCGGCCAAGGAGCTGGGCCCCAAGGGCATCCGCATCAACGCGGTGGCCCCGGGGGCCATCGACGTGCCGGATGCGGGCCGGGACGACGCGCTGAAACAGGCCTTTGTCGATATGACCGCACTGGGCCGTATGGGTACGCCCAAGGACATCGCGGATGCGGTGGTCTTTCTGCTGAGCGATGCGGCATCCTTCATCACCGGCGAGGTGTTGACCGTATCCGGAGGGTATCGCCTATGAGCACACGCATGACACCGCTGGAGTTGATGACCAAGCTGATCAGCTTTCCCACCGTCAGCCGGGACAGCAACCTGCCGCTGGTGGACTGGCTCGAGGACTATTTGATCAGCCACGGCATCACCTGCCATCGCTACTATCACCCCGACCAGCCCAAGGCGGCGCTGTTTGCCCATGTGGGCCCCGAGGTCGAAGGGGCCGTGGTGCTGTCGGGCCACACGGATGTGGTGCCCGTGGATGGCCAGCCCTGGGATACGGACCCGTTTGTGGTGACCGAACGCGAGGGCAAGTATTTCGGGCGCGGCACCTGCGATATGAAGGGCTTTGATGCGCTGGCCGTCTGGGCGCTTGTCGAGGCGCATCATGCAGGCAAGCCGCTGCAGATCGCGCTCAGCTTTGACGAGGAAGTCGGCTGCCTTGGTGCCCCGCCGATGATCGAGGCCATGCAGGGCGTGGTGCCCAAGGGTGGCCCGGTGATCGTGGGCGAGCCTTCGATGATGCGCGCGGTTACCGGCCACAAGGGCGGGCAGGGGTTTGACACCCACGTGATCGGGTTCGAGGTCCACTCCTCGTTGCTGCCCACCGGGGTCAGTGCCATTCTGGAAGGGGCCAAGATCATCGACTTTGCCAACAAGCGCAACGCCGAGAACATGGCCGCAACGCCGCCGCCCTTGGCTGCGATGTTCGACCCGCCCTTTACCACGTGGCATGTCGGGCAGATCACGGGCGGGACGGCCCACAACATCACGGCCAAGTCCTGCCGCTTTGGCATGGATTTCCGCGCCGTGCCCGGGGATGACACGGTGGCACTGAAAGAGGCGTATCTGGCCCATGTCGCCGAAATCGAGGCCGGCATGCAGGCCATCCATCCCGACACGCGGGTCGAGATCGACGAACGGTTCAATGTGCCGCCTTTGAAACCGGAGCAGGACGGCGCAGCGGAGACGCTGGTGCGCGCGATCACCGGCGACAATGCAGGCCACGTGGTCAGCTATGGCACCGAGGCCGGGCAGTTCCAGGCGGCGGGCTATTCGGCGGTGGTCTGCGGACCGGGCGATATCGCACAGGCCCACCAGCCCAACGAATTCATCACCGTTGCCCAATTCGATGCAGGCCATGCCTTTATGCGTGATCTGGTGGCGCGGCTGGCATGATCGTCGTGCGGGACTGTTTTGAGCGACGCTCAAAAGGCGCCCGCCCGCCGACCCGCGGGTGGATGAGCTGATGCATTTCCCGATCCATGATGCGACGCCCGTCACATGGCCCGGCCCGCATCCCCAAGAGGCCGATGTCGTGGTGATCGGTGGTGGCGTGATTGGCGTGTGCACGGCGCTCTACCTTGCGCGGGACGGCAAGCGGGTTGTGCTGCTTGAAAAGGGGCGCATCGCGGGCGAGCAATCTGCGCGCAACTGGGGCTGGATCCGACAGCAGGGCCGCGACCCAGACGAATTGCCGATCATGATCGAGGCCAACCAGCTCTGGCGCGATCTGGCGGGTGAGACCAATGTCGATATCGGGCTCACCACGGGCGGTGTCACCTATCTCGCCCACACGGAAAAAGAGATGGCGGGCTATGCCAAATGGCTGGTTAATGCGCAGGCCCATGGGCTGGACAGTCGCTTGCTCAGCTCTGCCGAGACTGCCGATCTGATCCCCGGCATGTCCGAAACCTATCACGGCGCGCTTTTTACCGCGTCGGACATGCGCGCCGAGCCTTGGGTTGCCGTGCCCGCACTGGCCGGGATCGCCGCGCGGGCCGGGGCCAGCATCGTGGAAAACTGTGCCGTACGCGCGCTCGACATCGAGGCCGGAAAAGTGGCGGGCGTCATCACCGAGCAGGGGCGGATCAAGGCAACCGAGGTGGTGCTTGCCGCTGGTGCGTGGTCGGCCCTGTTCCTGCGGCGGCACGGGGTGGCTCTGCCACAGTTGTCCGTGCGCGCCACGGTCGCGGCGACCGAAGCCATGCCAATGGTTTATCCCGGCGGAGCTGCGGACGACCGGATCGCCTTTCGCCCGCGCGCCGACGGCGGCTATTCGCTGGCTGCGGGTGGCTATCATGAACTGTTCGTCGGCCTGGACGCGTTTCGCGCCCTGCCCAAATACCTCGCACAATTGCGCGCCGATCCGTTTGGCACCCGGTTCCTGCCTGCTGCGCCGCGCGGCTTTCCGGACGCATGGGGGACGCCGCGCAGATGGGCCGAGGATGAGGCCAGCCCGTTCGAGCAGATGCGCGTGCTGAACCCTGCGCCAAATGCGGGCAAGGTCGCCGCCCTCCAACGCGACTTTGGCGCCCTGTTTCCCAAACTGGGCCCGGTGCGCATCAAGACGGCCTGGGCCGGCATGATCGACACCATGCCCGACGTGGTGCCGGTGGTGGACCGCGTTGCCGCACTGCCCGGCGTCACGATTGGCACCGGCATGAGCGGTCACGGCTTTGGCATCGGGCCGGGCATGGGAAAGGTGCTCGCCGCTCTGGTCACCGGCGGCGAGGTGGGGCATGATCTGTCACGCTTCCGCCTGAGCCGGTTTTCGGACGGTTCGGCGATGCGCATTGGCCCCTCGGTCTGAGACCCAGAAAGGAAACACGATGCCGATCAGGAATCGTCTCGCGGAAACCCATGCCGATATCGTTGGCTGGCGTCATCACCTCCATTCCATCCCCGAACTGGGGTTCGAAGAGCATCAGACGTCGGCCTTTGTGGCCGAGCGGCTGACCGAAATCGGTGTGGACGAGATCGTGACGGGCGTCGCGCAAACCGGCGTGGTGGCCGTGATCAAGGGGCGCACCGACACCAAGGGCCGCGTGATTGGTCTGCGCGCCGACATGGACGCACTGCCCATCCTCGAGGCCAGTGGCGTGGACTATGCCTCCACAAACGAAGGTGTCATGCATGCCTGCGGCCATGACGGGCACACTTCGATCCTGCTTGGCACCGCGCAATATCTGACCGAAACCCGCAATTTCGATGGCACCGTCGTGCTGATGTTCCAACCCGCCGAAGAAGGCGGCGGGGGCGGGCGCGTCATGGTCGAAGAGGGGGTGCTGGATAAATACGGTGTGCAAGAGGTTTACGGCCTGCACAACATGCCGGGCCACCCGACCGGGCAATTCGCCATCCGGCCCGGGGCGCTGATGGCCTCGGCGGACGAATTCTATATCACGGTGACGGGCAAGGGCGGCCATGCCGCAGCGCCGCACCAGTCGATTGACCCCAATGTGACGGCCGCCCATATCATCCTTGGCTTGCAAAGCATCACCAGCCGCAATGTCGATCCGCTGCACTCTGCCGTGGTGTCGGTCTGCGCGCTGCATTCGGATGTGGACACGCACAATGTCATCCCGCAGCAGACCCGTATGACCGGTACCGTGCGTGCGCTGGACCCGGAGGTGCGCGACCATGTCGAGGCGCGGGTCAAGGCCATCGCCAAGGCCACAGCCGAGGCCTATGACTGCGTGGCCGAGGTCGACTACCGCATCGGCTATCCGGTCACCGTGAACGATCCTGAACACACCGAATACGCGATTGCCGCAGCGCGCGTCGTGGCCCCGGATGTGGATATCAACACGCCCCCCATCATGGCGGCCGAGGACTTTTCCTTTATGCTCAACGCGCGCCCCGGGGCCTATATGTTCCTTGGCAACGGCGACGGGGCCATGGTCCACCATCCGGCCTATGTGTTTGATGACAATGCCATTCCTGCGGGATGCAGCTGGTTTGTCGAACTGGTCGAACAGCGCATGCCCGCGCAATAATCCGCACCCAAAAAACGAGGAGAGCACGATGCCCATCAAGAACCGCTTTGCCGAAATGCAGGCCGACATCACCGCCTGGCGACGCGACATGCACGAACATCCCGAAATCCTGTTCGACACCCACCGCACCAGCGCGCTGGTGGCGGACAAGCTGCAAGGGTTCGGCTGTGACGAAGTGGTGACGGGCATTGGACGCACGGGTGTGGTGGGCGTAATCAAGGGGCGGGCCTCGGGTTCGGGCAAGGTGATCGGGTTGCGCGCAGATATGGATGCGCTGCCGATCCATGAGCAGACGGGGCTCGACTATGCGTCGAAGACTCCGAATGCGATGCATGCCTGCGGCCATGACGGGCACACGGCCATGCTGCTGGGGGCCGCGCAATACCTGGCCGAAACCCGCAATTTCGACGGCACGGTTGTGGTGATCTTTCAGCCGGCCGAAGAGGGCGGCGGCGGCGGGCGCGAGATGTGCAATGACGGCATGATGGAGCGGTGGGGCATCGACGAAGTCTATGGCATGCACAACTGGCCGGGCCGCCCTACGGGCGAATTTGCGATCCGCTCGGGGCCGTTCTTTGCCGCCACTGACCTGCTCAACATCGAATTCGAAGGGCTGGGCGGGCATGCGGCCAAACCGCAGGAAACCATCGACACGACTCTGATGGCCTCCCACGCCGTCACCGCCCTGCAATCCATCGTCAGCCGCAATGCCGACCCGATTGACCGGATCGTGGTGTCGATCACCTCGTTCGAGACGTCCTCGAAAGCCTTCAACGTGATCCCGCAAAAAGTGCAGATCTATGGCACCGTGCGCACCATGTCGGCTGAAATGCGCGATCTGGCCGAAAAGCGGGTGAGCGAGATCTGCAACGGCGTGGCGGCGACCTTTGGCGGCACAGCGCGGGTCGAATACCAGCGCAACTATCCGGTGATGGTGAACCACGACGAACAGACGGAATTTGCCGCCTCCGTGGCGCGTTCGGTCTCTGGCCAGTGCGATGAGGCACCCTTGGTGATGGGGGGCGAAGATTTCGCCTTCATGCTCGAAGAGCGCCCGGGCGCCTATATCCTTGTGGGCAATGGCGACACGGCGATGGTGCATCACCCCGAATATAACTTCAACGACGAGGCGATCCCGGCGGGCTGTTCGTGGTGGGCCGAGATCGTGGAGCAGCGGCTGCCGATTGCGTCCTGACGGCATGTGACGCTCCTGCCTTTGGCAGGTCGCCCCACCCACCGTCCCTTAGCTGCCGAGCAGTTGGCGGTAGATCGCGACAATCGCGTCCGCCTCCTGTTGCAGCTGGAAATTGGCAAGCACGTGCGCGCGCGCGGCTTGCCCCCACTGCAACATTTTTTCCGGGTCGCTCAGCAGGGCCTGCGTGTGGCTGGCCATGGCATCGACATCCTCGATCTCGACAAGATTGCCGGTCTCTCCGTCCACAACCAGTTCCTCAAATGCCCCGACGCGCGTCGCGATCACAGGCGCGCAGCAGGCCATGGCCTCAAGCGGGGTCAGGCCAAACCCCTCCCATCGTTGCGGCGCGATATAAAGGTCGAGCGCGCGAAAGTGGTCCGCCAGCGTGTCGATCGGGACCTCGTCGCGGAAATGGATCTGCCCCTCAAGCCCGGCAGCCGTAACCTTGGCCTTGAGGTCATCGAGATAGTCCTGATTGTTCGCCGTTGCCCGCCCCATGATCAGCGCATGGGCGTCCGGGTGATCGGGCAGGACCCGCAGCATCGCATCAACAAACAGATCATTGCCCTTTTGGTGGCGAATGCGGCCAAAACAGCCAATCAGCGTGCCTGAAGGCAGGTCCAGCGCGCGCCGCAATGCGGCCTTGTCCTCGGCCGGGCTGAACTGCGCGCAATCCACCCCGTGCCGGATCACCTCTGCCGGACGTTCCAGATAGGCCGCGGATTTCGAAGAGGTCGCGATGATTGCATCCTGCTGACGGATCAGCCAGCGGGTAAACGGCTTGTGACGGCGCTGCGCGGCCGAGGTGAAGAGCAGGCGCATGTTCTTGAACAGCGCGTATTTCAGCGCAAGGCCCGCAACCATTTCGACATTGCGGCGGGCATGCCAGACGCGCGGCCCGGACAGCCCGTTGCGCGTCATGCCCAGCAGCTTTGTCCACGCCACATTGGGCACTTCTGGCGGCAGATCGGGGGCGCAACTGGTGATGGCGATCTGTTTGGCCTGCAGCGGCACAAGCCGGATCACGGTCGAGGTCACACCCGAATGCCGCCGTTTGAAGTTCGGGGCGATCACATCGATGGTACTCAGATCAGTCATGCGGACCCATAGCGTGGGCTTCGGCCAAAGAGAAGAGGCGGGCGGCGAGCTCCCCCAGTGCTGCCTCCCCGCTTTCGGCCAGCGGGCGGGCATTTGCCGCGAGCTGTGCTGCGCGGCTGGGGTGGGTCAGCAGGGCGTGGAGTTCGGACGCAAGTACAGTAGCATCGGCCACTTCGACACTGGCATCTTTCATGAGGAACGCCGCGTAAGCTTCGGAGAAGTTGGCATAAAGTGGTCCATGCAGGATCGCGCATCGGGCTGCGGCAGGCTCAAACGGCGTATGCCCGCCCACATCCGTGAACGACCCGCCCAGAAAGACGATCGGGCTGAGCGCATACCACAGATCGGTCTCGCCCATCGTGTCCGCCAGATAGACCTGCGCACCATCTCCCAGCGTGCCGCCGGTGCTGCGCTGCGCCACGCTCAGACCTGCCGTACGGATCAGCCCCAGCACCTCATCGGCCCGTTCGGGATGGCGGGGAACAAGGATCAGGCACAGGTTGGGATGGTCGCTCAGCAGGCGGGTATGGGCGGCCAGCACCGCCTCTTCCTCGCCCGGATGGGTCGAGGCGGCGACCCAGATGGGGCGACCTTTCAACTCGGCATGGGCAGCCTCCACCACGTCGGGCGCGATCAGCGGCGGGCCGATCATGGATTTGAGGTTCGCGCCCTGCTGCGCCATCTCCAGCCCCATGTCGCGCAGGTGAGTGCGACTGCGCATGTCCTGACAATGGGCCATCACGATACCGCGCAGCACATAGGCGGCTGTGCCGGGAAAGCGTTTCCACCCTTGCGCGGACTTGTCCGACAGGCGCGCGTTCAGCAGGGCGACGGGGATGCCCTTGTGCGCGCATTGATCGAGCAGGGTGGGCCACAGCTCGGATTCGACCAACACGCACAGATCGGGGCGCCAATGGCGCAAAAAGCGGCTGACAGGGCCGGTGCCGTCCAGCGGGCTGAACTGATGCACGGCGCGTCGCGGCAGGCGTCCGGCCACGGCTTGGGCCGATGTCGCGGTTCCGGAGGTCAGCAGGATGGCCGCATCCGGGTGATCACTGGCGATGCGCGCAATCAGGGCCAGTGCCGATTTCGCCTCGCCCACGCTTGCGCCATGAAACCAGATCAGCGGGCCCGCGCGCCGTTCGGCGCTGGCATGACCCAGCCGTTCATGGGCGCGGGTGACGCTGACACCGGCGCTGCGCAGCTTGCTCACGGCCCGGCGCGCGGCAAAGGGCAGGGCGAGGGTGCTGGCGGCCTTGTAAAGATAAAACAGGGCGGTGGGCCGCATCGGCCCTAACCGCCTGTGTGGCTCATGTGGCGGGGCATCTGCCCGTCAAGACGCTGGCGGGAATAGTCGAAATCATGGCCCTTGGGCTTGGCCCCGATGGCCGCGCGAATGGCCTCTTCGAGCGGCGCGTTGCTATCGGGATGGGCACGCAGGGGCGCGCGCAGATCAGCCATGTCTTCTTGGCCGAGGCACATGTAGATCTCGCCCGTGCAGGTCAGGCGCACGCGATTGCAGCTTTCGCAGAAATTATGGGACAGGGGCGTAATGAACCCGATCTTTTGCCCGGTTTCCTCAAGGCGCACATAGCGCGCCGGACCGCCCGTGCGTTCAGCCAGATCGGTGACGGTGAAGTGATCGCCGTAGCGCGCGCGCACGTCCTTCAGTGACCAGTACTGGCCCAGCCGGTCCTCGTTGCCGAGATCACCCATGGGCATGACTTCGATCCAGGTGAGGTCCATGGACCGCTCGGCGCACCATTGCGTGATGGTCTCAAGCTCGTCTTCGTTAAAGCCTTTGAGGGCAACAGCGTTGATCTTGACCTTGAGGCCTGCGGCAAGGGCCGCATCCACACCGCGCAGCACCTGCGGCAGACGTCCCCAACGGGTGATGTCGGCGAATTTTGTCTCATCCAGCGTATCGAGCGAGATGTTCACCCGCCGCACGCCCGCCGCATAAAGGTCGGTGGCAAAGCGTTCGAGCTGGCTACCATTGGTGGTCAGGGTCAGCTCCTTGAGCGTACCTGCTTCAAGATGGCGGCCCATCCCATTGAAAAACGTCATGATATCGCGCCGCACCAGAGGCTCGCCCCCGGTGATCCGCAGCTTTTCCACGCCCAGCCCGATGAATGTCGAACACATGCGGTCGAGTTCCTCGAGGGTCAGCAGTTCCTTCTTGGGCAGAAAGGTCATGTTTTCCGACATGCAATAGACACAGCGGAAATCGCAGCGGTCGGTGACCGAAACGCGCAGGTAGGTGATCGCGCGCAGGAAGGGATCAATCAATGGGGCTGTCATGTCCTAGTCGTATGTGCGCAGGCGGACACCTGCAAGGGGCATTGCGTGCGATTTTCTGTGGGCTATGGTGCGGGGATGCGATGGATGTTGATCTCTGTGCTCTGTGTGGCGGGCTGCGCGACGTTGATTGCGCCCCCGGATGACGGCCCGGGCGTGGGCACCGACGACACGGCCATTGCCCCAAGCGGCGCACAGCGTCCGCTGGCCCGTCCTGATCAACGCCCGGTGGTGACAGAGCCCGAAGTCTCAGTCGGCACGCTTGGGCGCACAGTGGCCTCTTTGGGCAATCCGGCGGAGCCGGGGCTGTGGTTGAAAACGCCGTTGGTGCGTGCGGAGCGACAGGCGCGGGTTTACAGCGCCAAGACCGACAAAAGTGTGTCGGTCACACTGATTCCGATCGAGGGGCCAAAGACCGCCGGAAGCCGCATGTCGCTTGCCGCGATGCAGGCGCTTGGGGTCTCACCCGCTGATCTTGTCGAAGTGGACGTGTTCGGGGCCTAGCCGTTTTCCATCTCGGAAAACGTCCGGAACCCCGTGTCGGATTCCGTCCAGCGTCACCCGTCAGGCAGATACTTGGCCGCTTCCTTGGCGGCGAAGGGTTTCATCCCGTCCCCATGTTCGGACAGAAACGCCCGCGCGCGCGGCGCATCATGCTTGCCCAATTCACGCGCCCACCATGCCACGGCCTTTTGAATAAACCATTGTTGGTCAGACACATACCCGGCAGCCCAGCCCAGAACCCGCTCGCGGGCGGCAACCTCTTCGGGCTTGGGAAAGTTCTGCTTGGTCCAGGGCAGGGTGATGATCAGCGCCGCCCGGCGCGTCCACATGTGATCGGACCCTGTCCACGCCTCGACCTGATCCAGCCGGGATGGGTCCGCCACCAACCGGCGCTGCCCGGCCATGCAGGCGTGATCGGCGATGGCCCAACTGTCAAAATCGGGAACCCAGGACACGATCAGGTCCCAGGCCGCATCATCGGGCCGGATGCGCGCCTGGGTGAGCAGTTTGGCTGCGGCCAGCCGCGCCTCGAAAATGTCCGTGGCCCAAAGCCCGTCGGCCAGAGCGACACGCGCCTCGACATCCAGTGCGGCGCGCCATGCCTTGGTCAGATCGTTCAGAACCGGGTTCGGAACGCCCAGATGGACGCGTTTTGACTTGTGATAGGCCTTGGCCCCTTCGGCACGGGTCGCATCGCCATGGGCGGCGATCTCGGCCAGCGCGTCCTCGGGGCTCACTCGACCGTCACCGATTTGGCGAGGTTGCGGGGCTGATCCACATCTGTGCCCTTGGCGACAGCGGTGTGATAGGCCAGCAGTTGCGCCGGGATCGCATAGAGGATTGGGGCCACCACGTCAGAACAATCGGGCATGGTGATCTGTGCCCAGGTGCCGTCCCCGGCCTCTGCTATTCCGGCGGCGTTCGAGATCAGGGCGACCTTGCCCTTGCGCGCCATGACCTCCTGCATGTTCGAGATTGTCTTGTCGAAAAGCGCATCGCGCGGGGCCATGACCACCACGGGCACCGATTTGTCGATAAGGGCGATTGGGCCATGTTTCAGCTCGCCGGATGCATAAGCTTCGGCATGTATATAGCTGATTTCTTTCAGTTTAAGCGCGCCTTCCAGCGCCAGTGGATACATCACGCCGCGTCCCAGAAACAGGATGTCGCGCGCCTCGGCCAGTTGGCGGGCGGTGGATTGCATCGCCTCGCCTTGGGCAATGCCAAGGTTCATCAGCGCGGGCACACTGCGCAAGGCAGAGATGTGATCGGCCATCTGCGCATCGGTGATCGTCCCGCGGGCGCGCGCCGCCTTCAGCACCAGCATCAGCAAGACGGTCAACTGGCAGGTAAAGGCCTTGGTCGAGGCCACGCCAACCTCAACACCGGCAAAGATCGGCAGGGCCAGATCGCTTTCCCGCGCGATCGAGCTTTCGGGGACGTTGATTACCGACACGATCTTGTCCGCCTTGCCCTCGCAATAGCGCAGCGCCGCCAGCGTATCGGCGGTTTCGCCTGACTGGCTGACAAAAAGCGCCAGCGTGCGGGCCGGGATTGGCGGTTCGCGATAGCGGAATTCAGAGGCCACATCGACCTCGACCGGCAGGCGCGCGATCTGCTCGAACCAGTATTTTGCCGTGAGGCAGGCGTAATAGGCGGTGCCGCAGGCCACCATCGTCAGCCGGTCGATGGCGGTAAAATCGATGCCCGGGTCGGGCAGTGTGATCGCGCCATCTGCGCTCAGGTAATTGGCCAGCGTATTGGCCAGCACCACGGGCTGTTCGGCGATTTCCTTGGCCATGAAGTGCTTGTGCCCGGCCTTGTCGATCCGGGTCGAATCCATCTGCACCTGCCGCATCTCGCGATTGGCCAGCGCGCCTTGCGCGTCGCGGATTTCAACGCCTGTGCGGGTGACAACGGCGCGGTCGCCTTCTTCAAGATAGGTGATGCGATCCGTCATCGGGGCCAGCGCAATGGCGTCCGAGCCGACAAACATCTCGCCATCCCCATGCCCGATGGCCAGCGGCGATCCCTTGCGCGCCGCCACAATCAGATCGTCCTGCCCGCTGAACAGAAAGGCCAGCGCAAACGCTCCTTCGAGCCTGTCAAGCGCGGCAAAGGCCGCATCCACGGGCGACATGCCGGAATTCATATGATGCTGGGTCAGCAGGGACACGGTTTCCGTGTCGGTTTCGGTCTGGAAATGCAGGCCCGCTTCGCTCAACTCGGCGCGCAATTCGCGGAAGTTCTCGATGATGCCGTTGTGAACCACGGCCACGGGGCCGGACTGGTGCGGGTGCGCATTGTCGACCGTGGGCGCGCCGTGGGTGGCCCAGCGGGTGTGTCCGATCCCGGATTTGCCCGCCAGCGGGTCATGCACCAGCCGGTCAGACAGGTTGACCAGCTTGCCCACCGCGCGGCGGCGGTCCAGCACACCATCGTTGACCGTGGCGATACCCGCACTGTCATAGCCGCGATATTCCAGCCGTTTCAGCGCCTCGACCAGAATGGGCGCGACCTCGTGGCTGCCCAGAACCCCTACAATTCCACACATGTTAGCTGCCTCTGCTTTGTCTGGCCTTCTTGGCCCTGAGCATGTCCATGAGCTTGCGCGCCATGCCCGGTTTTTCCACTTGCGGGGCGCGGGCCAGCGCCAGTGCGCCCGCCTCAACGTCCGATGTGATGACCGAGCCTGAGCCGGTTATCGCCTCGTCCCCGATGGTGACCGGGGCGACCAGCATCGTGTTCGAGCCGATAAAGGCGCGCTCGCCCACATGGGTGAAATTCTTCATCACTCCGTCATAATTGCAGGTGATGGTGCCCGCCCCGATGTTGGAGGCCGCCCCGATGGACGCATCTCCGATGTAACTCAGGTGATTGACCTTGGCACCGGGGGCGAGGGTTGCGTTCTTGATCTCGACAAAGTTGCCCACGCGGACATCCTCGGCCAGTTCTGCGCCGGGGCGCAGACGGGCATAGGGGCCGACCACGGCACCGCGCGACACGTGACAGCCCTCCAGATGGGAAAAGGCGCGGATCGTGGCACCGGATTCAACACTCACGCCGGGGCCAAAGACCACGTTGGGCTCGATCAGCGTATCACGCCCGATATTGGTATCAAGCGACAGGAATACGGTGTCGGGCGCGGCGAGCGTCACGCCGTCCTCAAGCAATGCCGCCCGCGCAGCGGCCTGAAACTGCGCCTCGGCACCCGCCAGTTCCGCGCGGCTGTTGATGCCAAGGGTTTCGTCCTGAGCACAGCGCACCACGGCCACATCCAGCCCGCGTGCGCGGGCAAGGCGGGGCAGGTCGGTCAGATAATACTCGCCTTGGGCGTTATCAGGCTGGACCTCGGCGATCAGATCAAACAGCAAGGGGGCAGGGGCGGCCAGCACGCCGGAATTGCACAGGGTGATCGCGCGCTCAGCCTCGCTTGCGTCCTTGAATTCGACGATGCGCTGAAGCTGCTCACCCTCCATCACCAGACGGCCATAGCGGGCCGGATCAGTGGCCTCGAACCCAAGCACTGTGACGTCGGCAGTGGTCTCCATCAGCGCCTCAAGCGTCTCGGCGCGCACGAAGGGCGTATCCCCAAACAACACGATGGCGCGCCCCTCAAACCCGCTCAGGGCCTCACGCGCCTGGGCTGCGGCATGGGCGGTGCCCAGCTGTTCGGCCTGCACAACGACCTTGGCCTCATCGTCAAAGGCGAGTGCGGCGCGGGTCACGGCATCGACGCCATAGCCTGCGACGACAACCGTATGTTCGGGCGCCAGTACGCTGCCCGCCCGCATCGCGTGATGCAGCATCGGGGCGCCACCAATGGGGTGCAGCACCTTGGGCAGGTCGGAATTCATCCGCGTGCCCTTACCCGCGGCCAGGATGATTAATGCAACGCTCATGTACTGCCTCTTGGCCAAATCTCTTTGTATTCTTGTTGCGCCCTGTTTATCCGCTAACAGCGTGTGCGCAAGCGGGCGGGCCATCAAACAAAATTGCGGCTTGCAACATGTCGCGGGCCAGAGGCGGTAAAGAGGGCAGTAATGACAGCGGTGATTTTCGATCTGGATGGGACGCTTGCGGACACCAGTGGCGACTTGTTGGCGGCGGCCAATCTCTGTTTTCGCGACATGGGGCTGGGCGATGTGCTGGGCGCGGCGGACGCTGGCGTCGCGCTGCGCGGCGGGCGGGCGATGCTGCGCGCAGGGCTTGCGCGGGTCGATCAACTGCATGAAGGCACAGTGGATCGCTACTACCCGGTGCTGCTCGAGGCCTATGGCGCGGCCATCAGCGTGCACACGCGGCTCTATCCCGGCGCGATGGAGGCCATCGGGGTTCTCAAATCCCACGGCCATGCGGTGGGCATCTGCACCAACAAACCCGAGGCACTGGCCGAACAGCTCATGTCCGACCTTGGCGTACGCGATCAATTCGGCTCACTGATCGGGGCCGATACGCTGCCCGTGCGCAAACCCGACCCCGAACCCCTGTTCGAGGCGACCCGCCGTCTGGGCGTCGATCCGCGCGCCTGCCTTCTGGTGGGGGACAGCGACACCGACCGCAAAACGGCGCGCGCCGCCGGTGTGCCATCGGTGCTGGTCACCTTCGGCCCCTCGGGTGACGACATGGCGGCACTGGAACCCGAGGCCTTGCTTGAAGATTACGCAGCGTTGCCCGCGGTGGTGGCCACGCTTCTCAACCGGTGATCACGCGATAATCCCCGCATTCGATATCGTGAATTGCCAACGCACCGCATTGACGCGGACGCGGAGGGCGCGCAAAACGGGGCCATGACAGAACGTTTCACCGGCAGTTTCACCCAGCAAGAACCGATTCCCGAAGCAGGCATCGATGCGGCCCTCGCCGTGCTGCGCCACGGACGCCTGCACCGTTACAACACGGTGCCCGAAGAGATCTCGGAAACCGGCTTGCTGGAACAGGAATTCGCAGCGCTTGTCGACGCGCCCTATTGTCTGGCGGTCGCCTCGGGCGGCTACGCCATGGCCACAGCCCTGCGCGCCGTCGGGGTCAAGGCCGGGGACAAGGTGTTGTCCAACGCCTTTACCCTTGCGCCCGTGCCGGGGGCCATCGCGTCCATCGGTGCCGTGCCGGTGTTTGTCGGCGTCACCGAAAGCCTCACAATCGATCTTGATGACCTCGCCGCCAAGCTGGATCAGGCCAGCGTCCTGCTGCTCAGCCACATGCGCGGGCATATCTGCGACATGGACCGGCTGATGAAGATGTGTGACGCCGCAAATGTCACTGTGATCGAGGATTGCGCGCACACGATGGGCGCAGCCTGGCGCGGTGTGCCATCGGGGCGGCACGGGGCGGTGGGGTGCTATTCCTGCCAGACCTACAAGCACGTCAATTCGGGCGAGGGCGGTCTGCTGGTTACGGACGATCCCTACATCGCGGCGCGCGCGATCATGCTGTCGGGCAGCTACATGCTGTTTGAACGCCACCTCGCGGCCCCACCCAAAGAGGCCTTCGACGAGATCAAATACACAACACCCAACATCTCCGGACGCATGGACAACCTGCGCGCCGCCATCCTGCGCCCGCAGGTGGCGGACCTCGCCACCCAGTGCAAACGCTGGAACGAGCGCTATTACACGCTGGAACAGGGCCTGCGCGACACGCCGGGTCTGACGGTGATCGACCGGCCTGCCGCCGAAACCATCGTCGGCTCTTCCATCCAGTTCCTGCTGCTCGACTGGGCCGCCTCGGCGGTGCGCGAGGTGGTGGCACGCTGCGGCGCGCGCGGGGTCGAGCTGAAATGGTTCGGCGCGCCCGAACCTGTCGCCTTTACCAGCAAATATGACAGCTGGCGCTATGCGCCCTCCGCCCCGATGGCAGCCAGCGACAGGGTGCTTGCAGGCATCGTGGACATGCGCGTGCCGCTCACCTTCAGCCTTGAGGATTGCGCCCTGATTGCGCGGATCATCCGGGGCGAAGTCAGCGCCGTCTATCAGGCCAGAGCCTAGGTTTTCCAACCTCAGACGCCGTCGAGCCAGCGCGCTCACGCTGCGGCTCGCGGCGCTGACCTCCCACGGCTCTCGACAACACCCGCTCCGTTGATCCTGATCAAGGGGACGGGCCGCGAACGCTGCTACGCTCAACCCAACCAAAGAGGAGGCTGAGATGGAAGATCTGATCAGGCTCGGGCAGGACTTCGTTCGGGCAATGCAAGCGCGCGAGGGCATCGCGCATGTCGATGCGACCTATGCCGAAAACGCAGAATCCGTCGAAGCCGTGGTGCCCCCGGCACGCGATGTCCGGATCGCCAAGGGCCGCGAGGCGATCAAGGCGAAACGCATCGATTGGGTGGCCGCGCACGAGATCAACCGCCTCGAGGTCGACGGCCCCTATGTGCACCCGCCGACAAGGTTCAGCGTGCGTTACGAGGCCGATGTGACCCACAAGGAAACGGGTCAGAATATGACCTTGCGCGAAATCGCCATCTACACGATCCGCGACGACAAGATCGTGCGCGAAGAATTCTTCGTGCAGCCGAGATAGGCCGACCGCCAGTCTCTCGCACGACACCGCCCGCGTACACGCCCTTGTGGCCGCGCCATCCCACATGGATACTGGACAAAAGATCGTTCACATTATATTAATGAACGAGCGTTCAATAAATCGGGGAGGTGCTGCATGTTCACCCATTCCATGGCCTTTGATCTGGGCGAAGACGTCAATGCGTTGCGCGACATGGTGCACCGCTGGGCGCAAGAGCGCATCAAGCCGATGGCCGCCGAGATTGACGCCACAAACACCTTTCCGCCCGCGCTGTGGACCGAAATGGGCGAATTGGGCCTCTTGGGTATCACGGTCGAGGAAGAGTTCGGCGGCGCAGCCATGTCCTACCTCGCCCATACCGTCGCCATCGAGGAAATCGCACGGGCCAGCGCCTCGGTTTCGCTGTCCTATGGCGCGCATTCCAACCTGTGTGTGAACCAGATCAAGCTGAATGGCACGCCCGAGCAAAAGGCGAAATACCTGCCCGGCCTGATAAGCGGTGAACATGTGGGCGCGCTTGCGATGTCCGAAGCGGGCGCCGGATCGGACGTCGTGTCGATGAAACTGAGCGCCGAAAAGCGCAATGACCGCTACATCCTGAACGGCACGAAATACTGGATCACCAACGGCCCCGACGCCGACACGCTGGTGGTCTATGCCAAGACCGACCCGGAGGCGGGCCCCAAGGGCATCACCGCCTTCCTGATCGAAAAGTCCATGACCGGCTTTTCCACGTCTCCCCATTTCGACAAGCTGGGCATGCGCGGCTCGAACACGGCCGAGCTGATCTTTGAGGATGTCGAAGTCCCCTTTGACAACGTGCTGGGGATCGAGGGGCGCGGCGTGGCTGTGCTGATGTCGGGCCTTGATTACGAACGGGTGGTGCTTGCGGGCATCGGCCTTGGCATCATGGCCGCAAGCATGGACGAAATCATGCCCTACATGGCCGAGCGCAAACAGTTCGGCCAGCCCATCGGATCCTTCCAGCTGATGCAGGGCAAGATTGCCGACATGTACACGGCGATGAATTCGGCGCGGGCTTACGTCTACGAGGTCGCCAAGGCCTGTGACCGGGGCACCGTGACCCGGCAGGACGCCGCCGCCTGCTGCCTTTATGCCTCCGAGGAGGCGATGAAACAGGCCCATCAGGCCGTCCAGGCTATGGGCGGCGCCGGGTTCCTCAACGACGCACCCGTCGCGCGCATCTTCCGCGACGCCAAACTGATGGAGATCGGCGCGGGCACCTCAGAAATCCGGCGCATGCTGGTGGGGCGCGAACTGGTCACGGCGATGGGCTGATGCCACGCTCCGTCCTCATCACGACATCCGTTCTGGTGGTGCTGGCCGGTATGGCAGGATTCTGGCTGGGCCAGCGACAGGTGACCCTCGACGCAACCGGGATCATCAACGCGGTCGCCGCGCGGCATGTGGCAGAACATGGCGGCGCCGTGACCGACTGCCTCGGCTGGGCGGGGGAAGGGGCGCACGTGTTTCGGGTCAAATGCGGCGATGTCACCTATCACGTGGACCGCTTTGGCGCGGTGCGCGTCGCGCCGGAGGACGAGCTGTGAACATGGCCGCCCAATGCCTTGTCCATCCCGCCGATCAGGTGGCGATCATCGACCTCACCGGTGCCTGCCATGACGTGACCTATGGTGCCTTGGCCGAGATGAGCGATTGGCTCGCGCGCGCACTCGCAGCACAAGTCCAGCCCGGAGATCGCGTCGGTGTGCTCCTGTCGCAATCGCCATGGTGCGCGGCGGCCCATCTCGCAATCTGGAAAATCGGCGCGATTTCAGTGCCTTTTTTCAAACTCTTCAAGCAAGATGCGCTGCGCTCGCGGATCATGGATTCCGGTCTGTCCCTCGTGTTGACCGACAGCGAGGGCGCTGATCTGGTGGGCGATCTCGCTCCTTGTTGGCACGCAGAGACAGCGGGAATCGCAGGCGACCCTGTTCCGGTATTCGCGGCGGATAACGACACGCCCGCCGTGCTGATCTACACCTCCGGCACAACGGGTACGCCAAAGGGCGCGCTGCACGGGCACGGCGTGCTTGACGGTCATCTGCCCGGCGTAGCGCTCAGCCATAATGATCTCGGCCAGCCCGGCGATTGCCTCTGGACCCCGGCGGACTGGGCGTGGATCGGCGGGCTGTTTGACGTGCTGATGCCCGGCCTTGCGCTTGGCGTGCCGGTCGTGGCGGCGCGCATCCCGAAATTTACACCCGAAGAGTGCATCAGGATCATCTCACAAGGTGCTGTCAAAAATGTGTTTTTCCCACCAACCGCGCTGCGCATGCTGAAATCGAACGGGGTCGAAATCCACGGCCTGCGCTCGGTCGCGAGCGGAGGTGAGCCACTGGGTGCCGAGATGCTCGCCTGGGGTCAACGCGCGCTTGGGCTGACCATAAATGAATTTTACGGGCAAACCGAATGCAACATGGTGATCAGCAGTTGTTCTGCACGATACCCGGCGCGGCCCGGTTATATGGGGCGGCCAGTGCCCGGTTTTGATGTTCAGGTCATTGACGCCGACGGCAAAATAACGGACGGCGAGGGCGATATAGCGGTCAGGCGCGGCGCACCGTCGATGATGCTGCGTTATTGGCAGCGCCCCGAGGAAACGGCCCAGAAGTTCCGCGGCGACTGGATGCTGACCGGCGACCGGGGCCAACAAGACGGAGGCTTTGTCCGTTTTGTTGGACGCGACGATGACGTCATCACCTCAGCCGGATACCGCATTGGCCCCGCCGAGATCGAGGATTGTCTGATGACCCACCCGGACGTCGCCACAGTGGGGGTGGTGGGCAAACCCGACCCGCTGCGCACCGAGATTGTCAAAGCCTATGTAGTGCGTCGCGCAGGCGCGCAGGTCGACGCAGGCAGGTTGCAGGATTACGTCAAAGAACGCCTTGCAAGCTATTCATACCCAAGGGAAATCACTTTTGTTGATGCCCTGCCCATGACCGTAACGGGCAAGGTGATCCGCAAGGACCTCAAGGCCCGCGCCGCCGCCGAAACAGGAGACTCGCCATGAAACTCACTTCGCAGGCGCTGCCCTCATCCGAGACGTTCCGCACCAACCGCGCCGCTCATCTGGAGGCGTTGGAGGTGGTGCGCGCAGCCGCTGAAACAGCGGCAGCCGGCGGCGGTGAGGCGTCGCGCGAACGCCATGTCTCCCGCGGCAAGATGCTGCCGCGTGAGCGGGTCGCTAACCTGCTCGATCCCGGCTCTCCCTTTCTTGAGGTCGGCGCGACGGCGGCGCATGGCCTCTATGACGGCGCTGCGCCCTGTGCGGGCGTGATCGCGGGCATCGGGCAGGTCATGGGGCAGGACGTGATGGTCATTTGCAACGATGCGACGGTCAAGGGCGGCACCTATTACCCGATGACCGTCAAAAAGCACCTGCGCGCACAGGAGATTGCCGAACAGAACCATCTGCCCTGCGTCTACCTTGTCGATAGCGGCGGCGCGAACCTGCCCAATCAGGATGAGGTGTTTCCGGATCGCGACCATTTCGGACGTATCTTTTTCAATCAGGCGCAGATGAGCGCCAAGGGCATCGCGCAGATCGCTGTGGTCATGGGGTCCTGCACGGCAGGCGGGGCCTATGTGCCTGCGATGTCGGATGTGACGATCATCGTGAAGGAACAGGGCACCATCTTTCTGGCCGGTCCGCCCTTGGTCAAGGCCGCCACGGGCGAGGTGGTCACTGCCGAGGCACTGGGCGGGGGCGATGTGCACACGCGCCTGTCCGGCGTGGCGGATTATCTGGCCGAGGATGACGCCCACGCGCTGGCGCTGGCACGCAGAAGTGTCGCAAACCTTAACCTTTGCAAACCCGACACGGTCACTTTGCAAAGTCCGGAAGACCCCGCATACGACCCCGAAGAGATCCTGGGCGTTGTCCCCGGTGATCTGCGCACGCCTTACGACATTCATGAGGTCATCGCGCGCGTCGTTGATGGCTCCCGCTTTGATCCGTTCAAGGCGCGGTTCGGGGAAACGCTGGTCTGCGGTTTCGCCCATATTATGGGCTGTCCTGTGGGCATCATCGCCAACAATGGCGTGCTGTTTTCCGAAGCTGCACAGAAGGGCGCGCATTTCATAGAGCTGTGCAGTCAGCGCCGTATCCCTTTGGTGTTCCTGCAAAATATCACGGGCTTCATGGTCGGCCAAAAGTACGAAAACGAAGGGATCGCGCGCCACGGTGCCAAGATGGTGACTGCTGTGGCCACCACTTCGGTGCCCAAGATCACGATGCTGGTGGGCGGGTCCTTCGGGGCTGGAAACTACGGCATGGCGGGGCGCGCCTATTCTCCGCGGTTCCTGTGGTCATGGCCCAACAGTCGCATCTCGGTCATGGGTGGGGCGCAGGCCGCAGGGGTGCTGGCCACCGTCAAGCGCGATGCGATCGAGCGCAAGGGCGGCGCATGGTCTGCGGATGAGGAAGCGGCATTCAAGCAGCCGACCATCGACATGTTCGAGGAACAGTCCCACCCGCTTTATGCCTCTGCCCGGTTGTGGGATGACGGTGTGATCGACCCGCGCCGCGCCCGCGAGGTGCTGCACCTGTCGCTGCGCACCGCCCTCAACGCCCCCATCGAGGAGACACGCTTTGGCCTGTTCCGGATGTGATGGATGGATGCTGGCAACAGCAGGAAAGGACGATGACAATGTTTGGTGCTGACAAGATCATTGGAAAGCTCAGCGCGGCCGTGCAGGGGATCGAATTGCCCAAGTTGGGCAAGGATGTCGAGATCCCGGTCTACGTGGTCCACAACTCTTTGGACGCCGAGGACTATTTTTTCATCTTCGACTTCGAGCAATTTGTCGAATCCTCACGTCAGGGCCTGTTCGCGCGCCCGAAACTTCGCGTGTGGGCCGGGCGCGATGACTTTTCCCGAACCGAATTTGCCCGCCAGTTTCGTCGAAGCTTTGCCCGGGAATTCGACATTGCCCGCGCGCAATTGGAAGCACAGGGCGAACGCAAGACCGGCTGGTTCGGATTCCTGAAAAACACGTTTGGAGAGTTGAAGGGCGCGTCTTTGGGCTCTTTCCTTTCCAACCTTGTTCTTTTGGCAGCGACGACGACCGGCAAGGCGGTCTTGGCCCAAATCCTGCCCACCTCGTGGATGACGTCGCGGTCGGATGCGCAAAAGCTGGATGCGGCGATTGACGAAACGCAGACCAAAGTGGACGCGGCCCTCGGCGCGCTGACCATCACATTGCATGCCGAATTGATGGAGCATGCATTCAAGGACGGCGGGTCCGGGCGGCGTTCGGGACTGGAGCGCGATGCGTGGCCTTTGCCCGCTTATGTGAGACAACACTTGCACGACGGAAAATCAGGGGCTTGGTGGTAATGTTTGACAAAATCCTGATCGCGAACCGGGGCGAGATTGCCTGCCGGGTGATGGAAACGGCGCAATCCATGGGCGTGGCTTGCGTGGCCGTTTACTCGGACGCTGATGCGCGCGCCAAACATGTCGCGATGGCGGACGCCGCCGTGCACATCGGGGCAAGCCCGCCTGCGGAAAGCTATTTGCGCGGCGATGTGATCATTCAGGCCGCTTTGGACACGGGCGCGCAGGCGATCCATCCCGGTTATGGCTTTCTGTCCGAGAACCCGGATTTTGTGGAGGCCGTCGCGGCGGCCGGGCTGACCTTTATCGGCCCATCGGCGCAAGCGATCCGCGCCATGGGCCTCAAGGATGCCGCCAAGGCGCTGATGGTCGAGGCGGGTGTGCCCGTCGTGCCGGGCTATCACGGGGCGGATCAGGATGACGATCTGCTGGCGGGCGAGGCGGCCAAGATGGGCTATCCCGTTCTCATCAAGGCGGTTGCCGGAGGTGGCGGCAAGGGCATGCGGCTGGTCGAGGAGCCGAGTGGTTTTGCCGACGCGCTTGCCAGTGCCCGCAGCGAGGCCAAGACCGCTTTTGGCAATGCGGATGTACTGGTTGAGAAATTTGTGACGCACCCGCGCCATATCGAAGTGCAGGTCTTTGGCGATGGTACCCGCGCGGTGCATCTGTTCGAACGCGACTGTTCACTGCAGCGCCGCCATCAGAAGGTGATCGAGGAAGCGCCAGCCCCCGGCATGACGCCCGAGATGCGGTCGGCCATGGGCGCGGCGGCGGTCAAGGCGGCGGAGGCTATTGGCTACAAGGGTGCGGGGACGGTCGAGTTTATCGTCGATGGCTCTGGCCCGCTGCGTGCCGATGGTTTCTTTTTCATGGAAATGAACACGCGTCTGCAGGTCGAACACCCGGTGACCGAGGCGATCACCGGTGTTGATCTGGTGGAATGGCAGTTGCGCGTGGCCGCCGGTGAGCCGTTGCCTGCATCCCAGGATGACCTCAGCATCAACGGCCATGCGTTCGAGGCGCGCCTCTATGCCGAGGATGTGCCTGCGGGGTTTCTGCCGGCGACCGGCACGCTGACCCATTTGCAGTTTCCCGACACTGCCCGCGCCGACAGCGGCGTACGGGCAGGGGATGCGATCAGCCCGTTTTATGACCCGATGATTGCCAAGGTGATCACCCATGGGCCGACCCGCGACGTGGCCCTGCGCCGCCTGTCGCAGGCGCTGGCGCAGACCCAGGTTGCGGGCACGGTGACGAACCTTGCCTTTCTGGGAGCACTTGCGGGGCATGCGGGCTTTGGCCGGGGCGAGGTGGATACCGGGCTGATCGCGCGCGATCTGGACGGGCTGACAGCGATGCCAGACCCAAACCCGCGCCACGCGGTGGCAGCGGCCATGGCGGTGGCGGGCCTTGATGCCGCAAGCGGGACAACCGGGTTTTCCTTGTGGAGCCCGTTGCGCCGCGCGGTGCCGCTGGCGCTTGGCGATACCGTGCTTGACGTTCATGTCGAGGTGCTGGGCCCGGATGCGCAGCGCTGGCATGTGGAAGGGACGACCCTGACCGCAGAACAGCGGCAGGGGCGGTGGAATATCGATGGGCAGCCCAAACCGGATGTCGATGTCGCGGGTGGCATTGCCACGGTATTTGATCACTACGGCGTCGCTTACCGCGCCATCGACCTTCTGGATGTGGCTGCAAGTGCCGCAGGTGACGGCAACCTGATCGAGGCGCCGATGCCCGGTCTGGTCAAGATGATGTTCGCAACTCCGGGCGCAAAGGTTGCAAAGGGCGACAGATTGGCCATTCTGGAAGCCATGAAGATGGAACACGCCCTGCTGGCCCAACGCGACGGGATTGTCGCCGAAGTGCTGGCCGACACTGGTGAACAGGTCAGCGCGGGCGCGGCCCTTGTCCGGCTGGAAGATGCGGAGACATGATCACCCTGCACCATTGCCCGCAGACCCGCTCGATGCGCACGCTGTGGCTGCTGAACGAGTTGGACGTGCCCTTTCGCCTTGTGGTCCACCCGTTCGACAAATCGCTGCGCCGCCCTGAGTTTTTGTCGGTGAGCCCGGCAGGGCGTGTGCCCGCCCTTGAAATCGACGGCGAGCGGATGTTCGAGACGGGCGCGATCACCGAATACCTGTGCGAGCGCTACAGCCCCGACCGGCTTGGGCGCAGTGCCGCCAGCATGGACCGCATGGCATGGCTGGTCTGGGTGCATTTTGCTGAAACCATCAGCCAGCATGTCGCAGCCCTGACCCAGCAACATGTCGCCCTTTACGAGGATCACATGCGCAGCCCGATTGTCATGAAGATCGAGGCCGCGCGGGTCAAGAAATGCTATGACGCGATCGAGGCGCGCCTGTCCACGCCGCTGGAAAACCGCGACTATCTGCTGACATCCGGTTTCTCTGCCGCCGACATTTCGGTTGGGCAGGCGGTCTATATGGCGCGCCATTTCGCGACGCTGGAGGATCACCCCGAAACTGCGCGCTGGTTCGAACGGATCAGCGAACGTGCTGCGTTTCAGGCCAGCCTGCCCGATGGCGATGGCGGTCTTTATGACAGGGATTTCTATCCGGCTTGGGAGGGTTAAGTGCTAGGGTCAGTCGAAATTTACGAAGTGGGTCCGCGCGATGGCCTGCAGAACGAAACACGCGAGATTGCGGTGGCCGACAAGGTTGCGCTGATTGATCACCTCAGCACCGCGGGCTTTCGCCGTATCGAGGCGGGCAGCTTTGTCAGTCCCAAATGGGTGCCGCAGATGGCGGGCAGCGCCGATGTGTTTGCCGGGATCAACCGCGCGGCGGACGTGCGCTATTCCGCTCTGACACCCAACATGAAGGGGTTCGATGCCGCTATCGAGGCGGGCGTGGATGAAATCGCCGTCTTCGGCTCCGCCAGCGAAGGGTTTTCGAGGGCCAATATCAACGCCTCCATCGACGAATCCCTCGCGCGGTTCGCCCCGGTGATCGAGGCGGCGCGGATGATTGATCTGCCGGTGCGCGGTTACGTGTCTTGCGTGGTGGATTGCCCCCATGACGGCCCGATTGATCCCGGTGCGGTGGCGCGGGTGGCGGACCGACTGTTTGGCATGGGCTGTTACGAGATTTCGCTGGGGGACACGCTGGGCCACGGCACGCCGGATGCCATTGCGCGGATGCTGCTGGCGGTGCGCGATGTGGTACCCGTCGGCCGCTTGGCCGGGCACTATCACGACACCGGAGGGCGGGCGCTGGACAATATCGACGCCTCGCTCAGCCTTGGGGTGCGGGTGTTTGATGCCGCTGTCGGGGGCCTCGGCGGTTGCCCTTATGCGCCCGGTGCGGCGGGCAATGTGGCGACTGAAGCTGTGGCCGAGCATCTGGAGCGGCTGGGCTATGACACCGGCCTCGATCTTGACGTGGTCAAGGCCTGTGCGGCGCGCGCGCAGGCCATGCGCGCCTGAGGGGGGCACCCATGAGCTTTGAGACCTTATCCATTGCAACGGACGGGCGCGGCGTTGCGACACTGACCCTGAACCGGCCAGACAAACACAACGCGTTGAGCGCGCAGATGCTGGCCGAGCTGACCCAGGCCGCTGTGAACCTCGGCGCGGACAGTGCCGTGCGGGTCGTGGTGCTGACCGGCGCGGGCAAGAGTTTCTGCGCGGGTGGCGATCTGGGCTGGATGCGCGAACAGATGCAGGCGGATGCCGACACCCGCGCCCGCGAGGCCGGAAAGCTGGCCCATATGCTGCAGGCGCTCAACACCATGCCCAAGCCGCTGATCGGGGCGCTGCAGGGCAATGCCTTTGGCGGCGGGGTCGGCATGGCGTCGGTCTGTGATGTGGCCATCGGCGTGGACAGCCTGCGCATGGGGCTGACGGAGACGCGGCTGGGCCTGATCCCGGCGACCATCGGGCCTTATGTGCTGGCGCGGATGGGCGAGGGGCGGGCGCGGCGCGTCTTCATGTCCGCGCGCTTGTTTGATGCGCAAGAGGCGGTGACGCTGGGCCTGCTGGCGCGCGCCGTGCCGCATGCGGATCTGGACGCAGCCATCGAGGCTGAGGTTGTGCCTTACTTGTCCTGCGCGCCCGGTGCGGTGGCGGAGGCCAAGGCGCTGGCCCGCACCCTTGGCCCGCGCATCGATGCCGAGACAATCGACATGACGATCAACGCCCTCAAGACGCGCTGGGAAAGCGATGAGGCGGTGGAAGGCATCGGCGCCTTCTTTGACAAGCGCGCCACAGCGTGGGCCAGCGACTAGGCATCCGGGATACAGGCGCGCTTTCATTGTTGCTGCGCGGTGTCAACTATCGGTTGTATTATTGTCGGATTTTAGCGCAATCCCGCCGACTCCGGAAATTTGTTTTGTGAAACTAGAGTTTTAAGCTAATTCTGAAACCCACGGGAGAATTCACAATCCTGTGACCTTCCTATCCGCGAGCTGTAAAGAAGACCGATGTCCCACTATTCTAATGATTTCAGCAACTTGGCCGAGTTCGACGCGCTTGCGCAGTCGATTTCCGCAAAGCTGAGATGCGACATGAGCCTGATCAGCATCGTGAGCGCCGAGGCCCTGATCGCACTGGGTTATTCTAATGATACACGTGGTCTCGACAATCGGTCATTCAATCTGCGCGATACTATCTGTGGGCGTACCGTCGCGGCGGGCAAGCCCTTGCGGATCAACAACGCCAAAAGCGATCCCAACATCAATTCCCTGCCAGCGGTGCAGAATCTGAACATCGGCGCCTATCTGGGTGTGCCTTTGGTGGTCGAAGGGCGCGGCATCGTCGGTGCGGTCTGTGCGATCACCACCTCGGCCCGCATCTGGCAGGACGGCGAGGTCGACTATCTTCTGGCCGTGGGCGATCTGGTCGAAAGCAAGATCGAACGGCACCTGCTGCGCTATGAGCAAAAGGCGCTGAGTGCGGCACTGGCCGAAAACGATGCCATCCTGACCATGCTGTCGCAGATGGAGGGAAAGGCGATGACGGTGCACAACGCCGCGGGCGAGCTTGTTTTTGCCAACAACGCGATGCGCAACGATCTCAAGCTGAACACGCAGGAAATGCTGAGCCTGCCGCAGGTTGCACGTCACCTTCTGCCTGAAATCACCCATCCCGGTGGGGTGGACGTGTCGCTGCCGGTGCCGATGCAGACGGCGCTGAACGTTCAGGTCTCGGCCTGCGAAAACGGGCTGACCCTTGCGGAATGGTCGCGCAAGCCGGCCGAGTAGGGCGGGCGCCACATCCGAGCATTGCAATATTTTGGCCCCGATCCCCATGCGGGTCGATTGACGCTGCGCGGCGGCATGCGTACACAGAGACCAACGTCACGCCTGCACCTTGAGACAGGGCAGGCGCACAGGCAGATCGAAGGAGCCGACAATGGAAGGCATGTTGCGGGAGTACCTCCCCATTCTGGTGTTTCTGGCCGTCGCCATCGGCCTTGGCCTTGTTCTGATGCTGTCGGCCGTGGTCATCGCGGTGCGCAATCCCGACCCCGAAAAGGTCAGCGCCTATGAATGCGGGTTCAACGCCTTTGACGACGCGCGGATGAAATTCGACGTCCGGTTCTACCTCGTGTCGATCCTGTTCATCATTTTCGATCTCGAAATCGCGTTCCTGTTTCCCTGGGCGGTTGCCTTCAAGGATGTGAGCATGATCGGCTTCTGGTCGATGATGGTCTTCCTTGGCGTGCTGACGATCGGCTTTGCCTATGAATGGAAAAAAGGCGCGCTCGAATGGCAATGAGCGCGCCCTAAGGTACTTAAATCTTCTGATTTGGGCCGTCCCGACCGGGGCGGCCTTTTGAATTCAATTGGCACCTATTGTTGCTTCAATCGGGGCGCACTGTGTCAAAAGGCTGGCGTTTGCGTCACCTCGGGGTGGCGGCGTATGCACGGTATTGAGCATGTTGCGTGTGACCTCCCCAGTCCGTTCAACCAAATCTTCCCCACTTCAAGGTAACGCAGGGGCAGGGGGCCAATCAGCAAAAATCTTCCGATTTTTCGTTTCGAAAATTACCTGTGGTTGAATCAGACGGAAATTTCCCTTTACTTCACGTCAACTTTTTTCGAACCGGCGAAGGGCCGAGACTGCGCATTGGTTCGTATTTGGCAACAATGATAACGGTTCGGCTCAATTGTGCGTCTTTGTGCCCTGCGCGATTCGCTCGTTTCCTCCGGTTTTGTCTTCCCTGACGCCGCCTAGGTGGGGCGGCAAATGCCGCCCGCGACACGTCCCGTCTGGCGCGGTGCATTCCCACACCGGCGCAGGGGCCAGAACCCATGCGACAAGCCGCCCGGATCGGCGCATGGCGCGTTGACCCCCTCAGGGCGCTAGGATACATGGGAAAAGAATACTCAAAGGTGGCGATTTGCCGCCTGCCTGACTGCAGGAGCCAGAGAACAGATGTCGATTGCCACATCTCCGAACGCCGCAGGCATGGACCGCGACGTGGCCGCCCAGAACCTGAACACGGCCTTGCAGGACAAGGGGTTTTTGCTGACCTCGACCGATGACCTGATCAACTGGGCGCGGACCGGGTCCTTGCACTGGATGACCTTTGGTCTGGCCTGTTGCGCGGTTGAAATGATGCACACCTCGATGCCGCGCTATGATCTGGAACGGTTCGGCACCGCCCCGCGTGCCTCCCCGCGCCAGTCCGACCTGATGATTGTGGCAGGCACTTTGACCAACAAGATGGCGCCCGCCCTGCGCAAGGTCTATGACCAGATGCCCGAGCCGCGCTACGTGATCTCGATGGGGTCATGCGCCAATGGGGGTGGGTACTATCACTACAGCTATTCCGTGGTGCGCGGCTGTGACCGCATCGTGCCTGTGGATGTCTACGTGCCCGGCTGCCCACCCACGGCCGAGGCGCTGCTTTATGGCATCCTGCAACTGCAGCGCAAAATGCGCCGCACCGGGACGATTGTCCGCTAAGCCCTGATTACGCGCGCTGTCGCGCACAGACATTCTCCGACGAGGAGCAAATATGACCGAAGCCCTGAACGAACTCGGCGCCTATATCGAAGCCAAACGGCCCGATTGCGTGCTGCAATGGGACGTCACCCATGACGAGTTGAACGTGGACGTGGCCCCGGCCAACATCGCGGGCCTTGTCGAGTTCCTGCAAGGCGACTCGACCTGCAAATTCTCGTCCCTCGTGGACATTACGGCGGTTGACTATCCGGGCCGGGCCAAGCGGTTCGACGTGGTCTATCACTTCCTGTCGATGTACCAGAACCACCGCATCCGCCTGCGCGTGTCGATCCGCGAGGATCAGATGGTGCCCTCGATCACGGATGTGCATCCTTCGGCCAACTGGTTCGAGCGCGAGGTGTTCGACATGTTCGGCATCCTGTTTTCCGGCCACCCGGACCTGCGCCGGATCCTCACCGACTACGGCTTTCGCGGCTATCCGCTGCGCAAGGATTTCCCAACCACGGGGTATACCGAGGTCCGCTATGACGAGGTGGAAAAACGGGTGGTTTACGAGCCTGTGTCCCTCGTTCAGGAATACCGTCAGTTTGATTTCATGAGCCCATGGGAGGGTGCCGAATACATCCTGCCCGGCGACGAGAAGAAACCTGAAGAGGCGTGACGTGGATATGCTGATCTGGATCATTATCGCGGCGCTGACCATCATCCCGATGTTCAAGCTGCTGCCGCATTTCGGCATCAACGCCTACTGGGCCTTTGTCTGCGTGATCCCGATCGGGACGATCGCGCTGCTGTGGTTCATGGCGCTGAAGCTGCAAGAGCTGGAGAAGCGGTGATGGATGCACAAACCCCATCTCGTGACGCCATTCAGGTGCTGGCGGAGACGTATTGCGATGCCGTGCATTTCGCCAAGGCGGATGTGTTCGCCGATATGTGCCATGACAAGTTCACCATGACAGAGGTAAGCGCTGACGGATTGGCCCAATTCTGGGACAAGGCAGCCTATCTCGAGCGCGTGTCGGGTCGCAGTGCCTTTGAGGGCGCGCCGGTTTATGAGATTTTCAGCATCGATGTGGCGGGTGACGAAATTGCGCGTGTGCATCTGCGGGTCGACGTGCCCCCGAAACGCTACGAGGACCACCTTGGGTTCATCCGTGTCGATGGGGCGTGGAAACTGATGACAAAAGTATTCCGGACCATGGGTGGTTCGGCCATGGAAGGGTGAGCGTAACATGATGGACGGCTCCAAATTCGAAGACGCCCTGACGGGCGAGCAGAAGATCCGCAATTTCAACATCAACTTCGGCCCGCAACACCCTGCCGCACATGGGGTTTTGCGTCTGGTGTTGGAGCTGGACGGCGAGATCGTGGAACGCTGCGATCCGCATATCGGCCTGCTGCACCGTGGCACCGAAAAGCTGATGGAAAGCCGGACTTATCTGCAGAACCTGCCCTATTTCGACCGGCTGGATTACGTGGCGCCGATGAACCAGGAACATGCCTGGTGTCTGGCCATCGAAAAGCTGACGGGCGTCGAGGTGCCCCGCCGTGCCTCGCTGATCCGCGTGCTCTATTGCGAGATCGGGCGGGTGCTGAACCACCTGCTCAACGTCACCACGCAGGCGTTGGATGTGGGTGCGCTGACGCCGCCGCTCTGGGGTTTTGAAGAGCGTGAAAAGCTGATGGTGTTTTATGAGCGGGCCTGTGGCGCGCGTCTTCACGCAGCCTATTTCCGTCCCGGCGGTGTGCATCAGGACCTGCCGGATGACCTGATCGACGATATCGAACAATGGGCCCACGAATTCCCCGAATTGCTGGATGATATCGACGGGCTGCTGACCGAAAACCGCATCTTCAAACAGCGCAACGCTGATATTGGCGTCGTGACCGAGGATGACATCCTGAAATACGGGTTCTCTGGCGTGATGGTGCGCGGCTCTGGCCTTGCATGGGACCTGCGCCGCAGCCAACCCTATGAATGTTATGACGAATTCGACTTCCAGATCCCTGTGGGCAAGAACGGCGATTGCTTTGATCGCTATCTGGTCCGTATGGAAGAAATGCGCCAGTCGGTGTCGATCATCAAACAGGCCGTCGCCAAGCTGCGCGAAGCGACCGGCGACGTGCTGGCGCGGGGCAAGATCACACCGCCTTCGCGCACTGACATGAAAACGTCGATGGAGTCGCTGATCCACCACTTCAAGCTTTATACCGAAGGGTTCCACGTGCCCGAAGGCGAGGTCTATTGCGCGGTCGAGGCGCCAAAGGGCGAGTTCGGCGTATATCTGGTGGCGGACGGGTCGAACAAACCCTACCGCGCCAAGCTGCGCGCGCCGGGTTTCCTGCATTTGCAGGCGATGGATTACATCTCGAAAGGGCACCAACTGGCCGACGTGGCCGCGATCATCGGCACGATGGACGTGGTGTTCGGGGAGATTGATCGGTGATCTTGGGTATTTCCCTGGGATTTTTGGTGGTTTTTCTTGCCAGTTTCTGGTTGGCCGCCGAAGTGGGCATGTTGCGCCACTCTCCACTGCAAGGCACCCTTGCCGGGTTAGTGGGCTTTGTCATCTTGTCGCTCGTCTACCTTACCGCCCTGACCTTGTGGGCCCGGGCGCTGCTTATTGCCTTTCTGCAAACCGAGTTGCCACTGATCCTCGAGCGCCTGCGCCTCGCTATTGATCAGCTGCTAGTCTTGAGGGAAACACTCTGATGCTCCGCCGCCTCCACCTGGACCAACCCGATAGCTTTGCCTTTACCGCCGCCAATTTGGCCTGGGCCGAGGCGCAGATCACCAAGTACCCCGAAGGCCGTCAGGCTTCGGCCATCATCCCGCTCTTGTGGCGTGCGCAGGAACAAGAGGGCTGGTTGACCCGTCCCGCGATTGAAACCGTGGCCGACATGCTCGACATGGCCTATATCCGCGCGCTTGAGGTCGCCTCGTTCTACTTTATGTTCCAGTTGCAACCGGTTGGTTCTGTTGCGCATATTCAGGTGTGTGGCACCACGTCCTGCATGATCTGTGGGGCCGAGGATCTTGTGGCTGTCTGCAAGAACAAGATCGCCAAGAAACCGCATCAGCTGAGCGCGGATGGCAAGTTCAGCTGGGAAGAGGTCGAATGCCTCGGCTCTTGCGCCAACGCGCCCATGGCCCAGATCGGCAAGGATTACTACGAGGATCTGACTGCTGCCCGCATGGGTGAGATCATTGATGAGCTGGCAGAAGGCAAAGTGCCCACGCCCGGCCCTCAAAATGGGCGCTACGCGGCCGAACCGCTGAGCGGTCTGACCACGCTCAAGGATTTTGACAGCGGGCACACGAAATATAACGCCTCAGTCCAACTGGCGACGGATATCGGCGACACGGTCAAGCGCATCGACGGGACCGAAGTGCCCCTGATTGCGCCGTGGCAGGGCAAGGCGGCCAATGCGCCCGCCAAACCAAAATCCAAGGCAAACCCAAAGGCCAGTGGCGCAAAGGCGGCCGTGCTCGACAAGGCGCCGGCCCGTCCCAAGGCGCCCGATACGCCCAAGGCAACACCCGCCGCCCAAAAGGCCGCGAGCCCGGACAGCCCCGGCACCAAACCTGCCGCCCTCGAGGGTGCGCGCGACGGCAAGGCCGATGATCTCAAGATGATCAAGGGCGTTGGCCCCAAGCTTGAGGCACTGCTGAACCGGCTGGGATTCTACCACTTTGACCAGATCGCTGAATGGAGCGGGGACGAAGTGGCCTGGGTCGATCAGAACCTCGAAGGGTTCAAGGGCCGTGTCAGCCGTGACAACTGGGTGTCTCAGGCCAAGGCGCTTGCGTCAGGGGCCGAGACCGAGTTTTCCAAACGTGCCAAAAAAGATGCTATCTATAAAGAGGAATAAGAACCTCAGGACGGGAGAGGGAGTATCATGAGTAACGAAAAAGGTATGGTCAGCTGCGCCATCGGATGCTGGCTGGTTGCGGCCCTGGGCGGTTTGCTGGGCGCGGTATTGCTGGGATTGCTGGGCGGCTGGACGTTTGTTCAGGCCGTGTTTGCAGGGCTGGTGATCGCCGCTGTTGCCGGTGCGCTGCTGAGTTGGATCATGTGTCGCCCCTTGCCTGCGCTGAACGAGGCGAAGGTCGGTCAGGCGACGCCGGCATCTGCGGCCAAGCCTGAGGTTGCCGAAAAGGCAGCCGCACCGGCACCGTCCGCCGCTGCGGCCAAGGCGGATACCGCCGCCAAGAGTGACGCGGCCTCGGTCAAGGCGCCTGCGCCCAAGGCCAAACCTGCCGAAAAGAAACCAGCGGCCAAGCCAGCCGCCGAAAAGAAACCTGCCGCCAAGCCAAAGGCAAAAGCCGATCCCAAGCCTGTGACCAACCCCGAGCCCGTCAGCGGTGGCTCCAAGCCAGAAACGCTAAGCGCTGCACGTGAGGGTGGGCCGGACAATCTCAAGCAAATCAAGGGTGTTGGCCCCAAACTTGAAGCGCTTTTGCACTCCATGGGTTTTTACCACTTTGACCAGATCGCAGGCTGGGGTCCCAACGAGATCGCATGGGTTGACGAGAACCTCGAAGGGTTCAAGGGCCGTGTGAGCCGCGATGAATGGGTGTCGCAGGCCAAGACCCTTGCCGAAGGAGGCACCACCGAGTTTTCCAAGAAGGTCAAGAAGGGCGGCGTTTACTGATCCGTGTCTGACCGACTTGATCCCAAACTGGCCCGACAGGGCCGTATCGCGGCCCTCGTCATTGCGGGGGCCGCGATTCTGTCCATCTTTGCGCCCGTGATCGTGTCCGCATTGGGCTTGCCTGCCCGGTTCGAGATACTTTTGCTGCTGTTTGCACTGGCTGCGTTCATTTGGGCACTGGTGGTAGCCCTCAGGATTTGGCAAAACAGCCGGGACACATAAAACGACCCATGCGCGGGGTCAAAAGGCCCAAGGCTGGGTCGACCGAGGAGATTTGGCATGCTTGCTGACAAGGATCGTATCTTTACCAACCTGTACGGGATGCACGACCGCACGCTGAAAGGCGCGCAGGCCCGTGGGCATTGGGATGGCACGGACAAGCTGATCAAGAAGGGCCGCGACTGGGTTGTTCAGGAGATGAAGGATTCCGGTCTGCGCGGTCGCGGCGGTGCGGGTTTTCCGACGGGTCTCAAGTGGTCGTTCATGCCCAAGGAATCTGACGGGCGCCCCGCCTATCTGGTTGTGAATGCGGATGAATCCGAGCCCGGCACCTGCAAGGACCGCGAGATCATGCGCCATGATCCGCACACCCTGATCGAGGGCTGCCTGATCGCGTCTTTCGCGATGAATGCCAATGCCTGCTACATCTACATTCGCGGCGAATATATCCGCGAAAAAGAAGCCCTGCAGAACGCCATCGACGAGGCCTATGAGGCCGGACTGGTCGGCAAGAACGCCGCCAAATCGGGCTGGGATTTCGACATCTACCTGCATCACGGGGCAGGGGCCTATATCTGCGGCGAAGAAACCGCTCTGTTGGAATCCCTTGAGGGCAAAAAGGGCATGCCGCGCATGAAGCCGCCGTTTCCGGCCGGCGCGGGCCTCTATGGGTGCCCGACCACGGTGAACAACGTGGAATCCATCGCTGTGGTGCCAACCATCCTGCGCCGTGGCGCGTCGTGGTTTTCCTCCTTCGGTCGACCCAACAACGCAGGCACCAAGCTGTTTGCGATCTCGGGCCACGTGAACAATCCGTGCGTGGTCGAAGAGGCCATGAGCATCCCGTTCGAGGAGCTGATCGAGAAGCATTGCGGCGGCATTCGGGGTGGCTGGGACAATCTCAAGGCCGTGATCCCCGGCGGGTCCTCCGTGCCCAATGTGCGCGGCGAGCATATGCGCGACGCGATCATGGATTTCGATGCGCTTAAGGAAAAGGGATCGTCGCTCGGGACCGCTGCGGTGATCGTGATGGACCAGAGCACGGATATCATCAAGGCGATCTGGCGCTTGTCCAAGTTCTACAAGCACGAATCCTGCGGGCAGTGTACGCCCTGTCGCGAAGGCACAGGCTGGATGATGCGCGTGATGGACCGTCTGGTGAAAGGCGAGGCGGAGGTCGAGGAGATCGACATGCTGCTGGACGTCACCAAACAGGTTGAGGGCCACACGATCTGCGCTTTGGGTGATGCGGCGGCGTGGCCAATCCAGGGGCTGATCAAGAACTTCCGGGATGAGATCGAGGATCGGATTGCAGCCAAGCGGATCGCGGCGGAGTAGGTCCGGTGAAGCTCTTGCCGGCTAAGCTTGCCACTTTACTCGCTTTTTTGTTCGCAACCGAAGCAGGTGCTGAGTTGCAGAGAAAACCCATTGGTGAAGCCCTTGATGATGCCTACGTGCTTTTGAAGCCGACAATCTACGCACAGATGATCGACAAAAACTGCACGACTTTGAAGCTGAATAGGAAGCGTGTGAGGTCAGTAAGGCGGGCGGTTGACAAACAGATGTCGAAATATCACCTCACGCCGGACGGTGCAAAAATTCTCGCCGCAAGACGAGCTCCCCAAGCACAGAAGGACACCTTGGCTTTCATTGAGGAAAACGAAATCGTCATAGCGGTGCCCACAACATGGTGCAGAGCAGGGGAAAATCTAATTGGTTCCCAACACGAAGTCGGAAGATTTTTGATCAAGCGCTGAGTTTGCACTAAAAAATGCCCCTCGCCGAATTCAACATTGGCACCCTAAAATACGACTGGGACGACCCGCGTGTTGCCGACTTCCAGAACAACCTCGACCGCGTTTATGACATTGCGCGCCGCAGCCCCGGCTACATCTGGCACCTTGAAGGGGACGAGATGGAAGCCGCGCAACTGGACCCGGATGGCCCAATGGGCGGCAATCCCCGCACCGCTTCCACCCTGTCGGTCTGGCAGGACGTGCACAGCCTGCATGCTTTCACCTTTCAGACCGTTCACAAGCAGTTTTACGACCGCAAGGGCGAATGGTACGACCCGGATCAAGGCCTGCGCTTTGTCATGTGGCACGTGGACGATGGCCACATGCCGACGATCAAAGAGGCTATGGAGCGCTTTCATCATCTTGAAAACCATGGCAATACGGATCACGCCTTTGGCTGGAGCCATGTGATCTGAGGCGGCACGTGCGGAGACTTTGACGAATGACCAAGACCAAGACGCTTTCCCTGACCGACCGCCGCCCGGCGCTGCTGCTGGGCCTGATGCTGATCGCTGTGCTGTTGCTGTCGGCCTGCAATGGAAGAAAGGCGGATCGCATCGCCTTTGACGGGCAGTTCTTTCGCGCCAGTGCCAAGAAGGTCGACAAGCAGCGCCTTGATTTCGAGGTCACGGTGCGCCCGGTTTCGGCGTCGCTGGAAGGGGCGCGCGCGGCCGGGGCCTATGAGGCCACGCGCTACTGCGTGGGCAACTTTGGCACGTCCGATATCGACTGGACAGACGGGCCGGATGGAGAGGACGGAACATTGCGTATCTCCAACGACCGTTTGCTGCTGACAGGGACCTGCTCGGCCCTGTGAACTTATCCTCCCGATAGGCGACAATTTGTGTGCTAACGGGTTGTGAAAGGTCATGATATTGCATAGCACGGTGGTGCTTTCCCATCTTGCGTCTGCACGACGCGATCAGAGGAGAGAAACGATGCGCGCAATGACGATGACCATGGCCCTGATCCTTAGCCTGTCCGCCGGAGCGATTTCGGCAAAACCACATCTGCGGGATGTTCCCGAAGTGGACGGCACCTTGCTGGCTGTTGGGATTGCCGATGAAATTCGCAAGAACTGCCCCGCTATTTCCGCCCGGATGGTCAAGGCCCTTGGCGTTGTTCGCGCGGTTGGTGCGCGGGCCCGCGCCCTTGGCTACAGCGACGCTGAAATTGATGCCTATCGCAAGTCCGACACCGAAAAGGCCCGTCTGCGAGCCCAACGTGATGCGTATCTGGCCGAGGCCGGGGCGACCCCCGGTGCCAGCGACGGCTACTGCCGCTTGGGTCGCGAAGAGATCGAAAAAGGCGGCCAGGTGGGCGCCCTGTTGAGGATGAACTGAACCTATGAGCACCCTGCGCAAGATCGTGATTGATGGCAAAGAGGTTGAGGTGGAGGGTGCATTGACCCTGATCCAGGCCTGCGAAGAGGTCGGGGTCGAGATCCCCCGGTTCTGCTATCACGAACGCCTGTCCATCGCTGGCAACTGCCGCATGTGTCTTGTCGAGGTTGTCGGCGGCCCGCCCAAGCCCGCCGCGTCCTGCGCAATGCAGGTCAAGGATTTGCGCCCCGGCCCCGAAGGTGCGCCGCCGGTGATCAAGACGAACTCGCCCATGGTCAAGAAGGCCCGCGAGGGCGTCATGGAATTCCTGCTGATCAACCACCCGCTGGATTGCCCGATCTGCGATCAGGGTGGCGAGTGCGATCTGCAGGATCAGGCGATGGCCTATGGCGTCGATTTCAGTCGCTTCCGCGAGCCCAAGCGCGCCACCGATGATCTGGACCTTGGCCCGCTGGTCGAAACCCACATGACCCGCTGCATTTCCTGCACCCGCTGTGTGCGCTTTACCACCGAAGTTGCTGGCATCACCCAGATGGGCCAGACCGGGCGGGGCGAGGATTCCGAGATCACCTCCTATCTGGGCGAGACGCTGGATTCCAACCTGCAGGGCAACATCATTGATCTCTGCCCCGTGGGGGCGCTGGTGTCCAAACCTTACGCCTTTACAGCGCGGCCCTGGGAACTGACCAAGACCGAAAGTGTCGATGTGATGGATGCGCTTGGGTCCTCTATCCGCGTGGACACCAAGGGGCGCGAAGTCATGCGCTTTTTGCCGCTGAACCATGACGGCACGAACGAGGAATGGATTTCGGACAAGACCCGCTTTGTCTGGGACGGGTTGCGCCGCCAGCGGCTGGACACGCCCTATATCCGCGAGGATGGCAAACTGCGCCCGGCCACCTGGCCCGAAGCGCTTGGCAAGGCCGCCGCCGCCATCAAGGGTGCGTCGAAACTGGCGGGCCTCGTGGGCGATCTGGCTCCGGTCGAGGCTGCCTATGCGCTGAAAACACTGGTCGAAGGGCAGGGCGGAATTGTCGAGTGCCGCACGGACGGGGCGAAGCTGCCCAGTGACAACCGTGCGGCCTATGTGGGCACAGCGCGCATCGAGGATATCGACACTGCTGAGGCCATCATGCTGATCGGCACCAACCCGCGCCTTGAGGCGCCGGTGCTGAACGCACGCATCCGAAAGGCGTGGTCGCGTGGGGCCAATGTGGGTGTGATCGGCGAGATGATCGATCTGACCTTTGAGGCCAATCACATCGGAACAGATGCGACGGTGATCAACGATCTGCTCAAGCGTGATCATTCTGCGGTGCAGGAAAAACCGTCCGTGATCATCGTTGGCATGGGTGCACTTACCCGCGGCGATGGGGCCGCGATCCTTGCGGGTGCGCACGCACTGGCCGAAAGCACGCATTCCGGCATGTTGATCCTGCACACTGCCGCCGCCCGCGTGGGCGCGATGGATGTGGGCGCGACGAACCCCGATGCGATGGCCGCTGTTGATGGGGCTGACGTGATCTACAACCTTGGCGCGGATGAGCTTGACATCGCGGCGGGTGCTTTCGTGATCTACCAGGGCAGTCATGGGGACCGGGGCGCGCACCGTGCCGACGTGATCCTGCCGGGGGCTGCCTATACCGAGGAACCGGGCCTGTTCGTGAACACCGAAGGACGCCCGCAACTGGCCGCGCGCGCCAGCTTTGCGCCCGGCGAGGCCAAGGAAAACTGGGCCATCCTGCGCGCGCTGTCCGGTGAGATGGGCAATGCCTTGCCATTTGACAGCATCGCCGCCTTGCGCAACCAGATCGTCAAGGCGCACCCGCATCTGGGCGCCATCGACGAGGTGGCCGAAAACACCGGCGACGCACTGGCGCAGGGCAAGATCGAAGGCGGCGTTCTGACCTCGACCGTCAGTGATTTCTACCTCACCAACCCCATCGCACGCGCAAGCCAGTTGATGGCCGAGTTGAGCGCCAACGCCAAGGCGCGCAACACCGGGGCACTGGCCGCTGAATGAAGGCCGCGTGGCTCATAACCATCGCGCCTTTCGCGGCTTGTGAGCCTGTGCCCACGGCAGAACGGTTCATCCCCGATTATCGCGGGGTCGAGACCATGTTGCTGGACGATGATCTGGTGCAGTTCAACGTGTCGATGACCAATGCGCTGAGCGCTAGGGACGTGGAGAACTATGCCGAATGCGCCGCCGCGGGCTATACGCTGATCCGGGGCTGGGGTTTTGCGCGTCATTTGCGCACAAATGTTGACGAAGAGGCTGGCGTGTGGACGGCGGATGCTGTTTACACCATCTCGCCAGCCCTGCCACGCGGGATCAGGACAATCGACGCCGAAGTCGTGTCCGCCGCCTGCGCGGAAAAGGGGATACCGACGGTGTGAGGACTGATGGCTGACTTTTTCACAAATAGCCCGTTGGGCATCGGACTTCTGATCGTGGGGCAAGTGCTGCTTGTGGTGGTGCCACTGCTGGTCGCGTTGGCCTTTCTGATGTATGCGGACCGCAAGATCTGGGCCGCCGTGCAGATGCGCCGGGGCCCCAACGTCGTGGGTGTGTTCGGCCTGCTGCAAAGTTTCGCGGATTTCGGCAAGTACATCGTCAAGGAAGTCGTCGTGCCCGCAGGCGCGGACAAAGGCGTGTTCTTCATGGCGCCGATGGTCAGCCTTGTCATGGCGCTGATCGCCTGGGCGGTGATCCCGTTCAACGATGGCTGGGTGCTGAGCGACATCAACGTCGCCATTCTTTACGTCTTTGCCGTCTCCTCTTTGGAGGTTTATGGCGTGATCATGGGTGGCTGGGCCAGCAACTCGAAATACCCCTTCCTCGGCTCGTTGCGGTCTGCCGCGCAGATGATCTCTTATGAAGTCTCCATCGGTCTGATCATCATCGGGGTGATCCTGTCCACGGGTTCGATGAACTTTGGCTCCATCGTGGCCGCACAGGATGGCGATTGGGGCATCTTCAACTGGTACTGGCTGCCGCATCTGCCGATGTTGTTCCTGTTCCTGATTTCGGCGCTGGCTGAAACCAACCGGCCGCCCTTCGATCTGCCTGAGGCGGAATCCGAACTGGTGGCGGGCTATCAGGTCGAATATTCCTCCACCCCGTTCCTCTTGTTCATGATCGGCGAACTGGTGGCCGTGGTGCTGATGTGTGCGCTGGTGTCGCTGCTGTTCTTCGGCGGCTGGCTGTCGCCGGTGCCGTTCCTGCCCGATGGCATCTTCTGGATGGTGCTGAAAATGCTGTTTGTCTTCTTCATCTTCTCGATGGTGAAGGCGATCACGCCCCGCTACCGCTATGACCAGTTGATGCGTCTGGGCTGGAAAGTGTTCCTGCCGTTCTCGCTGTTCTGGGTCGTGTTCGTGGCCTTTGCCGCCAAGTTTGACTGGTTCTGGGGTTTTTACGCCCGCTGGACCGTGGGAGGGTAAGATGACTCAGATCGACTATGGCCGCGCCGCGAAATACTTCTTGCTGCAGGACTTTTTTGTCGGCTTCAAGCTGGGCCTGAAATACTTCTTTCGCCCCAAGGCAACGGTGAACTACCCCCATGAAAAGGGGCCGTTGTCGCCCCGTTTCCGTGGCGAACACGCGCTGCGCCGCTATCCCAATGGCGAGGAACGCTGCATCGCCTGCAAGCTCTGCGAGGCGGTGTGCCCGGCGCAGGCCATCACCATCGATGCCGAACCGCGCGAAGACGGCTCCCGCCGCACGACGCGTTACGACATCGACATGACCAAGTGCATCTATTGCGGGTTCTGCCAGGAGGCGTGCCCGGTTGATGCTATTGTCGAAGGGCCAAATTTCGAATTCTCCACCGAGACCCGCGAAGAGCTGTACTACGACAAGGAAAAACTGCTCGAAAACGGTGACCGCTGGGAGGCGGAGATCGCGCGCAACCTCGAAATCGACGCGCCATACAGGTAAGGGCAGGGATCAGATCAATGGGCGCGTTCGGCGTTGGCATATTTGAGGATGACACCTCGCTTGACTGGATCGAGGAAGAATACGCATCCGGCGGTGTCGAAGCTGTGCGTGCTGCGTTGGACGAGGCCGCCGACACCTCTGCCGCCGATTATCTTGAGGTGGATGCCGGCAGTGCGGCCCGTGCCGCTGCCGAAGCGGTGGCTGCGAGTTTCGATGCAGGTCCGGCCATTGACGAGGATGACCTCGAACGCCTGCGCGAACATGAAGAAGACATCGCACAGGATGACGGCCTGATCGCGCTCGCCCTGCGGGCCGTGCGCCGTATCACGGCCGAAAACTCCGAACTGGCCGAGCTTTGGACCGAAGAAGAGGCCAGTGCCGCGGTCTGGACGGCGGAAATGGACGGGCTCGAAACCCGATTGAGAGGCCTGTTGTGAGCGACAACGACACCAACCCCTTTGCCGCCATGATGGCGCAGATGCAGGAAATGGCGAAAAGCTTTCCCCAGATGGGCGCGTTTGACCCGGCCAAGGGGTTTGACCCCAAGGCGATGGAAGCGATGTGGCCAACCATGCCCAAGGACGTGATGGAGGCATGGTTTGGCAATGCCCTCAACGAAAACGGGCTGGACGCCAAGACGCGCCTTTTGATCACCCTTGCGGGCCTCACCATGCAGGGCGCGCAGGCCGATGTGGCCGTGCGCCAGACCGTGCGCCACGCGCTTGAGGCCGGGGCCACCGACCAACAGATTTCCGAGACTTTGGGCATGATGGCAGTGTTTGCCGGCGTGCCCGCCATGACCCGCGCCATGGAACTGGCGCAAGAGGTCATGGGTGACAGTGAGGACAAGACATGAGCGTGTTTGCCTTTTACCTCTTTTCCATCTGCGTGATCTCTGGCGGGCTCTTTACCGTGATCAGCCGCAATCCGGTGCACTCGGTCCTGTGGCTGATCCTCGCCTTTTTGTCCTCGGCCGGTCTGTTCGTGATGCTGGGCGCTGAATTCGTCGCGATGCTGCTGATCATCGTCTATGTGGGCGCGGTCGCCGTGCTGTTCCTGTTCGTGGTCATGATGCTCGACATCGATTTTGCCGAGTTGAAGGCCGAGATGGCCAAATACATGCCGCTGGCCCTGCTGATCGCCGTGGTGATCCTGATGCAATTCGTGATCGCCTTTGGCGCATGGGAAAGCAATGCCGCCGCTGAAGGGCTGCGCGCGCAGGTGACCCCGGTGGATCGCCACAACACCGAAGCGTTGGGTCTGATCCTCTATGACCAGTATTTCCTGCTGTTCCAGCTGTCGGGTCTGATCCTGCTGGTCGCGATGATCGGGGCGATTGTGCTGACGCTGCGCCACCGCACGGACGTGAAGCGTCAGGACGTGGTCGCCCAGATGATGCGCGACCCGAAACTGGCGATGGAGCTCAAGGACGTCAAACCAGGGCAGGGTCTGTGAGCGCAGAGATTTTCATATCTTTGGTTCTGTCCCTGACGCTGTCCGGGGCGGCGCTGGCCTGCGAAGTGCAGTTCCAAACGCCCGCGGAAAAGCGTCAGATCAACCGTGACGCGCGCGCAAACAGCAAGCCGGTCGAGATGGGGCGCTACTGCTCTTTCGTGAATGGCGGTCTTTATGATCAGGTGTCGGGCGGCGATGCGCAGCCTCTGGACAAGTCGCGGGTCTATCATGTGCTCGACACGGCGGAGGGTGTGGCCTCTGACCTGATGGTGGTCGACTGTGACGCCCTCGCGGTCACACGGGTGATTGCTGGATACATAGATAACGACAACTATTCCATCGACAGTTGCGGCCATGAGTTGGGGGATCGCGAGCCGATCATTGCCCCCGCCGGTCCCTTGACGCTGACCGAAGGCGACGGGCTGGCCGCCTTCGAACAGATTGCTATGCAAACCCGCAAGGTCTGGGTTGACGGTGATCTCGCCGCGTTGCGCCTCGATCTGGAAGGTGGCCCTGTGCCGCGCAAGGATCGTGTGGATTTCCTCTGTGGCTGCCGTCTGCACCATCCTCAATCGAAAGGGGCATTGCAATGATGCGTGTGGCCCTTTTGACGATGTGTAGCTGCGTGTTGGCGGGTCAGGCGGTTGCCCTGTCCCTCGCTGATTGCGACCGCGTCACCCATGCCAGCCATGGGGGAGAGGCCGCACATGACGATCTGGGCGAGGGCCGCGTCATGTGGCAGGACTGGTGGAGCCAGGAGGGCACCGCCACGTCCATCGCCGTTGTGGATTGCGGCCCCGGCACCGCGCTGACCTTCCGCACGCAGGAAGAGAACATGGGCGACCGCGTGGCCTTCAACCGGACTGAAAAAGCACTGGCGGTGGTGACACGCCACGAGGCGGGCGCGCGCGCCTTTGCCACGTTCGAGCGCATGGCCACCGATCTCAACGGCATTGCGCGCAATATCGACATCACCACGCTGGCGGCAGAGCCCTGTGCCTGCGCCGCGCTCTACCCCGAACTTCGGGGCGACAAGACAGAATTTACGCTGGGCTAACCGGCAAACGAGAGCAAACGGGGACAGCCCCGGAGGGACGACATGATAGGACTTGAACATTACCTGACTGTTGCGGCGACGCTGTTCGTCATCGGCATCTTCGGGCTGTTTCTGAACCGCAAGAACGTGATCATCCTGCTGATGAGCATCGAGTTGATGCTGCTGGCGGTGAACATCAACCTTGTGGCGTTCTCCTCCTTTCTGGACGACCTTGTAGGGCAGGTGTTCACGCTGTTTGTGCTGACCGTCGCCGCCGCCGAGGCCGCCATCGGTCTTGCGATCCTTGTCTGCTTCTTCCGCAACCGTGGCACCATCGCGGTCGAAGACGTCAACGTGATGAAAGGTTAAGGGCACCATGGAAACCATCCTCCTCTTCGCCCCCCTTGTTGGCGCGCTGCTGTGTGGCTTTGGCTGGCGCATCTTTGGCGAGGCTGCAGCCTGCTGGATCGCGACGGGGCTGTTGTTCTTGTCCGCCATCCTGTCATGGATCGTGTTCCTGACTTTTGACGGCACGACCGAGACCATTCAGATCCTGCGCTGGATCGAATCCGGAACGCTGAGCACGGATTGGGCCATCCGCCTTGATCGCCTGACGGCCATCATGCTGATCGTGATCACAACGGTCTCGTCCCTCGTGCACCTTTATTCCTTTGGCTACATGGCCGATGACCCGCAGTGGAAAGAGGGCGAAAGCTATAAACCCCGCTTCTTTGCCTATCTGTCCTTCTTCACCTTTGCGATGCTGATGCTGGTGACGGCCGACAACCTCGTGCAGATGTTCTTTGGCTGGGAAGGGGTGGGCGTCGCCTCGTATCTCTTGATCGGGTTCTACTATCGCAAGCCGAGCGCCAATGCCGCCGCGATCAAGGCCTTTGTGGTCAACCGGGTGGGTGATTTCGGCTTTGCTCTTGGGATTTTCGCGCTGTTTTTCCTGACGGATTCGATCCGCTTTGACGACATCTTTGCCGCCGCGCCGATGCTGGCCGAAACGCAATTGACGTTCCTGTGGACCGAGTGGAATGCGGCCAACCTGATTGCCTTCCTGCTGTTCGTGGGGGCCATGGGCAAATCGGCGCAACTGTTCCTGCACACCTGGCTGCCCGATGCGATGGAGGGGCCGACGCCTGTGTCCGCGCTGATCCACGCCGCGACCATGGTGACGGCGGGGGTCTTCCTTGTCTGCCGCATGTCGCCGCTGATGGAGTTCGCGCCCGAGGCGATGGCGTTCGTCACCTTCCTTGGCGCTGCGACCGCGTTCTTTGCCGCGACCGTGGGTCTGGTCCAGACCGACATCAAGCGTGTGATCGCCTATTCGACCTGCTCGCAATTGGGCTACATGTTCGTCGCTGCAGGCGTGGGCATGTATTCGGCGGCGATGTTCCACCTGCTGACCCACGCCTTCTTCAAGGCGATGCTGTTCCTTGGCGCGGGGTCGGTCATCCACGCGATGCATCATGAACAGGACATGACCAACTACGGCGGTCTGCGCAAAAAGATCCCCTACACATTTGCCGCCATGATGATCGGCACGTTGGCCATTACGGGCGTGGGCATTCCGGTCTGGATTTTCACTTTGGGTGAAATCCCCATCGGGTTCGCGGGCTTCCAGTCCAAGGATGCCATCGTGGAAAGCGCCTATGCGGCGGGCACCGGGTTCAGCTTTTGGGCCTTGGTCCTCGCCGCGCTGATGACCAGTTTCTACAGCTGGCGTCTGATGTTCCTGACCTTTTATGGCGAGGCGAGGGGTGACAAGCACACCCATGATCACGCCCATGAAAGCCCGATGACAATGATCGTCCCGCTGGGTGTTCTCAGCATCGGCGCGATCTTTGCGGGCATGGTCTGGTACGGTTCGTTCTTTGGACACACCGATCAGGTCGCCAAATTCTACGGTATCCCTTACGCAGAAGAGGGCGCGGATCATTCCGCAATCGTGACCGCGCGCGACAAGGCCGCCGAGAAGAAAGAGGGCGAACACCACTATGTCTTCGCCGGGAAACCGGGCGAAGGGGCGATCTATATCGGTGAGGGCAACACGGTTCTCGATGACGCGCACAAGGTGCCTTATTGGGTCAAGACTTCGCCTTTTGCCGCGATGCTGATCGGGTTCCTGATGGCCTATTGGTTCTACATCAAGAACCCCAGCCTGCCGGGCCGTCTGGCCGAGAACCAGCGTCCGCTCTACCTGTTTCTCAAGAACAAGTGGTACTTTGACGAGCTTTATCACTACGTCTTCATCCAACCTGCGATGTGGATCGGCAAGCAGTTGTGGAAGAAGGGTGACGGCAACGTCATCGACGGGTCGATCAACGGCGTATCGATGGGCATCGTGCCCTTCATCACCCGTCTGGCGGGTCGGGCACAGTCGGGCTACATCTTCACCTACGCATTCGCGATGGTGATCGGGATCGCGGTTCTGATCACATGGATGAGCCTCAGCGGAGGAGCGAACTGATGCTACAGGCGCTGCCGATGGAATTCTGGCTGATGGTCGGTGCGCTGACCCTGTTGATGGCTGTGGCGGCCTTCTTTCTGGGCGCGCCGCAGTGGTGGCAGCGTGGCCTTGCGCGATCCGCGCTGGTTGTTGCGGGCGCCGGGCTGTTCGTTGGTACGATGACCTATGTGTCGATATTCGCAGCCGTGCTGGTGGTGTTCATACCGATAGCGCTGATCGTTGCCTTTTTCACCAATATATTCGGAGGATGGTTCTGATGGACAACCTTCTTTCCATCGTGACCTTCATGCCTGCGGTTGCGGCACTTATCCTCGCCGTGTTCCTGCGCGGCGAAGACGAGGCGGCCAACCGCAATGCCAAGTGGGTGGCTATGGCGACCACGTCGATCACCTTTGTGGTGTCGCTGTTCATCCTGTTCGGCTTTGATGCGGGCGATACGGGCTTCCAGTTCGTCGAAGAAGGCGCATGGATCATGGGCCTCAGCTACAAGATGGGGGTCGATGGGATTTCCGTTCTGTTCGTGATGCTGACCACCTTCATGATGCCGCTGGTGATTGCCGCCTCGTGGAATGTGGAAACACGGGTCAAGGAATACATGATCGCGTTCCTGATGCTGGAAACGCTGATGCTGGGCGTGTTCATGGCGCTGGATCTGGTGCTGTTCTACCTGTTCTTCGAGGCTGGTCTGATCCCGATGTTCCTGATCATCGGCATCTGGGGCGGGGCGAACCGGATCTATGCGTCGTTCAAGTTCTTCCTCTATACCTTCCTCGGCTCGGTGCTGATGCTGGTGGCGATGGTTGGCATGTATGCCAATGCGGGCACCACGGATATCGAGCAGCTCTTGGTCCACAATTTCAGCTTTGAAACCTTCGAAGTGCTGGGTGTTCAGGTGATCGGCGGGCTACAGACTTTGCTGTTCCTCGCCTTCTTTGCCAGCTTTGCAGTCAAGATGCCGATGTGGCCGGTGCACACATGGCTGCCGGATGCGCACGTGCAGGCACCCACGGCGGGGTCGGTTGTGCTGGCGGCGATCCTTTTGAAGCTGGGCGGCTACGGCTTTATCCGCTTTTCGCTGCCGATGTTCCCGGTGGGGGCAGAGGTGCTGACACCGCTAGTGCTGTGGATGTCGGCCATAGCAATTGTCTACACCTCGCTTGTCGCGCTGGTGCAGGAGGACATGAAAAAGCTGATCGCCTACAGTTCTGTCGCGCATATGGGTTTTGTGACCATGGGCATCTTTGCGGCGAACCAGCAGGGTGTCGATGGCGCGATTTTCCAGATGCTGTCCCATGGCTTTATCTCTGGCGCGCTCTTCCTCTGTGTGGGCGTGATCTATGATCGGATGCACACGCGCGAGATCGACGCCTACGGTGGCCTTGTGAACCGGATGCCGGCCTATGCGCTGATCTTTATGCTGTTCACCATGGCCAATGTGGGCCTGCCGGGCACCTCGGGTTTCGTGGGCGAGTTCCTGACGCTGATGGCGGTGTTCCAGGTCAACACATGGGTGGCGCTGGTGGCAACATCCGGCGTGATCTTTTCCGCCGCATACGCGCTGTGGCTTTATCGCCGTGTCGTGATGGGTGATCTGATCAAGGAAAGCCTCAAATCGATCACCGACATGACCCGCCGGGAAAAGGCGATCTTTGCGCCACTGGTGGTGATGACGATCCTGCTGGGCGTGTACCCGGCGCTGATCCTCGACATCACGGGCCCGTCTGTGGCCGCATTGGTAAGCAATTACGACACGGCGCTGGCCGCGGCAGAGGCCGCCACCCAGCTTGCTGCGAACTGAGTAAGGACGAAAGCCCATGGCTGCTGATCTGACCATCATCCTGCCCGAAATCCTGCTGGCCGTCTTTGCCATGCTGGGACTGATGGCGGCGGTTTACACGTCCAAGGACGGGCTGGCCTCGGCGCTGCTTTGGGCGACGGCGGCGATCTTTCTGGCCGTGGCCGCATGGATCGGGTTCACCGGAGAAGGCACCAACATCGCCTTTAACGGCATGTTCGTGGATGACGCGTTTTCCCGCTTTGCCAAGGTGGTGATCCTTGTTTCTGCCGCTGCCGTCTTGCTGATGAGCGAAGCCTACATGTCCTCGCGCGGCATCCTGCGGTTCGAATATCCGGTGCTGGTTGTGCTGGCGGTCGTCGGCATGATGATGATGGTGAGCGCCGGGGACCTCATGGCGCTTTACATGGGGCTCGAGCTGCAATCGCTGGCCCTTTACGTTGTAGCCTCGCTGCGCCGGGATTCCGCCAAATCCACCGAGGCGGGGCTCAAGTATTTTGTCCTCGGCGCGCTGTCCTCTGGTTTGCTGCTGTATGGCGCTTCGCTGGTCTATGGCTATGCCGGCACCACGCTGTTTTCCGGCATCGTGCAGGTGGCCGAAGAGGGTGTCTCGCTGGGTCTGCTCTTTGGTCTCGTGTTCCTGATGGCAGGCTTTGCCTTCAAGGTCTCGGCCGTGCCATTCCACATGTGGACGCCGGACGTCTACGAAGGCTCGCCCACCCCGATTACCGCCTTTTTCGCCACGGCCCCGAAAGTCGCGGCCATGGCGCTGTTTGCCCGCGTGATGCATGACGCATTCGGCGGCGCGGTGGCGGATTGGCAGCAGATCATGGCGCTGCTTTCTGTGCTGTCGATGTTCCTCGGGGCATTCGCGGCCATCGGGCAGACCAATATCAAACGCCTGATGGCATTCTCGTCCATCGCCCATATGGGCTATGCGCTGATGGGGCTGGCGGCGGGCACCGTTTTGGGTGTGCAGGCGATGCTGGTCTACATGGCGATCTATGTGACCATGAACGTCGGGACGTTTGCCTTTATCCTGATGATGGAGAAGGACGGGCAGCCGGTGACAGATATCGGTGCACTCAATATGTATGCCAAGCGTGAGCCCGGCAAAGCGTTGGCGATGCTGATCCTGTTGTTTTCGCTGGCCGGTGTGCCGCCGATGCTCGGCTTCTTCGGCAAGCTCTACGTGCTGCGCGCAGCCTATGAGGCGGGCCTGATCTGGCTGGCGGTGGCAGGTGTGATCGCATCCGTGATCGGGGCCTATTATTACCTGCGCATTGTCTTCTTCATGTATTTCGGCGAAGAGCCCGAAAAAGGTCTCAACGGCGGCAAGTCGGTGATCCTTGGCGTGATGCTGATGGGCTCGGCCGCGGTCATGGTGTTCGGCATTGTGAACATGTTCGGTGTTGAAGGGGCTGCTGCGATGGCGGCGCAGACGTTGGTCAACTAGGTGCTTTTGTCCGCCCGACCCTCCGGGGGGGATTTTTTGAAAACAGAGAAGCCATGAACGCCTGGCCCCAAGGCTATGGGCGGTCCGTGCTGGAGGAGGTGGACTCCACCCTGAGCGAGGCGGCGCGCATTGCGCCTGATCTGGCTGGCCCTGCGTGGATCCTGGCCCATCGCCAGACAGCGGCACGCGGGCGGCGCGGGCGGGCGTGGTCGATGCCTGCGGGCAACTTTGCCGCCACTCTGGTCCTGCCGCTGGCCGAGGCGCCGGGGCAGGCGGCCTTACGCTCTTTCGTCGTTTCATTGGCGCTGCACGAGGCCTTTGTGGCCGCGACAGGCCGCGCGGATGCCTTTGCCCTCAAATGGCCCAATGACGTGCTGCTGCGCGGAGGCAAGGTGGCCGGTATTCTGCTGGAGACCATCGCCATTCAGGCCCGGATGAGCCATCTGGCCATTGGCATTGGGGTCAACCTGGCCACCGCGCCAGAGGCGCGCGCGGTCGAGGAAGGCGCGCTGCGCCCGGTTGCCTTGCGCAGCGAATTGGGTGTGAGCATCGACCCCGAAGCGTTTCTGGACCTGCTGGCGGTTGCCTATGCCCGTTACGAGGAACAGTTCACCCGCCTCGGCTTTGCCCCGATCCGCACCGCGTGGCTGGCCCATGCCGCGCGGCTGGGCGAACCCATCACCGCGCGCACCACGCGCGAGGAATTTCACGGCACCTTCGTGGATGTGGACGCACAGGGGCAACTTGTTCTAGAGACGGCGCAAGGCCGGGTCAGCATCCCGGCGGGGGACGTCTATTTCTGAAAGGAGCGCCCATGCTCTTGGCCATCGACTGCGGCAACACCAACACGGTGTTTGCGATCTGGGACGGTGAGGCGTTCATCGGCACATGGCGCACTTCGACCGAATGGCAGCGCACCGCCGATCAGTACTATGTCTGGCTGTCCACGCTGATGAAATTCCAGAAGATCGACGTGGAGATCACGGATGTGATCGTGTCCTCCACCGTGCCACGGGTGGTGTTCAACCTGCGCGTCTTTGCCGATCGCTATTTCAACACGCGGCCCATCGTGGTGGGCAAACCCGACTGCCTGCTGCCGGTGGATGTGCGCGTGGATGAGGGCACCCAAGTGGGCCCTGACAGGCTGGTCAACACGGTTGCAGGCTTTGATCTGTTCGGCGGTGATCTGATCATGGTGGATTTCGGCACCGCCACCACGTTCGATGTGGTCGCCAGTGACGGGGCCTATATCGGCGGCGTTATCGCGCCCGGCGTGAACCTGTCCCTTGAGGCGCTGCACAACGCCGCCGCCGCCCTGCCGCATGTCGACATCACCAAGCCGCAGTCCGTTGTCGGCACCAACACTGTGGCCTGCATGCAATCGGGGGTGTTTTGGGGTTACGTCGGCCTCGTGCGTGAGATATGTGCCCGAATTAAAGCGGAACGCGCCCGCGACATGCGCGTCATCTCAACCGGGGGTCTGGCACCGCTGTTTCAGCAGACCGAGACCCTTTTTGACCATTACATCGACGATTTGACGATGCATGGCCTGACGGTCATCCATCGCTATAACAAGGAAAATACCTGACACAATGAGCAGTGAACGATTGATCTACCTGCCCCTCGGTGGGGCGGGTGAAATTGGCATGAATGCCTATGTCTACGGCTATGGAGCCCCCGAACAGGAACGCCTGATCGTGGTGGACCTTGGCGTGACTTTCCCCGATATGGATGGAAGCCCGGGTGTGGATCTGATCCTGCCCGATATCGCGTGGCTCGCCGAGCGGCGCGACCGCATCGAAGGGGTGTTCATCACCCACGCCCACGAGGACCACGTGGGCGCGGTGGCGCACACCTATGAACAGCTTGGCGCGCCGATCTTTGCGCGACCCTTTACGGCCAATATCGCGCGGCGCAAGATGGGTGAGCATGGCCACCCGGACGAGGCGGTCACCGTGGTGTCGGCCTGGCCCGAACAGGTGCAGGCAGGGCCGTTCAAGGTCGGCTTTCTGCCGATGTCCCACTCGATCCCCGAAAGCGCGGCACTGGTCATCGACACACCCGATGGTCGCGTGATCCACTCGGGCGATTTCAAACTGGACGAGACACCGCTGGTGGGCGAGCCCTTTGATCCGGACCTTTGGGCCGATGTGTCCAAGGACGGCGTCAAGGCGCTGATCTGTGACAGTACCAACATCTTTTCCCCCCATCCCGGCCGGTCCGAGGCGACACTGGGCCCCGAGATCGAAAAACTGGTGCGGGCCCATGACGCGGGCGTTGTCGTGGCGACCACATTTGCGTCCAACGTCGCACGGGTCAAAACGCTGGCCGAAGCGGGCGAGCGGGCGGGCCGCTCGATCGTGCTGTTGGGCCGGGCGATGCGGCGGATGATCGAGGCGTCCGTCGAGACCGGCGTGCTCAAGGATTTTCCACCCACCGTCAGCCCCGAGGATGCCCGCAACATTCCGCGCGAGAACCTGATGCTGCTGGTGACAGGCTCGCAAGGCGAACGCCGCGCGGCCTCGGCCCAACTGGCGAACGGCAAGTACATGGGGCTGGAGCTGAAAGAGGGCGATCTGTTCCTGTTTTCGTCGAAAACCATTCCGGGCAATGAACGCGGCGTGATCCGCATCATGAATCAGCTCTCTGAAAAGGGGGTGGATGTGGTGGATGATACTTCGGGCCTTTACCACGTATCGGGCCACGCCAACCGGCCCGATCTGGAGCGACTGCAGGACATCGTGAACCCGCAGGTCGTGGTGCCCATGCACGGCGAACACCGGCATTTGCGTGAACATGTGAAACTGACCGAGGCGCGCGGGCGGACCGGAGTGCTGGCCGTGAACGGCATGATGATTGATCTGTCGGGCAATGCCCCGCGCGTGGTCGAATATGTCGAAACCGGGCGGACCTATCTGGATGGGTCGGTGCAGATCGGCGCGCTGGACGGTGTTGTGCGGGATCGTATCCGCATGGCGCTGAACGGTCATGTGACCGTGACGCTGATCCTCGATGAAGAGGACGAGCCACTGGGTGAACCTTGGTGCGAGACCACGGGCCTGTCCGACATGGGGCGCAGCAAGGCCGCGCTGGTTGATGTGCTTGAGGCGGACCTGGGCCAGTTCTTGGGCCGGGCCGATGCCAAGACATTGCGCGAAGATGACAAACTGGAAGAGGCGCTGCGCCGGATCGTGCGCAAGACCGCGCAGGACGAGATCGGCAAGAAGCCAGAAGTGACAGTTGTTATCAGCCGAATGCAGTAAGCATCAGATCACAAACAAAAAAAGGCGGGCCAAGGCCCGCCTTTCTTGTATCTGACGAGGTGCCGACTAGCTTGCGCGGCGTTCCTCAAAGCTGAGTTCGATAAAGCTCGGCGTGTGATCGCCCAGACCCACAACCTTGTTGCCGCCGCGATCTTCGCGGTTCGACGACCGGCCTCGGCCCCCTGTTGATCCGCGACCACGGCCAGTGGATTTCTCGGGCTTGGCCTCTTGCGCCTGCTCGGGCGCGGCCTCGACAGGTGTGGGCGCCTCGCTTTGCGGGGCCTCAACCGGCGCCGCTTCGGCCTCGGGCGCGTCTGCCTTGGGTTTGCGCGGGGCGCGGGTGCGTTTGGGCTTTTCGGCCTTGGGTTCTTCCGTGGCTTCGGCTGCCGGGGCGGGTGTGCCCAGCGGGTTGTCCAGGCGCGGGATCTCGCGTTGGATCAGCTTTTCGATGGCGTCAAAGTTCTTCTCGTCGCGCGGTGCGCAAATCATCATCGCCTTGCCATCGCGACCGGCACGGCCCGTGCGGCCAATACGGTGCACATAGTCTTCGGCGTGGCTGGGCACATCAAAGTTGAACACGTGGCTGACCGAGGGCACATCGAGCCCGCGCGCGGCCACGTCCGAGGCCACAAGGAAGCGCAATTCGCCTGCGCGGAAGCCATCCAGCGTGCGCGTGCGTTGCGACTGGTCCAGATCGCCGTGGATTGGCGCCGCATCATATCCGTATTTTTTCAAAGACTTGGCGACAATATCCACATCCGTCTTGCGGTTGCAGAAGATGATCGCGTTTGTGCATTTCTCACCTTCGGCGTCGATCATCAGGCGCAGCACCTTGCGCTTTTCGCTGGCCTCGCGGTCGCGGCGCGAGCCTTTGAACATGACCACACCCTGTTCGATGGTTTCCGAGGCCGTTGCCTGACGCGCCACTTCGATCCGTTCCGGGTTGGACAGGAAGGTGTTGGTGATCCGCTCGATTTCCGGCGCCATGGTGGCCGAGAAAAACAGCGTCTGACGGGTGAACGGCGTGAGGCCGAAGATGCGTTCGATGTCGGGGATGAACCCCATGTCGAGCATCCGGTCCGCTTCGTCCACGACCATCACCTTGACGTCATTCAGGATCAGCTTGCCGCGCTCGAAATGATCGAGCAGACGGCCCGGTGTCGCGATCAGCACATCCACACCCTTGTCGATCAGGATGTCCTGCTCTTTGAAGCTCACACCACCGATCAGCAGCGCCTTGCTCAGTTTGACGTGCTTGGCATAGGTGTCGAAGTTCTCGGCCACCTGCGCGGCCAGCTCCCGTGTGGGGCATAGCACAAGGCTGCGCGGCATACGTGCACGTGCACGGCCCCGGGCCAATTGGGTGATGAGGGGCAGGGTAAAGCTGGCCGTCTTGCCGGTGCCGGTCTGGGCGATACCCAACACGTCGCGGCCTTCGAGGGCCGGGGGAATCGCACCCGCCTGAATGGGTGTGGGGTTTTCGTATCCCGCCTCTTGAATTGCCTTGAGGACCTTGGGATTCAGGTTCAGATCAGAAAATTTTGTCATGTATGTCCGTGGGTTGCGGACACTGACTTGGCCCGCGGCGTCTGTTGATGTCGGCCCGCATGGCCCTGAGTGGAGGCCAAAAGCCCCGACATGCTGCGCGTCCATAGCAAAGGCGTCGCCTGCCGTCAAACCGCAGCGCATATCAAAGGGAATGTGGCGTCAAATGGCATCGGTTTCAAAGGGTTGCGCAGTGTCAGAGCGTGACGTCGGGAAAATGGCGGGCCACCGCGCCGTCCAGATCAAGCGCTGCGATGCGTAACAATCCATGCGCCTCCAGACGTGCGCGCAGATCGGCGCTGTCCCCAACGACCTCGTCATAAAAAGCGCGCAGTCCTGCTGTTCCTGCTTCGGCTTCGATGCTGCGGAACAGATCGTGCAGGGACAAACCGCCCTGTTCGGGCTTGGTCGCAGGCTTCAACTCGGACCGATAAGACCCCTTGTCGAGCCGGTAGGCATAGGCTGCCTGCCAGTCTTCCCACGACTTTGCATGGCAATGGGCGAGTGCGATGTCAGCAAGCACTGCGGCATCAGGCAGGATATCGTCACCCTGAAAGGCGTTGTGGATCCGCACCGAGATGTCGTCTAACCCGCTGCGGACAAACAGTTTTCCCGCCACGTGGCTGAGGAAGCCGCCCTTGAGGTGCGTGCCGTATGTCGGATAGATCTGCTCGACCACTGCGCGGCGTTGTCCATCGGCAGGGATGAACGCCTTGAACGCATCCGCGCTGCCCCCGAGCAGCTCCATCGGGCGCACCCGGGCAGAGGTCACGTCTGCAGGCACTGTGGCCAGCGCGTCCGTGACCGCGCCGTCTGGCACAAGGAATTCATCGGCATCCATGTGGATCAGCCAATCGACCTCGGCCCGCCGGTTATAGGCATGGGTGGCGTTCGCGGTCTGGCGCACCTGATGCTTGTCGGGGCGTTTGCCGCACAGACGTTTCCAGTGTCCCTCATCGCAGGTCTGCACCCGGATTTTCGGATGCGATTTCAGTGTATTGTAAGCATCGGGCGTGTCCGCATCGAGATAGATATAAAGCCGGTGCGCGCCGAGATCGAGGTGGTAGGCGGCAAAGCGCAAGGTATCGCGGGGGGGTGCGAGGATGGTGGCGGCAAGGCCCCAGGTGGTCATGGGCTCAGCCCTCCAGCTTGCCGAAATACCGCGCCACCTTGGCATCAAGATCAAGGGTGCGCGTGACCAGCATGCCATGGCGCGCCAGCAGGTCAAGCCGGTCGGGGCTTGTGCCGTTCATTTCACCATGGAATGCACGCAGCGCGTCCGGGTCAGGATCGTCGAGCAACGCCCGTATCAGGTGGCCCAACGGGTTCAGGTGGCCCTTGCGGTCATGATAGCTGCCCTTGTCGAGGCGGTAGGCCATATGTCGTTGAAAAGTCTCGAAATCCGGGGCGTGGGCATGGCCCAGGTCCAGCCCGTCGATCAGTACCCCACCGCGCACGATCTTGCCATTTGCCCGCAGCGCATGGATGCCCTGGCGCACCCCATCGAGGCCCGTACGCGCGATCAGCTTGGGGCTTTGCGTGCTGATAAAACCGCCGGGCACATGGGCGCCAAAAGTGGGGTAGATCGCCCGCTTGGTGGCGCCGTGCACGGGGCGCTTGAAGTGATGCGGATCGCCGACGCTGTCCAGCATCTCGACCGGGTTCACCTGCACGTAAGGCGCGTACGGATCGACAGCGGCAAGCAACTCGCGCATGGGGGCCGGGGGCAGCAGGAATTCGTCCACGTCGATATGGGCCAGCCAGTCGAGCTTCGAAATCCGGTAGAGGCGGGTGGCATTGTACGCCTGCCGCATCTGGTGCGTATTGCGTGCGCGGTTCGGTTTGCCCTGCCAATAGGCATCATCACATTGGGTAAAGCGGACCTTCGGATGCGCGAGACGCTCGGCAAGTACTTGATCCGGAACGTCTAAATGGATGTGGACCCGGTTGGCGCCAAGATCTAGGTGATAAGCGATAAAGCGGGCGATCTGGTGGGGCGAGCCCTTGACCGTCGACACGATCCCCCAACGCGGCAGGTCTGGATTGGTCTGGACCGGTTGCGGCACGGGGAGGATCAGGTCCGCCATGGGATCAGACCATCATTTCCTTGGTCGCCGTCAGTTTCACGTCCGGGTAGTCGCGTGCAATCCGGTCGATATCCCATTGCAAACGGGTGAGGTAAACGATGTCGCCGTCGTGGTCATGGGCGATGTGCTGCTTGTTCATATCTTCAAATTTTTCAACGGCTTGCTTGGCACCGCTCACCCATCTTGCGGATGTGAACTGCGACGCCTCAAAGCGCACCGGCAGGCCATATTCCAGCTCGATCCGGCTGGCCAGAACTTCAAATTGCAGCGCGCCCACGACGCCGACGATAAAGCCCGACCCGATGGAGGGTTTGAAGACCTTTGCAGCCCCTTCCTCGGCAAATTGCATCAGTGCCTTTTCCAGATGCTTGGACTTCAGCGGATCGCCTGCGCGCACGCCCTGCAGCAGCTCCGGCGCGAAGGACGGGATACCCGTAACACGCAAAGCTTCACCTTCGGTTAACGTATCGCCAATGCGCAGCTGACCGTGGTTCGGGATGCCCATGATGTCGCCTGCCCAGGCTTCCTCGGCCAGTTCGCGGTCCGAGGCGAGGAACATCACCGGGTTGGTGATCGCCATCGGCTTTTTGGAGCGCACATGGGTCAGCTTCATCCCCCGTTTGAAGTGGCCGGACGCCATACGCACAAAGGCGACACGGTCGCGGTGCTTGGGGTCCATATTGGCCTGCACCTTGAAAACAAAGCCGGAAACCTTTGTTTCTTCTGGCAAAATCTGGCGGGGCTCAGCAGATTGGATCTGGGGTTGGGGGCCGTAATTGGCGATGCCATCCATCAGTTCCTTGACCCCAAAGGAGTTGATGGCAGAGCCGAACCAAATCGGGGTCAATGACCCTTCGAGCATCGCGGCGTGATCGAGCGGCGGCAGCAATTCACGAGCCATTTCAAGCTCTTCGCGCAGGGTATTCAACTGGTCTGCGGGCACATGTTCGGCGAGTTTTGGATCATCAAGGCCGTTGATCTCGATGCTTTCGGCGACCTTGTTGCGGTCGGCGCGGTCCATGAGTTCCAGCCGGTCGCGCAGGATGTCGTAACAGCCGATAAAGTCGCGACCCACCCCGATGGGCCAACTGGCTGGCGTGACGTCAATGGCGAGATTTTCCTGAATTTCATCAATGATCTCAAAGGTATCGCGGCTTTCGCGGTCCATCTTGTTGCAAAAGGTCAGGATCGGCAGGTCGCGCATGCGGCAGACCTCGAACAGCTTTTGCGTCTGGCTTTCCACACCTTTGGCCCCGTCAATCACCATGATGGCCGCGTCCACGGCCGTGAGGGTGCGATAGGTGTCTTCGGAGAAGTCCGAGTGGCCGGGTGTGTCCACGAGGTTAAAGCGGAAGGTCTTGAAATCAAAGGACATTGCCGAGGCCGAAACCGAAATGCCCCGGTCTTTCTCCATCGCCATGAAGTCCGAGCGCGTGCGCCGCGCCTCGCCCTTGGCACGCACCTGTCCGGCCATCTGAATGGCCCCACCAAAGAGTAGGAACTTCTCGGTCAGCGTGGTCTTGCCAGCGTCAGGGTGCGAGATGATCGCAAAGGTCCGGCGGCGGGCAATTTCGGGGGGCAGGTCTGGGCGATTATTGGGCATGGCCCCCTATAGCGAGCGCGCCAAACCGGGGCAAGCGGGACCGGATTGGGGGCGAAAACGGCGGTACACAGCCCGTACACACACTGTGCACAGGTTGTGCACCGAAGTGGTGCATTCTGTCCGGGGTCGCGGGGCTACTGTCAGAAACTGACAGGGGGTGCGGGTTACAACCTCATCACACAGCAAATGGAGAGACACGATGACCTTTGATGAAATTGCAAACAAACTCGTCGACGGATGCCGCACCGGAAAGACCGCCGAAAACCTGGATCTGCTCTACGCTGCGGATGCGGTGTCGATCGAGGCGATGGACAACGGGCAGGGACGTCAGGTGCAAGGTCTGGAGGCGATCAAGGGCAAGCACGAATGGTGGGATTCGACCTTTGAGATGATGGGCGGCGACGTGTCCGACCCGTTTCCCAGCGGTGAAGACCGCTTTGCCGTGATTTTCGAGATCAAGGTCAAGCACAAGGAAAGCGGCGAGGTGACCGACATGAAAGAAGTCGCGCTTTATACCGTGGCGGACGGCAAGATCGTGCAAGAAGAGTTCTTTTACGGGGCGTGAGCTAGCGCAAAGACGCGCGGCGCAGCAGTTCTGCTGCGTCGGGCCGGTCCAGCAGGGTTTCGGTGACGTCCAGACCCGAGAGCCCTTCGTTGATGTGCTGTGACAGGTCGGCAGTGACCTCGTCGGGCAGGGCCGGGCGGGTGCGGGTGTCGATCAGCATGGATTCCGCTGCGATCCCCTCGGCATAGATGATCTGGTGGCTGTCAAAGAGCAGCTCGAAATAATCGACGAAGCCGCCATCCTGCACCACGACCGAATCCCCGTTCACGAGGTGGCGCGCCTTGACCAGCAGTTCCGAGCGTCCCGCGCCCAGCCGGTCCTTGCGCTGGTAGATGAACAGGCGGTGATCGGGCGAGACGATCAGGTCGCGGTCATTGTTGAGCGCGCCTGCGCGGATGCAGATCGGGGCGAAATCGCCCACGGCCCGCACGGTGCTTTGACCAATCCAGCGCACCTCTTTGGCGCCGTCATTGCGGGTCAGGACCCGGTCGCCGATCTCGAGATCCTCGATCGGTTTCTGTGCGCCGGAGGCCAGCGTAATATATGTGCCGCGGGTGAAGCGGGCGCAGGTCATGTGGGCGAACTTGGTCGCCACCTCGTCGCGGTCGGTGCCAACAAGGGCGTACGGTGTGCGCGCTCTGAGCGGGGCCAGTGGCAACAGGTAGATCTGTGCGATGTCGCCGCTTGCATCCGTCTCGACCAGCACAATTGCATCGGTGATCTGCCCGTCGGGCGACATCAACGTCAGCGCACAGTCCAGATGGATGTCAGCGCCCGCGCGGCCCACGTCACTTTCCGTGGCGATTGTGAGGTGGGCGGCGTCACTGGCATGCAGGGTCAAACGCCCCGGCGTGGCCGCGCTGCGCAGCGAATAGACATCGTCGAGCATCAGATCATCGAGGCTCGACAGCGGATCACCCAGATTCGCCCCCTGGCTCACCCGGAAATCCTCGGCCCGGAAAACGGGCAGATTCTGGGCCGGACCGGAATGGGGATCGGGTGTCATACGCCTCTGACTGCTTGGTTGTTTCCAGCAACCTAGCTTAGAATTGTGGCGCGCCTTGGTCAACGACACGGTGTTTTGCTGGCACATCGCAATCCGTGCCGCTACCCATGGGGCAATCGGAACAGGAGGGATGATCATGGATTTGGGAATCGCAGGCAAACGGGCGGTGGTATGCGCCTCGTCCAAGGGGTTGGGTCTGGGCTGTGCCGAGGCGCTGGCAGCGGCGGGGGTGAACCTTGTGATGAACGCGCGCGGCGTGGATGCGCTGGAGGCCGCAGCGGACGCGATCCGCACCGCCCACGGGGTCGAGGTCGAGACGGTGGCGGCCGACGTGTCGACCCAGAACGGGCAGGCGGCCCTGATCGAGGCGGCGGGCAATATCGACATTCTGGTCAACAACGCGGGCGGGCCGCCTCCGGGCATGTGGCACGACTGGGATCGCGATGATTTCATTACAGCGCTGGATTCCAATATGCTGGCCCCCATCGCACTGATCAAGGCGCTGGTGCCGGGCATGATGGATCGCGGCTGGGGCCGGGTGGTCAACATCACCTCGCAATCGGTCAAGGCCCCCATCGCCGTGCTGGGCCTGTCCAATGCGGCGCGCACGGGCCTGACGGGCTATGTCGCAGGCACCTCGCGGCAGGTGGCCGCATCAGGTGTGACCATCAACAACCTGTTGCCGGGCATTCACGCCACGGACCGCGCCAATGCGCTGGACGGGCCCGTGGCCGAAAATCAGGGCATCACGTTGGAGGAAGCCCGCGCGCAGCGCGCGGCCACTATTCCGGCGGGCCGCTATGGCACGCGTGAGGAGTTTGGTGCGGCCTGTGCGTTCCTGTGCTCGACCCATGCAGGGTTCATCGTGGGTCAGAACCTGCTGCTGGATGGCGGGGCGACTCTGGCGACGATCTGAGGTCAATTTGTTGATTGTAGCGCCCTTGCCGGGTGCTGCGCTCTGCGCACAAGGGAAAGGGATGTGATGGCGAAAGCCCCGGCCACGTTTTCGCTGAAGGATCAGCTGTTTAACGCCCAAAGTTTAGGTGATCTGGCGGACCAGTTTACCACCCTTCCGGGCTTTGAGCGGGACAGGTTTCACGCCGCCGCCCTGGGTGGTGTGGCTGAGCGCACGCTGCTTGAGTGCCTTGACTGGTTTGCCGACTGTCTGGAGCCCTATCTGGCCCCGGATTTCCCCACCATGGCGGATCAGTTGGAGGCGACGATGACGCCGCCGCTGGACCCGACCCTGCGGGATGACGACTTTGGCCGCTTCGTTCATGCGGTGCCGGGCATTTTGGCCGTGCGCCACGGGCTTGAGGACCATCGCGACCGGGCGCTTGATCTGCTTTATGCGGCCACGCAGCGCTTTTCGATGGAGTTCTACATCCGCGCCTTTCTGAACCGCTGGCCCGAAGAAACGCTGGCGCGGCTGGAGGCCTGGGCACGGGACGACAACTACCACGTGCGCCGTCTGGTGAGCGAGGGGACGCGGCCCAAGCTGCCCTGGGCGCGCAAAATCGACATCACCTCGGCCCAAGCCCTGCCGCTGCTTGATCTGTTGCAGGGCGATCCGACCCGTTTTGTCACTCGCTCGGTTGCAAACCACCTCAATGATGTGGCCAAGAGCGATGCGGATGCGGTGCTGACCCGTCTGGCGCAATGGGAGGCGGCAGGCACGCAAAAACCGGCTGAGCCGGCGTGGATGCGTCGCCATGCCCTGCGCACGCTGGTCAAGGACGGTCATCCGGGTGCGATGGAAATGTTGGGCTATGTGCCGGACGCGCCGGTCACGGTGGCCGTGTCGGTGGCCACGCCAAAAGTAAAACTGGGTGCGGCGCTGGAATTCGAGGTGGTGCTGGGGGCCGACGCTGCGGTGCCGGTTCTGGTTGATTACCGCATCCGCTTTGCCCGCCCCGGCGGGCGCAGCGGCGAAAAAGTGTTCAAGCTGAAGGTCGGTGAGGTGCGCGCGGGCAAGCCGCTGGTGTTGAAGAAAGTGCACAAGCTCAAGGCCAATGCAACCACGTTTGAGTTGCATCCCGGCGTGCATGGGCTGGTGGTGCAGGTCAACGGGGTGGACCGGGCCGAGACGTCGTTCGAGATTTGTTGAGGGCGGCGCGTGCGCTGTTTGCCTTTGGCAAAGGCGCCCACCCGCCGACCCCGACCTGCGCACCGGTGCTTGCGGGGGCGGGCCGGGCCTGATACCTCCCGACTGTTTTGATCGGGAATGGTGTCTGGACGTGACCCAAGTGACGGCGCCTCGGCTGGAAATCCGCGACATGGTGCGCAGCTTTGGCGGGCGACGGGTGGTGGATGGTGTGAGCCTGACCATCCAGCCCGGGCAGGTGACCTGTCTGCTGGGCCCCTCGGGCTGTGGCAAGTCCACCACCCTGCGCATGATCGCCGGGGTCGAGATGCAGGATTCGGGTGAGATCTATGTGGATGGTGCGCTGATCTGCGACACCAGGTTTCGCGTGCCGCCAGAGCGGCGCGAGATCGGGTTGATGTTTCAGGACTTTGCCCTGTTTCCTCATCTGAGTGTGGCGGGCAATGTCGCCTATGGCCTGGGCGGATCGAAGGCGGAAAAGCGCGCCCGGGTCGAGGAAATGCTGGCCCGTGTGCGTATGGAGCGCTTTATCGACATGTTCCCTCATCAGCTCTCGGGCGGCGAACAGCAGCGCATTGCGCTGGCCCGTGCGCTCGCGCCGCGCCCGCGCATCATGCTGATGGACGAGCCGTTTTCCGGCCTCGACAACCGCCTGCGCGACGGCATTCGGGACGAAACGCTGGCGATCCTCAAGGAAGAGGATACCGCCGTTCTGCTGGTCACCCATGAACCTGACGAGGCGATGCGCATGGCGGACGAGATTGCGTTGATGCGCGATGGGCGGATCGTGCAGCGCGGTGCGCCCTACAACGTCTATACCCGCCCCGTGGACCGCGCCGCCGTTGCGTTTTTCAGCGATGCCAACCGCTTGCGTGCCACGGTCGAGGGAGCGCTTGCGATGACCCCCTTTGGCCGCTTTCTGGCCCCCGGTGTGCCGGATGGCACGCCCGTCGACATCGTGTTTCGCCCCCAGCACGTGAAGATCGACTTTGATCGCGCAGGTGTTGGGCCCGGCCCCACGGCGGCCGAAGGCACGGCGGCGCGCGCAGAGGTGATCCGCGCCCGCTTCATGGGCAATGAGAGCCTTGTGGAGTTTCGCCTTGATCACGACGCATCCGTCATCAAGGTCACCGTGCCTGGGGTCTTTCTGCCAGCGGCTGAGACGTTGATGTGGCTGCGCATCCGGCGCGACAAGTGTTTTGTATTCCCCGCCAAGGAGGGCATCTGATGGGACCGATGATTGTGGAATTTGGCCTCGGGACATCCCTGCGCCGGGGTGACTACACCCAGGCCGCTGAACGGGCCGTGCGCGCCGCGCTGTGGCGCAATTCGATCAATCTGGCGGAGTATATGGGGGTCGCCAAACAGGACATGGTGATCGATGTGCGCATCGGTTGCGCCCGCCCCGAAGAGGTGGATGTCGACGTGCTGGCGGCAGCCTTTCCTTACGGTCAGACCTCGTTTGTGGTGGAAAAGGGTGGGCTCGATGTCGTTCGTCCCGAAGGCGTGGGCAACCCCACCGTCATGGCGCAAGCGGCGCTGATCGTGTCGGTGGCATCATGAGTGAACAACGTCTGATCATAGAGATGGCCCAGGGCGTTGACCTGCACGGGCGCGATGACACCAAGGCAGCACGCCGCGCGGTCGAGCAGGCCTTGCAGGGCGCGTCCCTGCCGATCTTCGGGACGCTGGGGCTGGAGCGGGATGTGATGCGCGTGGTGGTTCACATCGGCGTGCCGCGCCCAGAGGCGGTGGATGTCGACGTGATTGCGGGGTTGCTGCCCTACGGGTCGGTCGAAGTCGTCGTTGAACCCGGCGGGCTCGATGTGCCCGTGGCTGGAGATGTGGCTGTGATGGCGGTGGCGGCATTGGAAGTGTTTCTGCCGGTGCGGTGAGGGGCGGGTTTGGGCCAAAAGCGGACTACGTCTTGCCATCAGTTATGGCGTTGCATCTGAAATGAGCCTTGACCTAGAAGTAATGAATGAAAAACCCACTTTCATTTAACGTTACGAATGATAGCGGCTCTCTGCTCTGCCCTGTTTGTGGCTTTCCAGATTTTGCATCATCTCCGGCGTATTCTAAGAATGGGGGAGAAATCGGAGTAACGATTTGCCCTTGCTGCCTATGGGAGCCTGGCTTTGACGACTGTCCGGCAGCGTCAGCGCGTGCCAAGGAAACAATCATTGCTTCTGTCAAAGCGTATCGACGCAGCTGGGCCGTGACAAAACAATGGGGGGGGAAACGCGATCGAATGCCGGAAAACTTCGACAGCGCAGACCAGTTGGCGAAGTTGCTGGAGATTGCACCCAATCTTAAATGACTGCGAACGGCAGCTTCATCCGCAGAGCGGACCCCAGTGCGCTTTGTATCTTGACAGGCTTGGTGGGCTGAAGCCCGCCCTACGGACGACGTTTTGGGGCCATTGAAGTGCGCTATTGCCCGGCGCCTGCGGCTTGATTCCGGGCGGGTGGTGCGTTGTTCGAACGGTGGTTCTTTGTGTCCTTCTTGCGTGCCAATCCGACTGTAAACACTCTCGAACACCTTAGTTTTTGGGCAGCACTTCAGGCCAACGGCCCATCCACCATGCCTCACAGGTTCGGGTCGTAGTCCGCGAGGGTTTTGCCCGGTTCGTCCACGAACATCTGCGGCAAAGCCTCGGCCGATTGGATCAGGTCCACGCGGAAAACGCGGAAGGCGTCGCGCAACTCGCACCACGCTGTCAGCGTCCAGACCCGACCCCAGTATTCCATGTGCAAGGGCCGGATGGTGCGCGTCGTGATCCGGTCGCCCTTGGAGTGATAGGTCAGTCGCAGTTTTTGTCGGGCGCGGATGGCGGCGCGCAGAGTCGGCATCTGGCCAAAGCCACGCACCGCATCTGCAAACGGGTAGACGGCGAATTTCCACTTGTCCGCGTCCCTTACGGTGCGTTCGGGCAGCACGGCGTCGATCTTGTCTGCGAGGCTTTGCGCGGCGGATTTGAGGGCGGGGTCGGCGGCCTCGGCCACAATGGCCATGCCGAGGTTGAGCGCCTCGAGTTCCTCGACGGTCAAGGTGAGGGGGGGCAGGCTGATCGCTTCGGTGATCATGTAGCCGACGCCGCGCTCGCCCTGCACCGGCACGCCGGAGGCCACCAGCGTGTCCATGTCGCGGTAGATCGTGCGCACCGACACCTCGAGCGTCTCGGCCATGTCCTGCGCGCGGTGCAACTGCCCGTCGCGCAGGATCTGGATGATGTCGAAAAGGCGGTCGGTGCGGCGCATGCTACTCCGGGGTGAGGTGGATGTCGGCGTGGCGCATGTCCATGCCCTCGGGGTCAATGAGGGCCATGAAGGGTTCGGCCTCGGGACGTTTGAACATGGCCTTGGCCGCGGCCTCGGCGGCTGCTTGGTTCGTCCAGACGATATGATCGGTCCAGAGCCCATTTGCGTCACAGCTGAGCGTGCGCGCGATCATGTCGCCCGTGCTGTCCAGAAATGGCATCATGGCCTGCGCGGCCTTGGCAAAGGCGGCAGGATCAGTGCCCGGTTTCAGGCGGAAGGTGACGATTTCGGCGGTCTTTGTCATGATTTTAATCTCCCATCATGTGTTGATGGGGTGGATATGGCAGGGTCCAACTGACACTAACCTGTCAGTTGGATGCGCGCCAGCCGGAAAAATCGCATTAATGTCACCAAACGCACGCCCGGACAGGGCGCTATGTCTGGTCCCGGCGCATCGCGGTCCGTAAGTAAGTGCGCGACAGGCGGCCCATGCCGCACGGATAGGAGAACTGATATGTTGAACAATATTGGATTGCCCGGAATTCTGCTGATTGCAGTTGTGGTCCTGGTTCTGTTTGGCCGCGGCAAGATTTCGAGCCTGATGGGCGAAGTCGGCAAAGGCATCACCAGCTTCAAGAAGGGCATCAATGATGGCCAGAAGGAGATGGAAGACGATATGGCCGAGGTCAAGGACATCACACCCGAGGCCGAGGACATCGTGACCAAGTCCGAAAAAGACAAGGTCTGATCCATGTTCGACCTCGGCTGGACCGAGATGCTGGTGGTCGGGATCGTCGCGTTGATCGTGATCGGCCCCAAAGACCTGCCCGTGCTGTTTCGCAATGTCGGCCGCTGGGTCGGCAAGGCCAAGGGCATGGCGCGCGAGTTTTCGTCCGCCATGAACCAGGCCGCAGACGATGCTGGTGTGAAGGACATCCAGAAGACCATCCGCACCGCCACCAACCCGGTGGGCTCGGCCATGGATGGGGTCAAGGATGCGGCCAGGGATGTGACCTCTTCCCTCAGCAACCTCGATCCGGACAGCGAGACGGCCAAGATGGCCGCCGACAAGGCTGAGCGCGCTGAAAACGCACGTAAAATCCAGGCCAAGACCGCCCGCGCCCAAGCCGAACGAAAGGCCAAGGAAGCGGCGGATGCACTGAAGAAGGCCGAGGAACTGGAGGCGGCGGCACCTCCGCCTGCACCGGCGAAAGAGACAAAAGATGGCTGATACGCCCGACATGGATGACAGCACCGCGCCGCTGATCGAGCATCTGGCAGAGCTGCGCACACGGCTGATCCGCTCGGTCATGGCGTTTATCGTCGGGATCGTGCTGGCCTTTACGGTGGCTGAACCGATCCTGCAGTTCCTGCTGGGCCCGATCGAGGAAACCCTGCGCGATCTGGGCGATCCGTCCCCGACGATGCAATATACCAGCCCGCAGGAATACCTGTTCACGCTGTTCCGCATCTCGATGGTGTTCGGCTTTGCGCTCGCCTTTCCGGTGATTGGGTTCCAGATGTGGCGCTTTGTGGCGCCCGGCCTCTACCGGCAGGAAAAGAACGCCTTTCTGCCCTTTCTGATCGCGTCGCCCCTGATGTTTTTCCTTGGCGCGAGCTTTGCCCATTTCGTGGTGACCCCGCTGGCGATGGCGTTTTTCCTTGGTTTTGCCGATGTGCCCTCGATCATCGCCGGGCTCATGAGCGGTTTTGTCAGTCCCGAGACGGTGCCGGATGTGGCCGTGCCTGCCGCACCCGAGACCAGCGATGGCATCCGCATCACCTTCTTCGGCAAGGTCAACGAAAGCCTTGATATCACGCTGAAATTCATCATGGCCTTTGGCCTGTGCTTTCAGCTGCCGGTGCTTTTGACCCTGATGGGCAAGGCCGGGCTGGTGAGCGCCGAGGGCCTCGCCAATGTGCGCAAATACGCGATGGTGGGCATTCTGGTGCTGGCCGCCCTTGTGACCCCGCCCGATGTCATCACCCAAGGCATCCTGTTCACGGTGGTCTACGGCCTTTACGAGATTTCGATTTTCCTTGTCGCCCGTGTCGAGGAAAAGCGCGAGGCCAAGCTGCGCGCCGAAGGGTATTATGACGACGAAGACGAGGACGATCTGCCCGAGGAAGACGTGAAGTGATCGACGACCCGATGGATCGCATTGCGGCGGCCCTTGAGCGGATGTCGCCCGCGCCGATGGCGCCCCCCGATTTTGACGCGAGCGGCGCCTTTGTCTGGCAGACGGGGCCGGACCGGTTGGAGCCGGTGGCCGAGGTGTCGCGCATCCCGCTCGATCTGCTCTTGGGGCTGGATCGTTCGCGCGACACGCTGCTTGCCAACACCCGTCAGTTTGCCGATGGGCTGCCTGCAAACAACGCCCTGTTGTGGGGTGCGCGTGGTATGGGAAAATCAAGCCTTGTCAAGGCAATACACGGCGCACTTGAAGCCGAATACCCACAACTGAAGATTGTGGAACTGCACCGTGAAGACTTACCTTCCGTCGGTCGCTTGCTGTCCGTGTTGCGGCAGGCCGAGACGGCCCGCTTTGTCCTTTATTGCGACGATCTGAGTTTTTCTCACGACGATCAGCACTACAAATCCCTCAAGGCGGTGCTGGATGGTGGGATCGAGGGGCGCCCGGATAACGTGATCCTTTATGCCACGTCGAACCGTCGCCACCTGATGCCGCGCGACATGATCGAGAACGAACGGGGGTCAGCGATCAACCCGTCCGAAGCGGTTGAGGAAAAGGTGTCGCTGTCGGACCGGTTTGGTCTGTGGCTGGGCTTTCACGCCTGCGATCAGGACCAGTATCTGGCGATGATCCGGGCCTATTGCGCCGCCTACGGGGTCGAGATCGACGATGACACGCTGTGGGCCGAGGCCATCGAGTGGCAGGCGACGCGCGGGGCGCGGTCGGGCCGAGTGGCATGGCAGTATTTCTGTGATCTTGCGGGTCGACGCGGTGTGGCCCTGTAGCGGACCACACCCAAGCATCGCTTAGGGCAGGTAGTTGCCGGGATCGACGCTGTCAAAGCCGTCCCGCACTTCGAAATGCACAAAGGCCTGATCGTCGTTGCTGCGCAATTGCGCGATGGCCTGACCCTGACGCACGGAATCGCCCTTGGCCACTTTGACCCCGTCCACATTGGCATAGACCGTGAGCAGATTGTTGGGATGGCGCACAACGATGATCGGGATGCCATCGGCACTTTTGGTGATCGCGGCCACGGTGCCTGCGGCGGCGGCATTGACTGGTGCGCCGGGCGCGGCCTTGATGTCGATGCCCTCATTGCGGCCCTTGGCGTAGGGACGGATGATACTGCCCTGCACGGGCAGGCGCATGACAGCCGCCGGGGTCGCGGTGGTTTCTCCCACATCGGCCACGGGGGCGGTCGGTTTGGGCGCAGTGGCGGTGTCATTGGTCGTGTCATCCTGCGGCAACGGTTTGGTCGCGCTGGGGGGTGTCGGTGTGGTGGATCCGGCACCCGGCAGGGTCGTTGGCGCTGCGGTATCGCGCGCCGGTGCTGCGACGCGGGCGACGGGGATCAGCAGGAACTGCCCCTCGCGCACGGAGAAGCTGGCATCAAGCCCGTTCCATTCGGCCAGCGATTTGACCGGCACCTGATAAAGCCGCGCGATGGTGAAGGCGGTTTCGCCCCGTTCGACCTTGTGACGCACCGGTTCCTGACCCGTCGGGGGCAGGGGGGCTGTCGAGACCGAGGGGCTGGCCGGGGTCGGTTCGGCCCGGTCGATGGCGGAGCCTGCAAGCGTTGTCACATCAACTCCGGTCGGAGCCCCGATGATGCCAGTTGTCGGTTCGGAGACGCGCCGGGGCAGGGCAATGACCTCGTCCTTGCGCAGGGGCACATCCACGGCGATGCCGTTATAGCGCGCCAATTCGTCCGCAGGCAGGCCAACGCGGGCGGCCACATCGTTGAGGGTGTCGCCGCGCCGTGCGACGGCGACCTGGTAGTTGGGATAGGAGATCACGCCGCGCGCATCCGCCGCCGGCCGGTCCACCGTTGCATTGCGCGCCGCGGCGCGGGTGTTGAACCCGCCCTCGGGCCCGCGCAGGTCGAAATCAAGCGGTTCGTCGCAGGCCACAAGGGCGGCAAGCGCTGCGGTTGCAATCAACAGGCGCGCACGCGGGCGGCGCCCCCCGGAAGGTATGTGGGAAGGTGTCGAAATCATCTGCGTCGTCCTCTGCCGGACCCCTCTGAGGTGGGGGTGTTGCCGGATACCAGCCCGAAACCCGTGCTGATTTGCGCTTGTTTTACACCAAGTTCACTCTTTGCCCAAGCCCTCGAGCAGCGGGACAAAGCGCACGTCGCGCAATTCGTCATACTCAAGACCGGTTTCGGTCTTGTTGACCCGGATCAGGCTTTGCACCGTGTCCGACTGCCCCACGGGCAGCACCATGATCCCGCCCACCTTGAGTTGCGCAAGCAGGGGCCCGGGCGGGTCTTCGGCGGCGGCTGTGACGATGATCCGGTCGAAGGGTGCCTGATCAGGCAGCCCGTGCGAGCCGTCCCCGGTGATCGCCGTGATCGTGTGCAGATCAAGCGCGTCAAAGATCGCGCGCGCCTCGTGCACCAGCCGGCGGTGCCGGTCGATGGTATAGACCCGCCGCGCCAGTTTCGCGAGGATCGCGGCCTGGTAGCCCGAGCCGGTGCCGATCTCGAGCACCTTGTCGCGCGGGCTGACGTTCAGCGCTTGCGTCATCAGCCCCACAACCGAAGGCTGGCTGATCGTCTGACCGCAGGGGATCGGCAGGGGCATATCCTCATAGGCCCGTTCGGCGAAAAGCCCTGTGACAAAGGGGCCGCGGTCAATCGCTTCCATCGCGCCAAGCACCCGTTTGTCGGTCACCCCGCGCGAGCGCAGAGCATAGAGGAACTGCATCTTGCGTGTGGCGAGGTCGTCCTCTGTCATGTGGCGATGGCCCCCAGCGTGTCGAGCATGTCATGGGCGGTGAAGTCCGCGCGCATCGGTGTGACGGAGATGTACCCTTCGAGATTGACGGCGGCGTCCGTGTCCGGCGCGGTGTGCACCTGCTGGTTGCCGCCCTTGATCCAGAGGAATTGTCGCCCCGAGGGGGAGGTCGTCGCCTCGGTGTGAAACCCGACGCCCGGCCGCAGCCCTTGCGGCACCAGTTTGATCCCCTTGACGTCTGCGGCTGCGACGGGGGGCACGTTCACGTTGTAAAACAGCTGGTAGCCCGGTTGGACCTGCGGCGTGTTGGCGATAATCCGCTCAATCACCTCTTTGCCATGGGCCAGTGACGCCTCGAACGGGTCGTCGAGGTCGCGATTGGCAGGCCCATAGAACTGCGAGATGGCGATGGAGAGCACGCCTTGCAGCGCCCCTTCGATGGCACCACCCAGCGTGCCGGAATAGAGCGCGTTTTCGGCCGAGTTGTTGCCCCGGTTCACCCCTGACAGGATCAGATCGGGCGGGCCGTCGAGCACTTCGAAGAGGCCTGCCAGCACGCAATCTGCCGGGCTGCCCTCGACCGCGACGCGCCGCTCGGAAATGGTCTGGATCATGAAGGGGCGCGCGTAGCTGATGCAGTGCCCGACGCCGGATTGCTCAAACGCGGGCGCGACGGTCCAGACCGCCCCATCCGGCCCTGCAAGGTCGTGGGCGATGGTTTCCAGCACGTGCAGACCGGGTGCGGATATGCCGTCGTCATTGGTGATGAGAATGCGCATGCGTGCCCCTTTGCCTCCTTACTATGTGCCGTCATGGATCGGGGCAACTGCGGGAACCTCCGGCGGGCATATTTTGCGGAACAATGAAGGGAAGCGTTGCGCGCTGGTTACGGACGGCGCGCGATGTAGCCGCAGGAGACCCGCGAAGGCGGGCCTGCGCGGAAGGGGTGTGTGGTGATGTCAGTGAACCCGGCCTGTTCCAGCATGGTCCTGGTCTGGCTTGGTGCGAAGGCTGCATTGCCCCAGCGCCAGCGCACCAGTGCCGTGCACCAGTGTGGTTTGGAGATCGCCATGATCAGCAGTCCGCCGGGCGCGAGCTGGTCGTGCAGCCAGCGCAGGGCGGCGCGCGGATCGCTCAGATGTTCGATCACATGGGCGCAGAGGACAACGTCTTGCGCTGGCACGTCTGGCAGTGTGGCCCCAAGGGGCGCGTTGATGGTGCGTGCCTCAGGCATTCGCGATTTGGCGGCCTTCAGCATGGCCGGTGAGATATCGGTGAGGGTGAGCGCTCTGGGATGGCCATGAGCATTGATCCAGGCCTGCGCAAAGGCCCCGGTGCCGGTGCCCACATCCATGAGTTTCGGATGGGCCGGTTCTGGTGCCGGGCTGTGGGCCATCAGGTCGGTATAGGCATCGAGAAAGCCGAGTTTGGAAATGCCGTCCTGCCAGCCGGTTTCTGCCGCGTCATAGATGCGCGCAAGCGTGCCGCCCCCACGGGCGGGGCGGGGCGTGTCGAAACGGGTGAGGCGGTTGAGCATGGCTGTAGTGAGCCACGCGGCGCGCGTCACTTCAAGGGGTGAGTTCGGCCAGAATTCGCGTCGCTTCGGCCATGGGGTCGGCAAGGGGGGTGCGGTCTTCGCCCGGGTGGAAGCGGGCGCGGGTGGCCGTGGGCATCGGGGCGGGGGTTGCGATATGCACCTTTGGCCCGGTGCGCTGCGTTTCGGCCTGCCAGCTGCGCGCGAGCGCCATTTGGGCTGCCTTGGTCGCGCCGTAGCTGCCGTAAAACGGAGCACCTGCCTGTGCATCATCAAAGAACAGCGCGGTGCCGTCGCTGCCCAGAAGGGGGGCGATATAGGTGATCAGCGTCGATGTGGCGGTGACGTTGCCTGCCACCGACTTGGCCATGTCCTTGGCGTCGATCATGGCCGCAGGCGCGAGCGGGGCGGCGTGGATGGCCGTATGTGCCCAGAGACCAAGGCGGCCCCAGCGGTCGTGGATGCCCCGGCACAGCGTCTGCATCGCGGCCTCGACCGTGATGTCCATCGGGGCCAGCGTGGCCGACCCGCCAAGGGCCTTGATCTGGTCATCCAGCTCTTCAAGCGCGCCGGTGGTCTTGGCCACGGCGATGATGTGATGGGTGGGTGCAAGGGCGCGGGCCAGAGCGTTGCCAAGGCCGCGGGAGGCGCCGGTGATGAGAGCTGTTTTGGTCATGTGGGCGTCTTGCCCGCACGGGGCGGGGGCGTCAAGCGGCGACGCGCGGGGCCTCTGGCGCCTGAGGCATGCGCAACTGGCGGCTGCCGGTGGCCGAGGACAGGATCACTGCATCATCGGCGATGGCCACAACGGTGCCTTGTCTGAGGTTGTCACCCACCTGCACGGTCTGGATGGAGCCATTTCCGGCCCGCAGCAGGGCGCGCCGGTTGTCTTCGGTGCCTGCCACGCCGATCAGTTGCAGGCTGTTCAGCGGCAGCGCCCCGGTCTGAGTGGCCAGTTCGGCCGTGGTGGCGTTGGTGGCGGTTTCAGGGTTTTCGGTGTCGGGTGTCTCGGACATGATGCCTCGGCTTATTGTCTTGCAGAGGCGGGCGCTATCACGGGATCCGGGCATGCTACATGCGCGATTTTGTCCCTGGGCCAAAGGTCGCTCATTTACGTGGCGGCACATCCAGGCTTGGGGCGGCGCACATCCCATGAGGATTTGCGCCGCCTTTGTTTTGGGTCTTCAGACGACGTATTTGCGATCCGGGATGGCGCCCTTGGAAATCAGCAACTTGATCATCGCGTCAAATTTCAGCTTTTGAATGGGGCTGGTCTTTGGCTCTTTCTTCTTGACCTGTTCAAAGACCTTTGGCGCCTTTTTGCGTGTGTTGTAGTCCATTTGCAGCTCGATCATCTGTTTCATCAGCTTGAGCAGCGACGTGTCGTTCACATTCTCAAAACCGCAGATCACCAGCTTTTTGGCATCCATTTTCACAAGGTCGGCCCCGGCGGACAGCCCCTTTTGTTCGCGGATGGCATCCTTGATCAGGAAGGCTTTCCACTTGATGCCTGACTTTTTGCACGCGTTTGTCGCTTCGACTTCGTCGTCCATGTAAAGCGAGATCATGATGTCCTTGACTGCGGCTTTGTTCGTCCCGCCCAGCCGTTCGGTGACGACGCCCACCTTGCCATAGCGGCTTTCGCACTTCTTGTCGGCGATCTTGCGGCAGATCTTGTTGAGCGGAGAGCCCTTTTCAAAACGCGTGTCGTAGAACGCGCCCAGCAGGCGCTTGTTGAACAGGTCGCGGAATTCCTTGTTCAGGACCCGTCCCATCACGTCAAGCTTGGAGGCGGCTTCGCTTTGTGCGCCGGCCATGATCTTGTCGAGTGCCCCTTTCAACTGCCCATCCAGTTGAATGCGCGTGCTCGCATCGGGCGCGAGGAACTCGGTGTAAATCTTATAGCCCTTGGGGTTTTCGTCGATAAAGCTGAGCTTGGCGGCGGCGTTCGGCCCTGCGGTCTTGATGACAAATGTGTTGAAGACCACGCTGAGCGCGCGGTTGGCCAGCATTTCGTCGACGTTTCCGGGAAAGTTTTCGCCGAGGAGTTTGATGGGCATTGCATCGTCCTTTCGATGTAAATCCTCTGGGCCTGTCCTGGCCCGGTTCAAGGAGGAAACATCTTGGACGGGGGTTTTATTCGCGGGGTCGTGAAAGAAATTTACGAGGTGGGCAGAACGCGTTTGTAGCGAAAGGCCATTTTGGCGAGATGGCGCAGGGCGTCTTGGGGCAATTCGGCGTCCGGTTGCAGGAACAGCGCCCGGGGTGCGGCGTAGCGAAAGGCGGCCGGAAAGTCGGATTGCATGCGTGCGCACAGGTCCGTCTTGCAATCCATGTAGACGCCCAGACCATCTGCATCGCCTCTCCAGCTCATCCGGAGCGTCGTGCCGCCCTTGCGCGGACGCCAGGCCGGTTCGCCCCATTTCAGGGATTCATCAAGTGGGGGCAGGTCGAGTGCTGTGGCCGTCTGCCGCCACTCTGCGCGTACCGCAAGCGCCATGTCAGCGGCCCATGCGGGCCAGTTGTAGATGACCTGGAGGACGGGGTTGATCTGATGATCCATGACCGACACCTACCCCGCATTGTTGTCAGACGATGGCAGCAGCCTATTCCGCCGCCTTCATCTCAAAGCCCTTTTCGATCTGGTCTGCCGGTTCAACGGGGTATTCACCAGAGAAACAGGCGTCGCAATATTGCGGGCTGTCGTTGTCGCGCCCCTTGGCCTCGCCCACGGCGCGGTAAAGCCCGTCGAGCGAGATGAACTTGAGGCTGTCTACGCCCAGATGCTCGGTCATTTCCTCTTCGGACATGGTGGCGGCCAGCAGTTTTTCGCGCTGCGGCGTGTCCACCCCGTAAAAGCACGGCCATGCGGTGGGAGGGGAGGCGATGCGGAAGTGGACCTCGGCGGCACCTGCATCGAGGATCATCTCCTTGATCTTGCGCGAGGTGGTTCCGCGCACCACGGAATCGTCCACGAGGATCACCCGCTTGCCCTTGATCAGGGCGCGGTTGACGTTGAGTTTCAGGCGCACACCCATGTTGCGGATCTGCTCGGTCGGCTCGATGAAGGTGCGGCCCATGTACTGGTTGCGGATGATGCCCATGGCGTAGGGAATGCCCGATTCCAGCGAATAGCCGATGGCCGCAGGGGTGCCGCTGTCGGGCACAGGGCAGACCAGATCGGCGTCCACCGGGGCTTCCTTGGCCAGCTCCCGCCCGATGGCCTCGCGGGTCTCATAGACGGAACGGCCGCCGAGGATACTGTCGGGGCGACTGAAATAGACGTGTTCAAAGATGCAAAAGCGGGATTTCTTGGGGCGGAAGGGGGTGTGGCTTTCGATGCCCTTGTCGGTGATCACCACCATTTCGCCCGGTTCGATTTCGCGCACGAATTCGGCGCCGATGATGTCGAGCGCGCAGGTTTCCGAGCTGAGCACATAGCCCGTGGGCAATTTGCCCAGCACCAGTGGACGCACACCCAAGGGATCGCGCACACCGATCAGCTTGGTGCGGGTCATCGCGACAATGGAAAAGGCCCCTTCGACCCGGCGCAGGGCGTCTTCCATACGCTCGGGAATGCTGCGTTGCAGGCTGCGGGCCATCAGGTGAATGATGCATTCGCTGTCTGATGAGGACTGAAAGATCGAGCCACGCTCGATCAGCTCGCGCCGCAGCGCGTCGGCATTGGTGATGTTGCCATTATGGGCAATCGCGGCCCCGCCCATGGCAAATTCGCCGAAAAACGGCTGGACGTCGCGGATCGCCGTCTGCCCTTTGGAGCCGGTCGTGGAATAGCGCACGTGGCCAATGGACAGAGCGCCGGGAAGCGTTTCCATCACTTTTTGCGAGGTGAAGTTGTCGCGCACATAGCCAAAGCGGCGGGCAGAGTTGAAACCGTGGTTTGGATCGTAGGAGACGATGCCGCCTGCCTCTTGTCCGCGATGTTGCAGCGCATGCAGGCCAAGGGCCACGAAATTGGCGGCGTCCATGGTGCCCAGAACACCGAATATGCCGCATTCTTCCTTGAGCTTGTCGCTGTCTCCCAACGCGGCGGCGGCATCAAAATCGAAAGGGTGGGAAGGCCAGATGTGTGAATCAGTCAAGGGCGGCAGCCTTTCGAACCATCAAACGTACTGCCTGATACTGTGCCAGCCAAAAGGAGTCACGCCCGCAGGTCAAAAATAACGGGTTGTGCGGCATCATTGACCCTCGGTTAACTCAAACTGGCCAGAATTGAAGCGACCAACATGCGGGGCGCACGATTCGAAATGAGTAATGAACTCTCTGGCACTGACGACGCGGCATTTCGCGACAGGATTCTGGCCCGCATGGTGCGCGCCTCGCAGGCGGTGATTGAATTCAGCACGGACGGCACGATTCTGGATGCCAACGATCTGTTTCTGGACTGCATGGGCTATCGTCTGGACGAGATCAAAGGGCAGAAACACGCGATGTTTGCGCCACCCGGCGTCGCCGAATCGGCGGACTATGCGGCGTTTTGGGATGATCTGCGGGCCGGGCGCAGTTGTGACAGCGAATATCACCGGATCGGCAAGGGCGGACGCTCGGTCTGGCTGCAGGCGACCTATGCGCCGGTGCGCTGCAGCGCGGGCAAGGTGAACGGTGTCATCAAGGTAGCGACGGATGTGACAGAGCGCCATCTGGCAGTTCAGCAACTGATTTCCGGTCTGGAAAGCCTTGCGGCAGGGAACTTGTCCGCGCGCATCAATCTGCCCGCAGGCAGCGCCTTTGGCGGTGTGGCGACGCGGTTCAACGGCACGCTCGAAGTGTTGCAGCACCTGATATCGAGTTGCGCGCGGATCGGGCAGGACCTTGATGTGCTGTCGGGTGATCTGGATGTGCGGGTGCGGCAGATGTCGGACGGAATTCGCACCAACACCGACTCGATCGAGCGGACAAGTGCGGCGGCAGCGGACGTGCTGACCCTGTCCCAGCAAACCACGCAAGTCAGCGAAGCCAATTCCGCGCAGACCCGTGTCGCCGTTACCCGTACCCAGGAAGGGCGCGCGGCGATGGATGACGTGATTTCCGCGATGAACGATGTCGAAACAGTCGGCAGGCAACTGGCGGCGATGAACGACACGATCAAGGGTGTGTCGTTTCAGACCAACTTGCTGGCGCTCAATGCCGGAGTCGAGGCGGCCCGTGCAGGCGATGCGGGGCGCGGATTTGCCGTTGTGGCCAGCGAAATCCGCGATCTCGCCAAACGGTCGGATACAACGGCGAATGCGATCAATGATCTGATGTCCAAGAACAGCGCCGGCGTGACGCGGGTGTCCCAAAATGTCAGCCGCTGTGCGAAATTTCTGGGGGATATTCATGACAATATTCACGGGGTTTCGGATGATGTGCTCAAGACGTCCGAGCGGTCGGCCCAGCAGGTGACGCGGTTGCAGGATGTCTCGGCCGCCCTTGAAAAGATTGGTGCGACCCTGGGTCAGCAAAAGACGTCCTTGATGGAAAACGAGCGGATGGCGGAAACCGTTCAGGAAAATGCGCGCCATATTCAACGGTTGATCGGGCAGTTTTCGGCGGGTCAGGGCGCGGGCATGGATGAGGGGTCTATGTCTGCTCGGGTGTCGCAGCGTCTCGCGTCGTGATCCGGGTGGTGGGCCTCGGTGTCCGCCGGGTCGATCCGGCACGCTGCGTCTGATCCGGTGTCAGTGGTAGGGGTGCGAGGTGCAGGATGGGCCGGGGGAAACCCATCCCGGCCATCCTGATCACACGGGCAACCCAACCCGGCGCTCAGATCACGCCGCGGCGGCGTCGGGTGCGGGCATTGTGCCATCCATAAGTGCGAGAAGTGCGCGCGTGTCACCGTAGTTGAGCGTCTGAAAGAAGCCCTCGGCGCGGGTGTCAAAGGCGTGGATCAGCAGCCCGCTCTGGGCATAGATCATCTCTTCGTCCTCGAAATGCAGGGTGGCAAGGTCGGGACCCGCAAACAGGGTCGGGCGAATGCCGTTCCATCCGCTCAGCGCCTTGATCGGCACAGACACGACGGGGGCTTGCGACCAGCGTGCTGGCGGGGTCAGCGCCACATGGGCATCCGCAGGCAGGGAAATATCAGAACAGGTCGACAGCACGCCACCGGGCACCTGCACCAGAGGGGCGCGCCGTTTGGGATGGGTGATGGCCGTGATCCGTGCAAATCCGCCGTCCAACGTGGCCACTGAATCACCGACACAAAGGGCGTCGAGACTGGCCCAGCCGCGCGGCGTTTCCAGCCGGGTCTGGGCACTGAGGGTCGCGGTGTGATCGGGCTGGTTGGGCTGGATGGCAGGGGTGAACGTGGTGAATGCGGCGTCATGGTTGAGGAACATTGTGTGTCTCCGTTCAGGCTGGGTTGGTTGTGATCTGCCACCAAGAACGCATCACAAATCCGCCGCTTTTTCGTCACAACGGGGGCCATAGGCAGGCTCTGTTTCGCCATGGTTGCCAGTGGGTCCGAGGGGGAGCGCACTTTGCACGCAGGGGCCACGCGATTAACCGGGTGTTTACCAAGACGCCGCCACGTACGGACAAAGGCCGTACCGAGTCGCTCGCCGCGAATCGTACCTAACGCGTTAGGATTTGCGCGGTTCCTAGGCTGCGTGCGCGTATTGACACCACAAGGACGCCTCGTGGCGTTTCAAGGCCGTGGCCGCAGTCGGGCCAAAGTCGCGCTTGGCCTGGGACAGAGACGGGAACAGCGACAACAGCTCATCCATGGGGCCGGGACTAAGGCCTTTCATGGACAGTTCGGACAGAAAGAAGCTTTCGCTCGGGACGCCGTTGGCAAAGACGATCTGATGACGATCAAACATGAAATGAGTGTATTCGATGGCCGGGCAGGGCGCGATGGACACCTCCGGCAAGCCGCACAAATGCTTGGCCGCGATCAGCACGCGGCCCGAGCCAAACAGATATTCGGACAGATCATCGTCGAAATACATGCGGTGTTCCTGCGACACAGTGAGTTCTGTGTCATTGCCCAAGGCGCCGGGCGCGATCCGCACCGGGGCCAGCGCGCCATAGCCACGCACGGTGGTGCGCCCGATCCAGCGCACCGGTTGGGGGCCGTGTTCAAGCGTCATGACCGCATCACCCACACGGATGTCGCCGACGCGCCTGTGGCCTGTGGCCATGTCGATCAGGGTGTCGGGGCCAAAGCAGGGGATGAAATCATTGTAGCCGGTCGAGCCGATATTGCTGCCGCTGACTTTGACATAAGACACCCCGTCCTGAAGGGCGGTGTCGGTGGCAAAGCCCCAGACATTGCCGGTGACTCCGTTCTGGGAAAACACCGTCAGTTCGATAATCGGGCCGGTTTCGCTGCCGTCGATGTCGAGCGCGCGGATGCGGATGATCGATTCCGCCTCGACCCCGTTGCCATTGGACACGAGGCCTGCGCCATCGGTGATGGTGTGCCCGCCCGACTGGTCGTCCTCGAACGTGTCCACGCTGCCCGAGGTGTCATCCAGCGTCACATTCTGCGCCGCACTGCCGTCAAAGGTGAACACGGTGCCATCTGGGGTGTCGGAGTTGTTGATGATCGGATTGCCGACGATTCCAGCGGATGAGCTGGATTGAACGACGAGGCTTTCACTGTCGAAAGCGGCAAAGGTGCGGGCGACCATAGCGGGTCCTCAGACAAATCTCCGAGGGTCTTCTATGGGTCGCTCATGGTCCCGAAACGGTCAGAACGGGGCGAGTTAGTGGTTTGTTAAGTATGAATTAAGGCGCACAGGCCCCCACGAGGGTTTCGTATTGTGCGGTGATCCAGCCAAGCGCCTGCTCGGGGTTCTGCTCTTCGATCTGGCCGGAAAAGCGCCCGAATACGGCGGCCGAGCGGCTTTCGTCCACGATGGTGTATTCCTGCCCGGTGATCACCGTGTCGTAGACAAAGAAAGCGATCGCCACCAGCAATACGCCGCGCGCCACGCCAAAGAGGAACCCAAGTCCCTGATCGATGCCCCCAAGGGCAGAGCGTTGCACAAGGGACGAAAACAGCGGTGTGAACAGCGACACGATAATCAGCGCCACGGCAAAGACGAGGGCGAAGGCCCCGATGATGCTGAGCTCGCAACTGTCCGCAAGGAAATCGCCGATCACCGGGATTTCGCGCACCAGCGGTTCGACCCGCGGCGCAAAGAGAAAGGCGAGGATGGCCGCCGCGATCCAGGCCGCGATGGCCATGGCCTCACGCACAATGCCGCGCCCGTAGGCCAAGAGGGCCGACAGGATGATGACCGCGGCCACGATGCCGTCAATGATGGTGAACCCTTCCATGGTTCTTTTCCTTTATTCTGCCCGTGGCGGGGCCTCCCCCGCGCAATCAAAGACGCCGTCAGCCCGCGCCAAATACCTCACCCACGAACCCGGTCAGATCGCTCATCAGGTTGAGCGCCATACCTTGCGATCCATAGGCTTTGCCTCCTTTTGGGGCAATGGCAGATGCAAAACCAAGTTTTTGGGCTTCTTTCAACCTGTTTTCGGTCTGAGGGGCGGGTCGCAGCGCACCAGACAGGCTGATTTCGCCAAAAACCACCGTATCTGCGGGCAGCGCGCTGTCTTCGCGCGCTGACAAAAGGGCGGCGGCCACGGCCAGATCGGCGGCGGGTTCCGAGATTTTCATCCCCCCCGCAACGTTGAGATAGACATCAAGCCCGGCAAAAGGGATGCCGCAGCGCGCCTCAAGCACGGCGAGGATCATCGCCAACCGCCCGCCATCCCATCCGACGACGGTGCGCCTTGGTTGGGAATGCGGTGTCGGGGCGACAAGTGCCTGCAATTCGCACAAGACGGGCCGCGTGCCTTCGATCCCGGCAAAAACAACAGAGCCGGGTGAGGGCGTGCCGCGTTCGGACAGGAACAGGGCCGAGGGGTTGGTGACCTCGGCGAGGCCTGCGCCGGTCATTTCGAACACGCCGATTTCCTCGGCGGGGCCAAAGCGGTTCTTGACTGCGCGCAAGATTCGGAACTGGTGGCCGCGTTCCCCTTCGAAATAGAGCACGGTGTCGACCATGTGTTCGACCACGCGCGGGCCTGCGATCTGCCCTTCCTTGGTGACGTGGCCGACAAGGACGACGCTGACGCCTTTGCGCTTGGCGAAGGTGGTGAGTTCATGGGCCGCTGCGCGCACCTGAGATACGGAGCCGGGCGCGCTGTCCACCGTGTCGAGCCACATGGTCTGGATCGAGTCGATAATGGCAAGGCCGGGGGCTTCGGTTTCGAGAGTGGTCAGGATATTGCGCAGGTTGGTGTCGGCGGCCAGTTGCACGGGCGCGTCCCCAAGGCCGAGGCGCTGGGCGCGCATGCGCACCTGTGCGCTCGCCTCTTCGCCGCTGACATAGATGGTTTTGAGGCCTTGGCGGGCGAATTGCGCGGCGGCCTGTAGGAGGAGCGTGGATTTGCCGATGCCGGGGTCGCCGCCCACCAGAATGGCGGAAGCCGGGACAAGGCCCCCGCCAAGCACGCGGTCAAGCTCGGCCATGCCTGCCGGGGTGCGCGGCGGCGGCGCCTCTTCGGTGCGCAGATCGGACAGGGTGATGCCTGCGCCACGCTTTGAGCCCAGAGATTTGCTGCCCGGCCCGACCGACAGGCCGGTGTCTTCGGAAATCGTGTTCCACTCGCCACAGCCATCGCAGCGCCCGGACCACTTGGTAAAGGAAGACCCGCAGGCGGAGCAGGAAAAGGAGGGTGACTTGGCCATGAGCCAAGAAGTGCCAGCGCACTGGTGTGGGGTAAAGCCCTATTCGGCGCGTTTGGGCAGCTGTGTGACCTTGGCGGTGCCTTGAATCGCGGCCACGGGGGCGTGCGGCTTGTTCAGTTCGGGCAGCATGGTTTCCAGCTCGTCCAGCAGCCGTTCGACCTGTGCGCGGGCCACGTTTTCATCCAGCTCGATCCGGGTGATCCATGTGGAGAATTCGGACTGGATTGCCTTGGCATGGGCGAGGCGGTCATTGAACCGGTCGATCTCGTATTCCCGTTCCTTGAGAAAAGAGCGGGCGCGGCTGATGCGCTCATCCGAATAGGCCTCGGCCAGATCGCGGCTGATAAAGGACATCTTGGCCGCCAGGTCGAGGATTTCAGGCTCGAGCCGCCCCAGATCAGGGTGGTCGCGCATGTAACCGATCCGGTCGCGCATGTCGTCAAAGGCGTCCTCGGTGCGAAACACGCCGTCGCGGTCGGCGGCATGGGCGGCGTGATAGGCGCGGGTGATGTCATTCACGCCCAATTCGAACCGGCGGTGGGAATCCTCCAGCCGCATCATCCGCCAGTTGGCAGGCAGGAAAAAGCATAAGGAAAGGGCAAAAAGGGTGAGGCCAACCTGCGCATAGATCCCCGCAGCAGGGATCGCCGCCCCGTTCCATTCGAGCGGCAGCGTGACCCAGGGCACGGCCCCGAAGGTCGCCAACATTGTCAGAGTGACAAGGCAAAAGGCAAGTGCTGCGAAAAGTACCAGCGACAGCCGTTGCATCAGAGCGATGCAAACACGCATCATGGACTTGAAATCGTTCACAGGCCTTCCCCCCAGAAGACATTTACATGAACCTAAAAGTACAGCCGCAACCTGTTGATCGGCAATGTAAAATGTCCGCGGAATGCGGGGTGGTGATCAATTTTAGTTAATTCGGTTCGATTTTTGTTTCCGTTTCGTCATCAATGCGGGTCTTTTTGGCCAATTGTTCCGTGCGCCAACTGACCCAGATCGAGGCGAGGATGCAGGCGGTGAACAGGTAGAGCCCCCATGCGGTTTCGAGTCGCCCCACGCCAACGCCCTTGGCCAGCGTGATGTAGAGCGCGATCAGAAAGATGTCGGCCATGGCCAGTTTGCCAAGCACGCCAAGGATGGGTGTGTAGCGTGAGTCGAGCCGGTTCCAGTGGATCAGCGCCAGCGCGATGGTCTTGAGAAAGGGGGCGATGAGCGCAAAGAGTGCGACGATAAGCGCAAGGAAGATGTCGGAGTCCCAGAGCGAGTGCAGCCCGGTCATCACCGAGATTTCGCTGAGCCCAAAGAGGGGCAGAAGCCCGGCGCGCATGAGTGGCGCGACCCAGGACAGCGGGAAGAGGAGAAGCAGGCTCAGGTTGATCCAGCGGTGCATGTGTCAGGCCCTTGTTCTGGCCGCCGGGTGGCTCTGTTTGCCTGACGGCAAAGGCGCCCACCCGCCGACCCGTTAGCGCACCGCCTCGATTGGACCGGTGGCGCGTCCGTGGATGAATTGATCGACATATGGATCGTTCGCATTGTCCATTTTGCTGACGGGGCCTGTCCAGCGGATTACGCCGCCATGCAGCATGGACACATGATCGGCAATGGTGCGCACGGAGGACATGTCATGGGTGATCGTCATGGTGGTGGCGCCCATTTCCGTCACGATCTCGCGGATCAGGTCGTTGATGACGCCCGCCATGATCGGGTCCAGCCCGGTGGTGGGTTCGTCAAAGAAGATGATTTCCGGATTGGCGGCGATGGCGCGCGCAAGGCCCACGCGCTTTTGCATACCACCCGACAGTTCGGCAGGCAGGCGGTCGGCCACGTCCGGATTGAGCCCCACCCGGCGCAGTTTCTCGATGGCGATGTCGCGGGCCTCGGCCTTGGGGCGCGCGAGGCTGCCGCGCAGCAGGCGGAAGGCGACGTTCTGCCAGACGGGCAGGGAATCAAAAAGTGCTGCCCCTTGAAACAGCATGCCGAAGCGGGCCAGAAATGCGTCACGATCGGCCTTGGTCACGTCTGCGCCGTCCACGGTGATTGTGCCGCTGTCCGGCGTGACAAGGCCGAGCACCGATTTGATCGCCACCGACTTGCCCGTACCTGAGCCGCCGATGATCACCATCGACGTCCCCTTGGCCACGTGCAGGTTGACCCCGCGCAGCACGTGGTTGTCGCCGAAGGATTTGTGGACGTTGTCGAGCGTGATCATCTGGGCGTGCCTTTTGCCGGGCGCGGGTGCCTCCGGCGGGCATATTTGGGGAACAATGAAAGGGGTGTCATAGTGAAAAGAACACCCCCGTGAGCACGAAATTGGCTGCGAGGATCAGGACGGCGGCGGCCTCGACCGACCCTTTGGTGGCGCGCCCCACGCCCTGGGCGCCGCGGCCCGAGTTCATGCCGAAATAGCAGCCCATGAGTGCCGCGATACACCCGAACACGGCCCCTTTGGCGAGGCTTGAGGTGATGTCGCGCAGTTCGAGGAAATCGACGGTGTTTTGGATATAGGCCGCGGCGTTGAAACCCAGTGTACCGGTGGCGACTGCGTAGCCGCCGAAGATGCCGATCACGTCGCCCACTGCGACCAGTAGCGGGACAACAAGCGTGGCGGCCAGCACACGCGGGGCGGTGAGGTATTTCATCGGGTGGGTGGAGAGCGTGACCAACGCGTCGATCTGTTCGGTCACCTTCATCGTCGCGATCTCGGCCGCGATGGAGGAGGTGACGCGCGCCGCAATCATCAGGCCGACAAGGACAGGGCCAAGTTCGCGCACCATGCCGATGGCGACGATCTGGGGCACGACGGCCTCGGCGTTGAAGCGTGCGCCACCTGCGTAGATTTGCAGCGCCAGTGCACCGCCCGTGAAGATCGCGGTGAGCCCGACCACGGGCAGCGACAGCCAGCCGATATTGAGCAGGGCGAGGGCGAATTCCCGAGGATAGAAGGGGGGGCGCAGCATATGTGACAGGGTGCGCCCGCCAAACATGCTCACCCGACCGATGGCCGCAAGCAGGCCCAGGGCGAGCCTCCCGATGGCTGCAAGAAATGTCATGCCAGCAAGGTCCGCCCGTAGCGCTGACCCAGTTGCGTGAGGATTTCATAGCCGATTGTGCCTGCGGCGTCGGCCACGGTGTCCACCGACTGGTGGCGGCCCATCAATTGAAGGCTGGTCGGGTCCTGCGCCAACGCGCTCACATCCGCAGTGATCAGGTCCATCGACACACGCCCCACCACGGGGCAGCGCGTATCGCCGGCATAAAGGGCCGCCTTGCCGCCCATGGCGCGGATCAGCCCGTCGGCATAGCCCCCCGAGACGGTGGCGATCCGGCTGTCTTTCTGCGCTGTCCAGCCGTTGGCATAGCCCACGGTTTCGCCTTGTGGCACCTCGCGCACCTGGATCACCGGCAGATCGAGGGTGACCACCGGTTCGGCATCGACAAATGGCAGTCCGCCATAGAGGCCCACGCCGGGGCGCGTCATGTCAAAGTGGTATTTGGTGCCCAGCAAAGTCCCTCCAGTCGCGGCCAGCGAGCGGGGGATGTCGATGCCGTCCGTCATGGCGCGGAAGGCCTCGAGTTGCTGGGTGTTCATCGCATGATCAGGCTCATCCGCGCAGGCCAGGTGCGACATGATCAGGGCCGGGCGCTGGGCAATGGCGATGTCGCGCACCGCGGACCATTCAGCAGGCTCCATCCCCAGCCGGTTCATGCCGGTGTCAAGCTGGATGCCAAAGGGCGCGCCGGGCAGCGCCTCGACATGGCGCAGCATCTGGTCGACCGAGTTGAGCAGGGGGGTGAGGCTCGCGGCGCGAATGTCATCCGTGTCGCCCTCCATATGCCCGGAAAACACATAGATCCGAAGGCCGTGGCCGATGGCATCGCGCAGGATCATGCCTTCGCCTGCGGTGGCCACGAAAAAGTTGCGCACGCCTGCATCCCGCAAGGCTTGTCCGACAGGGGCGGCGCCCAAGCCATAGGCGTCAGCCTTGACCACGGCGCCGGTTTCACCCTCGCTCATTGCATCAAGGGCGCGCCAGTTGCGCACGACAGCGCCGAGGTCGATGGTCAGGGTTGCAGATGTCATGGCCGTGTTGTTGGCGTCGCGCGGAGCAGCGTCAAGGGGGAATTGATCCGTGTGGGGGGCGGCGCGGTTCAGGGAATGGCAAAGAGGTCGCGGTTCCTGTCCCAGATTTTCTCGCCAATCAGGCAGTCATAGGCGCCGGTGCTTTGCGCGTGCCAGACCCGTTCGCGGGGGTGCGGTACGCTCGCGATTTCCAGCACGAGCTTGCGCCGCACGGCCTTTTCGAACTCGGCCCAATCGGTGACGGGCAGAACAAAGGCGCCGGTGCCGCCGATCACACAGGCAGTGTAATAGGCGTCCAGATCCTCAATGTTAAAGCGCGAGGTGAAGGAATCGTCCTGCGTCATCAGCGGCAACCCGTTGATCGTCATGCCTTGCGCCAGCACGCGGTCGCGGGCGCGAGTGACGGGATCACCCATGTTGTTGGGCCCGTCACCCGATATGTCGATCACCCGGCGCAACCCGTCAAAGCGGTTGGCCTCAATCGAGGCGGCGGCATAGTCCAGCGCGCCGGAAATCGAGGTGCGGCTGAGGGCGTCGTCAAAATTGGCTGTGATTTGCCCAGCGATCTGGGTCGCCTGTTCGGGGCTTTCCAGCAGGGTCCAGGGCACGATGACGCGCTGATTGTAGGCCCCGGCCCATTCCACGTAAGTGATCGCAATGCGCCCGAGCAACCCACCCGCGATCGCGGCCTGCACTTCGTCACTGGTCAGGGCGGCGGCATAGCCCCGGCGTTGAATCTCAAGCTCGAACGGCTGCATGGAGCGACTGACATCGACCGCCAGAAACAGCTCGACATCGACCTCGACACGCTCTTGTGCACGCAGGGGCAGGGCGCAGATCAGGATCAACAGGAAAGACAGGCGGAGCATGCAGCCAGTGGGCCAGAGCCAGCGGCACCTGTCCAGTCACAGTTGGGTCAGACCACTCGGGTGCGCCCGAAGTGCGCCCAGTCCCTCTTCTCTGATTTCAAAAAATCCCGGGGGAGGCCAAAGGCCGGGGGCAGAGCCCCCAAAAGACCGCGATGTGACGTTAAAACCCGACGTCTTCCTCGCGCCCACCCTGCTGCCAGGGCTGCACAAGATTGCCAAAGCGGGTAAAGCGGCCCTCAAAGGACAGATCGACCGTGCCGATGGGACCGTGGCGCTGCTTGCCGATGATGACTTCGGCGCGCTGGTGCAGACGCTCCATCTCTTCCTGCCATTTGGCCATGGCCTCCAGATCGTGATCGCCGGGCTTTTCACGCTCTTTGTAATATTCTTCGCGGAACACGAACATGACCACGTCGGCGTCCTGCTCGATGGAGCCCGATTCGCGCAGATCGCTCAGTTGCGGGCGCTTGTCTTCGCGGTTTTCGACCTGACGCGACAGCTGGGACAGGGCGATGACCGGGATGTTGAGTTCCTTGGCGATGGCTTTGAGGCCCATGGAAATCTCACCGATCTCCTGCACCCGGTTTTCGGCAACGCCGCGCACCAGCTGCAAATAGTCCACGATCAGCACGTCCAGCCCGTGGGTCCGTTTGAGGCGCCGGGCACGCGCGGCCAGTTGGGCAATGGGGATGGCGGCGGTGTCGTCGATATAAAGTGGGCAGGCCTCGAGCGCTTTTGCCGCCTCGACAAAGCGTCGGAATTCCACCTCGGTCATATCCCCGCGCCGGATCTGTTCGCTGGGCACTTCGGCGGCTTCGGACAGGATGCGCGCGGCGAGCTGCTCGGCGCTCATTTCCAGCGAGAAAAAGCCGACAACGCCGCCTTCAATAGCGCCCTCGGACCCGTCGGGTTTGACCCCGCGCTTGTAGCTTTTGGCGATGTTGAAGGCGATATTGGTGGCCAGCGACGTCTTGCCCATCGAGGGACGCCCGGCGAGGATCAACAGGTCAGACGAGTGCAAGCCGCCCAGCTTTTTGTCCATGTCGATCAGACCGGTCGAGATGCCGGCAAGGCCGCCCTCGCGCTGATAGGCGGCGTTTGCGACATTAACAGCGTCCGTTACCGCCTTGAGAAAACTTTGAAAACCACCCTCTGACGTGCCCTGTTCGGCGAGTTTGTAAAGCGCCTGTTCGGCCTCGACAATCTGTTCTTTCGGTTCAGAGGCCACATCGACCTTGGCCGCCTTGGTGCTGATGTCGCGCCCCAGTTGGATCAGGTCGCGGCGCACGGCAAGGTCATAGATGATCTGCGCATAATCACGCACCGCATAGGCGCTGATCGCGGCACCGGCCAGACGGGCGAGATAGGCGGGGCCGCCCAGTTCCTTGAGGCCTTCGTCATCCTCCATGAACGCCTTGAGCGTCACGGGGCTGGCGAGATTGTTCTTGGCGATACGGGCCGAGGCGATCTCGAAAATGCGGGCATGGACGGGGTCATAAAAGTGGCTAGGCCCGATGATCGACGCGACCCGATCATAGATGTCATTGTTCGTCAGGATCGCACCCAGGAGCTGTTGTTCAGCCTCTGTCGAGTGCGGCATTGTCTCGGCATCCTGAACCGACACACCTGTTGGATTGATCGCTGCGATCTCGTTCATGACCCCGGTCCCTGCTCGTTATTATGTGTCACCGCTGACGCCGTGAGGTGTCACAGCGCGGGCCGCACGGCTATCTGGAAAAAACCGGGGATAAGCCGGTAGATAAGTCTGTCCAGCCCCAAACGCCCTACAACATATAGTATCAAAATTCGGGCCTGTCACGACATCACGCAAGGCGACCGTCATCGAATCGTCTTATACACAGACCGTCCACATCCGCGTTATCCACAGATTCCTTGAAACTATCCACGCTTCGTCCACAGGGTGTCAGGCGGACCTGACAAACATCCAGCGTTGCACCTTAAGTTCGGGCGGCCTGCCAGCCGCGCGGATCGTTCAGGAATTCCTCGACCCCGCTCAGGGTTGCCTCGTCAAAGGCGTCGCTGGCGCGCGCTTCGGCCAGAACATCCCACCATGTGCACAGGTGGTGCAGGGCCACACCGTGATCGCCCAGCGTCTTTTCCGTCTCGGGGAAGATGCCGTAGTAAAAGATCACCGCCGTGTGTCCGCACGTCGCCCCGGTCTCGCGGATCGCATCCACAAAGCTGAGTTTCGAGCCCCCGTCCGTGGTCAGATCCTCCACCAGCAGCACCCGCTGGCCTTCGCTCATGTCGCCCTCGATCCGTGCGTTGCGCCCGTATCCTTTTGGTTTCTTGCGCACGTATGTCATTGGCAGGCCCATCCGTTCGGCCACGAGGGCGGCAAAGGGGATGCCTGCCGTCTCGCCACCCGCGATATTGTCAAACGCCTCGAACCCGGCATTGCGCATTATGGTCACTGTCAGGAAGTCCATCAAAGTGGCGCGGATGCGCGGGTGGCTGATCAGCTTGCGGCAGTCAATATAGGTGGGAGAGGGCAGGCCCGAGGCCAGCGTGAATGGCTCGGCCGCGTTGAAATGCACAGCCTTGATCTCAAGCAGCATCCGCGCGGTCAGGCGCGCCATTTCTTCGGGGGTGGGGTAGCTTGTGGGGATCATGGCGCTTGTCTTTCGGATGTGCGGGCCGGTGGTTGGTGCGGGAGCCTCCGGCGGGGATTTTTTTGAAACAGAGAAGTTATTGGACCTGCCAGTGCACAGGCCGACCGGGGTCAAAGACGGTGACCGTGCCGCTGTCGGTTGGCACGGGGTCCGGAATGATGATCGGGGCGCCCTTGGTCAGTGTGATCTGCTCGGTATTGGGTGGCAGGCCATAAAACGCGGGCCCGTTGAGCGAGGTGAACGCCTCGAGCCGGTCGAGCGCGCCCGCTTCGTCGAACAGTTCGGCGATGCAGGACAGGGCGATGGGTGCGGTGAAACAGCCCGCGCAACCGCAGGCGTTTTCCTTGGTGTCGGTGGCATGGGGCGCGCTGTCGGTGCCCAGAAAGAAGCGGGTGTCCGTGCCTGTCGCGGCGGCGACAAGCGCGGCGCGGTGGCTGCCGCGTTTCAGGATGGGAAGGCAGTAATAGTGGGGCCGAATGCCCCCCACCAGCATGTGATTGCGATCGAGCATCAGGTGCTGAACGGTGATTGTGGCCCCGAGATCGTCACCTTGCGCACGCGCATAGTCCACCGCGTCAGAGGTGGTGATATGTTCCATGACCACGCGCAGGCCCGGCGTGGCGCGCCGCAACGGGTCGAGCACCCGGTCGATAAACACCGCCTCGCGATCAAAGATGTCGATGTCTGCGTCCGTCACTTCGCCATGAACGCAAAGCGGCAGTCCGATGTCCGCCATCCGGTCGAGCGTAGCGCGGATTTTCCCAAAATCCGCCACGCCAGAGGCCGAGTTGGTGGTGGCCCCAGCAGGGTAGAGCTTGACCGCCTTGACCAGCCCGCTGGCATGGGCCGCGGCCACATCATCGGGGTCGGTGTCTTCGGTCAGATAGAGTGTCATCAAGGGCTCGAACGCCATGCCCTCTGGCAAGGCTGCGAGGATGCGGTCGCGATAGGCCATGGCCTGCGCGCTTGTCACCACCGGGGGCACCAGATTGGGCATGATGATGGCGCGGGCGAAATGCTGGGCGCTGTGGGGCAGGACGGCGCGCATCATTGCGCCATCGCGCAGGTGCAGGTGCCAGTCGTCGGGGCGGGCAATGGTGAGGGTACTCATGCCCCGCGCGTTAGCACGGGGGGCAGGCGCGTTTCTAGCCCTCGTCGGCCTCTGCCATGCCGTTTTCACCGTTCGGTTGGCTGTCGGCGCGTTGCGCTTCGATTTCGTCCATGCGGCGCTGGAAGCGGGGGGCTTTCATCCGCGATGTCACATTGCGCGTCAGAAGGTAGGTGAGGTCCGTGCGTCTGGCCCCATCAAGCGTGCCCATGAGCCGCCGCAGATAGGGCAAATAACTGCGCCGCGCCCGGTAGAGGCTGGCGAATTTGTCGGCATCCAGAGTGCCTGCCGCCGCCTCGAGGATCAGCGGGGTCAGAATGCGCATGCGGATCAGATCGCCCTGCAGCGCGCCGCCCATCTTGCGCATCCGCAAGGGAGTCGCCCCGGCAGTGGCAAAGAGCGTGGCATGCATCGCGTCGAGTTGTTCTACGGGGTCATAGATCACATATGCCGCATCGCAGGCATCCAGCATGTCCGGTGCATAGCCATAGCGGGCAGTAAAATCGGTGCGCCGCATCTCGGCAAAGCGGGTGTCCCATTCGGCGATGCGCGCATCAAGCGTTGCCTGCGGCTGGATCGCCAGCACGCGCGCTCCGGGGGCCGCAACCGAGAACGCCGCCGCCGCGTAGCCACAGGGGCCTGCGCCATAAAACAGCACAGATTCAAATTCATCGAAAAACCCGTCATCGACCAAATCGTCGAATTCGGCAATCACGTCCGCATCGCGAAACCAGGTATCGCCGTCCGAGGCGATGCAAAGATGCGACCAGCCGTTCTGGCGCACGAATGTCCAGCCCAGCGGTTCAGCATTGCTGGCAAGCGAGCGGATGCCCTGAACGGTTTCAAAGGTGACCAGCAGCGTGTCGCCGCGCCGGATATGGGCAGCAAAATGCTTGTCTCCGAGCGGTTCGAAAGAGCCGTGTTCCTCACTGACCGCTTCGATCTCGCTCATCCATTCGTCTTTGGACAAGTCGGCCAGATCCGGGTCAAACACTGTGTCTGCGTCCTGCATCGCAATACCTCATGATCCCGCAGCTTGCACGCGCGGGTTTAACCCTTGCTACATGGGCAATACGGCGAAAATATGAAGACTTCAGGCGGTTTTAAGCGCCTTTTGGCCAAGTTAGTCCTGATTTTCGCGAGACTTGCGCCCATAGCTCATCAGGATTTGCGCAGCTTGTGCCGACAGGGGTCGGGCAGGCGGCGTCATCACGAGCCGCCCGAAAAGCGCGCGATTGGGTTCTTCTTCCATCAGCGTGTCGAAACGCGCCTTGCGCCAGGCCACACCAGCCGCATGCAATTCGACCAGCGTGGGATCGCCGCGCAGCGTGCCCAGATGCGCGTTGCGCCCGGTGTCATAGCGTCGGATCGAAGTATCCTCGACCGCGTTGAAATTCCGTTCGACCCAATAGTCGGCCCCCAGCGTCTCGGTCCGGTTCACGCGGCCCCGATCCACCTTGACCACATAGCTTTCCACAGCGCCCAAGGGGTAGTGATTGAGTTGCACCAGTCCGTAATTGGGTTGGCCGAAATTCGAGAACACCCGTTTGGTGTGGAATTGCGGATCAAGGGCGCGCCCGTGCCCGTCAAACCAGCGCGCCGCATCAATCCGGTCGGGGTCGGGGGCGCGCGGGCGATGCACACCCGGTTTCTTGTACGTGCCGTCATTGGCGTAGAGCGTCTTGAACATCGCCGCCCGCCATGGCCAGTGCAGGACCTCGGGTGCTGCGCGGTCAAACAGTTCGGTCACGGGGCGGTCTTCGAAGCGCACATGACCGTTGTTACCAAATAGCCGCCACGTCAACGTGATCGCCGTCGCTTCCGGCAGGGCCGCGTGCAGGTCGCTGAACGTGCCATCGCCTGCGTGAATGTTGACGAATTCGTCCACATCCATGACCAGAATCCAGTCGGCGTCGCGCACCACGTCCAGTTTTGCGGCCCGTTTCAGGGCCGTGAACTGGATGCCCGCGCTGTCATAGGGGCCGTCATTGCGCATATGGGTCAGCCAGCCGAAGCCCGCCAGATGATCCAGCAGATCGTCCGTGCCATCATCGCAATCATTTGAAAAGACAACGAAATGATCGACGCCTACAGCGCGGTGATGGGCCAGCCATTCGAGCAGAAATGCGGCCTCGTTGCGCACGGAGGTGATGACGACGTGGCTCATCTACGGGGCAGTATGGCGCGGCGCGGGAAGGGATACATGCTGTGCCGCCTCTGCTTGGGCCTCACGTGCGCACGCGCCGGAAACCTCGTGTGGTGTTGCGGGCTTTTTCGCGCCCAATTCGTTGCCACAGCATGACATTTTCGCAGAATCCCGTCAACGATGGGCAGCGTCCGGGGCTTGACGCCCGGCCCGCGTGATGCAGGTTGGGGACAAAGAAGGACTGGCCATGACTCTCCCCCCCTCGATTGATGCCGTTCAGGCCATGTTGGCCGAGCAGGGCTATGTCTGCGACCGCGCGCTCGGCACGGTTGTGTTTCTCAGCCTCAAGCTGGGACGGCCTCTGTTCCTCGAAGGCGAGGCGGGCGTGGGCAAGACCGAGATCGCCAAGGCGCTGAGCGCGGGCCTTGGGCGGCGGCTGATCCGGTTGCAATGCTACGAGGGGCTTGATGCGTCCTCGGCCGTGTACGAGTGGAATTTCCCCGCCCAGATGGTCGCCATCCGCACTGCCGAAGCCGCGGGCGGGTCAGATCGCAAGGTGCTGCAGGCCGAGTTGTTTTCGGATGAATTCCTGATCAAGCGCCCGCTTCTCGAAGCGATGCAGCCGGATGAGAATGGCGCGCCGGTGCTGTTGATTGATGAGCTTGACCGCACGGATGAGCCGTTCGAGGCCTTCCTTTTGGAAGCGCTGTCGGATTTTCAGGTGACCATTCCCGAGCTTGGCACCATCAAGGCGCCCGCGCCGCCCATCGTCATCGTGACCTCCAACCGCACCCGCGAAGTGCATGACGCCCTCAAACGCCGCTGCCTCTATCACTGGGTGGATTATCCCGGGTTTGATCGCGAAATGGACATCCTGCAGGCGCGCGCACCCGAAGCGTCAGAGTCGCTCAGCCGGGAGGTTGTCGCCTTTGTGCAGCGCCTGCGCACGGAGGATCTGTTCAAGAAACCGGGGGTCGCCGAAACCATCGACTGGGCCAAATGCCTGCTGGCGCTCGATGCCATAACCCTCAGTCCCGAAGTGATCGCCGATACGCTTGGCGCGATCCTGAAATACCAGGACGATATCCAGAAGCTGCAGGGGTCCGAGGCCAAGCGCATTCTGGATGAGGCCAAGGCATCGCTGGAACCTGCATGATCTGATGTCCGTCGCACCCGTGATCCATATCGGCGGCTGGCCTGGCGCGGGCAAAAAACCAATTGGGCAGCGTGTAGCCGAACGCTTGGGCGGGAGATTGATACACAATCACCTGATGCTGGATGCTGCGCGGGTACTCTATGCCCGCGATACGCCGGAAAGCATCGCCATGCGCGAAGAAGTTCGAAACCTCATCCTCGACCACGCGCGTCGGCTACCAAACGATGTGCCCATTGTCTTGACGGATGCTCTGGCGGATGAACCAGCGGCGAAACCCCTTTTCCAACCCACGCTTGCTCTTGCGCGCGACCGAAACGCACCGTTGCATCTGTTTGTGTTGGACCTTTCTATCGATGAAAATCAGCGCCGTCTGTCGGACCCATCCCGGGCCGGAAGTGCCAAGCTGACGGATGGCGACGTGCTGAAAGCCATTCGAAGTCGCCAGACTTTGTTTGTTCCGGCTTCGGCCATCGTGCTGGACGTTACGGACCTGTCCGCGGGCAGCGCAGCGGAGGAAATTTGTACGTATCTGGAACGTCCGCATGCCTGAATACGCCCCGCTCGAACTGCCTGAAGATCCCAAGCTTGCAGGGAACATCATGCATTTTGCCCGTGCGCTGCGCCGTGCCGGAATTCCCATCGGACCGGGACGTTTGATCGATGCCATCGAGGCCGTCAATGCGGCAGGGTTCACCGAACGGCGCGACTTTTACTGGACGCTGCATGCCTGTTTCGTCTCGCGACCCGAACACCGCGCGGTCTTTGCCCAGATCTTTCGCCTCTACTGGCGCGATCCGCGTTATCTTGAGCACATGATGGCCGCAATGCTGCCGGCCGTGCGCGGGGTGCAGGAGGATCGCGGGGCACAGGCGGCGGAAAAACGGGCTGCCGAGGCGTTGCTGGATGGCGCCGTCGCACCCGACCTTCCGGAGGACGAAGAAGAGCAGGGCACCGAGATCGAGATTGACGCCTCACTGACCACCTCTGCCGAGGAAAAGCTGAAAACCCTTGATTTTGAGCAGATGAGCACCGCCGAGATGGCGCAGGCCAAGGCGATGCTGGCCCGGATGCGTCTGCCCATTGATCCCATGCCCTCCCGCCGTGCCCGGCACGCCGCGCGCGGGCGCGTTGACCCGGGTCGCACGCTGCGCGCCGCTATGCGCTTTGGCGGCGAGATGCGCGATCTGAAATGGAAAACGCCGAAACCGCGCTATCCCAACCTTGTGGTGCTGTGCGATATCTCTGGCTCGATGAGCCAGTATTCCCGCGTGGTGCTGCATTTCCTGCATGCGGTGAGCAATGCCAAGGGGGCGGGTTGGGCGCGGGTGCATGCGTTTACCTTTGGCACGCGGCTGACCAATATCACCCGGCATCTGGCGACCCGCGATGTGGATACGGCCCTGCGCGCTGCCGGGGCCGAGGCGCAGGATTGGGAAGGTGGCACGCGGATCGGGACCTGCCTTGAGGCCTTCAACCGCGATTGGTCGCGTCGGGTACTGGGGCAGGGGGCAGTTGTGCTGCTGATCACCGACGGGCTGGACCGGGACGATCCGGATGCGCTGGCCCGTCAGATGCAGCGCCTGCACCTGTCCGCCCGTCGCCTGATCTGGATCAACCCGTTGTTGCGCTGGGATGAATTCGCGCCCAAGGCGCGCGGGATCGCTGCCATGCTGCCCCATGTGGACAGCTTTCGCGCGGGCCACTCGATTGCGTCGCTGGAAGAGTTGGCGGAGGTGATTTCGCGCCGCGATGATGTGGGGCAGCGGGATCGCCTGATGCGGATGTTGTCAGATTGAGCGCCTTGCGGCGCATTACATTTATTATTTGGCGCTTCGGGTCTCACCAAAACCAAGGTGTCCGAGCCGCCGTCACATGATCTTTGGCGTGACAGGGGATGGTCTGCCATTCAAGCAGAAATACGGTTTCCTCTGGTCAGGGACCCTCCGCATTTCAGCTTGAGTGTCAGCCCATCCCCTGTCCCTTGGCGATCAAGCGACGGCGGCTCCGAAACCAAGGGTCAGGCGAAGGTGTCTGCGAAGGTGGTGCGATAGATTGCGCTGAGCTCGGACAGGGGGGCGCAGGACTGGCCCATCCACACGGTGTCGCCGCTGAACTTGCCCACGGTCTGGATCGGCACGCCTGCTTGACCGGCGGCGATCATCAGCGCCTCGGCCTTGTCAAAGCTGCAGGCCACCAGATAGCGCCCCTGATCCTCGCCAAAGAGGGTTGCGGTGTCGCTGCTGTCGAGCACAAGGCCGACGCCCGAGGCTTCGGCCAGTTCGAACGCGGCCAGTGCCAGCCCGCCGTCGCTGAGGTCGGTGCAGGCGTTGATCAGAGCACGGTTGGCGCGGATGAAATTGCCGTTGCGCTTTTCCGCATCCAGATCGACCGGAGGTGCGTCGCCTTCGGCGCGGTTGAACACTTTGGCCAGCAGGGCGGATTGGCCCATATGCCCGGCACTTTCGCCGATCAGGACGGCCAGATGCCCCTCGCGGACATCGCAGCCGATCATGTCATCGGGGTGCGCGATCAGACCCACGGCCCCGATGGTCGGGGTGGGCAGGATCGCAGCACCATCGGTTTCGTTGTAAAGCGAGACGTTGCCCGACACGATGGGCATATCGAGTGCTGCGACCGCTTCGCCGATGCCTTGTATCGCGCCGACCAGCTGGCCCATGATCTCGGGTTTTTCGGGGTTGCCGAAGTTGAGGTTGTCCGTGGTTGCCAGCGGCGTGGCACCGGTGGCGGTCAGGTTGCGATAGGCCTCGGCCACCGCCTGTTTGCCGCCCATGACCGGGTTGGCCTGCACGTAGCGCGGCGTCACATCCGAGGTGAAAGCGAGCGATTTGTCGGTGCCGTGCACGCGGATGATCCCGGCCCCGATGCCCGGCGTGCGGGCGCTGTCGGCCATGACCATCGTGTCATATTGTTCAAACACCCAGGCCTTGGAGGCGTAGTTGGGGCAGGCCAGCAGCGCCTTGAGCCCGTCGATGGGATCGACATTGACCACATCATCCATCGGCGCAGGCGCCGGGGTCGGCACCCAGGGGCGGTCATATTCGGGGGCGGTCGAGGCCAGTTTGGACAGCGGCAGATCGGCCTTGGTCTCGCCGTTGAGTTGGATCAGGAACCGGTCCTCTGCGATGGTTTCGCCGACGATGGCAAAGTCCAGGTCCCATTTGTCGAACACGGCCTTGGCCTCGGCCTCAAGCTCGGGGCGCAACACCATCAGCATGCGTTCCTGAGACTCGCTGAGCATCATTTCGTAGGCCGTCATCGCGGTTTCGCGCACCGGCACTTTTTCAAGGTCAAGGCGTACGCCAAGGCCGCCCTTGTCGCCCATTTCGACGGCAGAGCAGGTGAGGCCGGCGGCCCCCATGTCCTGAATGGAGATGACAGCGCCCGTGGCCATCAGCTCAAGCGTCGCTTCCATCAGCCGCTTTTCGGTGAAGGGGTCGCCGACCTGAACGGTGGGCCGTTTGTCTTCGATGGTGTCGTCGAATTCGGCGGATGCCATGGTGGCGCCGCCGACGCCGTCGCGGCCCGTTTTGGCACCAAGGTAGACCACAGGCATGCCGACACCGGAGGCGGCAGAGTAGAAAATCTTGTCCGCATCCGCGAGACCGGCGGCAAAGGCATTCACAAGGCAGTTGCCATTGTAGGCCGGATCAAAGCGCACTTCGCCACCCACGCAAGGTACGCCGAAGGCGTTGCCGTAGCCGCCGACGCCTGCAACGACGCCGTGCACCAGTTGCCGGGTTTTGGGATGGTCGGGTTCACCAAAGGACAGCGCGTTCATCGCAGCAATCGGGCGTGCGCCCATGGTGAAGACATCGCGCAGGATGCCGCCCACGCCAGTGGCCGCACCCTGATAGGGTTCGATGTAGCTGGGGTGGTTGTGGGACTCCATCTTGAAGACCACGGCCTGACCGTCGCCGATATCCACGACGCCTGCATTCTCGCCGGGGCCGCAGATCACTTGCGGGCCGTCCGTAGGCAGGGTGCGCAGCCACTTTTTGGAGGATTTGTAGGAACAGTGTTCGTTCCACATCGCTGAAAAGATACCGAGTTCGGTGAAGGTCGGCGTGCGCCCGATGATGTCGAGGATGCGCGCGTATTCATCGGGGCTGAGGCCGTGGCTGGCGATCAACTCATCGGTAATCTGTGGTTCTTGCATGTCTGGCCCCCGTCTTCTTGGGGGGCTTTTAGGACAAGGCCGAGGTGGGGGAAAGTGGTGAAACGCCCATCATGGCGCGTGTGCGCCCGCGAAACCGGGGCGGCCCCGTCAATCGCCCGGTTTGTCGGCTGCTGGAGCGGCCGCTGTCTGTTCCTGAGCCGCTTGAGTTGCGGCAGCGGCGATGGCCTGTTTTTCGGCATCCGTCAGCTTGTCATGTTCGTCCATGCCGGGCAGGGCCACGCGCACCTCGCGGCGTGCAAATTCGATCCCGTTGGCCTCGAACGCGGCATTCACGCGGTTGTAGATTTCCTTGCGGATGGTGAACTGCGTGCCCGGCTTGGCCATGAATTTGCCCCGGATCACGATGCCGACATCATCAAATTCGAACACGCCTTGCGATTTGAACGGCTGCAGGAAGTCGTCGCCATAAATCTCGTGCTGCAGCATGTCCTGCCCGATCTTCTTGAACAGCTTGCGTACCTTTTCCGGATCGGTGCCGAAGGGCACGGTAAAGCGCAGCTTCATGATCACCCAATCGCGCGAGAAATTGGTGATCTTGGGGATTTCGCCGTAGGGCAGCGTGTGCACCGGCCCTTTGTGGTGGCGCAACTGCATGGAGCGGATCGAGATCTTTTCCACCGTGCCCATGGTGCCATTCACGTCGACATATTCCCCGGTGCGGAAGGCGTCATCGATGAGAAAGAAGATGCCCGACACCACGTCCGAAACCAGCTTTTGCGCGCCGAAACCGATGGCCAAACCGACGATACCGGCACCGGCGAGCAGCGGGGTTGTATCGACGCCCACATTTGAGAGCGCGAGCAGCACGAACAGGACCACAATGGCCGTCTGTGCGACCCCAAGGATCAGCGGCAGGACGGTGGACAGGCGCGAGCCGCCTGCGCCGCCGCCGTCGCCCGTATCTTCGGTGTCAGGGTCATAGCCTGCCGAGGTCTGTTCCTGCGCCAATTTGCGGTTGATGTAGAGCGAGACCAGTTCGTAGACGATGTAGCCGACCGAGATGATCATCAGGAACTGGATCATGCTGCCCGCCAGCCGTTCGCCCACGCCCGCCGAGGCCAAGCCGCCCGGCGTCATGCCCCAGAACCGCCCGATGATCAGCAGCACGATGCCAAACACGATCACGCGTCCAATGCGGATGTAGGAGCGTTTGGCGGCGTAGTGCGCGCGTTCGGCGATGGGCCCTTCGCCTGTCATTGGGGGCGACAGGTGATGCACAAGCCCACGGATCAGCGTGTCCATCGCCGGGGCAAACAGCAGCAGGGTCATGGTCTTGTAATGCGGCAGGCTGCCGAGGAGGGCGAAGTTGCCGTAGCTGACCACGATATTGACCACCCACCATGTTCCGATGGACACAGCGAGGCCAAAGATCGGAAAGGCGCGCGCGATGCGATCCTCCATCGGGCTGACATCCGGTTCGGCGCCGCGCATCATCTGCACAAGCCCCGCGCGGTAGCGCCAGATGATGACGGCAATGTAGATGTGCACGCCAAGGTTCAGCCAAAAGCCGAGCCGTGTTTCCCCGCCCGGCACACCATTGGCCGCGTTGAAGGAGAGGATGAAGAATGAAGCGCCGATCAGAAAGGCCAGCCAGCGGGTGTGAAACACCATTGCGCTGGCAGTGACATTGTCGGTGTGCACAATCCGGTAGGCCGGGTTGTCCGGCGCCATCAGAAACCGCGAAACCGCCGCCGCCATGCGTGGCAGCACAATCATCATCGGGGCAACGGTTGAGATGAAGGGGCGGTAGAATTCGGGTACAATGTTGTGCGTCACAATGTACGCAACCGTGGCAAACACGGCCACGGCGCCGATCTGGCCGGCCAGCCGCTTGAACAGCAGCGTAACCGCCTCGCGCATCGTGGCATCTGCGTGCCGTTCGCGGGGCAGTTCCAACCAGGGGCGTACGAGACGGCGAAACAGCACCTCGACGATACCTGCGGCAGCGATCACCCCTGCCAGAGCCATGGCAAGGGACATGAGCCCCGATACGCCAAGGAAATTGAAAAAGCGGGCAAAGGCCTCGCCTTGTTTGGTGAACAGGATGGGCAGGCGTCTGACGGATTCTGTTACTGTCTCGACCGCGCCGCTGGTGGCGTGGAAAAAGAACTCTGACAGGCCTGCGGCGTCTTCCTCTTCGACTGCGGCTTGCGTGTCGAGCTGGGCAAGCAGCAGCGCGCGCACTTCGCTGTCGCTGAGGCGGGAGATCAGTGCATTGGCCGCCTCCGGGGTCAGCGGGTCGGGCAATTCGACAGTTGTTGCGGTTGCGTCATCCGATCCGGGCAGGGTCACCAGCGACTGCGCAAACGCGCCGCTTGCCATCACAACACAGAGCAGGATCGCCAGGGCCTGCATCACCAACTTGTCAATTTTCATCATGTCCCCACACGGTAACGTGAGGAGCACATTGCGGCCCGGTTACGCATTTATGCAAGTGAATTTGCGAGGCGGAGCAAAGGACCGCGCAGGCGCATGGCCAAAAAAAAGGCCGAGCGCGAAGCTCGGCCAAGTCCAACAGGGAGGTATGAAGATGGCGCGGGAGCGCGTTGTCTTCATGATGGTGAATTAGGCGTCGCAATGCTGCGTTTCAAGGCGGTTCGCGCACGCCACGCGGCATGGCCGCTATGCGCTGGGTGCATGGCTTAGAGGTTTTCTTTTGCTCTCAGCGCCTTGCGGTATGCGGTGATCTCTTCCTGTACGAAATCGCGGAAGGCAGCAATCCGCTTGGATTGGCGCAATTCCTCTGGGTAGGCCAGAAATACCGGAATATCAGCCGACTCGATATCCGGCAGAATATGCACCAGGCGCGCGTCTTCGGCGCTGACATAATCTGGCAGGATGCCAATGCCCAGATCCTGCAACACGGCCTGCAACACGCCAAAGTAGTTGTTGACCGTCAGCAGGCTGCGCACCTCGTAGGTCAGCAGTTGTTGCACGAGGGTCGAACTGGCGCCCACTTGCGTGGCGTTCACACTTTGGCAGATCAGGCGGTGGTCGACGAAATCCTCAAGGGTTTCCGGCACGCCGTTTTCGTCCAGATAGGCCTGCGTGGCAAAGAGCTGCATCTTGACCGTCATCAGGCGCTTGCGGATCAGGTCGGCCTGGCTGGGTTCTTTCATGCGGATGGCAACGTCAGCCTCGCGCATGGGCAGATCGAGCACCCGTTCTTCCAGCATCAGATCGACACGCAGGTCGGGGTATTTGGCGTAGAGCTTGACCAGACGCGGGGCCAGCCACAGCGTGCCGAAGCCGATGGTCGAGGTTACGCGCAGATCGCCAAACACTTCCTCTTCGCTGTCGCGGATGCGGGCGCTGGCCGTGTCGAGCCGCTTGTTCATTGCCGTGGTGGCGTCAAACAGCAACTCGCCCTGTTCGGTCAGGATCAGCCCGCGCGCATGGCGATGGAACAGAGTGGCGTTCAGCGACTCCTCAAGCCCGCGAATCTGGCGCGACACGGCGGATTGGCTGAGGTTCAGCTTGTCGCCCGCATGGGTCAGGCTGCCCGCGTCAGCGACCGCGTGAAAAATGCGTAACTTGTCCCAATCCATTTTTGTGCAATCCGTAAAGCTCGACCGATCATACCTGAGTTGATCCCATTTCACAGCCACGGCGCCAAAGGAACCGCTGGGTTGAAAAAATATTTGTATACAGGTCAGCATTAATGACCTATATTTGGGCGAAATATATGCAAGACTGATCGCGGCAGGGGAGGCCACGCATGAGCACGCAAAAGATTTCCTTGAACGATCGCTATGACTTGGACAAAAGCCCGGTGCTTTTGAATGGCACACAGGCGCTTGTGCGCCTGATGATGATGCAAAAGGCGCGCGACAAGGCCGCCGGGCTGAACACGGCCGGTCTGGTCACCGGATATCGCGGATCTCCGCTGGGTGCGGTCGACATGCACATGACCCGCGCGTTGAAACCGCTGGCGGCCCACGACATCACCTTTCAGCCCGGCCTGAACGAAGACCTTGCCGCCACCGCCCTGTGGGGCAGCCAGCAGGCGGAACTGCGCGGCGAGGGCAAATATGACGGTGTCTTTGGCCTTTGGTATGGCAAGGGGCCGGGTGTGGATCGTTCCGGCGATGTGTTCAAACATGCCAACATGGCAGGATCATCACCCAGTGGCGGCGTGATCGTCGCGATGGGGGACGATCACACCGGCGAGTCCTCGACCGTGCTGCACCAGTCCGAATGGGCGCTGGTGGATGCCTATATGCCCGTCGTTTCCCCTGCCGGTGTGCAGGAGATCATGGATTACGGTCTTTATGCCTGGGCGCTTAGCCGGTTTTCCGGGACGTGGGTTGGCCTCAAGACAATGAAAGACACGGTCGAGGCGACAAGTGTGGTTGATGGCGATCCACATCGCCTGTCCTTTGTTCATCCAGAATTCGACATGCCCGACGGTGGTTTGAACATTCGCCTGGTGGACGATCCGACCGCGATGGAAGCCCGCGTGATCGATAAAAAGCGGTTCGCGGCTGAGGCGTTTTCGCGTGCCAACAACATGGACAAGCGCGTCTGGGGCAAAACGGGGGCCAAAATCGGCTTTGTCGCGGCGGGCAAGAACTGGCTCGACCTCGTGCACGCGCTGTCGCTGCTCAACATCGACGAAAATGAGGCCGAGCGGCTGGGCATCACCACCTACAAGGTCGGCCAGACCTTTCCGCTGGACATGCAGGGGTTTCATGACTGGGCCGAGGGGCTCGATCTGATTGTTGTCGTTGAAGAAAAGCGCAAGCTGATCGAAGTGCAGATCAAGGAGGCCATTTTTGACGACCGTCAGGGCCGCAGGGTCTATGGCTGGTACAAGGGTGGCGCGGGCGGTTTGCACCGCGAGGAACTGTTCCCCACGCGCGGCGCGCTCGATCCGATCTGGATTGCCGAAAAACTGGGTGAAATCCTGATCGAAGAAGGGCGCGAGACCGACGGAATCTCTGCCGGTATGGCCATGCTGGACGAAGCGCGCCGGTCGGACAATGCCGAGGATATCGCGGCCCGTTTGCCCTATTTCTGCTCGGGTTGTCCGCACAATTCCTCGACCAAGGTGCCGGATGGCAGCCGCGCCTATGCGGGCATTGGGTGCCACTACATGGTGCAATGGATGGAGCGCGAAACCATCGGCTACACCCATATGGGTGGTGAAGGCGCCAACTGGATCGGCGAGGCGCCGTTTTCGAACCGAGCCCATGTGTTCCAGAACCTCGGCGATGGCACCTATAACCACTCCGGTGTGCAGGCGATCCGTGCGGCCCTCGCGGCTGGCACCACGATGACCTACAAGATCCTTTACAACGATGCGGTCGCGATGACCGGCGGGCAGGGCAACGATGGCGGTCTGGATGCCTACCGCATCGTGGACGAGGTCCGTGCCATGGGCTGTGAACACGTGGCCGTGGTCTATGATGAGAAAGAGGATGTGGATGTGTCCCGCTTTCCCTCTGGCGTGCCGGTGCATGAACGCGCGGAATTGCAGATCGTGCAGGAACGGTTTGCAAAGACCGAAGGGGTCAGCGTCATTGTCTATGTACAGACCTGTGCCGCTGAAAAGCGGCGCCGCCGCAAACGCGGCACATTCCCGGATATCGACAAGCGCGTGTTCATCAACACGGATGTCTGCGAGGGCTGCGGCGATTGCGGGGTGCAATCCAACTGCGTGTCCATCGTGCCGGCCGAGACAGAACTGGGCCGCAAGCGGGCGATTGATCAGTCAAGCTGCAACAAGGATTTCTCGTGCCTCAAGGGGTTCTGTCCGTCCTTTGTAACCCTCGAGGGCGCGCAGGTGAAAAAGCAGGCCACCACCACGCTGGACCTGCCCGACCTGCCGATGCCCGACCTTCCAACGATCAACGGCACGTGGAACGTGGTCATCACCGGGGTTGGCGGCACGGGCGTTGTTACCATCGGGGCCGTAATGGCACAGGCCGCCCATATCGATGGCAAGGGCGCGGGCATGATGGAAATGGCGGGCCTCGCCCAAAAGGGTGGTGCGGTGCATATCCACTGCCGCCTTGCCAATGATCCAAGAGATATCAGTGCCATACGGGTCGCCACGGGCGAGGCGGATGCGCTGATCGGCGGCGATCTGGTGGTCAGTGCCGCGGCCAAGACGCTGGGTCTGACCGCATCGGGGCGCACGGGTGCCGTGGTCAACAGCCACGAGATCATCACCGGCGACTTCACCCGTAACACCGAATTTGCCCTGCCGTCCGATCGGCTCGCCCTGTCGCTTGAGGCGCGGATGCAGGGGCGGGTCGATATGTTCGATGCCTCTGATCTTGCGCGCGCGACGATGGGGGATTCCATATACTCCAACATGATGATCTTTGGCGCGGCGTGGCAGCGCGGTCTTGTGCCACTGTCGCTGGATGCGATCCAGCAGGCGATTGATCTGAACGGGACGGCGGTCGAGCGCAACAAACGCGCCTTTGACATAGGGCGCTGGGCGGTGCTGCACAGCGAAGAGGCCGCGCGCGTGGCAGAGCCCAAAGTGGTGCAGATGCCCAAGACGCTGGAAGACAAGATCGCATATCGTGCCGACCATCTGGTGAAATACCAGGGCAAACGGCTGGCCAAACGCTATCGCAAGCTGGTCGATGGCATCAGCGACATGGCGCTGAAAGAGGCGGTCGCCAAGGGCTATCACAAGCTGCTGGCCTACAAGGACGAATACGAGGTTGCCCGCCTGCATCTGGACACCGAAGCCAAGGCGCGCGCGCAGTTCGACGGCGATTTCACGATGAAATTCCACCTCGCCCCGCCGATGCTGTCCAAGACGGGGCCGGATGGTCGCCCGGTGAAAAAGGAATACGGGCCCGGCATGATGCGCAATTTCCGCCTTTTGGCGCGGATGAAACGGCTGCGCGGCACGCTGCTTGACCCGTTTGGACGCACGCCGGAGCGGCGGATGGAACGGGCGCTGATCAAGCAATACGAGGCTGACATGGCCGACGCGCTGCCCAAGCTGACCGACACCACCCGTGATGCAATTGTCGCCCTGGCGGCTCTGCCGCTGGACATTCGCGGCTTTGGCCCAGTCAAAGAGGCGAATGAGGCCAAGGCTGCCAAACGTCGCGAGGAACTGCTGGCCATGATCCGCGCAGGCGGAGGACACCACGCCAAGGCCGCCGAGTAAGAGCAGCGTCATATCCCTGTCAAAGAGGCTAGGCAGGGTGGGCGCGGCCCTTTACATAAGGCACACGCGTTGATCGAATAGTCAGAGACGTCCATGCCCAATCGCAAACGGCACATTGCGCGCGACATCAGCTATTCCCACTCTGCACAAACAAAGGGCGGGCGGGCGCTGATTCGTATTCTTGAGAACACGACGGGCCGCTTGCGACTGATCAAACGGGCCGAAGGCTATGAGGACGAAGTCGCCGCGGGCGGTGATTTCTGGGCCGTGATGGTCAACCGCTATGGTCTGACGCTGGATGTGATCGGCGGCGCGCTGAGCAACATCCCCAAGGACAAGCCCCTGATTTTGATCGCAAATCACCCTTACGGTATTCTGGATGGTCTGATCATGGGGCATATCCTGTCCATGGTGCGCGGTGATTTTCGCATTCTGGCCAACTCGGTGTTCAAAAAGGCCGAAGAGCTGAACCGCGTGCTGTTGCCCATCAGTTTCGATCAGACCCGCGAGGCGATGGCGATGAATGTGGCGACCCGCAAGGCCTCGCTGGACTATCTGGCCACTGGCGGGGCCATTGGCATCTTTCCCGGCGGCACGGTCAGCACCGGGGCTAAGCCGTTTTCGCGCCCCATGGATCCCGGCTGGCGCAGTTTTACCGCGCGGATGGTGGCCAAATCAGAGGCGACCGTCATTCCACTCTATTTCGACGGGCACACCAGCCGCCTGTTCCAGATCGCAAGCCATCTGCACAGCACGTTGCGTTTGGGTCTGCTGATCAAGGAGTTCAAGAAACGGGTCGATACCCCTGTGCGCGTGGTGGTGGGAGAGCCCATCGGGCGCGATGTGCTTGATCCGATGGCGCGGGATTCCAAACAGATGATGGCCTTTTTGCGCAATGCCACTTATGAGCTGAACCCGAACCCGGTGAAGGTCTTTGATCTGGGCTATGAGTTTGAAACGCGGCACCGGACCTGAGGCCGCAAGGGGCGCAAGATGGCAGTTGGCATATTCGATTCCGGCCTGGGTGGTCTGACAGTGATGGACGCCGTGCAAAAGCGTCTGCCTGAGGTCGAGTTTGTCTATCTCGCCGACAGCGCCAATGCGCCTTATGGCGTGCGTACAGCGAACAACATCTATGATCTGACCTGTGCGGCGGTGCAGCGGTTATTTGATGCGGGCTGCGATCTGGTGATCCTGGCCTGCAACACCGCCTCGGCCGCGGCGCTGCGCCGGATGCAGGAAAGCTGGGTGCCCGAGGACAAGCGGGTGCTGGGTGTGTTTGTGCCGATGATCGAGGCGCTGACCGAACGGCAATGGGGCGACAACTCGCCACCCCGTGAAGTTGCGGTGCAGCATGTGGCCCTGTTTGCGACGCCGGCCACGGTGGCAAGCCGTGCCTTTCAGCGCGAACTGGCCTTTCGCGCCATCGGCGTGGATGTCGAGGCACAAGCCTGCGGCGGGGTGGTGGATGCCATCGAGGACGGCGACATGATCCTGGCCGAGGCCTTGGTGCGCAGCCATGTGGATGCGCTGAAACGCAAGATGCCCCATCCGCAGGCGGCGATCCTCGGCTGCACCCATTACCCGCTGATGCAGGAAACGTTCCAATCCGCGCTTGGCGAAGATGTGTCCGTCTACAGTCAGGCGGACCTCGTCGGTGAAAGCCTTGCCGACTATCTCGAACGGCACCCGGACAAGATGGGCACAGGCACCTCCGCATACCTCACTTCGGGCGATGCGGTGCTTGTCAGTCAGCGAGCGACCCAGTTCTTGCGACGACAGATCACGTTTGAACCTGCTTGATCTGAACTCCTATTCGAAAGACGAACATGACCTATTCCATCGCAATTCTGGGCGCCTCCGGCTATACGGGCGCCGAACTCATCCGGCTGATCTCTGTCCATTCTTCTATCAACATCAAGGCTTTGGGCGCGTTTTCCAAAGCGGGCCAGACGGTCGCCGAGGTCTATCCGCATCTGCGTCACCTCGATCTGCCGCCCATGGTGCCTTTTGGCGAGATTGACTGGAGCGGCATTGATCTGTGTTTTTGCGCGCTGCCGCACAAGACCAGCCAGGAGGTGATCCGCGAGCTGCCGCGTGATTTGAAGATCGTTGATCTGAGCGCGGATTTCCGGCTGCGTGATCCGGAGGAATACAAGAAATGGTACGGCAATCCCCATGCCGCAATCGAGATGCAGGGCGAGGCCGTCTATGGGCTGACCGAGTTCTACCGGGACGAGATTGCGGATGCGCGGCTGGTTGCGGGCACAGGCTGCAACGCCGCAACAGGGCAGTTTGCCTTGCGCCCGCTGATTGCTGCCGGGGTGATTGATCTCGACGAGATTATCCTCGACCTCAAGGCGGCTGTTTCGGGCGCGGGCCGGGCGCTGAAAGAAAACCTGCTGCATGCGGAGCTTTCCGAGGGTTATCACGCTTATGCCCTTGGTAGCACACACCGGCATCAGGGTGAGTTTGATCAGGAGTTTTCGCGCGTTGCCGGGCGAGATGTGCGCATCCAGTTTCAGCCGCACCTGATCCCCGCCAATCGGGGGATTTTGGGCACGGCCTATGTGAAGGGCGACGCGCAGACGATCCATGACACGCTGGCCGCCGCCTATGCGGACGAGGTATTTATCAAGGTGCTGCCCCTTGGCGAGGCGCCAAGCACACGGCACATTCGCGGGTCCAACTTTTGTCACATCGGAGTGGCCGCAGATCGCCTGCCCGGGCGCGCCATCGTGGTGGCGGCCCTTGATAACCTCACCAAAGGGTCATCGGGGCAGGCGTTGCAAAACGCCAACCTGATGCTAGGTATACCTGAGACCGAGGGGCTGATGATGGCCCCGCTTTTCCCGTGAGCCCATGAAGAGCCTCAAGAAACAGCGCCGTATTCAGATCATTGCCCTGGCGGCCGTCGCGCTGACGGTGTCCACGGCCTTGATCGGTTACGCGATGCGCGACGGGATCAATTTCTTTCGGGCACCCAGCCAGATTGTCGCTGAACCCCCCGCACCTTCGGAGGTGTTTCGCATCGGCGGGCTGGTGGCTGAGGGCAGTCTGATCCGCGGTCAGGGCGAATCGATCCGCTTTGAAGTGACGGACGGTGGGGCGTCGGTACCCGTTGTCTTTACCGGCGTGCTGCCTGACCTGTTTGAAGAGAACCAGGGCATGGTTGGGACCGGTCGTTACATCAACGGCGTCTTTGAAGCCTCTGAAATTCTTGCCAAACATGACGAGACCTATATGCCATCCGAAGTGGTCGACGCGCTGAAAGAACAAGGCGTCTATCAGGACCCCAACGGCTAGCGCGCGCAGGGCTCAAGGCCCGTTAACCATCTAAATGCAGTGTTTCCCTCGAACCGGACCAAGTGCCGAAGGGAAGCCGCCATGCAAAGCGTCAGAGAGATTGCCAAGGAAATTGTCGACCGTGAGGGCGGCTATGTGAACGACCCCGATGATCCAGGCGGGGCGACGAATTTCGGGGTGACCATCCATACGATGCGCCGTCTTGGCCTTGATCTGGATCGCGATGGCGATGTGGATGCGGGCGATGTGCGCCGCCTGACCCGCAGGCAAGCCACCGATATTTTCGTCACCCACTATTTCGAGCGGCCCCTGATCGCCGAACTGCCCGAGGCGCTGCATGCCACGGTCTTTGACATGTATGTCAACGCAGGCGGCAATGCGATCAAGATCCTGCAGCGCTTGCTGACCGAGATGGGGCACCCTTGCGTGGTCGACGGGGCGCTTGGCCCCAATACCATCGGGGCGGCCCGTGCGGCCTATGTCTCTGCCCCTCAGCATCTGGTTGATGCCTACGGGATTGCGCGGCGCAACTATTACTTCCGCATCGCGGACCGCCGTCCGGCCAGCCGTAAATATGCCCGCACCCGCGCAGGCACCAAGGGCGGCTGGATCAAACGGGCCGAAGAATTCATCACGCCGCGCTTTCATTTGAGCCCGGCACAGTTTCAGGAGAGGGTTGCGGCATGGGGTTGATGGAGCGGATGTTCGGGCTGTTGTTTGGCAATGGCGGCAATGTGGTGAAGGACACCGTCGAGGTGTTTCGCGAGAATGCCGAGGCCGGATCGCAGCGCAGCCACGCCGTGCAGATGCAGGCGATGAAGGAATATGGGCAGGAGTTTCTGGTGCCTCGCAAGGGGATGTTTGATCAGTTTATGGACGGCGTGAACCGCCTGCCGCGCCCCGCACTTGCCCTTGGTACATTGGGGCTGTTTGTCTCGGCGATGATCGAACCTCTTTGGTTTGCGGAGCGCATGCAGGGCATCGCGCTGGTGCCTGAACCCCTGTGGTGGCTGCTTGGTGTGATCGTGTCGTTTTATTTTGGCGCGCGCCATCAGGTGAAGGCCCAGCAATTCCAGCGCGAGATCGTGGGCACCATGGCCCATGTCCCGCAGGTGATGGAAAACGTCGCGGCCTTGCGCAAGCTGCGGGCCGACAGTGTGGGTGTGGCCGGAACGGGGCAAGACGTGCGTCTGGCCGCCGCGGCCCTGTCACCCGAGGCGAACCCGGCCCTTGATGAATGGCGTCGTTCGGCCTGATTGGCCGGGCGGAAAAAGACGCGGTTTCCGTATCGGGGGCTCTGCCCCCATCGCCGTCCGCGTTCGGGCTCCGCCGTTCACCTGCTCAAACGCTCCGCCGGAGCGTTTGTTGCCGCAGGCTCATCCCCCCGGGATTTTTGAAAACAGAGAAGGGTTTGGTGGCGAAGCTGTGATCAGCCTCTCGCCTTTGTCGCATTGGCGCGCCGACAGGAGTGGCCTATAACAGGTCCATGATTACAGAGCTTGGTCACTTCGCCCTCATTCTTGCCTTTCTGGTTGCCATTTTGCAGGCGCTTGTGCCGATGTATGGTGCGTGGCGGCGCGACAGTCGGCTAATGGCGATGGCGGAGCCTGCGGCGTCTGCACAATTCCTGCTGATCGCCTTTTCCTTTGCAGCGCTGATGTATGCCTTCATCGTGTCCGATTTCTCGCTGCGTCTTGTGGTGCTCAACAGCCATTCGGCCAAGCCCATGCTCTACAAGATTTCCGGCACGTGGGGGAACCACGAGGGCTCCATGCTGCTTTGGGTGCTGATCGTGGCGCTGTTCGGGGCGACCGCGGCGTGGTTCGGGAACAATCTGCCACCCTCCTTGCGGGCCCGCGTGTTGGCGGTGCAGGGGGCCATCGGCGTCGCGTTTCTGGCTTTTATACTCTTTACCTCGAACCCGTTTGTGCGTCTGGCGGTGCCGCCCTTTGACGGGCAAGACCTGAACCCGCTGCTGCAAGATCCCGGCTTGGCCTTTCATCCGCCGTTTCTGTATCTGGGCTATGTCGGTCTGAGCATGGCGTTTTCCTTTGCCGTGGCCGCGCTGATCGAGGGGCGTGTCGATGCGGCCTGGGGCCGCTGGGTGCGGCCCTGGACGCTGGCGGCATGGGTGTTTTTGACCATCGGCATCGCGCTGGGATCGTGGTGGGCCTATTACGAGCTTGGCTGGGGTGGGTTCTGGTTTTGGGACCCGGTCGAAAACGCATCCTTCATGCCCTGGCTTTTGGCGGCAGCGCTCGTTCATTCCGCAATCGTCGTGGAAAAGCGCGAGAGCCTGAAGGCATGGACCATATTGCTCGCCATCCTTGCTTTTGGCTTTTCGCTGATCGGGACGTTCATTGTTCGCTCGGGGCTGCTGACCTCTGTGCATGCCTTTGCCAATGATCCGGAACGGGGCGTGTTCATCCTGATGATCATGGGCTTTTTCATGGGCGGGGCGCTGATCTTGTTTGCGCTGCGCGCGGGCACGATGGAGGCGCGCGGTGTCTTTGGCATGGTCAGTCGTGAAAGCGCGCTGGTGGCCAACAATGTGCTGCTGGCCGTGTCCTGTTTCGTGGTGTTCGTGGGGACGATGTGGCCGCTCGTGGCCGAGATGTTCTTTGACCGCAAGCTGAGTGTTGGCCCACCGTTTTTCAACATGGCCTTTACGCCCTTTATGGTCATTCTTGGCCTGATCCTGCCGGTCGGGGCGATGATCCCGTGGAAGCGGGGGCAGATTGCGCGGGCCCTGCGTCCCTTGCGCTATGTGTTTGTGCTGGCTCTGGCCTTTGCTGGATTGGCCTGGGTCATGCAGACCGGGCGCAGCCTGATCGGGCCGATGGGCGCATTCCTTGGCGCTTGGCTGGTCATGGGCGCGATGGTCGATCTGGCCAACCGCACCGGGCAGCGGTTCAACGCGGCGCGCCTGTTCCGCCTGCCACGCTCGGACTGGGGCAAGGCGGTGGCACATGGTGGTCTTGGCATCACCATGCTGGGCGTTGCGGGCCTGACCTCGTGGCAGTCCGAAGACATCCGGGTGGCCCAGATCGGCGCACCGTTTGAGGTGGGTGGATATACCCTGACACTCGACAAGGTCGAAGACGGGCAAGGCCCCAATTTCCTCTATACCAAGGGCTATCTGACGCTGGCGCGGGACGGGCGCGAAATCGCGCAACTGCGCCCGGAAAAGCGGGTCTATCCGGTGGCGCAGATGCCCACGACCGAGGCGGCCATCGACTATAACCTTGCGCGCGACGTCTATGTGGTGATCGGTGATGCGCAGAACAACGGCGGCTGGGCGGTGCGCACCTATATCAAGCCGCTGACCAACTGGATCTGGATCGGTTGCGCGATGATGGCACTGGGTGGGTTCCTGTCGCTGAGTGACCGGCGGTTCCGCGTCGCGGTGCCTGCGCGCAAGACACCCAAACCGGTGCCTGCGGAATGAAACGGCTGGCCCTTGCGCTGTGGTTTGTGCTGGCAAGCGCCGCGTTGGCCCTTGATCCGTCCGAAATGCTGGACGATCCGGCCCTTGAGGCGCGCGCGCGGGGCCTTGATCATGCGTTGCGCTGCGTTGTGTGCCAGTCGGAATCCGTGGCATCCAGCAACGCGCAATGGGCCATCGACACCCGCCGGGTGATCCGCGAACAGGTGGACGCCGGGCAAACGGATGACGCCATCATCGACTTCTTTGTGGAACGCTACGGCGAGTTTGTGCTGATGACGCCGCGCTCGTCGGGGTCGAACTGGCTGCTTTGGGGAGCGGGGCCGCTGATGTTCCTGCTGGCCGCTGGCATCGGCTTTGGCTATTTGCGGGGCCGCTCGGCGGCACCGGCCACCCCCGAAACTGCCCTCAGCGAAGACGAAGCCAAGCGGTTGCGTGAAATTCTCGAAGAGTAACGGCGCGTCGGGGCTTTTCTAAACCAATCGGTTTGATATGCATGGCGGGAACCCAAGGGGAGATCCGGGCATGAAATACGAAACCCTGACATATGAGGCCAAGGACGGCATGGCGCTGATCACGCTGAACCGTCCGGATGTGATGAACGCGCTGACCACGCAGATGCGCGCCGAAATTCAGGTCGCGGTCACTCATGCGGGCAAAACGGCACGTGTCGTCGTGCTGACCGGGGCGGGGCGGGCGTTTTGCTCGGGCCAGGACCTTGGGGACCGGGCCAACGCGTCCGATCTGAACCTCGAACGCACCTTGCGTGACGAATACACCCCGATGCTGAATGCAATCATCAACTGCCCGGTTCCGACGATTGCCGCCGTGAATGGAGCAGCCGCCGGGGCAGGGGCGAACCTGGCGCTGGCTTGCGACGTGGTGATCGCCTCGGAAAGCGCCTATTTCCTGCAGGCCTTTACCCGGATCGGGCTGATCCCTGATGCTGGCGGCACCTATGTGCTGCCACGCGCCATGGGCATGGCCAAGGCGATGGGGGCAGCCCTGTTTGCCGACAAGATCACCGCCCGTCAGGCCGACGCATGGGGCATGATCTGGGAGGCGGTGGCGGATGATGGCTTTGACGCGCATTGGCGCGGTCGGGCGACGCATCTGGCCAAGGGGCCGACCAAGGCATTTGGTGCGGTCAAACAAGTGATCCGCGCGAGCTGGGGCAACGATCTGGACACGCAACTGGCGCTTGAGGCTTCGGTGCAGGGCGATTGCGGTCAAAGCCGGGATTTCCGCGAAGGCGTGCTGGCCTTTGTTGAAAAGCGCAAACCGGATTTCGAAGGCCGCTGAGCCAATGATAAACGCAAGCGACCCGGGGGCCGCTTGCGTCTGAATGTCATGGCTGTGGTCTGATCCCTCAGATCACGGCAATCAGGCCACCGGGGCCGCTGGGTTCAAATTCGGCTGTGGGCACGCTGGCCTCGACCGCAATGTCAGTGGCCAGCACCTTGCCCGCACCACCGACAGCGCGGCCCACAACATTTCCGTCCAGCAGGATCAGCGCGTCTGCGCCGTCATCGGTGACGGTGACCACAGGGGCCGTGCCCGCAGGATCAAGGGTCGGGTCGATGATCACGATCACATCCTCGGCGCTGTCAAAGTCAGCGATCACGGCAGCCTCGGTGGCGCCTGCGGCGACAACGATGCCAAACGTGTCCTCACCGGACCCGCCGGTGGCCGTGTCACCTGCACCAAAGTAGAGGTCGTCCGAGCCGGCCCCGCCATCAAGCACATCCACAGCACCATCATCGACAATCGTGATCCCGGTCCCGATCTCAAAGCTGATGGCGTCATTCAGGGTCGACCCACCACGCAACGCACGCAGCGCCGTGTCAGAGAGAGGATCGGCAAAGAGTTCACCGGCCACCAGAATGTCATTGTCGTCTCCGCCAGACAGGCTGTCCGCGCCAAGACCACCTATCACTGTGTCGCTCCCGGCATCACCGGCCACGGTATCCTGATTGTCGTTGCCATCGACCCAGTCATCACCGGCACCGCCGGACATGACGTCGCTGCCACCGCGACCCTGTGCAAGGTCGTTTCCGGCATCGCCATTGATCTGGTCAGCACCGCCCTGGCCCTGGACGATATCCGCGCCTTCACCGGCGTTGATGGTGTCAGCGCCAGCACCGGCAATGATGTCATCATCTCCGGCAAGGCCATTGATCGTCTCAGCCTCGATACCGCCCGTCAGGGTGTCCGCATCCGGCGTGCCGTCGATGGTGATTTCATTCTGCACCGGCGGCTGTGCTGCCTCGGCCTGAACGGTTTGCAGATCGTCGACGCTGATCTGGCCAGCCGCACCCACAACGCGTGCGATTTCCTCGCCGTCCACGGTGATCACAGCGTCTGCGCCATCATCATTGACCGCAAGCGTGGAGTCCGCCGGGGTCACATCGGACTGGAAGTAGACAAACAGCGAATCTTCGGAGGCCGAATAGTCTTCGATTGTGGCGGGGCCTGCGCCATCGGTGCCCTGATCGGCAAAGATGGTGAAACCGTCTGCGCCCGCGCCACCGGTTGCCGAATCCTCAGCCCCGATGAACATCACGTCATCGCCCGTGCCACCGTCCAGCGTGTCGGCCGAACCGTCATCACGCAACTCAAGCGCACTGACATCGCCCAGCACCGTCTCGATCGGGGTGCCTGCGCGCAGGGCAGCCAGTTGCTCCGTGCTCAGCGGAGCGCCCGGCGCTTCGCCCGAGATCAGTAGATCGTCGCCGGAACGTCCGTCGATCATGTCGGCACCAAGCCCACCCGCAACCACGTCCGCGCCAGCACCGCCGCGCACAACATCGTCGCCGTCATTGCCATCAACCCAGTCGTCGCCCGCAAAGCCCTGAACGGTGTCATCACCACCGCGTCCTTGCAGCAGGTCGTCGCCTTCGTTGCCGATGATCAGATCGTTGCCAGCCTGACCTTGAGCGATATCATCGCCTGCGCCGCCTTCGATGCTGTCATCGCCCGCGCCGCCAATAAGGTCGTCGTCGCCGCCAGCACCGGTGATTGTGTCATTGCCAGCGCCACCAGTCAGCGTGTCCGCTTCTTCGGTGCCGGGCAGGGTCAGGCCGGTAATCTCTTCCTGACCGGGAGGTGTGACCTCGGTCGGTGTTTCCTCTTCCTGACCAGCAGGCGTTTCAGCCACAGGATCATCATCATCGTCAAAAACTTCGATCAAAAGTCCGAGGCCCAAAAGGCCCAATAGCGCAATACCAATTTCCATGATTCCCCAGCTCCTGCTAATAGCACAGCCATCTAGAGGGCAGCGAACTGACGCGGTCAAGCATCAGTGCCTTATTGTTGCCACAGAAGAAACACAATTCAGGAAGCGCTCTTATTGAACAAAAAACGCCCCGAAAACCGGGGCGTTTTGTCATCTATGATGCAGCTTTGTGCGACTCAGCGGCTTTCGATATCCACGTAATCGCGCGCGTTTTCGCCCAGATAAAGCTGGCGCGGGCGCCCGATCTTGTTCTGCGGGTCGCCGATCATTTCCTTCCACTGCGAAATCCACCCCACGGTGCGCGACAGCGCAAATATGGGCGTGAACATCGAGGTCGGAAAGCCCATTGCTTCGAGGATCACGCCAGAATAGAAGTCGACGTTCGGGAACAGCTTTTTCTCGGCGAAATAGGGATCTGCGAGGGCGGCAGCCTCGAGTTCCTTGGCGACGGCCAGAACGGGGTTGTTTTCCACACCCAGCAGTTCCAGCACCTCGTCGGCGGACTGTTTCATCACCGTCGCGCGCGGATCAAAGTTCTTGTAGACGCGGTGGCCAAAGCCCATCAGGCGGAACGGGTCGTTCTTGTCCTTGGCGCGGGCGATAAATTCCGGAATGCGGTCGGGCGTGCCGATTTCCTTGAGCATCTCAAGGCAGGCCTGGTTCGCACCACCATGGGCAGGCCCCCAGAGGCAGGCAATCCCGGCGGCGATACAGGCAAACGGGTTGGCACCCGAGCTTGAGGCCAGCCGCACGGTCGAGGTCGACGCGTTCTGTTCGTGATCGGCATGCAGGGTAAAGATGCGGTCCATCGCGCGGCTCAGGATCGGGTCCACCACATAATCTTCGGCAGGCACGGCAAAGCACATGCGCAGGAAGTTCGAGGCAAAATCCAGATCATTGCGCGGATACACGAAAGGCTGACCAATCGAGTACTTGTAGGCCCAGGCCGCAATCGTCGGCATCTTGGCAATCAGACGGTGGCTGGCGATCTCGCGCTGGCGTTCATCCGCAATATCGGTGCTGTCGTGATAAAAGGCCGACATTGCGCCAACGACGCCCACCATGATTGCCATGGGATGCGCATCGCGGCGGAACCCGCGGAAGAAATTCTGCATCTGCTCGTGCAGCATCGTGTGATGGGTGATGTTGGATTCGAACTCTTCCAGCGCCGCGGCCGACGGCAACTCGCCGTAAAGCAGCAGATAGCAGACTTCGAGATAGTGAGACTTTTCAGCCAGTTGCCCGATAGGATAGCCCCGGTGCAGCAATACGCCTTCGGCACCGTCGATAAAGGTGATGGTGCTGTCACAGCTCGCCGTCGAGGTGAAGCCGGGATCATAGGTGAACACGCCCGCCTGCCCATAAAGCTTGCGGATATCGACAACGTCAGGTCCCTCGGTGGGGGAATGGATCGGCAGGTCGTAGGAATTCTCGCCTATCGTCAGTGTCGCGGTTTTCGGGGTGTCGGCCATCGGGTCGTTCCTTTCGTCGCAGGGCAGCGCGGCGCCGCCAGAGCCAAGCTTTTTGCCATGGCTCATTCGTTAGACTGCCGACGTAAACGAAACGCCTATCTGGCGGCAGCATCCTTAAGCCGCGCCAGGGTCGCATCGCGTCCCAGCACCAGCATCATGTCAAAAACCGAAGGCGTTACGGCCCGGCCTGCAAGGGCCGCCCGAAGGGGACCAGCGAGCTTGCCGAATTTTGTATCCTGAGACGCAGCAAAGTCGTTCAGGACAACCTCCAAACTGTCACGCTCCCAAGTAACGCTTTGCAGGTGCGGCGTCAATTGCGCGAGTATACCACAGGATACCGGATCAAGGGCCTTGGCCGCCTTTTCGTCCGGCACAATAGGCCGATCGGTCAATATAAAGTGCGCTTTATCAAGAAGTTCGGGAAACGTCTTGGAACGCTCCTTGACGTAGGGGAGTGCAGCCAGCAACCCATCGGCTTGCGCAGTTGTGAGCGGGGCACGTCCGGCGGCGGCAAGATAGGCGGTGATTTCTTGCTGCAACGCAGCGTCCTCGGCCTGTGCCATGTGCTGACCGCACAGATTTTCCAGTTTCTTCGGATCAAAGCGGGCCGGGCTTTTGCCGATGCCGCTCAGGTCAAACCACTCTTTGGCCTGCGCGTCGGTAAAGAATTCGTAATCCCCATGGCTCCAGCCCAGACGGGTCAGATAGTTGCGCATGCCGGCTGCGGGATAGCCCATCGCCTGATACTCCTGCGCCCCCAGCGCGCCGTGCCGCTTGGACAGCTTCTTGCCGTCCTCGCCGTGGATCAGCGGGATATGGGCCCAAACCGGCACGTCCCAGCCCATCGCGTCATAGATCATCATCTGGCGCGCGGCATTGTTGAGGTGATCGTCGCCCCGGATCACGTGGGTCACACCCATGTCGTGATCGTCCACCACCACCGCCAGCATGTAGACGGGCGTGCCGTCGCCGCGCAGCAGCACCATGTCATCCAATTGGTCGTTGCGGATCGTCACGTCGCCCTGCACCTGATCGCGGATCACGGTCTCCCCGCTTTGGGGCGCCTTGATGCGCACCACATAAGGCGCATCCGGGTGGGTCGCGTGATCGGCATCCCGCCAGGGCGAGCGGAACAGGGTCGATTTCCCTTCCGCTCGCGCGGCGTCGCGAAAGGCTGCGATCTCAGCCTGCGTGGCAAAGCATTTGTAGGCCTTGCCCTGCGCCAGCAGATCATGCGCCACCTCCGCATGGCGGTCCGCGCGTTCAAACTGACTGATCACCTCGCCGTCGTGATCCAGCCCCAGCCAGTCCAGCCCGTCCAGAATGGCTTGCGTCGCCTCGGGGGTTGAGCGGGCGCGGTCCGTATCCTCGATCCGCAGTAAAAACGTCCCCCCGTGGCGGCGCGCAAACAGCCAGTTGAACAGCGCCGTGCGTGCCCCACCAATGTGCAGAAAGCCCGTGGGCGATGGGGCGAAACGGGTGACGATGGCTTGGGACATGAGGATGCTATTTACCTTTGTTTAACCATGACGGTTCTAGTCTGGTTCTCCTGATACTCAGCATGGGCGACAGGGGCAAGCATGGGCCTGACAGCGCAGTTTCGGCAGGCGATGTTGTTTCAGCGGGGCAGTCTGTTTGGCTGGTTGCCCGTGGGCATGGCCATGGGCATCGCGCTGTTTTTTGGCTTAAGTTTTGAACCCTCTGCCGCGGTGATCGCGGGCGTCTGCACCGCAGGCGTCTTGTTGGCCTGGCTCGCTCGACGCAGCGATGAAAGCCTCTCGCCTGTCCCTGTGTTCCTGCTGCTCATTGTCGTCGGCTTTGTCCTTGCGGCCTGGCGCGCCCATTCGGTGGCGGGCCCGGTGCTGACATGGCGCTACTACGGCCCCGTAGAGGGGCGCATCGTCGGCATGGATCGCAGTGGGTCAGACGCGGTGCGCCTGACGCTGGATCGGGTCAAGCTCGACCGTGTCGCCCCCGCCGACACTCCAACGCGCGTGCGCATTTCCCTGCACGGGGATGCAACCCTAGGGGTCGAACCGCGCCCGGGATTGCGCGTGATGACCACCGCCCATGTCAGCCCGCCCGGCGGCCCGGTTGAACCCGGTGGTTTCGATTTTCAACGCCATGCGTGGTTTGCCGAGCTGGGCGGGGTTGGCTATTCGCGCGTGCCGCTCATGGCGATTTCTGAGGCCGAGTTCGACCTACGCCAGACTGTGTTCCGCATCCGCATGACCGCTTCGATGCGGGTGCGCGAGGTGTTGCCGGGCGATACGGGCGGCTTTGCGGCGGCTGTGACCACCGGCGATCGCAGCGGCATCGGTCAGGACGCGCTGCAGGATCTGCGCGCCTCCAACACCGCCCACCTGTTGGCGATTTCCGGGCTGCATATGGGGCTGCTGTCGGGTTTTGTGTTTTCGCTTCTGCGGCTGATCTTCGCGCTCATTCCGTTTGTCGCCTTGCATTGGCCAGCGCGCAAGATGGCGGCCGTGGGTGCGCTGATGGCAGCGGCGGTCTACCTCGCGCTTTCGGGGGGCAATGTCGCCACTGAGCGCGCCTTTATCATGGTCGCCGTCGCCCTTTGCGCGGTGCTGGTGAACCGGCGGGCCTTTTCCCTGCGCGCGGTGGCCATCGCGGCGATGATCGTGCTGGCCCTGCGCCCGGAGGCCCTGATGGGCCCGGGTTTCCAGATGTCATTTGCCGCCACCACCGCGCTGGTTGCGGTGTTCGGCTGGATGCGCGACGGGCAGATCACGCTGGGGCCGAAATGGTTGCAACCGGTGATGGCGGTGGTGATATCCTCGGCGGTGGCAGGGCTGGCGACCGCGCCCATCGGGGCGGCGCATTTCAACGCCATCGCCCATTACGGGCTGATCGCGAACCTCGCCTCGGTGCCGCTCATGGGGATTTTGGTGATTCCGGCGGCGGTGCTCGCGCTGCTGCTCGCCCCTTTCGGCCTCGACTGGATCGGCCTGTGGATCATGGGTTGGGGGCTGCGCTGGATTTTGTGGGTCGCGGATACGGTGGCCAATCTCGACGGTGCGCGCGGGTTCGTGGCGGGGCCAAGTCCCTGGGTGCTGCCGATCATGGCGCTTGGCGCGCTGTTTGTGATCCTGTGGCAGGGGCGGGGGCGCTACGCGGGCCTTGCGGGCATGGCGTTTGCGCTGGGGCTGTGGCAATTCGGGCAGCGCCCGGTGGTGCTGATCTCCGATACCGGCGGGCTTGTGGGCGTCATGACTGATAAGGGCCGCGCGCTCAGCCGCGAAAAAGGGGCCGGGTTCGTGGCGCGCAACTGGCTGGAAAATGACGGCGACGGTGTCGCGCAAGAGGCGGCTGCTGCGCGTTGGTCGTCGATCAAGGCGGGTCCATATCGGCTGATCCACATCAGCGGCAAGCGGGCCATAGCCGGGTTCACGGGTTGCGGCCCCGGCGACATCGTGGTGATGAACGGCACAGCTGAAGGGCCCTTGCCGCGCGACTGCCTGATCCTTGGGCCCAAACAGTTGCGCGCGACCGGGGCCGTGGCGCTGGTGGGTGGTGCGGACAAGGCGCGCCTTGTCTCAGCCCGCGATTTGGGAGGGGATCGCATGTGGTCCGGCTGGGCACGCTACGCGCCAGTGGCACTGGACCTGCCGGAGATCACTGACAGTTTGGCCCGCAAAACGCCGTAAGGCGGACCTGATGGTCCGCCCACGTCAAAACTTGGTAACAAGCTTCAGTAAGTGCGGATCAGACCCACGAGTTTGCCCTGCACTTTGACCTGACCCACAGGAAAGACGCGGGTTTCATAGGCCGGGTTGGCCGCCTCAAGCGCGATGGTGTCGCCGCGCCGCTTGTAGCGTTTCAGGGTCGCCTCATGATCCTCGACCAAGGCCACGACGATATCGCCATTCTCGGCCACGGCCGTTTCCCGGATCACCACGACGTCGCCGTCGTTGATCCCGGCCTCGATCATCGAATCGCCTTTGACTTCAAGGGCATAGTGATCCCCCTTGCCAGACAGCATGGCACCCGGCACGGCCACGGAATGGGACACTTCGGAAATCGCCGAGATCGGCACACCGGCCGCAATCCGGCCCATGACGGGCAGTTCGACCGCATGCGCGGCCTCGACATTCAGGGCTGAGGGTGGGGGCGGTGCGTCGGGGCGGTCGCCATCAATCACGCGGGGGGTAAAGCCTGTGGTGCTGGCCCCGCCCATGCTCTCGGGCAGTTTCACCACCTCAATGGCGCGGGCGCGATGGGCCAGACGGCGGATAAAGCCGCGTTCCTCCAGCGCCGTGATCAACCGGTGGATGCCGGATTTGGATCGCAGATCAAGCGCCTCTTTCATCTCGTCAAAACTGGGCGGCACACCGTCGCGCTGCACGCGTTTATGAATGAATGCCAGCAGATCCAGCTGCTTTTTTGTCAACATGCTCTGTCCTCCGAACGTATGGTCACCATTTGGCAGTGGTTTGGGTTTGTTCTACGGACGTTCTTGTTTTGTGTCAACTGTTCAGGTCAGGAGCAATACTTCGACCTGTGCACCCTCATCCTGGGCCGGATCGTGCGGGGGGCGCACAATCAGTGCATTGGACTGCGCCAGCACGCTCAAAAGAGAGCTGTCTTGCGCGCCCGCATCCTCCACCATGCCATCCGTGATACGCGCCCGCATGTAATGCTCGCGCGGCCCATTTGCGCTTAGGCCGCCGCGCAAGGGCATGGAGATGCGCGGGGCCGGGGCCCGTCCCAGTCCCAGCATCGCGTTGAGCATGGGCGTCAGAAACACCGCCCCGCACACCATGGCCGAAACCGGATTGCCGGGCAGACCCACCATGGGGATACCATTCAAACGGCCCGCCATCAGCGGTTTGCCCGGGCGCATCGCCACCTTGTAAAAGGACTGGTCCATGCCGAGATCTTCCGCCACCCGCGCCACCAGATCGTGATCCCCGACCGAAGCACCGCCGATGGTCACAATCAGGTCTGCACCGCGTGTCAGACCAAACACCGTCTGTAGTGATCCGACAGTGTCGCGCGCAATTGGCAGGATGCGCGGTACTGCGCCGACCTTTTCCAGCATGGCCGCGAGCCCGTATGTGTTGGAGGCGATGATCTGGTCGGGTCCGGGGGCTTCGCCGGGCACAACCAACTCGTCCCCGGTCGAGATCAGCGCCACCACGGGCGCGCGGCGCACCGGGACATTTGCGATGTTCATCGACGCCAGCAGCGCGATATCGCCTGGCGACAGGCGGCGTGGGGCCTCGAGCGGCGTGCCTTGCTCAAAGTCCACGCCTGCGGGTCGGATATTGTCCTTGGGGCCGGGGTCATCGGTGATCGAGATCATGTCGCCGCTGCGCGTGACATCCTCCTGGATCACCACCTTGTCGGCGCCGTCCGGCACCGGTGCGCCGGTAAAGATGCGCACGGCCTGACCCGCGCGCAACGTCCCCTCCCAGCGGTGCCCGGCTGCGGATTCGCCGACGACCTTGAACTGCGCATGCAGATCGGCCTCGACCCCCTTGAGCGCATAGCCATCCATGGACGAGGCGGCAAAGGGCGGCTGCGTGCGCTGCGCGCTGACGGTTTCGCCCAGCACACGCCCTGCCGCTGCACGCAGAGGCACGGTTTCGAGCGGCAGTGGATCGGCTAGGGCAAAGAGGTGGTCGAGCGCAGCGGAAACCGGGATCATGGCGCAGTGTAGCGGCCCGATTTGCCGCCATCTTTCAGGACCACGCGCAAACCACCGATCTCCATGCCCTTGTCGACGGCCTTGGCCATGTCATAGACGGTGAGGGCTGCGGTCGAGGCGGCGGTCAGCGCCTCCATCTCCACCCCGGTCTGGCCGGTGGTTTTGACAGTGGCGGTGATGCGCAGGCCCGGCAGGTCGGCATCGGGCTCAAGCTCAACGGCGACCTTGGTGATCGGCAGGGGATGGCACAGCGGGATCAGGTCCGACGTGCGCTTGGCCCCCATGATGCCCGCAAGGCGCGCCACACCAATCACGTCGCCCTTCTTGGCGCGGCCTTCGGTAATGATATCAAAGGTTTCGCGCCGCATCTTCACGTGAGTTTCGGCCACGGCAATGCGATCCGTCACATCCTTGTCCGAGACATCGACCATGTGGGCCGCGCCCTTGTCATCGAAATGGGTGAGTGCCATTTACATGCCTCCGCCAGAGGTCAGCGGATTGGCCAGTAGCGTGCGGGTTGCAGCGGTCACATCCGTTTGGCGCATCAGGCTTTCCCCGATCAAAAAGGTGCGTGCGCCGTACATGGCCAGATCGGCGAGGTCGGCAGGCGTGTTGAGCCCGCTTTCAGCGACAATCGTGCGGTCCGCAGGCACGTGGCGCGACAATTGCCGCGTGGTGTCCAGCGTCACCTCAAAGGTCTTGAGATTGCGGTTGTTGATCCCCATCAAGGGGCTTTTGAGGGCGCAGGCGCGTTCCAGTTCCGCCTGATCGTGGACCTCGATCAACACATCCATGTCCCACGCAAGCGCGACCTCTTCGAGTTCCTGGGCCTGCGCGTCGCTGACCGAGGCCATGATGATCAGGATGCAGTCGGCATTGAGCGCGCGGGCCTCGGCCACCTGATAGGTGTCATACATGAAATCCTTGCGCAGGGCGGGCAGGTCGCAGGCGGCACGGGCCTTGGTCAGAAAGTCCTTGGCCCCCTGAAAACTGGGCGTGTCGGTCAGCACCGACAGGCACGTGGCCCCGCCATCCTCATAGGCCTTGGCGAGGGCGGCCGGATCGAAATCTTCGCGGATCAACCCTTTGGACGGGCTGGCCTTTTTGATTTCGGCGATCAACCCATAGGCCTCGCGGTTGGCGCGCTGCAGGGCGGCGGCAAAGGGGCGCACGGATGCGGCCTCGCGGGCTTCGGCCTCGACCGCTTCGAGCGGTTTGGCGGCCTTGTCGGCTGCGACCTCTTCGAGCTTGTAGGCTTTGATTTTGTCCAGGATCGTGTCGGTCATGGGCGTGTACTTTTTGTTGCTGTGGAACCGCGGGCCAGCCCCCGGACCCCCGGGATTTCTTTAATCAGAGAAGACCTCAGGAGACTTTTTGCGTGATGTCGGCGACGGCCTTGATCTTAGCTTTTGCCGCACCGCTGTCGATGCTTTCCTGTGCCAGTGCCACACCGTCAGACAGATCGACGACCTTGCCTGCGACCTTGAGGGCGGCGGCGGCATTCAGCAGGACGGCGTCGCGATAGGCGCCGGGTGCGCCGTCAAGCAATGCACCGAAAGCGCGCGCGTTGTCTTGTGGGCTGCCGCCGATGATGTCCTCGAACGGGTGTACCGGCAGGCCGGCCTGTTCTGGGTGCACCTCGAATTCCGACACGATGCCGTTTTCAAGTGCTGCCACCCAGGAGATGCCGCAAATCGTCAGCTCATCCGTGCCGTCCGAACCGTGCACTAGCCATGCACTGTCCGACCCCAGCTGCCCCAGCGTTTCGGCCATGGGCCGGATCAGGCCGCGGTTGAAGGCGCCGGTCAGTTGCCGCGTCACCCCGGCAGGGTTTGTGAGCGGGCCAAGGATGTTGAAAATGGTGCGCGTGCCCAGTTCAGACCGTGTTGGCATCACATGCGCAATGGCCGGGTGGTGCATGGGCGCCATCATGAAGCCGATGCCAGCCCCCGCAAGGGCTGCTTCGACCACGTCCGGGCCAACCATCACATTGATCCCCATCTGCGTCAGCGCATCTGCGGCACCGGATTTGGAGGACAGGTTGCGATTGCCGTGCTTGGCCACGACGACGCCTGCGCCCGCCACCACAAAGGCGGTTGCGGTCGAGATGTTGAGTGTGCCTTTGCCGTCGCCTCCGGTGCCGACGATGTCCATTGCACCCTCCGGAGCGCGCACCTTGTTGCACTTGGCCCGCATTACTGCGGCAGCGGCGGCGAATTCATCCACCGTCTCGCCGCGTGTGCGCAGCGCCATCAACAGCCCGCCGATCTGGGACGGGGTCGCTTCGCCTTCGAACAGGATCTGGAACGCGGCTTCGGCCTGCGAACGGCTGAGCGGGCCGTCGGCGGCCGCATCGATCAGCGGTTTCAGCTCGTCACTCATGCGGGCACCGCCAACAGGTCGGTAAAGTTCTTGAGCAACGCATGCCCGTGTTCAGAGCGAATGGACTCGGGGTGAAACTGCACGCCATGCATCGGCAGTTCGCGGTGGGCGAGACCCATGATGGTGCCGTCTTCGACCTCTGCGGTGATCTCAAGGCAGTCGGGCAGGCTGTCACGCTCGATCGTGAGCGAATGATAACGCGTTGCCTCAAACGGGCTGGGCAGGCCGGCAAACAGGCCAGTTCCGGTGTGATGCATCACGCCCATCTTGCCATGTACGATGTCGGGTGCTCGCACCACTTTGCCCCCAAAGGCCTGCCCAATGGCCTGATGGCCAAGGCACACACCCATCAGCGGGGTACGGGTTTCAGCCGCGGCCAGCGTCAGCGCCAGGCAGATGCCTGCCTGATCCGGATCGCAGGGGCCGGGGGACAACACGATGCCCGCCGGGCGCATCGCCATCGCCTCTTGCACATCCAGCGCATCGTTGCGGCGAACCACAACGTCCGCACCAAGCTCGCCCAGATAGTGCACGAGGTTGTAGGTAAAACTGTCGTAATTGTCGATCAGCAGCAGCATCGCAAAATCTCGTATTCCAAGGGGGGCCAATGGCCCCTATAGTTGCGGGCATACATGCTCAGGCTCGCGCGGTCGCGTCAAGAGGACGCGCGCGACCAGAGGCAGAGGGACAGCAGACCGGGGCGGCACATCGCAAAGCGGGGCCAGCACGGGCAGGACGTAAGGACAAACAATATGGCCAGAGGTTTTCTGAGCGGCATTATCTGGGGCGGCGTGGTCAGTGTGATCGGGGCAGGGGCCGTGTCGGTGATTGCCGATGACCCAATCGCCCCTGTGGCCGGAAGCACTGCACCGAGCAGCGCAATCGCCCCCGAAGCAGGACAGGCCAGCACCGCCGAGGCAGTGACGGATGCCGATCTGGTGGTGGATGAAAGCGCGCCGCAAGTGACTTCGCCCGAGGCTGACACGGTCACCGCAGCCACCGCGGCAGGTGCCGACACGCCGACCGTGCCGCAGACCGGACAGGCCGATGATCTGGCCGATCCGGCAACGGCGTCGGATGTGGGCGCGGTCGAGGTCGATGACGTCGCCCCCGTCCAGCCCGGCGCGCCTGCCGGGGCGCCAACCGAACCGGATGCGGAAACCGAATTGTCGATCTCGACCGAACCGGCGCAGCCTGCACCACCCGTGGTGCCCGAGGCCCCGACCGCCTTTGCGCCCGAGGATGACGCGGCCCCCGAGGCCCCCCAGACACCCGTGGCCGAAGCGGCAGCCCCAGAGGCGCCGGATGTGAGTGCAGCCCCCGAAGTGGCCGAAGCGGACGCGCCTGCCGAGGCGGATGCCGAAGTGGCCGAAGCGGAGGCGCCCACCGAAGCGGAGACCGAAGTGGTCGAGGTCCCCACGCCGCCCGCAGACCCCGAGCCCAGCGAAGAGCAAGGCGAAGAGATCGCGGCCCTGCCCAATACCACCGAAACGCCGTCCGAGGATGCGCGCCCGACCATCGGCACGCCCGCAGGAACGCTGGTGGATCGCACGGCGGATGAACCGGCCGAGGACACAGCAGAGGCCGCACCAACCGGGACGCGCGCGATCAATGCATATGCCGCCCCCTTCGAAAACCCCGAGGACAAGCCCCTCATGTCAATCGTGTTGATGGACAGCGGCGTAGACCTGTCGGGCGGACCTGTCGGTCTGGCCGCCTTGCAAAGCTTTCCCTATCCGCTGAGCTTTGCGGTCGATGCCTCGCTGCCTGATGCCACCACGCGCATGGCGGAATATCGCGCGCAGGGGTTCGAGGTCATGGCGCTGATGAACCTGCCTCAGGGCGCAACGGCGGGAGACGCCGAAGTGGCCCTGTCCGCCGCCCTTGATGCGGTGCCCGAGGCGGTCGCGGTGATGGAAGGGGTCGGCACTGGCCTGCAGGACAGCCGTGACACCGGCGAACAGATCGCGCAAGCGGTGCTGGACACGGGCCATGGCCTTTTGCTGCAATCCAAGGGGCTCAACACCGCCCACAAACTGGCTGTGCGCGATGGCGTGCCCGCGGGGCTGATCTTTCGCGACTTTGACAGCGCCGATCAAAGCCCCTCGACCATCCGTCGCTTCCTTGATCAGGCCGCGTTCCGCGCCGGGCAAGAGGGTGGCGTGATCATGGTGGGTCGGGTGCGACCCGACACGATCTCGGCGCTGTTGCTGTGGGGGTTGCAGGACCGGGCCAAGCGTGTGGCTTTGGCCCCGATTTCGGCTGTGCTGACCGCATTGGTGCCTGGGGAATAGGTAGCCCACCATGGGCAGGATCTGAGTTGGCGCGTTGCGCGGCGACCACTTTCGCCAGCGATGGCGCCCTAGATGATCTCGTCTTCGTCAAACAGCGGGTCAACTTCCAATTGCGCGGTCAGCGCATCCACCGTGTCTTCATTGGCCGTTGGACTGAGTTCAGCGAGGTGAAACACCGCGTCCCCCTCGTTCACCACGGGCAGCACGGCGCGTCCGATCAGGATGCCGGGCCCGGGGGCGAGCATTTCGGTTTCCTTATCCCCGGCAGGGTCGGACACGGCGGCCAGCACATCACCCTTTTCCACAATCTCGCCCTCGGCGCGGAAGGTGCGCAAAAGGCCGCCGACGGGCGCGCGCAGCCAGGACGAGGCGGTGCAAATGAGGGATGGCGTACGCGCCTTGGCAATGCCCTTGGCCGCCAGCATCCCCTCATCCCGCATCACGCGCAGAATGCCCGCCACACCGACACGCACCCCAAACTCGTCAAAGCGCAACCCTTCGCCCGCCTCGTAGAGCAGCACGGGCGTGCCCCGTTCGGCGGCCTCACCGCGCAGGGATCCGTCGCGCAGGGGCGAGGTCAGAATGACAGGCGCGCCAAAGGCGCGGGCCATGCGGGCCGTGGTGGTGTCGCGGGGCGTCACCCGGATTTGCGGCAGGTTGGTGCGGTGTTCCGCGGCCGAATGCAGATCGATCCCGAAATCGCAGCGCAACACCACCTCGCGCAGAAAGATATAGGCCAGCCGTGATCCCAAGGACCCCGAAGACGATCCGGGAAAACAGCGGTTGAGGTCGCGCCGGTCGGGCAGATAGCGGGACCGTGCGAGAAAGCCGAAACTGTTGACCACAGGCACAACCAGCAGGGTGCCGCGCAACGCGCTCAGTTGCGGCGTGCGCAGCAGGCGGCGCACGATCTCGACCCCGATGACCTCGTCGCCATGCACGGCGGCACTGACAAACATGGTGGGGCCGGGGCGCTTGCCGTGGATCACCTCGACGTTCAGGCCGACGGGCGTGTGATCGGGCAGGGTGGAGACGGGCAGGGTGACGCTGGCGCGGGTGCCGGGCGCCACATCGACGCCTGCGATGGTGAACGGCTCACGCGGCATATGCAGGCGCTTTCATGCGCGGCATCGGCCCTGTCCAAGAGCAGCGTTCGGCCCAATCGGAACCGATTGGGTGGGCTGATCCTCGCGACACGCGCGTGCTTCCTTGGAAGCTCCGGGGCACTGCCCATTCTAACCTGAAACCCTCCACCGGCGGCGTTCCGAGACGGTCCTCATTCTCTGATTTAAAAAAATCCTCCCCGAAGGGCCGGTCCGCCAAATGCGCCCCCCGGTGGATCACAGCGCTCACCGGTTGCCCCCGCCGAACCGCGCGGCATCCGCAGCCGCTCGCCGGATGGCGCCGGCCTTGTGCACGGTTTCCATGAACTCGGCCTCGGGGTCGCTGTCATAGACGACGCCGCCCCCGGCCTGAATATAGAGCTTTTGGTCCTGCACAACGGCGGTGCGCAGCGCGATACACATGTCCATATCGCCCCCCGCGCTGAAGTAGCCGACGCCGCCGCCATAGACGCCGCGCTTTTCGGGTTCCAGCTCGTCGATGATCTCCATCGCGCGGACCTTGGGCGCGCCGGACACCGTGCCCGCAGGCATGCCCGCAAAGAACGCATCGAGCGCATCCTTGCCGTCGGCCAGTTCGCCCACCACGTTGGAGACAATATGCATCACGTGGGAATAGCGCTCGACGATGAACTCTTCGGTCGGGCGCACGGTGCCGATCTTGGCGACGCGACCCACATCGTTGCGGCCCAGATCAAGTAGCATGAGGTGCTCGGCCAGTTCCTTCTTGTCGGCCAGCAGATCAGCCTCGAGCGCATTGTCCTCTTCCGGCGTCGCACCACGGGGCCGTGTGCCTGCAATGGGGCGGATCGTGACCTCGTTTCCAAACACGCGGACAAGGATTTCCGGGCTGGCCCCGACCACCTGAAAGCCGCCGAAGTTGAAATAGAACATGAAGGGCGAGGGGTTCGTGCGGCGCAAGCTGCGATAAAGCGCAAAAGGTGGCTCAACAAACTCCTGCGTCCAGCGTTGCGCGGGCACGACCTGAAAGATGTCTCCCGCCTTGATATAGTCGCGCGCCTTTTCGACGGCCTCCATATAGCCGGACTTGGTAAAGTTGCTGACCGGGTCGGCAACCACGCTGGCGTCACCGAGATTGCGGGTGTCCGAGGGCATCGCGCGTTCCAGATCGCGCACCGCGTCCATCACCCGCTCTGCCGCCTGCGCATAGGCGGCCCGCGCCGTCTGGCCCGCGCTGACCCATGCGGGGGAGACAACCGTGACCTCACCCTTGACCCCATCCAGCACCGCAATGACAGACGGGCGCAGCATGATCGCGTCGGGCAGGCCCAGCACATCGGGATTTACATCCGGCAGATGTTCGACCAGCCGGATCATGTCATAGCCAAGGTAGCCAAACAGCCCCGCAGCGGATTGGGGCAGATCAATCGGCAGATCGATCCGGGATTCCGCAATCAGATCACGCAAGGCATTGAGCGGATTGCCCGCCACATCCTCAAACGCATCCGCATCATAGCGGGCGTGTCGGTTGATGGCAGATTTCTCACCATGGCAGCGCCATATCAGGTCGGGTTTCATGCCCACGATGGAATAGCGCCCGCGCACTTCGCCGCCGGTGACGGATTCCAGCACAAACGCATCCTTTTGCGCCCCGGTCAGCTTGAGCATCAGGGACACAGGCGTGTCCAGATCCGCGGCCAACCGGGTGTAGACCACCTGATTGCGCCCGGCCGCATATTCGGCGGCGAAGCTCTCGTAATCAGGGACCAGTGCCATCAGGGAAAGTTCACGTGGACCGCGTCCAGCGCCTGCTGATTGACTTGCGGGCCTGCGCGCAGCACCACGTCCTCGCCATAGACGTTGAACAATTCAGTGGCGACCGACTGGCCGATCTCTTCGCTCAGCGTGGCAGTTTCGGTGCGGACCTCGTCGGTGTCCCCAATCGGGTTGATCGCGTCCAGACGGACAACGAGAACGGCGCCAAAGCCCTGAATGATTTCGACATCGCCCACGTCCATCCCGAAGACGGCGGGCAGGAAGGCAGGCGGCGTGCCTTGCACAAAGGCCGAGCGGTCCAGATCGATCTCGAGGATGGAATCCAGACCCTGTTCGGCAAAGCTTTCTCCGCCTTCAAGGGCGGGCAACAGCGCTTCGGCCTGTGCGGTCAGGCGCTCTTCGGTCTGGGCCGCTTCCCAATTGGCGCGCACATTCTGGGCGGCCTCGTCATAGGGCGCGGGACGGGGTGGCAGCACTTCGTCAAGGCGCATCGCAAAGATGCCGCCATCATCCAGAGAGATGATCTCGGGAAAATCATTTTCGCTCAAGGTGGTGGCCGCATCGCGGAACCCGTCATAGGCGCCAATGCCTTCGCCCTGCGCGGGGAACCAGTCGATGGACCCAAGGGCCATGTCCGTCTCTGCATCCAGCTCTTCGAGGGTGGCCCCCCCGGCGAGCATGTCGTCAAATTCGCTGGCAAGGGCGGCGACCTGACGGCGGGCCGCATCGCGGGCCAATCGGTCACGCAGCATGATCGATGCTTCTTCGAAAGAGGTGCTTTGGGCAGGCAGCACGCCGTTCACCCGGAAAAGGGCCGGGCCAAGGGACGAGGGCAGGGGGCCGACCACGTCGCCCACGTCGGCGCCAAAGACAGCCTCGCCCGCAGCGTCCAGTTCGAGACGCGACACATCGCCCAGATCGACATCCGACAACTCCAGTCCGCGGTCAGCCACAAGGGCCTCAAAGGTGGTGCCGTTGACCTCAAGTTGCGCCGCGGCCTGATCGGCGGCAGCGGCATCAAGATAGACCAGACGTTCCACGAGGCGGCGTTCGGGCTGGTTGAACTCGTCCGCGCTGGCCTCGTATTCGGCGCGCAGCGTCGCCTCGTCGATCTCCATACTGTCGAGTATCATTTCGGGCAGCAGGACCGCGTAGGTGATGCGCTTGGTCTCGGGCAGTTCGTAGTCGCCCAGATTGTCCTCGTAATAGGCGCGCAAGGTGGCGTCATCGGGCGTGGGCAGCGGTTCGGCGAGATCAGCCTGGCCCAGTCGGACCCATGTGAAATCGCGCGTTTCGCCAAGGAAAGAAATCAGCGTTTCGGCATAGGTGTCAGGCATGCGCACACCGGACATGATAGCACCCTGCAAGAGCGAACGGGCAACTTCCTCTCGCAGCTGGGTTTCGAATTCGGCCTCGCTGCTGCCGGAATTCTGCAAGGCAAAGCTGTAGGCGTCGCGATCAAAGTTTCCATCAAGGCCACGAAAGGCGGGGATGTTCAGGATTTCGTCGCGCAGGGTCTCGTCGCCGACGCTCAAGCCCATTTCGCTGGCCTCGTGATCCAGCGCGCGGGCCCGCACAAGCCGCGCCAGCACCGCCTGATCAAGGCCAATGGCCTGGGCCTGGGCAAAAGTCAGCTGGCCACCGGTCTGTCGACTGACCGCCTGAATCTCCTGCTGCAGCGTGCGAGCATAGCTGTCGATGCTGATATACTTGTCGCCAACGCTGCCCACGGTGCGGATCGTACCGCTGAGGTTGGTTGCGCCAAAGCCGCCAAGGCCGAGGATCAGCAGGCCCAAAAGGATCCAGACTGCGGTTTTGGAGAGTGAGTTCGAGCCCTTGGCCATGCGTGCCCTCTTTCGGGGTTATCTTGGAATTTTGCGATGTCTATCCGCGCGCGCCCGGACGGGCAAGGGCGGTTGCAGCCTCAGAGGTCAAGCGCGGCCAGTCTGGCGTAAAGCGTCTCGATCCCGCTCGCGTCCAAATTGGCAAACGCAATCCGCAACTGGCGCTGCCCCTCTGGCGCGCCGTCGGGCCAGAACATGGTGCCGGGCAGGCACAGAATGCCCGCCTCCTTGACCAGCAGCGGGGCAAGCTCAGCCGAAGACATCTGGAACGGATGGGACATGTAGGCAAAATATGCACCCAGCCCCAAAAGCGACCAACCCTTGGCCTCAAGCGCCGGGAAACCGGCACTGATCGCCGTGCGGCGACCCAGTATTTCGGCCCGTTCGCCCGCAACCCACTGGGCGAGGTTCTCGACCCCCCAAAGGGCGGCATATTGGCCAATCTGACCAGGGCAAATGGCAACCGTATCAAGGAACTTTTCCGCCTCCGCCAACCGCGCGGGCGAGGCGACCAGCGCGCCGACCCGGTGGCCGGTCAGCCGGTAGGCCTTGGAAAAGGAATAAAGGTGGATGAACGTGTCTTCCCATCCGTCCTGACTAAACAAGGCGTGGGGCGCACCACTACGGCTGTCAAAATCGCGATAGGTCTCGTCAACGATCAACGCGATGCCGTGCGCGCGGGCGAGGTGGTAAAAGGCCAAGACCAGATCGGCCGGGTATTCGACGCCCGCAGGATTGTTGGGGGTGACCAATGCAATGGCGCGGGTGCGCTCGGTGATCAGCGCCGCTGCCGCGTTCACATCCGGCAACATGCCATCGCCCACAGGCATAGGAACGGAGCGGACCCCGGTCATATCCAGCCACATTTTATGGTTGAAGTACCAAGGGGTTGGCAGAACAACTTCATCCCCTTCGTCGCACAGGGTCGACAGCGCGGCGGCAAAGGCCTGGTTGCAGCCCGAAGTGATGCATACCTGATCAGCTCGCGTCTCGGCACCGTAATGGGCGTTGAGTTGGGCACTGAGGGCCGCGCGCAGGGCGGGCATGCCAAGGACGGGGCCATACAGATGCGCGTCGTCATTGTTCAGGGCCGCATCCGCCATCGCCTGACGCAGCGCTTGCGGGGGTGGGTCTACAGGGGCGGCCTGGCTGACGTTGATCAACGGGCGGTCGGCGCCGAAAGTGACGCCATCCAGCCATCGACGCGCCTCCATCACGGGTGGCGGGAAGGTGGCGGATGTGCGTGTCTGGGCCATAGGGCACCTCTTGGGTCAAAGGGCGGATTTGCATATTTTTCGGAACAATGAAGGAGAGAAAGGCTCCAGTGCTTCATTGTTCGTCAAATATGCCCGCCGGAGGCATGAAATCTGTCTTTTAGGCGTCAGTCCGTGCCGCGATAGGGTTCAACATATTGCAGGGCCATGTCCCACGGGAAGAAGATCCACGTGTCCTGACTGACGCCGGTGATGAACGTGTCGACCTGCGGCTCGCCCGAGGGTTTGGCATAGACGGTGGCGAAATGAGCATTGGGATAGAGGCTGCGCACCAGTTCCAACGTCTTGCCGCTATCGACCAGGTCATCGACGATCAGGATGCCGGTGCCGTCGCCCATCATCTCGGCATTTGGGGATTTGAGCACTTCGGCATCGCGCCGCTCGTCGGCCTTGCCCCCGCCTGAATGGTAGGATTTGACGCTGATCGTATCAACCGTGCGAATGTCCAGCTCGCGCGCCACGATCATTGCCGGCGCCATGCCGCCCCGCGTGATGGCCACAACAGCGCGCCAGCCGCCCTCATCCGGGCCTTGCCCGTCCAGACGCCATGCCAGAGCGCGGCTGTCGCGGTGCATCTGGTCCCAGCTGACGTGAAACCCTTTTTCATGGGGCAGGCGGCTTTGGTCTTGGGCGGACATGGTTATTTCTCCAGGATCAGGCGCAGACCCAGCGCACCCAGCAGGGTGGCGGCAATGCGGTCAAAAACGGGTTTGAAGCTGAGATAGGCGCGCCGGACATGAGGTGTACTGAGCGCAAGCGCGAGCCCGGTGTAAAAGAGGAGTTCGAGCACCCAGTGATTGATCACGATCACGGCGATATCGGTCGGGGCAAGACCCTTGGGAAAAACCACCACGATCACGGCGGCGGCAAAGAGCATCGACTTGGGGTTGCCAAAGTTCAGTAGCATGCCCGACAGGATGGCGCGGCCCTTTGGCATCGGGGCCTCACCCAGTGCATCGCGCGCATGCCGCCATGTCTGGATCGCGATCCAGATCAGATACAGCGCACCGCCGATTTTCAGCGCCGTGTAAATCCAGGGGAGCAAGGTGAAAACAGCCTCAAGACCCAGGAGCGCGGCCAGTGTCCACATCGCAGCCGCCGTGCCAAGCCCTAGCCCGGTCAGCATGCCCGCGACCCGTCCCGAGGCCACTGTCGTCTTGATGAAATAGAGAAGCGCCGCACCGGGGGCGGCAATCGCCGCCATAAGAACCACATTGAAGGCGATGAGGTCGGCGAGGGTCAGGCTCATGGTATGTGGTTCCTTTCTTGCGGTCTGATAGCGCAACGGCGCGGCGCAAGGAAGGGTGCACGTAGCCGTTACAACCTGTGTATATTTTGCGATCAGATGTTGTGCTAGCTCTGCGCCATTGCATGTTTCAGGAGGACAGACATGGCAACAGCATCCGACGACATGGTTGCACAGCTTTACACCCATGGCAAAGCGGCAAAAAGCAAGATGGCGACCCTCGCCACGCACTTAAAAACCCACAAGAAAAGCCCGAATGCCCAGAAGATCGTGGATACCGGTCTGGCTTTTCGCAAGATCATGACGGAGGTGGAAAGGTTCCACGACGACATGCAGAAAAAGCCACCGGCTCTGCCGGAAGAAAACGCTTACAAATCGATCCGCGCGGCCCTGACCAAGATCATTTCCGTGATCGTCAAACTGGAAAAGGCCATAGGCAAGGAAGAGGACGATCAAGACGACAATGATGTCGAGCCAGCGCCCAAGGCTGCGCCTGAGCCGGAGCCACTGTCAGGTGTGACCGAGGTCGAATGCTACAGCGCCGCCCGCAAGGAGCTGGTCGGTACCGACGCCAAGCTAGCCCAGGCACTTGTCCAGATCGCCACCGGGGTACCGGGGCGCACCGGACCCAAGGACAAGGATGTTCCCAAGTTCAATCACATTCACATCGGGGGAAATGCCAAAAACAACGTGCTGTTCCAGCCCAATACCCGCGTGGTTCTGGGGATAATCGATTTCCACATCGAAAAGAGCAACAACAAGCAGCAAAAGGAAGCGGTCAAGAAGGTCGCCGAACGTTCGGGTGCCAAAACGACCCTGAAAGTCGAGGGCAGCAAAGTCTCGACTTGATTATCGCTCCCAGACGCGCAAGGCCCTAGCCCTTGGCGATGTCCGGCGCGTCCACCGCCTTCATGCCGACGACGTGATAACCTGCATCCACGTGCAGGTTTTCACCTGTGGTGCCGCTGGACAGATCACTCAGCAGATACAGCGCGGATTTGCCCACGTCCTCAATGGTTACGTTGCGGCGCAGGGGCGAGTTGTATTCATTCCACTTCATGATGTAGCGGAAATCGCCGATGCCGGAGGCGGCCAGTGTCTTGATGGGGCCCGCGCTGATCGCATTGACGCGGATACCGTCCTTGCCCAGATCTTCGGCGAGGTATTTGACCGAGGCCTCAAGGGCGGCCTTGGCCACGCCCATCACGTTGTAATGCGGCATCACCTGCTCGGCCCCGTAATAGGTGAGGGTGACCGCGCTGCTGCCTGCGTTCATCATCTTTTCCGCGCGCGCCATCACGGCGGTGAAGGAATAGACCGAGATGTCCATGGTCATGGTGAAATTGTCGCGGCTGGTGTCGACATAGCGCCCGCGCAACTCGTTCTTGTCGGAAAAGCCGATGGCGTGGACCAGAAAATCAAGTCCCCCCCAGCGGTCCTTGAGATCGGCAAAGAGCGCGTCCATCGACGCCTCGTCCCCCACATCGCAAGGCAGCACGATGTCGCTGTCCAGCTGTGCCGCCAATGGATCGACCCGTTTCTTGAGCGCATCGCCCTGGTATGAGAACGCCAGTTCCGCACCCGCGCCATGCAAGGCGCGCGCAATGCCCCATGCAATGGATTTGTCATTGGCCAGACCCATGATAAGGCCTCGCTTTCCTGCCATCAGGTCTGTTGCCATTTAACTGCCCACCCGTACCCTTGTTTCTTGCGATCAGCTTTAGGCCATTGCCTTATGCGCATCAAGAGAGCGCGACACGGTTGAACAGTCCCCGCCGCACCGCTAGCTGAAGGACAAGGGTGACAAGGAGCATGACAATGGCGGATCGGGACGACAAATTTGCAGGCGAGGATCCCTTTGTCCTTGTCCGCCAGTGGCTGGCCGAGGCCGAGGCCAGCGAGATCAACGACCCCAACGCGATTGCCCTCAGCACGGTGGACGCGAGCGGCATGCCGAACGCGCGGATGGTTCTGCTCAAGGAGGTCGAGGATGATGCGTTTGTCTTTTACACCAATTACGAAAGCGCCAAGGCAGGCGAGCTGGACCACGCCGAAAAGGCCGCCTTCGTGATGCACTGGAAGTCGCTGCGCCGTCAGGTGCGGGTGCGCGGGCACGTGGAAAAGGAAGACGGGCCGCAGGCGGATGCCTATTATGCCTCGCGCTCGCTGAAGTCGCGGCTGGGAGCCTGGGCGTCGGCCCAAAGCCAGCCGCTGGACAGCCGCGCCACCCTGATGGCCAAGGTCGCCAAAGTCACGGCCCAGCACGGAACAAGCCCCGCGCGCCCGCCGTTCTGGGGGGGCTATCGGATCACGCCGGTCGAGATCGAATTCTGGGCTGATGGCGCGTTCCGGCTGCATGACAGGTTCCGCTGGAGTCGGGAAAATCCGGGCGCGCAATGGTCAATTTTGAGACTTTCCCCCTGAATTTCATGCGACGTGAAATGCAAAGGGCTGAAAAATAGTAACTTTAACCGCTTGAAAATGGTGTGCGAAATAGCGCAAGTCTTAGGACGAGACACATAAAACGCAGAAAGATGAGGCGTGTCAGAGTTTTTGGAACACCCTGACACCGTGTCAGGCACGGTGAAATGGTTCGACCCGGTGAAAGGTTTCGGCTTCATCGTGTCCTCTGACGAGGGCCCTGATATCCTGCTGCACGTGAACGTTCTGCGCAATTTCGGCCAGTCTTCGGTCGCTGATGGTGCAGAGGTCAATGTCCGCATCCAAAAGACCGACCGCGGCGTTCAGGCGATTGAAGTGCTTGCGATCCAACCACCCGCCCATGCCGAGAACGAGCCGCTGGCCGACATTGCCGAGCTGGATCAGGATGCGGTTGCGAATGCGCCGCTGGAACCCGGTCGCGTCAAATGGTTCGACAAGGGCAAGGGCTTTGGTTTTGCCAATATCTTTGGCGCACCCGAGGACGTGTTCTTGCATGTCGAGGTGCTGCGCCGCTCCGGCCTGTCCGATCTGGCCCCCGGCGAGGCGCTGGCCCTGCGCGTGATCGACGGCAAACGTGGGCGCATGGCCGCCGAAGTGCAGGCCTGGGAATCAGCGATCACACAGCGCGGCGATGACTGACCCCAGACCAAGGGTCGTGACCGCACTCTATCAACTGGCGCTGGCCGGTATTTTCACGCTTCTCGCAAACCCCCTCTGGGCGCAATGCAGCGCAGAGACTGTCTGGATCAAGGGTGATTTTGGGCAGGCGCGGTTTTCTGTCGAGATCGCCGATGACGCGGGCGAGCGGGCCACAGGGCTGATGAACCGGCCCAGCATGCCGACAGCGGCGGGGATGCTGTTCGTCTATGAAGGCCCCAGCACCTTGTCATTCTGGATGCGCAACACGCTGATCGAGCTTGATATGCTGTTTGTCGATGCGACCGGCGTGATCCGCAACATCCATCACCGCGCCATTCCGTTGGATGAAACCCCGATTTTCGGCGGCGACGGGCTGACCCATGTGCTGGAAATCAACGGTGGGCTGGCGCGCACCCTGGGCATCGAGATCGGCGACCAGTTGCGCCACCCCAGCTTTGCCCAAAGCGACGCGGCCTGGCCCTGCTGACCGCCCGCACCCGGCGATAGGGGGATCAGGCACCGGGACCACGCCAATTTTCCCGCATTTCCGGCAGCATCCAGGGCCACATGTATTTTTCAAAGCGTGATGGGTCTTTTCAAATCAGAAAACCAAGTCTAAGAGGGGCGCACGGTCGGAGCGTGGCGCAGCCTGGTAGCGCACCTGTTTTGGGTACAGGGGGTCGGAGGTTCGAATCCTCTCGCTCCGACCATTATTCCAAAAAATCAGATGCTTGCGGCTTTTTTTCGCTGTGGTTTTTGCCGAGCATGGCAGCTGTTCCAGCCCCGTTTTCGCACCCATCCGAATCCGCGTGCATCATGATGTGTCGGGCTGCTCCGGATTTCAGGCCGCGCCAGCATCTTCCCGGCAGGGTTGCGAGTGCGCTCAACCATGCCGATCGCCACCTCCATCCCGTCGAATCGAGTCCTGCCTGACGATACGTTCCCCCGACGTGACCAATCGGCTTACCTCTAAGCCACTGAAACCCAGACGTTTTGCGATGCCGTTTGCAGGCTTGCACTAAAGTGATCCCGGTGTATCGTCGGGAGGTCACAGAACAGTTACACGCGGGCATTACCCCGGGCGTATCAATAGGACAAAGCACCGTTCCGGTGCATGGGAGGAAACATGAAGAAATCAGTACTCGGCGCACTCGCCGTATCCACAATGCTGTCGCCGGTTGCGGCCATGGCTGAAACCGAAGTGCAATTCTGGCACGCATTCACAGGCCGTCTGGGCGAATTGGTGAAAGCGCAGGTTGAGGAATTCAACGCCAGCCAAAGCGACTATGTCGTGGTGGAAAGCCACAAGGGCAACTACTCCGAAACGCTGAACGCCGGGATCGCGGCCTTTCGCGCGGGTGAACAGCCCCACATCCTGATGGTGTTCGAAGTTGGTACAGCCACCATGATGGCCGCCGGCGGTGCGATCAAACCGGTGCACGAAGTCATGGCCGAAAGCGGTGCCAGCTTTGATCCCGACGCCTATATCGGCGCGGTCAAAGGCTATTACACCTCGACCGATGGCCAGATGCTGTCGCTGCCGTTCAACTCGTCCACGCCCGTTCTTTGGGTGAACCGCGACGCGATGCAGGCGGCGGGCGTTGATCCCGACACGGACCTCTCCACCTGGCAACAGGTTGGCGAGACTCTGGACGCACTGAAGGCGGGCGGCGAGGACTGCGGCCTTGTCACCGCATGGCAAAGCTGGATCCACCTCGAAAACTTCTCGGCCTACCATGACGTGCCGTTTGCCAGCAAAGACAACGGCTTTGCCGGTCTGGACACCGAATTGATGCTGAACGGTGAGGCGCAGATCGCGCACCTCACGGCGATGGGTGAGTGGGCCAAGGACGGCAAGTTCATCTACACAGGCCGTCGCAACGAAGGTGGTGCAAACTTCCGGGCGGGCGAATGCGCGCTCTTTACCGAAAGCTCGGCGGGCTATGCGGGCATCAGTTCCGAGGCAGAGTTCGAGTTTGACGTGCGCCCCTTGCCCTATTGGGACGGTGTCGGCAACGCGCCACAAAACACGATCATTGGCGGTGCCTCGCTTTGGGTGATGTCGGGCCATGAAGACGCCGAATACAAGGGCGTGGGCGAATTCCTGAGCTTTTTGTCGTCGTCTGATGTTCAGGCCTCCTGGCACCAGAACACCGGCTATCTGCCGATCACAGCCGAAGCGGGTGTCGCCACCCGCGCTGCCGGGTTCTACGAACAGAACCCCGGCACAGACATCGCTGTGATCCAGATGACGGCCAAGGAACCAACGGCCAATTCCAAGGGCCTGCGTCTGGGCTCCTTCGATCAGATCCGCGGGATCATCGACGAGGAACTCGAAGGCATCTGGTCCGGCGACAAGACCGCCCAGGAGGCGATGGACAGCGCAAAGGAACGCGGCGACGCGCTGCTGCGCCGGTTCGAAGCGGCCAACCGCTAAACACTGTAAAGGCAGGCCCGACATCCCGGGCCTGCCTTTTGAATTTCCGGGGGCACAGATATGGAAAAACGCGTCACGTTTCGCGGCTGGCTGCTGCCGTTGCTGCTGATTGCGCCGCAGGTCGTGATCTCGGCCGTGTTCTTTTTCTACCCCGCAGGGCAGGCGATCTGGCAGTCGCTGTTCATTCCCGACCCGTTTGGCCTGTCCTCGCAATATGTCGGACTGGGCAATTTCGAATTTCTGCTGGGGGACAAATTCTACCGCGCGTCTTTCGTGACGACGGCGGTGTTTTCGATCCTTGTGACACTCTGCTCGATGATCCCGGCGCTGTTTCTGGCCGTGATCGCGGATCGGCTGATCAAGGGATCGGGGGTCTACCGCACCATGCTCATCTGGCCCTACGCTGTGGCACCGGCCATTGCGGGTGTCTTGTGGCTGTTCATGTTCAACACCCGCGTCGGCGTTGTGTCGTGGTATCTGGGCCAGCTTGGCTATGACTGGAACCACGTGCTGAACGGGGGCGAGGCGATGGGCCTTGTTGTCGTCGCCTCGGCCTGGGGGCGGATCAGCTACAACTTCCTGTTCTTCTTTGCCGCTCTCCAGGCCGTGCCGCGCTCTGTGATCGAGGCGGCGGCGATTGATGGCGCACGCTTCTGGCGGCGGTTCTGGACCATTGTGCTGCCGCTCTTGTCGCCCACCACGTTCTTTTTGCTGGTCGTGAACGTGGTCTATTCCTTCTTTGAAACCTTCGGCGTGATCCACACGATCACCGCTGGCGGGCCGCAGCAATCGACAACGGTGCTGGTCTACAAGGTGTTCTCGGACGGGTTCGTGGGTCAGGACCTCGGCTCATCCTCGGCGCAATCGGTGATCCTGCTGATCGTCGTGGGCGCGCTCACCATCATCCAGTTCAAATTCATCGAAAAGCGGGTGCATTACTGATGGTGGGCGAAGTGCATGGCATGGTGGAAAAGCGTGGCTCGGGCCTGTGGCTGACCCATGTGATGATGATTGCGGGCGTGCTGGTCATCTTCTTTCCGATCTGGCTCGCCTTTGTCGCATCGACCGTGACGCAGCCTGAAATCGTGCGCCCGCCCATGCCACTCTGGCCCGGTGATCAACTGGTTGAAAACTACTCCAAGGCGCTGTTTTCGGGGGTGAATGTGCCTGTCAGCACAATGCTGTTCAACAGCCTTGTGATGGCCATCGGGATCGCCGTGGGCAAGATCATCATCTCGCTCCTGTCGGCCTTTGCGATCGTCTATTTCAAGTTTCCGGGCAAGATGCTGTTCTTCTGGATGATTTTCCTGACGCTCATGCTGCCGGTCGAAGTGCGCATCGTACCGACCTACGAGGTCGTGGCTGGCTTTGGCATGCTCAACAGTTATGGCGGGTTGATCATGCCGCTGATCGCCTCGGCCACCGCCACCTTCCTGTTCCGCCAGTTTTTCCTCACCATCCCGGACGAGTTGGCCGAGGCCGCGCGGGTGGACGGCGCCAAGCCGATGCAATTCTTTTGGGACATCGTTGTCCCGATGAGCCGCACCAACGTCGCGGCCCTGTTTGTGATCCTGTTCATCTATGGCTGGAACCAGTACCTCTGGCCGCTGCTCATCACCACCGACCCTGAAATGAACACCATCGTGATGGGCATCAAACAGATGTTCCCCTCGGGCGATGACGTGGCGGACTGGCCGGTGATCATGGCCACCTCCATCCTTGCGATGATCCCCCCGGTGATCGTCGTCGTCAGCATGCAACGGCTGTTTATTCGCGGCCTCGTCGATAGCGAGAAGTAAATTATGGCAACGGTTTCCCTGCGCGACGTCAAGAAAAGCTTTGGTCCCACGGACGTGATCCACGGCATCAACACTGACATCGAAGATGGCGAATTCATCGTGATTGTCGGCCCCTCGGGCTGTGGCAAGTCCACGCTGCTGCGCATGGTGGCGGGGCTGGAAACGGTCACGGCGGGGGATGTTCTGATCGGCGGCACACGCGCCAATGACAAGGAACCAATGGACCGCGACATCGCCATGGTGTTCCAGAACTACGCCCTCTATCCACACATGTCGGTGCGCCAGAACATGGGTTACGGCCTCAAGATCGCGGGCCTGCCCAAGGATCAGATCAATGCCAAGGTCGTCGAGGCGGCCAAGTTGTTGCAGCTGGAACCGCTGCTGGATCGCAAGCCCAAGCAGCTCTCCGGTGGTCAGCGTCAGCGGGTGGCGATGGGTCGCGCCATTGTGCGGGAACCGGCGGTGTTCCTCTTTGACGAACCGCTGTCCAATCTCGATGCCAAGCTGCGCGTGCAGATGCGCCTGGAGATCAAGGAACTGCAGTCCAAGCTGGGGATCACCTCGCTATATGTGACGCACGATCAGGTCGAGGCGATGACCATGGCGGATCGGATGATCGTGATGAATGCCGGTGTGGCCGAACAGATCGGCACCCCGCTTGAGGTTTATGAAACCCCGCGCACCCTGTTTGCCGCGCAGTTCATCGGCAGCCCTGCGATGAACATTGTCGAGGCCGAAGTGAAGGGAGGCAAGGTCTTGCTCGCCGGTCAACCGGTGGCCGACGGGGCAGGGCCCGATGGACCGGTCAAGCTGGGCGTCCGGCCCGAACATCTGGTGCCTGATGATGCGGGGGCCATCGGCCTGACCGTGCAGATGGCCGAGCCATTGGGGGCAAACACATTGCTGCACGGACGGCTGGCGGGGTCGTCCGAGGCGCTGACCGCCAGCCTGCAGGGGGTGCATCTGATGGCCAACAATGCCTCTGAACTGCGGTTCTCGATCCAGCCCGGCAAGGCGCATGTGTTTGATGCTGCCAGCGGCGTGCGGCGCATCGCCTAAGTGATCGGAGTTAAGGGCACCGCCGATCAGGGAGCGGCGCGCTGCGCGCCCAGTTGGATCGCGTTCAGCCCGTCATAAAAGCTGAGCGTATCACCCACACCCACCTGCATTGCATCAATGCGGCCAAGCGCATCCATCAACTGCGCCTCAAGGGCAGCGACATCGGGCGGGCAGCCCATCTTGGTGCTTACCACGTCGCGAAAGCGCACAAATGTGGGGCCAAACATCGGCACCGCATTGATCGTATTGCAGCCCAGATCGAACGAGATTTGCCCGGCATTGACCGACATTGTCGCAGTCATACCATCCGGCACCGGCGCGTCTCCGACCTTGGTCAGCGTCCAGGTCCCTTGCAATTGCGTGGCGGGATCGGTGGCACCTGCGGACATGATGAACCTCGGGGTTTGGGGTGTGACAGACGGACCCGTCTGGAGTGACGGGGTACTGCACGCCAGGGCAGCGTGCGCCGTCACGGCAAGGGCGGGCAGCACGCAGCAACTGAAGCGAAACATGACAAATCCTTGATTTGTAATGGCTCCACTATCGCGCAGTCGCCGAACATGGGTCAAGGGGGCGCCGAGTAATGAAATACGGACTTGGCATTTCGGCGCGACCTCGCCTAGGCTGGGTCTCACACAGCGCGTTGTTCCGATCTTTCGGGGCCGTTTTTGCGCACCCATTTTGTTTTTGACCGCCGGGCCATCACCAGGGATCCGGGTTTTTCGGTCACCTTCACCATTTTGAGACAGGGAGAAGATCGTGGCCTTGAACCCGAAAATCCAAGACATCCAGCTGGCAGAGGCCTCGATCAAGAAATTCACCGAACAACATGACGCGCTGCGCTCCGAAGCGTTGCAGGACGGGATCATCGATGCTGACGAACAGGCCGATCTCGACAAGCTGGAAACCAAGATCGAGCGCCTTGCAGAGGTGGTGCGGGAACAGCGCGCGATCCTTAAACGCAACCGCGAGATGTGGGATGCGCTGGCTCCGGCCAAGACCGAATTCGACACCCGCCTTGCCACGCTGCAGGACGCCAAATGGGCCGACATCGCCAAGCTGGAACAGGTTGCCACGGCCATCACCGCCTCTGTCACCGATCAGCGCTGGGCGGATGCGACCAAGCTGCTCGAGGCCGCGCGCGCCAAGATGGCGACCACCTATCAGGCCTATCTCACTGCACAGCCCGCCATGGCGGGTGGCGGTGGCACTCCACCACCACCAGCTCCCGGCGTCGATGCCGACAAGGCCAAGTTCGAAGCGGCCAAGGCCGCCTATCAAAAGGCAATGACCGCGCTGGAACGCCACGCGCAGGCGGGCGATGCGACGATTGCGGCAGAGATCACCGCGATCAAAGGCAAGGCAACCGCCGCCGATACGGACGCGACGGGTGGCGATTTTGCCGCCGCTCTGGCCAAGGTGTCGCCCCTCGTGGCCGAATGCGCCGCGACCGAGGACAAGGCCCACGATCTGGCCCACTACAACGCGGTGCTGGCCCATCGCACGACGCTGGTGAACAATCCCGTACCTGCCGCCCTGACCGGGGATGCCGCCATCGACGACCTCAAGACCGAGATCGACACCCTCTTTGCAGGTGCGCAAACCGATGCGACGGCGGCCAAATACAGCGATGGCGTGGCCAAGCTCGACAAGATCCCGGTGCTGCACGAACGCCGCCGCGCATTGGACGAACGGCGCCAGCGCTATACCACGCAGTTCGGCAACGTGACCTGGTACATCCAGCAGATCAACAACGCGCCGGCCACAGACCGCGCGCCGCTGCAGGCCACCATCGACAAGTTCAAGGCCGAGGCGACAGCCGCCGAATATCCCAACACCAATGATTATGCAGGCTCCGCTGCCAAGATGCAGGCGCTCAGCTCGGAATTTGCCACCATCCACACCATCCTGCAGTCGGCTGCAGCCTACACGGCGGCCCTCACGGCATTTGATGCGCAACTGGCCATTCTGGACCCCCATGCAGGTCGCGTCGCGATCGAAGAGTTCTTTCAGGCCCGCAAAGCCGACCGCGCACAAGCGGTCACAGAGGCCACAGCGACCAAGTTCCCGACTGCCATCCAACTGCTGCAACGCACCGCCGCTGGCGACTGGACGGCGCAAAAGGTGATTGCAGATGCCTATGTCGTCTATGATGGCAAACGCGCCACCGCCCAGACCCTGATCGACACGGTCAAGGCGCTGCCCGGCACTGCCGATGGCATCGCACAGGCCGAGGCGCTGATGACCCTTGCAGCCACCCAGGCCGTGGCCAAGAACATCCCCGGCGCCGAGGCCAATGTCGCCGCCGCCACCGCGCGTGCCAACGAGGCCAAGACCGCCGCTGACGCCCAAAACGCCCTTGATGCCCAGCATGACACCGGGGCGCTGGACGGGGCGGGCACTGATTTTCCCGCCGCGCTCGCGGTCTACACCACCATGCGCGCCACGGTCGCCGCACTCGATACCACCAACACCTTCACCGCTGCCCTGACGGCTGCGGATGTGCCTGTGGATGCGGCCAAAGTCGAGGCAGCCAAGGGCAGCCCCGATGCCACCGTGCTGCGCGCCAAGCTGGACGAAGGCATCGCGGCCCTGCAGGCGCTGCAGCCCAAGATCCTCGCCCATGCGGCCTTTGCCACCCACTACGCAACAGCCAAGACGCTGATCGACACAACCCTGCCGCCGCTGAATCTCGACAACTGCATCAAGCCTGCGATTGATGCCTGCAAGGTGCTGCTGACCGAGGCCGACACGCTGGCCAAAGCGCCCGGTTTCGACTTTGTCGCCGCCGAGGCCAAGCTGCAGGAGGCGTCCAAGCGCGGCCATCAGGCCGAGATCAACGCCGCAATCTATGCGCCCGCGATCCAAACGGATCTGGCGAATATTGCCGCCGCGATTGCCCTCATCAACACAGGCAACGCTAATGTGCAGACCCTGATGGCCGCCCGGATGGCGCGCCTGACCCAGTTCCAGACCGATATCGCGACGGACATCGCGAACGAGGACTTCAAGGCGGCCCAGTCCAAGGGGATCGAAGGATCGACCGTCTCGACCGCAACCATGCAGGACGGACAGCACTGTATCCGTATAGATGCGAATTATACCAACTGGGTGACCAACCGGATTGCCCAGATCCAGGGCGGGCAAGCGGCTGTGGCGCCAGCGCTGGCCGAAACCAACAAGCTGATTGCCGATCATCAGGCCTGCCTTGCGTCAGGGGCCTATGGCGCGGCGTGGAACATCACCAACCAGCTCTACTGGTCCATTCAGGCTGGGATCGACGCGCTGGCCCTTGCCGGGCCTTATGACACCGCCCAGCAGGGCGCGCGTGCGGCCCTTGATACGCTGGTGACCAAACGCTCACCCGGGATCGAGGATCGCCTGAAGGCCTTTGAGGAACGGTATACTGCGGCCGTCGCATTGGGGACGGAGCCGCAATACGTGATCGCCACGCAGCGCATGGATGCGCTCAAGGCCGAGGTGCTGGCCTTTATCCCGCAGGCCGACGCATACGCGACCTATGGCCCGGCACAGGCCGAAGCCCTGAAACAGCTGACCGCCGCCGAAGCACATCCCCAACGCATCGCCATCGAAACGATGCTGGGACTGCTGCGCGACAAATACACCGCTGCCGAAACCATCGCCAAAGAGGGGGACGCGGCGCGGGCGCAAACCATGATGGAAGAGGTCACCAAAAGCGCGACCGAGTGCATTTCGGAGGCGGATTTTGCCGAAACCTGCACAGAGATTGCGGATGCTCTGGGTGACAGCGCCTCTGAAACCAGTGGTCCGAACTTTCTCCATATCGGGGCTGCCAAGGCCGCCCTTGTCGTGCAGCGCGCCCGTGACGGCGCGGACATCGCCACGCAGGAATTCACCGATGCCGAGGCCGCCCTTGCCACGGCCAGCGACGACAACGCCGCCCCCGCCGCCCAGACCGAAGGGCTGCGCAAGGCGCTCGATCTGATCGCGATGGCAGGCAATGTGATCAGCCAGAACCAGCTGCTGGAAAGCGCGCTGGAAGCCGCACGCGCGCAGATCGCGAAACACCGCACTCATGCGCAGGCGGCCTATCTCGACACGCCGCTCAAGGATGCAGAGACCGAGATCGGTGTGATCTCGTCGCGCGCGGTCAACCTCGCGGCCCTGCCGGGCTGTTCGGCGGATTTGCAGACCGTGATGGCCAACCTCCTCGAAATGGGTCCCAAGCTGGACGCGCACGCCGAATACGTGCCCCTGCGCGCCAAGCCCGAGGTCGAACCGCGGCTGGCCGAGCTGGAAAAGCACGACCACAGCTATGCGATCCAAAGCAATATCGAAGCGATCCGGCGCAAGCTGGAAGAGGCCGCGCGCCTGTCCGAAGCCTACGATCCGATCCCGGCGGTGGCCCTTCTCAAAGAGGTGGAAACGATTGGCCACAGCGCCCTTGTGCTGGCCGAGATGCGCAACAACACCCCGCCCACGCCGGCCGACATCCAGAAAATCCTCGACGGGCCCGGCGGCGACGCCGAGCTTGATGCGATGATTGACGCGCTGGAACCCGATGCGCAACGCGCGGTACTCAAGGTCGCCTTCGAGGCGCGCTTTGGCTGCACCCTGCAGAACTTTGCCGGGGTCGATGCCGCTGGCAATCCCAACAACCCCATCGCCGCAGGCGCGCAGGACGGGCCGAACATCAAACGGTTCTACGAGATCATGTCGGACCTGCCGCCAAATGCGACGGCGGACAATGACAGCATGCGTGTCTTTACCGAAATCGAGTCAGGGCAGGGGTCCTATTACAGCGGTTCGGCCAAGGACGTGGTCATGCGCGAAGGCGATGCGGCCCTGTCATCGGCCTATACGTTCGGGGCCGAAGCCGAGGTCGGCACGGTCGATCCCGGCTGCGAGCCTGCCAACGAGGAACCCGTCAGCTTCTTCAGCTGGAACACCCTGCACGAGGTGGGCCACGCGGTCGATGACCAGCACGGGTTCATGAACAAGAACCAGAACGGGCCGGACTATGGCGGCTGGACCGAATATGGCGCCAATGTCGATCCAATCGCGACGGTCCTCGCGGCCCATTTCAAATATGACAAACGCTATATCCAGCAGGCGATGTCGCAAAAACTGGCCACCGCCACGACCCCGGCCGAAGTCACCCCCGGCACACCCCAACCCCAGGGCTGCACACCCGAGGAATGGGAAGGGCGGCGCGTCACTTTTGCCACGTGGCTCAACCAGGTACGCGAACCGCGCAGCCCTTGGGCCAGCAACTCGGTTGCGCAACGGGTCGCCATCGGCGGAGTCGTCTATCAGGAAAGCTATACCGGCAAATGGACCAGCTATCAGCTCTCCGCCCGCTCCAAGGGCATGACCGGCTACCAGTTCCGCGCACCGGGCGAATGGTTCTCAGAACTCTACGCCGCCTATCATTCCGGCAAGCTGAAGGACACGCACCCCGCTGCTGCGTGGCTCGAACGCCTTGATAAGCCGTCATAAGGAATAATCGCATGTCCCTTTTCCATCCCCTCATCGTCAAATGCCCCGATTGCGAGGCCGAAGTGACCGTCGAAGCGGTGGGCAGCGTCAATGCCGACCGCCGCCCGGACTTTCGCGACGCCATCCTTGCGGACAAGTTTCAGGACGCGACCTGCGGGTCGTGTGAGCGCAGCTTTCGACTGCAGCCCGAGTTCAACTATCTCGATGCCGGGCGCGGCCAGTGGATCGCTGCGATGCCGGCACCCGACATGCCCCGCTATATCGAGCTTGAAGATGTCGTGACCGACCTGTTCGAGCGCAGCTATGGCGCCAAGGCCCCCCAAGCCGCGCGCGACGTGGGCGACAAGCTGGCGGTGCGCCTGACCTTCGGTTGGCCCTCCATTCGCGAAAAGCTGCTGCTGGCGAGCCATGATCTGGATGATGTCGTGCTTGAGATGATGAAGCTCGATTTGCTGCGCACCTTGCCCAAGGCCCCGATGGGCCCCGGGGTTGAGTTGCGCCTTGTCGATGTGACGGACGAAAACCTCGCCTTTTGCTGGATGCGTTCGGACACCGAAGAGGGGATCGAGCAATTTGTCTGCCCGCATGGCTGGTATGACAGTATCAAGGACAATCCCGACCCGTGGGAGGCCATGCGCGCGCGCCTCACGGACGGGGCGTTTGTCGACATACAAAAACTCTATATGGGCGCAGGTCGCGCCGCCGCTGAATAGATCTGAAAGGACAAGGCCATGGCCAAGAAACCAAGCCCCGCCGAACTAAAAAAGCAAGGCGAAGAGCTCTCGAAACAGATCGCCGACATCCGCAAGAAGGACCTGAACTTTGCCATGATCATGGGCAAGGATGCGCTGGCCTTTGTCACGGATCGCAAGAAAAACACCGACATCCTTTGGCGGCAGGCCAAGGGTGAGGTCGGCGGCTCCAAAGGCGCCAAGGGGGTCGTGTCGATGCGCGGCAAGATGCTGGTGCTCGATGCCGACGATCCCTCCTCGGTGCCGGGGCCAATGCTCAAGGCGGCGAAAAAGTACTTTTCCGAACGCGGTGTGGCCCTGCGCATCGTGCTGAAAGGCGAGGAAGAGGCCGAAGCGGACGAGGATGAGGCAGACGCCAAGGCAGCCCCCGAAAAGGCCAAGAAACCGGATGCAAAGGCCGACGAACAGGCCGCCAAACCGGCCAAGGCCGCTGCGGATGCACCGTCAGGCGACGATAAGAAGGCCGATGCCAAGGCCGAAGACGGCGGCGGTCAGGACGACCGCACAGACGCATTGCGCGAAAGCCTGATGCAGGATTTCAACGCGATGAAACCCGACCTCGACGTCTCTGCAAAAGCCGACGGTGGTGTTCACAAAAAGATCAACGGGCTGGCCCGCGTGTTCACCGACACGATCCAGACCGATGTGAAAAAGGCCCATTCGGTGATGGGCCTGCTGCAAACCACGCTCAAGACCGCCAAGGACAAAGGTCAGCTTGATGCCAAGGGTGAAGGGGGGCCGAACCTCGCCGCCAGCTCTGCCCGGCGCAAGAAGCTGGCCGCGCTGGAGCGCGGTGTGGATAAGCTGCTGGAACGTCTGGGCTAGCAGCCACCGAGACTTCGGAAGGTTCGACGTCACTTAAAGACGCGAAATCAAAGGCTTCGACGTCTTAAGTGATGTCGATTTGATCAGGCGCCCCGAGGCGGATGCCTAAAGAAAATCGTCCCTGCGCGGCGTGAACCCGTCGATCAGCGTGCCGGGCTCAAGGCAGACACAGCCATGCTCCATCTCGGACGGCACGACAAAACTGTCGCCGGGACCCACCTCGCGCGTCTCCGCCCCGAGGGTAAAGCGGAAGCGCCCGCTTTCCACATAGGTCGATTGCACATGCGGATGGTGATGCAGCATGCCCTCGGCCCCTTTGGCGGCAAAGCGAAAGGCCACCACCATCAGGTCCGGATGATCCGACAGCACCTGCCGCGACACGTTCTCGCCGGTGGGCACAATGGGATAGTCGCTCATGTCACTTCCTTCATATGCAAGGGTCAGGAAAACAGCATCCCGCCGTTGATGTCGATATTGGTGCCTGTTAGGAACGCCGAATCATCGCAGGCCAGAAACAGGATCAGGTTGGCAGTGTCATCCGTGTTGCCCTGCCGCTTGACCGGGGCCGCCGCCTCATAGCCGCGTCGCCCGGCGTCGGGTGTGTGGACGTTGTGAAAATCGGTGTCGATCATGCCCGGGCACAGCGCGTTGACGCGTATGTCGGGGCCCAGTTCCTTGGCCAGCGCGCGGGTCATGGTCATCACCGCCCCCTTGGACGTGGCATAGGCGACCGCACCGGGACCACCACCATCACGCCCCGCCTGGCTGGCCAGGTTGACGATTGTGCCGGAGGTCATGTGGGCAAGGGTCGCCTTGATCATCAAAAAGGTGCTGGTGAGGTTCAGATCCATCACCGTGGTCCAATGGGACAGGGGCATCTCGGCCACCGTCTTGCGGGCGACCAGACCGCCGGCATTGTTGACCAGCACGTCGATGCCGCCGAATTCGGCCACTGTTTTGGCGACCAGTGCGTCGACCTCCTCAGGCTTGGTCAGATCACCCTTCATCGCAAAGGCGCGCCCACCCGCATCCGTGATCTGTGCCACGGCGGCGTCGGCCCCCTCGCTGCTTGAGAAATAGTTGATGGCGACACTCGCGCCCTCGGCCGCCAGCTTCAGCGCAGCAGCCTGTCCGATATCGCGCCCACCCCCGGTGATGATTGCGGTTTTTCCTGTCAGTTTCATGTGCTGCTCCCTTTCTGAATGCTCGCACTGGTATACTAGTCATTTAACTGGTATACCAGTCCCAACTGCTTCGACAGAAGACTGCGCTGACGCCGAGGAACGACAAACGGCACTCAAGACCATCCTGTGCCGTTCTTTTTTGGCACGGACTTGGGTAAGAAGCGCAGGACAGACCTAAAGGTGGAGGCCGCGCAATGGCGCAAGCGACACATATCAGCGAGCGGCGCACAAGTGTCGATGACATCTTTGACTATCTCCATGACGAGATTCTGTCACTGCGGCTGCGGCCCGGTGACAAGATATCCGAAGCAGAGATCGCCGCGCAATTTGGCGTCTCACGCCAGCCCGTGCGCGACGCGTTCAGCCGTCTGGCCACACGCGATCTGCTGCTGATCCGTCCGCAACGCGCGACCGAGGTCAAACGATTCTCGACCCGTGAAATCGCCAAAAGCCGCTTTGTCCGCGCCGCCATCGAACAGGACGTGTTGCGCCGGGCCGCGCAGCATTGCGACGCCGACGGGGCCGCCGAACTTGATGCCGCGATCGCAGCACAGGAACAGACCATCCACAATGACGATGTCGAGGCCTTCACCAAGCTCGATTACGAATTCCACAAATCCTTGTGCCGAATCGCGCTGGTCGATTTCGCCTTCGACGTGATCATGGCCGAAAAGTCCAAGGTGGACCGTCTGTGCACCCTAAGCCTGTCCAAGGTCGACCGGGTGCCCGAACTGATCGACGATCACCGCGCCATCGCCGAGGCGGTCAGGGCCCATGACGGCGAACAGGCGGTGGTCTGCGGCATGCGCCACCTGTCGCGGCTTGACCGCACGATCGAACAGATCTCGGTCACCAACGCCAACTATTTCGAACCCGAATAACCCCAAGGCAGCCTGAACGGAGATCCCATGTCCCATCCCAAACCCCGCGTCGGCGCACCGATTGGCGAAATGACCTGGGCCCTGATCGGCGGGGGCGAGGTCTCGGTCGGACAGGCCAAGGATCGCTGGACCATGCTGCTGGTCTATCGTGGCAAGCACTGCCCGCGCTGCAAACGGTTCCTGAACAAGCTCAACGCCGCATTGCCCGCGTGGACGGCTGTGATGGACGTGGTGGTGGTATCGGCAGACAGTAAGGACAAGGCGCAGGCAGATATGGACGAGTTCGGCTGGGGTTTTGATCTGGCCTACGGGCTCAGCGAGGCGCAGATGCGCGCGCTTGGCCTTTATGTCTCTGACCCTTTGTCCGAGGCCGAGACAACGCACCGTTTTGCAGAACCGGGCGCCTTTGGCATCCGCCCCGACGGGTCGCTGATGCTGGTCAACATCTCCAACGGCCCCGCCGCACGCCCCGATCTCGACGAGCTGCTCGATGGCATGATTTTCAACATCGAAAACGACCGTCCCGTGCGCGGCACCGCCTGACATCCGCGCGCCAAATCTGCACTCAATTGGCCATGCGTGAATTGGCAGTTGACAATTCTGGTATACTAGTCTTCTTTTGAATTGAGAAAAATGAGACGGCGCCCCGTCCAAGGCACTCCGGACCGGAGGATCTGCGTGCCCATCAGTCGGGCAGGGCGCGGTCGTAGAAGACTTCGACACTCAACATCAGGGAGGACATCATGTTCAACAATCTCACCAAATCACTGGTCAGCGCCGTCGCGGTGACGGTTCTGGGGACAACGGCTTTTGCCGACAACTGGCGCGGCTGGAACATCCATGCCGACGGCTATCCAAACACCGTCGCTATGGACGCTTTTGCGGCCGCACTCGAGGAAAAGACAGGCGGCGAGATCACGCTGCAGATGTTCCACGGCGGCACATTGGGCAGCCAGCCCGACGCGGTCGAGCAGGTGCGCGCAGGCGCGCTTGAGATCGGCAACTTCAACCTTGGTCCCATCGGGCCCATCGTGCCTGCGGCCAACGTTGTGTCGCTGCCCTTCATCTTCAAGGACGTCCCGCACATGTTCCGCGTGCTCGACAGCGAAGGCGGGGCTGCCATCGCGGCTGGCATGGCCGAAAAGGGCCTTGTCCCTCTGGCATGGTATGATGCGGGCGCGCGGTCCTTCTACAACGGTGACAAGGCAATCAATACGCCCGAGGATGTCGTCGGCATGAAGGTGCGGGTCATGAACAACGACCTGTTCACCGGCATGATCGCCGAACTGGGCGGCAACCCGTCCCCCATGGCCTTTGCCGAAGTCTATCAGGCGCTGAAAACTGGCGTTGTGGACGGGGCAGAGAACAACTGGCCGTCCTATGAATCGACCGGGCACTTCGAGGTTGCAGGCTACTACTCGCTGTCCCAGCACCTGATCATCCCCGAATGCATCTGCATCAACGCGGCCACCTATGAGGGTCTCTCGGACGAAATGAAGGCCGCAGTGACCGAGGCCGCACAGGAATCAGCCCTGATGCAGCGCGATCTGTGGGCACAGCGTGAAGCCGCCAGCCGCAAAGCGGTCGAGGCCGCAGGGGTCGTGGTGAACGAAGTGGCCGACAAAGCGCCATTCCAGGCCGCAATGGGCCCGGTCTACGAGGCCTATTTCGGTTCAAATCCCGACCTCCGCCCGCTGGTCGAGCTTATTCAGGCCACCGAATAACGCGCGATTTGATGTAAGACCAAAGCGTCCGGCCCCATCACGCAGGGACCGGGCGCTTTTTCGAGCGGAGATTTCAGATGAGCGATGCGCACAACACCCCCAAGTCCATAGTCAGGATGACCGCCGTGCTGGACAGCATCGCGCTGGTCTGCCGGGTGCTGACGGGTGTGTCACTGGTGGTGCTGACAGTGATCTTTGGCTGGCTGGTCTTTGGGCGCTACGTGCTCAACGCCACGCCCACATGGGTCGAACAGGTGGCCTTGCTGCTGGTCATGCTCATCGCCTTTGTGGGCGCTGCGGTGGGGGTGCATGAACATACGCACCTGTCTGTCACCATGTTGCGCACGGCAGTGCCCAAGCGCATCCGCACCATCTTTGTGCTGATCACCGATCTGGCCATGGGCGGGTTTGGCGCGCTGATGCTGTGGTACGGCGCGCAACTGACCCTGTTCAAATGGGGCTCTCTCATCCCGCTGATCGACGTGCCCGAGGGCTTGCGCTCGCTGCCACTCACAGTAGGCGGCGCCCTGATCCTGCTCTTTTCCATTGGCCACCTCATCCGCCTGTTTCTCGGGCTGGACGAGCGGCTCGACAGTATCGAATAGGAACCGGATATGGGGCTGCTTGTACTTCTGGGGGTCTTTGCCCTGTGCGTCGTGATTGGCGCGCCCGTGGCCTTTGCGCTGGGGATATCGGCCATCGCTGCCTTCTGGTTCGAAGGGCTGCCGCTGATGATCGGGTTCCAGCGGATCGTAAGCGGCATCAACGTCTTTGCTCTGATGGCGATCCCGTTCTTTATCTTTGCGGGCGAGCTGATGTTTCACGGCGGCATCGCTATGCGGCTGGTGCGCTTTGCCCAGGCCGCGGTCGGGGCTGTGCGCGGCGGGCTTGGCATCGTGAACGTGTTTTCGTCCATGCTCTTTGGTGGCATCTCGGGCTCGGCCATTGCCGACATCTCGGCGCTGGGATCGATCCTCGTGCCGGTGATGAAAGAAAAGGGGTACGACGCGGATTACGCCGTCAACGTCACCGTGACCTCATCCATTGCGGGCATCATCATCCCGCCCAGCCACAACATGATCATCTTTGCCATCGCCGCAGGCGGGGGCATCTCGATCTCGAAACTGTTTCTGGCCGGAGTCGTGCCCGGCGTGCTGATGTGCCTGTGCCTCGCTGTCGCCGCCTATCTGGTCGCGGTCAAACGCGGCTACGCGGCCGAGAAGTTTCCCGGCTGGACCGCACTGCTGATTGCTTTCTTCGGCGCGATCCCGGGCCTGCTGACCGCCGTCATCATCGTGGGCGGCGTGCTCTCGGGCATCTTTACGGTCACCGAATCCGGGGCGTTTGGGGCGATCTACGCCTTCCTCGTCACGCTTCTGGTGTATCGCTCGATCACTTGGGAGAAGTTCCGCCTCGCCGTCGCGCAATCAGTGCGCACAACGGCAATGGTGATGATCCTGATCGCCTGCGCCGGGGCCTTCGCCTACATGCTCACCTTCTATAGGGTGCCGAACCTTACCGTGGCGTTCCTCACGGGCCTCACGGACAACCCGATCCTGATCCTGTTGATGATCAACGTCGCGTTGCTGGTCTTGGGCATGATCATGGATATGGCGGCGCTCATCCTGATCTGCACGCCGATCTTCCTGCCCGTCGCCAACACGCTGGGGGTCGACCCGTATCAGTTCGGGATGATCCTGCTGGTGAACCTCGGTCTTGGCCTGTGCACGCCGCCTGTGGGTTCGTGCCTCTTCGTGGGCTGTGCCGTGGGCAAATTGCCGATGGAGCAAGCTGTGCGCACCATCTGGCCCTTTTACATCGCGATCTTTGCGGCGCTGATGCTCATCACCTTTGTGCCTGCGATATCACTGACACTTCCGGCGCTGGTGGGCGGTTAACGCACGTTGGTGGCCACGCCACCTGTGGCGGCCAGCAGCCGATCCATCAATTGATCCAGATCGCGCTGTTTGAAATAGATGCGCCGCGCCTTGCCGGACTTTTGCACCACCTCGGCAAAATAAGACAACTCGACGACGAAATTGTCCGCCTCCGAATCTGTTTCCTTTTGCACAACGAGGGTGGGCGCCTGCAGCGCGCCATCATATTGCAGCACAAGAAACGCGGCGAGGTCCGGTGGTGGCAATATCCGGCACTGCACAACCGAGCGCGAGATCTGGCGCAATTCATCCCCCGGTGAGTCGCAAGACGAGCGGAATGCCAGATCAAGCGGCGCAGGCGTCTCTGCAAATACGGCACGTCGGACGGGCAGGTCTTGGTCCGATGTGGCAATCGTCTCTACATATTGTGGTGCACATGCGCCAAGGGCAGCCAACACTACAGCAAAAATGGGTCGCATCGGGTGCCTCGCTTTGGGGAATATCTGACAGGAACATATTTTCCGCAGCGCGGCAAAACCTTTCTACCTGCGCCGGCGTTAACTGTGGATAACTTAACGTGAAGCATCCACAGCCTGACCTAAGTCAGCCGATATCTTGGTAAAATTCCGAAGAGTGCGGTGGAGCATATTTTGTCCGCTTCCTGTGGCGTTAATCTTTTGAATCAGGTGCGCGGTGTTCGCCCTGCAACACGTCTGATCGTCAAGAAAAAAGTTGTCAAAAAAGTTTTAAAATTGCGTTGACGGCGGTGGGTCAGATACGCCAGTTTGTGCGGGCCGGGTCGCTCACCACAACATATAGTGGTCAACGCTATGGGAGGGCGACCGGGCACGAGGGACAGACAACACCACTCTTTCTCCGGGCTCAACCGGGGCGGAAAAAGTGCGCGGTTCACGCTGACGCATGCTGGAGACCTTTGTCATTTCGTGTCGGCACGCCACCGGGGCCCCCGCAACGTCGGGTCAGCCTGACATAGACACCAGCTGAATTAAGAGGCAGCGCGATGAAAATTGAGAGACAATTCACCAAGGCCGGGCAGGACGCATACGCGGACCTGAATTTCGTGACCACAGCGTCCGAAATCCGCAACCCGGACGGAACCATCGTCTTTCGCCTGGACGAGGTCGAAGTGCCCGCCAAGTGGAGCCAGGTTGCCAGCGACGTCATCGCGCAGAAATACTTCCGCAAGGCCGGCGTGCCCTCGAAGTTGCAAAAGGTAAAAGAAGCCGACGTGCCCGAGTTCCTGTGGCGCTCCGAGGCCGCAGCCGGTGCCGAATTGGGCGGCGAAACCTCCTCCAAGCAGGTGTTTGACCGCCTGGCAGGCGCCTGGGCCTACTGGGGCTGGAAAGGTGGCTACTTCACCACCGAAGAGGACGCACGCGCCTATTACGATGAAATGCGCCACATGCTGGCGACCCAGCGCGCAGCCCCCAACTCGCCGCAGTGGTTCAACACCGGTCTGCACTGGGCCTATGGCATCGATGGCCCGGCCCAGGGCCACCACTATGTCGACTACAAAACCGGCAAGCTGACCAAATCCAAATCCTCTTACGAACACCCCCAGCCACATGCTTGCTTCATCCAGTCCGTATCCGACGATCTGGTCAACGACGGCGGCATCATGGACCTCTGGGTGCGCGAAGCACGCCTGTTCAAATACGGCTCCGGCACCGGCACCAACTTCTCGTCCCTGCGCGGTGAAGGCGAAAAGCTCTCCGGCGGTGGCAAATCCTCCGGCCTCATGGGCTTCCTCAAGATCGGCGACCGCGCAGCAGGCGCGATTAAATCCGGTGGCACCACACGCCGCGCGGCCAAGATGGTCATCGTCGATGCGGATCACCCGGACATCGAGGACTTCATCAACTGGAAGGTCATTGAAGAGCAGAAAGTGGCGTCCATCGTCGCAGGCTCCAAGATGCACGAGGAAAAACTCAACGGTCTCTTCGCCGCGATCAAGGCCTGGGACGGCGCAACAGAAGACGCCTATGATCCCAAGAAAAACAACGCACTAAAAGACGCGGTTAAAGCGGCCAAGCGCGTTGCGATCCCTGAAACCTACGTCAAGCGCGTGCTGGACTATGCCCGTCAGGGTCACACCTCCATCGAATTCCCGACATACGACACCGACTGGGACTCCGAGGCCTACAATTCCGTCTCCGGCCAGAACTCCAACAACTCGATCCGCGTCACCAACGCCTTCCTCACGGCTGTCGAAAAAGACGCCGATTGGGAACTGATCAGCCGCGTCAGTGGCAAAGTCGAAAAGACAATCAAGGCACGCGACCTCTGGGCGCAAGTTGGCCACGCCGCATGGGCCTGCGCCGACCCCGGCATCCAATACCACGACACCGTCAACGACTGGCACACATGTCCCGAAGACGGCGCAATCCGCGGCTCAAACCCTTGTTCCGAATACATGTTCCTCGACGACACGGCCTGTAACCTTGCGTCCATGAACCTGCTGACCTTCCTCAAGGACGGCAAGTTCCAGGTCGAGGACTACATGCACGCCGCGCGTCTGTGGACCGTGACGCTCGAAATCTCGGTGATGATGGCGCAGTTCCCATCCAAGGAAATCGCGCAGCGCTCCTACGACTTCCGCACGCTGGGTCTGGGCTACGCCAATATCGGCGGCCTCTTGATGAACATGGGCCACGGCTATGACAGCGACGAGGGGCGGGCGCTTTGCGGCGCACTCACCGCGATCATGACCGGGGTCGCCTATGCAACCTCCGCCGAAATGGCGGGCGAGCTTGGCCCATTCCCCGGCTACAAGAAAAATGCCGACCACATGCTGCGGGTCATGCGCAACCACCGCGCCGCCGCCTATGGCAGCACCGAAGGCTACGAGGCGCTGGCCGTGAAACCGGTCGCGCTGGATCACGCCAACTGCCCCGATGCGCGTCTGATTGATGTGGCCATGTCCACATGGGACGAGGCGCTGAAACTGGGCGAGCAGCACGGTTATCGCAACGCGCAATCCACCGTGATCGCGCCCACCGGCACCATCGGTCTGGTCATGGACTGCGACACCACCGGGATCGAACCTGACTTTGCGCTGGTGAAGTTCAAAAAGCTCGCAGGCGGCGGGTACTTCAAGATCATCAACCGCTCGGTGCCAGCAGCGCTTGAAAACCTCGGCTATGGCTCTGCCCAGATCGAGGAAATCGTCAGCTACGCCGTGGGCCACGGCTCCATCGGCAACTCCCCGGCGATCAACCACACGTCGCTGGCGGGTCACGGCTTTGGCGCCAATGAATTGGCCAAGGTGGATGCCGCTCTGGAAAGTGCCTTCGACATCCGCTTTGTCTTCAACCAGTGGACGCTGGGCGAAGAATTCTGCACCGGTGTCCTCGGCATCCCGCAGGAAAAACTGAACGATCCAACCTTTGACCTGCTGAAATCGCTCGGCTTTTCCAAAGCTGACATTGACGCGGCCAACGATCATGTCTGCGGCACCATGACCCTCGAAGGGGCGCCGCACTTGCGCGAGGAGCACTATCACATCTTCGATTGCGCCAACCCCTGCGGCAAGAAAGGCAAGCGTTTCCTGAACGTTGACAGCCACATCACCATGATGGCCGCGGCACAGTCCTTCATCTCGGGCGCGATCTCCAAAACGATCAACATGCCCAATGACGCGACCATCGAGGACTGCCAGAAGGCCTATGAACTCAGCTGGTCGCTGGGGGTGAAGGCCAACGCGCTCTATCGCGACGGCTCCAAACTCAGCCAACCTCTGGCCGCCTCGCTGGTCGAGGATGATGACGAGGCCGCAGAGACGCTGGAAAGCGGCACACCGGTCGAAAAGGCCGCCGTTCTGGCCGAAAAGATCGTCGAAAAGATCATCGTCAAGGAAATTGTCAAATCCCACCGCGAAAAGATGCCGCAACGCCGCAAAGGCTACACCCAAAAGGCCATCGTTGGTGGTCACAAGGTGTATCTGCGCACCGGTGAGTACGAAGACGGCAATCTAGGCGAAATCTTCATCGACATGCACAAGGAAGGTGCGGGCTTCCGCGCGATGATGAACAACTTTGCCATCGCCGTGTCCGTGGGTCTGCAATACGGCGTGCCACTCGAAGAGTTCGTCGATGCCTTTACCTTCACCAAGTTCGAACCCGCGGGCATGGTGCAGGGCAATGACAGCATCAAGAACGCGACATCCATTCTGGATTACGTGTTCCGTGAGTTGGCTGTGTCCTATCTGGATCGCACCGATCTGGCCCATGTCAAACCCGAAGGCGCGACCTTTGACGACATCGGCCGCGGCGTGGACGAAGGGGTCGCCAACGTCTCTGAGTTGAGTGAAACAGCGGCCTCCAAGTCCTTGGAAGTGCTGAAACAAATCAGCTCGTCGGGTTACCTGCGCAAGCGTATGCCACAGGATCTCGTGGTGCTGCAGGGTGGCATGGCCGAAACCGCCGGGCTGGCTGTGGACGCCGAGGCGGCCTTGCAAACGCTGGTGCCCGAAGTGGCTGTGAACGGCGGTGTGGCGATGAGCACCACCACCACCGCCGTCGCCTCCGGCTCGATCAGCATGGATGCACGCACCAAGGCCAAGATGCAGGGTTATGAAGGCGAAGCCTGCGGCGAATGCGGCAACTACACACTGGTGCGCAACGGCACCTGCATGAAGTGCAACACCTGCGGCGGGACGTCCGGGTGTAGCTAAAAGAATACGCTCCCCGGAAATGGGGGGCGAGGGGGCCGGGTCGGCTACGGTTGATCCGGTCCCCGACGAGACGGGTGGGGCGGTACGTTACGTCCCCCCACCTTTTCCGGGGCGGATGCGTTCGCTCCTGACGACGTTCAGGCCGCAGGCAAAAAAGTACCGGGCGGTTAACATATTGAGCCTGAACGGCGAAACTGGATGGGGGCTTCGGCCCCCATTTTTTTGTTCGAGACATCTGGACGCTGACTCCACATCCGGCTGTGCCGGACGTTCTGTCAGAGGAGTGTGCGTTTGCGTTGCAAACACCCACGGAACGGCGAAACTGGATGGGGGCTTCGGCCCCCATTTTTTTGTGCGGGAGATTGTCTCTATGCGGGCCAAAGTTCCGCACTGCAGAAATAATATCTGACCCAGGCCCGCCGGGTGCTCTCTTGGCTGCGCCAATTCGCCCACCCACCGGCCCTGGCAGAAGTTCCCGCTTGGGGTTCACCAAGACAAAGCCCTTGTCTCGCATCCACCCTCGCATGATCTTTGGCGTGACAGACATACCTGTCTTTCCCAAGCACAATGGCCGTCTCCCGCAAGCGGGGCCCTCGGCAATTCTGCTTGGCAAAGCCATGCCTGCCCGTCCCTTGGCGATCAGGCGACGGTGGCTCCGAGACAAGGACTGCATCACGCAGGTGGTGTGCCCTCGTCCGACAGGGTCAGACGCAGGCGGGCACGGGCACGGGCGAGGCGGGACATCACTGTGCCCAGCGGCAGGCCCGTCGCCTTGGCCAGCGCCCGGGGCGAGGTTTCCCCGGCCACCACAAGGTCCATCAACTGGCGCTGCGGTTTGGACAATTGCGCAATGGCCTCAAGCGTGTCGGCACAATCCAGGCGGATCAGGGCGTCCGGCTCGATCACGGCGTGATCATCCTCGAGCTCATCCGTGGACTGCGCGCGCCAGCCGCGCCGGGCGCGGTTGGACAGAGTGCGCATCGCGTAAGCGGGTAGGTCTTCGATCCGGCTGCCATCCTCGATCCGCTGGCACAGGCTGAGCAACGTGTCCTGCACAAGGTCTTCGGCCTCTGCCGGGCTGCGCGTCAGGCGCCGAGCACGGCGGTTCAGGATCGGGATCAGCGGCACAAGGCGCTGCGGGTTTGGGTGTTTGTGTTCCATCATGCCCCCAAGGTGGGGGGTGAGACGGGGCTTGAACAGCCCGGGGATTTTGGCCGATCGGGCCATTGCCCCCTTTTTGGGCAAGGCCCCGCCCATCGCCGGGGCCGGTATCGGCAGGGCGTTGCGCGCGCGCCCCACAGCGCACGACCGCGCGGATGCACAGGCCCTCTGCACGCTCATACACAGTGAGGGCGCCACTCACGGTCCCTCATAGTGGAAACGAAAACGGGAGTTACCCATGAAGAAGTATGCGGCACTTACGGCCATTGCGGCCTTTGCCTTTCCAGCCCTGGCCATGGGTCAGAGCGCAGCGGATCTGGACACCAACGGCGATGGGGTACTGACCATCGACGAAGTTCAGGCGAGCTTCCCAGAGGTGACATCAGATGCGTTCACCGCAATGGATCTCAACGCCGACGGCGCGCTGGACGGCGACGAGATCACAGCCGCACAAGAAGCAGGATTGATGCCGGCAACGGACGGCTAAATCCAGCTCGACCGCGGTTCTGAACGACCATAGAGCGAAGCAGTAGGTCGTCAGTTCGAATGCGGAGGTGAGGCCTGGTCTCCCCCCAGGGGCCGGGCCTCACTGTATCTATGGCCCCGTTTTAAACGGGGCCCAGATGGATGTTGAACTTCGCGCGCAGCGCGGCATCCACATCCGCGGGCAGGACGGCAGCCGAGGTGCTGGCCAATATCTCTTCCTTGCGTGCAGTGGCCCGTGCAATCAGGTCAGGCTTGCCCAGTTCCACCCATTCCTTGGGCGAGGTGCGGCTGCCAAAACTTGGATAGACGCAATCGCTTTGCATCCGGCTCAGCGTCTGGTCGGTGCCCAGATAATGGCCGGGGCCGTTCATGCACACATCCGCCATCTGATCGAGGGCAAGAGTTTCATCCGTCACTTCGATACCGCGCACACAGCGCAGGGCCTGCCCGATGATGTCATCCCCCAGGATCAGGGATTCATGACAGAACCCCAACAGCGAGGCATGCATGCCTGCGGCCTCATAGACCATGTTCACCCCCGACAATCCCGCAGTCAGGTTGGAACACATCTGCTCCCATCCCGCCTGCATGTCCGGCAGCTTGCTGTCCGACGCGCCGCCTGCCGCTCCACCCGGCAGGTCGTAATGGCGATGCATCTGACCGCAGCCTGCTGTCAGCAGGGCCTGTTCGCCCGATCCGATCGACATCGCACCCGTGCGCAGATCTAGGCCAAAGGGCCATGTGCCAAAGATCGCAGGCGCGCCGGGCGAGACCGCGTTGACATAAACAAGGCCCGCAAGGCACTCGGCGGTGGCCTGCACGATGGCGCCTGCAATGGTGCTGGGCGCGGTGGCCCCCGACATCCCGGCCGACAAGAGCAGCACAGGCATACCCGCCTTGATGCACAGCTCCATCACTTGGCAGCTTTCGGTGGCGAATTTCATCGGCGGAACAACAAAACAGTTGGAATTCGACACGAAAGGACGTTCGCGCCATTTGTCTTCGCCACCCGCCATCATATGCAGCATCTCGATGCCCGGGGCCACGCATTCCGGCGCGGAAAAGCTGGTGCCGATATGCTTGGTCGTGCCCGACACGCAGGCATAGATCGAGTTGTAATCCAACTCGGTCATGTCCTCGATATCGCGGCACACCATGGGGCGCTGCAAAAAGTGGATATTGTCGAGCTGATCGGCAATGCGCGCGGCATCAAACAGGTCCTGCACGGTGGAATGGCGGTAGTTATTGCCATCAACTTCGACAAGGTTCACCGCCGCCCCGGCCGTGCCGTAATGCACGCGCGCACCCGAAAGATCGAGGTCATGGTCCGGACTGCGCCCATGCAGGGTCATCGAGCGATTGGCATTCGCAATCGTGTCTTCGACCAGCGCCCGGGGAAAGCGGATGCGCCCGTCATCGCCAAGGGTGGCACCGGCGCTGGTCAGGTATTCGACACCGCTGGGCGGGGCATCGGCCAGACCGATGGTTTCCAGCGCATCGAGGGCAGCGCGGTGGATCTGTTCGACTTGTACGGGGGAAAGCGGGTTATAGGCCCCCCCTTCAAGACCGGCGCGGATCGGGCGCAGATGCTCGGCGAGCGGGGCAGCACGGGCAGCGCGGCGCGCAGCGCGACCACCGGAGCGGGATTTATTAGAAAGATCATTCATGTCTGTTCTGTCCGGATGTTGGGGCAGGGAAAAAGGGGGTCAGCGAACGCAGCATCCGGGCCGCCCGCGCGCGGCGCGTCCGCGCTCTGCCCCGATGGTGCGGGTGATCAGAGCGATCTTGCTGCGACATGCCTGCACCCCAAGCCTCCCTGCTTCGCGCGAAAAACATCCGATGCCACCAGCCTGATGCGCCAATTCACGCCTGTCTGTCCTGTTTGCGACCTGCCTCAAGCGGCCCGTCGCGCATGTATTGAAGGCTTTGGGGCAAGGCTTTGCTCACCTGGGGCCGCGCACGGCTTCGTGTCTGGAAAGGAACCGATCTCTTACCCACGTGTTGGGGCGTGCGGCGCGCATCTGCGCCGTGAATGAATGGACAGGAGCAGACCATGAAACAGTATTTTCTTCGCACCACCCTTGCCGCGAGCCTTGCCGCTGCGACGGCGCTGCCTGCGGTTGCAGGTTCTCTCGACACGCCCGTGGCTGACCCGATCCCACCCGCGGCCCCCGCGCCAGCCCCTGTCATCGCGCAAGGCGGCGAGTGGACGGGCGGCTATGCCGGTATTCAGCTCGGTTATGGCGACGTGAACGGAACCGGCGCGGCGGATGGGGATGATTTCCTCTACGGTGTGCACTTGGGCTATGACTACGACTTTGGCACTTTCGTGCTCGGGGGCGAGATCGACTATGACGCCACCGACATCGACCTGAACGGTGCCGCGACCGTGGACAGCGTCGCACGGCTCAAGCTGCGGGCCGGTTACGACTTTGGCCGCACGCTTGGCTATTTCACCGCCGGTGTGGCCGAGGTGGACACGTCGCTGGGGTCTGAATCCGGTGAGTTCTACGGCATCGGCGCGGTCTACCAGATCAGCGACCGCTACACCGTGGGGGCCGAGCTGCTCGAACACAACTTCGATGACATCTCGGGCACGGGAGTGGATGCGGATGCAACCACTCTGACCTTGCGCGGCTCGATCCGCTTCTGAGGACTGGGGCGGGGCGTATGTCGCCCCGTCCTACCACCGCCCCGACGCGCCACCGCCGCCCGAGCGGCCGCCGCCAAAGCCGCCGCCAAAGCCGCTTCCCGAGCTGCTGGATGAATGGTCCGATGCACTGCTGCGCCTCGGCAAATAGATCGTGCTCAAGTCGTGGTAGTCGCAGGCCGTGCACGTCACGGTGCGTTCGGCCGATCCGGGCGTCATGGAGGATGCGTGAACGATCGTGCGCCGCGTGGCACGCAAGGTGCCCTTGCGCCCACATTGCGGACAGGTGCGGAAGCGCACGACAAAGTCACCCATGACATTGCGCAGCATGATCCCCAAAAAGATGACACCGAAGATCAGCACCATATACCAGGGCTGACCCTCATCTGTCTTGGCGGGCCCCGTTTTCCCGGCGAGAAAGGGCACGACGATGGTGTCAATCACCGCAGCCGACCCGCTGGAAATGCCGCTCTGATAGTCACCCTCGCGGAAATGCGGCAGGAATTCATTGCCAACCACACGCGCGGCCTCATCGTTCCAATCCTGCGCATAACCCGCACCCAGCTCGACCCGCATCGCGCGGTCATCCCGCAGCACCAGCACCAGAACCCCGTCATTGCGGCTCGCATCGCCGATGCCCCAACTGTTGAACAGACCGGTCGCAAAGGCTTCAAGGCTCAGGTTCGGGGCAAAATCCTTCTGCGTGGCCAGGGTGACTACGGTCATCTCGACGCCCGTCGCCTGGCGCAAGTTGACCAGCCGTGTGCGCAGCGTGTCGCGGACCTCGGCATCCACCAGCAGACCGGCAAAGTCATTGATGTCGGTGCTGGTGGGGTCGGGATAGGTCTGCGCGCTGGCCAAAACCGGCATCAGACACAGGCAAAACGGGCAAACAATACGGCGCAACATGGGATCAGCTTTCAATCAAACCTCAACCCAGCCTAGCGCATCGCAGACAAGCTGTCAGGCCGCGCGCGCCTCGGCAAAGCGACACAGCGTCACCAGCGCCGCCTCAAAAGCCGCGTCCTCAATCGTCATCGCCACCCGCAAATGCCCGGCTGCGGCGGCCCCAAAACTCTCGCCCGGCATCACCGCGATATGCTCGGCCTCCAGCAGCGCATCGGCGAAATCATCGCCACTCATCCCCGTCGCGCGGATGTCGAGCATCAGGTACATCGCCCCCTGCGCCGGGATCTGACCCACCGTGTTCTGCCCCGCCAGTACCCGTTGGGCGATGGCGCGGCGGCGGGCAAAGGGGGCGCCAATCTCGGCCTCGAAGGCAGTGCCGCGCGACAGCGCAAAAGCGCTGGCATCCTGCACGAACCCCGGCACCCCATATGTCGTGTGGGTGGCAAAAGTGATCAGATTGGCAATCGCCGCCTCGGGCCCGATCAGCCAGCCGCAGCGCGATCCGGTCATCGCGTGGCTCTTGGACATGGAACCGACAACAAATGTCCGCTCGGCCATGCCGGGCAGGGCGCGCGGGCTGATATGCTGCCCCTCCCAGACCTGAGTGTCGTAAACCTCATCCGAAATCAGCCACAGATCTCGGGACGTGCAAACCTCGGCTATCCCGTCGAGGGTGGCGCGGGAATAGACGGTGCCGGTGGGGTTGTTGGGCGAGTTGATCAGCAAAGATGTCGCGCCCTCCGCGACAACCGCGATATCCGCCGCACGGGGTTGAAACGCATCCTCGGCACGGGTCTGAATGCTGCGCGGCACCGCCGACACACCCCGGATCGTGCCGGGATAGGTGGCGTAATAGGGATCAATGAACAGCGCGATATCACCCGGATCGCAGGCGGCGGCATGGGCGGCAAACAGGGCGGACTGACCGCCGGGGGTGATAAGAACATTATCGCGGGTGGTGGGCACGCCCGTCCGCTCACTCGTGCGCAGTGCAACCGCATCGCGCAGCGCATCCGTGCCCGGAACCATCGCATAGCCTGTATGCCCGCCCATCGCGCTTGCGTGCATCTCCTGCAGGATCGGGGCGGCAGTGCGAATGTCATGCTCGCCAATGGTCAACTCGGTCACAGGGGTGCCAGCGGCAATCATCTCGCGTGCTTTCAGGAACAGGTCCCACCCGTCAGACCCGCCCCCGGTCAGCGTCGTGATACGTTGTGAAAGGGCCATGGCGCGTCCTCGATCCGTTTGCAGCAAGGGGGCAGAGCGCTGCGCGGATGTCAACAGATGCAATGGGGGCCAGCCCCCGTCCTTCGGACTCCCCCGGGATTTTTTGAAATCAGAGAAGGAACAAGCGTCCCGGAAACGCGCCGGTGGAGCGTTTCTCCTGCGCATGGGCGAAACCCCTGACCGTACTGGGTGGAACGCTCTTTTCGCGCATCACTGCCGGGCGACGGTGGCAGGCCACGGCGCGAGGAGGCCTTGCGTCTTTTTCGGCAAAGCCGCACGGATCAGCCCGTAAGAGGCGTGAATGCGGTCGCGGAATTCCTCTGCATCCTTGCCATCAAAGGGCACCCGCACCCAGGAGCGGTGGAAATATTTTGCCTTTTCTGCCGCCCCGATCTCGATCAGGAACCGGGCCGCCTCGACATCGGCGCATTTCACCGACACGCCGTCATTTGCCATGCCGATACAGGCAAACATCTTGTCCCCGACTTTCCATGCATCAAGGCCACCTTCATGATGGCTGGCCCAATGGGCACCGGGCAGGGCGGAACAGATGCTGTCTACGATCTCACGGCTCATGCCCCGTATGCTGCACCGGCGCAGGCCCGCAAACAAGGCTTGACCCCTTGGCGCGCCTTCGACTACCAATGGCCCATGACCCGGACCATTTGCATCATTGCTTGCATTATCTGCTGAGACTTCTCTCGCGGGCCGGTTCTTTGTTTCCATGACATTCCAGAATTGCTAGGCCCGCGCCATCCCCTTGCGCGAGACTGCCCCTATGACCATCACGCTTTACAACACCGCCACGCGCCGCAAAGAGGCCTTTGCCCCGCTCGACCCGAACAATGTGCGGATGTACCTGTGCGGGCCCACCGTCTATGACCGCGCCCATCTGGGCAATGCGCGCCCCGTGCTGGTGTTTGATGTTTTGTATCGACTGCTGCGCCACACCTACGGGGCCGAGCATGTGACCTATGTGCGCAATTTCACGGATGTGGATGACAAGATCAACGCCACCGCTCTGGCGCGCAAAGAGGCGGGGGCGGCAGGCACAATCGAAGAGTTGGTGCGCGCCCGCTCGGACGAAACCATCAGCTGGTATCACGCCGATATGGATGCGCTTGGCGCCATGCGCCCCGATCACGAGCCCCGCGCGACCGAATATATCGCCCAGATGGTGGAGATGATTTCGGGCCTGATCGCGGATGGCTATGCCTATGAAAACGACGGCCACGTGCTGTTCCGCGTGCGCAAATACGCCGAATACGGCGCGCTGTCGGGCCGTTCGGTCGATGACATGATCGCAGGCGCCCGGGTCGAGGTTGCGCCCTACAAAGAGGACCCGATGGACTTTGTCCTCTGGAAGCCCTCGGATGAAGTATTGCCGGGGTGGGAGTCACCTTGGGGGCGCGGGCGACCGGGCTGGCATATCGAATGCTCGGCCATGGCCTATGCCTTGCTGGGGGCCGAGTTCGACATCCACGGCGGCGGCAACGATCTGCAATTCCCGCACCACGAAAACGAGATCGCGCAATCGCGTTGCGCCGGTCACGACTTTGCGCGCGTGTGGATGCACAACGAGATGCTGCAGGTCGAGGGCAAGAAGATGTCCAAGAGCTTGGGGAACTTCTTTACGGTGCGGGATTTGTTGGATCAGGGGGTGCCGGGGGAGGTGATCCGGTTTGTGATGTTGAGTACGCATTACCGCAAGCCGATGGATTGGACGGAGAAGAAGCGGGCGGAGGCGGAGAAGACATTGAGGAAGTGGGCAGCGTTTTTGGCCGATCGAAATGTCTGGTCGCACAATGGATACGTTGGCGGAAAATTTGTTCCTCCACCGGCTGAGTTTTTGGCCGCAATGTCTGATGATCTCAACACCTCTCTCGCACTAAAACTGATGCGAGACTTTGCGTCCAACCTAAAAAAGGGCGCGCTTATTTCTTCACTTATTCTTCTCGGCTTCGATCCAAAGGGTTTGGTGCGAACCTTTCACAAATTTCATTTCCATGCCGTGGAAGATGACCGTGGTTCCAGCAGTGGCTACAAATCATGGGGCGACGACGGTCATGAGGCTGCAAAACTGATTCATCAGTTGGGAATTGCTTTCGACGAACTGAGAAAAACTGCGAAACAGACTAAGGACTTCTCTGCAGTCGACCAGATGAAGGCGCAGCTTTTGGAAGCCGGTGTCGAAGTGCGCATGTCAAAAGAAGGAGTCGAGCTGTTGCCGTCTCCGGAGTTCGACAGGTCCAAATTGGAAGGTTTGCTGTGACCCACAATAACCAAAGGCCAACCCCCGACCGCGGGTGGGGGTGTAGCCCCCGCCCGGGGGGGCGGTCGGGGGCTGGCCGTGACGCAAGCGCCACGGCTGGACAGAGCGAAAAACGCCAAGCGCCATCCACACCAAACGTAAACAAAGCATTAAACCCCCTCTGTAACCCATTGAATTTTCACGGACGCCCTTCTGTCCCAGCGTGGGACACACCATGACCCGAGAACGCCTCTCCCTTTTCGACACCACCCTGCGCGACGGGCAGCAGACCCAAGGGGTGCAGTTCTCGACCAGCGACAAGATGCAGATCGCCAAGGCGCTGGATTCGCTCGGCATCGACTACATCGAAGGTGGCTGGCCCGGCGCCAACCCCACCGACAGCGCCTTTTTCGACGACGCTCCCAAAACGCGGGCCAAGATGACCGCCTTTGGCATGACCAAGCGGGCCGGGATCAGCGCCGAAAACGACGACGTGCTGGCCGCCGTCCTGAACGCGAACACCCCCGCCGTCTGTCTGGTCGGCAAGACCCACGTGTTCCACGTCAAGACCGCGCTGGGCATCTCTCTGGAGGAAAATACCGCCAATATCTCCGCCAGTTTCGCCCACCTCGCAGCCCAAGGGCGCGAGGCGATTTTCGATGCCGAACACTTCTTTGACGGCTATGCCTCCAACCCCGACTACGCCCTGCAGGCCATCCACGCGGCCTATGACGCGGGCGCGCGCTGGATTGCCCTGTGCGACACCAATGGCGGCACGCTGCCCAGCGACATCGGGCGGATCACGAAGGCAGTGATCGACAGCGGCATCTCAGGCGACCGCCTCGGCATCCACACCCACAACGACACCGAACAGGCGGTGGCCGGATCGCTGGCGGCCGTCGATGCGGGCGCGCGCCAGATCCAGGGCACGCTGAATGGGCTGGGCGAGCGTTGCGGCAACGCCAACCTCACGACGCTGATCCCCATCCTGCTGCTGAAAGAACCCTATGCCAGCCAGTTCGAGACCGGTGTCAGCCTTGACGCGCTCGAAGGGCTGACCCGCACCTCCCGCATGCTTGACGACATCCTGAACCGGGTGCCGCAGAAACAGGCGGCTTTTGTCGGCGCCTCGGCCTTTGCCCACAAGGCGGGGCTGCATGCCAGCGCGATCCTGAAGGACCCGACCACGTACGAGCATATTGACCCCGGCACGGTCGGCAATGCACGCATCATCCCGATGTCCAATCAGGCGGGCCAGTCCAACCTGCGCAAGCGTCTGACCGAGATGGGACTGGAGGTCGCGCCCAAGGACCCGGCGCTCGCCCGCATCCTCGACCAGATCAAGGCGCGCGAGGCGCTGGGCTACAGCTATGATGTGGCGCAAGCCTCGTTCGAGTTGCTGGCCCGCAATGAGCTGGGCCTGCTGCCCGAATTTTTCGAGGTCAAACGCTATCGCGTGAGCATCGAGCGGCGCAAGAACAAGCGCAACAGGATGGTGTCCCTGTCCGAGGCCGTTGTGGTGGTCAAGGTGGATGGGAAAAAGATGCTGTCGGTCAGCGAATCCATGGACGAGAACGGCACGGATCGTGGCCCGGTCAATGCGCTCTCCAAGGCCCTGGCCAAGGATCTGGGCCGCTTTCAGGAATATGTCGAGGATATACGCCTCGTCGATTTCAAGGTCCGCATCACCCAGGGCGGGACCGAGGCCGTGACCCGCGTCATCATCGACAGCGAAGACGGGAAGGGGCGGCGCTGGTCCACTGTCGGCGTGTCGGCCAACATAGTCGATGCGAGTTTTGAGGCGCTGCTTGATGCGATCCGCTGGAAACTGGTGCAGGACGGTGTGACATGACCCCCGAAGAGATAGAGGCCTTTTTCAACATCCACCGCGACCTGCCCCGCGAAGGTCCGGGCGAGGCGGCGGATGTGCATTGGGCCGTGGAACAGTTGGGACTGAAGGGCCCGCTTGATGTGCTGGATGCCGCCTGCGGTCCCGGCGCGGACACGCTGGTGCTTGCCGAGGCGCTGCCGGAGGCAACCATCACGGCGATGGAAAAGACGCCGCAATTCGTGACCGAAGCCCGAGCCCGCATTGCCCATCTGGACCCGCGTGTTCGGGCGGTCGAGGGCGATATGGCAAAGCCGGGTGGCCGCTATGATCTGATCTGGTGTGCAGGTGCGCTCTATTTCCTTGGCGTGACGGCGGGGCTGCAAGGGTGGCGGGATGCGCTCAAACCGGGCGGCGCGGTGGCGTTTTCCGAACCCGTGCTTCTGGAAACGCCGCCAAGCGATCCGGCGCGCGCGTTTTGGGAAGAGTATCCGCAGATCACCGACCTTGCCGGGATCACCGCGCAGGTCACAGCTGCGGGGTACAGCGTGCAGGCCCATCGCATGATCGTCGGCGCGCCGTGGGAGACCTATTACGCGCCGATGCAGGCCCGCATCGATATGTTGCGCGGGCAAGGCCCGAATGACGTGTTGTCCGCGGCACTTGATGAAAACCAGCTTGAGATCGACCGCTGGCGCGCGGGCCGTGATCAGATCGCCTATGCGCTGCTGATCGTCAACTCTGCATGAGCCTCGCGGCAGAGATCATTCCCTGCGCCCAGACCGTTGAAAAGGGCGACCCGGACCGCTTTCGCACCGTGATGGCCGCGCCTGTGGCGGCCCGGGCGGTGCTGTTCCCGCTTTATGCGCTCAACGTCGAAGTGTCGCGCGCGCCGTGGGTGACACAAGAGGCGATGATCGCCGAGATGCGGCTGCAATGGTGGCGCGATGCGCTGGAGGAGATTGCCGGGGCACGCGAGGTGCGCAAGCACGAGGTGACAACTCCACTGGCCGGGATCTTGTCGGCCGCGCAGGCGCAGCGGCTGGATGAAAGCGTCGCCGCACGGCGCTGGGATATCTACAAGGATGCGTTCGAGGATGTCGCCCATATGGACGCCTATATCGACCAGACGGCGGGGCACCTGATGTGGACGGCTTGTGCGCTGCTTGGGGCGGAACCTCCGGATGAGGTTGCGGTGCGGGATCTTGCCTATGGTGCCGGAACGGCGGCCTTTTTGCGCGCGGTGCCGGGGCTGGCGGCGGCGGGACGCATTCCGCTTCTGGATGGCACGGATGCGGGGGTGGTGGCCCTTGCACAGCGGGCCAGGGACCGCCTTGCGCGACCAAACGTGGGCAAAGCGGCGCAACCCGCACTTTGGCCCGCGATTGGGGCTGCAAAGACGCTTGATCAGGTGATCCGTGACCCCGGGGCTGTGGCCGAGGCGCGCCTTGATCCCGGCATCACGCCATTCCGGCTGGCGCGCACTGCGCTGACGGGGCGTCTGGCGCTTTAGGCGGTGGCGGTGCGGTTGCGCAGCACCAGCCAGATCAGCGACCCGCCTGCGAGCACCAGAAACGGCACCATCGCGATGTTGACTGCGGCCCAGCCACTGACCGGATCGCCGCCGATGCAGTTCATCAAACCACCCGAGGCGAGCGAGGCCAACGTCACGCCGCCAAAGACGATCAGGTCGTTCATACCCTGCATCCGGCCCCGCTCTTGTGGGGTGTGGGCACCGGCCAGCATGGTGGTGGCCCCAATAAACCCAAAGTTCCACCCAAGACCCAGCAAGAACAACGCGCCGTAAAAGTTCATCAGATCAACGCCTTGCAGCGCGACCATGCCTGCGACGCCGAGAATCGCGAGGCCAAGCCCCATGATCCGCTCGACCCCAAAACGGCTGATCAGGTGACCTGTGAAAAAGGAGGGCGCGAACATCGCCAGCACGTGCACCGTGACCACATTGGCGGCATCTGGCTCTCCGAATCCGCAGCCTACGACAGCCAGCGGAGTCGACGTCATCACAAGGTTCATCAGCGCATAGGATACCGCCGCGCAGATTACGGCGACAAGGATGCGCGGGCTGGCCAGCAGCTCACGCCGAGAGCGGCCCAGACCATCCGTGGCGGACGGTGCGGGCGGTTTCGGGATGTCGAGAAACAGGAACAGCGCCATGCCCATCACGTTGAAGGCCATTGCCCAGTAATAGATCGGGATATAGCGTGCGACGGTCGCATCGGCTGTGTTGGCGGTGACATAGGCCACGACCTGCGGCCCGATGATGGCCGACAACAATCCGCCCGCCATCACGTAGGAAATCGCCTTTGGCCGAAACGCCTCGGAGGCCGTGTCCGCGGCGGCAAATCGGTAAAACCCCTGCGCTGACATATAGATGCCGGTCATATAACTGCCCACAAGGAACAGCCAGAAGCTGGAGACGGACAGCGCATAGGCCCCGATGGCGGCCCCGACCAGCCCGCCAAAAGCGCCAAGGAAAAAGCCCGTCCTGCGCCCGAACCGCTGCATGACATTGGACAACCAGGGCGCTGTGGTCATCGAGCCGAACACGATCAGCGAGATCGGCAATGTGGCAAGGCAGGCAAAGGGCGTGATCTGTTGCCCGGCCAGCCCTGCGACCACAAACATCATGGTGATCTGGCTGCCCAGAAAGGCTTGCGCGGCGACCAGAACGGCCACATTGCGCTTGGCGCGGGTATCGTCAACTTGGGTCATTTTGACTGCCTACGCCCGTTGTCCGGGATCGGCAAGCAGTGGTAACGCGCGGCATTGCACAGGTGGTTGCGCAAGGCGCAGGGGCGGCTAGGGTGGCGGCCATGACGGAGCGAACCCTTATCGCGCTTTTGGCAGGCGCGCGCGAAACGCAGGCGGCGGCAGAGTGGCTGGCGCAGACCCCTGCATCGGGCGTCGTGATCTGGGCGGAGGGGTCGGAACGCGTTGATCTGGACCTGCCCGAACGGGATGCGGTGCCCGGTGATGCGGTGGGCATTCTGGACGTTACCCATGCCTTTGACACCCGCACGCGGGAACGTGCGGTCGCCGCGGCACCGGGCGCGACCTATGCCCGCATTTCCCGCGATCCATGGCAGGCCGAAGCGGGCGATCAATGGGCCGAGGCCGACACAATCGAAGAGGCGGTGCATGCGCTGCCGTCTGGTGCCCGGGTCTTTGCGGCCACGGGGCGGGCCAGCCTGCCAGCTCTTGCGCGCCATGACGGGCCGGTGTTCCTGCGCCAGCTCAACAGGCATGACCAGCCAACGGGCTATCCCAATTGCACATATGTCTTTGGCGTGGCCCCCTTTGATCCCGAGGGCGAGGCCCACCTGCTGACACAGTTGAAGATCGACGTGGTTCTGGCGCGCAATATCGGCGGCGCGGGCAGCTTTCCCAAGCTTGCAGCGGCGCGCAAGCTGGGCCTGCCGGTTGTGCTGCTGCGCCCGCCTGCGGTGCCAGTCGGCGCGCAGCTGCGCAATGCGGCGGACGTGCTGGCCTGGGTGCGCAGCCTATGACCCCCGGTCGACTTATCGAGACGGACGCGGATGTCGCGGAAGGGGCCGCGTGGCTTGCCGCGCGTGACCCCGCACTGGCGCACGCGCTGGAACAGGCGGGGCCTTTGCCACTGCGCCGCAGACCAGACGGGTTTGCGGCCCTGTTCAATGCGATCATCGGCCAGCAAGTGTCGACTGCATCGGCAGGGGCCATCTGGGCGCGCCTCGATCAGGGCGGCATGACAAGCCCCGCATCCGTGATCGCTGCCGGAGAGGATGGGCTGCGCGCCGCAGGTCTCAGCCGTCAAAAGATCGCCTATGCATTGGCGCTGGCCGAGGCGGGCATCGACTATGACGCATTGCGCACAGCGCCTGATGCCGACGTCATTGCGACTCTGACAGCCGTGAAAGGCATCGGTGTCTGGACGGCAGAGATATATGCGATGTTCGCGCTGGGACGCGCGGATGTGTTTGCGCCGGGGGATCTGGCCTTGCAGGAGGCCGCCAGACTGATTTTTGAGCTACCGGAGCGGCCCCGCGAAAGGGCATTGCGCACAATGGCCGAGGACTGGAGCCCGTGGCGGGCAGTTGCCGCGCGCCTGTTCTTTACATATTACCGCGTGGCAAAGGGGCGTGAGGGGGTGACATGAGGCGATTTGCAGCGGCGGCCGCCATGGCCATGCTCACACTTGTGCCGGGGGGACCTGCGGGTGCGGCGGGCTTTGACAGTGACACGACCTGCGTCGGGCGGATGATCTTTCCCAACTCCGACGGCAGCGCGGAAACCTACGACATGGAGTTGAGGTTTGACGCCGCCGGCTATCGCATCGAGACCACCAGCGTCGAACGGCAGGAAACCACAACCGACGAAGGTACCTGCACGACCTATCTGGGCGGCATCTGTCGCCACGATCTGGCGGTCTATGGCGAGCGGGTGAATGACTATTACGAATTCGGGCTGCGGGCGATGACACAGTCCAATTATGCCTATCAGGAAACATGGAAAGACGGGGCAACAGGGCGCACGATCCTGACCTGTCAGCCGGGCTGAGCCGATCACAATGGAAAGGGACACATGACACGCGTTTTGAAATCCGAGCGGCGGGCGCCGCACTCCGGCGAGCTGCGCTCGATTGTCGTGTTTCTGCACGGCTACGGGGCCAATGCCGCCGACCTGATGGGGCTGGCCGACCCGCTGGCCGAACATCTGCCTGATACGCTGTTCGTAGCCCCCAACGCCCCCGAGGAAATCCCGGGCTTTCCGGGTGGATATCAGTGGTTCCCGATTCCGTGGATTGATGGCTCAAGCGAGGAAGAAGCCGAGCGTGGGTTGATCGCGGCCAGCGCTGATCTGAATGCCTTTCTCGATGCGCTGATGGTGGATGAGGACGTGATGCCCGAACAGGTGGTCCTGTTCGGCTTTTCCCAAGGCACGATGATGGCGCTGCATGTGGCGCCGCGACGCGAGGACGAAGTGGCCGGGATCGTCGCCTTTTCCGGGCGGCTCCTGAACCCCGAAAGCCTCGCCGATGAGGTGATAAGCCGCCCGCCGATCCTGCTGGTGCATGGCGATCAGGACGATGTCGTTCCGCCCCAATCGCTGCCGCAGGCGGCCGAGGCCTTGCAGGAAGCGGGCTGGAAAGACGTCTATGCGCATGTGATGGAAGGTACGGCACACGGGATTGCCCAGGATGGGCTGAGCGTGGCGCTGGCCTTTATGCGGGACAAACTGGGTTTGTAACGCCATGCGGATGCTGGTGATGATCGGCGGTTTTCTGTTTGCGCTTCTGGGCGTGGCTTTTGCCATGACCGTGTGGCGCGACGCATCCCCAACCGTTGCCAGCAGTCCGGCACCCGTGGTCGAGACATCTGCATTGCAATCGCTTGAAGACCGGTTGGGCCGGTCCATCGTGATGTATGTGGACGGGGCGGTGCCTGCCGACTTTTCGACCGCCTTGCAGGCGCTGGACGCGAAAGTTGGTGCGCTGGCCAACCCGGCAGAGATCCGCACGTTGATGGATCTGGATGTCTACGTGATGCTGCGAGACAGCTGGGATGTCTATCGCGCGCTTGAAAATCACGACCTGAGCGCGCTGATCCGCGCGCAGGCGCAGAACAAGAGTGCCGAGGCTGGCGTTGCGTGGTTCGAGGCAGCGCTGGGCGGGCAGGATGACGCAAAGCGGGACGTGCTGGTCATTCTGGCCGCACAAACGGGGTTGGCAGAGGTCAGCGCATTCTGTTTCGCGCTGACTATCTATGACGTGGCGCGCTATGCGGGCAACGGGGCCGCCTTTCTTGAGGCGACCGAGGGTGATGGATCACAGTGGAGATATTGCCGCGCCAAGGGGTGGACCAGCGTCGCCGATATGGGATCGAACGACGGCTGAGGACCGCCCCCAGGGCGATCAGCAGATCGCTTCGAACCCGACGGGGCTGCGCGGGGCCACAACCACACCTTGATGTCCAGGTGTCGCGATATGCGAGCGCACCCAGGCGGCGTGAATGACAAAGCCGACGCTGGGCTCGATCTTCATCATGTTTGCCGCCGTGCGCCCCGAAACGGTGCGTTTTCCACCCAGACCGAGGATGGCCATCATGGTCTTGAACAGGGTCGCACGCAGTGGCACGCGCCGGGCATCTTCTGCCGTGACATCAAAGGCCACGGCCCCGCTGCGCAGATCGGCGGCAAGCCGTTCGATATGGGCCCAGCGGCGATTGAGATCGGCCTGTGCGCCAAGGGCGACGGTTGCATGTTCGATTGCCTCGAACGGGTCGGCGCATTGGGCGTGATAGACGGGGGCGTCGCCTTCGGGGGCGACGTACCACAACAGATCGCCGGTTGTGGTGATCGCGCGGAAGGCCGTCATGCCACCGCATTTGGAGCGGATCGCGTGGGCCGGATCATACCACAGGGTCACCCATGTGCGGTCCACAAAGGTGAAGGCGCTGGCATCCGCGATCGCTTCCTTTTCGCCCGCAGACAGTGTCTTGCGTTCGCTTGCCAGCTTTTGAAACAGCGCGCCGGGGCGCTGTGGGGCAGGGGCGGGGGCGTAAGTTTGCTCGGCGGACATTGCGTGGCTCCTGACGTGGAAACGTGTTCGTTTCATTGGCGGGCCCGAATTGGCCCTTTCGACTTTTCGAATATGTATTGAATGTGGGGGACGCAGCCGCCGACGTCGAGTGATGTATTCCTTACCTTTGCGCATGGAAACGCGCCAAGCTGACGCAGGGTCGCGCAGGGGGGCCATGTCATATACCAGTCACAAATCCGGCCCATTAAGCTTGCGACATCCTGTGGTGATCTGAGGCCTTGCAGAACGATTTCCACAAGATATAGTCATTTGAAAATGACCGGGGCGGGTTCCCCGCTCTGGTGCCAGAGGGCAGACAGGGCCAGGACGGGTGCAGGTGTGATGAACGGTGACTTCAGGACGGAATTCGTGCGCAGCCCGTCTGCGCTGAAACACCACCCGGCGTTGGTGTTGAATGCCGATTATCGCCCGCTCAGTTACTATCCCCTGTCGCTGTGGCCCTGGCAGGAAGCGGTCAAGGCGGCCTGGCTCGACCGGGTGGATATCGTGGCCGAATATGACGAGGTGGTGCGCAGTCCGAGTACCGAGATCAGGATACCCTCGGTGGTTGTTCTCAAGGACTATGTCAAACCTCAAAAGCGCGTGGCCTTCACGCGCTTTAATTTATTTCTGAGGGACGAATTTCGGTGTCAATATTGCGGGGCCAAGGGGGATCTGACCTTTGATCACGTGGTGCCGCGCGCCAGTGGCGGCGTGACCAGCTGGCAGAACGTTGTGGCCGCCTGCAGCCCGTGCAACCTGCGCAAAGGCTCCAAAGCGCTGCATCGCACCGGGATGAATCTGCGCAAACCCCCGCGCCAACCGGGTGCGGAAGAGTTGCGCAATATGGGCCGGAAGTTCCCGCCGAACCATCTGCATGACAGCTGGATGGACTTTTTGTACTGGGATGCGGAGTTGCAGGCCTAGTCGTCGGGCTGGTCTGTTTGCCTGACGGCAAAGGCGCCCGCCCGCCGACCCAAGTTCAGCTTGGGGTTCACCAAGACAAAGCCTTTGTCTCGCATCCACCCTCGCATGATCTTTGGCGTGACAGACATACCTGTCTTTCCCAAGCACAATGGCCGTCTCCCGCAAGCGGGGCCCTCGGCAATTCTGCTTGGCAAAGCCATGCCTGCCCGTCCCTTGGCGATCAGGCGACGATGGCTCCGAGACAAAGATGCGTTGGAGAGGTGGGTGCTCAGGCGGCGAGGTCGACCCAGACGGGCACGTGGTCTGACGGTTTTTCCTCGCCCCGCACCTGTTTGTCGATCTGACAGTCCGTCATCATGTCCGCGCAAGCTGGCGACATCAGGAAATGGTCAATGCGGATCCCGTCATCGCGATTCCACGCGCCTGCCTGATAGTCCCAGAACGAATAGTGGCCCGGCCCGAACGTGCGGGCGCGAAAGCCCTCGGTCAGGCCGAGGTTGAGCAGGCGGCGATAGGCGGCGCGGGACTCGAGGCGAAACAGCGCATCTTCGCGCCATGCATCCGGACGTTTGGCATCTTCGGCGTGTGGTATGATGTTGTAATCCCCGGCCATCAGAAACGGCATCTCTTCGGACAGGAGTGCAATGGCGCGTTGGCGCAGACGTTCCATCCAGGCCAGCTTGTAGTCGTATTTCGGCCCCGGGCAGGGGTTGCCGTTGGGCAGGTACAATCCGCACAGGCGCACAGCTTCGCGTTCGCCCATCACCGTTGCCTCGATATAGCGGGCCTGTTCGTCGGTCTCGTCACCCGGCAGACCGCGCGTGACATCCTCAAGCGGCAGCTTTGACAGGATCGCGACCCCGTTGAATGACTTTTGGCCGTGCGTTTCGACGTTGTAACCGCGGTCCTCGAACAGATCGCGGGGGAAGTTTTTGTCGATGGACTTGATCTCTTGCAACAGGACCACGTCGGGCGTGGCGGCATCAAGCCAGCGGGGCAGGGCATCGATCCGGGCCTTGATCCCGTTGATGTTGAAGGTGGCGATTTTCATGACGGACCCCCGAATGTAGCGCATATCAGATGTGACCGATGCACAGCGCGACTGCAAGAGGGCGCTGCGTACGGTGAATTAACTATTTCTTAACCAATCGATTCGGGGTATCTTGTCTCCAGTGACCTGTGTTTTGCGAGAAAACACAATAAAATCATGCCTGTTGATAAGTTTTTTTTGACGTATCCTCAACGCTAATTTGAGGAGCTACGTCAAGCCCTTCTGTTGCTTTCCTTATGTGGATTTTTTGGGCGCCGCTGACCCGGCGCCAGAAATTGTCTTTGCGAAAACAATTTTAACGAGCATTGCTAAAAGGACCACAACCCAAGGATGAAAAGGGACTTTCCAATGACCGCTCAACGTAAAATCGACCTTACTCTGGCTGCCTCCGACATCAGCGCGCTGCACAGCGGCGACGCGGTTGAAATGTTCTCTTCGGGCAGTATTGCAGCGCAGACCGACATGCTGTCGGGTGATGCCACTGCGATGTTCTCCTCAGGCTCGGCACCCATGGCCACGGCCCACAGCGACGCAGGCGATGCAGTCGAGATGTTCTCCTCAGGCTCCGCTCCGACGCGCAGCGACCTGAGCACGGGCGACGCGGTTCACATGTTCTCTTCGGGCTCTGCGCCATCGGGCACGGCGACCGCGTCAGGCGATGCCACCGAAATGTTCTCCTCCGGCTCGGCGCCGACAACGGGCAAGATCACCGAAGGCGCCGTCACGGGCCTGTTTTCCTCCGGTTCGTAAACCCGGCTGCGGCGGGACGTTTACCAATTTGATTTGAAAGGACAGACCCCATGTCGAACATCATCGCCCTGAACGCCCCGCCGCGCCGCCAACGCCTGTCTGAACGGACGGCTGCGCTGATCGAGTGTTTTGCCCGTCAGCGTCGCATCCCGGATGATGTGTTCTGGCTCAAGGAAAACGCCGAACTGCTCAACATTCTGGAGTGTACCGGGCAACAGCTGACCCAGGATGATCTGGAACCGCAGCGCGCCTTTTACGAGGAATTGCCGGAACGGCTGGGGTTTTTCCCGCAATATTACCGGTTTCTGCTGTCCATCGGCCTCGATCTCGAAGACCTCGGGATGGAGGGCGTACAGATGGAACGGCTTTGCACCTGGACGGCGGCCCAGGGCCTGCCCGACGCCGAACTTAGCGATCTGCAGCGCGCCGAGGCCCGCCGCCTGCTGGCACGGCGCGGGGTGCATATGGGTGCCGCCGACCTCGGTCTGGATGACCGCCTGCGCGCCTTCATCAACCGCCCAGAAACCTTTGCGCTGCCCAACAAGAAAGCGGCCTATGAGCTGACGCATATCGTCTTTTACCTGTCCGAATATGGACGTTGTGATCCGAAACTGGGCACCGCGGCGCTCACCAGCCTCGAATACGCCGGCATCCTTGCCTATCTGGACCAGAACATGGACCTGCTGGCCGAGATTTGCGTGGCCTTGCGCCAGGCCGGGCGGACACCCAGTGCCATCTGGGAAGGGACAGTGCGCGCCAACCTGTCGACTTTTTACGTCGTTGCAGATGATCAGACGCCTTTTGCGGATCACTACCACGAATATCTGGTCTCGACCTGGGCGATGGCGGTGTTGGGGGCGGATGACAGCGGGGCGGCCTTGCCCGTGGGCCGCTGCCTGTTCCGGCGGCCGGAAAACCTCGCCTCTGCCTTGCGTCCCATGTCAGCAGCACTGATGTCCTTTGGCGCGTCACGCTCGGGCGATTGGGGCAAGATGGAACAGGGCGTGCTTGGCCTGTTGGAAGAAGACGCGGCATGCACGCTACAGGCCACCGTCGCCTCAAGCGCTGTCTATCCGCAATTCTTCGAGGCCTTTGCCCGCGCCACCAGACTGTAAATCGACGCGAGCGCGCCGCGTTCACATGGAAAAGGACGTCCCGCAACCACAGGAACTGGTGGCATTCGGGTTTTCGATGACGAAACGCGCGCCGATCAACTCTTCGGAAAAGTCGATAACGGCGTTTGACAGGAACGGCAGGCTGACGGAATCCACGACCACCTTTTGGCCGGACCCTTCCAGCACCAGATCGTCGTCCTTGGGCGCATCCAGCGCAATCTCGTACTGAAAGCCCGAGCATCCGCCACCCTCGACAGCCACACGGAGGGCCTGACCGTCCTTGGCCGCACCGATTTCCGCAAGACGCTCAAAGGCGCGGGGGGTCACTGTGGGGGGCAATTGCATCTTCAACTCTCCGAAATGGCGCGTTTCAACTCCGGCCTGATTGCAATATATGGGGCCCATGTTCCGGCGACAAGGATAAGGCAGATGTCCGCGCCCTTTGCTTCTGATCCAGCCCGCGCCCGGGGACGGCGGTGGCCGGAGGACGAATCCCCCTTTCGTTCGTGCTTTCAGCGCGACCGGGACAGGATCATCCATGCTTCGGCCTTTCGCCGCCTCAAGCACAAGACGCAGGTCTTCGTCGAACATGAGGGCGATTATTTCCGCACGCGCCTGACCCATTCCATCGAAGTGGCGCAGGTGGCGCGCACGATCGCGAGTGCGCTCAATCTGAACGAAGAGTTGACCGAAGCCGTGGCACTCGCCCACGACCTGGGTCATCCGCCCTTTGGGCACACGGGCGAGGATGCGTTGCAGGCGCTGATGGCGCCCTATGGCGGCTTTGATCACAACGCGCAGGCGGTCAAGATCGTGACTCGTCTTGAGTGTCACTATGCGGCGTTTGATGGGTTGAACCTCACCTGGGAAACCCTTGAAGGCATTGCAAAACATAATGGTCCAGTGATCGGGGAATTGCCCTTTGCACTGGCTGACTATAACGCCGAGCACGATCTGGAACTGCACACCCATGCCAGTGCCGAAGCACAAGTGGCGGCCCTCTCCGATGACATCGCTTATAACAATCACGACCTGCATGACGGGTTGCGCGCAGGCCTCTTGAACGAGGATGACGTGGCCAACCTGCCCATCGCGCGCGACGCTTATGCCGAGGTCGATGCAAAATACCCCGGCCTTGATCCGTTCCGCCGCCGTCACGAGGCGCTGCGGCAGGTGTTCGGTGCGATGGTCAGCGATGTGATCATCACCTCGCGCGCCATATTGGCCGAGAGCGGCGCACAGTCCGTCGAAGAGATTCGCCATCTGGGCCGTCCCGTCATCCGCTTTTCGGATGCGATGTGGGCCGACCTGCAGGTGATCCGCGCCTACCTGTTCAAGAACATGTATCGCGCGCCCTCGGTCATGGCCAAACGCGAAGAGGTGACAAAGGTGGTGCATGACCTGTTTCCGGCCCTTCTGGCCCAGCCCGAGCTGTTGCCCAAACACTGGCATGACGCAACCAAAGGTGCCGAAGGGGACCAGACCGCCCTTGCACGGCTCACAGCCGACTACATCGCGGGCATGACCGATCGCTTTGCCTTGCAGGAACACGCGCGCTTGGTGCCGGAAGGTGAGGCGCGCGCCAAATGTTAGCGCGCGCCCGCTGGGGTCAGGTGGCCCCGATCATCCGCAAGTGCAGCACCCTTTGTCCGCTGGGTTCATGCACACTCACGTCGCTGCCTTCAAAGCCGTAGGCGGCATAAAACCGCCGCCCGATGGCGTTTTGTTCAAACACCTCGACGCTCAGCGGCCCGGTCTGGGCGACGGCTGCATCAACCAGTGCGCGCCCGTGGCCTTTGCCATGCAGGGCAGGGTCCAGAAACAGACCCGCAAGGGCGTTTTCCACAACGGCGGCAAAACCCACCACGCGGCCTTCGACCTCGATCACCCAAGTGCGGGCGAATTTCAGGTAGACGCTGCGCAGGTTTTCCGCCTCCGCCTCGATAAAGGCGGGGGGCAGAAACGGGTGCGCAAGGGCGGAGGCCCTCCGCCAGATGGCGACAAGCGTTTCGGTATCATTGGTGTCAAAGTCTCTGATCATTGTCAGACATGTCCTTTGTTTGGCCGCAACGCCTCGCGCGCGGCCTGAGATTTGGAATGTGTTGGGGACAAACGAAACAATTCGGCGCCTAATGCGGCGCGCGGGGGCATCGTTTCAGTTTGAAAGGGCGCGCATCATGCGGCCCGCAGCAATCAGGACATCAAATCTCCATGTCTGGCACTGGTATGGCATGATGCGCATGCTGTCTCAAGCGGTACGGACGGTTGACCCGGCCCTTGGGCATGATAGACCGCGCCAAACACTCCGAAAGACCCCGACAATGAACCTGTTTGCCGATATCCGTGCCCTTGTGCTGTCCAACCTCGCCGCCATGGTCGAGGCCGGGGACCTGCCCGAGGGGCTGGCCTTTGACAACGTGACCGTTGAGCCGCCGCGCGATGCGGCACATGGGGATATGGCGACCAACGCGGCGATGGTGCTGGCCAAGCCTGCGGGCCTCAAACCCCGCGACATTGCCGAGACGCTGGCGGCACGGCTCACCAACGATCCGCGCATCACCAGCGCCGAGGTTGCAGGCCCCGGCTTCCTGAACCTGCGGCTGGCGCCGGGCGAATGGCAGCGCGTTGTGGCGGCCGTTTTGGGTGCGGGCAATGGTTTTGGCCGTTCTGACATGGGTGCGGGCAAGAAGGTGAACGTCGAATATGTTTCGGCCAACCCGACGGGGCCGCTGCATGTGGGCCACACGCGCGGTGCGGTCTTTGGCGATGCGCTGGCCTCGCTGCTGGATTTCGCAGGCTTTGAAGTCACGCGCGAATATTACATCAACGATGGCGGCGCGCAGGTCGATGTGCTCGCCCGGTCTGTTTACCTGCGTTATCTCGAAGCGCACGGGCAAGAGGTTGCCTTTCCCGACGGAACCTATCCCGGTGACTATCTGGTCGCCGTGGGCGAGGCGCTGAAGGCCAAGGTGGGTGACGCCTTTGTCGATAAGGGCGAACAGTTCTGGCTGGCCGAGGTGCGCGATTTCGCCACAGAGGCCATGATGGACCTGATCCGCGCCGATCTCGCAGCACTCGGGGTCGAGATGGACCTGTTTTACTCCGAAAAGTCGCTCTACGGCACTGGCCGGATCGAGGCGGCGATCGAGGATCTGAAATCCAAGGGCCTGATCTATGAGGGCACGCTTGAGCCGCCCAAGGGCAAGGTGCCCGAGAACTGGGAAGCGCGTGAACAGACGCTGTTCAAATCCACCGAACATGGCGACGATGTGGATCGCCCGGTGATGAAATCGGATGGCGGCTGGACCTATTTCGCGCCCGACATCGCCTATCACTATGACAAGGTGCAACGCGGCTATGATGCGCTGATCGACGTGTTCGGGGCCGATCACGGTGGCTATGTCAAACGGATGAAGGCCGCCGTCAGCGCGCTGTCCGGGGGCACCGTGCCGCTCGACATCAAGCTGTGCCAGCTCGTCAAACTCTACAAGAACGGCGAACCGTTCAAGATGTCCAAGCGGGCAGGGACCTTTGTGACCTTGCGCGATGTGGTGGATCAGGTCGGCGCGGACGTCACCCGCTTTCACATGCTGACGCGCAAGAACGACGCGCCGCTCGATTTCGATTTCGACAAGGTGCTGGAACAGAGCCGCGACAACCCTGTGTTTTACGTTCAATACGCCCATGCGCGGGTGGCATCCGTGCTGCGCAAGGCGGTCGAGGCGGGCGTGGCCGTGGATGACGCGACACTGGCGGCGGCGGACCTTTCGCTGCTTGATCACGAGGCGGAACTGGCGCTGGCGGGCAAGCTGGCCGAATGGCCCCGCATGGTCGAAACCGCCGCGCGCAGCAATGAACCCCACCGGGTGGCCTTCTACCTCAATGATCTTGCCAGCACCTTCCATGGCCTCTGGAACCGGGGCAACGACGTGCCGGGTTTGCGCTTTGTGCAGGACGATGCAGGCACCACGCAGGCAAAAATCGCGCTTGCACGCGCCTGCGGCGTTGTAATTGCGGCAGGCCTTGGTATTCTCGGCGTGAAGCCAGCCGAAGAGCTGCGTTAAGCCCACCAAACGGGCAACACAGGCACGATTCCCAAACGCACCCGGGCCACGGGCGCACCACAATCAGATGATCTGCGCCGGCACGTATCGGCGCGGACGCATGAGGCAAAGATGGCAGATATGCACTATACCCACAATATGGGTCATGTGGGGTATGCGACCCCCGAGACGACTTCAACTCCGCCCTCCAACCGGTTCAAAAATATGGCAAACCTGACCGGAGCCATGACGTCGCTGGCCTTGATTGCAGGGGTTGCGGTCTGGGGCTATCAGCTGATCGTGCGGGACGTCTCTGGCATTCCGGTCGTGCGGGCCACCGAAGGCGAAATGCGCATCCGCCCCGAAGAACCCGGCGGTCAGCTGGCCCAGAACACCGGCCTTGCCGTGAACGAAGTGGCCGCCGCTGGCGAGGCGACCGGCCCTGTCGACAGCGTCACGCTGGCCCCCCGACCCGTCGATCTGTTGGAAGAAGATCAGCCGATCCCTGCCGAAACGGTGGCACCTGTGCAACAACCCGCCCCTCTGGACGTGGCCGCGAGCTTCGAGGCGACGCCCATCGACGTCTCTGCCGTGCTGCAGGACGGCGAAGTGGATGAGATCGTGCGCCAGTTGACCCAAGGGGTCACCGCCATCGACTCACCCGCCGATGAAACCACGCCTGTGCTGGCCAGTATCTCGATTCCCGAGGTTGAGGCCGCCCCCGTTGTGACCGGCCCGGGCCCCAAGCAATCCAGCCGCCCGCAACTGCGCCCGCGCACTGCCCCGGCGGTTGTTGTCCCCGCATCGGCCCCGGCCCCCGAAACGGTCAAGGATATTGATGCCGGATCGATTCCCGCAGGCACCCGCCTTGTCCAGCTTGGCGCCTTTGATACGCCCGAAATCGCGCGCGCCCAGTGGGACAAGATGCAGGGCAGGTTCGGCGACTACCTGAAAGGCAAGGACCGCATCGTGCAAACCGCGGAAAGCGGCGGGCGCACGTTCTACCGTCTGCGCGCACACGGGTTCAGCGACCTCAGCGACGCGCGCCGGTTCTGCTCGGCCCTTGTGGCCGAAGGGGCCGACTGTATCCCGGTTGTGACGCGGTGACATTTGGCGCCACGATCCTCGACGCGGACGGCCTGCGGCTGAGCAAGGATGAGGCCGCGTTCTTTCGCGAGGCAGACCCATTCGGGTTCATCCTGTTTGCCCGCAATATCGACACACCTGATCAGGTCTATGGCTTATGTTCCGAATTCCGCGAAGCGGTGGGGCGCGAGGCCCCAATCACCATCGATCAGGAAGGTGGACGGGTGCAGCGCCTGCGCGGGCCCACGTGGACGGATTGGGCGCCGCCGCTGGACTTCATTCGAGCCGCCGGGGATGCGGCGGAACGCGCAATGTATTTGCGTTACAGATATATAGCGCACGAACTTAAAGCGCTAACCATCGACAGCAACTGTGCCCCGATGGTCGATCTGATCGTGAAAGAGACCCACACATTCTTGCGCAACCGTTGCTATGGGACGTCGCCGGGCGATGTCGCCGCCCTTGGGCGCGCGGCCGCTGACGGTATGCTGGATGGAGGTGTCTTGCCCGTGCTCAAGCACATCCCCGGCCACGGGCGCACGGACCTTGACAGCCACTTCGATCTGCCCCGCGTCGGCACCGACCTTGATGAGCTGAAAGAGACCGATTTCGCGCCCTTCCGCGCGCTGAACGATCTGCCAATGGGGATGACCGCGCATGTGGTCTATGACGATGTGGATGATGCGCCGGCAACGCTGTCGCGCGATATGATGCAGCTGGTGCGGGACGAGATCGGCTTTGACGGGCTGATCATGACCGATGATATCGGGATGAAAGCGTTGAGCGGTACGGTCCCGCAGAACGCACGCGGTGCGCTGGATGCGGGCTGTGACGTGGTGTTGCACTGCAATGCCCCGCTGAAGGACCGCATCGCCTGCGCCAATGCCGCTGGGCAAATGACCGCAGCGGCCCAAACCCGCGCCGAGGCGGCATTGGCCGCGCGTCGCACCCCTGATGACATTGACATTGCCGAGCTGACAGCGGAACTTGAGACGCTGTTGAGCGGGCGACCATATGGCTGACGACACATTCGAAGAAGACACGATGTCCGTGGCCGACCGCCTTGCGGCGGAGGCGTTGATCATCGACGTCGACGGCTATGAAGGGCCGCTCGATCTGCTGCTGACGCTCAGCCGCACCCAAAAGGTCGACCTGCGCAAGATTTCCGTGTTGCAACTCGCCCGCCAATACCTTGCTTTTGTTGAGAAAGCCAAGGCGCTGAGGCTGGAACTGGCTGCCGACTATCTTGTGATGGCGGCCTGGCTCGCCTTTCTTAAATCGCGTCTGCTGCTGCCGCCTGATCCGGCCGAAGACGGGCCATCCGGCGAGGAACTGGCCGCCCATCTTGCCTTTCAGCTCGAACGCTTGCAGGCCATGCGCGATGCGGCTGCCAAACTGATGGCGCGCGACCGGCTGGGGCGCGATTTCTTTGCCCGTGGGCAATCCGAAATGGTGACGCGGGTGCGCAAGGTGACCTATTCCGCGACCCTGCTTGATCTGATGCAGGGCTATGCCCGCATCCGCACCCGCGACGAATTCCGCCCCTTCATCATGGACCGCGACGCGGTGTTCACGATGGAACAGGCGCTGGAACGGATGCGCGGGCTGATCGGCTATGCAGGTGAGTGGACCGACATCCTGTCCTATCTGCCCGAGGGGTGGGAGATGGACCCGGGCAAGCGCCGTTCGGCCACCGCCGCGACCTTTGCCGCCAGCCTCGAACTGGTCAAGGAAGGCCATCTGGAGATCAGACAATCCGAAAACTTCGCGCCCATCCAGCTGCGCAAACGAGATGAGCCCCGTGACAGAACAAGTTGAAGAAAAAGAAGAAAGCCTGTTCGAGGCTCCTCCAATGGCGGAACAGGAACGGATGGTCGAGGCGATCCTCTTTGCCACTGCCGAACCGATCACAGTGCGCGAGCTGGAATCGCGCATGCCGCATGGCTGTGACCCTGCCGAGGCGTTGGTTTACCTGCGCAAACGCTATGAGGGGCGCGGTGTGCAGGTGATGAAGATCGGTGATGCCTGGGCGATCCGCACGGCTGCTGACCTTGGGTTCCTGATGCAGAAAGAGACGGTCGAGACCCGCAAACTGTCCCGCGCCGCCATCGAAACCCTCGCCATCATCGCCTATCACCAGCCCGTCACCCGCGCCGAGATCGAGGAAATTCGCGGTGTGAGTGTCAGCCGGGGCACCGTTGATCAACTGCTGGAGCTGGAATGGATCCGCTTTGGGCGGCGCAAGATGACACCGGGGCGGCCAGTGACTTTTGTCGTGACCCAATCTTTCCTCGATCACTTTGGCCTTGAAAATGCCCGTGATTTGCCGGGCCTCAAGGAATTGCGCGCAGCGGGCCTGCTGGAAAACCGGCCCGCGCCGGGCCTGTCCCTTGGCAGCGAAAGCGAGGATGAGGACGAGGAAGAGGCCGAAGGTCAGACCGAGCTTTTTGAAGACTGACCTGAAAATCGCCGTATTTTACCTTATATTGCGCTGAAACCATCAGGCAGGAGCAGTCCTTATGAATGGCAGTCAGATCCTCAACATGATCATCCGCACGATCATGCGCAAAGCAATCAATGGCGGCATCAATGCCGGAATGAAACGCATGTCTGGCGGGGGTGCCAAGCAACCGCCACCGCGCCCGCAGCCCGAAGCTGCCTATACGCCACCCCCTGAGCCCCAGGCGCCCGCCAAAGAGCTCGGCCCGCACGAGGCCAAGATACAGCGCAAACTGGCCGCCAAACGCGCCGCCCGTGCGGCAGAGCGGGAAAGTCGCGGATAGGGGTCAGGAAATCCACCGTTGATCGCGCATAAGTAGTGCCCTAGCGTAAACCCATTGATTGAAGCGGTTTGGGAAAAGCTTGAGAAATCAATTGTCACTGAAAGCGTTTGAGCCAAATTCGACAGGCCGCGACGCCGTGATGCAGCAATGTCCCAAGGCGCCATAGGATGGGAAATTGGGCCATGGCTGATCCGAAACTCGCTATTCGCGCGTCATCTGTGTCGCTGGGGATCACCGTTATCCTGCTCTACGCAATCTTTGTGTCGATGGTCACTTTTGGTTTCGGCACCTATATTTTCCGCACCACATGGCAGTCCAACCCGCCCATCGTCGTGGCCGATCAGGACGAGGCCGAGGTTGACACTGATATCGACAACAACGTCTTTCTGTTGCGCCGGGAAAAGGCGATTGAAAATGACAAGCTGCTGGTGGCCGCCGAAATCCGGGAGTTGCGCCAACAACTGGCTGACAATGAGGCGGCGGTCAAAGTCTCGTTCGGCCCTATAGCGCGCGAGCGTGAAGAGATGCGCCTGCTGGTCAATCGCACCATTCTTGATCTTCAGGACTACCAATATGCGCTGGTGGGGCTCGACCGGTTGAAATACGAAACCGTGCTCAATGACAACTCGCTCCAGCCCTTTGCCAAGCTGACAGAGCTGTTTAGCGTGCTGGATGCCGGGGTCGAGACGGCCGATATGGATGAAGAGGCGCGTGCCGCATATCTCGACATGAGCAATGCAGCCAAGGTCGCGTTGCAAGAGGCGCTGAGTGATGTCGAGGCCGCCAACGCCGCCTCGCACAAGGTTCAGCAGGAAGGGCAGCTGATCTCGGACAATATCGCGGCCCGCACCGAGCGCATCCGCATGAATGACGAAAGCATTGCGGCCCTCAGACGTGTGTTGCCGCTGGAGTCCGTGATCCGCGCCCGGCTGTCATCGCTGTCGCTGGAAATACCGATTGCGCCGGACCTGTTGCTGCGTCTGGTCAGCTTTCCCACGATTTTCCTGACGCTGATCGTGACCATCGCTTCCGGTGCGCTTGGCACGGTGGTCGCCTTTTCGCGCCGCTACTATTCGGCCAAAAGCTCAGAAGAGCTGACCCTGTCCCGCCTGTTTGTGAACGTGGGCGAGGGGATCGCGGCGGCCATCGCCATCTTCCTGTTTTCCGGGGCGGGCATGCTTGCGCTGACCCAGGGCGGCGGCGGGGCCGAGAACAATGTCGAACTCAGCCCGTATACGGTGGCGTTCATCGCCTTCCTGTCCGGGTTCATGGCCGAAGACGCCTTTGCCTCGATCCAGGCGGCCGGCAAACGTATATTCAAGACCGAAGAGCCAAACGGCAACACCAACGGCACGACGACCAACCTGCCGGCCGTCATCCCCGAGGGCGAAGATCTGCCCGCCACGACCGCACCGCCGAGCAGCTAACTCAGGCGGGTGCGGCGAAGTGTTTGCTGAGTTTCAGGCCCTGACCCTGATAGTTCGACGCAATCCCCGACCCGTATAGCTGTGCGGGGCGCTCGGCCATGCGTTCATAGATCAACCGACCCACAATCTGCCCGTGTTCCAGCACAAAGGGCGCTTCGTGGCAGCGCACCTCAAGCACCCCGCGCGAGCCGAGCCCACCTGCAGCGTCATGGCCAAAGCCGGGATCGAAAAAGCCTGCGTAATGCACCCGAAACTCGCCGACCATCGCAAGGTAGGGCGCCATTTCGGCGGCATAGTCGGGCGGGATATGCACCGCCTCGCGGCTCACCAGAATATAGAATGCGCCGGGGTCGAGGATGATGTGCCCGTCGCTGGCATGCACCTCTTCCCAGAACTCGGCCGGGTTGTAATGCCCGATATTGTCCAGATCGATGACGCCGGTATGCGGCTTGGCGCGGTAGCCGACAAGGGTTGACCCCGGCAGGCGTAGATCGACGGAAAAACCGAGGCCATCGTCGATCACCGCATCCCCGTCCACCAACGGCATCTGGCCATGCAGGGCATTGAGTTCATTGTCACTCAGCACCGCCTGACCCGCGCGAAAGCGGATCTGGTTCAGCCGCATGCCGGGGCGCACAAGGACAGAAAACGAGCGCGGGCAAATCTCGGCGTATAGAGGGCCGTCATAGCCCGGCACGATACGGTCAAACTCAGTGCCACCATCGCAGATCGTGCGCGTGAGCAGATCAAGCCGCCCGGTCGAGCTTTTGGCATTGGCCACGGCCTGCACACCAGCGGGCAGGGACAGGCGCTCCATCAGGGGCACGACATAGACGCAGCCCTTTTCCAGCACGGCACCATCACTGAGGTCGACGCGGTGCATTTCGAACTCTACGAGCCGGTCCGAGACGCTGCGTCCGTGACCGGCCAGAAACGAGGCGCGCACGCGGTAGGCAACCTGCCCAAGGCGCAGATCAAGGCTGGCGGGCTGGATTTGCGCAGCCGTCACAGCCGGACGTGCAGAAATCTCGCCGCGCGCGATCATGTCCTTCAGCTGGCTGTCTGCAAGTACACCGGTCATCCTGTCCCTCCGGGGGTGTTGCTGATCAAAGCGGAGAGCAGGTGAGGCCCCGTAGCGCTGGGGCGGGTGTTGTTGGTCGGGCTAGCAGGACTCGAACCTGCGACCTTCCGTCCCCCAGACGGACGCGCTACCAGGCTGCGCCATAGCCCGACGTGAGGGGTGTCATACCCGATTTGTGCGTCGAGGCAAGGGTGAATGCGCACCGAATGCAGTCTCTTTATCGCGGATCGTGCCGGGCGCGGGCCATCTGGTCCCTGAGGGCGGTCAATTGGGCCACGAGCGGGCGCAAACCGTCGCGTTGGGCCGGGGTCAGACTACGCAACATGACGGCCTTGGTCAGAGCAGAGGGCGCGATGTCGTCTGACTCCAGATCAACGTCGTCAGGTGCGTCGACGATGCGTGGACGTGGCGTGGGTGCCGCGGCGACCTCGGGTTCCGGTGCGGGTTCGGGGACAGGGCTGCGCGAAAACATCGGCAGCGGCTCGTGCTCGGGCTCTGGTGCAGGTTCCGGTGCTGGCTCGGCTGCGGGGACGTCTTCGATTGGCTGTGCAGGAGCAGCTTCGAACTCAGGTTCTGGCGCTGCCTCTGCCACAGGTTCGGGCTCAGCCACAGGATCGGGTGCTGGGGCCGGGGGCATCTCTTGGACCGGCTCCGGCTCGGGGGCGCTGGCCTCCACCGGCTGCTGCACGGGTTCGGGGGGCGTTTGATCCGGTGCAGGCGTGTCTTCCCACATATCAACCGTCTCGGGTGGTTCCGTGGCGCTGAGCGGCTCGGCGGGGGCGTCTTCGGTGGGATCAGCCTGCGCAGGCGCGCTTTCTACGGGTACGAAATCGGAGGTCAGCGTGGGCACATCCGGTTCGCGCGGCACGGGCGGGGCATCGAGGGATGGCGCAGGTTCTTCGGCGCGCATGAACGAGGGCAGGGCGCTTTTGGTCTCCAATGGGGCCGCGTCCGCTGCGTCGGCCTGTTTCTCAGGCTGCGGCGGGATCGGCGCGTGATCGATACCATCTGGTGCATCATCACCGCCCACCGAAAGGGCGATATCATCACCGGCAGGCGCTGCCAGATCGCTGTCGAGCTTGGCTGTGGTGTCCTCATCCAGCGGCGGCGACAGGTCAGCCACATGGGCGACACCCTCTTCGCGCAGGATCTTTTGCACGCCTTTGATGGTCAGCCCATCATCGTGCAGCAATTTGCGAATCCCGCCCAGCAGCAGCATGTCGGCAGGGCGGTAATAGCGCCGCCCGCCCGCGCGTTTGACCGGCTTGACCTGGGTGAACTTACTTTCCCAGAACCGCAGGACGTGGCTTTGAACGCCCAGCCAGTCGGCCACTTCGGAAATGGTGCGAAAGGCGTCAGCGGATTTTGCCATCTTCGCTTACGACTTGTTGCCGCTCGCGACGCGGTCTTTCATCAGATGAGAGGGGCGGAAGGTCAGAACCCTGCGCGGATTGATCGGCACTTCTTCGCCGGTCTTGGGGTTGCGGCCCACGCGGGCCGACTTGTCGCGCACCGAAAACGTGCCGAACGAGGAAATCTTGACCTGCTCGCCGCGCGCCAGCGCGTCGGACATGTGATCCAGCACACTTTCTACAAGCTGCGCACTTTCGTTACGCGACAACCCGACCTCGCGAAATACCGCTTCACTCAGGTCCATACGCGTCAGAGTCTTGTCAGTCATAATCACTCCCCTTTGACAAACCATAAGTGGAGGGGAAATTCCGAGTCAATATCAATGGCTTGCGCAAAGGCGGGAATCTGCAACCAAAGCGGGTGTTTCTGCCAATTGCACGATAATGCGCAACAACTCACCAGCGCAGAACGACGGCACCCCAGGCCAAACCACCGCCAATGGCCTCTGTGACAACCAGATCGCCGTCCTTGATCTGGCCACGCGCGCGGCCAACGGACAAGGCGAGGGGAATCGATGCAGCCGACGTGTTACCGTGATCCTGCACGGTCACGACCACCCGGTCCATCGGCACACCCATCTTGCGCGCGGTGCCCTGAATGATCCGGATGTTCGCCTGATGCGGCACGATCCAGTCCACGTCGTCGGCTGTCACGCCTGCGGCGTCCATCGCCGTATGGGCGGTCGAGGCCAGTTTTTCCACCGCGTGGCGGAACACCTGATTGCCCTGCATGCGCAGATAGCCGCTGGTGCCCGTGCTGACGCCGCCATCCACATACAAAAGATCGCGCAAATTGCCGTCGGAATTTAGGTCCGTCGCCAGAATTCCGCGATCACTTGCATCACCGGTGCCGGTCTGCGCCTCAAGCACAACGGCCCCCGCACCGTCACCGAACAGCACGCAGGTGCTTCGGTCGGTCCAGTCCATGATCTTGGAAAATGTCTCGGCCCCGATGACCAGCGCCCGCTTGGCCTGACCCGAGACGATCAGCGCATTGGCATTGGCCAGCGCATAGACAAAACCCGCACAAACCGCCTGAATGTCAAAGGCAAAGCCGCGGGTCATGCCCAGTTGGGACTGCACCATCGTGGCCGCCGAGGGAAAGGTCAGATCAGCTGTCGAGGTGGCCACAACAATGGCGTCGATGTCGTCAGGTTCAAGACCGGCATCGGCAAGAGCCGCCTGTGCCGCCGCGCAGGCCATCGAAGACGTTGTGTCCTCATCCGTGGCAAAATGGCGCCGTTCGATGCCAGAGCGGGATTTGATCCACTCATCGGTTGTATCGAGCGTCGCCTCGAACTCGGCGTTCTCGACCACACGGGCCGGCAGATAATGCCCGGCCCCCCGGATGACGGCACGCACGCTCATGTTTCGCTCTTCTCGCTGCTCGGACCGGCGGCCGCCACACGCGCTGCCAGTTTGTCATTGAAACGCAACTCGGCCAGTTGCGCGGCCAATTTCAGGGCGGCAGAGACACCGGTGGCATCTGCGCTGCCATGGGATTTCACCACGGTGCCGTTCAGGCCCAGAAACACGCCGCCATTGTTGCGGCGCGGGTCGATCCGCTTTTTCAGGCGGTTCATCGAGGTGAATGCCAAAAGGTAGGCAAGGCGGGACAGAGGGCTGAACCGGAACGCCTCGCGCAGCAGATCGCCAATCAGGCTGGCGGTGCCTTCGCCGGTCTTGATGGCCACGTTGCCGGTGAATCCATCTGTCACGATCACATCCGCCACATTGCCCGGAATGTCGCCGCCTTCGACAAAGCCGACGAAATCGAAATCCGCCGCCTCTGCGTGATCGCCAATAAGTTCATAGGCCTCTTTCAACTCCGTGCGGCCCTTGTGCTCTTCGGTGCCGACGTTCAGCAGGCCGATGCGCGGGCGGGCCAGATCCATGCCGTTGCGGGCATAGGATGCACCCATAAGCGCAAAGCGCAACAGGTCATCGGCATCCGCGCGCACATCTGCGCCCACATCCAGCATCACGTTAAAGCCTTGCGGATTGCGCGAAGGCCAAAGGACGGCGATGGCGGGGCGGTTGACGCCGGGCAGCTTGCGCAGGCGGATCATCGACACGGCCATCAGCGCGCCCGTGTTACCGCAGCTTACGGCCACCGTCGCTTCGCCTGCGCGCACGGATTCGACGGCCGACCACATCGAGGTGTCCTTGCCGTTGCGCACGATATGGCTGGGTTTGTCTTCCATGGTCACAACGCCGGTGGCATTGCGAATCTCGCAGCGCTCGGCCAGACCCTTGCGGCGCGCGACCAGCCGTTCCAGCTCGTCCGCCGGACCATGAAGGATAAATCCGAGGTCGCGGTTCTTTTTGGCCGAGATGGCGCAGCCCCCAACAACAGCAGCGGGGCCCTGGTCCCCGCCCATGGTGTCTACAGAAAGAATGATAGGAAACGCGAGAGCGGCGTTCTTGTCGGCCTGTTTGGATATGGGGGCCGTCATGTGATGCTGTCTAGCCTACCGCCTGCGATTGCCCTTGCTTACGCCGCGTCGTCTTCCAGATCAACTTCTTCGGTCATCGCGACGATCTCGTTGTCGTCATAGTGACCGCAAGCCGCACAAATGTGATGCGGGCGCTTCAGCTCGCCACAGTTGGGGCATTCGTTGGGATTCGCGGGCGTCAGGCTGTCGTGGGCGCGGCGGTTGTTGCGGCGCGATTTCGACACTTTGTTCTGTTGCACAGCCATTGGAATGGGCCTTTGCGTTTCGGGCAGAGCCGCGTGGGGCGGATGCGTGTTTCAAATTGCCCGTGCTCGGGCGTGGTTTCGGCGGTCGCCCGGGGGTCGGGCATGTATCAAGCACCCGGGGTAAGGCGCAAATTCGGTCGTCCTGTTTCAGGCGTGACGTGCGTTTAGGCAATGGCCTAGCCCATGTCCAACCCAAAATGACGTGAAGCGCGGAAAATACGCATATCCGCGCCATGCGCAAGGCCAAATCACGGCCCCCTTCGCCTATTCGCCCGCGTCCTTGTCCAGCTTGGCCTTGAGGTCCGCAAGACCAGCAAAGGGGCGCACCGCCTCGTCCGTCAGGGGCGCCTTGCCCGGCTCGGTCAGTACCGTCTCGCCCAGGGCCACACCTTCGGCGCGCGGATAGTCGGGGACGGCCAGGCTCAGCGCCTCGGTCAGCACCGCCTCCGGGTCGATCCAGGGTCCAAGAGCCTCGACCTCGTCATCTTCGGGCATTTCCACTTCGGGATCGTCGAAGTCATCACTGAAATCGCGCAGGTAGACGCGGCGCACAGGCACATCGATGCGTGTTGTGACCGGGGCCAGCGTCACGCCGCAAGGCTGGGTCACCGTGGCGCCCAACTTGCCGCTCAGCAGCCAGTCCGCTGCCCCTTGGGCGCGTACCTCGCCGACAAAGCGCACCTTGCGCAGGCCGGTGAGGTCCAGCATCTCGGCCATGGCCTTCAATGCCGCCGCATCGGGCACAATTTCGAACCCGGTGCCCGCATTCTGGGCAAGGTCAGCAACCCGCAAAGCGGTGCGTGAGGGCGGTGTCATGGCCATGGCTTTTGCTTTCGTTTCTTGAACAGCGGGCAAACCTTGAGTAAGTCGAGATAAAAGCACGAGCCTCAGCAAGCAAGGGGCGGCGCAAAAAAGGGGGGCCGGTATGCGGACCTTGGCATTTCTGACACTGACGATGGTCACGCTGGCCATGGCCGGGTGCACACCGACATTCCGCAACCACGGCTATATCCCACCCGAAGAAGATTTGCAGGAACTGGTTGTAGGCATCGACACCCGCGCCAGCGTCGAGGATGTGGTCGGATCCCCCACCGCAGGCGGCGTGCTGGAAGGCGGCAATTTCTTTTATGTGCGCAGCACGGTCAAAACGTTTGGCCCCCGTCGCCCCGAAGTGGTCGACCGTCAGGTGCTTGCCATTTCCTTTGATGAGGCCGGAGTGCTCAGCAATATCGAAAGCTTTGGCCTCGAGGATGGCCGCGTCGTGACCCTGTCGCGCCGCGTCACCGACAGCAACATCACCAATGTCAGCTTCCTGCGTCAGCTTCTGGGCAATATCGGGCGGGTCGGTCCCGACTTTGGCGGCGGGTGAGGCGTCACGGCCCTGTCATGGGACATGTGCTAACCGCCCGATGCAGCAGATTGCGAGGGCATAGCGCATGATTGCAATGAACAAGGGCCGCTATCGCGCCTGCCAGGCGCAGGGCCCACATGACATCGCTGCCGCCCAGGGCCTGCGCGCCCGCTGCTTTGGTCTTGCCCAAGACACTGATCCCTTTGATCCGCTCTGCACCCACATCCTGATCCGGCGCGTCAATGACGAAGCCCTTGTGTGCTGTTTTCGGATGATGCCCCTGTCTGGGGCGGAAATCTCGCGCAGCTATTCGGCGCAATATTACGAGTTGGACGCCTTGTCTGGTTTTGCAGGCAACATGGTCGAGATGGGCCGTTTTTGCATTGATCCCGAGTTGAACGATCCCGACATCCTGCGTGTGGCGTGGGGGGCGGTGACCTCTTATGTGGATGCCAACGGGGTCGAGTTGCTGTTTGGCTGTTCGTCCTTTGCGGGCACCGAAACGGCGGACTATCTGGACGCGTTTGCGATGCTCAAGGCCCGCCATCTGGCCCCGAAACGCTGGCTGCCACGGGTCAAGGCGCCCCATGTGTTCCGCTTTGCCGCGCGTCTGCGCCGCAAGCCGGATGCGAAAAAGGCGATGGTGCGCATGCCACCTTTGCTGCGCACCTATCTGATGATGGGCGGTTGGGTCAGCGATCACGCCGTTGTGGATCGCCACATGAACACGCTGCACGTGTTCACTGGGGTCGAGATCGGTGCGATCCCGCCCGCGCGCAAACGGTTGCTGCGTTCGGTTGCCGGTTAGGCCCGGCTGCGCGCCTTGCGCCAGCGCAGACCGGCGAACAGGCCGATCCCGACCGCCAACAGGGGCAAACCTGCAGGCAGCGGCACGGGCGCAACCGGCGCAACCGGCGCAACCTGCGCAAGCGTGAATGGGGTGGTGATGTTTTCGAACGCGGTGTTCGGCACTGTGGGATTGGTCGGCGCGCGAAAGCCGAGCTGCGTGGTCGTCAGGCGCAGGTTTTCTCTTGTGTTATTGGTTGCGACATCTGCGGCCAGAAACAAGGTGGCGAGTGCCAGTCGATTTGTTTCGGACGTGGATAGGATAATATCGGTTGCGCTGACGGTGATCGTGGTCCCTGTTCCAGGGCCAAAGGTGCTGTTTGTTTCTGTAAAGGTGAAGGGGTTCGTCCCGTCGGTAGTTGCTGTGATGGAATAGCCCGTCACGACAGCGTCAAAACCTGCCGGATCAAAGCTACCGGTTGTTGAGATGTCGATCGTACCACTCAGGTCAACGAAGCTGCCATCGAAACTGATATTGTATGTGGCCGCATAAGCCGGTGCGGCGAGTGCTGTACAAAAGGCCGCTGCGCAAAGCGCTTTAACGAAATCCATAGTGAAAATCCTCTGGGGAAAATGAAACACGATGAGAATGTTAGCAGGCTTTGTGGTGTTGGCAACACACGTTTCATTCGCCCAACCGTGGCCCTCTGTATGAGAGACCAGCCACTCGGTGCACCAGCGATTTGATTGGCGAAGAGAAGCTGCAGCCCGGATCGACCGTCCGGGGGCTGTTGACGGGGTGCGTGCAAGCCACTAGCTGGCGCTCATGGCCCGTGTACCCCTTCTTCAACTCTCTGATATCTCGCTGACCTTTGGCGGCGATCCTGTCTTTGATAACCTGTCCCTCGTGATTCAGCCAGGGGACCGTGTTGCCCTTGTAGGGCGCAACGGGTCGGGTAAATCCACGCTGATGAAGGTGATGGCCGGGCTGGTTGAGGCCGACAAGGGCGAGGTGGTAGCAGGCCCGGGCATTTCGGTCGGCTATATGGAGCAGGACCCGGATATGGCGGGTTTTGCCACGTTGGGCGATTTCGCCATGTATGGGCTGGGGCCTGCCGATCTCTACAAGGTCGAGCGCGCGGGCGAGGGGCTGAAATTCGATCCTGCCCGCCCTGTGTCTACGGCCTCGGGTGGAGAGCGGCGGCGTGCCGCGCTGGCGCGGCTGATGGCAGAATCCCCGGATCTGATGCTGCTGGACGAGCCAACCAACCATCTGGACATCGAGGCCATTGGCTGGCTCGAATCCGAGCTGAAGGCCACCCGGGCCGGGTTTGTGTTGATCAGCCACGACCGAGCATTCTTGCGTGAACTTGCGCGCGCAACCCTCTGGATTGACCGCGGAATGGTGCGTCGGCAGGAGAAAGGCTTTGATGCGTTCGAGGCCTGGCGCGATACCACCTGGGACGAGGAAGACACCCAGCGTCACAAGCTGAACCGCAAGATCAAGGCCGAGGCCCGCTGGGCAGTCGAGGGCATTTCGGCACGGCGCAAGCGCAATCAGGGCCGAGTGCGTGCGCTGCAGGAATTGCGCGCCGAACGCTCCGCCCAGATCAAACGGCAGGGCACCGCCGCCATGGCGTTCGAGCAGGGCCCCAAGTCCGGGCGCAAGGTGATCGAAGCGCGCGAAATCACCAAGGCCTTTGACGACAAGACCATTGTCGAACCGTTCTCGCTGACCATCCAACGCGGGGACCGCATCGCCTTTGTCGGACCCAACGGGGTGGGCAAGACGACGTTGCTCAACATCCTTGTGGGGCGTGAGGCACCGGATTCGGGCTCTGTGACCCTTGGCACCAATCTTGAAATCGCTCTGTTTGACCAATCACGTGCGCAACTGGACCCGAACATGACCCTTTGGGACAGCCTGACCGGGGACCCGGACATGCGGGTAAGCGGCAAGGCCGATCAGGTCATGGTGCGTGGTGCCCCCAAACATGTGGTCGGCTACCTCAAGGAGTTCCTCTTTGACGAAGCGCAGGCCCGCGCGCCGATCCGTTCACTCTCGGGTGGGGAAAAGGCGCGATTGCTGCTGGCCAAGATCATGGCCAAGCCGTCCAACCTTTTGGTGCTCGATGAGCCGACCAACGATCTGGACGTGGAAACGCTGGACCTTTTGCAGGACCTGATCGACCAATATGATGGCACCGTCATGCTCGTCAGCCATGACCGCGATTTTCTGGACCGTGTGACCGTCACCACCATCGCGATGGAAGGGGACGGCAAGGCCACGGTCTATGCAGGCGGGTGGAGCGACTACCAATCCCAGCGTCGCCCCAAGCCGAGCAAGGAAGAAGTAGCCAAAGCAAAGGCTTCGGAGGCGAAGTCAAAGCAGAAGGACGCGCCGAAAACTGCCCTGACCTTTACCGAAAAGCACCGGCTTGAGGCTTTGCCTGCCGAGATGGAGCGTCTGGAGGCCGAGATCGTCAAGCTGCAAGAGTTGATGAGCGATCCGGACCTGTTCACCGAGAACCCGGTGAAGTTTCAAAAGGCCACGGATGCATTGATTGAGCGGCAGGAGCGCCTTGATGAGGCCGAAGAGGAATGGCTGACGCTTGAGGAAAAGGCGAGCGCCTGACGCCTCAGCGCGCCACTGCGCGGGCCGGATTGCCGACCACTGTTGTGTCTGCTGCCACGTCGCGCGTCACGACGCTGCCTGCCCCGACAATCGACCGATCCCCGATGGTCACACCCGGCAGGATGATCGCGCCCGCGCCGATCCAGACATTTTCGCCCAGGGTGACGGGCAGGGCCCGTTCGATCCCGGCGCGCCGTTTGACGGGGTCGCGGTGGTGATCGGCGCAGAGGATCTGTGCCCCGGTCCCGATCATCGTCCCACTGCCAATCCGCACGGGCGCGCTGTCGAGGATCACGCAATTTGCGTTGATAAAGACCTCATCGCCCAGATGGGTGTTGATGCCGTAGGAACAGTGAAACGGTGCCTCCACCAGGCAATCCGCGCCGACGCTTGCAAAGAGGCTACGCAAGGGTGCGCTCAAGGTCCGTCGTTCCGTCGGAGGCAGGTGGTTGTGGGCATGCACGGCCTCAAGTGTTGTGACCCGCAGGGCCTCAAGCGTGTCATCAAGGCAGCTATACCATTCACCGGCCTCCATTTTGTCTTGCTCGCTGGTCATTCCAGACAAATCGAATCGCCGGGCTGAATGGTTCCACTCGCAATGATCCGACAATTGAGGCCCGAACGATGTTCGAGCAGATCGCAGATCGTCTTTTTCGTGATCATGTCGATATATCGGCAGGGTGTGTTCAGCCGTCCGCCCTCCAGCACCACATCCCCGACGCGAAATCGACGCCCGACCAGATGGTTCAGCGGCACGTCGCGGGTGGTCAAGTTGCGCCTGTGCTCAACCGCATCCAGCGTGATGTCGTGATCGCGCGCCAGTGCCTCAATCGTTTCGACCTCGATCAGTGTGACCTCGCGGATGTCAGGCTGTGCGGAATAGGTGCCGGTGTCGATTCCCTTGGCATAGCGGTCCCCTTCGATGCCGACGCCCGCGATCAGAGTCGCCTTGCTCTGTTCGACCATGGGCGCGCGGGCATTTGGGGTGATGTGGATGCTCAACAGCGTGCCTTGCCACATCTCAGCGCATCCTCAGCGCGCCGTCGAGGCGGATCACCTCGCCGTTGAGATACCCCATCTCGACGATGAAACCGGCCAGCCGCGCATATTCCTGCGGATCGCCAAGGCGGGCCGGGTTGGGCACGTCTGCGGCCAATGCGGCCTGCACATCGTCCGGCAGACCTGCCAGCATCGGGGTTTTGAAGATCCCCGGCGCGATGGTCATCACCCGGATGCCGTCCTTGGCCAGATCGCGCGCCATCGGCAGAGTCATCCCCACGATCCCGCCTTTGGAGGCCGCATAAGCCGCTTGCCCCTTTTGCCCGTCAAAGGCGGCGATGGAGGCGGTGTTGATGATCACCCCGCGTGCGCCATCCGGTTCGGGGTCGTTCGCGCCCATGGCCAAGGCGGCAAGGCGGGCGACGTTGAAGCTGCCCACCAGATTGATGTCGATGGTCTTTTGAAAGGCGGGTAGGGGGTGGGGGCCGTCGCGGCCCACCGTCTTGATGCCGAGGGCGATGCCTGCGCAGTTCACCGCCGCGCTGATCCCACCCATCTTGGCGCCGCCCAGATCGATTGCTGCCTGAACCGAGGCTTCGTCCGTCACATCCGTTTGTGCGAAATGCCCCCCAATCTCGTCGGCCACGGCTGTCCCACGCTCCGCATCGCGATCAAGCAGCGTCACCTGCGCGCCCTGACTTGCGAAATAGCGCGCTGTCGCCTCGCCAAGGCCTGACGCACCTCCGGTCACGATGGCTTTGGTTGTGGCAAGTTTCATGGGGCACCTTCGTGTTGCGCGGAACTGGGGTGCAGATAAGCGCAAGGCGTCGCGCGGGGCAAGGCGCGCCCTTATCCCTTGTGGATCCACCCACCGCCAAAGATTCGGCTGGAATCGCGATCATAGAACACGCAGGCCTGCCCGGGGGACACGCCCGCCTCGGCAGCAACCAGTTCCACGGTCGCTTCGGTCGCACTGATCGGGCGAATCACCGCATCCGTCGGGGGCCGGGTCGAGCGGACCTTGACCGCCACATGCCATTCAGATCGGGCATTGAACGGTTCATCCCCCAGCCAATTGACCTCGCGCACGGGAACAGTGCGCGTGGCCAGCATGTCCTTGGGGCCGACGATCACACGGGCGTTGTCGGCATCCAGTTTCACCACGTAAAGAGGGTCTGCGAGCCCGCCAATCCCAAGGCCCCGGCGCTGCCCGATGGTGTAGTTGATCACGCCGTCATGGCGCGCCAGTACGCGCCCTTCGGTGTCGACGATATCACCGGGGGCCGCCGCCTCGGGGCGCAGCGTGCGGATCACGGCGGCATAGTCACCGTTGGGCACGAAACAGATGTCCTGACTGTCGGGCTTGTCCGCCACGCTCAGCCCGTATTTTGCGGCCAGCGCGCGGGTGTCATCCTTGGACGGCAAATGGCCCAGCGGAAAGCGTAAGTAATCGAGTTGCGCAGGCGTCGTCGAGAACAGGAAATAGGACTGGTCGCGGTTCGCATCGGCCGCACTGTGCAGTTCGGGGCCCGCGTCGCCCATCTTGCGCTGGATGTAGTGACCGGTAGCCATGCAGTCGGCCTCAAGATCCTTTGCGGTTTCCAGCAGGTCCTTGAATTTCACCCGCTCGTTGCAGCGGATACAAGGCACCGGAGTGGCGCCGCCCAGGTAGCTGTCGGCAAATTCGTCGATCACCGCGTCCTTGAAAACGTTCTCGTAATCAAGGACGTAGTGGGGAAACCCCATCTCTTCGGCCACGCGGCGCGCGTCATGAATGTCGATGCCTGCACAGCACGCACCTTTCTTGGCCAGGGCCGCCCCATGATCATAAAGCTGCAGCGTCACCCCCACCACGTCATAGCCCTGCGCCTTCAGCTCAGCCGCCACAACAGAGCTGTCCACGCCGCCGGACATGGCCACGACAACACGCGTGTCTTCCGGGGCTTTGGCAAAGCCCAATGAATTGAGCGGACCGGACTGGTCAAGCATGTCACGTCTCCTTGGGGGTATCGGCGCATATATATGAAAATGCGAAATAGTCTCAAGGGCAGGTTTAACCCGCCATTAGGGTCGCCGGGGCATGGTGCACGCGAAGCAGAAAAGAGCAGTGCAATGTATTTGAAAAAAGTCGATGGGCCCCGCGCGGTCACCTTGCCGGATGGCACGGTGCTGACTCGGGCCGACTTGCCGCCCCCATCCACTCGCCGTTGGGTTGCATCGCGCAAGGCGGCGGTCGTGCGGGGGGTGATTTACGGATTGCTGACACAGGCAGACGCGCTCGAACGCTATTCCCTAAGCGAAGAAGAGTTTTTGGCCTGGGTCAAGGCCGTTTCCGACCATGGTGAAGAGGCGCTGAAGGCGACTGCTGTGCAAAGGTATAGACAACTTTAGGTTGTTAAGCTATATTTCCCACAGGAGTAACGTGTGGTTAACTATTTAGGTTCACGTTTAGTTCAACACCGACACCCATAGTGGAGACTATTGAATGCGCGTGCTGCTTGTAGAAGACGACCCCACGACCTCCAAAAGCATCGAACTGATGCTGACCCATGCCAACCTTAACGTCTATGCGACCGATCTGGGGGAGGAGGGTATCGATCTTGCCAAGCTTTATGATTACGATTTGATCCTTCTGGACCTCGATCTGCCGGACATGAACGGCCACGAGGTGCTGCGCCAGCTGCGGCTTGCCCGGGTCGAAACGCCCATTCTGATCCTGTCGGGTGCGGATGACACGGAAAACAAAATCAAAGGCTTCGGTTTCGGTGCCGACGACTATCTGACCAAACCCTTCCACCGCGAAGAGCTTGTGGCACGCATCCACGCGATCATCCGCCGCTCCAAAGGGCATTCCCAGTCGGTGATCGATACCGGGGCCGTGTCGGTCAATCTGGATGCCAAGACCGTCAGCGTCGACAGCAAGGCCGTGCATCTGACCGGCAAGGAATACCAGATGCTCGAACTGCTCTCCTTGCGCAAAGGCACAACGCTGACCAAGGAAATGTTCCTCAACCACCTTTATGGGGGCATGGACGAACCCGAACTCAAGATCATCGACGTCTTCATCTGCAAGCTGCGCAAAAAGCTGAGCGTGGCCACCGGAGGCGAGAACTATATCGAGACAGTATGGGGCCGTGGCTATGTGCTGCGTGATCCCGAACCGGCCCAACAAACAGACGATACGCGGCTGGCCGTCGGAGCCTGAACCGCCTCAAACGTTAAGACAGGCCGGCGCAGTTAACCACTGCGTCGGCCTTTTTGCTGCCTGGACATGTGTTCATCTCTCCCCGAATTCGCGATCAATGACTGGACCCGGCGCGCACACGCTTTTATCCCTGGGCGAGAAGCAGACGGGGACAGACGTGAGCGCAGATACACCCATCAACGACTTGTCACCCGAAGAGGCCCGCGCGGAACTGGCGCGGCTGGCTGCGGTGCTGGCAACGGCGAACACCGCCTATCACGGCGCAGATGCGCCCGAGATATCGGATGCCGATTATGACGCGCTCAAGCGGCGCAATGCCGGGATCGAGGCGCGCTTTCCCAAGCTCAAACGCGCCGATAGCCCCTCGGACCAGGTGGGGGCCGCCCCGTCAGAGGGGTTTTCAAAAGTTACTCACGCGGTCGCCATGCTGTCGCTCTCCAACGCATTTGATGACACGGACATCACCGAATTCGACACCCGCATTCGCAAATATCTTGGCCTCAATGCTGATGCGGCCCTTGCCTACACCGCTGAGCCCAAGATCGACGGCTTGTCCCTGTCCCTGACCTACAAGAACGGCGCGCTGGCACAGGCTGCCACGCGCGGCGACGGGGCGGTGGGCGAAAACGTCACGTCCAATGCGCGCACGATTGCCGACATCCCCCAGACCCTCACCGACGCGCCCGACCTGCTGGAAGTGCGCGGCGAAGTCTACATGTCCCACCCGGATTTCGACGCACTGAACGACCGCCAGCGCGAGGCCGGGCAAAAACTCTTTGCCAATCCACGAAATGCTGCCGCCGGATCGCTACGCCAACTGGATTCCAGTATCACCCGCGCGCGCCCGTTGCGCTTCTTTGCCTATGCCTGGGGGGCTTTGTCTGAACCGCTGTCCGACACGCAGCATGGTGCCATCGAACGCTTCAAAACGCTTGGATTTCAGACCAACCCGCTGACCGCGCTCTGCAACGGCCCTGACGAGATGATCGCGCACTACCGCTTGATCGAACAGCAACGCGCATCGCTCGGCTATGACATCGACGGCGTGGTCTACAAGGTCGACGATCTGGCGCTGCAGGGGCGGCTTGGGTTTCGCTCGACCACGCCGCGCTGGGCGATTGCCCATAAATTTCCCGCCGAACTGGCCTGGACGCGGCTTGAGGCCATCGACATCCAAGTGGGGCGCACCGGCGCGCTATCGCCGGTGGCGCGGCTTGCGCCTGTGACGGTCGGCGGGGTCGTCGTGTCCAACGCGACACTGCACAACGAGGACTACATCGCCGGGCGCGACAACACCGGTGCACAGATCCGCGGGGGCAAGGACATCCGTGTGGGCGACTGGGTGCAGGTCTATCGCGCCGGTGACGTAATCCCGAAAGTGGCGGACGTGGACCTGTCCAAACGTCCCGAAGACGCAACACCATTCCAGTTTCCCAAGCTTTGCCCCGAGTGCCATTCAGATGCCATTCGCGAAGAGGGTGACGCGGTTGCCCGCTGCACCGGCGGTCTGATCTGCCCTGCACAAGCCGTTGAAAAGCTGAAGCATTTCGTCAGCCGCGCCGCCTTTGACATCGAGGGGCTGGGCGCCAAGCAGATCGAGATGTTCTATGGCGATGATCAACTGCCGATCCGCGAACCTGCCGACATCTTTACCTTGCAAGAGCGGGACGCGTCCAATCTGACCAAGCTCGCCAATCGCGATGGCTGGGGCGATAAAAGCGCCGAAAATCTGTTTCAGGCCATCGAGGAAAAGCGGAACATCCCGCTGAAAAAGCTGATCTTTTCCCTTGGTATCCGCCATGTGGGCGAGGTGGCGGCGGCCGATCTGGCCCGCCATTTCGGCAATTGGGAAACGCTGCTCGACGCGGTGGATCGTGCAGCGCTTGCAGCGAGTTGTCATCTGCAGGCCGACGCGGCCGAGGCGCAGGAGCGTATCGCCGCGCAAGCCGAAGGCCGGCGCGCCCGCATCAAACCCACGCGCGACGCGGTCTGGGCCGGCTTGGAGGCTGACGCCAAATCCGCCTGGGACGCGCTGACCGGCATCGACGGCATCGGCGCGACCGTCGCCGTCGCCCTCGTCACCACCTTCCGGCAAGAGGCCGAACGCGCCAGCATCGACCGCCTTGTTGCGCACTTGGCCATCGCGCCCGAGGACGCGCCCGCCGACACCGACAGCCCCGTGGCGGGCAAAACGGTCGTCTTCACCGGCACCCTCGAAAAGATGACCCGCGCCGAGGCCAAGGCGCGCGCCGAGGCGCTGGGGGCCAAGGTTGCCGGTTCGGTCAGTGCGAAAACCGATCTGCTGGTCGCGGGGCCAGGCGCCGGATCCAAGGCGAAAAAAGCTGCCGATCTGGGCATCGAGACGCTGGACGAGGATGGCTGGCTGGACCTGATCGGCGCTTCATGAGCCGTCCCGAGATCCTGTTTCCGCTGTTTGCGGACCTCGAAACGCTCGAAGGGGTCGGCCCGAAAACCGCCCAGCATCTGGGTGCGCTTGGCGTCACGGCACCACGCGATCTGCTGTTCACACTGCCCCATACGGGCATCGACCGCACCTTGCGCGACACGATTCAGGACGCGGTTCTGCCCGCGACGCTCACGGTCCGGATCAAGGTCGGCGCGCATCACGCGGCGCGCAGTCGCGGTGGGGCCCATCGCATTCACGTGGAGGACGGGGCGACCTCGTTCCAGCTTGTCTTTTTCCACGGGCGCAGCGATTACCTGACCAAAGTGCTCCCCACCGGGTCCGAACGGGTCGTGTCGGGGCGCGTCGAATTGTTCGATGGGATTGCCAACATGGTGCATCCCGACCACATCCTGCCGGTCGAAGAGGCGGGCGACATTCCCGGTTTTGAACCCGTCTATCCGCTCACCGGCGGTGTCACGCAAAAGACCATGTTCAAGGCCACGCGTTCGGCCCTGACCCGTGTGCCGGACGTTACCGAATGGATCGATCCGGGCCAGATCGAGAAGGCCAAGTGGCCCGGTTTCGCCGATGCGGTCGCGCAGGCCCATGCGCCCACCGGTCTGGGTGATCTTGCCGCCACGAGCCCCGCACGCACCCGTCTGGCCTATGACGAGCTGTTTGCCCACCAGATCACACTGGCGCTGGCGCGCGCCTCGGAACGGCGCGTGACCGGGCAGGTGACCCAAGGCACGGGCGCGTTACAGGCGAAGGTGCGCGCCGATCTGCCTTACGCTCCGACCGGCGCGCAGGATCGCGCGATTTCCGAGATCGCCGCCGACATGGCCCGTGAGACGCGGATGAACCGCCTGCTGCAGGGCGACGTGGGTGCGGGCAAGACGCTCGTGGCCTTCATGGCGCTGCTCGTTGCGGTCGAGGCGGGCGGGCAGGGGGTGATGATGGCTCCAACAGAAATCCTTGCGCGTCAACATCTTGAAGGGTTGCAGCCGCTCGCGGAAAGCGCAGGCGTGGTGCTCGAAATCCTGACGGGCCGCGACAAGGGGGCTGAGCGGCGCGCCAAACTTGCCGCCCTTGCGCGCGGCGATATCCAGATCCTCGTGGGCACCCATGCGGTGTTTCAGAACGACGTGGTGTTCGCCGACCTGCGCCTTGGTATCGTGGACGAACAGCACCGCTTTGGTGTGCGTCAACGGTTGGCGCTCGGTAAGAAAGGCGCGGCCTCGGACGTGTTGGTGATGACCGCCACCCCGATCCCGCGCAGCCTTGCACTGGCGCAATATGGTGACATGGACGTGTCGGTGTTGGACGAAAAGCCACCCGGGCGCAAACCGATCAAGACGGCGCTGGTCAGCACGGGCCGCATGGACGAGGTGATCGAGCGCTTGCGGGCCGTGATGAAAGAGGGGCGGCAGTGCTATTGGGTCTGCCCGTTGGTCGAGGAAAGCGAAGCGGTGGATTTGACGGCCGCCGAGGAACGGTTCAAACGTCTGCGCGCCACTCTTGGCGAAGGGCGCGTGGGGCTGGTCCACGGGCAGATGCCACCGGCCGAGAAGGACGCGGCGATGGCCCGTTTTCAGGCCGGAGAGACGGGGGTGCTTGTCGCAACCACGGTGATCGAGGTGGGCGTGAACGTGCCCAATGCGACGATCATGGTGATCGAACGCGCAGAGACGTTTGGCCTGGCGCAACTGCACCAGCTGCGGGGTCGCGTCGGGCGGGGCGAGGCGGCCTCGACCTGTTTGCTGATGTACCAGGCCCCCCTTTCGGAAAGTGGGCAAAAGCGGCTCGAGGTGCTGCGCGCAACCGAGGATGGCTTTGCCATTGCCGAAACGGACCTGCAGATGCGCGGATATGGCGATCTGATCGGCACGGCCCAGTCGGGCGTGCCCCGTTTTCGCATCGCTGATCTGGAACGGCAGGGCGCGCTGATGGCCATTGCCCAAAGCGACGCGCGCAAGTTGCTGAATGATGACCCCGACCTGACCAGTGCGCGGGGGCAGGCGGCGCGTGTTCTGCTCTGGCTCATGCGGCAGGACGAGGCGATCCGTTTGATTTCAGTGGGTTAGCACCAAATGTGCTAAAAAGTTCGCAAATGTTCTTAAAAAGTTCTTTACGAAGCGTTAAGGATATGAGAACAAAGGGGCAACTCCAGAGACGAAAGGCACTGACATGACCACGCTTCGCACACTGAAAGATGTCGCAACCCGCGCTGAGGCCACGCTGCTTCAGGATATGCTGGGTGCCGGGGCATTGGCAGTGATGCTGGTGGTTGCGCTGTACCTTCCGTCCTTGTTCTGAGTTTCTGCCTGCGATCTTGCTGTGATCCCACATTTGCGCCCGTCCCAATTGGCGTCTTCACATGCGGCTCTGCCTGCCGCCTCGTGACCCTGTTTGCCGCAGGGGTTATCGGATCCGTCCCCCGCAAGACACGCTTACCTTGCGCCGCCATCCCTTTGGATGTGCGGCGTTTTTTTTGGTTTTCAGTCGGGAGGGGCGGTCAGGCGCAGTCGGATTGCAGTGCCTGTTCCATCGCTTCTGCCGTCGCTTCGATGGCCAGCAGGATCGAGGCGTGGCGGTTCTTGAACTCGCGCGCGGGTTCAAGCACTTCGAACCCGTCAAAGGGGGCGGAGGGCACAGGGCCATTCGATTTCAGCATCGCGCGCAATTCATCGCGTGCGCGTTGCACTTCGGCCAGCGACCGGCCGACAACCGCATGTCCGGTCACGGCCGCTGCCGCCTGACCCAGCGCGCAGGCCTTCACGTCCTGCCCATAACCCGCGATCCGCCCGTCCTGAACGGACACATCCACCGTCACGGTGGAGCCGCAAAGCGGCGAGCGTTTCTTGACGCTTGCATGGGGATCGGCCAGCCGCGCGGTGTGTGGCATGTCGGCTGCCAGCGCGAGAATGCGGGTCGAATAGAGTTTGATCAGGTCGGTATCGGCGGGCATGTCCCCTCCGGCTCTGGTGTCTGGTGTCGTTGTGTCCTACATAATCGCCTGCCCGCCAGATGCAAAAAGGTTTTGCCATGACGCCCGCCTTTGATCCCGCAACTTTGCGTTACAACGCGCAGGGCTTGGTCCCCGCCATCGCGCAGGATGTCGCAAGCCACGAGGTGCTGATGCTGGCGTGGATGAATGCCGAAGCCGTGGCGCAGACGCTGGAAACGGGTCGCGTGACCTATTGGTCGCGTTCGCGTCAGGCGTTCTGGATCAAGGGCGAGACCTCTGGAAACGTGCAGGAACTGGTGTCGCTGCGTGTCGATTGCGACCGCGATTGCCTGATCATGCAGGTGCGCCAGACCGGGCCAGCCTGCCATACAGGGCGTCGTACGTGCTTTTACACAGACGTGACGGATGGGTCCGAAGTTGAGTTGATGGCACCGATGCAGGGGGGATAGCCCCCCGTCGCTGTGCGACTCCCCCCAGGATTTTTCTAAATCAGAGAAGGGGACAACCCCAGCATTTGGCGTATGTCGGCGGGCGTTGCACCTTCTGCGCGGTATTTTGCGATGGCACGCGCATCATCCCGTTTGGCGAGCCGTTTGCCCGCATCGTCGCGGATCAGGCGGTGGTGGTGGTAGATTGGTGTGGGCAGGCACAGCAGGTGTTGCAGGATCACATGGATTTGCGTGGCTTCGGCCAGATCCGCGCCGCGTATCACGTGGGTGATGTCTTGGGCGGCGTCGTCGATGACGACCGAAAGGTGATAGGACGTGCCCATGTCCCGCCGTGCCAGAACGATATCGCCGGTTGTAGTCGGCATGTCCATGATTGCGATCTCGCCCGCGTCCATGCCGGTTTCGGTGTAAGAGAGTGCGCCGGAGATTGTCGCCAGTGCCGTAGCCATGTCGAGGCGCAGTGCAACATTCTTTGGGCGTGGCCCTGTGCGCGGATGTTTTGCGCGGCAAGTGCCGGGATAGATCAGACCGTCCGGGCCGTGGCTGGGCACCCCTTCCTGTGGTGCGTTTGCGGCCTCTTCGATGTCGCGGCGGGTGCAATCGCATTGATAGAGAAGGTTATTTTCCCACAAATTATCAAGGGATTGTGCGTACGCCTTCATGTTATCTGATTGCCGCAACACCGGTTCAGGCCAGTTGAGCCCAAGCCATGCCAGATCGTCAAATATCTGCGCTTCCCATTGCGGGCGTGCGCGGGACTGATCAATGTCCTCGATCCGCAACAGGAACGTCCCACCGGCGCGCTGCGCCAGGTCAAAGGCCAGCATCGCCGAATAGGCGTGGCCCAGATGCAGAGGTCCCGTCGGGGATGGCGCAAAACGAGTGGTGAATGTCACGCTTTTTCAAGCACGTAGACGTTCGCGTTCAACCCGATTCCGGGCAGGTGCGGACCGTGTTCTTTGAACAGCAGACGGGCCGCGCCGCAATCGGTCCACTCGGCGATCCCGGCCTCGTTGCTCGGGTCCTCAAGCGCGTGATCGTTAAAGGAAAACACCAGCTTTCCGTCCCGCGGCAGCGCACGCATCAACATGTGCAGGACTGAAATGGGGGCAGCACCGGCGCCGATCACGCCAATGGCGGTACAAAGCGGATAATCCTTGCGCGGCAGGTCGTCGCCGGCCTCGATCTGCTCAAGATGGCGGTAAACACCCTTGGTCCGCGCGCCTTCGAGCATCTCGGCCGAGAGGTCGAGGCCATCGATCGTTTCAAACCCGGCCAGCTTGAGCGCTAGGCCGGACAAGCCCGTGCCACAGCCAAAATCCAGGACAGGCGCGCTCAGATCGTCGGCGTAGGATTTCAAAGCGTCCGCGCAGCGCTGCGGCGTGGCATAGCCGTTTTCGCCGATTTCGGCCTCGTAGCTTGCCGCCCAACTGTCATAGAGGCTGCGTGTCGACCCCGCGTCGCGGGCCTGATAGGCCTTGTCCAGAAATCCGGTCATGGCGGCAGTTTAACGCCTCGGGTCCCAGCGTCCAGAGGCTTGTCAGGCGGCGGCCGCCTGCGGGGCGAGCCAGGTTTGCCAGTCGTCCTTGGCGCGGTCGGTGTAGGCCTTGTAGCGGTCCTTGCGGCCCCGACGCCCGCTCTTGAGGCCCTCAACCAGGGGAAACAGGCCGAAATTCACGTTCATGGGCTGAAAAGTTTTGGCGTCAGCCCCGCCGGTGATGTGGGTGATCAGCGCGCCCATGGCCGTGGTGGGCGGGGGCACGTCCAAAGCGCCGCCAAGGATTTCGGTGGCCGCCAAGCGGCCCGCGAGCAGCCCCATGGCGGCGGACTCCACATATCCCTCGACACCCGTGATCTGCCCGGCAAAACGGATGTTGGGGCGCGATTTCAGACGCATATCCGCGCTGAGAAGCGTGGGCGAATTCAGGAACGTGTTGCGATGAATGCCGCCCAAACGGGCAAAGCTGGCATTCTCGAGCCCCGGAATCATTTTAAAAACGTCGGTTTGCGCGCCGTATTTCATCTTGGTCTGAAAGCCGACGATGTTGTAGAGCGTGCCGAGTTTGTTGTCGCGGCGCAGTTGCACGACCGCGTGGGCCTTGACGTCCGGTTGGTGCGGATTGGTCAGGCCCACAGGCTTCATCGGGCCAAAGCGCAGGGTTTCGCGCCCGCGTTCGGCCATCACTTCGATGGGCAGGCAACCGTCGAAATAACCCGCCGTTTCGCCCTCATGAAACTCGGTCTTGTCCGCAGCAAGCAGCGCATCGATGAAGGCCTCGTACTGGTCGCGGTCCATCGGGCAGTTGAGATAGGCGGTGCGCTCTTCCTCGGTCTCGCCCTTGTCATAGCGCGACTGCATCCAGGCCTTTTCCATGTCGATGCTGTCGAAATAGACGATGGGCGCGATCGCGTCGAAAAAGGCAAGCGCCTCGGCCCCGGTCTCGGCCGCAATTGCCTGACCAAGCGCGGATGACGTCAGGGGCCCGGTGGCTATGATCCACTGCCCCTCGGCGGGCAGTGCGGTGATTTCGCCATATTCGACGCGGATATTGGGATGAGCGACCAGCGCATCCGTCACCGATTGGGCAAAGGGGTCGCGGTCGACCGCCAGTGCGCCACCGGCAGGCAGGCGGTGCTTGTCCGCGCAGGCCATGATCAGCCCGTTTGCCGCGCGCATTTCCCAATGCAGCAAGCCCACCGCGTTTTGTTCGCTGTCATCCGAACGGAAGGAGTTCGAGCACACCATTTCACCCAGCAGCCCGGTCTGATGCGCGAACGTGCCGACCTTTGGGCGCATTTCATGGATCACCACCTGAACGCCCATATGAGCGGCCTGCCATGCGGCCTCGGATCCGGCCATGCCGCCGCCAACGATGTGAAGTTCCTGTGCCATGGCGCGGATGTAGGGCAAGCCTGCGCATTCCGCAATCCTGCATCCCCTGATGTAGATCAATCGGGGCTGTGGGATGCCCTCTAGGGTCCGCATCACACGGAACGTCTGGAGTGAGACATGAAACCAGTTCTTTATTGCCTTGGCCTGTTGGCCGTCCTTGCCCTCAGCGCTTGCGAGCCGCCTGACCGTTATCCGGTGTCTGGTGAGCAATGTGGGCCCGAGGATCCGGTGCTGGATCTGTCGGTCGATGACTGCACGCCACCGGTATAGGGTGGTGCTTTGATCGCTGATGGGGGGATTTTTGGGGTCGCCGCTGCGGGGATGGTCGGTCAGTGAGAGGCTGACCTGGAGGGACCTTCCGCCAGTCGGCGACCCAAAATCGTCATCGGTTATTCACCGTGTCCAATTTGTGCCTCATTTGCGCCCGAATTGATAGCGCTGTTTGGGAAACTATCGGGTGAGCATTTGGAAACAACCGCTGGTAGCCCTTGTTTTTATGGGCAAAACCCTATTGCGACCAGTCCGGAGGGCGCTTTTCGATAAAGGCAGCAATGCCTTCTTTCGTGTCCGGGTGTGCCATATTGTCGACCATGACCTGCCCGGTATACGTGTAAGCGTCAGCCACAGGCATTTGAATCTGGGCATAAAAGGCCTCTTTTCCGATCCGCACGGCCGACCCGAGCTTGGCGGCGAGTTGCGTGGCGAGGGCCATCGTCTCGGCCTCAAGCGCGTCTGGGTCCACGGCGCGATTGATCAGACCCAGGGTCGCGGCGCGTTCGGATTCAATGAATTCGCCGGTGGTCAGCATCTCAAAGGCCTGCTTGCGCGGGATGTTGCGGGATAGGGCCACCATGGGGGTCGAACAAAAGAGGCCGATATTGACCCCGTTGACGCCAAAACGGGTGCCATGCGCGGCCACGGCCAGATCGCAGGTCGCCACCAACTGGCAGCCCGCCGCGGTCGCGATGCCGTGCACTTGCGCGATCACAGGCTGGGGCAGGGACTGGATGCGCGCCATCATCGCAGCACAGCGGTCAAACAGGTCCTTGAAATAGGCCGCGCCACCGTCCGTGTTCTGGCGCCCGGCGGTCATCTGTTTCAGATCGTGGCCCGCGCAAAACGCTTTGCCCGCCCCGGACAGAACCACCGCGCGCACCGATCGGTCCTCGGCCACCTCATCCAGCGTGTTGTGCAAGGCCGCGATCATCTCGTCGCTCAGCGCGTTCAGCCGTTCAGGCGCGTTCATCCGCAGATGCAACACCGCGCCCGTCACCTCACGTTCCAGAATTCCCATCTTGCCCTCCGCCGGATTTGCGGCAAAGCCTAGGGCATTCGCGTGGGGAGGAAAAGTATGGCGCTGATGATGGATGCCGCGGAAATGAACGCATTTCTGGGCAAGGTGTTTCTGGAAGTTGCCGGAGAGTACCAGGTTGAGGCGGTCAGCGAGGCCAGCGTGACCATGCGCCTCTTGGTACAGGATCGCCACCTGCGCCCCGGCGGAACGGTGTCGGGCCCCGCGATGTTCGGCCTTGCTGATGTGACCGCCTACATGGTGACGCTCGCCCATATCGGTCCGCGCGCGCTGGCAGTGACCACGAATTGTGCGATTGATTTCATGCGCAAGCCTGCCGCCGGTGTCGATCTGATCGGCGAAGGGCGGTTGTTGAAGCTGGGCAAGCAGTTGTCGGTCTCGGACGTGCTGATCTATTCCGAAGGGATGGCGCAGCCTGTGGCGCGGGCCAGTCTGACCTATGCTATCCCGCCGCAGGGTGTTGATTTGGCGGAATAGTTACCCACGAATTGAAAAAGGCGGCCAGGACGAACCCGGCCGCAAGGGAAGAGGTCTGGCAGGTGCCACGGGGATGTCACGCCCGCCAGAACACACGCCGCGACTCGCGATAAGCCTCGTCGGGTGTCAGTCCCACATCGCGCAGCAGGTGATCATCCAGCAGCTTGAGCGCCAGCCGTTCGCGGCGCCGTGTGGCCCATTTCGACATCGTGACCGCGACGCGCAGCGCAATCACCGACGCCGCAGGAATGCGGGTCTGCGCCGACAGATAGGCGAGGTGTTGAGCGGGGCTTGCTGGTCCGAGTGTCATGGGTATCTCCTGAAATTGTATTGACACAATATGGCTGATTTGCCATTAATAAAGGGTACAATAGGCGCGCACCGGAAATCTACGGAAACATTGTAATGGATACAATTTGGCAACCTGATCTGCTCGACACCGCTGGTCCCAAATACAAAGCCGTCATGCAGGCGATCCGAGACAAGATCGCAAGCCAGAGCCTGATGTCGGGCGACAAGCTGCCCCCGGTGCGCGATCTGGCGTGGAAACTGGGGATCACGCCGGGCACAGTGGCCCGCGCCTACACGCTGCTGACAGACGACGGCACGCTGGTGGCCGAGGTTGGGCGGGGCACTTTCGTGGCCACACCGGATTCCAAGGCGCCGCTCTGGGCGGACATCCCGCTCGAGGTCGATTCCACCACCCACAATTCCGAGGCCGAGACCTGGCAGGTCAACCTGTTCTCGCCCCATCTGCCCGAGGTCGGACAGGCCACGCTGATCCGCACACTGCTGGCCGAGGTTGCCGCCGATCCACCCTCGGGCATGATGCACTATCCCACCCGTGCCGGGGCACGTCCGGCCCGCGAGGCCGCTGTCAAATGGCTGGAGAACGCCCCGCTGGGCTCGATCACCGAAGGCGACATCCAACTGGCCCATGGCGGGCAGAACGCGATCCTGCTGATCCTGCAGGCCCTGTTGCGTGGTCGCCGTCCGGCCGTTCTGGTCGAAGAGCTGGCCTATCCCGGCTTTCGCCGCGCGGCCGAGTTGTTGCGCGCGGATGTGGTGCCCGTGGCGATGGATGATGAGGGTGTGATCCCCGAAGCGCTCGAGGCTGCGATCCGGGCCCATGACGCGCAGATATTCTGTACCTCACCCGAGGTCCACAATCCGACCCTTGCCTTTACCCCGGAACATCGACGCGCCGCGCTGATCGAGGTGGTACGGCGACATGATGTGCAGATTCTCGAAGACGACTGTTACCGCCTTGGCGCCGCACAAGCCGCCAGCTACCGGATGCTGGCGCCCGAACGCAGCTGGTATATCTCGTCAATCTCGAAATCCGTGACACCTGCGCTGCGTCTTGGCATCGCAGTGGCTCCGCGCGGGCAGGCAGCCACTTTGCGGCGTACGGCCGAATACTCTTTCTTTGGCCTCGCCACCCCGATGACCGATCTGGCCGCCCGGTTGCTGGTTCATCCCGAATTGCGCGGCATGATGGACAGGGCCAAGAACGAGATCAGCGCCTACGTGCGCTGCGCGGTCAACGTGCTGGGAGGCTATGATCTGAAATGGAGCAAGGACGTGCCATTCCTGTGGTTGCGTCTGCCCGAGGGCTGGCGGGCCGGGGCCTTTGTGCAGGCCGCCGAGGCACAAGGCGTGCGCATCCGCGCCGCCGAGGAATACGCCTGCCGCGATGCGCGCGCGCCTCATGCGGTGCGCTTTGCGGTCAATGCGGGTGTCAGCCTGCAAAGTTTCGAGGCCGCGATCCTGCGCCTGCGCAACCTGCTCGACAACCCGCCCGAATCCATCGGCGTCTAAAGCAGCCCAACCGCCCCCCACACCAGCCCGGTCGCCACGGCAATGCAGGACAACAGCGCCGAATAGCCCAACAGCTTTTTCATCGAAAACGGACGTTCGCCAAAGGTGCGGCCCTGCATCCCGCAGACCACCACTTTGTGCGCCGCCCCGTTATAGCTGTAGTGCAGGATCCACACGGGCAGCAGGATGCGGCGGTAATGGATGCCGGTCGTGTCCGTGTGATAGCCGATGTCGTGCACACGCGACTTGTTGATGTCACGCTTGATCTTGTTGCGGATCAGCAGCGCCTTGTCGTCGGCATTGGCGGCCAGCCCTTCGGCCACGCTTTGGTGGTGCTGTTCGGCGGCGAACCCGGCGACATAGCCCGCGCGGTAGGGGCGCAGGCGCCGCGGATCAAAGTCGTGCAGAATGCCATCGCGGATCAGCGGCGTGACATGGGGCGAGCCTGGCACCAGCAGATCGTCAAAGTGGATGCGTATGTTGCCCCGGACCCTCTTGGTGTAGTTACGCTTGTTGCGCCGCACCGTGTACTTGGCCCAGTAATCCACGGCCTCCTGACTGTCGAAGGTCCAGAACGGCACATAAATCCCGGCCACGCGCGCCTTGGCCACCACGCCATAGAGATCGTTGGGTGCCGCCAGCCGTTTCTTGACCCATGCAAGGGCAAATGCCTGCGCATCCTGTTGCGGCACGCGGTAGGGAATAAGCGCCATCGGGGCAAAGCCGCGATCCGCCTTTTTCAGCACCACAGGTCCGTCGCAATAAGCACAGGCCGAACTGAGGGATTCGGCAACGAAGGTGACAGTCCCGCCGCAGGTCTGGCAGGACAGCACCTGACCCTCGAAGGTGATGGGGGATTCGTCCTCGGGGGCGTCGGGGTCAAAGGGGAACTCAGCCCACGCCTCTGAATCGTCCTCACGCTCCAACCGGCGCACAGTGCCACAACTGCTGCACTTCAGCGCCTGCACGGCCGGGTCATACTGACACTGCCCTGCGCAATTTTCGCATTGCAACTCGGACTGGATGGCGGTGACGTCGCTCAACTGTCCTGACCCATGATGGCCATGCCGATTTCCAGCAGCACCCGCAAGCGCAGCCAGGACCGATCCACAGCCCCCCCGAAATCGCCCGAGACACCCCAATCCCCGATGATCGTGGCGGCGAACCACGTGGTCATCAGCCAGAACGCGACAATCGACCAGCCCGCAATGCTGCGCAACCACCCGGTCGAGCCCTGTTTCAACTCGTGCTTTGCCTCGTAGACGGTAATCAGTTTTTGGACCGACCCAATACCGCCAATCGTCGCCACAGCGATCAGAGCAAGAGTGGCAAGGGCAGGGGCGGCAAGGGAAAACAACATGAAACAGGTGTCAGCGTCAGGGCAAATGTGATCTGTGCCAACCAGTGTGCCAGACGGACCGGTAATGCAAGGGGGCAGGGGCGCAATTTTGATGGGGTAAAATAGTACCTTAATTTCAAGTATATGTTTTTGAATGATTTATTGTCGTATATGACCGTTGACGCGGCATTGCAGCGCCCGTATACCCGCCCAATCCGAAATTCGAGCCCCCCAAGGGATGCGACACATGAAAACCTATACCGCAACACCTGCGGACATCGAGAAAAAGTGGATCCTCATCGACGCCGAAGGCATCGTGCTGGGCCGTCTTGCCTCGATCGTCGCCACGCGCCTGCGTGGCAAGCACAAGCCCTCGTTCACACCGCACATGGACTGCGGTGACAACGTGATCGTCATCAACGCCGACAAGATCCAGTTGACCGGCAACAAGCGCCAGGAAAACCACTACTGGCACACCGGCCACCCCGGCGGGATCAAGAGCCGCACCAAGGAGCAGATTCTTGAAGGCGCACACCCCGAGCGTGTCGTGACCCTCGCGGTCAAGCGCATGCTGCCCGGCAACCGCCTCAGCCGTCAGATCATGACCAACCTGCGCGTCTATGCGGGCGGCGATCACCCCCACACGGCGCAAGAGCCCGAAGTTCTGGATGTTGCGTCCATGAACAAGAAAAACACCCGGAGCGCATGAGCATGGCCGACGATATCAACACACTCGAAGACCTGCAGGCCGTCGCGGGCGAAGTCGCCCCCGAGGCCGTCGAAATGGTTCAACGCGACCCGGTTCGCGATGAACTGGGCCGCTCCTATGCCACTGGCAAGCGTAAGGATGCGGTTGCCCGCGTCTGGATCAAGCCGGGCTCCGGCAAGGTCACCGTGAACGGCAAAGAGATGAACGTCTACTTTGCCCGCCCCGTGCTGCAGATGATCCTGGCCCAGCCGTTTTCGGTGGCCGGCGTCGAAGGCCAGTTTGACGTGGTTGCCACGGTCAAGGGCGGCGGTCTGTCCGGTCAGGCCGGTGCGGTCAAGCACGGCGTGTCCAAGGCGCTGCAGCTCTATGATCCCTCCTTGCGCGGCGCGTTGAAAGCCGCAGGCTTCCTGACCCGCGACAGCCGCGTGGTCGAGCGTAAGAAATACGGTAAGGCCAAAGCGCGCAAGAGCTTCCAGTTCTCCAAGCGCTGATACGGATCGTACATCCAAACCAAAGGCACGTGCGGATTACCGCGCGTGCCTGTTTTTTTGGCCAAATCCCCGGCGGGTGACGTGGCCATACGGTCGGGTATTCCTGGCTTGGTGCATTTTTTTCTTGAAAATCAGACCTCAAAGAAGATTTCTTGTGAGGCAATGCGGTGGTTGGACCGGTCAGTCACAGGCCTGTTCCCGGCCAATGGGCGATATTTCAGCCTGTCCGCTGCGACGAAATTGACCGAATGGCATTAAAAGACGAGGGCACCCCGCATGTGGACAGTTTACAAGACCAAGCCCGGCGACACGATGGACACCATCATCGCCAAGCACAAGATCAGGGACCCGGGCACCGTCCTTGTCCACAAGGCGAACAAGAAGATTTACAAGGACCTCAAGGCGGGCAAGGAACTGCCCAAGAACACCCCCGTCACCATCCCTGATCCCAAGGCAAAGCTCTACAAGGTGCCCACGCCGGGCGGCGACATCTGCATGGATGAGAAGACATTCAAATCCTACTGCAAAGGTGTGGATCAGCGCATGGACGATGCGATGTTCCAGCTCAAACAGCGTTACACCTACGCAACAGGGCGTCATGATGCGCAACTCAAGATCAACAAGGATCAGTGGTTCGTGGCCGCCTGCATTGATCTGGTCAACCGCGTGCCGGAACCCAAAAGCCGCAAAAAGGCGGACTCTGCGTTCAAGACTGCAGAAAAGGCCTGCAAATCGCGCAATTACAAAGCCTTCGAGAAGGCTGTTGAACCAGCCAATATCGCTATCGCCACCTACAAGAACGAAGTGCTGCGCTGGATCGACGGCATCATCAATGGCGGTGAAAGCTCGATCAAAGTGCTCGAAGGCGTGAAATCCGTCGGCATGGTGGCAGGTTCCGTCGCGGCCACGACGATCCTGGCCCCGGTCAGCGTACCGGCCATCCTTATCACTGGTGCGGTGGTGGGCGGTGGCACGTCACTGGCCTATAATGGCGCTGACGCGCTGGGGCGCGAGGTTGCAGGGACCAAGCAAAAGGCAGCGTCCGAAATCGTCAAGGACGCGATGGGCGGTGCGCTTGGCGGGGCCATTGGTGCCGGTATGGGCAAGTTGTTCATGAAATTTGCCGGACCACATCTTGTTGGCACCGCCTCCAACAGTCGCTTTTTGGGCAATCAGGTGAACCGTATCCTGTCCAAGGCGCCGATCAACCTCAAGGAACTTTACGCCGCCGAAGTGAAGGCGGTTGTCAAACGGCTGGGTATTGCCAGCACGGACGCCTTGCTGGCCGCGCGGCCCGTGATCATGAAGCAGGCCCTCGTCAAGTTCATGACACGCGTCACGATCGGGTCGTTGAACAAGTATTTCAGCACCGGAGGCGAGATCATCGACGCCGCGCTCGATTATCTCAAAAAGGATCCCAAGCGCGCCAACGGCAAGGACCCGTCCAAAGCGGCCAAGGCTTTTGCCAATGAATTCATGAATTCCAAAAGCGTAGATGGCGTCGTGGACGGCATCCTGAAGGACAACCAGAAGAAACTGGTCACCATCCTGCGCGAAGAGATCAAGGCCGCCGCCATTTCCGAAATGAAGAAGGAACGGGCCTGAGAAGAACGCAGCCAACCCATTGGCAGCGCAGCATGTCCATGGTTCAGGCCGCTCCGATCCGGGGCTGCCTTTTTCGTTGCGCCCGGTGGCGCGCGCTCTCCATTCGTTCGAATTTTCCCTTTAACCCGCCGGTGATGGTTTGCGGACTATGGCTTTGGTTCACAGTCCAGTTGGGTGAGGCCATGGCGGATATCGAGGGCGACGAGAACGACAACACCATCAACGGCACCTCTGGCTCTGACAACATCAGGGGCAACGGGGGAAATGACACGCTGAACGGGTCGGGCGGCGACGACACCGTTTCGGGCGGGGATGGCAACGACAATATCGACGGCGGGACTGGCAATGACACCGTCTATGGCGGGGATGGTGACGACACGATCACCGGGGGCGCGGGGGATGATGTCATCGTCGGCGGGCGCGGCGATGACGTGATGACGGCGGGCAACAGCTCGCCCAGCGATACCTTTGTCATTCGCGACGGCGACGGTAACGACACGATTACCGATTTTGATCCCGGTGAGCCGGATATCATCCGGTTCGATATGGTCGAAATGAACAGTTTTCAGGATGTGCTGGACCGGATGTCGTCGGACGGGCCGGACACAGTCATCACCTATGATAACGGGCAGTCCGTGCGGCTGCTGAACGTCAGTCCGGGCAGCCTCAGCTCCACCAATTTTCAGTTTGGACCCGGACCCGTCTGTCTGGGCGAAGGCACCTATGTGGAAACTCCGGACGGGCCACGGTGCATCGAAACACTGAGGTCGGGGGATTTGGTGATGACATTGGATCACGGGCCGCAGCCGATTCTGCACGTCCTGTCTGAAACCATCGCGTTTCGGGATCGCAACGACCGGCAAAAACCGATCCTGATTGCGCGCGGTGCGCTGGGGCCGGGGCTGCCTTTTGCGGAAATGTGCGCGTCTCCTCAACACCGTGTGCTGGTCAACTCTCCCGCCACCGGAGGCGAGGCGCTGGTGGCCGCAGTCAAACTGGTGGGTCGCAAGGGCGTGCGGCGGATGCGCGGATGCAGGCACATCACCTATTTTAACCTGCTGTTGCGGCAACACGAGCTGATCCTGGCCAATGGATGCCCGGTCGAAACCCTGCTGCTTACGCCCTATTCGTTGCTCAAACTGGCGGCGCTGCAGATCATGGTGGACCCGACCCGCGTGGCGATGACAAGCGCGCGCCCAATCGTGCAACGCGACCCTTTGCTGCGATTGCAGTCGGACCCTTTTGCAGTTTGAGATCTCACAGTGCGGTGGTGTTCGACCCCATTGCTCCGCTTTTTCGACCGGGCAACAGGCTGGCCGAATTCGTAAGAAGACCACCGAACAAAGGCTGTTTTCATGATTAGGTCGGCGGCCTCAGATCACTCATCCGGCCGGATCAGGCCCAGACCGCGCAGGTAAATCCCGATCCCCGTTTCCAGCAAATCCTCGGGTGGAAAGGGCGAGGCGCGACCGGGAGAGTTGCGCGCGAACAATTCGACGACGCCGTGGCTCATTGCCCAGATATGGGCGGAAAACATCGAAGCCGGGGGGCGTTTGTCCTCGGGGATGTGCTCGCTCAGGTCTCCGGCCGCCTTTTCCAGCACCGCATTGGCGCGACCCGCGACATCAGCCAGTTCCGGTGTGCGGTTGACCGAAATACCGGACTCAAACATCGCGATGTAGTGGCCCGGAAAGCGGCGGGCAAAGGCGAGGTAGGCTCGCCCCGTCGCCTCGAAAGCGGCGAGAGCCGAGGGCTGGCCGGACTGGTAGGCATGCTCCATCAGATCGGCAAAGATGCCATAGCCCTGCCGCGCACATTCCGCGATCAGGTCCTCGCGCCCCTCATAGTGGCGGTAGACGGCCGCCGGGGTCACGCCCGCCTGCTTGGCCGCCTCGGACAGTGTAAAGCCCGTAGGCCCCTTGTCTTCGATCAGAACAAGGGCTGCATCAATCAGGGCCTGGCGCAGGTTGCCATGGTGGTAGCCGCGTTTAGGCATCCCAGATGTCCGGACCACCGCAGATGTCTTTTTCTATCTTGCCAATGGCTTGTGCGTCTTTGTTCGTGTAGTCGAGCCCGTGCAAAACCGTGCGGATTGCATTGAGACGCGCGCGTTTCTTGTCGTCCGAGCGCACGATGGTCCACGGCGCGTGTTCGGAATGGGTCAAGGTCAGTGTCTCGCGGATCGCGTCGGTATAGGCGTCCCATTTTTGCAGGCCTTCGACGTCGATCCAGCTGAGTTTCCACTGTTTCAGAGGATCGCGTTCGCGCGCCATGATGCGGCGCAGCTGTTCGGCGCGGCACACGTTCAGCCAGAATTTGAAGACATGGATACCGTCATTGACGAGCATCGTCTCGAACGGGTTCACCTGACCAAAGAAGTGGTCGCGCTGCGCGGGTGTGCAAAAGTTGAAGACATGCTCGACAACACCGCGATTGTACCAGCTGCGATCAAACAGGGCGATCTCTCCACCCGCAGGCAACTGCCTGATATAGCGCTGGAAATACCACTCGGACGCCTCGGTTTCGGTCGGTTTGGACAGGGCCACAACACGCGCGCCGCGCGGGTTCAGGTTTTGGGTGAACCGCTTGATTGTGCCGCCTTTTCCGGCCGCATCGCGCCCTTCAAAGACGCAGGCCACGCGCGCGCCGGTTTCATTGACCCAATCCTGCATCTTGACCAGTTCGATTTGCAGTGCAGCCATCTGGCGCTCGTAGTCCTTGCCCTTCATTCGTGCAGAATGGGGGTAGGACGGGGTGAGGATGTCGCCCTTGTCGGCGCTTGCAATCGTGGCGCGCACATCATCCGGCGCGCCGGATTCGAAGAATGCCGTGATGGCGCCGTCAAAGGGAAGGCTCATGGGGATCCCAACTCAAGTTACTGCTCTTAACATGCAATATGGGGGAGGTTGCCCCTTAACGCAAACCTGCACGTGCCGCGACGCGGTCGATTGCGGCGATGACATCGTCCGGGTTGGTGTGCTGGGGCATGTGCCCGACGCCGGGCAGGACGGTGACATTGGCCCCTTCGATCTGGCCCGGCACCTTGGCCGAGTGGACGGCAAGGGGGACAATGGTGTCGGCATCGCCGTGCACGATCTCTACTGGCACGGTGATGGTTCCGTATTGCGCTGACATTTCAACGACGTAAGGGCGCAGCCAGTTCACTTGCCGCGCATTGGCGCGCATCGAATGACGCCGCAGCGACAGGTCCGCACCGACATGGTCGAGGTAACCTTCCGGAGGGACTTGCGGCTCGAAAATACTGCCCAAAGTCTCTTCGACCAGCGTGTGCGGGACAAATGCAGAGAGCACCGGCACCACCAGCCCGCCGCCCCAGGCGGAGCCATTGACCGTGTACGTCCACCCGAGATCACCGGGCCAGGGGTTGGCGACCCCGGCGACGGACACAAGGCCCGCCAGATCGTCAAATTCCAGCGCCCAGGCGTAACCGACAATGCCGCCAAAGGAATGGCCCAGCACGATGGGGTTGGTGACGTCCAGCTGGTCGGTGGCGGCCTTGAGCAGGCGGGCCTGATCGCGCGGCGAGGCGTGGGCGGTGGAAAAGGCCCGTCTGTGCGCCGGGTCGATCTGTTCTGTCCAGCCCAGACCCGGACGGTCCAGCATGGTCACCCGGTAGCGATCCTTGAGAAGATCAGCGAAGGCAAAGGTGAAATCCCGCGTGCTGCCTGACGCACCATGCAGCAGCACAAGGTCGGGGCCTTGTCCGACCTGCACGGCATGCACCGTCACTCCGTTTACGTCGATCAACTGCCCGGTCGGCGGATAGTCCCGCGCTGCATCCCGGTCCCGTTTCAGGGCATACATCTGCACAAGGGCAAGCGAAACAAGCACCACGCCCAGCAGAACAACCATAACCGTCTTCATCGCTTACCCCCGCAGATCGGTGCGATCCTGCCCGATCCGCTGCATGTCATATGGGGTGGTCAGATAAACCTCGGACAGCCAGTTTCCATAAAGAAGATGGGCATGGCTGCGCCAGCGGTTGAGCGGGCGCTGGCTGGCGTCATTGTCCGGGAAATAGCCCACGGGCATAGCGATTTTCGCGCCCTGCACCTGAACCGATGCCAGATCGCGGTCATATTCCTGTTTCAGCGTGTCGCTGTCGTACTCAAAGTGATTGAGGATGTAGAGCGCGCGGTGATCGGGGTCTTCGATCAGGCAGGGGCCGGTCACGTCCGACCCGAGCAGGATCGGCAGACCTGCCGCTTCGACTTCGGCCTGGCGCACCTCGGTCCAGCGGCTGACGGGGATCACGCAATCATCTGAAAACCCACGCAAATAGGGCGAGGCCGGGGCCATGTTGGCGTGGCGATAGGTGCCGAACAGCTTTTCACCCAGCAGGTGCTTGGGCACGCCGTGAAAATGGTGCAGCATCGCCATGCCGCCCCAGCAGACCCCGAAGGTGGAATGCACATGGGTCTGGGTCCAGTCCATGACCTCGCACAGCTCCTCCCAGTAACTCACATCTTCATAGTCCAGATGCTCGATCGGGGCGCCGGTGATGATAAGCCCGTCGAATTTCTCGTCTTTCACTTCGGAGAAAGGGCGATAGAAGCTCTCCATATGTTCGGCGGCCGTGTTCTTGGTCTCGTGATCGGACATGCGGATCAGCGACAGTTCGATCTGCAGCGGTGTGGCCCCGATGAGGCGCGCGAACTGCGTCTCGGTCTGGATCTTTTTCGGCATCAGGTTGAGCAGCGCGATTTTCAGCGGCCGTATATCCTGATGGGCTGCCAGCTCGTCATCCATCACCATCACGCCCTCTTGGGTGAGGACGGAGTAGGCGGGCAGGGTGCGGGGCAGTTTCAGGGGCATGGGTGTCTTTCTCGAGCGGTGCGCCGGGTGCGCCGTTCCTTTTGCATATTTTTCAGAACAATGAAGGCCAGATGCGTGAGATAGCCCTAAGGTTTGCGCCGCTCAAGGGCCCCGGCCACCAGATCGATGAAATCCGCTTCACCTTTGAGCGAGGCAACCTCGTCTGCGGTGACCGTCACCCCCCAGCGCGCCATCGCCTCGTAGCGGGGCTGGCGGTGGGCCAGTGCGCGCGCATATGTCCAGCGCACGAAGGTGTCGGGGTTGACGCGGTCTTCGGCGAGGCCGGTGTCGGCGAGGTATTCCTGCCAGCATGCCAGCAGGAATTCGGGCTGGTAGGCCATCGGCTTGGGCGCCTTGTCGAACCGCGCGATCAGGGCCTGCGTGTGCGCCTCGCTTCCCTTGATCCAGAGCGGCAGGCAAGAGGCGCTGAGCGTGCTCATCAGCGGGTCATTGTCGTTGTCTGGTTCGACCCATTCGCAGATCGATCCGCCCGTGTCGCAGATGAAATGCGGATAACCATAGAGCGCCTGACCCCGCTCGGCGAAATAGAGCGTGTCATTGAGGGCGGCGAGTTCGGAGGTGCGGAACTGTTCCTGACGGCGGCGGTATTCGGCGATGGGCAGGCCGCCCAGCTCCGGATCGCCGGGCTTGCCAAGATAGGTCGAGACCGGGCTCAGATTGTCGAAGGTGATGTTGGAGCCGATATAGATGCTGTCGCTCATCAACAGCGACCGCAGAAATGGCACTTTCATCGCCTCTGCCTTGGCGTTGTCAGCGATCAGCTCGCCCATATAGCGCGTGCCGATGCGGTAATCGATGGAATAGTGAAACCAGTGCCCCGAGGCGCGCACAATTGAGGACATGTGCGTCTTGCCAAGGCCGGACATGCCATAGACCAGCACGCGCTTGTGCGTGGCAGCGCGCCAGTGATCGGCGTCCTGGTAGAGCATGATGGTGGTCCCCGTCCTCGTCTGTGGCGCTTGTCCTAACGGGGGCGTGTGGTCCGGTCAACGCTTGGTGCGCAGCCATGCAACGATGCGCCCGTCCAGGATCACAAGGCCAAGGGCCAGAAGGGCGAAGCCGGCAAATGCGTTTGGGCTGAGGTCCTCGCCGCGCACCGCGGCGCCGAGGGTGATTGCAACCGGCGGGATCAGCAGGGTGACCAGCATCAGGTTGCCCGACCCGGCCAGCGCCAGCACCCTGTAATAAAGCAGGTAGGCCGCGGCGGTGGCGATCAGCGCGTAGTAGCCAATGGCGATGAATGTGGCCGGTGCCAGATCAAGGCTGATGGGCCCGTCGACGATCCAGGCCAGTGGCAGGGTGATCAGGGTTGATCCGGTCAGCATGCCTGCCGCCGCCACCTGCGGGGTCAAACCACCAAGGAAATGGCGTGCCCAGACGCTGGCCAGTGCGTAAGACACCGTGCCTCCAAGGATTGCCAGTTGCGCAATGCTGCGCAGATCGAAGCTGGCAAAGTTGTCCAGACCAATGGCCGTGGCGACGCCGAAAAAGCCCAGACCCACACCGATGGCCTTGCGTCGCGTTATCCGCTCGTCCGCAAAGAACAGGGCGGCTGCGATGACGCCGAAAATGGCAGTTGCCGCGTTCAGAATCGAAGTGAGCCCGGTTTCGATATACAATTGCCCCCAGGCCATCAGCCCAAAGGGGATCACGTTGTTGAGCAGGCCCATGCCGAGAAAGCCAAGCCAGATGCGCGGATCGCGCGGCACCGGCAGGCGCATCACGATGACGACACCCCACAGCAGCAGCATCGCCCAGCCCGTGCGATGCGCGACAGAGGTGAGCGGGTTGATTTCGTCCAGTGCCACCCGGATGGCCAGAAAGGAGCCGCCCCAGATTACGGCCAGCAGCAACATCTCGGCCCAGGCGCGGCCCGTCATGGTCTTTTGCATTGTCATGAGGGATCAGTGGCAGAGCTCTTGGGCCAGTGCCACCCGTTTCCTGCGCAAAGAAAAACCCCGCCCGAATGAGGGGCGGGGTTCTGATTTACGCTGACTGTGTAGCAGTCACGTGACTAGAATTTGAAGGCGAGCTTTACACCGACGGAAATGGCGTCATTGCTTTCAAAATCTGCAACCGGGCGGCCGCCGGGAGACGAAAACGCATCCCCCAGCATTGTGTATCGCACGCCGCCCGAGATCGCGAACTTCTCGTTCACATCATATTTTGCGCCGACTGCGATGTGGCGCGAGCCATTGGTCGGTGCCAGCGGAGAAACCAGACTGTCATCACCGACGGTTGAGAAACCGACTGCGACCGACCCGGACCACTTTTCATTGAAACGACGACCAACGCCGATTTGAAAATCGTAACCGTCTTCGAGATCGGTCAAAGGGCTGCCGGTAATTCCGGTAAAGCCAGTCGGCGCAACGACCGTCTGGCTGTAACGGGCATAACGAATGTTGCCGAACAACAACGTGTTCGGTGCAATGCCGGTCTGGAAGTCGAGGTTGATCGATTCCGGAGTTTCAACTTCTGTCGTCGCACCCGGTGCGGAAATCTGAGCCCCGCGAATGGTTTCAATCGTTGGAAGATCATGCGTTGTGCTCGAGTTGTAGGTCAGAGCAATGCGCAACGCGATTTCGGGAATTTCGTATGCGGCCCCGACGACAAACCCGACATCGCCCGATGAAGAAAATTGCCCGCTGTAGCCATTTACACCGCTCGGTGTGAAGGGGGAAGCCGGGCTGTTGAAGGCCAGTCCGCCCAGCGTGACGCCAGCCGAAACTTCCTGGTAGCGGATCCCACCATGGGCAGACCAGTTGTCGTTGAATTTGTACCGGGCCAGCGCCGTGATGGCAAAGCTGTCGGCAGTTGCGCCGGTTCCACCAAGAATGGTTGACGCGGTTGATCCGGGATAGATGACGTCAGATCCGAAAGGCTCGTCCCCGATCAACGCCACGGACAACTTATCGTTCACGTCATACTTCAGAGCGATGCTTGCAATGCTGAAGGATTCGGCCACATTCGCGATCGATGCCCCCCCAAACGCGGCAAAGGCGGTGCCTTCGATGGTCGGATCGACATAACCAAAGCTGAGTTCGACCCGGTTGCCTTCTTCAAACAAGATTCCGATGCGTTGCTCGGACCTGTCCAGGCCGACCGCATGTGCGGAGACGGCCGATGTCATCAGGGCCGCCACGGCGATAACGCCATATTTCATATTAACTTCCTCCCAAAGCGCGCGGATAACAGTTGAGTGGGTGCGCGTTGGGCTTAACTAGGCTATTTTCAAGGGGTCTGCGTCAATAATGACCCTAGGGCACAAATCCGCTTATGACGGAGCGTCATTAATTTGTGACATTGCAGTCACAGCCCCTAGCGCCGGCGGGTTTCGACCCAGAGGTTCAGGTAATTACCTGCAAAAATGATAGCTGCGCCGACAAAGACCCAGACATCAATGGCTTCGTTATAGACCAGCATCCCGATCACCGCGATTGTGGGCAGACGGATAAAGTCGATGGGCACCACCACGGTGGCCGGTGCGATGGACAGCGCATTGGTCAGGCAGTAATGCGCCAGCAACCCCGCACAGCCGATCAGCAACACCCAGGGGCCGGTCCGCGAATCGGGCAGGGCGATGTCGCCGTCCCACCCGGCCATGATGACCCCCATCACCAATTGCATCACCGTCAGCCAGAACAGGATCGAAGTGATGCCCTCGGCCCGGGTCAGCCGCTTGGTCAGCATGATGGTCAGCGCAAAGAAGATCGCCGAGGAGGCAGCGGTGATCACGCCCGCATTCAGCCCCGCCATGTCCGGGCGCGCCACGATCAGGATGCCGATAAAGCCCATGATGGCGGCAAAGGCCCGCACCAGCGTCAGCCGCTCGCCCAGCACCAGCGGGCTGAGGACAATCACCCAGATGGGCGAGGTGAACTCAAGCGCAAAGACCTGCGCCAACGGGATGATGGTCACCGCGTAAAACCACAGGTTCTGCCCGGTGAAATGCGCCAGATTTCGCCCCAGATGGGTGCCAAGCCGTGCTGTCTGGATGCTGCGCCAGGCGCCTGTCGCATAGGCAAGCGCACAAACGATGATCACGCCGACAAGACTGCGATACATCATGATTTCGAACGTATCGAGGCTGTCTGAGACTTCGCGCCCTGCCACGGCCATGGCCGAAAAGGACGCAATAGACCCCGTCATCCACAAGGCCGCCCTGAGGACATTGCCGCTATGCTCGGCCGGGGTGCTGGACGGGTGTGTCATCTGCTCGATCCTGTTCGCGGAGGTGCGAACCGGTCGATCCGTCGCGTGCGGACTGTGCGGCGGTGATCAGAAAACTGCAACCATGAGGCCGGACAAAAACAGCAAAGCTGTGAGGGTCGTGGCCCAAAACGTCTGCGGCAATTGGTATGTGCGCTTGTGACTGAAACAGGCGTGGCACACATCATCCGACATGCGCATCCGGTGTCCACAAGAACTGCAGGTGAAAACTCTGATCGCCATATGTGACGGCCCCTGAAAATTGACGTCTCACCCACCGAGATACAGCGGGCACGGCGATGAAACGCAATTCAGGAATTGGCGCAATGGCGCCCTCTACCGGTGCGAGAACAATCCGGCATTTTTTCACAATTTTAGTTAATTCGACTTTGAAATGAGCAGTTTAAGGCCCGAATTCATTCCCACTCAATCGTACCGGGAGGTTTTGAGGTGATGTCATAGGTCACCCGGTTGATGCCGGGCACCTCGTTGATGATCCGCGTGGCGGTCTCGCCCAGAAATTCGTGGGTGAACGGGTAGTAGTCGGCGGTCATCCCGTCGACCGAGGTCACGGCCCTGAGCGCGCAGGCATAATCATAGGTCCGCCCGTCACCCATGACGCCAACCGTGCGCACCGGCAGGATCGCGACAAAGGCCTGCCAGATCTCGTCATAAAGGCCATGCTTGCGGATCTGGTCGATATAGATGGCATCCGCCTCACGCAGGATATCCAGTTTTGGTCGCGTGATCTCGCCCGGGCAGCGGATGGCAAGGCCGGGGCCAGGGAAGGGGTGGCGCCCGATAAAACTGGCAGGCAGACCCAACTCACGCCCGAGCGCGCGGACCTCGTCCTTGAACAGCTCGCGCAGGGGCTCGACCAGTTTCAGCCCCATCTTTTCCGGCAGCCCGCCGACATTGTGGTGCGATTTGATGGTGACCGACGGCCCACCCGAGAAGGACACCGATTCGATAACATCCGGGTAGAGCGTGCCTTGCGCCAGAAACTCGGCCCCCTCGATCTGGTCGGCATATTTCTGGAACACGTCGATGAACAGACGACCGATGATCTTGCGCTTGGTTTCGGGGTCAGAGACTCCGTCAAGTTCGCCGAGAAACAACTCGGTCTCGTCTGCGTGGATCACCGACAGATTCATGTTGTCACGGAACATGCCAACCACTTCGGCGGCCTCGTCCTTGCGCAACAACCCGTGATCGACAAAGACGCAGGTGAGCTGATCACCCACCGCCTCGTGGATGAGCGCAGCAGCGACCGAACTGTCCACACCGCCCGACAGCGCGCAGATCACGTTCTTGTCGCCGATCTGGTCACGGATTTTCTGGATCGCTTCTTCGCGATAGGCGCCCATGGTCCAGTCGCCTTTGAACCCGGCGAGGCGTACGAAGTTTTCATAGAGCTTTGCGCCGCGCGGGGTGTGGTGCACTTCGGGGTGGAATTGCACGGCGTAGAAATGGCGCGATGTATCGGCGGCGACCGCGTAAGGCGCGTTGGGGGAGGTGCCATAGACGGCGAACCCGTCGGCGAGTTTGGAGACATGATCGCCATGGCTCATCCAGACCTGCTCGCGCCCGTCCTCGAACCAGCCCGCAAGCAGATCAAGATCGCCCGCGGGCGTGACAAAGGCGCGTCCGAACTCCGCTGTGCCGCCGCCGCCCGAGATCTTGCCGCCCAAGACCTCGCCGCCCAATTGCTGCATCATGACCTGCTGGCCATAGCAGATGCCAAGGATCGGCAGACCCAGGTCAAAGATGCCGTCAGGGGCGCGCGGTGACCCCGGGCGGGTGACACTGTCCGGTCCGCCCGACAGGATGATGGCGCGCGGGGCCATCCGGGTCACGAAATCCATCGTCACGTTCTGATAGGGGTGGATTTCGCAATAGACGTTCAACTCGCGCAGACGCCGCGCGATAAGCTGCGTCACCTGGCTGCCGAAGTCGATGATGAGAAGGCGGTCATGGGTCTGGTCTGTCATGCAGGTGCAATAGGCGTGCGGTTCGCGGGTGGCAAGCGCCGGACGGGGGCCAGCCCCCGAACCCCCGGGATTTTTTTTCAATCAGAGAAGATCGATGTCGCTTTTTTCCCTCTTGCGGCGCTTATTGCGCGTCTCAGGGGGCCGGATCGGGTAAGCCCGTCTGCACCGGATGGGAATGAATGGGGGATCAGCCATGGCAGACGCAAGCGCACCAACCAGACGCGCCCGTGGTGGCGGAGGGGCCGCACGCCGCGCCGCGCGCAGTGCCGTGTCCTTCGAGACCGCCCGCTTTATCGAGCGTAATATCCCAAATTACGAAGTGCTGACCGAAGAGGCGCTCGAGCTGATCGATCACAATGCCGAGACGATTCTGGAAGAGATCGGCGTGAACTTTCCCGACAATCCGGCTGCTCTCAAGCGCTGGGCGGATGCCGGCGCGGATATTGACGGTGACCGGGTGCGGATTCCGCGCGGGCTGGCGCGTCAGCTTTGTGCGACGGCCCCCTCCAGCTATACCCAGCATGCCCGCAATCCTGAGCGCAATGTCGTGGTGGGCGGCAAGAACCTTGTGCTGGCCCCGGTCTATGGTCCGCCCTTTGTGCGCGATGCCGCGGGCGGGCGCCGCTATGCCACGATGGAGGATTTCCAGAATTTCGTGAAGCTGGGGTACATGTCCAAATGGCTGCACCATTCCGGTGGCACGGTCTGCGAGCCCACGGACGTGGCCGTGAACAAGCGCCATCTCGATATGCTGCATGCCCATATGACGCTGAGCGACAAGCCCTATATGGGCTCGGTCACCGAACCCAGCCGGGCGCGCGATTCCGTCGAGATGTCCGAGATTCTGTTCGGCAAGGAATTTGTTGCCGAGAACACGGTGATGACCTCGCTGATCAACATCAACTCGCCCATGACATTCGACGATGTGATGATGGGCGCGCTCGAGGTCTATGCGCAGGCAAATCAGGCCTGCATCATTTCGCCTTTCATCGTCGGTGGGGCCATGGCGCCGGTGTCGGTCGCCGGAACACTCACGCAGGTTCTGGCCGAAGTGCTGGCGGGCATTGCCTACTCGCAGCTGTGCCGGGCAGGTGCGCCGGTGATCATGGGGGCCTTTGTGACCTCGATCGACATGAATTCAGGCGCACCGACCTTTGGCACACCCGAGGCGGCACATATCACCTATGGCGCTGGGCAACTGGCGCGTCGGCTTGGGCTGCCCTATCGCTCGGCCGGGTCGTTCTGCGGATCGAAACTGCCGGATGCACAGGCGGCCTACGAGACGTCGAATTCGCTCAATATGGGGCTGCTGTCGGGTGTGAACTTTATGCTGCACGCCTGTGGCTGGCTCGAAGGCGGGCTGGTCAGTTCTTACGAGAAATTCGTGATGGACGCGGACCAGTTGGGCACGCTGCACCATCTCGCCGCCGGTGTGCAGATCGATGAAAACGCGCAGGCCATGGACGCCATCCGCGAGGTTGGCCCCGGCGGCCACTACCTGGGCTGCGACCACACGCAGGCGAATTTCAAGGATGCGTTCTGGAAATCGGACGTGCTGGATTACAAGCCATTCGAGACCTGGGCAGATGAGGGATCGCGCGACACGCAAACGCTGGCCACGGCGCGGGTTGCCAAGTTGCTGAGTGACTATCAACAGCCCGCGATGGACCCGGCCACGCGCGAGGCGCTGGACGCCTATGTCGCGCAGAAAAAAGAGGCGGAGCCTGACAGCTTTATGTAAGGGCCCCGCTGGCCCTTTCAGGCTGCGGGGGCGTCGACTTGTGCGGCGCGCAGAATGCGGCTTTCGCCGACAATCGCGATGAGCACGTCAATATGGCGCAACAGGCTGTAAGACGAATCCTCACCCAGGCGCAGCGCGTTCAATTCGCCCTCAACCTCCATCAGGCGCATCAGCGCGTTGCCATGGCGTGGCAACTGACCATAGCCCAGAATCCGCGGCAGATGCGCGGCGCGGCGATAGTCTTCGGCACCGATTCGGGCGGCGCGGATCAACAACCGTGGGCGGTGCAGTGCGTTCAACATTGACAGAATATCTTGCATTTTCCGGTACTCCTTTGGTCCGTGCCGGCGGGATCCCCATCACGCTGGCCTTTGCACCATGACACAACCTAAACGGGTGTTGCGCGGAGCCGATGCCGTCCGTTCGTTCGTTTAGCAACTGTTTATCTTTTAGAAACAATGCTGCGTATACCGACGAATATTAACGAACGGGTAACCAATGCACCTCTAGGTTGTGTGGATAAACGTGTGGAAAAGTGGGCAGCAAGACCCCACCGCACCGACAAAGAGGACGGACACTGCAAGATGCGCCTTAATGATGGATCACCTCCCGTGCTGACGGGATTGCCGGCCTGGGTGCCGGATGCCGCGATGCACTATCTGGCCCATACAGAAGCCGGGCTGCCGATCCGCGAACTGGCCCGAAAATCGGGCTGCCACGCATCGACCGTCCTGCGTCAGATCCGCAGATATGAAACACGCCGCGACGATCCGCTGATCGATGCGGTGTTGCGCAAACTGGGTGCACGGGTTGTTCACAAGGCTTCGTCGGCTGCAACTGAGCAACAAAAGGAATGCGATCCGATGCAATACGCTATCAAGGATCAAGGCCCCGATACATCGACCCTGACACGGGATGCACGCCGCATCCTGCGCCGCCTGTGCGAGACGGGTGCGGTTCTGGCCGTTGCGGTGGACATGGAAAAGGCGGTTGTCGTGCGCGATGGCGCCAGCGGCACCAGCACCAGAACGGCAGTGGTGGACCGCAAGGTCGCCGAAGCAATGGCGCTGCAGGACTGGATCAGCGCCGACGTGGCCGGGCGCATCACGCGCTACAAGATCACGCCCGCCGGGCGCACGGCCCTCGCCGACATGCTGGAGGGCGAAGAGGACCGCACCCCGGGTCTGGCCGAAGCGCCCGCGGAATTTGCCGACCAGCACCGCGTCTGGGGCGAGCGCACGGTGCGCGACAACGAGACCGGCCAGCCGCGCAAAGTGCGCTACAATCTCGCCGAATCGCCACTGACCGCCCTTGCGCGGCGCCGCGACAAGGACGGGGCCGTCTTCCTGACCGATGACCTGGTCAGTGCGGGCGAGCGTTTGCGCGAGGATTTCGAACTGGCCCAGATGGGCCCGCGCGTCGCCCAGAACTGGGACCGCTTCCTGACCGCAGGCGGGCGCGGCAGCTTCAACATGGACAGTGGTGTCGGCAACGGCCCCGAGGGCGCGCGTTCGCGCGTGGCCCATGCACTCAAGGATCTGGGTCCAGGCCTGTCGGATGTGGTGCTGCGCTGCTGCTGCTACCTTGAGGGACTGGAATCGGCTGAGAAAAAGCTCGGCTGGTCCGCGCGTTCGGGCAAGATCGTGCTGCGCATCGCGTTGATGCGGCTGAAGCAACACTATGACGAAACGACGGGACCGGGGGGCGGTCTGATCGGCTGACTTCCCCCAAAGTCCACATGGAATGGCGCTGCGATCCCTCCCTCGCAGCGCCATTTTTTGTGTCTGATGCACTGCGGCGTGAGCCTCTTGCGGAGTTTACTTGGCAAATCAAACGCGCCACGCCATCAATGCGGCAAAGCATTGGCGAAAGGTGAGCATGTCGCATTCAACAAGAGACGGTGTGGCCCTGCTGATTCTGCGGCTTGGGTTGGCGTGGTTCATCTTTCTCTGGGCCATCCACAAAGTCATCACACCCAAGCAATATCAGGGGCTTGCGCGTCACTTTGACGGGGTCGAACTTGATTTCACCACCATCTACGCTGTGGCGGCTGTGCAGATACTGATCTGCGCTCTGGTCGCGCTCGGTGCGTTGCGCTGGATCAGTTATCCGGCATTGGCCGCGATGCATCTGTTTACCGTCCTGCGTCGATGGGAGGGGTTTTTTGACCCCTTCGCCCTGAATGAGCGCGGTTTTCCCATCCATCGCAATCAGGTGATCGATCTGGCGGTACTCGGGGCCATGATCGCGCTGATACTGCTCATTCATCGTGATCGGTTGAGTGTGGATGCGTGGTGGAAGGCGCGGCGCGCATAGCGGCTTTGCGTCGCTTGGTGTTCATCTCTGCCCGACCTATGTTAGAAACAGTTTAACGCTAAACCAAATGGCAGACCCTCATGCGCGATCTGAAAATTCCCGAACAGCGCCACCCTGAAAAGGCGCGCCGCCCGGACAACCCGCAACCCAAGAAGCCCAACTGGATTCGCGTCAAGGCGCCCGGGGGTGAGGGCTATGCCGAAACCGCGCGCATCATGCGCGAGAACAAGCTGGTTACGGTCTGCGAAGAGGCGGGATGCCCCAATGTCGGTGAATGCTGGTCACAGGGCCACGCCACCATGATGATCATGGGCGAGGTCTGCACCCGCGCCTGCACCTTCTGCAACATTGCCACCGGCAAACCGCCCGAGGATCTCGATGCGTTTGAACCCGGCCGCGTGGCCCATGCGGTGGAAAAGCTGGGGCTGAACCATGTCGTGATCACCTCCGTCGACCGCGACGATATTGAAGATGGCGGGGCCGACCACTTTGCCCAGACCATCCGCGCGATCCGTCACCGCAGCCCGGACACCACGATCGAAATTTTGACACCCGACTTTATTCGCTGTGATCCCAAAGTGTTGGAAGTCGTTGTTGAGGCGCGTCCCGATGTCTTCAACCACAATCTGGAAACCGTACCCGGCCTGTACCCAGAGGTCCGTCCGGGTGCTCGCTATTTCCATTCCTTGCGCCTTTTGCAGCGCGTCAAGGAACTCGATCCGTCCATGTTCACCAAGTCCGGCATCATGGTCGGCCTCGGCGAAGATCGCCAATCCGTCATTCAGGTGATGGAGGACATGCGCGCCGCTGACATCGATTTCCTGACCATCGGCCAGTACCTGCAACCCACACCCAAACACCACCGCGTGGACCGGTTCGTCACACCCGAGGAATTCGCCTCTTATGAAAAGGCGGCCTACGGCAAAGGGTTCCTGATGGTGTCGGCCACGCCGCTGACACGCTCGTCCTATCATGCAGGTGATGACTTTGCCCGGCTGCACGCCGCGCGTCAGGCCAAACTGGCCTGAGCCTCAGGGCACAGCGGGCAGGGCCTTGATATAGGCGGCCAACGCTTCGCGGTCCGCTTCGGGCAATTGGCTCAGGTTTTCAATGACTTCGACCATCTTGCCGCCTGCGCTGTCATATTCGGGCGTAAAGCCGGAGGTGAAATATTCCACAAGGTCACTCTCGCTCCAGTCGAGGGCCGCGGGGGTGATGTTGGGGATCGTGCCCTTGCCTGACGGGTTGGGTGCACCGGCCATCCATGCGCTGCGATTGAGACCGCCAACCGCGTTGCGCGGCGTGTGGCATTCGGCGCAATGCCCCAGTCCCTCGGCCAGATAACGCCCGCGCTCCAACTGTTCCGTGTCGGCCGTCGTCACGAAGTCATCCGGCACGAACGCCAGCTTCCACAGACCCAATCCCCGCCTTATGTTGAATGGAAACCCGACGTCATGGGCGCGCGAAGGCGTCGCATCGCCGGGCAGGGTCTGCATATAGGCATAAAGGTTCGCCACGTCCTCGGGCGCCATGTGCTGGTAGGCGGCATAGGGAAAGGCGGGGTAATAGTGTTTGCCGTCGGGCGAGACGCCTAAGGTGACGGCGCGGGCAAAGTCATCAAGGCTCCAACCACCGATCCCGGCACTGGCATCGGACGAGATGTTGGGGGAGTAGAACGTCCCGAAATCACTGGCAAAAGGCTCGCCACCCACCAGCACCGGCAGCCCATCAGACTCTGCGCCAGGCGCCACGTGGCAAGACGCACAGCCCGCTGCGGCAAAGACAAGCGCACCGGCTTGCGGATCAGGTGATGTGCCTGCCAGAAAACCGTCCGGCAGGGATGCCGGACGGGTCAGAAACAGCCCCAAGGCGATCGCCAGCAGGGCCAGCGTCACCAAAATGCGGGCGAAAAGGCGCATCCGCTATCAGTTGCTCGGGCCGCGATAAGCCTTGTGGCAATCGCCGCAGGCCGCACCAACTGCACCCATGGCGGCACGCAGGGAATCAAGATCGGTACCTGCCGCTGCAACCATCGCTGCCGCCGCCGTTTCAAGCGCCACCGCGTCTTCCTCAAAGCCAGCAGCGTCGGACCAGATTTCGGTCTTGGCGCGCGAGCCGGGCACTGCGCCCTGTTCGGAGCCTTCGATCCACAGCACGATGCGGTTCATCGAAGCCGCCGCTGACAGGTTTTCAGCAGCTGCCGTCGCAACGGCGGCGTCATAAGGCGTGTCGCCCTTGGCCATCGCCCCCAAAATACCGGTATGATAGCCGATGGTGGACATGTTGGCCTTGCGGGCCTTGGTCGCTGCCTCAAGGGCGGCGGCATGTCCGTCAGCAAAGACGGGTGCCGCAAGACTGGCGGCAACGAGGGTGAGCACGGAAAGTTTGAGGTGACGCATGTTGGAAAGCTCCTGAGTGTCTGTGCGACAAAGTGTAGCGTGTTTGTCGGAAAGTCCCACCTCACAATTGCATGATCGCAAATTGGCCCGTTGGCGGCTGATTCAGGTGAACCGCACCTTACCGATGTAAGGCAGGTTGCGGTTGCGCTGCGCAAAGTCGATGCCGTAGCCCACGACAAATTCATCCGGGATTTCAAAACCGGTCCAGTCTGCCTTCACATCGACCTCGCGCCGGCTTGGTTTGTCGAGCAGGGCGATGGTGCGCAGCTTGGCCGGATCGCGCCCTTTCAGCAGGCGGATCACGTGGCTCATCGTATAGCCGGTGTCGACGATATCCTCGACCACCAGCACGTCGCGCCCTTCGATCGTGCCGCGCAAGTCCTTGAGAATGCGCACTTCTCGGCTGGATTCCATGCTGTCGCCATAGGATGAGGTTTCCAGAAAATCGACCTCGATCGGCAAATCCAGCTCGCGCACCAGGTCGGCGATGAACACGAAGGACCCGCGCAACAACCCCACCACAATCAGCTTGTCGGTGCCCGCAAACTCACGCGCAATCTCGCCGCATAAGGATTCGATCCGTGCCGCAATGGCCTTGGCCGAGATCATCCGGTCTATGACATATGGCCGCTCTGACATGGTGATCCCCTTGATTTCGCCTCTCAACCGCGACACATCGCACATCAAACATGTCAGCAAGGCCCTGTCTAACCCGATGCCCACGCATTCCGAAACCCGCTTCCTTCCTTACACTCCCGAACAGATGTACGCGCTGGTGGCGGATGTGCCGTCCTACCCGGAATTCCTGCCGTGGTGTTCGGCGGCGCGTGTGCGCAAGGTGACCCCAAAAGGCGACAGCGAAGTGATGGATGCCGATCTGGTCATAAGCTTCAAAGTGTTTCGCGAACGTTTCGGCAGCCGCGTGGTGCTGTGGCCCGATGCCCACCAGATCGACACCGAATATCTGGACGGCCCGTTTCGCTACATGAAATCCAACTGGTCCTTTGCCCCGGCGGAGGGCGGGTGCGAAGTGTCGTTTTTCGTGGACTTCGAGTTCAAGAACGCGATCCTGCAGGGCATCATTGGCGTTGTGTTCAACGAGGCGATGCAGCGCATCGTGCGCGCGTTCGAGCGGCGTGCGGCGGCGCTTTACGGGTAAGTCGGGATCTTGGGCTGGCCGGCCCTCCGGGGGGGATTTTTTTGAATCAGAGAAGTGAGGGGATCACCGCGCTGTTGCTGGAATATGCACGGGCTGAACCGCCTTCGGATGTGCGTGCGGTGATGGAGTTGTCGGTGCTCGACTGGGCGGCCTGCGGCATTGCAGGTCAGGCCGAGGGCGGGTTTGGCCCTTGGGCCGCTGGTCTGGACGGGCAGGGGGAGGCGACCCGGTTTGATGGCCGTCTGGACACGCCTGCGCAGGCCGCATTGGTCAATGGCACGCTGTCTCATGCGCTGGATTATGACGACACGCATTTTGCCCATATCGGGCATCCGTCGGTGGTTGTGGTCTCGGCCGCTCTGGCTGTGGCGCAGACGCAGGGGGGCGGAATGGCCCGGATGGTCGATGCAGCCCTGATCGGAGCAGAGGCCGCGGTGGCCGTCGGACTGTGGTTGGGCCGCGGGCACTATCAGGTGGGCTATCACCAGACGGCGACTGCGGGGGCCTTTGGGGCGACAGTGGCTGCCGCCCGCCTGCTGGGGCTGGAGGCGGAACAGCTGCGCCATGCGCTGGGGCTGTGCGCGACCATGGCGTCGGGCCTCAAGGGGCAGTTTGGCACGATGGGCAAGCCGCTGAATGCCGGGCTGGCCGCCCGCACGGGTGTTGAGGCGGCGATGTGGGCGCGGGCGGGCATGACCTCGGCCCCCGATGGGTTGGCCGGGCCGCTGGGGTTTGGTGAGACGCATCACGGGGCCGGCGATCCGGTGGCTTTTGAGTGGCGCATGGGCGCTGTCAGTCACAAGTTTCACGCCTGTTGTCATGGTCTGCATGCGACGCTCGAAGCGGTGCGGGATATCGATCTGGCCGGGGCCAAGGCCATCACCGTCCACACCCATCCGCGCTGGATGAGCGTGTGCAACCAACCCGCGCCCGACACCGGGCTGAGCGCCAAGTTTTCCTATGCTCATGTGCTGGCGATGGCGGCGCATGGGCGAGACACCGGCGATATCGCAGCCTTCAGTGACGCCTGCGCGCAGGACCCGGCTCTTGTCGCATTTCGCAACCGGGTCCGGGTCGTGGCCGATGAAGGGCTGAGCGAAATGCAGGCGCGGGTGGAGGTGGACGGTGCAGTGCATAACCATGATCTGGACGCCGCCCTGCCGTTCGAGGCGCGCGCCGCGCGTGTCCGCGCCAAGGCCCATGCACTGGTGGGGGACCGGGCTGAAGCGCTAAGGCAGGCCATCACCCGGGGCGATCTGGAACGGTTTGCGGCGCTACTCGTGCCCCATCCGGGCCAGTAGCAGGCCAAGCGCGTGATCACGCGCAGCGGCGCGCACCTTGCTGCGCCCAATGGCGCCATATTCGATGGTTTCACTGGTTGCGCCACTTGCATCAGCCACCGCAAAACAGACCCGCCCCTCGGGTTTGAACTCGGATCCGCCGGGACCGGCAATGCCGGTGATCGACACCGAAAGATCGGCGACGGACCGGGCCAGCGCGCCCCTGGCCATCTCGACGGCCACCTGTTCGCTGACAGCACCATGGGCCTGCAAAGTCGCAGGCAAAACGCCCAGCATCTCGATCTTGGCGCGGTTGGTGTAGGTGACAAAGCCACGCTCGAACATGGCGGAAGAGCCGGGGACATCCGTCAATGCCGCTGCGACCATACCGCCCGTGCAGCTTTCGGCGGCGGCAATCATGATTCCGTGTTTTTTCGCTGTTTCAAGAAGTTGCACGGCGATCTTCATCACATCAGAACTCCGTGCGCGAAGGCCGCCAGTGCCAGCACACCGATGGCGGCAAAGACCCCGGCGATCACGTCATCCAGCATCACCCCCAGCGCATCACCGCGCCGGTCGGCTTTGCCGATCCAAAGTGGTTTCCAGATGTCGAACAGGCGAAACAGTACAAAGGCGGCGATCCAGCCGGGCCACATCGCGAGGATATCGAGCCCGCGATGCCACGCCGCGTAGCTGAGCGGCAAAAGGGCGATCCATTGGCCGACGACCTCGTCGATCACGATTTCCGAAGGATCGTGATCGGACTGCCCGTCGGTCATCTCCTTGGTCGCCCACCAGCCCTTGGCGAAGGTGGCGATCAGCGCAATGACCAACAGCGGAAAGCCGCCCAACACGTGCAAAAGCCAGGCCATCGGCAGGGCGACGGCAGACCCCCATGTGCCGGGCGCCGGACGCAGATATCCGACGCCGCCCACGGTGGCGATCAGACGCGCAATCACGGGCGCACCAGTGCGGCTGTGGCGATGCAGGCGATCCCTTCGCCCCGGCCCGTGAACCCGAGCCGTTCCGAGGTGGTCGCCTTGACCGACACGCGCGCCGCATCGAGGCCAAGAAGGTCTGCCATAACGGCGCGCATTTGGGCTGCGTGAGGTCCGATCTTGGGGAACTCGCAGATCAGCGTGCAGTCGATATTGGAAATTTCAAACCCCATCTCGCGGGCAAGACTGGCGGCATGGGTCAGGAAAATATGGCTTTCCGCGCCTTTCCATTGCGGATCGGAGGGTGGGAAGTGCTGGCCGATATCGCCTTGCGCCAGTGCGCCATAGATTGCGTCTGTCACCGTGTGCATGCCCACGTCCGCGTCCGAATGCCCTACCAGCCCATGGCTGTGCGGGATGGTCACGCCGCACAGTGTCACGTGATCACCGGGGCCAAAGGCGTGCACGTCAAATCCGTTGCCCAGTCTAATGTCCATCGCGCCCTCGCAGGATCCGTTCCGCCCGCGCGAAATCGGCAGGCACAGTGATTTTCAGATTGTCCTCATCGCCCGGCACAATTGCGACGTCCAGCCCAAAGGCGCGGGCGACCTCGACATCATCGGCAGCTCCTCCGGGATGGGCGGCGTGGGCGGCGATTATGGATGCAAGGTCAAAGCCTTGCGGGGTTTGCGCGCGGAACAGATCAGTGCGGTCCTGCGTGCCCGTCACGCGGTCCTGCGCTCCGGTCCAGAGCGCATCCGTAACCGCCAGTGCCGGGGCGGCACCGGGACAGGTGCCAAGGGCCGCGATCACGTCCGAAATCAACGCATCAGTGACCAGCGGGCGCGCGACATCATGGATCAGAACGTGATCCGCACCGGACACAGCCGCCAGCCCGTTCTTGACCGAGGCCGCGCGGTTCGCACCTCCTTCAACCACTTGCGTGTCGTCGTTCAGAAATTCATCAGCTTGACCGAGGTCATCCGGGTGCAGCACCAGCACGATCTGCCCGACCCCGACATGCCTCTGAAACGCATCCAGCGTATGGGCCAGCACCGGTTTGCCGCACAGCATCTGCCACTGTTTCGGCACCGCGCCCCCTGCGCGCACACCGCGCCCGGCAGCCACAATCACCGCCGCGGTTCTGGTCATGTCGGACACGTCATTTGCATGGCAAAATCTCTAGGCTGTCCGATGGATGCTGTCCATGCCCTGCGAAACTGCTTAAAATTTGTGCACACACGCTAAGTGTTGGCAGGGAATGGCTTTGCCCGGATTGAGAATGATCTGGCACTGCTATAGCTCAATGTCATCGCACAAGGATTAGGCAATGCCCACGGCCCTTGGCCCTCTCGATATGTCACCGCCCGTGATGCTGGCCCCAATGGCCGGGATCACCGACCTGCCGTTTCGCACGCTTGTGGCGCGCTTTGGGGCCGGTATGGTTGTGTCCGAAATGGTGGCGAGCCACGATATGCTGAACGCGCGTCCCGGCAGCCGCGAGAAGGCGGAACTGGGGCTTGGGGCGGCCGGGACAGCTGTGCAACTGGCGGGCCGCGAGGCCGCCCCCATGGCCGAAGCCGCCAAGATGGTGGCCGGGCAGGGCGCACAGGTCATCGACATCAACATGGGCTGCCCCGCCAAGAAGGTGACCCAAGGCTATTCCGGATCAGCCCTGATGCGCGATCCCGATCACGCGCTGACCCTGATCGAGGCGGTGGTGCGCGCAGTCGATGTACCCGTGACGTTGAAAACCCGGCTGGGCTGGGATGACGGCATGCTGAACGCCCCCGAGATCGCGGCGCGAGCCGAGGCGGCGGGCATTGCCCAGATCGTGATCCACGGGCGCACGCGCTGCCAGTTTTATAAAGGTGCGGCTGATTGGGCCGCGATCCGGGCGGTCAAAGAGGCCGTGCGCATCCCCGTGATCGCAAATGGTGACATCGTGGATGGCGAGACCGCGCGCGCGGCGCTGCGTCTGTCAGGCGCGGACGGCGTGATGATCGGGCGCGGCGCGCAAGGGCGCCCCTGGGTGCTGGCCGAGGTGGCAGCGGCCCTTTACGGCACACCGGCGCCCGAGGTGCCGACGGGGGCGGCATTTGTGGACCTCGTGTTGGGGCACTATGCCGACATGCTGTCGTTCTACGGCGATGTGTTGGGCCTGCGCGTGGCGCGCAAGCATCTGGGCTGGTTCATGGACACAGCGGGCACGTCGCCCGAGGCACGGCGCGCGGTGCTGACGGCCAAGACACCCGCCGCCGTCATTGACCTGCTGCCAGAGGCCTTGTTGGCTGGCGCGCAGGTGGCGGCATGACCGGGGTTGGTGATCTCTGGGCCTCGCTGCCGGTGCCGACCATCGTGATCGGACCCGGTGACGAGATCGTGGACATCAATTCAGCCGCCGAAGGGTTCTTTAACGCCTCGGTCAAGACAATGCGCGGATTGCCCCTGTGGGACCAACTGGCCGTCGATGCGCCGCTGGAGGAAAGCCTCGCGCGGGCACGCAAGAACGGCACGCCTCTGTTCGTGAACGACGTGGATGTGGGCAATGGGCAGCGCGCGCCGCTGCAATGCGCGCTGCAGATCGCCCCGCTGGCGGGCGCGCCGGACCATATGCTGCTGATGATCTCCCCGCGCGAACTTGCCGGGCGCATGACCCAAAGCAATTCGGTCAAGTCGGCGGCCAAATCGGCCATCGGCATGGCCGAGATGCTGGCGCATGAAATCAAGAACCCGCTGGCAGGCATCACTGGCGCCGCGCAACTTCTCAGCATGAACCTTGGCGCAGAAGACCTTGAACTCACTGATCTTATTGTCGAGGAATCCCGCCGCATCGTAAAGCTGCTGGAACAGGTCGAGCAGTTTGGCAACCTCTCTCCACCTGATTTTCGCCCCGTCAACATCCACGATGTACTGGACCGCGCGCGCCGCTCTGCGCTGCTCGGCTTTGGCGGGCATATGAGCATCATCGAGGATTACGACCCCTCACTGCCGTTGGCCTATGGTGATCCGGACCAGTTGCTGCAGGTGGTGCTGAACCTGCTCAAGAATGCGTCGGAAGCCGCGGGGGACAGCGGGACAATCCGCCTGCACAGCTATTTTGAACACTCGTTCCGCTTGCGCCGTGCGGATGGCAGCGGCCAGTCGCTGCCTCTGCAGATCGAGATTATTGATGACGGCCCCGGACTGCCTGACAGCATCGCCGCCGACATCTTTGACCCGTTCGTGTCGGGCAAGGAAAACGGCACTGGCCTCGGCCTTGCGCTGGTGTCTAAAATTATTTCCGACCACGGGGGCTGGATTTCGGTCACCTCTGTGCCGGGGCGGACCGTGTTCCGCCTGTCGCTGCCCCGCGCGCCCAAATCCGACACTCCCGACGTTGAACCAAAGGACTGACACATGGATGGCACCGTACTTGTCGCTGACGATGATCGCACGATCCGCACCGTTCTGACCCAGGCGCTGACGCGGGCCGGGTGCAAGGTGCATGCCACCTCGTCGCTGACCACGCTGATGCGCTGGGTGGCCGAGGGCAAGGGCGACGTGGTGATTTCGGATGTGATGATGCCGGATGGCAATGGATTGGAAATGCTTCCAAAAATCAGCCAGGATCGCCCCGGCCTGCCGGTGATCGTGATTTCCGCCCAAAACACGATCATGACCGCCATTCAGGCCGCCGAGGCCGAAGCCTATGACTACCTGCCCAAGCCGTTCGACCTGCCCGACCTGATGAAGCGCACGGCCAAGGCACTGGAGCTCAAGGCCCACAATCCCGCCCGCGCGACCGAAGATGACCGCCCGGACGAGTTGCCGCTGGTCGGGCGCACCGCGATCATGCAGGCGCTTTACCGTGTGGTGGCGCGTGTCATGAACACCGATCTGCCCGTCCTGATCTGGGGCGAAAGCGGCACCGGAAAGTCTCTGATCGCGCGCGCCATCCACGATTTCTCGGACCGTCGCTCGCTGCCTTTTGTCACCGCCACTTCCGCTGATCTGCAGGATCTGGAAGGGCCCGCGCGGGTGCTCGCGCGGGTCAAGGGCGGCACGTTGCTGATCGACGAGATTAGCGACATCCCCGAGGAATTACAGGCCCGTATCGTGCGCATGATGGACACGCCCGGCGATTACACGCCGCGCTTTCTTGCCACCAGCCAATCCGATCTGACCGAGGCGATGGAGGCGGGCCGGGTGCGCAAGGACCTGTATTATCGCCTGTCGGGTGCCACGCTGAACGTGCCTGCGCTGCGCGAGCGGGTTGATGATATTCCGCTGCTTGCCGATCATTTCCTTGTGCGTGGCGAAAAGACCGGGCAAGCGCCCCGCGTCTTGTCCGAAGCGGCGGCCGAGATTTTCCGCACCTATTCCTGGCCCGGCAACGTGCGCCAGCTCGAAAACGCTGTGCGCCGTCTGGGACTGACCAGCCGCGCGGTCGAAATCACCGCCTCAGAGGTCGAACAGGTGCTGGGCAGCCAGCCGGAACTGGAACCGATCCGTTCGGCCGGGGACACCGAAAAGCTGGGGGCGAGCGTGGCGCGCCACCTCAAACGCTATTTTGACCTGCATGGGAACATGTTGCCGCCCCCCGGCCTTTATCAGCGAATCCTGCGCGAGGTGGAGATCCCACTCATTGAAATTGCGCTCGATGCGACGGGCGGAAATCAGGCCAAATGCGCCGATCTGCTCGGCATCAACCGCAATACGCTGCGCAAGAAAATTACCGATCTCGATATAGAGGTGACACGGCGCCGCAAATTGATGTAATACTGCCACACAACCCGTGGCATCCGCGCCGCAACAGCGCGGAAGATCACTGGATATAGCGGTAAAGGCGCGTCTGCGCCACATCATCGAGGTTATGCCACGTGGCATCCAGGACACGCACCAGCTTGTGGGTGACGTTTGGCCGGCTTTATCGGCGCAAACGCGTGCGCAATGCAGCGACTTTGGGTCTTGTGGTGCTGGGCCCGCTGCTGGCGCTGACCACCTACCTTGTACTTGGTCCGCTCGATCAAGGTTCCAGTGCGTTGGCGCTGCGCCTCGTCCTGCTGGCCGACCTTGTTTATGTTCTTGTTGTCGCCGCCCTTGTCCTGTCCCAGATCGCGCGGCTGATCGCGGCGCGGCGCGCCAAATCCGCCGGGTCGCGCCTGCACCTGCGTCTGACGGGGGTGTTTGCGCTGCTTGCCCTGATCCCGACGGTCACGGTGGCGGTCTTTGCGGGCCTTACGGTGAACATTGGGCTTGAGGGCTGGTTTTCGGATAGGGTCAGCCGCGTGGTCAGCGCCTCGCTTGCCGCCGCCGAAGCCTATGAGACCGAACAGCGCGAGGACTTGATCACCGATGCCCGTGCCCTTGCGCGCTACATCGACACCGTGCGCGGCGCGCAGGTGGTGGGCGATCGCGAAGTGTTGAGCGAGGGGCAGGTGCAGGTCCAACGCGGTCTGCGCGAGGCCTACCTCATCGACGGCACGGGCGAGATGCGCGCGCGCGGCAACCGCTCTTATCTCTTTGATTTTGAACGCCCTTCGCCCGAAGACATTGCGAGAGCCATCGAAACGGGTGGAACCGTCATTCAGGACTGGCCCAACAACGAATTCCGCGCCCTTGTGCCGATGGCGAGCTATGTGGACCGTCTGCTTTATGTCAGTCGCGAGGTGGACGGCGAAATCCTGTCGCTGCTGGATGAAACGCAGGAAACCGTGCGCCTGTACCAGCAACTGGAAAACGAACGGGGCAAGGTGCTGTTTCAATACGGCATCCTTTATCTCGGCTTTGCGGTTATCCTCATCCTCGCTGCGATCTGGCTGGGCCTGTGGTTTGCTGAACGGCTTTCGGGCCCCGTGGGTCGTCTGACCGGAGCGGCGCAGCGGGTCGGGGCGGGCGATCTGGATGTGAAAGTGCGCGAGGAAACGGGCGATGACGAGATCGCCATGCTCAGCCGCTATTTCAATCAGATGACCAAGCAGCTCAAGGCGCAGCGCAAGACGCTGCTCGACAACACGCAGCAGATTGAACGGCGGGGGCGGCTGTTTGATTCCGTGCTTGGCTCGGTCACGTCGGGTGTGGTTGGGGTCGATGCCAAGGGGAAGGTGACCTTTGTTAACAAGTCCGGCGCGCGTCTTCTGGATTGGAAAGACGATCGAGAAACCGTGCCGCTGGCTGTGGCTGTTCCCGAATTTTCCGCCCTGTTCGCGCTGGCCCGTGCCAGCCAGCAAGAGGTGGCGCAGGACGAGGTCAAGGTGACGCGGGGCGGGCGGCTGGAAAACCTGCTGGTGCGCATCGCCAAACGCCGCCGCGATGACGGGCGGCTGGAGGGCTACGTGGTGGCCTTTGACGATGTGACCGACCTTTTGAGCGCGCAGCGCATGGCCGCATGGGGCGACGTGGCCCGCCGCATCGCCCACGAGATCAAGAACCCGCTGACCCCGATTCAGCTGAGTGCCGAACGTATCAAACGCAAATTTGCCCCCAAGCTGGGGGATGACAGCGACAGTCTTGAGCAGATGACGGACGTGATCATCCGCCAAACCGGCGATCTGCGTCGCATTGTGGACGAGTTTTCAAAATTCGCGCGCATGCCCGAACCGGACCGTCAAAGCCATGATCTGGTATCGATTGTGCGCGATGCGGTGGTGCTGCAGCAATCGGGCCAGCCGGAGGTCACGATCACAGCCGATCTGCCTGACGAGGCCCTGCTGGCCAATGTGGATGCGACCATGCTGTCCCAGGCGCTTACAAACCTGATCAAGAACGCAGGCGAAGCGATTGAAACTCTGTACAAAAAAGGCAAAGCGCCCGAGGATCACACGCGCCGGATCGAAGTGGCCCTGTCCGTTGGCGCCGTGGGTGCCTCCATCACCATTTCCGACAATGGAATCGGGCTGCCCGAGGACCGCGCGCGCCTGTTTGAGCCTTATGTGACAACACGCGACGAGGGCACCGGCCTGGGCCTGCCCATCGTCAAGAAGATTATCGAAGAACACGGGGGCACTTTGACCCTCGATGATGCGGCCCCGTTCGAGGGCCAAACCCATTCCGGGGCCATGGCGGTGGTGACACTGCCCGTGGACGCCCCGGTCCAAGTTGAGCAGGAGCAAGCGGTATGAGCGACATTCTGATCGTGGACGATGAACGCGACATTCGGGAATTGATCTCGGATATTCTGGAGGACGAAGGCTATGCCACCCGGCTGGCGGGAAATTCGGATGACGCGATGGCCGCGATCAACACCGAAGCGCCGGCGCTTATGATCCTCGATATCTGGCTGAAAGACAGCCAGATGGACGGCATCGACATCCTCAAGACGGTCAAACGGGACAATCCGGACGTGCCCGTGGTGATCATCTCGGGCCATGGCAACATCGAAATTGCGGTCGCGGCGATCAAACAGGGGGCCTACGATTTCATCGAAAAACCCTTTAACATAGACCAGTTACTGGTGGTGATCCGCCGTGCCATGGAAACATCCCGGCTGCGGCGCGAGAATTCCAGCCTGCGCCGTCCCGAGGCGGCCCAGTCGACGATGGTCGGGTCCTCGGCCAGCTTTCGCGGGCTGATCTCGCAACTGGACAAGGTTACCAAATCCAATGGCCGTGTTATGCTGTCCGGCCCTGCCGGGGCGGGCAAGGAACTGGCCGCGCGCTACATCCATGCCAAGTCGAACCGCGCCCAGGCCCCCTTTGTCACGGTGAACTGCGCCGGGGTCGAACCCGAAAACATGGAGGATGTGCTGTTCGGGCGTGAAACCACGGATCGGGGCCTTGAAAAAGGGCTGCTCGAGCAGGCCCATGGCGGTGTGATCTACTTTGACGAAGTCGCCGACATGCCCATCGGCACCCAGTCCAAGATCCTGCGCGTGCTGGTAGATCAGCAATTCCAGCGGGTGGGGGGCAATGACAAGGTGCGTGTCGATCTGCGGGTGATTTCCTCAACCAACCGCGATCTGGAGCGGGCGATTGCCGCAGGCACGTTCCGTCAGGAACTGTTTCACCGGCTCAATGTGGTGCCGATCTCGGTCCCGAGCCTTGAGGAACGGCGCGAGGATATTCCGCTGCTTGCGGCTCATTTCATCGAGGAATGCAACGCAGCCCAGGGCTTGCCCAAACGCGACCTCAGCGAGGATGCCGCCGCCTTGCTGCAGACCATGGTCTGGCCCGGCAATGTGCGACAGCTCAAGAACATGGTCGAGCGGGTGCTGATCCTTGGCGATGGGACTGGCCCGATCGAGGCGCGCGAATTGCCCGGCTCCGAAGAGCCTGCAGGCGAAGAGGGGCGCGTGGTGCTGTCCGGCGCCTTGGCGACGCTGCCCCTGCGCGAGGCGCGCGAAGCCTTTGAGCGGGAATACTTGCTGACCCAGATCAACCGCTTTGGTGGCAATATCAGCCGCACTGCAAACTTTGTCGGCATGGAGCGCTCGGCCCTGCACCGCAAGCTGAAATCGCTTGGGGTGGTGACGTCCTCAAAGGCCGGCGCGCGGGTGGCGCATCTGGATGAGGAAGAGCAAGACGCTTGAAGGCAGCGATCAGAAGCCAACGCGGTTTCTGATTGTTTTCTGGCGCTGAAAACAGCGCGGCCTCAAGGAATACGCCTTAGCGTGCGCGTACCGGCAGTTGCGCCAGCACGTCCAGCCCTTGCATGTTCAAAAAGTGCAGCATGTCGATGAACACCCAGTTTTCGGCCAGCTTGTCACCGTCGCGGCGATAGATATCGACCACCCGCATATCGGCCTTTTTGCCCGAAGGCGGCAGGCCCATATAGGGGCCCGTACACTCCATCGTCAGGTTCGCCCAACCGAAAAACCCGCCATAGGTGCCTTCGGCCATCCGGCAGATATGCCCGTTGAACTGGCGCGCGCCCAGTTGCGTGCGAAAAGGTTTTTGGTGCTGTTCGATGTAGCGATCAATCGTGTAGGTGGCCCCAATCCCCGTCGGCCCCCACCACACCATGTCATCCAGCCAGTTCAGCGCCAGCTCTTGCCGGGGTGTGGGTGGATTTTTGGCCGAATTGGCCTGATCGATGGAGCTGATCATCTGCTCAATCAGGTCCAGCGTCTTTTCGCTCTCATGCGGGTCCTGCGGATCGCGCAGCAAGCCGTCATGGGTCATCGGCCCCGGTTGCACCAGTTGGGCGCCGGTCATGCCCGGCAGCGGGTACTGCCCCACCTGCGCCATGAGGTGCAGCAGGTCCACAAACAGCGCCTGATCGACAATGCGGTTGTCTTCGACCCGCGAAAACTCGGCATAGCGCAGCATGACGATCTTGCCCGTGGGCTGGATGCCAAGGAAGGGTGCATCAAACAACGCCATGAAATGGCCCATGGAAGCGACCCAGGTGCCTGCCTCGCTCAGGTGGTTTTTCCCGGCAAAGAACACGTCTTCGCGCCGCTGCAACCGGGACATGGCCGTGAGCAGCGGTTGCCAGAAGGTCTGTGCGACGGCCTCGGGGCCAGACTGGACGTGAAATGGATGCATGCCGCGCCAGGTCGCATCCACGCTCAGGTGCTGGGCCAGAGCGCTCGCCACCGTATCGGCGCTGGCACCGGCCAAGGCGGCGTGATGGGCCTGCACGCAGGCCTTGGCGCGGGAAAAGTCGGTCATGGATTATCCTTGGGTTACAACACGCAGGCCACCATCGGTGCGGATGGCGCAGCTGTTGGCATTGAGACGGGGCAAAACGGGCGAGGGGCCGGGAGGAGCGGCTTGTGCCACCCCTTTGGGGCAGGCGGGCAGTTCGACCGGGGTATAGCCGCGATCTGCCATGCACAAGCCCTTGACCCGTTTGCGCAAATCGGCGTTCACATCGACGGTGTAAATCTCGCCGGGCACCCAGTAACCGCCCTTGTTGAAACAGTGCCCCGCCGCATCGCACACCCGCCGAGGCACAAAGCGGGGCGGGTGTTGGCGGGTCTGATTGGCGACCGGTGCGTCGCGCAGCGCCTGCACGTCGCAGTGCGTGTCGTCCCGGACCAGTTGGGCGGCGCTGACCCCTTCGGCATAGTAGGTCGACACCGGCAGACAGCCGGACAGGCAGAGAAGGCAAAAGGCAACACAAAGCGGGCGCATGACGCGACTCTGACCCAAGCCCGCGCCATTTACAATTGGGATTTCCGTCAAAATTGCACACGTGTGCAGCCGTTGACCGGAACCGCCGCCTCTGTCATGCAAAAGGGGTGAAACGGGCGGCCACAACGGGTCCAAACGCCGAGGGCATCTATGAAGGTCATTATCTGCGGGGCAGGACAGGTCGGCTGGCAGATTGCGCGCCACCTGTCAGGGGAACGCAACGATGTCACCGTGGTTGACAGCGACCCCGATCTGGTGCGCCGCGCGACGGATACGCTGGATGTTCAAGGGGTTGCAGGCTTTGCCAGCTACCCGGACGTGCTGGACCGGGCCGGGGCGGGCGATGCGGACATGATCATCGCCGCCACCTATTCGGACGAGGTCAACATGGTGACCTGTCAGGTGGCCCATTCGGTCTTTGGCATCAACCGCAAGATCGCGCGGCTGCGCTCTCAGGCCTATCTTACGGCGATCTATTCCGACCTGTTCCGTCGCGATCACATGCCCATCGACGTCGTGATCAGCCCCGAACGCGAGGTCGCCGCCGCCGCCCTGCAGCGCCTCAGCGCGCCTGCCGCCTTTGACACCGAACTGTTCATCGACGGGCAGGCGCAACTCTTGGGCATCTCGCTGGACGAAGACTGCCCGGTGCTGAACACACCTCTGCGCCAGTTGACCGACCTCTTCTCCACCTTGCGGGTGGTCGTGGTTGGCGTGCGTCGGGACGGGACGCTGTTTGCACCGGATGCGGGGGATCACCTGCTTGCCGGGGATGACGCCTATATCTTTGCCCATGTGGATGACGTGCCGCGCACCATGGAGGTGTTTGGCAAGACTGTGACCAAACAGGAACGCCTGATCGTAGTGGGCGGCGGCAATGTCGGCCTTGCCGTGGCGCGCGCGTTGGAAAAGCGCACAAACCGCGTGCGTACCAAGATGATAGAGCGGAACCGCCGTTGCGCTGAACTCGCCGCCGAGGCGCTCGAGCGCACCATCGTGCTGCACGGCGACGGTCTGGATGTGGCCCTGCTGAACGAGGCAGGCGTGGCGCGCGCCGATGCGATGCTGGCGGTCACGGATGATGACAAGACCAACATGCTGGCCGCCGTGCGCGCCAAGGCCGAGGGCTGTCCCTATGCTATCGCGCTGATCAATGACCCGACGCTGGTGCCGATGATGGGGCCACTGGGCATTGACGCCTATATCAATCCGCGCGCCACCACCGTGTCCTCGATCCTGCGCCATATCCGGCACGGGCGCGTGCGCGCGGTCTATTCCATCGGCGATGCCGATGCCGAGGTGATCGAGGCCGAAGTGCTGTCGACCTCGCCCATGGCCGGCAAGAAGATCAACGAGATCGACTTTCCCGAAGGGGTCCTTGTCGGCTCTGTACGCAAGGGCGAAAAGGTTATCCGCCCCGCGGGCAGCACCCGCATTGACGAAGGCGACGTGATCGCCCTGTTCGCCATGGCCAAGGACGTGCCAGAGGTGGAGCGCCTGATGCAGGTCTCTATCGACTTTTTCTGATGCAACTGCCCGCCCGACACCCGTCGCGTTTTGCCATCAACATTTTGCGGCTGCCGCTGTTTTTGCTACTGATGGGCGTGTTTTCGGCGGCCATGCTGGTGCCTGCCGTCTATGGCGGCGTGGCCCGCGATCTGGAGGCGGCGCGGGCCTTTCTGTACACCGCCATTCTGGGTCTGAGCGCCTTTACCATGATCGCGCTGGCCCATGCCGGGCGCGATCCGCGCCACGGGGCGCTGGGGCCGCTCATGTCGCTGCTTTGTGCGTTTGTGTTTCTGCCAGTCATGCTGGCGGTGCCGTTTTACGAGGGGGTGGGCACGACCACGTTCCTCAATGCCTATGTGGAAATGGTCAGCGCGATCACCACCACGGGGGCGACGATGTTTGACGATCCCGACCGCCTCAACGGCACGCTGCATTTGTGGCGCGCGCTGGTGGCGTGGATGGGCGGTTTGCTGATGTGGATTGCGGCTTCGGCCATTCTGGCGCCGCTGAACCTGGGTGGTTTCGAAGTGACGGCGCGGGCCGAACCGGGGCGCACCCAGCCGCGCGACACCAGCATGGCCGCGCCCGAAGTGCGGGTGCGTATCCAAAAGGTGAGCGCGGTTCTGGTGCCGATCTACGGCGCGCTGACACTGCTTTTGTGGATATTGCTGGCGGTGGGCGGAGATTCCGGGCTGGTGGCGCTGTGTCACGCGATGTCGGTCATGGCGACCTCGGGCATTTCGCCGGTTGGCGGGCTGACCGGGTCCGGATCAGGCGTTGTGGGCGAGGCGGTCATGCTGCTGTTCATGCTGTTCGCGCTGTCCCGGCTGACGTTTTCCACGGACACGGTGACCTCGGACACCGGGGGGCTGCGCAATGACCCGGAATTCCGGATCGGCATCGCGCTGGTGATCATCGTACCGGCTGTGCTGTTTTTCCGGCATTTCCTTGGGGCCGTCGATGTCAGCGCCGAAGACGACCTGCTGGGTGCCGCGCGCGCCTTTTGGGGCAGCGCGTTTACGGTTCTGTCCTTTCTGACCACCACCGGCTTTACCTCGGCCAACTGGGGCGAGGCGCAGGCCTGGTCTGGTCTGTCGACGCCGGGGCTGTTGCTGATGGGGCTGGCTGTGATCGGGGGCGGGGTGGCAACAACCGCGGGCGGGGTCAAGCTGCTCAGGGTCTTTGCCCTTTACCTCAACGGCCTGCACGAGATGGAGCGGCTGGTGCATCCGTCCTCCGTTTCAGGAGGCAATCCGATGGGGCGGCGGCTGCAAAAGGGCGGGGCGTTTATCGCCTGGATCTTCTTCATGCTCTTTGCCCTGACGCTGGCCTTTCTGACCATCGCACTGACGGCCACAGGCGTCGCTTTTGAAACCAGCCTTGTGATTGTGGTGGCAGGTTTGTCGACCACCGGCCCGCTTTTGGAAGTGGCGGCGGGCACGCCCATTGCGCTGGTCGAACTTGGCGGCACGGCCAAGGGCATCTTTGTTGCAGCCATGGTGCTGGGGCGGCTTGAGATGCTTGCCATCATCGCGCTTTTGACACCGGATTTGTGGCGCGGTTAGGCGGGCTTTGGCAACAGGTCCGTAACGGACTGTTTTTTGGGGTGGAATCTTCTGAAACCCCACGACATACTCAGGCTTGAGGGACGGTCTGATCCGCAGGCCAGGCAAGAATATAAGGGCGAACCGAAATGGCTTCGGACAGACAGAATTTGCAGGACGCGTTCCTGAACCACGTGCGCAAGACCAAGGTGCCCGTGACCATTTTCCTGATTAATGGTGTGAAATTGCAAGGCGTTATCACGTGGTTTGACAACTTCTGCGTGTTGTTGCGTCGTGATGGTCAAAGCCAGCTTGTGTACAAACACGCGATTTCAACGATCATGCCCAGCCAGCCGATCAGCCTCTATGAGGGCGAAGACGCCTCTTGAGCGAAACCGCACCTGATGTCACCCGCGCATGGGTGATCCATCCAGAAATCAAGTCAGATCCGGACCGGCGCGAGGCCTCGCTTGCGCTGGCCGAGGCTGTTTCGTTGGCCCATGCGCTGCCCGAACTTGACGTGGTCGGATCAGAGATCGTGCGCCTCGCGCGTCCGCAGGCGGGGTTGCTTTTCGGCTCGGGCAAGATCGACGAACTGGCCAAACGCCTGCATGACGAAGAGATCGAACTGGTTCTGATCGACGGCCCCGTCACGCCCGTGCAGCAGCGCAATCTGGAACGGGCGTGGAAGGTCAAACTGCTCGACCGCACGGGCCTGATCCTCGAGATTTTCTCGGACCGCGCCGCCACCCGTGAGGGCGTGTTGCAGGTCGAGATGGCCGCGCTCAGCTACCAGCGCACGCGGCTGGTGCGCGCCTGGACCCACCTGGAACGTCAGCGTGGCGGTCTTGGCTTTGTTGGTGGTCCCGGTGAGACGCAGATCGAGGCGGACCGCCGCGCCATCGACACGCAACTCGTGCGCCTGCGCCGTCAACTGGACAAGGTGGTCAAGACACGCAGCCTGCACCGCGCCGCCCGCGCAAAGGTGCCGTACCCTATTGTCGCGCTGGTGGGTTACACCAACGCGGGCAAAAGCACCCTGTTCAACCGCCTGACCGGGGCGGATGTGATGGCCAAGGACATGCTGTTTGCCACGCTTGATCCGACGATGCGCCGGGTTGAACTGGACGGTGGCCCCGAGGTGATCCTGTCGGACACGGTCGGCTTTATTTCTGATCTGCCCACCGAACTGGTCGCATCCTTCCGCGCCACACTTGAGGAAGTGCTGGCCGCTGACATCATCGTCCATGTCCGCGACATCTCGCACCCCGAGACCGAAGCACAGGCCGAAGACGTGGCCGCGATCATGACCGATCTGGGCGTCGGCACGGATCGCGCGCAGATCGAGGTCTGGAACAAGCTCGACGCACTCCCCCAAGACGCCGCCGATGCCGCCCGCGCCCGGGCAGAGCGCGAAGACGACGTCTTTGCCATCTCCGCGCTGACAGGCGAGGGGATCGAAGCGCTGCTGGACCATGTGGCAGGGGCGTTGCAGGCGACGGTCACAACCGAAACGCTGGCCCTGCCTTTTGCCGAGGGGCGCAAACGGGCGTGGCTGTTCGATCAGGATGTCGTCGAGGACGAACGACAAGGCGAAGACGGGTTCGAGTTCGACGTGCGCTGGAGCGCGATCCAGAAGGCGCGGTTCGAGGGGCTGTGAGCAACGCTCACACTTGGGTCAGCCGTCCGCCGGTCAATCGAGACCAAATGCCGGATCAGGTAGTAGGTTGCCCAAGAAACGACAGGCGGGTGCCATGGCTAAGCCTCATGACAGGCCTATGCCGACATCAGAATTGATGGTGGCGATATATGCGGGCACTCCTGTTTTCTCTTTTGGTAGGCATCTTGTCCCTGCTGCACTCGGAATCGAGCACAGCACAATCGGCAGACAACCACACCGTCGTCGGCCAATACTACTTTGATGCGATGGGTATTCAAAAATCGCCACAATCGCTTGGTCTGGGCTATGTGCGCGCACTTGAACACAGCTTGGAGGCGCGTTCCGTCCTTGTTTTGGACAAGAAGAAATTTGCGAAGTTGTTACCTTCGGCCCTCATCAGCGACATGTATCTCATTTATCAAAGTACTCTGTTTGATGCATGTGTGGCGAGACTGTCGGACGCACAGGCCGCCACCTTGGCGCGGTTCATCCTATCGCGAACGGAGAGCTCGCCGATCAATTCCAAGGACATGGTTGAGCAAGATTTGCGTATGTGTTTGAGAGATATCCGTTGGTTCTGGCCTAAGGAAGACGCCTTTACCAAGATTCTGTCTATCCGACATCATGACCCTGAAGTGGCAGCCATCCTCGCGATGCCTGGCATTGCGCGCTTTCCCAATCGAATTGTGAAACAGGACGTGTTGCTTGGTTTTCAGTGAGTTGTGATGTGCCGCCATTGCCCGGGCGCGAGATCCTCTAGCCCCCAGTCGCCAATCCGCACGCGGATCAACCGCAGGGTCGGGAAACCCACATGTGCCGTCATCCGTCGCACTTGCCGGTTGCGCCCCTCTTTGATGGTCAGTTCCAGCCAGCTGTCGGCCACGGATTTGCGCACGCGGATGGGCGGGTCGCGGTCCCAGATATTTGGGGGGGCGATGGCGCGGGCCTTGGCGGGCCGGGTGGGGCCGTCTTTGAGCGTTATGCCATTGGCCAGCGCCTTTAGCGCGTCTTCGGTGATTGTACCTTCGACCTGCACCCAATAGGTCTTGGGCGCCTTGAATTTCGGATCGGCGATCCGTGCCTGCAATGCGCCGTCGCTGGTCAGCACCATCAGCCCCTCGCTATCGCGGTCCAGACGGCCGGCCGGGTAGACGCCGGGGACGCCGACATAGGCCGACAACGTCGGGCGGGGGGAGCCTTCGGTGCCCTTGTCGGTGAACTGCGACAGCACCCCGAAGGGTTTGTTGAAGAGCAGCGTGGTCATGTGCATATATTTGGAACAATGAAGGGCAAGGCGTGCTTCATTTCAGAGGTTCGAGCCGCGTCACACCGACGGCTGCAGCGCGTGCAAGCCCTTCGTCCAGAGACATCGGGATGTATTCGCCACGCCGCCAGAGCTGGGCCAGATCGTCATAGTGGCGTGACAGGAAATGGCCCGACTGGCCGGTCGAGATCACGAAGACCGACGAGTTCGGATCGGCGAAGTCATAGACTCCGCGATAACCCGCACCATGCACATTATGGAACGGGTTGGCCCCGGTGCCCCGGGTCAGGCCCCGCTGCAGCGTGTTGTCCCCGCCGGACGTCGATTGGCGGATGTTGACGAAATGTTTGAGCACCGGCACCTCGCCCAGCACCTGATGGTCGTGGGTGGCCTGATGGGCATCGCCCCAGCGTAACGATTCGAGCTGCGTGCCCCAGGTTTCGTTGATCCAGACCAGCGCGTCATCGAGCGCAAGGCGGGCCATGTCGGCGCAGGTCTCGACCGGGGCGGACTGACGCACGTCGCACCACACGGCGGCCCCGTCCACATTGCGAAAGGCGCGTTCCAGAAAGAGCGGTTCGGGATGGGTCAGCGTGTCGGCGAGCGGGCCCAATTCGTCCTGCACCAGCCGGTCCTGCAGGGCGCGCAACCACGCGGCATAGATCAGCGGCTCGGGCCAGTGTTCGTTCATTTCGCCGTTCCATTCGGCGAGCAGGGCGAGGGCGCGCTGGCGTTGACGCTCGGGCGTGCCTGCGGGTGCGGCCTCGCCCGTGAACCACAGTTCGGCCCCCATGAAGGGCAAAAGCGTGCGTGCGGTGAAGGAAACCGTATCAAGCTGCGCTTCGATGAAACTGTCGCGGGTGTGCACCTCGCGCGCCTGCATCAGCCGCCGCCAGCGTTGTACGCGCTGGGTATCGCCCCAGAGAAAGCTCACGTGATTGGGAAAGGGGCGGTCGATGGTCTTGTTGTTGGTGTTGCCGAGGATACCGCCCACGGGGGCCACGAAACCGGGATTGGAGGCGTAGGCCATGCGCCCCTCCCAACGGTTTTCGCCCCGCGCGCCGAGCGACGGCATCCGCCCCTGGCTTTGGTGCGCCTCGTTGCGTTTGGGCACGGCGCCGATGGTTTTCATCGCGATGCTGCCGCGATCCACGAGGGTCAGGTTCTGGGCCGGGGCGATATACTCCTCACCCGCTGCGATGGCCTCGGCCACGGTCTGGGCCATCATGATCTTCATGCCTGCCTGCACGGAAGTGTCCCGCGGGCTGAGCACTGTCCAGCTGAGGGCTGCCACATGACCCGGCGGTGTCACCGTGTCGAGGTTGCGGAAACTGCCGGGCAGGATGGGGCCATTGTCGCTCCAGCGAAGGGTCAGGGTGACCGGATCGGCATCCTTGATCTGCAGGATCGAGTCGCGCTGTTCGAATTCTTTGAACCCGTCCGGCGTGCGGTATTGCTGGGGGTTGTCGGGGTTCAATTCTTCGATCAGCACGTCCTGATCGTCCACATAGGCCGTTGTCACCCCCCAGCCGAGCCGGTCCGAGCGGCCTGTCAGTACAACGGGGATGCCCGGAATGGTGCCGCCGATCACGCCGCCTGAACTCAGCTCGAGCCGGGCCAGATACCAGACGGCAGGGGCCGAGAAACCCAAGTGAGGATCATTAGCGAGCAGAGTACCCCCCGAGGCCGAGCGTGAGGCCGCTGCCGCCCAGGCGTTGGAGGCCCCGGCAAAACCGCGCGGGCGGAACGGGGACAGGGGATGCGGGATGTCGGGTGCGACACGTGCAAAGGAGGGTAGGGCGCCCGGCACAAGGGAGGCATATTCCGGCAGGCTGGCGATGCCTTCACCCGGAACGTCAGGCAGGATATCGGCCAATCGGGCCGGGTCGTCCAATGCCAGCGACATGCGCGCGCGCAGGATCTCTTCGCTCATGTGGCTGGAGAGTTGCAGGCCCATCAGCTTGGTGATGGCAAGGCTGTCGGCGGGACGCCACGGGGCCAGCGCGGTCTTGAACAGGAACATCTCGGGTGCACCGCGCCCCAGAGCCTCGGCGTTGATCTGATCAAGGCGGGCGTTGATCCCGGCGGAATAGGCCTCGAGCGCGGCCAGCGTGGCCGGGTCCTGCGCCTCGACCGATTGAACGGCGAGGCGGTAGATGTCGAGGCGGCGGATAAAGCTGTCCACTTCGACCGTGGCGGTGCCGAACAGCTCGCTCAGCCGCCCTTGCGCTGTGCGGCGCAGCATCATCATCTGCCACAGCCGGTCCTGTGCGTGGGCAAAGCCAAGCCCGTGAAACACGTCCGTGTCCGTCTCGCCAAAGATATGGGGGACGTTGGCGTTGTCGCGCACGATCTCGATCGTGTCACTGATGCCGGGCACCCGCACAATTGCATCGTAATTGGGCAGAGAGCGCGCGGCGAGGTAGTAGACAAGGCTGATGCCCACAACGGCCAGCACAATAAGCACTGCAGTCAGCCGCACCAGCCATTGAAACACCACTGCCATGTCGTCCCCTCTTGCTCTGACGTTGACCCTTGGCCCATGACTGTTAGGTAGACATTCGGACAAGCGCAAGCGGGGCTTGGCGCAAAAGGTAAAGGAAGATCATGGCAAAGCTGGCATTTCTGGGTTTGGGCGTCATGGGTGCGCCGATGGCGGGGCATCTGCAAAAGGCAGGGCACGAGGTGACGGTCTATAACCGCACGGCGACCAAGGCCGAAGACTGGGTCAAGGCCCATGGCGGGGCGATGGCCACCACGCCACGCCAAGCCGCAGCGGGGGCGGAATTTGTGTTGTCCTGCGTTGGCAATGACGATGATCTGCGCTCTGTTTGCCTTGGGCCGGACGGGGCATTTGCCGGCATGGACAATGGCACTGTCTTTGTCGATCACACCACCGTTTCGGCGGCGGTTACGGCCGAGCTATACACGGCGGCTGACGCGGCCCAGGTCGGGTTTATCGACGCGCCGATTTCGGGTGGGCAGGCAGGGGCCGAGAATGGCGCGCTGTCGATCATGTGTGGCGGGGATGCAGGTGCCTATGCGCGCGCGGAACCGATCCTGCAACCCTATGCCAAGCTGTGTCGTCGGATCGGCGAAAGCGGTGCGGGCCAGATGACCAAGATGTGCAACCAGATCGCCATTGCCGGTCTGGTACAGGGCCTGTCCGAAGCGCTGCACTTTGCCGACAAGGCGGGGCTGGATGGCCGCGCTGTGGTGGAGGTGATCAGCCAGGGCGCTGCAGGGTCGTGGCAGATGGCCAACCGCTATGAGACGATGCTGGATGATCATTTCGAACACGGGTTCGCGGTGGACTGGATGCGCAAGGATCTGGGCATTTGCCTGGATACCGCGGATGAGAATGGCGCGAGCCTGCCGGTCACGGCGCTGGTCGATCAGTTCTATAAGGATGTGCAGAAAATGGGTGGCGGGCGTTGGGACACGTCGAGCCTGTTCAAGCGTCTGCAAGCATCAGGATAGGCTGGTGTCGGCGGGCGGCTCTGTTTGCCTGACGGCAAAGGCGTCCGCCCACCAACCCATTGTTGATTGCTTTATGGATAGACCTTGTGGCTGGTCGCTTTTCCTTTGTAAAAATGACCCTTGCCATTAGGCGCGACTGCTTCCGCGGTCGCGACCGTCACGGAATGATGCGCGTGTATTTGGTGCCTTCTAGTGTTGCGCCAAGGCGCAGGCCGGCGCGCGCAAACACGGCTGCCAGAACCGGAGACAAGGTTGTCGTCGTATCTGCTGCCACGCTGTCCCCCTGATCGGAGATCACGTACTCCAGATCTGCGCCCGCGGCCCAGCCAGGTGAACGGCGGAAGTTCGTCAGCGCCTCGTTGGTCATGAAGAACAGAACGTGGGCAAATTGCTGGGCGCCGATCTGCAGACCGCCTGAGCCTTTGACCACCGAATAGTAATCGACCGTGACGTCGTTGACGAGCAGCGCGCCGCGCCCATAGGCCCCGCCAAAGCCAAACCCGGCCTCGGTCACCAGTGGCATGACGAGCATGCCGTCGGCATTCTGTGCCAGTTGGCGCGTGTTGGGATAGCTGCGATACATCTCTTCCAGTGTGGCGCCGACCCGCGCATCGATGGTCACGCTGCCCCGGCTGCCGACCCCGTTGCCACAGGCCGCCAGCGCGCCTGTAGATGCCATTGCGCCGAGCGTGAAGACACGCCGCGACATACCTGAATGTGTCATGTTTGAACCGCCTGTATTGCTCTAGAGGTGCGCGGTTTGCCCGCGCTTGGCGCAATCATACGCCCATTGGTGTGTGCTGTCACGCCCTTGCGCCGCTTTGGCGGGATTTTGCTGTTGATGGAAGGGAGTATTTGTAGAGGGGGCTCTGCCCCCGTCGCGTGCCGCGCCCGGGCTCCGCCGTTCGCCTGCTCAGACGCTCCCCCGGGAGCGTTTGCTGGCCGCAGACTCACCCCCTGGGGTTTTTTGAAAAAGAGAAGGGGTGGGCTTAACGGTCCGGGAGGATGTCTGCGCCGGGGATATATTGTACGGGCAGGGTGGTTGCATCAAAACCGTCAAGGCAACGCAAGTTGATCGCCCAGCCGTCGAATGGCGCAATGCCTTGGGCCTGTTCCGCCCTTGTCGGTGCGCTTGGGCGGCGGAAGGGCAGGATGCCGCAGCGCGGGCAAAAGTAGTCCTTGGCGGTCTGCGAACCCCATGTGTAGAGCGTGAGGTCGGACAGGGGTGTGTCGAGGGTCACTGCGTCCTCCGGCACCCGAAAGATCAGTGCGCCACGTTTGTGGCAGATGCTGCAATTGCAGATGCGCGCGTGATCGATTTCGGCCCGAACGGCAAAGCGGACAAAGCCGCAGTGGCAGCTGCCCCGATGCTGCGTCATGCGCCCTTGAGCAGGCGCGCCGCAGCGGGGGCGAAATAGGTCAGGATGCCATCACAGCCCGCCCGTTTGAACGCCATCAGGCTTTCCAGCATCACCCGGTCCTCGTCGATCCAGCCCTGCTGCGCGGCGGCCTTGATCATCGAATACTCGCCCGACACCTGATAGGCAAAGGTCGGCGCGCCGAAAGTGTCGCGCGCGCGGCGACAGATATCGAGGTAAGGCAGGCCGGGTTTGACCATGATCATGTCGGCTCCTTCGGCCAGATCGCGTTCGATCAGGCGCATGGCCTCGTCCGAGTTACCCGGATCCATCTGATAGGTCTTTTTGTCCCCCGTCAGCGCGCCGCTGGCGCCGACGGCATCACGGAACGGGCCATAGAACGCGCTGGCGTATTTGGCCGCATAGCTGAGGATCATCACCTTTTGATGGCCCGCCGCCTCAAGGGCGGTGCGCATCGCCCCGATCCGCCCGTCCATCATGTCCGACGGCCCGATGATGTCCGCACCCGCCTCGGCCTGGGCCAGCGTCATCTTGACCAACGCCTCAATCGTGCGGTCATTGACGATCTCGCCATCTTCGACAAAGCCGTCATGGCCGTTGATATTGTAGGTATCGAGCGCCACATCGGTCATAATCCCGATCTCGGGGACCGCGGCCTTGATCGCGCGGATGGCGCGGTTGGCGTGATTGTCCGGATCCCAGGCGCCTGCGCAGTCCTCGGTCCGCTCTTCGATCCCTGTGTAGGGAAAGATGCAGATCGCCGGGATGCCCAGATCAGCCGCCGCGCGCGCGGCCTCGACCACCTTGTCGACCGAGCGGCGAAAGACGCCGGGCATCGAAGGAATGGGCTCTTCGATCCCCTCGCCGCTGCGCACAAAGACCGGCCAGATGAAATCGTCCACCGTCAGCGTGTTCTGCCGCACGAGGCCCCGTATGGCGGGGGTCGCGCGGGTGCGGCGCAGGCGCGTGGCGGGAAAGGGGGCTTGGGTCGGGCGCATCTGCATGTCCACTTTGGTTGACAGGGCATGGGTGGCATGGATTTTAACGCTTGCCAAGTCTAGGCATCGCCGCCCTTGCAGGTTAAGAGGGTCGCCAATCAAACGGGTAACGCCCGTGACAGGCATCGAAGGCGACGCGTGGACTGGCACGAAACCATCTTTGAACTCATCGACATGCGATCTTTCTCGAACCTGTGGTTCTGGATCGCGCTGGCCGTGGTGTGGTCAACGGCCAGTCACTGGGTTCTGGGTGTCCCTTACGACATGGTGGCGCGCGCGCGGCGCTATGGCGGGCAGGCCTCGGACGATCTGGACGATCTGGTGCGCATCAACACCAACCGTCTGCTGTTTATTGGCAATGTCTCGGGCCTGTGGCTGTTGGGGCTCACCTGTTTCATCCTGACGGGCCTTGCGCTGCTCGGCTTTGTCTACCGGGTCGAATTTGCGCAGGCCGTCTTTCTGCTGGGCTTTCCCATGTCCATCGTTGGCGCGCTGAACCTGTCCACCGCCCGCCTGATCCAGTCCGAAGAGGCGCAGGGCGAGCTGCTGTGGAAGCGGTTGTCGCGCCATCGCACCTATGTTCAGGCCATCGGGATGGTCGCAATTTTTGTCACGGCCCTCTGGGGGATGTATCAAAACATGTCCGTCGGCCCCTTCGGCAGTTGACACGACGGGGCGTTGCCCCAATTGAAGGCCCTCGTTTCCCATCACCACCCAAGAGTGCATGAGCCAGCCAGATCATATCACCGTATCGGGCGCGCCCGAGGGCTTTGACGCCAAGCTGATCCTTGATGAGGTCGCAGCCCGCGGCCCCGTGCTGCATGTAGCGCGCGATGACAAGCGGCTGGCGGCGATGCAGGGCGCGTTGCGCTTCTTTGCGCCCGCCATGCCGGTTCTGGTCTTTCCGAGCTGGGATTGCCTGCCTTACGACCGGGTGTCACCCAATGCGGACATCTCGGCGCAGCGTATGGCCACGCTCGCGGCCCTGGTGCACGGGATGCCCGAGAAATTCGTGCTGCTCACCACCATCAATGCGGCCAGTCAGCGCGTGCCTGCGCGCGATCTGCTGCGCGAGGCGGCGTTTTCGGCCCGGGTCGGAGGGCGTGTGGATGAAAACGCGCTACGGCATTTCCTTGTGCGCATGGGATTTGTGCAAAGCCCCACGGTGATGGAGCCCGGCGATTATGCCGTGCGTGGCGGCATCATCGACATCTATCCGCCCGGCGATCTGGGCCCCGTGCGGCTCGATCTGTTTGGCGATGTGCTGGACGGCGCGCGCCGGTTCGATCCGATTACCCAACGCACCACGGAAAAACTGGACCTGGTCGAATTGGCGCCTGTGTCCGAGGTGATCCTGGACGAGGCTGCCGTGACGCGGTTCCGCCAGTCTTACCGGCTGGAATTCGGGGCGGCAGGCACGGACGATCCGCTCTATGAGGCGATCAGCGCGGGGCGCAAGCATCAGGGCGCCGAACATTGGCTGGCGTTTTTCCATGAACAATTGGAAACGCTGTTTGACTACGTGCCGGACGCCACAATTTCGCTCGATGATCAGGTGACGCCAACGCGGCTGGCGCGGTGGGAGAGCATTGCCGATCAGTACGAGACCCGCCGATTGGCGATGGCGCATCGCTCAAAGATGGACTCGGTCTACAAACCTGCACCACCCGAGGGGCTTTATCTGGATGATGGCGCGTGGGAGGTGGCCGTGGCAGAGCGGCGCGTCGTGCAATTCAGCGCGTTGCCGCAATCCACAGGACTAGGCGTCACGGACGCCGGGGGACGGATCGGTCGCAATTTCTCGCCCGAACGGCAACAGGAATCCATCAGCCTTTTTGCTGCGTTGGCGGATCATATTAATGCAAAAATGGACAGTGGTCCGGTTGTGGTGGCGAGCTATTCCGACGGTGCCCGCGAACGCCTGACCGGGTTGATCGAGGATGAGGGGCTGGCCGAGGTCATCCCCATCGCGGACGCCACCCGCATCGGCAAACGCGGGCTGCATCTGGTGGTCTGGGCGCTGGAGCACGGGTTCGAGGCACCGGGACTGACGGTGATTTCCGAACAGGATGTGCTGGGCGACCGCCTGATCCGTGCACCCAAACGCAAGCGCCGGGCGGAGAATTTCCTGACCGAGACCCAATCGCTGTCGCCTGGCGATCTGGTGGTCCATGTGGATCACGGGATCGGGCGCTATCAGGGGATGGAGGTGGTCACCGCCGCAGGCGCCGCCCATGAATGCCTGCTGCTGGAATACGCCGAAAGATCAAAGCTGTACCTGCCGGTCGAGAATATCGAACTCCTGTCGAAATACGGCCACGAAGAGGGGCTGCTGGATCGTTTGGGCGGGGGCGCATGGCAGTCCAAGAAGGCAAAGCTCAAGGAACGCATCCGCGAGATGGCTGACAAGCTGATCCGCATTGCGGCCGAACGCGCATTGCGCAAGGCACCGGTGCTGGAACCGCCACCGGGCATGTGGGACGCATTTTCAGCGCGCTTTCCCTATGACGAGACGGACGACCAACTGACAGCCATTGGGGCCGTGATCGACGATCTGACCAGCGGCGCGCCGATGGATCGGCTCATCTGCGGCGATGTGGGCTTTGGCAAGACCGAAGTGGCGATGCGCGCGGCCTTTGTCGCGGCCATGTCGGGCGTGCAGGTCGCTGTGATTGCGCCCACAACCCTGCTGGCGCGGCAACACTACAAAAGCTTTGCTGAACGGTTTCGTGGATTTCCCATCCACGTGCGCCAGCTCAGCCGCTTTGTCAGCGCCAAGGACGCGAACGACGCGCGCGACGCCATGGCCAAGGGCACCTGCGACATCGTGGTTGGCACCCATGCGCTGCTGGCAAAAGGTGTGAAGTTTCAGAACCTTGGCCTGCTTGTCATCGACGAGGAACAGAAATTCGGCGTGACCCACAAGGAACGGCTGAAACAGATGCGCAGCGACGTGCATGTGCTGACGCTGACCGCGACCCCGATCCCGCGCACGCTGCAATTGTCCCTCACTGGCGTGCGCGATCTGTCCATCATCGGCACGCCCCCCGTCGATCGCCTCGCGATCCGCACCTATGTCTCGGAATTCGACACGGTCACCATCCGCGAGGCGCTGCTGCGCGAACACTATCGCGGTGGGCAGTCGTTTTACGTGGTGCCGCGCATCTCGGACCTGCCCGAGATCGAAGCATTCCTGAAGGAACAGCTGCCCGAACTGACCTATGTGGTCGCCCATGGGCAAATGGCCGCAGGCGAGCTCGATGACCGCATGAACGCGTTCTATGACGGCAAGTTTGACGTGCTGCTGGCGACCACAATTGTGGAATCCGGCCTCGATATTCCGACGGCCAACACGATGATTGTGCACCGGGCTGACATGTTCGGTCTTGCGCAACTCTACCAGATCCGCGGGCGGGTTGGGCGTTCGAAAACCCGCGCCTATGCATATCTCACCACCAAACCGCGCGCGAAACTGACGGCCACGGCGGAAAAAAGGCTGCGGGTGCTGGGCAGTCTTGATACGCTCGGTGCCGGGTTCACGCTCGCCTCTCAGGACCTTGATATTCGCGGGGCCGGGAACCTCTTGGGCGAGGAACAGTCGGGCCAGATGCGGGATGTCGGGTTCGAGTTGTACCAATCCATGCTGGAAGAAGCGATTGCCAAGATCAAGGCCGGCGAGATGGAGGGCCTTTCCGAGGCGGATGAACAATGGGCGCCACAGATCAACCTCGGCGTGCCGGTTCTGATCCCCGAAGCGTACGTGCCTGATCTGGACGTTCGTCTGGGATTGTATCGTCGTCTCAGTGGGTTGAGCACCAAAGTTGAACTCGAAGGCTTTGCCGCTGAGCTGATCGACCGCTTTGGTGCGTTGCCCAAGGAAGTGAACACGCTGATGCTGGTCGTGCGCATCAAGGCGATGTGCAAACGCGCGGGCATCGCCAAACTCGATGGCGGGCCAAAGGGGGCGACAGTGCAGTTCCACAACGACAAGTTTGCCTCGCCCGAGGGTCTTGTGACCTTTATCCAGGACCAACGCGGGCTGGCCAAAGTCAAGGACAATAAGATCGTGGTGCGCCGGGACTGGAAAAAGGACAGTGACAAGATCAAGGGCGCCTTTGCCATTGCCCGCGACCTGGCCGAAAAGGTGATCGCCGTCGAAAAGAAGAAGAAAGCGCGCACCTGAGGGACGGGCGGGAGCTTTTGGTCGGGTCAGGCCAATTCTTCAGCAGCCTCGGCGCGGCGCATGAACTGCATCAGCACCGACGCGAAGGAACTGGTCAGCATCACCGTGACAATCAGCGCCAGCGGCGTGCCGTCAAACAGCAGCCCCACCGGAGAGGCGAGCAGGCCCCCGATTACCGTCGACACCGCCCCGATCACCGAGGCGGCCATGCCCGCGATATGGCCCATCGGCTCCATCGCGATGGCGTTCAGATTGGCCACCGTCAGCCCACCCTGAAACATCACGCCCCAAAGCCAGAACAGGAAGAAGTAAAAACAATAGGGCAGACCCGCCAGTATCCACAGCACAAAGACGCCGGACACAACGATCTGCGCCGCAAGCGCCCACGTCACCAGCCGCCGCATGCCAAACCGCCCGACAATCGCCGCGTTCAGCAGGCTCGACACACCGGATGACAGCGCAATTGCGCCAAACCACAGGGGAAAGCTTTCCTCTCGCCCAAAGGTCACATCAAAGATCGGCTGCACCATCGTCAGAACCGAAAACAGCGTCATCAGCATTAGGGTCTGCACAAAGATCGACAGACGTACTGTCTTGTGCGCAAACATCTGCCGCACGGCATCCGCCATCAAGGGCACGCGCAGGGGCCGTCGCGCTTGGGGCGGGAGGGTTTCGGAAATCCGCAGCGAAAACCAGACGAACAGCACAACGCCAAAGATCAGGAAGGCCGCAAAGATCGCCCGCCAGCCAAATGCATCCGCAATGAGCGCGCCGATCAAAGGGGCAACGCCCGGCACCAGCAAAAACACCACCATGGTCAGGGACATGATGCTGGCCATGGCGCGCCCGGAGTAGAGGTCGCGGATGATGGCCGATGAAACAACGCGCGGACCCGCCGCCCCGAGGCCCTGCAGCACGCGGGCCGCCAGCATCAATTCAAGCGTCGGGGCCATCCAGCTGAGCACAGCCCCAAGCGCATAGATGGCGAGGCCTGCATAGACCACCGGTTTGCGCCCATAGGCGTCAGACAGGGGCCCGGTAAAGAATGTGCCTGCTCCCATGCCGATCACGAAAAAGGTCATCACCAGCGCGGCCTGTGCCACGCCGTACGGCGCAATGTCGGCCGAGATGTCGGGCAGGGCGGGCATCATCGCGTCGATGGAAAACGCAATGGTGGCGAACATCATCGCCATCAATGCAATGAATTCGACCTTGCCCAATTGCTTGCCCTGTGGAGTGGTCACGGCCCATCCGTTCTGGAATCGTCTCGACGCGAATGCGCGTCACATTGGCGGGTGGGCCGTCCGCGCGCAACGACTAATAGTTGAATTTTGACCGTTTGGGCAATTTATAGTTGTTTACGTTGGGTCACGCCGCGCCCGCGCGCAGTTCATCAATGACTTTTGCCCAAAGCTCGGGCGGTTGCGCACCGGGCACCGCGTGTTTGCCGCCGACAATGAAAGTAGGTACCGAATTGATCCCCATCTGCCGGCTGTGGGTGTCGCGCGCCGCGATGTCGTCGCGGTCCGCATCCGAGGCCAGAAGGCGGGTGACTACGGCCGCGTCCATTTCGATACTGTCCGCAATGTCGGCCAGGACTTCGTGATCGCCGATGTCGCGCGCCTCGACGAAATAGGCCTTGAACAGGGCGGATACGGCGGCGGTCTGTTTGCCCTCGATCCCGGCCCAGTGGATCAGGCGGTGGGCGTCCATCGTGTTGGGGGTGCGCTTCATCCCCTCAAAGTCGATCTTGAGGCCCGCCTTTTCCGCACTCTCCACCACCGGAGCATAAGCGCGCACAGCGCCTTCCTTGCCGCCGAACTTGCCCTCGAGATAGGCGCGCCGGTCCATGCCTTCGGGGGGCATGTCGGGGTTCAGCTGGAATGGGTGCCATTCGATCACGAACGGATGATCGGGATGGGCGGCCAATGCGCGGTCCAGATGCGCCTTGCCGATATAGCACCACGGGCAGATCGGGTCTGACATGATGTCGAGCTTGATGGAGGTGGAGGTCTCTTGGGTCATGTCAGTGGGCTTTCGTGTTTTTGGGCCAGAACAGATGCAGGCGGCGGCGCAGGATCTTGCCGTTGGCACCGGTGGGCATCTGAGGCAGGCGGATATAGGCGCGCGGTTGCTTGTATCTGGCAAGGTTCGCTTCGACATAGGTGCGCAGGGCGTCTTCGTCCAGAGGTGCGGCGCTGGTGTAAAAGACAACGATGACGCGGGCACCGGGTTTGACCTCAACCTCGGCGGCTCCTGCTGCGACGATGCCGGGGGCGGCCATCATGACGGATTCGACTTCGATAGGAGATACGCGGTAGCCGCCCGCGTTCATCATGTCGTCATTGCGCCCCAGATAATGCACCTGCCCATCCGCCTGCATGACGCCCATGTCACCGGTCACGAACCATTCGCCCTGATACTTGGCCAAAGTCTCTTCGGGATGGCTGAGATAGCCGAGCATCAGGCCCGGATCATCGCGGTGGATGGCGATCACGCCGGGTTCGGTGCGCGCCACCGGGCCATCGGTGCCCAGAATGGCGATGTGCCGCCCGGGCTGCGCACGCCCAAGGGCTGCCGGGTCGCAAGGCGCGTCGGGACAGGCCGAGATAAAGGTCGAACATTCTGACAGCCCATAGGCCTCGTGCACCGGCGTTCCGGTGGCGGTCATCCATGCCGCGCGCGTGGTGGGGGGCAGCTTTTCCCCCGCGCTCAATCCATGGCGCAGCGCGGGCAGGGCCGGCAATTCGGTGTGGGCCATCATCTGGCGATAGACACCCGGTGCGGCGGCAAAGATCGTGGTCCTGTGCCAGGCCATCAGCGCACCGAGGTCACCCGCTTGCGTGCCTGCCGCCGGGATCAGCGCCGTCGCCCCCAATGTCCACGGGTCCATCAGGCCAGTGCCCAGCGTATAGGTCCAGTTGAAGGCGCCCGCATGCATCAACACGTCGTCCTCTCCCAGACCGTACCAACCCTGATGCATCATCTGGCGTGCCCAGATCGCCCGGTGCGCATGGGCCACGGCGCGCGGTGCGCCAGAGGTGCCCGACGTGTAGACCACGTAGCCCAGCCGATCCGGATCACCCATCTCGAACGGGGCCGGGGGCAGGGCGCGCATCGCCCGCAAGGTGGCCAGCCCCACCTCGGGTGCGCCGGAGGCTGAAGCGACAGCCGGGTCGCGCAGGATCACGCGGGGGCGCATTTCGCTCACAATTCGGGCGACCTCGGTTGTGGTGAGGGCCGCAGAGGTCGGGATCGGCACCAGCCCCACGGCCAGTGCGCCCAGATAGGCGATGGGAAAGTCGATCGTATTGCCCAGACGCAGCAGAATCCGCTCACCCGGCACGCAGCCTGCCTGCAAATAGCCCGCCCCAGTGCCCCGTACGGCTGCCAGAAGTTCGCCATACGTCATCCGCTCGACATGGCTGTCAGACACCACGGCCACCGCCACTTTGTTCGACAGCGCCTCGGCGCGGCGCAGCACGTGGGCCGCCATGTTGAACGGGCTGGGGCAGGGTGGGAACGGCGTGGTGTGATCAACGCTGAGCATGTCCAAGCGCTACGGTGAACGGGGCGATGTTGCAAGCCTGTCGAGCGCGCAATATAGAGGTGGTCATGACTGGAAAAGACCCCAAATCCCTGATCGAAATCGCCCGCGCCACGGGCGGGGACGAGATGCCCGAACCGCTTGATCTGGGGGCACGGGTGCGCGAATTGCGCAAGGCGCGTGACTGGACGCTGGAACAGGCGGCAGGGCAGGCGGGACTGGCCCGTTCAACTCTGTCCAAGATCGAAAACGGCCAGATGTCGCCCACCTATGAGGCACTGAAAAAGCTTGCCGTGGGCCTGGAAATCTCCGTCCCGCAACTGTTCACGCCTCCGGAAAAAGGGCAGATCAACGGGCGTATGGTGCTCACCCGATCAGGCGAAGGGAACGCGCAGGCCACAGTGACCTATGAGCACGAGTTGCTGGCCGAAACGCTGACCAAAAAGCAGATGCTGCCCTATCGTGCCCGCGTGCGTGCGCGCAGCATGGACGAATTCGACGGCTGGGTGCGCCATGATGGCGAAGAGTTTCTCTATGTGCTGACCGGAGTGATCCGCCTGTTCACTGAATTCTACGAACCGGTCGAGATGCGGCGCGGCGACAGTGCGTATTATGACGCAACCATGGGCCACAACGTGGTGTCGGTCAGCGATGAGGACGCGCTGATCCTGTGGGTGACGTCGCTGGCCTGATGCGTCAGGCGGTGTGCAGCGCCTGAATGTCATCGCGGTTCAGGTAGGCGTCAAAGGCCTCTTGTGCCTCTTTCAGCGACATGTCGTGGGTGGCGGCCAGATAGCTTTCGAACCGGTCCTGATCTGCTTTCAGAAACGGCATCGCACTTGGTTCGAGCCCGGGAAATTCTTTGCACAGCGCGCGGTAGTTTTCGGCCCAGTTCTGGGTCAGGTCATTCCAGTTCATGCATACCCCCGTAAAGTCTAGGTCTGGTTCCAGCTCGGGAACTCAGAATACGACGCAGTTCGTCCCTGCGCACGTCGGACATCCACCCCGGCGTTACATTATTGCAAACCACGGTCGGTTCAACCTTTAACGCGCGAAAAACTTTGCAAACAACCTGTGCGCGAAGATGGTGGCGATCAGTTGGGCGATGACAAACGCCGGGATATGACCGGGGTAAATCCCTGCAAACGTGTCAGAAAAACCGCGTGCGATTGTGACAGCCGGGTTTGCAAAGCTGGTCGAGGCGGTGAACCAGTAGGCCCCGGTGATGTACAGAGCGACCAATGTCGGCACCGCTTCGGAGCGTGATTTTAACCCGCCGAAGATCACGAAGAGCAGGCCAAGCGTGGCCAGCACCTCGCTGAACCATTGTGCAGGGCCCGTGCGATGCAGCGTTTGGGACATCTGCAGAATGGGCAGATCGAACATCGCGTGGGCGGCCCAGACTCCGATCAGGCCGCCGACAATCTGCGCGGCGACGTACGCCAGTGCCGTGCGCGCGCTGATATGCCCCCCAAGAAGGAACATGAGCGTGACCGCAGGGTTGAAATGCGCCCCCGACACCGGCCCAAGGACCGTGATGATCACATAGAGCATGCAGCCCGTGGCAATCGCATTGGCCAGCAAGGCGATGGCGTCATTTCCATCCGCCAGTGCGGCCCCCATGATGCCAGAGCCGATCACGCTGATCAGCAACATCGCCGTGCCGACCCCTTCGGCGATCAATTTGTCGCGCACGGGGTCTACTCTTCGTACCACCAGAATTGCGGCATCCAATCCGGCCCATCGCCATAGATCGGGATCACATCCGGGTGTTTCATCTCTTTGACATGGGCGATGCGGCCCGTGGTGAACTGCCAGAACGGCACCACGTAGCGCCCGGCGGTCAACAGCCGGTCAAGGGCGCGGGTGGCGGCAAGGCTGTCCTCGGCGGTGCGCGCACTTAGCATGGCGCCAATCATCGCATCGATGGCCGGGTCTTTGGCACCCATCAGATTTGGCGCGCCTTCCTGATCGGCGGCCTCCGAGCCCCAGTAGAAATACTGCTCGTTTCCCGGGCTGAGCGACATCGCACGGCGGTGATAGGTCATGTCGAAATCAAATGCGGCGGTGCGCGCGGTGAATTGCGCGCCGTCCACAAGGTCGGTTTTGATGTCGATGCCCATCTGGCTCAGCGCTTGCGTGTAAAGGTCGGCAATGGCGCGGTCCTCGGTGCGCTGCTGATCAAGCAGGATGGTGATGGCCATCGCCTGCCCATCCGGGTTGCGCAGTTTGCCGTCTTGCGTGGTCCACCCGGCCTCTTCCATCAGTTTGAGCGCGCGGCGCAGGCCTTTGCGGTCGCGGGCGGACCCGTCGCTTTGCGGCAGCTCATAGCCTTCCATCACGCCGGGCAGCAGGCGCCCATTGAATGGGGCGAGCAGGGCGGCCACCTCACCCTTGGCAGGGCCAGGTTCCATTGCGAGAGGGGAGTTGGAAAAGTAGGACGTGATGCGCGGCTGTGCACCACCGGTCAGCGTGTCGTTGATATATTCAAAGTTGAACGCGGTGATCAGCGCCTCGCGCACGCGCCAGTCGTCAAAGGGCGCGCGACGGGTGTTCATCACAAAGCCGGTGATGCCCGAGGGTTTCTGGTGCTTGATCTCGGACTTCACGACCGCGCCGGACTGGGCGCGGGGAAAGTCGTATTCGCTGGCCCAGACCTCGGCGTTGAATTCGCGCACGGCTGATACGTCGCCTGCCTTGAACGCCTCAAACACCACATCACCGTCGCCGTAAAAGTCTATGGTGATCTCATCAAAGTTGAACGTTCCACGCATGAAGTTGAGGTCTTTGCCCCAATAGTCGTCATTGCGGGTCAAAACCACGTTGCGCGCAGCCTCGTAGTCGCTGACCACATAAGGTCCGCTGCCGATGGGAATGTCGGCCAATGCGCCGTCGGCAAAGGATTTGCCCTCCCATTGCGCCTTTTGCAGGATGGGGCGCATACCGGCCAGCAGGGCCAGTTCGCGGTTGTCGGAGTTGAAGGTAAACCGGACCGTGTTCGGCCCGACCTGCTCAAGGTTTTCGATTTGTGTCCAGAGCGAGCGGTAGCGGCCATGCCCTTCGGTGCCGAGTGTTTCGTAAGACCAGATCACATCCTCGACCGTGACAGGGGAGCCGTCAGAGAATCGGGCCTCCGGGCGCAGGGTGAATTCGACCCAGGACCGGTCATCCGGCACCTCAATCGATTCGGCGAGAAGACCGTAAAGCGCAAATGGCTCGTTTCTGTTGCGTCCCATCAGGCTTTCATGGGTCAAAAACCGCAATTGCCAGGGCACATTGCCCTTCTGGATGTAGGGATTAAGCGAATCAAAGCTGCCTGTATTGGCCAGCGTAATTGTACCGCCCTTGGGGGCATCGGGATTCGCGTGCGGAAGGGACACAAAATCCGGTGGTAGTGCAGGTTCCCCATACATAGCTATGCCATGGCTTGGCTCTGCTTGTGTCTGTATCGGCCCTGACACAAAGGTTAACAGAATCGCGCTGAAAGCGACCAAACGCGCCTGTGAAATTTGGAAATAATCCCGCCCCATATCGTAAACAATCCTCAATCGCCCTTGTTTTGTTAACAATAGCGGGCGTCGGACCTTTACGCATTATCAAACTTTTAGCTTGGACTCTTTGAGCGCAATTGCGTATAACAAGGGCACTGCTCGATAGGTTTCTTGCCTGTATGAAACCTGCCTCAATAACTTAACGCCAGCTTCGTGCTGGCGTTTTTTTTTGGGCCTGCGGCCTGGTCACCTGCGCTGGTGAGACATCAAAAGAACGACGTGGCATCAATGCCAAAGGTCACCGCACCAATCGGTTCGCTGCTGCCGGGTGCTGTGATCGTGATCGACACCTGACCCTGATAGGCATTTGTGCTTTCGTCCAGTTCGACCTCGGAAATGTGCATCGCATCCGGCCCCTTGAGGTAGGTTTCGGTGAACTTCGCCTCATCACCTTGCCAGAAATCCGATGTGACGCTGGACTGCCCGACGTTCAGCCCGCGCGCGTCCATAACGAACACTTCGGTGATCACGCCGTCTGACCGGTCCACCAGTGCGCTGAGGAACACGGACACAGGGTTGTTCAATTTCGAGTTGATCATGGTGCGCTCGCCGCTGTCCACCTCGGAGCGCCAGGTGTTGTCTAGTTCGATAATCTCCGCCTCGCTCAGCGCGGCGGTTTGCGCGTTCTGACGAATGATGGCGTCAATGATCGCGGCATTTCTGGCCACGTTGCGCATCTGATCCTGCGCGAAACCGGTCATGGCCGCAGGCACATCGACGGCAAAGACGGGGGCGGCAACCAGACACAGCGCAGCACTGGAGAGAAAACGTTTCATTTGGGGAACATCCTTTTTCGACCTGTTGGGTGCCGAAAACCGTTGTCCATCTCGGTTAAAAAGCTCTTAGCCAGCCATTATCAAACCGCACGAAGGACGCGTCTTTTGGTTAAAACGGTAATCATCTTGTCCGGCCCCGGCCGTCAGTCCTGCGGCGGCTGCGTCGGATCCTTGCCGTTGGGATAGACGAGGCCCGCCGAAATCACGAGCTTGGCGGCGTCTTCGACGGTCATGTCCAGTTCGATTACATCATCCGAAGGAAAGAACAGCAAAAAGCCGGATGTGGGGTTGGGCGTGGTCGGCACAAAGATGCTGAGCATCGGGTTGCCCTGATTGCCCCTTTCGGCCACTTCGCCCTTGGTGGTGGTCGACACAAAGCCGATGGCCCAGATGCCTTTGCGCGGATATTCGATCAGGCAGGCCTTCTCGAAAGAGCGCTCGGACTGGGCAAATACGGTCTCCGATATCTGCTTGATCCCGGAATAGATTGAACGGACGACAGGCGTACGCTCCACAAGGCTTTCGGCCCAGCGGATCAGCGAACGTCCGATGTAGCCCTTGGCGATCCAGCCGATGAAGATGGTGAACAGGAAAAAGACAATGACGCCGACGCCGCGCACGTTCACCTTTACCCAATCGGGGTTTGGAATGCGCACACCGTTTTCGGTGATGATCCTCGGATTGCCCAGCCAGTAGTTGACGATTGAATCGGGCTGCCAGACATTTGGCACCAGCGGCCAGACGAATCCGTCCACCCAGCCGATGACCGTCCAGATCAGCCAGATCGTCAGCCCCACCGGCGCAATCACCACCAGCCCGGTCAGGAATGACGCGCGCAGCCGGGAAAACAGGCCGGGGCGGCGGGGCTTTTCTGGATCAAAGGGGGTATTCATCGGCATCCCGCAGCTTGGTGGTGCGATAGGTAGGCGATGCGCGTGGCCACTACAATGGGTGCCCCACAGCTTTGTGCCCGGTTGTCAGGCAGAGGGCCCCTTATTGCTCAAATGCTTGGCAATTTCGGCCGCGAGGCGGGCGTTGTTGCGCACAAGGGCGATATTGGCGGCCAGTGAACGCCCCCCGGTCAGCTCGAAGATCCGTTGCAGCAGGTAGGGGGTGACCCCCTTGCCGGTGATGGCGTGGGTGTTCGCATCGCGCGTGGCCTGCGCGATGATCGGGGCGAGGGTGGCGCGGTCAATCTCGGCCTCGGTCGGGATCGGGTTGGCGACCAGTTGCCCACCGGGAATGCCAAGGGAAGCGCGCATCGCGTGGGCATCTGCGATCGCGGCTGCACTGTCCATACGCAGCGGTGCGGGCAGACCCGCGCTGCGCGACCAGAAGGCGGGCATGTCGTCCTGCCCGTAGGCAATCACCGGCACACCTTGGGTTTCCAGCACCTCAAGCGTCTTGGGGATGTCGAGGATCGCCTTGGCGCCTGCGGCCACCACGGTCACCGGTGTCTGGGCCAGCTCCATCAGGTCAGCCGAGATGTCGAACGTGCCCTCGGCCCCTTTGTGCACGCCGCCGATCCCGCCGGTGGCAAAAACCGCGATCCCCGCAATGCGTGCGGCAATCATCGTGGCCGCCACGGTTGTCGCCCCGGTGCCACCCGTGGCCATGCAGGCCGCCATGTCCGCACGGCTGAGTTTCGCCACCCGCTTGGCTTGCGCGAGCGTTTCCAGCTGATCATCCGTCAGGCCCACATGCAGGGTGCCGTTCATCACCGCCATGGTGGCGGGCTCCGCCCCGCCTGCGCGCACATCGGCCTCGACCTGCCGCGCAACCTCGAGGTTTTGTGGGTAGGGCATGCCATGGGTGATGATCGTGCTTTCCAGCGCGACGATTGGGGTTCCGTCCTTTTGTGCGGCGGCAACGGCGGGTGAGTGTGTGTATTGGGTCATTCCGGGCCTTGTCCTGATACATAAGTGGCAGCGGCGTTCAGTGCGCATTTGAGCGCATCGCTGCGTCCCGCCCCGCCCAATTCGGCGGCAATATGGGCGGCCATGAACGTATCACCCGCACCTGTCACCCGTGTGACAAGCACCTGTGGCGGCGTGGCGCTGATCACATCATCGCCTGTGGCTTCGCTGGCGGTGCCGCCCCCGTCCGTGACCAGCACGCGCGCCGCACCACGGGTGATCAGCGCATGAGCGGCGGCCATCGAGCTGTCAAACTGCGCCTGACAGAGAAGCCCGGCCTCTTCGAGGTTCACGTAAAGCGTGCCGCGCCCGTGGGTAAGGAACGGCGCCAGACGGCGCGCCTTGCCGGGCGAGGCGGGGGCCACGCGCAGATCGGCCTGTGCCAGCAGCGGGCTGGCCGCGATTTCGTTCAGCAACTCGACCGTAAGGTTGCCATCAAGCGCGACGGGGCCGGCAAAGGGGGCCTCGGGCGTGGCGAGGGTGCCGTCCTTGAGCGGGCGCAGGATCTTGGCTCCTGCGCTTTCCAGCGAATTGGCGTCGGCGATGGCCGCGATCAGGCCATTGGCGCCCTCGACGGCCATATAACGGTCGGTGGGCAGATCGTCCGAGCGGTAGACCGTGTCTGTGATCATGCCACGCGCGGTGCAGGCGGCGATCAGCTCGTCCCCTTCGGCGTCGCGCCCGATGGCCGTCAGCAGCGCCGGGGTGAGGCCAAAGCGGGCGCAGGTCATCGCGATGTTCATCGCCACACCGCCGGGCAGACGGGTGATGCGCCCCGGCACGTCCGAGCCCTGGCGCATCGCCAGCGGCGCACGGCCGATGACGTCCCACAGGACCGAGCCGATGCACAGGATGTCAGCAGGTTTGCTCATAGGTGCCTGTCTGCCCCGCGCCTGCGCCAGAGGCAAGGGCGGGCGCGCGCCTAACGGGCGGGCACGGCAAAGGTGAGGGCGGCCCAGAACGTATCCCAAACCGCCTTTTCATCGCCGAGGATCGGCTGCAGCACGACGGCATCAAACAGATAGCTGTGACCGCTCGTGACGGGGATACGGGCGATGCCATTGTCGTCGGTGCGGTGCAGCGTCACGACGACTTCGCCCGAGGCTGCGCGGTCAAACACCTCGACCTGCGCATCCGCCCGGGGCTGGCCAAGATAGAGCACCTGCACCTCCATCTGATCGCCAAAGCCTGGATCATAGGGGTTGGTAAGTGCCACGAACTCGGTCTTGAGGCCAACCGCGCGGTCAATGCCCTGACCGCTGCCGACGCCGAACAGCGCCTTGACGTGACGGGTATAGCGTTCGCGAAATGGTGCTGCGGGAAAGCCATTGGCCGCATGGCGCGCGGCAATGTCCTTGAAATCCTTGTGGTCGGCAAACTTCTGAAACTTTTCCCACTCCGCATAATTCACGAAAGACGGCGTGGTTTCGTGCACCACGGCCACCAGACCATCCACGGGTGCCGGCACATTCAGCGCAGGCCGATCGCCAAGACGCCCCTCGACCGGGCGCAGCGTGTCGCTTTGCACCACGTCAAAGCGGGTGAAGTTGCGCGGCAGATAGGCCTGGGGCGTGCCCTCAAACAGCTGTCCGTTCTTGAGATTGGCTACAATTTGACCGCTTGGGGGCACTTGATATGTCTCTGCGTCGATCCAGAATTCATGCGCACTTGCATAGCCCGCGCAAATTGCGCACCAAACGATCAAAACAAAGCGGGAAATCATCATGCCATCAGCCTTTTCTTCATTCGCCCAAAAGCTGCGCCTCTGGGGGGTGATGTCAAGCCTGTGTGCGCTGGTTTGGGCCGGTATGGCCAGTGCTCACGAAGTTGTGCCCACCATCACCGATCTCACCCTGCAGGACGGGGCGGTTGTGTTCGACATGGATGTGAACATCGAAGCACAGCTGTCCGGTATTGATCTGGACGCGGTGGATGACACAGACAACGCCGAAAATGCCAGCGATTACGATGTGTTACGCGCGCTTCCTAATGCGGACATCGCGGCACGGGCGGAGGCGCTGGTCGACAGGTGGAGCGCTGTGCCCCTGCTGAGCGTGGATGGCGCGTCGGTTGCGTTGCGCCTTGAGAGTGTCGAAGTACCGGATGTGGCGGACGGCGAATTGCCGCGCATCTCTGATCTGGTGATCATGGGCACGCTGCCGGAGGGTGCAACCAACGTCGATGTGTCCTGGCCTGCCGGTGCGGGTGATTTGGTGCTGCGCCAGCAGGGGGTCGAGGAGCCTTTCACCGGATTTATCTCGGGCGGCAGCAGTTCCGGGCCCATTGCTCTGACCGGCGGGGATGCAGCGTCAGGCTGGCAGGCCTTTGCGACCTATATTCCGGTGGGCTTTGATCACATCCTGCCCAAGGGGCTGGATCACATCCTGTTTGTTCTGGGCCTGTTTTTCCTGTCCACGCAGTTGGGGCCGCTCCTGTGGCAGATCTCTGCCTTTACGCTTGCGCATACGGTCACACTGGCCCTTGGAGCGCTGGGGCTGGTCAATGTGCCGGGCAGCATTGTCGAGCCGCTGATTGCCGCCTCGATTGTTTATGTCGCGGTCGAGAATATCTTTGCCCGTGGGTTGACGCGCTGGCGTCCGGTGATCGTGTTTGGATTTGGCCTGCTGCACGGGCTTGGTTTTGCCTCGGTGCTGGGCGAGTTCGGCCTGCCCGAGGGGCAATTCGTTCCGGCGCTGATCGGGTTCAATGTCGGGGTCGAGCTGGGCCAATTGACGGTGATTGCCATGGCGGCCATCGCGCTGTGGCTGGGCTGCCGTGCGGCCATGGCGGAGCGCCTGACAGGGGTGGAAGAACTGGTGGCGGAATACCCGGTCATGTTCCGCGCCTGGTCGATGACCGGCTCACTGATCATTGCGGGCATCGCCGTCTATTGGGTGATCGAGCGCACGCTGCTGTAGCCGGGCAGGGCGGGGGACACCCCCGCCCTACGTGAGCGGGGCGGTGAGTGCGGCCAGCGCATTTACCGGGTCTTCGCTGTCCCAGATTTCTTCGCCGATGCCGAAAAAGTCGGTCATCGGCGCAAGGCGTGCGATGGTGTCGACGCTGAGGCCGCCTTCGGCGACGACGGGCACTTCGACCACGTCCGACCACCATTGGAACAGGTCGTCCGTCGCCACGCCCTCATCGCCGACGCCGGAGACGGGGCCAAAGGCGACATAGTCTGCCCCTGCCTCACCCGCAGACAGCCCGTCATGGCGCGAGGTGCCGCAAAAGCTGCCCACGATGGCATCCGGTCCCAATGCCTTGCGTGCGTCGCGCACAGATTTCTTGGCGCTGGTCAGGTGCACGCCGTCTAGGCCCAGACGTTCGGCCAGAGCGCTGTGATCGGCCACCACGATGGCCACGTCGCGGGCATGGGCCACGGCGCGGCAGGCATCCGCGGCGCGCGCGATCCGGTCTTCGTCAAAGGTGGCAAGGGCGAGACGGATGCAGGCGACCTCGTGTGCGTCGAGCACCGCGGCCAACAGGTCCGGAAAGGTGGACAATTCGAACACCGGTGGGGTCAGCAGGTAAAGTTGCGGCTGCTCGGGGCCTTGTTCGGGCTCGCTCATCTCGGTCGTCCTTTTGCTTTGGCCGTTCTCTAGCGGAAGTGTCAGGGAAAGAAAAACTTTTATGCCTGCGGCGCGCATATTTGAAGAACAATGAAGGGATTGTGGACAGCGGTGGCCCTGCGCTAGAGGACGCATATGACACCGACATTTGTGCTGACACGGCCCCAGATGGGCGAAAATATCGGGGCGGCGGCCCGGGCGATGCTGAATTTCGGTGTAGACCGGATGCGCATCGTGGCGCCCCGCGATGGCTGGCCGAATCCGGCGGCTGTGGCGATGGCCAGTGGTGCGGGCCGGGTTCTGGACAGCGCGAGCGTGCACGACACGCTGGCAGGCGCACTGGCCGATTGTACCTATACCTATGCCACCACCGCCCGTCTGCGTGACCTCACCAAGGAGGTACTGAGCCCTGAGGCGGCGATGGCCGATGCCGCCCGCCGCATGGGTGAAGGCCAGCATGTGGCCGTGTTGTTCGGCCCCGAACGGGCGGGTTTGGAGAATGAGGATATCGCGCAGGCCAATGCGTTGATCTCGGTTCCTGTGAACCCGGAGTTTCCCTCGCTGAACCTCGCGCAATGCGTGCTGCTGGTGGGGTATGAGTGGATGCGTGCCGCTGGGGACGTGGCCCATCACAGCACCGAGATGGCAGGCACTGACTGGGCCACAGGCGACGAGGTCGAGCATCTGGCCCGCCATTTCGAGGAGCGGCTGGAGGAAGCGGGGTTCTTTTTTCCCGAGCACAAGGTGGCCAGCATGAAGGTCAACCTGCGCAATATGTGGAGCCGCATGCCCCTGACCCGCGCCGATGTGCAGACGCTGCACGGCATGCTGCGTCAGATGGTCCGCTGGGCGCAGCGTCGCTGACGCTGGACGTTGTGCAGGGCTGGGCCTAGGTTGCGCAGCGACGAGACAGGGCGAGGGCCGGGATGGCAAAGAACCGCAGCATTTTCGAAGAGGTCGGCACCACTGAAAAGCAGGTGGCCGAGACCGGCGTGATTGATCGGGGCCGGGGCGGCGCGCGTGGTGCGATCCGGGTGTGGCTCTGCATGCTCTTTGCACTGGTTGTGGTGATGATCGCGGTGGGTGGATTGACTCGGTTGACCGATAGCGGGTTATCGATCACCGAGTGGCGTCCATTCACCGGTGCGGTCCCGCCGATGAACGCGGCCGATTGGGAATCGGAATTTGCCAAATACCAGGCCATCGACGAATTCCGTATTCAGAACCAGTGGATGGAACTGGCTGATTTCAAAGTGATTTACTGGTGGGAATGGGGTCATCGACAATTGGGTCGCGTGATCGGCGTGGTCTGGGCGGTCGGGTTTTTCTGGTTCCTTATCCGGCGCAAAATCCCAACAGGCTGGACGCCCAGACTGCTGGGTCTTGGCGTCCTTGGAGGCTTGCAGGGCGCGATTGGCTGGTGGATGGTGGCGAGTGGCGTGACTACGGGCGAAGGGATGGTCGATGTGGCGAGCTATCGCCTTGCCACGCATCTGGGGCTGGCCTTTGTGATCCTAGGGTTCATCGCCTGGTACATCTATATGCTGGGCCGTCCCGAGCTGGAGTTGATGCAGGCGCGGCGTGGCCGGGAGGCCAAGCTGTTTTCGATGTCCACCGGTCTCATGCACTTTGCGTTCCTGCAGATCCTGATCGGGGCGCTGGTGGCCGGAATTGATGCCGGGCGCAGCTATACCGATTGGCCGCTGATGGGCGGGCAGGTGTTTCCGGCCACGGCATTCACCTTCGAGCCGTGGTGGCGCAACCTGTTTGAAAGCCCGGGGCTTGTGCAATTCATCCACCGTGTCGCGGGCTATCTGCTGTTCATCTTTGCGGTGATCGTCTGGCTGCGTGGACGACGCTCGGCCCATGGCACGACGCGATTTGCCTTCAATGCGGTGATTGCGGCGATGGCGCTGCAGATCGCGATGGGTATTGTCACGGTGCTTTATGCCGCACCCTGGCAGGTCGCGATCCTGCACCAGTTTCTGGCTGTGATCCTATGGGCGCTGATCCTGCGCGCGCGGTTTCTGGCGGCCTATCCGATTGCGACGTCTTTGAGAGGGAATACAGCATGAGTCCTTATGATGAGTTGATGGCCTTTGATCACGACACGCAGGCGTTGTCCCAAGTGGCCGGGCGTCTGGGGTGGGATCAGGAAACCATGATGCCGCGCGGGGCGGCTCCGCAACGGGCCGAAGAGATGGCGGCGATGGAATCCGTTCTGCATGCCCGACGCACCGACCCGCGTGTGGGGGAATGGCTGGCGGCGATTGATGGGGACCAGCTTGATGCGGTGGCGGCTGCCAACCTGCGCGAGATCAAGCGCAGTTTTGAGCGTGCGAGCAAAGTGCCTGCCGACCTTGCCGCAACCATTGCCCGTGTGACGTCGAGCGCGCAGGGCACATGGGCGGATGCGCGGGCCGCGGATGATGTGGCCGCGTTCCTGCCGGTGCTGGAGGAAGTTGTGAAGCTCAAGCGGCAGGAAGGCGCTGCGCTGGCCGCAGGCGGTGACATCTATGGTGCGATGCTTGCGGATTACGAGCCTGGCACAACGGCGGCTGATCTTGAGGCGATGTTTGGAGCGCTGCGTCCCGGACTGACCGAATTGCGCGCGGCCATCCTCGAACGTCCCGCGCCAAAGGGGGTGAACGGGACCTTCGATGAAGCGGGTCAGCTGAAGCTGAGCGCGACCCTTGCCCAGGCTTTTGGCTACAACACCACACATGGGCGCATCGACAAGGCGGTGCATCCGTTTTCCTCCGGGTCGGGCCTTGATGTGCGCATCACCACGCGCACCAATCCCGAGGATCCGTTCAACTGTTTCTATTCGACGATCCACGAAGTCGGGCATGCCTGTTACGAGCAAAATATCGACGCAGACCATCTGCTGACCCCGCTCGGGGCGGGTGTGTCGATGGGCGTGCATGAAAGCCAGAGCCGGATTTACGAGAACCAGTTGGGGCGCAGCCGGGCCTTTACCGGCTGGCTTTACGGGCAGATGCGTGACGCCTTTGGGGATTTCGGGATCGAGAGCGAAGATGCATTCTTTGCCGCCGTCAATCGGGTGTCAAATGGCTATATCCGGACCGAGGCGGACGAGGTGCAGTATAACTTGCACGTGCTGCTGCGTTTTGATCTGGAACGGGCGCTGATGACGGGCAATCTGGCGGTGGGCGATCTGGAGGCGGCGTGGAACGACCGGTTCCGCGCTGATTTCGGCTATGACGTCGACAAACCCTCGAACGGGGTGCTCCAGGATGTGCACTGGTCGGTCGGGTTGTTTGGCTATTTTCCGACCTATTCTTTGGGCAATGTCTATGCGGGCTGTTTGCACGAGGCGTTGCGCGGCGCGGTGCCTGATCTGGATGCGCAACTGGCGGGTGGAAATACCTCCGCCGCCACGGGCTGGCTGCGGGAAAACCTGCAGCGCCACGGCGGGCTCTATACGCCGCGCGAGGTGATCACCAAGGCCAGCGGGATGGAGCCGGGGCCGGAGCCCTTTCTGGCCTATCTCAAAGAGAAGTTCAGCGGGATCTACGGGCTGTAGCACCGCCCGATATTTGCCGCATCCTCGCCACAGGCAGCCCCAAGTCGTTGCTCACCTTCGCCATGCACGTATTTGGCGAAAGGGCACGCGTATGTTGTGCAGATTGATTGCAGTTCTGCTGTTGGCGACGACCTCGCTTAGCGCGCAAGAGTATCATGACGCCAAAGTGGTCGATCTCGTGCGCAGCGAAGATCGAGCAGGGCTCAATGCGTTTCTGAATGACGCGCATGATGCATTCCAAAAGGGTGAAATCAGTGCCGATGACATGCGCGATCTGTTCATCGCGTTGTCGCGCAGTCACGACCAGACAGTGCGCTTTGTCCAGGACTGGGCAGAGGCCGCGCCGGATAACGCCAATGCACAGATTGCCCGGGCATGGAGCCTTTGGCACGCGGCGGATCAGGTGCACGAACCGGGCAGTGCGGCTGCGCGCGCGGTATTTGACGGGATGCGGGCGAGGGCCGTTGAACATGCTATGCTTGCGCGCGAACTCAATGCCGATTTGATCCCGGTGTCCGATGCGGTTTTGCGCATGTTTGTGACGGACCGATCGATAGGTGACCCTGCGGCTGCGCTGGATAAGGTTATGGAAACACATCCGAATTGGGGGTCCCTCTTGCGTGTGTATCCCCTCGTTGGTCCGTACGGCAAAGACGCAATTGGATCGTTTTGTGGGCATTATGGGCCGCTCGTAACACCCGATGCGACGGCCAAGTGCCGCATGTATGGTTTCACCTACTACACCCGCGGCATTCTGACTGATTTTGCCGGATGGGACGGCTGGGATGCGGTGGACCCGGACATGATCATGCTGCGCATTTCGGGTTTGACCACGAAGTTCCCGCAAGCGGAGTTGTCGCAAGAGGAGGTCGCATGGCTGGAACAGTCAATTCTGCACTTTGATGCGGACCTCTACGAGCTCATGAATTTGCGCAGTATGGCTTTGAACTTTGCCAACAGGGTTGCGATGCACCGGGGCCAGTTCAGGTTTTACGAACAGTTCAAGGCCGCACACCTGCACCGCGCCGAAGAGTTTCTGGAAACCGACCCATACAACCTCGATCTGTTGGACATGGTTGAAGGGGTTGCATTCGAACCGGAATGGGAGGTCACAGATGAGGGCGACGGCCGCGTGAGTTACACCGCCATTGACCCTGGCAGGAACGAAGCGCAAAAAGCAGCATTTCGCGCGGCCAAAGAGGCGCAAATGGTTGATTTTGCAGGGCGTCGCCTGATGGCGAACCCGCATCGCGGGGACAACTGGCTGAGCTATGCCTACACTGCGCGAGACGCCCTTGGTCGCAAGTATTACTTCGACGTTGACGGCGCATTTGAAAACGCTGCGGTGTATGGATCAACTGATCCGGTCGACAGTCTGGACGCGATCCTGCTGCACAAAACCCATCAATTCGAGTTGCTCGGCTTTCGCGATGCGCCGCGGGCGGCGCACATATGGGAGGCGATTGGCCGAGACATCGATGTTCCCAACGAAGTCTTGTGTCCATTCTTGCGCGCGCATCTTTTGCGACAGGCACTGTGCGCAAATCGCGGCAGCCAGTTGGAGTCGTGCACGCAAGACACCGTTTATGATCAGGCGAGCTACGACGCGCTTTTGGCGGACGCACAAAGTGCGCCGCAATGCGTTTTGATCAGTGAAGCGGACGTAGAATCATTGTGGTACACGCCCGTCCCGATGTCCGAAGCGTTGGTGCCGGTCCCCGCTCCGGCGCGTTAGGATCATTCTTCGGCGGCATCTTCCTCGTCACCCTGGTCGGCAATCCAGGCCACGCTGACGACCTCTTCTCCCTTACCGGTGTCGAACACCTTGACCCCGCCTGCGCTGCGCGAGCGGAAGCTGATGCCGTCAACAGGCACCCGGATCGATTGGCCCTTGGACGTGGCGAGCATGATCTGGTCGTCCATCTCGACGGGGAACGAGGCCACGATCTGGCCACCGCGCATCGCCTTGTCCATCGCTGTGACCCCGAGGCCGCCGCGTCCGCGCACCGGGTAGTCGTGGCTGGAGGACAGCTTGCCCGAACCCTTGGACGTGATCGTCAGGATCAGGTTTTCGGCTGCCGACATTTCGGCATAGCGGGCCTGATCGATGGTGGCATTGGCGTCTGTTTCTTCTTCATCCGATACATCAACGTCGTCCGCCAAACCTGCGACAGCCCTACGCATTTTCAGGTAGGCGGCGCGCTCGTCGCTGGTCGCATCAAAGTGGCGGATGATTGACATCGACACAACGCGGTCTGACCCGGAGAGCTTGATCCCGCGCACACCGACCGAGCTGCGCGAGTTGAACACCCGCACATCAGTGGCCGGGAAGCGGATCGCGCGACCGGAGTTTGTCACCAGCATAACATCGTCATCATTGGACGCGATGCGCGCGTTGATCAGTGTGGTCTCGGCATGCTCATCCTCGAACTTCATCGCGATCTTGCCGTTGGATTTCACGTTGGTGAAGTCCGACAGCTTGTTGCGCCGCACGGTGCCTGCAGAGGTCGCAAAGACCACCTGCAGATCGTCCCATTCGTCCTCGTCCCGGTCGACCGGCATGATGGCGGCCACGGATACACCCGTCGGGATCGGCAGGATGTTCACAATCGCCTTGCCTTTGGATGTGCGTCCCCCCTGTGGCAGGCGCCAGGTCTTGAGCTTATAAACCATGCCGTCGGTGGTGAAGAACAGCAGTTGCGTATGGGTGTTGGCGACAAAGAGGGTGGTGATCACGTCCTCCTCCTTGGTGGCCATGCCGGACACGCCTTTGCCGCCACGCTTTTGACTGCGGAAATCGGCAAGCGGTGTGCGTTTGATGTAGCCGCCGGAGGTCACGGTCACCACCATATCCTCGCGCTCGATCAGGTCCTCGTCTTCCATATCGCCGGACCAGTCGACGATCTCGGTGCGGCGCGGGACGGCAAAGAGCTCTTTGGTTTCGCGCAACTCGTTGGCGATGATGCCCATGATGCGTTCGCGCGAGCCCAGAATGTCGAGGTATTCCTTGATCTTGCCCGCCAGTTCTTCCAGCTCGTCCGTGACCTCTTTGACCCCGATCTGGGTGAGGCGCTGCAGGCGCAGGTCGAGAATGGCGCGGGCCTGCGTTTCGGAGAGGTTATAGGTGCCGTCCTCGTTCGCGGTGTGGGTCGGATCGTCGATCAGAGCGATATAGGGCAGGATATCGCGCGCGGGCCAGCGGCGTTCCATCAGCTTGCCACGGGCCTCGGCGGCGTCGGCGGACTGGCGAATGGTGGCGACCACTTCGTCGATATTGGTGACCGCAACGGCCAGACCGCACAGGATGTGGGACCGTTCGCGGGCCTTGCGCAGCTCGTATGCCGTGCGGCGGGCGACAACCTCTTCGCGGAAGTCGATGAAGCTGGTCAGGAACCGGCGCAGCGTCAGCTGTTCGGGGCGTCCACCGTTCAGGGCCAGCATGTTGCAGCCGAAATAGACCTGCATCGGCGTAAAGCGGAACAGTTGGTTCAGCACCACTTCGGCGGTGGCGTCGCGCTTGAGCTCAACCACAACACGCACGCCATTGCGGTCGGATTCGTCCTGAACATGCGCGATGCCTTCGATCTTCTTGTCGCGCGCGGCTTCGGCGATGCGCTCGATCATCGTCGCCTTGTTCACCTGATAGGGAATTTCATCAATAACAATGGCGTAGCGGTCCTTCCTCAACTCCTCCACGCGGGTTTTGGAGCGGATGATGACGCTGCCACGCCCCTCAAGATACGCCTTACGCGCACCAGAACGGCCCAGCATGATCCCGCCCGTGGGAAAATCGGGGCCAGGGATGTAGTCGATCAACTGTTCCGAGGACAGGTCCGGATCCTCGATCAGGGCCAGCGTCGCATCGACCACTTCACCAAGGTTGTGGGGTGGGATGTTGGTCGCCATGCCCACGGCGATACCTCCAGCGCCGTTGACCAGCATGTTGGGAAAACGGGCGGGCAGGACGGTTGGTTCCTTGTCCTTGCCGTCATAGTTGTCCTGAAAATCGATAGTATCCTTGTCGATATCGGCCAGCATGTAGGCGGCAGGCTTGTCCATGCGCACCTCGGTATAGCGCATCGCGGCCGGGTTATCGCCGTCCATCGAGCCAAAGTTGCCCTGACCATCCAGCAGCGGCAGCGACATCGAGAAATCCTGCGCCATCCGCACAAGTGCGTCATAGATCGCGCTGTCCCCATGCGGGTGGTATTTCCCCATCACGTCGCCGACAGGGCGGGCGGATTTGCGGTAGGATTTGTCATGCGTGTTGCCGGTCTCGAACATCGCATAAAGGATGCGGCGGTGCACCGGTTTCAACCCGTCACGCAGGTCGGGGATCGCGCGGCTGACGATGACCGACATGGCATAGTCCAGATAGGACGTGCGCATTTCATGCTCAATGGTGACAGACGGCCCATCGTAGACGGGACGTTCTGGCGGCATTTCATCATCGTTTTCAGGAGGTTGCGGCGTATCGTTCACGAAGGTCTGCCCATCTCTTGCGTCACTCTATATCTTGCGGTGAAGTCTATCAGAAACCACAGATAAGGTGCAACGCCTGACCGCGCCACATGTTAGCAGTCGCCGCTTTGGGCTGCTAAAACGCTGTTTTTGTTGATTATTAATCTTTCTCAGGCTCAAATGAGATGAGCGCAACAAAAAGAGGTCAAAAAATGGAGCAGAACGAAACCGAACTGATGCTGAAAGGTTATGGGCTGACCACGGCGGAGTTCTTCTATCACATGCCGGACTACACCCATGTGCTGAACACCTTTGTCTGGCAGGACTATGACATCGCACCGGACCATCCCAAACTGCTGACGTTCATCGATTTCTGGAAGGCCGAGATCGAGGGGCCGCTGCATTCGGTCCGCTTCACCCATCGCAAGATGCTGTCGTCGGGCGAATGGCGGCACGTGACAGGCGAATTCACCCTGCACTGAGGGCGCAACCACCACAAATTCGTCCTGAGCGCAGCTCATTCTCTGTTTTAAAAAAATCCCGGGGGAGTCCCGCAAGGGACGGGGGCAGAGCCCCCTAAAACAATGTCGTCGCGCAAGCGTCCGTTGGATCAGTCAGGCTCACGCCGAACAGGAGGCCCCGCCCAGCACACAGAACTTGGAACAATGGGGGTGGTTCAGCGCCACGTCCCGTTCGGCCTCCCGTAGCGTCGCGCCCAATTCGAACTGCGGATCATAGGGCAGCAGCGTGCACGCCAGCACCGCAGGGCGCTCCGCACCCTTGCGCTTGACCACCATGCGCGACGACGAACACATCACCGCTTCGGGGTGTTTGTTCAGAATCGACCAGCACGCGCTTGTGATTTCAGGCACTTCCACACCTTCATCCATTTCGGGAAACAGCACGGTCATGCCAGGGTCCGCTGCGTCAATGTCCCAGCCGTGCTGCGCAAATAGCGCCGCATAGCCTGCGCGTGCCTCGGATTCGCTTTCGGCCATCTCGATGCGCCCGGCAACGGCCATGCGCGCCCCGATCTCGGCGAGCCAGCACATACCGCGCATGGTCTTGGCAAACGCACCGACACCGCGTTCAGCGTCGTGCACGCGGGCGGCATGGTGATCAAGGCTGACGCGAAAGGTGATCTTGGCCCCATACCGCGCCACCAGATCGGCGATCCCGCTACGCACGCTTGGACGCATCATCGGGGCCATTGCATTGGTCAGCACCAGCACCTCATAGCCACGGGCCAGTGAGCGTTCCAGCATGTCGACGCAAGCCGGGTTCATGAATGGCTCGCCACCCGTAAACGCGATCTCGCGGACATTCCACTGACGGGTCTCAAGTTGGTCCAGGTAGTCGCTCACCTCATCGGCGGTCATATAGACCAGCGCGTCGTTGGTGGGTGAGCTTTCGATATAACAATTGGTGCAGGTGATATTGCACAGCGTACCTGTGTTGAACCACAGCGTCTCGGGATGGCTCAGCGCGACCGTGGCCCGTTGTTCGCCCTTTGCCGTCAGATAGGGGTCTTCGAACTTGCCGATATTGGCGAGGTCTTTCATCGCATGTGTCCTGTCGTATCGCTGCCTCGGTTTAAGCACAGTCCTACGGCGTCAGATCGCTTGGGGAAAGGCACCTCCTGACGGGCTGACAGCTTTGTGATAGGCATTGAGGCATATGGGTCGCACTGCGCGTTTCGGCGTTGAGTACCCTGTTGAAACTGATTATGTTTGCGCAAACATTGCTAGGAGCATGAGCCATGGTGTCGCGCGTCATTCCGGTCAAAACATTTGATCTGGTGATCTTTGGGGGGACGGGCGATCTGGCGCGTCGCAAGATTCTGCCGGGCCTGTTCCGCCGTTTCTGCGCCGGGCAAATGCCCCCTGATGCGGCGGTGGTCGGGGCCGCGCGCAGTGACATGGATTCCGCCTCTTATCGCGACTTCGTAGGTGAGGCGGTGCGTGAATTCGGCGGTGAAGAGACCAAGGCCGATGGCAAACTGGCCGCTTTTCTCGAACGGCTGCATTACGTGCCCATCGACGCACGCGGCGAGGCAGGTTGGCGCGAGCTGGCCGCTCTGATGCGCGCAGGCACAGTCCACGCCTTTTACTTTTCCGTGGCCCCCAGTCTGTTTGGCGATCTGGCGGAGCGGCTGAACCAGCACGGTCTGACGGATGAGGACAGCCGCATCGTTGTCGAAAAACCCTTTGGCCGCGATCTGGCCTCGGCAAAGGAACTCAATCGCGATCTGGCTGCTTTTTTCGACGAAAGCCAAATCTATCGGATCGACCATTATCTGGGCAAGGAAACGGTGCAGAACCTTATGGCGGTCCGCTTTGGCAACATGCTGTTCGAACCGCTCTGGAACAGCCAATATGTCGATCATATCCAGATCACGGTGGCCGAAACCGTCGGTGTCGGGGGTAGGGGCGAATATTACGACAAATCGGGTGCCATGCGGGACATGGTCCAGAACCACCTGATGCAACTGCTGTGCCTGATCGCGATGGAGCCGCCCAGCCAGTTCAATCCGGATGCGGTGCGTGACGAAAAGCTGAAGGTGATCCGCGCTTTGGACGACGTGGAGCCCCATCACATCGTGCGCGGTCAATATGATGCAGGCGACGAAGGGCCCAGTTTCCGCGAAGAGGTGGGCGATGCGCGCTCGCGCACCGAAAGCTATATCGCGATGAAGGTTGGCGTCAGCAACTGGCGTTGGGCGGGCACCCCGTTTTACTTGCGCACCGGCAAGCGCCTCAAGGCGCGGTGTTCCGAGATCGTTGTGGTCTTCAAGGCCCTCAACCACTCGATCTTTGGCGAGCAAGAGGATCACCGCAACGTCCTGTCGATCCGTCTGCAACCGGATGAGGGCATGACGCTGGGCGTGACGATCAAGGAACCGGGCCCCGGTGGCATGCGCCTGATCGACGTGCCGCTCGATATGTCTTTTGCCGAGGCATTGGGCGAGAATGGCGATCAGACCGATGCCTATGAGCGGCTGATCATGGATGTGATCCGTGGCAACCAGACCCTGTTCATGCGCGGTGACGAGGTCGAAGCAGCGTGGGCCTGGACTGATCCGATCATCGACGGCTGGGACACGCGCGGCGACGTGCCGAAAATCTATGACAGTGGCAGCGAGGGCCCGGTGGATGCCGTGCAACTGCTTGCCCGTGACACCCGAGTTTGGCGAAAGGTGGCCTCATGAGACTGCAGGAATATCCCGATCGTGAAATGCTGGCCATGGGGCTGGCGGACGAGTTGGCCAGCGAATTGAAGAACTGTCTGCTGGTCCATGAATGGTCCTCATTTGTGGTACCCGGCGGTACGACGCCGGGGCCGATATTTGATTCCTTGTGCGCGGCGGCGCTGGAATGGGACCGGGTGCATGTGATGCTCAGTGACGAACGCTGGGTGCCCGAGGATCACGACCGCTCAAATGCCAAGCTGCTGAAGGAACACCTGTTCGTGGATCGCGCGGCGGCTGCCACATTCATCCCGTTCCACATGCCAGGTCAAACGCCGGAAACTGCGGCACCGGCCCTGTCTGAAAAGCTGGCCGATCAGATGCCGATCTCGCTGCTGCTCTTGGGGATGGGTGCGGATATGCACACCGCCTCGCTCTTTCCCGGCGCCGAGGGGCTGGACCGGATGATGGCCGATGATGCGCCGCTGGTTGTGCCCGTCTCGGTCGCGGGGCAAGAGCCGCGGATTTCCTTTTCGGGCCGCGCCCTTGCAGGTGCGATGGCGAAACACCTCGTGATCTACGGCGACGAGAAACGCCGCGCCCTTGAGGCCGCGCAATCGATGTCCCCGCTTGAGGCTCCCATCAATGCAGTCATGGACGGCCTGATCGTCCACTGGGCGGAGTAAGCATCATGTGGAATGACCTCAAATCCAAGGCGGCAAGCATCGCTGGCCGCCAAATCCTTGATCTGTTTGACGACGCCCGCGCGGATGATTTCGCTGTGCAAACGCAGTTCATGCGCTTTGATTACGCCAAGACCAATATCGACGCCGGCACCCGCGCGATGCTGCTCGCGCTGGCCGAGGGGGCAGGGGTTGCCGCGCGGCGCGATGCGATGTTTGCAGGGGAAAAGATCAACGAGACGGAGGGGCGCGCGGTGCTGCACACCGCGTTACGAAACCTCGATGGCGATCCGGTGATGGTCGACGGCGTTGATGTGATGCCCGAAGTCCTGTCCACGCTCGACCGCATGGCTGCCTATGCCGACGAGGTGCGCAGCAGCACCATCACCGATGTGGTCAATATCGGCATCGGTGGCTCTGATCTGGGACCAGCCATGGCGGTGCAGGCCCTGTCGCCCTATCGCGACGGGCCGCGCTGTCATTTCGTGTCCAACGTGGACGGCGCCCATATCGCGGATGTGCTGCGTGAACTGGACGCCAAGACCACGCTTGTCATCGTGGCCTCCAAAACCTTCACAACAATCGAAACCATGACCAATGCCCGCACCGCGCGGGCGTGGATGAAAGATCACGGCGGCGATCCGTCTGCGCAGTTCTGCGCCTTGTCGACGTCTGAAGAGAAAACCGCCGATTTTGGCATTCCGGGCGAGCGGGTCTTTGGCTTCGAGGATTGGGTTGGCGGGCGCTATTCCATGTGGGGGCCGATTGGGCTGTCCCTGATGATCGCCATCGGCCCCGAGGGTTTTCGCGCCTTCTTGCGTGGCGGCCAAGAGATGGACCGCCACTTCCGCGCTGCCGAAGGCGTTGAAAACATGCCGCTGATGCTTGCCCTTGTGGGCATCTGGCACCGTCAGGTGCTGGGCCACGCCACCCGCGCGGTGCTGCCTTACGACCAGCGGCTGGGGCAGTTGCCCGCCTACCTGCAGCAACTGGAAATGGAATCCAACGGCAAGTCCGTGGCGATGGATGGCAGCAATCTGCCTGTGGACAGCGGACCCGTCGTCTGGGGCGCGCCGGGCACCAACGGCCAACACGCGTTTTATCAACTGATCCATCAGGGCACGTCCGTGATCCCGTGCGAGTTCATGGTCGCCGCCCAAGGCCATGAAGATGACCTCAAACACCACCACGATCTGCTGGTGGCCAACTGCTTTGCCCAATCCGAGGCGCTGCTGAGGGGCCGAGATCTCGACGAGGCGCGCAGCAAGGTGGCAGACAAGTTCGAAGGTGCGGAGTTGGAACGGCAGGCCGCGCACCGGGTCTTTGCAGGCAACCGCCCGTCAAGCACGCTGATCTATCCCCGTCTTGATCCGTTCACGCTGGGGCAGATCATCGCGCTTTATGAACATCGGGTTTTTGTCGAAGGCGTCATTCTGGGCATCAACTCCTACGATCAATGGGGGGTCGAGCTGGGAAAGGAACTGGCCACGGCACTGCAACCTGTGATCGAGGGAACTGCGGAGGCCACAGGCAAGGACGGATCGACTCGCGCCCTTGTCGATTACCTCCATTCCCACAGAAACTAAGGCCAACCCACCAGCGGAAAGTGGTCCATACGTCAGCGATTATTCGCTGGCGTATGCCTATCTATGGTGGAATACCTGACCTAACCCCCGGTTGCGTCAACCATTTCCGGCGTTCTACGGTTGCCGTGGGGCGCGCATATTTTCGCCTCTTCATTTTTAGTATTCATAGGAGGCCTGATTATGGCTGGAACACAACACGGGCTTACACGGCTCGATCAACTCGTAAAAACCTGTATCCATGGCAACGGGCCGGCGCGGCCCTTTGCCCAAACCCTTGGCCGGGTCATGCCCGCCAACCCGGTGCGCATCACCAATATCACTCATGCGGATGTCATCGCGGCGCTGGACGAGTTGTCCCAGGGCATGGGCGTGAATGAAAACACGGACGGGCCTGCGGATGCGGGCATGACCTTCTTTGGTCAGTTCGTTGATCACGACATCACCCTTGATGCCACATCCGCTCTGGGCACGCGGATCGATCCGTCCACGATCCCCAACATTCGCACGCCCTCGCTTGATCTGGACTGTGTGTATGGGGCAGGCCCCGAGGCGTCTTCGCATCTATATGGGGCAGGTGAGGCCGAGCAGTTTCTGGTGTTTGGCCGCAAGGACAACCCCCGGGATCTGGCGCGCACCTGTGCAGGCAAGGCGCTGATCGGTGATTTCCGCAATGACGAGAACATCATTGTCGCACAAGTGCAGGCGATCTTTATCGAGCTGCACAACCTGCTCATGTCCAAGCGCGTCGAAGGCGGTGCAGAGGCTGACGATATCAAGGCCTGCGCCCATGACGGTATCGACAAGCACATCTGGCATGATCATGTCAGCCCCAAGCTGAGCAACTTCGAAGAGGTCCGCCGGTTCATCCGCCTGCACTACCAGTGGATGGTGTGGTGCGAATTGCTGCCGTCCTTTGTCGAACAGGACTGCCTCGACTGGGCGCTCAAGGAACAGCCCTTTGGCTGGGACGCGCCCGTGATGCCGGTGGAGTTCACCGGGGCGGGCTACCGCTTTGGCCATGCCACGACGCAGTTTCAATATGCGCTGACCGATGGCGGCGATCCCAAGGGGCTGTTTGCGCTGCCCGGCTTTGGCCCACGCCCGGTGGATGGCAATATCGACTATGCGATGTGGTTTGGCATGAATGGCGATGTGACCTCGCAAAAGGCGCGCCCCGTCGGCCCGCATCTGGGTCTGCCGCTGCTCAACCTGCCTTTTGTGCATGCACCGATCGAGCTGGCCGATATCGAGGAAACGCTGACCCTCGATCAGTCCCGCAACCTGGCGCTGCGCAACATGGTGCGCGACCGCTATACCTACCAACTGGCCAGTGGCCAGCAACTGGCGGCCAAGCTGGGCACCAAGACGGTCCCGGTGCCGGACGTGCTGAAACACAAGGGCTTCACCAAGACGCCGCTGTGGTTCTACTGCCTGCAAGAGGCCGAAGCCCACGGCCAGGGCAAACTGACAGGGGCAGGGGGACGTCTTGTCGCGTCGGTCTTTGCCAACCTTTTGCGGCGCGATCCGACGACCTTCCTGCACATCCCGCACTTCAAGCCATGGCACGGGTTCAAGGGTCAGCCCAGCGTGATGGCAGGCATCATCGCCTATATCGAAGCCAACCGCGCCAATATGAAGCACGTCAAAGAGCTGCAATGCGGCTGATGACTTGTGCGTAAGGCGGGGTTAACCCCACCCAACACGCGCCCATGCAGGCCCTCATCGGGCTTGCATGGGCGCACGCGGCTTGGCAGGGTTCCTCAACAATGAGGAGCACTTAACGCCTCCTCTCACAACAAAGACCGGGAGGTGCCACAATGCTTGGCCAAATGATGAACATTCCCCTGACCATCGGGTCGATGGTGGACCACGCCGCCCGCTTTCACGGGCAAACCGAGATCATATCCGTCAACACGCTGGGCGGCACCGAAGAGACAAGCTGGGGCGAAGTTGGTGCCAACGCCCACCGTCTTGGCGATGCGCTGACGCGTCTGGGCCTTGATCCGCAAACCCGCTGTGCCACCATCGCATGGAACAACCGCCGCCATCTCGAGATTTACTTTGGCGTATCCGGCGCAGGCTTTGTCTGCCACACGATCAACCCGCGCCTGTTTCCCGAACAACTGGTCTACATCATCACCCATGCCGATGACCGGGTGCTGTTCATCGACAAAAGCTTTGTTCCGCTGGTGGCCGCGATACGCGATCAGATCCCATGCGTTGAACATATCGTGCTGATGGGCGGGCAGGACGCGGATGCGGCTGCAACGCTGGAAGGGCTGACCTTCTATGACGATCTGATCGCAACCGGATCGCCTGACTTTGACTGGCCGGATTTCGAGGAAAAAACCGCCTCGTCGCTCTGTTACACATCCGGCACGACAGGCAACCCCAAGGGCGTGCTCTATTCCCACCGCACCACCGTTCTGCATGCGCTGGCTTCCAACGCACCGGATTGCATCGGGTTCTCGGCACGCGATGTTGTGCTGCCCGTGGTGCCTATGTTCCATGTCAACGCATGGGGCACGCCCTATGCCTGCGCCTTGGCGGGCGCACGCTTGGTGCTGCCCGGCCCCGGTCTGGATGGGCCGTCCCTTGTGGCGCTGATCGACACTTACCGTGTCAGCATCGCATTGGGCGTGCCGACGATCTGGATGGGGCTGCTGGGCGAGGCAAAGGCGTCGGGGTCAACGCTCGAAAGCCTCACGCGTACCGTTGTGGGCGGGTCGGCCTGTCCACCCTCGATGATGGCGGCGTTCCGTGATCAATACGGGGTCGAAGTGGTCCACGCCTGGGGCATGACTGAAATGTCGCCTCTTGGGTCCACCAACCAGCCGCTGGCCAAACATGGTGACTTGCCAACCGAAGAGCAGCACCGCCTGCGCGAGTCCCAGGGGCGTCCGCCTTGGGGGGTTGATCTCAAGATCGTCGGTCCAGACGGCGGCGAATTGCCACGCGACGGCGTGACCCAGGGCGATCTGATGGTGCGTGGACCATGGATTCTGGACGCCTATTTCCAAAGTAACGCAGAAGAAACCCTGACAGATGGCTGGTTTCACACCGGCGACGTGGCCACTCTGGATGCGGACGGGTACCTGTCGATCAAGGACCGATCCAAGGACATCATCAAGTCCGGTGGCGAGTGGATTTCCTCGGTTGATCTGGAAAACATCGCTATTTCGCACCCCGCACTCGCGGATGCGGCCGTCATCGGAGCGCGGCATGAAAAATGGGACGAACGGCCCGTGCTGATCGCTGTGGCCGCCGAGGGTCAGACCCCGTCCGAGGCCGAAGTGCTGACCATCTTCGAGGACAAGATCGCCAGATGGCAGGTGCCGGACCGTGTGGTGTTCACCGATGTGTTGCCGCGGAACGCGACCGGAAAGGTGCTCAAGCGCAATTTGCGCGATGAATTCGGCGATGTTTTGATGGGATAAGTGCCCAAAGGCTGCCTGCCAGAGCCGTTAAATTGCCGAAATCTATCTGTTTTTTGTCCTAAAATTGTCGGGGTTGTCGACCAGTATCATCTCAAAGGCGGCAGGCCGCTTCGGCCAAGCACGTCGCGATACAGGTACAATATGGCGATCTTCAACGAGCAGACCATCGCCGGAAACTATGATCCGGGCGCTTCGACGCTGCCGTTCACTGCGGTGATCGTGACGATGCAGATCAATGATGCCGATGATGATGGCGTCATTCGCGCCGATGGCGGCGATCAGATCAACGGCAGCAACGTCACCGCCGTCTGGGTGGGTGACACCGTCACCATTGATGGCGGCACGCCGATTTCCGGTGTGACGTTCTACACTGCCGATGGCAGCCGGTATTTTACACCTGATGATGGCACGGTGCTGGTTGACGGGACGGTCACGGCGCAGACGTTTGTAAACACTAGCACCCAGTTCCCGATTGGCGGTTTTGGCCCGCCCTGTTTTGTGGCGGGGACGCGGATCGCAGTGCCCGGCGGTCATGTCCGGGTCGAGGATCTGTCCATCGGCGATTATGTCGAAACCCGCGATCGTGGCCCCCAGCGCATCCGCTGGATCGGCACGCGCACCGTGGCCGGGCGTGGCGCCTTTGCGCCTGTGCGCATTCTATCCGGCGCGATTGGCAATCATGATACGCTGACCGTATCACCCCAGCACCGCATCCTGATCGATGACTGGCGCGCCCAGATGTATTTCGGCGACAACGAAGTGCTGGTGGCAGCACACATGCTGGTCGATGGCGACATGGTCCGCCACGTGCCCTGCGCGCGGGTGCGCTATGTCCATTTCATGTTCGAAGATCACCAGATTGTCACCGCCAACGGCCTGGCCTGCGAAAGCTTTCTGTTTGGCGACTACCTGTGCCACCCAACCAGCCCTTTACGGGCCGACATCGTCGCGCGGTTTCCGGAATTCGGCACAGATGGACCCGATATGCAGGCGGCGCGCCGCGTGCTGCGCGGGCACGAGGCGCAGGTGCTGCACCGGGTGCCGTCCATGCCGCTTGCCATCGCCTGCTGAGGCCCGCGGGCCTGAACGGCGTCAGGCCGACAGCATCGCAAACAGCTCGTCCTTCAACCGCATGCGGGTGCGACGCATCTCGCTCATGTGTTCGTCCGATGTGGGTTCGACATCTGTTTCGGCCCGATGCACATCGCGGTTCACGTTGTGGTATTCATCCGCCAGCCGCGCAAAATGCGCATCACTCTGGCGCAGGGCGGCTATCTTTTCTGCATGTTCGGGAAAGTCGCTGATCAGTTCGTGGGGTGTGTGTGCCATTGCTTTGCTTTCAACTGCGACGGTTGTTGGGATGAAGCGCGCGCGCCAGGATGTGTTCGGACTGGTGGATCAGCGTGTCGGCATGATGCACCAGCTTGTCATCCGGAGCCTGCGCGACCTCGGGGTCCTTGTCGGGATAGTTCAGCCCGCTGAGGAAGTGGCGCATGCAGTTCAGCCGCGCCCGTTTCTTGTCGTTTGAGCGTATGATCGTCCAGGGCGCATCAGCGGTGTTGGTGTAAAAGAACATCGCCTCCTTGGCCTCGGTATAGTCGTCCCATTTGTCGAGGCTGGCGCGGTCGATTGGCGACAGCTTCCATTGTTTCAGGGGGTCGGTTTCGCGCGCCTCGAACCGGCGTTTCTGTTCGTCCTGCGTGACTGAAAACCAGTATTTGAACAGGCGCGTGCCACTGCGGGTCAGCATCCGTTCAAACTCAGGCGTCTGGCGCATGAATTCGAGGTATTCGTTGGGCTCGCAAAAGCTCATCACCCGCTCGACCCCGGCGCGATTGTACCAGGACCGATCATAAAGAACGATCTCACCTGCGGTCGGCAGATGCTTGATATAACGCTGGAAAAACCACTGACCGCGTTCCTGTTCGGTGGGTTTGTTCAGCGCCACGACCCGGGCCGCACGCGGGTTGAGGTGTTCGGTGAACCGCTTGATCGTGCCCCCTTTGCCGGCGGCATCGCGCCCCTCGAACAACAGAACGAACCGCTGGCCAGTGTCCTGAATCCAGTGCTGCGCCTTGAGCAGTTCGACCTGCAGCGCAGCCTTCTGGCTTTCGTATTCGGACCGGCCCATCTTGTCCTTGTAGGGGTAAGAGCCGTGTTCAAAGGCGGCGACCTGCGCGGACAGGGCCGACGGGTCAGCCTCGGTCTGTGTCGTGGGGTTTGGGGTGTCGGTCATGAGCCCTCCTGATCTGCGTTGAGGGCAGTGATGCAAGGATCAGGCGCGGCCTGCCTTGATATGTGTCAAAAAGGGTCGGGAATGTCCCGCAGCCCACATGAAAACGGGCGCAACACGCGTGCGCCCGTTTCCCGTTGTTCATGTCCGCCAGATCAGCCGATCAGAGCCCCGTCATCCCGTTTGACCACCACAATGGACGAGCGCGGCAGCGACCCTTCGCCATCGGGGAACGGCGCGTCGGGGTGCTGGATGCCGACAAACATCGTGCGCTTGTCCGATGACCAGGTCAGCCCCGTCACTTCGGACCCGACCGGCCCGGTCAGAAAGCGGCGGATTTCGCCGGTGACCGGGTCGCCCGCGAGCATCTGGTTGTTGCCCATGCCTTCGAACTCGTCCTCGTTGCTGTCATCGCCATCGGTCTGGATCCACACGATGCCGGTGCTGTCAAACACCATCCCGTCGGGCGAGTTGAACATATTGCCTTCGTTGACGTTTGCCGAACCTGCATAAGGGCCTTCTTGCGTCTTGGGGTTACCGGCCATGACATAGAGATCCCATTCGAAGGTGTTCGAGGCATGGTTGTCGCCCGAGGGCCGCCAGCGCACGATCTGACCGAATTTGTTGGCCTCGCGCGGGTTGGGCCCGTTGGGCGAGGTGTCATCGCCCCCGGCATTGGGTTTGACGCCCCGGTTCTTGTTGTTGGTCAGGCAGCAATAGCCTTCGACCGCGCGCGGGTTCACCGCCACCCATTCGGGTCGGTCCATTGTGGTCGCGCCGACCTTGGAGGCGGCCATACGGCTGAACATGGCGATCTCGGCCTCGGTCATGTCGGTGGCGGCGGGGGTCAGGGCCACCCATTCGCCGGACATGTCGGTGTTGAACTTGGCCACGGAGAGCTGGCCTTCGCTCAGCAGGGTCGAGGTATCGCCACCGGGCACGTATTTGTCACGGCTGAGCCATTTGTACATGAACTCGCCCCGCTCATCATCGCCCATGTAGATGACGACGCGCCCATCAGGGGCCAACGCATAGGCCGCGTTCTCATGTTTGAACCGTCCCAGCGCCGTGTGTTTGACCGGTGTGCTGTCCGGGTCAGCGGGGTCGATTTCGACGATATAGCCCACGCGGTGGGGTTCGTTCGGGTTCTTGCTGACGTCAAAGCGGGCGTCCCACTTGTGATAGTCATAGCCCCATCCGTCTTCGTTGACGCCGTAGCGGGTGTAGCCTGCAGCCAGCACGTCGTCCGTGGGCAACCCTTCGGTGGCGCCGAAATAGCCGTTAAAGTTTTCTTCGCAGGTCAGATACGTGCCCCAGGGCGTGCGACCTGCACCGCAGTTGTTCATGGTGCCAAGCGAGGCCGTGCCGGTCGGGTCAGCTTCGGTCTTCATCAGGTCGTGACCGGCGGCGGGGCCGTCGATGACCATCGGCGTGTTGTGGTGAATGCGGCGGTTGTAGGGGCTGTCGACGACAACTTCCCAGCCGTCTGGGCCTTCGGCGACTTCCATCACCGTGACACCCTGCAATTGCTGCAACAGCACCACGTCTTCGGCTGAGGCGGGTGTGCCATCTTCGTTGTTGGGCAGGTTTTCCTTGCGGTTGGCATATTCGCTGTTCACCGCGATCAACTCGCGGCCGCTGCCGATGTTGAACAGTTCCATCCCGTCGGTGTTTTCGCCAAACACACGGTCTGATCCGGCTGACGGGACACCATTGGCGGGGTCAAAGGCAGGCGCGTCGGAAAACAGCGGATCGCCCCAGCGCACCAGTACGTCCCAGTTGTAGCCCTCGGGCACGTGGACGGTTGAGTCTGTCTGGATCGGCACTTGTGCAAAGGCAAAGCGGTCGGATTGTCCGGCCATCGCCGTTGTCCCCTTGAGCATCGCCGTGCCCATCACCGCAGCCCCCGATCCAAAGGCCAGCACGCCGCCCATGAACCCGCGCCGTGAAATCGCTTCTTCGACCACCTCGTCAAATCCTTGCACATCGGGGCGGGGGAAGTTCATCTCGTCCCAGTCGTCGGGGGACATTTCGTGCAGGGGAATATCTTTCATGGTCGGCTCCATTGCTTGAGTATGAGTCGGGCTGTGGCAGTCGCGCCGCAGAGGCGCTTGAAGATTGGTTAACCAATCAACTCAAAAGAATTGTGACAGATGGGCCACCTTGCACAGAATTATGATTCAACCACAGGTTTTTCGGCGAAGTCGTGCCGATGAAGCAGGAGGATGGGACGCTGTTTGGGGCCACGCTGATCACGGTTTGAAGCATGGTCTTGTGTGCCGGGGTGTCTGGAGCGGGTAACGAGAATCGAACTCGTAACTAAAGCTTGGGAAGCTGCCGTGATACCTTTTCACCATACCCGCCGCTGCTTTTCGAGATAGGCAGGGCCGCGCGCGGCGTCAAGCGGATTTGCGTGAGGCTATGCTGTTGTGCGGGCCTGATAGAGATTGATCAGGGCCGGGATTTCGACACCTGTCGCGCCTGCGAATTTGGCGTAGCGGTCCATGACGGCTTCGATCAGCCGCGCGCGGTCAGCATCGCTGGCCTCGAACTGACGCAGGGCCCGTTCTGCAGGGCCGATCTGGCACAAAAGCTCGGCCACAGCGCGCAAGTCACCGGGTGGTGTGAGATGCAGGCGGTGCTCTTTGCAGGTGACATCCGTCAACCCAGCCTTTGTCAGCATCGGTGTAATCCGCGAGCTGTCTTCAAAGGCGAAGGGGCCGGGCAGGGTACGGTCCATCTTTTCCATCGGGCCAAAGACGTCCTTGGCGGCGGCGGCGGCCTCCATGAAATATGGGTTTTGCGGGGCTGGGCCCCAGGCAGCAAAGGTCAGTGGCGCGCCCGGGGTCAGGGCGCGGGCGATATTTGCAAAGGCGGCGGTTGTGTCGGCAAAGAACATCACGCCAAAGCGCGAAATCATCACGTCATAGCGGCCCGCCTCAAAGGCATGGGTTTGTGCGTCGGCCTTGAGGCAATCCGTATTTGGATGGTCCTGCAGCCGTGCGCGGGCCAAGGCCAGCATCGTGTCCGAAATATCAAGTCCGGTGACATGGCCGTCGGGTCCGACTGCGTCGGCCGCCTGCGCCACACTGGCCCCGGTGCCGCTGCCCACGTCCAAAACGCGCGCACCCGCCGGCAGGGCCGCATGGTTCAGCACAAGATCAAGGACCGGCTGCAACAGCGTGTCCATCTGCGCCTGCTGGGCCACCCATTTGTCGCCCGCGTCGCCTGCCCAGAACTCTTCCTGATCCGCGTTGCTCATGCGCGCCGCCGCCTGCGTCGCCCGCCGCTCTCGTCACCGCCGCCTGCGTTAAAGCTGACATTGGGCAGCGTGACGATGGAGTTGAGGATCGGGAAAGGGTCGGCGGAATTGGGGATTGCCGAGGCATTCACGAAATGCTCCTGAAAGCGCGGCTCGATGGCCGTTTCGACCTTGTGGATGCGGTGCACCGTTTGTTCGATCTCGCCCCGTGCGTCGCGGTTGAGCAAAGCAATGCGCGCACCGGTGCCAGCGGCGTTGCCAGCCGAGGTGACTTTGTCCAGCGGTGCGTCCGGGATCATGCCCAGCACCATCGCGTGTTTAGGTGAGATATGCGCGCCAAAGGCCCCGGCCAGCACAACCCGGTCCACGCTGTCCACACCGAACTTGTCCATCAGCAGGCGTGCCCCGGAATAGAGCGCGGCCTTGGCCATCTGGATGGCGCGGATGTCGGGGTTGGTGATGCTGATCAGCGGACCACCGGTGGCGGTGCCGTCATGCAGGACGTAGGAATGGGTGCGCCCATCCGCGATGCAGCGGGACGTTCCGGTCTGAGTTGCACTTCCGATCAGACCCGAGGCGTCCAGCAGCCCGGCAAGGCGCATCTCGGCAATCGCCTCGATGATGCCAGAGCCACAAATCCCGGTGATGCCCGAGGCGGCGGCAGCGTCTGCAAAGCCGTCCTCGTCCGACCACGCATCGACCCCGATGATGCGAAAACGGGGTTCCTTGGTTGCCGGGTCAATCTCGACCCGTTCGATGGCACCGGGGGCTGCGCGTTGGCCAGCAGTGATCTGCGCGCCCTCAAAGGCCGGACCCGTGGGCGAGGAACAGGCCAGCACCTTTTCGCGGTTGCCCAGCAGGATTTCAGCATTGGTGCCCACATCGACCACGAGGACGAGGTCTTCGGACTTGTCTGGCGCTTCGCTCAGTGCCACCGCGGCGGCGTCGGCACCCACATGGCCTGCGATGCAAGGCAGCAGGTAGACGCGCGCCGAGGGATGGATATTGAGGTTGAGATCATCCGCGCGCAACCGGATCGACCCGGACGTGGCCAGTGCAAAGGGGGCCTGACCCAGCTCGAACGGATCAATGCCAAGCAGAAGGTGGTGCATGACCGGGTTGCACACGAAGACCGCATCCACGATCAGCCGCTTGTCGACCTGTCCTTCGGTTGCGATCTGGGTGATTAGCGACACCATGCCTTCGCGCACCGCTTGGGTCATTTCCTGCGCGCCGCCGGGGTTCATCATTCCGTAGCTCACCCGGCTCATCAGATCTTCGCCAAAGCGGATCTGCGGGTTCATGATACCCGACGAGGCAACCACCTCGCCCGAGAGCAGGTCGCACAGGTGGCCCGCGATAGTGGTCGAGCCCAGATCGACGGCCAGCCCATAGACGGTACCTTCGTAGTAACCGGGCCAGATATGCATGATGCGGGGTGCGTTTTCGGCGTCCCCCAGGTGGATGGCCACGGTGACCTTCCAGTCGCCCTTGCGTAAGGTTGGTTGCAGGGCCTGCAGAATGTGCAGATCGGCGTGAATGTTCTTAATGTCCCACTCGGCCTCGAGTGCACGCACCAGCCGTTCAAGATCACCCGAGGGTTCGTGCATGTCGGGCTCTTCCACCTCGACATAATAAAGCTTGGTTGAGGGGTTGATGGTGATGTCACGCGCCTCTGCGCGTTTGCGCACAACCTGCTTGTGCACCTGGCTTTCGGGGGGGACGTCGATGACCACATCGCGCTGTACGGTGGCCTGACAGCCCAGACGGCGGCCTTCGATCAGTCCGCGCTTGGATTTGTATCGCTCTTCGACCGCGTTCCAGTCCGACAAAGCGTCCGGGGCAACGGTGACGCCGTGTTTGGCAAACTCGCCCAGGCCCGGCGTGATCTGGCATTTGGAACAGATGCCCCGTCCGCCACAGACCGAATCCAGATCAACGCCAAGCTGGCGCGCCGCCGTCAGGATCGGGGTGCCAACGGGGAAATGCCCGCGCTTGCCGGACGGGGTAAAGACGATAAGCGGATCGTTAGACATACATGACCTCTGCGTGACGCTGTCCCGCAGCATAGGGCCATGGCGCCTGGACGAAAGCGCAAATACGTCATGTCAAAGTCACTGCCCGCCGGAATTCCGGTTATCCCGCCGGAACCGTCACTCCGACGGCTTTCAAGGCCTTTTTCAGCAGATCGTTCAGGTTCTTTTTCTGCATCGACGTGATAAAGGACTGGTTGGTTTTTCGGATGGGCTGGACCCGGGTGCGCTCCGCCTTTGCGTTGGCGATGATTTTGTTGTTTGCCCGGTTGATCCGCTTGATCGGCGAACTCAGATTGGTGAACTTGAGCAGAAAGGCCATTGCGGCCGTCTTGGCACTGCCTTCGGGCGCGATCAGCAGTGTTGCCTTGGCAACCTTTATGCCGCGCTCATGTATGACCAGCAGGTTCTTGTAGATCTTCAACTGCTTGCCTGCGACCGCAATCAACGCACCGCAATACCCGATCCGCTCTTCCAGTTTCTTGTCATATTGCTGGAGGGCCCAGAGATAGTTGTCGCGCGTGCTCTTGGCCTCTTTGCTGCCTTCGCCGTGCGTATCAAGTGCTTTGGCCCATTTGGTCCAATACTTCAGCGTGTCATATTCGACTTTCGGGTAACTTGCTGTTGCTGCCGCTTCTGTTGCCGAGGCCCGGGCGTTCAGGGTTTTGTAAAGCTTCTTGGTTTCCTTGTCGCCGAGGCCCACCAGTTTTTCCAGCGCGCTCACGTCATGCGGATCAATCTTTGTCGCGTCCAGAACTGTTGTGATTGACGATGTCAGGGCCTTTGCCTTGCCGAAATAGTCATGTGCTTTGGTCAATTTATCGATGGTGTCAAAAATATCTGCCATGGTTGCAGTGTCCTAAAAATAAGTACGTTTAAATGCCTCAAGCATACTTGAATCAGGCGAAATTTTCAACTTTGGCAGAGGTGAAGCAGCCGTCGCGTGGGCTACATTTCGCCTACATCCCTCGGGCGAGAAACACGAACCCCAACAGGTTCATCAAGACTTGTGCCGCGAGGATCGCGGTGCTTCCCGTCGGGTCGTATTCCGGGGCGACTTCGACCAGATCAATGCCCAAAATGTGATGGCGCTGTGCCACGATCTGCAGCATCTCGAGCACGTCATAGTAGAGGAACCCGCCATGGCTGGGCGTGCCCGTGCCCGGCGCAATCGAGGGGCAGAAGGCGTCAATGTCGATGGTGATATAGACCCGCGCGCCCGCTGGGATGTGGTTGATCACACCACGTGCGCCCAGATCGCGCGCCTGACGTACGGATATGATGTCCGAGCCCATGGCGCGCGCGTCTTCATAGCCTTCGCGCGCGGTGGAGCTGACATTGCGGATCCCGACCTGGGTGAGGCCGGTGACATAGTCGCACTCGGCCGCGCGCCGCATCGGGTTGCCGTGGCCGTGGCGCACGCCATGGCGTTCGTCCACAAAATCCAGATGCGCGTCGATCTGCAGGATGTGGATGTCGCCCTGATCGTCAAAGGCGCGGATGCAGGGGATGTTGATCGAATGATCCCCGCCGATGGTGACGGGCAGCGCGCCGGAGGCGAGGGCTGCGCGCACGCCTGTCTCGATGTTGCGGTGCGACCCTTCCGTGTCGGTGTGGATGATGTCCGCATCGCCCATATCCACGATCCGCACTGTGTTTGGAAGGTAGGTTATATCGTCTTCGTGATCATAGGCCCCGCCGTGGCCAAAGCTGAACAGGGTCGATGCCTCGCGCACCGCGCGCGGCCCGAACCGCGCACCCGAGCGCCATTGCGTGCCCGCATCAAAGGGCGCGCCAAGGATCGCGACATCCGCATCCAGACTGTCCCAATCCTCGACATAAGGGCGTTTGCCAAAGGTCGAGATGCCGACAAAGGGCAGGTTCAGGCGGCCGGTGTCATAGGTGTTGGTCATAAGGTCGAACCATGCCCGTGCGTGCGCCTGTGCCGCAAGCCCCATTCTGGACGCGCGTCAGTCCCCGCCGATCCGGTTCTGCCCCCGGTGTCTTGACGTCCCAGGCCAGCCTGCAGGCTGCCAGCACAGAGATCAGCCAGAAGCCCGGGTCGGTCTGGCCGGGCTCCACACCGAGGCGGGCGGAGTAGGGGAAGGCGTGGTGGTTGCCATGCCAGTTCTCGCCACAGGTCACGAGCCCGCAACCCGGCACGTTGAACCCCTGTACAGGCAGGCCCGCAATGACCCAGCCCTGATGTCCGCACCGGTGGGCGACATGGCCAATCCACCAATGACCGACCAGCGAGACAAAGATACGCAAGCTGATGCCCCAGAGGACCCATGCCCAGCCGCCAAAGGCAAACAGCACCAGGGCAACGGGCAGGTTCTGCAATATCCAGGTGCGCTCCATCCATATGTAAACCGGGTCCTCGGCCACACGACGCTCGGGGACAAAGCGCGGCGGATGCGTCAGGTCATAGCGGCAAGAGAGCTGCCACCACGCGTCGCGAAACCATCCGGCGCGATGGGCGGGATGGTCCGGGCACGTCTCTTGCCGTTGGTGCCAGTCCCGCATGTCGTGGGTTCGGATCATGCCAACTGGTCCGGCCATCCCGACAAGGCTGCCCAGCCACACCAGGACATATTCGATCAGGCGGTGTGTTTCAAAACTGCGATGGATCAGCAGACGGTGCATGCCCACCGAATGGCCTGCGCAGACGGTGAGACCCGTCAGCACCAGAAAGACGGCCGCAGCGTCCCAGCTAGGGAAAACCACGATGCCGATTATCCCCAGAATGCCGTGGCTGGCGAGCCATAGCGCCTTGGGTGTGTCCACTCGTATGACCCCGCGCATGTTGCAAGTGTCCGCGTGCGCGAACACGCGTTCGGTGTCGTTAAATGGGGTCGTTTGCGTGGGCGTTTTGCAGTTCATGTACGGCAACGTGGCGCGTCCCATTCAGGCGCGCAATAGGGCTTTCCATTTTTGCCCGCCCGTGAAATACGAAATCGTCAAACGAACCCTCCCCAAGGAGACCCCCATGGAGATTCGCGAGGCGCTTACCTTTGATGACGTACTGCTTGTTCCGGCTGCATCCAGCGTGCTGCCAAGCACCGCTGACACCCGCACACGGGTCACCCGCGCCATTGCGCTGAACATTCCGCTGCTCAGCTCTGCCATGGACACGGTGACCGAGGCGCGCATGGCCATTGCCATGGCGCAGGCGGGGGGCATGGGCGTGGTGCATCGCAACCTCGATATCGAGGAACAGGCCCGCGAAATCCGTCGCGTAAAACGGTTCGAGAGCGGTATCGTCTACAATCCCATCACCCTGCGCCCCGACCAGACTTTGGCTGATGCCAAGGCGTTGCAGGACCGCTACCGCGTGACAGGCTTTCCGGTGGTGGATGAAAAGGGCCGTGTGCTGGGCATCGTGACCAACCGCGACATGCGATTTGCCTCGGATGATGCAACGCCTGTGTCCGTCATGATGACCACGGATAACCTTGCAATCCTGCACGAACCTGCTGACCGGGACGAGGCGATCAGCCTGATGAAATCCCGCCGTATCGAAAAACTGCTGGTGACGGACGGGACGGGCAAGCTGACCGGGCTGTTGACCCTCAAGGACACAGAACAGGCTGTGCTGAACCCGACCGCTTGCAAGGACTCTCTGGGCCGTTTGCGTGTTGCGGCTGCATCGACTGTGGGCGATGCCGGGTTTGAGCGGGCCGAGGCGCTGGTTGATGCGGGCGTCGATATGATTGTGATCGACACGGCCCATGGCCATTCCGAAGGGGTGGCCCATGCCGTCCGGCGCGCCAAGTCCCTGTCCAACGAAGTGCAGATTGTCGCCGGGAACGTCGCCACCGGCGCCGCCACCCGCGCTCTGATCGACGCAGGCGCAGATGCGATCAAGGTGGGCATTGGCCCCGGGTCCATCTGCACCACACGCATGGTGGCAGGCGTGGGTGTGCCGCAACTGACGGCCATCATGGATTGCGCCGCTGCGGCCGGTGATGTGCCAGTGATCGCCGATGGCGGCATCAAGTTCTCGGGCGATTTTGCCAAGGCCATCGCAGCGGGCGCGTCCTGCGCCATGGTTGGCTCGATGATCGCAGGCACGGATGAATCCCCAGGCGAGGTGATCCTGTACCAAGGCCGCAGCTTCAAATCCTACCGCGGCATGGGCAGCATGGGCGCAATGGCGAACGGTTCGGCAGATCGCTATTTCCAGAAGGACGCCGCAAGCGACAAGCTGGTGCCCGAAGGGATCGAAGGTCAGGTGCCCTACAAGGGTCCTGCTGGCACAGTCATCCACCAGCTGGTCGGGGGCTTGCGCGCGGCGATGGGCTATACCGGTTGTGCAACGGTCGACGAGATGCGCCAGAACTGCGATTTCGTGAAGATCACCGGCGCGGGCCTCAAGGAAAGCCATGTGCATGATGTTCAGATCACACGTGAATCGCCGAACTATCGGATCATGTGATTTTTCAGCATGTTGTGCGCTGTTCCTCATGTAAAGTGTAACCGGTGACACCCGGCGCACGCATCGCAGCGGCGATCGATCTGCTTGATCAGATCCAGGCAGGTCAACCTGCGGAGCAGGCCCTGACGCGCTGGGCGCGGTCCAGCCGCTTTGCCGGTTCAGGCGACCGCGCTGCGATCCGCGACTATGTATACGACGCTTTGCGCCATTGGCGCAGCGATGCCTGCCGGGGTGGCGGTGTCTCTGGCCGGGCGCGCATGATCGGACGGTTGCGTGATCAGGGAGATGACATCGCAGCACTCTTTGACGGTGTCGGCCACGCGCCACCGCCTCTCAGCCCCGAAGAGATGGCGGCGGGCCACCCACCCGCGACCGAAGGCGATGTCTGGGACCTGCCGGACTGGCTGGTGGACGCCTTCAAAGCCTCTCTTGATCCGCAGGCCGAGCCCACAGCACAAGCCCTCACCGAACGCGCGCCCGTAACATTGCGAGTGAACACGACGAAAACCGACCGGGCGACGGTGCAGGCACAATTGAAGGCCGAAGGCGTCGAAACGACGAATAACCCACGCGCCGATACGGCCCTGAGCATCACGCAAGGCCCGCGCCGCTTGCGCAATGCGCCGAGCTATCTCAACGGTCTGGTCGAGCTTCAGGACGGCTCCAGCCAGGCGGCGATGGCCGGGATCGACGGCACCGGGACGGCGCTGGATTTCTGTGCCGGTGGCGGCGGGAAATCGCTGGCGCTGGCGGTCGCCGGGTGGCGCGTGACCGCCCATGATATCGAGGCCGGGCGCATGCGCGATTTGCCAAACCGGGCGCAACGCGGTGGTCATCAGATCGCGATTTGCCCACCCGAAGAGATTGGCACAGCGGGCCTGTTTGATTTGGTCCTGTGTGATGCGCCCTGTTCGGGGGCTGGCACGTGGCGGCGCGCGCCCGAGGCCAAGTGGGCGCTGACCCCGGACCGGCTGCAGACCTTGATGGCGATGCAAGTGCAGGTGCTGGACGCAGCTGTTGCGCATGTGGGGCAGGGCGGGCGGCTGATCTATGCGACCTGCTCGGTGCTCAAAGAGGAAAACGAACAGCAGGTTGATGCGTTTTTGTCCCGTCATTCCGGCTGGCGTCTTGCGCATGTTCAGACCTGGCCTGTGGATGCCTGGGGCGACGGATTCTTTGTCGCGCATCTGGGGCGTGGCTGAGGCCTCATTTTTTTCGCGACCACAACCTAAAGTTTAAAGACATTCGCATAAGTTGTGCTACAGTTGATCCCGCGCGGGTCGATTTTGCGCGGGATTTAAGGGCTGGTTAACCGTTTTGACTGCAAAAGAGGCAGAACGAATCGATAAAGATGAGGTGTTCGGTGACTGACAGTGCGCTTTCCCAAAGCCGACTTTCGCAAGTAGCACAGGCAGGGTCATATCGCGCACTTGGATTGTTGGCGGGCGCTGTCCTCTTTGGCGTCATGGCAATCCTCGCACCGGCCCCCCTTGTTCAACTGGGTTTGGCGGCAGCCTCACTTGCCCTTATGGGGCTTGGATTTGCAGTCACGATGACTGCCCGACGGATGCGCACGCAAAGCGATCTGGTCATGCAGGCGGTCGCGTCTTTCATTGAAAAAGATGGCTCGCCCAGTTTTGTCTGTACGATGGACGGCGAGGTCGTGCGCGCGAATGCAGCAGCCCGCAAGATGTTCTCGACACGGCGTGGTGAAACACTGGCGGGCACGCTGCGCAACACGTTTGCCAATCCCGGCGGCATCATTTTCCGACTGCAAACCGCCGCCAAGTCCGAAGATGGCGCGGCCCGCGAGGATATCGTGACGCGGAAGGGCTATATGCGTCTGGCTGTCCATGCGCTTGAGGGCGAGCGGCAGTTGTGGCGTCTTGAGGCGGTTGCCGATACCGGGCAGGGCCGCGGGTCTGATGGTCCGAGCCTGCCGATGGTGATGATCGGCCGCACCGGCGCTGTCCTCTATATGAACGAGGGCGCGCGCAGCCTGATCGGATCACGCTCGAAATCGCTGGATGCGATTTTTGACGAACTGCCGCCGCGCTATGGGGCAACCAACCAGATCACAACCTCCGAAGGGCAGATGAACGTTCTGGCCACCAAGGTTGATGCGGGGGCAGGACGAACGGCGATTTACCTCCTCCCCCCGGGCGAGGGAGACGCACAAGATGCGTCCGCGACCTGGTCCTCGTTCGAAGACCTGCCCGTGCCCCTTGTTCGCTTTTCTCCCGACGGGCATGTGCGCAAGTTCAACCGCAAGGGCGCTGATCTGATTGGCGCGGAACTGGCAGAAGGCATACATATTTCGACCCTGATGGAGGGCTTGGGGCGACCAATCACCGATTGGCTTGATGAAACCGTCTCGGGCCGTGCGGTCCAGCAATCCGAATTCCTGCGCCTGAAACGCACTGACAAGGAAATGTTTGTGCAGGTCGCCCTGAACCGGATGACCGATCAGGACGAAACCTCGATTGTGGCGGTGCTGGCGGATGCGACTGAACTGAAAACACTCGAAGCGCAATTTGTGCAAAGCCAGAAAATGCAGGCTATTGGCCAGTTGGCGGGTGGTGTTGCGCATGATTTCAACAACCTGCTCACCGCGATTTCTGGGCATTGCGATCTTTTGCTGCTGCGCCATGACCAGGGCGATCCCGACTACAGCGATCTGGTGCAGATCAACCAGAACGCCAATCGCGCCGCCGCGCTTGTCGGGCAATTGCTGGCCTTTTCGCGCAAACAGACGCTGCGCCCCGAAGAGCTTGATCTGCGCGACACCATGTCCGACCTCACCCATCTGCTGAACCGCCTTGTCGGGGAAAAGGTGCGTCTTTCGCTGTCCCATGATCCGGTGCTGAAACCGATCCGTGCCGACAAACGTCAGCTTGAACAGGTGCTGATGAATCTCGTGGTGAACGCGCGCGATGCCATGCCCGATGGCGGCGAGATCGAGATTGAAACTGAATGCGTGACCCTGAAAGAACCGCTTGAGCGTGATCGCGTCACAGTACCTGTTGGCGATTATGTCTGCTTGCGGGTGATCGATGCCGGCATGGGCATTCCGGCGGACAAACTGCAAAAGGTGTTCGAGCCATTCTACACCACCAAACGGACGGGCGAGGGCACTGGGCTTGGATTGTCGACGGCCTACGGGATCGTCAAGCAGACCGGTGGGTTTATCTTTGTGGACAGCACCTTGGGCGAGGGAACCTGTTTTTCCATCATGTTCCCGGTCCTCGAGCGCAATGCCTCAACCCCCGTCAAAGCCCCCAAGATCGAAGCCAAGGTCGAGCCCAAGCACGGGGACGGTGTGATCCTGTTGGTGGAGGACGAAGCACCTGTACGGGCCTTCGCCAGCCGCGCTCTGCGCCTGCGCGGTTACACTGTGCTTGAGGCCGAATCCGCCGAAGCCGCATTGAAAACGCTTGAAGATGAAAGCCTGAGCGTCGACTTGTTCGTTACGGACGTGGTCATGCCAGGCAAGGATGGCCCAAGCTGGGTGCGAGAAGCGCTCAAGGAACGGCCCGAGGTGCGTGTGGTGTTTGTATCCGGCTATGCCGAAGACCGCCTGAATAATCAGCAGGACAGCATTCCGAATTCCGTGTTCCTGCCCAAGCCGTTCTCTCTCAACGATCTGGCTGAAACGGTGCACCGACAACTGCACTGATGGCGCGTGCGGTTCAGTCCCGCGGAATGCTCTCGTAGAGCGCGTATTCCTCGCCGAACTTGCGCCGATATCTCTGCTCCACGTCCGTGCTCAGGTTTAGCGGCACGTCAGGTGAGACATTTGCCCGCTCAAGTTCAAAGCTGACACCCAGCCTTTCGTTCAGGAAACGTTGCAGGCGCGGCTGGTCCTCATAGCGAAACAGATGGGTCACATGGGTGCCGTTGGGCTGGCTTTCCAGAAATTTGAACTGGCTGCCCACATCGGCGAAACCGGGCTTTTTGCCCTTCATATAGGCCAGCACGAAATCGTCAAAACTGATGTCATGGGTGGCGTTGGGTTTGCCTTGCATGAATGGACGCTGGCGATAGCGCCACCAACTCCCGAGCCAACTGATCGGCTCACGCATCACCGCCATTACTTCAAGATCGACATCGCACACCTTGGCAAACATCGGACGTACGAACCGGTTGTAGCGATAGACGGGTGCATGTTTCAGCATAGGCGGTTCGGAAATCACCAGATCCGCGTGATCGCGCAGCGCGGCCTCATAGGCGGTCGTGCCGGTCTTGGGCACCGACAAAAACGCCAGTTTTGCTTTGTAAAACACCAACACTGCCCGCGCCTTCTCCGTTTTCCGCCAAATTGGCGTTTTGCGTAAACTACTCCTTAACCACTCACGGCAAAAGGTGGGTGTAGAGAATTTTATTGAAATGTTCCACTTTTGGTCCCATAAGGAACGCAAGGGGAACATCGAAGCAGCTGCGGCAATGATTGCCGCCCCCGAGCGGGTATGACACAAGGGATCAAATTCATGGCAACGGCAGACCTTTTGACAATGACAGACAAAAAATCGGCAGACAAACAGAAGGCGCTGGACAGTGCGCTGGCCCAGATCGAACGTCAGTTCGGCAAAGGCTCAATCATGAAGCTGGGCGACAAGGGTGCTGTGATGGATATCACCGCCAGTTCGACCGGTTCACTGGGGCTTGATATCGCCCTTGGCATTGGCGGATTGCCCATGGGGCGGATCGTCGAGATCTATGGCCCTGAATCCTCGGGTAAAACCACGCTGACCCTGCATTGCGTAGCCGAACAGCAGAAATCCGGCGGTGTCTGCGCCTTTGTGGATGCCGAGCATGCGCTGGATCCGCAATATGCCAAAAAGCTGGGCGTGAACCTGGACGAATTGCTGATCTCGCAGCCCGACACCGGCGAACAGGCGCTCGAAATCACCGACACGCTGGTGCGTTCGGGGGCGGTAAACATGGTGGTGGTCGATTCGGTTGCGGCCCTCACACCCAAGTCCGAGCTCGAGGGCGATATGGGCGACAGCAGCGTCGGCGTGCAGGCCCGTCTGATGAGCCAGGCGATGCGCAAATTGACCGGCTCGATCAGCCGCAGCAATTGCATGGTCATCTTCATCAACCAGATCCGGATGAAGATCGGCGTCATGTTCGGCTCGCCCGAAACGACGACCGGCGGCAATGCGCTGAAATTCTACTCCTCCGTCCGCCTTGATATCCGCCGCATTGGTGCGCTCAAGGACCGCGACGAAGTGGTTGGCAACGCCACCCGCGTCAAAGTGGTCAAGAACAAGGTGGCCCCGCCGTTCAAGCAGGTCGAATTCGACATCATGTACGGTGAGGGCATCTCCAAAATGGGCGAGTTGCTGGACCTTGGGGTCAAGGCTGGCGTGGTCGAAAAGTCAGGCTCTTGGTTCAGTTACGGTGACGAGCGGATCGGGCAGGGCCGTGAAAACGCCAAGACCTTCCTCAAGGAAAATGACCGCATCGCGATCGAGATTGAAGATAAAATCCGCGCCGCACACGGACTCGATTTCGATATGGCCGAGGCCGAAAAAGTCGAGGACGACGACATTCTCGAAGCCTGACCAGTCGGGCATGGGGGCGGCCCGGAATGCCCCTGACGTGCCAGACGTGGTGCGGACAATACTCGGGATGGGGTGGTGCGACGGCGCCACCCCGTTTCGTTTGTGGACAGTCCGCGCGCGCAGGGCTATGTCAGAGCGACCATCCAGACGCCCGGGGTTTTTGCCATGCCATCGCTCAATGATATCCGCTCGACCTTTCTGAATTACTTTGAAAAACAGGGACATGCGGTGGTTCCCTCCAGCCCGCTGGTGCCCCGCAACGACCCCACCTTGATGTTCGTGAACTCAGGCATGGTGCAGTTCAAGAACCTGTTCACCGGCGTGGAAAAGCGTGACTACAACCGTGCGACCAGCTCGCAGAAATGCGTCCGCGCTGGCGGCAAGCACAACGATCTGGACAATGTCGGCTACACCGCGCGTCACCACACGTTTTTCGAGATGCTCGGCAATTTCAGTTTTGGCGATTACTTCAAGGCCGAAGCGATCCCGTTCGCCTGGAACCTGATCACCAAGGAATTCGGCATCTCGCCGGACCGGCTGTCAGTCACCGTCTATCACACCGACGACGAGGCCTACGAGATCTGGAAAAAGCTGGGCGTGCCGGAATCGCGCATCATCCGCATCGCGACCTCTGACAACTTCTGGCAGATGGGTCCGACGGGTCCCTGTGGGCCCTGTACCGAAATTTTTTATGATCACGGCGATCACATCTGGGGTGGCCCTCCCGGCAGTCCCGAGGAAGACGGTGACCGGTTCATCGAGATCTGGAACATCGTGTTCATGCAGAACGAGCAGTTCGAGGACGGCAGCATGGTCGACCTGGACATGCAGTCCATTGACACCGGCATGGGCCTTGAGCGGATTGGCGCGCTCTTGCAGGGCAGCCATGACAACTATGACACCGACCTGTTCAAATCGCTGATCGAGGCCTCGGCCGATGCCACCAGCGTCGATCCCTATGGGGATCAGAACGTGCATCACCGCGTGATTGCGGACCATTTGCGCTCGACCTCGTTCCTGATTGCGGATGGGGTGATGCCGTCCAATGACGGGCGTGGATATGTGCTGCGTCGGATCATGCGTCGTGCAATGCGCCATGCGCATTTGCTGGGTGCCAAGGACCCGGTGATGTACTGCCTTGTGCCGACGCTGGTGCGCCAGATGGGCGCGGCATACCCCGAACTGGGGCAGGCACAGGCGCTGATCACAGATACGCTGCAGGCCGAAGAGGTGCGGTTCAAGCAAACGCTGGATCGTGGTCTGAAACTGCTTGAGGACGAGGTGAGCGGATTGGCTGAAGGGGCTGATCTGCCCGGCCAAGCGGCCTTCAAACTTTATGACACGTTTGGTTTCCCTCTCGATCTGACGCAGGATGCCCTGCGCGAACTAGGGCGCGGCGTGGATACGGATGGGTTTGACGCCGCCATGGCCGAGCAAAAGGCCAAGGCCCGCGCGGCCTGGTCCGGCTCTGGCGAGGCGGCGGATGCGACCGTCTGGTTTGACGTGGCCGAAGCCCATGGCGCGACGGAGTTTCTGGGCTATGACACAGAGACAGCCGAGGGCCAGATCGTGGCGCTGGTGCAGGACGGGACCGAAAGTGACAAGGCCGAGACGGGTGCCACGGTTCAGATCGCGCTGAACCAGACCCCGTTTTATGCCGAAAGCGGCGGGCAGGTCGGCGATACCGGCGTGATCCGCACGGACAGCGGTGAGGCTGAAATCACCGATACGCGCAAGACGGCTGATGTATTCATCCACCTTGGGAAAGTCACAAAAGGCAGCATTTCCAAAGGGGAAGCGGCTGTTCTTGAAGTCGATAATGCGCGTCGCAGTGCCATTCGCGCCAACCACTCGGCAACGCATCTGTTGCACGAGGCTTTGCGTGGCGCCTTGGGGGATCATGTGGCGCAGCGTGGATCGCTGAATGCGCCGGATCGGTTGCGCTTTGACTTTTCGCATGGTGCGGCGGTGAGTGCGGACGACCTTGCGCGTATCGAGGCCGAGGTGAACGGCTATATCCGTCAGAACGCGCTGGTCGATACGCGGATCATGACGCCGGACGATGCGCGCGCGCTTGGGGCGCAGGCGCTGTTCGGCGAGAAATACGGCGATGAAGTGCGTGTTGTGTCGATGGGCACGCAAGACGGTTCGGGCAAGGGCGCCAACGGAGACACCTATTCGCTTGAACTGTGCGGCGGCACCCATGTGCGCCAGACCGGGGATATTGGCGCCTTCGTCGCACTTGGCGACAGCGCATCGAGTGCGGGCGTGCGCCGGATCGAGGCCCTGACCGGGCAGGCAGCGATGGACCATCTGCGCGCGCAAGACACGGTGCTGAGCGCGGTTGCCGCCGAGCTTAAGGCGCAGACGCAGGACGTGCCCGCCCGCATCAAAGCGCTGCTGGACGAACGCAAGGCGCTCGCTGGCGAAGTCGCGCAATTGCGTCGCGAACTGGCGATGTCCGGTGGCGGTCAGGCCGCACCCGAGGCCGAACAGGTCAACGGCACCGCCTTTCTGGCGCAGGTGCTAAACGGTGTGACGGGCAAGGATCTGCCCGCCCTGATCGACGAACACAAATCCCGCCTTGGCAGCGGCGCCATCCTGTTGATCGCTGACAGCGACGGCAAAGTGGCCGTAGCCGCAGGCGTGACCGAAGACAAGACGGCCACGCTCAGCGCGGTCGATCTGGTCAAGGCCGCGGTCGCAGAACTGGGCGGTAAGGGCGGCGGCGGTCGCCCCGACCTTGCCCAGGGCGGAGCCAAGGAAATCAGCAACGCCGACGCGGCCATCGCGGCGGCCAAATCGGTATTGGGAGGATAAGATGCCAGCACTCTGGATTGCGCATGTCACGGTGACGGACGAAGAGGCCTACAAGAAATATGCTGCAGGGGCGGGTGTTGCGATTGCCGAACATGGCGGCACGTTTATCGCCCGCGGCGGGCGCTATGTGCAACTGGAAGGCAAGGACCGTCCGCGCAATGTGGTGGCCAAGTTTCCGGACGTTGAAACGGCGGAAAAGTGTTATCATTCAGAGACCTATCAAGCGGCTCTCGCCTTTGCGCGCAACGCGTCCGAACGTGAGTTGCTGATCGTCGAAACCTCTGAATAGGCCCGCCGCCGCAGCCGTCGACCCACACAGTTAACCGACAGAAAAACATCCCGATCCGCCCGTGTGGATCGGCGCCCACCCGCATAGCGGGTTTTTCGACTCGCCGAATTATGTTAATACATGAGTGCAGCGCAATTTCAGCGCCTGCAGAACAGGGGCGATCCGACCCCGTCTGTTTTATCGCCCCGAATATTCTCAAACGCATGTGCGCCTTGCGTCCTGTCAGGACGTGCATGCCCATTCTTCGGGAGGTTTTGTTATGTCTTTGGCCAAGCTCAATGTGTGGGTCAGTGCGTTGGATGATCCGTGCAAGATCAGCAACCGCACTTGGTATATCAATGTTTACAATTGCGATGGGTCCATCCTGCGGTGGTGCGGGCACGAATATGCCGTCATCCCCGCGCCGTGCGGGCACCGCACGCTTCATGTGCCGCCGGGCTGTTACCGGATCAACGCGGTCTGGAGCTTCCGGATCGGCAACGGGTTTTATTACGTGAACCATTTCACCGACAGCGCCGTGGTGCAGGCCCGTTGCGACACTGAGCAGTGCCTGACACTGTTCAACCCAAGTGCGCACCGTTGTGGCCGCATCTTCCTGGCTGCTGTTCAGGATGCCGTGCGTCAAAAGGCGGTGCCGCAAGAGGCCGCCCGCGCAGCCCAGGACGGTATCGATCAGGTGCTCAAGCACATTCCGCGGCCCATGCGCCCCTTCGAGCTTGAAAATCTGGACGAGATCGAAAAACGCGTGCGCGAGATCGACGAGCGGCGCGGCGAGGAAGACCTCAAACCCGAAGGTGTCTTTCCCGATCTGAACTAGCGCGTCAGGAGGCGGTAACCACGCTGCTCAGCCGGCCCGCGCCATCCGTTTGCGCTCGTGCGGGTCAAGAAAGCGCTTGCGCAGGCGGATTGCATTGGGGGTGACCTCGACCAGCTCGTCATCGTCGATATAGGCGATTGCCTCTTCAAGGCTGAGTGTGATCGGCGTGGTCAACCGCACCGCTTCGTCCGTGCCGGAAGCGCGCACGTTGGTCAGCTTTTTGCCTTTGAGCGGGTTCACTTCCAGATCGTTGTCGCGGCTGTGTTCACCGATGATCATGCCCGTATAGACGTCTGCCTGCGCGCCGATGAACATGCGCCCGCGCTCTTCGAGGTTCCACAGCGCAAAGGCGACCGACTGGCCGTTTTCCATCGAGATCAGCACACCTGCGCGCCGCCCCGGGATCGGGCCCTTGTGCGGTGCCCATTCGTGGAACACCCGGTTCAGCACGCCTGTGCCGCGCGTGTCGGTCAGAAATTCGCCGTGATAGCCGATCAGCCCGCGTGAGGGCACATGGGCGATGATACGTGTTTTGCCCGCACCGGCGGGTTTCATCTCGACCAGATTGCCGCGCCGAACACCGGTCAGTTTTTCGATCACAGAGCCGGAATATTCGTCATCGACGTCGATTGTCGCCTCTTCGATGGGCTCGTGGCGCACGCCGTCGATGTCCTGAAACAGCACCTGCGGGCGGGAAATCGACAACTCGAAGCCTTCGCGGCGCATGTTTTCGATCAGCACGCCCATTTGCAATTCGCCCCGTCCTGCGACCTCGAAGGCGTCGCCGCCGGGGGTGTCGCTGATCTTGATCGCGACATTGGATTCGGCCTCTTTCATCAACCGATCCCGGATCACGCGTGACTGCACCTTTTTGCCATCTCGGCCCGCCAGCGGGCTGTCGTTGATGCCGAAGGTCACAGTAATGGTGGGCGGATCGATGGGCTGGGCGGGCAGGGCCTCGGAGACGGATGTCGCGACGATTGAATCCGCCACCGTCGCTTTCGACATACCCGCGAGGCTGACGATGTCGCCCGCTTCGGCCAGATCGATGGGCTGCTGGCCAAGGCCGCGGAAGGCGAGGATCTTGGTGCAGCGGAAGTTTTCAATCAACGTGCCGTCGCGGCTCAACGCCTTGACGGTTTCGCCAGCTTTCAGCGTGCCGGATTCAACGCGGCCTGTGAGGATACGCCCGATGAACGGGTCCGCGCCCAGCGTGGTCGCCAGCATGCGGAAGGGTTCTTCGCGCGCGGCGATCTGCGCCGGGGCCGGAACGTGTTTGATCACCAGATCGAACAGCGCGGTCAGATCCTTGCGCGGGCCGTCCAGCTCCATATCCGCCCAGCCATTGCGCCCCGACGCGTACATGTGCGGGAAATCCAGCTGGTCGTCATTCGCGCCGAGATTGGCAAAGAGATCAAAACATTCATCCAGCGCCCGGTCCGGTTCGGCATCGGGCTTGTCCACCTTGTTCAGGACCACGATGGGGCGCAGGCCGAGCGCAAGTGCCTTGGAGGTCACGAATTTTGTCTGCGGCATCGGCCCTTCGGCGGCATCGACCAGCAGCACGACGCCGTCGACCATCGAAAGTATGCGCTCAACCTCACCACCGAAATCGGCGTGGCCGGGGGTGTCCACGATATTGATGCGATGGCCCTGCCATTCGACAGATGTCGCCTTGGCCAGAATGGTGATCCCGCGCTCGCGCTCCAGATCGTTGCTGTCCATGGCCCGTTCGGTTGTGGCCTGGTTCTCGCGATAGGTGCCCGACTGCTTGAGCAATTCGTCCACCAGCGTGGTCTTGCCGTGGTCAACGTGGGCGATGATGGCGATATTGCGCAGATCCATTTCGGGCCTCTTTCAAGCGGAAAAGCCCGAGGGTTCGGGCTGTTGTGGGCGCCATAACGCGCCGCGCTGCAGAAAGAAAGGTCTGTTATGGGCTCGTGCTGGGGCGTCAGTGCGTCGCAGTGTTGGAAAAGAGCTGAATGACCACGATCCCGCCGATGATCATGGCCAGTCCAATGAGGGCGGCGAGATCTAGAACCTGGCCAAACACGGCGAACCCGATGCACGCGATCAGCACGATGCCGAGGCCCGACCAGAGCGCATAGGCGATGCCCACGGGGATGTATTTGAGCGCAATGCCGAGGAAGTAGAAGGCCACCGCGTAGGCAATCACCACCAGCACCGTTGGGCCGACCCGGGTGAACTGGTTGCTGGCCTGCAAGGCTGTCGTGCCGATGGTTTCCGCCGCCACAGCGACGATCAGGTAGATGTAGTGCAGCGGCATGTGGCGGTCCTTTCAAAGGGGCAGGGCGGTGCTGTCCTTGATCTCTTCCATCACGAAACTTGCCGCGACATCAGCGATGGGCACAAGGTGAATCAGCTGCTGGTAAAGTGCGTCATAGCCGGCCATATCCTTGACCCGCGCGCGGATGAGGTAATCCAGATCGCCGGTCATCCGGTAGACGCTGAGGATGCCGGGAATGGTGCGCGTGGCCCGGCTGAACTTGGCCTGCCAGTCGGGATCGTGGCTTTGCGTGCGCACCTGCATGAACACCATCAGCCCCAGATCCACCGCGCCGGGATCGACCAGCGTCACGCGTCCCTTGATCACGCCCGCCTCTTCCAGCGCGCGGATGCGCCGCCAACAGGCGTTGCGCGACAGGTTCACCGTCGCGCCCAAGGTTTCCAGCGATTGCCCCGCATCGCGTTGCAATTCGGAGAGGATACGGCGATCTGCGTCATCAATTGTCAACATGATATGAAGAATAGTGGAAAAATATCCCGTTCACAATCACCTCTGTGCGATATTTGGGAAAATTTCATCCCCGCCGCAGCGTAAAACCAAGGAAACCGCAGATACAGGAGCCACGACCATGATTGCACGCATTTTCCTCGATCATCCCGCCAAGGTGGATGAGACGTTCTTTGAGCACATGGCATTTGCGCTCAAGTTTTCGGGGCTGTTGTTTGCGGCGGCGGGCGCGGCGCTTGTCCATGCGATCATTCCCTGCCTGTTCGAAAAGACCGCCAGCCGGATCATCGCGCAGCTTTATGCCCGCACCCACAATCGCGGCCAGTAAAACATGTGTCGTTGGGCCGCGTGGCAAGGCGCGCCGCTGTTTCTGGGCCAGATCGTCACAGCGCCGGATCATTCGCTGATCGAACAGTCCCGCGATGCCAGCAAGTGCAAGACGGCGATTAATGCCGATGGCTTTGGACTGGCCTGGTATGACCAGCGGCCCGAACCGGGGCTTTACCGCGATGTCTTTCCGGCATGGTCCGATCCCAATCTGAAATCTCTGGCCGAACAGGTGCGCGCGCGCCTGTTCATGGCCCATGTGCGCGCCTCGACCGGGACGGCCACCAGCCGCAACAACTGTCATCCGTTCACCAGGGGCAACTGGACGTTCATGCACAACGGACAGGTGGGTGGATTTGACAGCTTTCGCCGCCGCGCCGAAGGGCTGATTTCGGACGCCGATTTTGCCCACCGCAAGGGTGCCACGGACAGCGAGGCGCTGTTTCTGACCGCCTGCGCGCGCGGGCTTGAGGCGGACCCGAAGGCCGCCCTTGGGTCTGCTGTGGCCACGTTCGAGCAGATGTCTCGCGAGGCGGGCGCGGGCCCGCATATGCGCCTGACAGCCGCGCTGAGCGACGGGCACACGCTATATGCCGTGCGCTACGCGTCGGACGATTTTGCGCCCTCTCTGTTTTATCAGTGGAGCGCGGAGTGGGGCGGATGGGCGGTTGTGTCCGAACCCTTCGACACTGTGGGCGGGACGTGGAAAGAAGTGCCAAAGGGCAGCTTTTGCACCTTTACCCCAACCGCTTGCCAGATTGAGCGCTTTGAACCGACCCTGGTGAAAGCGGCCGCTTAGAGCTGTGATAACAGGGGTCGAACAGCCTCACCCCGGCGCCGCCAGCATCGCGTCATAGACTTCGACCAATGGCGTCTGGTCGATCTCGATCAACCCGCGTCGGGGTCGGTCGAGATCAATGATGATGAATACCAGCACCACGATCAGAGCCATCATCGCATAGGCCGGAACGCCGGGGCGCGTGTTGGCCTGAGAGGCGGTGAATCCCATGATCACCGCCAGCACCATGAAAGTACCGAACATCAGGAACAGGACCAGTTCCGGCACGTGGCGTTCGACGGCGGCATCGCGTGCGGCCAGCGCGTCAATCATGTCGTTGAGACTGGTCACAAAGCTGGTCACGACCGGGGATTTCTCGGTGCGGGCGACGTCGGTCGCGATGCGCCAGACCTCGTTGAAGGTGGCGTTGGCCTTGGCCACAAGGGCCGCACGCGCCTCGATTTCCGAGGCCGGGACCGCGACCGCATCAATACGTGCCGCTGTATAGCCGCGCAGCAGAACCTGTGCGGCGGCCTGCGCCCCTTCGGGCAGCAGATCGGTGCGCAGCCAGGCGGTGCCGATGGCGTTGGCCTCGTGCACCACGTGGCCGGAGCGGTCGTCATGGCGGGCGAGCGACAGCGAAAAGGTGAAACCAAGCAGCAGCGCCAGCAGACCGGTCAGCGCGCCCTGCACGGTGTTGGACTGTGCGCGGGTCTGATCGTCGGCGCGCCCTTCGGTGCGGTCGAGCATATGCCCGATGACCAGCGCGATCAGCATTCCGATCAGCAGGGCAAGCGCGATGATGGGGGTGGGGATGTCGTACATGAGTTCTCTTTGCATCAAAGCAGGTCCTGCCACAGGTGTCGGAATCAGATCAGTGGCAACGAAAAAGGGCGGCCCGTCAAGGCCGCCCCGTCGTCATATCAGTGTTCAGCCCGCAAGGGCCTTGTTCAGATTTTCGTCAATCTTTTCAAGGAAACCCATGGTGGTCAGCCATTTCTGATCGGGACCGACCAGAAGCGCGAGGTCCTTGGTCATGTCACCGCTTTCAACCGTGTCCACGATGACCTTTTCCAGCGTCGTGGCAAAGTTCATCAGGGGCGCGTTGTCGTCCAGCTTGGCGCGGTGCTTGAGGCCGCCGGTCCATGCATAGATCGACGCGATCGAGTTGGTCGAGGTTTCCTCGCCCTTCTGGTGCTGACGGTAGTGGCGGGTCACGGTGCCGTGCGCGGCCTCGGCCTCGACGATCTTGCCATCGGGTGTCATCAGCTGGCTGGTCATCAGACCCAGAGAGCCGAACCCTTGCGCAACCGTGTCGGACTGCACGTCGCCGTCGTAGTTCTTGCAGGCCCAGACGAACCCGCCGGACCACTTCATCGCGGCCGCAACCATGTCGTCGATCAGGCGGTGCTCATAGGTGATGCCTGCTTCTTTGAACTTGGCTTCGAATTCGGTCTCAAAGATCTCTTGAAAGATCAGCATGAACTGGCCGTCATACTGTTTCAGGATGGTGTTCTTGGTCGACAGGTACACAGGCCAGCCAAGGTTCAGACCGTAGTTCAGCGAGGCGCGGGCAAAGTCGCGGATCGACTCGTCAAGGTTGTACATGCCCATGTAGACGCCCGAAGAGGGGGCCTTGAACACTTCGCGCTCGTCCACGGTGCCGTCTTCGCCGACGAATTTCATGGTCAGAGTGCCGGGGCCGGGGAATTTCATGTCCGTGGCGCGGTACTGGTCGCCAAAGGCGTGGCGGCCAATCACGATGGGCTTGGTCCAGCCGGGCACGAGGCGGGGCACGTTCGAGCAGATGATCGGCTGGCGGAACACGACGCCGCCAAGGATGTTACGGATGGTGCCGTTGGGGCTGCGCCACATCTGTTTGAGGCCGAATTCCTCGACCCGTGCCTCGTCGGGCGTGATGGTCGCACATTTGACCGCAACGCCGACTTCCTTGGTTTTTTCCGCGGAATCGATGGTGATCTGGTCGTTGGTCTCGTCGCGGGCCTCGATGCCCAGATCATAGTAGAGCAGATCAATGTCGAGATAGGGCGTGATCAGTTTCTTTTTGATGAAGTCCCAGATGATCCGGGTCATCTCGTCTCCGTCCATCTCGACGATGGGGTTTTCCACCTTGATCTTGGTCATGCGGGCATCCTTTTCGGGCTTGGCTGAAATTCTGCGCTTCGCTTAGCGTGTCTGAGGGGATTTGGAAAGCGGTATACGACTGTATACCGCGACATGAGCGCGCAAGGCTGGCGCCGCCATGTGATAGTGGAGGGGAGAGTGATCCAGGCCCACGAAGTGTGCGGGAGTTACTCGATTGCCCTCATGGGGACGTCGTGGCGCTGTCGCCCGATCGTTGGTCGCCAAAGCCGAGTATGGTTCACCCGTAGTCTTGGTGCAGTTGTCAGGGCGGGGGTATGGTTCGGGCAAAGCTGTCGGAACGCCGCCAGACGCCTGATCCAAAGACTGTTCCGAGTGAGGTCGACGCGCGGCCAAACTGCGCAATATTGGCCGATGGAACAGCCGCAAGCCCAAAGTGATTCGCCTGAACACGACCGGGCCCGCCACCCTTCAAACACGGGCCTGCCATGGTCTGAACACAGTCTGCACAGGGCTGCCACAAAGGCGTAGCTTTCAGGTCGCACCTTTCCCACTTTCTTGGGTTTTTGGTGAAGAAATCCTTAACGCGTTGACGAAGACGGCCCTGACTTGGATGCTGTCAGTGGGGCATAGATATGGAGTAGGTGATGAGTACCTTCACGAAGTCCGTATGCGCCCTGACGGTCGCTGCGGCATTTATGGCAGCACCGGCCTCTGCGGCCATTGTATCTGCCGACTTCAGAGCGGAATTCGATCTGCCCGAAGCATCCTTCGGGTCCGGCGCACGTGTGCTGGAAAACCTGGGCGCCTCGGTGGGTGCGGGTGTCGAGCTGGACGCTGACGACGAGATCGCCAACCCGAGTTCCTGGGACGGTGGGGTCGATGTCGATCTGGCCGCCGATGGCCTGTTGACGCTCACCGGACGTGAAGAGGGTTTTGGCGGCGATTTCGATTTCGCCAGTGTCATGATCTCCAACGTGATGTTCAGCCAGGGTCAGGAAATCATCGGTTTCACCGTGGTTGGCGGCACCGGCATCTTCTCAAGCGCGGGCCTGTCCCCGTTCCCGACCGTGCGCATCGGGTCTGACTTCCTGTCGCTGTCGGTGGACACCACCGGATCGGGCAATGTGTCAGACTTCTTCTTTGCCGAAGGTGGCACAGCCATTTTCCAGCTGGAACTGTCGCCCCCTCAGGTTCCACTGCCCGCGGGCGGTTTGCTGCTTGGGGCTGCTGTGATGGGCCTTGGCCTGGCGCGGCGCAAAAAGCGCACAGCCTGAACGCGATCACCTGAAAAAAAAGGCCGCGCAGCGAGATCAATCGCTGCGCGGCCTTTTTCTATTGCGTGTCAGGTCACTCGGCCTTTTGCGCGTCCTCATGGGCCTTGAGCCGTTGAGCCAGGAACTTGCGGCCCGCATCATTGGCCATCCGCGTACGGATCGCGGTCAGAAACGCCTCTTCCAGCGTTTGTGAGGACGCACCCAGCACGTCACCCACCTGCATGAACAGACGGTCATCGCCAACCTCGTTCTGAACGGCAAGGCATTCCTCGGCCAGTTTGTTGGCCATCTCGATGACGACGGGATCCGCCATCAGCGCGTCGTCTCTGTCAGGCGGCGTTTCACGTAATCGGTTGTGTGCCCGATCAGTGTGTCCATATGCGGCTGTTCAAAGAAGTGGCCCGCACCTTCAACCTCGGTATGGGTGATAGTGATGCCTTTTTGCTCGTGCAGCTTGTTGACCAGACCCACCGTATCGGCGGGCGGCGCGACGCGGTCAGCGCTGCCGTTGATGATCAGGCCCGAGGACGGGCAGGGCGCAAGGAACGAAAAGTCGTACATGTTGGCCGGGGGCGACACAGAGATGAACCCGGTGATCTCGGGACGGCGCATGAGTAGCTGCATCCCGATCCACGCGCCAAAGCTGAAGCCCGCGACCCAGCAGTGTTTGGAGTTGTTGTTCATCGATTGCAGGTAGTCGAGCGCGGAGGCCGCATCAGAGAGCTCGCCAATCCCCTGATCGTATTCGCCCTGGCTGCGCCCCACGCCGCGAAAGTTGAACCGCAGCACGGTGAAACCCATGTTGAAAAACGCATAGTGCAGCGCGTGCACCACTTTGTGGTTCATCGTCCCGCCAAATTGCGGGTGCGGGTGCAGCACAATGGCAATCGGTGCGTCGCGTTCTTTTTGAGGGTGATAGCGGCCTTCGAGGCGGCCTTCGGGTCCGGGAAAAATGACCTCGGGCATGTCAGTGTCTGTCCTCGTGCGTCTTTTGGTGATCCGATTTCTTGACGAATTTTATCGGATACCTTAGAACGGTTCTAATTTCATGGGCAGGCTCACGTCCCTGCGGTGGAAAAGCATGTATGGCCTTCGGGCGCGCACGTCAATTGGGGGCGTTTGTCTTATGAAACTGTCGACCAAAGGACGCTATGCCATGGTGGCGCTCAGCGACATCGCGATGCAGCCCGCTGACCAGTTGGTGAGCCTTGGAGACATCTCGGCCCGTCAGGATATCTCGCTGCCCTATCTCGAGCAGTTGTTCGTCAAGCTGCGCCGCGCCGAACTTGTGGCTTCGGTCCGGGGTCCGGGTGGCGGATACCGCCTGACCCGTTCGCCATCGGACATTCGCGTCTCGGACATTCTTGCGGCCGTCGACGAAAAGGTCGATGCGATGCACAAAGGTGCAGGGGCGTCCGGCGCAGCATCCGGATCCAAGGCGCAGTCACTCACCAACCGGCTGTGGGAGGGGTTATCCGCCCATGTCTATGTGTTCCTGCACCAGACCCGCCTGTCGGATGTGATCGGCAATGAGCTTGCCCCGTGCCCGGCGGTGCCCAACCTGATGGCCGTGGTCGATGAGAGCTGATGTCGACTGGGGGCCAGCCCCCAGACCCCCGGCATATTTGACGAACAATGAAGGGCCTATGCGGTGAGCCGGGTTTACCTTGATCACAATGCAACGACGCCTTTGAGGGCAGAGGCGCGCGCCGCGATGGTGGCGGCGATGGATTTGGTGGGCAATCCATCGAGCGTGCATGCCGAGGGGCGTGCTGCCAAGATGATGGTGGAGCGCGCGCGCGAGCAGGTGGCGGCTTTGGTCGGGTGCAAGCCGACACAGGTGGTGTTTACGGGCTCTGCGACCGAGGCCGCGGCCTTGGCGGTGGCGCAGAAGGGGCGGTTTGGCGGGCGGTTTGCAGCGCTGCCGACGGAACATGATTGTTTTCTGGGCTGGAGCGAGGCGGAACTGCTTGCACTTTTTGATGCGCGCGGGGCATTGGATGCGCAGGGTGCCTTGACGTTTTGCGACTGGTTCCTGCGCGATTCTGATGGCGCACACAGCGCCGATCGTGGGCCGGCGGCACTGATCGCCGTTTCGGCGGCCAATAGTGAAACCGGCGTGATGGCGCCGGGTGGCAAGGTCGCGGCGAACAACTTCATTGATGGGTCGCACGCAGCCACAGTGCCCTTTGGAGTTGTCTGCGACATCACTCAGATGGCCGGAAAAGTGCCAGTTTCTTACGATGGAGACAAACGCCCTGCGTACATGATCCTTTCGGCGCACAAACTGGGCGGACCGAAGGGCGTGGGCGCTCTGGTCAACTTCACCGCTGACGATCCCACTGCGATGCTGCGCGGGGGGGGACAGGAAATGGGCCGCCGCTCGGGCACCGAGAACGTGATCGGTATCGCCGGATTTGGCGCCGCGGCCGCTGCCGCACAGGTCGATGTCGAGGCCGGAAAATGGGACCGCGTCGAGAAACTTAGAAATATTCTAGAAAGTGCTCTTGAGGCTTCCTCAAATACGACTATTTTTGTCGGGAAGGATGCGCCGCGCTTGCCCAACACGTCTTGCTTTGCCACGCCCGGATGGAAGGGCGAGACGCAAGTGATGCAGATGGACCTTGCCGGCTTTGCCATTTCCGCCGGATCCGCCTGTTCCAGCGGCAAGGTCAAGGCAAGCCGGGTGCTGACTGCGATGGGGTTGAGCGACGTGGCGGGTGATGCGGTGCGCGTGTCACTCGGACTTGAGACAACGGAAGACGACATTTTGCGCTTTGCCGACACTTGGGCGCAAAAGTTGAGAAAACACGAAAGCCGGGCGGCCTGAAGGTCGTTTCGCAAAGGAGAATGTCTGATATGGACAATGTTGTAGATGAGGTCGTGGTCAAGGACGGTGTCGATCAGGACACGGTTGATGCGGTCCGCGAGGTCGGTGGCGCCTATAAATACGGCTGGGCCACGGACATCGAGATGGACTATGCCCCCAAAGGCCTCAGCCCCGATATTGTCCGCCTAATCTCGGAGAAAAACGAAGAGCCGGAGTGGATGCTGGAATGGCGTCTGGCCGCTTACGAGCGCTGGCTGCAAAAGGAAGAGCCCAAGTGGGCGATGGTCGATTATCCCGAGATCGATTTTCAGGACCAGTACTACTATGCCCGCCCCAAATCGATGGAGGTCAAGCCCAAGTCCCTGGACGAGGTCGACCCCAAGCTTCTGGAAACATACGCGAAACTTGGCATTCCGCTGAAGGAGCAGATGATCCTGGCAGGTGTCGAAGGCGCCGAAGAGTTGACCGACGCGCCCCGCAAGGTGGCCGTGGATGCGGTGTTTGATTCCGTTTCCGTTGGCACAACCTTTCAGGCGGAGTTGAAAAAGGCGGGCGTGATCTTCTGCTCGATTTCCGAAGCGATCAAGGAACATCCCGAACTGGTCAAGAAATACCTCGGCTCGGTTGTGCCAGTGTCCGACAACTACTATGCGACGCTGAATTCCGCTGTCTTTTCAGACGGTTCGTTTGTCTACGTCCCACCCGGTGTGCGCTGCCCGATGGAGCTGTCGACCTATTTCCGCATCAATGCCGAGAACACAGGCCAGTTCGAGCGCACGCTGATCATCGCCGACAAGGGGTCCTATGTTTCTTACCTCGAAGGCTGCACCGCACCCCAGCGCGACATCGCGCAACTGCACGCCGCTGTGGTCGAGATCATCATCGAGGAAGACGCCGAGGTGAAATACTCGACCGTTCAGAACTGGTATCCCGGTGATGAAAACGGCAAGGGCGGCATCTACAACTTTGTGACCAAACGCGCCGATTGCCGTGGTGATCGCGCCAAGGTGATGTGGACGCAGGTCGAAACCGGCAGTGCTGTGACGTGGAAATACCCCTCCTGCATTCTGCGCGGCGATGACACGCAGGGTGAGTTTTACTCCATTGCTATCGCCAACAACATGCAGCAGGCCGACACTGGCACCAAGATGATCCATCTGGGCAAGAACACGAAGTCGCGGATTGTCTCCAAGGGCATCAGTGCGGGCAAGGCGCAGAACACGTATCGCGGGTTGGTGTCGATGCACCCGAAGGCCAAGAATTCGCGCAACTACACCCAATGCGACAGCCTGTTGATTGGCGATAAATGCGGGGCGCATACGGTGCCGTATATTGAGGTCAAGAACAACTCGAGCCGTGTCGAACACGAGGCGACGACCTCAAAGGTGGATGACGATCAGATGTTCTATTGTCGCTCGCGCGGGATGGACGAGGAAGAGGCTGTGGCCCTCGTGGTCAACGGGTTCTGCAAGGACGTGCTGCAGGCGCTGCCGATGGAATTTGCCATGGAAGCGCAACAGCTTGTGGCGATTTCGCTTGAGGGGTCGGTGGGCTGATCGATGGAGCGTGACGGCAAAAAACAGTCCATATCCGGGATCATGGCGCTGGCCGCTCTGGGCGGCGCAATTCTTGGTGGCGGGCTTGGCGCGCTTTTCATACCCAAGCTTGCTGCCGGCGTTGCCATTGGTGGTGCGATGACCGCAACCGCGGCTGTTGTTGCATGGATTTTGTTTCGCAATGGATGATACAGGATTGGATATTGAACGGCACGTGAGTATGGGGCCGCGTGATGCCTGGGCGCAAAAGAAAGCGAACAGTCTTTATGGCATCTTGTTCTTTGCAGCTCTCGGAACGGGTGTCTTTGCCTATCTGGCCGGACTTGTGGCACCGGACTGGCGGGTGGAATTCGGGTTCGTTGGCTTTATCGTCGGCGCGATTGTGTTTGGACTTTTGGCCTCCCGTCGAGCGAAGGCGCGCGTTAGCGACGAATACGCAACTGGCTTTGCTCGCACCGAAGAAGAAGTCCGCCAGGCCCTCGCCGACATCGAGGCGCGCAAAAAGTGACCCACGCCCTGTTCCCAGACAATGACCCGCCGAACCGGCGCAAGATCAAGCGGCCCAAGATGTCGGATGCCGATGGCACGCGCGAGGGCGGTCTGGTCTTTGTGATCGTCTTTATCGTCGGGTTCATCCTGGCAACCGTGGCCCACCCGGCGGCGATCACGTCGTTCTGGGTCTGGTTTTTCCTGCTGACCATGTGCGCCGCCATCGCCGTGGGTGTGCAAAAGGGCGTGGCCCACCTTTATGGCCATGTCGAAGACGGAGAGGACGACGCATGATCCTGACCACAACGCCGTCCGTCGAGGGCTACAAGATCACCGACTACAAGGGCATCGTCGTGGGAGAGGCGATCATGGGTGCAAATGTGGTGCGCGATTTCTTTGCCGGGATCACCGATATCGTTGGGGGCCGGTCGGGCGCCTATGAGGCCAAGCTTCAGGATGCGCGCGACACTGCGATGGGGGAACTCGAACACCGCGCCAAGGCGCTTGGGGCCAATGCCGTCATCGGCATCGACCTTGATTACGAGGTCGTGGGCGATTCCATGTTGATGGTCAGTGTCTCGGGCACGGCCGTTGTGCTGCAATAGGGCGGAAGCGATGCCGGTTACATGTTACCCTGAAATGGCGCGAAACACATCACGGTTGTGCCGCAATGCCCTGCTGTGCTGTGCGGATGTTTCGCACGCAACAGGGTCGCTTCATGTCACACAACAGCTTTCACGAACGTCTCAACCGAATTCAAGCAGAGCAGGTGGCCCATCCTGCGCCAGCGGCGACACAGGAGCATCCCTTCGAGCGCAAGTTGACCCTGGGCACGATCCTGCTGGGCCGGCACATGTGGGAGGCGCTTCTGGTTCCGATTGCATTCGTGCTGGGCGGGTTGGTGATGCTCGGCGCAAAGCTGATCAGCTTTCACTACCTGACGGATCAGGGCCATTTCGGGACGGGCGTTTCGGATATGCTCGGCGGATTTCTGGGCGATATCGGGATCAACATTCTCGTGGCCTCCGCCGTGTCCATACTCCTGTACAATTTGGGCCAGTACATTGCCACGCTCGCCTTTGGTGTGGGCAACTACCTGATGATGTTTCACGGCGACGTCCCGATGCAGGCGTATCCCGAGCTGTGGGCCGCTCTTTTTTCACCGGAATATGTGGCGATGTCGCTGCGCTACGCACAGCACGGCGCAGAGTTTTTCTGACCTCCCAGACGGACGAGGTCATCAACCCCAAAGCAGCCGGTCGCGACTTCTCGCGCCCGGTTCAAAACGCGTGAGGACACGGAATGCTGACAATCAAAGACTTGCACGTAAAGCTGGAAGAAGAAGACAAGCAGATCCTCAAGGGGGTCGACCTGACCGTCGAGGCGGGCAAAGTGCATGCCATCATGGGTCCGAACGGGTCGGGCAAATCGACCCTGTCCTATGTGCTGTCGGGCCGTGACGGCTATGAGGTGACGAGCGGTACGGCCCATCTGGGTGACGTTGATTTGCTCGATATCGAACCTGAAGAACGCGCCGCGGCCGGACTGTTTCTGGCCTTTCAGTACCCGGTCGAAATCCCCGGCGTGGGCAACATGACCTTTCTGCGCACGGCTGTGAACGCACAGCGTAAAGCACGCGGCGAGGAAGAAATGAGTGCCGCCGATTTCCTCAAAGAGGTGCGTGCCCGCGCCAAGGAATTGCAGATCGATGCGGATATGCTCAAACGCCCTGTCAATGTCGGCTTTTCCGGCGGTGAGAAAAAGCGCAATGAAATCCTGCAGATGGCGATGCTGGAGCCAAAAATGTGCATTCTGGACGAGACCGATTCAGGCCTTGATGTCGACGCGATGAAGCTGGTGGCCGAAGGCGTGAACAAGCTGCGTTCGGTCGGGCGGGGTTTTCTGGTGATCACCCACTATCAGCGTCTGCTCGATCACATCAAACCGGATGTGGTCCACATCATGGCGGACGGGCGCATTGTGAAGACCGGTGGTCCCGAGCTTGCCCTTGAGGTCGAGAATAACGGTTATGCCGACATTCTGGCCGAGGTGGCGTAATGGCGACCCCTGCACCACAAACCGATCCAACCGAGGCGCGGATCGCGCACCTGACCCTGCCCGCGGGCGGATGGTCAGAGGCGGCGCGCAGTGACGCACTGGCCCGCTTGCGCAGCACAGGCCTGCCGACACGGCGCGATGAGTATTGGAAGTTCACGCGCCCCGATGCGCTGACTCAGGCCGACACGCCCAAAGCGGGTGTGCTGGTCGATGACGAACCGCCGATCTTTGGCGACACCGACGCGCTGCGCATCGTCTTTGATGACGGTGTGTTCAATGCCGAGGCCTCTGATGATCTGGCACTGGAACATGTGACTATCGAGCGTCTGGGCGACACCAAGGCCGATATCCATTGGGCGCAGGGCGTCTATGGTGTGCTTGAAAAGGCAGGGCAGACCCCGGTTGCGCGCCCCTTGGCGGCACTCAACACCGCCTTTGCAAGCGACGGCGTGCTGATCCACGCCACCGCCAAGGCAACGCGGCCGATCAACCTGGTCTACAACCACCGCCAGGAGGCATCCGATGCGATCCTGCACCATGTGATCAAGATCGACGCGGACGCCGACCTCACCATTATGGAAAGCGGCCCGGCGGCGGCCCGGTTCAACAAGGTGATGGAGGTCGATGTGGCCGACGGCGCAGCCTTTCACCACGTGCGTGCGCAAGGGCGCGATCATGAACGGCTGGCGGCAACGCATGTCTTTGCCCGGCTGGGCACGGAATCGACATTCAAATCCTTTACGCTGACCGTGAATGGGCGGCTCACACGCAATGACTGCGTGATTGAACTGACGGGGGATGACGCCATTGCCCATGTGGCCGGGGCCTGCGTCGGGGACGGCGATTTCCACCACGACGATACTGTGTTCATCACCCATGACGCCGAGCGCTGCGAAAGCCGTCAGGTGTTCAAAAAGGTGCTGCGAAACGGGGCTGTGGGCGTGTTTCAGGGTAAGATCCTCGTTAAAGCAGGCGCGCAAAAGACCGATGGCTATCAGATCAGCCAGTCGCTGCTCTTGGATGAGGACGCACAGTTCCTTGCCAAGCCCGAGCTGGAAATCTACGCCGATGACGTGGTCTGCTCGCATGGCTCGACCTCGGGCGCGATTGACGAAGAAGCGCTGTTCTACCTGCGCTCGCGCGGGGTGCCGGCACCGATTGCCACCGACCTTCTGACCCTAGCCTTTCTGGCCGAAGCGGTGGACGAGATCGAGGACGAAGCCCTGCGCGACGTTTTGGTCGCGCGTCTTGAAGGCTGGCTTGAACGGCACAGATCGTAAGGCGATATGGCCATCACGCGCAATATTACCGCAACCTATCGCGGTCCGGGCCGGGTCGTGGCCCGTATCCTTGGCGGTCCGCGGCGCGAGGATCAGGTGCTTTATTTCCTGATGGCGGCCTGCGTGGTGATCTTTATCGCGCAGACCCCCTATCAGGCGCGCGAGGCGCATCTGGACGAGAGCGTGCCATTCCAGGCGCGGCTCTACTGGTCGGCCTTTCTGTGGATTTTCCTGTTTCCGCTGGTGATGTACGCCCTTGCGGGACTTGTCTGGTTGCTGGCGCGGGTGATCCCGCAGGCGCCGTCGGGTTATGAAATCCGCGTCGCACTGTTCTGGGCGCTGTTGGCTTCGACCCCCATTGTGCTGCTTTTGGGGCTGACGGCAGGCATGATCGGGCCGGGACCGGCCTTGCAGGGCGTTGCGCTCTTGTGGTGTGCGGTGTTTTTGTGGTTCTGGGTGGCGGGCACATTGGCGACCCGCAACACCGAAAGGGTCCAATCATGACATCGTGGCCGCAACTGGCGATCGACACGCTGCGCGACCCAAAGCGCACGGCGCATCAGATCATGGGCTGGAACCTCGATCGCGGCACCCTGTACATGGCACTTTTTGCGGTGGCAGCGGTGAACACGCTTTTAGCCTCGACCCCCGTCGTGCTTAGCCCGGGCGGGGTGGACGCCGCCGCACGCGCGGCCCTGCCGCTTTTGGCGCTGCTTGAGCGGCCTATGATGTTCTTTGCCATTGTCGCAGGCACGTTGGTCATCATGATCCAGGCCCTGTTCTGGGCCGGACGGGCCATGGGCGGCGAAGGCGAAATGACCGAGATGATGGCGCTGGTCATCTGGCTGCAGGCGCTGCGCGCTGCGGCACAGGCGATGATCCTTGCCGTTGGCTTTGTCGCGCCGTTGCTGGCTGGTCTCGTGGCTTTGGGTTTGCAGCTGGTCGCGTTCTGGCTGTTCCTGCATTTCATCAGTGCGGCGATGCGCTTTGACTCGCTCTTGCGTGCCTTCGGGCTCTTGATTGCAGTGGCGACGGGTCTGTTCATCGGGCTGATGATGATCCTGAGCCTGACGGGTTTTTCCGCCGGAGGATTTGGCAGTGTATGACGTAGAGCGCATTCGCGCCGATTTTCCAATCCTGTCGCGGGAAGTGAACGGCAAGCCTTTGGTTTACCTTGACAATGGCGCCTCGGCCCAGAAACCGCAGGTGGTGATCGACGCCATTTCCCGCGCCTATTCCGAGGAATATGCCAACGTCCATCGCGGACTGCATTTCCTGTCGAACCTCGCCACCGACAACTACGAGGCCGTGCGGGGCAAGATTGCACGCTTCCTCAATGCAGGCAGCGAGGACGAGATCATCTTCAACTCCGGCACCACCGAGGGCATCAACATGGTGGCCTATGGCTGGGCCATGCCACGGATGGAGGCGGGCGACGAGATCGTGCTGTCGGTCATGGAACACCACGCCAATATCGTGCCCTGGCATTTCCTGCGTGAACGCCAGGGTGTCGTGCTGAAATGGGTCGATGTGGACAGCACAGGCGCGTTGGACCCGCAAGCGGTGATCGACGCCATCGGTCCCAAGACCAGGCTGGTGGCCGTGACCCACATGTCCAACGTGCTGGGCACCAAGGTCGACATCAAGGCGATCTGCGAAGGCGCCCATGCCAAGGGCGTGCCGGTGCTGGTGGACGGATCACAGGCGGCAGTGCACATGCCTGTGGACGTGCAGGATCTGGATGCGGATTTCTACGCGATCACCGGTCACAAATTGTACGGGCCCTCCGGGTCGGGCGCGATCTACGTGAAATCCGAACGTATGAGCGAAATGCGCCCCTTCATCGGCGGCGGCGACATGATCAAGGAAGTTTCCAAAGACGGGATCATCTACAACGATGGCCCAATGAAGTTCGAGGCGGGCACCCCCGGCATCGTGCAGATGATCGGCATGGGTGTGGGCATTGACTACATGCTCAGCCACGGGATGGAGGCGATTGCCGCCCACGAGGACTCTTTACGTGACTACACTGTTGAGCGTCTCGCCGGGCTGAACTGGCTGCAGGTGCAGGGCACGACCCCGGACAAGGGCGCGATCTTTTCCTTCACTCTGGATGGGGCGGCGCATGCCCATGACATCTCGACCATCCTCGACAAAAAGGGGGTCGCGGTGCGCGCAGGCCAGCACTGTGTCGGCCCGCTGATGGAACACATGGGCCTCAACGCCACCTGCCGCGCCTCCTTCGGGATGTACAACACAACCCAAGAGGTCGACGTGCTGATCGAGGCACTGGAGCTGGCTCACGATCTGTTTGCCTGAACGGGATTTGGCGCATTGATTCCCGTAGGGGAGTCTCATTCTTTGGCAGCTTTGCCTTCGGCCTCCGCCGCCTCATCATCCAGCAATTCCAGATCGTCGGGCGCATCCTTTTCCGGACCAAGGGCCGCGTCTGTCACCTCTTGCGGAACGGGTACCGGGTCGCCCTCCATCGGTGTGAGGGGCAGGGGGATGACAACCATTTCGCCGACCGACCCCAAGGGCAGGGTGACCTTGCAGGGCAGGCCCGTATGGGTGTCACGGGCAAAATAGGTCAGCGTCGCGCCATCCCGGCTGGGGGGCAGGATGGTGGCGAAATCCGGCAGACCGAAATCCCGGATGCGCATCACGCCGGGCCGCCAGGGCATGTTGGCATCCTCGTTGTCCAGCCGCGCGCGAGTCATCGCCTCGTAGGCGGCAGGGTCCAGAATGGCGTCATAGCCAGGCTTGCCAAGGGCCGAGGCCACCTGCGCAAGCGCCTCGGCCGGGGCGTCGGGCGCGCGGGTTTGCAGGGCGGCCAGATCGGCCAGCTCTTCCTCACCGTTCACCAGCCCGATCACGCCTGTCTTGCGCAGCGAGAGTTCCAATTTGTCCATCATTGTCCCCACATCATTCCAATAGACCCCAGCTGGCCTGCAACCAATCGCCACCCAGCTGTCTCATGCTTCCGGGCGGATCTTCTTTTTGCCATATCATCGGTTCGCCTGAAATCGGGTCGGGCGCGATGACAAAAAACGTGTGGGATTCCGGATCACCCCAGTTCGTGTCTGCCAAAACAATCTGCGGCTCGGAAAAGTCCTGAACCAGCTTGGACTGCAGCTTTGCCTCGAAGGCCCTGAAGCTGAAGATCTTGTTGACCGCGTATCCAACGGCGTCCTGCAACTCTTCGGGCGTGACAGGCACGGTTGGACGCTGTGCTGCGATATTCTCGTTCAACTGCTTAAGCTTTTTCGCGGCTTTCTTTCGTTTCGAACTGGACAGCGAGTCATCTGTTGACTGCGCTTCCAGACGAGCGACGGCTGGATTGATGACGTCATCAAAGGCCTTTTGGGCATCTTCAACGCTCAGCGGCGTGGTCGCCAGCGTCTGACCGGGCGTGAGCAATTTGTCCCGTATCTTGTCGGCGGTGGACCCGGGCCCCGACAGGAAATCCTGCATGCTGTCTCCGCCGACCATCAGGCTGAAGTCGTGCATGCTTTTGGTGTCGACCGGGATGCTGTCTGCGGCACCCACCGGCAGGTTGTCGACAAGAGCGGTGAGAATTTCTTCGGTGCGCTGTCCGACGTCACTGGCGGAGGTCGGCTTTGAGGCCATTTTGTCTGTGCATTTGTTCCGCGTTCCGGTTGTCCCGGGAAGCAGCATCACCATCGTATTTTCGGACTTGTCGCCATCCTGCAGTTTCCATGGCGGCTCATCGCTTGTGGACAGCTCTTTCATGAAGTCCTTTTTGACCGCCTTGACGACGGCCTTGCCTTCTTTGCTGTCCGCGGCGTAGCCGGTCGCGCGCAGGGCGACTTCGACCGCCTTTTCCTCGTACTGTTTTTTCGTGGTGATCTGGTTGCCGCCCGAATCGACCAGCACATAGCGTCCGCGATCAGACGAGCCGTCGCTTGACACTTCGCCATTGAGGACAAGCGGGTCATAGACCGTGGTAAACTCCGCCCGAACCGCCACAAGGAAGGCCGCCGTCTTGGCGGCTGCATCGCCTCCCAATTTACCGTCCAGAGCATCTTCCATGTCGATTGCGGCGTTGGATGTGTCGATGTTCATGTCGACCTGCAGGTTCATTGTCGCATCACGCCCCACGGCGGTGGCCAACGAGTATTCAAGACTGCGGATCAACGGGTCTTCGCCCGGCGGAATATTGGTGACGGCTGGAACGACGGTGCCAGCGACAGTCGTAAAGGTGCCGGCGGTTGCCAGTTCCGAATATTTGCGCATCGCCTCGATCGGGTCCTGCTGGCGCAGGCGGCGCACGGGTGCGGTGGCAAAGCACGACCCCACGGGTCCCTGATCAACCGATTGCAGCATCGAGGCCAGGATCACCTGGCGCGCATCATTGGCTGACGGATTGCCCACCTTGCCCGTAGAGGCTTTGACCAGCGCGGATCCGGCCAGTCCGGGGGGCGGTGGCGTGACGCCTGCAAGGACCGTTGCGGCCTGACCCTTTGTCGGATCGGTGCCCAGCATCGCAATCGTATCGAGTGCATGTTTGTTCAGTGCCGGGGTGGGATGGGCCATCGCGTCGGGATGGAACAGCATGTGGCCCACGGACATCTTGGCCGCGTCCGATCCCAGCGCGAGCACGCCATTGCTGTCCATCAGCCCGGCGGCAGCGGACACGCTGCGCTTGAGCCCGCGGGTCGAGACATTGTCATCAGCACCCTCGCTCAGGGGCGCGTTCTCCATCAAGCCACCGAGGCGGACATAGTCATCAAGCCGTGCGAAGTAATCAGCGCCGCATGTGCCGCCCATTTTCAGGATGTCTTCGGCGAATTTCTCGGGCTCAAGCCCATTTGGCACCTTGCCATCTGCGGATTTGAAGCCGCCGTCGATCTGTGCGGTGACAGTGCCGAACCCGTTGGCCACCGCCATCGGATCAAGCGCGCCGTAACAGATGTCCACGGCCGATGCCGCAAGGCGGGGATGATCCTCAAAGCCCGCGATAAAGGTCTGGATGGCCGCATCAGGCAGCTTGCGCGCAGCCCCCTTGCAGGACAGCGGTCCGCTTTCCAACGCTTCGCCCAGCAGTTTAGAACCCAAGAGCGCATTGGCCAGTTCCTGCGCCTCTTTGACCTTGGCGTCGGCCTCTTCCTTGGCGGTGCGCGCATCAACAATCTGTTCCATGCGCGCGATACCGGCGTCGAGATTGCCGACGGGCAGGGCCTCGGCGCGGCGCAGTTCGGTGTCCAGTCGCAAGACCTCAAGCCGGGCCTCGGCCAGTGCCTGTTCGGCGGCGTCGATGCGTTCGGGGGTGATGTCCCCGCCGCCAGTCTTGGCGCGCATTGATTCAAAGGCAAGATGCGCACTGGCCGCCGCGCCGGGATTGAGCGCGTGCAGGTCTTTCAACGCCCCGCTGCGGGCGGCAATCTTGGCGGCCTTGTCAAGTTCGGCGCGCCCCAGCGCCAGCTTGTCCGGGGTGGGGCGTTCGTCGGCCAGCGCATTGTTGGCGGCCAGCCGTGCGGCGTTGAAGAAATCCGTTTCAGATTGCTGTGCGTCATCGGCCAAGGTGAGTGCTGCGCATTGCTGCAACATACGGTTGCGGCTTTGCATCAGGCGGTTCTCGACCTCCTGAATGTCGGCATAGACGCGGTCCATCGCGGCATGCGCCTCTTTGAACTTGCCTTTGTCGCGTAGCCCATTGGCGGCAGTGTGGCTGGCTATGACCGCATCGCGCCCCTCTGTTCCGGCAGGCACACGCTTGTTGACCTCCATATAGAGCGCCTCAACGCGCAAAAACTCCTCGTATTCTGCGGTTTTCTTCGCATCGGACTTTTTCGAGAAACGACCACCTTTGAGAAATTTTTCGAGAAAACTACGTTGCTGGTCGTTCAGTGCCATTGTGAAAATTCCTGGGGCGATGATTGGGCCGAGCATGGGATGCGCAGCACAAGCTGTCAAATGCTGGATGCAGGAATTCGAGATTGCCCGTGTGGCGTGTATGGTGGGCGGATCGAGGGGGCGCGGCCCGAGGACACACGGAACAATTGCAAGGTCGGCACAGCCGAAGCCTGTCGCGCCTTGCCGGATTGCGAGGGCCAGCAGGCAATCCAACCCAGATTGCGCTCGCAAACGCGGTGATGCGCCCGGCTGAGGCCGAATCCGCTGGCAAAGGAACCGAGCCGCTGGGCGGTCGCCTGATCTACTGTGCCACGAGTCGTCAGGCCGGGGTTCTGGTTGAAAAGGCCAAACAGGTCTGTGGCGCGATGTCGATTTGGCTGGCCAATCGTCATCCACAACGCAACAGTTGATTGCGCCGCGCGCCCGTCATAGCGTTGCGCGCATGTTTACCGCCCTTCATCTCGTCGTTCTTGAGCGCCATAGCGCCCACCGCAGAAAGCGGTTCGCCGGATAGCTGGTCCTTGATCGCACAACGCAATCAATGACGTATTCCGGAGACCTGAGATGACAGAATTCAAAGACATTCCCGTGCTTGACCTTGCCCCGTTGATGAGCGGAGGCCCCACGTCCGATCTTGCCGCGCAATTTGCCAAAGCCTACGGCGAAACCGGGTTCGGCTATGTCATCAATCACGGCGTGGACCCCGCCTTGCGCGCCGCCGTGTTCGCCGCATCCCGCGCCTTTCACGCAATGCCCGAGGTCGAGAAACAGGCCATTGCACTCGATGCGCGCCATCGCGGCTACATCGCCATCAACACCTCGACGGATGTGAACTCCGATCTGGCCGAGGTAACGAAACCCAACCAATCCGCCTCGTTCATGATGATGCGCGAAGACGCGAAGATCGACCCGGACGTCTATCTGTCAGGACCCAACCAGTGGCCCGAACTGAGCGGTTTTCGCCAAGCTTGCGATGCCTATGTCGCGGCGATGACAGATCTTGGCCACAAGCTGATGGGCCTCGCGCTGGAGGCGATTGGTGTGTCCGATCGCACCATCCTTCGCGCCTTTGAGCCGCCCACGATCTGGCTGCGCCTGCTGCGCTATCCGCCCCAGCCGCCGCAAGCGCCTGATGATCTGTTTGGCGCCGCACCGCACAAGGATTTTGGCTGCCTGACCCTGCTTGCGCAGGATGATGTCGGCGGGTTGCAGGTCCAGACACCTGCGGGCCATTGGGTCGATGCGCCGCCCATCAAGGATGCGTTCATCGTCAATGTCGGCGACATGCTGCACCGCCTGTCCAACGGCAAATTGCTGTCCACGCCCCACCGCGTGATCAACACAACCGGGCGCGAGCGTTATTCGGTGCCGTTCTTTTTTGACCCGCATGTATCGGCTGATATCGCACCACTGCCCGGCACCGGTCCGGCCCGGTTCGAGCCGTTGAACTTCGGCGCCTTTTTGAAAAGCGAGTTGGAAGCAGGCTATGACGCCCATCAGGCGGAGCCCCCAGATGCGGACGGACGCTCCTAACAGATCGCCTGCACCGCATGCGCAACGGCTGATCGGGTCAGGTCGAGGTCCGCATCGGTGATCGCCAGCGACGGGTATAGCTTGCCAGGAGATTTGAAGACCCCGTGGCGGCGCAGCGTCGCATTGTAGATCGCGTTGCGTTTGGGGTTGTCGTGGTGTGCGGTGCGGTAATCGCGGCACGGGCGTTCAGTGAAATAGATGTCAAACAGGGTTTCGTCGCCGCAAATCCGGTGCGCGATCCCGGCCTCGGTCAGGGCCGTGCTTTGCATGTCCTGCAAGGAGTGTCCGATCTCGCGCAAGCGGTCGTAGGTACCGGGGCGGCGCAGGATTTCCATCGTCTTGAGGCCCGCCGCAGCGGCCACCGGATTGCCGGACAGGGTGCCAAGCTGCATCAGCCATTTGTCGGCCCCGATGATGGATTTGTCGAAATGCGCCATGATCTCGGCGCTGGCCCCAAGCGCGGCGAGGGGAAAGCCACCGCCGATGATCTTGCCCAGAGTGCAGATGTCGGGCGTTACGCCATAGCGTTCCTGCGCACCGCCATAAGCGAGGCGAAAGCCGGTCACGATTTCATCAAAGATCAGCAAGACATGATGGGCATCACACAGCGCGCGCAGCCCTTGCAGATAGCCGGGCTCGGGGGCGATGATCCGCTGCAACGGCTCTGTGATGATGGCGGCAATGTCCTTGTGTTCATTCAGCAATGCCTCGACGGCGGCGAGGTCGTTGAAGGGTGCAATCAGCATCTGATCCGCGACGCCCTGCGGGATGCCCGCACTGTCGGGCACAGCTTGGGGGAAATTGACGCGCGCGCTGGGGGCGAGGCTCATTTGCGCCTCGGCGCTCATGCCATGATAGCCACCTTCGAATTTCACGACCTTGTCGCGCCCGGTATAGGCGCGCGCAAGGCGGATGGCATACATATCCGCCTCGCCACCCGAGGCGACAAAGCGCACCTGCTCGCAGCAGGGCACGGCGTCCACAATCGCTTCGGCCAGTTCGATCCCTTTGGTATTATTGGCAAAAAACGTCATGCCTTTGGGCAGTTGTTGCAGCACGGCCTCCATGACTTCCGGGTGGCCATGGCCCAGCAGCATCGGGCCCGACCCGATCAGGTAGTCGACATATTCCTGCCCGTCCTCATCCCAGACACGGCTGCCTACGCCGCGCGCAATCACGATGCCCGGGTCGAAATTGCCAAAGCCGCCCGCTGGCAAAACCGCGCGCGCGCGCTCGATCCATTCAGCTTGGGATGTCAGCTTTTGCATGTGTCACTCCAGTTCAAGGATGGGTGCGCCGAGGCAGTCGAGGTCGGGCGTGACACCCAGCCCCGGGCCCTCTGGTGGGGCAATGCGGCCGTTGGTGCGGGTCGGACAGTCAGGCGCGATCCGCGGGCTCACATAGGACGAAAGATCGCAGGTGTTCAGCAGCGACCCTTGCGGTGTAGACGCGGCGAAATGCAGCGCCGCCGCCGTCACGATATCGGATCCCCAGGTGCATTCGGCACAAATCTCGGCCCCCAGATGCACGCTCAGATCGCGGGCGCGGCGCATCGCGGACAACCCGCCGAATTTAGACAGTTTCAGCGCAACCGCATCCAGAACACCTAACTCGGCAGCGCGCAAAAGCGTCGCGAGATCATGGGCCGCTTCGTCAATCTTCATCGGCAGACCGGTTGCCTTGCGGACGGCGGCGCAATCATCGAGCGTTTTGCAAGGCTGTTCCAGCATGATGTCGAAATCACCAACCGCCCGCCCGGTCCGGGTTGCGTGCAGCTTGGATGCGCCACAATTCCAGTCGCCATAGACCAAAGGCCCCGCACCAACTGCCTCGCGCACTTTGATCAGCCGTTCGACATCGGCCTGCCAGTCCGTATCCACCCCGAGTTTGACCTGAAACTGGCGGATGCCAGTGGCGTGGGCGTCCGTCGCAATCCGCGCCATTTCGTCCGGTGCGATGCAGGTGATGGAGTGATAAAGCGGCATGTCGCGCCATGTGCGCCCGCCGAGCAATTGGTAAAGCGGCAGGTCGGTGACCTTTCCATAAAGATCCCACAGCGCCATATCGATCAGGGCTTTTACATGGTTGTGGCCCGGCAGCGCCCCGTCCAGCTTGCGCATGGGGGCGTCAATGCCGGTCGGGGTGATGCCCAGAATTTCCGGGGCCAATTCGACGATGGCGCTGGGGATTCCGTCTGCAAAGGCAGGCAGGTAGTGCGGGATCGGGCAAACCTCGCCCCAGCCCCGCAACCCGGTGTCGGTTTGCAGACGCAGCACGTGGGTTTTGACGCGGTCGCACGCCTTGCCCTCGGCCATGTAGTAGGTCTGGTGACTGGTCAGTTCGAGCGACCAGAGGGTGATGCCCGTGACCTTCATGCGTAGACTGCCACCGGTGGACCAAGCGCGTCTTCGTCAGGGTGCACACCAAGGCCCGGCGCTTCGGGCAGGTGCAAATGTCCGTGCACATTGCGCGGTCCGCGCCCGTCTGCAATGTCGACGGTGATCATGTCCTGACAGGCCCAGACCGCGTGGCAGTGGGCGTCGGGAATGGTGGCGGCCAGATGCAGCGCCTCGGTGTCGGCCAGAACCGAACCGCCCGTGGCCATCACGAACATGTCGATGCCGTGGGCCAATGCGACGTCGCGCATGCGGGCGGCCTTGGTCAACCCGCCCACACGATTGAGCTTGATGCCGAACACTTCGGCGATGCCGTCGCGCGCGATGCGGGTGGCATCCTGCAAGGTAACGAGGCTTTCGTCCACTGACACAGGGGCCGCGTGCTTGCCACAGATGGCAGCGATGTCGTCGAGCGTTTCGCAGGGCTGTTCGAACATCACGTCCAAATCCTGGGTGGCGGACATCACGCGCAGGGCCTGCTGGCGGCTCCAGCCGCGATTGACGTCGTAAAGGATGATCTCGCCGTCGCGGCGCATGGCCTCGACATCGCGAATGCGGGCGATGTCGCGGGCCACATCGCCGCCGATCTTGACCGAATGGGCGACATAGCCGCGCTGTCGGTAGCGCTCGATTACCGTGCGGGTTTCTTCAACGGTCTTTGCCCCAACCGATGAGGCGATGGGGCGCGGAGTGCGTGATCCACCGCCCATGAGGTCGGCAATGGGCAGGTTGGCGGCCTGACCGGCAATGTCCCAGCAGGCCATGTCGATCGGGCTTTTGGCGTAATGATGGCCGGGCAGGGCCTGATCCATGGCCCGCTCCACCTCCAGCACGCGGCGCGGATCAAGCCCGATGACAAAGGGCGCCATCGTTTGAATCCCGGCGCGAATGCCGGGACCATGGGCTGGCACATAAGTATGCCCCCACGGCGTACCTTCGCCCCACCCGGTGAGGCCCGTATCCGTTTCTACCCTGACCAGCGTTGCATCCAGCACGTCGAATTTGAGCCGCCCGCCAGAGAGCCAATAGGGATGCTCAAGCGGCAGATCGACCTGATAGACCTGAATGCGGGTGATTTTCATGGCACGACTACGATGTTTCCTGTGTGTTTCTTGGCGATGAATTCGGCCTGGGCCTCATGCAACTGTTCCAGGGGGTAGGTGGCGGCCAGTGCCGGCTTGATTTCGTCGTCTTCGATATAGCGGATCAGGTTGGGCATGACCTCAGGTGTGATGACGGTCGAGCCGGTGAAGGTCAGATCGCGCAAATAGAACGTGCGCAAATCCAGCTCGACCATGGGCCCGGCGATGGCACCCGAGCAGGTATAGCGCCCACCCCGTTCAAGGATGTCGATCAGGGTGGGCCAGTAGGGGCCACCGACGATATCGGCCACAACAGTGATCTTGTCCGCCCCCAACGCGGCGCGGAGATCTGTGGGCGCGCGCGGCAGGATCACGTCCGGGCCAAGTCGCGCAACATCCGCGTGTTTGGCTTCTGATGCCATGGCGATCACGCGCGCGCCGCGCCGCTTGGCCAGTTGCACCAGTGCACCACCTACGCCGCCCGACGCGCCGGGGACCAGTACAGTGTCCCGGTCAGTCAGGTTTGCACGGGTCAGCATGCCTTCGGCTGTGGAATAAGAGCAGGAAAACGTTGCCAGTTCCGCGTCGCTGAGGCTGGATCGAATGGCCAGCGCATTGCGGGCAGGGGTTGTGCAATATTCGGCAAAGCCGCCGTCACGCTCTGATCCAAAATAACCTGTCTTGTTCATGTTTTGCAGGTCATCTGCATCGCGTAACCACGCATCGGTGATCACCCGCTCGCCGATCCGGGCGGGGTCAACATCTGCGCCAACCGCAACAATCTCGCCGCAGACATCTGCGCCCTGAATGCGGGGGAACTGGATGGGTGATCCGCCCCAGGCCGGATCATCTTCGCCGACCGTTTCAAAGGCACTGCCGGTTGTCGCCTCGGTCACCGTCTTGGAATACCAACCCGACCGGGTGTTCACATCCGTATTGTTCAGCCCGCAGGCCCCGACACGAATCAAAACCTCTTGGGGCGCAGGGGCAGGGCAGGGCCAGTCCCTGTGCAGCACCATCTGATCAATATCGCCGTGACCCATCGTCACCATCGCCTTCATTGTCTTGGGAATGGTCATGTCGCGTCCGCCTTTGGTTTGTGGTTGTCGGGGTCGTAGGCCGGTTCGCTCAATACACGGGCCGGGCGCGCGGCGCCATGGATCACCACGTCCAGCGCACACCCCGGTGCCGCGGCGCCGGGTTGAACATATGCAAAGGCCAGGACCTTGCCCACGGTCGACCCAAACACGACCGAGGCCGTGGAGCCGACAACGCGCCCGTCGCGCATCACCGCCTCACCACCATGGCCATCCGTGTGCCCGTCCGCCTCGATTTCGAGATAGGCGCAGACCCAACGAAGGTCGGAGTTCAGAGTTTTGTCGCGGCCCAGATAGGCCTTGTCCGAGCGGGCAAAGCGCAACACATCCGCCTCGGCCAATGTGACCTCGTTGGTCAATTCGCCCGCGCCCTTGAACCCTTTTTCCATGCGCATCACGTTCATCGCAAAGGACCCGTAATCCGCAATCCCGTGGGGTTCGCCCGCGGCCCAAAGAGCGGCATAAACATCGCGGCAGGCCGCGTTCGGGATGTGCAATTCCCAACCCAACTCGCCCGCATAGGACATGCGCAGTGCCCAGACCTTGTGGCCCGCCACCGTGATGTGTTGGCCCGAGAGCCAGCGGAAGCCTGCATTGCTGAGATCCGCCTCCGTACAGGCGGCCAGCACTGCGCGCGCCCTTGGGCCGTTTAGCGACAGGGCCGACCAGTCCGTGGACAGCGCGGTGAATGTCACGTCTGCCGCGCCCTGATGCTGGGTCAGATGGTCGAGCAGGCGTAGTTCGAAAAACGCAGCGCAAACCAGATAAAACCGGTCGTCCCCCATCCGCAGGATCGTGGTCTCCAACTCGATCCGGCCCGCGCGGTTCAGCATATGGGTCAGCGTGATCGAGCCGACCTTTTGCGGCATCCGGTTGGCCGTCAGGCGATCCAGAAGCGCATAAGCATCCGGGCCCTCGACCAGCACCTTGGTAAAGGCCGTCACATCCATGAGACCAACACGCTCGCGCACTGCTTTGACCTCTGCTGTGACCACATCATCCACCGGCGTTCGATGAAAGGAATAGTGATCCTGCTGCGGAATGTCCCTGGCGAAAAAGCGTGGGCGTTCAAAGCCATAGACCTCTTCGTGCACCGCCCCCTTGACCTGCAGCAGATCGTGCAGAGGGGACGGTTTCACCGGGCGCCCGGCCAGTCGGTTGAAATGCGGAAACGGGATTTCGTGGCGCAGGCAGTAATCCTCGCGCGCCTTGACCACTTGCCAGTCCCTGGTGGCGTAGCTGCCAAAGCGGCGCGGATCATAGTCGCGCATCGAAATGTCGCCCGCGCCGTGCACCATCCAGCGCGCCAGTTCCCGCGTCAGCCCCGGGCCCCAACCGATGCCGATCTGCGTGCCGCAGCAGCACCAGTAATTGCGCACCCCCGGCGCCGGGCCGATCAGCGGGTTGCCGTCGGGCGGGTGGCTGATGGCGCCGTGCACCTCGCGCTGAATCCCGAGATCGGCAAAGATCGGCATGCGGTTCAGGCTTTCCTCAAGCCAGGGCATGACGCGATCGTAATCGGCATCAAACAACCAGTTTTCGTACTCCCACGGGCAATGGTCGTGCCAGACGGAGTTCGGGTTCTCCTTTTCATAGATCCCGATCAGCCCGCGCTGTTGCTCCATTCGGATATAGCCCGACACTTTGCGATCATCGCGGATGACGGGCAATTCGCGGTCGAGGGTGGCAAATTCGGGCACCGGTTCGGTCACGAAATAATGGTGGGTCATCGAGGTCATCGGCAACTGCAGGCCCGACCATTCGCCCATCTGGCGGGCATAGGTGCCACCCGCGTTGACCACGTGTTCGCAGGTGATCGTGCCCTGTTCGGTTTCGACCTGCCACTCGCCTGTGTGCAATTGGGTTATGTTCGTGGCCCGGCACTGGCGGATGATGCGCACGCCCCTTAGTCGCGCGCCAGCGGCCATCGCCATGGTGACGTTGGTGGGGTCCACATGGCCGTCATCAGGCGTGTGCAGCGCGCCCAGAACCCCATCGAGGTTGTAAAAGGGGTGCAGTTTGGCGACCTCCTTTGGCCCAACCAGTTCGATGTTGAACCCCAGCGCGCGACCCACCGACAGCGTATGGCGCAGCCAGTCCATTTCGTCCTGCGTATAGGCCAGCCGGAACGACCCGCAGCCATGCCATGTGACCGCCTGACCGGTCTCGGCCTCAAGCCCGCCGGAATAGAGTCCGATGTTGTAATCCACGCATTTGCCCAACCCATAGCTTGAGGTCGAATGGGTGATCTGCCCCGCCGCGTGCCATGTGCTGCCCGAGGTCAGTTCCGCCTTTTCCAAAAGCACCGTGTCGCTGCCCCAGCCTTCGTGGCCCAGATGGTAGGCCAGACCCACGCCCATGACACCGCCGCCCACAATGACGACGCGCGCGGTGCTGGGGAAATCAGGGGTCACGGGGGGTGTCCTTGTGCGAGTCGTCTTTTCTCTCGACAGGCTAAGCGGACAGAAGTACCATCGTCAATCATGAATGGGACAAACGTATCAAATGCGATTCTGGAGCGGCTGGCAGACGAGTTGTCCGCGTTGACGCCCGAGGCGCGCAAGGCCGCCACATATGTGCTGGAAAACCCACGTGATGTGGGGGTGTCGACCGTGCGCGAGATCGCGCAAGCCGCCAAGGTCAAACCCAACACCGTCGTGCGCATGGCCCGGCAAGTGGGGTTCGAAGGCTACGAGGATTTCCGCGCCCCGTTCCGTGATGCCATCCGGCGCGGGGCGGCGGACTTTCCGGATCGCGCGCGCTGGCTGCAGGACATCTCCAAATCCGGTGATCTGGGGGGGCTCTATGCGGATATGGTGCGCGATGTGATGGCCAATATCGAAGAGACCTTTGCAGGTATCTCGACCGACGATCTGAAGGCCGCAGCTACGGCGATCTGGGGCGCGCGGCGTGTGTTCACGCTGGGGGTCGGGGTCAACAACTCGGTCGCGCGAAATTTCACTTATCTCGCATCGACCGGAATGACTGAATTTCAGGCCATCCCGCGCCCCGGCTCGACCCCGGTGGACGATCTGGCCTGGGCGGATCTGCGCGACGTGCTGATTGCGATCACCTGCAAACCCTATCGCAGCGAAGTGGTCGAGGCCGTCGCAATCGCGCGCGAACAGGGCATGACCATCATCGCCCTGTCCGACAGCCCGGCCAGCCCGATCATCCGTGCTGCTGACCACCGCTTTGTCGTCTCGGTCGACACGCCACAGTTCTTTCCCTCTTCGGTCAGCATCATCGCGCTGCTGGAAACCATCCTGTCCTTTGTCGTGGCCGTCGCCAGCGATGAAATCGTGGAGCGGGTCGAGACATTTCACAAACGCCGCCACCAGCTCGGCCTGTACTATGCGGAGAACAAATGAGCGGACCGATCCGATCGATGGCGGCGCGCTACTACACCGACCCCGAGGTGTTTCGGATTGAATGCGCGGGCCTCTTGGCGCGCACCTGGCAATTTGGCTGCCATGTCTCTGATGTCGCTGAACCGGGCGACTACGCGACCTTCGAAGTCGCAGGCGAAAGCCTGTTTGCGATCCGCGGGCGGGATGACCAGATCCGCGTGTTCTACAATGTCTGCCAGCACCGTGCCCACCAACTGGTCAGCGGAACGGGCACGACCCGTGTTGTCGTGTGCCCCTATCACGCCTGGACTTACGAGTTGACCGGCCAGTTGCGCGGCGGACCGAACGTCAAGGCGGTCGAAGGGTTTGACCCCAAAACCGTGTGCCTGACGCAGGTGCGCGCCGAAGAGTTCCTTGGCTTTGTCTTTGTGAACCTTGATCCCGACGCTGCCCCGATGGAGGACTGGTTCCCGAACGCGCGCGCCGAACTCGAGGCATGGGTGCCCCATTGGTCGACCCTCAAGCCGTTGGAATGGGTGGAAATTCCGGAAAACTGCAATTGGAAAGTGTCGGTCGAGAATTACTCGGAATGCTATCATTGCGCGCTGAATCATCTGACATTTGCCAATGGCGTGGTCAAGCCCGAGACCTATGACATCCAGCCCCAAGGCATGTGCCTGCGCCACACGACCGAATGTCAGCCGCCCGAACAGATGAGCTATGACATCGAGTCCGGATTCGCGCATGCGGCGGACTATTCGAGCTGGTTTCTGTGGCCGATGTTCTCGTTTCAGGTCTATCCCGGCAATGTGCTGAACACCTATCACTGGCGGGCCACAGATGCCGATCACGTCACGGTCTGGCGCGGCTGGTATTCGGTGGACAGGGCCGAGGATGCCAAGATACGCCAACTCGCCCGGCAAGACCGCGAAACCACGGTCGAAGAAGACATCCATCTGGTGGAATCCGTTCAGCGCGGCCTTGGATCGCGCGGCTACAGGCCCGGTCCGCTGGTGATCGACCCGCAGGGTGGCGTCAATTCCGAACATCCGGTGATGCATTTGCAGCGCTGGATGCGCGATGCCATAGATGGCTGACCCCGCCACTGCGCATCCCGGCGGGCAGTGCCATCACAGCGAAAGGACACATCATGAGCGCATTCGACGAAGACCTGTTTCTGAAAGGGTTGGAACAGCGCAAGGCCACGCTGGGCGCGGAGTATGTGGAAAAGAACCTTGCTGCCGCCGATGATTTCACCCGCCCGTTTCAGGCGGCGATGACCGCATGGTGCTGGGGCTTTGGCTGGGGGGATGACGTGATTGACGCCAAGACGCGATCGATGATGAACCTGTCGATGATCGGGGCGCTCGGCAAGATGAGCGAGTGGGAAATCCACTGCCGCGGCGCAATCAAGAACGGGGTGAGCCAGGACGAATTGCGCGCAATCATCCACGTGATTGGCATCTATTGCGGCGTGCCTCAAGCGCTCGAATGCTTTCGCGTGGCACGCAAGGTGCTTGAAGAAGCCTGAAGAAAACGCGAGGGCGCACGCGCGAAACCTGTCATCGGCAGCACATGCATGACGGGTGCAGGTGTTTGGCATTCAACCCAAAGATTGTTATACCTCCATCATTTAAGATGGAGATTTGAGTGTTGAAACAATCTGTAAGCCCGTGGAAATTTGTACTTGGCACCCTGCTTGCCGTCCCACTGCTTGGCAGCGCCGGCTTTGCCCAAAGCGATCTGGACTCTCTCACCCCGGCGATTGTCGGGGGACGCGAGGATGGCAGTTCGCCGGTCGATAATGCGACCGTTTACATCCACCTTGCCGCCACCCCTGGCACATCCAGAACGACCGGACGGTGCACTGGCACCCTGATCGCGCCGGATGTCGTGCTGACGGCCGGGCACTGCTTTGACAGAACCAATATCATCACGCGCCCGGCCGGGGCGAATGTCTTTCCTTCGCCCGTAGCCACCGATTGGGAGAACCCGCAAAAATGGTACCCCACATATAACCGGCTGCCCGACGGGGTTCCGGTCTATTTCGGTCATGACTCGTCCAATTGGCGCGCGGTCAGGAACGCGCGCTACTATTCCAAACCGGGATATGCGGACATGCTGGTGCTGAAACTGGATTCGCCTGTCCCTCGGGATATCGCGGTCCCGGCCAAGCCGTTGCTGGACACAACGGGGCGCTCGATCGACTGGTCACAGCAGAGCTTTCGCATGGCCGGGTGGGGGTCCATCATTCCGGTGCCGATCTTCAATCCGGCGCAGGGCGGCAACCCGGTGCAGGCGGTGAATCCGCGCTTTCGGCTGACACTGGATGGTTCGAACGGCACGATCCGGGAATCGAGGCCGTGGCCCTCCAATTGCAGCGCGCGGCCAAGGGCCTGCGGGTGCTTCGCCAACAAGATGTGTGTGACCACCAGTTCGGGTCGCCGATCCGTCTCGCAAGGGGACAGCGGTGGGCCGCTGTACTGGACGGACCCGGAAAGCGGCCAGCTTTATGTGATCGGGGATCTGCAGAACTCGGGCGAGACCTATGTGGTCACCTTCGGCAAGGGCGGAACGGACTTTTCGGGCCTGTTTGCGCCGCGGCTGGGCGAGTGGCTGGAATACAAGCTGGATCGGCGCACCGATGCGCAATGGTTTGACCAGACCGGAGCAGGGCGGAACGAGGCTGGCGATCGCATGGGCTCTGCCTTTGCGGTGGGCAATTACTTTGAAACCGGCGGGGATTTTGACAGCCTTGATGTCGCTGTCGGCGCACCGGGCGAGGATTATCTCGGCTCGGGTCCAAATGCCGGTGTCGTCTTTCTCTATTCGCGCGACGCGGGCGATTTGCGTCCCAAAGGCTTCCTTGAGCAGTCCGGTGCCGGTCGAAACGAGGCCGGGGACCGGTTTGGCGCAGCACTCGCAACGGCGAACATACCGGGCGCGGACAAGGATGATCTGCTTGTCGGCGCACCGGGCGAGGATTTCCGCAGCTCGGGGCCCGACGGCGGCGTGGTGTTCGTGTTCCCGGGCACAGGCACCGAATTTGGCACCCCGCAACTGCTGACGCAGGAACCGACCGAGACCACGCAGCGCGGCGACGCATTCGGATCGGCCATTGCCACGGGCGATTTCAACCGCGATGGCCGCACAGATGTGGCTGTGGGCGCACCGGGAGATTCCGCCTCGGGTCGGGTGAGCGAAAGCGGCTCAGTCTATGTGTTCCGGGGCAATGCGGCCGGTGTCGATGTGCCGCGCGTGCTGGGCCATGGCGCCGGATCCGTATCGTCGGGCGATCAATACGGCTATGCGCTGGCCACGGGTGATTTCAACGGTGACGGCTTTGATGATCTGGCGGTCGGTGCGCCCCGGCGCGGCCTGTCGGGCGGTGCGAAATCGGGCGTGGTGGTGATCTATCATGGCGGTGCCTCGGGGCTGATCCCGGTCGCAACGCTGGGCCAGAACCCGGCAGGCAGCAACGAGGTCGGTGACCAGTTCGGCTATGCGCTTGCGGTTGGGGATTTCGATGCCAATGGCGTCGATGATCTGGCCGTGGGCGCACCGGGCGAGGACGTCAACGGATCAGGCCCGAATGCGGGTGTAGTCTTTGTCTTTCCGGGTGTTGCGGGCACAGGGCTGAGCACTCCGGAGCTTGTCACGCAAGCACCCATCGGCAGAAACGAAAGCGGCGATCGCTTTGGTGCGGCCCTGACATCCGGCGACATCAACGGCGACGGCTTTGACGATGTGATCATTGGCACCCCGGGCGAGGATTTCCGCGGCTCGGGGCCGAATGCGGGGGTGTTTTACACCGCCCTTGGCTCGCAATTCGGCATCATCGACGCGCCGCTGCACTATGACCAAAGCCCCGGGCGCAACGAGGCACAGGATGCATTCGGAACTGCGCTGATCTCGGGACATGATGCGGGCGTGCACTCGGCCTTTGTGCTTGTCGGATCACCCGGCGAGAATGTCGAAGGATCAGGTCCGGGGGCTGGCGTGGCCTATTACGTGCCCTGAGGCCGGGCAGGGTGGTCCACGCCCCCTGCGCCGCCAAGTCCAATGCGGCAGATGTTCAATGTACTTATGAAGACCGATATGCAACTTTATCGTGCGGATGGCGGTTTTTGTGTCCGCAAGGATATTTCATTTCAAGGGGGTTTTTATGGTTACAGTGAGCGCAATGATGGTCGCCGCTCTGACGGCGGGCGCGACGGCAATCGGCAAGGAATTCGCCTCGGCAAGCGTGAAAGACGGCTACGCAAAACTCAAGGCATTGCTGGCAAAACGCAGCGCCGCCCTTGGCGTGCTGATCGACACGGTCGAAGAGGATCCCGCCTCGGAACCCGAACAGGCCGTGCTGGCCAAGCAACTGGACCGCGCTGATCTGTCCGAAGACGGCGAAGTGCTGGAAGCTCTGCAATCGCTCGCCAAAGCCGTCGAGGATCTGCGCGACAGCGCGGCAGGCGCAGGCGCGGTGATTGACTTTGATACGGTGTCCATCGCCGGGTCGGTGGACCTCAAGGATATCTCGGCCCAAGGCGGCGTGTTTCGCGCCAAAAGCGCAGAGATCGGCGGAGATTTCCGCGCAGAAGGCATCACGCAAAAGAAGTGAGGCCGACGCTCGGGGTCCGGCTGCCCCTGTCGTCGACATAGGTGCATTCACCGGCCGGGACATCGTGGTCCAGTTTGGGCTGTCCTCGACGCCGTCGCAATATCGCAGGCTTATCCAGCGCTTTGTGAAATCCTATCTCGGGGATGCGGACAAACCCGTCCCCTTTGGCGGACGTCAAACCCAGCTTGCCCAGATGAACGCGTGGTTTGCCGATCCCGCTGCCCCGCCCAACCTGCTGATTACGGCCGATGCCGGGCGTGGCAAGACCGCGCTGCTCGTGCGCTGGCTCGAACAGCTCGACACCGAAGTTCACAAGATATTCCTGCCCATCAGCATCCGGTACGAGACAAACCGCCCGGCGTTTTTCTATCAGGCGCTGGCCGCGCGCCTCGCCGACATTGCGGGCGAGACCCTGACCACCTCGGCCACCGATGCAGGCGCGCATTACCGCGAACGGGTGATCGAATATTGCGACCTCCTCGAAAGCCGGAATGTGAAATGCCTGCTGGTCATTGACGGGCTGGATGAGGCCAATGGCTGGTCCTTCAGCGAAAGCGTGCTGGGTGATATCAGCACCGAAACCATGCGCATCGTTGCCGCCGCCCGGCTGATGGTGGGGGATGCAGATGCACAGGGCTGGTTGCGGCGTCTGGGCTGGTCGCATCGCGGGGCCGGGGCCGCCAGTATCCTGATCCCGCCGCTCGACAGTGACGAGATTGCCGACGTTCTGCGCCGCACGACGCCGCGCTTTGAAACCCTGTCCACCAATCCGGAGGTTCTGTCCACACTCAAGCGGCTGACCGTGGGTGACCCGCTGCTGCTGACCTACTATGTCGAGGATCTGGATGACCTCAACGTCACCGACCCGGCCCGCGTTCTGGAACATCTGCGCGGCAAAAGCGAAGGGTTCGGCGCGTTCTTTGACGACTGGTTGCTCAAGCAGGGCGGACTTGTGTCCGAACACGGCACCGCCATCGAGGATCAGGCGATAAAGAAAATCCTCGCCATTCTGGCCAGCGCCCTAGGCCCACTCTTGATGCGCGATCTCGAGGCGCTGGTGGCGCGCGCCTTTGGCAATGACACGCTGATTTCGCGCGACACGTTGCAGCCGCTGAATCGCTTTATCATCGGTGACGGCCACCAGAACGGGTTTGCGCTGTGCCATCCAAAGCTGCGGGATTTCCTGCGGCAGGACTATTTCGGTGGCTCGAACATCGTCACATCGGCGGATCAGGCCTTTCTTGATTGGGGGCACGATACCATCGCGGCGGTGCGCGATGATGGGCACGACCCGGACGACGCATCGCGCTATCTGCGCCGCCACTTTGCCCAGCACCTGAACGAGGCGGACGTGGGGCTCGAGCGGTATTTCGATCTGATCGACCTTGGCTGGCGCAAGGCATGGGAGGCGGATCAGGAAGGCGACGGGTTGCGCGGGTTCAAGAATGACGCCGAGGCGGCCTTTGACGCGTTTCAGGCGGCCTATCTCGCAGGGGAGGGGCATAAGGATCTGGCGCTGGTCGGCATGATCAGCGCGGCACTTACGGTCAGTGTGGTCAATTCCCTCAGCGACAACATCCCCGACGACCTCATCGCCGAAGCGCTCAAGCACAAATGCATCGCGCTGGGACAGGCGCTGATGTTTGCGCAACGTTCGGACAAGATGCGCACGATGACGTCGATGGGCATGCTGCTCGACACCGTGCCCGAAGAGCGGCGGACCTATATTTTTGACAGCGCGCTCGAGACGCTGCGCGCTGCCACCAAAGAGGGCGAGGTGCAGCACGGCGTTGCCTCGGTCGCGCCTTTTGCCGATGAGGACCAACAGATGGACCTGCTTGATCTCGCCACGGCGCTCAAAAACGAGTGGCGGCTGGCGGGCAGCATTCGCGGACTTGCGCCTTACGCAGTGCCGCAAAGCATACGTATCATGATCGATGAAATCAGCGGTATCCGTGATGCCTGGCCGCGGGCCAGCGCGCTTTTGGCGCTGTCCGCGTCGGTCACGGCCCCTGACGATATCGAGGCCATCGTAGAGGGCTTGCGCAGGATGTCCGATGCAGAAATACGCACAAAAATCGCGACAAACCTGGCCGAGCGATCAACGGGTGATCTGCGGGACGCCCTGATCGATGACGCCGTGCATTGGTCTGCCAGCATCTCCAAAGTCGATGTGTTTGCCGAAGTCTTTGGCAAAATCGTCGAAATGCGCCCCGAGGCGCTGGACGACGCTGTTCTGGCCCGCCTCACATTCCCGGATGGCGGCGACGCGGATGGCTACCGCAACATGTTTCGCTGTCTGGGCAAGTACTTTGATGACGATTTTCTGCACGCATCGCTCGTGCGCCTTCTGGCGCCCTCCCAAGCGTGGATCGAAGAGTTTGACGACACCGACAGCATGACCGACGTCACCTTTTGGATCGTCGGCACAGGTGACCTGCTTGCAAACACCGCAGGATCAGTGCGCGAGGCGGACAATCCGATCTGGCCGCGGGTGGCCGAGATGTTGCCAACCTGCCTCGATGGCATTGTTGCGCAATTCCCACCGGACTTTGACGACGGCCTGACCGACGCAGTGCAGGAGGCCTTGCACCGCATCCAAAGCCAGTTCCCGCGATATGCGTGGTCCGAGCACGGCACTGAGATGGACGTCGCGCCGGATGCATCCGCATCGGGCGCAGTGGCTCAAACATCTGTCCCACCAACAGGGCACCACACTGGCGCAGCATACAGCACCGGGATGTTGGTACCCTCGCCCCGCCATGCGACGTCGAGCGAGGAATTGCAGGCGCTGATGCAGGGCGACACAACGCCCGGCATGGCCCCGCACTCTATCGATCGCTGTTTGCAACTGCTGCCCGACGTGCCAAACGATCTGGCCATCAAGGCCATCGATGCGGCCTTTGTCGCAGCACTTGCGCCGACAGACAGCGGCGACATTGTCGTGTGTTGCCGGGATCTTGCCGCGTCCTTGTCGCCAGACAGCATCGCGCGTTGCTTGCAACTTGCCCTCGCAACCAGCGATGAATACGACAAAGGTCAGGCGCTTGGGGCGCTGGTTCCATATCTGAGCGAGGAACAGCGCCGGCAGGTTCGGGACGCGGCGGAGGGTATGCAGGACTTTGGCAGCCGCATGTTCCTGCAGTGCCTGTTGGCGCAACGCGACCCCGCAGACCAACAGCGCGCCTTGCATATCGAATTCATGGACCAGATCGCGGACCGCTACGACCGGTTGGGCATCGAAAACGGGGCTGATCTGACAACGCTCAAGCGGTTCATGGCGCCGGACGTGTTGCAGATCGCGCAATCGAGGTTCGACCAGAAAGACGATGAGCATCAGAACCGCTCCCGAACAACGCGCGCCAATGCCGATCCGCAGAATCTGAAACAGCTGTTTGAGAGGATGAAACGCGGCCACATGTCGGGGCGGGAACTGGAGGACTACCGCGCGTTGCTGGATGATCCAAACAGTGCTGCACATGGCGAGTTGTTGGAGGCTGTGCGGGCCTGTCCCCAACCCCTGTTGGTCGCCAAATGGCTTGTGGTGATCGCAGGATGGCTGGAGGGCGCGCAGAGGAACGCGCTGATCTACGAGACGCTTAAAATGCTGGAAACAGTACGAAACAGCTCCGATGCCCGCCACTCAAAAGTGTTTTTCACGGTCTCCATCGTCGAGCGGATAGCCATCTATCTCAGCCGCGACCAATTGCTTGAGACCTTTGATGCCACCAGTGCGTATATCAAGGATGATATCAGGTTGCTCGAAGTGTTCCTGCCCCATCTGGCCATGCAGTTGGAGGGGTTCGATTTCGGAGACGGGGACAGCTGGCGGGGGGATCGTCGCGTCATTGCGATGCTGTTCGGGCCTGTTGATCTCGCGCGCAAACTGGCCGATTCCGATGATCCGGTCACAGACCTTCTGTGGAGGGAAACAGCGATCTTTCGTCACCGCCCCAAACTGTTCTCTGAAGCCAAAGGGTTGGAGCTGATCCGGCTGTTCGTGCCCTATCTGCGCGAAGAGTTTATGGGCACGATCTGGAACTACGTGCGCTTCATGCCAACAGCCACACTGCGTGCCGACGCCGCCATCGAAGTGGCGCTCGCCCGATCAGAGCCGCTGCGCCAATCTGCGCTGCACCTCGCGCTCGAAACCTTGCAGGAATGTCCGCCGTCCGAATGGCAAGGGCTGGTGGAACGGATTGCGCCACTGATCGGTGTGACAGAGGCGGAACAGGCCCTGCGCATTGCCAAATCGCTGCCGGACCCCGAAGCCCGCGAGGCGGCCCTTGTCAGCATCTGGGATGTGATGCCGCAGCACCTGCGCCCGCAGGCACTTGTCGCGCGGTTGTTGGCGGTGTCGTTGTTGCCGCGGCGCGTCAGCTTCCCGATTTGCACGCGTCTGGCGGGCGAGTTGGGAGATCTGGGTTGTCCCGAAGCGACACCGGACCTTGCCGAGCGCATAACGGCCGTTCTTGCGTGGTGGCGTCAGTGAAGGCGGTTTGGGTTTGTGCGTAGGGTCCGGTGGTCTGCATGTTCACCGGGAGCATCTGAGCAATTTGTTTACATTAATAAAACGTCGTAATACTATGAATGACTTTGAAAAATAGTCATTCTTTGCAAATTCCGTGCCAGCGTCATCGCAGCTCAGTCTATGGCTGAGCCGATCAATTCGGCGCCGACTTTGGTCTGACGAAATCCGGCGGTCTGGGTGCCGCGACACTACAACTCGACCACATACTTGAAGTGGCGAACGCACTGGTCGTTCAAAGGCCTAAGCAGCCTTGCGACCAACTAGCAATCAAAACGGAAAATTTGGCGGACCCTAGAGGATTCGAACCTCTGGCCTCTGCCTTCGGAGGGCAGCGCTCTATCCAGCTGAGCTAAGGGTCCATCACGGGTCGTATAGCCAGCGGCTGGTTGCACCGCAATTGCTAAAACGCTGAAAACGGGGGCAGGGGGTGATCAGCCGCCCCAACTGCGGACGACACCGCAATCCATATGCACAAAGTTCGAGCCGGAGTATTTCCCGACGCCGCCACCGCGACAGGCTTGGGCTGCGCGTGCCATCTGGCTGACGGAACGTGTGGACAGGCGCAGATCGGCGGCCTGACCTTTCATGTGCAGCGAATTCTTGGCCACGCCCCGGCTGCGCGAGCGCAGCATGGCGTTGGTCTGTGGGCTGCGATAGCCCGACAGCAGCATATAGGGTTCGTTCACATCGAGCAGGTTATGGGCGGCCGCCATGATGTCCACATTGCGCAGATCCATCGCCATGGACTGGTTCGTCCGCCAGTCGCGCATGAAGTGGTTCACTTCCTTCACCGCGTCCTTGATGTAGTCGCCTTCGATCCAGTAGATCATGTCGATCCGCTCACCGGTGCGGCCCGAATACATGCGCAACCGGCGGATATCGCCGGAGCCGCGCAAGAAGCCTGCTGCCTTGGAGAATGTTGGTGCTGCCGTGATGGTCGTGGCTGCGAATGCGCCAAGCAAAGCCCGGCGGGATATACCCGAAGAGTTTGAATTTGTCATTTCACTGCGCCGTCCCGTTTGCCTGTAACCCATGATGTTACACGGGTCCTTGTCATCCTGTCCCCAGATGCACCCTGCTTATGACATAGCTCGATTCGTTTACCAAGCTCTGAATCCGGTTTCAAATAGGTCGCAAGTCAATTTGGCAGAACTTTGCGCAAAATTAGATAGATGCGGCGCTGAGGCCTCGGACCGATGCAATGGCGCATCATGACGTGTTAGATTGGGCTTGCGATGTGAATGTGATTGGACACCCGCGCGGGCCTTTTGGAATATATCGCAACTCGATTTTTTGCGTTTTGAGGTGAGATATGACTGCTGCCATTTCCCGTCATTGGTTTTTCGTTCTGAGCATGGCCCTGGGCCTGTTGCTGTCGGGCCTGCCCCAGACCGCATCAGCGCAAGTGACTGCGTTCAAACAGGCTGTGGCCGAAGCGGCAGCCCGCGACGCCGATATCGCAGCGTTCTACAAGGCCTACGGTTACAACAGCCTCTGGACAGGCCGCACGGGCCGCGAGCGTCAACGCCGCTCGGCGCTGTTTTCTGCGCTGTCATCCGCAGGCAATCACGGCCTTCCCGCCGCGCGCTATGACGCCGCCGGCCTGCAGGCCAAGATGAAGGCGGCCAAGACCGAACGCGACCGGGGTCTGGTCGAAGTCGAGATCAGCCGCACCTTCCTGCAATTCTCGCGCGATCTGCAGACCGGCGTGTTGGTGCCCTCCCGCGTGAACCGTGCCATCGTGCGTCAGGTGCCCTACCGAGACCGCACTTCGTATCTTGTGAATTTCTCGAAATCCTCGCCCAACGGGTTCTTCAAGGCGCTGCCGCCCAAGACCACCGAATACAACGCCCTGATGAAGGAAAAGCTGCGGATGGAGCGGTTGCTGGCCAAGGGTGGCTGGGGCGCGAAAGTGCCGGCCAAGACGCTCAAACCCGGCCAGTCCGGTGCCCCTGTTGTGGCCATGCGCAACCGCCTGAATGCGATGGGCTTCCTCAAGCGGACCAATACGCAGACCTATGACGCAAGCATCCAATCGGCTGTGCAGCAGTTCCAGCTGGCCCACGGCCTTGCCGCTGACGGTGTGGTCGGTGAAAGTACCATGTCCGAGATCAACAAGGGCGTGCAGGACCGCCTGCAATCCATCATCGTCGCGATGGAGCGCGAGCGTTGGGTAAACCAGGAACGCGGCAAGCGCCACGTGCTGGTCAACCTCCCGGACTTCACCGCCAAGATCGTGGACAACGGCAAGGTGACCTTTTCGACCCGCTCGGTTGTGGGTGCCAACAAGGAAGACCGCCCCACCGTCGAATTTTCGGACGTGATGGAATTCATGGTGGTGAATCCCAGCTGGTACGTACCTCGTTCCATCGTGGTGGGTGAATACCTGCCCGCACTCAAGCGCAACTCCAACGCGGTGCGCCATATAGAGATCACGGACAACAAGGGCCGCAAGGTGAATCGCGGCGCCGTCAATTTCTCGCAATACACGGAAAAGACGTTCCCCTTCGCGATGCGCCAGCCGCCCAGCGAGGGCAACGCGTTGGGTCTGGTCAAGTTCATGTTCCCCAACCCCTACAATATCTACCTGCACGACACGCCCGCCAAAAACCTGTTCGGCCGCGAAGTGCGCGCCTACAGCCATGGATGCGTGCGTCTGGCCGACCCGTTTGATTTTGCCTATGCGCTGCTGGCCAAGCAGGAATCCAACCCTGAAAGCTATTTCAAATCGGTGCTCGCCACGGGCCGCGAAACCCGCGTCGATCTGAAAAGCCCGGTGCCGGTGCACATCATCTACCGCACCGCTTTCACCACGCCCAAGGGCCACACCCAGTACCGCCGCGACATCTATGGCCGCGACGCACAAATCTGGCGCGCCCTGTCCAAGGCAGGGGTAGCCCTGCGCGCCGTTCAGGGATAAAGCCTGTCCCTGACAGCTGTGCGGCCAGGGGACATTCATGCGCTATTCCGTTGCAGAGATTGCCGCCGCCCTCGGGGCGGAGGCGGTCGGAGACACGGCCCTCGTAATTTCCGGTCTGGCGGAACCTGCCGCGGCGGGCGCTGATGATCTGGCCATGGCCAGCACCGTCAAATATGCCGAAAGCCTGTCCAAGGGCGCGGCACAGGCCGCGATGCTGTGGGCGGATGCCGACTGGCAAGCCCTGGGCCTCAAGGCCGCGATCCTGCCTCAACGGCCGCGCTACGCGATGTCGCATCTGACCACGATGATGGATCCGGGTCAGGGCTTTGGCGCAGGCATTCACCCCAGTGCGGTGATCGACCCGACAGCACAAATCGGAACGGGTGTCAGCATCGGCCCCGGCAGCGTCATTGGCCCCGAGGCCCATATCGGCGCGGGATCGGTCATCGGGCCAATGTGTTTTGTCGGCTGGAAGGCCAGTCTGGGCGCGCAGGCCCTGCTGCGCGAACAGGTCAGCATCGGGGCGCATATCCAGATCGGTGACCGCTTTATCGCACAGCCCGGCGCCCGCATCGGTGGCGACGGATTTTCCTTTGTCACGCCCGAAAAAAGCGGCGTCGAGGCGGCGCGCGAAACCCTGGGTGAGCAGGGCGAGGCGCAGGGTCAAAGCTGGTCGCGGATTGCAAGCCTTGGCGGCGTGCTGATCGGGGACGATGTCGAGGTCGGGGCCAATGCCACCATCGACAACGGCACCATCCGCGCCACGCGGATCGGCGACCGCACCAAGATCGACAGCCTTGTGCAGATCGGCCACAACGCCACTCTGGGCCATGACGTGCTGGTCTGCGCGCAGGCGGGTGTGGCGGGGTCCTCGGTGATCGGCAATTTCGCCGTGCTGGGCGGGCAGGTCGGCATTGCCGACAACCTGACAGTCGGCGACCGGGTGGTTGTGGGGGCGGCCAGCGTCGTGTTGTCCTCGGTGCCTGCGGGCCGGGTGATGCTGGGCTATCCGGCCACCGAAATGAAAACCCAGATCAACAGCTATAAGGCGCTGCGTCGCCTGCCGCGCTATGTCGCCGACATCGCTGCCCTGAAGAAAGCAGTTTTCAAGCCGGGTTCCAGTGACTAAATCAACGCCACGTTGCGCGAAAAAGGTGAGACCATGAGCGTTCAGGACAAGGTCATCGAAATCATCGCCGAACAGGCTGTGCTGGAGCCCGGCGATGTCACGCTGGACAGCACGCTTGAAGATCTGGGCATCGACTCGCTCGGCCTTGTCGAAAGCATCTTTGCCATCGAGGAAGAGTTCGACATCTCCATCCCCTTTAATGCCAATGATCCCTCCGAGAGCGACTTTGACATCTCCAGCGTGGCCTCGATCATCAAGGGGATCGAGACGCTGATCGCGGATCAAAAGGGCTGATGCACCGGGTTGTCATCACCGGGGCGGGCACGGTCAACGCATTGGGCCATGATGTGCAGGACACGCTTGCGGCCATGCGCGAAGGCCATTGCGGCATCGGCGCGCTCGACTTTCAGGACGTCGAACGCCTGTCGATCCAGATCGGCGGGCAGGTGCGCGGCTTCGAGGCCGAAGGGCGCTACAACCGCCAGCAGATGAGCCTTTATGACCGGTTCACCCAATTCACCCTCGCCGCCGCTAAAGAGGCGATCGCGCAATCGGGCATCAGCTTTTCCGGCGATCTGGCCGCGAAATCAGGCGTGGTGCTGGGTACTGCCGGGGGTGGGGTCAGCACCTGGGATGCGAACTACCGCTCGGTCTATGAAGAGGGCAAGAACCGGGTCCATCCCTTTGTCGTGCCCAAACTGATGAACAATGCCGCGGCGTCTCATGTGAGCATGGAGCACAACCTCAAGGGCCCGTCCTTTACCGTCTCGACGGCCTGCGCGTCTTCCAATCACGCGATGGCGCAGGCCTTTACCATGGTGCGCTCGGGCCTTGCGCCGGTGATGATCACGGGCGGGTCGGAATCAATGCTGTGCTTTGGCGGGGTCAAGGCGTGGGAAGGGCTGCGGGTAATGTCCAAGGATGCGTGCCGCCCGTTCTCGGCCAACCGCAACGGCATGGTGCAGGGCGAGGGGGCAGGGCTCTTTGTGTTCGAGGATTACGAACACGCGCGCAAACGTGGTGCGGATATCCTTTGCGAAGTGGTTGGGTTTGCCATGTCCTCGGATGCCAGCGACATCGTGATGCCGTCCAAAAACGGTGCCGCGCGGGCCATGGCGGGCGCACTGGCGGATGCAAAAGTGAACCGTGATCAGGTCGGCTATATCAACGCCCATGGCACGGGGACTGCGGCCAATGACAAGACGGAATGCGCCGCCGTAGCGGACGTGTTCGGCCCGCATGCGGACAAGCTGATGATTTCCTCGACCAAGTCGATGCACGGCCACCTGATCGGGGGCACCGGCGCGGTTGAGCTGCTGGCTTGCATCATGGCCCTGCGCGACGGCGTGATTGCACCCACCATCGGTTACGAAGAACCCGATCCCGAATGCGCGCTGGACGTGGTGCCAAACGAGGCGCGCGAGGCCAAGGTCGATGTGGTGCTGTCCAACGCCTTTGCCTTTGGCGGCATGAACGCGGTGCTGGCCTTGCGGGGGGTCTGAGGGCAAAAGAAAACCGCCCCGGAGTTCGGGGCGGTTCTGAAAAATCAGCCTGGGCCAATTTGGATCAGTTGGCGTTGACAGTCGTCTTTTCGTAGCTCGCGGAAAAGCCCAACAGGGACATGGTCAGCTCGACCTTCTGATCAGGCGCGAGTGCCGGCACGATGGTCAGCTTGGCAGAGTTGCCAGCGCGGAATGCCGCAACCTCTTCGGCCACAAGACCAACCCGCGAAAAGCAGCCGATCGTGTTGCAGAACGAATAGGGATAGCGGCGCGCCGCGTTGCCGTCGACCTGCATGGTCAACTGCTGGGGCAGCGAGGTTTCAAGTGGGACGACAATTGTCGCACCGGCCACCGCGCGCCCACCTTCGGGCAGACGGAAGATCGAGATTTCAGCCACAGGCGTGCCTTCGCTGTCCGCCATCAACTGGTACATCTGGCAGGGCTCTTCGACGCCGTCTTCGGTCTTGATGCAGCGCAGGTCCCAGTCGCCGTTCTTTTCCCTGGTATAGGTCTGGCCGACCTGAGGGGCACTGGCATCTTCGCCAAGGCTCAGCTGGTCCTCGATGCTGGGGACAGGCGTTTCAGTTTCTGTTTCGGTGTTTTCGGTCTCTGTTGTCTGCGCCAGAAGGGCGGCAGGGACGAGCAGGGCCGTGGTCAATGCAATCAAAAAGGTGCGCATGTTCATTCCGGTTCAGTTGCGTATCAAGCCGTGTGCTAGCACGCCCGCGCGGCGCTGTCAGGGGCAAAGCGCAAAGATTTGATGTCCCCGCAGCGCCACCTTGCCGCAGCATGTGCCCAAACACAAAAAAGGAGGCGACAAGGCCTCCTTTTCCGGTCGTTTTTTTACTCCCCGTCGGACTGGCCGACTTATTAAGGCGGACGTTACGAAAGGCGTGGGCTTGGGTCAACAGCTATTGTGTGACGCCGCCACCTGACAGGGGCTTGCACGAAAAAAAAGGCCGCGCACAAGGCGCGGCCAGTCTGACAGGGAGGAAGTGTTCCGCGCCAGGAGGACTAGAGGCGGGAACAAAAACACTATGGCACCCAAGTGTTAACTTTGTATGGTCCCCCCGGTAGAGCCCATGGACAAAAGGTTAACAACATGACCGGACAACTCTTTCTCGGCGGCGGTGGCCCGGATTATTCCGAGCATCAGCAGATGGCCCTTGGCTATGCCAACCGCCATGGGCTGATTGCGGGGGCCACAGGCACCGGCAAGACGGTGACGCTGCAAATCCTGGCCGAGGGCTTTTCCAATGCGGGCGTTCCGGTGTTTTTATCGGACGTCAAAGGTGATCTGTCGGGCCTCGCCAAATCCGGCACGCCGGATCACAAGTTGCACGGCCCCTTTATGTCGCGCGCCGAAAAGATCGGCTTTGCTGACTATACCTATCATGCCTGCCCGGTGACGTTCTGGGATCTCTTTGCCGATCAGGGCCACCCGGTGCGCACCACGGTGTCCGAAATGGGCCCGCTGCTGCTGGCCCGCCTGCTTGAGTTGAGCGAGGCCCAGGAGGGCATCCTGAACATCGCCTTCCGCCTCGCGGATGAGGAAGGCATGCCGCTGCTCGACCTCAAGGACCTGCAGGCGTTGCTGGTCTGGATCGGCGAGAACGCCAAGGAGCTGTCCTTGCGCTATGGCAACGTCTCGACCGCTTCGATCGGAGCGATCCAGCGCCGCCTTCTGGTGCTGGAGAATCAGGGCGGTGCGGGGCTGTTCGGGGAACCTGCACTGGATCTCGCCGACCTCATGCGCACCGACGCAGATGGCAAGGGCCGGATCAACATCCTGGCTGCCGACAAACTGATGAACTCGCCCGGCCTTTATGCCACCTTCCTGCTGTGGCTGCTGTCCGAACTGTTCGAGGAACTGCCGGAGGTGGGCGATCCGGAAAAACCCAAGCTCGTCTTTTTCTTTGACGAGGCACACCTGCTCTTTGACGACGCGCCCAAGGCGCTGGTGGACAAGGTCGAGCAGGTCGCGCGCCTCATCCGCTCCAAGGGGGTGGGGGTCTATTTCATCACCCAGAACCCGTCCGACGTGCCCGAGGACATCCTGGGCCAGCTTGGCAACCGCATCCAGCACGCCTTGCGCGCCTTTACGGCCAAGGACCGCAAGCAGTTGAAACTGGCGGCCGAGACCTACCGCGAGAACCCGCGTTTCTCGACCGAGGAGGCGATCCGCGAGGTGGGTGTGGGCGAGGCGGTGACCTCGATGCTGCTGAAAAAGGGGATACCGGGCATTGTCGAGCGCACGCTGATCCGCCCACCCTCGTCGCAGCTGGGGCCGATCACCAAGGCGGAGCGGGCCGCATTTCTGGCGGCCAGCGATATGGCCGGGAAATATGATCAGACACTCGATCGGGTCTCGGCCTTTGAGATGCTGAAATCCCGCGCTGAAAAGGCTGCCGCAGAGGCCGCCGCGGCAGAGGAAAAGGCCGAGGAAGAGACCCCTTCCTTACGTGAATTCAACGCGGCCCGGCGCTATTCTGGCAAGGGGGTGAGCCGCTCGACCTCGCGGCCCAAACGGATCAATCCGACCTTTGGCGAGGCGATGACCAAGATGGTGGTCAAGGAGCTGACCGGCGTGACCGGCAGGCGGATGGTGCGCGGTATTCTGGGCGGGCTGTTCAAGGGGCGGTGAGAAAGGTGTCCCACGCTGGGACAGAGATCGGCCCATGACTTTTCAATGGGTTACAGCGGCGCTTTAACCCTTTGTTCAGAAATGCACCTCGCCATCAGGCCCGGATACCCGTGAATTTTGGGGAGGACGGGTATCCCTGCGCGCGAACCCGGTTCGAACCGCGTGGGGCAGGAAAGGTTTAACTTTTCAACGCTTTGCAGCTACACTTTTGCCGGGAACCTTTTCGAGGGTCGGCGGGATGCGCAAACAGACATTGACCAAAGTGGCGGCGCTGTTGGCGATGAGCCTTGCCTTTCTGGTCGTCTTGCACCTTTCGCGGTTGATCTATTCCAGCGCGCCGCCGGACGTCGACGACGCCTATGTGATCGAAACTGATAGCGCGTCGCCGGACAATGCCGAGGCAGAAGTGGACTTTATGCAAGAACTGGCATCTGCCGATCCGCTGCAAGGCGCGGGGGTCTTCGGTAAATGTGCCGCCTGTCATGGGCTTGAGCCGGGGGTGCACGGTGTTGGTCCGTCGCTTTATAATGTGGTCGGGCGCGATGTGGCGGGAGTGGCGGGTTATCCGTACTCCGACGCGCTGCGCGCGCTGGGTGGACGCTGGACCGAGGAGGCGCTGAACAGCTATCTTGAATTCCCGAGCGCATATGCCCCTGGCACCACGATGGGGTTTCCGGGACTGAGGAAGGTGTCGGACCGCGCGGACCTGATCGTCTTTCTGGCGCTGGTGCCGGAACCGACGGCTGCGCCTGACCCTGCTGGCCCCGACGATGGTCCGGATGTTCCGCCAGATATGACTGATCCAAAAGACTTGCTCGCAGCATTGAAATTAGAAAGGCGCAGTATCCTTGACCGGGCCTATCCACTTGTGGACCCAGACGAGTGGCCGGAAGAGTTGAGGAAGGAATTTGAAGACCTTCTGGCTCGGGAATACAATTTGCAACCCCAACCCACGCAACCGCAACCCCAACCCACTCAACCTGATCCTCCGCCACCGCCGCAGGATACGGTCGCCAGGCTGATGCAGGACCAGCTCAAGGCGGCGGACCTTGCCTTTAACCGTCCGGAGACGATGCGGCTGGGGCAGGCGACCTCTGTTGAACTGGTGGTCTCGCCCCGCACAGCAAAACGCACGCCGCTGCCTGAGGAGGGTGCCAGTGTAGAGGAACAGGCCGAAAGCCTTGGGTTGTCGGCGGACCTGTCTGGCGCCACGCAGGTGGTCGAGGACGTGGATTATGCCATGCAGATGGAGGCGACGATCCTGGGCCTTGGGTTCAACATCGACCCGCCGGGACCGCAGCGCCAGACCGTGTTGCCGGATCGGCCCGCCAAGTGGGTCTGGACCATCGAACCCAAGACTGCCGGCGGTGATCAGGTGTTTACGGTCGAGGTGGATGCCATCGTGCAGCGCGACAGCAAGGATCTGCCCCCCGTGCGCATCCGCACCTTTACCGAGCGCATCACCGTGGACGTCACGCCCTGGCAGCGGGTGTTGCAAAGCGCCAAGGAACTGACGGCGGTGAACGCAGCCATCGTCGGCGTGGGCGGCACGCTGATTGCCGTGCTGGGATGGGTGTGGACACGGCTGCGCAAGAAGAAGCCCAAAGAACCCGCAAAGCCGCAGGAATTCGTTGTCACCCACAAGATCGCCGACGGCGACTGAGGCGCGTCTACTTTTCCGGGATCAACCCGCGTGGGCTGAACCGCAGGACCAGCAGCAGCACCAGTCCCATGGTCAAAAGCCGCATATGGGCCGCGGAATCCAGCAGGTGGTCGCGCAGCCAGTAGCCTTCGCTCATACCTGCGGTGATCAGGTTCATCAGACCCAAGCCCATGGGTTCAACCATCACCCAGAGCCACCAGATCAGAAATCCACCCAGAACCGAGCCGAGATTGCTGCCCGAGCCGCCCACGATCACCATCACCCAGACAAGGAAGGTGAACCGCAAGGGTTGGTAGGTGCCGGGGGTCAATTGACCATCGAGCGTCGTCATCATCGCACCGGCAATGCCGCAAATGGCAGAGCCGAGCACAAAGACCTGCAAGTGGCGCGCGGTGACGTCCTTGCCCATGGCTTCGGCCGCGACCTCATTGTCGCGGATGGCGCGCATCATGCGCCCCCATGGGGAATGCAGCGCCCGTTGGGCCAGCAGGAACAGGCCGATCAGCACGGCGGCAAAGAGGCCCGCATAGATCAGTTTGACCCACAGGGTCGAGGCGGTGACCGGATCAAGGCCCAGCCCCGCGACCCGTTCGACAAAGGCCGGATCGTTCTGCAGGTCGATCTCGTACGGGGCAGGGCGGGGCAGGCCCACCACGTTCTTGACGCCGCGCGCCAACCAGTCTTCGTTCTTGAGAACGGCGATGATGATTTCGGCAATGCCAAGGGTGGCAATGGCCAGATAGTCGGAGCGCAGGCCCAGGGCCGTCTTGCCGATGATCCACGCCGCCCCTGCGGCCAGCAGCCCGCCCACGGGCCAGGCCAGCAGGACCGGCAGACCCAGACCGCCCAGGTAGCCCGCATTGGCGGGGTTCACCGCCTCAACCGCGGCCACGCCGCCGTCAAACACGGCGCGGTAGACGAAAAAGCCGATGACCAGAATGGCGATCATGCCGATGTTGCGGACCTGTCCCTTGGGCAACGCGCCGTAAGCCAGAATGGCCCCCACGATGGTCGCCGCCCCAAGGATCAGCGACAGGATCACGCGCACGCCGCCTGCGGCCCAGGCCTCGCCCACAGGGTCCATCGAGATCAGCACCGTGGCCAGCCCGCCTAGGGCGACAAAGCCCATGATGCCCACATTGAACAGCCCGGCAAAGCCCCATTGCAGGTTCACCCCAAGGGCCATGATCGCGCTGATCAGGCCAAAGTTCAGCACGAACAGGGCCGCGTTCCAGCTTTGGATAAAGCCCGTCGCGATGATCAGAAAGGCGACCATGCCGAAATAGGCGATATTGCGTGTTGTGTCGCTCATACCGATTTCCCCGCAAACAGGCCCGTGGGCCGGAACAACAGCACAATCAGCAGGATCACGAAGCTGACGGCGAATTTATAGTCGGTGGACAAAAGCTGTGCGAGCCCGTCGGGCGCGAGGCTGTCTGGCAGGGCGTAATTGGCCACTTTCTTCCAGGCATAGGTGATCATGACCTCGGAAAAGGCGATGGTGAACCCGCCTGCGATTGCGCCGATGGGCGAGCCAAGCCCGCCGACGATGGCGGCGGCAAAGATCGGCAGCAGCAGCTGGAAATAGACAAAGGGCTTGAAGGATTTGTCGAGCCCGTAAAGCACCCCTGCGATGGTCGCCAGCGCCGCCACGATCAGCCATGTGACCATCACCACCCGCTCGGGGTTGATGCCGGAGAGTAGGGCGAGATCCTCGTTATCCGAATAGGCCCGCATGGATTTGCCCGTCCGCGTGCGGTTGAGGAAGTAGAACAGCGCAGCCACCACGATGATCGCCGTGACCACCGTGATCCCTTGGGTGGTTTTGATCGCCAGCCCCTCATCCAGTCCCGTCATCGCCTTGAAGGTGCGCACCGAGACGATGAACCGCTCGCCATCTGCAAAGCGCTGGTCATTGGGCCCGATGATGAAGCGCACGAGCCCGTTCATGATGAACATCACCCCGAGGCTCACGATGACGAAGATCACCGGTTTGGCCTTTTGCGCGCGGTAGAATTTGTACACCGCCCGGTCGGTGAACAGCATCAGCCCCGCACAGATCGCGATGCCGAAGGGCAGGGCGAGTAGGGCGGTGGGCAGGGGCCCGGCGCTGATGCCTGCGGTCTGAAACCCCCATGTGATCAGGATCGTGGCCATGGTGCCAAAGGCCATCGTGTCGCCATGGGCGAAGTTGGAAAAGCGCAGGATGCCGTAGATCAGCGTGACCCCAAGCGCGCCCAGGGCGAGTTGGCTGCCATAGGCGATGGCCGGGATCAGCACGAAGTTCGAGAGCGCCACGACGGCGTTAAGGAGGTCCATTAGTCTAAGCCTTCATTCGTTGATCGCATTCTGCTGCATGCGATCTTGGTCTTTTCCAAGGTGAATCCGCGATCAATACTGCTGGTGCCATACACATCAAATCCCACTGCGTCCGCCATTTCGAAGTTCGGGATAATGAATTTGCCAAACCCGCCTTCTAATCCATTTTCGAAGTGACGATGTGCATCCTCAATGGTTCGAAAGTAACCTAGTTTTCGTCGGTCGCGCCCGTCTTCCGTGCTGCTCAGCTCATAGGCGCGGTCACCGACCTTGAAAATCGTAATCATGGCCTCTCCCAGACTCACCCGAACGCAATAGCCCTCTGCATCACATGCGCCGTAGATCGAACACCGTGCCGGAAATCCCGACTGATCAAATGCTGCATGGGCAACTGCGGCGAACGCCAGACCAAACAATGCAGTGATTGTCGCGAAACGCATCCTCACCGCCCCAAGAACTTCTTGCGCGGTTTGGGGTCAGCACTTCCTTGCCTGCGCCCACAACCTCCGGCATTTGGCTGGCCTTTTGTGCGGTCAATCAGGATCGGGGTGCGATGAATGAGGCGCACGCCAAGCGCGCAATAGGCGATGGCCAGAAGCAGGAAGAAACTGCACAGTGGCAGAAAGGCGTTGAGGAGGTCCATTAGTCAGCTAGCTCACAATTCAGCCTAATTTCAACGGGGTTTGCATCCGGGTCTGAACCTCCATGAAACCATGTCATCGAAACGACATCGAGCCATGACTCACCAAGCTGTCGTATGACCAAGTTATTGGGCAGATCATTTGCGACGCCGTTTAGTGGACCATCAGGTGTTTTGGAGCCAGTGTAAGCAACGACGGTTGGAGCGCCAGATGTTAGAAAGATGAATACTGGGCAATACGACGAACAAACGTGAGAGAATGTCAGAATAACTTTGTCGTCTCGTTTTATGGTTTGAAGCGTGCCATCATCAGCCAATACGTTGACATCACGTGCAAATAGGCAGGAGTAAATGGGATCATATCTCGCAACCGCAGAGGAAGGCAGACCCATCGATAGGGTAAATAAGCTCACTACACTGGCACAGTAGCTGGAAAGGGATTTTTGTAGCATAACTACCCCCCCAAAAAGCTCTTGCGCACGTCCGGGTCCGCCAACAGCTCCTTGCCCGTTCCCGTAAACGCATTGCGCCCCTGCACCAGCACAAACCCCTTGTCGGCAATCTCCAGCGCCTGACGCGCGTTTTGTTCAACCATCAGGATCGGGATGCCAGTGCGCGCGACCTCGATGATGCGATCAAACAGCTCGTCCATGACGATGGGCGACACGCCCGCGGTCGGTTCGTCCAGCATCAGCACTTTGGGTTGGGTCATCAGCGCGCGGCCCACGGCGACCTGTTGGCGCTGCCCGCCGGACAATTCGCCTGCAGCCTGATTGCGCTTTTCCTTCAGGATCGGGAACAGATCATAGACCTGCGCCATCGTGCCGGAAAAATCGTCCAGCCGGATAAAGGCGCCCATCTCGAGGTTTTCCTCGACCGTCATCGAAGTAAAGATATTCGAGGTCTGCGGCACAAAACCCATGCCCTTGGCCACCCGGTCTTGTGGGGAGAGGTCGGTGATGTCCTCGCCATCCAGCCGCACCGAGCCCTGGCGGACGTCCAGCATCCCGAACACGGCTTTCATTGCCGTGGACTTGCCCGCACCGTTGGGCCCGACAATCACGGCAATTTCGCCCGGGTTCACCGCAATGGTGCAGTCATGCAGAATGTCCGGGCCAGCGCCATAGCCGCCGGTCATTGTATCGCCGATCAAAAAGGCATCAGCGGTGTTCATCGCGGCCTTGGTGCCGGGGGATGCCGCAAGCGTGCCCGCGCCCTTGGGATTGGCGATGGAGGCATCCTTGTTGCCGCGTGTGTCCTGATAGGGGTTGGTCATTGCGCCGTCCCCTGCTTCTCTGATTTGAAAAAATCCTGGGGAGCGCGAGGGGCAAAGCCCCTCGCATCGGTCGGATTGGCGCAGCCAATTCGAAACAAAATCATGCGCCCACCTTGTCTTTGTTTTTCAACCCTGTGCCCAGATAGGCCTCGATTACCGCCTCGTTGGCCTTGATCTCGGCCAATGTGCCCTCGGCCAACACGTGGCCCTCGGCCATGCAGATGACCGGGTCGCAAATTTTGCCAATGAAATCCATGTCATGCTCGATCACCACAAAAGTATAGTTGCGTTCCTGGTTCAGGCGCAGGATCGCGTCGCCGATGGTGTTCAGAAGGGTGCGGTTCACGCCCGCGCCGACCTCGTCCAGAAACACGATCTTGGCATCCACCATCATGGTGCGGCCCAGTTCCAGCAGTTTTTTCTGCCCGCCCGAGACCTGACCCGCCTTGTGATCGGCCAGATGTTCGACCGTGAGGAATTCGAGCACCTCATCGGCCTTGGCGGCCAGTGCGCGTTCCTCATCCGCGATGCGTTTGCGGCCAAACCACGTGTTCCACAGCGTCTCGCCTGATTGCGCGCCGGGCACCATCATCAGGTTCTCGCGGCAGGTCATCGACGAAAACTCGTGCGCGATCTGGAAGGTGCGCAGCAGGCCCTTGTGAAACAGCGTGTGCGGCGGCAGGCCGGTGATGTCTTCACCGTCCATGGTGACGCGCCCCGACGTTGGTGGAAGAACGCCCGCGATCACATTGAAAAGAGTGGTCTTTCCCGCGCCATTGGGGCCAATCAGACCAGTGATCGAACCGGGCGTGATGCTGAGGCTTGCGCCATCCACTGCGTGAAAGCCGCCAAAATGTTTGTAAAGGTCGTCAACGACGATCATATGGGTCCCCGCGTCACTTTAAGAGTGATCTTCAAGATATTGAAACAGCCCGAGGATTGCGCCCCGGGCTGTCTGGTCAAACCAGGTTTGACTTAGCGGTACTTGGCCGTTGTGATCTCGCCGCCTTCGATGACGATCTGGCGGTAGTTGCCCGCAGATTCACCGGGTCCGATCAGCTCGACGGCTGTGGCGCCGACATAGTCGATGTCGCCGCCGTCCTTGATGATCTGCAGCGCCTTACCCAGCTGACCGGGGAAGATCTGCTCGCCCGGTGCGTTGGCAACATTCATGACGTGGTCTTTGTAGTCATTGGAATCCTTCGAACCCGCGGCCTGCATGGCCAGCATGATCAGGGCCGCGGCGTCGTAGGATTCCGGCGTGAAGGGCGATGTGGCGTCAAAGGCGCCGGCCACCATGTCGGTGAACATCGCGGCCCCTTCGGAGTTGGTGCCGGGGTGCTGGCCGGTGGATCCTTCGATTTCGTCACCGAAGTTTTCCTGCAGCTTGGCGCCGATCATCCCGTCGGGGAAGTGGAACGTGTCAAAGGCACCGGAATCAAGGGCGGCGCGCACGATGCCCGATCCACCCTGATCGACATAGCCCGCAACGACGAGGCGGTCACCACCGGCCGAGGCCAGTGCGCCGACTTCAGCCGAATAGTCGGCCTTGCCGTCTTCGTGGGCGGCGTTGATGGTGACTGTGCCACCTGCCGCTTCAAAGGCGGCCTGGAAGCTGTCGGCCAGACCCTTGCCGTAGTCGTTGTTGGTGTAGGTGACGGCCACTTCCTTGATGCCTTCTTCCATCAGCACCTGGGTCATCACGACGCCCTGACGCGCGTCAGACGGGGCTGTGCGGAAGAACAACCCGTTGTCTTCATTGTCATTGTGGCTGAGGCCCGGGGATGTGGCCGAGGGGGATATCATCACCACGCCGTTGGCCACGGCCACGTTGTTCAGGATCGCGCCGGTCACACCCGAGCAGTCCGCGCCCATGATGCCGTCGACCTTGTCAGCCGTGACCAGACGCTCGGCGGCGGCTGTTGCAGCGCCCGCATCAACGCATGTGGAATCCGCGCGCACGGATGAGACGGTGGCGCCATCCAGCAGCAGGCCGCTTTCGGTGACTTCTGCCATCGCCAGTTCAGCGCCGTCTGCCATCGAGGGCGTCAGCGATTCAATGGGGCCGGTAAAGCCGAGGATAATGCCAAGTTTGACTTCTTTTGCATGACCGTCCGCATAGGCAGTGCCAGCCATAAGTGCCGTGGCCGCTGTGGCCATCATCAGTTTTTTCATCTTCTTCTCCCTGATTGGAACTTTTGTTCTCGGGCGGAACGTTACGTGGGGTGTTTGAAAAAGAAAAGTGTCTTACTGCGGGGCTTTGCAGCCAATTGGCCTGTAAATCAGTGAAAAACAGCACATATGGACCGGGGTGACGTAACGCGAACCGGTTTGGAGACTGTGGCCGATGAAAAACGCTATGATTCTGACACTGGCCGTTCTGGCCGGTCCTGCCCTTGGAATGGATGCCGAACGTGGGGCGGTGACGGTCACTCCGGTCGCCGCGGGCCTCAATGAGCCCTGGGCCGTGGCACCCCTGCCGGATGGATCCTTGCTGGTGACGGAACGCGATGGGACCCTGCAGCTGATCCGCAACGGGAAGGCCACACTGGTGCGTGGCACGCCGCGTGTCGTGGCGCGCGGGCAGGGCGGGTTGCTCGACATTACACTGGCGCGCGATTTTGCCACCAGCCGCACGTTGTTTCTGACCTATTCCAAACCGCAGGGTCGTGGGTCGGGCACCGCGCTGGCCGCTGCCGAGTTGAGCGCGGATGGCAGTCGCCTTGTTGGTCTGCGCGACCTCTTTGAAAGCGCGCCGGGTGGCAATACGGGCCGCCATTTCGGCAGCCGCGTGGTCGAGGCGCGTGATGGCACGTTGTTTGTGACCATCGGTGATCGCGGCGACCGCCCCTCGGCGCAGGATCGCACCCTGCATAACGGCTCCATTGTGCGGGTGAACCGCGATGGCAGCGTGCCTGCCGACAACCCCTTTGTAGGGCAAGACGGGGTGCTGCCTGAAATCTGGTCCTACGGGCACCGCAACCCGCAAGGGGCGGGGCTGGACGGGCGCGGCACGCTCTGGACGGCCGAACACGGCGCGCGCGGCGGGGACGAGGTGAACCGCATCGAGAAGGGCGCAAATTTTGGCTGGCCGGTGATTTCCTACGGCGTGCACTATTCCGGCGGCAAGATCGGCGAAGGCCAGAGCAAGCCGGGGATGGAGCAACCGGCCTTTTACTGGGACCCGTCCATCGCGCCCTCGGGGCTGATGGTCTATCAGGGCAATATGTTTCCCGAATGGAAAGGGGATATGTTCGTCGGCTCGCTCAAGTTCAGTTATATCTCGCGGCTGGAGGTCTCGGGCGATAGCGTGCGCGAAGTCGAGCAGCTGGAAAGTGACGAAACCCTGCGCGTGCGCGACATTGTCGAGGACGCTGATGGCAGCATCCTCTTTGTCTCTGTCGGCGCGGGTGCGGTCTATCGGATGACCCGTTGACAACAAAGGGACACCGATTTTTCGTCTCAGGGGCGTGCCGCCCTCAGGTCGGATCGACGACGCCCATCGCGATCAGGCGCAGCGCCGTCATCGAGGGGATAAAGAAATACTCGCCCCCCCGGCATTCCACGAACGTCTTGAGTTTGCTCATGATGTAGGGCGGTTTGCCGGTCTTGGGATCGGACGGAATGGTAAAGCGGGTGTGGGTGCGGTGCTCGCCCAGCATCGGGCAGGTGTTGTTGCCCTGATGAAAGTCGAGCCCGTATTGCACCCATTGCTGCTGCACGAATTCGAACTGGCGAAAGAGGCTGGTGCCGACAATCATCATCGCCACCCCCTGTTCGGTGTCGTCCGTATTCTTGGTCGGGTCCGAGGCGCCATAGGGCAGGCCGCGCCGCAGCACGCGCCGCCGCTTGTTCAGGGCATGGGTGGCGTCGGGGTTCTTGTGTGGGTTGCCGTTCTCATCCACGCCGGGCGTGTTGAGCGGGTCGAGATAGTCGCGCGTGTTCATGCGCCGGATATGAGCGCCGCCGGGTACGTTGAAACCGGGCATGTCATCGGCAAAGCGAAAGTCGGAGGCAGCGGGTGAGCGCAGGTATTTCGCCTGATTTTCCAGTGCCTTGATGGGATCGGGGTCGTCAAAGCCATGCTGCGCGCGGAACGCCTGCCAGTCGGCATAGGTGGGCACAACCGCCAGCGGCACACCGTCTGACCAGCGTCCGCACATCTTGGCACGCAACACCTCGGCGGCCTCGTCCTCGGGGATGTCCATGACGGCGGCGAAGGACTTTGCCTCTTCGGCGAGCACCTCGTCGAAGCGGCCCACATATTCGTGCAGTTTGCGAAAGGCCATGAAAGTGCCGTTTTGCGAGAATTCCGGGGGCATGGCGGCAGGGGGCAGTTCCTGGCTTTCATCCGGGTGGCCAAGGATGAATTCACCGGTCTGGATCGGCACCCATTTGCCATCCACGCGCTTGCCGCGCCCGATCACGGCGGTTTTCATGTCCGATGGGCGGTATTGCCCGTCAAAGACCGGATCGCCGATGCCGTCGGCAAAGCCGAAATGTTCCTTGGGGGTGGGCAGATGGGTTTTCCCGTGGGTGTCGAACACGGCGTTGGCGGATTGAAAATCCGCCTTGCCGTCCTGCCCGATGCCTGACAGCAGCCGCACGCCGCCGTTCGAGGCCTTGCACAGATCGCGCAGCCACTGGGTGCGTTCCACCAGCGCGTCGACCGGTTCGGCGGTGCCGGGGGCCTTGAGTTGCGCATTGAGCGAGACCCAGATGTGGACGTCATTTTCGCCCCCCGCGCCGGGCACGCGGTTGTTGCGCCAGATCGGATCCCAATGGGCGTCCCAGTTTGGATCATCCTCGGCCACCTTTGTGGTGTCGCGATCGCCCAGCACAAAAGCGCGGCTTTTCATACCTTCGGCGAATTCGTCCGGCATCCCCTTGAGGGTGCGCGCGGGCACGTCAAGTTGCCACAAGCCAAAGAAGGTAAAGCCGATATTGGTGGTGCATTCCGGCTTTTCCGCCTCTTCGGGCCAGCGCGCGGCGGTTGTCACCTGCGCACGCACCGCATCCACGAATTTGCGCCCTTCGGCGGGCGAGACGATGTTGAAAAAGAAATAACGCGCGAAAGGGAAGGAAAAGCGGCCATAGGCGCGCACCACGTTGCCCTGAATGTCGTGAAGATTGAGTGTGCGGGTCATCGGGGAAACCTTTTGCTCACGGGGCACCTATGACACCGGGGCCTTGTGTCGGGCCGCTGCGGTCGCCGGGTTTGTGCTGATCGACAAAGGCGCCAAAGGCCTTGTGCAGGTCCGCGTCGCTGGCCCCTTGGGTGTCGACCACGAAATCCGAGAACCTGCGCTGCATATAAAGCGCCTTGAGAACCGACGGCAGGTCGTCATATTCCCCCGGCGGCAGCGGTTTTTCTCCGTTGCTGATTGCGTAGCGCACAGCCCCATAAAGGGCCCCGCCGGTGACAATCGCCCCGAGGATCAGCGCAAGCAACGTGTTCATGCCGATCACCGGCATTTCGCCCACACCCATGACCCGCAGGAGCAGCGCCAGCAGGGTAAAGACCAGCGGTATGCCAACCCCGATCAGCAACCCCTTGACCGGCAGGCGGTTGAAGGTCGGCATCTTGAGGTAATAGTCGTGGAACGGCATCGTCGTTTCCACATGGCAGCGTTCGAGATAAGCGGCGAAATCATCACCCGTTTCGACCCCGTCAAAGCCCACGCAGTTCACATAGACGTCGCGCAGCTCGTCCTCCATCGTGTCCCACAGCTTGCGGGCATAAGAGGCGCGCACGCGCTTTTGCGCCTCGGGGGTCAGCTCGGTCGGCAGCGGCGCGCCGTCCTGTTCGACCGCGTCGATATCGGCGCAGAACACAAGGTAGGAGGTGTTGAGCCTGTCGACCTCTTGAATCGTGGCCGGGTCGTCGCCGGTGACCGAGGCCGCCAGAGCGTTCTTGCCCACGCGCCCATTGTAGACCACGTCGTTGAGCACAAACATCCGCGCCAGATGGGTGCGCGTGTTGCGTGCAAAGGGGCTGTTCACGCCGATCTTTTCGGTGGCGGGTGATTGCAGGGCGGTGGGCAGTTTGGCCAGTGCGATGCGCACGTCCTGGGTGAAGGAGGTGTGTTTGTGCCCGCCCGACCCGCTGTCGCGGATGGGGGCAAAGGTGGTCAGAAAGATGTGGCCGCTGTCGAAATCAGGCATGTGCGTGTTCCTTCACTCGGCCTTGCCGGCGATATAGGCGCCGCGGTTGAGGTCGGCGCGCTCGGTACTCAGGCTTGCCACCGGGCCAAAGCCCACATCGCCGAACCCCGATTGCACCCGGGCGAGGGCGGCACGGTAGGTCTTGGCGAACTCTGCGGGGCTTTGTGTGCGATGCGCCTCTTGCAGCTCAAGCAGCGCATCGTAGGTGGCAAGCGACGTCTTGATGTCGCGCTGTGCAGCCCCCGGAGTGGCGTTGTAATAGTAATCCGTGCTGATCTGGTTGTGGGTGATGTAGTCCTTGAACGGGGTCACCGGGATCGACAGCGGGTATTTCGTGGCCGAGAACCAGAACAGGTTCAGACCGTTGGGGATGCCGTCGGAAAAGGCGTCGATATACTGATCCCACGTGCCGTTGAAATTTGAGCAGAACAGCATGTAGTCATTGTCGATGCGCTGCTTGCCCTGACCCAGATCCGGCCAGTCCTCGGGTTTGATGATGACCCAGCGCGCAAAGTGGATCAGCGACAGACCCAACAGACCTGCCAGCCGCTCGGGCATTCCGCGCGCCGCCATAAAGAGCAATCGGTTGATCCACGTGATCCGGGGGTTGCTTGGCGTCACCACATTCATGGCATAGGCCTTGCCCGCAATATTCGTCATGCCTCACCTCGGCGCAAAAACTTGAACTCAATAGGGATCAAATACCACGACTGGTTGAATTTGTTAACGATTAAGGTGGGGTAGGGTGCAATTCTTCTGACCCGGCGCGCGGCACTGCGCGAAACGGCACACCAAATCAGCGCCTTGGCGCGCGGCCTTACGATGGTGTGGACATAGATGGAAACAGGTTGCTCAGCAGGCTGATCAGGAACGCGGTGCTGATCCCGAAGGTCAGCAATCCGGTGACGGCGGCAAAGGTTGCAAAGATGCGCAGGCTCTCGCCCAGGATCAGGTCGCCGTAGCCCAGCGTGGTGTAGGTCACCATCGCGAAATAGAAGCTTTCGGCAAATGTGGTCAGCGCCGCGCTCAGCAGAAACACAAAGGCCCAGGTCCAGACCTGCACCGTGTGGGCCAGCAGAATGATCAGCACACCAAGGCTCAGCACCAGCCCACGGCGCATGTTGCGGCGCATGTGTTCGATCCGCTGGGCCAAGCGTTTCATCAGCGGAATGCTGCCCGCGACAATGGCCACATGAAGCAGCGCACACGCCGTCAGCAGGGCACTGCCAAACAGGATTTGCAATGACGTCGACATAATTCGTCCCCATCCGTTGACTCGCGGATTGCGAGCATCAAAGCTGTCTTGGATCATATGAGAGGAAGTGCTGAGCAATGGAAATAGTTCAACGGCTTTTGCACTGCGTTGCAGTCTCGATTCTTTGCGCAGGCGGGGCGCAGGCCCAGGACGGGGTGCGGCCCGCCAAGGTGGCGCTGGTCGAGGAAACCGAAAGCACGATCCGGCGCAGCTATCCGGCCATTGTGCTGCCTTCGGTCGAGGTTGATCTGTCGTTCCGGGTCAGTGGCCGGGTGATCGAATTGCCGATCCGTGGCGCGATGGATGTGGCCGAGGGGGATTTGATCGCTCAAGTGGACCCACGCGATTTCGAACAGCAGGTCGCGCAACTGGAAAGCACGCGCGATCAGGCCCTTGCCCAACTGTCCGCCCTGCGCAGTGGTGCCCGCGCCGAAGAGATCGTGGCCCTTGAAGCGGCCGTTGAGTCCGCCCAAGCGCAGGTCGATCAGGCCCGTGAACAGGCCGAACGGACCCGCGAACTGGTCGAGCGCGGCGTTGTCGCCGCCGCCCGTCAGGAACAGGATGATGCCACCCTGCGCGTGGCCGAGGCCAATCTGAGTGCGCAGGAAGAACAACTGGTCATCGGCCAATCCGGCGGGCGCGCCGAAGATATCGAAGCCGCCGAAGCGTCCCTGCGCGGACTTGAGGCGCAATTGCAGGCGGCCCGCGATGCCCTTGCTGACGCGACGCTGACCGCCCCTTTTGGCGGCGTAATCGCCCGGCGCAACATCGACAATTTCACCAACGTGCAGGCAGGCCAAAGTATTGCGCTGCTCCAGAACCTGTCGAGCGTCCATCTCGCCTTTGACGTGCCGGGCCCGGATGTGGTCTCGATGTCGGCCAATGGTCAGGAGAACATTGAAACGCGTGTGATATTTGATGCGATCCCGGGCGAAGTGTTTGAGGCCGAAGTGGTTGAGTTTTCGGTGCAGGCCGATGCGGCCACCCAAACCTATCGCGGGCGCGTCAGCGTGGTTCCGCCGCAAGGCTCGGCGATCCTGCCGGGCATGGTGGGGCGTGTCATCGCCTCGGCGCCCGGCAATGCCGCACAGTTGCGCATTCCGCTGACCTCTGTTGCGGCGGGCGCGGATGGATCGCCTTTTGTCTGGCAGGTCGATGACGTTGGTGATGTGGCCCGGCGCACCGTCAGCCTTGGCGAGGCGATGGGCGGGGATGTGATCGTCACCGACGGTCTGGCCAAGGGCGACCGCATCGTGGCCGCCGGTGTCAGCCAGATTTTGGATGGCATGCGCATCCGCCCCATCACCAAAGTCGGGGAATAAGGGATGGATCTGGCCAGATTTGCCATCGAAAAGCGCCTGATCTCTGCGATCTCGACGCTGCTGATCCTTGTTGCGGGCTATTTCGCCTATACCGCGCTGCCGCGGTTCGAGGACCCTGAATTCATCATCCGGCAGGCGCAGATCATCACGCCGTACCCCGGTGCCAGCGCCGAAGAGGTGGCCGCCGAAGTCACCGATGTGATCGAAAACGCGCTGCAGCAATTGCAGGGTGTGGACGAGGTCCGCTCGACCTCATCCCCCGGTGTGAGCACGGTGAACGTGGAGTTCACCATCCAGTCGACGCCGGATTATCCCGACCTCTACCAGCGCTTTGCCCAGATGCGCGCCAAGATCGACGATTCTCAAGGCGCACTGCCGCCGGGCGCGCTGGCCAGCCAGGTCTATGACGATTTTGGTGACGTCTATGCAATGTATTTCGCGGTGGTGGGCGAAGGGTTCACCCTGAGTGAATTATACCAATACGCCAAGGACTTGCAGCGCGATCTTGTCACGGTTGACGGCGTGTCCAAGGTGGTTCTGAACGGTGTGCAGGACGAGGTGATCTATGTCGAATACGCCTCGGCCCGGCTGATCGAACTGGGGCTGTCGCCGACGCAAATTTCGCAAATCCTCGAAGGGCAGAACCTTGTGCGCCCCGCAGGATCGGTTCAGGCGGGGCAGACCCGGCTGGTGGTGCGCCCCGAAAGTGCCGTGTCCTCGACGCAAGCCATAAGTGATCTGCTGATCACCAACGAGCAGACCGGCGCGTCCTTCCGGCTGGGCGATATCGCCCATATCTCGCGCGGGCTGGTCGATCCGGCCAGCGAGTTGCTGTACCGCGACGGGCAGCCTGCGGTGGGCATTGGTGTGTCCAACACGCTGGGCGGCAACGTCGTGAACATGGGCGAGGCGGTCAAGGCGCGGATGGATGCCCTTATCGACCAGCGCCCCATCGGCATCGACGTTCTGGCGATCTCGGATCAGGCGGTCACGGTCAAGGCGTCGGTTGATGACTTTGTGCTCAACGTCGCGCTGGCGCTGGCCATTGTGGTGGGCACATTGCTGATCTTCATGGGGTTGCGGTCGGGCTTGCTGATGGGGGGCATCCTGCTGGTGACCGTGGCAGGCACGCTCTTTGGGATGTACGCCTACGGCCTTGATATGCAGCGGATCTCGCTGGGCGCGCTGATCATCGCGCTGGGGATGCTGGTGGACAATGCCATCGTCGTGGTCGAGGGCACGCTGGTGCGCGTCCAAAAGGGCGAAGACCCGGCATCGGCAGCCGTCTCGGTGGTGAACCAGACCAAATGGCCGCTGCTGGGCGGTACAATCGTGGGCATCCTTGCCTTTTCCCCCATCGGGTTTTCGCCAGACAACACGGGTGAATACGCGGGCAGCCTGTTCTGGACCATCGCCATTTCGCTGCTGTTTTCGTGGCTGGTGGCGATCTGGCTGACCCCCTATTTCTGCACCGTTCTGATGAAGCCGGGCACCTCCGAGGAAAAGCCCGAAGGCCCAATTCTGGGTGGCTACCGCGCCTTGCTCAAACGCGCGATTGCCGCGCGCTATGTGACCATAGTGGTGGTTGTGGCGCTGTTTGCCTCGGCCATTGCGATGTTCGGCAACGTGCCCGCCGGCTTTTTCCCGACCTCGTCGCGCGAACAGTTCGTGATCGACTATTTCCTGCCCGAAGGCTCGGACATCTCGCAGACTGAGGCCGACATCCTCGAAATCGACGCCTATGTGCGCACGCTCGATGGGGTCACGGGGACAAATACGGCGGTGGGCAGCGGGCATTTGCGGTTCATGCTGATTTACGAATCCGAGGACCGGAATGCGGCCTACGGGCAGATCCTCGTGGATGTCGAGGACTTTAGGCTCATCGACGATCTGCGCGCCCATCTTCAGGGCTGGATCAACGATGCCTATCCGGCGGCCAACACCAAGGTCTGGAAATTTGTTCTGGGCCCCGGTGGCGGTTCCAAGATCGAGACGCGGTTTTTCGGGCCTGACCCGGTTGAATTGCGCCGCCTTGCGGGTGAGGCCAAGGCGGTCCTGCATGAGGCGGGCGCGGTTGCGGTCAAGGATGACTGGCGCGAGCAGGTGCAGGTGATCCGCCCGGTGATCAACACCGAAAACGCGCGCCGTCTGGGTCTGACGCAGGGCGACATCTCGGGCGCGCTGTTCACGCATCTCAAGGGCACGACCCTTGGTGTCTACCGCGAGGCGGATGATCTGCTGGACGTGGTCATGCGCCCGGTCGAATCCGAACGCACCGACGTGGCGACGTTGCGCGATGTGCAGGTGTTCAGCCAGATCGCGGGCGGTTATATCCCGATCAGTCAGGTTGTGGACCGGTTCGACATCGTGTTCGAGGCCGGAAACCTGCTTAAGGTGGACCGGCAGCTGGCCATCACCGCGCAGGGCGACAATGCCCCCGGCGTCGTATCGGGCGATCTGTTTGATGCCGTGCGCGGCCCGATTGAGGCGATTGAACTGCCGCCTGGTTACACGCTGGAATGGAAGGGCGAATTCGGCAACTCGCAAGAGGCCAATGCCGGGCTGGCCGCGACCATGCCCCTTGGCTTTGGGGCGATGATCCTTGTGGTGATCTTCTTGTTCAACGCGTTGCGCCAGCCGTTGATCATCTGGCTGACCGTGCCTTTGGCGCTGATCGGGGTGATCTGGGGGCTGGCCAGCACGCAGACCCCGCTGGAGTTCATGGCGATCCTTGGCGTGTTGTCCCTGACCGGCTTGCTGATCAAGGCAGCCATCGTGCTGATCGACGAGACCGACAGCCAGATCGCCGCCGGTGTGCCGCGCATGGACGCGATTGTCGATGCCGCCGTCAGTCGGGTCAGGCCGGTGGTTCTGGGCGTGCTGACGACCGTATTGGGCGTTGTGCCGCTGTTGTGGGATCCATTCTTTGCCTCACTGGCGGTGGTGATCATCTGCGGGCTCAGCTTTGCCACGGTGCTGACGCTGATCGTGGTGCCGGCGCTTTACGCGATCTTTTTCCGCGTGGGCGGGAACGAGGTGGCGGGCACCTAAGTGCGCGGTCCAATGGGCCCGTTCTTATGTCGGCGATAGCGCTAAGGAGATAGTGGCGGACCCAAAGGGGCCAACTTCGAACTCTTTTGATGGCGAAATGGGGTTGCGTCCAGATGATTTGACCGAGCTATTGCACTGCATTGCAAGAGTGCGAAGAAATTCTGTCCACAAATGAGTTCGATCCCAAGGAGTTCGGGGTATGAAACAGATTGCACAACTTACAGCGACATTTGGAAACCACGGCAACCAACCAAGACCTCAAAACGCGAAGCCAAGCCGCCGGAAAAAGACGCGACATGCTCCAATTTCCCTACGAATGAACGATGGAGAGCTTATTGCACTAAGAAAAGCCGCCTCCGGTGAATTTTTCAACCCGCGCAACACATATGCGGCTTGAACGTCAAATGGATTGAAACTCAATGGATTTGGGAGCCGAAGTGCGATGGCCTGCGCTTGCCTTTGAACACGTTTTTCCAGTCCACATCGAGCTTTGAAGATGTTCACCACATTTCCTGGCCGACACACCGCTGGTCGGCCAGGTCGGTATTTCTTGTTCCCGGCGCCCAGCCGTTAACCGATTACCGGACTCTTACTCCAGTTCACAACATCGCCGGGCGCAGGTCCGTTGATTATTGTCCCGCTCAACAAAAGAAGTTGCGGCAGTGTCCCTCAAGCTTGATTTGGGTCAGTGTCCAGCGATCCGTGGATCGCGAATTGGTCCAGTCCGGTATCGCGCGATTCAATGATGCGGAAACTCTCTTTTACGCCCGCATCCGTTAACTCACGCGCCACCGTCAGCAGGGTGTTTGGCTCTTGATCGTCGCAAAGCTCCACCATGTGACGCAATTCGTCCTCGGCGACCTGTGTGGCCGCATCGATAGAGGGCGCGCCGTACATTTCAACGAAATGGGACGCGAGCGCGGTCTTGAGCGCCTCGAACTCCGCCGGTTCGATCTGGGTTACCGCCACAAAGGTCACCCTGCCAAAGGTTTCCACCCCCAGCCATCCGTTGGCGAACGCCTGACGTGCTTTGCCGGTCAGGTCTGCCTCGGACCAGTTGGAAAACTCAAAGCCACCGGCGATGCACCACTCCCCTGTCCGGGCCGGAGAATGAAAGACGTTGCGGTCGCTGTCATCAAAGTGGATCGCGCGGGCGAGCATCATGTCAATGTATCTCCAGCAGAGTTGTCAGCGGGATGAGGTGTGTGGTGGTGGTGTCACGCAGCAACATGCCAAAGCGTTCGTCTACCCCTAGAAAAGTGCCACTATGACCTGCCATGGTTGTGTCCTCACCTATGCCTTGTGCCAATCCGCGCCATTCCTTGTGCAGGGGAGGCGGCCCCTGTTCCAGCCATGTGTTGATCCCGACCAATGTGTGCTTGACCCAACTCTCCAGCAAGGCGTCCGCCTGCACGTCGGCGCAGCCTTCGGAATAGAGCGCCGTCTCTTCAGGCGTGTCACCCGGATCGTCACTCTTTGGCCAAAGTGACAGGGTCAGGCCGACAACCAGCCAGGCAGGTTGTGCCTTGGGGTCGGTATCTGATGCCGCAACCTGTAATCGGCCGCAGGACGCGCCGTTGATGCGCAAACCACCGTCCCATTCGAGATGCACGGCGACTTCTGGTGGGGCCAAGGCACCCAGGGCATTTTGGAAACCGACGCCACAGAGGGGCAGCATCGTCATCGCGTCTTCCAAGTCCACTTCTGGCGCAAAGACAATCGCGGCGCGCAGGGTGTCCGCACCAAGATTGTAGACCACCAACCCGGCATCGCATCCGCGCACTGCTTCGACACAGGCCTTGTCGAAGGGGTCAGCCTGCCCCTCAACAGCAAGGCCTTTGAACAGCGGAGGGAAGCTGGGTAGGCTCATGCCTTGCCGGCCTCTATCAGGGCTTTCGCGACCGCTCTGAAGCCCTGCGCCTGAGCACTGTCGGGTTTTGACACCACGATAGGTGCCCCGCCATCGGCAGCCAAGCGAATGTCCAGATGCAGCGGGATTTCTGCCAGCAGGGGGACGCCCAGTTTTGCCGCTTCGGCGGCGACACCGCCGTGGCCGAAAACGTGTTCCTCATGGCCGCAGTTGGAGCAGATATGCGTGCTCATGTTCTCAATCATGCCGAGGATCGGCGTGCCCATCTGGTTGAACATGTCGATGCCCTTGCGCGCATCCAGCAGCGCCACGTCCTGCGGCGTGGAAACGATGACAGCCCCGTCCAGCTGTGCCTTTTGCGCCAGTGTCATCTGCACGTCACCGGTTCCGGGCGGCAGGTCCACGATCAACACGTCGAGGGCCCCCCATTGGACCTGCGTCAGCATCTGCTGCAACGCGCCCATCAGCATCGGGCCTCGCCAGACGACGGCCTGGTCGTCGTTGGTCATCAAGCCAATGGACATCATCGTCACGCCAAAGTTGCGCAGCGGCAGGATCAACTTGCCGTCCGGGCTTTGCGGTCTGCCGGACACGCCCAGCATGCGCGGTTGGGATGGGCCATAGACATCGGCATCCAGCATCCCCACGCGCCGCCCTTCCGCCGCCAGGGCACAGGCTAGATTTGCGGCAACGGTTGATTTCCCAACGCCGCCCTTGCCGGAGGCCACGGCGATGATCCGGTCAATGCCGGGGATCTTTTCCGGACCCTTTGGTTCTGACTTGCGGTTGGGCTTGAGGTCCGGAGGTGGTGCATTTTGGCTGTGGGCCGTCATCACGATGGCCACAGAGTCAGCGCCAAGAGCCTTGAGCTTTTCTTCGGCCTCCACCTTGGCGGGCATGAGGGCGTCAGGGCTGTCGACCTCCATGACAAAGCGCACCGCATTGTCCTCGACGTTCAGCGCGCGGACCAATCCGGCCTCAACCAGATCAACGCCAGAGGGGGCTTTGATGTTCTTCAGGCAGGCAAGTACGTCTTCACGAGAGAGCGCCACTTACGCGCCTTCGATCTGGCCGGTCACCGTATGTTCCAGATCAATGCCATCGACTGTCAGCACGACCTTGGCTTCAAAGCTTTTGCCGGATGTGTCGCCCGCGTTGCGCATCGCTTCCTCAATCGCCTGCTGGGACGTAACGCCCACCTGTTTGAGAAATTTGCGCATCGACATGTTGAAATCGCCACTCATGGCAGCACTCCTTGGGCGTTAGGAAAAGTTGACGCATCGACCCTAGCGCCTTTAGGCTGACTTGCAACCTGATGCACGGAATGGAGCAGATGGAATGCTGAAATGTGTGAGTCTTGTCGCCGGTCTGATGGCCTTTCCGGTTCTTGCGCAGGACAAGGCATTCAGCTTGCAGGTGCCACAGGCGCTGGTTGACACGGGCTTTCCCAAGCACCTGCTGCCACGTTTCTCGCTCAAGTCCGGTGTTCGCATCACGGTGACCCAAGACCCAGCAGATGCCGCATTCGGCGCCGAAGGAACGCCGGTGTTTCGACAAGGTGACACCGTCTGGCATCTTGCCAGGACAGAAGGGCCTTACACGGATGCTTTTCAGGAATGGCTCCTGTCGGATGTGGGCAAACGCACGATTGAGGCTTTTGCGCCCGATGGGGAGGCGATGTTCATCGCCGATGTCAGCGTGAGGGAAACGGTTCAAGAGGTCGACCTGACCGGTGATCTGGAGTTGGGCGAACAGATAAGCCTGCAAAGCTGTGGGCGGTGCCACGTGATCAATGAAAAAAACCGCATGAATGCGATCGGCTCCACCCCATCCTTTGGTCTGCTGCGAACTTTTGACGACTGGCAGTACAGGTTTGAGAGCTTCTACGTGCTCAAACCCCATGCTGCGTTCACCCAGGTTGACGGGATAACCGAACCCTTTTCCGCAAGCCTTCCATCACCCATCGCGCCGGTTGAGGTATCTGTCGATGATATCGAAGCGATCACTGCATATGTCGGTTCCATTGCGCCCGCAGATCTTGGCGCACCCATCCAAAGTCAGTGATCCTTGCGCTTTGACAGGTAATCCTCGGTCGTGCGCACGCGTGGGCGCTCGCCGCCCTGAAACGGGTTGTCAGTTGAGTGGTATTGCGCTTGTATGCGGCAGTTTTCACACATCTGTATCATCTTCGCGGCCTGCGAAGTTTGGAACATTGCATGATTTCCTGCGAGTTTCTCGGTGATCTTTTCAACCGTGGACTTCGACCCAAAAAGTGATCCGCATTCGATGCAGGCAAATGGTTCCTCTTCGTAAAGGACATGCTGGGCGAACGCCGTGTCCGTCAGGTTCATCTGAGGGGCCAGCGTGATTGCGCTCTCAGGGCAGATGTTGCTGCAGAGTCCGCATTGCAGACAGGCGTCTTCCTGAAAACGAAGCTGTGGTAAATCCGGATTGTCGCCCAATGCGCCGGACGGACAGAGCGATACACAGGACAGGCAGAGCGTACAGGCCTCCGTATCCACGACCACTGCGCCATAGGGAGCATTGTCGGGCAGTGGCAGTATCTGAGCATCCGGTTGAAGGGCTTTTGCTGCGAGACGCGTGATCTGGCGACGGCTGCCCAGCGGCAGGATCGGATCGCTCAAGACCGGCGGAGGCGGCGTCTCATACAATTGATCGCACAGGGCGTCCGGGTCTGCGGGATGCAACAGCCGAACCGCGTTTTCATTCCCTGCCAACGCTGCGGTCAGCGTCTGCTGTCCCTCAATCACCGCAAGCTCGGATGTGGGCGAAATCAGGATATCAACACGGCCAAACCCGCAGGCAAGTGCCGCCATCATTTCCGCGTGGCCGAACCCGGACAGGGCGTCCACCTCCAGCGGAATCACATGCGCGGGCAGCCCCCGACCGAACCGCGCCGCAAGGGAGATCATTTCCAAACCATGATCCGCATCATGAACCAGCAGACTTGCGTTCTTGCCGCCCGCATTTCTATAGGTCGAGGCAAGCACATCAAGCCGTTTGAACACGGTATCCACGGGCGGCGCGTCATAGGCAATCGCGCCGGACGGACAGACTGCGGAACACGACCCGCAACCAGCACAAATCATGGGATCGATGGCCACGTGATCACCCGCAGAGGTGATAGCGCCCGTTGGGCAGACGTTCAGGCAGTTTGAACAGGCGGGCTTCTCTGCCCGGCTGTGGGCACACAGGCTGGTTTCCAGCCGCACATAGAGCGGTTTTTCAAAGGTGCCGATCATTTGTGAAGCGGATAATACTGCACGTGCGACAGAAGGCGGATGAGACGGATCTGCCCGCAGATAGCCTTCACGCTTTTCGGGTGCGGGGAACAACGGCGTGCCCCCGGTCAGATCAAGGATGATGTCGCAGTTCGATGCTGCGTTCTTCAGGGGTGCCCCAAGTTCGAACGCGCCGCGCCCGCCTGGTTTCACTTCCTGCAATTCGGTGAACTTTACGCTGAATCCGCCAAGCGCGCCTGAGGCACTGCGCGTGGAACCTACAACGCAATCAAAGCGGCGGTCCGGTGGAACAAGGCTCGCGTCTTCGAGCAGGACAGTTACCGCCAGCACATCGCAAAGCTCAGACGCTGCGCGCAGCGCGGCCTCTCCGCCGATCACAAGACAGGTCCCTTCCGAGACCACGTCGACGGACTTGCCAATCGCCAGCGGCAGCACGGCTTCTGCGGCCAGAGCTGCCATTTTGGGGAGCGCGTCACCTTCGCCCCAGCCGGCACGATCCCGCAGATCAACAAAACCAGGTGTCTCAACGTCCAACTCGGCGGCCAGATCTTGGAACCGGGCGCGCTCCTGCTGGCAGGCGATGATGACATTTCCGTGCGTGATTTCCTTGGCGGCCTCTTCGACCTGATCCATACACAGGCTTGTATAGACCTTGGAACAGGCAAGCCCGCACCCATCAGATATCTTCTCTGCATCGATATTTTGGCTGCCAAGGCAGTCACATAGGACGAGCTTTTTTGCCATTCCAAATTCCTTTCAGCAAGCAACACGTCCGTTCAGCACGCGTCAGGCTAGCCGTGATTCTGAGGTGGCGTAAACCTTATTTTTTGGCAGCAACCCGACCCCGCCCAATGCTGCGCTTGCAAACTTGACCCTTAAAACGTTGAGCAATCCCAATGCAAAAAGTTTCCGCGTCGCAGCGACGGTGGTCGGTATGCAATGGGATGCAAGAAAAGGCTTTGAAATTGTCCCAAGGTCATACAGACTTTGGCAAAGCCACCGCCTCGATCAGGAGAGACCCCATCCAGGATGCCGAAAAATCTGTTTCGATCCCTTTGGGGGTTGTCATACGCAGGACACCGGGCGTGACCCGCTGGGACCGGCATGTCTGGAAGGCGTCCGCAGTCTTGCCCGGCGCTGCGGATGCAGGCTGGAAAGAGCTGCGCCGTGAAGGTGAATCGGTCGAGTTTCATGCCGCCACAGTTCCGCTTGAGCTTTTTCGTACGGATACGGAAGCCTACTTACACGGGCTCTCTGCCAAGGTGCCAGCGATATACGTCGTCATGCGAGAGAGCGAAGGGGATGAACCGTTCGATATCGTCCTCGCAACAGCGTCTCCCTACGAGGCGCAGGATTACGCGGACACCGGAGAGGAATTGGTCGAAAAGGTGCCCATGCCCGAAGGGCTCGTTGCCTGGATCAGGGCGTTCACGGACAAACACCATGAGGACGAGGTGTTTATCAAACGTCGCCGCGACAAGAAACGTGTCGACCTCAAGGAAGATGGCATCGGAGACCCGCGTATCCGCCAGACAGCGGACGTCTATCGCGCACCGTCGCGCAAGGAGCGGGTGCATTGAACACTGAGCATTCCTTTTGGGGCCGCCGCAAGGCAGGCGTCACCGCTGAAGCGGAAGCCGAGAAGGCGGCCGTCGACGCGCGCGCCTTGGCCGAGGAGTGTTCTGCCCTTGAACAAAAGAGCGACGCGGAGATCCTGGTCGAACTGAACTTGCCGGACCCAGATGCCTTGCAGATGGGCGATGATTTCACGGCCTTTATGTCCAAGACCGTTCCAGATCGCATTCGCCGCCGCGCGCTGCGGACCCTGTGGCGCAGCAATCCGGTACTCGCCAACGTGGATATGCTGGTTGATTACGGAGAGGATTTCACTGACAGCGCCACTGTCGTGGAGAACCTTCAGACCGCGTATCAGGTCGGCAAGGGCATGCTGAAACATGTCGAGGAAATGGCACGGCAGGCCGAAGAGGCTCAGAAGCCGTCAGAGCCGGAAGAGATCGAAGAACATCCCGGCGAAGACGAGGAAGTGCTCCTGGCTGCTGTGGAAGAAGAAGAGCCGGTGCAGACGGATGAGGTCGCTGAAGTGGTTGAGGACATCGACACTTATGACAGTCCGAAGCCGCGCCGCATGACATTTCGAAGTGAGGAAACAGCGTGAACGCTGCCGAAGACATCGCCGTCGCATCTGAGGATCGCTTGCGGGCCGATCTTTACAACTTTCTGGGCCTCATGCTCTCGGGCCCGCCAGATCAGTTGCTGCTGAACCAATGTGCTGGTCTTTCGGGTGACGATAGCCCGATGGGTCAGGCGATCGCGGGTTTGTCGCGGGTCGCCAAGGCCAGCAAGCCCGTTAAGGTGGAAAGCGAGTTCAACGCGTTGTTCGTCGGTCTGGGCCGGGGAGAGTTGTTACCCTATGCCAGCTACTATCTCACCGGGTTTCTCAATGAAAAGCCGCTGGCGACGCTCCGTTCCGACATGGCTGCCCGGGCAATGACCCGTGCGCCCAACGTCTATGAACCCGAAGACAACATCGCGTCCTTGATGGAGATGATGGCGGGCATGATCGTGGGCCGCTTTGGTCCGGCGGCGACGCTGGATGATCAAAAGACATTCTTCAACAAGCATATCGCGCCTTGGGCGGCGCTGTTCTTTGCCGATCTGGAGGCGGCGAAGAACTCGATCCTCTACGCCTCACTGGGCGCAGTGGGGCGCGAATTTATGGATATCGAACGCGAAGCGTTTCGGATGAGCGCGTAAGGGCGCGCAAAACACGGCGGGGATGCCCGCCACAATGAGGAGGGAGACATCCCATGACCAAGGAAAACGAGGCGACCAATCGCCGCGACTTTCTGAAACTGGCAGGTACGTCCGCGCCGGTTGCCGCCGTGGCGCTTGCCGCTGGCGCGAACACGGCCGAGGCTCAGCCGGTCGATCCGACATCGGAAAAGATGCAGGACACCGCGCATACCCGCGCCTATCTCGACAGCGCCCGGTTCTGAAACCCGGACGCTTCTAACTAAACGTCCTGACGACTGGTTGCGTGACGCCCGACTGTCAGGATCAAGGGAGGAAGACACATGCTGAAGAAAAAAACCAACGGGGTTGCGCGACGCCCCCAGCGGACCGGCATACTATCAGACATCGCAGACAAATCCGTAGACCGCCGCGCGTTCCTGCGCGGATCGGGGCTGGCCATTGGTGGCCTTGCCGCGATTTCCGCCACGGGCGGGACGGTGACCCAAGCGAATGCGGCGGCGACGGCAACTGGCAAGGTTGATCTTGTCAAATCCGTCTGCACCCACTGCTCGGTCGGTTGTACCGTTGTGGCAGAGGTCAGCAATGGCGTCTGGACAGGTCAGGAACCCGGCTGGGACAGCCCATTCAACCTTGGTGCCCACTGCGCCAAAGGGGCCGCCGTACGCGAGCACGCCCATGGAGAACGCCGCCTCAAGTACCCGATGAAGAAAGAGGGTGGTGAGTGGAAGCGCATCTCATGGGAGCAGGCCATCGACGAAATTGGCGATGGCATGATGAACATCCGCGAGGAAAGCGGACCGGATTCAGTCTACTGGCTGGGCTCGGCCAAGCATAACAATGAACAGGCCTACCTGTTCCGCAAGTTCGCCGCCTATTGGGGCACGAATAACGTGGATCACCAGGCGCGTATCTGTCACTCCACCACGGTTGCCGGTGTTGCAAACACCTGGGGCTATGGTGCGATGACCAACAGCTACAACGACATCCACAATTCCAAGGCGATCTTCATCATCGGCGGCAACCCCGCCGAGGCGCATCCCGTGTCCCTGCTGCACCTGTTGCGCGCGAAAGAGCAGAACAACGCGCCGGTGATCGTCTGTGACCCACGTTTCACACGCACGGCGGCCCATGCGGATGAATATGTCCGCTTCCGTCCCGGTACGGACGTGGCGCTGGTCTGGGGTATCCTCTGGCACATCTTCGAGAACGGCTGGGAGGACAAAGAGTTCATCCGCACCCGTGTCTGGGGCATGGACCAGATCAAGGAAGAAGTCGCCCGCTGGACACCAGACGAGGTGGAGCGCGTGACCGGCGCGCCCGGTTCTCAGCTCAAGCGCGTTGCGCGGACCATGGCGAACAACCGTCCCGGCACCGTGATTTGGTGTATGGGTGGTACGCAGCACACCAACGGCAACAACAATACGCGTGCGTACTGTGTACTGCAGCTGGCCCTTGGCAATATGGGCACTTCGGGTGGCGGGACGAACATCTTCCGCGGCCACGACAACGTGCAGGGTGCAACAGACCTTGGTGTTCTGTCTCACACGCTGCCCGGCTACTATGGCCTGTCCGCAGGCGCATGGGAGCATTGGGCACGTGTCTGGGAAGAGGACGCCGATTGGCTGAAAGGCCAGTTCGCGATGACCAAGGATGCGGATGGCAAGGATAAGTCCCTGCAGAACCTCACCGGTATCCCCGTCAGCCGCTGGATCGATGGCGTGCTCGAAGACCCTGAGAACATGGACAACCCCAACAAGGTGCGTGCCATGGTGCTTTGGGGACATGCGCCGAACTCTCAGACCCGGATGAAGGAAATGAAGACCGCGATGGAGCAGCTCGATATGCTCGTGGTGGTCGATCCCTATCCAACTGTTTCTGCCGTTCTGCATGACCGGACGGATGGCGTTTACCTGCTGCCCGCCTGTACGCAGTTTGAGACGCGCGGCTCTGTCACCGCCTCAAACCGCAGCTTCCAGTGGCGCGACAAGGTGGTCGATCCGTTGTTCGAAAGCTTGCCGGACGAGGTCATCATGGCCAAGTTCGTCAACAAGTTCGGCTGGGGCGACAGGTTCTTCCGCAACATCGAGATGGAAGACGCGGAAACCCCGAACGTGGAAAGCATCACCCGCGAGTTCAACAAGGGCATGTGGACCATTGGCTATACCGGACAGGACCCGGACCGCATCAAGATGCACATGGCCAACCAGCACACGTTTGACCGCACCACACTGCAAGCGGTGGGCGGCCCAGCGGATGGCGACTATTACGGTCTTCCATGGCCAAGCTGGGGCACCGCCGAGATGAACCATCCCGGCACCCCCAACCTCTATGACATGTCCAAACGTGTCTCGGAGGGTGGCCTGACTTTCCGCGCCCGTTTCGGTGTGGAACGCGATGGTGACAATCTGCTGGCCGAAGGTGTCTACAGCCTGGATTCTGATATTCAGGACGGATATCCCGAGTTCACCATGCAGATGTTGATGGACCTTGGTTGGGACAGCGAGCTGACAGCAGAAGAACGCGCTGTCATCGACGGTATCGCGGGCCCGAAAACCAACTGGAAAACCGACCTTTCGGGCGGCATCCAGCGGGTGGCCATCGCGCATGAATGTGCGCCCTTTGGCAACGCCAAGGCGCGCGCGGTTGTCTGGACGTTCCCGGACCCTGTGCCGGTTCACCGCGAGCCACTTTATACCAACCGCCGCGATCTTGTGGCCGACTACCCGACATACGAGGATCGCAAGTTCTATCGCTTGCCGACCATGTATGCCTCGATCCAGAAGCAGGACTTCTCGAAGGATTATCCAATGATCCTGACGTCCGGGCGCCTGGTGGAATACGAGGGCGGTGGCGATGAAAGCCGCTCCAACCCCTGGCTGGCTGAACTTCAGCAGGACATGTTTGTCGAAATCAACACGCGCGATGCCAACAATCTTGGTGTACGTGACGGCGAACAGGTCTGGGTAGAAGGGGCCGAAGGGGCCAAGGTCAAGGTTATGGCCATGGTGACTGAACGGGTTGGTGAGGGCGTTGCCTTCATGCCGTTCCACTTTGGAGGGCACTTGGAAGGTGTGGACCTGAGGGACAAATATCCGGACGGTGCGGACCCCTATGTGCTGGGTGAAAGTAGCAATACCGCACAGACCTATGGCTACGATTCAGTGACCCAGATGCAAGAGACCAAAGCCACTCTCTGCAAAATCTGGTCAGCGTAAGGAGGACTACCAATGGCAAGAGCAAAGTTTCTCGTCGACGCCGAACGCTGCATTGAATGCAACGCTTGCGTCACTGCCTGTAAGAACGAACATGAAGTGCCCTGGGGCATCAACCGCCGCAAGGTGGTGACCATCAACGATGGCTCACCGGGCGAACGGTCGATCTCGGTCGCCTGTATGCATTGTTCCGATGCGCCTTGTATGGCGGTCTGCCCCGTGGACTGCTTTTACCAGAACGAGGAAGGGGTGGTGCTCCACTCCAAGGACCTCTGCATCGGCTGCGGCTACTGCTTTTATGCGTGCCCCTTCGGCGCGCCGCAGTTCCCGCAGGCTGGCAACTTCGGATCACGTGGCAAGATGGACAAATGTACCTTCTGCGCCGGCGGCCCCGAGGAAACACACTCCACCGCCGAGTTCGCCAAATACGGCCGCAACCGGATCGCGGAAGGCAAGCTGCCGATCTGCGCCGAGATGTGCGCGACCAAGGCGCTTCTGGCGGGTGACGGCGACGTCGTGTCGGGTATCTACCGTGAACGCGTGGTTGCACGTGGTTTCGGTTCCGGTGCCTGGGGCTGGGGATCGGCCTACGGTCAGCGCGACGGCTAAAGCGCCCTGACAAAAGCCAAGATCAGGGCGGCCCCGAACCGGGTCGCCCTTTTTTGCTCACTCAAGAGGACCGAGCCCATGTTTCGCATGCTGATGGCCCTGATGCTGTCCCTGTCTTTCGTCACCATTGCACAGGCCCAAGAAGATGCACCCGCGCCGGATCGCTCCGCGACGGGCGGGGCACAGACATTGGAGGACATCCTGGCGCGGCAGCGGGGGGAGGAGGTCGACAACAGCTTTCGACGCAGCAACATAGGCGATCCGGATGGTGCCGCCGGTCTTGCCAATCAGCTTGGCACACTAGGCGGTGCGTCTGATCCGGACCTCTGGCGCGCGCTACGATTTGGGGAGGCGAAGATCACCGCCTCGAACGATGGCCCCGCAGCAACAACCTTGATCCAGGACGGCGGTATGCGCTGGCTCCTGTTCCGAGAGGGGCCTCTGGCGACCTACGGTGGTTACCTGCTTGGCGGTACGATCGTGCTGCTGGTACTCTTTTTTCTGATCCGGGGCCGTATCCGCATTGATGGAGAAAGAACAGGCCGCAAAATCGAACGGTTCAAAGCGATTGAACGGTTCGGACATTGGCTCTTGGCGGGATCGTTTATCCTCCTTGGTATCACTGGCCTTGTCTCCTTGTTCGGGCGCAAGGTGCTGATCCCGGCTTTCGGGCACGAGGCGTTCGCAACCGTAGCCTTGTTGTCAAAGTGGGTTCACAACAACGTATCCTGGGCCTTCATGGTCGCGCTGATCATGATCTTTGTCATGTGGGTCATCCACAACCTTCCGGACCGCACGGACATCAACTGGTTGCTCAAAGGCGGCGGGATATTCTCCAAGGGCCATCCGCCGGCAAAGAAATTCAATGCCGGTCAAAAGCTGATATTCTGGTCGGTGATCGTGCTGGGGACCTCTATCTCCGTTTCAGGCTTGGCGCTTCTCTTCCCGTTCGAGATCAACCTGTTTGCGCCAACTTTCGCGAAGCTCAACAATCTTGGCATTTCTGCAGCACTTGGATTGGGTGAGCTGCCCACTGCTCTCGCGCCCCATGAAGAGATGCAGCTATCGCAGCTTTGGCATGCGATTGTCAGCTTTGCTTTGATGGCCATTATCCTTGCGCACATCTACATCGGCTCGGTCGGGATGGAAGGCGCATATGATGCCATGGGCACGGGACAGGTCGAAGAGCAATGGGCGCGCGAGCATCATTCGCTCTGGGTCGATGAGGTTAAGGCGAAAGAAACAGACACCCCTCAGGGTGCAACCCCTGCCGAGTAGATGCGTCAGGCTCTGGCCATAGCTATCCTGTTGGCCAGCCCGCTGGCAGCACAGGAATTCTTTACGCTCAGGGGCCATGGCGGGCCGATCATGGATCTCGCCGTGTCCCCGGACGGTCAGATTGCCAGCGCCAGTTTCGACAATTCCGTCGGTCTATGGGATGGCACGACCCCGCGCTGGCTGGAAGGTCATCGTGCGGCCGTCAATGCGGTCACCTTCGGCGCGGCGGGCCGGCCGATTTCGGGCGGTGATGACTATGCTATCTGGTTTTGGCCCGGGGCAGACGGGGGTCTGCGGATCGGTCAGCATCAGGCCAAAGTAACGGATATTGCCTGGTCAGAGACAGCCGGGATTGTCGCCACAGCCAGTTGGGACCACAGCATCGGGCTTTGGCCGCTGGAGAGTGAAGCGGGATACGCCCCAAATCCATCACCGGACGCAGGACAGTTCCTGAAAGGGCATCGACAGGGCGTGAACGACGTGGCCTTCAGCCTGGATGGCGCGCGGCTCTATTCCGCCTCTGTCGATGGCACTATCCGGCTCTGGGATGTGGCGGCGAGCGCCTATCAGCGCACGTTGGTAAAGCACGGCTTCGGCATCAACACGTTGATCGTGGACGAGACTGCAGGCTGGATCGCCTATGGTGGGCAGGATGGCGGGACCCGGATCGTTGATCGCGCAACCGGCGCGCAGATCGCAGATTTCACCCTCGACCGCCGCCCGATTTTGTCGATGGCCTATCATCCGGACACCCGCCAACTCGCCGTTGGAGACGGGCAGGGCTATATCATGGTAATCGACACTGGGGTGCTAAAGATCACGCGCGATTTTCGCGCAACGCGGCAGGGCCCGATCTGGGCGCTGGCGTTTTCGCCCGACGGACAGAACATCCACGCGGGCGGGATCGAGGACATCATCTATTCCTGGCCCGTCGCGACGATGGATGAGCATGGCCCGATGCAGGGCGGCACCCGCAGTTTCCTTGAGAAACCCGAAACGCTGCCCAACGGGGAGCGGCAGTTCAAACGCAAGTGTTCCATCTGTCATACGCTGACGGAGGATAGCGCACGCAAGGCCGGTCCCAGTCTGTACGGCGTATTCGGGCGCAAGGCAGGTGTGGTGCGGGATTATGCCTATTCTGACACGCTGAAAGGGTCCAAAATTGTCTGGTCAGCAGAGACGATCAATGCTTTGTTTGACCTTGGCCCCGATCATTACATTCCGGGGACCAAGATGCCGATGCAGCGCATAGCCAAGCAAGGCGACCGGAACGATCTGATCGACTTCTTGCGCAGCGCCACAGCGGAAACGGAGGACTGAGATGAAAGCCATGCTCACAGCGTTTGCAGCCACTGCAGTGATCGCAATCGGCGCGGATTTCATTCTTGGGCAAGCGGGCTTCTCAAGCCAGGAGCAGGCGACAGGCGCGGCTGTCCGCCTAGACGACTGATTTGCCAAGTTAGAGGTCTGACAACCACGACATGAATGAGATCTGGGCCGGCATACAGGCAGCATTCCGGCTGATCGTCACGCTTGATCCGGATCTCGTGCAGATCACGCTCAGGTCCCTGCAAGTCAGCCTGTCCGCGCTCGTTATCGCCTCAGCTATTGCCTTGCCTTTGGGAACATGGCTCGCGATCAGGCGCTTTCGGTTTCGCCGCCTGACCATCGCTACGCTGAATGCGCTGATGGGGCTGCCGCCAGTGGTTGTTGGGTTGATCGTATACCTGCTCCTGTCCCGCTCGGGGCCATTTGGGGTGCTGGGGCTGTTGTTTACGCCCACTGCGATGATCATCGCGCAGGTGATCATCATCACCCCGCTCATCGCGTCGATCACGCATCAGGCGATGCGCGAGCTTTGGGCGGAATACCACGATCTTCTGATCTCACTGAACACCACCAAGCGCCAGCGCATCTGGACCTTGATCCGGGACGGCAGGCGCACATTGCTAACTGCTGCCCTGGCGGGTTTCGGGCGCGCAATCGGTGAGGTCGGCGCGATCATGATTGTGGGTGGCAACATCGACAACGCCACGCGTGTTTTGACCACGGCCATTGCGTTGGAAACAGGCAAGGGAGACTTCACGCTCGCCCTCGGACTGGGATTTGTCCTGATCGCGCTTGCCTTGCTGGTGAATTTCGCAATTCACGCCCTGTCGCGCACAGAGCGGGAGGGCCGGTGGTGAAGCATCCCATGTCGGTCGAACTGGAACAGGCCATCATCACCCGGCGTGGCACGCAGCTGCTGGGGCCCATCGACCTGTCACTGAGCGGGACCGGATTCACAATTGTGCTGGGCCCAAACGGCGCGGGGAAGACATCGCTTCTCAAAGTGCTGCACGGAGTCACCCGGCTCTCCAGTGGGCGGGTCAGATGGTCTGTTCCCGATAAAGAGGCACGTGAAGCACAGGCTTACGTCTTTCAGAAACCCATCATGTTACGGCGCTCCGTCCGCCAGAACCTTGCGTTCCCTTTGCAGCTTTTGAATTTCCCAAAAGCCGAGATTGCAGAACGCGTTACCCACTGGTCCGGACGCATTGGCTTGGAGGATGCACTTAACCGGCCCGCGACACGCCTCTCCGGGGGAGAACAGCAGAAACTGGCCCTCGCACGTGCCTTGATCCGAGAGCCACAGGTGCTGTTCCTTGATGAACCCTGCGCCAACCTCGATGGACGCTCGACCCTCGAGATCGAAAAACTGCTTCTGGCCGCATCAACTGCCGGAACACGCATTATCATGACCACACATGATCTTGGGCAGGCGCGACGGCTTGCCAGTGACGTGGTGTTTCTTTTGAATGGAAAGGTGCGCGAACAAGCCACGGCCCAGGACTTCTTTTCAGCGCAGCAGACTGAAGAGGCGCAGGCGTTCCTGAATGGAGATATCATCGAATGATCCGCATCCTCACAGCCATTCTGATCCTGATCGGTGTTCAGGTGCGGGCCGAGACCCTGAGACTGGCTGTGACCACCAGTTTCCACAATTCGGGCCTGTCGGATGTCCTCCTCCCCGCGATTCAGAGGGATACCGGGATCGAGGTGCAATTGCTGGTCGTCGGCACCGGGCAGGCCATCCGGCTGGGGGAAGCCGGTGACGTGGACGCCGTCCTTGTGCATTCAAGGAAGGCGGAAGAAGCCTTTGTTGAGGGGGGCTTTGGCACCCATCGACGAGAGATCATGTATAATGATTTTGTCTTTGTCGGGCCTTCGCTGGACCCTGCCGATATTGCGAATGCTGGGGATGCCGTCACGGCGTTGAAACGGATAGCTCAGACAAAGGCGCCCTTCGTCAGCCGAGGCGACGACAGCGGGACCCACAAGAAGGAATTGTCACTCTGGGCCGCGGCCGAACTGGCGCCAGAACAATCCGGTCGGTGGTACAACGCAGTTGGCGCAGGGATGGGGGCGAGCCTGAACACCGCGTCTGGGCTGGAGGCTTATATCATGGCGGACCGGGCCAGTTGGCTGAACTTCGGCAACAAGCAGGATCTGGAACTGCTCTTTTCCGGTGATCCGGCCCTGTTCAATCAATACGCCTTTATCCCAGTCAATTCCGCCCGCCACGCTCATGTCAAAAGTGACGCCGTCATGCGATTGGAAACCTGGCTGACCTCGCCCGTCGCACGTGAGTTGATCAACGGCTACAAGATCGCGGGAGAGCCGCTTTTTACCTTCAACGCCACACCGTAACCCGCCGGTTTCGATCCGGCACAGAAAGATCAGCGAAGAAAGGCCCAGTTTCATGCACCTCAGCCGCCGCACTTTCCTGACCGCTTCTGCCGCTCTTATTGCTGTTCCAAAACGCGCGCTGGCCGCCCCGTTTGTCTTGCGGGCAGAGCCTGTCACGGCGCAGATATTGCCGCCTGGGGACGGCACGACTCAGATGCTCGGCTTCAACGGCTCAACCCCGGGACCGGAGTTGCGATTCCAGCAAGGCGATACCGTAGACCTGCGGTTTGAGAACACCATAGGTGAGGGCTCCGCCATCCATTGGCATGGCATCCGGATAGACAACGCGATGGACGGTGTGCCGTATCTCACCCAACCGCTCGTCGAAGACGGGAAGGGGTTCGACTACCGTTTCGCTTTGCCGGATGCCGGGACCTATTGGTATCATTCGCACAACCGTTCATGGGAACAGGTGGCGCGGGGGCTCTATGGACCGCTGATCGTGGAGGAACGAAACCCACCTGAAGTGGATCATGACATTACAGTCATGGTTGATGACTGGCGCATCGAGCGGTCCGGAGAGGTGATTAAGGATTTTGGAAACCGCCACGATTTCTCCCATGCCGGACGGCTGGGAACCTTCGCCAAGGTCATCCCATCGGTCCGTACCGTCAGGCGCGGAGACCGTGTGCGTCTGCGCCTGATCAACGTCGCCACGGCGCGAGTCTTCCCGTTGGAGATTTCTGGAATTGCCGGGAAGATTGTTGCACTTGACGGTATGTCACTGGCCGAGACACAGGAAATTCAGGCCATCATGCTCGCCCCAGCGCAGCGCATGGATATCATCGCGGATGTGTCCGACATGATCAAGTTTGCCTTTCCGACCCGGCAGGAACCATACGAAATGGGTGAGATCGCCGTCGAGGGTGAAAACCCCAATCCACGCGGGGATGACATCGCAAACTTACCAAACGCCAGGATTGCACGACCCGCCGCTGAGCCGACAAAGCTGCTGAACCTCACGCTTCAGGGTGGTGCGATGGGAGGCCAGCATGAAGGCGACGATATCTGGAGCCTCAATGGCGTCTCTGGCCTGCAGGACGCGCCTTGGCAGCGCTTCGCACTGGGGGAAACGGTGCGCATCAGGATCACCAACGACACGGCGTTCCCTCACGGCATTCACCTGCACGGCCATCATTTCCATGAGGTCGCGCCCGACGGATCCCTCGGTCCGTTTCGGGATACGACGCTGCTGCATCGGCAACAAACCCGCGATATCATCTGCGTCTTCGACAATCCCGGAAGGTGGTTGCTACATTGTCATATGCTCGGTCATCAGGCCCGCGGCATGAAGACGTGGGTCAAGGTCGGGTAGACTGGCATACTGCTTTTCGAGAGGCGTAACTCAAGATCTGAAGATCGAGTGATCCGTCCCTGTACTTCACGGAACAGGATTTCCAAGAGCCGCGAACAGGACCAATGGACCAGTGGCGACCAATGTAGCGGCACAGTTTTAGGGGCTAGGACAGCATGGACAATTCGCCCTGTACCGTGATCGCGGACTTTGGCTAGCTCAAACTTGGCCAAGACCCATGAATTTCTTTTATCGCCAAAAACGACCGTTTCGCACGCCACTCGTTTCTTCAATGGCTGCCATTGGCGCAGTCGCAGCAAAAGCTCAATTCGTCCGCCAAACCGTGAGCTCACGCAGTCCAAATTTTGCACGCGCAGCGAACGTCCAGAGAGCGGGCTGCAACCGCAGCATCGAGTGATCCGGGTGACGGCCAAGGGGGAGCGGGGGTTTAACGAGGTTTTTGGGGGGTGATGGGCAGATTGCCCATCCTACGCAAAGCGGCGGATCGGGGTTGGCGAAGGGCGGTTTCTGAGCCCACTGTGACTATTACTGCAAGATGCCTGAACGTCTTCTGTGGGTGGCTCCTGCATTGCAAGAGTTTTTTAGCGATTTTCGCGGTCGTTTCGTCAGTACTGTCGTCTGTCCGG
>NZ_CANNCF010000002.1:0-525000 GCF_947503045.1 uncultured Tateyamaria sp.
GGCCGGACACATGACTGCTTCTGACAAGTGCACAAATTAGATCAAAAAGGACTTGCTATGCAGGAGCCATCCACACATGCCATTCGTCGACTGTGCAAAAATCAAGGCTGTTCGAACTCACAGTCTGCGGGACATAGCGGCCCTTCGGTGCGGCTGCGCCAAGGTCCGCTTTGCAGCATCAGCGCGGCCCGCACCACGACCCGCATGATGTATGAGGCGGCTGAGCGTCAAGTACCCGAGAAAAGTCCAAATGCGTCTTTTTAAACCCCTGAAGGCGCAAATCGTAAACTGATTTCCAGGGCCCTGTTAAGGCTCGTATATCCGATAGGGCCGGTAGTCCCATTATCGCTGTGAGGGGTTGCGATGCTGACAAAAATGCCGTTCGCTGCGGCAGTGCCAAGGGCAGACTGAGAGACACGAATTAGCTGTATCAATTGTTTAGAACATGACGTAGCGTTAATTACGGGAAAAATCCCGTATATGAGATTCATGGCAAAAAAATTTCGACTTTGGCCGAATTGTTAGGATATGCGCCTGATTTTCAGGGGCTTAGCAGCTGAGCTTACAAAAACCCAAAGGGCCCGCATCTTGTGAAGGGTGGCCCCTTTGCCAACCTCCCAGCCGTTGCTTTTGGCCGCTCTCGGTGACCTTAGCATGGCGGGACGTCGCCGCAAGAGCTGAACCTACGAAGAGTAAGAGGCAATTATGACTGACATTATTAAGCAGGCGAAAGAATTGACAGGGTTTGTTGGCTCAGCTCTTAAGTTCTCGAAGCATCGTTTCAATAAAGGAAAATTTTCTTCAAAAACAATTGGTAGCCTAAAGAAAATGGAAAAATCTGCCATAAAGCTTTGCTCGCTGAAGGAGCCCCAGTACGAAGGTATGGGTTGGGAACTAGATTTCATAATTAAAGAAGCTAGGGGGCTACTAAAGCAAGATGAAGTTAAAAAAACGAAGGACGATCCCCACTATAACGTTCATTCTTCGCTCACTTGGGCATATCCAATCGCAGTGCATATGCATTCAGCTGTACAGAAGCTGGAGAAAGAATACGAAAAATCTGGTGCGGCTCAAGGGCTTGTCGAAGCTGATATTGTCTTAGACGCTTCCAATTGGGAAAATCAGTCCCTCGACAAAAACTCTATTGAAATCAGCGTTCGGTCACAAAAATCACGGGAGGCGACATTCACGAAGAAAATGTCAGGCGGACGCGTTCGAGTTCGAGGCGTGATGATCCCGGAGAAAGGCTACGTCCATGTCAAAATCAAACCTGTTGCCAAGAAGCTGAAAGTGAGTGAGCGAGGTATCAATTATGCGTTAAAGGGCAAACAATTAACGTTGTCCGCGGAGCTTCTGCCTACTAAAGTTCCGCTTGAGGTCGAAGGCCTCAAGCAAGCAAGTAAAAAATTTGGTGATAGCGCTGAAATCGGCCTAGGGCTTGAGTGGGGGGTGCTTTCGGCTGGTGGGAAAAAAATTACCAATAAAGAAGCAGCAACGATGCAATCCACTAAAGTCAAACAGAGTTGGGTGTTCAAAGTCCCAAGTGGCGGCATGAAACTATCTGCCAAATAGTGGACTTACCCCGTTATAGCTCCGGTCGACGCACAAACACTTTTGCCAATAGTATTAAGTGAATTGGCTTGATTTCCCCGAAGCGGACTTTTGTACACCACACGCCTACCGTCAAAATTGGGCTCAAAGCCGTCACTCGTTGAAGTGCTGCTCTGATCTAACAGGATCGGAAGCAAGTCAAGGATGCCAGTAAATCGACAGTCCGCCTAACCGAGTTGCCAATCTGATTGGTCTTGGCATTACAGGCCGGCGGCACAATACGCTCGCCCTCAATACGCACAAGAGACGGCATCATCATTGCCATCACTAAGCCGACCGCCCCGCACTTTCTTCTTCTCCATTTGAAGTGCGGCATGCCATCAAGACCCGGTGACGTATCGCCACCCTGAAACGGAGACCCCCATGACCACGCCCAAAATCGCACAAAAAGCCCCTTATCCTGTCGAAGTCGAAGCCGGAAAATCCTATTTCTGGTGCGCCTGCGGGCATTCGGCCAACCAGCCGTTCTGCGATGGGTCGCACAAGGACACCGGGATGAACCCGGAAAAATACACGGCCGAGGAAAGCAAGAAGGTGTTCTTTTGCGGCTGCAAGGCGACAGGCAAAAGACCGCTCTGCGACGGCTCGCACGCCAAGCTCTGATCCTTATCCCCGTAAGGCGGAGGTGTCATCTGCCCGCCTCGACCTCACGCGATACTTGCAATTTGAATTATATGTTCTATATTTGTTCTTCCGATAGAGAGCGGAGAACACGATGTCCTATCACGCGCATCAGCCCGGCCTTTTCGACCCCGCACAGGGGGCCTTGCCGATCAAGACGCCGGAGGCGGCGACGGAAAAGCAGATCGCCTTTGCCCGCGCGCTTGCAGCCAGAACGGGGCAGGTATTGCCCGCCGCACTGTTGCGAGACAAGGCGGGTCTGTCGGCGTGGATCGACCGGGTAAAACAGGCACCTCAGGGCAAGTTCTCGGCCTACCCAAGCGCCAAGCAGGTGCAGTTTGCAGAACGGATTGCCCGCCTGAAACGGCGCCAGATTCCGGCGGAGTGTTTCAAGGACAAGGTAATGATGTCGCGCTGGATCGACGGGAACAAACCGCGCTAATGCGGCCTGCGGCGCAATGCCTCTTTGGCCAAAGCGGCCCCGGCCCTACATCCCAAATATGACCGACGAAACCCGCGTTCTTTACAATGGCGACTGCCCCGTGTGCAGTTTCGAGATCAACCACTACGCGGCCTATGCGGATCGCTCGGCCCTGCCCATCCGTTTCGAAGATCTGAACCATGGCGCGCTGGACGACTGGGGGCTGAGCCGGGATGACGCCGCCCGCAGGCTTTATGTTCTGAAGGGCGGGCAGATGTATCGGGGCATTCCAGCCTTCATCGTGCTGTGGCAAGACATGCCGCGGTACCGCTGGCTGGCGCGGCTGGTGGCGCTGCCCGGGGTGCACCGGCTGGCCTGTCTCACCTATGACCATATCCTTGCGCCGTTGATTTATCACTGGCACCTGCGTCGTGTTGGCGCGACGTCAACACAATCGTGACATTTGCAGGCCTAGACTGAGGCGGTAACCCTTGTCAGTCTGAGCCGATGCCGTACCCCTATTCCATGCGTGAAACTCTTGCAGATGCGTCGATTCATGTGTTGGGTCTGTTACTTGCCCTTGGTGCGGGCGTGATCCTGCTGATCCATGTGGCGCAGACCGAAGGTCCGACCCAGATCGCCGCCACCAGCATCTATGCCGGGTTCCTGTTCTTTTCCTTTGTCGCTTCTGCTCTCTACCACCTGTTGCCGGGCGAGACTTTGCGCCCACTCTTTCGCCGCATCGATCATGCCGCGATTTATTTCAAGATCGCAGGGACTTACACGCCGCTCGTGGTGCTGATCGGATCGGCCTTTGCCTATGTGGTACTGGCGGGGGTGTGGCTGGTGGCGCTGATTGGCGCCGTGGCCAAGCTCAGCTTTTGGGCGGCGGATGCGCGTGGGTCGCTGCCGGTCTATCTGGGGATGGGCTGGGCCAGTCTGTTGCTGATCTGGCCCATGACACAGACCTTGCCCTCTGTCGCTGTCGGGCTGATCATCGGGGGCGGTGTGCTGTATTCACTTGGCACACTTGTCTATCGCTATCCGCAGATGCGGTATCAGAACGCGGTGTGGCACGGGGTCGTGCTGGCCGCCTCGACCTGCTTTTTCGCCGCCGTTTCTGTCAGCGTCTCAGCCTGAGCGGGCGGCCAATTCGTCGAAATCATGCGCGTTGCGGCAATAATGCGGGGTTGCGGATACCGTGCCGACCTGCTCGGCCAGCCACTGTTCACAATGTGTGGTCTGCGTGCAGCCGGAACATCGGATCACAAGGTCCGAGATGTCAGCAGGCGAGAGGTCCCCGCGCAACGCGATCTCTTGCAGATCGATCCCCCGCGCGGCTGCCATGTTGTCCACAACGGTTGCGTGACGCTTGAGACGGGTACTGGACATGAGAAACACTTCCTTCCAACGGGATGAGGTTGCGAAGAGGATGCCGGGTGGGTCCGCAGGCGTCCTTGATCCAGATCAAAGACTGTCCAGATAGGCCCGCACGCAGGTCTGCACGTGGCGGAACCGATCTCCGCCCAGATGCTTGCCACCATACCAGCGAGTCACCACGACCAGGTGATCCTGCAGCCCTTCGCGCTCGAGCATGCGCAGGATCACCATCCCCGCGCCCGTCTCGCCGTCATCGCCCTTGATCGGACCGCCCACGCTCAGACAGGCGCCCCATGTGTTGTGGGTGGCCTTGGCATAGCTCCGTTCCGACTTGAGCAGGGCGAGGCCTGCGTCAATGCCCGCCCGGTCGGTCACCGGACAGCCCGAAACCGCATATTTCGATCCGCGATCCGTCAGAATGCGGCCCAACTGTTTCAAGGTAGGGTTTCCCGGACCAGACGACACACGCATGGCGTGCTAGGCACAGTGCATTGAACGATCATCCAATTTTCTGTCACCGGATTTCACCCATGCCCATTTTTGACAGCGTCCCCGTGGCTGTTTTGAACGCAATCGGTCTGTTTGGCTTTGCCTTGTACATTCTGAACTACAGCCTTCTGACTCTGCATTGGCGCACCAGCAGCTGTGCCACCTATTTCGCCATCAATCTCGTGGCGGCCAGCTGTGTGCTGATCGGGCTGGCCGCCAGCTTCAACCTCGCCGCGGCGTTGATCCAGATCTTTTGGGTGATCATGTCCAGCGTGGGGTTGGTGATGCGCTTGCGCCGCGGCGTGTCGCGCGTCGCGTGAGACCTAAAGCCCCGCCGCCGTCCGGCGCACCGTTTCGATGCGCTGTGCATTGGGCGGGTGCGTTCCAAGGAATCGGTCACCGGGATCAGGAATACGGTTGAAGAATTCAGAGCCTTTGATCGGATTGTACCCCGCCCGCGACGTGATCACTGTACCCAAAGCATCGGCTTCAAGCTCGAAATCCTTGGAATAGGACCGCGCTCCCACTTGCGCCCCGATCCGCTGTGCGGATTCGACGGCCGAAACGTCGCCCCCGCCGATCGAGGCCAGACCACCAAAGATCACCGCACCCGCCGCCGCGTTCTGCCGCTGCCGGGCAATATGACCACGGATGTGGTGCGCGGCCTCGTGGCCCATGACAAAGGCGATTTCGTCGGCGTTGCGCGCCTCGTCCAGCAGCGCAAGGGTAAAGACAATGATCGGGCGTTCGTTTTCATCCAGCGTCTGGAAGGCGTTGGCAGGCTGGTTGGGCCGGTCGTCCACAAGAATGCGGAAGTCGCAGTTCACACCATTGGTGCGCGCGCGGCATTCGCGTTCCGCAATCGGTTCGACCCGACCCACGACACTGGCAAAGGCGCGTCCTGTCTGGTCGCGGGTGCGCAACTCGTCGGGCACATCGGCGGGCGCGGTCGCCGGCCCGGTGGAGGTGGGTGCTGAGCTGATGACGACATCATCACACGCCGCCACAAAGGTCAGGATCGCCAAAGCGGCCACAAATCGGATCATAACACATTCCTTCTTCAACCACGCCGGACGCACATCTTGGCCACCAGCCAGTTCCTGAATACCACGCAAATATGCGGGTTGCAGCCCCGATCAACCCTTTGCCCCATAGCGGGCCACTCTTTGCAAAGTGGCGCACATGTTTTAGCCTTGCCAAATGTTTACGATCGAGCACGAATTTGACGCAACGGTGATCACGCTGGTGGACGAGGGCGCGGCCCCGCTGCAAGAGGATGTGATCGTCAACAGCTTTGCAGAATGTATCACCGTCGAACAGTTCGACACACGCACTGATCAGGTGGTGCGCATCACGCTGTCACCCGAACAGGTGCGCGATCTGGCCGCCGCCCTCGATCTGCCCGAAGGGGTCTATCAACTGCGGCAGGTCGACTGAACAGGTCTGGAACCGTGACCTGTTTCTGCTCGCCACCGCCCAACCAAACGAAAGGCCTGCCCCATGTCCGTCGGCACTCATATCCGCACCTATTTCAACGGCGCATGGCATGACGAGGATGTCGCCATCATGCGCGCTGCCGATCATGGCAGCTGGCTTGGCACCACCGTGTTTGACGGGGCGCGGTACTTTGACGGGCGCGCGCCGGACCTCGAGGCCCATTGCGCGCGGGTGAATGCCTCGGCCGAGGCGCTGATGATCACCCCGACCCAATCCACCGAACAGATTGTCGACATCGCCCGCGAGGGTCTCAAGGCCTATGGGCCGGACGAGGCGGTCTATATCCGCCCGATGTACTGGGCGCTGGACGGGGACGCCTCTGGCATCGTGCCGAAACCGGAGGCGACCGGGTTTGCCATCTGTCTTGAGGCCATACCAATGGCCGACCAGAACGCCTCGACCACGCTTGGGCGCACCCGGTTTCGCCGCCCGGTGCTGGAGGACAATGTCGTAAACGCCAAGGCAGGCTGCCTCTATCCCAACAACGCCCGCATGCTGACCGAGGTCCGCGCACGCGGCTTTGGCAATGCGCTGGTGGCCGATGCGATGGGCAATGTGGCGGAAAGTGCGACGGCCAACGTGTTCATGGTCAAGGATGGCGCCGTGTTCACGCCGATCCCCAACGGCACGTTCCTGGCCGGGATCACCCGCGCGCGGCACATGACAAACATGCGCGCCGACGGGATGGAGGTGCACGAATCCGTCCTCGGCTTTGCCGATTTTGCTGACGCGGACGAGGTGTTCCTGTCGGGCAACATGATGAAAGTCACACCCGTGACCGCCTTTGAAGATACGCAATATCAGGTTGGTCCGGTCACCCGTCGTGTGCGCGAGATGTATTGGGATTGGGCCGCGACCATCTGACAACCCTCAACTTTCCATTGCCACTGGCCCGTTGGGCCGTCATGTTGGCCCCTGCAGATCAAAAGAGGCCTGACATGCGCAAATTTCTAGTGGTTCTCGATGACAGCCGTGAGTGTCTGAACGCCATGCGCTTTGCCGCGATGCGCGCGGCCCATACGGGGGGTGGTGTAGCGATTCTGTCGGTGATTCCGCCGGACGAGTTCAACCATTGGATCGGCGTCGGCGCCGTCATGCGTGAGGAGGCCCGCGAACGGATTCACGCCCATTTCGAGGTGTTCGCCAAGTGGATGCGCGACAAACAGGGGGTCGACCCGCAACTGGTCATCCGCGAGGGCCCGCCTGTCGACGAAATCATGGCGCAGGTGCACGAGGACGGCGAAATTGGCGTTCTGGTGCTGGGCGCGGGCACCGACAAGAAGGGCCCCGGCCCGCTGGTCACCCAACTGACCCGCAATGCAGGCAATCTGCCCATCCCGATCACCATCGTGCCCGGTGATTTGAGCAAGGAACGGCTCGAAGCGATCACCTGACACGCTTGTGCGCCGATCACGCCTGCGCACAGCCCGCTGCGCAGTTTAGAACCGTTCCAAACCTTGACTCAGCCGCTGCGCAGGCGCATATCCGACAGAAGCACTCAGGAGATGCGCCATGTTCATTCAAACCGAATCCACACCCAACCCGGCCACGCTGAAATTCCTGCCCGGCCAGACCGTTCTTGAGGTCGGCACCGCAGATTTCCCGACCGCCGAGGCGGCGGCCAAGTCGCCGCTGGCGCAGCGTGTCTTTGCCGTCGAGGGTGTGACAGGCGTGTTCTTTGGCACCGATTTTGTCACGGTGACCAAGGCCGACAGCGTCGATTGGGACCACATCAAACCGGCCCTTCTGGGTGCGATCATGGAGCATTTCCAATCCGGCCAGCCGGTGATGGATGACGGCCACGCCCCTGCGTCTGGCCATGCAGAACATGATGGTGAAGACGGCGTTGTGGTTGGTCAGATCAAGGAATTGCTGGACAGCCGCGTGCGCCCCGCCGTGGCGCAGGATGGTGGCGACATCACCTTCCACGGCTTTGACCGCGGTGTGGTCTACCTGCACATGCAAGGCGCCTGCGCGGGCTGCCCGTCCTCGACCCTGACCCTCAAGATGGGCATCGAGAACCTGCTGCGCCACTACATCCCCGAGGTCACAGAAGTGCGTCCCGTTGCCGTCTGAGACATTCACGGCCCGCTGTTATTGCGGCGCCTCACGACTGACGATCCAAGGGCCATCGGAAACGGTGGCCTATTGTCATTGCAGCGATTGTCGCCGCTGGACCGGCGGACCGGTCGCCGCCTTCGCCGCCTTTGACGAGGCCGCCGTGGTCCCCAATCTGCCCGATCGCCTTTTGCAACTGGGCGGCGTGCGGCGCTGGACTTGTGAAACCTGCGGATCACCTTTGGCCGCCGCCTTCGACTACCTTGCCGGGCAGGTCTATGTCCCACTCGGGATCATCGATCAGGCCGATGCGCTGGCCCCCGTCCTGCACAGCCACGCGAACAGCGCGCTGCCCTGGTTGCATATCGAAGACGACCTGCCGCGCTCGCCGGGCACCGCACGCACCCGCCTGCGAGGGCCAGCAACATGAGCGCACCGCTGATCCTCGGCTTTGACACGTCCGGGCCTCATTGCGCTGCGGCTTTGACCTTGGGCGAGACCCCCTTGCGCGCCGTCGGAGAGGACATGGCGCGCGGACAGGCCGAACGGTTGATGGATCTGTTGCAAGAATTGCTAACCGCTGAGGGCAAGACTTGGGCCGATCTGTCGGCCATTGCCGTCGGGACCGGACCGGGCAACTTCACGGGGCTGCGCATCGGCGTCTCAGCTGCGCGCGGGCTGGCCCTGGGCCTTGGTATTCCGGCCTACGGCGTGACCGGATTCGACGCGCGCGTGCATGCCGCACCCCAGGGTCGCACGATCACCATCCCAGCACCCCGCGACATGGTCTATGTCCACGATGAGGGCGACGCACACCTAATCCCCGCAGACGCCGTCACCGCACCCGCACCAGCGCCAAGCCCCGCCGATCTGGCGGTGGGCGTCGCCCTTCATGCGGCGCGCATCTGGCCCGCCTCCGCGCCGCCGCCTGCGCCCTATTATGTCCGCCCGCCGGATGCCGCCCCGGCCCGCGATGCGCCGCCGCGCGTGCTGTCGTGACGCCGCAAAACCTCGCCGATTTGCACGCCGCAGCCTTTACACAAGACAGGCCGTGGTCGGCAGAAGAGTTCGCCGCGCTGCTCGACAGCCCACATTGTCACCTGACGGATGCCGCCCATGGCTTTGCCCTGTGGCGGGCGGTTGCGGGTGAGGCGGAACTGCTGACCATCGCCACCCATCCCGACCATCGCCGTCAAGGCGTGGCGAAGGCGCTGATGCAACGCTGGATGGGCGACGCCCAGACCCGCGCCGGAACGGCATTCCTCGAAGTGGCGGCGGATAACACTGCGGCCATAAGGCTTTATGCCCGGTTCGGCTTTGACGAAGTGGCGCGCCGCACAGGCTATTACAAACGCGCGGGTCAGGCAGTCGATGCGCTGATCCTGCGCGTGGACCTGCCCGTTTCCAGCTTTCAAAAACCCATCGACAGCCGGTCACGCTAGGGCCAGTTCAGGGGCAAACAGCACACCGCACAAAGGTTCAGCGTATCGCAAGGTCAGCCCGTGATGCCTGCCCGTGCCACTAAAAAGCGGTTGACCCCACCCCGCCCCTGCGGCCTAATCCCGCCTGATCACTGCGATCCCGGGCGCACCGTGCTGCTGGTGCCGCCCCAAACATAAAACACGGGAGACATGTCCACATGACACTCATGCAGAAATTCCTCGGCGCAAGCGCTGCACTGGCCCTGACGGCAGGTGTTGCCACTGCCGATCCCGCCCTGATCTTCGATCTTGGTGGAAAATTTGACAAATCCTTTAACGAAGCGGCCTTCAACGGCGCCAAGCGCTGGGCCGACACAACCGGCGGCACATTTCGCGAAATCGAACTGCAATCCGAAGCACAGCGCGAGCAGGCCCTGCGCCGCTTTGCCGAAGCGGGCGCGAACCCGATCGTCATGGCAGGCTTTGCCTTTGCTGACGCACTGGGTCAGGTGGCGGCGGATTATCCCGACACCAAATTCACCATCATCGACATGGTCGTTGACGCACCGAACGTCCGCTCGGTCGTGTTCAACGAGCATGAGGGGTCCTACCTTGTCGGCATGATGGCCGCGATGGCTTCGGAATCCGACACTGTCGGCTTTATCGGCGGCATGGACATCCCGCTGATCCGTAAATTCGCCTGCGGCTATGCCCAAGGCGTCAAGGCTGTGAACGCGGATGCCACGATTGTGGCCAACATGACCGGCACAACACCAGCCGCGTGGAATGACCCCGTCAAGGGTTCCGAACTGACCAAGGCCCAGATCAGCCAGGGTGCTGACGTGGTCTATGCCGCGGCGGGCGGCACTGGCGTGGGCGTGCTGCAGACAGCCGCCGACGAAGGCATCCTGTCCATCGGCGTCGACAGCAACCAGAACTACCTGCACTCGGGCAAGGTTCTGACATCGATGATGAAGCGGGTGGACAACGCCGTTTACGAGGCATTCTCGGATGGCGTTGACATGGAAACCGGGTTCCAGGTGATGGGTCTGGCCAATGGCGGCGTCGGCTATGCGCTGGACGAGCACAACGCCGATCTGGTCCCTGCCTCCATGCGCAACGCGGTGGACGAGGCGTCGGACAAGATCGCCAGCGGCGAGTTGGCCGTGCATGACTACATGTCGGATGACAGCTGTCCTGTTCTGGACTTCTGATCTGATCCGATAACATTCGGGCCGTGCCGCATGTTCTTGTGGCGCGGCCCTTTTGACTAGCCGGGAAACAAATTGATATGACCGCCCCCGCCATTGAACTCAAAGGCATTTCCAAAGCCTTCGGTCCGGTACAAGCCAACAAAGACATTTCGATCAGCGTCATGCCGGGCACGATCCACGGCATCATCGGCGAAAACGGCGCGGGCAAATCAACGCTGATGTCGATCCTCTACGGGTTTTACAAGGCGGACGCGGGCGAGATCTACATCGCCGGAAACCGCACCGAGATCCCCGACAGCCAGGCCGCCATTGCCGCCGGTATCGGCATGGTGTTCCAGCACTTCAAACTGGTCGAGAACTTTACCGTTCTGGAAAACATCATTCTCGGGGCCGAAGATGGCGGGTTTCTGAAACCGTCGCTGGCCAAAGCGCGCAAGTCGCTCATCGAACTGGCCGCCGAATACGAATTGAACGTCGACCCCGACGCACTGATCGAAGAGATCGGCGTGGGCATGCAACAGCGGGTCGAAATCCTCAAGGCGCTCTATCGGCAGGCCGACATCCTGATCCTGGACGAGCCCACCGGCGTGCTGACCCCGTCCGAGGCCGACCAGCTGTTCCGCATTCTGGGCCGCCTGCGCGAAGAGGGCAAAACCATCATCCTGATCACCCACAAGCTGCGCGAGATCATGGACACAACCGACACCGTCAGCGTGATGCGGCGCGGCGAAATGACCGCGACGGTCAAGACGGCCGAAACCTCGCCCGAGCATCTGGCCGAGTTGATGGTGGGGCGCAAAGTGCTGCTGCGTGTCGACAAGACGCCTGCCAAACCGGGTGATGTTGTTCTTGATATCAAAGGCTTGCGCGTCGTTGACGATCAAAAGGTTGAACGGCTGCGCGGCATTGATCTGCAGGTGCGGGCCGGGGAAATCCTTGGCATTGCGGGCGTGGCGGGCAACGGCCAGTCCGAACTGCTTGAGGTGCTGGGCGGTTATGCGCACGGCACCGGCACAATCACCCTGAACGGGCAACCGGTTGAACTGTCCGGCAAAAACTCGGATGGTCGCTCGCGCCGCGCGCGCGGCATCGCACACGTGCCCGAAGACCGCCAGCGCGAAGGTCTAATCATGGACTTTTCGGCGTGGGAAAACACTGCCTTCGGCTATCACCACGATCCTGCCTATCAATCCGGCATGCTGTCCAACAACGCCGCGATCAAGGCCGAAACGCAAGCCAAGATGGACCGCTTTGACGTCCGCCCGCCGCATCCGCATCTGGCGGCCAAGAATTTCTCTGGCGGCAACCAGCAAAAGATCGTTCTGGCCCGCGAGATCGAGCGCAATCCCGACCTGCTGCTGATCGGCCAGCCCACACGCGGCGTGGACATCGGGGCCATCGAATTCATCCACCAGCAAATTGTTGCGCTGCGCGATCAGGGCAAGGCGATCCTGCTGGTGTCGGTCGAGCTGGAGGAAATCCTGAGCCTCGCCGACCGCGTCGCCGTCATGTTCGACGGGCAGGTCATGGGCGAGCGGATGCCGGAACAGACCAATGAAAAAGAGCTCGGCCTGTTGATGGCCGGAGTAAGCGGGGACGCAGCATGAAACGCTATTTGACGGCTTTGGCGGTGGCGGTGACCTGCGTGGCCACCACAGCGACCAGCCAGACCGAGTTGGACCGCTTCGACATCTCGATCAACGCCGAAGACGAGACCGCCCAATCCACCCTGATGACACTGGCCACGACATTCGCAATGATGGCGCCGCGCACCTCGGGCCAGCGCAAGGCCTCACGCCTTGAGTTCCGCTCGGGCAACGGGTTGGTCGAAGACGGCGCCGCCTCGGAAAAGCTGCGCACCGCTCTGCCAGGACCGCTCGCCAACTCCATCGCACAGGTCGCATCCGTTGCCAGCCCCTGTGACGTCTCGCGCCACCGCTTTGACGACACGGATGTGCTGATGGTGATCCACGACAGTGGCGTCGGCCAGCCGCAGGACACGCTGCGCTGCTTTATTGCGGGGCTGTGGGTCTATCACGCAGGCAGCACCGAGAGCATTTCGGTGGACGACTGGCGCGCGCCTTATGCACGCATCCTTGCCTCTCTGGCCGGGGGGCGGCCCGCCTTTTCCGGCTTTGTGGTCGAGGAGAACTGACATGGACGTGATGCCAAAATGGGCCGAGGTCACCCTTGTGCCGCTGATCTCGCTGCTGCTGGCGGCGATCCTGTCGGCCCTTGTGATCCTCGCCATCGGAGAGGACCCCGTCGCCGCCGTCAAACTGATGGTTTCGGGCGCGCTGGGGTCGACCTATGGCTGGGGCTATACCCTGTATTACGCGACGAATTTCATGTTCACCGGGCTGGCTGTGGCTGTCGCCATTCACGCGGGCCTGTTCAACATTGGTGGCGAGGGTCAGGCGATGCTGGGCGGGCTTGGCGTTGCCCTTGTGTGCCTGTTCATTCCATGGCCACATTGGACCATCGCCGTACTTGCCGCCGTGGTCGGTTCGGCCCTGTTTGGCGCACTTTGGGCCGCGATCCCAGCCTATCTACAGGCCAAACGCGGCAGCCATATCGTGATCACCACGATCATGTTCAACTTTATCGCCGCAGCCGTGCTGAACTACACGCTGGTCAACGTACTGCGCCCTGCGGGCAGCATGGACCCTGCGACCGAGCGCTTTCCCGAGGCCGTGCATCTGCCCTCGTTGCATGAACTGCTCGCGCCCTTTGGCATCGCCTTTTCCAAGGCTGCCCCGGCCAATGTGTCGCTGGTGATCGCGGTGATCGCCTGCGTGCTGGTCTGGCTGCTGATCTGGCGCACGCCGCTGGGTCTTGAGATCCGATCCTATGGCAAATCCCAGCGCGCGGCGCGCTATGCAGGCATCGGCGCGGTGCGCATCACCATGATCGCCATGCTGATCTCGGGCGGGCTTGCGGGCATGATGGCCATCAACAACGTCATGGGCGAGGCCGAGCGTCTGGTGCTGAACGCCGTCGAAGGCGCCGGGTTCATCGGCATCGCCGTGGCCCTGATGGGGCGCAGCCACCCGGTGGGTGTGTTTCTGGCCGCGATTCTCTTTGGCTTTCTCTATCAGGGGGGCGCCGAACTCGCGCTTTGGACGTCGATCCCGCGTGAATTGATCGTCGTCATCCAGGCTCTCGTGATCCTGTTCACCGGCGCACTCGACAACATGGTGCGCATGCCGCTTGAACGCATATTCCTGGCGCTGCGCGCATCCCGCAGCCCCAAATCGACAGCGGCGGAGTAAGGGACATGGGATTTTTCGCACTCTTTGATCTGTCCGTCCTCGACACCACCGTGCGGTTGGCCACGCCGCTGCTGCTGGCCTGCCTTGCGGGGCTGTTTTCCGAACGGGGCGGGATTTTCGACATCGGTCTTGAGGGCAAGATGCTGGCGGCGGCCTTTTTCTCGGCGGCCCTTGCGGCGATGACCGGGTCGGTCTGGATCGGGTTGCTGGCCGGGGTGGCTGCGTCGCTGGTTCTGTCTGCCGTGCATGGGCTTGCCTCGATCACCTTCCGAGGCAACCAGCTGATTTCGGGCGTTGCGATCAATTTCCTTGCCGCGGGCCTGACCGTGCTGATTGCCCAAAGCTGGTTCCAGCAAGGTGGGCGCACCCCGTCCCTGATCGGTGGCGGTCGGTTCGAGCCGATCACCCTGCCCTTTGCCGAGGCCCTCAGCAACGTGCCCGTTTTCGGGCCCATCTATGCCGAGCTGATTTCGGGGCACTCGATCCTTGTCTATGTCGCGCTGCTGTGCGTGCCGGGCACGTGGTACATCCTGTTCCGCACCCGATTTGGCCTGCGCCTGCGTGCCGTGGGCGAAAACCCCGCAGCCGTGGATACAGCGGGGGTGTCGGTTGTCACCTTGCGCTTTGCCGCCGTGGGCATCTGCGGGATCCTGTGCGGCATTGCCGGGGCCTATCTCGCCACCGGGCTGCAGGCAGGCTTCGTCAAGGACATGACCGCCGGGCGCGGGTTCATTGCACTTGCGGCCCTGATCTTTGCCAAATGGCGGCCCTGGCATGCGCTGTGGGCGACGCTGTTGTTTGGATATCTGCAGGCCATCGCCCTGCGGCCCGACATCATCGAGGGCGCGCTTGGCTTCAAGGTACAGGTGCAATTGCTGGATGCGATGCCCTACATCCTGACCGTTGTCATCCTCGCCGGATTCGTCGGCAAGGCGATTCCGCCCCGTGCGGGGGGTGAGCCTTACGTGAAAGAACGCTGACAGACCCTGTCGTAGGTCCAGTTTTCCGACTTTCACATCGCCAGTTTGCTGCAGAGCGGCGAGACACCTTGATTTACCCGCGCCGGAGCGCCAAAGAAGGGTATGCAAATCTACCTCCCCATCGCCGAGGTTTCGGTCAATGCGTTCCTCCTGTTGGGGTTGGGCGGCCTGGTGGGCATTCTTTCGGGGATGTTCGGGGTCGGCGGCGGATTTTTGATGACGCCGCTCTTGTTCTTTATCGGCATCCCTCCGGCCGTGGCCGTGGCCACCGAAGCCAACCAGATCGTGGCATCGTCCTTTTCCGGGGTTCTGGCCCATCTGAAACGAAAGACGGTGGACCTCAGGATGGGCTGTGTCCTGCTGGTGGGGGGCCTCATCGGGGCCGCCCTTGGCGTGGTGCTGTTCAACTATCTCAAGTCGCTGGGACAGGTCGATCTGCTGGTCAAGCTTTGCTACGTGCTGTTTCTGGGCATCATCGGCGGGCTGATGTTCATCGAATCCCTGAATGCCATCCGCAACACCAAGAAGGGCAAAGTGCCCACCCGCAAGAAACACAACTGGATCCACAAACTGCCATTCAAGATGCGGTTCCGGGTGTCGGGCCTTTATATTTCGGTCATTCCGCCGGTGCTTGTGGGGCTGTGCGTGGGTGTTCTGGCCGCCATCATGGGTGTGGGCGGCGGGTTTATCATGGTGCCTGCGATGATCTACCTGCTGGGCATGCCGACCAAGGTTGTTGTGGGCACATCGCTGTTCCAGATCATCTTTGTGACCGCATTCACGACCATGCTGCACGCCACAACGAACTTTACCGTCGACATCGTGCTGGCCGTTCTGCTGCTGGTGGGTGGCGTCGTCGGGGCGCAGATCGGCACCCGCATCGGGGTAAAGATGAAGGCTGAACAGCTGCGCATCCTGCTGGCCCTGATGGTGCTGGCGGTCTGTGGCAAACTGGCCTTTGACCTCTTGGTCACGCCAAGCGAATTCTTCACCATCGCTGCGTCAGGAGGCCACTGATGCGCACTCTGTTCGCCCTTTTGCTGCTGATCCTGCCAACAGCCATCACCGCCGAAGAAGTGGTGCTCGGCCTCAGCCAGGACGAGGTGGCGATCACCACCAGCTTTGACGGCTCCGAGATTTTTGTCTTTGGCGCGGTCAAGCGCGAAACCACAATCCCCGAGGGTGATCTGGGCGTGATTGTCACAATCTCTGGCCCGCCGCTGCCCGTCACCGTGCGGCGCAAGGAACGGCGCTTTGGCATCTGGGTCAACACCGAAGGCGTCGATATCGAAGCCGCACCCAGCTATTACGCAGTGGCCACAAGCGGGCCGTTCGACGAGGTGCTGAGCATCCGCGACAACCTGCAATACAAAGTCTCAGTCCCCAGCATGATCGAGGCTATCAGCGCACCGACCGAAGTGATCGACGCCAGCAGCTACGTGAACGCGCTGCTGCGCATTCGCGAACGGGCGGGCAGTTTCCTGTTGCTCGAAGGGGCTGTGGTGGTGGACGAACAAACCCTGTTCCGCACCCGCATCCAACTGCCCTCGGCGCTGACAGAAGGGGCTTATGCGACCCGCATTTTCCTGACCCGCGACGGCGTGGTGATTTCCGACTACGAGACCAGCATCGACGTGCGCAAGGTCGGACTGGAACGCTGGCTGTTTTCGCTCAGCCGCGAACAGCCGATGGTCTATGGGCTGATGTCGCTGGCCATCGCAATCTTTGCCGGTTGGGGCGCGTCTGCCGCGTTTTCCCTGCTGCGCAACTGATCGCCGCTGCCGTGTCGGAACGAGGGGCCAGCCCCTCGCGCTCCTCGTGGTATTTTTCGTCAGAAGAAACTCTGGTCAGAACTCCGGGTCCGGTGCATCTAAAGTGAGCGGGGCCGCTGGCGTGCTGCGCAGATCATCGACCGTCAGAGGGCCTGTGGGCTTGGCCAGGCGGTTGCGCACCACCCAGATCAGCCGTTCCTGCGCGCGGGTAATGGCCACATAGGCCAGCCGCTTCCACAAAGGTTGGCCCGCCTCGCTGCGCCCCATGCGCGCCGCGCCGTAGAGGTCCGGGGCAAAGACCTGCACCGTGTCCCATTGCGAGCCTTGCGCCTTGTGGATGGTGACCGCCGCCCCGTGCAGGAATGTCGCTCCCATGCGAGCTGCGAAGGGGATGAACGGTTCCTCTTCATCCGGCTTTTCGATTTTGACGATGGAGGCGGCGGACACTTGCGGGTCTTCGGCGCCCATCACGTGCAGACGGGAAAAGCCGGGCTTGCGCCCCTCGCCCAAGAATATCACTTGCGCGCCCTTGATCAGCCCGCGCGCCTCGAGGTCGAGCCGTTTCTTGCGGTGTTTCAGCGGCAGTTCCAGCCCGTCGCAGATCAGTGGCTCGCCTTCCAGCAGCGCGTCTTCGGGGGCGCCGTGGACGTTGCGAAAGGCGTTGATCAGCCGGATGCGCGTGGCGTTGCGCCAGACCAACACAGGGCTGCGCGCCATCAGATCAACCTCGACCCGCTGGCCCCAGACGACGCGGTCATCGCGGGCAGCGGCCTCTTCCACCATCTTTTCGAAGCGATAGAAATCGACTTCCGGGTCGGACAGTGCATGGGCCAGATCAAGGATCGGGTTGCCCTCCGCCTGTCGGTGAATGCGGTTGAGATGCAGCACGCGGGGGGCGGGCAGCTTTTCGAACACCATGGTGCCGGACTGGTTCACCGGGGCGAGCTGCGCCGGATCGCCAAACAGCAACAGGGTGGGAAAGATCTCCTTGAGGTCTTCGAACTGCTTGTCATCCAGCATCGAGGATTCGTCGATGAACCCGATGTCGAGCGGCTCTTCGCGCCGTTTCCATCCCGTAATGAAGTCCGAGCCGCGCAGACCTGCGGCCGCCAAAGCGCCGGGGATGGATTTGTTGGATTGGTAAAACGTATAGGCCCGGTCGAGCGCCATCTCGGTCAGCCCTTCGACTTCGGGGCGTTCGCCATTGCCTGCAAGCCACTCGGCGATCCGTTCGTATTCGGGGTCATAGACGGGCGTGTAGAGAATCCGGTGGATCGTCGTGGCCGGCACGCCGCGAAAGCGCAAAACGCTGGCTGCCTTGTTGGTCGGGGCGAGGATGGCGAGGGTGCGCTTGTCGCGTCTTTTGCGGGACTCGTAGTCGCCCGAGACGATATCGACCCCTGCCGCTTCCAACGCCTTGTAAAGCTCGGCCAGCAACAACGACTTGCCCGAACCGGCCTTGCCGGTGATCGCCATCACGGAGGTGGCGGAGGATTTCGGCGGGGTCAGAAGGGCGTCGTCCAGATCAATGCCCGCACTGCGCAGCATGTCCGTCACGGCGTCATAGGCACCGGCCTGATCATCGGAAAGGGCAAGGGACGTCGTCATGGCGCGACCCTACAGAGGGGCCGCACCATGGACCAGTGCGATCCGACGGATCGCGGTATCAAATCAGTCTATGGTCAGGCGCTGCGCGCAAATGTGATGGGGGTCTGCGCGCCAAAGGCGTGGTCAAACCACTGGCGTGACCGCGCAAGCGGAACCCCTGCCCGCTCGGCCACTTTTTCGGCGGCATCGGGGTCGAAATGCCATAGTCCGACGCTGATCTGATCGCGCCCGGTTCCGGCGCTGCCCAGCACTTCGGGCGACGACCCGATCATGCGATAGATGCGCACCATGCGGGCATCAAAGACGCCGACAAAATGCTCCACACCGAAATTCTGCATGATCTCGCCGCCGCCCAGCATCAGGGCCGCTGCCACATGTCCTCCGGCACCGCGGGTCAGGCAGAACCGCGTGCACTCCCAAATCGCCGGGCTGGTTATGGGGCCCGAAATGAGATCGCCAAAGTGTTCATTCACCATTGTGCGTCCCGTTGTGGGTAGAAACCGCATGGAACCGCCATGGCTGCCATCGGGTTCTTCCCAGATCACGTAAAGTGGATTGAGATCGTCATATTCGTCACGTTCGCAGCCTTCGGCGTCGACGTTCACCTCCCAGCCGAGCCGTGTTTTGAACTGGTCCGCGCGGTCGCGAAACATGGTGCGGGCAAGTTTGGGGTAATCGACGAGATCAGAGGCATAAACGTAACGCAGCATTTGGGAACTCCTTGTCAGACCGGGGAAGGCATGACCGAAGTATTACCCAAGCGTTCGTTAACACCTGTTCATATATGCGAACGACAAGTTCTCCCCCCGCGCAACGGGGGGTTTCAGACCACGATCAACCCGCGACTCATCGCGCGGGCAACGGCGTGGGTGGTGTTCATGGCACCCAGTTTGAACCGGGCACTTTCGATATAAACCCGCAAGGTATGTTCCGATATCGACAGCGTGTCGGCCACCTGTGCGCGGCTGTATCCCATGGCCAGTAAGGTCATCGCGTCGATCTCGCGCGGGCTGAGGGCCTGGGATTGTTCGGGGGTGCGTTCGGGTTCGAAATCCAGTGCTTTTTCGTTGAAGTAATGCGCGATCAGGATCAGATCCCGCCGGTGAAGTTCCGTCCATTCCGCCCAATGTGCGTCGTCGCACGTGTGGTTGACGGTAAAGAGTGCAAATTGCCCGTTTGGCCCCCGTATGGGTACCGAGAACCCCTGATTGCCGACGCCGTGTTCGATGGCGTCGCTCTTGAAAGCACGGGCTGCCTTGCTGGACCAGTCAAGGCGTTTCCAGTCCACGGGGTGAAAGCGTTGAAAGCAGCCAATGATGACCGGATCCACGCGAAGATAGTTGAGTTCCAAGTAGCGATTGCGCCAAGTGTCCGAATACGTTCCGCAGCCATACTGATCTCCTGCTGAGTCCACCCAGTGATAGATGACATGATCGATCTGATAGTGGATCCGCAGGGCTTCGGTCGCGGCCTGAAGTCCTGCAAGCCCCTCAGCTTGTTCCAGCTCCTCCAAGATGGCTTCCAACGGCTGTGTCGCCGTCATGGCGCTGAGCATTTTTAACATCCTTCATCGCGGCGATCTCGGCCATTGCGACGATTGCAGAGTCATCCAACTGTTCTGCCAGGATTGGCATATTGTTGGCGCGGGCAAAGGTCTTGAGGTCCGTTAGAACGTCCAGTATCCAGTCACTTCTCATGTACAGACTCACTTCCCAGTGGTTAACGAAAGATTAACACAACTATAGCATGTGCTATTCCTTTGGTAAAATTCGCCTATTTCTACTCCCCAGAAATAGTGAGGGTCGAATTTCTAACCCCTTGAAGGCAATCATCCGCCTTTGAAACGAAGAACACCCGCGAAACCCAGAGGTGATTCGCGGGTGTAAAAACTCGCCTCTAGCGTGTATTACAATTAACGTCGTGCCTCAAGAGCGTCTTCGAGCGTGCGCAGACCCATCTTGGGGGACTGGACCAGAACGCTCATGTTGCCCGGTTTATGCTCGTTGCGCAGCATCTTCATGTGCGCCAGCGGCAGGTCTTCCCAGGTGAAGACTTCGGACATGCACGGATCAAGGCGGCGCTCGACCATTAGCTGGTTGGCGGCCGAGGCTTGCTGTAGGTGCGCAAAGTGGCTGCCCTGCAGACGTTTTTGGTGCATCCACATATAACGGACGTCAAAGGTGCAGTTGAACCCGGTGGTGCCCGCGCAGATCACGACCATACCGCCCTTTTTGCACACGAAGGTCGAGACAGGGAACGTCGCCTCGCCGGGATGCTCGAACACCATGTCGACATTCACGCCCTTGCCGGTGATGTCCCAGATCGCCTTGCCAAACTTGCGCGCTTCCTTGAACCACTCTGCGTACTCGGGCGTGTTCACCGTGGGCATTTGCCCCCAGCAGTTGAAATCCTTGCGGTTGAGCACGCCCTTGGCGCCCAGATCCATCACAAAGTCGCGCTTGCTTTCATCCGAGATGACGCCGATCGCATTGGCCCCTGCCGTGTTGATCAACTGGATCGCATAAGACCCCAGGCCACCCGACGCGCCCCAGACCAGCACGTTCTGGCCGGGCTTGAGGTCGTGGGGTTCGTGCCCGAACAGCATCCTGTAAGCGGTGGCAAGCGTCAGCGTGTAGCACGCGCTTTCCTCCCAGGTCAGGTGCTTGGGGCGCGGCATCAGCTGCTGGCTTTGCACGCGGGTGAACTGGCCAAAGGACCCGTCCGGTGTCTCGTAACCCCAGATGCGCTGGGTGGGCGAATACATCGGATCGCCTCCGTTGCAGTGTTCGTCGTCGCCGTCATCCTGGTTGCAATGCACCACGACCTCGTCGCCGACTTTCCAGCGTTTGACCCGGTCCCCCACGGCCCAGACGATGCCCGCGGCATCCGATCCGGCGATGTGATAGGGTTGCTTGTGCCCGTCAAAAGGGCTGATCGGCTGGCCCAGAGCGGCCCACACGCCGTTATAGTTCACCCCTGCGGCCATCACGAGAACGAGCACATCATTGCTGTCCAGTGTCGGCACATCGACCACCTCTTGCAGCATGGCCGTATCAGGGTTGCCATGGCGCTCGCGGCGGATCGCCCATGCATACATCTGCTTGGGGACGTAACCCATCGGGGGCATTTCGCCCATCTCGTACAGGTCTTTTTCGGGTGCCTCATAGGGCGCGATGGTTGTCTCAGGTGCAAGGTCGAGTGCCATGTCAGCCTCCGGATCAGAAATACATGCCGCAGTGCAGAATCGCGGCGTCTGAGGGTTGAATATGACCCTACACGCAACAATGCAACAACTCTAATGCAGATTTTGTAATTTTATGACTTTGCGTGCGCAGAAAGTTTTTCTGCAACTGCGACATCTTCCGGCAAGAGATGCGCTATGGAACGGGCATAGAAGATCACGACATCCTCCTGCCCCGGTTCAACAGTCCAATGCCCATCATCTACTCTCAGGATACCGCGGCGGCTGAGGCCAGTCAGACCGCGCTGGATTTCACCGGCAAGCTCGTCCTGCGCGATATCGCAGTTTCGCTCCGGCGCCTGCGCCATGAGCGCGCGCACCTTGTCCTCCAGCACGTTGACCTCAACCCGTTCCTCGCGCAGCAACACATGGGATATCAAAGGCACCGCCAGAACCGGCATCACCGCGCCGATCCGCTCCATTAGCGTGTGGGACAGCGCATCGACATCCGTCAGCCCGCTGTCGGCCAGCCTGACAGGTGTGCCAAAGGCGACCGCTGCACTGCCGAACCGGGTGTCCTTGCCCCGCACGCGCTGCCAGAACTTGCGAAAGAAGGCCCAGACCACGACGCTGATGCGCGCACCAAAGCGCCGGTCGCCACGCTTGCCTGCCGCAATCAAAACGCGATCTTCCAGCACCCGGTCATAGTTGATCGCCACAGGCACAAAGGCGATGTCACGGCTGGGATCGGCGGCATAGGCCTCGAGCACATAGGACAAAAGCCCCATCTTGGGCGGTTGCAGCGCGCCGGTGACGGTCAACCCGCCCTCGGGAAAAATCGCCTGGGTCACGCCGCCCTGCGTCGCCATCTGTACATAGCGCGCCAGCACCTTGCGATAGAGTGCCCCGCGCGAGTGGCGCCGGATGAAATACGCGCCCCACAGCTTGATCATCAAAGACAGCGGCCAGACCCGCGCCCATTCGCCCACCGCATAGGACATCGTGGTGTTGCGCGAGGCGAGATAAGTGACGAGCACGTAATCCATGTTGGAGCGGTGGTTCATGATGAACACCACCGTCACATCCGCCGGAATATCGGCAAAGACGCGATCGTTGCTGTCCGTCCGTCTGATCCGATAGACCGCATTGGCCAGCAGCCGCGCCACCCGCATCGCAAAGCTGAAATAGGCAAAGGCCGAAAACCCCGGCACGATCTCACGCGCATATTCCCGGGCCTTCTGGAACGCAACCGCCTCGGGCACACCGTTTTCCTCGGCATAGTTCACGATCTCGCGCGTGACCTCGGGGTCGTAGATCAGCCGCTGGATCATGTCATGGCGCTGCGCCAGCTTGAACGGTTCAATGGGCCGCGTGAGCCGGGTGTTGAGCCGCGCCACCGCCCGCTCAAAGCGGCGACGGAAAAACCAACGCACAGAAGGAAACAGGAAGTGCGAGGCAAAGGTGACCGTGGCAAACAGCACCATCAGCACGAATAGCCAGAGCGGAAGTTCTACGGTCATGGTCATTGCCTTGGACATTCGCAAACGTGACCTCTGGGGTAAACGACAAACTGCGCACTGGCCTTTGGCGGCGCGGTGGGGTTCAGTCAGGTGATGTATGACGGTGACTCATTCTTTACCCTGACCCTTTGGGGCCGGATCGGGCTGGTGGCGTTGACGGCTGTCTTTTCGCTGGCCGCCCTCGGGATCACCCGCGTGATGACCTATTTTCGCCCCTACATCCTGCGGGTGCCGATCTGGTTCGTTCTGTTCATCACCTTTGTCTGGGCCTCGCCGCAGGGCTATTACACCTATTACCGGCTGATTTTCGACGGGCTGCCCGCGCAATCGGTGCTGGGCCCGATGCCGCCGCCGGACCAGATCCTGGCCCTGCTGACCTTTCGCGCGGCACCGACCCTGTCAGCCCACGGCGTCGGCCTTTTGGGCTGGGCCATGCTGATCGTCGCCCTGCTGCCACGGCGCAAGTCACGCCGCGCTGCAGCGAATTGACAGCGCCACATAATTACCTATACCTCACCTCACACGCAATTTTATTGCTTGATCGATTCACGAGGCTGACATGACCCAAAAAGACCGCCCCTGGCTGATCCGGACCTATGCAGGGCATTCGACCGCTGCGGCGTCCAACGCGCTTTACCGTGCAAACCTTGCCAAGGGTCAGACCGGCCTGTCCGTTGCCTTCGATTTGCCCACGCAGACCGGGTATGACAGCGACCACGTTCTGGCACGTGGCGAAGTCGGCAAGGTCGGCGTGCCCGTCTCGCACCTTGGTGACATGCGCACCCTGTTCGCGGATATCCCGCTGGAGCAAATGAACACCTCGATGACGATCAACGCGACGGCGCCGTGGCTGCTGGCCCTTTATATCGCGGTGGCCAAAGAGCAGGGCGCCGATGTGTCGAAATTGCAGGGCACAGTACAAAACGATTTGATTAAGGAATACCTAAGCCGGGGCACGTATATCTGCCCGCCCGCGCCAAGCCTCAAGATGATCGCGGATGTGGCCGAGTATTGCTATACCAACGTGCCGAAATGGAACCCGATGAACGTGTGTTCCTATCACCTGCAAGAGGCCGGTGCGACGCCAGAACAGGAACTGGCCTTTGCCTTGGCCACGGCGACGGCCGTGCTGGATGCGCTCAAACCCCGCATCGCGCCTGAAGATTTCCCGGCCGTTGTGGGTCGCATTTCCTTCTTTGTGAATGCCGGTATTCGGTTCGTGACCGAGATGTGCAAAATGCGCGCTTTTGTCGATCTCTGGGATGAGATTTGCGAAACGCGATATGGAGTCGCGGACCCGAAATTCCGCCGTTTCCGCTATGGTGTACAGGTCAACTCATTAGGTCTGACCGAACAGCAACCCGAAAACAACGTCTACCGTATTCTCATTGAAATGCTGGCTGTGACCTTGTCGAAAAAGGCCCGCGCCCGCGCCGTGCAATTGCCCGCCTGGAACGAAGCGCTGGGTCTGCCCCGTCCCTGGGATCAGCAATGGTCGATGCGCATGCAGCAGATCATGGCCTTTGAAACCGACGTATTGGAATTCGACGATCTGTTTGATGGCAATCCGGCGGTCGATGCGAAAGTCGAGGCGCTCAAGGACGGCGCGCGACAGGAATTGAGCCAGCTTGATGCAATGGGCGGTGCAATTGCCGCGATTGATTACATGAAGGCGCAATTGGTTACCTCCAATGCCGAACGGCTGGGCCGGATTGAACGCGGTGAAACCGTGGTGGTTGGCGTCAATAAATATCAGGCGGGCGAACCCTCGCCGCTGATGACCGGTGATGGCGGGATCATGGTTGTGGACCCCGCGGTCGAACAGGAACAGATTGACCGGCTGGAGGCATGGCGTGCGTCGCGCGACAGTGCAGAGGTCGCGAACGCGCTGGCCGCGTTGCGCCAAGCGGCGGCGGAGGGGCGCAATGTCATGCCCGCCTCGATCACCTGCGCGCGCGCCGGGGTCACCACGGGCGAGTGGGCCGCGCAAATGCGTGCGGTACATGGCGAATACCGCGGGCCGACCGGTGTGTCGGCCTCGCAATCCAACATGACCGAAGGGCTGGACGAGCTGCGCAGTGCTGTGGATATGGTCAGTGATCGTCTTGGGCGTCGGCTCAAATTTCTCGTCGGAAAACCGGGACTTGATGGCCATTCCAATGGGGCGGAGCAGATCGCTGTGCGTGCGCGCGATTGCGGCATGGACATCGCCTATGAGGGCATCCGCCTGACGCCCGAAGAGATCGTTTCGGCTGCGCGCGAGGACGCCGCACACGTGGTCGGGCTGTCGATCCTGTCGGGCAGTCACATCCCGCTGGTCGAGGACCTGATGCGGCGCATGCAGGCCGAGGGGCTGTCCCATGTGCCGGTGATCGTCGGCGGCATCATCCCGGATGATGATGCTGAACGGCTGCGTATGCTGGGGATCGCGCGGGTCTATACGCCCAAGGACTTTGAGCTGAATACGATCATGTCTGACATCATCACATTGGCTGATCCGAAATCGGTGGCTGCGGAATAACGCACATTTCCGAAAATTCGTGAACCATTGAAACACGAGACGGCACACGTATTGCCTGTGTTTTTCCACTGGCGCACGAATTTATCGCGCGTGCCGAGCAAACAACCGCCGTTGACACAAACTCAATCATTACAGGCCATTGATTTTTCAAACGGAATCGAAAATACGCTCTTTTATCAGAATGAATATCGGAGACCTGAGATGGCGATCAAACTCGAAAAAATGAGTCGTAAAGAACTCGAAACGCTGCGGGCTGATGTCGACAAGGCCATTGTCGCATCGCACAAGAAAGAAAAGAAAGAGGCGCTGGCCGCCGCGCAGAAAGCCGCTGCAGAATTTGGGTTTTCCCTTGAGGAACTGACAGGCAAACGCGCCGGTCGCGCAGCTGCCAAAGGCACCAAGGCCGAAGCGAAATACATGGATCCTGAAAATCCGACCAACACATGGACCGGAAAAGGGCGCCAGCCCAATTGGTTCAAAACGGCAGTGGCAGGCGGCAAAAGCCCCGACGATCTGCTGATCTGAAATGCGGCGATACGAGCGGTGTAACTCACCCTCGTATCGCCCCGGCCTTTTGCGGTAACGTGGCCCGAGTCGTATAAAGATCGGAGCAGCCATGACCGTACATATCGGTGCCAAACCCGGACAAATCGCCCCAACCGTATTGATGCCCGGCGATCCCTATCGCGCGCGGTGGGCGGCAGAGACGTTTCTGGATGGGGCCGAACTGGTCAATGAAGTGCGCGGCATGCTCGGCTTTACCGGGACGTGGCGCGGCAATCCGGTGACCATACAGGGGTCGGGCATGGGCATGCCGTCCCTGTCGATCTATGCCAATGAGCTCATCCGCGACTATGACGCGCAGACCCTGATCCGCATCGGGTCCTGCGGCGGCATGCAGGATCACGTGGCGATCCGCGATGTGATCATCGCGATGACGGCCAGCACCATCACCTCGCCCTCGTCGGGGATATTCCGCGAGTTCAGCTTTGCGCCTTGCGCCGATTACGGCCTGCTGCAGGCTGCGGTGAAGGCCGCTGAGGGCAAAGGCAGCAAGACCCATGTGGGCGGCATCTATTCATCGGATGTGTTCTATTCCGAGCGTCCTGATCTGGACGAGCAGATGATGCGCCATGGCATTCTGGGTGTCGAAATGGAGGCGGCCGAGCTTTACACTCTTGCCGCACGACATGGCCGCCGCGCGCTGGCCGTGCTGACCGTCAGTGACCATTTGCTGACCGGTGAGCTGTTGCCGAGCGAGGACCGCGAGCGGACCTTTGGCGATATGGTCGAGATTGCGTTGGAGGCGGCGTTTTCCTGAGCGCTATTCTCAAATTCACGCTTTAAAACAGCGAGTTATACCCGAATTTCGCCATGCACATGCCGTGCACGATGCGTACACAACCTGTGCACCGATTGTGCACAGGGACCGGGCGGGCCGTTAAGGCTTTCTTTGGAAACGCGGACCCTTTGGCGTGAGTGTGCGCCCTGCCCGTAAACCACGCGTTAACGGATCGGCCGTGCCCTAGCGCCCGTGGGTGCCGTCATAACCGTTGGGGGGCGGGCTGGACCAGCCGTCGAGTGCGCCCCTGGACGGGGCGAAGACTTCGATCTTGAGAGGGTAGCACGGGGCCGTGTCCGAGGAGTGTTCAGAACTGCAATCCCCGCCCGGGCAGGCGCTGATGGCCCCGAGCAGGTCGATCTCGGCAAAGAAGTCGATGTGATCGCCGGGGCGCACCGGGCTCGCCTTCATGAAATACTGGCCTGTATCACGGGTGAATCCCGTGCACATGAAGACGTTGAGCACGTCATGCACAAGGGGTTCCGCTTCGGCCAGGGACAGGCCGGTGTGATCGGCCAGCGCGCGGGTCAGGTTGGAATGGCAGCAATGGTGGTAATGCCCGCCCTGCAGCAGGTTGCCGGTATAGGGATCGCAACGGGTGCCGATGACGTCATGGACCGACCCGCCAAAGGCGTCGATCCCGTACCAGCCGAGCGTGTCGTTGATCACCGTGGCCATGGGGCGCAGGGTGGGCAGGCTGCTCCACATCCGCTCGCCGGTTGTGATATGCGTGCCGTGCAGCGCGCGTGTTTTGCCGGAATAGAACCGCTCGTTCAGATCGTTGGCATTCCACAGGTTCAGATCGCCCACCTGCGGCCCCTCGACGGATGAAATGCGAAAGATGTGGCCTGCGGGCACTTCGAAACAGGCGGCCTCACGGGGTGGGGCCAGCGCCTCGTCGACCTTGACCATCCCGTCGCGGGCGGCAGCGTAGCGCGCCATGTCGGGCTGGGGCAGCGTGTCGGGCGAATAGCAGATCACCGGCGCAATTGCGCGGCGGGCGTCGGCGTCATGTGGGATGTCCAAGGGCGCACCTCATTGCTGAATGGTGCGCCATTGGAGCCTGCATTGGTCGCAACGGCAAGCCGTTAGATGACAACTACATCCAGCGGCGGAAAGCCGTTGAAGCCGATGGTTGCATAGGTGGTGGTGTAGGCCCCGCAGTTGCGGATCACGACCCGGTCCCCGGCCGCAAGGTCAAGCGGCAGGTCCACCATCTTTTTCTCGTAAAGCACATCGGCGCTGTCACAGGACGGGCCCGCCACGATGCAGGGGCCGGTCTGGGCATGGGGCCGGTCGCTGAGGAATTGATAGCGGATCGCCTCGTCCATGGTTTCGGCCAGCCCGGAGAATTTGCCGATGTCGAGATAGACCCAGCGGTGCAGGTCGCGTTTGGATTTGCGCGACACCAGCAGCACCTCGGCGGCGATGGCCCCTGCCTCGGCCACAAGGCCGCGACCAGGTTCGGCCATCACGGTTGGCGCATCGCCAAAACGCGCGCGCACCTGTTCCATCACAGCTGCCCCGTAGCTGGTGGGCGCATCGATTGCTTCGCCGTAGAACGCCGGGAAACCGCCGCCAATGTTCAGCAGATCAAGTGCAAAACCCGCATCGCGCGCCGCGTTCCAGATACCAACCATCTGATCAAGGCACGGCCCCCACATGCTGGCCTGACGGGTCTGGCTGCCCACGTGAAAGCTGATCCCGCGCGGGGTCAGACCCAGCGCGACAGCCAGCCCCATGAGGGCCAGCGCCTTGTCGTGACCACAGCCGAATTTGCGCGACAGCGGCCAGTCGGCCTGCGAGGCATCGACAATCAGGCGGATATAGACATGGGCACCGGGCGCATGCTCGGCGATCTTTTCCAGCTCTTCCTCGGCGTCCGCCGCAAAGAGGGTCAGACCGGCCCCATGCGCAAAGGCAATGTCAGAGGCGCGTTTGATGGTGTTGCCAAAGGAGATGTGGGCGGGATCGGCGCCCAGCGACAGGCAAAGTTCGATCTCGGCCCGCGAAGCGGCGTCAAAATGAGAACCCAGACGCACCAGCCGTTCGATGACCTCACGTTGCGGGTTAGCCTTGACCGCGTAGTGGATATGCGCATCCCCCAGACCTGCGGCCAGCGCGCGATACTGCGCCTCGACGGCGTCGATATCGAGGACAAGTGTGGGCCGTTCGAACTGGTGGTGGGCGATATAGGTTTCCGCACGGTTGGCACGCTGGACGGGTGCTGCGAGAAACTCGGATGTGATGGCATTCATGGGGGCATCTCCAATAGACATGGGCCGATGTGGCCGTGCATTTCCGAAAGGAGACGTTACCGTCGCTGCATCCCCGGACACTCCGGACAGAGGCGCGTGCGTTGGCGTCTATGGGCCGCATATCGGGCCAAATGTGACGTATGGGAAGATAGATTTTTTGCATGGCTGTTACGCCAAAAACGCCGTGGCTTGTTTTGCGTCGGACCCACGAAAAAGCCCCGCCGAAGCGGGGCTGGTTTCTGGTCATTCAGGCCCGGATCAGACAGTCCGTTCGACCATCATTTTCTTGATGTTCGCGATAGCCTCGGCCGGGTTCAGCCCTTTGGGGCATGTCTTGGCGCAGTTCATGATCGTGTGGCAGCGATAAAGCTTGAACGGGTCCTCAAGATCGTCGAGACGCTCGCCTGTTGCCTCATCGCGTGAATCGATGATCCACCGATAGGCGTGCAGTAGCGCAGCTGGCCCGAGGTAGCGATCGCCGTTCCACCAGTAGCTGGGGCACGAGGTCGAGCAGCAGGCGCACATCACGCATTCATAAAGCCCGTCCAGCTTTTCCCGGTCGTCAATCGACTGGCGCCATTCCTTGGCCGGAGCGTTGGTCTTGGTTTCCAGCCACGGCATGATCGAGGCATGCTGGGCGTAGAAGTGCGTCAGATCCGGGATCAGGTCCTTGACCACCGGCATGTGCGGCAGGGGGTAGATTTTGACGTCCCCCTGCACCTCGTCCATGCCGTAGATGCAGGCCAGCGTGTTGATCCCGTCGATGTTCATCGCACAAGACCCGCAGATCCCCTCGCGGCAGGAGCGGCGGAAGGTCAACGTCGGGTCGATCTCGTTCTTGATCTTGATCAGCGCGTCCAGGATCATCGGCCCGCAGGTGTCCATGTCGACAAAGTAGTTGTCCACTTGCGGGTTTTTGCCGTCATCCGGGTTCCAGCGATAGATGCTGAACTTGCGCACGTTGGTGGCGCCCTCGGGCTTGGGCCATGTCTTGCCCGTCTGGATGCGGGAGTTCTTGGGAAGCGTCAGTTGAACCATTGGGTGATCCTTTCAAGAGACGGGGCCGTGATAGGGCGCGCGCGGGTGCGGGCGCAATTGGTCATGGTGCCACACAAAGCCGGGTGCCGCCGCTGAACACGCCGCCGCGGCGGCTGCAGCCGACATGGATGGCCGCCTTGGGGTCGACAGGCGTGGCCGAGGCTGCTGCAACACAGGCCCGGTGGCGCCGATTGACGCCGCGCACCCCGGTGATGGTCCCTGCCGCGCCGCCGATGGCTGATGCGGTATAGGGTTCGCCGAGGACGGCAATGATTCCCACGGTGGCGATGACGCCGGTGGTGATATTCTGTCTGCGGATTCGGTCACATTCCGCGATGGAGGTTGTTCCGGCCCGCGGTGCCACTGCTGCCACTGCCGCGGTGCCCTGCTTGGTGCCGTATTGCACGGCATAGGCGTCTTTCAGGCAGTCATTGATGCTGGCCGCCCCTGCTTTGGTGCCGCCATCGCCGGGCAGAACATGGGGGATGCCGGGCGCGTTGGAGATGTTGTAATTGCCCGGCGCGTGGGTGCTGGCCGCACATTTCTGTGCTGCAAGGCGAGGCGCGTCGGCCATCGCAAAAGTGACCGAAAGGGTGAACACGGCCAACGCCGCTGAAAGAGTCCGCACTATCATTTATCCGTCATATCCTCTGCTCTGATCTGTCGTTGAATGGGGTGTCATTATCTGTGCCTATCCCGTGCCCAGCGCGCTGACGCCTGCGCGCACGACGCATTGCTGCGTTTCGGGCCGTTCCAGCACGGTGCGCACAAGTGCTGCGGTCGTATCGGAGACGCCGATCACCGCGTCGCGGGCAAATGTGCCGATCTCGCGGGCCGAGGAATTGTCGATCACGCAGTCGGTAAAGGGGGTGATGAGCGCCTTGGGCACCACGGGAAAGCGGGTGGCGACAATTTCGGACACGGCCAGCTTGGCGCTGCGCCGCGCCGCCTCGTCCACGGCCTGGGTGGCATCATCGCAGGCCGTCACGGCCATCAGGGCGCACAGGGCCAGCGTTGTTCGGATCATCATGGCAACGTCACCTTTGCAGTTGCGGTATCAAGCAGACCGGAGAGCCGTTCGGCGTCATTTGGAAACACCTCGGCCAGCCGCACCATGAAACCGAGATCGCGCGCCGCTGTCCAGAGCACCAGTTGGTATTCGAGGTCCTGCGCCATCTGCGCGGCGCGTTCGTCGGTGGCCAGCGCGGTTGCCTCTGCCGATTTGCCCTGAAAGGACGACCCGCCGCCATAGCGTTGCACCGCCCCCAGCCCCAGATCGCGCCCGGGCAGGTCCAGCCGGTCAAGGGCTGCGCGGCGGTAGCCTTCGTCCTCTTTCCAGCGGTCGTAACAGACCGCCACAACGTCTGCCTCACGCACGCGGCCCAGCATTTCGCCATAGGTGCGCATCGCCTGCATCATCACCCGCATCCGCTCAAGCGGCCCGTAGCCCTTGTTGCCCTGGATCTTGCGCAACAGCGACGCGGCCCAGTGCAGAAAGCTGCGATAGATGATCACGCAGGTTTCGGGCGCCTCAAACAGCGGAGACCGCTTGGACGACGGCATCGTGTCTTCGTAGCTGACAAGGGTGAACGGAGTCGGCCCGGCGGCGCGCAGCTTGTCCGCCTCGGTGTCGAGATTCAATTCGCGCCCATCCTGATACGTCGCCACCCCGCGCGCCGTTTTCAGCGGATCGCGGTTCGGCTTGCAGTTGTTCATGAACAGCCCGGTCCCGGCGGGCGCGTTGCGCATCATCCAGTCGATCACCGCATGATTGCCCGACCGCCGCATCCCATAGACCCGCAGCACCTGCGCAGGGGCAAGTGCCGTCGGGGTCTGGATACTGAGGCTTTGGGACATGCGGGCTTAGTACACCCGCGCCTTTGGGGCGATCTTTTTCAGATCGATCCCGCCGTCATTGTGGCTGGTCAGCGGGTTCAGATGCACACCGCGAAAGCCCAGGGACGCCGCGTTGCCTTCAAACCAGATCAGCGAGTGTTTGCGCCAATTTTTGTCGTCGCGGTCGGGATAATCCTCGTGGGCATGCGCCCCGCGGCTTTCCTTGCGCGCAGCGGCGGCGGTGATGGTGGCCACGGCGTTGGGCATGAGGTTGGTCAGCTCCAGCGTTTCCATCAAATCCGAGTTCCAGACCAGCGAGGTGTCGGTGACCTTGAGGTCGGACTGCTTGGCGGCCACGTCCTTCATCTTTTCCTCGCCTTCGGTCAGCGTCTTGTCGGTGCGGAAGACGGCGGCGTCGGCCTGCATGGTTTTCTGCATCTCAAGGCGCAACTCGGCGGTGGGCACGTGGCCCTTGGCATAGCGCAGCCCGTCAAATCGGCTGAACGCAGCGTCGATCGAACGTTGGTTGGGTGTCGGAACAGGCGTTTTCGGGTCCACGATTTCAGCGGCCCGGATGGCCGCTGCCCGCCCAAAGACCACAAGGTCGATCAGCGAGTTGGACCCGAGCCGGTTGGCCCCGTGCACGGAGGCGCAGCCCGCCTCGCCCACGGCCATCAGACCGGGCGAGATGTTGTCGGGCTTGTCCTTGGTGGGGGCCAGCACTTCGCCCCAGTAATTCGTCGGAATGCCGCCCATGTTGTAGTGCACGGTGGGCAGGACCGGGATCGGCTCCTTGGTCAGATCCACGCCGGCAAAGATGCGCGCGCTTTCGGTGATGCCCGGCAGGCGCAGGTCCAGCGTTTCCTTGGGCAGATGGTTGAGGTGCAGGTGGATGTGGTCGTTGTTTTCGCCCACCCCGCGCCCTTCGCGGATTTCCAGCGTCATGCAGCGGGACACAACATCCCGGCTGGCCAGGTCCTTGTAGGTTGGCGCGTAGCGTTCCATGAACCGCTCGCCTTCGGAGTTGGTGAGATACCCACCCTCGCCGCGCGCCCCTTCGGTGATCAGGGTGCCCGCGCCGTAGATGCCGGTGGGGTGGAATTGCACGAATTCCATATCCTGCAATGGCAGGCCTGCGCGCGCCGTCATCCCGCCGCCGTCACCGGTGCACGTATGCGCGGATGTGGCCGAGAAATAGGCGCGGCCATAGCCGCCCGTGGCCAGCACCACCATCTTGGCGGAGAACAGGTGCATGGTGCCGTCATCGAGTTTCCAGCACAGCACACCCTGACACACGCCATCTTCGGACATGATCAGGTCGATGGCGAAGTATTCGATGTAGAATTCGGCGTTGTTCTTGAGGCTTTGCCCATAGAGTGTGTGCAGGATCGCGTGGCCGGTCCGGTCAGCGGCAGCGCAGGTGCGCTGCACGGGGGGACCTTCGCCAAATTCGGTGGTATGGCCGCCAAAGGGGCGCTGATAAATCTTGCCCTCTTCGGTGCGCGAGAACGGCACGCCGTAATGTTCCAGTTCGTAAACCGCCTTGGGCGCTTCGCGGGCGAGGTATTCCATCGCGTCCGTGTCGCCCAGCCAGTCGGAGCCCTTGACGGTGTCATACATGTGCCACTGCCAGTTGTCGGGGCCCATGTTGCTGAGGGATGCGGCGATACCGCCCTGTGCGGCCACGGTGTGGGAGCGCGTCGGGAACACCTTGGTCACGCACGCGGTGCGCAGCCCCTGTTCGGCCATGCCGAGCGTGGCGCGCAGGCCCGCGCCGCCGGCGCCGACCACCACAACATCATATTCATGCGTCTCGTAATCGTATGCAGCCATTTTGGCCTCCTAATTCAAAGCGCCAGGCGCGCGATGGCGAAAAGCCCGGTCGCGGCGGCAGCGTAGCTGAGGCAGATCATCGCGAGGATGAGCACCTTTTGCATTGTTCCGTGCACGTAGTCTTCGATCAGCACCTGCACACCGTCCTTGAAGTGCATGAAGGTGACCACGATGGTCAGCGCGGCCACAAGTGCCGGGAAGGGACGCGCGAAATAGGCGGTGACCTCAGCATGCGGTTCGCCCAGCATCGGGCCGAAGGTGAAGACGAAAAGCGGGATCAGGAACAGCAGCGCGAAGGAGCTGACCTTCATCGCCCAGAAATGGGCCGTCCCCGTCTTGGCCGATCCGAGGCCCATGGCGCGTTTGCGGTCTGTGAGATATCGCATGTCTCGCCCCCTTATATCGCGATGAGCGTGATGATGGTCAGAACAACCGAGCCGCCCAGAACGGCGTATCCCATCTTTTCCGCCGTTTCGATGTCGAGCCCGATCGCATTGTCCCAGATCAGGTGCCGCACGCCCGCAAGCGTATGATACCAAAGCCCCAAGAGCGACAGCGCCATCACGATATCCCCGAAAAAGCTGGTCAGCACCCCGTCGGCGCGGGCGAAGGCTTCGGGCGAGGTCGAGGCCGCAAGAAACCACCACACCACCAGAAGTGCCGAGATCAGGAGCGCGTTGCCGGTGATCCGCGTCAGGATCGATGTCATCGAGGTCAGCTGCGGACGATATATCGACAGGTGGGGCGAGAGGGGGCGGTTGCCCCGGTTGACGTCGGCCATGTTGCGTCCTTTTTTTCGTTCGTTGACACTTGATAACGCATTCTGTGCGGGAGTCACGTACTGCGCGATATGTTATGGCGTGGTTAATTGGCGCAATGCTCGGGTTTTTCCATGTTGTGATCACACGAGAAATGGCTGTGATCACGAAACCGCTTCATTTCGCGACAGATGTCACCTGTCGCGTGGTTTCCCGCTGCAGTTTGCGTCTGATCTGTTCGGGGTAATCCGCGAATCCATTGGCCGTGACCACAAAGGCGCCCGGCCCGGTGATCAGGTTTTCAAAGAAGTAGGCGGTGAGGTCGGCATCGTCGGTTTCGATGGCGATGGCGTTCACGGTGATTTCCGCGTCCCGCAGCACAGGGCGCTGTGTTGCCGGTTCGATCCCTTCGTTTGATTCGCCATCGCCCGAGACGTCGATCACCTTGCGCGTGCAGTGACTGACCGCGCCAAAAGCGTCGCGCGCCACTTCAAGCGCCTCGCCGACGGCGGTCGAGAAGTTGCGCCAGATCCGTTGGTCAGTCTCGATCGTGTCGGCCAGTGTGAGCACATCCGCGTAGGTCCGCATTTGCGTCCAGGGCACGGTCTGGCGTTGCCGCGAAGAGCCTGTCCACTGGATCAGCGTGACCAGCGCCTGTTGTTCCACCAGTGCGTCGGCAACGCTGCCGTCCCGAAGGGCTGCGGCCATCCCGTCCATCTGAATGCGGTATTCCTGATTGTCGACCGAGCCCGAGACATCCACCGCCAGCACCAGCGCCAGCTCGCAGGCAAAGGCCTGGACCGGAGAGAGGAGCGCAAGAGACAGGGTGCAGAAACGGAACATGGGGCGAGCGTAGCAGAGCGGGTCGGACATGCATCTGAAATGTCGGTGAAGCATGTGGGACATGTCTGTGCCAGTTTGGAACAGCGCGTGGCGGATTCGTCTTGTGCATCCCACCCGGCCGCACCTTTATGGCGTTCGGCCAAGCTGTCGGCAGCAATGCCGGGATAGAACGTCCCGAGTTCAGGTCCTGCTGGTCAAGAGCCGCAGCCCTGCAAGTGCGAAGAATGTGCCCAAGACCGCTTGAATGCCCCGCCGAGCTTTCCCGTAGACGCGCACCATCACGGGCGTTGAGAACGTAACCGCGTAGAGAAGGTGGATGAGGATCGACAGAGCAAAAGTCCCCAACACGATCACCGCCCCAACCCAAAGCGGCGCACCTTTCTGCAAGCCCAATGAGATGATTGCGATCCAAGCAAGTGCCGCCTTGGGGTTCGTCATCTGAATAATGTAGCCGCGTTGAAAATAGCCAAACGGCGTGCGACGGCCTCCGGCCAGCTCTTTCGCCTCGATATCGTGCCTGGACGCTGCGGACTTGAAGGACTTGTAGGCCAGCCACAGCAGGTAAAGTCCGCCGAAAATCTTGATCACAAGCAATGCCGAGGCATATGTCGCCAGGATTGCCGACAGGCCAAAAACCGTGAGCAGTGCCCAGGTGAATGAGCCGGTGGCAACCCCCATGGCAAGCGCCATGCCCGATGCGCGATTTACGCTCATCGACGTGCCAATGACGGCGAGGATGTTCGGACCGGGACTGGCGATGGCAAGCAGGAACGCCGAATACGCAAGAAGGATACCGGGGAGATAGAGGGATACATCTTGCATGGTTCGACCTTTCGCAATGCTGATTTGTTCTCACAATGTTCCAAGACGTCTCTTCTGGCAACTCATTTTGTTTTTGCGGGAGCAGGCCTTCGCTCACTGCCGGTGATTGCTCGGTTTTTCCCGCAATGCCGCCCTTGGCGCGCCTTGGAAATCCAGCCTCCCCGCTACGCGTCACAAACACTAGGCGGGTCATCGACGGCCCGTGGGGTGGCGATCAGAGCTGCCCGCTACCGCACGTTATGGCAGCAAGGTACTTCTTCCCGTTCAACTGTTCGCCCAGGGTATCATATCGCCATCCCGTCATGCCAAAGGCATGCAGACCTGTTATTGGCGCACCTGCGGTGCGACGGGACGGGCTGGCCCCTCTCGGCAGATTTGAGCGGGGCCAAATCGCCTGTCGGGCAATGGAATGCCCGGCGCCTTCGGCTTGAGTCCGGGTCAGACAGCGCGGTCTTCGGACGGCAATTGGTCCCGACAGCCTGTATCCAACGGCTCTATTCAGGAATCAGCGCCCAGTAATCCAGATCAAGCAGCACATCGGGCAGGTATTTGCCGTCATCCCCGCGCAGGCCAAACGCGGCGCCGCCGCGCGTTGCCACCAGCCGCAGGCGGATCGCGCCCACGCCAGGGGCGGAGGTTTCCGCGGTGTCCAGCACTTCGCTCCACGCGCGGATCGTGTCGCCCGCGAGGCAGGGATTGGCATGTGCGCCCGCGTTCAGCCCCACCACCATCTGCGCATTGGCCAGCCCGTTGAAGGACAGCGCCCGCGCCATGGAAATCACGTGCCCGCCATAGATCAGACGCGACCCGTCGGGCCGGGCGGAGGTGTCGAAATGCACTTTGGCCGTATTCTGCCACAGGCGGGTGGCCATCATGTGTTCGGCCTCTTCGATCGTGACGCCATCCACATGGTCGATCTGTTCACCGATGGAATAGTCGCGCAGACGGTGCGGTTCGCCCGCGAGGGCAAAGTCGTAAGTGTCGAAACTCAGCCCCTCGGGCACGACAAGGGTGTCGGGACCCACGACAGACGCCAGTTCGGGCACAACCTTCTCGGGTGCGGGGGCATCCACATCCCCTTTGCGCACCATCACCCAGCGCACATAGTCGAGCACCGCGACCCCGTGCTGATTGCGTCCGGTGGTGCGCACCCAGACCACGCCGGTCTTGCCGTTGGAGTTCTGCTTGACCCCGATCACCTCTGATTGCGAGGTCAGCGTGTCGCCCGGCCAGACGGGGGCCAGCCAGCGCCCCTCGGCGTAGCCAAGGTTGGCCACCGCGTTCAGAGATACGTCCGGCACGGTTTTTCCAAAAACCGTATGAAAGGCGATCATATCGTCCAGAGGCGAAGCGGCGAGCCCGCAGCCTTGCGCAAAGCTGTCCGAGGAATAGAGCGCGTGGCGCGCCGGATAGAGCGCATGATAGAGCGCGCGTTCGCCTTGCCCGACGGTGCGCGGCACCGCGTGGATCAGCACATCGCCGACATGGTAATCCTCGAAAAACCGGCCCTGATTGGTCTTGCCCATTTTCACTGCGCCCCCAGTTTGATGTCGGGGGTGTAGGTGCCCTCGACCTCTTTGGTCACCGCCTGTCCGCAGCGCATGACCCCTGCGGCGTGATCCCATGTCTGGGTCGGGCTGCCATGCAGCGCCCAGCCCTTGTTCAGCGCCTCGGTGACCTTGTGGCAAAAGGCGGACGTGTCTTCTTCGGACAAAAATCGGTATAGTTTCATGTGCTTAACTCGGGAACGGCCAGACGCCCAGCCAGCTGTGGATCATGCCGATGATGCCCAGAAGGATGACGGAGCCGAAGAGGAACATACCGTCCTTGGCATAGCTGCCTGCGGGCCCCGGCTGCCAGTCTGGCTCGGCCGCGTTGACAACGCGCGCGGTCAGGATCGCCCAGATCAGCAAGCCGCCAAACAGGATGAGCGAGGCCAGATCGCCGTTCACCAGCAGGTGCGCCACCGCCCAGATGGAAAAGCCCGTCAGCATCGGGTGCCGCATGCCCGCGATCAGCTTGCCCCGTTTCGGCGCGGGGCTGAGCATGTAGATCGCGATGATCATCAGCGTATTGTTGATGTGCACCATGAAGGATGGCGGCGACCAGATGGTGATGAAATCGGTGCCCCGATAGCCAATCACCATCAACACGATGCCGATGCCGATGGCGGCTGCGACCACCCCTTTGCCCGGATCGCCCATCGCCGCCCGCCGCGCCGGGGCAACCCGTTTGAACAGATGCGCCGCCCACCACAGGCCCACGCCCAAAAGCAGAATGATCCAGTGCATACCCTATCCTTCCATCATGGCTGCGATTGCGTCGGCCTTGGCCAGCGTTTCGCGTGCGCTCACGATGTGCAGATTTTCGACGATCCGTCCATCGACCACGGCGACACCTTGCCCAGAGGCCTCGGCCGCCTCGAAGGCGTCAATCTGGCGGCGGGCGAGGTCTACGTCGGTGTCAGAGGGGGAAAAGGCCGCATTGGCGATGTCGATCTGGGCCGGGTGGATCAGCGTCTTGCCGTCAAAGCCCATGTCGCGCCCCTGTGCGCATTCGGCCTGCAGACCGGCCTCGTCCTTGAAGGCGTTGTAGACCCCGTCGATGATGGCCAGCCCGTGCGCCTTGGCCGCCAGCAGGCATAGGCCGAGGCCCGTTTGCAGCGGCAGCCGGTCGTCGCGGTGCCGGGTCTGGAGTTCCTTGGCCAGATCGTTGGTGCCCATGACCATGCCTGACAGCTGTGGATGGGTGGCGATTTGTGGCGCGTTGAGCATGCCCAGCGCGGTTTCCATCATCGCCCAAAGCGGCGTGTCGCCAGTGATGGCGGTAAGGCCGTCCAGATCATCGGTGTGCGAGACCTTGGGCAGCAGGATGGCGTCGGCGCCCATGGCAACAGCCGCCTGCGCGTCCGCGGTGCCCCAGTCGGTGTCGAGCCCGTTGATGCGCACGATTTTCATGCGCCCGCCATATCCGCCCTCTTTGAGTGCCTCCGCGAGCGTGCCGCGCGCGACCTCTTTTTCATCCGGGGACACCGCGTCTTCGAGGTCGAAGATGATAGCATCGACAGGTAGGCTGCGCGCCTTGTCCAGCGCGCGGGGTTTGGAGCCGGGGATGTACAGAACAGAGCGTAGTGGGCGGGCGATGGCCATCGAAACCTCCGTAGGGTCATAATGTTGCGCGGGCAGCCGCAGTTTTTTGTCAGATAGTTCAAGGAGCGTCGCGCTGCAACGCAGAAAGTTACACACGGATTACGATTACGATTCAAATTGAAACAACGACCGTGCGGGCCATTAACCATTAATTCAGAGCATGGGCGCACCCTGCATGCATTCCGACATCTCCGGGAGGGCCGTTTCAGCTGGGCCGCTGAACACTTTTGCGGAAAATGAGAGAACGCGGAATGTGATATGAACCGGGGCCGCCCGGTCATCACCGGGCAGTCCGGTTGGGCCAGATGACCAGAGGTGACGCCTTCCATTGTGAAAGGCTGAACAAAATGAAACGGAAAACGACTTTGATGACGATGGGTGCACTCGTCACTGCCGCTGCGCTGAACCTTGTGACAACGACACTGGCCGCGGCCCAGCAGAACCGGAATTGCGGTCCGCGCGACCTTGTGGTGAACCGGTTGGCCGAAGGCTACGGCGAAACCCGCCAGTCCATGGGGCTGGGCGCCAACAATGCGGTGATCGAGGTGTTTGCCTCTGAAGAATCCGGGTCGTGGACCATCACCGTGACCTCACCGAACGGCATGACCTGCCTGATTGCCAGCGGTCAGGCCTTTGAAGAACTGGCCGAGGCGCTGCCTGCCAAAGGCAACGACGCCTGAGCAAACCACCACGGACCCAACTGGCCCGTAAGGCGCACCCTTTGGTGCGCCTTTTTCATGTGCGCGGCCGGGCCGGTCAGGTCAGCCCGTCCCAGATCAGTTTGGTCCCAGTCATGATCAACAGCACGTAAGTCAGCAGGAAAAAGGCGCGCTCCGGCACCAGGTGATGCGCCTTGACCCCCAGCCACGTGCCCAAAAGCGCAAAGGGCGCAAGCGCCAGATTGGCCGTGAAGGTCTGCAGCGTGAACATCCCCAGAAAGGCATAAGGCACGAATTTGAACACGTTCACAGCCGTAAAGATCAGCACTGTATTGGCCTGATAGGCCGTCTTGCCCAGCTTGAGCGACAACAGATACACCGCCGCCGGCGGCCCGCCAGCATGGCTGACAAAGCTGGTGAACCCGGCCACCGCCCCGGTCAGCAGGCCGACCCATCCCGGCAGCGCCTGTTCGGCCATGCGCACCCAACCCCGCGCCCGGCTGACCTGCCAGATCACAAACGCGATCGAGATGACACCGATCAGAACCCGAAACACGTCGCCATCCGTGCGCGCAAAAAGCCATGCCCCGAGTGCGACGCCCGGTAACCCTCCGATAATCATGCGCCCGGATATGGCCCAGTCCCATTTGCCCCAATAGGGGCGCAAGGCCGCGGCATCCATCAGCATCAGCAAGGGCAGCGTGACGCCCAGCGCGATGCCCGGTTCCAGCACCAGCGCCAGAATCGATGTGGCCGCAAAGGCCGCGCCCGAACCAAACCCGCCCTTGGAAATCCCGGCAAAGACGATCGCGGGGGCGGCGATGGCAAAAAACCAGATATCCAGCTGCAACATGTCCTGCCCCGTCGAAAAAACCCGCCTTCCCCACCCTTTAGCCCAAGGCGTTGCGCCCTGCCAGCGATCACGAATGTCCGTGCCGCAGCGCAGCACACTTGCACGGCGCGTCCATGCGCGTTAGGCACCGCGCCAACGAAAACCCCTAGTGCGGAGAATTTCACAAATGGCCAGACCCAAGATTGCCCTGATCGGCGCCGGTCAGATTGGCGGCACCCTTGCCCACCTCGCAGCGATAAAAGAGCTGGGCGATGTGGTCCTGTTCGACATTTCCGAAGGCACGCCCGAAGGCAAAGCCCTCGACATCGCGGAATCCGGCCCCTCCGAAGGGTTCGACGCCAAGATGAGCGGCACGCAATCCTATGCGGACATTGCGGGCGCGGATGTGTGCATCGTCACCGCCGGTGTGCCCCGTAAGCCGGGCATGAGCCGCGATGACCTGTTGGGCATCAACCTCAAGGTCATGAAATCCGTCGGCGAAGGCATCCGCGATCACGCGCCCAACGCCTTTGTCATCTGCATCACCAACCCGCTGGACGCGATGGTCTGGGCCTTGCGCGAATTCTCGGGTCTGCCCCATGAAAAGGTCTGCGGCATGGCCGGTGTGCTGGACAGCGCCCGTTTCCGCCACTTCCTCGCCGAAGAGTTCGGCGTGTCGATGCGTGATGTCACCGCCTTTGTTCTGGGCGGCCACGGCGACACCATGGTCCCGCTGACCCGCTATTCGACTGTGGCCGGTATCCCCCTGCCCGACCTCGTCAAGATGGGCTGGACCAGCCAGGAGAAACTGGATGCCATCGTGCAGCGGACCCGTGATGGTGGTGCGGAAATCGTTGGCCTGCTGAAGACCGGCTCGGCCTTCTATGCGCCCGCGACCTCTGCCATCGAAATGGCCGAAGCCTTCCTCAAGGATCAGAAACGCGTGCTGCCTTGCGCCGCTTACGTGGACGGGGCCCTTGGCCTCAAGGGCATGTATGTGGGTGTGCCCACCGTGATCGGCGCCGGTGGCGTGGAAAAGGTGATCGACATCCAGATGACCAAGGACGAGCAGGCGATGTTCGACAGCTCGGTTGCCGCCGTCAAGGGTCTGGTCGAGGCCTGCAAGGGCATTGACGACAGCCTGACCTGATCCGACCCCTTTTTCGTGATTTTTCTGGCCGGGCGCAGTCGCGTCCGGCCTTTTTCGTTGCTATATGCCCCTCATGTCCCAGCCGCGCCCCATAGACCGCAAACTGACCACGATCCTTGCCGCCGATGCTGCCAACTATTCCGGCCGCATGAACCGCGACGAGGAAGGCACCGTGCAGGCCCTGCGCGCCGCGCGCTCGGTCATCGACACCGCCATCACCGAGGCGGGCGGGCGCATTGCCAACACCTCGGGCGATGGGCTGATCGCCGAATTTCCGTCCGTTGTGCGCGCCGTGCGCTGCGCCACGGACATTCAGGTGACGCTGAACGCGGGCGATGGCCTGTTGCCGTTTCGGATCGGTGTGCACTTGGGTGATGTGATCATCGAAGGGGCCGATTTGCTGGGGGACGGTGTGAACATCGCCGCCCGCCTGCAGGAAATGGCTGAAATCGGCGGCATCCTGATCTCGCAACATGTCTATGACCACGCCCATGGCAAGTTGGGGTCGGTTGAGTTGCGCCCCCTTGGTCCCGCCACCCCCAAGCATCTCGCCGAAGAGATCGGGGTCTATGCCGTGGTTGCCGACGGGGTGAGCGCGCCGCGCCTTCTGGACAATCTCGGGCCCAAGGTGGCGCACAGTCCGCCGCCCCCTGATCCCGCCCTCGCGCAGCCCGTTCCGGACGAACCGCAAGAAGATACCCCCTTGCGCAAACAGTTCAAAAAGGACCGCAACCGCATTCTGGGCGGCGTCGGCGTGATCCTCTTTTTCGAGATCGCCCTTGATTTGCCCTTTCTGATCACATTCCTGCCGACGATGGGTCTGCTGTATCTGCTGTACCGCAAATGGCGCGCCTGCAAGACGGCGGAGGAGACGGCGCCCGCAAGCTAGTCGCCTATCAGGTTGTCCCGGATCCACGGATTGCGCTGGAGCAGGTCCGCATCGAAGGCGGCCGGGGACAGGTCAGGCGTGCCCGCCCCGATGCGCGCGGCGGGATCAAAGGGGATGTCTTGCAGCAGATCGAACTGTTCCAGCCGCTTTTGTCGGTCTGAAGTCAGGGCAAATAGCGCGTGGTGCGCGTCGCGCGCTGTGCCCAGCTCTGTGCTGCGTTCCATCATCCACGCCACTTGTGCCGCCCGATGGGGTTGCAGCAGTGCCCCCTGCACCCGCGGCGGCGTGCGTTTGTAGCGCAGCACCTTGGCCAGCCAGTGCAGCGGCGTGACCCCGTCAAAATGCAGCAGACGGGCGGTCGTCGCGATATGGTGCGCCGCGCGCCGCTGCCGCCCTTCGGAGCCGGTGCGGGTGGCGTGATGCACGCCCAGCCGCAAATCCGCGCTGGTGCGGATGCCGCTTTTGCCCGCCCCGTGCGAATACTGCCCCCGCTTCATGAAGGGCGCGAATTCGCCGAAAGCCATCTGCGCGTCCGTCTCTGACAGTGCGGAGGTTGCGCGGAATGAACCGTCAAACAGTGACTGCTGCGCTCCTTGTGGAAACAGCCGCTCGAGCACGGTCAGGTTCACGGCCTTGCTTATGTCACCCTGTGCCGCCAATTCGCCCGCAAAATCGCCGTCCTGCCAGATGAATTCATCCGCATCGATGTGAAACAGCCAGTCGATCTGCGCAGCGGTTTTGGCGACATGGGCGTTGATGCTCTGGCGGCGCATCTGCGAGGCTGGGCGCCCCTTTTGCCCGCGATGGACGGCCCAATAGGCGTCATCGCAAAGTGTCACATGACACCCGTCAATCGCCCCCAATTCGCGCGCCACGGGATCGCCTGCATCGTCCAGGAACACGTGCACCGCGCACGCGCCCGTCGCGAGGTGCCAGCGCACATTGCACAGAACAAGTGCTGCGGGCTCGTTCACCGTCATCACCACCCCCCAATCGGAGGGGCCGCGCAGGTCGGTTTTACGGGTCGGCGCTGAGGTCACTTGATTCCCTTTTGATGTCAGATCGTTTTTTTGTGATCACACTTTTTTGGGCAGTGATCACAAATTTCACTTTTCTGCGCAAAATCCGCGTCTTCGGCACATTGCTGGTTTACGCCGTCTTCAGTCCTGTTCGTATAGGGCCAACTGAGATGCATCAATACGGGACCCTACGCTCATGAACATCCACGAATACCAGGCCAAAGCCCTCTTGCGCAGCTACGGGGCACCCGTTTCGGACGGTCGCGTCGTGTTGCGCGCCGAAGACGCCAAGACCGCGGCAGGCGAAATGGACGGCCCACTTTGGGTGGTCAAGGCGCAGATCCATGCAGGCGGGCGTGGCAAGGGGACGTTCAAAGAGGCCGATGCTGGCGAGAAGGGCGGCGTGCGCCTGACCAAGTCCGCATCTGAGGCCGCCGAAGAGGCCAAAAAGATGCTGGGCCGCACGCTGGTCACCCACCAGACCGGCCCCGTCGGCAAGCAGGTCAACCGCATCTATATCGAAGATGGCTCGGGCATCGAGACCGAGATGTATCTCGCCCTGCTGGTCGATCGCCAGACCTCCCGCGTCAGCTTTGTCTGCTCGACCGAGGGCGGCATGGACATCGAAGAGGTTGCCGCCTCCACCCCCGAAAAAATCCTGAGCTTTTCCGTTGATCCGGCCACTGGCTATCAGGCCTTTCATGGCCGCCGCATCGCCTTTGCGCTGGGTCTGAGCGGCAAGCAGGTCAAGCAATGCGTCGGCCTCATGAGCCTGCTGTACAAAGCGTTCATGGAAAAAGACATGGAGATGCTGGAGATCAACCCGCTGATCGTGACCGACAGCGGTGATCTGAAAGTGCTGGATGCCAAGATCAGCTTTGACGGCAACGCCATGTACCGCCACGCCGACATCAACGAATTGCGCGACGAGACCGAGGAAGACCCCAAGGAACTCGCCGCCTCCAAATACGACCTCAACTATATCGCGCTGGATGGCGAGATTGGCTGCATGGTGAACGGTGCCGGTCTGGCCATGGCGACGATGGACATCATCAAGCTCTATGGGGCCGAGCCTGCCAACTTTCTCGACGTGGGTGGTGGCGCGACCAAGGAAAAGGTCACCGAAGCGTTCAAGATCATCACCTCGGACCCACAGGTCAAAGGCATTCTGGTCAACATCTTTGGCGGCATCATGCGCTGCGATGTGATCGCCGAAGGGGTGGTGGCCGCCGTGAAGGAGGTTGGTTTGAAAGTGCCGCTGGTTGTCCGGCTTGAGGGCACGAATGTCGAAGCGGGCAAGGAGATCATCAACTCCTCCGGTCTGGACGTGATCGCGGCGGACGACCTCAAGGACGGTGCGCAGAAGATCGTGAAGGCCGTTAAGGGGTAATCCAATGAAGGCGATGCTTGCCACATTGGCCCTGGTCGGCGTTGCGGCCTGCCAGACGGGTGTATCCGATGGTCAGGCCGTTCCGGCAGTCGCAACGGACACCGTTCCGGTGGCCTTTGCGGCCGGGCCGGGATCGCGCGCCGTCACCCCAAAAATTGCATCTGACGTGATAAGGGCCGCCTGCCTGGCCACACGCCCCAGTTTTCGCCGCGCCCCTGAGGCATTGGCGGCGATTGGCGGGTTTGTGCAGAATGCCCAGACGCTGACCTATTATCATCAGGACTATGATTTGTCGGTCAAATTGATCGACGGGCGCTGTTCGACGGTCACCGGCGGGTTGAAATCAGCACAACAGGTGACGTCCGTTCCGCGTCTTGCAGGCTCCGAAGAGCTCGTGTCGATTGGCCGTCCAACGAATGTCGAAGGCCGTCTTTATGTCCGATTTGCAGTGGCGGGTGGATGAATGCAGTGCTTGCGCCGCAATCGGTTGACCAGGGGGGAGGCGCGCAGCCGCAACAAGACCGGTAGCGGCTTGTCCCTGAATCTCCGGTTTGCATCTGATGGGGCCGGAATTGTAGCGGGGATCGTTGCTTCTTCCGTCGCGCTAGCCGCAACCGCCCACCCGGCCATCGACGCCTTTACTGCCTATTGCTTCAAGGCCGGTCAGACCCCTGCGCAGGCGCACGCCAATATGGCCGACCTTGTCGGTGACCCGCTGCCCTTTACCCTCACCTTCTGGGACAAGACGCTGGAACCTGCCCCCAACACCCCAGCGTATGCCGAACGGCGCTGCGAAGTGGTCTTTGACGGCGATCACGCGGCGGATGCCGTGACCAAAGTGCAGGCCAAGATGGCCAAACCGCCTGTCTTTGGCACCTCGATCCCGCTGACCCCGCCCTTCGCCGCAAACGATGGCACCGCCTATCTCGATGCGCGTGAGTTGTTGCGCAAACGCGTGGCGGTGGTGCATATCGGGACCCGCAAGGGCCCCGAGACGTTCATCCGCGTCGACCGTCTTCCCCCCGGGATGGGGTTGAGCGAATGAGCGAACTGCGCCCCTGCCCCGGTTGCGAAACCCCCTCAGCGACCAAGCTGGACCCCTACAGCCGGGATGAATGGCACGTGGCGACCTGCGATACCTGCACGTTGACCTACCTGCGCAACCCGGTCGCCTACGAGGCGCTTGAGGAAGATTTTGCGTGGGAAAAGACCTATGTGGAAAAGAAGAAGACGGGTGGCTCGACCGGCCTCAGCCCTGCGATCCGCAAGCTGCGCCAGCAGTTTGGCCTGACCCACAAGGGCAAGCACGCCAAGATGGGCGCGTGGTTCAACAACGGCAAGGTGCTGGATATCGGCTGCGGCAGCCACCAGAACATACCCGAACCGATGATCCCCTATGGCATCGAACTCAGCCGCGCACTGCATGCCGAGGCCGATGCCCATATGCGTGCCCGCGGTGGCTATTGCGTGCATGGGGCAGGCGCCGAGGCGGTCTGGGATTTCGAGGCCGAGATGTTTGATGGCGTGCTGATGCATTCCTATCTCGAACACGAGATCGACCTGATGGGCATCCTGAAAGGCGTGTTTCGCGCCCTGAAACCCGGCGGTGCCGTCTATGTCCGGGTGCCCAACTTTGGATCGATCAACCGGCATGTGATCGGGCCCAAATGGTGCGGGTTCCGCTACCCCGACCATGTCACCTATTTCACCTACGCGACCTTGCGCGACACCGTGCGGCGCGCCGGGTTTACAACCCATCTGGTCAATCGCATTGGCCTTCCCGTCGACGACAATATCAAGGTGCTGCTGCGCAAACCGCAGATGGCCGCATGACAAAGACATCCCCCGAAATACCCCAAGGAGACGCCCCACATGGCCGTATTGATTGACGAAAACACCAAGGTGATCTGCCAGGGCCTGACCGGCTCGCAAGGCACGTTCCACACAGAGCAGGCGATCGCCTATGGCACCAAGATGGTCGGCGGCGTCACCCCCGGCAAGGGTGGGCAGACCCATCTGGACCTGCCCGTCTACAACTCGGTCCACGAGGCGATGGCGATGACCGAGGCAAATGCGAGCGTCATCTACGTGCCTCCGCCTTTTGCCGCGGATTCGATCCTTGAGGCCATCGATGCGGAGATGCCCCTGATCGTGTGCATCACCGAGGGTATTCCGGTGCTCGACATGATGCGGGTGCAGCGCGCGCTGGATGGGTCGAAGTCGCGCCTTGTCGGTCCCAACTGCCCCGGTGTCATCACGCCGGACGCCTGCAAGATCGGCATCATGCCCGGTCACATTCACAAGCGCGGGTCCTGCGGGGTTGTGTCCCGTTCCGGCACGCTGACCTATGAGGCGGTCAAGCAGACCACCGATCTGGGCATCGGTCAGTCCTCCGCCGTTGGCATCGGCGGCGACCCGATCAAGGGGACCGAGCATATCGACGTTTTGGAGATGTTCTTGGCCGATGACGAAACCACCTCGATCATCATGATCGGCGAGATTGGTGGCAGCGCCGAAGAGGACGCCGCACAGTTCCTCGCCGACGAAAAGAAGAAGGGCCGCTGGAAGCCGACGGCCGGTTTCATCGCGGGCCGCACCGCCCCTCCGGGGCGCCGCATGGGCCACGCAGGCGCGATTGTCGCCGGTGGCAAAGGTGGGGCCGAAGACAAGATCGAAGCCATGCGCGCCGCGGGGATCGTGGTGGCCGACAGCCCGGCAACGCTGGGCGAGGCGGTGATGGAGGCGATCAACAAGTGAGGGCTGTCCCACGCTGGGACATCACCACACCGCAGGAAAATCAATGGGTTACAGGGGCGAATTTACCATCCCTTAACCTTTGAGGAGAGAGATGGGCCCCGGATGTGGGCCTTGGGAGACGGCAAATCTAGGGGCGGAAGGACCGCCCCAGTGGAGGGAAGACGCGTGAAGGGACGGGTTATGGACGTGCGATTTGAGTTGGGATTTTCGGTCAAGGTGAACTTGGGGTGATGGATCGTCGTGCCGCATATGCGTTGCCGTTTCGCGGCAGAGCCATTGGGTCCGGCGCGTCAGGCTGCCCCAGCTTGGCGGGAAGGTGTCGTATATGACCCTGACCACGTCCGTAAAAACCTGCTTTCAAAAATATGCGACGTTCTCCGGCCAAACCTCCCGCTCGGAATTCTGGTACTTTTACCTCAGCGTAAAGGGCATGATATTTGTGTCGGCAATTGTCTTCATCTGGGCCGCCGTCATTGTCTATGTTGTCACACTCGTTCCGGCACATGCCGCGGCCGTCAGGCGGTTGCGCGATCAAGACAGATGGGTGTGGCCTATCCTGATCCTCAGCCCGATTATTCTCGTCGCAAATCTGTTTTTCCTGGCCGCCTTGGACGACAAACTCTACGCGTCCGAGCCCGAAGTTTTTTTTGTCGTCACAATCATATGGGCGCTGCCCATCTTCCGCGCCTTCTGGATTCTCACTGGCCCGAGCGCCCAACCCGCACCCTCGGATCAAAACAATGAGGTAACCCCATGACCGACCAATCCCCCAACGACCAGTTCCGTGCCTCAAGCTTTATGCAGGGGCACAATGCGGAGTACCTCGAACAGATGTACGCCCGCTACGCCAATGACCCGCACGCCGTGGACGAAGCGTGGCAGGCGTTTTTCAAGGCGATGGGCGATGACGAGGTTTCTGTCAAGCATGAGGCGGCGGGGCCATCCTGGGCGCGCAGTGACTGGCCGCCGATGCCGGGTGATGACCTCACCCAGGCCCTGACAGGCGAGTGGGCGGCCCCGGCCGAGGTCAAAGGGGCCGGTGACAAGATCAAGGCCAAGGCGGCCGAGTCGGGCGTCGCCGTCAGTGACGATCAGGTCAAGCGCGCCGTGCTGGATTCCATCCGCGCGCTGATGATCATCCGCGCCTATCGCATCCGGGGCCATCTGGTGGCGGACCTCGACCCGCTGGGCATGCGCAGCACCGAGCCACACCCGGAGCTGGACCCGAAATCCTACGGCTTTACCGAGGCCGACATGGATCGCCCGATCTTTATCGACAAGGTTCTGGGGCTGGACGTGGCGTCGATGCGCGAGATCCTCGACATCGTCAAACGCACCTATTGCGGCACATTCGCGCTGCAATACATGCATATTTCGAACCCCGAAGAGGCGGGTTGGCTGAAAGAGCGCATCGAGGGGCTGGGCAAGGAAATCCAGTTCACCCGCGAGGGCCGCAAGGCGATCCTCAACAAGATGGTCGAGGCCGAGGGTTTTGAAAAATTCCTGCATGTCAAATACATGGGCACCAAACGCTTTGGTCTGGATGGCGGTGAATCCCTGATCCCCGCGATGGAGCAGATCATCAAGCGCGGCGGCAGCCTTGGCGTGCAGGACATCGTGATCGGCATGCCCCACCGGGGGCGTCTGAGCGTGTTGGCGAACGTGATGGCCAAGCCCTACAAGGCGATTTTCAACGAATTCCAAGGGGGCAGTTTCAAGCCCGAGGATGTGGATGGATCGGGTGATGTGAAATACCACCTTGGTGCGTCATCCGACCGGGAATTTGACGGCAACACCGTGCACCTGAGCTTGACGGCCAACCCCAGCCACCTTGAGGCAGTGAACCCCGTCGTTTTGGGCAAGGCGCGCGCCAAACAGGATCAGAACAACGACCCCGAGCGCACCACGGTCATGCCCATCCTGCTGCACGGCGACGCGGCCTTTGCCGGGCAAGGGGTTGTGGCCGAGTGTTTCGCCCTGTCGGGCCTGCGCGGTCACCGTGCGGGTGGCACCATGCATATCGTCGTCAACAACCAGATCGGGTTCACGACGGCGCCGCACTTTTCCCGGTCTTCCCCCTATCCCACCGACAATGCGCTGGTGGTCGAGGCCCCGATTTTCCACGTGAACGGTGATGATCCGGAGGCCGTGGTCCATGCCGCCAAGGTCGCCACCGAATTCCGCCAGAAATTCCACAAGGACGTGGTTATCGACATCTTCTGCTATCGCCGCTTTGGACACAACGAGGGCGACGAGCCCATGTTCACCAACCCGGTGATGTACAAGAAGATCAAGAAGCATAAGACCACGCTGACCCTCTATACCGAACGGCTGGTCAAGGATGGGCTGATCCCCGAAGGCGAGATCGAAGACATGAAGGCCGCCTTTCAGGCCCGCATGAATGACGAGTTCGAGGCCGGCAAGGAATACCGCCCGAACAAGGCCGACTGGCTGGATGGCAAGTGGTCGCACCTCGATAAATCGGCGGAAACGAAGTACCAGCGCGGCAAGACGGCCATCCCCAAAAAGACGTTTGACGATGTGGGCCGCGCGCTGAGCACGGTGCCCTCCGGTATTCCCCTGCACAAGACGGTCGAACGGCTGCTGGATGCCAAGGCCAGGATGTTTGAGACCGGCACCGGCATTGACTGGGCGACGGGCGAGGCGCTCGCCTTTGGCTCGTTGCTGACCGAAGGCTATCCGGTGCGTCTGGCCGGGCAGGATTCGACCCGCGGGACGTTTTCGCAGCGCCATTCCGGCCTCGTCAATCAGGAGACGGAAGAGCGCTATTACCCCCTCAACAACGTCCGCACCGGGCAGGCCCAATACGAGGTCATCGACTCGATGCTGAGCGAATATGCGGTGCTGGGCTTTGAGTATGGCTATTCGCTGGCTGAACCCAACGCCCTCACCCTGTGGGAGGCGCAGTTCGGCGATTTCGCCAACGGTGCGCAGATCATGTTCGACCAGTTCATCAGCTCTGGCGAGTCCAAGTGGCTGCGCATGTCCGGTCTGGTTGTGCTGCTGCCTCACGGGTTTGAAGGGCAAGGGCCCGAACACTCCTCCGCCCGGTTGGAGCGGTTCCTGCAGATGTGTGGGCAGGACAACTGGATCGTCGCCAACTGCACGACACCGGCCAACTATTTCCACATCCTGCGCCGCCAGATCCACCGCGATTTCCGCAAGCCGCTGATCCTGATGACGCCCAAATCGCTGTTGCGTCACAAGCTGGCGGTGTCCAAGGCCGAAGAGTTCAAGACCGGCAGCAGTTTCCACCGGATCATGTGGGACGACGCCCAGCACGGCAATTCGGACACCGAACTGGTGGCCGATGACAAGATCAAGCGCGTGGTGATGTGTTCGGGCAAGGTCTATTACGACCTGCTGGAAGAACGCGATGCCCGCGGGATCGATGATGTCTACCTGATGCGGTTTGAGCAGTTCTATCCCTTCCCCGCCCAGTCGGCGGTCAAGGAATTGGAACGGTTCAAGAAGGCCGAGATGATCTGGTGTCAGGAAGAGCCCAAGAACCAGGGGGCCTGGACCTTTATCGAACCCAACCTCGAATGGGTTCTTGGCCGCATCAAGGCCAAGCACACCCGCCCCGTTTACGTGGGCCGCGCCACGTCCGCCTCGCCCGCCACGGGTCTGGCCAGCAACCACAAAGCCCAACAAGCCGCTCTCGTTGACGAAGCGCTGACCATCAAAGGGAAATAAGACCATGACAACCGAAGTCCGCGTACCCACCTTGGGCGAAAGCGTTACCGAAGCCACCGTTGCGACGTGGTTCAAGAAGCCCGGCGAGGCGATCGCCGTTGACGAAATGCTGTGCGAGCTGGAAACCGACAAGGTGACCGTGGAGGTGCCAAGTCCGGTGGCAGGCACATTGGCCGATATCATCGCCGCCGAGGGTGAAACCGTTGGCGTCGACGCGCTGCTCGCCACCATTGCCGAAGGTGGCGCTGCCGCGGCGTCCGCGCCCAAAGCCAAGGCCGCCGCCTCCGAAGCACCGGCCGCTGCCGCCGGTGGTGCCTCTGTCGATGTGATGGTGCCCACACTGGGCGAGTCGGTGACAGAGGCGACCGTCAGCACGTGGTTCAAGGCCGTCGGCGACAGCGTCGCGCAGGACGAGATGCTGTGCGAGTTGGAGACCGACAAGGTGAGCGTCGAGGTGCCAAGCCCCGCTGCTGGCGTCCTGGCCGAAATCACCGCGCCTGAAGGCACAACCGTGGATGCAAGCGCCAAGCTGGCTGTGATCTCGTCCTCCGGTACAGGTGCTGCTGCGGCCCCTGCGGCGGCCGCCACCCCGGCCCCTGCCCCGGCCGCCAGCAAGGATGTCGAAGACGCCCCCGCTGCCAAGAAAGCGATGGCCGAGGCCGGGATCAGCCGTGATGCGGTGACCGGATCTGGCCGAGATGGCCGGGTGATGAAAGACGATGTGGCCCGCGCCGTTGCCGCAGCGGGGTCCGCCCCGGCGCCTGCGGCGACCGCGCCCGCCCCACGTGCCCCGGTCGCTGCCGATGACGCCGCCCGCGAGGAACGGGTCAAGATGACCCGTCTGCGCCAGACCATCGCCCGCCGCCTCAAGGACAGCCAGAACACCGCCGCCATGCTGACCACCTATAACGAGGTCGACATGACCGAGGTGATGGCCCTGCGCAACGAGTACAAGGACCTGTTCCTGAAGAAACACGGGGTCAAGCTGGGCTTTATGTCCTTCTTTACCAAGGCCTGCGTGCATGCGTTGCGCGAAGTGCCCGAGGTGAACGCCGAGATCGACGGGACCGACATCGTCTACAAGAACTTTGTCCATATGGGCATTGCCGCGGGCACGCCCACGGGTCTTGTGGTGCCGGTCATTCGTGACGCGGATGCGATGTCCTTTGCCGCCATCGAAAAGGCAATCGCCGAGAAGGGCGCGCGCGCGCGGGACGGCAAGCTGAGCATGGCCGAAATGCAGGGCGGGACGTTCACGATCTCCAATGGCGGGGTCTATGGATCGCTGATGTCTTCGCCCATCCTGAACCCGCCGCAGTCGGGGATTCTGGGGATGCACAAGATCCAGGATCGCCCCATGGCGATTGGCGGTCAGGTGGTGATCCGTCCGATGATGTATCTGGCGCTGTCCTATGACCACCGGATCGTGGACGGCAAAGGCGCGGTGACCTTCCTTGTGCGGGTGAAAGAAGCACTGGAGGATCCACGGCGGTTGTTGATGGATTTGTGATGGTGTGGTGGGGTGAAACCCCACCCTACTCAAAAGCGGTAAGGCGGGGTTTCACCCCGCCGACGGTTTCTATGACTGGGTGGAAACGCAATTGAAAAGAGATGAGTCGGAAATATCTCGTCTGGAACGAGCAGATGCTCTGGGCATGTCTTTTGTACGGACAATGATCGTCTTGCACGGAGGCGCATTATTGGCGCTTATGACTTTTTTAGGCAATGCGTCTGCGCAGACATCTATTACTGTAAAAATCTGCGTAATTAAACAAGCTATGACATCATTTGTCGTTGGAATATGCTCTATCCTGATTGCGTTGTTGATTTCCTATACATACACCGCGGCACACCCTGATACTGCTTGGCACAGGTATTGGGATCGATGGGTGATTTCCGTCAATGCAGGAATGGCGATTATTTGCATCGGTTCTCTCATCATTGGACTTGTACTTTTGCTCAGTGGCGTGGTGGAAACTTGAATGCACTCGCAATCAAGACTGATATAGTTGAAATGAAAAAATGACCCCCGAACTCACCTACCTCACCTATGCCGTCATCCTGCTGATCGTGCACATGTTCGTGCAGGCGACCTTCTCTGCCCTGACCAAGGGGATCGGATGGGCCATTGGCACCCAGGACGAAGCGCGCGACCCCAGCCCTGTTGCCGGGCGGCTGGAACGGGGTTTGCGCAACTATGTCTACAACCTGCCCGCCTTCGTCGCCCTGGCGCTGATGCTCAAGGTCACCGATCTGGGCAGTGAAACCACCGCCTTGGGGGCCGCGATCTGGTTCTGGGCGCGCGTCGCCTATGTTCCTGTCTTTGCCTCGGGCATTCCCTTCGGGCGCTCCATCGCGTGGTTCACGTCTCTGGCGGGGCTCGCGCTCATGATCCCGCCGCTGTTGGGATGATGCCCGTCACATGACCCCGGAACTCACCGTACTGACCCTCGCTGCCCTGCTGCAAGTCGTGCAATTCGTGCTGATGGCCATCCCGGCAAACCTCGAACTTGGCCAGGGCAAAACCATGTCACCACGGGATCGCGCGCGATTGGGCGGCGACATCGAGGATCTGCTCAGCACCCGCACCGCGCGCCTTTACCGCGCGCTCGACAACCATTTCGAAGGGCTGATCCTGTTCACCATCGCCTGCGTGGTGGTGACACTGGGCGAAAAATCCGGCACGGTCACGTCAACATGTGCCTATCTCTATCTCGCCGCCCGCATCGCCTATGTGCCAGCCTACGCCTTTGGCTGGACGCCCTGGCGCAGCTACATCTGGTTTGTCGGCTTTTCGGCCACGGTGTGCATGCTGATCGCCGCCCTTTTGTGAGTTTCTTCTGACCAAAAATACCACGGGGGTTTCGGGGGCAGCGCCCCCGTCCCGACCCAAAAACAAAGGACCAAAGACATGGCTTCTTACGACGTGATCATCATCGGCTCCGGCCCCGGCGGCTATGTCTGCGCGATCCGCTGCGCGCAACGGGGCCTCAAAACCGCCATCGTCGAGGGGCGCGAGACGCTGGGCGGCACCTGCCTGAACGTGGGCTGCATCCCGTCCAAGGCGCTGCTGCATGCCTCGCACATGCTGCACGAGGCCGAGCACAACTTTGCCGCCATGGGTCTGAAGGGCAAGTCGCCATCGGTCGATTGGAAACAGATGCTGGCCTACAAGGATGACACGATCGGGCAGAACACCAAAGGTGTCGAATTCCTGATGAAAAAGAACAAGATCGACTGGTTGAAAGGCTGGGGCAGCATTCCGGCCGTTGGGCAGGTCAAGGTCGGTGAGGACGTGCACGAGGCCAAGTCGATCATCATCGCTTCCGGCTCCGAACCCTCCTCCCTGCCGGGCGTCGAGGTGGATGAAAAGGTGGTCGTGACCTCCACCGGCGCGCTGGAACTGGGCAAGGTGCCCAAGAAGATGGTGGTGATCGGCGCTGGCGTAATCGGGCTCGAACTTGGTTCGGTCTATTCCCGTCTGGGCGCAGAGGTCGAGGTGATCGAGTTTCTCGATGCGATCACCCCCGGCATGGACGCCGAGGTGCAGCGCACGTTCCAGCGGTTGCTGGCCAAACAGGGTCTGAGCTTTACCATGGGAGCCGCCGTTCAGAAGGTCGACGCGACCAAGACCAAGGCCAAGGTTACCTACAAGTTGCGCAAGGATGACAGCGAACACGTTGTGGATGCCGACATCGTGTTGGTCGCGACGGGGCGCAAACCCTACACCGAAGGCCTTGGCCTTGATGCATTGGGCATTGCGATGACCAAGCGTGGCCAGATCGCGGTTGATGCCCATTGGCAGACAAATGTGCCCGGCATCTACGCCATCGGCGACGTGATCGAGGGGCCCATGCTGGCCCACAAGGCCGAAGACGAAGGCATGGCCGCCGCCGATCACATCGCGGGCAAACATGGGCACGTGAACTATGACGTGATCCCCGGCGTGATCTACACCCACCCCGAAGTCGCCAATGTCGGCGCCACCGAACAGGGGCTGAAAGAGGCGGGGACAAAGTACAAGGTCGGCAAGTTCAGCTTCATGGGCAACGGTCGGGCCAAGGCGAATTTCGCGGGCGACGGGTTCGTGAAAATCCTCGCGGATGCAGACACCGACCGGATTCTGGGCGCCCATATCATCGGCCCCGCCGCCGGCGATCTGATCCACGAGATCTGCGTGTCCATGGAGTTCGGCGCCTCGGCCGAGGATCTGGCGCTGACATGCCATGCCCACCCGACCTATTCAGAGGCCGTGCGCGAGGCCGCCCTGGCCTGCGGATTGGGGCCGATCCACAGCTGATCCGAAGGTCAGGCGCACCTGCGAGCGACTGACCAACAGGTCCGTATTTCGTCGTCAAAACCCGCCTTTGCGTCCCAAATCAACTGCCTGCGCCCCGGCGCAGGCGGGCTGTTGCCGTTTGCGCCGCGCCCCAAAGGAACTTTCCTGCCGATCACTCGTTTTGATCCCATACGGGCGGCAATGCGAATTTCTTTTCGGATGAGAAACGCCTTTGCTGGCTCAAGGCGGAGCCGCATGGCCCTGCAGATGTGAACTGAAGAAAGGATATGATCGATGGATCGTCGCAATACGCTGAAATTTCTCGGGGGCGGTGCTGCCCTCCTCGCGCTGAGTGCCTGTGCGCAACCGCAAGGTGATGACATCGTCGACATCGCGGCGGGGGATCCCAATTTCTCCACCCTCGTGGCCGCATTGCAGGCCGCTGATCTTGTCGACACTCTGAAAGGGCCCGGGCCGTTCACGGTCTTTGCCCCCACAAACGCGGCCTTTGCCGCACTGCCTGCAGGGACGGTGGACAATCTGCTGCTGCCGGAAAACAAGGACGCGCTGGTCAGCATCCTGACCTATCACGTGGTGCCCGGCCAGATCACCGCCGGGGACGTGCTGGGCACGCGCCAGACGGTGGCGACGGTGAACGGGGCCACCGTGGATGTGAACGGGATCGTGGGCAAGTTCGGCTCGGGCGTGAAGGTGAACGATGCCATTGTTATTCAGGCCGACATCTTTGCCACCAATGGTGTGATCCACGCTATCGACAAAGTGCTGCTGCCTTAACGAGGCACAACGGGCCTCGGAATTTTACTTAATAATTCCGGCCCGTTTTGAGAAGTCGGGAAACGTTCACCACATGGTCCGCGCGGCGCGCGCGGGCCATTCGGCATCATAGGCCGCACCACCTTCTTCTCCACCCGACACCTCTGCAAGGATTTCGCCCGGTGTCGGCAACCCGTCCGCATCGTTCCGGCTCCACAATCCGGCGCGCAACACGGCGCGGGCGCATTGGGTATAGACCTCGCCCACCGCAATCACGATCACCGTGGCCGGTTGCCGGCCCTTTTGCTCGAACTGCGCCCGCAAGGCCTCGTCCGCCGTCAGCCGGGCGCGTCCGTTCACCCGCACCACCGTGTTCGATCCCGGCACCATGAACATCAGCGACACGCGCCCGTCCTCGACAATGTTGCGCAAGGAATCGAGCCGCTGATTGCCCCGCCAGTCCGGCATCGCCAGCGTGCGCGCATCCAAGGGGGTCACCACTGGCCCGTCATCGCCGCGCGGACTGCCATCGGTGCCCGCCGGTCCCACCGTGGTCAGCACGGCAAAGCGCGACTGTGCAATCCACTTGGCATAAAGCGGCGTCAGATGATCGGCCACTTTGCGGATCGAGGCCGCACCGGGCGTGCCATAGAGCGCTTCGAGCCCTTCTACGGTGTCAATGAACTCCATCGGGGTCGAACCCTCCCTCGCGCATCAGCGCATCCGAGCGCGTTTCCACCACCTCTTCGAGATGGGCCAGAAAGGCGTCTTTATCCATGCCGGTTTCGATCAAGGGCAGAAATTCGACCACGGCCAGCCCCGGCTTGCGCCACATGCCCTTGCGGGGCCAGAAGATGCCCACATTGGTTGCCACGGGCACACAAGGCTGGCCCAATTGTTCATAAAGCACGCCGGTGCCGACCTTGTAGGGCGCCTTGACCCCCGGTGCGACGCGGGTGCCTTGCGAGTAGATGATCAACTGGCCCGGATCAGCGCGTCCGGCCTCGACATCTGCCACCATCTTGGCGATGGCGGCCCCGCGCTTGCCCCGATCAACGGCGACACATTCCAGCCGCTTGGCGTAAAACCCGATGATGGGCGTCCACAGGATATCGCGCTTCATGATGAACTTGGCCTTGGGAAGGGCGGTAAAGATCATCATGATATCGAGGAACGACTGGTGCTTGGCCGCGATCAGCACTTCGCCCTGGGGGACGTCGCCGCGCACTTCGCAGCGAAGGCCAATCATCCAACTTGCCGTCCAGAACACCCAGCGGCTGAAGGTCTTGCAGCACAGCCGCGCCCCTTCCTTGGCGAACAGCGCATAGGGGAAAAAGGCAAGGCCGATGACCAGCATCATCACGTACATCTGGGCGATGAACAGGTAAGACCGGATGGTCTGGATCATGACAGGCTCCTCAGCGCGCGGCTGGCGGCAAAGGCGGTGGCGGCCAGCGCGACCACCGCACAGACCAGCGGCAACAGCAGCGGCACAAGCCAGCCGATGCCCTGAAACCCGATCCCGGTGAGAAAGCTGGGCGCATCCCCGCCCGAGGGCAGCAGCCAGACGGCAATCAGCCCCAGCACAACCCCTGCGGTCGACCCAACAAGCGCGCGCCACGTAAAGCGGCGCACAAAGGCCTGCGCGATGTAACGATCCGTCGCCCCGACAAGGCGCAACACGGCCACGACCTGCGCATTGGCCGCCAATGCGGCATTGGCCGCCAGCGTCACCATCGCCGCCACCGCCGCCACGATCAGTGTTGCGGCGAGCCAGCCCAAGAGGCGCAGGCGCTGAGCGGCGGCCACCAGCGGTGCGCGCCAACGGCCATGATCGTCCAGAACGGCCCCCGGCACCTCGGCAGCCAGACGCAGCCGCAGGCCGGTTGCATCAAAGCCCTGCCCCGCGCTCACAATCTCGATCAGGCGCGGCACGGGCAGGCTGTCGAGCGGCAGGTCAGAGCCGAACCACGGGGCCAGAAGCGCTTGTTGCTCGGCATCGCTCAGTGCCCGCGCGCGCGCGATTCCGGGTGTGGTTTCAAGCACCTGAAGGGCTGCGGCCGTCTGCTGGGCGCGTTGGTCTTGCGGGGCGACGATGCGAATGGTCGCGGTTCCGGCCAGTTCGTTGCCCCAGCGTTCGGCCAGCCGTCCGCTGGCCAGCGACAAGGCCAGCGCGAACACCGCCAGAAAGGCCATCGCACCGGAGGCAAAGAGGGTCAGTTGCGCCGTGAAACCCGAAGGCGGCACCACGCGTCCCGCATAGGGATCACCCGCCACCAATGTGCGCAAGGACTTGAGAGCGGACCTCACAGATCGGCCCCCGCCAGTTGCACGCGGCGGTTGGAAATGCGCAGCACACGGGCCTGCACCTGCGCCTTGGCGGCGCGGATCAGGCCAAGGTCGTGGGTCGCGATCAGCACCGTCTTGCCCATGCGGTTCAGCTCGACCAGCAGGGTGAGCAGACGTTGGGACATCTCCCAATCGATGTTGCCGGTGGGTTCGTCCGCGAGCACGATGTCGGGTGACATGATCACCGCGCGCGCCAGGGCAACGCGCTGGCGTTCACCTCCGGAGAGTTGCGGTGGACGGGCGTCGGCCCGGTTGGTCAGGCCGACCCAGTTCATCAACTCGGCCAGATCAGGGCCTGCGGCCTCGGCGTGGCGGCCCGACACGGTCAGCGGCAGGGCCACGTTGTCGGTGACCGACAGGTGGTCCAGGAATTGCACGTCCTGATGCACCACGCCGATCTTGCGGCGCAGTTGCGCCACGTCATCGCGTTCCAGCGAACGCACATCGGTCTGAAACAGGCGCACATAGCCTGCGGAGGGCAACAGCGCACCATAGCAGAGCTTGAGCAGGGTCGTCTTGCCCGCCCCCGACGGGCCGGTCAGGAAATGAAAGGAACCCGGCGCGAGCTTGACGGAAATATCCGACAAAAGTTCGCCCCCACCGTAACTATACGCCACATTTTCAAGCTCGATCACGTTTGCCCCCGCCCATCGCACCTGTTGTGCCTCAGCATCATGCGGGTTTCAATTGGTAAGCTGGGTCCGGTCAACGCAATTATTACTTTTCTGCATGCCCTCTACAACATATGGTGGAGTTAAAAAAGAAGGCAGGACCAGAGATGCGGCTGATTTGTCCCAATTGCGACGCGCAATATGAGGTGGTGGATGACGTGATCCCGACCGACGGGCGGGATGTGCAATGCTCCAACTGCGGTCAGACCTGGTTTCAGCACCACCCGGACAACATCCCCGAACCGGCCGAAGAGGCGGCGCAGCCCGCCGACCTGCAGGACCCCGATGACGCCCCGGCCGAGGATGAAGAGCGTGTCGAGACGCCCCCGGAACCCAAACGGCGCGAAATTGACCCGTCGGTTGCAGACATTCTGCGTCAGGAGGCCGAACTGGAAACCAAGGCGCGCGCTGGCGAAACCCTGGAAAGTCAGCCGGAACTTGGTCTGCCGGACGCCGAAAGTGATGATCAGCGCCGCAGCCGCGAGGCGCAGGAGCGCACCGCCAAGCTGCGCGGCGAAGAAGGCTCCGGAAGTACTGTCAGTGAGGCCGCCGCAACCGCCGCCGCATTGGGGTCACGCCGTGACCTGCTGCCCGATATCGAAGAGATCAATTCGACCCTGCGCTCGTCCGGAGACCGTCAGACGGGCAGTTCGGGCCCATCCAGCGACATACATGCGACCGCGGTCGCGCCGCCCTCGAAATCCGGCTTTCGCCGCGGCTTTACCCTGATGATCCTGTTGGCGATCATCCTTGGCGCGATCTACATGATGGCGCCGCAGATTGCGCAGGCCGTTCCGCAAGTCGATCCGTACCTCAGCAGCTACGTGGCATTTGTGGACACGGCGCGCGCCTGGCTGGATGGTCAGGTCACTGCGTTGCTGACCTGGCTGGATCGTTTGGCGTCGTCGGCAGAGACCTGATCCCGCAGGATATCAGAACCGGTCGAGCAGCCGCTTGAGGTAGTCCAGTTCCACATCCGGGCGCTCGCCTTCGCCCGAGCGACGTCGGATTTCGTCCAGCAGATCGCGGGCGCGGCGATAGACGTCTTCGCCCTGCAACAGCCCTTCTTCGGTGCCCACCGACCCGTTTGAACCGGGATCGCGGCCCAAGGGGTCACGTGCATCGGCGCGGCGGTCCGAATCCGACATGCCCTGGCCCTGCTGGCCGTTCTGGGCCTCTTGCTGCATCGCCTCTCCCAGCGCGCGCATGCCTTCGCGCAAGGCCTCCATCGCCTGGGACTGGTTGTCGATGGCCTCGGCGAAATCTTCCTGGCGCAGCGCCTCTTCGGCGCCCTCCATGGCCCGACCTGCGCGGTCCAGCGCGTCGCGTGCGGCATCCCCCTCGGGTGTTCCCGCACCGGGCAGGCTGCCTTGCTGGCGGCTCAACTCGTCGCGCAACGCCTGCTGGCGGTCGGCAAGAGACCCCTCGCCCTCACCCTGCTGGTTGCCGTCGCTGCCGTCCTGACCGTCACCCTGTTCGCCCTGACCTTCGCCCCCTTGCGAGTGCTGCTGACCCTGACCCTGACCGCCATTGCGGCCCTCATTGCCCTGGCTTTCACCGGCCTGAGCGCCCGGGTTGAACTGTTCCTGCAGATCGCGGAAGGCCTGATCGGACAGGCCCTGCTGTTCGCGCAGCGTTTCGGCAAGACCTTCCATCGCCTGTTCGCCCGCCGACTGACCGCCCTGCCCCTCACCTTGGGTGACGCGCATGTTTTCGAGCATTTCCTGCAGTTCCTGCAGCGCCTGTTCGGCCTCGGCCATGCGGCCCTGTTCCATCAGTTCCTGAATGCGGTCCATCATCCGCTGCAGATCATCCTGATTCATCTGCATCTGGTTCTGGCTGTTCTGCTGGCCCCCGTTTTCGGGGTTGGACTGTTCGTCCAGTTCCGCCTGCCGCGACAGTTGCCGCATGTAGTCGTCCGTGGCGCGGCGCAATTCGCGCATCAGTTCTTCGATCTCGGCCGGGCTGGCCCCGTCCCGCATCGCCTGATTGAGGCGCTCCTTGGCCTGACGCAACCGTTCGAGCGCACTGGACAGGTCCCCTTCTTCGATGCCAAGGGCGAGGTCCCACATATCGCGCGCGATGTCGTCCTGCTGTTCGTCGGTCAGCCCATAGCTGGCGAGCGTCTCCAGCTTGGTGATGACGCGGCGCAGGCGCAACTGGTCGACTTCCTTGCGAAAGACTTCCTCGGGGCGGTGGGCGACCGCGCGCAGGATCTGGCCGATCCGGGTGGCGTTGTCGCGCGACCACATGAGGTCACGCCGTTGTTCGATGATCGCTGCCGCGAGCGGGTCAAAAAAGCGACGTCCCGGCAGCACGATCTGACGCGGTGCGGTTTCGGCCTGCTGTTCGGAGGCGTCCAGAACGCTGAGCACCACCGTGACCGGCAGGTTGGCCCATGCATGTTCGGAAAAATCCTCGATCAGGGATTCTTCGAACTGGGTGCGGTCCCCTGCGATGGGCATCGGCAGGGACACGGTGAGTTCGGGGCGCGGATCGGGGTCGATGGCAAGGCCATGGCGGCGATCCACCGCGTTGAGATCAAGGGCAAAGCGCGCCTCGCCCGCCTCGACCCCGTAATCGTCAGAGGCCTGATAGGGCAGTGACATCTCGCCAAGTGCATCCGAGTCCGGCGCGTTCAGGATCGACACGCGCGGGGCGGCGTCGGGGATCACGGCCACCGACCATGTCCGTCCGCCGGGGCCGTTGATCGCAATCTCGCCTGAGGTCACGACGGTGAAATCCTGTTCTGATGCCGAGGCCGGGGGCACCTCGCCTACGCGGCCCGATACGGTCTCCGACACGGTGAGCGCGCCGACTTCGCCATAAAGGCGCAGGGTGATCAGGCTGCCTGCGGGCACTTCCAGCGGCCCTTCGGCGATGTCGTTGAGGTAGATGGTGGGCCGGCCCGTGTAACGCGGGCTTTCCGCCCAGCCTTCCCAAACCGGGCCGGTCGCAAGCCCTTCGCCGGCGCCGGGGGTCATGGTGGTGACCGACCCCACGCGCCAGATCGAGCCAAAGATCAGTGCCACGGCAAATATCACAACGGCCACATAGCGCAGGGCATAAGGGTCGCGGCGCGCGATGCGCAGATTGGCGGGCACGGGTTTGGCCTCAGCCGCGCGCTTTGCCATGCGCGCCTGATGCGCGCGCCAGACGGCCATCGAGGCTGCGTCAGCGTCGCCCACCGCTTGGGTGTCCATCAGCGCCTGAATGGGTCGCCCGGGCAGGGTTTCGTCGAGCCGCACAAGGGCCGCGCCCTGTGTCGGAAGGCGGAAGCGCGCGATCGCATAGATCAGCGCCGCAAGCCCAGCGAGGGCCGAGATGACGGCAGCGGCCCAGACCGCTTCGACCATGAAGCTGTCCTGCAGGCCCAGCATCAACACGGCCAGAACTGCCAGTACAACCGTGGCAAGCGGCCACGTCGCACGCCAGAAGTTTTCCGCAAACATGCCCGCGCGGGTCCAGAACAGCGGCCAGCGCAACGCGCTCAGCCCGCGGCGCACATCATGTTTCGAAAAACTGGCCATATCTCGCGTCCCTTACCGGTGGCGCGGCGCATAACAGCGCCTGAACCTTCAATATAGGCTTTGAGCGTATCAAAGCCACTCGACTTTACGCGCAGCTAAAGCCAAGCGACCTTAAGCGCGGCTAAAGCCACTCGGGGATGCTATCGCGATTTATCATTTCGTCAAAGGTCGGGCGACGGCGGATCACCGCGTATTGATCACCTTTCACCAAAACCTCCGGAATCAGGGGCCTTGTGTTGTATTCGCTGCTCATTACCGCGCCATATGCGCCCGCCGAGCGGAAGGCGACGAGGTCACCGGCGGTCAACGGCGGCATCATCCGCTGCTTGGCAAAGGTGTCACCGGATTCGCAGACCGGCCCGACGATGTCGTAAGGCACCTGTTCGACGCCCGGTTCCGGTTCGATCACGGGCACGATGTCGTGGTGTGCCTCGTACATGGCGGGGCGGATCAGGTCGTTCATGGCGCCGTCCAGAATCAGGAAATCGCGCCCCTCGCCGGATTTCACATAGATGACCTCGCTGATCATGCAGCCCGCATTGCCCGCGATCAGACGGCCCGGTTCGATCTCGATCTCGCAGCCCAGATGGCCGACCGTGCGCTGCACCATCGCGCCGTATTCCACCGGCAGCGGCGGCGCCTCATTGCTGCGTGCGTATGGTATGCCGAGGCCCCCGCCCAGATCGAGGCGGCGGATGTTGTGCCCGTCAGCGCGCAATATCCCGGTCAGTTCGGCGACCTTTTGATAGGCCAGTTCGAACGGTGCCAGATCGGTCAGTTGCGAGCCGATGTGGACGTCGATGCCGATCACTTCGAGGTGCTCCATCGCAGCGGCCATGGCATAGACCTCGCGGGCACGGGCGATGGGAATGCCGAACTTGTTTTCTGACTTGCCGGTGGCGATCTTGGCGTGCGTTTTGGCGTCCACATCCGGGTTCACCCGGATGGTGATGGGGGCGGTCACGCCAACCTCGCCCGCGACGCGGTTCAGCACCTCCATCTCGGGTTCGGATTCGACGTTGAACTGGCGGATGCCGCCGGTCAGGGCCATGCGGATTTCGTCTGCCGTCTTGCCGATACCGGAAAAGACGATGCGCTCGCCGGGCACACCTGCAGCCTTGGCGCGCAGATATTCACCGCCCGACACCACGTCCATGCCCGCGCCAGCCTGCGCCAGCGTCTTGAGGATGGCCTGATTGCTGGCCGCCTTCATCGCATAGCAGACCAGGTGGTCGGTGCCTGCCAGTGCCTCATCCAGAACGGTATAGTGGCGCAAAAGCGTTGCGGTTGAATAGACATAGAAGGGCGTGCCAACCGCTGCCGCAATCTCGGACAGGGGGACGTCTTCGGCGAAAAGCGCGCCATCGCGGTAGAGAAAATGGTCCATGCACCGGCCAATAGCGACCGGTGCAGGCTTGTTCAATCAGCTCTTGGCGGATTTCGCGCTTTGGCGGGCGCGGAAGGTCGACACTTTCGATTGCAGGATGGCGTTCGACCGTGCGGTGGCCGCCTCAAACCGGGGCAGGAAACGGTTGTTGCGAATGCCTTCGCGCGCGGCAAGTTGCCAAAGCACGTGATAGGGGTTGTCGTTGCATTCGATGATCACCGGCCCGTCCTCGCCCATGGCGATGTCCCATCCGACAACGCCGAATTCGGGAAAGAGACCGTGCCCTGTGCAGGCGGTTTCGATCAGTTTGTCCCAGTGCGGGATCTGATAGCCTTCGAAGACGAGACCCGAGACGGGGTGTTTGTCGATCCACTCTGCTGCCGGACCCGATCCGATATTGCACTGCTTCACTTGCCCGCTGTGATCATCAATCAGCGCGACCATGCTGCCCGCCTGCCAGAAATTGTCCGACATGGCCGTGGGCGAAGGGACTTTCCACACCGTATAGAGCGGCGAAATACCGTTTTCATCGCGCAACGTGACCACGCGCAGGGTACCGACGGATGCGCCTGTCATATCTGTCATGGCGCTGTGCTGCTTGATCGCGGATTGCAGGATGAAGCCTTCGGGATAGTCGGCAACCACTTCGCGCGCGAACTGCGCAACCGGGACGACGCGCCCGTTGCCCAGATGCAGACTGTCTGCCTCGCGCCTTTCGATCAGGGCCGAACCAACACTGGCCGCACCCTCGCAAGGCTTTGCAAACAGGGGATAAACGGCGGATGTGCGCAGGAAATCCTCGACCTGTTCAGGGGTGCGCAGCGTGGTGATATTGCCGAACACGCGATCGCCGTGCACCACGGCCTGGGTGTGCGTTGTGGCGAGGCCAAGTTGGGTCAGAAGGGCGGTATACATCACCTTGTCGCGCAGAAAGGCGCGCGTGCCCGTCAGTTTCATCGGGGATGCGGCGACGTTCAGCTCGTAGCTGCCGATCTTGCCCACGTATTCGCGCTTTTGCGCCTTGGACAGCGCCGGATCATAGGCGCCGGTCGAGAAGTATTCGTGGCTGGCCAGCTTGCCCGGCCCCCAGCGCAGCGCCATCATTTCGCGCATCTGCCCAAGCGGGCCAACGCCAAAGCGGCGGGCGACGGCGACCATGGTTTCAGCGGCGGCCGGGCGTGGGTCTTTTGGGGCGGCCAGAAGGATTTTGTCTGCGGTCGTGATCATTTTTTTGCCCTCCCGGCGGTCTGGATTCTGGCGACCTGCTTGATCTGGCGCGCGGCCACGGCGTCCCAGATGGGGGTGAGATCGGCATTTGCGACACCGCGCCCGGCGGCGATCTGGTAAAGCATATGCGAGGGGTTGTCGTTGCATTCCACGATCGCTGGCCCGTCGCCGGTCACCGCGATGTCAAAGCCGCAGACACCGAATTCGGGGAAAACAGCATGGGCATCCACGGCGATTTTCAGCGTCTCTTTCCAATGGGGCAAGGTCACGCCCACAATCGGCTGGCCAGAAGTCGGATGATCAATAATCTCTTCGGACTTGAGACCCGTGCCCCGAACACAGGACAGCACCTCGCCGCTGTCGAGTTCAAGATGGGCCAGCAGGCTGCCTGCCTGCCAGAAGTTGTCCGACATCGCATCCGGTGCGGGCAGCTTCCAGACCGCATAGGCCGGTTTCGCGCCGCTGCCATCATTGGCCGTGACAATGCGCACGCAACCGATGGCGGCCCCCACGATGCGGGCCATCGCCGGGTCCGGGCGGAGCGCGTCCTGAAACAGGAAGCCGCCGGGATAGCGGTCCAGCACCTCGCGTGCAAAGGCGTCGACGTTCAGGACCTTGCCATTGCCCAAGCGCAATGTGTCACCTTCCCGCGCCTCGATCCGCACTGATCCTTCGGAGAGAGAGCCGTGATGCGGTTTGCCGAAAAGCGGATAGGTTGCGTCTGTGCGCAGGAAGGTGGCCACGGCGGCGGCATCGCGCAGCACAGGCAATTGCCCTGCATCGCGAAATCCGCTGACCAGCGCTTGGGTTTTGGGGGTCGGGATGCCGAGTTGGGTCAAAAGCTTCGTATAAAGCAGCTTGTTGCCGACAAAGGCGCGCGTCGGCACGGCCATTGGCGGGTTCATCGACGTATTGAGCGCGTTGACCCCGGCTTGCCCCAGAAACGCACGCTTGTCCGTGGGCGATTTTGCCGGATCGAACAGGCGCAGGGAATAGTATTCCGGCCCACTCAGTTTTTGCGCGCCCCGGCGCATCGAAAAGATGTCGCGCATCTGGCGAAACGGGCTGACCCCGTATGCCTTTGCCACCTGTGCGATCATCGGGGCCTCGGCCTTTTTCGCCGTGCCCGGCGCGTCCAGAAGTGCGCCTTGTGGTGCCTGTAAATTTGTATCCGTCATGAGTCTGTGCCCCGTTTTTTGATACCCAGTTCTGCCTCAATCGCAGGGATAAATTGCGAAAATGGCAACAATGGGGCGTTATTGTTTCCAAATTGGTGAAAGTTTTACGGAGCTCGGAGTCGGCCGAGTTCATTCGCGCCCGTAGTCAAGGCCGCGTATACGGCCGCCGGGCTGCGCCAGCCCTCCCGCGGGCTGGTGCAATGGTGAAAGCTGCACGGACCGGAGAACGAAGATGTCTTTGGCATACATAAAGCGCACAGGCGGAACACTTGGATGCACCACCCCAGAGCTGGCGCAGCCCAGCGTGTTAGCTCACAGGCCGCGAGCGTAAAAACAGGTAAAGCGGCAGCCCGCAGCTTACCCCGATGCAAAAGGTCGCCGGGATGGCGATCAGCGCCACCCAGTTCCGGCGCACCGCAACTTCGGAAATTATGAAAACCGTCAATGCCACCGCCGCGATGGTCAGATCCCAGACCAGCCCGCTGGTGGCGGCATTCACATGCCACGCATCCACCATCGCCATCAGGTCATAGCCGTTCGCGTTGAACCAGCTGACAAAGTAATACATCGGATGAATCGCCCCCCAGATCGCGAGGGCCAGATAGATCATGCGGATCGGGGCCATCAGATCAGAAGATGCCCACACCAACGGTCAATGGCCCGCGGGAAACACCGATCGAACCCCCGACATGCCCGCCGGAGCCGACGGAAATGCCGACATTGGTCGAAACGGGGCGCTCGGGTTCGCCGTCCACTCCGCAGGCGGCAAGGCCCAACAGGGCGATCAGGCAAAGGGCGCGTTTCATGACAACATCTCCTTCCAGCGGGCGACCTGCGCGAGGACCTGTGTGGGCGCGGTGCCTCCGTAAGATGTACGCGATGCGACGGAATTTTCCACGCCCAAAACGTCAAAGACGTCAGATGTGATGCCGGAATGGGCGGATTTCATCTGCTCCAGCGTCAGATCGGGCAGGTCACAGCCTTGGGTTTCCGCCATGGCCACAAGGGCGCCGGTGATGTGATGTGCGTCGCGAAACGGCAGGCCGAGCACCCGCACCAGCCAGTCGGCAAGATCGGTTGCCGTGGAAAATCCGGAGCCTGCCGCCGCCGCAAGACTTTCGCGATTAGCAGTCATGTCGCGCACCATCCCGTCCATCGCGGCCAGCGCCAGCATCCAGTTGTCGGCTGCGTCAAAGACCTGTTCCTTGTCTTCCTGCATGTCCTTGGAATAGGCGAGCGGAAGCCCCTTCATCACCATCATCAGCGCCGTATTGGCCCCAAAGATGCGGCCCACCTTGGCGCGGATGAGTTCTGCCGCATCAGGGTTCTTTTTCTGCGGCATAATGCTGGACCCGGTCGAGAACCGATCCGACAGGGTGACAAAGCGAAACTGGGCCGAGGACCAGATCACCAGTTCCTCGGCAAAGCGCGACAGGTGCATCGCGCAGATGCTGGCCGTGCTCAGAAATTCCAGAGCAAAGTCACGGTCACTCACCGCATCAAGGCTGTTGGCGGCGGGCCGCTCAAAGCCCAGCGCCTGAGCGGTCATGTCCCGGTCGATGGGAAATGAGGTGCCCGCCAGCGCCGCCGCCCCCAAGGGGCTTTCATTCATACGCACGCGCGCATCGCGCACGCGGGACAGATCGCGGCCAAACATCTCGACATAGGCCATCATGTGATGGCCCCATGTGACGGGCTGCGCGGTTTGCAGGTGGGTAAAGCCGGGCATGACCCAATCCGCCCCCGCCTCGGCCTGATCGAGCAGGGCAGCGATCAGCGACAGCAGCGCCCCTTCGGCGGCATCGAACTGATCCCGCACCCAGAGTTTGAAATCCGTCGCCACCTGATCGTTGCGCGACCGGCCTGTGTGCAGGCGGCCCGCAGGTTCACCGATGATCTCTTTCAGGCGCGCCTCCACATTCATGTGGATGTCTTCCAGGGCGGTCGAAAACGCGAACGTGCCGCCCTCAATCTCTGACAAGACCGTGAGCAGGCCTTCCCGTATCGCCTCGACATCCTTATTGCCTAAGATGCCCGTGGCGCCCAACATGGCGGCATGGGCGCGCGAGCCTGCAATATCCTGGGACGCCATGCGCTGGTCAAACCCGATCGAGGCATTGATGGCCTCCATGATCGCGTCCGGCCCGGCGGCAAAGCGTCCGCCCCACATGGTGTTTGCAGATTTATCGGTCATGGATTGGCCCATCAGAGGTGAGAAGATGAAAAGACTAGTTGCTGCAGCCCTCTACATGGCCCTTGCGATCAGCGCAATTCCCGGCCACGCCGACACCTCCGCCGCCGCCGCCCTGCGGGACGGCGATATGCGCAAGCTGATCTTTCATGACACCCCCGCCGCCGTATCAAACGCCGCCTTTGATCTTGCGGACGACGCCGGCACCGCCACACTCGAGGACTATCGCGGCAAATACGTGCTGCTGAATTTCTGGGCCACGTGGTGTGCGCCGTGCCGTCACGAAATGCCGATGCTGTCGGAACTCCAAAGCCTCTATGGCGGGGACGGTTTCGAAGTGCTGACCATCGCGACGGGGCGCAATTCACCTGCCGGGATCATCAAATTCTTTGATGACACTGGCATCGACAACCTGCCGCGCCATCAGGACCCCAAGCAGAAGCTGGCGGCACAAATGGGTATCTTCGGCCTGCCGATCACCGTGATCATCGACCCCGAGGGGCGTGAAATCGCGCGGTTGCGCGGGGACGCGGATTGGTCCAGCGAAAGCGCCAAAGCGATCATCGCGGAGCTGATCGGGGCTGAGGGTAGCTGACAACCCAACGTCCAACGCATTGGTCTGCGTGAAACGTCTACCCAACGCATCTTCTCTGATTAAAAAAATCCTGGGGAGCTGCGCAGCAGCGGGGCAAAGCCCCATATACCGCTCGACATCCAACCCAGACCTCACCCCCCAAGCGCACCGTTTTCCGATCTCGGATAACGATCCGGAATTTTTCTCAAAATTCCGCCCGGCTCATGCCGCGTGACGCAAGATCGCGGCCTCTGAACTGCTAAGGTTGCGACGCGCATAGGTGCCATAGGTGTGTGGATCGAACTCGAGGTCCGGCAAGCGGGTCAGCAAACGGTCGCGATCATTCTCGCCCAAGGTCGACAGTGCCGTGTTGGCGGGATGAAAGCTCTCTGTTTCGACGCCATTTGCTCGCAAGACCTCGTGGCGCGGCAACAGCAAGTGGACGTACGTCACCTCTGGCACCGTGAGATCAACCGAGATGGTCAGGCCGTTGATCAGGTCCTTGGCTGCGACCAGCACCTCGTCGGTGTTGAACAGATCACGCGCAACGGGCCCCTCGATCAGCATCCGGTGTTCGGGCGAGACCAGCAGTTCCTGATCCGGGCGCTCGATCCCCAACGCGCCCGTGGAAATCCGCACCGGGCGCAGGCGCGGCATGGCGAACAGACGTGCGCCAGTCATGCGACGCGCACCGATCCACTGCACCTCTTGATCGCCATTGTCCTTGGTCGAGACGCGATCGCCCTCGCGCAACTCTTCGATCAGGCGGGGGCCATCCGGCGTGTCGATCCATGTGCCCGGCGTAAAACAGATCACGCCACCCGCACCCGCCCCCATCCCGTCGCCGGGCGAGGTGTTCAGCGTATGGTGCACAACCCAAAGGTCCGTGTCGCGGGGCGGGATGTCATCGACAAACATCAACAGCGGCGGTTTGCCCGGTCCCACATCGATCAGCGTCACGGTGTAACTTTTGCCGCCATCGGTGACGACAAAACTGTTGTCGCTCAAGATCGGTGCCGACTCCGGCGCAGGTGGGGTCAACGGAGCCGTGTCCAGTGCCGCACCGACAAGGCGATGCACCATGCGCGCCGCGCGTCTGCGCAGCGCTTCACTTCCGTCCGCCTTGTCCAGACGCAACACATCATGGGGTCCATCCACGCGCACGACGTCTCCGCGCCATGCCCATGCCGCCCCCACTGCCAATGCTGGCAGCGGCGCGGCCTCAAGACCATCTACTTCTGTTTGCGACCAGGAGATGACAAACGTGCCACGAAAGCCCGTCTTCATTGCCCTATGTGCCTGCCTTGTCTTTTTTTATTGTCTTGACGCTATCAAAGCGTGCGGTTTGAGAGAAGTCAAAATTTGTGTCAGATTCCAGCGGCTTGCGACGGGTTATTCACGCACTTTCTGGGCAGGTGTGGCATTTGTGTAATATCTTGCACCCGAAACCCGCCTAGAATGGCACACGCAGGCGTATTGATCCAACCAGCTGCCCTTCGGTCTGGCCTTCGAATTCCTCGCCCAGATAGGTCAGGCCGTAAAACGCGGTGATGCCGGTTTCGCTGCGCCAGGTCAGACCTGCGCGCAGACGCTCGCGGGTGTCGCGCAGTGTCACGCTGCCGCCTTCCGGCAGGAATTCACTGTCGCTGACCGCCGCGACATCCGCGCCCAGAACAAAGCTGTACCCGCTCCACTCGGCCTCGACCGCGCGATATCGGTGGCCGGTCACGGCGTCCCGCACCAGCAATTCGCCCCGCCCCAGCTGGCCGAACGTCAGATCGAACCCGACCCGCCCCAGCGTCTCGTTGCCCAAGCGCCCTTCGACAAAGGGGCGCAGTACGGTGCTGTCACTCAGGGTAAAGTTCCGTCCAATCTCGACCACCGCAGTGGGGGTGATCGCATTGCCGATCTGTGCGGCGCGCACCGCTTCGGACGGGCGTACGACGTTCAGGAGGTCGTGAAAGGCATCCTGAAAATCATCCAGCCCGGTCTGCGGGCCGACAAATACCAGATCACCGCCAACGGCGATTTCAACCTGCCCCCGCTGGACATGGCTGTGCAGCCCAATCGACAGCGCCCCAGCATAAGCCCGATCACTGGCCGAGACATTGCGGATGTCGTCCGGTGCCAGGATTTCCGCACCCAGCCGCAATTCGAGCAACTGACCGAACCCCGCAGGTGCGGTGCCCGTCCACGCCGGGCCCCAGATGCGCGAGGACTGGATGCTGCCTGTGCGCCAACGGTCTTCGCCATCGCCGATAAAGTCATTGGTGATCAGCCGACCATAGCCCAGGCGCGTCCGGTCCTGCGCCTCTGCCAACGAGGAAAAGCAAACACATGCGACAAGCGCCGCCGCAATCAATCGAAACATCAGGCCATCCTGAACAAAGGTGCCCCCCCGAGCCTTGATCTGGATAGAGGCCATCACGCAGGTTGCCTAGTGCGCAAAGGGCACAGTGGGGCAAGTTTACACGTCAAGCGCGCCGTGCCTGCCGTCGACAGAGTCCCTTGGGCGTCGGTTTCTCATCAAACGACACATCGTGGCCTCGGCCTTTACCGCGCCCCCTAGGGCGGCAGGACCAAGTTGCCAGAGTTGACTCGTCCCCGCTGCGGGGCAAAGATTTGATCTTATCCTTGCGCGAGACGCCGATGGCTGAGCATTCAAACCCCAGGTCCCATATCATCGTCGGTGATGGGATAACGGCCCTCGCATTCCTTGAGAATTGCCGGGGACAAGACCTCCGCGAGATTACCTTGATTGGCCAGTCAGCGTCCGAATTCGGGCGCGGGGTCGCCTATGCCAAGGGGGAGGTCGATACGCCGTGGCGATTTGCCTACCTGCTGAATTCGCCCGCGGACGATATTGACCCGCGCTTTGCGCAATGGCTTGGGGATCGCTGGCCGCGCCTGCGCGACACCATGACCGGCCGCAGCCCGAATTGGCTGGCCGCCGCTGCCCCCCTGATCGAGGCCGGTGACCTTTATGGCGTTAATGCGCCGCGCGAATTCTATGGCGATTTCATGCAGGAACAAGCGGACGCCCTTATTGCGCAGCTTGAAGCGGATGGCACCCGCGTGATCCGCGTCGAAGACGACGCCGTCTCGATCCGCGTCGCACCGAATGAGGTGACCGTGCGCAGCGCAAGTGGCAAGACCCTGTCCGCGCAGTCCGTGGATGTCGCGCCCGGCGGGCCCTCAACCATGCGGATTGACGGGGACGATGGCGCGCACAGCGTCCCGACCGTCTTTGGGAACGAACATCGCATCGCCGAGCATATCAAACGCGGGGCCGAGATCTTTTGTATCGGCGGCAACGCCGCGATGCTGGATGTGCTGCGCCTGTGTCAAAGCCTGCGCGCCGATCACGAAATCCGGTTTGTCGCCTGCGCGCCTGATGGCGAGGTTCCGGCCGCCTTGGTCCCGCGCCTGCCGCGCAAACTCACGGTTCCGAATCTGACCAAAGGGCACGAAACGGCACAGACCTTCCTTGCCGAAATCGAGCGCGAGATTTCATCGGCAAAAGCGGCTTGCGACGACATGCGCGAAATTCGGGCGGGGTTCAGAGCGCATTTTCTGGACACCCCTCTGCATCACTACGTGTCGGACCCGACCGAGGCGCTCAAGATTGCGGGCAGGTTGCGTTTCTGGTTGCGCGGTGGAACACGCGACACGATCCTCGATATGCACCGCCTCCTGGATGCGGGACAGGTCAGGATCGTCAAGGGTCTGGTCAAATCGGTGGAGTCTGAGGCAGACGCTGCGGTGGTCACCGTCGTCGATGAGGACGGGCGCGAAGCGCGCATACCCACAGGCTTTGTCATCAACTGTGCCGGGGCCGGTCCAAATTCGCGCTTTGATACCCTGACCGAGGATATGCTGTCGCAAGGCCTGATCTCTCGTTGCGAGACGAGCCTTGGGCTGAAGGTCGCGGCGGGCTGCAAAACACGCACGCCCGCCATTCGTTATTTGTCCCCCGCAGTGTCCCAGATCGGGGAAGAGGTGGTCGCGATGCCGCTTTACGATGCGCACATGCTGCGAACCTACGTGGGGCGCTCTAGCCTGGAACGGTGATATGAAGCTGGCCTTGCACCAACCCGTCGCGTGCGATGATGGGACGGTGGTCCTGCCCGCGCAATACGACATCGATCACATGCGTTCCGGGCTCTGACAGCTCGATCTCGACAATTGGTGTGTAGGCCGAGGCCACCTTTTCCCCGTTCACATGAACATGGGCGTGCCCGACGGGAATGGCCTCCGCATCTGCGACGCAAAGGTCGGTGAACATGAAATCAGAGGCCTGCAGCTTGATCAGATACCGACCACCCCCAAGCGCGCTGGCCTGCACATCAACGCGGGGCGGGGTCTGCGTCTCGGGCAGGATCAGAAAGACCGCGCGGGGCGGCCTTCCCTTGGCGTTTACGATGGGCGCTGCGATCACGAGTGTCACCAAAAGTGCAGCAATGAGGCAGGGGCAGACGCTCAGTCGGGAGAAGATGGATGTCAGCATCAGACCGCCCCCACTCTGCTGAACCGCGCGGGTCTGTGTGCAACGGGCACGTTGCGCCCGGCCAGCAGGATGACAAACAGCGCACCGTAAAGGTTGGCGTGGAACAGCGGCGTTTCACCCAGAACGATCGCAAGGAACGTCACCGCCCCAAGGATTGCCAGCGCCACAGGCCGCACGAGCCGCCCGGTGACCAGCAATGCACCGCAGAGCACTTCGACCCCGGTCATCACCAATGCGATGATGGGCATCGGCAGACCAAATGTGGGCATGTTCCCGTGTTCGAGGATCGCGATCAAAAGCGTGGGCTGCATCAGCTTGTATGCAAGGCCCAGATACACGAACCCGGCACCAATCAGGATATGCGACATCCGCCACAACACCTGCCGGTGGGGTGCCACAAGCGCCTCAACAGCATCGAGGTTCCAGATGTGATCGCAGGAAAAGCGACCGCCGCCCAATGCGATGAGGATGAAGCCGGGGGCGGCAAAATGCGGGGTGTAGTTCCAGAATCCGGGACCGAAAATGGCCACCCCGGCAAGCGACAGGCCGATCACGGCGACACCGCAGATGCGCGTTGCAAGCCCGGCGATCAAGAGCATCGCAATCGCGATCTGCACAATGATCAGCGCCTGTGCACCTGCAACCGTGGTCAGCTGCATGTCCGGCACAAGGAATGTGGGCGTGGTCCAGATTTCAGTGCCGTGCCGTGGCAAACCACCGAAGGCGGCCAGCAGCATCATGACAGCCAGACCAAAGCGCAGCGCCAGTGGGCCAATGTCGCCGTAGCGTTTCCAGATCGGTGTGATCACGCGGTACTCAACCGCGGCAATCACCGGCTCAAGCCGCAGGGCCACAAGTGTCAGCGCAAATCCGACGGCTGCGGCAACACCAAGCCAAAGCTGGCTGCGGAACAAGTCCGGGATCGGCGCGCGAGACAGGTCCTCGATTTCGGCGGGTGTCAGCAGCCACGCTTCGTGGGCAAAGAGGGGGGTGGAAGACGATATAAGGATGGGCAGCGCGGTCAATAACCGCGCCAGACTGTAACTCTGTTTCATTTGAATCTCCTGCGAGAAATCTAAAATTGATGTTTAAAAATTTGGGCGTCGGAGCCTGGAAATGCGGCCCCTCGGGTCTTGAAATGGGTCGTTCAAATTAGGGAACGCGGGGAAGATCGCGTTGTCTTGCCTTGGTGTCTTCAATTTAGGTGGCGCCGACACGGGCACCAAGTAAGGAAGTCCCTACCTGCGGTAGTAGCAGGCGGAATGACGCCACCTCGGGCGCGCCACGGGTTGAACGTGCCGGGCATGCGCCATGCTCAGCAGGTGCGAGCGAAGCTGATGACCGCAGCAAAAATGGACGGGCGATGAGGTCGGAACAGCGGATCCATTTCGGGCGTCAATAAGATCAACAGGGATGACCTAAGCGCGAGTGGAACTGAAGTTGGAAGATCTGGGCAAACATTTGGTTTTGCGAGAAAACATCTCGTAATGAGGTTCACAACCGGTGGAGCGATCGGCCTTCAAATCAGAGGCCGTTGCGCGGCCTGAAATCAGAGCCGGATCACCCGCTCCACACTCCCACTTCGCCCCACGTCACCCGCACTTGGAAAAGCCGCAAGAGGCGCAGGTCATGCACCCTTCGATCATCCGCAACTCGTAAGAGCCGCAGCTGGAACACGCCTTGCCGCGCGGCGCACCCAGTTCGGCGACCTCTGCGCGCGGGTCGGTTTTCAAACCCATCCCCTCGCCTGCGATGAACCCGGTGGCGATCATGTGCTGTTCGATCACCCCCCCGATGGCGGCAAGGATGGAGGGAATGTACTTGCCCCCCATCCACGCACCACCGCGCGGATCGAACACGGCCTTGAGCTCTTCGACGACAAAGCTCACATCCCCGCCCCGCCGGAACACGGCCGAGATCATGCGGGTCAGCGCAACGGTCCAGGCGAAATGCTCCATATTCTTGGAGTTGATGAAAACCTCGAACGGGCGGCGATGCCCACCCAGCACGATGTCGTTGATGGTGATGTAAAGCGCGTGCTCGCTGTCCGGCCACTTGACTTTGTAGGTGTTGCCTTCGAGTTCGCTGGGCCGGTCGAGGGGCTCGGACATGTAGATGACGTCGCCGTGGGGAGTTTGGGGTTCCGCGTCACTCATTGACAGCACCTCTGGCCTCTCATTTTCACCAAACAGCAGCCAGCCAGCAGGAACATCCAGATGTGTTGCGAATTGTTCGGCGAAGTCCTTAGAAAGTTTACGCGAACCATTCAGAAAGCGGCTCACATACGTGCGTTCGATGCCCATTGCATCGGCTAGTTGTGATGGTTTCGCGTATCCCTTTTGCTCTGAAGCCCAAGCCAATCGTTCAAAAGCGGTGTCCAACTCAGGCAGCGTCGGCTTCTCCTCCGCCACACTCAGCACAGACCCGGTCACGGCATTGGGCCGATACGTCGTGCAGCCTTTGCACCCGGTATCCCACGCCTGCATGTAGACATCCTTGAACGCGTCAAAGCTGATGTCTTCGGGGCAATTGATCGTCTTGGAGATGCTCGAGTCCACCCACTTTTGAGCTGCGGCCTGCATCTTGACGTGATCGCTGGGGGCTAGCGTTTGGGCGTTCACGAAGTAGTCGGGCAACTCGGTGTCACCCTTCAATTCGCGCCACATCTGCACGGCGTAGTCCACGACTTCTTCTTCGGTGCGCGAGCCGTCTTTTTGCAGCACCTTGCGGGTGTAGGCATAGGCAAAGACCGGCTCGATCCCCGAACTGACATTGCCTGCATACAGGCTGATGGTGCCCGTGGGTGCGATGGAAGTCAGCAGCGCATTTCGGATGCCGTGTTCGGCCACGGCGGTGCGCACGTCATCGTCCATCGCCTGCATGGTGCCAGAGGCCAGGTAGCCATCCGCGTCGAACAGTGGAAATGCGCCCTTCTCCTTTGCCAATTGCACGGAGCCCAGGTACGCGGCGCGGGCGATTGCTTTCAACCAGCGTTCGGTCTGACGCGCCGCCTCGTCAGATCCATAGCGCAGGCCGACCATCAAAAGCGCGTCCGCCAGCCCCGTGACCCCAAGGCCGATGCGGCGTTTGTTAGCGGCCTCACGGGCCTGCGCCTCAAGCGGGAAGCGCGAGGCATCGACCACGTTGTCCATCATCCGCACAGCGGTGCCGACCAGTTCGACCAGTTGATCCTCGTCCAGCGCTGCAGCGTCGCCGAACGGGTCACTGACCAGCCGCGCGAGATTGATCGAGCCGAGCAGGCACGCCCCATAGGGCGGCAAAGGCTGTTCGCCGCAGGGGTTCGTGGCCGCGATGGTCTCGCAATAATTCAGGTTGTTGGCCGTGTTGATCCGGTCGATGAAGATCACGCCCGGCTCGGCATAATCATAGGTCGCCCGCATGATACCGTTCCACAGATCACGCGCCTGCACGGTCTTGTAGACGCGGCCCTCGAACTGCAAATCCCATGGGCCGTCGGCCTTCACCGCCTCCATGAACGCATCCGTCACAAGAACCGAGACATTGAACATGCGTAGGCGGGCAGCATCGGATTTGGCGGTGATGAAATCCTCGATATCCGGGTGGTCACAACGCATCGTCGCCATCATCGCGCCGCGCCGCGACCCTGCGGACATGATCGTGCGGCACATCGCGTCCCACACATCCATGAAGGACAGGGGACCGGAGGCATCCGCCGCCACCCCTTTGACGTCCGCGCCCTTGGGCCGGATGGTCGAGAAATCATAGCCGATCCCGCCGCCCTGTTGCATGGTCAGGGCCGCCTCTTTCAGCATCTCGAAAATGCCGCCCATGCTGTCGGGGATCGTGCCCATGACAAAACAGTTGAACAGAGTGACCGAACGGGCTGTTCCGGCACCAGCGGTGATGCGCCCTGCGGGCAGAAATTTGAAATCTTCAAGGGCGGCGTAAAACGTGTCTTCCCAAGCGCTTGGGTCATCCTCGACCTTGGCCAGATCACGCGCGATCCGGCGCCAACTGTCTTCGACCGTGACGTCGATGGGCGTGCCATCGGCCTCCTTGAAGCGATACTTCATGTCCCAGATCTGTTCGGCAATCGGCGCAGCAAAGCGTGTCATCAAGGCATCCCCGTGGTGGCGATCGAATCTTTCGGCATCTTGAAAGACCAACAAGGTATCACACCCCCACAGATTGCAGAAGTAAAGATAAGTGCTACAATATAGAGTGTGGCTTGGGGACGACTCTGTGGATAACTACGTCAATCTGATCAAACTGTCGGTGGGCACGGAAACCGTCGACGACCTTGCCGATTGGCAAGCCACCAAACGTGCGCAGACCCCGGACGGCCTGCCGCGACACGTCACCCGCATGTGGCCCAAGCGCGAGGCAGAGATCCTGAACGGCGGGTCGATCTATTGGGTAATCAAGGGCGTTCTGACCTGTCGGCAACGTATCCTGCGGCTGGACGAGTACTTTGGGTCCGATGGAATTCGGCGCTGTTCCATCGTATCCGACCCCGAGTTGGTGCGGGTGCAAAGCGCGCTGAAACGTCCGTTTCAGGGCTGGCGCTATCTCAAACCACAAGACGCCCCACCCGACCTGCCCAAGGGCCGCGAAAGCGAAGAGCCCCTGCCGGTTGAGCTGAACCGGGCACTTGCCGAAATCGGCGTGCTCTGAGCGGGCGTTTATCTGCTCACGCGCGTCAAACGCTTTGCCGATTCTATCCGACCTTGAGGCCTCTCCCTTACGTCAATTGCATGCCCTCAGAGATATCCACAGCTGAAATTCATTCAATTTCAATCGGATAGACCATTCACCCCAGAATGTTCGGTTTTTGGCTTTGACCGGCAAAGAACCGCCCGTCTATATTTGGATTCCAACACTAGATGTTGCGAACCTTGCCTGGTTAACCATCAAAATATTGAGCGTTTGAGACCATATTCAGAAAGCGCATTTCACGTACCGGCACAGCACGCGACAGGACAAAAACACATTCAGACCCATCACATGCGGGTCCACACTCACGGACCCGTTCGGGCAGACAGACAGAGGGATAAGCAACAATGCAACCGAAGGACACTCAATACTACGTGCAACCGCGCCGCTCCGGGGTTCTGCTGCCGCTGGTGATCGGTTGCGGAGCTTTTTTCGTCGGGATCGGGGCAACGGTCGGATACGGGCAGTGGCAGGCACAACAGGCCAAGATCGCAGAAATGTCGCAACTGCTGCAAGAGATGCAGCAGGGCGGTGTGGTGTCGCGCGCCGAGCAGGTTGACCTGTTGTCCCCTGCCCCGGTCCTGTCCCAGCCCGTGGTGCAGCAGGTCGAACAGGTGGCCGTCGCACCTGAGGTTGTCGCGCCAGACCCTGCGCCGGTCCCTGCCGTGGTTGCTCCAGCCGCACCAACTCCGAAGGTCGAAGCCGCCGCTGTCGAGGAAGACGAGAAAACCACAGCCGAACGGATCGAGGCATTGATGTCGCGCGCTGACGATCCGCTGGTGTCCGCAGCGCTCGCTCAGGACGAGGCCCGTCGGGAAACCATGTCCGTGGCGATCCAGGGCGTTAACGAACTGGCAGCCGCCGCCGTCGCTGGCAACTATGTGCTGACCACCGAGACCGAAGACGAAAAGGAAGTTCTGCGCATCTGGTTCCCGCAAAAGCTGATTGATCAGGTGCAGTTGGAAACCCTGCTGTCCTCGGCGGCAGAGGCCGGGATGATCGCCGTCAGCGACGCGGTCAAGACCAGCGATGGCGTCTATGACGGGCGCGTCATCCTGTTCGATCTGGTCGAGCGCGCACTGACCAACGGATCGCCCATAGAACGTGCGGTTGGCGCTAAGATCGAAGAAGAGGCCGTGGCCATCCTTGCCAAGATCAACCCGGCCGCCGCGCAGGTGACCGAAGTCGAAAACGGGCAGCGCTACTACACAGTCGAGGCTGGCGACAGCCTTGCCTATATCGCCCTGCAATTCTACGGCAACACCAACAATTACCTGACGATTTTCCAGGCCAACCGCGACAAGCTCTCGTCGCCAGAGCGCATCCAGATTGGACAGCGTCTGGTGATCCCGCAAACCTGACTGGTTGTGGATGCGGTTTGACGGGCTCGGCTTTGGCCGGGTCCGTTTTTTGTGTCGGGTTGGTGCATCGCGGCAAGCCGCAGCATAAGTGAGTTGGATTAGCCCAGTCGTTTGAGCAGTGTGTTCAGCGCCGCGCGATCCGCATCCTCAACCTGCGCCGTGCGGCTGCGCCACAACGTCGCCTGACTGGCCAGGATCAACCCATCGCTGACGATCTTGAGATGATTGGCGCGCAGGGTCTCTCCGCTGGAAGTGATGTCGGCAATCGCTTCGGCGGTTTCATTGGCCACAGTGCCTTCGGTCGCACCCTGACTGTCGACCAGCTGGTAGTCGGCCACACCCGCCTCGCGCAGAAAATCACGCACAAGCCTATGATATTTCGTCGCAATTCGTAGACGAAAGCCGTGGTGGTCGCGAAACATCGCTGCAACCGCATCCAGATCCTCGGTCAGGTCCACATCGACCCAACCTGCAGGCACGGCCAGCACCAGATCGGCATGGCCAAACCCCATCTCGGCAATCGGTTTGACCTGCTGTTCCCAAAGCGGCAGCTTTTCGTGGATCAGATCGGTGCCTGTCACCCCCAGATGGATGCGCCCAGCGGCCAGTTCGCGCGGGATTTCCCCCGCGGACAACAGCACCAGCGCCACGCCGTCGATGCCCGCGACTTCGCCCGAATATTCGCGCTCTGACCCGGTGCGGGTCAGGGTCACATCGCGACGCGCGAACCATTCGAACGTCTTTTCCATCAGCCGTCCCTTGGACGGTACACCCAGCTTGATGCTCATGACGCACCCTCCAGCAGGGTCATCAGGTCAGGGCGCAGGACCGCCCCCACCGCAGGGATTTCCACGCCCTTGCCAAGGCGCCGGGTCAGGGCATCATAGCGCCCGCCAGTGGCGACGGGGGGCAGGTCGGGACGGGATTCGGCGTAGAAACCAAAGACAAAGCCGTCGTAGTACTCCATCAGCGTGCGCCCGTAACTCGCCTCGAATTCCAGCCGATCTATGTCGACACCGCGCGCGGATAACGCCTCAGCCCGGGCATCGACGCGACCCACCGCCACTTTTATGGCAGGCAGATCGATGGACAAATCGTGCAGATGCGACAAGGCAAAGGGCAGCGTTTCGCGCACCGCCAGCAGCGCATCAAGGCACTCCATCTCCGCCCCGCTGATCGGGGGTTGCGCGGCGTCTTCGACCAGCGCGGCAAGGCGGGCGTCGATCTCGGACTGGCTGCGCAGGCCGGTCAGGGGGGCATCGGTGCCGACCTCCCCTGCCAGCAGCTTTGCGCGGCTTTCGGGGATGGCGGTGCGACCCCCGAACCGGTCCAGCAGCGCACGGAACCGACGCGGGCGCCAGATGTGACGGCGCAGCGCGGCTTTGCGGCGTTCGGTTGTCTTGAGGCCTTCGACGGCCGCCATCAGAATCCCGATATCCCCGGTCGCGGCGCGCAGGCCAAGCGGGGCAACCGTCTGAAAGATCAGCGAAAATACCTCGGCATCAGCCGCCGCCGGGTCGCTGCCGTCAAAGACCTCGTAACCCACCTGCAGATATTCGCTGGCGCGGTCGGGGTCGTCTTCCTGCCGGCGAAAGACTTCGCCAGCGTATGTGTACCGCGCCGGATCGGCCCCGTGCGCCATGTGCATGCGCACCACGGGCACGGTGAAGTCCGGGCGCAACATCTGTTCGCCCCGCATCGCGTCGCTGGTGACATAGGCGCGCGCGCGAATATCCTCGCCATACAAGTCCAGCAGCAAGTCGGCCGACTGCAGCACCGGCGGGTCCACCACCTGCGCGCCCGCGTCGACAAAGCTGTCGCGCAAGGCAAAGGCCCGGGTGCGTGCTTCACTCATCCCGCGAGGATCTCGCGCACCTTGGCCAGCATCTCGGCGCGGGGCACTTCGAACTGGCTGGGGCGGTCTTTCCATTCCTCATGGGTGGCTGTTTCCGCAATCTTGGCGCCGAGGATCAGGTCCTTGATCTGCACGACGCCACGCTCTTTTTCATCGCCGCCTTCGATGATGGCGATGGGCGAATTGCGCTTGTCCGCGTACTTGAGTTGATTGCCAAAGTTCTTGGGGTTGCCGAGATAAACCTCAGCACGGATACCCGCCTGACGGAGTTCGGCGACCATCGCCTGATAATCGGCCATGCGCTCGCGATCCATGACGGTCACGACAACGGGGCCATGGGTTTGCGCCTCGATCCGGCCGGTCGCGCGCAGAGCAGCCAACAGCCTGTCAACGCCGATGGAGACGCCAGTTGCAGGCACTTCCTGACCGGTAAAGCGCTTGACCAGATCGTCATAACGCCCGCCGCCTGCGACAGAACCGAAATTGCGTGGACGACCCTTTTCGTCCTTGATTTCAAAGGTAAGTTCGGCCTCGTAGACGGGGCCGGTGTAGTAGCCGAGGCCGCGCACGACCGAAGGATCGATGACGATGCGGTCGGGGCCGTAACCGGCGGCGTCGAGGAGGGCGGCGATCTCTTCGAGTTCGCCGACACCAGCCTCACCCACGTCCGACCCGCTGACCAGTTCGCGCAAACGCGCCACGGTCTGGGCACCTGTGTCCCGCTTGGCGTCCATGAACCCCATCACGACATCGGCCTGCGCTTCGCCCAGACCCGCACCGTCGGTGAAGTCCCCACTCTCGTCTTTGCGCCCTGCGCCAAGCAGCGCGCGCACCCCGTCCGAACCCAGCCGATCCAGCTTGTCGATGGCACGCAGGACGATGCCGCGCTCGGCCCCCTTGTCCTCACCGGCCAGCCCCGCAACCTCCATTACGCCGTTCAACACCTTGCGGTTGTTGATCCGGATCACATAGTCGCCGCGTGCGATTCCGACGGCCTCAAGCGTGTCGGCGAGCATCGCGCAAATCTCGGCATCCGCCGCCATGCTGGCCGTACCCACTGTGTCCGCATCGCATTGATAGAATTGACGAAACCGACCCGGCCCAGGCTTTTCATTGCGCCAGACGGGACCCATCGTGTAGCGGCGATAGGGGCTTGGCAGGTCATTGCGGTGCTGGGCGTAGACGCGCGCCAACGGGGCCGTCATGTCATAGCGCAGCGCCAGCCAGTCGCCGTCTTCCTCCTGCCATGCAAACACACCCTCGTTCGGGCGATCCACATCCGGCAGGAATTTTCCGAGCGCCTCGACCGTCTCCACCGCACTGCTTTCCAACGCGTCGAACCCGTAGCGATGATAGACCTCGGCGATGCGTGCCAGCATCGCGGCACGTTCAGTTACATCGCTGCCGAAATAGTCGGCAAAGCCCTTGGGCGTCTGGGCCTTGGGGCGCGGGGTCTTTTTCGTCTTTGCCATGATCGCACTCCGCATGGGGTTCGGGCGCGTCACTAGCCCATGGTCCCCAGCGGGGCAAGGTGCGCGCCGCTTGCACAGAGGCCTCTTTTGCCCCACATGGACCTCATGAACAGCCGCATCGATACTCTTGAGGAACAAATCGCCCATCTGACCCGCACAGTCGAGGACCTGTCGGACATCGTGGCCCGTCAGGAACGCGAGCTTGCGCTGGTGACGCGACGTGCTCAGATGCTGATGGCGCGCGAGGCCGAGCGCGAGGCGCAAGGTGGCGGTGGCGTCGTGGTCGGTGACGAACGGCCGCCGCATTACTGAACACCCGCGCGACGGCCTTTGGCACACCGGCCCTTCGGGGAGGATTTTATTTAATCAGAGAAGGGCCGGGTCCAGCCCTTGATCCCAAGGACCAAGGGCCTTCTCCGATTACACCGGTTCGCATCCCTGCTCCCGGTGCACGTCAATCAAAGGGAATTAACCTTAATATCCGATGAACGGGTTGGTCTTCTCTGATTTGGAAAAATCCTCCCCGAAGGGCCGCCCCGCAAATCACGCCCAACGCTCAGGGCGTCTTGACGGACGTTGCCAGAAGCGCCCCGTCATGCAGCAGCATGTCTGCCCAGCGCGCATTTTCGCCGAAATGTTCGTAGACGCTGACAAAGGCCGTTGTTTTTTCCAGCCGTGACACACGCACGCCGCAAGGTTGATTGCGTCGAACATTACAGATCTTGGCCTTCACCTTCTCATAGGCGCGGTCAGTGGTGGAATAGGGGTATTCCTCGGCAGGCAGACCATAGCGCAGTTGTTCGTGAAATTCGGGGGAGCCAAATATAGCGAGCGCTGCGGTGAACTGACGCGCGCAGTTGTCGCTGAAACCGGTCACATAGAATGCGCGCGGGAAGGCGCTGTCCGGGGCGCTGTCATACAGCTTGTAACCGCGCCCCTTGCGCGCGGCCTGTTCGACGAGTTTGCCCAGGTCGCCTGCGCGCGCGCCACAAACGCGCGCCACTTCGCCAAATGGCAGGGCCGCGCCCGGGGCGGTGTCTTGCAAGGCCATACCTGCAGTTTGTACTGGTGCAGACGACCCGAACAGACCGCGGCGTTTTCGGGGCTCTACCAGCTCGGTTGGTGGTGTTTCTATCGCGATGTCGGGGTCGAGCGATGCGATGTCCACCGGTTCGGGTTCAACGTCGCCGTCGGTGATGCTTGCATCAATGGGGCCGATGTTTTCGCCCACCTCTATATCTTCAGAAACCACCAGATCCTCAGCCTCTGCCACAGCACCACGGCGTAACCAGCCCAGAACGCCTCTGCGTCTTGGTTCCGGCGTTGCAATGGGTGTTTCGGGTGTGAGACCGGCGGCAGCCTCGGGCGCTGGACCGCTGTCTTGCACCAATATCGCAGGGTCAGTGGCCGTCTCTTCTGTCCCATCGGTGACGATCAGCGGGGCATCCTCGACCGGCGGGGGGACCTCGTCAGCGCTCTTGCGAAACAGCCCGGAAAGGATGCTTTCCTCGCGCTCCATTTCCGCCTGTGTTGGCAGGGCGGTCGACACGACCTCGTCGGGCAAATCCACGCCATCAGACACGCGCTCAATACCCGCAAGTGGGTCCCCACATGCGCCAAGTATCAGCAAAGATGGCATAAACATCCACGCAATGCGCATTGTCTTGTGTCTCCCCCCGAATGGTAGATTTAGCGTGAGATCGCATCTGCGTCCAGTCAGGGGGGCGATTCCCGCCTACATCTCCTGCACTTCGACGACGCCAGAGAGCGACTTGATCGCGCCTTTGATCTGCGGGGTGACGGGGAATTCGGCGCCCAGGTCCATCTCGACCTCGCCCGGCAGGCTGTCATCCATCAGGCACACCGTGATGGGTCCGCGCCCTGCCCCCTTGGCCGCCTGCGCGGCCCCGTCGAGCACCGAAGCAACCGAGGTGAGGGCGGCCGGAGCGTCGACAAAAATGCGCAAACCCATACCACCCACATCGGCCACAACCGTGTCGATGGGCGCTACTGATCGACCCAACAGTTTGAGCTGGTCCGCTTCCATCGTCGCCTCGGCTGTCACGATAACTTTTTCGCCGGTGATCAGGTAATCCTGCGCCTTTTCAAGGCTGTCCGAGAATAGCGTGACCTCGAACGCGCCGGTCGTGTCCGACATCTGGCAAAAGGCAAAGCGGTTGCCACGTGCCGATTTGCGCACCTGCAGACCCGCGACGACGCCTGCCAGTTTGGCCACCAGCGGCTGGCTTTCGGCCTTGGCGGTGACCTCGTCCAGCGTGATCACGCCCTTGCGTTTCAGCGCGCCCATATAATCGTCAAGCGGATGGCCCGAGAGATAAAATCCGACCGCTTTGAATTCCTCGCCCAGCCGTTCGGCAGGCAGCCAGTCGTCGACCGGCATCAGGCGCGGTTCGGGCAAGTCATCGCCCGCCTCGCCAAACAAGGACACCTGATTGGAATTCTTCTGGTCATGCACCGCCGCCGAATAGGCCGACAGCGCATCCAGTGCGTCAAACACCCGCCGCCGATTTGGATCGAGTTGATCAAAGGCCCCGGCCCGTGCCAGCATTTCCAGCGGGCGCTTGCCCACCTTTTTCAGATCGACCCGCCGCGCCAGATCAAACAGCGTGGCAAATGGCTTGTCCCCGCGCCCCTCGACCACCAGCCGCATTGCCTCGACCCCGACGTTTTTCAGCGCGCCCAGCGCATAGACCAGCGCGCCATCCACCACCTTGAACGTCGCATCCGAGCGGTTCACGCAAGGCGGCACCCAAGGCAGATCAAGCGATTTGCGCACTTCCTCGAAATAGACCGCCAGCTTGTCTGTGAGGTGAATATCGCAGTTCATGACCCCGGCCATGAATTCAACCGGGTGGTTCGCCTTGAGCCATGCGGTCTGGTAGCTGACCACCGCATAGGCCGCTGCGTGGGATTTGTTGAAGCCGTAATTGGCGAACTTGTCGAGCAGGTTCCAGACCTCGATCGCCTTGGCCTCGTCCACCCCGTTTTCACCCGCCCCTTTCAGGAACTTGGGCCGTTCGGCATCCATCGCCTCTTGAATTTTCTTGCCCATCGCGCGGCGCAGCAGGTCAGCGCCACCAAGGCTGTATCCGGCCATTTCCTGCGCGATCTGCATCACCTGTTCCTGGTAGACAATGATGCCCTGGGTTTCGTCCAAAATGTGGTCGATGGTCGGGTGCAGCGTCTCGCGCTCGGACAGCTTGTTCTTGACTTCACAGAACTTCGGGATGTTCTCCATCGGGCCCGGTCGATAGAGGGCGACAAGGGCGATGATATCCTCGATGCAGTCCGGCTTCATTCGTTTCAGGGCATCCATCATGCCCGAGCTTTCCACCTGGAACACCGCCACTGTCTTGGCCGAAGCGTAAAGTTTGTACGACGCCTCGTCGTCCAGCGGGATGCCCCCGATGTCGTTCTCCATCCCCGGCGCAGGTGTGTAGAGTTCGGTGCCATCGGCTGCCACATGCAATGGGCGACCCGCTGCAAGGATTTGTTCCACGGCGTTCTGGATCACGGTCAGTGTTTTCAGGCCCAGAAAGTCGAATTTGACAAGCCCCGCCTGTTCCACCCATTTCATGTTGAACTGGGTTGCAGGCATGTCGGAGCGCGGATCCTGATACAGCGGCACCAGCGCATCGAGCGGCCGGTCGCCGATCACCACCCCAGCGGCGTGGGTGGAGGCATTCCTGAGCAGCCCTTCGACCTGCTGGCCATATTCGAGCAGGCGCGCGACCACCTCTTCGTTGCGCGCCTCTTCGCGCAGGCGCGGCTCATCCGCCAGCGCCTTTTCGATGCTGACGGGTTTGACCCCCTCGACCGGGATCAGCTTGGACAGGCGATCCACCTGCCCGTAAGGCATCTGCAAAACCCGCCCAATATCGCGCACTGCTGCCTTGGACAGCAGCGCGCCAAAGGTAATGATCTGCCCCACCTTGTCGCGCCCGTATTTGCCTTGCACATAGCGGATCACTTCCTCGCGCCGGTCCATGCAAAAGTCGATGTCGAAGTCTGGCATGCTGACCCGCTCGGGGTTGAGGAACCGCTCGAACAGCAGCGCGTAGCGCAAAGGGTCAAGGTCGGTGACCGTCAGCGCATAGGCCACAAGGCTGCCAGCCCCCGAGCCACGGCCCGGGCCTACCGGAATGTTCTCGTCCTTGGCCCATTTGATGAAATCGGCAACGATCAGAAAGTAGCCGGGAAAGCCCATGCCCTCGATGATGTCCAGCTCGAAATCGAGCCGTTTCTGGTATTCTTCGACCGATGCCGCGTGGGGAATGACCTTGAGCCGCTCAACAAGCCCGGCATTGGCCTGCTTGCGCAACTCCTCAACTTCGTCATCGGCGAACTTGGGCAGGATCGGGTCACGCCGATAGGCCATGAACGCACAGCGGCGCGCGATTTCCACGGTGTTTTCAATGGCCTCGGGCAGATCGGCAAACAACGTCACCATCTCGGCCTGAGATTTGAAATAGTGCTGCGGCGTCAGGCGGCGGCGCGGTTCTTGTTGGTCCACATAAGCGCCATCAGCGATGCAGATCAGCGCATCGTGGCTTTCATACATGTCCGCCTTGGGGAAATAGACGTCATTGGTCGCCACCAAAGGCAGGTCCATCGCATAGGCCATCTCGACAAAGCCGCGCTCCGTCAGCCGTTCGGCCTCGGGCGCACCGCCCTCGCCCGGATGGCGCTGTAATTCGACATAAAGGCGGTCACCAAAAGCATCCGCCAACCGCCCCATCAGCGCCTCTGCCGCCGGGCGCTGGCTGGTCTGCAGCAGCATACCCACAGGGCCCTCCGGTCCGCCGGTCAGACAGATCACGTCCCTAGAATGCCCGGCCAGTTCCTCGACCGTGACAAAGGGCAGTTCCGACCCTTCGCGCAGGTAAAGGCACGAATTCAGCTTCATCAGGTTTTCGTAGCCCGCCTCGCTCTGGGCCAGCAGAACGACGGGCGCAGGCGGGCGCGGGCGCTCGCCGGGTCGCGGTGTGATGTATTGCAGATCGACCTGGCAGCCGATGATCGGCTGAACCCCCGCCCCGGCCATTCCGACCGAGAATTCCAGCGCCGCAAACATGTTGTTGGTATCCGTCAGCGCAATGGCCGGCATGTCCGCACCGCGCACCAGATCAGGCAGCTTTTTGAGGCGCATCGCCCCTTCCAGCAACGAATATTCGGAATGGGTGCGCAGGTGAATGAATCGGGGGGCATCTGTCATGGAATGCAGACTAGGGCCAGCCTGCCGCTATATCCAGTGGTGGCGCAAAGTTATGCACACCAAATCGGCACCACGGCGCAACGCGCAATCACACTTGCCAAGACAAGGTCGCCCCGCATAGCCTCTGTGCTGATACGCCCCGTGTCCCCGCCTCTACGCCGCATCGAGGCTGCGCCACATTTTCAGGGCTCATGGTACCGCGGCAGGCTACAGACATGCACACGACATTTCTTCTGAACGGAAGACAGGTCACTGCGGACACGTCCCCCACCACCACCCTTCTTGACTGGCTGCGCGAGGATCAGCACCTCACCGGCACCAAGGAAGGCTGCAACGAAGGCGATTGCGGCGCCTGTTCTGTCATCGTGACGGATGACAGCGGGGCGCGCGCGCTCAATGCCTGCATCCTGTTCCTGCCCCAGATCGAGGGCAAGGCGATCCGCACCGTTGAAGGCATCGCCGCCGCTGACGGCACCCTGCATCCGATCCAGAAGGCGATGGTGAAACACCATGGCAGCCAATGCGGATTTTGCACGCCGGGTTTCATCACCACCATGGCTTGCGCGCATCTGAACGGGGCCACAGATCACGACACGCAACTGGCGGGCAACCTTTGTCGCTGCACCGGCTACGCCCCGATCATCCGCGCCGCGAAAGAGGCCGAGACTGCGCCGATCCCGGATCACATGCATGACGCCCGGTTTCTTCTGACCAAAAATACCACGGGGCACGCTCCGCAGGAGCGTGGGGCAGAGCCCCCGACCACGCCCGACGCCCTGGCAACATGGCTGGACCAGAACCCCGACGGCACCCTGATCGCAGGGGCCACGGATGTGGGTCTTTGGGTCACCAAACAATTCCGCGAGCTGGGCCCTGTCGCTTTCCTCAACCGCATTCCCGACCTTGCGGGCGTCACCATCACCGATACCGAAATCCGCATTGGCGCGACCACAACACTCAGCGCGTTGCACAGCGCCATTGCCACGCACTATCCGGCATTTGCGGAGCTGATCCGCCGCTATGGTTCGGTGCAGGTGCGCAACGCCGCCACCATCGGAGGTAACATCGCCAACGGCTCGCCCATCGGGGATGGCTCGCCCGCCCTGATTGCGCTTGGGGCGAGTTTGCATCTGCGCAGCGTTGACGGCGCGCGCAGCCTGCCGCTCGAAGACTTCTTCGTCGATTACGGCAAACAGGACCGCGCCAAAAACGAATTTGTCGAGGCGATCACGATCCCGCGCGCGGGCGATCATTTGCGCTGCTACAAACTGTCCAAACGCTTTGATCAGGACATCTCGGCCGTCTGCGGTTGTTTCTGGATCGAAGTGGCGGATGGTGTGGTCACCGCCGCACGGCTCGCCTTTGGCGGCATGGCTGGCACGCCGAAACGGGCCGCGGGGGCCGAGGCTGCGCTGGTCGGCAACCCTTGGAGCGAAACCACGGTGGCCGCCGCCATGACTGCGCTTTCGCAGGACTTCACTCCGCTTTCCGATATGCGCGCCTCTGCCTCGTACCGGATGGAGGCCGCGCAAAACATGCTGTTGCGGGCATGGCTTGAGGATCAGGGACAGATGATCGACGTGTTGCAGGTGACCGCATGAGCGTCGCCAAGCCCCTGCCCCACGATGCCGCCCATCTGCATGTGACGGGTGCGGCGCGCTATGTCGATGACATGCCGACGCCCACCGGCACGCTGCATCTTGCCTTTGGGCTCAGCACTTCGGCTAGCGGAAGCATTACCGCGCTGGATCTCAACGCTGTCCGCGACGCCCCGGGTGTGGTGGCTGTGCTGACGGCCAGCGATCTGCCCTTTGCCAATGACGTCTCACCTTCGGCCCATGACGAACCGCTGCTGGCCACCGAGGCTGTGCACTACATGGGGCAACCTGTATTTGCAGTGATCGCCGAAACGCATTTGCAGGCCCGCTTTGCTGCCCGTCAGGCGCGGATCGAATTTGTCGAAACCACACCGATCTTCTCGATAGAGGAGGCGCTGGCCGCCGACTCCCGTTTCGAGGACGGCCCGCGCATCTATGAACGTGGCGACGCGGCGGGCGCGCTGGATGCTGCCGAAAACACGTTGAGCGGCAGCCTGCATATCGGCGGGCAGGAGCATTTCTATCTCGAAGGTCAGGCCGCCCTCGCACTGCCCGGCGAGGATGGGGACATGCATGTTATCTCCTCGACCCAGCATCCCACCGAAATCCAGCACAAGGTGGCGGATGCCATCGGTCTGCCCATGCACGCTGTCCGGGTGGAAACCCGCCGAATGGGCGGCGGCTTTGGCGGTAAGGAAAGCCAGGGCAATGCGTTGGCCGTTGCCTGCGCGGTGGCCGCGCGTCTAACTGGGCGTCCGTGCAAGATGCGTTACGACCGCGATGACGACATGATTGTCACCGGCAAACGGCACGATTTCCGGATCGACTACGACGTCGGCTTTGATGATGAAGGGCACATTACGGCACTGGATGTGCGCCACTTTACCCGCTGCGGCTGGGCACTGGATCTGTCCCTGCCGGTCGCGGATCGGGCCATGCTGCATGCGGACAATGGCTATTGGCTGCCTGATGTGCGCATCGAAAGCCACCGCTTGCGCACCAATACCCAGAGCGCCACGGCCTTCCGCGGTTTTGGCGGCCCGCAAGGTATGCTGGGGATGGAGCGGATCGTGGATCACGTCGCTGCGGAACTCGGGCATGATCCGCTGGTGGTGCGCCAGAAGAATTTCTATGCCTCTGGCGGGCATATTTCCGGAACAATGAAGGCGCAGACAACGCCTTATGGTCAGCCTGTGACCGATTTCATTCTGGACGGGTTGGTCGAGCAATTGCGCGCCCGTTCGGATTACGACGCGCGCCGCACCGCGATTGCGGAGTGGAACGCTGCCAATCCGGTGCTCAAGAAGGGCATCGCGCTGACGCCGGTGAAATTCGGGATTTCCTTCACCCTCACCCATCTCAATCAGGCGGGCGCGCTGGTGCATGTCTATGCGGATGGGTCGATCCACCTCAATCACGGCGGCACTGAAATGGGTCAGGGTCTGTTCCAGAAGGTGGCGCAGGTGGCGGCGAGTCGATTTGGTGTGCCGCTGAAAGCCATCAAGATCACTGCGACGGATACGGCCAAGGTGCCCAACACCTCGGCGACGGCGGCCTCTTCTGGCAGCGATCTCAATGGGATGGCCGTGAAGGCCGCCTGCGATACCATTCGCGACCGGATGGCTGAATATCTGGCACAATTGCACCAATGCAGGCCTGATGCGGTGAAGTTTGAAGAGGGTCGTGTGCAGGCAGGCAAGGCCGATTACAGCTTTGCCGAGGTCGCAGCGCTGATCCATCAGGCCCGCATCAGCCTGTCGGCCACGGGGTTTTACAAAACCCCCGACATCGAATGGGACCGGATCAAGGGTCAGGGTCGCCCGTTCTTCTACTTTGCCTATGGCGCGGCGGTGAGCGAGGTGGTTGTCGACACGCTGACAGGCGAAAACCGCATCCTGCGCGCTGATATCCTGCATGATGCCGGGGCCTCTCTGAACCCGGCCCTCGACATTGGGCAGGTCGAGGGGGGCTATGTGCAGGGTGCGGGCTGGCTCACGACCGAGGAGTTGGTTTGGGACGATCAGGGACGCCTGCGTACGCATGCGCCGTCAACCTACAAGATTCCGGCCTGTGCGGACCGCCCGCCCGTGTTCAACGTGGCCCTGTGGGAGGGTGAAAACCGCGCCGACACGATCTACAAGTCCAAAGCTGTAGGCGAGCCGCCACTGATGCTGGGCATTTCGGCGTTTCTGGCGCTGAGCGACGCAGTTTCGGCCTGCGGCCCTACCTTTCCGGACCTGCACGCCCCCGCCACGGCCGAGGCCGTGTTGGCCGCCATCCACCGGGCCCGCGATGTTTGACCGGGACGCTCTGATCGCGGCCTGCGAAGCCCATGGCCGTGTTGTGCGCGTCGTGATTGCGGCTGTTCACGGATCGGCCCCACGCGAGGTTGGGGCGGCGATGTGTGTCTGGGATCGCGGGCAGTCGGGCACCATTGGCGGCGGCGCGTTGGAATACCAACTGGCGCAGGCCGCGCGCGGCTTGGAGCAGGACCGGGTCAGCCGCCATGCGCTGGGACCTGACTTGGGTCAATGCTGTGGTGGGGCCGTTGAGGTGCTGAGCGAAGTCTATGATCTGTCCCGCGCCATTGCCCTGCCGACGGATGTCATCGCGCGCGGGTCGGGGGCGATGCCGTTGGCGGTCAAGCGCATCCTCAGGGAAGCACGCAATCAGGGGCAAATTCCTGAGCCGCAGCGGATTGAGGGCTGGATCGTGGAAGGGGTGCGTGCCCCGGATCGCCCATTGTGGATCTGGGGGGCCGGCCATGTCGGCCGTGCACTGGTCGATGTCTTGCACCCGGTGCCGTGCATTGCGATCACATGGGTCGATACCGGCGCGGAGCGGTTTCCGGATGTTGTGCCTGACGGGATCACCGTTGTGCCTGCGCGCGATCCAGCCCGGCTGGTGTCCCGCACGCCTGCGCATGCGGATCATCTGATCCTGACCTATTCTCATGACCTCGACCTGTCTCTTTGCCACGCCTTGCTGACCCATGGGTTCGGCAGCGCAGGGCTGATCGGGTCGGCGACCAAATGGGCGCGCTTTCGCAAGCGGCTCGACGCACTCGGGCATCGTGCGGATCAAATTGCGCGCATCACCTGCCCCATCGGCGATCCGGCCTTGGGCAAACAGCCACATATGATTGCGATTGGCGTCGCCCATCGGCTACTGATGGAGCGCAGGCAGGCCCGACCCCGGACGGAGGTACACGCATGACGACCCCCCTTTTGGCGCTTTCGGGGCTGACTAAGGCCTATCCCGGCGTGATCGCCAACGATGACGTGACGCTGGACATCGGCGTCGGTGAAATCCACGCGCTGCTGGGCGAGAACGGGGCGGGGAAATCCACTCTGGTGAAGATAATATACGGACTAGTCAAGCCCGACAGCGGCGTGATGCAGATGCATGGTACGGCCTTTGCTCCCGTTGATCCGCGGGCTGCTCGGGGTGCCGGTGTCGGCATGGTGTTCCAGCACTTTTCCCTTTTTGATGCGCTGAGCGTAGCCGAAAACATCGCTCTTGGGATGGAGGCCCCTCCGCCCATGGCGACGCTGGCCACCCGCATCCGCGAGGTGTCTGAAACCTACGGCCTGCCGTTGTCGCCGGACCGCACGGTCGGGGATCTCTCTGCAGGCGAACGGCAGCGGGTCGAGATCATCCGCTGCCTTCTGCAGGACCCGAAACTGCTGATCATGGACGAGCCGACATCGGTGCTGACCCCGCAAGAGGTCGACATTCTGTTCGAGACCCTGCGCAAGCTGAAAGAAGAAGGCACGGCGATCCTTTACATCTCGCACAAGCTCGAGGAAATCCGCGCGCTTTGCGATGCGGCGACCATTCTGCGGGGTGGCAAGAACGTTGGCACCTGCGTGCCGCGCGACACCTCGGCGCGCGAGATGGCGGAAATGATGGTGGGCAGCACGCTGGCCACGCCCAAGGCCGCTGCCCATGACGCAGGCGAAGTGATGCTGTCGGTTACCGGGCTGTCTGCGGCCTCGCCCTCGGCCTTTGGCATGGCACTCAAGGACATTTCGTTCGAAGTGCGGGCGGGCGAAGTGCTGGGCATCGGCGGAGTTGCGGGCAACGGACAGGACGAATTGCTGGGCGTGTTGTCGGGCGAATTGCCCTGCGGAAACGGCATGGTCAGCTTCAAAGGGGGCGATCTGTCCACCATCGGCCCCGAGGCGCGGCGCGGATTGGGCGTGCTGGCTGCCCCCGAAGAACGGCTGGGGCACGCCGCAGCACCCGACATGTCCCTGACGGAAAACGCGATGCTGACCGGTATGACCCGCGAAGGTCTGGCGCGCAGTGGAATGCTGAACTGGACCAAGGCGCGCGGCTTTGCCGAGAGGATTATCACTGAATTCGATGTGCGCACGCCGGGGCCGCACAATGCCGCGCGGTCGCTGTCGGGCGGGAACCTGCAGAAATTCGTGATCGGGCGCGAGGTGTTGCAGCGCCCCGAAGTGCTGGTGGTCAATCAACCCACGTGGGGCGTGGATGCCGCTGCAGCCGCTGACATCCGGCAGGCCCTGCTTGATCTGGCCGCTGGCGGCGCGGCGCTGGTGATCATCAGCCAGGATCTGGACGAGTTGATGGAAATCTCGGATCGCTTTGCTGCGCTGAACGAGGGGCGGTTGAGCGCGCCCAAACCAACCTCTGGTCTCAATGTGGAACAGATCGGCCTGATGCTCGGCGGCGCGCACGGAATGGAGGTTGCACATGTGTGATCCGTCGATCCGTGCATATTTTTGGAACAATGAAGGGCAGGCACAATGATCCGCCTTGAGAAACGGCCGCAGCCGTCGAAGGCCATGTCCTGGGCCACGCCCTTGCTCGCCGTTGTTGCCACGATGATCTTTGGCGGCGTGTTGTTTGCCGCCCTCGGCAAGGACCCGATCCAATCCATTCTCACGATTTTCTGGGAGCCGCTGTTTGGCGAGTTTTCGTTCTTTTACCGCCCGCAACTGTTGATCAAGGGCGCGCCACTGGTGCTGATTGCCATAGGTCTGGCGCTTGGGTTCAAAGCTGGCATCTGGAACATCGGCGCCGAGGGGCAGTACATTGTTGGCGCCATCTGCGGCGCGGCAGCGGGGCTGGCCTTTTATCCAATCGAGTCTGTGCTGATCTTTCCGCTGATGGTGTTGTCAGGGGCTTTGGGCGGATGTTTGTGGGCGCTCATTCCGGGCTTTCTCAAGGTGAAATTTGGCACCAACGAGATCCTTGTCAGCCTCATGCTGGTTTATGTGGCCGAACAGCTTTTGGCGTCCATGTCGCTGGGATTGCTCAAGAATCCTGAAGGATTCGGCTTTCCCGGCTCGCGCAACCTGCAGCAATATCCGTCGGCCCATAATGCCGAGTTGATCGCGGGCACCGGCATGCACTGGGGGGTGGTTGCGGCGCTGATCGCGGTGATCTTTGCCTATATCATGCTGACCCGGCACAAACTGGGCTTTGCCATCCGGGTGACGGGCGAAGCGCCACGCGCCGCCAAATTTGGTGGTGTCAATCCGGCGCGGCTGATCCTGTTTTGTCTTGGCGCTTCGGGGTTGCTCGCAGGGCTTGCGGGCATGTTTGAAGTGGCGGGGCCCGCGGGGCAGATCAGCATTGATTTCAACGTAGGGTACGGGTTCACGGCGATCATCGTGGCCTTTCTGGGTCGTCTCAATCCGCTGGGGATCGTGGCCGCAGGCTTGCTGATGGCGCTGACCTATATCGGCGGAGACATCGCGCAAAGCCAGCTGGGTCTGCCTGCGGCGGCGATACAGGTTTTTCAGGGGATGCTCTTGTTCTTCCTGCTCGCGCTGGATGTGCTGACGAACTACCGCGTGCGGTTTGGAACGGGGGAAGTTGCAACATGATACGCAAAATACTTTTGCCAGCGTTCATGGGGGCCGCAATGGGCCTGATGATGCTTTGGATGCTTCATATGCAACTTTTGGAGAGCAGTGCGCTCGGCCTCGGCGCTTTGGCCGCTTTTGTCGGGGTACATATCGTGGTGATTGCCATTATCGCCATTCTGCCCCCGATCGCGTCACCCCGATTGCGGCACTTTCTGATGCGGCTACATCGTCCAAATGTGCGACATATGGCCGTGATGCTGGCGAGCGCGACCCTCGCCATAGGGTCAACCCACATATTGCTGCATTCGGGGGTGTTCTGACATGGACCTCTCTGCCATCAACCCCATCCTTCTGATCGCCGCCATGATCGCGGCGGCCACGCCGATCCTGCTGGCCGCCATCGGAGAATTGGTCGTCGAGCGCGCAGGCGTTTTGAACCTCGGTGTCGAGGGGATGATGATCACGGGCGCGGTTTGCGGCTTCATCATTGCCGTCAATACAGGCTCGCCCACCGTTGGGTTCATCGCTGCGGCCATCGGGGGCGCGGTGCTGTCCCTGCTTTTTGCGTTTCTGACGCAAGTTGCGCTGGCCAATCAGGTCGCCTCGGGTCTTGCGCTCACACTCTTTGGGCTCGGCTTGTCGGCGTTGATGGGCCAAAGCTATGTCGGGATCAAACCGCCACGGACCGAGGCGACCCCGCTGGGGCCACTGGCGGACATCCCGGTGATCGGGCCGATATTCTTTGGCCATGATCTGGTTGTCTATATCGGCCTCGTCATCGTCGCAGGTACTTGGGCGACGCTGAAATTCAGCCGCGCCGGGCTGATCCTGCGCGCGGTGGGCGAAAACCACGACGCGGCACATGCGCTGGGATACAAGGTCAAGCGTATCCGCACCGCGGCGATCATGTTCGGCGGGGCCTGCGCGGGGCTGGGCGGGGCCTATATCAGCCTCATTCGGGTGCCCCAATGGACCGAAGGCATGACGGCAGGCGTGGGCTGGATCGCCCTCGCTCTGGTTGTATTTGCCTCGTGGAAGCCATGGCGAGTGCTGCTGGGTGCCTATCTTTTTGGCGGAATCACCCAGTTACAGTTGAACCTGCAAGGCGCGGGCGTTGCCATTCCGGTCGAGTATTTGGCAATGTCCCCGTATATCGTGACGATCATCGTTCTGGTGATTCTGTCCAGCGACAAATCACGCGCTCCCGGCTCACTGGGGCGCACATTCCACGTCTCAGGATAAGAGGCGCTCAACTAGGGGGAATCCTACTCATGAAACTCACCACACTGATGGCCAGTGCGGCGCTCGCGCTTGGCTTTGCCGGGGGCGCGATCGCCGACGGGCATGAAAAAACCAAGGTCGGCTTTGTCTATGTCGGCCCCGTCGGCGACGGCGGCTGGACCTACGAACACGACAAGGGTCGCCAAGCAGTCGAAGCGGAATTCGGCGACAAGGTCGAAACCGTCTTTGTCGAAAACGTGGCCGAGGGCCCGGACAGCGAACGCGTGATGACGCAGATGGCGCTGGACGGAGCGGACCTGATCTTTACCACCTCCTTTGGCTATATGGACCCGACCAACAATGTCGCGGCCAAGTTCCCGGATGTGAAATTCGAGCACGCCACAGGCTACAAGCGCCTGCACCCGAACGTGTCGACCTACTCGGCCCGCTTTTACGAAGGGCGCGCCATTCAGGGCCACATTGCGGGCAACATGACCAAGTCCAACATCATCGGCTACATCGGGTCCTTCCCGATCCCTGAGGTGATCCGGGGCATCAACTCGGCCTATATCCACGCCTCCAAGGTCAACCCGGACGTCGAATTCAAGGTGATCTGGGTCTACACATGGTTCGATCCCGCCAAGGAGGCGGACGCTGCCAAGGTTCTGATCGAACAGGGTGCGGATGTTGTGTTGCAACACACAGACTCGACTGCCCCGCAGGCCGCCGCCCAAGAAGCTGGCAATGTCGTGACCTTCGGGCAAGCCTCGGACATGGGCCAATACGCGCCATTCCCACGGGTTTCGTCGATCATTGACGACTGGGCACCCTACTACATCGCGCGCACACGTGCTGTGATGGACGGCACATGGGAGCAGAAGGACACATGGGACGGTATCGGCCCTGGCATGGTCGGCATCGGTGAAATCTCTGACGCGGTGCCTGCGGATGTCAAAGCCGAAGCGCTCGCGCTGAAAGACGCGCTGGCGGACGGGTCCTACCACGCCTTCACCGGCCCGCTGAACAAGCAAGACGGGTCCCCATGGTTGGCCGATGGCGAGACGGCAGATGACGGAACGCTCGCGGGCATGAACTTCTATGTCGAAGGCATCGAAGGCGAAATCCCGCAATAAGCGGCGTCACTTGAGAAACCTTAGGCCCTGCACTGCGCGGGGCCTTTTTTCGTTGTGAGGCCTGGCATCTGTCAGCGGCACCGAAATGCGCTTTCCAGTGACCGTGGGGTGCGCGCCGATCCAAACGCCGCCAAGACGCTTGCCGCGTCGTGGGCGGATCGGTGCGTGTGAATGAACTGCGATACAACGCTTGGAAGTGGTGGTCTGACGTGGATCGGCTTTCGTAGCGGGTTGACATATCTGATCCCGAAATCAGTACCGATGATCCCCTAATCCACTCGTCGAATGCGATCTTTTTTGGACCGACGTGGCTTCACGCGCATCAATCTTCGGAGCCCCGGAGAAAACCAAGCATGGTCTCGACAACCCAATCCGGGTTCGTCAGCGTGATGTAGTGATCGGTGTTCGGGGCGACTTTCGCGACGACAGCGGGCGCGACTTGATGCAGACGACTCACGGTACGCGCAGGGGAATAGGTCTTGTCGTTCTCACCGACCAGAAACAGCGTCGGTGCGGCCAGATTTGCCCACTCGGCATCGCTCAATCGCGTCGGGAATACGAATTTGCGCTTTTTGAAACATCGCCGTGCAAGGAGGTCCTCTTCGACCATCTCGTCGATACGCGAACGGGTCTGGTCGTCCTTCACGGCATCTGGTCCGTACCAATGGAAGTAGATTCTGGCGACAAAACGGAACGGCAGGAAATGATAAAGGATCGCTCTTGCCAGCATGATGGGGCCAGGTGAAAGCACTGTGGACGACGGCGCCAGCAAAACCAGCTTTTTGACGCGACCGGGATGTGCCAGCGCATAAAGAGCAGTCTGCCAGCCGCCATAGGAATATCCAACGAGGTTGATCCGCTCCAAACCCAGCGCATTAAAAACCTCATCAAGCCAGACGACAAAATCCGCCGGGCGCGTCATTGCCTTGGAATAGACGCTGCGCCCGTTGTCGTAGATGTGGTCGATCGCATAGGTCCTGAAACCTTTGGAAAGTGGCTTGATAATTGGCAACCATGACAGCGAGGTTTCCGTGTCGCCGGGCAGAAGCACCAGTGGCGCACCATTGGCAGGACCTTGCACGCGGATGAATGTCTGACCAAACGAGGTGTCAACGATCCGCGACTCCGATGGGAGTGGCCATTGTTCAGCCTGATGGTCGTACGCTTTCAGATATTCCAGCTTCGCTTCTGGTGAGCGAAAGGGATGAAAAGGGGTCTTGTCCAAGATCGTCTTTTTGTTTGCGCAGCGGCACTCCCGCGTGAGTGAAGGCTCGATTTCCTTGGCGAAAATCGACTGACAAGGCTGGGATACAATCGACTGAGCAATGTAGATTGATATTGCTCAATACCGCGCGTCGGCGGCTCGGTACGTTGCCACCGAAAGCCCCATTGAAAGTGATCGGCCATGGAGCAGTCCCAAGCATATCAAGCCGCAAAAGACCGCATCGAGGCGCGGATCGGGTTTTACACCCATCTGGCCGTCTACATCGCGGTCATCCTGTTTCTTGCGGTCATCAACTTTGTCACGTCTTCCGGCACAATCTGGGTTCACTGGCCCGCATTGGGTTGGGGGGTCGCCGTCGCGCTGCACGGCATTTTTGCCGTCGTCTTGCCTGGCCGCTTCGCGGTTACAGATGCGATGATCGCAAAAGAGATGGGCAAACCCCACTCTCGCTTTTGAGGTGCGCTGTGGGGCGGCACCTAATGCGCGGCCAGCATCGATCCGACAGTTTTCAAACAACTCCGCGGTTAACTCAGGAAAGGTCACATCATGACAGATTACAAACTGGTTGAGGTCGACGCGCAGCCCTACCTCTATTGCGAACGGAGCTGCTCGATGGACCCTGGCGACATCAGCCAGAATATGGGGATGGCCTTTCAGGCGGTCGGCGACCTGATCGCAGAAAAAGGGATCACCAGTGCGGGCAAAGCGCTGTCCGCCTACTACACCTACGATCCGCAGGTCATGACCTTTCGCGCCGGGTTCTTCGTTTCGGCTGAAGACGCCAAGAAGGCCGAAGGTGACGTAAAGGGCGATGTGCTGCCTGCGGGCAAGGTCCTGAACTACATCCATCGCGGACCCTATTCCATGTTGCGCATCAGCTACGGCGACATGATGGAATACCTGGCCAAGAACGGCATGACGGCCGGCGCACCGACCTGGGAGATCTACCTCAACGAACCAGACGAGGTGTCCTCGGAGGATGAACTTGAAACCGAGATATTCGTGACGGTTGAGCAAACCTGAAGTCGGGCGTCGGAGGGGAAATGGGATATCGTGGTGTTTTTCGCCGACGTGGTCGTGCCGGACGCTGCAGCACTGATCAGACTGCGACCAATGTGACCTGAAAGAGGAATGGAGACCGACATGCTTTCGCGTCGAACCTTGATCACCTCAGCCGCATCTGCCGCTGCCCTTGCAGGTGTTGGATATGCCCTGTGGCCAGGCCTTGACGGGTATGACGATGCGATTGCGCGGCAGCGGCACCTCCTGTCCGGCGATCCAACGCGGCAAGACCTCTTGCGCATGGCCACATTGGCTGCGAATGGACACAATACCCAGCCGTGGACCTTCCGGCTGACCAACAAAGGCGTCCAGATACTGCCCGATTTCACACGCAGGACCGAGGTCGTCGATCCGGATGATCACCACCTTTACGTCAGCCTGGGCTGTGCGGCAGAAAACCTTGTCATCGCGGCGCGTGCCCATGGCCAGAATTGTGACGTATCGCTTGATGTCGCCCAAGGCTTCCCCGTGATCGATATTCGCCTCAGCGCAGGACAGCCAGATGACCCGACCCTGTACAAGGCCATACCACTGCGCCAGTCGACGCGGTCGGCCTATGACGGACAGCCGGTCTCGACCGAAGACCTCAGCCTTTTGCAAGCCGCCGCAAAACGAGAGGGGGTAGATGTCCTGTTCTTCACCGAAGCCGCGCAGCTTGAAACGGTCGCTGAGTTTGTCGTTGCAGGGAACAGCGCCCAGATGGACGATCCCGCTTTTATCGCAGAACTGCGCGATTGGCTAAGGTTCAGCCCCGATAAGGCGGTGCAGATGGGAGACGGCCTATTCAGCATATGTTCAGGAAATCCTGCGCTGCCGGAATGGCTCGGTGGCCGCCTGTTCGACGCGGTTTTCACCAAGGACAACGAGAACGCGAAGTATCGCGATCATGTGCGATCCTCTGCCGGGGTTGCGGTGTTCGTCGCGGACAAGGCCAACCCGGCCCATTGGATCAATGTCGGGCGCAGCTTTGAGCGTTTTGCACTTCAGGCGACGGCCCTGGGCATCAGAAACGCCCATATCAACCAGCCAATCGAAGTCCCAGAACTGCGCCAAGAGTTTGCGCGTTGGCTCGATCTGCCTGACCGGCGCCCCGATCTTGTCATCCGCTTTGGCCGGGCGCCCGCGTTGCCGATGTCGTTGCGTCGGCCTGTTGACTCGTTGCTGGTCTGAAACTCCGACCTCTGTGTGCATACCCGCCAAACGTGGTCCTATCGACAAATCGCGTGCGGTTTCCTCGTCGACCGGGTGGGACGGTCAAACCGGCCCCGATCATTTGTCTTGGGCGTTGTCCAAGAACGTGGCGGTGTTGATCGCCGGAATATCCCATGCCTCAGTGATCAGACCATCAACGATGCGCCATACAACCACCGCGTCAATCGCCATTGACTGTCCGTCCAGCACCAGCCGGTCGCGAACATGGGTCACGACAAGCTCGTCTCCGAAGGCCGCGATGGACAGAGGGTCAATCCGGAATGTGCCATCCGTGTCTGCCGTCAGCTTCGTGAAAAACCGACCGAGTCCCGCAGCGCCCTGATAATCGCCATGCAAATCCGGCAGGGCGATATTGAAGTAATGCCAAACAAAACCCGCAGTGAATTGCTCCGCCGACCCGCTCAAGTCCGCCAGATCGAGCCGCTTCAGAACCGCGAGGTTAGGATGATCATCGGTCATGGCCCTGCCTTTCCGGATATGGCACCGATTGGCGCAACTCAGTCTTAAGCGACGCGGCAGCCTTGGTTCACGCATTCCAGTTCGCAGCATAGCGAGAGCTGGGATGTCAAAAACGGGTGGCACGCGGACAGCTAGCGCAGTTTCTTCACCATCAGCACCGCTTCCGTTGGTTGTTCGCCAAAAGCAGACAGGTCGAACGGGCGCCGCGCGCGTTCAGCGTATCCGGCCTTTTGGTAGACCCGTATGGCATTCTCATTTGACGCGGCAACGATCAACGCGAGGCCCGGGCAAGAGCAACCTCGTGCCTGCTTTTCAGCCTCGTTCAGCAGGGCAGTGCCCACGCCTTGGCGTCGAAAATCGGGCAGTGCGGCCATGAAATTGATGTACCAATGGCCCGGCACGAGCTGTGCCAGGGCTTCAACACCGACAAATACCTCGGGAACGTCAGTACTGATGGGCTGCGGAGTGGGTGGGAGGACGTTACCGATCAATCCACCCAATTCCGTGCCGTCGCGTTCGGCGATAAACCCGTTCGTGTAGCTGAAGTCCCCATCCTCGGCCATAATAAGCCCGAGCCCGGCGCGGGATCCATCCAAGCCCGGCGGGGCCATCTCAGCCCAGAGCGTCGGTACAACACTACCACTGGCCGTATCGACAACGCGCACAAGCAGGGGCGCATCGTCTGGCGTCGCCTTTCGGATCGTTACTGGCATAGGAAGCTCCGTTTCTTTGCCTTGATACCTTGGAGTGGTTCCTAGTGGCTTGATGATTATCAATGCAGGGAATGGGTGCGCGTTGCAGTTCATGGCTGGCAGCATTGCCCCCAAAAGGAGCCCATCGCGCATCCGATGTTCACCCACGGAAACACCAAGCCTACACGGCCACCACGTCCTGCATCCCACTCGGAACACGTGTGTGTTTCAGGAAAGCCAAAGACCGCAGGTTTTCCGATTTGTCAGGCCAGTACTCGGCGAAGCGTGGCGCCGATCTGAGCCACTCCGGGCGACCTCAAATCAAACCTATTGACATCTCAACTGTAATATCCGATATTTCTGTCATGACAGAAATTAAAGTAAAAACCGAATCCGCCGCACAAGCCCAGTTCATCCTGTATTGGGGGGACATGGGCAGCCAATGGGGCGTGAACCGATCCGTGGCGCAAATCCAGGCGCTCTTGTTTCTCAGCGACTCGCCGCTGAACGCCGAACAAATTTCCGACCGGCTTGGGATTGCGCGCTCGAACGTTTCGAATTCGCTCAAGGAATTGGTCGGGTGGAAACTGATCCGCCGCGTTCCCATTCTTGGCGACCGACGCGAGCATTTCGAGGCCGAATGCGATGTCTGGGAAATCGCGACCCGCGTCGCGCAAGGGCGCAAGGAACGGGAAATCGACCCGGCGATGCGGGTACTGTCTGATTGCGTGGCCGCCGCAGAAGCCGAGGACAATCCGGACCCAATCGCATTGGCACGTATGAAGGAAATGCAGGAATTCCTGCACGTTGTGGACGGCTGGTACGATCAGATGCTGGGCGTTCCGAAATCCAAGCTGAAAATGCTGATGAAGATGGGCAACAAGGTGATTTCCCTGCTCTCCATCACCGGAAAGAAGTCGGAGTAACGCGCGCACCCCGCCCGTTACGCTCAACTCTTTTCGAAAGTTACGATTATGCAAGTACGCCCTGTTCCCCACCCCGACCTGCCGATGGACGATCACCGTTTCAGCGATCTGCTGGGACATGACAGCTGGATGAGGCTGCCCTCGGCCGTCCGGCGCCGTTTTGGCAAACGCGTACGCGGCGGTGTCAGCGTCGCCTACCAAGGCGTTGTGACCCACATTGAGATGAACTGGGCCGGATGGGCCTTGGCCCAGGTGACCCGCCTTATCGGAGCACCTTTGCCTTATGACATGAGCTGCGCGGGCAAACCCGCCGTTGTGATCGTCACCGAAGATATCGCCGGCAACGGCCAGTTCTGGATCCGCCAATACGGGCGTGCTGCTGGTTTTCCGCAGATGATCCACAGCTCGAAACGGTTCGCGGGTGTCACCGGGATCGAGGAATACATCGGATACGGGATCGGCATGGCCTTGCGTGTTGTCGAGGAAAACGGTGCGCTCTTGTTCAAGAGCGATCACTACTTCCTGTCTCTCTTTGGCAAGCGCATCAAAATTCCAAAGCCAATTGCACCGGGCGCCTTGGTGATCGGCCATCATGATCTGGGCTCGGGGCGGTTTCGGTTTTCCATGCGTCTGCGGCATGCGATTTTCGGCAATGTCATCAGCCAGGACGCCGAGTTCCAAGATGCAAAGGAATGATCACCATGCAAAACGACGCAATCTGGCTTTTTGACAGCCAATGCGTGCTGTGCAGTTGGGGTGTCCAGTTTACGCTGCGCCACGAAAAGGCGGCGACCATTCGATTTGTTGCAATCCAGTCTGACGAAGGTCGCGCGCTGGCCCGGCAACATGACGTTGATCCGGACGATCCGGCCACATTCCTGTTCATCGAAGATGGTCGTGCGTTAGAGGCCTCCGATGCGGTGATTGCCTTGGCACAGCATTTGAAGGGTCTGGCATGGGTGGCCAGACTGTGCCGCTTGATCCCGAGGTCGTGGCGCGATGCGGCCTACCGATGTGTCGCGCGCAATCGCTACATACTTTTTGGCCAGACCACCCATTGCATTGTGCCCGCGGCAGACCAGCGCCACAGGTTTGTGTTGTGACCGCTCCAAACGTCCTGATCATTGGTGGCACCGGCGTCTTCGGAAAGCGGCTCGTGCGTCATTTGTCCAGCCAGCGGGGCCTTGTGCTGAACGTGTCATCGCGAAGTGCCGTAAAGGCCACGGCCTTCATCAAGACGCTGACCAGTCCGCAAGCCACGCTGCACCCCATCGCGCTCGACAGTCAGGTGAACCTGCAAGAGCAACTTGACCAAATTCGGCCTTCCATCGTCGTGGACTGTTCCGGCCCGTTTCAAGGTGCGGGATATGAGACGGCGCAGGCAGTTCTGAAAGCAGGGGCGCATTTCATCGACCTCGCCGACGCGCGCGACTACCTTGCCGGATTTGGCGCCGCGCTGGATGTGACGGCGCGCCAGAACGGTGTCTGCGCGCTGAGTGGTGCCAGCTCAACGCCGACCTTGTCGACATCTGTGGCCAGGCATCTCACCCTTGGATGGCAGCGGGTCGATACCATTGACATGGCCATTACGCCGGGTGGCAAAAGTGAGGTCGGCAGGTCGGTGATCGAAGCCATCTTGAGCTATGCGGGCAAGGATGTGCCGCTTTGGTCAAACGGGCGATTGACGCAAACGACCGGCTGGCGGAATGCCAAACGGATCAATCTGCCCGGCCTCGGGCGGCGGCGTGTGGCTGCGGTTGAGACCTTTGACGCGGAATACGTTGGCCCGCTTCTGGATGTGCAGTCGCGTGTGTCATTCTCTGCGGGGCTGGAATCCGGGGTCGAGCAGCGCGGGATCGAAGCGATTGCAATGCTGTGCAAACACAAGCTTATCGGCTCACCAATCGCGCTGATCCCAGTGCTGCTGAAAGCGCGCCAAATCACCCGGATTCCAACGTCGTCTTCGGGTGGCATGTTGGTCGACATCTGCGGGCTCAATGCAGACGGCGTGATGACGCAAGCGACATGGTCGCTCGTCGCGCGGCAAGACCATGGGCCATATATTCCGATCCTGCCCGCGGCTGCCGCCATCCGAAAACTCTTGTCGTGCACTGTGGGCGCAGGCGCCGGTTTCGCGCATTCCGCACTGTCGCTTGAAGACATCCTGCAAGAAATGCAGGCCTATGACATCAAGACCGCCACGTCCGTGGTTCAAACGGATCAGAGTATCTTTGAAAAGGCCCTTGGGGCGCGGGCGATCAAGGCTCTGCCTGAGTGCTTGCAGCAGTTTCATGCCCCGTCCGGACCTGTGCTTTGGTCGGGAGAGGCCGATGTCGAAAGGGGGGCCGGGATACTACCGCAAGTGATCGCACGACTTTTTGGGTTTCCGCAGACAGGTCAGGCCGTGCCGGTAACCGTCAGCATAGACCGGAAACAATCGTCGCATGGCATGCCGATTGAGGTTTGGACACGGACCTTTGCAAACAAATCAATGACGTCCGTCCTCAGCCATTCGGGCAACGGCATGATTGTCGAACGGTTTGCGCCGTTTTCATTTGCGCTCAGGCTCGCGCAGGACGCCGACGGCCTTCGAATGCCTCTTGCAAAATGGTGGCTTGGAAAGCTGCCATTGCCCAGAGTCCTTGCCCCTCGCTCTGACACGCGCGAATACGTGGATGAAATGGGCCGCTTTCACTTCGACGTAAAGCTCTCGGTACCGATCTTCGGACAGCTCATTCACTATCGCGGCTGGTTGGCGCCCGATCGCAAGGGATAAACCAACTCCCGTCGCATCGCGAGCAGGTCGCGGCGTTTCAATCCGCAAATCGAACAGAGCGGATTCGGCACGCATTCCCTTACCTGAGACGTAATTGAGACCAAACGGTTTGAGTGCGAGTCTGATCCGCGAACTCAGAACCACAAAGGACTCATCATGACACACTCACGCGCTGCCCGTCGTTTCCTTGGAATGAACGCGGCATTCTCTGGTTTGAACGGCCTGATGGCGCTTGTTGCCGCGGGCATGCTGGCCCCGATCCTTATTGAATTTCCTGAAAACTGGATGCCGCTTGCACTGCGCTTGATGGGTCTTGGCCTCATTGGGTTTTCCGCGCTGCTGGTGTTTTTGGCCCGCAACCGCTTTGTGACTAGGGCGGCCGTGAACGAGATCGTTTTGCTGGATACCATTTGGGTGGTTGGCAGCGTCGTGTTGATTGCGTTCTTTGGTGATTTGCTCACCACGCCGGGCCTCTTGATCGTCACGGCGGTCGCCATTGTTGTCGCATTCTTCGCCATCGCGCAGTTCGCATCGGCCGCCAAGATTACCAAGCCCGTCCCGATTGCGGAGGTCACCATGCGCGACGGGAAGCTTTATGCATCAGTCAAACGCACGGTGAAGGCACCGACCGAGACCGTTTGGGACGTGATGACCGATCATCCCGCCTATGCGGATGTTGCCAGCAACATCGCCAAGGTCGAGGTGATGTCAGGCGACGGGTTGGGTATGAAACGGCGGTGTTACGGCCCGAAAGGCGAAAACTGGGAGGAAACCTGCGACGTGTTTGAGCCTGGCAAATCCTTCGGCTTTCGCATCCACACCGAGGCAGAAGACTATCCCTACCCGATTGCCGAATTGTCCGGCCGCTGGACGGTCGAGCAACATCCGCTGGGTTCTGAATTCGACATCCAGATTATTGCAGAACCCAAGGGGAATCCGGTTGCCAGATGGTTGTTCAGTGCCATTGCCAAACAGCAATTCAAAGGCGTCCTCATTGATCTCGCAGATGGCTGGGCCACGCGGATGGAGAGTGAAGCCAAGGCATAAGTTGGTGCCTTGATGTCCGGTGAGGCATAGGAAGGCCCGCTTGCTCATGCTGTCTGGGCGGCTTCCTCGGGACAAATGGGACGAAATCGCTTTGGGTACTGCAATTGCAGGCCCTTAGGGATATGCACGATCGACAAGGTGGAATACCTATTCACGACGCAAACCCTCGAAAGAACAAACATGCCCTCCGTCGAGACGTTCCTCGCATTCCTCATCGCAACCAGCGTCTTTGCCTACATGCCGGGGCCGTCAACGCTCTATGCTGCCGCGCAGACAATCGCGCGTGGACGTCGCGCAGGCTGGTACGCTGCACTGGGGATACATCTGGGCGGTTACGTACACGTGCTCGCCGCTGCAATTGGCCTCGCGGTTCTGTTCGAGGCGATCCCCACTCTGTATCTCGGTCTTAAGCTGGCAGGCGCGGGATATCTGATCTGGCTGGGGATCAAGATGTTCCTGGGCGACCAACCTGCCGGTTCGGATAGCATTTCCGTAGCGCCCAAGACCCCGGCCAGAGCGTTCTGGGAAAGTGTAACAGTCGAAGTGCTGAACCCGAAAACAGCGCTCTTCTTTGTTGCCTTTCTCCCACAATTTGCGGATCCAAGCGCTTCATTGCCCATTTGGGCGCAGCTTTTGATCCTTGGCACGATTGTTAATCTGATGTTCTCGACGGCTGACGCGTTTTGCGTTGTTCTGGCGGACAAGGTCGCAACGACCCTTAAGAAATCGGGCGCGGCCAACCGAATTGCTCAACGCGTTGGAGGCAGCGTTCTTGTCATGCTCGGAACCAGCCTGGCACTGAATCGGCAATAGCGGTTGGGCAAGCGTTGGCTGGTTTCTGACGGATGGCCGCATACATCGTGATGCAATCGCGGAAACCATAGTTTTTGGCGACTAATTCGAGCGATTTGGCGTGCTCAATTGGCGAACCTTTATTTGCAGGCGCCGCGCTTGGCCCTTTGCCTGCGTTGCGGAGGGACGTCGCGTGTCCGCGATGTGGCTCCTTTTTCGGCCTGACAGAGCGCAGACATCAGGTGTGCTGGGCGTTTGTCGGGTTTGGAAATCGCTGAACCAACGGCGTATGGGGCCCTCAACGGGCCTTGGGTTCAGCACCATCAATACCGCGTACATGCACAGAGTTGCAAAAAAACCGGCTGTCATGAAATCCGCGCACCAGATAGAGTTTGGCCAGATCAGGATGGAGCCGTCCTTCGGCTATACCCTTTGACGCGTGTTTTTCAAAATTGGGATAAGGGTTTGTGAACGCATCGGCCCAATCCGCCTCCAAAGGCCTGTTTCATAGCATTGGGTCCCGGTGCTACACGTGGCCGGAAGCGCAAAGCGAAGGACGTATCGAGATGCCAAAAGCGATTGTTCCACCCACTTTGGATACATACGTCACCGACTGGAAAATGTCGCCCGGGTTGCAGCATGACGGTTTTGTCTTCATGACCGGCTTCACAGGCGCCTCTGCGGATGGGAAATACTCTGATGACCCAGCAGAACAAATCGAAACGGTCTTCGCCAAAATACAGGCGGTGTTAGAGGAAGCCGGACTAGGTTTTGAGCACCTCGTGGAGATGACAAGCTACCATGTCGGACTGCGCGATCACCTCGAGCAATTCCGGAGCATTCGCGAACAATACGTGCAGGAACCCTATCCGGCATGGACGGCCATCGAGGTCACCGGGTTTGTGCGAGACGGTGCCGTCGTGGAGATCAAATGCATTGCCCGCAAGACTTGACCGGCATCTGCGAGACAAGGCGCCACTTTGCGATGCTCCCCTCAAAGTTTGGACAAACAGCATACATCTCAAGCTTGAATTTGCTGAGTCGCCTGACCCAATTTGGATGCCCCTTTACGAAGAAAAATCTGTGCTGCGACTCAGGACGGAAGAACTCCAACTAGGAGTTGCAGCGGCAGGTATCCGAGAGGAGCGCGGACACTGAGGCGGCTCTTTCATCCATTGCGCAAAACTCATCAGAGACGCCATTCAACCAAGCCAAGAATTTAAACCAGGCGTCCTGCACATATTGAAAAATATACATAACTCCCAGATCGCGGCTGTATTTCATCGTCTTAAAGTGAGACCAAAAAACCCGGGCGGACAATTTCCGGATCAGACCACGCCTCTGAATCAGTGCAACCGTTTGGCGAACCTCGCACGTGATGCTGCCCACTGTGATCTTCCTTCAATGACAAAAATGTGATACGTTAACCTTCGTTACGGCGCGGGTTTTACCAGCTGAAACGACAGCTGAAAAACCTTGTGCCGCACCCCGATAACAGGGTGCCGAACGTTCAGAATTTATTCTTTAGAGCGGAGGAAATTTTTATGGCTGAATCCAAAAAAGACAGAACCCTCGAAATGCGTGTGGCGGAACTTGAGGACAAGATGTCCGCGATGAACGTCACCGAAGAAGAGATGGCGGCGTTCAACAAAGTGGCCTCTCTAATGGGGGGACCAGCCGCGGCTGCAACTGCGACCGCCGCACCTGCTGCCGGTGGAAACCCGGCCGGACTGACCCCGGTGCCGGGGAACTGCATTGTCGCAAACTGCATCATCAACCAGTGTACCATTCGCCAGTGTACGGTCATCAGTGCCTGCACGATCATCTCCCAGTGCACGATCCGACCTTGCACCGTTGTCAATCCGTGCACGATCGTCAGCCAGTGCATCAACCAATGCATTAACGAATGCGGCGGCGGCCTGCCGGGTCCAATCGCAGGCGGCGGCTTCGGTTCGCTGGGTAGCTGATCCTTGGTGCCTGAACCCACCTAGGGGTCTTAGGGCACGTCTGTCGAAAGGACGGCTGCATGCGTATTGTTTTTGCCGTGATGCCTTTCGCCGATGCGGGAAGGCCGTGTATCGGCGTCAGTCTGTTATCATCCGCGGCGCAAGAGGCGGGGCACGAGGCGCGGGTGGATTATTGCAATCTCGCGCTTGCCTCCACTTTGGGCCTGCCGCTTTATCAACGGATCGCCAGCGCCTGGCCGCCTGAAATGCTGGTGGGCGAATGGTTCTTTGCGGACGACGTTTTCGGCGGTGACATCCCCGACTCCCAAGACTATCTGAACGACGTCTTCCTGCCCAAACTCGGCGCGGACCCCGAGACTGTGTCCGATCTGCTTGAGGCGCGCACCCATCGCGATGCGTTCCTTGAGGCCTGCGTGGACAGGATCATGGCCGATGATCCTGATGTCGTGGGCTTCACATCCACCTTCCACCAGACCTGTCCCAGCCTTGCCGTCGCCAAGCGTCTCAAGGCCCTGCCCGACCCGCCGCTCGTGATCTTCGGCGGGGCGAACTGCGAGGGCGAGATGGGGCTGGCACTGATCCGGGCCATGCCGTGGATCGACTATATTTGTTCCGGTGAAAGTGACGTCAGCCTGCCACGCCTGCTGACCGCCATCGAGACTGGCGATGACAGCCCCGTGCCCGGGGTGCTGTCGCGCAGTCGGATGGACCGCGCCGTTCGCTCGGCCCCCGTGATGGACATGAACGCGCTGCCCCTGCCCGATTTTGCAGGGTATTTCGAAGGCATCAAAACATCCGAACTGAACCACCCGGAATTCGAACCACATCTGGTGATCGAGACGTCGCGCGGCTGCTGGTGGGGCGCAAAACACCATTGCACCTTTTGCGGCCTGAACGGCGACACCATGGCCTTTCGTTCCAAAACGGCCAAGCGCGCCTACGACGAGATCACGACGCTCGCGCGCACCTATGACGTGCCGCGGTTCGGCTGCGTCGACAACATTCTGGACATGACCTACGTGCGCGAATTGTTCCCTCTGCTCGCCGCGTCCGACATCACGTTCGACATTTTCTACGAGGTAAAGGCCAACCTGCGTTACGCCCAGCTTTCGGAAATGAAAGCGGGTGGGTTGACCCAGATTCAGCCGGGGATCGAGAGCTTTTCCGACAGTGTCCTGAAGCTGATGGAAAAAGGGTGCACCGGCTTTCAGAACATCCAGCTTTTGCGTTGGTGCGAAGAGATTGGCATCGACGCGGCGTGGAACCTTCTTGCCGGTTTTCCGGGCGAGGACCAGAAGGAATACGCGCGCATGGCGACCCTTTTGCCCAGCCTGTCACATCTGAAACCACCCTATTCCTGCGCGCGGCTGAGGCTGGACCGGTTCAGCCCGTTCCACAGCCGCGCCGATGATTTTGGCTTTGCCCGGATGCGCCCTGCGCAGGCCTATTTTTACGTCTTCCCGCTGGGCCGAAAGGACCTGTCCGAACTCGCCTATTATTTTGACTTCGACTACGAGGATGGGCGCAATCCCGACCTTTACGTCCGACCGGTTCAATCCGCGGTGACGGCGTGGTGGGCAGAATTCAATGGCGAAGACCGCGCGAGGCTGGACGCGCATTGCCTGTCCGACGGCAGCATCAAGATCGAGGACACCCGCGCCTGCACAACAAAGCCTGAACGCAGCCTATCCGGCCTCGCCGCACAGCTACTTGTGGCCTGCGACATCGCGGCAAAACCTGCGGCCCTTGCCAGCACCCTCGGCGAGACAGAAGCGGCTATTCAAGACGCGCTCGATACGCTCGTCGCCGACAAACTGATGGCCGAGGACGATGGCCGCTACCTCTCCTTGCCTGTTTTCCGCAAGCGCCCGCCCGACCTGACTGACGACGAAAGGACTGCCCATGCCGAGCTTTCAGCGACCAAGGATACTGGGGCACTACTCGATCTGGTCTGAGCCCCCGGACGCCTCGGGCGACGAGGTACTGCGCATCGCCTCGCCACAGCGTAAGATCAAGCTGAAGGGGCATTCCTTTCGCGAGTTCCAGCGACATGTGGTCCCTCTGCTTGACGGAAACCACCCGATCATCGAAATCCGTGAACGTACCTCCGATATTTTTGATGCCGACGATCTCGACGCGGCGCTAGCGACCCTCGGGCAGCAGGGCGTGCTGGTCGAGGGTGGAGACGTCAATGACGACCCCCGCGCGCCCCAAACCAACCTGTTCCATGACCTGCCAGGCGGTGCCGAGCTGTTGCAAAAGCGGCTCGAACAATCGACCGTCGCCATATTGGGACTTGGCGGTGCGGGCGCGACGACGGCCATGGGGCTGGCCTCTGCCGGCATTGGTCGGATGATCGCGATTGACCCGGGTGAGGTCACTCAATCGGACATCTACCTCAGCGCCGCGTACAGCCTGACAGATATCGGTCGCCCTCGAGCCGAGGCACTCGCCGACGCCCTCGCGGCCAAGGCACCGCAACTGGCCGTCGCACCGCTGACCAAACCGCTGGAAACCGAGGACGATATCCGCGCCGCAATTGACGGGGCCACATATGTGGTGTCCTGCCTTGATCCGGGACTGGTGAACCTCAGCTACAAGCTCAACAAGGTGTGCCTCGCCGACAAGCGCAGCTGGATATCGACGCAACAGGAAGGCGTCGAGACAATCGTGGGCCCCGGAGTGGTCCCGGACCACACCGCCTGCTTCATGTGCTACCGGATGCGCGCGATTGCCACGGCGGGCAATCCCGAGGCGGCCTTTGCCCACGAAAAGTATATGGACAAGGCGCAACAAGATGTGGGCGCTCAGCGCCAGTCGACCGTCTTTTCCGCAGGTCTTGCCGCGCATTACCTCGGGCTGGAGGTCCTTGCCACGCTTGCGGGATATACCGAACCTGCCCTCACTGGTCGGGTTCTCACAATCAATCTGGCGACACTGGAAACCCAGCGGCACATGGTTCTCAAAAAACCGTGGTGTCCGGCCTGTCACGGCACAGGTGGCAGTCATGAATCTTGAGCCATGGGACATTCTCGTCAGTCCGCATACCGGGCTGGTGACCAATCTCAGCCCGCAGCAACGCGGGCCAGAGGAACCCGCGCCGCCCTTTCTGTATACGGCGATGCTGGCACATTACGATTTCCGCAACGCCCACGCGGCGGACCGCATCAATGCCGGTAAGGGCCGAACGCGACGCGATGCCAAGCTGTCCGCTTTGGGCGAAGCGGTGGAGCGGTACTGCGCCTATCACTGGGATCATGATCGGGTCTTTGCCGCCCGGCTAAGCGATCTGTCGGGCCCCGTGATCACGCCTGATGAATTGGTGCTTTATGGCGAGGACCGGATGAATGCGCCCGGCTTTCCCTATAACCGTTGGGACCCTGATGCACCGATACATTGGGTGAGTGGCAAGCTGCTGCCTGATGGGCAACTGGTCACCCTGCCTGCAAGCATGGTTTACCTCACCCAACCGATCGCAGGTGCCGGGGATTTCTTTACACCCGCAACCTCCAACGGGCTGGCGGCGGGCGCGACCTTGGATGCCGCGATCCTCGGTGGGCTTAACGAGTTGATCGAACGCGACGCGCTGATCATCACCTGGGCAAACCGACTGCCCTGCACGCGGATCGACGTGCCCGAAGACGCAGGCGTGTCCGGTGACATCCTGCTGCGCTATCGGCTTATGAAATTGCAGGTGGAGCTGTTCCTGTTGCCCACCGACCAACCTCAAAGCGTTGTCCTTGCCATGGCCACGGATGAGAACCCGGCGCATCCGCACAAGGTGGTCGGCATGGGATGTCGGCTGGATCCATCAGCGGCTGTCGAACAGGCGCTGTTTGAACTGTGTCAGGCCCGCCCTTCGGAGATACAACGCTTCGCCGACCGGGATCAGACTCGTAGCTACGCCCGATATGAGGACATCGAAACGCTGGAAGATCATCCCGCATTCCACGCCTTGCCCGAACATGCCCATGAAACCGGATTTCTCAGGGCGGGCGGCAAAACCACCGCCCTGTTAGACATTCCGAGCGCGTCCACCGGTTCGGTCGAGGGTGATCTGGAGCGGACAATCGAGGGTCTGATCGCAGCCGGGTCGCGGGTCGCCGCCATCGATCTGACACTGCCCGATGTGGCGCAAGCGGGCTACCGCGTGGCCCGCACGCTCGCCACAGGGTTACAGCCAATACATTTCGGCTATCGCGAGGAACGCCTGGGCGGGCGCAGGCTGTTTGATTTGCCGGTGACATTGGGGCTGCGGGAGCAACCAGCGACGCCCGAAGAACTCAACCTCTGTCCACATCCGATGGCGTGATGCGATGATGATTCCCGCCAACGACCAGTCCAGCCTGTCCCTGCTCTACCATCTCAATTCCGAGCCGTGGCGAAATGATCAGGCCTATACGGCCGAACCCTATGTGCAGGAATTTCCTCTGCCCGACCCTTCTGGTCCACCGATCAATCTGCCCAAACCCAAGACAACCGCATTGTCACAGCTGATCGCCGGGCGACGCTCGGTGCGTGCGTTTTCTGGTGAGCCTTTGTCCTTGGATGCATTGTCCAGCGTTTTGCATGCTGCCTACGGGTTGGTTTCGGCTGACCCGCAAGACACCAACCTGTTGCCCTTGCGGCGGTCAGTGCCATCCGCAGGCGGGTCTTACGCGCTGGACGTCTATGTCTTTACCCAGTCGGTCAGCGGCATGGAGGACGGGCTTTATTTCTATGATGGACTGCGCGGTCGGATGCTGTTGCGAGAAACGCGCGATGGGTTCGAGGGGCTGGACCAGGTATTCTACACGCACGGCTTCGTCGCCAAGGCCAATGCCTTGGTTTGCCTCGCCGCGCGGTTCGAGCATTGCCAGAGCAAATACGGCCCGCGCGGCTATCGCTACATGCTGCTCGAAGCGGGTCACGCCGCGCAAAACATATGCCTGACCAGCGTCGATCTCGCGCTCGGCTCACTGGTCATGGGCGGCTATGTCGACAGCGCGCTGCTGCGTGAACTGAAGCTCGATCCACTCAAGGCCGGGGTCCTCTACTCGGTGGCGATTGGCCATCCTCAAGACCGATAGCTGCATTTGGGCGTGGCCCCTTGGCCTTTACGTCAGTCGTCAACGGCCTCATCACGCGTCATTACGATCTCACGTGCGATCTGCCACCGTCCGTCTTCAAAGACAAAGTCGATGCTGAGCGAGATAAGCTGATAGCGCCCCGTCGCGTCGTTCTTGCGGCTGATCACAATATGACCGTGCGTGTCATCAGCCTCGACAAGGTGATATTTGACCCACGGGCTATCGTCTTTGAGTGCGCCCATGTTGCCCCTGATGAACTCCATGAATCCGGTTTTATCGTTGCGTATCAGGGTGTTGTCATTCAACAGAACATAGGTCTGCATGTCTTGATGATAGAGGGCGTCCAGCACCTCGAACGAGTGGCCAGAGACCCCGTGGATCAAGCCATCCAGCGCCTCTTTTACCGCCGCTGCATTCGGGTGGGATTCAGTCATTGCCATTGCATTTCTCCTTTCAGGAGCGATTGGTATTTGGGGGGGAAGGTCGAAAATCATTCGACGGCGTAGTTGCTGAACATGTCCAACACGATCCGCCACGGCGCGTTCTCGTTTTCGCGCTCAAGAACGTAGATATACGTCCCCTCGAGTTGAAATCCCTGGCTTTCGACCGCAGCCCTGGTCACGCCCTTCATGACGGCCTGCGTGCCATCGTCAGAAATGAACAGATCCTCAATAGTGTGCGAAAGTTCGCCCTTGTTCTCGGCCATGAACGTGATCGTCTGACGCGGCACACCATCGCGCCCCTGCGCCGGTCGCGTTGCGGGCGCGATCCAATATGCTTCCTCGTGGTAGAGGTCGATCAGACCTGCAGCGTCATGTGTTGCGGCGAGTTCATTGAAACGTTCATTGAACGCTGTCAGGCTCTCACGCGTTTTGGCTTGCGCCTCTGTTTCTGCATAGATTGGCAATGCCATCGAAACAGTTACGGCACAGCTAGAGAGAGCGGATATCAAGCGCATGAGCTTGTCCTTTCGAGGTAGGTCATTGATTTTGAACGAGGGTTCTCGGCGCTATGCGGCCCGGGTCCCCCGAATTGGATAGTTGTTCTCGGGATTGCGGATAAAGCCAAGGCCACCCAGCAAGCTCTTTAGATCGGGTCGCGCAAATGGTGCGTTGGAAATGTCGGTGACTTGAACCTGCCCATCCGCATTCACGACAAAAAGGCCTGGTTCGGCAAATGGCCGGTCCGTTTCCTGCGCGGATCGGGGATCAGAGACGTAGAGCCCAAGCGCGTGCATTTGCGCGAGGCTCAAATCATACCCAACTGGATAGCTGGGCTCAACCAGTGCGATCTGATCACGCGCCTTGTCTTCCGGATCTGCCGAGACGGCCACGACATCCACGCCAAGCGCATGAAACTCGGGCAAGAGTGTTTCCAACTCCTTGAGATATCGCGTGCACAGCGGGCAATGCTTTCCCCGGTACACAACGACCATCTGCCAGTCACACCCGTTTTGGGGCGCGCCCAGTGTCAGGTGTCCGCCCCCAAGCCTAGCGACGTTTATCGCCGGGAACGTGGCCCCGGCCGGTATTTTTTGCGATTGCATTTTTGCCGTCCTTGTTTTTTGTAATGAACGTTATAGAATGAACATGCAGCTAATCGTCAAGGGCTTTTGTAATGAACGACACAAAAAAAGTTGGACGCCCCAAAGCGTTCGACCGGGACGAGGCGCTGGCCAAAGCCGTCGGCGTATTCTGGAAACAGGGCTACGAAGGCGCGTCGATGAAATTCCTGACGGGCGCGATGGGCATCAACAGCCCCAGCCTTTATGCGGAGTTCGGCGACAAACACGGGCTCTATCTTGAAGCGATCGACAGCTATGCCTCGAATGACGCCTGCGCCCCGCTGGTTGCATTGGAAAGCGAGCCGGACATTCGCAAGGCCGTCTATGCGTTCTTCTTGGCAGCGATTGACTATTCAACGCGCCACGACAGCGGCGCGACGGGCTGTTTTCTTGCGTCATGCGTGGCGACAAGCGCAGGTCACGTTGAGGGCACAGCAGAGCTGTTGCGCGATGCAATTGAGACAACCGACCAACGCATCGCAGCGCGCTTTGCCCATGAAATCGACAAAGGGTCGCTGCCACCCGACTTTCCATGCGCGGATCGTGCCAAGCTGCTCTTTGATCTTCGGCAAGGCATGGTGTTCCGTGCGCGTGCAGGTTTTTTGGACACTGAATTGTCCAAGGATGTTGAAAAATATGTCAGCGCCGTACTGGCATAGGCTGGTGCGTGTCGCCGCTCTGACCATTGACTTACACCCTCAGGCCCGTCCCAATCGCTTGTCCCGTGCAATCATCTGAGCGTCTCTCTTGACCGGATCGCCATATCCTCCGCCGCCGGGCGTTCTGACGCACACTCTGTCTCCGGGCGCGAGGGCGATGTCCTGTTCTTTGGACAGATGCTCAGGCGTGTAACTCTGATCGCCGCGTTTGATTTCGACCTCATTCACCGCCCCGTCCGAGCCACCCAATGCGCCTTGCGGGCCAAACCGCCCGTGATCCATCACGAAACTCGCCGTTGCCGCCCCACGACGCAGCTCGACCTCGTATTCCAGACCCAGACCACCCCGATACATACCAGCACCTCCGGACCCTTCGCGCATGGCATAGCGGTGATAGAGAACCGGGAAATTCTGCTCCATGATCTCAATCGGCGGTGCCTTTGAAATCCCGATGGTGGAGCACCCGTTTGTCATCCCGTCATGATCGGCATTGCCGCCATAACCCCCGCCAGAGAGCTGGTACATGACATAGTCGCGACCCGTCTCAGGGTCATATCCGCCCAAAGCGAAGTTTCCGCTCGTGCCCGCCGGCGCGGCTGTCACACGGTCGGGCAAAGGGGCCACCAGCGCGGCAAACACGGCCTCGGCAATCCGCTGCGAGACTTCGGCGGCACATCCCGAGACCGGGCGCGGATATTGCGCATCAAGGAACGTGGCTTCGGGCCGCAACACCTCCAGCGGGGCAAAGGCGCCTGCGCTGATCGGCACTTCGGGAAAGATATGGCGCATCGCCAGATAGACAGAAGACAGGGTTGTCGCCAGAACCGAATTCATCGGCCCCTTGCACGGCGGGCTGCTTTCGGAAAAGTCAAATTGCAGGTGCCCCGGCGTTTTGCGGATCAAAAGCCGGATGGCGAGCGGTTCGTTCACCACGCCATCGCTGTCGATCCACGCAGTCGAAGTGTAGGTGCCGTCAGGAATTCCGTCGATCAGCGTGCGCATCTGCGTCTCCGCCCGGCTGCGCAGTTCTGCAATCGCCTCCTGCACCACATCATCGCCGTAGCGGTCCAGCAGGGCATTCAACCGCTCCTCACCAACCGTCAAGGCCGCCGCCTGCGCTTTGACATCACCAATCCGCTGATCTGCGACCCGGATGTTCGAACAAATGATGCTGTAGATCTCCGGGTCGAGCACCCCCTCCTTGAACAGACGCACGGGCGGCAATCGCAGCCCCTCCTGCTCGACCGAAGTGGCAGAGGCGGAGAAGCCACCCGGAACGGCTCCGCCCGTGTCCGGCCAGTGACCGGTGTTGGACAGCCAGCAAAATATTTCGCCCTCGCGATAAAACGGCTTGGCAAAGCGTACATCCATCAGATGCGTACCGCCCAGATAGGGGTCGTTCACGATGTAAATGTCGTCCGGCTTCGGTGCTGCAACGGTACCTGCGGCGATCATTTCGATCAGCACGCGAGTCGAATACTGCATCGTGCCGACAAACACCGGCAACCCCCCGGCCCCTTGTGCAATCAGCGCGCCGTCAACGGCACTGTAGATGCCGTCCGACCGATCATTTGCCTCGGCTATGACCGGCGAAAAGGCGGCGCGGGAAAAGCTGAGGTCCATCTCATCGCAGACCTGTTGCAATCCGGCCTGAATGACCGACAGCGTGATGGGATCAATACTCATGCCGCGCCCCCGATGTGGATGATCAGATTGCCGTCCGCCCCGGACGTGACCGTATCGCCCGGAGGGATCAGCACGGTGCAATCGAGTTGTTCGACAATGGCAGGCCCGGCAAAGGATGTGTCTGCAGGCAGATGATCACGCCAGTAAACAGCCGTGTCATGCGCCGCGCCGTCAAAGACCACGGAACGACGGCCCGCCGGAGTGGCCGCGTCATGCCGACCGTCGGGGTCGATCAGACGCGACAGGTCCACCGGATCACGCACACCAATGACCGAGGTATTCACATTCACGATGCGCGCACGGATTTCCGGCAATTCAACCTTGAAGCGCTTCCAATAAACCTCCTCGAACCCTGCGCGCAGTTCGGACGCAGAAGGTGTCGCATGTCCAAGCGGCACGCGAACCACATGGCTTTGGCCCAGGAATTGCATATCAACGCTAAAGTCCTTGCGAATGTCTTGGATTGTGATGCTCTCCTTGGCCAATGCGGCTTCGCCTGCCGCAATCTGCTGGGCAAAGACATCATGGATGACGCTGACATCGTCCGATCCAAGCGGCTGATTGACGGTCTGGACGTAGTCATGGCGCAGATCAGCGACGACGCAGCCCAGCGCATTGGTCATGCCCGGTCGCGCCGGGATCAGCACACGGGGCACACCCAGTTCGCGCGCAAGGTCCGCCGCGTGCAATGGCCCCGCCCCACCAAAGGCAAACAGCGCGAAATCGCGCGGATCGGCCCCGAGCGAGAGAGAGACCATGCGGATGGCCCCAGCCATCTTGGCGTTGGCCACACGGATCACAGCCTCGGCGGCTTGCACCGCGTCAACGCCGAGTGGCGCGCCCAGCCTATCTGCAAAAATTTGCGCAATCTGATCTTGGCCAACACCGCCCGCGACCGCGTTCAGCTTGTCAGGATTCAGTCGCCCCAGCAGCATGTTGGCATCCGATATGGTGGGGTCCGTCCCGCCCTTGCCATAACAGATGGGGCCGGGATCAGCGCCTGCGCTTGCCGGTCCGACCTCTAGCAGGCCTGCCGCATTAACCGATGCAATGGATCCGCCGCCTGCCCCCACCGTGCGCACGTCGACCATGGGCACATGGATGGGCATGGCATATTCGATCTCGATCTCGTTTGAGATCGGCGGCGTACCATTGCGGATCAGCGCCACGTCCGTGGAGGTGCCCCCCATGTCATAGGTGAGCAGATTGTTTTCGCCCGCCCGCACACCGGTATAGGCCGCCGCCATGACGCCGGATGCGGGCCCGGACATCACCGTCTTGGCCGCCTCGCGCGCCACAAGCCGGGATGACACCATCCCTCCGTTGCCGTTCATCACCAGAACGTCGCCCTTGTATCCCCTACTGGCCAATTCGTCGCGCAACCGGGCTACATACCGTTCCAACAAGGGTTGGACCGAGGCGTTGACAGCCGCCGTCACCCCACGTTCGAACTCGCGGGTTTCCGACAGCAGGCTATGACCTGTGGTGATGTAACTGTTGGGCCAGATGTCCGACGCGATCTTTGCCGCGCGCAGCTCATGGGCGGGGTTGGCATAGGCATGCAGAAAGTGGATCACCAACGCTTCGCAACCCGCATCAAGCAGTGCCTGCAGGGCGTCGCGCAATGCGGCTTCATCCAGCGGCGTCAGAACGTTGCCACCGGCATCCATGCGCTCGGCCACTTCCAGGCGCAGATCACGCGGAATGATCGGAAAGAACTGTCCCTTCATCCCGTAAGGCTGCGGGCGGGTCCGCCGCCCAAGCTCCAGCACATCGCGGAAACCGGCTGTCGTGATCAGCCCGGTCTTTGACAGTTTGCGCTCAAGCACGGCGTTGGTGGTCGTGGTCGTGCCATGCACGATCAGATCGACGTCTGCCAAATCGATCTCGGCGATGGACAGCGCATTGATCACGCCAAAGGCCTGATTATCCAGTGTTGTAGGAGTCTTGGCGATGCGAATGCCACCGGACTCGCCATCAATCGTCACCAGATCGGTAAAGGTGCCGCCAACGTCCACGCCGATTATTCTGTCTCTGGCCACGCGGGGTGCCTCATGCAAACTCACTTGTATACCAATAAAGTCGCACAGAAACGAAGCTAGTCAACTGTAATGATGGTTTCAGCCGCAACCGGATTGCCGTCCACCACATAGGCGCGGTGATCATTGGTGTTCAGCGAAACGCGCAAGACGTGTTGGCCGGATGGCAAAGCACCAATGCTATAGCTGTCTCCAAAGACCCGGCCCAGCTTCATTCCGCCCAGGTAAATATGGCCATGCCCGGTGCCCGCGATATGATCGCCGTCCTGCATTGTTTCGGAAAAGGTAAAGTTGGCTGTCTCGATCCGTGCAGTCCAGCCGTTGTCAACTTGCTCGACGCTCAGGCTGAGGCTCGGATGTGGTGCATCGCTCACATCGTGCTGCATCGCGCCATGGCCCTTCGGCATATGCGCTTCCTTGCTGCCGGGTTCAAGCGCGGTGTAGCGGACTTTGATGTTGGTATTGCCCGCCTCGGCGAAGGTTAGCGTGATCGGGATCAAGGTGCCGTCCTCAAAGGCTGAGGATGCGTTGATCATGATATGCGCCGCGTCCGTCGCCAGGGAAGATGTGCCGGTCTGAATGGGCAAGCCACCTTCAGCGTTTTGCAATGTGACCGCGTACGAGGGACTGCTGACTGAGACCAGTTGATCCGGCGCGCCCTGATTGTCGATGGTCAGCACAGCCGCTGCACCATCGCCCATCGGGAACGCTCTGGACTGGGTGATCAGGAGATTTTGTGCAGGCGCGGTGAGCAACCCGCTGAACCAAAGTGCACACACGATCGCCGCAATCGCCACAAACAGAAAAGCCGCTTTCATCTATGGCACTCCCCACGCATCATGCCCGCGTGAGACTGAGGAACATCATCATAGTCGTCAAGCCAGCGTTGCTGTGGGGCGGTCCCGCAATGGCGCATGTCTCAGAGCAAGGCTTTGTCCTGCTTCTGCCTACCGGGGCCTATATCACCGCCGGGGTGGCCGTTGTCGCAATGACTGTGATCGCGTTGTTTGCGATGCCGCAAGCCGTGGTGACCGGACTGTTTTCAGCACGCGCACTAACGCCCCGCGACTTTGGCAAGTGGCCGGTCATCACCAGTCTGCTGTCCTTTTGCGTGATGTTCTTCGGCATCTATATCGGCATCTACGGGTCGCGCGATCCGCTGTCGAACCTGATGCCGTTGGGGTTTTGGACAATCGGCTGGATCGCGTTGGTCAGCCTCTCGGCCGTTTTTGGCAATCTCTGGACATGGATCAACCCGTGGACCGGCCTTTACCGCCTGTTGAACCTCAAGGAACCACCCATGCGGTTACCCGACCGCATCGGGCTTTGGCCTGCCACCGCAACCTTGGTTTGTTTTGCCGCATTCCTGTTGGCAGACCCGGCCCCGGACGATCCGACCCGATTGGCGCAACTGGTGGCGGGGTATTGGGGCGTCACCTTTGTCGGGCTGATCCTGTTTGGTCCCAGATGGTGCCACAGCGCCGAGTTGGGCCACGCCCTGTTTGCATCCTTTGCCAGCCTGACTGCGATCCGATTGCAGCACCCTGCCGGGATCGGCGGACCCGGCTGGCAGATTGCCCAAGCCCCGCCTCGGCCCGCTGCGGGCCTGTTCGCATTGACCCTGCTGGGTGTCGGCAGTTTTGACGGATTGAACGAGACATTCTGGTGGCTGGGCCAGATTGGGGTCAACCCGCTTGAGTTCCCCGGCCGCTCGGCGATCATCGGCGTGACGTTGATGGGGTTGATCACATCCATTCTGGGATTGATGGCAATATTTGCCCTGACAATCTGGGTGGGAATGGCGCTGGCCGGGGCGAAGACGCCGTTCGCGCAGGCCTATGGGTGGCTGGCGCTTTGTGTCCTTCCCATTGCGCTTGTCTATCACGTCGCACATTATCTGACCGCCTTCATGGTTGGCATCCAGTACACTATTGCAGCCCTCAGCGACCCATTTGCCACGGGCGCGGACTTTCTAGGGATACAGCCCTTTCGCGTGACGACCGGATTCTTCAACCGTATCGACACCGTGCGCCTGATCTGGATCACGCAGGCCGGGCTGGTTGTTGTGGGCCATGTGTGGTCGGTTCTGCTGGCACACCGGGTCGCCATCACGCTGTTTGGCGACCACCGTCGGGCGGTTATCGCCACCCTGCCCTTGTCGGTTTTCATGATCGGCTACACGTTTCTAGGCCTGTGGCTTTTGGCGGCTCCGAAAGGGGCATAAGCCGCCAGCTTCACGCCCATCGCCAGAATTTTCTGGACAAACTGCATGTATGCAAACAACATTTAACCAATTGCACAAAGGCCAAAGGGCCCATCCACAGGGAGAATTCAGATGACCAAGGCATTAAAAACAACCCGCCGGACCTTGCTAAAAGGGGCGGGCGCTGGTGGCCTCCTGGCGGCATCGCCATTGCTCGGGCGCTTTGCCAGCGCGCAGTCCGCAGCCCCGATCAAGATCGGTTTCCAGCAGCACTCGACCGGAATTGGCGCAGCCTACGGGCGCTGGTACGGGCGCACGACCGAAGCTGCACTGAAAATGATCAACGATGCAGGCGGCATCAACGGACGCCCGGTCGAGATCATCGCCGAAGATGACGGGACCGACCCCAAGCGCGGTGCCGAGGTTGTCGAAAAATTCTCAAACCAGCACGGTTGTGACGTCGCATATGGCACACTCTTCAGCCATGTCGTGATTGGCTCTGCCCCGGCGGCCGGGGAACAGAAAATCCCATATTTTGTGGTCTCCGAGGGGCATCACGTCGCATCAGGCGCGCTGAACCGCTACACGTTGCAGCCCGGCATTACGGATGTGAAAAGTCAGGTGCAGGCAATGGCGCCCTATGTGTCGGAGAATCTCGGCAAGAAGGTCACGATGATCTTCCCCGATTTCGCCTTTGGCCACGACCACCGCGATTTCTTTACCGCCGCGATCGAGGCGCAGGGCGGCGAGGTGCTGGAACATATCGCCGTGCCCCCATCCGAGACGTCGTTCACCAAATATTTCCCCAAGATCCCGCGCGAGACGGAGGTGCTATACCACGTCATGGTCGGCCCCGCCGTGCTGACCTTTGTCAAGGAGCTGGGTGAATTCTTTGGCCCATCCAGCCCTGCGATCTTTGGCTTTATCGACTCGCTTGAGGCGGTCGATCTGGCCTCGCCCGGTCTGGAATTCCTCGAAGGCACCTATTTCTGGGAAGGTAACCCGCGCTACGCACAGGCCGACCAGACCGAATACGACAAAGCCTATCGCGCCGCTGTTGGCGTCGATGAAAACGGGGCGTCGGTCTCAGACCCGAGCGATGTGTCGACCTACGCCCACATGTTTGGCTGCTGGGAGACATTGCACATCATCAAGGCGGGCATGGAAGCGGCAGATTACCAAGGCCCAGATGACCGTCAAAAGCTGATCGAAGCGGTCGAGGCGATGACCGACATGCCCGAAAGCATGGAACACCCGCAGGGGCCTAAACTGTTCAATGGCAAGACGCACCAGGTATTTGGCGTGCAATACATCTCGCGCGTCGAAAACGGGCGTCTGGTCAAGGTGCACACGACATCCATCGACGACACACTCTATCCAGATGAGGTCGACTATACGACGCAATCGTTCTGAGACCATGACATCACGGCCGGGGCACCGGTCCCGGCCTGACGAGTAAGGACTGAATGGAGTTCGGACCCCACCTCATGCTCGCCATCCTTGAGGGCGCTGTCGGCGCGTCGGTTCTGGCGCTGACGGCGCTTGGCCTGTCGCTGGTGTTTGGTGTGATGCGGGTGGTGAATGTCGCGCATGGCGAATTCTTTATGCTGGGTGCCGTGGTGGCGTGGTTTGTGGCCAATTCCATCGCAGGCCACCCGGCCATCGGCTTTTTGGCAGCCCTTGCGATTGCACCGCTGATAGCAGGGGCCGTGGCCATGCTGGTGGATCGGCTGATCCTCAAGAACGTCGCCTATGATCCCGAGGCAACCATCGTGGGCACTATCGGCGTGCTCTATATCCTTCAGCAATCCGCCCTGATGATCTACGGGCCAGAGGCCCGGCCGGTCGAGCCCCCCTTCAGCCACCGCATTGCGCTGCCTTGGGTGGAATGGGGCGAAAACGGATTGGCGTTTTTCTATCCATGGGGGCTGAGCATCACCAGTTACAAGCTGTTTGTGATCGTTGCTGCCATCGCCATCCTACTGGCCTTCTGGCTGGTCATGTCGCGCACCCGGCTGGGGCTAATCATGCGCGCAACACAAATGGACCGGGAAACAGCGCTGGCCTTTGGCATTCCGGTGCAGCGGGTCTATTCGATTGTGTTTGGCTTTGGCGCGGCGCTGGCGGCATTGGCGGCTGTACTGATCGTGCCAATCCAACAGGCGCACTATCTGATGGGCCATGATCCGCTGCTCTTGAGTTTCATCGTTGTGATCATCGGCGGGTTGGGGTCGGTACGCGGCACAATCGTCGCCGCCCTGTTGATCGGCATGTCGGACGGGATCATCTCGGTTTTCCTCAGCCCGACACTGTCCAAGATCATCGCGACATTGCTTGTCGCCCTCGTCCTCGTCTTCCGCCCGCAAGGGCTCTTTGGGAAAAAGATGGCATGAATCTTGATGCCCGATCCGTCGCCCTGCATCTGGGGCTGATCGCCGTGTTGATCGTGCTGGGCTTTGTGCTGCCGACCTATCATCAGGGGAACCTTGCGCGCATTCTGGTGCTCGCGACATATGCGGTCGGCTACAACGTGCTGTTTGGCTACACCGGACTGCTCAGCCTGGGACACGCGATGTTCTTTGCCGCTGGCATGTATGGTTGCGGGATGGCGATGCATCTGGGGGGTTTGACGGTCATACCAGCCTTTGTGATTGGCCTGATCTGTGCGGCTGCATTGTCAGCCGTTGTGGCACTGTTGGCCCTGCGCACCATCGGCGTCGCCTTCATGATCGTCACGTTGATGTTCGCGCAATCGGTCTATTTGACCGCATTGTACCTCGGGGAATGGACCGGCGGGGACGAAGGATTCGTGATCGCACAAGCCACCCGCCAGATCGCAGGCTACGCACTGACCGAACCGCTGACCCGCTATTTCGCGGCGCTGACCCTCTTTGCCGTCGCCCTGCTGATCACCGCGCGGATGATGCAGATGTCCTTTGGCCGTGTCCTCATCGGGGTGCGCGAAAACGAGGAACGCACGCGCATGCTGGGTTATGACGTGTTCCGCCACAAGTTGGGCGCAGTGATCATTTCCGGCACGATCGCTGGCGCGGCGGGGGCGGGATATGCCGTCCTGTTCGGCTATGTCGGTGCGACATTTGCGTCGGTGCAATACTCCATCTTTCCGCTGCTCTGGGTGCTGCTCGGGGGCATGGGTACCACGATTGGCCCGCTGATCGGCGTGGCGTTCATGTTCTACCTGATCGACTATGCCAGCGGGGTCACCAACGCCTATATGCTGATCGCGGGGGCCGCGCTTGTGCTGCTGACCCTGTTTGCGCGGGCCGGGATCGTCGGTGAAATCCGCAACCGTTGGGTGCCGTGGCTGCCATGATGCTGCTGGAAACCAAAGGTCTTACGCGTATCTACGGTGGCCTGCGGGCCGTCGACAAGGTGGATTACACCCTCGCCAAGGGAGAAATTCACGCGCTGATCGGGCCCAATGGAGCTGGCAAAAGCACCTTTGTCGGCATGGTGTCTGGCCGCATTCCGATCAGCGAGGGCGAGGTGTGGTTTGACGGTGAAAACGTCACCGCTCTGCCAGCCCATGCCCGCATCCAGCGCGGCATGGCCTATACGTTTCAGATCACCGCGATCTATGCCCGCCTCAACCTTTTCGACAATGTGGCGCTGGCCCTTGGGAAACGGGACAAAGCCACCGTACTTGCCGCACTCGACCGGGTCGGGCTGGCTGACCGCGCGTCACGGATCGCCGGGGATCTTGCCTATGGGCACCAGCGGCTGCTGGAAATCGCCATGGGCGTCGCCCAGAACCCGCGCCTGCTGATCCTTGATGAACCGACCCAGGGACTTGCCGAAGGCGAGATCGAAGACTTCAACGCGTTGATCAAAGAACTGGCCGGTGACACGACAATATTGCTGATCGAACACAATATGAGCGTCGTGATGGCGCTGTCCGATGAAATCACGGTGCTGGATACGGGCAGGATTCTCGCCCGCGGGACTCCGGACGAAATCCACGCCAATGCCGATGTGCAAAACGCCTATCTGGGGACCGGATGACGCTGAAACTTGATGGAATAAGCACCGGCTACGGGCAGGTTCAGGTCCTTTACGATCTATCGTTCGAGGCGCGCCCGGGTGAAGTGCTGTGCCTCTTGGGCCGCAATGGGGCAGGCAAAACCACGACGCTCAAGGCGATCATGGGGCTGCTGCCCTTGCAATCAGGCACCATCAGCCTTGATGGGCAAACCATCAGCACCCTTCCCGCCCACGAAGTGCCGCGCCAGGGCATCGCCTATGTCCCGCAAGGCAGGCGCCTGTTCAAGGAACTCACGGTAGCTGAAAACATCGACGTGGGGCTGATGACGCGTGGCAAATCCGCCGCCACCCGCGAACGTATCCTGACCATGTTCCCGCGCTTGCGCGAGCGGCTGACCCAGCAGGCCGAAACCCTGTCTGGCGGTGAGCAACAGATGCTGGCCACCGCCCGCGCGCTTTGTCTGGACCCTTCGGTCTTGCTGTTGGATGAACCGACCGAAGGCCTGCAACCCTCAATGATCGCGCTGATCACCGACACCGTCCGAACGATGCGGGATGAGGGCAAGGCGGTCATTCTGGTCGAACAACGGATCGAGGCGGTGCTGTCTCTGGCCGACCGAGTTGCGTTCATCGAAAACGGGCACGGGCGCGAAGTGGTCGAGACACAAACGCTGCGCGATGACCCCAGCTTGCTGCAAAAATACGTCGGCATCTGAGCCAAGGCGCAACTGACTGGGCCCCGTGGCGGGCCTCAGATCAACTTGGCCAATAGCGTTTCAAAAACCTCGATTTCCTCGGGCGTCAGACCCTCAACTGTCTCCAAACGCGCGGCCAACGCCTGATCCAGGCCGACCTCAAAGGCAGCGCGCCCCGCTTGCGTCAGATCAACCAGACGCAATCGCTGGTCGTTCTGATCGGCCGAGGACTGCACCAGCCCCTTGGTCCGCAGCCGTTCAACAACCCCTTTGATGGTCGCTGAATCCATCGCCGTCAGCCGCCCCAGCTTGTTTTGCGACAGCGCCCCGCACTCCCACAACCGCGCGAGCACGGCAAATTGCGTCGGCGTCAGCCCTTCGACATGTTTGGAAAAGATCGCCACATGGCGCTGGTTGGCGCGGCGCAGATTGTACCCAATCTGGTGGGACAGCTGATAAGGATCCGGTTTCTTCATTTCCTTGGACATAGCAAAGCATTGACAGTTTGCACGGCCTCCCGCAACATCTGCTTGTATACGAACAATTCTGCACGGCCATGACGGACAGACATCTGTATCAACGCCCAGACACTCTGAACGATGCGCTCGCTATACTGGCGTCGGGCAACTGGCAGGTTGCGGCGGGGTGCACCGATCTCTTTCCAGCCACGCAGCGCAAGGTGCTGGACGGCCCGACGCTGGACATCACCGGAATTGCCGATTTGCGCGGGATCACCCGAACGGATGCAGGGCTGCGGATCGGGGCGACGACAACGTGGTCGGACATCATCAACGCGGATTTGCCGGCCGCCTTTGACGGCTTGAAACTGGCCGCGCGCGAAGTGGGCGCGATACAAATCCAGAACCGGGGCACCTTGGCAGGCAATTTGTGCAATGCCTCGCCCGCAGCGGACGGCGTGCCGCCTTTGCTTGTACTGGATGCTCAGGTTGAAATCAGCAACCCCGAAGGCACCCGCCACCTGCCGCTTGCCACCTTCATCACGGGTCCAAGAAAGACGGCCCTGGCCCAAAATGAGCTTGTCAGCGCAATTCATATCCCGGCGGCGGCGATGGACGGTCGCAGCCATTTTCTGAAGCTTGGTGCACGAAAATACCTAGTGATCTCGGTCGCGATGACAGCGGCGCGTATCGCAGTAAAGGACGGCGTCGTGACCCAAGCCGCGCTGGCCATCGGGTCTTGCGGCCCGGTTGCAACGCGCCTGCCAGAGGTCGAGGCCCGCCTGATCGGCCAGCCCATCAGACCTGACCTGATCACCGACGCGTTGGTGGCCAAAGCCATCAATCCGATTGACGATATCCGGGCCGACAAATCCTACCGCAAGACCGGTGCGACCGAATTGCTGCGCCGCACCGTCGAGAGGCTGGCATGAAGGACCTCGCAAACGAGATTTCGCTGTCAATCGACGGCGACATTCACCGGGTGCAGACCCATCCGGGTCGTCGGCTGTCCGAAGTGTTGCGCGATGATCTGAACCTCAAAAGCGTCAAGATCGGCTGTGATGCCGGGGATTGCGGGGCCTGCACGGTGCTGATTGACGGCGCACAGCATTGCGCCTGTCTGACGCCCGCCATTCAGGCCGACGGACGCCAGATTGAAACGCTGGAAACAGCGGAACCACAGCTTGCGAAACGTCTGCAGACCGCCTTTCTCAACCATGGTGCTGCGCAATGTGGCATTTGCACGCCCGGCATCATGATGGCCGCAATGGAGTTGCTTCGCGCGACCCCGCATCCCGACGAGGCGCAGGTGCAAACCGCCCTCGGCGGTGTGCTGTGCCGTTGCACCGGCTATCGCAAGATCATTGATGCGGTCATGGCCGCCAACCAAGACGGAAGCGCCCTACGCATTCCAGACCAAGGCCCGGTCGTCGGCCAATCCATCCCACGCCTTGACGGGCAGGCCAAGGTCGATGGAACCGAAGTGTTTGGTGCGGATTTCACGCGCGACGGGTCTTTATTGATCCGGGCGGTGCGCTCTCCACATTATCACGCTGACTTTGCCTTGGGCGACACTGCCGTGTGGGCATCCCAGCATCCGGCCGTTCTGGCCGTGATCACGGTGCGTGACATTGCGGGCGAGAACGCCTACGGGGTCATCCCGCCGCTTGCCGACCAACCCGCACTGGCAGATGGCACCGTGCGTTTCCTCGGTGAACCGGTCGCTCTAATCGTGGGCGAACCGAGCGACGTCGAGGCGTTGGATCTGTCCGATTTTCCGGTGTCGTGGACGCCGAAACCTCATCTCCTCACTGTGGAAGATACAGGCGACGACGCACCGCTTGTGCACGACAACCGCCCCGAAAACACGCTCATCCGTGGCAGGGTAGCCTGCGGCGCCCCGGATGAGGCGCTGTCAGATGCGGCACATGTGGTGACTGGCCGGTTTGAAACCTCTTACGTCGAGCACGCCTATATCGAACCCGAGGCCGGTGCCGCGTGGATGGACGGCGACGTGCTGACCATTCAGGCCTGCACCCAAGCGCCCGTGATGGACCAAGAAGAAACCGCCAAGGTTCTGGGCCTGCCGCGCGACAAGGTGCGCATCATCCCGTCCGTTGCGGGCGGTGGTTTCGGCGCCAAGCTGGACCTGACCTTGCAACCCTTGCTGGGGCTCGGCGTGCTCAAGACCGGGCGGCCGTGCCATATGGTGTTCAGCCGCACGGAATCCATGCAGGCCAGCACCAAACGCCACCCCGGCACGATGGAGGCCAGCATTGGCGCCGATGCAGACGGTCGCGTGACGGCCATGGTGTTCCACGGCGATTTCAACACCGGTGCCTATGCCAGTTGGGGCCCAACAGTGGCGACCCGCGTGCCCGTGCATGCCTCCGGGCCGTACCTCACACCCAACTACCGCGCGACCAGCCGCGCCATCCACACCAATGGTCCGACAGCAGGCGCCTTCCGTGGCTTTGGTGTGCCGCAGGCCGCGATCACGCAGGAACTGCTTTATGATGAACTCGCGAACAAATGCGGGATGGACAGGCTGGCCTTTCGGCGGCTGAACGCGCTGGCGGATGGTGACAAAACGCCCTTTGGGCAGGTCCTGCAGGCTGTTGGTTTGCAGGAATGTCTCGACGCGCTTGCGCCACATTGGGCGCGGGCCGAGGCCGCTGCTGCAGAATTCAACGCAACGCACGAAGATCGCAAGCGCGGGATCGGCGTGGCCTCATGCTGGTACGGCTGCGGCAACACGGCTCTACCTAACCCCTCGACCGTCCGCCTAGGCATCACACCAAACGGGCAACTGAAACTGCACCAGGGGGCGACGGATGTCGGCCAGGGGGCGAACACGGTGATAGCCCAGATCGCTGCCGACGCATTGGGCATCGGGATTGATCATGTGGACCTGATTGGCCCGGATACCGGCCTCACCCCGGACTGTGGCAAGACATCCGCCTCGCGCCAGACGTTCATCACGGGCAGGGCCGCAGAGGCCGCAGGGCGGGCACTGCGCGCCGCCATTTTGCGGCTCACCAACCTGAGCGATTTGACGGAACTGACCCTCGAAACAGGCCAATTGATCGCTCACCAAGGCACGCAAAAGCGGGTCATCGACCTGACCGGACTGGCACAGGATGCGCATGGCTATGTGCTCTGCGCCGAGGAAACCTATGACCCCCCAACAACGGCGCTGGACGAAAACGGGCAAGGCACACCCTACGCCGTCTATGGCTACGGCGCACAAATCGCCGAGGTCGAAGTGGACCTGAAACTGGGCACCACCAAAGTGCTGCACATGACAGCCGCCCATGATGTGGGCCGCGCGATCAACCCCCTCCTCGCCGAAGGGCAAATCGAGGGGGGCATTGCCCAGGGGCTGGGGCTGGCATTGATGGAGGAATACCTACCCGGAAAGACCGAGGACCTGCACAATTACCTGATCCCGACCATCGGCGACATGCCCCCGGTCCACTCGATCCTCATCGAAAAGCCTGACCCCGAAGGGCCCATGGGGGCCAAGGGACTGGGCGAGCATGTCTTGATCCCCACGGCCCCCGCGATCCTGAACGCAATCCGAGATGCGTGCGGCGCCAAGATCACGCATTTGCCCGCCCTGCCCCACCGGGTGATGGCCGCGATGAAGGCGGCCACATGACCCGACCCGAGAAAATCCGCTGCGATGCCTGCCCGGTCATGTGCTATATCGCCGAAGGCAAAGTGGGGGCCTGCGATCGCTATGCCAACATAGATGGCAAGATCATCCGCTGCGATCCGCTGACCATTCTGGACCGGCGCATTGCCAAGGGCGACGAAATCAAACCCTTCCTTTCCGCCGATTGGGATGGGCAAAGCGCAACCGGAAACGAGGTCATCGTGTCCGCCATCGGCGCCGGCACGACCTATCCCGACTACAAACCCGCACCCTTTATCGTCAGCCGCGAGATCGAGGGCGTCGATTGCGTTACCGTGGTGACCGAGGCCATTTTTTCCTATTGCGGCGTCAAAGTGAAGATCGACACAGACCGACACTTGGGAAAAGAGGCCAGCCCCGTGCGCGCCAACGGCGAGGTGATCGGCCATGTGATGACCTCGGAATATGGCTCTCAAATGCTGTCTTTGGGCGGCGTCGACCACCTCACAGGCGGCAGCAAGGCCGAGGGGCGCGTGACCTGCGACGCGCTTTTGCGCCTGTGCAACAAGGAAGCGGTTGAGCTGACAGTAGATGGCGGTTCAAGCGTCATCGTGCAGGCCGGGCAGCCACCCATCGTCGATGGCGAGGCCGAGGATCGGATGCGCGTTGGCTGCGGCTCGGCCACGATCGGGATGTTCGCCTCGCAATGGCAGGGGCTGGTGGACGAGGTGGTCGTGGTCGATGACCACATCACCGGGGTCGTGTCCGAACATCAGGCGGGCAAAGTCATTGATTGGCCCGCCAGCGGCATTCGCATTCTGGGCCGCCGATCCACGCCGGGGCGCTATTTCAAAGTGGCCGGGCCCGGCCAGGGTTGGGGCGGCACGGATATTGACGACCCGCTTACCATTCTGGGCCCATGGCGCCCCGAAAAAGGGGCACGGCCCGGCCTGCGGCTTCTCATGGTGTCAACCACCGGCCAACACGCAGGCTATTACGTTCTGAACAGGGCGCTGGAACCCGTGGCAGAAGAGATGCCGGATGAACTGCGCGCCTCCGTCCGCCTAATTGAACAGAACTGCGAACCGGCCCTTTGCACCGTGCTGTTCATGGGCGGCGCGGGGGGGTCGCTCCGCTCTGGCGTGACCCAGAACCCGATCCGCTTGACCCAATCGGTCAAGGACAACGAAACCAATGTCACCATTGGCGGCGCACATGCCTACCGTTGGCCCGGCGGCGGCATCACCGTCATGGTGGATGTGACCGAAGTGCCGGATGGCGCCTTTGGCTATGTGCCCACACCTGCGCTGGTCGCCCCGCTGGAATTCACCATGGCGCGCGCCGCCTATGAAACCTTGGGCGGGCATGCCGCACAAATCCGCGACCTCGATGACGTATTGGAAACCGGGGGCGAATATGGTGCAGACGCCCGCATCATCGGCGCTTTGGAATGAGTATGGGGCCACAAGCCGCGCTGCTGGCAGGGGATCGGCTGCATCTGCATCACGGCCCGATTGACCTGATCATCGGTGTCGACGGACCAGAGCGGCAAAGCTGCTACCGTGCGGCCACCGACAGGTTTCAGACCGTTCTGGATGGGCTGGTGTCCGAGCTTGCGGACTTGCGGCAACCGCTTGCGGCAACAACCCATTTTTCCAATCCAATCGCACATCGGATGATGCGCGCGGTCCAACCTATTGATGGCGTCTTTGTCACGCCCATGGCGGCGGTCGCCGGTGCCGTGGCGGATGAGGTACTGGCCGCCATGCTGAAACACCACCAGCCGCCAAAGGCCTACGTCAACAATGGTGGAGACATCGCGTTGCATCTGACGGGATCCGCAACCTTCACCGTGCTCGGGCCTGCAGGCGAGATAACGGTCAAAGCCACCGACCCGGTGCGCGGCATTGCCACGTCCGGCTGGCGCGGGCGCAGCCATTCGCGCGGCATCGCTGATGCTGTGACCGTGCTGGCCCGCTCAGCCGCAGCAGCCGACGCCGCCGCGACGCTGATTGCCAACGCCGTGGACCTGCCCGGACACCCCCACGTGACACGACAACCCGCATCAGACATGAACCCCGACAGCGATTTGGGCGAGCGCCTCGTCACCACAGATGTCGGTACCCTGTCAGCCACCGACATCCGCGACGCGCTGCAAAACGGACGCATATTCGCCGATCCGCTGATCAAAGCGGGCCATATTCTGGATGTGGTTCTCGCACTCCAGGGTCAGACGGAAACACTCCAAGCCCCCCAGATAGGAGCCTACGCGCATGCCTGAATTTATCATTCGCAAGACGCAGTTGATCATCGAAGAGGTGCATCATGATGGCGGGCCAAAGCCGGAAATCCCACGGATGCTGGGCGCAATCCTCGCCTGCGTCCGCAACCCGTTCGCGGGCCAGTACGAGGCCAATCTGCAACCAGCCATGGACGACCTCAAACCTCTCGGGGCATTGATGAGCGCGCGTTTGATCACCGCCCTCGGCGGCAAGGACAAGGTCGACGGCTATGGCAAAGGGGCCATCGTCGGCGAAGCGGGCGAGTTGGAACACGCCGCGCTGTGGCACGCGCCCGGCGGTTACGCGATGCGAGGGGAACTCAACGATTCCAATGCCATCGTGCCCTCCTGTATGAAACGCGGCGGGGTCGGCAGCAGGCTCGACATCCCGCTCGGCCACATCAACGCCGCCTATGTGCGCAGCCATTTCGACGGGATCGAGATTGGCCTGCCCGATGGCCCGAAGGCAGACGAGATTGTCTTTGGTCTCGCCATGTCATGCGGCGGCCGGGTGCACAGCCGCATGGGCGGACTGGAGGTCAGCGAAGTCAAAGGTGAGGATGGGCTGCGATAGAGGTCTCAGACCGCGCGGTGTGAAAGTCGCGAACGCGAGGTCAAACAGGCATTGGCCGAATCTGGACCAATGCCTGCTGTGTCATGCCTATAGCTTGCAGATGGAGTTCCCACCATCGACAAGCATCGCGCTCCCGGTCACGAACGAGGCCTCATCCGAAAGCAGAAATTGCGCTGCCGCGGCGATTTCTGACGGTTCGGCCATACGCTTCAGCGCATGAAATCCTCGGACAACGTCATGGAATGCGGCGTCGTCTCCGGCCATCGGTGTCATTGTGCCTCCAGGAAGCAATGCGTTGACCCGGATGTTTTCGGACCCGTGTTCCACCGCCAAAACCTGTGTCAGACCAATCAACCCAGCCTTGGACGCGGCATATGCTCCCATTCCTGGCAGGCCAATTGTGTGTCCGACAAATGACGACGTAAAAACAACCGAACCGCCACCACGCCTGCGCAGAGCGGGAATCTGAGCCTTGGCCGCAAAGAACCCACTGTCCAGATTGACCGCGATCACGTTTCGCCAATTGTCGCGCCCCATATCAGGGATCGAACACATATCGCCCATGGTGCCAGCGTTGTTGAACGCCCCATCGAGACCACCAAAACTTTTTTCGGCCAATTCCACAAGCGCATTGGCATAGGCCTCATCTGTGACATCCCCCGGCAGACAAACAGCGTTTCCGTTGCTCTCTCGGATTTGCGCAACGGTTTCATTCAGTTGAGCCTCCCGACGGGCGCCCAGAACAACGTTGGCCCCGCTTTCTGCAAACAGAATTGCGGCAGCAGCGCCGATCCCGCTGCTCGCGCCCGTGATGATGATCGTCTTGTTTTTGAGTGTCATAACCATGCCTTTCATTCGTTGCATGGCCACCCAGTAGCGGCGCGGCACACGGCCGCACGACCCGGATCATGCGCATGTAAAATGCGCGGGACACAAGGCGCATGATCCGGGTCAACTGCGTCAAGGATCGGTCGACCGGGGCCATTGATTGCCCTCACCACGCGGGGCGACAAAGGCCCTTGGTGGTTGTCCGCTGTACAGGCTCAACTCCGGCCACTCGCCCGGACCCATCTAGCCCGGAACGGGCGATCGCTGTCGGTAATGTGCAAACAGGATTGCGAAAGTCGCCACAACTGCGGCGATCCAGATCGTTTCAGCCTTCATCAACAACAGCACGGCCAGACCCAAACGCGCAGCAATCTCCCACGCGGCAAGGCGCGCCTGATCGAAGGCGGCCAAGGCGGAGGCCAACAGATAAAGCGCAAGCGCAAGGCGCATCAGGAGGAGGACAAAGGCCAATACATCCCGCTCGCCGTCATAGCCGGTCAGAAAGGCGCCGCTTGCGGAATTGGGGTCCAGAATGGCCTCGTTGATCAGCAACAACTCCGGATGGAAGGCGAAAACAAACGGAACGATGAAGATGACAATCCCGGATTTGACGGCGGACAGCCCTGTGGCCATCGGCTCGGCCTTGGTGATCGATGCAGCCGCAAAAGCGGCCAAGGCAACGGGCGGCGTGATCGCACTGGCCACCGCGAAATAGAAAATGAACATATGTGCAGTGAACAGCGACAGGCCCAATCCGGCGAGTACGGGACTCATCAATAGGGCCGCATTGATATAGGCGGGCACGGCGGGCATCCCCATGCCCAGAAGGACCGCCAGCAGCATCGTCATCAGCAGCGCAACGAACTGCGGCAGGGCTGTACCCACGCCGCCCAAGTCCAGGCTGTTGAGCCATGACAACACATCCAGCGACAAAAAGACGGGCAGCCCGGTGAATGACAGGCAAAAGTCGATGATCGAGACGGCCAGAAACATCAGATAAAGCGTGGCGATCAAAACGCCTGCTTCAGAGAGTGCGGTGATGATCTTGCCCGGGCGCGCGCGAATGTCCGGATCAAAGAACAGCAAACCCAAAAGCAGCATCACCGCCCACCAGCCCGCCGACCCGGCCGAGCCGGATGAATTTTGCACCGCTTGCAAGAACCAGCTCAGGCTTTGAACCTGACAGCCTGCGTCGCTGAACGTGCGGTCCGCGCCCAAGACCCCACCCAGAAGGCCACAGCCCACCGCATCCTTGGGGATCAGCAGCAGGCACAGGATGAGCAGAATGGGGCCGAACACCATGATCAGGTTCAGGTAATCCTGCCGGTCAAGGATCATGTCCTCGGTGATCTCGCCAATCGCGGTAATGTTCTGTTTGCGCGATTGAAAGACAGCCGACAGGAACAGGCACACGAAAAAGGCGATGGCCGGGATGATCGCCGCAACAATGACGCTGGAATAGGGCACCGAGGTGAGCGAGGCCAAAACGAATGCAGCGACTCCCATCACGGGCGGCATGATTGACCCGCCCGAGGATGCCGCCGCCTCGACCCCGCCTGCAAAGACCTTGGAAAAGCCGCGCTTGATCATCATCGGGATGGTCAGCACGCCGGTCGACAGCACGTTGACAATCGGCCCGCCCGAGATCGTGCCGAACATGGCTGACGACACGATGGCCGCATGGGCTGGACCGCCGCGCAAATGCCGCGTCCAGCGAAATGCGAGCTTGATCAGGGATCGTCCTCCTGCGGAACTGCCAAACAGCGAGCCGAGGATCAGGTAGGGAAAGATCGTGTTCAACATGATGTCCATGAACCGACCCAAAAGACCCGATGCATTGTTAACCAGAACGTCATGCACGCGGGGCCTGCCATCGGCCAGCAGGCGCGGCTCGCCCGCCAGTTTGGTCACGAGGTATTTGTTGATGTCATCGGCACCGTAGAAATACCAGATAAGCACGGTGAGGATCGTATAGCTGGCCACGGCGATGGCCACGATGACCAGCGGCAGGCCCCAGACCTTGATGTTGTATGTCAGGAAGACAGCGACCGCGAGGCCGACAATCAGCACCAACCACCCTCTGGTCGTGTTGACGCATTGCGGGTCCTCAACCGTTGTGGGCGCCGGAAGGCCCAGCAGATCGTTGAACTCTGCCGCCGCTGTCAGGCTTTGCGCAATCAAACGTGCGCGATCCCCGTTCAAGCGATCGATCAGGCAGACCGATTCAATTTCAACGAGGTAGGTGACCGAGATGGTCAGCGCCATGACCACAAGTGCGACGTCCAGCACCAGACCAAGGGCGCGCCGCTCCGGTGCAAGATCCACCCAGTCGCGCCACATCGAGTGTTTGAGGACGACGACGCACATCATCAACGCAAAGAACAGCGGATAGAACCATTCGGTCGGAAACTTGCGAAACCGCACACCGCTTTCGCCCCAGAGGGCGGCGGCCAGATCGTCATATCCGGGGATGCCGGGCGTCGAGTTAAAGAGGCCAATAATGACCAGCGACAGCGACAGGACAAACAGCAAAGGCCGCGAGACCCCGCGCGCGCCCTGCTGTTCTGTCGATGCCTCGGCCATTCACTTCCCCGCCGCTTGCGAAAGGCCGGGCACATGATGCGCCCGGCCGTTGTTGCTTTTCCTTACTTGGCGCAATCCGGCAGCGTATAACCCGCCTCTTCCCACGCAGCGACCGCGCCGGGGTGGTACTTCATCGGGTTCGCGCCGCACATATCCGTCACTTCCGGGTCAACCTCGCCGTGCCATGTCACCGGCATGAATGAGGCTTTGGCGTGATAGATCGGCTCAATATTTTCAATGAACGCAGCGGTCAGCGCCTTGGCCATATCAAAGTCCATGTCCACGTTGACGATGTCACCGCCCACGGTCGCCGGCCCACGATACGTGTCATCTTCTGACATGATAGTGACGCCGTCCCCGTACCCCATGTCAGCCACGGCCATTGAAAACGCGACGGTGCCCGGCAGGCCGGTCACTTTTTGAAATGCCTCGCCGTCGAACACGTCCTTGGGCATCGAAAACAGGGTCATGTTGCCCGAGGCCAAAGCGGCGGCGACGCGCGGGTCGGGAAAGGCCTGCGGCAGGATAAACGCATCAGCCGACCCGTCCTGCATGGTTTTGACCGCCTGACCCCAGTTTACCTGAACACCGGTATAGCCTGTGCCTTCTTCCAATCCGGACACTGTTTTTGCCAGCAGGCGCGCATTGGTCAGGGCCGCACCGCGCGGGGGGCCATTGTAGATCGTTTTGCCTTCCAGACCGTCCCACCCGGAAATGTTTGAGCTGTCATAGGCCATAAGCCCCTGCACCGAGACGCGGTAAGTGTAGAGCACGGCCAGATTTCCGGCCAGATCAGCACCGGCTTCGGCACCCAATCCAGCATATGGACCCACGCCGCGCGACATCAGGAAAGGCAGGATAAAGGGGGCAGCGGCGATGTCAGTCTTGCCTTCGGCCACGTTCTGGACCGAGTTGGTCAACGTCTGACCCGAGGTGACCTGAATGTCGGCAACACCTGCTTTTGCAGCAGCTTCGGACAGGGAAATGATCGAAATCCCCGGTGTCGTGTTGGGCGCAGCGGTTTCTGCCGTCAGAAGGCTTTGCGCCATTGCACCCGAGCCAAGGCAAGTCGCCGCGGCCAGCACCGCAAGAAGTTGTCGTGACATCATGAATCCTCCCAGATGATGTGTATTTTTGACAGTGACACAGTATTTTTTAACTGCTTTAATCACTTTTAGACCAAAAAATCGATATTTCTTTCGCTTCGTCATTAGTAACCAGATCAGGAAACCACGCAATGCCCCAATTGAAACTCTTTGTTGCGCCCAACACCTGTGCCCGCGTGGCGACCATCGCGCTCGAAGAAATCGGCGCCCCTTTCGAGACGTCGCTGATCCGGACCGCCGCAAATCAGCAGAATTCGCCCGAGTTTCTGAAACTCAATCCTAAGGGAAAGGTGCCGACCTTGCTGGTGGACGGTGAGCCCTTGACCGAGAACGTCGCCATCCTGAGCTGGCTCGCCGCCACCTTTCCCGACGCCCATTTGATGCCAGACGCGAGCGATGCGCTCGATCAAACGCGGCAAACGGCAGACCTTGCCTTTTTTGCAGGCACGGTGCACCCGACCGTCACCCGCATTGCGATGCCGATGAAAATGATCCCGGATGCGGCGCAATCCTTCGAGATCGTGCGCCCCAAAGGCATCGAAGATATGAACAAAATCATGACCATGGTCGAGGTCCGATTGGACAATGGCCCATGGTGGTATGGCGATACGTGGTCGATTGTGGACGGCTATCTTTATTGGGTCTGGGGACGGATCACCGGGGTCGGCTATGACGGGTCGGCCTTTCCCAAAATCAGGCGGCACTTCGATCTGAACAATGCCCGCCCCGCTGTCCAGCGGGCGATGGCGCGGGAAGACGCGAATATCGAGACCCTGAAATCCGAGAACCTCTACATGGCGCCGCGCTGAGCCGCGAGAAAGACAAGATCATGAACGTACTCTGGATCATGGCCGACCAACTGCGGTGGGATTACCTCAGCTGCTATGGCGCCAAGCACATCGAGACCCCCAATCTTGACCGTCTGGCCGCAAAAGGTGTGCGCTTTGATCGTGCCTATGTGCAATCCCCGATCTGCGGCCCAAGCCGGATGAGCTTTTACACCGGGCGCTATGTGCGCAGCCACGGTGCGACGTGGAATGGCTTTCCCTTGCGCGTTGGAGAGCCCACCCTGTGCGATCAACTGCGCGACATCGGCGTGACCAGCACGCTTGTCGGCAAAACCCACATGCGCCCTGACGAAGAGGGCATGAAGCGCCTTGGCATCGATCCCGAAAGCACCATCGGCGCACTGGTCAGCGAATGCGGGTTCGAGGTGTTCGTGCGCGACGATGGCACCAATGCCGCCACCGACAAGAACCGTTGCGGCGAGGACTACGAACGCTATTTGCGCGCCCATGGCATGGACGGCGACACCCCGTGGGAGGAATGGGCCAACACCGCCATCGGCCCCGACGGGCAAAAGAAATCGGGCTGGTATCTGGAAAACGCGCCCTTGCCCGCCCGTGTTCCCAAAGAACATTCAGAAACCGCGTGGCTTACAACACGCGGGATCGAGTTCATGGAGGCACAGGGCGACTCCCCCTGGCTCTGCCACCTGAGCTACATCAAACCCCATTGGCCCTACATGGCGCCTGCGCCCTACAATGACATGTATTCAAAACACGATTTGCCACCCGTGAACCGTCGAGTGGACGAACACACCCACCCGCTGATGCAGTCATGGTCCCAGACGCGCATCTGCAAGAGCTTTGCGCGCGAGGGCGTCCGCGACGTCGTCGCCCCCGTCTATATGGGGCTGATCAAGGAACTCGACGACAACATGGGCCGGTTGTTCGGCTACCTCGAAACCAGCGGGCGGATGAAGGACACGATGGTCGTCTTCTGCTCTGACCACGGCGACAATATGGGCGATCACTGGCTGGGCGAAAAGGATCTGTTCTATGACTGCTCCGCCCGCATTCCGCTGATCGTCTATGACCCCCGCGCCGAGGCCGACAGCACCCGCGGCACATCCTGCGACAAGCTGGTCGAAGGCATCGACCTTGCCCCGACATTCCACCAACTCATGGGCGGAGAGGCCAAACCACATGTGATGGAAGGCCGCTCGCTCCAACCGATCCTGCACGGACAGGATGCCCCGTGGCGGGATCACTGCATCTCGGAATACGACTATTCCACCCGTGACGCCCGCGCGGATTTTGACATTGGCGAAAGCGACGCGCGCCTCGTGATGGTCTTCGACGGGCGGTGGAAATACGTGCATGTCGAATTGATGCGCCCGCTTCTGTTCGACCTGGAAACGGACCCGGACGAGGTGCACGATCTGGGCGACAGCCCCGCGCATCAGGACCAGATCGCCCGCCTGCGCGAGTTGCATTTCGCATGGGCGCGCCAGCACCACTCAAGGATCACCCGCAGCCCAGAGATGGTCGAGCGCATGGCCGCAGGCAAGGAACCGCCCGGCATCTACATTGCCTATTGGGACCGCGAAGACGGGGAGGCACACGGCGTGGACGCACCACCGCATCTGGACAGTTAGCCCAGGTAATTCGACCGTTTATCCAACCCGCACCAGTGACCGCTAAACGGCGACCCACGCCGAATTGCGCTTGGACGAACGCACGCAGGCATCAATGAACTGCACCCCGCGCAACCCGTCCTGAATGGTCGGATAGAACAGCTGACTGTCCACCGCAGCACCTGTGCGATGGGCCTCGATGGCGTCCGCTGCCTCGGAGTAGATATTGGCAAACCCTTCGAGATACCCCTCGGGGTGGCCCGGCGGGATACGGCTCATCCGGGCAGCGGCGTCTCCGGCCCCCGCGCCATTGCGGGTGATCTTGCGCTTGGGCTCGCCAAAAGGCGTGTGCCACAGATAGTTCGGATCCTCCTGTGCCCATTCCAGCCCGCCCTTGTCGCCATAGACCCGGATGCGCAGCGCGTTTTCATTGCCCGGCGCGACCTGCGAACACCACAACATCCCCTTGGCCCCACCCTTGAACCGCAGCATCACGTGGCCGTTGTCGTCAACCTGCCGACCGGGAACAAAGGCATCGAGGTCTGCGGCCAGACTCTCGACCTCCAACCCGGTGACGAAACAGGCAAGGTTATGGGCATGTGTGCCGATGTCACCGGTCGAGCCCCCCGCCCCTGAGCGGGCCGGGTCCGTGCGCCACTCGGCCTGCTTGAACGACTCGTCCTGCGTCAGCCAATCCTGCGGATACTCGACCTGCACCACGCGGATATTGCCGATCTGTCCGGTGGCGACCATCTCGCGGGCCTGCCGGACCATGGGATAGCCGGTATAGTTATGGGTCAGCACAAACAGCGCATCCGAGGCCTCAGCGGCTTTCACCAGCTTCTTGGCATCCGCAAGGGTCGAGGTCAGCGGCTTGTCGCAAATCACGTGAATGCCACGCTTCAGGAACTCGCGCGCGGCGGCATAGTGGACGTGGTTCGGGGTCACGATGGACACCGCCTCGATCCCATCTTTCAGACGGGCTTCACGGATCGCCATCGCCTTGTAGTCCTCATAGATGCGCGGCAGGCCCAGCGCCTCGCCGGATGCGCGCGACTTTTCAGGGGTCGAGGACAAGGCCCCCGCCACCAGTTCGAACCGGTCATCGATGCGCGATGCGATCCGGTGCACACCGCCGATAAATGCGTCATTGCCGCCGCCCACCATGCCCAGTTTGATCCGTGTCATTGCCTCTCCTCTCCGGGGATCGCCCCGTCTTCATTGTTCTTCAAATATGCCCGCCGGAGGCGGTCCCGTCCTAGCCGATCCCCAGCATCGCCCGGTTGGCGACCTCATCCGTGCCACCATCGGCAAAATCGTCAAAGGCGCGCTCGGTCACCCGAATGATGTGGTCAGAGACAAACTGCGCCCCTTCCCGCGCCCCGTCCTCGGGGTGTTTCAGACAGCACTCCCATTCCACCACGGCCCAACCGTCAAAGTCATTGGCCGCCATCTTGGAAAAAACGGCCGCGAAATCAACCTGCCCGTCACCAAGCGAGCGGAAACGCCCGGCCCGGTCCACCCAGGGCTGATAGCCCGAATAGACGCCCTGACGACCCGTGGGATTGAACTCCGCATCCTTGACGTGGAACATCTTGATGCGCTCGGCATAGATGTCGATATTGTCGAGATAGTCCAGACATTGCAGCACGTAATGCGACGGATCATAAAGCATGTTGCAGCGTGCATGATTGCCGACACGCTCAAGGAACATCTCGAATGTCACACCATCATGCAGGTCCTCGCCGGGGTGAATTTCGTAGCAAATGTTGACGTCATTGTCCTCTGCATGATCCAGAATCGGGCGCCACCGGCGGGCAAGCTCGTCAAAGGCCGTCTCGATCAGACCCGCAGGGCGTTGCGGCCAAGGGTAGATATAGGGCCAGGCCAGCGCGCCGGAAAAGGACACGTGGTTCTTGATGCCCATATTGGCCGATGCAGAAATTGCCTTCATCATCTGATCAACGGCCCATTCCTGGCGGGCCTTGGGGTTGCCATGCACCGACGGGTCGGCAAAGCCGTCAAAGGCCGTGTCATAGGCCGGATGCACCGCCACCAACTGACCCTGCAGGTGGGTCGAAAGCTCGGTCACCTCGACCCCGTTGGCCGCGGCCTGCCCCTTGAACGTGTCGCAATAATCCTTGGACTCGGCGGCCCGAGCGAGGTCAAAGAGACGCCCGTCCCAGCTTGGCACCTGAACCCCCTTATAGCCGCAATCAGCCGCCCATTTCGTAATGGAATCCCACGAATTGAACGGGGCCTCGTCGCCCGCGAACTGCGCCAGAAACAGCGCAGGGCCCTTGATGGTTTTCATGGATGGTCCTCCCAAATTCCGGCCCTTACAGGGCCATATTTTCTTTTAGATATATGTCAATGCGGATGCGTTCCTGCGCAAGGTTAATCGGCATCCCGTCGCTGTTGGCGCGCATGATCCGCACCGCACTGCGTACCAAATGACCGGCATCCTGGCTGATCACCGCATCAAAGCAGCCGCGCGCCAGCGCATCGCGCGACAGCGGCGTCAATTCATGGGCCACCACCACCGGGCGGCGCGCCATGGCATGCGTGTTGAAATGGCGAAGCAACCCGTCATTTCCGGCGGCCGAGGAATAGATGCCAATGATGTCGGGATTGTCGGCAAAGGCGTCCGGCAACAGGCGCTGGATCAGGTCCGGATCGTCCCGCCCCTCAAGCGAGGCCAGAACATCGAGATGCGCAAAATCCCGCGCCATCACCTCGTCAAATCCCAAGCGGCGCTCAAGGTGGTCACGCGCCAGCATCGACCCGGTCAGCACGAGGATCTTGCCCGTCGCATTGCCCAGAAACCGGCCCAGCAACTGCGCTGCGGTCCGCCCGGCGGCCACGTTGTCCACGCCCACGTAATTGTCCCGCTCAGAGCTTGGAATGTCTGACACCAGCGACACCACGGTCACACCATTGGCCTTGAGATGGGCAATGGAATCCCGCACCGAAGGGGTCTCGGGGCCAAAGATCGCAACCCCGTCCACCAGTGCCGGATCAATGGCATTGATCGCCGCCGCCAGCGCCATGGGATCAAAGGCAGCGACCCGCACAAAGGACAGTTTCGTGCGCTCATGGCGCAAGCCCCGGGCCAGCAACTCGATCTGCGCCTCAAGCAGCGCGATGAACTCGTTTTCGTTCGACGGCAGGATAAAGGTGAAATGATAGACCCGCCCCCGCGCCAGATTGGCCGCCGCCGTGTCACGCACATAGCCCAGTTCCGCAATCGCCTCGTTCACCTTGCGCACCGTCACCTCGCGCACACCGGGGCGCGCGTTCAACACGCGGTCCACCGTCGCAAGGCTGACCTCTGCGACACGGGCGATGTCGTTGATGGTCGGGTTGGAAAGGGTGTCGTCGGGGTGCTTCACTTGTGTCCTTCTTGTTGCCTCACATGGCTTTGGCAAGCCCTTCAAACAGGCGCGCGACGGCTTCGGCGCCCGGATCGTTGTGGCCCAGCAGGTTCTCTTCGGGCACGTAGGATGCACGGCCCGCCTTGGCGCTGCCCATCGCCGCCGTGCCATCCGCACCGGCCCGCGCGGCTGCCGCCGCCGCTGCAATTCCGTCGGGCAAGGCGGCCAGAGCCGGGGCAAGCGCGTCGATCATGGTGCGATCCCCTTTCTGCGCGCCGCCGACCTGACTGATCCGCTCAAGGCCCGCCATCAGCGCCTTGGGCGTCGGTTTGCCGCTGGCACAGGCATCCCCGGTGGCGCCAAAAAAGATGGCGAGGATCACACCGGACGAGCCCCCCATGGTCTGGCTCAACTCGTTCGAGATCGCGCGGAACAGTTGCGTCAAATCCGCAAGCGGCATCCGGTCCAGCGCGCCCTTCAGCGCACGTGCAGCCGTGGCCAACGTGCTGCCCGTGTCGCCATCCCCGGATTTGGCATCCAGCGTGTTCAGATCACCCTCGGCGGCGATCAGCAGATCGCAGCATTGCGCGATGATTCCGGCGGTCTTGTCATTGGCCGACGGGATCGGCTGGATCGGACTCAACCCGTCGGGCAGGGGCTGAACCTTGACCGGTGCCACATCCTTCATCCCCGGCCAGGCCGACAGATCGACTGCTGAGGACAGCGGACCAAGATTGGCCTCATCCACCGGCAGGACCGAGACGGAAAACCCGTGCATATCCAGCGAGGTCATCAGAGGCGCCGGGCCGATGATATGTTTGACATTGGCCGCCTTGGGCGAGGTAGCGAGACAATGGGCAAGGATCGACATCTCCAGCGGCGTGGTCGAGCCCAGATTGTTCAGGATCGCCACATGCGCGCCTGAGGCAATCCGGTCACTCAGCTTGTCCAGCACCATATCCATCGCCGAATGGGCGGTCTCGAACATGACCTGCTCGACTCCCGCCTCGCCGTGAATGCCAAGGCCCAGTTCCGCCTTGCCAAGGGGAATCCGGTTTTCCTTGGCCGAGCCGGGCACGGTGCAAGTGTCCAAAGACATCCCGATCGAGGCCATGGCGGCAATCGTGCGGTCGGCGGCAGCCTTCACGCTGGCCAGATCAGCACCGCTCTCGGCGAGGTCGCCTGCGATCTTGTGCACAAACATCGTGCCCGCCACGCCTCGTGGCTGCGGCAGATGCGGCAGGGCGATATCGTCATCGACAATGACCATCTCCACATCCAACCCAAAGGCGCGCGCGCGCTCGGCTGCCAGACCAAAATTCAACCGATCCCCGGTATAGTTCTTGACGATCAGCAGACACCCCGCCTTGCCCGTCACCGCCAGAATACCCGCCAATACGGCGTCAACAGAGGGCGAGGCAAAAACCTCGCCGCACACCGCAGCCGTCAGCATGCCTTGCCCGACAAACCCAGCATGGGCCGGTTCATGCCCCGACCCGCCGCCAGAGATCAGCGCAACCTTGGATTTGTCCCAATCCGCGCGGCAAACCACCTTGATATGCGGATACCCATCCAGCCGGGTCAACGCGCCGCCAGAGGTTTCCAACAGCCCGTCAATGGCTTCGGTGACAAGGCTGTCCTTGGCATTGATAAACTGGCTCATCTCTTTGGTCCTTCCTTACAAAATCCGCAGGCCATCCGCGTCAAAGCACAGCGGGTTTTTCGGTGCGATCCTGATCTGGGCACCGGGGGTGTAGGTGGTATGGGGGTCGGCGATGGTGGTGATGGCATGGCCCTTGCAGGTCAGATGCAACCGGGCCTGATCGCCCAGATGCTCGACACGCTGCACGACGGCCTCCTGCCCCTCGCCCTGGGCAATATGTTCCGGGCGCATTCCGATCTGCGTGGCCCCCGCAGGCGCGCCGCCAAACAGATCGGCAGGCACGATATTGATACGCGGCAACCCCAAGCGCGAGGCGACATAAAGGCAGTTGGGGTTCTCGTAAATCTCGCGCGGAGAGCCGTATTGCACCAGCCGCCCCTCATTCAGCACACCCACATGGGTGGCCATGGTCATCGCCTCGATCTGGTCATGGGTGACATAAAGCAGCGTCGCCCCAAGGCTCGCCTGAATGCGTTTGAGTTCAACCCGCAGATCGGTGCGCAGCTTGGCATCGAGCGAACTCAGCGGCTCGTCCATCAGGTAAATCGACGGATCGCGCACAAGGGCACGGCCAATAGACACGCGCTGCATCTCACCCCCGGACAATTCGGTCGCCTTGTTGTCCAGCTTGTGGGCAATCTGCAGAACGCTGGCGACCTCGGCCACCTTGCGCTCGATCTCGTCCGCAGGGGTTTTCAGGATCGGGGACTTCAGCGGAAAGGCCAGATTGTCCCGCACGGACAAATGCGGATAAAGCGAGTATTGCTGGAACACCATCGCCACATCGCGCTGCGCCGGCGTTTCTGACCCCACATTGCGCCCGCCAATCCAGATCTCGCCCGCATCCGCCTTTTCCAGCCCCGAAATCAGGCGCAGAGTCGTCGTTTTGCCCGCGCCGGTCGGGCCCAGCAACACGACAAAGGCGCCATCGGGAATGGTCATCGACACATCCGCGATCCCGACATCCTTGCCAAAGGATTTGGACAGGTTCTTCAGGACAACCTCAGCCATGGGCCAGCACCTCGTCGTTGAGCTCCGAACGCAAAGCGCGTCCAGACCCCTCGTCAAACAGCGTGACGGTGCCCGGATTGAACCCCAGCCCCACGGTCTCACCAACGCTGGCGACTTGCGCACTGTCGATGCGGGCCTTCAACTCTCCATTGGGAGTGTCCAGCGTGATAATCTGGGTGGTCCCGAGGTATTCCGAGGCCAGCACCTCGCCGCGATAGGCCCCATCGTCCGACAGGGTCACATGTTCCGGACGCACCCCGAACACCAGCTTGCCTTGCGCCCCCTGCATATGGCGCGGGATCTGCATGACCTGCCCATCCAGGCTGACACTGTCGGCCCCATCGGCCACCGTCCCGTCAAAGCGCAGAAAGTTCATGGACGGCGAGCCGATAAAGTCAGCCACAAACATCGTCGCAGGCTTGTCATAGATCTGCTGGGGCGTGCCGAACTGTTCGACCACGGCGTTGTTCATCACCACGATCTTGTCGCCCATCTGCATCGCCTCAAGCTGGTCATGGGTCACATAGACGGTCGTCGCCCCCATCCGGTCATGCAGGGCGCGCAGCTCTTCGGACATATGCTCGCGGAATTCTGCATCCAGCGCACCGAGCGGTTCATCCATCATAAAGGCCTTGGGCTCGCGCACGATGGCGCGGCCAAGCGCCACGCGCTGACGATCCCCACCCGACAGCCCGCCAACGGGGCGGTTGAGAATATCCGTGATGCCAAGGATCTGCGCAACCTCCTCGACCTTGGCCTTCACATCACGGCGCGCCATGCCCTGACTGACCAGCGGATAGCTGAGATTGCGGCGCACATTGAGATGCGGGTAAAGCGCAAACATCTGAAACACAAAGGCAATGTCGCGCTTGGACGGGGGCAGCTGGCTGATCTCTTCCCCATCCAGATAAATCTCCCCGGACGTGGGCAATTCCAGCCCCGCAATCATGCGCAAGGTGGTGGTCTTGCCGCAGCCCGACGGGCCCAGCAGCATGAAAAACTCGCCATCCTCGATGGTAAAGCTGCTCTCCTTCACCGCGTTGAAGTCGCCGAAATCCTTGCGGATGTTCTTGATCACGATCTGCGCCATCAGAGAAATTGCCCTACACGTAAAAGATTGCCATCGGGGTCGATGATCGCCAGTTCGCGCATCCCCCACGTCTTGTCCTCGGCCGGATGAAAGCTTGGGATGCCCTTGGCCGCGATGTTCTGCGTCGACAGATGCGCCGACAGGGCATCTACGTCGGTGGTGCGGATATAGGCACCGTGATCGCAGGCTTTTGCGTCGTGATCCTTGTGCTCAAAGAAATGCACCTCAACATCGTCCATCCGCAGGATCAGATATCCCTGCCCCGTCCAGCGTCCGGTTTCTTCAAATCCGATCTGGCGGTAAAAGGCGGCGGTGCGGTCAAAATCCCGGCTTGGCAGGATGGCGCATGTGGATTTCAGCATCACTCCCCCTCCTTGAAGTGGGACACGATGATGAACATCACGGTGCCCACCAGCGTGACGATGAAGGAATAGGTGTACAGCCACAGCACAAAGGGCTGCATCAGCATGAACACACCCAGACCAATGAGGATGGTCGCCAGCATCTCCCACGGACCGCGCCGCAACCGCATGAGGCCGTTGAAAAACTCAAGCATCGCCCTGCCCTTCATTGTTCTTCAAATATGCAAATCCGAAGGTCATCATTTGCGCACCGCCCCGAATGTAATGCCCCGCAGCAGGTGCTTGCGCAGCAGAATGGTGAAAATCATGACCGGCAGCAGGAAGATCGTCGCCCCCGCCGCAACCGCAGGCCAATCCAGACCCCCAACCCCGATGATCGTCGGAATGAACGGCGGCGCCGTCTGCGCCGTGCCAGAGGTCAGCAGCACCGCAAAAGCATACTCATTCCACGCAAAGATCAGGCAGAAGATCGCGGTCGATGCGATGCCCGTCGCCGCTTGCGGCAGTACAACTTTGTAAAACGCCTGAAAGCGGGTGTAGCCATCGATCAGTGCGGCCTCTTCATATTCCAGCGGAATCTCGTCGATAAACCCTTTGAGCAGCCAGACGGCGAGGCTGATATTGACCCCGGTATAAAGCAGGATCATGCCCAGATGCGTGTCTGACAGACCCAGCTGCCGGTACATCAGAAAAATCGGAATCGCGACCGCAATGGGCGGCATCATCCGCGTACTGAGGATGAAAAACAGCAGATCATCGGCCAGCGGTATCTTGAACCGCGAAAAGGCATAAGCCGCCAGCGTGCCCAGGAAAATGGATAGAAAGGTCGACCCGAACCCGATCACAACCGAATTCAGAAACCGCTCGCCGAACTTCGAGGGGCCCGCGATGACCATGTCATATTCGCGTACAATCTCGTCATACCAGGTCTCGGGCGGGTTGGCGGCGAGGAACTCGTCCGTCTGCCGCGTGCGCGTGGTGAACAGGTTCACATAACCTTCAAGCGTGGGCTCGAACACGACCTTGGGCGGATAGCTGATCGCATCCGACGGCGATTTGAACCCGGTCAGCATGATCCACGCCAGCGGCACCATGGTGACCAGCGCATAGACGATGACCAGCGTGCCTGCGAACCACTTGGACCGTTTGGACGGTTCGGTGACGGAAAAACTGCTCATATCAAGGCTCCGGCATTTGAACGGGGCAAAAATATTGAGAAATATTTTTGGACAAAGTCTTTCTCAGGACTTTGAGGCGCGCATCGGGTCATCGTTCTTTCACCTTGTTCAGCGCTTTGACGTAAATGCTGGCCAACCCGAACACCGTGACAAAGAGGATGATGGCATAGGCGCTGGCATAGCCTGTGCGCCACTTCTCGAACGCCTCGCGCTTGAGGTTGATCGAGGTCAGCTCGGTGGTCGAACCCGGCCCGCCGCCCGTCAACTGCACCACCAGATCGAACATCTTGAAGTTCTCAATGCCGCGGAACAGCACCGCCAGCATCAAGAACGGCAGCACCATCGGAATGGTGATGGTAAAGAACTGGCGCAGCTTGCTGGCGCGATCGACCTCGGCCGCCTCGTAGATGTAGTCGGGGATCGACCGCAGCCCGGCCAGACAGATCAGCATCACAAACGGCGTCCACATCCACGTATCCACAATCACGATGGACCAGGGCGCCAGCTGGACCGACCCCAGCATCTCGAAACTCGACGGATCCTTGCCCGACAGGAAGGCGACGATATAATTGAACAACCCGATCTGCGGCTGATAGAGAAACTTCCAGAAGTTCCCGACCACCGCCGGGGACAGCATCATCGGCAGCACGATGATGGTCGTCCACAGATCGTTGCCCTTGAATTTCTTGTTGATCAGGTAGGCCAGCGTGAATCCGATCAGCACCTGGAAAAAGATCGTCCAGAACAGGAAATGCGCCGTGGCCTGCATGTTCAGCCAGATGTCGCTGTCGGTCAGGATGCGCTCATAATTGCGCAGGCCGACATAGTCGACCTCGCGATTGGGACGGTTGGCGCGGAAATTGGTAAAGCTGAGGTTGATCGTCCAGATCAGCGGAAAGATGTTGATCGCGAGCAGCAGAAAGATCGTCGGACCAACGAAAATCCATGCAATGGCACGGTCGCTCAGGCCCTTGATCTTGCGGGCCACCCGAACCGGGGTCGCCTTGGCTGCGCGTGTGGCAGGCGTGTCTGTCATCGACTCACTTCTTTCCTGTGGCCGGGCGGGATGTCCCCGCCCAACCGTCAAGGGAGGCTGAGTGGCGGGGGGTACCCCGCCAATGCATGCGCGTTAAAGCTTGCCTTCGTCTTCGAAGACTTCGGTCCAGTCCTCGACCAGCTTGTCGAGAGCCTCCTGCGCCGTGCCCTGATCGGCCACGATGTAGTCATGCAGGCGTTTCTGCATGGCCAGCAACAACTCGGCATAGGCCGGCTCCTGCCAGAAATCCTGCACCGATCCCATCGCCTCGAGGAAATCACCGGCAAAGGGTGCGCTGTCCTTGAACCCGGGATCGTTTAGCACCGAATTATGCGCCGAATAGCCGCCCAGCGACCACCATTTGGCCTGCACTTCGGGATCGGCAAACCACTTGATGTACTCAAGGGCCGCGTCCTGCTTGTTCGAATAGGCGACAACTGAAATGCCCTGACCGCCCAGCGTGGAACCTGCCTGATTTTGCGGTGGGTTCACGAAAAAGTCGATCTTGTCGCCGCCCGTGGCCGGATCGGCATAAAGGCCCGGGAAGAACGCAAACCAGTTCATCGCCATCGCGACCTGACCGGATTTGAACGCGTCCAGCGATTCACCCATATAGCTGTTCGTATAGCCCGGAGGCGTCGCCGTCTCGTAGAATTCCTTATAGAATTCAAGGGCCTCAACTGCTTCAGCCGAGTTCACAGCGCCGTCCATGTCGTAAGAGCCGGGCGTGTTTTCGTATTTGAACCCCCAAGGGTAAAGCGCCGACGTCACGCCCATCGTGATCCCTTCGGACCCACGCTCGGTAAAGATCGACGCGCCATAAACGGTTTTGCCGTCAATCTCGCGGCCCTGGAAGAATTGGGCGATCTGCAGCATTTCCTTCTGGCTCTGCGGCTCGCGCAGGTCTTGCCCCGTGGCCTCTTTATAGGCGGCCTGAATCTCGGGATCGGCAAACCAGTCCTTGCGATAGAACCAGCCATTCGCATCGCCCATCGCAGGCAGCGCGTAGTAGTTCGGCGTGCCTTTGGGCCATGTGGAATAGGCATAAACGGTCGCTTCGGCGAAATCGTCCATGCTGATGCCCTCGGCATCAAAGAAGTCATTCAGCTTGACGTAGTGGCCGTTCTCGGCGCCGCCCCCGATCCACTGGCTGTCGCCAATCAGCAGGTCACACAGCTTGCCGCCCGAGTTCAGCTCGTTCAGCATCCGGTCGGCAAAGTTGGGCCATGGAATGAACTCAAAGCTCATGGAATGGCCGGATTGTTCCTCAAATTCCTTGCTGAGTTCCACAAGCGCGTTTGCCGGGTCCCAGGCGGCCCAGCACAATGTCAGGTCTTCTGCCTGCGCGGTGCTTGCGAATGACGCTGCTGCAATGCTGAGCGCGCTGGCTGAGGCCAGTTTCAAATGTTTCATAGGTTCTCCTCCCAGAGTGAAGCCGACGTTTCAATTCACGCCGCCGAATCGTCCATCAGACGACTCAAACGCTATTTGAGGTACGCTCCTCAAGTCTACATATTTCTGAGGTGCGCACCTCAAAACGGGGCCGAAATCAAACAACCTATTGATTTTTATACCATGTTTTCTTGATCGATGACGTCCGCGCAAAGACCGCACGATTTGTAGCCACGGCAAACACACGCGTCGAGCTGTTACCCCATCAACGCCGCAGGCACTGCCGGGCCTCGCGCTTCGTCACGTGGTTCGAACCAGCCCGCCGCTCCGTGAACGCACGCAAACCGCTTCTGCCCAAACTCCCGAAACCACTCGGGTCCGGGCGGTTGTGCGACGCAGCATCGCAATCCGTGAAAGGCCAGAATCAGCCCGGAAAAATCCGCGCCATCTGTGCATCGAAAAACGCCCAGGTCATCGTCGCCTTGTTCCCGGCATAGCCGTGATAGTGCGACTTTCCGGTATCATTGGGCAGCCCGGCCCAGATCTTGGCGAGGTTGTTCATGAACGCCTGCCGCTCCATCTCTCCGGAGAGGAAGCGATGCAGGCCAGCCTCCTTTAGCAAAAGATCGGCCAGCTGATCCTGCACCCGGGGGCTGAACCGCGCCTCGGGACTGATCCCCAGACGTTTGACCAAACGGCGAAGGGTCGGCGGAATGAACTGGTAGCGCCCAATGGCGTGCGGCTGTCCGGGTGTTGCGTCGATCCAGTTGTAAATCTCCTGGATGGTCATCGCGGTCGGCGGTGCGGCAGGCAAAATGTCAGCCCCGTATTGCACCGCATCATAGCCTTTCTTGCCCGCTTCGGCCCGCGCGATCAGCGACCGAAGCTCGCCCAACGGACCAACACCGGGTGTCGGGATCGATCCAAAGGAAGGTGGCGCTTTCAGTGACACTGGCATGGGGCGAAACAGGCTGGTGCCACTTTTGCCCGCAAACAGACTGGGCGAGGACGGTGCATTCACAGCGGTCTGCACGTAAAGCGGCGCGCGTTCGGTCAGCAGGCTGCCGCGGGCGGCCATTGGCAGTGCCTCACCCCAGGCAATGGCCGCCTGCACACACAATCCCGCACAGGCCAACAGGCCCCATATCCGCTCCATACCAACCTCATTCTGAAATCATCGCGTGAAGACAAAAGTGGAACAAAGCCGTTGACAACTGGTTGCCATCCCCGCACGTAACCCGCGCAATTTCGCTCAAATGCGATCTATCAGGGCGTCACGCCTGCCGCGCAAAAAGCGGATCACCGGCATATCCGTGGCCAGCGCAATCGCCTTGTCATAGGCAACCTCGGCCTGCGCACCCTCCCCCAGTTGCGCCAGCAAATCCGCCCGCGCCGCCCAGAGCGGTTGCACATCCGTGCCCGCCTCAACCTCGATCTGCGCCAACGCCTCCAACCCCGCCGCAGGGCCGTGCACACGTGCCGTCACCGCCGCCTGCGCCACCCGCGCCCCGGTCGACGGGGCAATCTGTAACAACGCATGATACAGTCGGTTCAACGCCTCCCAATCGGTCACGCCCGTGCCTTTGCGCCGCATATGCACCTGCTGGATGGCGGCCTCGATCTGAAACCGCCCCGGCGCGCCCAAAGCAAAGGCGCGGGTCAATTGACGGTCGGCATAGGCCTGCAATGTGGCATCCCAAAGGGCTGTATCCTGCGTATCCGTCGGCACCAGAATGCCGTCACGCACGCGGGCCTGCGCACGCGCATGACCAAAGGCGATCAACGCCGCAAGGCCTGCGGCTTCGGCGTCCTGCGGCAACAGCCGCGCCAGCAGATCAGCCAGATACAGCGCCTCATCGCCCAACCCGTCCCCGGGCGACACCCAGTCCACACCGTGCACCGCATAGATCGCCTCCATGATCGCTGCGGCCCGGTTCGGCAAATCCTCGTGCGCAGGCAGCGAAAACGGGATACGGGCGGCCCTGATCTTGGCCTTGGCGCGGACCAGCCGCTTGGTCAGCGCGGTTGGCGAGACCATGAACAATCGCGCGATCACCCGCGCTTCGATCCCCAAAACAGTCTGCAACATCAAAGGGGTATGCAGATCACGCGCGATAGCCGGGTGAGCACAGACCATCAGCAGGGTCAGGCGCTCGTCGGGCAGGTCTTGGGCTGCCTCGGGGGCAGGCATGTCGGGTACCTCCGCGTCCGTATGGAACCGGGTCAAATGGCGTTGGCGGTCGGTCATGGCGTTGCGCGCCACGGCCAGCAACCACGCATCAGGGTTGTCGGGCACGCCGACGTCGGGCCACGTGCTCAGCGCACGGGCAAAGGCTTCGGCCAGCGCTTCCTCGGCCAGGGAGATGTCGCGGCTGCGCGCCGAAAGATAGGCCAGCAAGCGCCCGTAGCTGTCCCGCGCCACCCGTTCGGCAGCGCGGTCCGCATCAGTCATTCAAGGCTCCGGTGCCACGCGCCTCACCCGGTCGGCATGGCCGAGGGGCGGATTTCGACCTTTCCGGTCTGCGCGGCGGGACACTTCTCTGCCCAGCTCATCGCCACGTCGAGGTCAGGCACTTCAATGACGAAATATCCGCCCAGCCGCTCCTTGGTGTCGGCAAACGGGCCATCCTGCACCTGCCGCGTTCCGCCCTTCAGGGTCAGGGTGGTGGCCGTGGTCACCGGCTGCAACCAGTCGGTGTCGACAAACACACCGGCAGCATTCAGCGCCTCGATATAGGATTGATAGGCCTGTCGTTGGGCCATCCCCTCCGCCTCGGTCATGTTGGCCAGATCAGCCGGATCGGTATAAAGCAAAAATGTATAGCGCATTGGAAATCTCCTTCAGAGTGCGGTGGCAAGGTTGCCAAGACCCTGCTCGAAAGTGTTGCCGATCATCCGATCGAGGAAAAGGCCCATAACGCGGCCCACGGGATTGAACCCCATGTCCGCATCCATGCTCCACGTCACCAGAACGCCACCATCCACGGAACGGGTGGCGATGGTCTGGGTGGGCTGGCCCATGGGCCCCAGATCGATGTCATAGCGCACCGCATCCGCGCGCACTTCGGCCACAACTTGAGTGCCCGTGCCGTCTTTGCCGTCAAAGGCAAAGCCTGACCCCACACCCGTCGCAGGCCCGAACGGGTCGATCTTCAGCGCAGGGTCAGCACTCAGATAAGGGTTGAACTGCTGGTAACCGGTGTTCGATGCGGCCAGCGCCAGCACGGCCTCGGGAGCGGCGGACAAGGTCGCCTGCCGCTCGACATGGACGTGGCGGGGCAATAGCAGGCTGCCTGCAGCGGCGAGCGCGACAACGCCTGCGCTGCTGGCAAGAATGGTCCAGATGGTCATGATCTTCTCTCCTCATGTTGGCGAAAGCGTGTGTGCTTTCACATCCATGACGAACGAGGATCGGGTGAATGGACATTTTGGGCGAAAAAATTTCCGGTCAGAACCAAAAATCATCCAAGCCGATCCATTGCCAGTCCGCGGGATGGCGATACCACGCCCCTTCCCGGGCGCTTTATAGTTCAAGAATATCGCGTCGCTGACCTGTCGCACCAGGATCAACCAAATCGCCAGCCCGTCCGGGCGGACTGGCGATTGATCGGCGCCTTCGGCTTGATTCCGATCTTTGGTGCCTATCTGGTATGTTGCATCCAATGAGCAAACAGGGTTCCGGTTACTTTCCCTAGCCGATCCATTGCCAGTCCGCGGGATGGCGGTGCAACGCCCCTTCCCGGGCGCTTTATGGTTCAAGGATATCTCTCCGCTGACCTGTCGCACCAGGATCAACCAAATCGCCGGCCCGTCCGGGCGGGCTGGCGATTGATCGGCGCCTTCGGCTTGATTCCGATCCGGGCGCTCAGAACCACCCTCACAAATGCCGGTCAAACATCTCCCACACGGGCAGCAACCCTTTCGCCGTCGCCACTGACGCCTTGAGGACCCCCCGCCTCCCGCCAGTCACCGGGCATCGGCGCACTCACCGCCAGCGCCTTGCGCTTCAGCAACGCGGCATGGGGATGATCGGCGGCATAGGGCTTGGGCACCTTCTTCAACGGATCAGGCCCCCAATCGCTCATTGTGGCCCCCACGGACGCCGCCGCACCATCCAGCGCCTCCTGCACCCCGTCGCCCCAGGAATCCACAAAGCCACGGTAGCGGGTCAGGCTTTCGCCCTGCAAGCCCATCACCCCCATCCCGAGGATGAAATAATCCGGGCTCAGCCCCCAGAACCAGGACGGCGCCAGCGCGTCCTTGTCCGCCGGACCCCACATCACATGCAGATGGGTGTTGAGCGGCGTCTTGTCCTTGGAAAAGCGCACATCGCGGTAAATGCGAAACACCTTCGGGCTGTGCGGCTTGCCGGTCAGGCGGGCAAGGTCCTCGGCCATCAGATCGGCAAAGAAACCGGCAGGCGCGGCAATCGCCTCCTTGTAATGGGTCTTGTGCGGATCAAACCACTCTTTGGAATTGTTCGCCGCCAGCTTGGGGAAAAAGGCCAGCGCCGCGTCCACCATCTGCTCAAATCCATCCGCCATAACGTCACCCTTTCCGTAATATCGGAACCAGCATATCACACCGCTCAGGGGCCGTTTACACTTTGTTCATAAACCCGCGCGCACGGTCCGTTAACCCGGCCCCGGTGCATCGCGCGGTGCACAGGGTGTGCACAGGTGGTGCACGTCCAGTGCATGGCCCAAACCCCATGGTTAACAGGGCCTCGGCACGATTCGCCCGAGGCGCGCCATTAACCGTTGCGCGCACGCAGCCCCCGTGGCACCAATTTCGCATGATTACATCCCCCAACGGCACCCCGCTTTCACCCCTGACCTTTGGCACCATGCAATTCGGCGGCAATGCCGATGCCGGGCAAAGCCGCGCGATGTTCGACGCCGCCCGCGCCGCCGGGATCACCCATTTCGACACGGCTTTCGTCTACAATGGCGGCGCCTCCGAAACCCTTTTGGGCGAGATGATCGGGGCCGAGCGTGACAGCCTGATCATCGCGACCAAGGCGGCCTATGACGGCGGGTCGAGCCGCGACAACATCCTGACCGGCTTTGCCACCTCGCAACAGCGCCTGCAGCTCGATACGGTCGACATCCTCTACCTGCACCGCTTTGACGACGACACGCCACTGCAGGAAACCTTCGACGCGCTGGCCACGTTGAAACATGCAGGCAAGATCGGCCACATCGCGGTGTCGAACTTTGCCGCGTGGCAGGTGATGAAAGCGCAAACTGTGGCCGCGCAATTCGATGTGAAAATCGAGATGGTGCAGCCCATGCACAGCCTCGTCAAACGCCAGGCCGAGGTCGAAATCTTTCCCATGTGCGTGGATCAAGGGATTGAAATCGTGCCCTATTCCCCATTGGGTGGGGGACTGTTGACCGGGAAATACGCACGCGGAGAAACCGGACGCCTGACCGAGAATGCGATGTATGCGACGCGCTACAATGTCGACTGGATGCATCAGACGGCGGCTGATCTGGCCGCTCTTGCGGGTGATATGGGCGTGCACCCGGCCTCGCTCGCCGTGGCCTGGGCCATGGCCCATCCGGCCCGCCCCCGCCCCATCATCTCGGCGCGCTCGGTCGAACAACTCGCGCCCTCGCTGGCCGCGCTCGACATCGACATGACGGGCGAACTCTATGACCAGATCACCGCGCTCAGCCAGACCCCGCCCCCGGCCACGGACCGGATCGAAGAGGCATGAGCGACATCATCGTGATCGGAGGTGGCATCGCCGGTGTCTCCGCCGCCGCACGATTGTCCGCCCATGCCAAGGTCACGCTGGTCGAGGGCGAAAGCGCGCTCGGATACCACGCCTCGGGTCGCTCCGCCGCGCTGTTCGAGGAAAACTACGGCCTGCCATCGGTCATCACGCTCAACCGTGCAAGTGCGTCCTTTCACCAGCCCTATCTGTCCCCACGCGGCTTTCTTCTGGTGGGACGGGCAGGCGAAGACGCGGCCTTCGAGGCGGATGCCAACACCATGAAATGCCCTGAAATTTCAGTGCAAGAGGCCCGCACCCACGTCCCCGTCCTGAACGACACCATCACCCGCGCCGCCTATCACGCGGACGCGTTCGACATCGACACCGACCGCATGATTCAGGACTTCGCAAGGACGGTGCGCGCAAATGGCGGGCAGGTTCTGACCGGGCACGCGGTCACGGCGCTCAGTTTCGACGACGTCTGGACCGTGCGTTGCGGTAACGAGACGTTAACCGCCCCACGGCTCGTCAATGCGGCCGGGGCATGGGCCGATCAGATCGCGGTCATGGCCGGGATCACACCCGTCGGGATCAGCCCACACCGCCGCTCCATGGCGCGCATCCCTGCGCCGGGCGGGCGGGATGTGTCACGCTGGCCGATCTTCTTCGGCGTCAATGAGGCGTGGTATGCCAAGCCCGACGCAGGCGCGCTGCTGGTCTCTCCGGCGGACGCGGACACCGTCGAACCGCATGACGCATGGGCCGATGACATGGTGCTGGCCCAAGGGCTCGACCGTTATGGACAGCACGTCACCGAGCCGGTCACGCGGGTCGAATCCTCATGGGCAGGCTTGCGCAGTTTCGCCCCCGACCGCACGCTGGTTCTGGGGCAAGACCCTGAAAACGCGTCATTTATCTGGTGTGCCGGACAGGGCGGCTATGGCTTTCAGACCGCCCCCGCGGCCAGCCAGCTGCTTGCCGACATCACCCTCGGACACAGCCCGCAGGTCGACACCGCCACCATCAACGCGCTCTCCCCCGCCCGCTTTTCTTGAAAGGTCCCCTTGCTGATGCGAACCCTTGCCGCCCTGCTGATCCTGCTCCTCGCCGCCTGCGCCCCGGGCCCGGCCCCGTTCAACGGACCGATGGTCATCGGCGACAGCGATCCGGTCCGCTTCAACGGACGCCAGCCCAGCACGTACCCCGTGCGCGGTATGGACGCCGCCCGCTTTCAAACCTCGGTCGATTGGGCGCGGGCCAAGGCCGTGGGCATCGAATTCGTCTTCCTCAAAGCGACCGAAGGCGGCGACCTCAAGGACATCAAATTCGACGATCACTGGCGCGGGGCCGCGCGCGCCGGGATCAGGCGTGGCGCCTATCACTTCTACTATTTCTGCACCTCGCCCGAGGTACAGGCACAGTTCTTTATCGACACTGTTCCGCGCACCAAGGGCACGCTGCCCCCGGTCCTCGACATGGAATGGAACCCGTTTTCCCCCACCTGCCAGCGCCGCCCGGACGGGGCCACCGTGCGCAATGAAATGCAACGCTGGATGGACATCGTCACCGCCCATTTCGGGCAGAAACCGATCATCTACACCACCCCGCGCTTTTATGCCGAAAACGGGCTAAGTGCTTTCAGAGGAATAGATTTCTGGCTGCGAACCACGGCCAAAACCCCGGCCGAAGCCTTCCCCGGCCAACGCTGGCGCTTCTGGCAATACACCTCCACCGGCACCCTGCCCAACACGCCCGGCGCAATCGACATCAACGCCTTCAACGGCTCACGCGAGGCCTGGGACAGCTGGCTCGACCGGCGCAGCATCCGGTAGGGCGGCGTTCCACCCCGCCGCCGCTTCATCCATCAATGCGGATGCGTTCGTTCTTGGGATCATAAGGGCTGTCCTGCACGATCTCGGCATCCCACAGCTGGTCAAGCATCCTGACCTGCACCTTCGTGCCCGGCACCGCCAATTCGGGGCGGACATACCCCATGCCAATCGACTTCCCAAAGGCGACGGAGTACCCGCCCGACGTCAAACGCCCCACGCGCGTATCCCCATGATAGAGCGCCTCGCGCCCCCAGGGATCAGCATCCTCCGGCCCGTCGATCAGCAGCGTCACGCATTTTGAGCGTACACCAATCGCCTCCATCGGGGCCTTTCCATGGAAGTCCTTGGAGAGGTCCACAAAGCGCGGCAAATCGGCCTCCAAAGGCGTCGCATCGCGCCCCAACTCGGTCCCGAAGGCGCGATAGGATTTCTCCTGCCGCAACCAGTTCTGCGCACGCGCGCCAACCAGCTTCAGCCCGTGCGGCTCGCCAGCAGCAAGCAATTGATCCCACAGATAATTCTGCATCTCGATGGGGTGGTGCAGCTCCCAACCCAGCTCCCCGGTATAGGCCACGCGAATGGCACGCACAGGGCACATGCCCAGCTCGATATTGCGCATGGAGAGCCAGGGAAAGCGTTTGTTGGACAAGGCACTCTCAGGGTCCGCATCCTTGATCAGCGCGGCCATCACATCGCGCGATTTCGGCCCGGCCAGGGCGAACACACCCCATTGCGTGGTCTCTTCCGCCTCGTTGATACGGCCGAATGTCGGCTCCATATCCTCGATCGCCTTGTAAAGGTAATCCTGATCATAGGCCGTCCACGCGCCCGCAGAGACGAGGTAATAGTCGTTCTCGGCCAGTCGCACGATGGTGTATTCCGTGCGCGTCGTACCGGCGGCGGTCAGCGCATAGGTCAAGTTGATGCGGCCCACTTTGGGCAGCTTGTTGGTGGTGAACCAGTCCAGAAAGGCGGTCGCGCCGGGCCCCGAAATCCGGTGCTTGGTAAAGGCCGTCGCATCGATCAGGCCCACACCTTCGCGGATCGCCTTGGCTTCATCATGGGCATATTGCCACCATGCACCACGGCGGAAGCTTCTGGAATCATGATCAAAATTCTCCGGCGCATCGAGTGGGCCGTAGTAGTTGGGTCGCTCCCATCCGTTCACAAACCCGAACTGCGCGCCCTTGGTGGCTTGGCGATCATAGGCGGGCGACGTGCGCAGCGGCCGACAGGCCGGGCGCTCCTCATCGGGGTGGTGCAGGATGTAGACGTGGTCGTAACATTCCTCGTTCTTGCGCGCCGCGAACTCGGTTGTCATCCAGTTGCCATAGCGCTTGGGGTCGAGCGAGGCCATGTCGATCTCGGCCTCCCCCTCCACCATCATCTGCGCAAGGTAATATCCCGTGCCACCGGCCGCCGTGATGCCAAAGCTGAACCCCTCGGCCAGCCACATATTGCGCAGACCCGGCGCAGGCCCCACCAGCGGGTTGCCATCCGGCGTATAGCAGATCGGCCCGTTGAAATCGTCCTTCAACCCGCTGTTTTCGCAGGAAGGGACCCGGTGGATCATCGCCATGTACTGCTCTTCAATCCGCTCCAGATCCAGCTGGAACAGATCGGCCCGGAAACTGTCAGGCACCCCGTATTCAAAACAGGCCGGAGCATTCTTTTCATAGACCCCAAGGATCCAGCCACCCCGTTCCTCGCGCACATAGGATTGCGCATCCGCATCGCGGATCACGGGGTGTTCGCCATTCCCATCGGCGCGGAACTTCACCAGCTCAGGGTCTTGTTCCATAACGATAAACTGGTGCTCGACCGGGATGGCAGGCATCTTGATGCCCAGCATCCTGGCGGTACGTTGGGCGTGGTTGCCCGAGGCGGTGACGACATGCTCGGCGGTGATCACGATCTGCTCGTCGGACGGCACAAGATTGCCACCCTTTTCCACCATCTTGGTGGCCGTCACTTCCCAGGCCTCCCCGTTCCAGTGAAACGCATCCGCCTGCCACTTGCGCTCGATCATCACGCCGCGCTGACGCGCGCCCTTGGCCATCGCCATGGTGACGTCAGCAGGGTTAATGTAGCCATCGGTCTGGTGATACAGCGCGCCTTTCAGATCCTCGGTGCGGATCAGCGGCCACTTCTCCTTGATCTGCGCGGGCGTCAGGAATTCGTAAGGCACACCGCAGGTCTCGGCGGTCGAGGCATAAAGCATATATTCGTCCATGCGCTCCTGCGTCTGCGCCATGCGCAGGTTGCCCACCACGGCAAAGCCAGCGTTCAGGCCCGTCTCTTCCTCAAGGGTCTTGTAAAATTTGATCGAATAGTCGTGGATGTGGGTGGTGGCGTAGGACATGTTGAAATAGGGCAGCAGACCCGCCGCATGCCAGGTGCTGCCGCTCGTCAGCTCGTCCCGCTCCAGCAACATCACGTCATCCCAGCCCGCACGCGCCAGATGATAGGCAATCGACGTGCCCACGGCCCCGCCCCCGACAACCAATGCTTTGATTTGCGTTTTCATGTCCCGACTCCCTCAAGCAGACTGTTATCTTCTAGGAAACCCTCACTTGTCGCGCGCCAGCAAGCCGACCGCTCGCAGCAAAAAAACGACGCCTGCCGCGCATCTCCCTTCTCTGATTTGAGAAAATCCTGGGGGAGTCCGCAAGGACGGGGGCTAGCCCCCCAAAAAAATGGCGTCGCGCGTCAGCGCGTCCGCAAGATCAAGGCAGGCGCGTAAACGTCGCCGTGCCAATCGGGGTCATGCCACGCGCCGTCAGGAAGGCCGGATGCACCAGCAACCGCACCGACTGGCGCGGCTGCGTATCCATGTTGGGCCCTTCAAAATCCGGCCCATGATCCGCGCCCGCGTCCCAGACCCACAACGGCACGTCGAGCCGTTCAACCCAGGCGCCATCGACCAGCAACGCCACCCCGCTCGCCCCGGAAAACCAGTCCGGGCTGGGGGCCAGCATCGTGGCAAAGGACACCTGCGAGAGCTTTGGATCAAGCGCGAGGTCCAGCACAAACGTCCCCACTCCGGTCTCAAGACCCGGCACCACAACAGGAACACCGGCGCGGCCACGGCGCCGGGTTTCGGCCAGTTCCGCCTCAAGCACCGACACCCGACCGTTGGTCGCCACCAGCGCAAGGCCGGTTGAGGCGGTCTGCCCATCGGCAAACAGCGCATAGCGGGCACTGTGGGCCACCGCGATCAGGCGCGACCAGTGCGCATCCGACGGATGGCCGCCCGCACCCGCTTGCCCGGACCAGTCAAAAGAGACCTCGACGCGGTACGTCGCCCCATCACTTTCCGCAAACGCCGCATGCGCCCATAGGCAGGCCGCGCATATCAACTGGGCGCGCAGCACCTGTGTCAGCCCTGATGCGGGCCAAAAATCTTGCCCGGATTCATGATGTTAAGCGGATCAAACGCGCCCTTGATGGCCGTCATGAACTCGACCGCCGCCCCCAGTTCCTTGACCAGATATTTGATCTTGCCCTGCCCGATCCCGTGTTCGCCCGTACAGGTGCCATCCATGCGGATCGCCTCTTCGGCTAGGTAGGCGGTGAACTCTTCGGTGCGGGCGACCTCGTCGGCATCCTCCATATCCAGCAGGACAAGCGAGTGAAAATTCCCATCCCCCACATGGCCCACAATCGGGGACAACAGGTTCAACTCCGCGGCCTTGGCCTGCGCGCTGGTCACGGCCTCTGCCAGCCGCGAAATCGGCACACAGACATCCGTCGCCACGCCTTGCGCGCCCGGGCGCAGCAGCATTGTCGCCCAATACAGGTCATGACGGGCCTGCCACAGCTTGTTGCGTTCCTCGGTTGATCCGGTGGCCTCGAAATCGAACCCGCCCACATCCTCGGCGATGGAGCCGAACATTTCGGCCTGTTCCACCACAGCACTGTCCGAGCCATGAAATTCAAGCAGCAGCAGCGGCGTTTCGGGCAGATCAAGACCGGCATAGGCGTTGGCCGCCCGAATATTCAATTCGTCCATCAGCTCGATCCGGGCGACGGGGATGCCATATTGAATCGTGGTCATCACCGCCTGACAGGCCGCATCAATCGACGGAAAGGACATGCGCGCCGCCTGGATCGCTTCGGGGATGCCATGCAGTTTCAGGGTGATTTCAGTGATCAGGCCCAGCGTCCCTTCCGAACCGACCAGAAGACGGGTCAGATCATACCCCGCCGAGGACTTTTTCGCGCGCTGCGCCGTGCGGATCACGCGGCCATCGGCCATCACCGCTTCAAGGGCCAGCACATTGTCCTTCATCGTGCCATAGCGCACCGCATTGGTGCCCGACGCCCGGGTCGAGGCCATGCCGCCAAGCGACGCGTTGGCGCCGGGATCGATGGGAAAGAACAGCCCTCTGTCCCGCAGATAGGTGTTGAGCTGCTCGCGCGTCACACCCGGTTGCACCACGCAATCAAGGTCTTCTGCATTGACCGCAAGAATCTGGTCCATGCTAGTCATGTCAACGCAGACACCCCCGGCAGGCGCATTCACATGGCCCTCAAGCGAGGTGCCCGTGCCATAGGGAATGACCGGCACGCGGTGGGTCGCGCAGACCTTGACGATGTCGGACACCTCTTGCGTCGAAGTGGGAAAGACCACCGCATCCGGAGGCTGCGGGGTCAGCCACGTCGTGGTGTGGGCATGCTGATCCCGGATGGCCTGTCCAGTGTGGAACCGGTCGCCAAACTGCTGCTTGAGAATACCCAGCGCGCTGGCGATCCCATCCTCATTGCGTGGCAAATCAATAGCCTGTGCCATGGTGCTGGCTCCTTTCCCTGACGTCCGGGCCTAGTCGCCCAGCGCGATCCCTTCGCGACGCGGATCCGCCCCGCCCTGCAACACATCGCCAATGGCAATGGCATGCAAGCCCGAATTCAGACCGCGCACATTGACCTCATAGCCCATCGCCTCAAGAGCCGGGGCAAGATCGGCGGCTGCCGTGCCCTCTTCGACATCATAAGAGCCGAACCGGTTCACCGCATGGGGCAGGTTGACCGCCTGTTGCACATCCATGCCCCAGTCGAGCCAGGCGATGATCGCCTTGGCCGTGTAGCCGATGATCCGGCTGCCTCCGGGGCTCCCGATGGCAAGCACCGGTGCGCCGTCCTTCATCACGATGGTCGGCGCCATGGACGAGCGTGGACGCTTGCCCGGCGCGATGGCGTTGGCAATCGGCACCCCGTCCGAATGGGTGGCAAAGCTGAAATCCGTCAACTCGTTGTTGAGCAGAAAGCCGTGCACCATCAGCCGCGATCCAAACCCGTTTTCGATGGTCGTCGTCATCGAGGCGACATTGCCGAAACTGTCGACAATCGAGATATGCGAGGTCGAGGGAAACTCGATGCTTTGATCATCGGCCCAGTTCAGCGCGTGATCAAAGGCCGGATTGCCCGGAGCGACTTCGCTCAGCGCCGCTTCGCCGCCCAACAGGGTCGCCCGCTCGGCCAGATAGGCCGGATCAACCAGACCCGCCGTAGGCATCGGCACATAATCACTGTCAGCCATGTAGCGGCCCCGATCCGCAAAGGCGAGGCGCGAGGCATCACCGATCAGTCGCCAGCTTTCAGGGTTTTCGGCCCCCAATGCGGCCAGATCATAGCCATCCAGCATCCCCAGAATCTGCCCGATGCTCAGCGCACCCGAAGAGGGCGGACCCATGCCGCAAATGTCATGCGCGCGATAGGTCGCACAGACGGGCGGGCGTTCCTTGACCTGATAAACGGCAAGATCAAGCTCAGACAGCACTCCCGGATTGGCAGAGAATTGCTGCACCGTCGCCACGATATCCTTGGCGATCTGACCGGTATAGAACGCATCCACCCCGCTTGTCGCAAGCGCACGCAGCGTGGTGGCATAGGCCGTATTCTTGAGCGTGCTTCCCGCTGCCAGAGGCGCGCCATCGGGGAGGAAATATGCCGCCGTGGCCGGGAACACCGCAAGGCGTTCCGCGTCCCGCTCGATCGATCCAGCCATCCGCGGTGAAACCTCGAACCCGCCCGTGGCCAGATCGATGGCCGCATCAAACAGACCCTCCCACGGCTGGTTGCCCCAGCGCGCGTGAACCTCGGCCAGCAAGGCAGGTGTGCCCGGCGTGCCGACAGAGCGGCCGCCGACAACCGCATCAAAGAACCCCATCGTCGTGCCGTCCTCGTTCTGGAACAGGGTCGGCGTGACAGCCAGCGGCGCGGTTTCGCGGCCATCCAGCGTGGTCAGGGTGTCCGAGGCTGCGTCATACCAGACAAGGAACGCGCCACCGCCCAGCCCTGAGGATTGCGGCTCGACGAGGCCCAGAACGGTCTGCACAGCCACCAGCGCATCGGCAGCGGTACCGCCTTCGGCCAGCACATCGACCCCGGCCTGCACGGCCAGCGGATTGGCGGCAGCGACCATGTAGGTCTGCGCGGTGACAGGTGATCCGGCGTCCTTGGCGGCAAGTGCGGCGGCGGCACGTTCGGAGGTGGCGACACCTGTCCCGGCGGTCCCGGTTTCAGGCTGCACCGTATCGGCTGCTTGCTGGGCAAGGGCCGCACCGGCGATGATCGAAAAGGCAACAGTCAGACAAAAGCGCATCAGTTTCTCCTTTGGTGAACAAGAGTTTTGAGCAAAACTCTTGGCCGGAAAACGTGTCGTGTTCCGGCTGGCTACAGCATCGACGGGACCACTTGATCAGGGGGGCGATGCCCATCGTCGAAGGTCTTGATATTGATGATAACTTTCTCGCCCATCTCAACGCGACTTTCGCGCGTGGCCGAGCCCATATGGGGCAGCAGAACCACGTTCTGCAACTCGCGCAGGCGCGGGTTCACCTGCGTGCCGCCCTCGTAAACATCCAAGCCCGCCCCGGCGATTTCGCCCGTGCGCAACATGCGGGTCAGGGCATTTTCGTCGATCACTTCGCCGCGCGAGGTGTTCACGATCACCGCGTCCGGCTTCATCAATTTGAGGCGACGCGCGTTCATCAGATGAAAGGTCGACGGGGTATGCGGGCAGTTGATGCTGATCACGTCCATGCGCGCCACCATCTGATCAAGGCTCTCCCACCACGTGGCCTCAAGATCCTCTTCGACCTCCGCGCGCAGGCGGCGACGGTTGTGATAATGGACCTGCATGCCGAACGCAGCGGCACGCTTCGCCACGGCCCGCCCGATCCGGCCCATGCCCAGAATGCCCAGACGCCGCCCGGCAATGCGCCCGCCCAGAAAAGCGGTCGGCGACCAGCCGTTCCAGTTGCCTGCCTGCATCGCGGCCAGCCCCTCGGGCATCCGCCGGGTCACGGCCAGGATCAGACCCATCGTCATGTCGGCCGTGTCTTCGGTCAGAACCCCGGGCGTGTTGGACACAAGAATGCCACGCTGGCGGGCCGTCGAGACATCGATATTGTCCACCCCCGCCCCGTAATTTGCGATCAGTTTCAGGCGGTCCCCGGCCTGCCCGATCATCGCCGCATCCACTGTGTCGGTGATCGTGGGCACCAGCACATCCGCGGACTTCATCGCCTCGACAATCTCGGCCCGACTCATCGCGTCGTCACTGTCGCGCAGGGTCACATCAAAGAGTTCGCTCAGCCGGGTTTCCACCTCTGCGGGCAACCGTCGCGTAACGACAACACTCAGACGATCCTTTGGCATTGATGCCCTCCCCGGCCTTGGCGTTTGCGCCATTTCAGACCATGGTGGCGGAAGTGAGCACGAGGCACAAGAACCTCGGCCATTTCAAGAGGCGAGAGATGCGCGAAACTTCTCCAATCAAGGCCGTCCTTTGTGCGGCCATCTGTGCTGTGCTGCTGGCGGCGCCTGCGCTGGCCAAGGACGTGGGGCCTGTGACCAACCTGCCCCTGCCCCGCTACGTGTCGCTCAAGGCCGCCGAGGGCAACGTGCGGCGCGGTCCCTCCCTGTCGCACCGGATCGACTGGGTCTACACCCGCCGTGACATGCCGCTGCAAGTCACCGCCGAACACGGCCACTGGCGCCGGGTCGAGGACCGCGACGGGCTGGGCGGCTGGGTTCATTACTCGCTGCTGTCCGGCACCCGCACTGTGCTGATCGAACAGGACATGCTGACCATCCGCACCCGCCCCGATGCCGAAGCCCCCGTGGCCGCTGCCCTGGAGGCAGGCGTGATTGCACGGCTCGGCAAATGCGACCCCGAATGGTGCCGCGTCACCGCCGCTGGCTACAAGGGCTGGGCCCCCAAGGCGCGATTGTGGGGTGTTTCAATGGACGAATTGCGCGACTGACTCGGCCTTGCTAGATCCGACACATTCTGTACCCAAACAAATTACGTCACCTTCTCAAAAATCGCCCACATAATCAGGACCGCACGACATGACGTTTCATTCAAAACTCACCGCTTTTGCCCTTGCCGCCTTTGCTTTTGTTGCCAATCCCGCAGCCGCAATCACCTATGACATTGATCTCAACATCGGCAACGGATCGGTCACGGGGTTCTTTGAAACCAACGGCACTCTGGGTGTGCTTGCGGCAGGCGACTTCGTCGCGTGGGAGCTTACTTTGACCGCCCCGAACCTGTGGCGCGGTACGCCGGACGTGATCGGCACGACAACGGCCTCTGCGGGCATTTCCTTTTTAGAAACCTTCGGATCGGGCACTGCCACCGGCGTTACCGCAAGTGCGACGCAGTTGATCTTTGACTTCGCGGGGAACACGGCCGCGCTGTTCAGCGGTGGCGATCATGGCAACTATTTCTGCCTGCAGGGCGAAAATACCGGGGCCTGCAGTCGTGTGCCCAATCAAATCGCCATCGGCTTTGACGCCATTACCGGCAACGCAGAGGAAGAGACGCGGACCGGGTCTTTCGTCTTTGCCGAAGTTGCGCCGTCCATTCCAGCCGTACCGCTGCCTGCCTCCCTGCCCCTGTTGCTGGCCGGCCTCGGCCTCATGGGCTGGATGAATCACCGCAAGGGCTAAGCCCCCTCAAACGCTTTCATCGAACTGGAGAACAGGGGTCATTGCCCCTGTTCTTTGCATATCCCCGGGCCCCAGGACCATCTGAACCCGACGTGCATCTCGGGGCTGGCCATTCCCGCCCGTGTGCCTATCCTGCCCGGACATTCGCACCAAAGTCGGACCACAATCATGCACGCCATTTCCTACTCAGCCTTCGGACCCGCCGAGGATGTGCTGACCCTGGCCGAGATGCCCACGCCGACACCCGATCCCGGCGACGTGCTGGTGCGGCTGGCCTTTTCCGGGGTCAATCCATCTGATGTCAAGGCCCGCTCGGGCACACGCCCCGGTGTGACCAAACCAGCCTTTCCGCAAATCATCCCGCACAGCGACGGGTCGGGCGTGATCGAAGCGGTAGGGGAAGGCGTGCCTGAGGATCGCATCGGCACGCGGGTCTGGATCTGGAACGGCCAGTGGCAGCGCCCCTTTGGCACCGCGGCGACGCATATCTGTTTGCCCGCCGATCAGGCCGTGGCCCTGCCCGATGCCGTCTCGCTGGAAACGGGTGCCGTGCTGGGCATTCCCGGCCTCACGGCAGCCCACGCCGTGTTCGGCGGCGGCGATGTGGCTGGCAAGACCGTGCTGGTGCAAGGCGGCGCAGGCACGGTCGGCCTCCTGGCCGTGCAACTGGCCAAGTGGGGCGGTGCGCGGGTCATCGCGACGGCGCGCGGCGACGGGGTTGCGGCCGCACAGCGGGCCGGGGCGGATGCGGTGCTGGACTATTCCCAGACCGATCTGGCCGCAGCCATCACCGACTGCGCGGCAGGCAGCCCAATCGAGCGGATAATCGAGGTCGAATTCGGCCTCAACGCAGCCGTCGATGCCGAGGTGATCGTGCCCAACGGCACCATTGCGGCCTATGGCTCGGCCAAGGACATGACCCCGCACCTCGCCTTTGGGCCGATGCTGTTCAAGGCGGTGGCCATCGACATCCTCCTGATCTATCTGCTGCCTCCGCAGGAACGCATGCAGGCAATCCAGCACCTGCACGCTGCCCTAGAACAAGGCGCGCTGTCCTGCCCCATCGCCGAAACCTATGCACTCAAAGACTGCGCGGCAGCGCATAAGGCAGTCGAAACCGGCAACCGATCCGGCGCAATCCTGGTGGAGGTCAGCCGATGATCCGCGCCCTGCTTGTTCTGTTGTGCCTGGGCGCAGGCCCGGCCCTTGCCCAGAACGCTGACCAGCCGCAAGGCACGATCCAGGTCGAGGACAGCGCCACGCAAGACGCCGCCATCGCCGTGCGTATCCGCGACATCCTAGGCGAACTGGACGGGTACGAAGAGGTTACCGTAACCGTCTCTTCCGGCATTGTGACCCTGCGGGGCACCACCATTGATGGGCCCCAAGCCGCACGGCTCAATGACATCGTGGCGCGGGTGGCTGGAGTTGTGGCCATCGAAAACGAGGTGGCCGAGACCACGGATGTGGTGGCGCGGCTTAACCCTGCCGTCGAGCGGTTCCGCACCCGTATTTCCCAAGCCGTGGCACTGTTGCCTTTGGTCGCCGTTGCCCTGCTTGCCTTTCTTGTGGTGCTCTTTGCCGGGATCCTGCTGGCGCGGATGCGCTACCCTTGGGACCGGATCGCGCCTAATGCATTCATCGCCAATATCTACCGGCAAGTCGTGCGCATGGTGTTCTTTGTCAGCGGGCTGGTGATCGCGCTCGACATCCTAGGGGCCACGGCCCTTTTGGGCACCATCCTTGGTGCCGCCGGGATCGTCGGTCTGGCCATCGGTTTTGCCGTGCGCGACACGGTCGAGAATTTCATCGCCTCGATCATGCTGTCGATCCGCCAGCCTTTCCGGCCCAACGACATTGTCGAAATCGAAGGGGATCTGGGCAAGGTCATCCGCCTCACCAGCCGCGCCACCATCCTTTTGTCCTTTGACGGCAACCACATCCGCATTCCCAACGCGACCGTGTTCAAAAGCCGGATCGTGAACTTTTCGACCCACCATGAACGCCGGTTCGAATTTCAGATCGGGGTCGCGTCGGATTGCGATCTGGCCTCGGTGCGCCAATTGTCCGAAGCGGTGGTGGAAGAGCAGCCCTTCGTGCTGGATGAACCTGCGCCGATGGTCTGGATCGATCGGATCGGCGACGGCGCGGTGATCCTGACGGTGACCGGATGGATCGACCAGCGCGAAACCTCGCTTGTGCGGGCCAAGGGCGAGGTGCTGCGCCTCGTCAAGGCCGCCATCGAGGCCGCCGGGGTCGAAGTGCCCGACACCACCTATCGCATCCAGATGCTGGGAGCCTCAGGTACGATGCAGGCGACGATCACCGAAAGCGACACGCGCAAACCGCCCGAAGCCGAGATGCTGCCGACCAGTACGCCCGATGACGTGCTGGACACCTCCGAGGCGGCGCTGGACAGGCTGGTCGAAGCCGAACGCAGCGACCCAGAGGCTCCTGATCTGCTGAGCGATGATGGTGCGAAGGAATGATGTGTTTTTTGCCCCATAGGGGCTTGCGCGCTTGCCCGCAGCAGACTAATTAGCCCCTCACGTTGGGATGTAGCCAAGTGGTAAGGCAACTGTTTTTGGTACAGTGTACCGTAGGTTCGAATCCTACCATCCCAGCCACTTTATTCATGCTGAGCGACCCTATGTGAATCACAACCTGTTGGTTGGTGTCTAAGATGTGCAGAGTTTACGTAAAACTCTCTGTACCGGTGACCGCCTTTGTCGGGCGGCATCACACTCTGGGCGGCTGCAACGAAGTCCGATCATCGATACTTTGCTCGATCTCCCTCACCAACGACCGCCCGATGACCGCAAACGCACCGGTGGCCAGAATGGCGCTCAGCAAAGCAAGATCAAAACTCCCGGTCATGTCAAACAGCGTTCCGGCAATCCACGGCGCGCTGAACCCCGCCGTGCCCCATGCGGTAAATACAATGCCGAACCGTCGCTGGAAGGTGTCTGGCGTGAACGATGCGCAGGTCAGCAGCGGAATGGTTGACGCCACGAGGCCATAGCCGCCAGCGATCAGCATCAAGCCCGGGCTGATCAGGATGGCAACGACGCCCCCCGCATAGATCAGAACCAGCCCTGATGTGGTCAAAACAACCGACAGGGACAGGCACACGGCAAGACCCAGACGTGGGCAAAGTGCTGCGACACTCAACCGGCCTGCCGTGTTGCAGATCGCAATGCCGGACAGGGTGAGGCTGGCCAGCCATATGCTGATGCCGTTTGCGTCGATCATTTTCGAGGCCATGCCAAGAACCATCAGACCGCCATAGGACCCAAACGCAAATATCAGCCACAAAAGGGCGAGACGGCGTTGCTGGGATGGCTCCGCGTCCGCTCGGGCCTGCATGTCACCGGATGATGCGGATCTTGTGCAAATCGTGTGATTGATAAGCCAGCCCAAGATGCCCGAAAGGGTCAGTCCCGCGGCCAGAAAGTACAGCCCGTGCAGCCCCCAATTGGCCGCGTCCAGAATGCGCCAGAGCGGGCCGAACACCGCCCCTCCGGCACCAAAGCTTGCGACAATGACGGGCGTCGCGACCGTGCGGTTCGTTGAGGCAGCGCCAATGGCAAGCGTTGTGCTGTAAAGCCCCCCGCTCATCGCGCCAAAGCCTGCGCTGAACCAAAACAGAAACATCCCGAAGCTGGCCGCATGGACGGCCATGAAGGCGCAGATGGCCCCGATCACGGCCAATCCCGCAATGTGACGGGTCGAGACACGGTTCGCGAAAAACACAGGGGTGAAAATGACGGCGAGCGTGAAACTCACAATGGCCAGCGAAAAGGCGAGGCCGGTATCGGCTGTCGAAATCCCAAAGGTCACCTGCAAGGGTGCTGCAAGCGCGCTCCACCCGTAAAGCCCGCCGGCAAAGAAACAGCAGATCACCGCAACCGCGAGGGCCGCACCCGAAGAATGGGATGGATCAAATGCTTTCATGCAGCCCCGATAGCGCTGATTCCCGTACGAAATGTGCCGGTCAATTCAACTTGTATATACAAATAAGTTAAGTCAATATATTGCCATGTCACTGCCCCCCGTCATAGTCTCCGGCGCCGCGCTGACCCCGTATGGCCGCAGAAAAGACGGCAGCGGGTTCCGCGATTGGGCCGCAGAGGCGTTCGAGGCAGCACTGGCCATGTCTGATCTGGAATGTGGCGATATCGACATGCTGTTCGTCGCCACGGAAAGCGACTTTTTCTCAATGCAGCTTAATCCGGGATCAATTCTGGCGAGCGATCTTGGGCTGGTCGGGGTTGCCGCGACTCGGTGCGAGGGCGGGGGTGCATCAGGGCAAGTGGCCGTGCATGCGGCGGTGAATGCGGTCGCTTCCGGTTCAGCAAAACATGCGGCCGTCATCGGGGTCGATCCATCCGCCTCAAGCCTGTCGGGGGACGCAATCCGCACGCTTTACGGCTTTTCCTTTGATGCATGGACGGACGGTATGACAGGCGTGACCCCCACCGCGCTGTACGGTCTGTCCTATCAGGCCTTTGCCGCTGAATTTGGTACGACCAACGACGATCTGGCCGCAGTCACACAGCAAAACCGCGAAAACGCCTGCTACAATCCCGGCGCACATCTGGGCCGTCGCGACAGCGCCGAAGAGATCGCCGAAAGCCCCATGATCGCAAGCCCTTACCGGCGGCTGCATTGCTCGCCTCTCTCGGATGGCGCGGCGGCCCTGATTGTCTCTCAGGGATCGGCACTGCCACGCAGTCGGGCGGGCGCGCCACAGGTTGCAGGCATAGGGGCTGCGACAGATCACATGCATTTGGGCGCGCGATCCTCACCCGGTCACTTCACGGCCAAGACAAGGGCGATAAAGATCGCCTGTCAGCAGGCCGGCATTGTCCCCGACCAGATTGGGTTGGCCGAGATATATGACGCCTATGCCGGGGCGCAGTTGCAGGCGCTTTTAGCCCTCGGATTGTCCGACCAACCGGCTCAGGACTTGCGGAACGGACGCTTTGCTCCAGACGGGCGCTGTCCGGTCAATCTGTCCGGTGGATTGATGGGGCAAGGGGCGCCGGTGGGCGCAACCGGAGTCGGGCAGACCGCCACGTGTGCCTTGCTGCTTGAGGGGCGCTATCACTCCGATCTGCAGCCCAAAGCGGTGCCGCAATATGCGCTGGCCGATACACATGGCGGCATTTGCACAGTCGCCGCGACAACCCTTCTGCGGCAGGCGGTGGCGGCATGATCAATCACCGGCTGACACTGGATTACGTACTGGCCCCGGGGTTTTTCGCCCCCTTCATCGACGGATTGCTGACCGCGACAGCATGGGCACGCCGATGCGCCGCCTGTCAGAATGTGAGCTACCCTCCGCTGCGAACCTGCACCTGCGGGGAGGCGGCGGGCGAGTGGCAAAAACTCAAAGGTCAGGCCGACATCGTCTGGCGCACTGAAGGTGTCGATGGTGCCTTTGCACTGGTCAAATTCGACGGTGCGGACACCCAAAGCGTTGTCAGACTTCAAGGCATCGAGGCCCATGACACCCGCGGATGTCTGTATCGACCCGACGGTGATGCGCCGCAAATGGTCCTGGGCCCAATTTCGCAGGACATGCAAACATGACAGGCACATTGCCCATTCCCGATGCCTTGCTCGACGGGCTGAACCTGCACAAGACGGGTGACGGTTTTGCGATCCGTTGGGCGCCGGATGCCAATATTTTCCACATGACGGTGGGCAAATATCTGGGGGCCGATACCCGCGACAACCCGGCCCTGATTTTCGAAGATCAGAGCGGTGCCGTCACGGTCCAAAGCTTTGCCGAAGTGGATCGCGCCGCGACGAGTCTGGCTGCCTGGCTGCGGGGCAAAGGGTACGAGCGCGGCAGTCTGATTGGCCTGCATACCGGGCAACACCCCGACACTGCCGTGGCGCATATGGCGATCTGCAAGCTTGGCGGTGTTGCGGTGACGCTGTCGCAACTTTATGGCCCCGACACGCTGCGCCACGCGATAAACGATTGCCAACTGCCGGTCATGATCACAAGTGCAGAGGCCTGGGCGCCGATGCGCGCAACGGCCAGTGCCGACTTTCCGCATCTTGAAACGGTCCTGTGCCGCGATCCTGCAGCAGATGAGCATGACCTTGCCGCCGCGTTCGCGTATCCCGCAGAAGGGTTCGTGCCGGACTATTCTGGTGCGGATGACCCGGCCTTGCTGATGTATACGTCAGGCTCAACGGGCAAGCCCAAGGGCATTCTGCACGGGCACCGCGTCCTTGCCGCCTACACCCCGTCGATCAACCTGTTTTTCAACCTTGCGATGGAGGAGGACGACGCCGTCTACTGGTCGCCGTCCGATTGGGCGTGGGTTGGTGGGTTGCTGGACATGCTGTTCCCGGCATGGATGGCAGGCAAACCGATCGCGACTTCGCTGGAACGGTTCACAGCCGAATATGCCTATGGCTTTATCAGCCGACACAAGGTCACCCACACCTTTCTGGCCCCCACGGCGATCAAAAGGCTGGCCCAGACAGCCGATCCGCATGCCGAATACGATCTGGCCTTGCGTTATATCTGCACGGGCGGCGAGGCGCTTGCCTCTGAAACCCTGACCTGGGCCGAGACCAAGCTGGGCGTTGTGTGCAACGAGTTTTACGGCATGACCGAGGTCAACCACCTGATCGGCAACTGCGCAGCCATTTACCCAAGGCGACCGGGGTCCATGGGCCGGGCCTATCCCGGCCATGATGTGCGGCTGGTCGATGGGGACGGACAGGACGTACCGGACGGTGAACCGGGCGAAATTGTCACCAGTGACACCTCGCCGACGAAGTTTCTGGGCTATCACAACAATCCCGACAAGACCGAAGAGATGAAACTGGGGCCCTATCTGCGCACCCATGACCTCGCCGTGCGGGATGAGGATGGGTATTTCTGGTACAAGGGGCGCTCGGACGATCTGATCAAATCGTCGGGGTTCCGGATTGGCCCTGCCGAGATCGAGGAATGTCTGCTGGCGCATCCCGCCGTGGCCGAGGTCGCGGTGATCGGCAAACCGGATGCGGATCGCGGATCAATCGTAAAGGCCGTTGTGAAAACCAAGGCTGGTGTAACGGGTGATGCGGCCTTGGCCACGGCGCTGAGCGCACATGTAAATGACAGGCTGGCCGGGTATAAGGCCCCGCGCGAAGTCACCTTTGTCGATGGCTTTGAAATGACATCGTCGGGCAAGATCAATCGCCGCGCCCTGCGTGAGGCGGAACAAGAACTGGCAAAGGGGACTTCGAAATGACAGCGCCGCCGCTTTGCCGTAAGGACAGTCGCAATTTGTTTTCACCCCCGCATCGTGCGTGGTCAGGTGGTCTGAGAGGACAGCAACATGCAGGTTGAAACACTTCCGAAATATGAACGGGCCTATCGGGTCATCCTCGATCGTTTGCGGGCGGGGCGCTACCCGGTCGGAGGGCGCATGCCAACGGAAAGCGAGTTGGCCAGCCACTTTGATGTCAGCCGGGTCACGATCCGCAAGGCGCTCGATATGCTGGTGCAGGACGGATATGTCGAAAGCAAGCAGGGCAGCGGGTACACGGTTCTGACGTTGTCGCCCGCCTCTGATACCTGTCTGACCTCTTTTACCGACGCGATGCTGCGGGCGGGACGCGAGCCGACCTCGCGCTTTGTCTCGATTGATCGCTTTGCGCCGGGCGCGCCGGAAACGTCCACCCTGCCGCCCGAAATGCGCGGGTCCGAAATCACCCGCGTGGTCCGTCTGCGCATGGTCGATGGCGAGCCGACGATGCTGGTGATGACCTATGCGCCCAGTGCCCTGCTGCACGAGGCAAGCCCTGCCGATTTCCCCGAAACCGGTCCCGAACAGTCGATCCTGCGCATTTTGCAGGCCCGGTTTCACCTCGAATGGTCGGCGGCTTGCGAGGATATCAGCCCGGTTCTGGCGGATGCGGATATGGCGCAGACCTTCCGGATCGACGAAGGCACACCCCTGCTCCGACAGGCTTGTTCGGCATATGATGACAACGGGGCGATGGTGTTTCACGAGGATGTCTATCGCAACGGCCCGCTCAGCTTCAGCCTGACGCAGGCCTCGCGCAAACCCCGCTATCCATTGCGAGGATCCTGACATGGCGTCGTTCACCCCGCTGCCCGAAGAGTTGATGAAAGAGCGTCTTGCGCCGCCCTCGGATGGGCCGGTGCGCCTGCTGATCGACACTGACACGGCCAATGAGATTGACGACCAGTACGCGCTGGCCTGGGCCTTGCTGTCGCCCGAACATATGACGGTCGAGGCGGTCACGGCCGAGCCGTTTTCCTTTGCCCACCACCAGCCCGAATTGCTGGCCGCCGAGCGGGCAATGGAGGCGGGGCAGAACCATCAAGAGCATCTGGTTGGCGGGTTTCAGGGCTGGATCGACCGGCTTCACAAGGTTGGGCAGCGTGCGGCAGACCTGAACTTCATACTACCGCCCGAGGGGATGGAGTTGAGCTATGCCGAGATCTGCCGGGTCTATGACAAGCTGGGAATGCCCTCTGATGGTCGCGTCTATCGCGGTGCGACGCGCTATATGGAACATGCGGATGACATCGTGGAATCGGATTCGGTTGATGTCATCATCGACCACGCCATGTCCGGCGATACGCCCCTCTACATCGCGGCAATGGGATGCGTGACGAATATCGCAGCCGCGATCCTCAAAGCGCCGGAGATACGCGAGCGTATTGTCGTGATCTGGACCTCGGCCTACCCGTCCCATGCCCCGCATTGCAATCGGCCCTCGCTCAACCTTGTGCAGGACGTGCATGCGTCGCGGGTGATATTTGACAGCGGCGTGCCGCATATTTACCTGCCCGGATATCACGTGGGTGCGCAGCTCAAGATTTCGCGGCCCGAGATGGAAGCCCATGTCAAAGGTCAGGGCGCGATTGGCGACTACCTGCATCACCTTTTTACCAACAATCCGCTGCATGACATGTTCGCAATCGACGATCGGGCGCGCCGGACGTGGGTGATCTGGGACATTATCGACATCGCGTGGCTGATCAATCCGGACTGGGTGCCGACCATACTCACCACGTCCCCGATCCTGAACGAAGACCTCTTTTGGGAGAAATCCGATACGCGCCATCTGATGCGCGAGGCCCATGATGTACAGCGCGACGAGATATTCCTCGATTTCTATGACAAGCTGGCGCGCGCGGTCAGGTAAAATCGCGCCGATCAAGATGATTGCGCATCGGCACGCGGCCCAGAATGTCCATCCCGCACCATGAGGCGAATTCGGTCAGGGCATCACTGTGCGTGCCCGGCACCAGAATGAAATGATGTTCCAGCCCATGCGCCATGACCGAGGCCACAACATCTTCGAGGCTCGCCGCTTCACCGTCTATTGTGAAATCCTCAAGCCAGCCGCGACAGCCGGTGAACCCGCTGGGATCGCGCCCCGCGACGGTGGCCGTCATCGCAAAGAAAGCCCCCGCATTGCGGGCGACCCGGAAGACGCTCACCGGACCATCGGCAAAGACCAGATCGCTGATCGCGCCATAGATCGGCCCTTCTTCGGTGCCGCGTCCGATCATCGGGTGGTTGATCCAACGCGCACCCTTTGCATCCGCCAGATAAAGCGGCCCTCCGCCGCCATGCCACATCAGCAACTGTCCGGCGTCCAGATCGGGTTCGGTCATATCAAGCACATAGCCGACCTTGCCGGTCAGCGCCCGGGCGAGCAGTTGCGTGATGGCCCCCAGCACATCCCCTTCGGAGGCCACGGCAAGGTTTTGCGTCTCTTCCAGCCAGGTGAAAGCGGCGCCGGGGTGCATGCCGGGATTGGCCTGCAATGCGGGCCAATCGCTGACCGCCAATGCGTCATATTCCCCGTACTTTGCCATATCTGACAGGGCCAGCGCCGCACGGGCGGTGAGGGTCATTTGCGTATCCGATACGCCATCGACCTTTGCCGCCCGCGCCATGGCCAGAACTTCGGTTGCCGCGCGCGCCTCGTCGATGGCCTCCATCCGGTCGGTGAGTTCGTGAATATCGTGATGGGCCACATCGACCCCGAGGCGGTGGCGCAGGTCAGAGGTCGAGACCTCCATATTGTAAAATGTCATGGCAAGCCCGCCGATCACACCGATCCGCGCACCCTGCAGGGCCTTGACGGCACGGATGGCGCGCAACGTGGTGGTCAGGCGGGCGCGCAAGGCCGGACTGTCGGGCGCGCCGTGATACCATTGGGCAGGATTGCTGGACAGGTCACGCACCTGACGGGCAATGGACATCGACATGTTCAGCGATACGAAATTGTTAAGCTGCACATCGCCCGTGCGCACCGGCTCCGGCACGGACCAGAACCCGCAGCGGAACGGCGACGCAGCAACGGCACGCGCTACGTCCCCCATGGAAAAACCGCCATGCAGAACAAGGACAAAATCCACTCCGTCGGTCTGGAACGCGTCGAGCACCTGCCGGGTCTCGCGCGCATCCATCGGGACGGTGCCTGCGACAACCAAAGTGGCCCCTTCTGCTGCGCACAACTCGGTCAAGGCCGCCTCGGCCGCGGCCCAGACGCCGTGTTTTTCCGGGAAATAACTTGGCAGCGATGCCTTGATCAGCCCGATTTTCATATCCGCAAATATCCTCCGTCCACGACAAGGGACGTGCCCATGACGTATTTGGCAAGGTCGGATGCAAGATAGACGCAGGCATCCGCAACCTCTTCGGGTTCGCCCCAGCGCCGGGCCGGGATCATGTCGAGGTACCCTTCGCCGGTTTCGGTGCCGATGACCGGGTCATCCTCGACATTCATCATAGTGCGCATGATGCCCGGATTCACGTTGTTGACGCGAATGCCCATGGGCCCCAATTCGTCTGCGAGCGCATAGGTCAACAGACGCACAGCACCTTTTGACTGGTTGTAATGCGTGAACCCGCCCGTGCCGCGCATGCCCGCAATCGAGCACATGTTGATGATCACGCCGCTTTTGCGCTTTGCCATGGACCGCGCCGCCATCTGACTGCCAAAGAACACGGATTTAACGTTCACGTCGATCATGCGGTGAAAGGTGTCTTCGGTGGCTTCAAGAAAGGGCTCTTTTTGCAGGATACCCGCGTTGTTGACCATGATGTCGACGCCGCCCCAGTCTTCGGCAGCGGCGACAAGGGCTTCGAGTTCGGCAACCTGCCTGACATCGCATTTGACAAATCTGGCCATGCCCGGCGTTTTGGCGTTGATTTCATCCGCCGTGGGTTCGCCGCCCTCGCGGCCTTCGGGGGTGAGATCAGCGACGATAACCTTTGCGCCCTGATCGACAAACGCTTTGGAAATCGCACGTCCATTGCCGCTGGAACCGCCAGTCACGATTGCGATTTTGTCCTTCAAAAGCATAGCGTTCTCCTAATCCAATGCGGCGATCAACTGGCGCAGTCTTTGCCGCCCTGTCTCCTTCAGCCACGCGCGCAGCGCCTCTTCTCCGGCATCACCGAATATCCCGACGGCATCAGACCAGATCGCGCGGCCACACATGAAGCCCCGGAATGGAACCCCCGCTTCCCGCGCCATCTTGAGAGAGGCCTCAAACCATTCAAAGGCAACGCCGGCACTGAGATAGACCAGATCGACCTGGCCTGCCGCAGCGGCCGCATCGCGAAACGCCTGCAACGCATCGGCGCGGGTCATGTCGGCTTGCCCAAACCCTTCGACAAAGTTCAGGTCGACCGGAATTTCGACCTTGAGGACATCGACCCGAAATCTCGGATCGGCAAAGACCTCGGTGGCGCGCCGCACAAGGCCGGGTTTCAGTGCGGCATATTCCGCCGTGCCCGGGTCGGTCGTGGGATGATAGACCAGCGGTTCCATCAGGAACTGGATGCCCGCCGCGCGGCATTGCGCACCAATATCTGCCACAAGGTCCTGCTTGCGCGTATTCAGCGCCGCATCGTCGTCGGGGGCGTAATACATGAAGAATTTCAACAGCGGCACGCCCATCTTGGGATAATCCGCGACTGTGAAATTGTCCGGCAGGACGGTGATCCGGTCCTCATCCGAGATGTGGTAGACATCCGCCTCAAAGGCGAGCATGCGGGTGCAGCCATCCGGGTAGCTGGTGAGCAGGTCGGGGCCACAATTGGCATCCACCAGCACGGTGGACGCGTCAGGCCCGAGCGTTTCCAGAACCGCGCGTTTGAAGGTCAGCAGGTCGTCTTCCTGCTCCTTGTCCCCGCGCGCGGATTTGATCGCGGCAGCCAACCCACTGCCTGCATCAACTGCAACGCCATGAAATGGGTCGGCCATCGCTCAGCCTCCTTGCCGGTCAATATGCGGGAAATGCGGGGCCCCATGGGGCATGCGCCACAGGCGCATCATCTCCTGCGTTGGGGTGAACAGTGAGATCGAAAATCCACCCATTTCCTGCGTCGTGGAATAAGAGCCGATCATGGGGGACACCGTTTCGATCCCTATTTCAGCCAGCTGCTTGGCAACCTCGCCGTAGATCGTCAGCAGCTCCATCTGTGTTGTGCCGCCACTGCCATTGATCAGGGCAACGGTCGGTGTGCCTGTCGCAATTGGCCGATCGTCCAGCAATTCGGCCAGCATGAAGGCGACAAGGTCCCGGATCGGCTCCATCTTCCGGCGACCCACGCCGGGTTCGCCGTGCACACCCATGCCGATGAACACTTCGTCGTCCGGCAGGGTGAACATCAACTCGCCCGTGATCGGCGACACGCCGGGTGAGACAGCCGCACCCAAGGTACGCGTGGCGGCACGGACCGCAGCGCCAAGCGTCATCAGATCATCGAGCGCCATGCCTTCTTCTGCGGCGGCGCCGAGTATCTTATAGATGAACATGGTACCTGCCGCACCGCGCCTGTCCTCTTCCTGACCCTTTGGCGCAGACGAGATGTCGTCATACATCAGCAAGGGCTGCACATTCAGCCCGTCATCCTGCGCCTCCATCGCGGCGGCCGTGCCGTTGATCACATCACCCTCGTGGCGCGAGATCAGCAACACGGCACCCGCCTTGCCCGTGACTTCTTCGATCCCTTCCAGAATGGCGTCTGCGGAAGGCGCGGCAAACACATCGCCAACCACATTTGCATCCAACAGACCCTCGCCAACAAAACCCATAGCGATGGGTTCGTGCCCACATCCGTTGCCGATCAGCAGGGCGACCTTGCCTTCCTTGGTGCGCAAGGTCTTTCGCCGCACCACACGCGGGCTTTGGCCACGCGCCACGATCTGGGGGAAGGCCGCGACAAACCCGTCGATCATGTCGTCGGGCATACGCTCCTGGCTGTTGAAAAGCTTTTTCATGTGCCTCTCCATGTTGCAAAGACATCCAAAAGGACCGCCACGGATGTTGCTCCGGCATCGACATATCCCACGCCTGCGCCTGCGACATGTTTGGCGCGCCCACGCTTTGCGGCCATGTCTTTTGTGGACCGTCGGCCCAGTTCGGCAGCCTCTGCCGCCGCGCGCGGATCTGCGGCCTGTGATGCAGGGAACAAGGCATCGAGTAGCGTTTTGTCTCCGGCCTGCGCCTGACCCAATTGGGTGATCCGCGTGGCCGCATCGCCCAGTGCCGTACCAAGGTCTGAGCCCTGCTCGACCTTGGCCAATGCGGCAATGATCTGAGCAAAGAGCGACCCTGACGCCCCTCCCGCTGCCCTGCGAAACGCCTTTTCGGGCGCGTCTTCGGCAGCAGCCGCAGCGCGCAACCCTTTCAGGATCGTAGCCCCGTGATCACCATCACCTGTCGCGGCATCAAGGGCATTCAGCTCTTGCTCCAACGCTTCAAAGCGGGTGACACAAAGGGCGAGGAAATCCTTCATCCAAACGTCTCTTGCATGAAGGCCAGCGCGCGTCTGGCGGCATCGGTCGGTTCGGGTTCGATGTTGCGCCAGATGTTCAGGTCAGCGCTCGCAGGGTTGCCTGCGATGACGAACATCTCGGCCACAATCCAGCCGTTGTAATTGGCGTCCGCCAACCCGGCCTTGACGTGATCCCACGGGACATGGCCCGACCCCGGCGCGCCGCGATCATTGTCCGAGACATGAAAATGCACCAGCTTGTCGGCCGAGGCGGCGATGCTGGCGCGAATATCCTTTTCCTCCATGTTGAGGTGAAAGGTATCCAGAAGCGCGCCCACCCGGTCCGAGCCCGAGGCGCGTGCAATCGAACAGGCCTCGTCAGCGGTGTTGACCAGATCGGTTTCAAAGCGGTTCAGCGCCTCGATCCCAAGCGTGACATCATTGTCCGCCAGCACCTGATCGAGCGATCCCAGCGCTTCGGCGGATCGGGCGGCGCGGGTTGGTTTGTTGAGCGGGTCAAACACGCCCCACGGGGCAAACACGACGCCCGCCAATCCGCGCGATCCGATCTTGGCCGTCGTTTCGATGGCCCATTGCAGATATTTGACACCAGCCGCACGCACGTCCGCATCATCTGACGTGATGTCCTTGTCCGGCGCCAGCCCGTCAGAGCAGGTGACCTCAAGCCCGTGATCGCGTACGGCCTTGCCAAGGGCGGCTGCTTTTTCATCGGTCATGCCCAAAAGGGAGACCTCGACGCCATCGAAACCCAAATCGGCCACAGTGCGCAGGATGGGAACAATTTCGTCCGTCCATTGCGCCTGCCAGAGACCTGCGTGAATGCCGTATTTCATGTGCTTTGCTCCGTCAGTTCCAGGGCTGCGGTGAACACCGCCTCGTTGCTGATATCGAGTTCCGCCAAGTCCTCGGGCGCCATCGGGTCCATGAACCGGCGCCCTGCGGTCAACTCGTCCCAGACGACAACCAGTGCGACGCCCGGCACACCAAAACGGCGGGCGGCGGCGATTGAGGTTGCTGCCTCCATTTCGACGCTCAGCAGCCCGTCCTTGTGCCAGGTTTCATACATCTCGACCGTTTCGGCAAAGAGCGAGGCAAAGGTCACGTGCGGGCCGACATAGACGGTGCGATCGCGGGCCTTTAGGGCATTTGCGGCCCTTTCGACCCAGTCCGGGTCGGCGCGGGTCAACCCGTCTTTGGTGTAGTGTTCGGCCACACCGTCCTCGCAGCGGATCAGGTCGGGGACGATGATATCGCCCGGTTTCAGCTGAGGCTGCAGCCCACCGCAGGTGCCGATCTGAACGACCAGCTTGCACCCAAGACCCGCGAACATCTGGGAAACCTCGACCGCACGCGGCGCCCCATAGGCCATGCAAAAGACAACCTTCTTGTCCTTCCAACGACCCCAGAAGATGTCCGGGAAGCCCAGCTCTCGCACGTCGCTAAGGTGTTTCAGGCGCATCTTTTGCCGCGCGTCACGCCACCATGACCCCTCCATGATGACGACGTCTGGAATGTCCTCTTCGGCAAGCTTCAGACCCCCGAGCCACTCGTCCCGGGTCACCTCAAAGATGGAGCGGAAATTCACCGTCATTCGATCACCCATAGGGTTGTGCGTGGCATGTGAATGGGCAGATTGCCGCCCTTGGGATGGTTTTCGATCTCGTTAGGATTGACCACCGCCTCTAATGCGGTGTCGCCCACGCGCAGCTTAAGCCGGGTTTGGGTGCCGAGATAGATGATGTCCTCGATTACGGCATCAAGGTTGTTTTCCCCGTCTGCATCATGCCCGATCCGCACGTTCTCGGGCCGGAATGTCAGCTTGCCGGCGCCGGATTTCGCACCTTCAGGCAGGACCAGCTTGCCCAACGCGCAATCAAACGCCCGACCATTCGAATGGCCGGGGATAAAGTTGTGGCCCCCGAAAAAACGCGCTGTCGCCTCGTCCACAGGGCGTTTGTAGAACACGTCGGCCTTTTCATATTGCTTCATCTGGCCATCAAGGATCAGCGCCACGCGGTCAGCCAGAACAACCGCCTCTTCCTGATCATGGGTGACAAAAATGGTGGTGATGCCCATTTCCTGCTGCAGCGAGCGGATGAGGTCACGCATCTCAAAGCGCAAATGCGCATCAAGGTTCGACAGCGGCTCGTCCAGCAACAGCACATTGGGCTGCACGATCAGTGCCCGGGCCAGTGCGATCCGCTGTTGTTGCCCGCCTGACAGTGCGGACGGTTTGCGGTCGCCCAGGTCGGGCAGTTTGACCAGATCAAGCATCTCGCCAACGCGGCGCTTGATCTCCGCGGGGTCGGTTTTGCGCATCTTCAGACCGAAGCCCACATTGTCGGCCACGCTCATATAGGGAAACAGCAGGTAGTTCTGGAACACCATCACGACGCCGCGGTTTTCCGGCTTGTCGCGCAGCACGGACCGCCCGTCAAAGCAGACATCGCCGGAAGTGGGTTCGAGCAGGCCTGCGATCATCTTCATGGTCGTGGTCTTGCCACAGCCCGACGGACCCAGCAGCGCGGTCAACTCTCCGGTCGGGATTTCGAGCGACAACCGATCCAGCGATGGTTCCGTAGCGCCCGGATAGACCTTGGTCAGTTCTTGAATCGAAACATGGGTCAAATCTGGCCAAAGCCTCCGACTGCGCCACTGCGTCCGGACAGATGCTTGGCGGTGAGAAGTAGAATGATGATGCCGGGCAGAATGTAGATCATGCCGATGGCGCCCGTGATGTCGTTGCGCCCCGAAGTGGCGAAGTTGAACAGCAACAGCGGCAGCGTTTCGACGCGGCCACCACCGATCAACAGGGTCAGGATGTACTGGCTCCACGAGACGAGAAAGGCGAACAGGCCGCCAACGATGATGCCCGGGCGGATCGCGGGCAGCGTGATGTACCAGAACGTTTTGAGCGGCGACGCACCCAGACTGCGCGCCTGCGCCTCAAAGGCCGGATCGTAATTGGCAAAAACCCCGGCCATCACCAGAACCATGTAAGGCAACGTCGGGATCAGGTGGACGAGGATCACGCCCTCGACCGAGTTGGTCAGCCCCATGGAGATAAAGATCGAGTGGATGCCAAGCACCACGGCAATGCCGGGGACGATTGTGGGGGCCAGGATCATCAGTTCGACGATCTCCTTGCCGCGGAATTTGTACATTCCCAATGCACGCCCGGCAGGCACGCCCACAAGGATCGACAGAATGGTCGCGACCAGTGAAATCCAGATAGTGAGCCACAGGCTGTCCAGCACCCCGGCGGTGTCGGACATGGCATATTCCCACGCCCGCATGGACCAGTTGCGCGGCAGGATGTCGGGATAGAACCAGCCCTTGGCAAAGGACCAGATCGCCAGCGGCACAAGCGGTAGGATCAGCCAGGTGATCAGTACTGCCCCGGTCAGGACGCGAAAGCTTCTTATGCCAAGGGGTTCCTTGCCCATGTCTTATCCCCTGATCCGGCGGCGCGAATAGCGCACGTAGAAATAGATCATCAGCGCGCTCAACAGAGCGATGACAATGGCCATGGCCATCGCCTCGGGGCGCGCGGCCAGATCGACGTCGGTGTATTTGCGATAGGCCAGCACCGGCAGCGCGGCGGGAAAATTGGCACCGAGGATCGCGGGGATCTCGTAAGCGCCAAAGGTGAAGGCAAAGACCATCACACTGGCCGACAGCACACCGGGAAAGATCAGCGGCAGCAGCACATGACGAAAGGTCTGCCACTTGCTGGCCCCAAGCGAGCGCGCCACGCTTTCGTAGTCCTCGCCAATGGATTGCATGTTGGCCAGAACGATCACGCCGATGAACGGGATTTCCTTCCAGACATATTGCAGGATGATCCCGATCGCATAGGGGTCAAACACCAGTGCCGGGAAATCGCTGGGCCGCTGGATCATGCCAAATTCGGCCGCCAGACGCGCAAAGCTGCCCGATTGCGAGAACAGGTAGAGGATGCCGATGGCACCAACCAGATGCGGCACAGTCAGGTTCAGTTGAAAGAGGAAATTCACAACGCCACGCCCGATGAAATTGCGGCGCAGCAACAGGGCCGCGCCAATCGCGAGGATCGAAGAGATCACCGTCGAGGTGAACGCGATGTGGAAGGTCAAAAGGAACGAATAGTAGAATTCGCGGTCAGTAAAGACAGAGGCATAGGCGCTGAGGTCCGGTTCGGTCAGTCCGATCACCGGCATGTAGTTAAAGCTGCGCATCAGCCCGATCAGCAGGCCGCCGAAAAAAAGGACCACGATAATGGACATGGCCGGCAGCAGCAGCAGAAAGATTTTCATGCGGTCCGACATTGCGCCCTGCACCCACCGTCTTTGAGGTCTGAAGGAAAAGTCCCTGCGATGTCAAAAGCACCGCAGGGGAAGTCACAGGGAGAGACTATTGACCGACGTTTTCCAGCCAGCCCTTTTCGATTGCCGAAATCCAGGAGGCCTGAAGTTCGGGCAAAGCGACCTTTGCAAGTTCTTCGGCAGGCACCACGTTGGGGTGCTTTTCGATGGCGTTGAACTTGGCTTGTACATCATTGCTTGTGCGGCTGACTTCGATGGCGGGCGCCGCGCCCCACACTGTTGGAAGCGCCTTTTGATGCTGCGCCTCACCTGACAGCAGCACGTTTTGCAGAACCAGCGCCGCCGCTTTGTTGGGCGAGTTGAACGGGATGATCGTGTAGTTGGTGTTCCCGATCGTGCCATCCGTCAGGCCATAGCCTTGGGTGGTTGGCGGGAAGGTGCCGTTCTCGATGTTCAGACCAACGCCAGCAGGTTCATAGTTGAAAGTAAGATCGACTTCGGAGTTGGCATAAAGCTGTTCCATCGCCGAAATCGAGGCCGGGTATGTTGCCCCTTCGCGCCACAGGTAGGGCTCAAGATCGTTCAGGATGTCCCAGGTCTTGGCCGCAACCTCGTCATATTTGGCCTGATCAAAGTCACCCAGCAGATTGTCGACGCCACCAGCCGCATAATAGAACACGTGGCGCACAAAGACCGATCCGTTGAAATCCGGTGGTGCGGGATAGGTGAAGCGGCCGGGGTTGGCTTTGACCCAGTCAATAAGCTCGGCGATCGAGCGCGGCGGGTTGTCCATACGAGCGGTGTCATAGGCAAAGGCGAACTGCGCCTTGGACCACGGCACCTCGCATCCCTCGACGGGTACACCAAAGTCGTTGGCAATCGCCGGGTTGTTCCAATCGACCAGCGCATTGTTGGGCAGGACATCCGTATAGCCGCAATAGGCCAGATCACCCTGTTTCATGGTGCGGAAGTTCTCGCCGTTGATCCAGATCATGTCGACAGACCCGTTGTCGAGCACGCCGGATTCCTTCTCACCCAACACGATGTTCACGGCCTCGACCGTGTCGCTGAGGCCGACCCGGTTCAGCGTGATGTCATATTCATCCTTGAGAATGCCGCCGACATATTCGGTGACATATTGGTTGATATTGTCCGAACCGCCCCACAGGAACCAGTTCACCTCGCCACCACGGGCAAGCTCTTCGATTTCCGGCCAGGACATAGTGTTGAGGGCTTCGCCGTCAGCCGTGTCGCTTGTCGCCATCATCGGCATCAATGCCATCGCAGATGCGAAAAGGCCCATTCTCGTCAGCGGTCGCATGTTTCTCTCCCTTGGTTTTTGAGCTTGCGGTTTTGCATCCAGACACCCCTGTTTCATCAGGGCGTCAATTCTCCGTTCCGCCAGAACGTCAGCGTCAAAGCACGTGCAGGTGATGGTTCGGATGGCAGCATTTCGCAATATTTGTATATACAACTTGATAGCAATCACTTTTACCTGTCAAGCCAATAATCCGTCTTTTCAACCGTCCTTCACAGACATCGGATTGTCCGGATCCGCGGCCCATTCTTGCAGGGACGCGGCATAGACACTGACGTCTTCATATCCCAGCTGCACCAGCACAAAAGCCGTCGCCGAGGCAAGGATGCCTGCGCCGCAATAGGTGATCTGGCGTTGATCTGGGGCACCGTCATACATGGCCTGCAGGTCGTCTTTTGATTTGAAGGTGCCATCCTCTTTGAACATGGACAGCGCAAAGACGTTGCTGGCCCCCGCAATGTGACCCGGGCGCGCATATGCGTTGTTTTCACCCTGAAAGCTCTCAGCCGACAGCGTGTCGATCAGGCAGGTTTGCGGATCATCCAACGACGTGCGCACGTCGCTTTGCCGGGCAATGACGTCAGGGCGCAGCGCGAGCGACAGCATGCCGGGCACAGGCGGGTCAGTGTCCTCTGAGATGGCATAGCCTGCGTCGGTCCACGCCTTCAGGCCGCCATTCAGAACAAAGGCGTTGTCAAATCCGATCCAGCGCAACATCCACCAGACCCGCGCAGCCCAGGCGGTAAAGCTCTGATCATAAAGAACAACCGTCGCACCATCATGCACGCCAAGGCGCTGCATTTCATCACGAAACTGCTCCGCATCCGGCATTTGAAACAGCATGCTTCCGGTCTTGCCTGCCAAGGCCCCGACAAGGTCCGCATGTTGTGCGCCGGGAATGTGGCCTGCATCGAACTGGGCCTTGCCGCTGTGGTAAACCGTTTTTCCATTGTCATCCGACGACGGGGAAACCGAACAATCGAGGATCACGACATCCTCGCGGTTCTGGTTTTCAAAAAGCCACTGGGCCGAAGCAAGGTTGTTCATGGTTGATCCTCTGTTCGAATCTCAGCGCTTGGAATTGCGTCTAGCTGCAGAGGTTCAGACGTCTTCATCCGGATAGCATAAATCGTTCAGGTCAACGTTGACATAGTCCGGGTCGGGCGTCGACGGGAACCGGATGGCCTGAATGGTCTCCCTGCCCTCAAGCACCGCTTTGACCACGCGGTGCATACCGTCCATCAGACGCCCCTCGCTGCACAGCAGGATCGGATATTGCAGATCAGCTTGCTCAACCAGCGCCATATGCGCGGCAACGGCGCGCGGCGTCGGAACGTCGTCTTCGGTCTGAAACCACCAGAGTTCATCCAATTCTGATATCTCGGACAGCGGGACAGGATGGGCTGTCAGCGTCCGGGCAATCCGCACCAGACGATGAATATCCCAGACATGCCGGTCGGCCCCGACGGCTCGGGTGTGGTACTGCTTCCTCATCCAATTGCCCCGCTCGATGCCTTTGGCCAAATGCATCATAGACGCAAATCTGAAGCAGAGACAAAGGCCGGCATATGGAGCACGGCTTCAAACGACGCGTGTCACTTGGTCAGGATCAACTTGCCAGCCCGCGTGATCCGCAAGAGGTAGGTCTGATTGCCCAGAACGATTTGCGCCTGATCCGCGCCTTTCGTGAGGTCCTCAGCTGCATAGGTCGGCAGCGTATTTGGCGCAGGCTTCAACGTCTCTGGGGCGGGCTGATAGGTCATCGGTTGCGCCGTTGTGCATATGTGCTGCCTTGATCGTAACGATCAAACACCCATTCCATGCTAAGCCCCTGAGGCAATCCGACCTGAAGCCAGATTTCGGCCATCTCGGATCGGTCCGGGCGGGGTGTGCTGCGTTCTCGGATGTGGTCGTTCAAACGCTCTGCGATATCTCTCATCTCGGGAATCCTTTCATCTGACGATTGTCGGGCTTCCCCGGATGAAATCGGGGTGGCTGGATATTGCGATTAATCTGAGTATTTTAATAAGGTATGTCAATTCAACATTCCTGAACGTGCGTGGAAGTGATGGGAGGAGGCCCGGAGTGTTGGTCACGCAGATCGATTCGACGGACTGTCGGACTTTGGGTGGCCACACTGTTAAATTGACCAAAGACAAATGCTTAGAGGAATTTTTCATTTCAAGATGTGACACTGAAACCAGTGTCTGGCGGGCTTCACAGCTTAAGGCGCAAACCTGCCGGGTGGGTCAGCAAACACCATCTCGGGCGCAAGGCAATTGCCCATCGTGATCTAGATCAGCCGGATGTGCGCGGCAGATTCCCGGCGAACACATCAGGCAAGCAACTTTTCCAGGGCCGTTTCATCTGCCTTGGCCTTGTTGATCGGCCAACGCGACAATGTGCCAAAGGCGCTCACGGCTTCGGCCATCGATGTATGCGGCGGCAGGGCCCCGCCGGTCTCTCCCACCGCCAGCGGTTTGTAGGTATCAATCGCGTTCTCCAACCGTTGAAAAAGTGCCGCAGCGGCTGGCGTGGAATCGACCGCCTCTTCGACTGCGTCCGCTTCAAAGTCCGGATCATCCGTCGCGGGGAAACTGTCGGGGGCGGGCCAAGGTCCCGCATCCGACGCCTCAGCCAGCAGACGGTCAATCGCGGGCGTGTCCCGGCAGGTGGAATGCAAAGGCGGGGCCGCTTTGCTTGCGGCCGACACAAAACGGCGCCAACCGGTGAGGCTCAACTTAGGCTTGCCGGGATACGACGCGTTGGACGTTCTGAGTTCGACCTTGAGGACCTCGCCGTCATCCGCCAGTTCCTTTTGCAGATAGTCGACCAGACGTACGCAGATATCGTCGTCGTTCTGGATGGCGGCAATCGACAGGCCGCTCGACATCAGGGCCGGTTTGGCCGCCGGATCGTTCAGTTCGGTCGCACCACAGGCAATGCAGCACTTGGCCAGCGTCGAATTCAGCTGCAATGCAGCGCGGGCGAGACGGCGGTTTGCCGGGTCTTCCTTGGCGGCCTTGTAGGCGTTCCACCCCTTGCGCACCTCGTTCCAGCCATGCACCCGCTGAACGGCCGTGTTCAGGGCCGCCGCCATTGTCACCGCGCCGGACACTGCCAATCCGATACCCGACGGATCCAATGTCGAAACGACGGACGAGCCGACCTTGAGAAAGGAAAACACTGTGTCGATCGCGGCGGTGTTGCGATGGACCTTGGCGTTGTGCAGCGCGTTTTCGACGGCCGAAGCGGTACCGCCCTGCCTTGCCACGGCAGTTTTCATCACATCGACCCAGGCGTTGTGCAGCTCGACCTTTTTCTTGAGGATCATGCCATCCTTGATCAGCTTTTTGCCCGCAACGGCAATAGACACCCCCGGATAGACCGAGGCCAGCACCGCGAGGCCCCCATTGACTATTTCGAACAGGGTCAGCGCGGTGTTCAGTTCCGCACCCTGCCCCATTGCCTTGTCCAGCGCTGCATGGGCTGCCGCCAGTTCTTGCGGGTCGACCACATCAAGCTGCGGCATGGCCTTGGAATACATTTCCTCGACTTCGAGCAACTCGGCCGCGATCTCGCCGCGGATTTCCGCGACGATTTCGGGAGAACTCAGGCTTTGCAGTGCCTGTTCAGCGGCCTCCATCTGGGCGTCGTGCATTTCCTTGGTGAACTGCGCCTCAAGGACGACATCCACGAGGCTTTGTTGCTAGACCAGTGATGCGGCGCTGGTCAGAATGGCCTCAAGCTGAGCGGCCTGTGTCGCGTCAAAGGCGGTTTCCTTGTTCACAGCACTGGCCGATCCGCTGTCCACGCCCGGTTCGGCCAATCCCTCGACGGCTTCATCCGCCACCCCGACACCTGCCTGGCCAACCGGCTCGCCAGCTTGTCTTCCAGCGCGCGCAGATCATCCATGGCAGTGCCGATATTGCTTCGGTTCGAGAACCACCCGGTCTTGCCCGCCAGTTGCTTGTCGATCTGGTCCAACGCCTTGACCACGTCGCCATAGGCCTTTTCGTCGGCCTTGGCCTGCTCGAACATGTCCTTGAAGGCCTGATGTAAACCGCCATCGGGTTTCTTGGCGCCACTGCCCACCAGTTCGGCCAGCAGACCCGCCGGATCGCCCGCCTTGGGATAGCTGGATTCGATGCCGCCAACGCGTTCGAGCTTGGTTTTCAATTCCGCCGCGACATAGGTTTCAAACCGTGCATACATGGCGGCCGAGCGGCATTTGGAAATGCCAGTCTTTATGTCTGCCATGAGGGCCAGCGACTCGTCCGTTAGATTGGCCACCAACTGGTCCGCGTCGCCAGCCGCACTGATCACGTTGTCGCCCAGCTCGGGCACCGTGGCGTGGGACAGGTCATCAAGCCGGTTTGCCGTTTCCCTTAGGGCGGCAGCCGTCTCGCGCGGGATGTTCTTGTTCTTCAGCTTGGGCTCCTTCGCGCCCTGATGCTCCTCAGTCTTGATGCGATAAAACTGGTCAGGTTCGCTGCCCCGCGCCCGGAATGATGATCAACAGCGCGCGGTCGACCCGCGCAATATCAGTGCCGGAAATGGTTTCGGTCGAATAGACATCCAACAGCTTGGTGTTGAGCGCGCGGGCCCGCGGTGCCGCCTCTTGGGTGCGCAGATATTCATCGCTGCCCGGAGCGAATGCGGCGGGCTGAAAGGCCATGCGCGCATCGGCCAGATCGTGGCAGAAGGTGTCCAGTTCCTTTTCGATGGCAAACAGGGCGGGATCGTCGGCCGCAAGCACCAGCCGGTCGCTGGTGCTGACCAGCACGGGGCGCAAGGCTGAGACGTCACCGCCCTGCCCCCAAAAGCGATCCAGATCGACCATCACCGACTTGGCGCGCGCGATCAGGTCTGCGCGCAAGTCGCTGACCGGTTTCGGCTGAAGCATGGGCACCTGCCGTTGACGGTGAAAATGCGTGCGCATGGTGCTGGCCAGTTCGTACATCGCCCAGGCTTCCTTAACGGCAGACGGAGTCTGGGTGCGCAGAGTCGTGGCACTTTGCAGCGCCGCATTCAATGCACCCGCCTGCGCCATACTCAGGCACATCACATCAGGCTCGACCAGATGCATCCGCGTCGTGCCGGGCAAGGGCGTGGTGACATCCGCCGTGATCGCGGCGCCAGGGCGGCAATGTCAGCCTCAAGCTGCTTGTCCAGCGCTGTTGCCACGGACGTATCGCCAGAGACCTTGGTGTCGCCACTGGCCAGCGCGCCTGCCGCCACATCCGCGAGCAACCCGTCGCCAGCAGCCATCGTCGAAAGGGCTGCCCCGACCGCGTCCGCCGCAACATCGGCCTGCCTGTTGCGCGTCCATGTCCGCCTTGACCTCTTCGCGTGTGGCGAAACCTGCGTCAAAGGCGTTCAGCGTCTCCTTTCGGTCAGTCACAACCACCAGTTGCGCGGCGACCTGCTTGAGTTCCTCGCGGATGCGCAATATCTCAACCGCATGTGGCGCCGGGGTCGCATCGCGCAAGGCTTCCAGCCCGGTTTTGCAGGCCGTCAATGCAGCATCAGCCGTGTTGAGCCGCGTACGCTCTGCGGCCACCAACTCCATCCGTTTGAGGTCGCGCACGTCAAGGGACGCCCGCTCGACCGTGTTGGGTGCGGCCTGCGGCGGGGTTTGCGTGGCAACGCGCGCCTCAAGCGTGGCGCGCTGTTGGTCCAGAGGAACGGGGGCAACGGGGGCTGGCGCGGCCTGTTGATCATCGGCGTCTGCAGCGGCAACCACTTCGAACCCAACGATCCCTTCGGCCAGCGTATCCACCTGATCCATCAACCGCGAAAGGTCAGCGGCCCCCTGAATAAACGCGGTCACGGCAGTGGAGTCGCGCGTCTCGCCCAGCGCTTTGACAAACTCTTTCTGATAGACGTCCAGCTTTTGAGAAAACAACGGATCACTCTCCCACGCGTCCGGATAGCCGGCCCTGCTCCAGTCACCGGTTTGCAGGCGGTCAAGCTTGAACTTCACACCTTCGCGCGCCTCGGCATACTGCTTGTCGTCATCAACGATTGTGCTTTTGGTCTGGCGTATCTTGTCGCGCGTCCTGTCACGGGTGAACACGCGGCCCTTCAGTTTTTCCTCAGGCACCTTGAGATGCGAAATCAGAAAGATCCGCTCGTCTATGGTGATGTCCGGCGGCATCTGGATGTCAAATCCCTTGCCCATGTCAGCCCTCTCTCTGGCGCGGTGTCACGCTCACAACAGCGAACACACGGCGCGCAATACATCCACCGCATCCGCCCGCACAGCCACGCTGCGAAACCCGTTGCCGCTGTCCACGGTGTTGAAAACGGACTGTTCAATTCCTTCAGCATCTTGTCTGCGACTTTTCCGGCGGCTTTTTGATTGCCCTGCCGCGTTTCGGCGTCGGGTGATGCAATGACAGTCTGCAACGCATCTTCCAGCGCCTGATCAAGCCCACCCAACTGGCGGAGAAGTTCATCCGTTTCGCCCTTGATACCGGTGATACCGATCTGCGCGCAGCGCTTGAGGATGGCGGATTGCAGAGCCTTCATCTGCCCATTGAGATCCTTGCGCGTCCGCTCCCATTCCGCCTTGGCCTTTTGGAAAGGCGTGACATCTGCATCGCCGGACAAAGCCTCGGCCGCATCATCCGTCGCGGGGGCATCCACCGAAGGTTGCGCCGTCATGGTTAGAACAAACATCTCAAGGAATTTGCGGCCTTGGTCCGAAACCATCTGTGTTGCTATAGCCGTACTTCTCAAAAGCCTTTTTAAAAAAGCTTCCCGGCATCGCATTCGGCGATCCGTCCAAAATCAACAAAAAGGCTTGGATACCAAAGATATGTGACCACCCCAGATCAAAGGGCTGTTCACTTGCCTCAGGTCATTTTTCCCAAATTAAAATCATATCTAGCATGCTGCAGCCATTTGGCACACCAAGCAGCCTTTTTGACTGCGGTCGTGTCGGAGCGGGCAACGAACGCAGAGTGCATCACCTAGCCTATGGTCCGGTACAAGGTACACTGGCTGTTGTGGCTGAATGGTTTGTATCCGCTTCAATCGCAACTGGGTTGCCGGAGAGATTGCGGCAGCATCTTTGCGAACAAACAGTGATGGTAGGTTTTTTTTCGGCACTGGAGCGCGGAACACACAGTTTCGAACTGCGTTTTACAACTCACTAACACAGCGGACCAAGAACGACCCGTGTCCTTCACTCTATTCGTCGCCGGACCGGAAAACTCCATGCGGGGATCCGCGCGCAATAGCACCAAAAATAGATCTCAAACTCACCTGCCAAGTGCCGCCCTCATCAGCATCTGCCTAAGGGCAGACATCGAAAAACCACCAACGTATGAGAAGCTCACGAAAGCCCCGTCGGGACGTTCTGGCGTCGTGGCAGTATTCAAGATGGGTGTTTGACGCCCAACCAAAGGCGCCAAACATTCTGTGTCAAAGTTGCGCGAGATAGTCCTGTTCCAGCTTCGTGCGCAGCTCCGCCAGCTCGCCACTGTCAGCCATGCCCTTGATGATGGCGTCCACCACCGGAACCACATCCTGTTTTGACTCGTGGACATAGTGAAACAGCGGTTGGTCGTTCAGCGCCGGTTTGATGTCCTCGACGCCCTCGATCTTGAGTTTGCGGATCGACGCAAGACCATCAAGATAACTGGTCAAGGCAATGTCCGCACGCCCCCCTTGGACAAGCTTGAACATCGCACTGGGATCGCTCACCTCGTTCACATCAGACACACCTTCGGTGATCGCGTGTGTATGTAGAACGCCAGTAACAATCACATTCGAATAGTTGTTCAGGTCTTCCTTCTTGGTGACGGAAACGTCGGAACCGGTCTTGCGGAACGCAACGGTTTGCAGGCTCGACAGCGCCGTTGGCACCCGGATCAGCGATTTCACATTTTCGCCCAGAGCAAACACCCGCAGCGTTTCCCCGTCCATCGCGCCAGAGGAAGCCTGTTGCAGCGCCCGCTTACCGGGCATTGGCGTGACGGAAATGTCAATCTCGGCCCGTTTGTACACTTCTTTCAATAGCGCCTCACCAACCGCCTGCTCGGCAAGACCGTCGATGCGCACAAATTTATACGGTCCCATCGCAGCAAAAGCGCCGCTTGGGACAACAGTTGAAACAATGGCTCCGCTCAATACGCCAAGAGCGCCGCGTCTGGTAATCGTGTTCATGTTTTCTCCGCTACATAAGGTGTAAAACGCCGCGCCGCCGGGCCCCGGAGCACGCAGTTTCAGTGGCGAAACGTGTAGCCAAGAAAGTCTGAAACATCGGTTAAAGACTGTTCGGATTTCCGGAAACTACCGTTAGCAAGATGGCAACTTTCCGATTCTAGTTTGCACGGGCTGGAACGAGCCGGATGCGAATGAATGCCACAACTGTCCATTAAACAAAAACTTTTGATTCCAACGCAAGCGTCTGTTCTGTTGCTTGTTTTGGGGCTGACGTTCTTTTGGGCGACGAAATACAGCGCCGAGCTGTACCAGAATTTTGAAAACGAATATCAGTCGGCCAAGGAATATATCGGTCCTTCGCTTGTTGAGGCGGTTTGGGACTATAATACGGACAGTGTTCAGAAATCGATTTCAGGCCTGGCGCGCGTATCGTCATTTCAGTTTGCGCAAGTGACGTCCTCGGGGGACGTCATGGCACGCACCTCAAACGAGATGGAGTGGCAAGAAGAGTGGAATGCACTTATTTCGCAACTGTCCGAAATGGACCCGGCACAGGACACGATCATCAATGTCGGTTCGCTGCGAATCTACCGCACGCCGCTGCACAGGGACGATGGGACGGAAATTGGCGATCTTTACACCGCTTACACGCGCGCGTTCGTCGAGGCCGATATTCGCCAGGCCAAAACGATGGCCGCGATCATTGGCGCCTTGGCCTTCATCGGTTTTGGCGCGATGCTTTATGCAATTTCGCTGTCCGTCACGCGCCCGTTGGAAAAGTCACTGTCGATCATTGCCAAGCTTCATGACGGGGACACGGAATTTGAAACCGACCTTGATAAACGCGGGGATGAAATCGGGCTTCTCGGTCAGGCGCTGATCCGCTTTCGCGACACGATGATCGAGACAAGACAATTGGAAGCCGAACGCGTTGAGGCGGAAACTGCGCAGAAAAAACTTGAATCCGAACGGGAACAGGAACGCCGTCAGCGCGAGTTGGATCAGCAAAAGGCCAAGGCAGACAAGGAACGGCTGGAACGTGAACGTCTCGAGAAAGAACAGGCGTTGGAGGCCAAAAATGCGGCCATCAACGCGCAACGCGCTGAAGAACAGCGAGGTGTCGTTGAAACATTGGGCGAGGCATTACACGCCTTGTCGACCGGTGACTTGTCATCGACAATTTCACAAACGTTTCCAGAAGAGTACGAGAAGTTGCGGATGGATTTCAATACAGCCGTCAACAGCCTGAATACCGCTTTCGCCGCCGTGAAAAACAACGCTGTCTCCATTCATAACGAGGTGGCAGAACTCAGCAGCGCAGCAGACAGCCTGTCGAAAAGAACCGAAAGACAGGCCGCGACGCTGGAGGAAACGGCCAGCGCCTTGGATGAGATGACTGCTTCGGTCAAGACATCTGCCGAAGGGTCCGCCGAAGCCAACACCATCTCGGTGCAGGCACAGGAGAAGGCAAAAGAAGGGGCCGAAGTCGCAGACGCAGCCGTACGCGCCATGGACGAAATCAAGTCGTCGTCAGAACAGATCGGCCAGATTACGTCGCTTATCAACGACATCGCCTTTCAGACAAATTTGCTGGCGTTGAATGCCGGAGTAGAAGCCGCCCGTGCCGGAGAGGCGGGCCGAGGGTTTGCCGTCGTTGCAACCGAAGTGCGTGCACTGGCGCAACGGTCCGCGGATGCGGCGCGCGAGATCACGGCTCTCATCGATACGTCCCGTGAACATGTTCATCACGGTGTCGAATTGGTTGAGAAGTCAGGCAATGCGTTGACCCACCTGTACTCGTCCGTGGAAAAGATTGCCGGGCGGCTGTCCGGAATTTCGACCTCGACCAACGAGCAATCCTCCGGGCTGAGCGAGATCAACGCAGGCGTGACAGACCTGGATCACGTGACCCAGGAGAATGCCGCCATGTTTGAAGAAATGACGGCCGCAAGTTTTGCGTTGCGCGGAGAAGCAGAAGCCCTCAGCAGTGCGGTCGATCAATTCTCTTTGGCACGTGATTCTGAGGATATCTCTCAAAACGAAGGTGAATTGAAACACAAATTGAATTATGTCTCTTAGAATTTCTGAAAATTCGAAAAAGTGCTATCCATTTCGAAAGTACATTTAATGAATTCCACGCAGTTTTTTACGACGGGCCGAACGTTTAGATTATAAGACATGCACGTCAATCAAAAACCTTCTGCTCCCAGTCAGCCTGATTTCAATGGGACGAAACCCAACCTAACATTCGACGATATCCCCTTTCTCGTCGCGAGGGGTTGGACAACGGTAAATAGCTCACCATCCTTGCGACCACCGCAGCAAATCCATTGAACCAGATCCGGCCGTTGACATGACTTACTTCTGGATGACCGCGTCTTCCCACTCGGCAAGGAATTTCTTGCGGGTGAGCGCATCGAGGAACGTCATGAGAGCAGGTTCCAGAACAATCGTTGCGCCATCCGGGTCGTTGACCTGCGCGTCTATTGGCGGAAGCGGAAGGACACCCCCATCCGCACTGGATTGAAGCGCGATCAGGTGCCGCACAAAGGCATCGGCGCGTTCGGGATGGGGTGCCGCGCGCGACACCATGGCCGTGCGCATCATGGTCGTTGGAAAATCGGATGGTAAAATAATCTGAAGTGTCTCCCGGCTGTCCACTCGGGCGGTCGCGTAACTTCCCAGCACATTATAGGCGACAGCGATTGTGCCATCCGACAGATCATCAATCATATCGCCCGAACAACAATACAGCCGGACATCCAAGGCCCCCATGACCTCCATCAAGCGCCAGTATGTCTCGGATGCGCGGGCGTCCTGGGTGGCGAACAGGTATCCCAACCCGGATTGACGCACATCATAGGTTCCAACGCGGCCACGAAACATCTCGGGGCGCGCGCGCAGGGCTTCGATCAATTCCTGACGGGTGCCGGGGATGGCCTGCCCTGCAAATGCCGCCCGATTGATCACAATCGCCGCAGGTTCGGACGTGAAAGCAAACAGGCTGCTGCGCCACTGGGCCCATTCGGGATGCGATACATTCGACAACGGCCGTGCAAAGCCGTCATTGGCAATCTTGATTTGCAAATCCATCGCACTTGAAATCACCACATCAAAGGCTTCGGGATTTTCGCGAAAAATTGTGTAGATATCAGACGTTCCGGTCACGAGGTATTCGACGGATAGGTCCGTGTTATCGCCCAGATAGCGCTCGATGACCGGCGCAAACAGCGAAGTATCCGTACTGGAAATGATGCGCAGTTGCGTCTCTGCTTCCGGGTTGCCGAAGACACGCCGATCCTCCCAATCCTGCGCGAGGGCAAGCACCGGGAGCAGCAAAAATATCAGAACAAGAGTTGTGCGCACGCGCCGCCCTCCGGTTGGTTTGAAAGCTTGAGCACACCGCCATGGGCCGAGGCCACATCCATCGCAATCGTCAATCCAAGGCCTGACCCGATTGTGCCTTCGGCATTTGCACCGCGTTTGAATCGCGAGGTCAGCGTCTCAAGTTCCCCGTCAGGAAATCCCTTGCCACTGTCGCATACGTTGATCACGACCTGCGGGGTGGCGGAGACTGCGATGGTCACCGTGCCTTCGATGGGGGCATATTTCAGCGCATTGTCGAGCAGATTGCGCACCGCATTCTGGATCAGGATCGGGTCCCCGGAATAGGGCACCGGCCCGTCGCTTTCATAGTGCAGCGTCAGGTCTTTCATCTCTGCAATCGGCGTCAATCGCACTACAAGTTCATCGACCAGTTGCGCAAGGTCGATATCCTGCCGTTCCAGATGATCCGAGCGAAAAGTGATCATCGCATGATCCAGCAACTGCACGGCTGCGCGCGAACTTTCGTCGATGGCCCGCATCATCGAACGCATGTCTTGCCGGTTTTCTTCCTTGTCCAGACGCTGCAACGTCGCTTCCGCATAAGAGCGCACAGTGGCCAGCGGCGTGCGAACCCGGTGTGCGGCCTCGGCGATGAAGTCTTCGGACTGGCCAAGAGACTGATCCAGCCGCCCCATCAGGGAATTGAGCGAGGTGACAAGCGGCAGCATCTCGGACGGCACCGGTTTTTGGAACGGACTGAGGTCCTGAGGCCCGCGGCGAGTAACCGCGTCTGTCAGCCGCTTCAACTGCCCTATGGTGGCCGATGTGGCCCAAAAGGATAACAAGATGGCCAGCACGAAAAAGCCCGCCCCCAAAAGGGCGGCATTCTTCGAGATCTGCTCCAGCTGGCCCGACAACGCATCCTGTGTTTGCGCAAGCGCCACCCGGACATTCGTGCGTTTGCCATCTGCGATCAACACGCGGCTGGCCGTCACGACGCGCACGGCCTCGCCCTGATGAGACACCGTGGCAAAGGTGCTTTCGCGCCCCCGCCCGGCAGCCATCGGCAGGTAGGGATAGCCAGACAGAAATCTGGCATCCTGATAAATGGCATGAAAAATCCGGTCGTCCGACGCGGTGCCCAACATCGAAAATGCCGCGTAAGGGATATCAACCTCGACCTCTCCTTCGCGAATGGCCGCCGCATCCAAAATCGACGTCACCGAGGCACGCAAGATGTTGTCCTGCCCCTGTTGTGCCACTTGAGCCGCATAGTTCCGGACCACAAAGAACAGCAAGACTGCGAGAATGGCCGCGCCGCCGATCAGGCTGAGGACAAGGCGGTTCCTGAGAGAACCGGAAACGGACGGGCTATGACCCATTGTCGAGCCGATAGCCAAGCCCACGCAGGGTGGTGATTGTCAGATCAGACGGCTTGAGATGCTTGCGCAAGCGTCCGACATAGACCTCGATCGCGTTTTCGGACGCATCATGGTCATAGGAAAACAGCCGATCGGCCAGCTTCTGCTTGGAAAAGACCTGCCCGGGCGCATTGATCAACAGCTCGAGCAGACGCAGTTCCCGATTGCGTAAACTGACACGTTGCCCGCGCACATCCAAAAGCCCGGCGACAGGGTCAAATCGCACACCGCCCAGCTCGATCACGGTTTGCGAGGTCCCCGCCTTGCGGCGCAACACTGCGCGACAGCGGGCCTCCAGTTCGGCGTGATCAAACGGCTTGGTCACATAGTCATCCGCACCCAGATCAAGCGTGCCGATTCGATCCGAAACCTGACTGCGCGCGGTCAGGATGATCACCGGCGTGTCCAGTTGGCTGGCGCGATGGCGCTTGAGAAAGGCACGCCCGTCCCCATCCGGCAGCATGATATCCAGAAGGATCAGATCGAATTCGGTGGTTTCGATAAAGGCCTGTGCATCGGATAAATTCGGTGCATGTTCAATAACATGCCCGTCCTGACGCATGCGGGATGAAATCGCACTTGCGAGTTCCTGATTGTCTTCCACAAGAAGGAATTTCATCTGCGTCAGGTGCCAATTTTATCGGTGTCAGGTCAGTGTCAGGTTGTTATGTCTTGGTTAAGGCAACTGAGCCGCAGTGCGGGCAGTTGTCAAATGGGAGGAAAGAATGACGACATTTACACTGGGCCGCAGGGCCCTGATTGCAGCAGCTGTTGCCACGATGGGCTTTGCCTCATCTGCTTTCGCGGACGGTCACCAGGTTGTGGACAAGATCCACTTTCTGATCCCCGGCGGTGCTGGCGGCGGCTGGGACGGAACCGCGCGCGGGACGGGTGAGGCCCTGACGGGCGCCGGTCTGGTGGGCACGGCGTCTTACGAAAACATGTCCGGCGGCGGCGGTGGCAAGGCCATCGGCTTTCTGATCGAGAATGCGGACAGCAACCATGACACCCTGATGGTCAACTCGACCCCCATCGTGATCCGCTCGCTCACCGGCGTGTTCCCGCAGAGCTTCCGGGACCTGACCCTCGTGGCGGGCACCATCGGTGACTATGCCGCAATGGTCGTGGGCAAGGACAGCCCCGTGAACACCATGGCAGACCTGATCGCAGCCTATGATGCGGACCCCTCGGGCACCGCGATTGGCGGCGGCTCGGTTCCGGGTGGCATGGACCACCTTGTGGCCGCGATGGTGATGGAAGCAGCGGGCCGCGACGCGCTCGAAGTGAAGTACATTCCTTACGATGCTGGCGGCAAAGCCATGGCAGCCCTGCTGTCGGGCGAGATCGCAGCCCTGTCCACAGGCCTGTCCGAAGCCATCGATCTGGCCAATGCGGGTGAGGTCAAAATCATCGGCGTCACGTCCCCAGAGCGGGTGCCCGCGGCGGCAGATGCGATGACCATGACCGAACAGGGTATCGACACCACTTTCGTCAACTGGCGCGGGTTCTTTGGTGCGCCCGGCCTGCCGGACGACAAGCTGGCCGCCTATCAGGACGCCATCACCAAGATGTATGACACACCCGAATGGGAAGAAGTCCGTGCGCGTAACGGTTGGGTCAACATCCACAACAACGGTGACGATTTCCGCGCCTTCCTCGAAGACCAGGAAAAGGTCATCGGCGATCTGATGAAGAAACTGGGCTTTCTCTAAGCTTTGATTTCATCGGCAGAGCGGTCCGCCGCTCTGCCGTTTTTTTTGTTTTCCGGGGGGACAAAACGATGGCGCTTGATCGCTGGATCGCACTGATATTGCTGGGCATTTGCCTGGTCTACGGCTACACGGCCTGGTTCACGATGGATGCAAGCCTCGCCCCGTTCATGAAACGCAACCCGATCTGGCCCAGCACCTTTCCCAAGGCGCTGTCGGTTCTGGCCATTATCGCCTGCCTCGTCATCCTGTCCGGCATCGAAAAATCCGAGCCCAAAGAGGCCGAGATCGATTATCGCCGCCTGCACGAGTACAAACTCGGCCAAGCCGTGCTGCTGCTCGGCCTGATGGTCGCCTATGCGCTGCTGCTGCGCCCGGCAGGCTTTCTGTTTTCCACAACCGCATTCCTGTTTCTCGGCGCGTTCATACTGGGCGAGCGCAAATGGGTTCTGATGGTCGTCGTCGCCCTCATCGCAACTGTCATCGTCTGGTATTTGGTGCAGGAGGTGCTTGGCATCTTCCTGCGTCCGCTGCCCGGCTTTCTGGGGGGCTGATCGATGCTTGAAGGACTTTTGATCGGTCTGCAGACCGCCATGTCATTCCAGAACCTCGCGATGGTGATCGCGGGCTGTCTGATCGGCACATTCATCGGCATGCTGCCGGGGCTTGGCCCAATGTCGATCATCGCCATTATGATCCCCATTGCCATTTCGATGGGCGATCCATCCGCCGCACTGATCCTGCTGGCCGGGGTCTATTACGGCGCGATCTTTGGCGGCTCGACGTCGTCAATCCTGCTCAACGCGCCCGGCGTTGCGGGCACGGTCGCCTCCAGCTTTGACGGCTATCCGATGGCGCGCCAGGGCAAGGCGGGCAAGGCGCTGACCATCGCCGCCGTGTGCAGCTTTGCCGGGGGCACCATCGGGGCGGTGTTGCTCATGGTCTTCGCGCCGATGCTGTCATCGGTGGCATTGTTGTTCCATTCGGCCGAGTATTTCGCGCTGATGGTGGTGGGCCTGTCGGCCATCGCCGCCTTTGCGGGCACCGGTCAGGTCGCCAAGGCCATGATCATGACTCTGCTTGGACTGATCATGGCCACCGTGGGTGAGGGCGCTCTGTTCAACCTGCCGCGCTTTACCGCTGGCATCATGGATCTGCAGTCCGGCTTTGGCTTTATCACGCTGGCCATGGCGATGTTTGCCCTGCCCGAGGCGCTGTTTCTCGTTCTCAAGCCCAAAGTCGCAGGCAGCGCCGAGGACGAGATCAAGGACCTGCGCATTTCCCGTGCCGAGGCGCGCTCCATCGCGCCGGTGGTCGGACGTCAATCGGTGCAGGGGTTCTTTATCGGGGTCCTGCCCGGTGCGGGTGCCACCATCGCCAGCTTTCTCGGCTACGCGGTTGAGCGCAACCTCGCCACCAAGGAAGAGCAGGCCGAGTTCGGCAAGGGATCGATCAAGGGTCTTGCCGCGCCCGAAACGGCGAACAACGCCGCCTGCACGGGCTCGTTCGTGCCACTGCTGACACTGGGCATCCCCGGCTCGGGCACCACGGCAATCCTGCTGGGCGCGCTCATCGCGCTCAACGTCTCGCCCGGCCCGCGCCTGATGATCGACGAGCCGCAGATTTTCTGGGCCGTGATCATGTCGATGTTCATCGGCAATCTGGTGCTGCTGATCCTGAACCTGCCGCTGATCCCCTACATCGCCAAGGTTCTGTCGATCCCGCGCAACTTCCTCATCCCGTTCATTTTGTTCTTTACCTTGATGGGGGCCTATATCGGGCAGAACAACGCAACCGAATTGTTGATCCTTGTCGGCTTTGGGGTCTGTGCGACCGCTCTCAAATTCGCCGACTACCCGCTGGCACCACTGCTGATCGGCTTCATTCTGGGCGGGATCCTCGAAAACAACTTTGCCCGCTCCATGCAGCTTTACGACGGGGTCAGCTTTATCTGGGAACGGCCCATGACGCTTGGCCTGCTGGTCATCGCGGCCATCCTGATCCTGCTGCCCAGCTACCGGGCGCGGATCGCAAAGCGCAAGGCTGAAGGCGTCGCCGACGGGGACTGAGCCTACACTGAAAAACAAGAAAGCGCGCCCTCATCCCGGGGCGCGCTTTGCGTTTCTAATCCGGGCCTTAGTTACGGATACGACCGAAGGTGGACAGCCGGTTGATCTCGTCCAGCCGGTCAAGGTTGACCACAGTCGACAGCATCAGCCGGTCATGGCTCCAGTCACCGGGCCGCTGGATCGCGACCGAGGTAAAGGCGACCGCTGCGATCAGGGGAATGGCGGCGGTGACAAAGACCAGCTTTTGATACCGCAGCCGCCGCGCATCCAGCACCGATAGGATACGGCGCTCAAGCAGGCTCTTGCCGATCTTCACTGGTGTGCGATCCGCCGTCACCAGCGTCACCTTGGGCACGGCCAACAGAAAGGCGCGGTCCCGACGCAGGGTCTGCTGGCACACCGACAACAGTGTTTCGCAATACTCGCGCACGTCGATCCGACCGTGCGACATGACCTTGCTGTCACAGCTCAGCTCGCGCAGATGCTCAACCTGCCGCTTCCACGCATGATAGGCCGGGTTGAGGAAAAAGAACGGCTTGATCACTTCAAGCAGCACTTCCCATTCCAGATCGCCCTGGCGGATGTGTTGGAATTCATGGGCCAGAGAGACCTTCAACTCGTCCCGCTGCCCCAGCATTTGCGACGGGATAACGACGTAGTAATTGCGAAATCCCCGCGTCGAAAACGGCACCAGCGTACGGTCAGACAGGCGGATACGGACGCGTCCGATACGGCGCAGGTCATAGCTGCTGGCCACAATCCGCCAGAGGCAAAAGATCGAATAACATAGGCGCACAAACCCCAAGGCAACCCCGACCACAAAGGTCACAATCACCGCCCGTGCAAAAAGACCGTCCGCATGCATCACATTCAGGATGAACGTATCGCGCATCAGGATCAGCCCCTCGAAATCCGAGGCTTTCATCTTGAGACCGCCATTGAGGTAGTAGGACACAACCATGTCCGACAGGTTAACGTTCACGCCTTTGGCGACGCCGGACCCCTGAAGTGCGCTGAACCCTGCCACCAGAAACGGGGCGCAGATAATGGCGATAAAGACCGCGTTCAGCAGCGACAGCTGAATCCCGTAGGCGTATTTCAGACCGACCCGGCACATGACGGCCCGGACAAGGAACCACAGAACAAATGCCACACCAAACAGGATATTGGCATTGATGAACGCATCGAGCAGTGCTTCACCCGCTATCATTTTTCAACCTCCGATCCACAAGTGCCCGGATTTGCCCCAATGCTTCTTCGGTCAATTCATCATCGTTCACCAGACGCGCCACAAGCGATGCGGGCGTGTCGTCAAACAGTTTCATCGACAGATCCTTAAGCGAGCGTGACTGGTAGGCGTCCTTGGCCAGGGTCGGTGTATAGATGTGGCTTTTGCCGGATTTCCGACTGGTGACGAATGCCTTTTGTTCAAGGATGCGCAGAATGGTGGCGCCCGAGGTGTAGGCAAGGGATCGCGACTCTGGCAGCTTGTCCAGCACGTCACGCACAGTTCCCTCTCCCAAGGCCCAAAGTTCATTCATGAACTCCAGTTCCACCTCCGTCAGCAGTTCGCTTTTCTTCTTTTTCATCGCCATTCCGTTCCGCACACACGCTCACTCGTTACGCGTATCAAGTAAAACGCATCGCTGCCGTGATCCAAAGCCATTTCTCACACTTTCCTGAAACAAAAGATGCCCCAGACAATGGAAAGCCCGAGCGGCCACCACAGCGGCTGGCCAAAAATTCCGAGCCACGCGAGAAAGATATAGGACGTCCCCAAAAGCGTGATGAACAGCCGATCACCGATTGTCGTGGTCAACCCAAGGATGCCTTTGCGCTCCAACCCATCGCGGTACTTGGTTGCTTCCAGCACCCCGATCAGGGCGATCACGCTGAACAGAACGCAGAACAACACGAACGTCGCCGGGGTCCACGCCATCCAGAATGAAGGCCACAGCGGCGCGGTCCAGGAAAAGGCAGGCTCCTCCTTGTTGGCCACATTGCCCCAGCCTTGGGCGAATGCAGGATTTGCGGCCAGCAGGCCCAGCGGCAGGATCAGACGTTTCATCATACCCTCCCCAGGGCAAAGCCCTTGGCGATGTAGTTGCGTACGAAATAGATGACGATGGCGCCCGGAATGATCGTCAGCGTCCCCGCCGCCGCCAGCAGCCCCAGTTCGTAGCCCGCCGAGGATGCCGTCTTGGTCATCTCGGCGGCGATGGGTTTCGCTTCCACCGCCGTCAACGTCTTGGCCAGCAGCAATTCAACCCATGAGAACATGAAACAGAAAAAGGCCGCGACCCCGACCCCGGCCTTGATCGTCGGCAGGAAAATGGTGACGAAAAAGCGCGGGAAGGAATAGCCATCCACATAGGCCGTCTCGTCCAGTTCCTTGGGCACGCCGCCCATGAATCCTTCGAGGATCCAGACCGCCAGCGGGATGTTGAACAGGCAATGGGCCAGCGCCACGGCGATGTGCGTGTCAAACAGACCGACGGATGAATAGAGCTGAAAGAATGGCAGGGCAAACACTGCCGCCGGTGCCATACGGTTGGTCAGAAGCCAGAAGAACAACTGCTTGTCCCCAAGGAACCGGTAGCGCGAAAAGGCGTAAGCCGCAGGCAGCGCGACACTGACCGAAATCACCGTGTTGAGAGACACGTAGAAGATCGAATTGAGGTAGCCCCAATACCAGGTCGGGGTCGTAAAGATCACCGCGTAGTTTTCCAGCGTAAAGGTCTGTGGAAACAGGCTGAAACCCGACAGGATCTCGTTTGTCGTCTTAAAGCTCATCGAGACGAGCCAGTAGATCGGCAGCATCAGGAAAGCGACGTAGAGGATCGGTATGAGAGAGCGTTTTCTCATGTGCATACCTCATCTGCAAAGTTTTGGCACGGCATCGCAGGGCTGCCCTGTGTTTGGGCACGGTACAGATGATGGAATTGGGTCTGTTTCATTTCGCATCATCCTTCGTCATCAGCGTATAGAACAACCACGACACCAGCAGAGTGATCGCGAAATAGATCAGGCTCATCGCCGCCGCGGGCCCAAGGTCGAACTGGCCCAGCGCAATCTTGACCAGATCAATCGACAGCAGTGTCGTCGAATTGCCTGGCCCTCCGCCGGTCAGCACGAACACTTCGGTGTAGATGTTGAAACTGTCCATGAACCGCAACAGGATCGCGATGGTCAGCACCGTCTTGAGCTTGGGCAACTGGATGTAGCGGAACACCTTCCAGGGAGAGGCACCGTCGATCTTGGCCGCCTGGTAATAGGCATCCGGGATCGACACGAGGCCCGCATAGGCCAAAAGCACCACCAGCGACGTCCAGTGCCAGACATCCATGACAATGATCGTGATCCAAGCAGCCAACGGGTTCTGGGTCATGTCATAGGCGATGCCCAGCACGTCGTTCATGAGATATCCGAGCAAGCCGATCTTGGGCAGAGTAAAGATGTTCCACATCGCGCCCACCACGTTCCACGGAATCAGCATCGGCAGGGCCATGAGGACCAGACAGACCGGCACCCAGATGCCTTTTTTCGGCATGGACAGCGCGATGATGATGCCCAGCGGCACCTCGATGATCAGGATCAGGAAGGTGAACAGGAACTGCCGACCCAAGGCGGCATGAAACCGGTCCGAGCGCAGGATTTGTTCGAACCAGTCGAGGCCTTGCCAGAAGAAGACGTTGTTGCCAAAGGTCTCCTGCACCGAATAGTTGACCACCGTCATGATCGGCACCAGCGCGTTGAAGGCAACCAGCAGCAGCACGGGCAGGACAAAGAACCACGCCTTTGCGTTCTCGGTTTTCATGGGCCCACCTCCGTTGCGATCCAGCCGTCGCGGTACAGCCGCGTGTGTTTGGGCGCAAAGTGCAGATGCACCGCCGCCCCCTGTTCGGGCACGTCGCCCTCGACCACGGCCTTGACCGCCGTGTCGCCCACCATCGCCTCGACCACCGAATGGCGGCCCACATCCGAGACCTTGCGCACGCGCGCCTCAAGGCCTTCGTCTGCGAAGGTGACGAACTCAGGCCGGATGCCCAATTCGGTTGCCCCGCCCTGCCCGGTGATCTTGCCTTCAAGCGCGACGGGTTGGCCCTGAAAGGTCGCGCGCCCGTCTGCCTGGACGGCCGGAAGCACGTTCATGCCCGGCGAGCCGATGAAATGGCCGACAAAGGTGTGCTGGGGCCGCTCGAACAACTCGACCGGCGTTCCGATCTGCACCACTTCGCCCTGCTGCATCACCACAACCTGATCGGCGAATGTCAGCGCCTCGGTCTGGTCGTGGGTCACGTAGATCATTGTTGCGCGCACCCGCTGGTGCAACTCCTTGAGTTTTGATCGTAATTTCCATTTCAGATGCGGATCGATCACGGTGAGCGGTTCGTCAAACATCACGACATTCACATCGTCGCGGACTAGACCCCGGCCCATCGAAATCTTTTGCTTGTTGTCCGGCGACAGGTGTGAGGCGCGCACATCCAGCATGTCCTCGACATCCAGCATGCGCGCAATTTCGGCAACGCGCTGCGCGATGCGTCCCTCCTCCACGCCGCGATTGCGCAGCGGAAAGGCGAGGTTGTCGCGCACGCTCATCGTGTCGTAGATCACCGGAAACTGGAACACCTGCGCGATGTTGCGCTGATCAGGCGGCAGGCCAGTCACGTCACGATCATCAAACAGGATGCGCCCCTCGGACGGGACCAGCAGACCCGAAATGATGTTGAGCAGCGTGGACTTGCCGCACCCCGACGGCCCCAAAAGCGCATAGGCGCCGCCGTCCTCCCAATCGAGATCGATCTGCTTGAGTGCATAGTCATCGGCACTTTGCGGATTGGGCGCATAGGAGTGGCGCAGGTTGGACAATGTGATCTTTGCCATCAGGCTGCGAGCCTCCCGTCCGGGGCAAAGAAAAACGCTTTGCTGGCATCCATGTAAAAGCGATGGTTTTCGCCGATTTCGTAAGGGTGAACGCCGTGTGCAAGGGACACCCACCCGTCCTCACCCATTTGGAAATGGGCGCTGGACTCCGATCCCGAAAGCTCGGTCACAAGAACCGTGCCATCCATCGCAACGTCTCCTTCGGACGTTGAAACCGGCGACACATGGTGTGGGCGAATGGCGACTGTGTAGGGTCCATCGGGCAGGTCCGCTGCCGGGCCATCCAGATCCCAACTGACTCCGGTTTTCATCCGCGCGGTCTGCCCGGTCTTGATTACCTCTGCCGCATTGATTGGCGGGTCGGAAAACACCCGTGCAGCGGTCAGGTTTTCAGGCTTGCGGTAGATGTCGGCCGTGGTGCCGTACTGCGTGACAACGCCGTCATCCATCAACGCGGTCTTGCCGCCCAGCAACAAGGCCTCTTCGGGTTCGGAGGTTGCATAGACCACCACCGCCCCGCGCCCGGCAAACAGCTCGGGCAGTTGCTCGCGCAACTCTTCGCGCAGTTTGTAGTCCAGATTGGCCAGAGGTTCGTCCAGAAACACCGCCCGGCTTTCCTTGGCGATGGCGCGTGCAAGGGCGCAGCGCTGCTGCTGCCCGCCGCTCAATTCATGCGGGCGACGTTTCAGCATCGGACCCAGTTGCAGGATGTCCGCCGCCTCCTGCACCCGGGCCTCAAGTTCGGACTTCGCCATGCCTGCAACCCGCAAGGGGGAGGCGATGTTGTCAAAAACGGTCATGTGCGGGTAATTCACAAAGAACTGGTGCACGAGGCTGATATTGCGCTTTTGCGTGGACAGTTTGGATACATCCATACCGTCCATGAACACCTGCCCGCCGGCCAGCGGGTCCAGCCCCGCCATCAGTTTGATCAGTGATGTCTTGCCCGATCCGGTCTGCCCCAAAAGCACGTTAAAGTGCCCGGTTTCCAGCTTGAGCGATGTCGGCTTGATATGGGTGATCCCACGGACCGACTTTGTCGCTCCAATTAGCTCAACTACCATGTGTTCCCCACCCCGATAGAGGATGGCCGATGCCTATGGGAGAGGCGTCGGCCAAGACACCGGCCCCCCGATCAGGAGGGCCGGCAATGGTTTACTGGTTCCAGCGTGCGACCAGCTCGTCGTAGTTGACGGTCTCGCCCTGCGGCTTTTCGTTGTCCAGTTTCGCTTTGGCGCCACCTTTGCCCAGCCATTCAGAGGGGTCTTTTTCCTCGTTCAGGCGTGGGCCGCAGCCACCATAGACACCCGCGGCTTCGTCAACCGCCTGCATCCGGGCCATGGTGATGTCCATTTCCCCGGCCAGACGATCCATCGCCTCTTGGGGGGTGAACGCACCAGAGTTCACGTCACCGATCTGCTGCCACCAGATTTGGGCCAGCTTGGGATAGTCAGGCACGTTGATGCCGGTTGGCGACCATGCCACGCGATCAGGCGAACGATAGAACTCGACCAGACCACCCAGTTTGGGCGCGCGTTCGGTAAAGCTTTCGTGGTTGACGGTGGTGTCGCGGATAAAGGTCAGACCCACATGGGACTTCTTCACATCGACCGTCTTGGAGGTCACGAACTGCGCATAAAGCCATGCAGCCTGTGCCCGGTCCGAAGGTGTGGATTTCAGGAACGTCCAGGATCCCACATCCTGATACCCAACCTTCTGGCCTTCTTCCCAATAGGGGCCGTGCGGGCTGGGGGCCATCCGCCACAGCGGGTTGCCATCGTCATCCACGGTGTTGTTGCCTTCGGATTTCGGCTTGACCATGTCCGCGGTAAAGGCGGTGTACCAGAAGATTTGCTGGGCCACGTTGCCTTGGGACAGCGCGGGCAGCGACTGGTAAAAGTCAAACGACGCCGCACCCGGAGGGGCATAGTTGCGCAGCCATTCGTCCCACTTGCGGATCGCATAGACGGCCGCAGGGCCGTTGGCCGCACCGCCGCGCGTCACGGACGCACCGGCAGGGTTGCACGATCCGGCTTCCATCCGGATACCCCATTCGTCGATTGGAATACCGTTTGGCTCACCTTTGGACCCTGTGCCTGCCATCGACAGCCACGCATCGGTCATCCGCCAACCCAGATCGGGTGCGCGTTTGCCATAGTCCATGTGCCCATAAATGCGCACACCATCGATTTCCTGCACGTCGTTGCTGAAGAACTCAGCAATGTCCTCATAAGCCGACCAATTGACCGGAACGCCTAGATCATAGCCGTACTTGGCCTTGAACGCGGCCTTATTGTCCTCGTCATCGAACCAGTCCTTGCGGAACCAGTAGAGGTTCGCGAACTGCTGGTCGGGCAGCTGATAGAGGTTCCCATCCGGGCCCGTAGTGAACTGAATGCCCATGAAGTCATCCAGATCAAGCGTCGGGCTGGTCGTCGCCGACCAGTCCCCACCCATCTGTTCGGTCAGGTTGTAAGCCAGTTGCAGACGCGAGTGTGTGCCGATCAGATCGGAGTCGTTGACGTAGCCGTCATACAAGTTCCGCTGGGTTTGCATCTGGGTTTGCACGGCCTGCACCACTTCGCCCTCGCCGAGGATCTGGTGGTTCACCTTGATGCCGGTGATTTCCTCAAAGGCCTTGGTCAGCACTTCGGATTCGTAGCCATGCGTCGGAATGCCTTCGGACAGCACGTTGATTTCCATGCCGCTAAACGGCTCGGCCGCGCTGATGAACCATTCCATCTCGGCCAGCTGTTCGGCCTTTGACAGGGTTGACGGTTGGAATTCCTGATCAATCCATTTTTGAGCTGCTGCTGCGTCGGCAAAAGCAGACCCGGACCCCGCGATGACGGCAGCAGCCGCAGTCGCGGAGAGCAGATACTTGCGCATCTTATCTCCTCCCAAAGATTATTTGAGCTGACTTATGCCAGCAAACCAACGCTATTCGCAGGGCAACTGATCTGTCAACTAATTCTTTAGTAGATTTAATCGCAGTTAAATTTGCAGGCCGATTTCGGCATCTCCGTCGTTCGGATATTGCAGGGTTCGCGGCGCTCAGCGCAGCCCGACGTTTTTCACGGTACTGCCCGGGATCAACTGAAACCCGATGTCCTTCACAGGTTGCACCGGTTCGCCAGACAGCCGCGACATCATCATTTCGGCCGCCGTTTGCCCCAGCCGCAGATGTGGCACGTGCATCGAGGTCAGCCGCCGTGGCAACACCGCCGCAATAGGCAGATCGCCCCAGCCCGCGATGCCGATATCACCGGGCACCTTCAGCCCTTTGGCCGCGCAATACTGCATACCCCCAAAGGCCATCGCGTCATTCTGGTAGAAGACGCAATCCAGCGTCGGCGTGGATGTCAGCAACTGTTCAGTGCCGTAATACCCGGGGTAATAGGCGGCTGTGTCGTGCAGGCACAATTGCTTGGTCACCTCACCGCCACCGCCTGTCACCGCTTTGACAAACCCGGCCAGCCGCGTGGTGGCCGCATTGGCCGTGTCATGGGACGTGCCCACATATCCAATGTTGCGATAACCACAGCCCACCAGAAACCGACCCATGTCAAAGCCCGCGTCAAAATGGTTGATCCCCACGCTCATATCCAGCGGGCTGGAGTTCAGATCCCAGATTTCGACAATCGGCAGCCCGGAGTTGCGCAACATCTCGGTGGCACGGGTCGAATGGAACCGCCCGGTCAGGATCAGGCCCGCCGGTTGCCAGGACAGAACGGTATGGATCCAGTCCTCTTCTTCCTTCTCGGTATGCTGTGTCAGCCCAAGAACGGTTTGGTGCCCAAACGAGCCAAGCTTGTGATCAATACCTTCAAGCACCTGCGCAAACACCTCGTTGCCCAGATCGGGGATCGAAACACCAATAAAGGTAGAGGTTTTGTCGCCCGCAAACACTGCCGCAAGACGATTCGGCAAATAGCCGAGGCGATCGACCTGATGCATGACCAGATCACGGGTCTTTTCCGAATAGCCGCCCTCGCCGCGCAGCACTCGGCTGGCCGTCATCTTGGACACCCCGGCGGCGTTTGCCACCTGAGAAAGGCTTACTTTGTTGTTTTTATGCGATTTTTCGGCCATTTCCGCTCACTACGTTACCGGTAACTAATCCCTTGACTCATCCCATTCCTTCGCCAAACAATAGCGCAACGTTACGGGTAACTCAACGGAAGCGTTGAGCCGTATATGGGAGGGGCACTAAATGCAGAACCTGCAGTCAGGTCTGTTTTTTGACGGCATCGAAAAGCACTTTGGCGGGACTTACGCGCTCAAGGATGTGTCCTTGTCCGTAGGGCGCGGCGAGGTTGTGGCCCTGCTGGGCGAGAACGGTGCAGGCAAGTCCACGCTGATCAAGGTGCTGGGCGGAATCCATCAACCCGACGCCGGGCGGGTTTTGATAGATGGCGAGCCCTACCAGCACCGTCCCGCCGGATTTGGCGAGCGCCAAAAGGTCGCCTTCATCCACCAGGACCTCGGGTTGATCGAATGGATGACCGTGGCCGAAAACATCGCGCTGGCCCTCGGCTTTGCCCGCAAAGGAGGCTTGATCCGCTGGGGCTCGGTCGAGGAATTTGCCGCTGCCGCTCTGAAAAAGGTCGATTGCGATTTCGATCCCACCACGCGGGTCGAGGCCCTGTCGCGTACTGAAAAATCTCTGGTCGCGATTGCCCGCGCGTTGGCTGTGGACAGCGAATTTCTGGTGCTGGACGAACCGACCGCATCCCTGCCTGCAGACGAGGTCGAGCGGCTGTTCAAGGCCTTGCGCCCCTTGCGCGAACAAGGGGTCGGCATGATCTATGTCAGCCACCGTCTGGACGAAATCTTTCAGGTCGCCGACCGCGTTGCCGTTCTGCGCGATGGCATGATGGTTGGCATCCGCGACATCGCCCACACCACGCCTGAAGAGCTGGTGCAAAAGATCGTCGGGCGGAAAACCCGCGAAACCGCGAAAAGCACGGCGCCCAAGGGCGACACCATTCTCAACCTGGATGGTTTTCGCGTCGCCGGCGTGGGCCCGCTGAATTTTGAACTGGCCGAGAACGAGATTGTTGGCCTCGTCGGCTTGCGCGGAGCCGGTCATGAGGCCATCAGCCGGGCGCTCTTCGGTCTTGAACCGTTCGAGGGCAATGTGACGCTGAAGGGCGTGACACCCGACCTCACCACCCCGCAAAAGGCGCTGGCCTCGGGCGTCGGTCTGGTTGCAAAGGACCGCACCGAAGAATCCGTCGCGATGAACCTGACCATCCGCGAAAACACGTTTCTGAATCCCGATGGCATTGGCCGCAAGATCCTCAATATCTTGTCCCCCCGGACTGAGGCCGCGCAGGCCAGTGCCATCGGGGCCGAACTCGGCCTGTCGCCGAATGACCCGAGCCTCGCCATCGAGGCCCTGTCGGGTGGCAACCAGCAAAAGGTGGTCATCGGGCGCTGGCTCGCCACCAATCGGACGCTGCTGATCTGCGAAGACCCGACCGCCGGTGTCGATGTTGGCGCCAAGGCTGAAATCTATGCCCTGCTCAACCGCGCGCTGGCCGAAGGGGTCGGGATCATCGTCGTCTCGACCGATTTCGAGGAAATCGCCACGATCTGCCACCGCGCGATCGTGTTCTCTCAGGGCACCATCGTGGACGAACTCAGCGGCACCCGCCTGTCCACAGAGAACCTGATCCAATCGGCCTCTGCCGGAAATATCGCACCATCACAGGAGCCTACAAATGCAATCGCTTGAATCCGGCGCGCTGGAGCCGACCAAGGCCGACCTCAAGGGCCTGTCTTTTGGTGCGCGGCTGGCCCGGTTCCTGCCGGTCTACGGGCTGGTGATCCTGACGGTGTTCCTGATCGGGCTGTTCTCGATCCTGCTGCCCAACACGTTTCCGACCATGTTGAACCTGCGTGCCATCGTGTCGGACAAGGCGATCATCGCCCTTCTCTCCCTTGGGGCGATGATCCCCATGGCCGCCGGTCGGATCGATCTGACCGTCGGCTATGGTATCGTGCTGTGGCACATCCTCGCGATCAGCCTGCAGACGATCTACGGCTTTCCCTGGCCCGTGGCGGTTGCCGTGGTGCTGGTTCTCGGGGCGGTTTCGGGCTTCCTCAACGGTCTCTTGGTCGAAGTGGCCAAGATCGACAGCTTTATCGCCACTCTGGGCACCGGCACCGTGCTTTACGCGCTGGCGCTGTGGCACACGGGCGGGCGGCAAATGGTCGGGGTGTTGCCGGACGGGTTCCTGTCGATCAACGGGACGTTCATTGCGGGCCTGCCGATCACCGGGTTCTACGTTCTGAGCATCACGGTCATCATGTGGATCGTCCTCGAATACACACCAGTCGGGCGCTATCTCTATGCCATCGGGGCCAACCAGAAAGCGGCCCAGCTCAACGGCATTCCCACCCGCAAATACGTCATCGGCGCGTTCCTGTGCTCGGGAACGATCACGGCACTGGCCGGGGTCATTCTGGCCTCGAAACTGCGCATCGGTCAGGCCTCGGTCGGGCTGGAATTCCTGCTGCCCGCCCTTGTGGGGGCGTTTCTGGGGTCCACCACGATCAAGCCGGGGCGGGTCAATGTCTGGGGCACGATCGTCGGCGTCGCCATTCTGGCCGTCGGCATTTCCGGCATTCAACAATTCGGCGGCTCTTTCTGGGTCGAGCCGCTGTTCAACGGAGTCACCCTGCTGATTGCCATCGGCATCGCCGGGTACGCGCAACGCCGCAAAGGCGCCAAGAAATAGCGCGTGAGCGCGATCATGTAACGGGAGGAACGACATGAAAAAGAGAACATTTTTGAACACCGTCCTGGTGGGCAGCGTCATAGCAGGCTTTGGTCTGCCCGGCCTCGCCGAAGTGCCCTTTGACGGGCCCACAAGCGGACCCAAAGCGGCCGATGGCAAGTCCATCGTGGTACTTGCGGGTGATCTGAAAAACGGCGGCATCCTGGGCGTGACCACCGGTGTTGAAGAGGCCGCCGCCGCTATCGGCTGGGACGTGCGCGTGCTGGACGGGGGTGGTTCTATCCAGGGTCGGACCGCCGCCATCGGTCAGGCCATGGCGCTGCAACCCGACGGGATCATCATCAACGGCTTTGACGCCGTCGAACAGCAGGCCGCCCTTGAGGGTGTCGCGGCGGCCAACATTCCGATGGTCGCATGGCACTCGGGTCCCAAGATTGGCTGTGACGCGCCCGGCGGCATCTTTGCGAATGTTTCGACGGACGCGATGCAGGTGTCCGAAGTGGCCGCAGAATGGGCCATGGAAGATGGCGGCAGCGATGTAGGCGTCGTGATCTTTACCGACAGCACCTACCAGATCGCCATCGACAAGGCCGACAGGATCAAGGAAACCATCGAGGCCATGGGCGGCACCGTCCTTGAATATGTCGACACGCCAATCGCCGACACATCCAGCCGCATGGGTCCGCTGACCACCTCGCTGCTCCAGAAATACGGGGCCAGCTGGACCCACGCGCTGGCGATCAACGACCTCTATTTCGACTTCATGGGGCCAGCCCTCGCCTCTGCCGGGATTAGCGGCGACGGCGCGCCGCTCGCCGGTTCTGCCGGGGACGGATCCGAGGCTGCCTTCCAGCGTATCCGCGGTGCGCAATATCAGGCGATCACCGTGGCCGAGCCGTTGAACCTGCAAGGCTGGCAACTGGTGGACGAGCTGAACCGCGCCGTTCAAGGTGAACCCTGCTCGGGCTATGTGACCTCGCCTGCGCTGGTCACACAGGAAGGGTTGGCCAAACTGGGCGATAGCAACCAATTCGACCCGGATTCCCCTTACCGCGATGCCTACAAGGCAATCTGGGGCAAGTAAGGCTTTGCCCATAGGGCCCCGACGCAACCGCGCCGGGGCCCTATGGACGCACATCCAAAGACCAATTGCCGCCCCGGATCGCCTCCGTGGGACACAATGCGGCGCCAGAGGAGACCACGATGAGCGAACCACTCGTAAAGATGCGCGGGATCACCAAACGATTTGGCGGGGTGACCGCCCTGTCCAACGTTGATCTTGATGCCCATGCCGGCGAAGTGCTGGCCATCGTTGGTGACAACGGCGCGGGCAAATCAACGCTCATCAAGGTTTTGACCGGGGTCTATCAGCCCTCATCCGGCGAGATAATGCTGGACGGTCGGCCCGTCGCCTTTTCCAACCACGCCGAGGCTATCGAAGAGGGGATTGATGCCGTTTATCAGACCCTCGCGCTGGCCGATCACCTTGATCCGGCAGCCAACATGTTTCTTGGCAACGAACTGACACGCAAGATTTTCGGCATCACCATGCTCGACAACAAACGCATGCGGGCCGAGACCGAGCGCGTCCTGATGGAGCGCCTCGGGGTCAAGCTGAAGTCATTGGATGCCCCGACCGAAAGCCTTTCGGGCGGTCAGCGTCAGGCCGTCGCCATTGCGCGCGCCGTCTATCATGACGGGTTGCGCGTGCTGGTGATGGACGAACCCACCGCCGCCCTCGGTCCACAGGAAACCGCACGCACACTGAAACTGATCGAAGCAGTCAAGGCCCAGGGCCTTGCCGTGATCCTAATCAGCCATTCTTTGGATGATGTGTTTCAGGTCTCTGACCGCATCCACGTGCAGCGCCGCGGCCAGTGCGTCGGCGTCGTCAAAACAGCGGAAAGTAACATCACAGAAGTGCTTGGCATGATCGTCGGCGCAGAGGAGGCCGCATAATGGCGATGACCGAAACGACATCCCGTTCCTTCACGGAACGGCTCGAGCCCTACATCGCGATCATCGGCCCCATGGTCATGATCCTCGCCATTCTGGTGTTCATGGGCATCGTCGAACCGACCCGCTATTTCCGCACGACGAACCTGAACCTGATCCTGCTGGATGCGGCGCTCTATATGCCGATGGCGATGGCGATGACCTTTGTAATCACCCAGCGCGGGATCGATTTGTCCATCGGCTCGATTGCGGCCCTGTCCGGAATCATCATGGCCTTTCTGATCAAGCAATACGGCGTATCTGTCTATATCGCCGTGCCCATCGCCATTTCCCTCGGGGCGGTCATGGGCTTGATCAACGGGCTGATCATCACCCGTTTCAACGTGCCTGACCTGATCGGCACATTGGCGATGGATCTGGTCTATCGTGGCTTTGCCCTCGTGCTGGCCAAAGGGCTGGTGCTGGCGCGCTTTCCCGACTTTCTGACGGATATCGGGCGTGGCCAGATTCCGGGCTTCGTACCCATCCCGGTGCTGATCGGGCTGGCGACAATGATCGCGGGCTACTTCATCCTGCACCGCAGCTATTTCGGGCGCTACACGGTCGCCATCGGCTCAAACCCCGAAGCGGCGGAACTGACCGGCATCTCGGTCAATCGCCACAAGGTCTATGCCTATGTGCTGTGCGGAGCTTGCGCTGCACTTGCCGGTGTGATGCTGACGGGCAAGCTGAACGCCATTCAGGCGACGTCGGCCCCATACTTTAACCTGCACGTGATTGCGGCGGTGGTGGTTGGCGGCACGTCGCTCTTTGGTGGGCGCGCGGCGATTGTCGGCTCGCTGGCCGGGGTGCTGCTCTTGTCGATGATGATCAACGCCCTGGTGACATTGCGGATCGAATTCTTCTGGCAATCGGTGGCATCGGGTGTCGTGATCATCAGCTCGGTCGCGCTCTATACCTGGATGCAGAAAAAGGACCGCGACGGCGCGGGTGGCCTGATGGCTGGCCTGAACACGCCCGAGGGAAAGAAAATGCTGCGCTTCTGTGCGGCTCTGATTGGTGTGCTGATCGCGCTGCTTGCGGTTGGCCTGCTGACGGCTGGCAACCCCAATCCAAGCGGGTGATCGGCAAACAAGCGAAGCGGTCGGGCGCAGGTCAAAACCTGCGCCCGAACCAAACAGCTTCGTATTCATGAAACGGGAGGACTTTACATGAAACTATTTACAACAACCGCACTGGTGGCCGGCGTTGCCATGGCCGGGGCCGCATGGGCGGACGGGCATCTGCCGCTGCAGGAACTGCCGGGCATCGCGGATCGCGACCACTGGCTGCCGGGCGAAGTCAACGCCCCCGGCAAACTCGAAGCATTGCAAGCCGTGGTTGGCGGCGAAGCGGTCGCTTACTCCGGCACTCTGGACGAGCCGATCCAGATCGCGCTGATCTACCCTTCAGCCGACACATCGGATTTCTGGGCGCGCAACTATCTGGCGATGACCAAACGTCTGGACGAGTTGGGCATCGCTTACGAGACAACCGAATTCGCCAGCCGCCAGATCGAACACTCGTTGCAAGCGACCTATGCAAGCCAGGTGGATCAGGACGCGGACCTTTATGACTATGTCATCTTTGGCCCGTCCGAACTGGCCATTCAGGGTGACAACATCGAAAAGCTGGCCAAGAATGACGGCTTTGCCACCTATGTCTGGGCCTTTCACACACCGCTGAAGTTCCTCGACCCGCAACCCGCTGCATGGTTTGACTTTTCGTCCGCCGCCGGTGCCCTGACCATGTGCGAATACATGCTGGGTCGCCTTGGCAACGACGTCACAATGGCCATGAACCGGGGTATTCCAGGCATCACCGACAACCAACGCTCGGGCGATTTCAAAGCCTGCGTCGAGGAAAAGGGCAACTGGACCACGGTTTATGAGCACTACGGTGAATACCAGACCGAAGGCGGATTCGAGGGCACGTCCCTGATCCTGCAATCCTACCCAGAGGCCAAAATCATCCACAACGCCAACACGGCGATGGCGATGGGTTCGGTCGAAGCGCAAGTCTCCATGGGCAAAGAGAAAGACATCTTCTCGACCGGTTGGGGCGGCACAGGTCTTGAGCTGGAAGCGATCCGTCGCGGCGAGCTGGACGCCACACCTATGCGCATGGGTGACGATGTGGGTGCTGCCACGGCAGAAGCGATCAAGGCCGACCTCGAAGGGCGCGCCGAAGAACTGCCGCTTGTCTTCCTTGGCCGCATCACTGTGGCCCACGATCAAATGAGCGCGGATGAGTTGAACGCGCTGGAACAAGAGGCCTTCCGCTTCTCTGGTGTTGGCGCTCTGAACCGCTAAGACTGCTGAAACCTGTGACACCCGGCGCGGCCCTTGGGCATCAAACGCGCCGGGTGTTGCTTTGAGAGCGGCCTAGCCCCGCAACACTACACGGTTTCCTTCGCGCGATCAGGCCTCTAACCTGTAACCGGTGCTGCCTGACTGGACACACCAAAACAGGCCTCAAACACCGCAAGGACCCGATGCGCCCCCTGTCCGACATCCGTGTTCTCGATCTGACAAACGTGCTGGCGGGCCCTTTCTGCTGTCATCATCTGGCCCATTTGGGCGCCGAGGTGATCAAGGTCGAAGCGGTCGGGCGCGGCGATCTGGCCCGCGAACTTGGCGCTGATCCTGACCTGAATGCCAAAGGTATGGGCGTCTCTTTTCTGGCCCAGAACGCGGGCAAAAAGTCGGTCACCCTCGATCTCAAAAGCGCCAAGGGCAAGGCGTTATTCCTGCGACTGGTCAAGACCGCCGATGTGCTGGTCGAGAATTTCCGCCCCGGCGTCATGGACCGCCTTGGCGTCGACTATGCGGTGCTGAAAGAGGTCAATCCGTCGCTGGTCTATTGTGCGATTTCCGGCTTTGGGCAGGATGGTCCTTGGGTCCATCGCCCGGCCTATGACCAGATCATTCAAGGCGTCTCTGGCGTGATGTCGATCACCGGCGATGCAGGCAGCGCACCTTTGCGTGTCGGCTATCCGGTTGCGGACACGATGGGCGGCATTACCGCGGCCTTTGCCGTGGCCGCAGCGCTGAACGCCACGCCAAGGGGCACATTCATTGACGTCTCGATGCTCGAATCTGTCCTGTCGGCCATGGGCTGGGCCGTCTCCAACCACCTAATCGGCGGGGTCGCCCCGACTGCCAACGGCAACGAAAACGCAACCTCCGCCCCGTCCGGCGCATTTCAGGCTGCCGATGGCCTGATCAACATCGCGGCCAACAAGGACGAACAATGGGTGTTGCTGAGCGATCATCTGGGCCTGAGCGCCCTGCGCGACCGCCCCGAATATGCCACCCGCGAGATGCGGAAACAGAACCGATTGACGCTGAAGGCCGAGATGGAAACCGTGCTGACCACCAAACCCGCGCATGTCTGGGCCGAAGAGTTGAACCACATCGACGTCCCGTCCGGCGCCGTGCTGAGCGTGCCCGAAGTGCTGGACACCCCACAAATCGCGGATCGCGGTTTTCTGCATACGTTCAAGGACGCTCCCGGTGTGGGGCGCGACGTCACCGTTGCCACAACTGGCATCAAACTTGACGGGTGCGCACCGTCCGTCGCAACTCCGCCCCCGACGCTTGGCGAGCACAATAATGACGTCTGGGCTGAACTGGGCCTTTCCGGCGACGAGTTGGACGCCCTGAAACAGGAAGGTGTGATATGAGCGACGCTGGCAAGGATGTCCCCGACTGGTGGCGCACCGACATCATCGACATGGCGCCCGGCGAAATCCGCCTGCGCGGCTACCCGATCGAGGCCCTGATCGGCCAAGTCACGTTTCCTCAGATGATCTGGCTGATGACACGCGGGGACTTGCCCACTGACGCCCAAGCGTCGCTGTTCGAGGCCGCGCTGGTAGCCGCCGTCGATCACGGCCCCCAGGCGCCTTCCATCGCTGCCGCCAGAATGGCGGTGACCTGCGGTCTTGGCCTCAACGGGGCGATGGCGACGGGCGTCAACATGCTTGACGATGTGCATGGCGGCGCCGGGGAACAGGCGGTCGAGCTTTATCACTGGATCGACAGTGCAATGCGCGATGGCGCAGCCCTTGAGACGGCAACAGCAGAGATGATCGACCGTTGGCAGGCCGAACGCACCCGCTTCGTCCCCGGCTTTGGTCACCGTTTCCACACCCCCGAAGACCCCCGCGCCCCGCGCCTGCTGACATTGGTGGACGGGGCCGCGCGCGCAGGCACGGTCGATGGTCGCTACGCCGACATCGCGCGCGCCCTTCAACACACGCTCAACACCCGTAAGGGCAAGCCCGTGCCGATGAACATCGACGGGGCCACCGCCGTGATCTTTGCCGAACTCGGATTCGCCGGACCCTTGGCGCGCGGGCTGTTTTGCCTTTCGCGTTCGGTGGGCATCCTGTCCCACGCATGGGAACAGATGAACCAGGGCGGACGCAACAAGGGGCCAACCCCGCCCGCGTACAGGTGGACCTACGATGGACCCAACCCGATCGGCCAACAGGGGCGCACCATCGCACAGACCGACCGCAAACCGGAGTGACTCGCAGCGATTGCTGCGCACAAGGTTCCCACACACCCGAACAAGCCTTGCAACACCGCGCACGCAATGCACAATCACGCAAGGGCCAGACCTGACCAGCCCCCGCGCGTTCGAAAGCGCGACTGACAGACGCCCATCAAAGGATGCGATCATGACCCGCTACAGCCTTCTTATTGCATCCGCCGCCCTGACGCTTGTTTGCCTGATCGCCCTGATCTGGTCGGGTTGGATGATCGTCCTGGCCTTGTTCTTTGCGGGCCTGACGGCCCTTGGCATCTACGACGTGATGCAGCCCAGCCATTCAATCCTGCGCAACTATCCGATCATGGGGCATTTGCGATTTCTGTTCGAAGGAATACGGCCCGAAATCCGGCAATACCTGATGGAAAGCGATCAGGACGAAGAACCGTTTTCTCGCGACCAGCGCTCGCTCATCTACCAGCGCGCCAAGGGGGTCGAGGACAAACGCCCCTTCGGCACCCAGCAGCGGGTCTACGATTCAGGTTACGAGTGGATCACCCATTCGGTCGTCCCTCAGCACCTCACGAACCACGATTTCCGCGTCACCATAGGCGGGCCGGATTGCAAGGCGCCTTACGAGGCATCCATCTACAACATCTCAGCGATGAGTTTCGGGTCGATGTCCGCCAATGCCATTCTGGCGCTGAACACAGGCGCCCAAAAGGGCGGTTTCGCCCATGACACCGGCGAGGGCGGGATCAGCCGTTACCACCGTCAGGGCGGTGGCGATCTGATCTGGGAACTCGGATCGGGCTATTTCGGCTGTCGCACCCATGAGGGGCGCTTTGACGTCGACAAGTTCCGCAAACAGGCCAGCGACCCACAGGTCAAGATGATCGAACTCAAGCTCAGCCAGGGCGCCAAGCCCGGCCATGGCGGCGTCCTGCCCGCCTCCAAGATCACCGCGGAAATTGCCGAAGCCCGCGATATCCCCATGGGTCAGGACTGCGTCTCGCCCTCGGCCCATCCCGAGTTTTCGACCCCCATCGAGATGATGCAGTTCATCGGCAAGCTGCGTGACAACGCGGACGGCAAGCCTGTGGGCTTCAAGCTGTGCATCGGCCACCGTCGCGAATTCATGTGCATCGTCAAGGCTATGATCGAAACCGGGATCACCCCCGATTTCATCGTGATCGACGGCAAGGAAGGCGGCACCGGGGCCGCGCCGCTCGAATTTGCCAACCATGTTGGCATGCCGCTGGTCGAGGGGCTGACATTTGCCCACAACACGCTGCTGGGTGCAGGCCTGCGCGACCGGATCAAGATCGGCGCCTCGGGCAAAATCGTGTCCTCCTTTGACATGGCCAAGATGCTGGCGCTTGGGGCCGACTGGGCCAACTCCGCGCGTGGCTACATGTTTGCCATCGGCTGCATTCAGGCGCAGGCCTGCCACACCAACCACTGCCCCGTGGGCGTCGCCACCCAGGACCCACTGCGCCAACGCGCGCTGGTGGTGCCGGACAAGGCCGAGCGGGTGTATCGCTTCCACAAGAATACGCTCAAGGCGCTGGCCGAAATGACAGGCGCTGCCGGTCTGTCCCACCCCAACGATTTCCGCCCCCATCACCTGCTCATGCGTGAGGGCGATCGCAACATGGTCACGGGTCAAGAGGTCTATCCCTACCTGCCTGACGGCTTTCTGCTGCGCGAGGAAGAGGACAAATACGGCTATCTGCACCGCTGGAACCGCGCCCGTGCCGAGGATTTCGAACCTCTCGACGTCGAATAGCGCACACGATTTTGTCTGATCCTGCCCGCGTCCTGTCGGATTTGCCTTGGCATGCCGCGTCCGCTTGGGTTTTGGTGACCTCAGACCACCCCGGACAGGAGCCTCCCCATGCACTTTGGCCTCAGCGACGAACAGGAAATGATCGTCTCGACTGTGCGCAGCTTTGTCGAGCGTGAAATCTATCCCCATGAGGCCGAAGTCGAGCGCACCGGAGAGGTGCCCCACGCATTGGGCGAGGCGATCAAGGCCAAAGTGATTGAGCTTGGGTTTTACGCCTGCAACTTCCCCGAAGAGGTGGGTGGCGCGGGCCTCAGTCATCTCGATTTCACGCTGGTCGAGCGTGAATTGGGGCGCGGGTCGATGGCGCTCACCCACTTCTTTGGCCGTCCGCAAAACATCCTGATGGCCTGCAACGACGATCAGCGCGAACGCTATCTGTTGCCCGCCGTGCGGGGTGAGCGGATGGACGCGCTGGCCATGACCGAACCTGATGCCGGATCGGATGTGCGCGGCATGAAATGCAGCGCTGTGCGATCAGGCGGGGATTGGGTCGTGAATGGCTCCAAACACTTCATCTCGGGCGCGGATCACGCCGATTTCTTCATCGTCTTCGTGGCCACGGGTGTGGACGAGACCGACAAAGGCCCCAAGAAACGGATCACCACCTTTCTCGTGGATCGCGGCACGCCGGGATTCGAGGTGCGCGCAGGCTACAATTCCGTCAGCCACAAGGGCTACAAGAACTGCATTCTGGATTTCGATGACTGCCGCCTGTCCGATGCACAAGTGCTGGGTGAAGTCGATGGCGGCTTTGCAGTGATGAACGAGTGGCTTTACGCCACGCGCCTGACGGTTGCCGCCTTTTCCGTGGGACGGGCACGGCGGTGTTTCGACTATGCCCTCAGCTACGCCGCCGAGCGCAAACAATTCGGACAGCCCATTGGCAAGTTTCAGGGGGTGGGTTTTCAGATCGCCGACATGATCACCGAGATCGACGCCGCCGACTGGCTGACGCTCGCCGCCGCGTGGCGTCTGGATCAGGGCCTGCCCGCCAACCGCGAGATTGCGAGCGCAAAGGTTTACGCGTCTGAAACACTGGCCCGCGTGACCGATGCAACCCTGCAGATCTATGGCGGCATGGGGCTGATGGACGATTTCCCGATCGAACGATTCTGGCGCGATGCCCGCGTCGAACGCATCTGGGACGGCACCAGCGAAATCCAGCGCCACATCATCGCGCGCGATTTGCTGCGCCCGCTGGGGGCTTGATGCGGTTGCGTTCAGGCCATCTTGATATCGCGGGAACGAGGGGTGCTGCCCCTCGCGCTCCCCGTGGTATTTTGGGTCAAAAGAAGATGTGCAGAGATATCCATGCGGGGGCTTGAGCGCCTGTTGCGCCCCCGCTCTATCGCCGTGATAGGTGGCGGCGCGTGGTGCGCGCAGGTGATCGCACAGTCCGAAAAGATGGGATTTGACGGGGCGATCTGGCCGGTACATCCCAAAGCCGCGCTCGTAGCTGGACATGGCGCCTTTCCCTCGCTGGACGATCTGCCCGAAGCCCCCGATGCGGTGTTCATCGGCGTCAATCGCCACACAACCGTGGATGTCGTCGCCCAACTGTCTCAAATGGGTGCGGGTGGTGCGGTCTGTTTCGCCTCCGGCTTTGCCGAGGCGCGGGCCGAGGATTCCGGCGCGCATGACCTGCAGGACCGCCTCGTGGCCGCAGCGGGCGACATGCCGATCCTCGGGCCCAACTGCTATGGCTTCATCAACGCGCTTGACGGCGCGCTGCTGTGGCCCGACCAGCATGGCTGCATGCCTGTGTCAAAAGGTGTGGCGATCCTGACCCAAAGTTCGAACATCGCCATCAACCTCACCATGCAGCAACGCGCTCTGCCCGTCGCCTACGTGGTCACATGTGGAAACATGGGCCAAACCTCACAGGCCGAGATCGCGATGGCCCTTCTCGATGATCCGCGCGTCACCGCCATCGGGTTACATATCGAAGGGTTCGGGGCCTTGCGCCATTGGGAGGCCTTGGCGGCCAATGCCCACGCACGCGGCGTGCCACTGATCGCGCTCAAGGTCGGTGCTTCCGATCAGGCGCAACAGGCTACCGTGTCCCACACCGCGTCTCTCGCAGGCTCGGATGCAGGCGCGCAGGCGCTGCTGGACCGCCTTGGCATCGCGCGTCTGCGCGCCCTGCCCGATTTCCTCGAGACGCTGAAACTGCTGCATGCCTACGGTCCCCTTGGCGGCACGCGGCTGGCCTCGATCAGCTGCTCAGGGGGCGAGGCGAGCCTGATTGCGGACATGTCGCTGGAGACCCCACTGACCTTTCCGTCCCTTGATGAGGTCCAGTCCACGCGGCTGCGCGCGGCGCTCGGGCCGATGGTCGCGCTCAGCAACCCGTTGGACTACAACACGTATATCTGGCGCGACGCAAAGGCGATGGCGCAGGCCTGGGCGGGCATGACCGGAGATCATATCGACATGACCCTGTCGATCGTCGACTACCCCGCCACCGACGCCACCGATTGGACCTGCGCTACGGATGCGGCCCTCAATGTGCGCCGCGAAACAGGCCGCCCCTTCGGCGTCGTTGCCACATTGCCCGAGCTGATGCCGCCAGACGTCGCCGATCAGTTGATGGCGGGCGGCGTCATCCCTTTCTTCGGCCTGCGCGAAGCCTTGGCAGCCATCGCCGCCGCTGGCCCCGCACGTGCCCCCCACGACCTGCCGCTGTGCCTGCCGGGCACCGGGGCAGCGCGCGAAACGCTGGGCGAAGATGCGGCAAAGGCGGCCCTCTCGGCGTATGGGTTGGCCTGCCCGGCCCGCGCGTCCGGCCCGGCGACGGACGCACAGGCCATGTCGCAGGCCCTGACTGCTCCGCTGGCGACGAAGGGGCTGGGCCTCGCACATAAGACAGAAGCCGGAGCGGTGGTTCTGGGCCTTGATCACGCAGACATCGCAGAGGCCGCCACGCGCATCGGCACTCCGGAGATCCTGATCGAGGAGATGGTAACAGACGGCATTGCCGAGCTACTGATCGGCGTGACTCGCGACCCTGCCCACGGCTTTGTGCTGACATTGGGGGCCGGAGGCGTGCTGACCGAACTCCTGCGTGACTCCACATCCCTGCTGCTGCCCGTGGCCGAAGGCGACATCCAATCCGCGCTCGACACCCTCGCCATTGCCCCCGTCCTGCGCGGCTATCGCGGCAAACCCGCCGCAGACCGGAACGCGATCATCCGGGCCGTCCTTGCCATTCAGGCCTACGTCCTTGCGCATCAGGGCACCCTCAGCGAAGTTGAGGTCAATCCGCTGATCTGCACCCCGACCCGCGCGGTGGCGGTCGATGCGTTGATCCGACTGGCAGAGGAGCCATAGCCGATGCGAACACTGGCCGCCGTGCTGTTTGAAGACTTTGAAATGCTTGACCTATACGGGCCACTCGAGATGTTTTCCTTTTTTCGAGATGATTTCGAAATCCGCACAGTGGCTGCACAAACGGGACCCGTCAAAGCGTCGGGCGGGCCAAGCACCTATGCCGAGGATACCTTTGACGACGGGCGCAAGTACGACATGCTGCTTGTCCCCGGCGGTCGCGGCACGCGCAATGTGGATAGTGATGAGACGTTTCTGAAATGGCTGAAAGACCAGTCAGATAGCGCCGAATACACCACATCGGTCTGCACCGGATCGCTGTTGCTCTCCAAGGCAGGCGTGCTTGAAGGGCGATGTGCCACCACGAACAAGCTCGCCTTTGACTGGGTGGTCGACCAGACCAGCGGAGTCGATTGGCAGCGCAGCGCGCGCTGGGTGAAGGACGGGTCGATCTATACCTCCTCCGGCGTGTCGGCAGGCATGGACATGGCACTGGCCGTGATCGAGGACTGCCTCGGCGAAAAACCTGCACAGGACGCCGCCAACTGGGCCGAATACATCCGCAATCCCGACCCCGACAACGATCCCTTTGCCGCCACAGGAGAGCGCACATGACCGACAGCCCGGTAAAGACACGCCGCGAGGGCGCGATCCTCGAAATCACGCTTGATCGCCCCAAGGCCAATGCCATCGATCTGGCCACAAGCGTCGTGATGGGCGACACATTCATGGCCTTTCGGGATGACCCGGATTTGCGCGTCGCGATCATGACCGGCGGGGGAGAGAAATTCTTTTGCCCCGGCTGGGACCTCAAGGCGGCCGCCGATGGCGACGCGGTCGACGGCAATTACGGCGTCGGCGGCTTTGGCGGCCTGCAGGAACTGCGCGACATGAACAAGCCGGTGATCGCCGCCGTGAACGGTATCGCCTGCGGGGGTGGGCTGGAACTGGCGCTGAGTGCCGACATCATTCTGGCCGCCGATCACGCGCAATTTGCCTTGCCGGAAATCCGCTCGGGCACGGTGGCCGATGCGGCCTCGGTCAAGCTGCCCAAGCGCATCCCCTATCACATCGCGATGGAGTTGTTACTGACCGGGCGTTGGTTTGATGTGGACGAGGCGCATCGCTGGGGGCTGGTCAACGAAATCGTGCTCGGCGCTGACCTGATGGAGCGCGCCTGGGACCTCGCCCGCCTGCTCGCCTCCGGCCCACCGCTGGTCTATGCCGCGATCAAGGAAATCGTGCGCGACGCTGAGGATGCCAAGTTTCAGGACGCGATGAACCGGATCACCAAGAGCCAACTGGCCTCGGTCGAACGGCTCTACCGCTCCGAAGATCAGCTAGAAGGCGCGCGCGCCTTTGCCGAAAAGCGCGATCCGGTCTGGAAGGGGCGCTAGCGGATCGGCCCGTCCACGGGCAGGCCGCTGGGTACGGTATCCGGTATGCCCAGCCGGTCCGACTGCGCACTCGCTCCGGTCAGCGCTTTCAGGAATGCGACGATGGCGTCGACCTCGGCGTCACTGATCTCGACGGATGCGCGGTTCAGCACCGCACGCTGCCGCGCCATTTCGCGGCTGTCCTGCCAGACGGCAAAGTCGATCTGTGACAGCCACGGCACCTCGGGCAGTGCGGCCAGTTCCGGCGTCCACGCCTCAAAGGCCTGCTCGGCATCAAGGTGGTGCCGCACGATCCCTTCGAGCGTCGGATAAGCCCCGTTGTGCCCGTAAGGTGCAGTCAGCGCCACATTGCGCAGCATCGGCGTACGGAACGCATAGGCATCCTCCAATCGGTTGCTTTCGCCCATATGCCCCACATCGCGCACCATCGGGTCCCATTGGCGCGTGCGCCCGGGTCCAAAGGGCGGCAGACCCAGCGCATGAAACTCCTGATCGCTCATCAGCGACCCGGCGTGGCAGGCCGAACAGCCCGCGTTGCCATAGAATAGCTCCATCCCCGCGACCTGCTGCGCTGTCAGTGCCGCCGAATCTCCACCCAGATAGGCATCAAACGGGCTGTCAAAACTGGTCCATTCCCAGATCATGAAGGCGCTGAGGGCATTTGCGATATCGGCAATCGTGATGTCGCTGGACGTCTCGATATGCGGATAGGCCGCGGCGAACAGATCGGCATAGGCCGGGATATGGCGCACCCGATCGGTCAGGATCGGCCAGGCGTAATCGATGCGATCATGCACCGCTCCCGCCACTTCGTTTTCCTTCGGGTTACCCGCCATCTCGAATTGGGCGACCAGAGGAAAGATGGCTTGGGCAGCCAGCAGGTTATCAAGACCTTCGGGCAAACGCTCTTCGGCCGGAGAGTTGAACCCGTTCTCATAAGTGTCCGCGATGCTCAGCCGCCCGTCATGGAACATGACAGTCAGGTCACGCGCGCCAAGGTTCCACAACCCCGGCGCGTTGCGCGGGATACGCTTGCGTATGCGATCATCGCCTGTGCCAGCGGTACGCTTGGGGCCCAGCCCCTCGCCCCCTTCACCGATGCCAAGGCTGAGACCATCGCCGGTGCCGAGATCAGGATGGTGGCAGGTGGAACAGGCGATGTTGCGGTTGCCCGACAGGATGCGGTCGTAAAACAGGAGCTGCCCCAACTGCGCTTGCGCCGCGTCGACGGGGATGAAATCATCCGGCCCCAAGGCGCGCGGCAGATCATCGGCGAAGACCGGCGTCGCACTCAGGAGGATGACATGCGCAAACTTGCCATAGCCCTTGTGTTTCTGGCCGCCCCGGCGCTGGCCGAACTGGAACAGGCGCGCGATCTGATGGAGGCCGGCGCGTACAAGGCCGCCTATGACGCGCTCTGGCCCGCCGCCCGTTCGGGCAATGCCGAGGCCGAAGAGTTGATCGGTGTCCTGTACGCCCTCGGCCTCGGGGTCGAGCGGGACGACGAGCGGGCGTTTGAATGGTACCTGCGGGCTTCGATGAAAGGGCATCCGGGTGCGCAATCGGGCGTCGGCTGGTACTACGAGGTCGGGCGCGGCATGCCTGCCCCGGACCTTGTGCGCGCCTATATGTGGTACACCCTTTCCGCCATCGGGGGCGATCCGGACGCCGCGATCAGCCTCGAAGAGGTGGTCAAGAAAATGACGCAGGAAGAGATTGATCGGGCGCATATTCTGGTCGCTGACTACAAGGTGTGGATGTATCCGTTCCGCTGAGTTTGGCAGGGGTTTTGCGGATTGAAAAGCACAACCATGGCACCGTCGCGATCTGCCGGATCACGAACCCCTCCACGACAAATCGCGCCGGGGCCGCACGCTAGCTGGCGATGTCCAGGTACTCCTCCATCGGCGGGCAGGTGCATGTGAGGTTCCGATCCCCCCAGACATTGTCCACGCGGTTGACGGGCGGCCAGTACTTGTCGATCCGAAACGCGCCGGGCGGGAAGCACCCTGTTTCACGCGAATAGGGCCGGTCCCAGTCCTTGACCAGGTCCTCCATCGTGTGCGGCGCGTATTTCAGCGGATTGTGCTCGGGATCGGCAGTACCGCTTTCGATCTCCGCAATCTCCGCCCGAATGGCGAGCATCGCATCGCAAAACCGGTCCAGCTCGGCCTTGGTTTCAGATTCGGTCGGCTCGATCATCAGCGTGCCTGCAACGGGCCAGCTCATGGTTGGAGCGTGAAACCCGCAATCAATCAGACGCTTGGCGATATCATCCACTGTCACATGGGCGCTGTCGGCAAAAGGGCGCGTGTCGATGATGCACTCATGGGCGACTCGACCTGTGGGCCCTTTGTACAGGACATCAAACGCCCCCTCGAGCCGTTTGGCGATGTAGTTGGCGTTCAGGATGGCGACGCGCGTGGCCTGCGTCAGCCCCTCGCCGCCCATCATCAGGCAATAAGCCCATGAGATGGGCAGCAGCGAGGGTGAGCCAAAGGCCGCCGCCGACACTGCCCCTTCGCCCGTATTGGGATCACCCGGAAGGTGCGGGATCAGGTGGGATTTGACGCCAATGGGGCCCATGCCGGGTCCGCCCCCACCATGGGGGATGCAAAAGGTCTTGTGCAGGTTCAGGTGGCTGACATCGCCGCCCAGATCACCGGGACGGGACAGTCCGACCATGGCATTCATATTGGCCCCGTCTATATAGACCTGCCCGCCATGCGCGTGCACGATTTTGCAGATGTCGGTTACGGTTTCCTCGAACACGCCATGGGTCGAGGGGTAGGTGATCATGCAGCCCGCCAGATTTTCGGCATGTTGTTCCGCCTTGGCGCGAAAATCCTCGACATCGATGTCGCCATTGGCCGCCGATTTGACCGGCACAACCTTCCAGCCGACCATCTGGGCCGAGGCCGGATTGGTGCCATGGGCGGACATCGGGATCAGGCAGATGTTGCGATGATCCTGCCCTTTGGCGCGGTGATAGCCGGCTATCGACAACAGGCCTGCATATTCGCCCTGCGCGCCGGAATTGGGCTGCATCGAAATCGCATCATAGCCGGTCACGTCGCACAGCTTGGCCGACAAATCGTCGATCATTTCCATATAACCCGCCGCCTGATCACGGGGGACATAAGGATGCAAAAGCGAGAATTCATCCCAGGACACCGGCATCATTTCCGCGGCCGAGTTCAACTTCATTGTGCAGGACCCCAGCGGAATCATCGCGCGATCAAGGGCAAGGTCGCGATCCGCCAACCGGCGCATATAGCGCATCATTTCGGTCTCGGCCCGGTTCATGTGGAACACCGGGTGGGTCAGATAATCCGAGGTGCGGATCAGCTTTTCCGGCACGTGGTAATGCGGGGTGTAGTCCTTGTCCTCGCGCTCGATCCCAAAGGCACGCCAGACGGCTTCGATGGTGGCGGGGCGCGTGCGTTCATCCAGCGTGATGCCCACTTGAGTGGTGCCGACAGCGCGCAGGTTGATGCCCTCATCCACTGCCGATTTCATCACGGCCGCCTGCAGCGGGCCAACCTCAACCGTGATCGTGTCGAAGAACGTCGCCGGACGCACATCAAAGCCTGCGTCCTTGATCCCTTCGGCCAGCCGCGCCGTTTTGCGATGGATGCGTTGGGCAATCGCCTTGAGGCCCTGGGGGCCATGAAACACCGCGTAAAACCCGGCCATCACGGCCAGCAGCGCCTGCGCCGTGCACACATTCGAGGTCGCCTTTTCGCGCCGGATATGCTGTTCGCGGGTTTGCAGAGACAACCGGTAGGCCCGGTTGCCGTGACTGTCGATGGACACGCCCACCAACCGGCCCGGCATCGACCGGGCATAGTTCTGCTTGGTCGCCATATAGGCCGCGTGCGGGCCGCCATATCCGACGGGCACGCCAAAGCGCTGCGTGCTGCCGACAGCAATATCGGCCCCCATCGCCCCCGGTTCCTTCAGCAATGTCAGCGCCAGAGGGTCGGCGGCGACAATGCCGATGGCTTGGGCCTCGTGCAGCCTGGCCATCTCGGGCGCGAAATCGCGCAGGTGCCCATAGGTCCCCGGATATTGAAAGATCGCGCCAAAGACGCCGCTGGCATCCAGATCATCGGGTTTGCCAACCTGCACCTCGATCCCCAATGGGGCCGCGCGGGTCTTCATCACAGCGATGTTCTGTGGATGGCAGTTTTCGTCGATGAAGAATCCTCTGACCTTCGTCTTGGCGACCCGTTGGGCCATGGTCATCGCTTCGGCGCAGGCCGTCGCCTCGTCCAGCAACGAGGCGTTGGCAATCTCCAGCCCCGTCAGGTCGGACACCATTGTTTGAAAGTTGAGAAGTGCTTCGAGACGGCCCTGCGAAATCTCGGGCTGGTAGGGCGTGTAGGCCGTGTACCAGGCCGGGTTTTCAAAGATATTGCGCTGAATGGCGGGTGGCGTGACCGTGCCGTGATACCCCTGCCCGATCAACGAGGTCAAAACCTTGTTCTTGGAGGCCACGACCTTCATGTGATGCAGCAACTCGCGCTCTGACATAGGTTTGCCGAAATCAAGCGGGTCGGCCTGCCGGATCTTGGCCGGCACCGTGTCCGTGATCAGCGCGTCCAGATCGTCCGCCCCCACCACGTTCAGCATTTCGGTCATTTCGGCAGGCGAGGGTCCAATGTGACGTCGATTGGCAAAGTCATAGGGCAGATAGTCGGTCGGGGTGAAGGTCATGTTTGGCTCCGCAGTCTCAGGCGATCATTGCGTTATAGGCGGCTTCGTCCATCAGGCCGTCCATCTGCGAAGGATCAGATGGCTTGATCTTGAAGAACCAGCCCGCGCCGGTCGCATCTTCGTTCGCAAGCGCTGGATTTTCGGCAAGGGCGGTGTTTACCTCGATAATTTCACCGTCAATCGGGGCCATGATGTCCGAGGCGGCCTTGACACTTTCGATCACCACCACCTCGTCGTCCTTGGCCACTTCGGCGCCGACATCGGGCAGTTCGACAAAGACGATATCGCCCAATTGGGTTGTGGCATGTTCAGTGATGCCAACCACCACAACGTCGCCCTCGGGGCGCAGCCATTCATGCTCTTCTGTGTATTTCATGTTTAGTCTCCGTCAGTTAGCGTTTGAAATTTGCAGGAATGAAGGGAAGCGAGGTGACCGTCAACGGCAATCGCTTGCCGCGCAACTCGCCAAAAACCGTGGTTCCGTTTGCACAGTGCGCGACCGGCAGATACCCCATCGCAATGGGTGCACCGACCGTGGGCCCAAAGCCACCGGATGTGATCGCGCCGACCGGATCATCGTCATCGGCCTGCGCAAACAGGGCCACGCCCTCGCGCATCGGCGCACGCCCCTCGGGCAGAAGGCCAACGCGTTTGCGCGTCGCACCATCGGCAAGCTCGCCCAGAATGACGTCTGCACCGGGAAAGCCCCCGGCCCGATCACCACCCCTGCGCCGCACCTTCTGGATTGCCCAGCTCAGCGCGCCTTCGACAGGGGTCGTGTCGGTGTTGATGTCATGCCCGTACAGGCACAGCCCGGCCTCAAGACGCAGGCTGTCGCGCGCGCCAAGACCGATGGGTTCGACATCCGCGTGGGCCAGCAGCGCCTGCGCCAGCACCTCGGCCTGTGCGGTTGGGACGGAAATCTCGTAACCGTCTTCGCCGGAATACCCCGAACGTGACACCCAGCACTCCGCCCCGGCCAGCGACAGCGTGGCCACATCCATGAACCGCATATCGGCGGCGTTCGCATCCAATGTCGACAAGACAGCCTCGGCGGCGGGACCCTGCAGGGCCAACAGCGCGCGATCCGTGACTTCGGTGACGGTGACGCCGCTCAGACTGGCGTTCATATAGGCGATGTCATCCGCCTTGCAGCCCGCATTCACGACCATGAACACGTGATCTCCGCGGTTGGCCAGCATCAGATCATCCCGGATGCCGCCCTCCGGATTGGTAAAAAACCCATAACGCTGCCGATCAACTCCAAGACCAAGGATATCGACCGGAATAATCCCCTCAAGCGCCGTGGCGGCAGCCTGATAGTCGACCCCCCTGACAATCACCTGCCCCATGTGGCTGACATCAAACAACCCCGTCTTGCTGCGGGTGTGCAGATGCTCTTGCAGGACCCCCATCGGGTATTGCACCGGCATGTCGTAGCCAGCAAAAGGCACCATTTTGGCACCGAGTGCGACGTGAAGCTGATGCAGCGGCGTATGAAAAAGGTCAGTCATCGAAGGCCTCTACTTGTCTTGGGCCATTCGGAAATCTGGGATTCCTGCGGCACCACCAAAGCGTGAAAGCACAAGCCTTCACGCGTGATGCCCCCTCTGTACGTTTGCCTGAGATCGCTATCCCTTCGGCGGGCACAAATTACATGCCACTCTCCAGAGTCTTCACATCAACGTCGGTCCGTTTGCCTGAGAGTTTCCGGGGCGGTTGCTCCTTCGGCACCAACGTCCTTGGTTCTCCCAACGTCGATGCGACATCCTTGCTTGTTAATGGCTGACAGGCAAGCGATTTGTCTCTGCGCCATACGAGCGGGTACGCTGACCGATCGGCGTCATTATCCTACAGGTTTGTAATTGCAGTTATTTCTGCAGGTCGCAGGGTTGCCTCTTCACGCAGGAACTACCGCGCCAGCATGTCCTTGAACGCGTGCCAGGACGCTTTGGGCGTCCGTTCCAGCGTGTCAAAATCCACATGCACCATGCCAAATCTCTTCTCATACCCCAGCGCCCATTCGTAATTGTCCAAGAGTGACCACGCCATGTACCCCTTGACGGGTACGCCCTTGGCGATGGCGTCACGCACGGCAGACAGATGGCTGTTGAAATAGGCGATGCGGGCGGGGTCATCCACGGTGCCATCGACCCGCTGGTCGGCATTGGACATGCCGTTTTCGGTCACATAGATCGGCAGATCACCAGTGTAGTCGCGCGCCGTGCGCACAAGGAAATCATGCAAGCCTTGGGGATAGACCTCCCACCCCATCTGGGTTTTTTCCAGCGGTCCCTCAACGGCATGCAAATGCGGCCATGGACCATCATTTCCGGCCAGCAAAGAGCGCGTGTAGTAGTTGATCCCGGCCCAGTCAAGCGGCGCGGTGATGGTCGCAAAATCATCCTGCCAGCCTTGCGGCAGATGCGGTCCAAGTGCGGCGACCAGCCGGTCGGGATAGGTGCCTTTGAACGCGCCGGACACAAAGAAATGATTGTAATAGTCGTCATAAAGGGCCGCCGCCTCGACCGACGCGGCGCTGTCATCCGCCGGGGCCGCCCATTCCATGTTGAACACAGCACCAAGGTTCATGACCCCCATGCCGCGCATCCGCTCGATCGCCGTGCCATGAGCCAGCAGCACATGATGCATCGCGCGGGCGGTGGCGCGGATGTCGCGCAGGCCCGGCGCGTGCTGGCCCAGAAAATGGGACAGCCATGACACGCACCAGAATTCGTTGATCGTGGCCACCGAATACATCCGGTCTCCAAGTCGGCCCATCACGCATTCGGTGAAATCCCCGAACCAGCCCGCGATGTCGCGATTGCGCCAGCCGCCCTGATCGGCCAGCGCCGAGGGCAGTTCCCAGTGATACAGCGTCGCCATCGGCTTGAGGCCACGTTCCAGCATCGCATCCGTCAGCCGGTCATAGAAATCGAGGCCCTCGGGATTGACCGTGCGCCCATCGGGCATCACCCGCGCCCAGCTGGTGGAAAAGCGGTAAGCGTCAAAGCCCGCATCGCTGAGCAGATCGAGATCGCTGGCATAGCGGTGATAGTGATCGCAGGCCCGGGCCCCGTCTTCGGCACGAACCACATTGCCGGGTGTCGCGGCAAAATCGTCCCACATGGCACGCCCGGCCCCGCCGAACCCGTGGCCCTCGATCTGGTAGGCAGAGGTGGCGGCCCCGAACAGAAAACCGTCGGGGAAATCGGAACGGGCATGGGTCAGCATGGGGTCAGTCCTTGATCGGGCCGGTGGAGGCCCCGACGACAAATTCGGCCTCCCAAAGGGTTTGGGTATGTGGCGCGTTTGGCGTGTTGATCCGGTCGATCAGCATCCGGGCCAGCGTCGCACCCGCTGCGCGCACCGATGACTGCATCGCCGTGAACACCGGGGGGGCGGCGCTGTTGCGAAAGTAGCTGAGGCAGTCGTCAAAAGTCGCAATCGACACGTCCTTGGCGGGGCGCAGGTTGCGGTCATCCAGCGCGCGGCGCACGCCAGCGGCACAAATGATCGACGACACCAGAAAGGCGGTCGGGGGGCTAGGCAGATCCAGCATACTGATCGCGGTGCGATAGCCGTAATCCTCGGTCATCTCGTCCTGCGCCATCAGGTCCGGGTCAATGTCGCACCCGGCCTCCTGCATGCCCTGCTCATAGCCCTGACGACGACGAATCGCGAAATCGAGCTGCTCTTGCCCGTTGAGCAGCGCAACCCGGCGGTGGCCGAGCCCCGTCAGATGCCGCGTTGTCTCGTAAAAGGCGCGCCGGTTGTTCACATCGAGATAGGAATAGGGCACCTGCGCCCCGCTTGAACGGCCATGCACCACGAACGGCAGCCCCAGATCATTCAGCAGGTCCAGCCGCGAATCGTTGAAACGGGGGGAATGCATCACCAGCCCGTCCACCGCACCGCGCGCCTTGAGACGGCGATAGGTTTCCGCCTCGTCGCGCTCACCCACCCGCGTCACCATCATGTCATAGCCGTGCGCGGCATAGGTTTCGCCCGCACCGGCCATGAAATCTCCAAAGATCGGGTTCACCATCTCACCCGAATCACCCACCGAAATCACGTGCCCGATGCAGCGGCTCAGCCCCGTGGCGAGGCCCTGGGCGCGGGTGTTGGGGCTGTAATCATTGGCATGCGCTGCGGCCACAACACGGGCCCGCGTCGCCTCTGACACCTCGGGATATCCGTTCAGCGCGCGACTGACCGTTGTCTGACTGAGACCCAGATGTTTCGATAGTTCCTTAAGATTCACAGGATTCCGATCCAAAGCGCTTTAGATTGCGGCGACGCTACTCAATGGCGACCCCTTCGTCAAAACCTTCGGCGATTCCACCCCTGCGTGTTACGCTTTCTGCGACCCTCACGCGCACAGTGTTTGACAGACAGATGTTTTTCAGCGACGGTCGGGCCATTCCAAAGCGCTTTGGCAAAGTGCCATCGCGTGGGCGGGCCGTCTCAGTGGCGGTGCGAATTGGGTATAAATGGGAGGATAACCAAAATGACCAGAACTCTACTGGCCAGTGCAGCCGCATTGGCAATCACGGCGGCGACCGCACATGCAGACGGGCACATCACGTTCCCGGTCGGCGAAGGTCCGTTCAGCTGGGACAGCTACAACGCATGGGCCGAAAACGCCCCAGACCTGAGCGGTCAGACCGTGACAGTGTTCGGCCCCTGGCTGACACCCGAAGACGGCTATCTGAACAACGCGCTGGCCTATTTCGAAGACGCCACTGGTGCCGACGTGATCTACACCGGCTCCGACAGCTTCGAGCAGCAGATCGTGATCGACGCCGAAGCGGGCTCCGCCCCCAACATCTCTGTCTTCCCACAGCCAGGTCTGGCTGCCGTGATGGCGGGCAAGGGTCAGCTGACGCCACTGGGCGATGACATGGCCTCCTGGGTTGCCGAAAACTACGCCGCCGGTCAGTCCTGGGTCGATCTGGGCACCTATGCGGATGCCGATGGCAACGACCAGATGTATGGCTTTTTCTACAACGTGAACGTCAAATCGCTGGTCTGGTACAACCCGGAAAACTTCGAAGATGCAGGCTATGACATTCCTGAAACCATGGAAGAGCTCAAGGCCCTGACCGACCAGATCGTGGCCGACGGCGAAGTGCCATGGTGCATTGGTCTGGGAAGTGGTGCGGCGACAGGCTGGCCTGCGACCGACTGGGTCGAGGACATGATGCTGCGCACGGTCGAACCCTCGGTCTACGACCAGTGGACCACAAACGAAATTCCGTTCGATGACCCACGTGTCGTGGCCGCCATCGAAGAGTTCGGCTATTTCGCGCGTGATGATGCCAAAGTGTCCGGCGGTGCCGGTGCGGTGGCCTCGACCGACTTCCGGGACAGCCCCAAGGGCCTCTTCTCGTCTCCCCCACAGTGCTACATGCACCGTCAGGCATCGTTTGTGCCTGCCTTCTTCCCCGAAGATGTGGAATTCGGCGTGGACACCGGCTTCTTCTACTTCCCAAGCTACGCCTCCAAGGACCTGGGCAACCCGGTTCTGGGCGGCGGCACTCTGATGGCTGTCACCAGCCCATCGGATGCAACCTCGGAACTGATGGAATTCTTCAAACTGCCCATCAGCCACGAGATCATGATGGCGCAGACCGGGTTCCTCACACCCCACAAGGGCGTCAACACCGAGGCCTACAAGGACGACACGCTGCGCGCGCTGGGTGACGTTCTGCTGGGCGCGACCACCTTCCGTTTCGACGGGTCTGACCTGATGCCCGGTGGCGTCGGTGCCGGCACCTTCTGGACCGGCATGGTCGACTACACAGGTGGCAAGGATGCCGCAGCCGTTGCGGCTGACATCCAGTCCAGCTGGGACGCGCTCAAGTAAGCAAACGCACCACTCACGAAAACGACCAGTCCGCCCCGCGCGGGCTGGTCCAAGAACAGACCGAAAAAATGCGGTCACCATCGGCCAAAAGGGCCCGTGACAAGGGAGACAGTCCATGAACCCGGCATTCCAAGGCTTGATCACCATCATCATCGGCGTCGGTGGGTGCATCGCCTATTTCTACCTGTCCAACCAGTTTCTGGACAAAGTGCTGTACCCTGCCAAAGGCCCAAAGGCGGGGCAGAATATTAACAAGGCCAACATGATCCGGCCCTGGCTGTTCCTGTTTCCGGCCATGTTCGCCCTTGGCCTTTACCTTGCCTATCCGGTGTTCGAGACCCTGCGCCTGTCCCTGACGGACCGCGATCAGGGTGGCGCCTTTGTGGGGCTGGCCAACTACAACCAGATGTTCGGCGAACCGAAATTCTGGGAGGCACTGCGCAACAACCTGCTCTGGCTGATTGTTGTGCCTGCCGCCTCCACCGCCTTCGGCCTTCTGGCCGCGCAACTGACCGACCGGATCAAATGGGGATCGGTGGCCAAGTCGCTGATCTTCATGCCCATGGCGATCTCCTTCGTGGGGGCGGGCGTGATTTTCAAGCTGGTCTATGAAACCCGGCCCGCTGATCAAAACCAGATCGGCATCCTGAACGCGGTGTGGTTGAATTTTGATGGCGGCATCGGATCATTTCTGATGCTGCAACTGTTGCCGACGATCATCCTGCTCTGCTTTGCCGGGATTGTCGCCTATGTGGGCTGGATCTTTGTGCGCCCCATCGCCGAAAGCCGCCAGAACGGCGGCGGCGCGGGCTTTGTGCCGCTGCGCCTCTTTGTCGGGGCCGGCGCGCTCTACCTCGTTTATCTGTCCATCTCCTCGCTGATCGGAGTGTTCACATTTGACTACCCCTACGGCGAGCCGCAGACATGGCTGACCATCCCGTTCTGGAACTCGTTCCTACTGATGGTGGTGCTGATCTGGATTCAGACCGGCTTTGCCATGGTGATCCTGTCGGCAGCCCTGCGCGGCATCCCCGAGGAAACCATCGAGGCCGCCATCGTCGACGGCGCCAACCCGTTCCAGGTCTTTTTCAAGATCAAGGTGCCGCAGATCATGGGCACCATCGTGGTGGTCTGGACGACGATCACCATCACCGTTCTCAAGGTCTTTGACATCGTGTTTGCGATGACCAACGGCCAGTGGGAGACGCAGGTTCTGGCCAACTACATGTTCGACAAGCTGTTCCGCGCCAATGACTGGGGCGTCGGATCGGCGGCGGCCATCGTGATCATGATCATGGTCTCGCCCATCCTGATCTGGAACGTCCACAACGCCCGCAAGGAGATGAAATAATGGCCCGCGCCCATAAGGAAGCAAATCATGGATAACATTGCTGGTTCCAAATCGTCTCTGGGCTGGGCTGTCAACATCTCGGTCGTGCTGCTGGTCGCGCTCTGGGTCTTTCCGACCTTCGGCCTTCTGGTGTCCTCCTTCCGCACTGCAGACCAGATTTCCGGCTCAGGCTGGTGGGCGGCCCTGTTCCCTTCCGAGCAGACCGAACGCTATCGCGTGGCAGATCCGGACGACAACCGGATCGAACGCGACGGCTTGTTCGTGGTCGAGGGCAACCTCTTTGAAGAAGGCACCGCCGTCGGCGAAATCCAAAGCTGGGGCACCTCGTCGCGTGACGTCAGCGCCTATCAGGCAGGCGAAACCGCCGATCTCGGCGATGGCGAAACCTTCACCGTTGATTCAGACGGCAACTATGTCTGGTCCGGCAATGACGAACAGATCTCGGGGCGCGGGCAGCGGGCCTTTGTCACCGCGATCTCGCCGCCGGAATTCACCGTGCGCAACTATGACAACATCCTGTTCAGCGGCGGGCCCGGCGACAACATGGCCAAGGCGTTCTTCAACACGCTGACGGTCACGATCCCGGCCACAATCATTCCCATCGTTGTGGCGGCCTTTGCGGCCTATGCGCTGGCGTGGATGGACTTTCCGGGGCGCGCACTGCTGATTGCCGCTGTTGTGGGCCTGCTGGTCGTGCCGCTGCAACTGGCGCTGATTCCGCTGCTCAAACTGCATGTCGATATCGGCATCGGCAAAGGGTATTTGGGCGCCTGGCTGGCCCATACCGGCTTCGGGTTACCGCTCGCGATATATCTCTTACGCAACTACATGGTCGGCCTGCCGCGTGACATCATCGAAAACGCCAAGGTGGACGGGGCCACGGACTTCCAGATCTTCACCAAGATCATCCTGCCACTGTCCTTCCCGGCGCTCGCCTCCTTTGCGATCTTCCAGTTCCTGTGGACGTGGAATGACCTGCTGGTGGCCAAGGTGTTCCTGATCGACGCAACCGGCCAGACCACCGTGATGACCGACCAGATCGTGAACCTGCTGGGAACACGGGGCGGCAACTGGGAAATTCTGGCCACGGCGGCCTTTGTCTCGATCGCGGTGCCTCTGTGCGTGTTCTTTGCCATGCAGAAATATCTCGTACGCGGGCTGCTGGCGGGTTCAGTAAAATAAGGGTTTGGTATGAACGAAAGGGCGACAATCGACATGGGGCAAGCTCTTGTGGCTGACAAGGACTGGTGGCGCGGTGCGGTGATCTATCAGATCTATCCGCGCAGCTTTCAGGACAGCAATGGCGACGGCATCGGGGATCTCAACGGGATCACCCAACGTCTGCCCTACATCGCCTCGCTTGGGGTCGATGCGATCTGGATATCGCCGTTCTTCACGTCACCGATGAAGGATTTCGGCTATGACGTGAGCGACTATCGCGGCATTGACCCGATGTTCGGCACGATGTCGGATTTCGACGTGTTGACCGAAACGGCGCACAGCCTCGGCCTGCGGGTGATGATCGATCTGGTGCTGTCGCACACCTCGGACGAACACCCGTGGTTCAAGGAAAGCCGCGCCAACCGGGACAATCCCAAATCCGATTGGTACGTCTGGTCCGAACCGAAAGAGGACGGCACCCCACCCAACAACTGGCTGTCGATCTTTGGCGGGTCGGCCTGGCAATGGGACGGACGGCGCGAGCAGTATTTCCTGCACAACTTCCTGACGTCGCAGCCCGATTTGAACTTTCACTGCCCGGACGTGCAGGATGCACTGCTGGACGTGGTGCGGTTCTGGCTCGACCGGGGCGTGGACGGGTTCAGGCTCGATACGATCAACTTCTATATCCACGACAAGCAGTTGCGCTCAAACCCGGCCCTGCCCAAGGACCAGCGGGACGCAACCATCGCGCCATCGGTGAACCCCTACAATCACCAGCTGCACCTCTATTCCAAGAACCAGCCCGAAAACCTGCTGTTCCTCGAACGGTTCCGCGCGGTGCTTGAGGAATACGATGCCGCCGCCGCCGTGGGCGAGGTCGGGGATGCCCAGATGGGGCTCGAGATCATGGGCGAATACACCACGGGCGATAACCGGGTGCACATGTGCTACAGCTTTGAATTGCTGTCGCCCACCATCCCCACGGCTGAACGCGTGGCCAAGGTGATGGGTGATGTCGACCGGCTGGTCAGCGACGGCTGGGCCTGCTGGGCGTTTTCCAACCACGACGTGGTGCGCCACATGAGCCGCTGGGACCTGTCTCCGGCAGCCGCCCGGGCGCTATCGACACTGTTGATGTGCCTGCGCGGCTCGGCTTGCATCTATCAGGGCGAAGAACTGGGCCTGCACGAGGCGGACGTCGCCTTTGAAGACTTGCAAGACCCCTATGGGATCGAATTCTGGCCCGAATTCAAGGGCCGCGACGGCTGCCGCACGCCAATGGCGTGGGAGGCGTCAAACCGCAACGCAGGCTTTACCACCGGCGATCCATGGCTGCCTGTCAGCCCCGAACACGCTCACAACTCGGTCGCCGCCCAAGAGGCGGACCCGGGCTCGATCCTGCACCACTACCGCAAGGCCATCGGGTTTCGCAAAGCCCACAAGGCCCTGCAAAAAGGGGATCATGACGGGGTGAAGGCCGCCGGAGACGTGGTCTATTTCACGCGCACCCACGGGGATGAGGTGGTCTTTTGCGCCGTGAACCTGAGCGACACAACCGCGACCCATCACCTGCCGGATGGCAACTGGGTCACCATAGGCGCCGAACTGGGCAGCATCGGCCCCGGCGCAGACAACGCATTGCATCTGGGACCATGGCAAGTGGCCCTGGCCCGCAGAAACTGAACACGAGAAATATGCGCTCTAACAGCGGGCGTGTCCACGGGAGGGGACGACCATGGCAGATTTGAAACTCAAGGATGTGGCCAAAGTCTATGGCGGCACAGTCAGCGTGCTCAAGGACATCAACCTCGACATCAAAAAAGGCGAGCTGATCGTCTTTGTCGGCCCCTCGGGCTGCGGCAAGTCCACGCTTTTGCGCATGATTGCGGGGCTGGAAAAGATCTCGGACGGGACGCTGGAAATCGACGGCACCGTCGTCAATGACGTGCCCCCCGCCCAGCGCGGTATCGCGATGGTGTTCCAGTCCTACGCGCTTTATCCGCACATGACGGTGCGCGATAACATGACATTCGCGCTGAAGCTGGCCAAAAAGTCGAACGAGGAAATCAACGCCGCCGTCGACAAGGCCGCGCGGATCCTGCAGCTCGAACCCTATCTCGACCGCCTGCCCAAGGCGCTGTCGGGTGGGCAACGCCAGCGGGTCGCTATTGGGCGCTCCATCGTGCGCGACCCCAAGGTCTATCTCTTTGACGAACCACTCTCGAACCTTGATGCGGCCCTGCGCGTCGCCACACGGATCGAGATTGCGCAGCTCAAGGAATCCATGCCCGACAGCACCATGATCTACGTCACCCACGACCAGGTCGAGGCGATGACTCTGGCCACCCGCATCGTGGTGCTGGCCAACAAGGGCATCGCGCAGGTCGGCTCTCCACTCGAACTTTACGAGCGCCCGCAGAACGAGTTCGTGGCGCAATTCATCGGCTCTCCGGCGATGAACCTGCTGCCCGGCGAAGTGATCGAAACCGGCGCGCAGACCAAGGTCAAGATGGCGCAGGGCCATGTGATTTCTGCCGACGTGCCAACCAATCACAGCGACAAGGGTCTCAAGGTCAATGTTGGCGTGCGCCCCGAGGACATGACAGTCACCACTGGCGATGACGCGGTCTATGAAGGGGTGGTGGATTTCACCGAAGCTCTGGGCGAGGTCACGATCCTCTACTTCAAATCCGAAGGCGGGGCCGATCCGGTCCTGGCCAAAATGCCCGGCATCCACCAGAATCTGCGCGGCACCACGGTCAAGGTCACCGCCGTGCCCGGCAAGGTGCAGCTCTTTGCCAACGGCCAATCGCTGCACTACCGCTGAAGACTTGGGCGGAGGACACCTCCGCCTTACGGGCTCTGGCACCAGCGGTCGTGCGATGATGTAGGGCGGGGTTTCACCCCGCCATCCAACCGCTTATCCGTGGTCAAACATCGCCGCTGACCGGTCCAGCATCAACTGGCCGATAATCGGCCCCGCCGCGGCCCCAATGCCGCGCGCATTGGCCCCGATATGGCCCTCGATGGTGACGGGTGCGATCAGCCCCCGCATGTCCTTGGTGGCAAGATAGTTGCGCGTCAGATCACTCAACCGCGCACGCACATCCGAAGGCATGGCCCCGTCGATCACCACCGCCTCGAAATCGATCACCGCGCAGGACGCGGTCATCGCCGTGGCCAACGCACGCGCCGCCTGATCCAGCCAGGGCGCAACAAAAGGCTCCAGATGGGACCAGTCCTGTGGCTGGCGCCACAACTGGCGTGGATCCTCGCCCGCGCTGGAAAGGCGGGCCTCAAGCGTGCGGATCGAAGCAAGGTCAATCAACTGCCGCTCGACCCCATTTACATCGGCGACAGGCAGCGGTCCAAAGGCACCGGCATTGCGCTGATTGCCCTCGAACACTGCGTGATCAAGGACAATTCCGCCCCCGATGAACGCACCAACAAAGAAATAGACATAGTCGCGATATTCCCGCCCGATGCCAAAGATATGCTCGGCCCGGCAGGCGGCCGTCGCGTCATTAACCATATGGACTGGCAGCCCGGTGATCTGTTCGGCCTGCGCCTTGAAATCGGCATCCTTCCACGCGGCGAAATCCTTGGCCGGGGCGCCGATCAGCTCGTGCCAGTTCCACAATTCGAACGGGGCGGCGACACCGATCCCGCACAAACGGCTACGCATGGTGTCGGTCATGTCGTCAATGAGGTAGGCATAGCCGTCCCGCAGAAAACCGAACACAGTGTCGGGCAACGGATAATCATAGGTCTCGCGCAGCTGATGGCGGACCTTGCCTTCCAGATCGAGAACCAAAAGGTCCGCACTGCGCCGCCCCACCTTGAGGCCCAGCGAGAACACCCCGTCCGGGTTCAGCGCATAAGGCACCGACGGTTTGCCGACCTTGCCCTTGACCGGCATGCCCTTGAGCAGCAGCCCGTCATGATCCAGCTTGCGCAGGATGACCGAGGCGGTTTGCGGCGACAGGCCGGTGCGGCGCGCCAGATCACTGCCCGGCAAGGCGCCGTTGCGCTGCAGGATCGACAGCAACAACCGCTCGTTGTAGGCGCGCACGCCCGTCTGATTGATCCCGCCGGACAGGCTGCGCACGTGGTCCAGTGTCATGACCGTCTTCTCCCTGGCCCATATTCAGACTCAGCGCCATTAATAAATCAAGTTGATTTATTAATTGACACCATCGCAGAATCGCGTTTCCCTAAGGGAAGTCACCGCCGGGTGAACGCCCGGATTGACCAAAACCTAGGGAGGACACCATGAAGAAATTACTTCTCGGCACGGCCTGTGCCATGACAACGATGGCAGGTGCTGCATTTGCGGACGGCCACGGCATTTCGGCCTGTCTGATCACCAAAACGGACACCAACCCCTTCTTTGTCAAAATGCGCGAAGGTGCGACCGCCAAGGCCGAAGAGCTGGGCATCACGCTGAACTCCTATGCGGGCAAGGTCGATGGCGACCATGAAACGCAGGTCCAGGCGATCGAAACCTGCATCGCCAATGGCGCCAAGGGCATCCTGCTCACCGCGTCCGACACGTCTTCGATCACACCCGTGGTCCAACAGGCGCGCGACGCAGGCCTTCTGGTCATCGCGCTCGACACACCGCTTGAGCCGATTGACGCGGCAGACATGACCTTTGCCACCGACAACTTCCTCGCCGGTGAGCTGATCGGCGCATGGGCGGCTGCGACGCTGGGCGATGACGCTGCCAACGCCAAGATCGCCATGCTCGATCTCGCCATCAGCCAGCCCACCGTCGGCGTGCTGCGCGACCAGGGCTTCATGACGGGCTTCGGCATCGACATCAAAGACCCCAACAAATGGGGGGATGAGGACGATCCGCGCATCGTGGGTCACGACGTCACGTCGGGCAACGAAGAAGGCGGCCGCCGCGCCATGGAAAACCTGCTGGCCAAGGACCCCTTCATCAACGTGGTCTACACGATCAACGAACCTGCCGCTGCGGGGGCCTATGAGGCGCTCAAGGCCATCGGGCGCGAAAATGACGTGCTGATCGTGTCCGTCGATGGCGGCTGCCCCGGCGTGCAGAACGTCGCGGACGGCGTGATCGGGGCCACCTCGCAGCAATACCCGCTGCTGATGGCATCGCTTGGCATCGAGGCGATTGCCGCCTGGGCCAAGGACGGCAGCAAGCCCGAAGCCACCGAAGGCAAGGCGTTCTTTGACACCGGCGTGTCACTGGTGACGGACAAGCCTGCGGATGGGGTCGAGAGCATCTCGGTCGCCGAAGGCACGGATCGGTGCTGGGGGTAAATCCCTGACCGGACTTCGTCCGGCAATCGCCCCAACGGGGCGATTGAGGGATTTACGGGCGGAGCCCCGGGGGTCACACTTCCGGTGCTCCGATACAGCACCGAAACCACGCACATAGATCGGGGCGGGCCACGCGCCTGCCCCTTTTCAACCCTTGGGAGGGGGAACACCGCATGTCACCATCTGACAACCACGAAGCCGCCGCCAGTGCGGCCTCAGACGCAATCGCGCAGTTCGAGGACACGCGCACTGGACTTGTGGGCCGCGTGCAGAACCGCCTGCACCAGACCCCGTCACTCGTACCGCTGATCGTCCTGGTGTTTTCGGTTGCCCTGTTCGGCATCCTGCTCGGCTCACGCTTTTTCTCCCCCTTCGCCATGACGCTGATCCTGCAACAGGTGCAGATCGTAGGTGTCTTGGCGGCGGCACAAACGCTGATCATCCTGACCGCAGGCATCGACCTCAGCGTCGGCGCCATCGCCGTGCTGTGCACGGTTGTCATGGGCAAGGCGACGTTCAGCTACGGCATCCCACCCGCCATCTCGGTCGCCATCGGGATGGCCGTGGGCACGGCGCTCGGCGCGATCAGCGGCTGGCTCGTCAGCCGGATGAAACTGCCGCCCTTCATCGTCACGCTTGGCATGTGGCAGATTGTGCTGGCGGCGAACTATCTCTATTCCAACAACGAAACCATCCGCAGCCAGGATATCGAGGCCGAAGCGCCGTTCCTGCAATTCCTCGGCACACCGATCAAATTCGGCGGGGCGACTTTTACCTTCGGCGTGATCCTGATGATCCTCCTGTTCGTGGTGCTGGCCTACAGCTTGCGCTCGACCGCATGGGGGCGGCACGTCTATGCGGTGGGCGACGATCCGGAGGCGGCAGAACTTTCTGGCGTCAACGTGCACAAGACCTACATGTCCGTCTACATGGCCGCCGGGTTCATCTGCGCGCTGGCCGCATGGGTGATGATCGGACGGTTTGGGTCGATCTCGCCCTCGGCCACCACCGGGGTCATTGGCAACATTCAGGCGATTACGGCGGTGGTGATCGGTGGCATCTCGCTGTTTGGTGGGCGCGGCTCGATCGCGGGGGCGTTGTTCGGCGCGCTGATCGTGGGCGTGTTCGAACTGGGTCTGCGCATGGCCGGGGCCGACCCGCAATGGACCTTCATGCTGATCGGTTTGCTCATCATCGCCGCCGTCGCGGTCGACCAGTGGATCCGGGAGGTTGCAGCATGACCCTCACGCCTTTTGAACCCAATTGCGCAGCGGCGCTGCTCCAATGCCCTCTCGTCGATGCACGCATCGCCTGTCGGGTACGCGGCAAAGCCGCTGAGATCAGGGAGGTTGCAGCATAATGGAACCGATTTTGAAAGCACGCGGACTGGTCAAACGCTATGGCAAGGTCACCGCACTCGATCACGCCGACTTTGACCTCTACCCCGGCGAAATCCTCGCCGTGATCGGCGACAACGGGGCCGGCAAATCCTCGATGATCAAGGCCGTCTCCGGCGCCACCATCCCGGACGAAGGGCAGGTCTGGCTGGAAGGCAAGGAGATCAAATTCCGCTCCCCCATCGAGGCCCGCGAGATGGGCATCGAAACCGTCTATCAGCAACTGGCCATGTCCCCGGCCCTGTCGATTGCCGACAACATGTTCATGGGGCGCGAGTTGCGCAAACCCGGGATCATGGGCACGCTGTTCCGCCAGCTCGACAAATCGGCGATGGAGAAATTCGCCCGGGAAAAGCTGTCCGAACTGGGCCTCGCCACGATCCAGAATATCAATCAGGCGGTCGAATCCCTCTCTGGCGGACAACGTCAGGGCGTCGCCGTGGCGCGCGCGGCGGCCTTTGGCTCCAAGGTGGTGATTTTGGATGAACCCACGGCCGCTCTAGGGGTCAAGGAAAGCCGCAAGGTGCTCGAGCTTATTCAGGACGTGCGCAGCCGGGGAATCCCGATCATCCTGATCAGCCACAACATGCCGCATGTGTTCGAAATCGCCGACCGCATCCATGTCCACCGACTGGGAAGACGCCTCTGCGTGATCGACCCGAAGGAACATTCCATGTCCGACGCGGTGGCCTATATGACCGGCGCTGCGGTTCCGGAGATGGCGGCCTGACATGACGCTCGACCAGATCTGCGCGCGCATCCTCGCGCAGCCACCCGCCCCGCACCGGCGGCTCGTGGCCGTCGCGGGCCCGCCCGCAAGCGGCAAAAGCACCGTGGCACAGGCTGTGGCCGCGCACCTGACGACACAGGGCGAAGCGGCGGCTGTCGTGCCCATGGACGGCTTTCACCTCGACGACCGGCTGTTGCAACAGGACGGCACCCAAAACCGCAAGGGCGCGCCAAACACCTTTGATGCAGACGGTTTTGTGCGCATGATCAGGGCCCTGCAATCCCACGATCCGGTCATCTACCCCATTTTCGACCGCAGCCGCGAGATTGCCATCGCAGGCGCGGGCCGCGTTCCGGCCACCTGCAAGACCGTGATCGTCGAAGGCAACTACCTGCTGCTCAACAAATCGCCTTGGGACCAGCTGCACGATCTCTGGGCCCTGTCCATTGCGCTCAACCCGCCGATGGAGCTATTGATCGAACGTCTCAAGGCCCGCTGGGTCGAACACGGCAAACCGGGCGCGCAAGCCTGGATCGACACAAACGACGTGCCCAACATCACGACTGTACAAACCACGTCGGCCCCGGCTGACATCATCTGGACGGAGGTGCCAACATGATCCTGTGCTGCGGCGAAGCGCTGATTGACATGATCCCCAACGCGGATGGTGCCTATGTCCCGCATGTGGGCGGGGCGGTTCTGAACACGGCTGTGGCCCTTGGGCGGCTCGGCGTGTCTACCGGCCTGATCACTGGCCTGTCCTCGGACCCGTTTGGCGCGATGATCGCCGATCACATGACGGCCAGCAATGTGTCGACCGCCTACACAGTGCGCTCGGCGCGCAACACGACGCTCGCCTTTGTGCATCTGGACGAGGGGCAGGCCACCTACACCTTCTATGACGAGGGCACCGCCACCCGCGCGATCCAGCCCGACGACATCGACCCCGTGCCCGCCGAAACCGAGGCGATGTTCTTTGGCGGCATATCCTTGTGCAACCCGCCCGTGGCCGACAGCCTGCTGACACTTGCGCTGGCGCAACCCGAACGGCGTCTCGTCATGGCCGATCCCAACATCCGGCCCAGCTTTGTCTCGGATCACGACGGCTACCGCACCCGGCTCAACGCGCTGATCGGGCGGGCGGACATCATCAAGCTGTCCGATGACGATCTGAACTGGGTGGAACCGGGCAGCGCCTCGCTGGCAGACAAGGCGCAGGCGATCCTCGCGCGCGGGCCAAAGATGTTCCTGCTGACCGAAGGGGGCGACGGCGCCACCGCCTATCTCTCCAGCGGACGGCACCTGCACGTGCCAGCAGAAAAAGCGACGGTGGTGGACACGGTCGGGGCCGGTGACACGTTCAACGCGGGCTGCCTCGCCGCCCTGCGCGCCGCAGACGCCCTGAACCCCGCCGCCATCGCGGACCTGCCCGAGGCGACGCTGCACGACATGCTCACCCTCGCCGCCCGCGCGGCGGCCGTCACGGTTTCACGCGCCGGTGCGAACCCGCCCTGGGCCAACGAATTGGCGGCCAGCTAGGCCGCGTTGCGGCAACCCGAAAAGAGGCGCGCGACGCGTTAACACTTGGCCGTTGGTGCATCCGCGGTGCACAGGCTGTGCACGCCCTGTGTACGGGTTGTGCACCGCCATATCTGGCGTAAACCATTCCAAACAAACGCTTAATCAACAAAAATCCGAGCGTTAAACAAATGGCAGGTAAAAATCCCGCACCTCGTCCACGGATTTGTCCTTCAACCGCTTCCATTCGTCCTGCTTGAGGAAGATCAGGGCGTCACAAATCCCCTCCCCCACCGCCATCCGCAGCGGCTTGTCCTTGTCCAAAGCGTCCAGCGCCCGATCAAGGGCCGAGGGCACGTGCCGCGTCGCGCGCACATTCTCCAGCCCATCCAGATCCTCCGCCTCGGGCACGGAATAACCCTGCTCGACCCCCATCAGCGCCGCCTGCAACACCGCCGCCACCGCGAGGTAGGGATTGGTCGCACAATCCGCCATCCGATGCTCGAGCCGCGCTGTTCTCGGCGACGCAACCGACGAGCGCACCGTCACCAACCGATGATCCTCCGCCCAGTTCGCCCAATACCCGGCCATCGACGCAGGCCCCAGCCGATCATAGCTGTTCACCGTGCTCGCCAGCAGCCCCGCCAGCCCCTCATGGTGATGCAGCATCCCCGCAATGCACCCCTTGGCCACGTCCGACAGCGCCCCATCCGGCGCAATCACATTGGCCCCGCTCTCATCCACAAAGCTGAAGTTGATATGCAGCCCCGATCCCCCCCGATCCGGGATCGGCTTGGGCAGAAAGGTCAGCAACAGGCCCAGATCAGCGGCAACCTCACGCGCCATCGTTTTGAACAGGAACGCGTTGTCGCAAGCCGCCACCGCATCATCAAATTGCAGCGTCAATTCGAACTGCCCGTTGTCATATTCACCGTTCATCGACTCGATTGGCAGCCCTACCTCGCCCGCCACGTCCCACAGCGCATTCATCAGCCCTGCCGGATCATTCTGCGAGCCCGTTCCATAGACAAACGCGCCGGGTGTGTCATAGGGCGCCCAAACCCCGTCTGCATCCTGCTGAAACACGTAAGCTTCTAGTTCCAAACCCACTTTCGGGCTGAGGCCACGACCCTTCCACGCCTCGACCGCTGCCTGCAAGCGCCCGCGTGCACAGAGTTCAAAGGGCGCACCATCCACGTGGAGCGTTCCCAGTGCAATCTCTGTCCCGGCCTGCCAGTCCGGGCAGCGGGCGCCATCCAGAACCAGCTCCATATCCGGGATGCCGTCAAACACGCCCGCCCCCGGCACCGGGATCAGATCGCGATCAAAAGTGGTGCCAAACACACCCCGGGCAAAGCCGATCTTGCCCCCCGCAGCGACTTCGGCGGGGATGTATTTGCCGCGCGGCAGGTTCAAAAGATCACAGAACAGAACTCGGGTGCGTTTGGTCATCGACATCACTTCAGCGTTGGGCGCAGGGTCAGTGATTTGACCCCGCAGATGAAATTCGAACGGGTCCAGGTGGGGGCGGATGTGGCCTCAAGCGCGGTGATGCGAGGGACCAGTTCCTGCAGCACCACCTTCAACTCCAGCTTGGCCAGCCACATGCCCAGACAGACATGCGGCCCCCCCTGTCCAAAGGCCAGATGCCGGTTCGGGCTGCGCGCCAGATTGGCGGTGTCGGGGGCGTCAAACACCGCCTCATCCCGGCTGCCCGAGACAAACCACATCAGCACCTTGTCGCCTGCCTTGATCGTCTCCCCGTGCATCTCCACATCGCGCGTCGCGGTGCGGCGAAAGTGCAGCGTGGGCGAGGCAAGACGGATAAACTCATCCGCGCATGTGTCCCAGACCGCCCCCGATTGCAGTTGCTCCAGCAGCTCCTTTTGCTGGCTCAGCAGCCACAACGCCATGGCAATGGAATAGCGCGTCGTGTCGTTCCCGGCTGCAACCAGCAGACAGAAAAAGTTCTTGAACTCCTGCCCCTGAATGGCCCCGCCCTCAGCCCTGAGAACACGTGCCAGAATGCCCGCATCGTCCACCTCGCGCGTACCGTTAAGAATCTGTTCAGCGTAATCATATAGCTCTACGCCCGCCGGAGAGCGAAAGGGCATCATCGCATAATCATCCGTGTTGACCTTGTCGATGACGGTGGTCGTGAACTCCGGATCGGTGTTGCCGATCAGCGCATCACCGCGCTCGACCAGCCAGTCGAGGTCCGCATCCGGCACGCCAAGGATGCGACCCAGCATCAGCATCGGCAGACGTTTGGCGATGTGCTCGACCCCGTCGAATTCGGCATGGTCCAGCGCCTGGGAAACGATGTCGCGGGCAAGGTCACGGATCATCGGCTCGAACCCCGCCATCACCGGCTTGGCAAAGGCCGGATTGACCACACGCCGTGTTGTCGAATGCTCGGGCGGGTCGGTCTCCTGAAAGGTGCGGCGGGCTAGATATTCTGCCCGGCTCTGATCCTCGATCCGGATGCCCTGCGCGCTCGAAAACGTCTGCGGGTCCTTTTGCGCGGCCATGATGTCGGCGTAGCGGGTCAGCGACCAGAACCCGCGATCCGCGCCGAAATCAGGCGTCCAATGCAACGGTGCTTGCGCGCGCATCTGCGCAAACGTGCCATGCGGCACGCCATCTACAAAGCTGTCGTGATCGGCAAGGTTCTTCATGGTGTCCCTCCGAAAAAGCGGGTAGCCCACTGCGCGAATACCGGCCCGTCCTGCGAAGCATCCAACGTCGCTTCGGTCTCAGCGATCTGCACGGGGTTCAGGATCGGCTTGGTGTAATCCAGCACGCAGCGCATGAACGCATCGGTGAACTCAGGGTGGGCTTGCGTGGTAAAGATATGATTTCCCTTGGTGAATCCAGCGATCCCGCACTTGTTTGAGGTGGCATACACCACACATCCCTCGGGCAATTGCGTCACCCCATCATGGTGAAACTGATAGAGGTTCAGCGTGGATCGCGCGGGCACCATCCAAGGCATCGCGCCGGTGATCTCGACAAGGTCGATCCCGATATTCCAGTCCTGCCGGGCCACCTGCCCGCCCAAGGCCACCGCAATCGCCTGATGGCCAAAGCACGCGCCCAACAGCGGTTTTTGCGCCGCATCGCAGGCCCGGATGAAGTCGTAAAGCGCAGGCAAAAAGGCCAGATCATCCAGCACGCTCAGCGGTGAGCCGGTGATGAGGTAGGCGTCCTGCTCGTGTACGTCAGCCGGCACCTCGCCCCCGATGGTCATGTAAACGCGATAGCTAAACCGTTGATCTTGCGCATCAAACAGATCGCGAAAGCGGTGCGCGTCATCCGGAAACGCATCGCCCACCTCGACCGACCGGTCGTGGTTCACCTGCAGGATGCCGAGTTTGAGACGGGCCACGGGTCACCTCGTTCAGAGTAAACATGGGGCGGTCCAGCGGGCCGCCCCACAGGGATCATCGACCCAGGATCGCGTTGATCTCAGCGGACTTTTTACGATCCGCCGCAATCCGCGCCTCGGCCTCGGCCTGACCCTGCCAGTAGACGGCAGCCCCGGTTTCAGCCATCAACGCCTGTGCCTCGGGCGAGGCCATCGTCTTGGCGGCAACCTCCGCGATGGCATCGATCACCTCTTGCGGCGTGCCCTTGGTCACGAACAGCCCGTTCCACAATTCGACATCGTTGACCCCCGCCTGCGCGGCAATGGTCTGCACCCCGTCCAGCTTGGCGATGGGATCAGCGCCGATATTGCCCAGCACGTTGATCTCGCCCAGACAAGGCTCGATCAGGGCCAGCGTCGTGTTGATCACATCGGCATCGCCGGAGGACAGCGTGTTGCAGTCCAGCAGGTCGAATGCGCTGTCATCGGCAAACTCGAACCCCATCTTTACGGCCGCCGCCATGGACACCGCTGTGGGGGTCAGACCGGCCCCGAAATGACCAAGCACAACGTCGTTTTCTTTCGCGTAATCAGCAAGTTCCGCCATGTTGGAATAAGGCGCATCGCCACTGGCTGCCAGCACAAACGGGTAGGTCAGAAAGATGCCCACGGGGACAAAGCTGTCTTCCTCGATGCCGATGTCGATCTTGGGGCCAACCACCGGCACACCAATCACAAAGGAGCCGATGACCGACCCGTCATTGGGCGCATTCAGCACCTCCAAGGCGCCGGGAAACGGCCCGTCCCCGCCGCCGGGACGGTTCACGACACTTGCCGGCTGTCCCGTCGCCTCGGCCATGTCGGCGGCGATCATGCGCGTCAGGATGTCCTCGAAATCGCCCGGAGGCCACGGCACGATGAACTGCACAGGCCCCGTCGGATATTCAGCCAGCGCAGGCCCTGTGAGGGCCGCAAGCGCTAGGGCCGCTGATGTCAAAAGCTTTTTCATGTTCACTCTCCCTGAGTTTGTTTTGCTTTTTGGTTAATGTTCGAACCTTCGGGTGCGAAGGCTGGTGAAGATCGTGACCGAAATCACGACAAGGATGACGACGAACAGCGTGCCCGACACGGGCCTGTTGACCAGATCGAACACGGTCTTGATCTGTCCCGACCCGGCGGTCAGCTTGTCGATCATGATCGAGCCCAGAACGAGACCCAGAACGATCGGCACAAGCGGCCAATCCAGGCGGCGCAGGACAAACCCGAGAAAGCCGAACCCGGCCGCAAACATGCAATCCGCAAACGAATTGCGGATCGAAAACACGCCCACAAAGGCAAGGATCAGGATGAACGCACCAAGCAACCGATTGGGGATATAGATGATCCGCGCGATGTGGCGGGTGGACACCAACAGCGTTATCACCACCAGCACGTTGATGATCAACAGCGCAAAGAACAGCGAAAACAGGAAGTCCGGGTTGTTCTCGAAAATATCCGGCCCTGGCTTGATCCCCGCATCAAAGAACACAACCATCATCATTGCCGTCAGCGCCTCGCCCGGCACGCCAAGCGCCAGCAGCGGCACCATGGCCGCCGCAGGCACCGCGTTGTTGGAGGCCTCGGACGCGATCAGCCCATCCGGCGCGCCGCGCCCGAACTTGCCCGGATCGCGCGATATGGCCCGCGCAGTCGAGTAGCTGAAAAACTGCGCCACGAACTCGCCCACGCCGGGGATGATGCCCATGATCGTCCCGTACCCTGCGCTGATTGCCGCCACGGGTTTGAACCGCCCCAACTCGCCAAACCCCCGCAGCAATCCCCCCTTGAGGCGCGCCTCGGGCGGGTCTGCATCCTTGCCTGTCAGCAGGAACAGAGCCTGAGAAATCGCAAAGATCCCGACAATCACCACAATGAGATTAAAGCCCGGAAAAAGATATTCGACATCAAAGGTATAGCGGTCGATCTGCCGTGTCGTCTGCCGCCCGATAAGCGAGATCAGGAACCCCAGCCCAAACAGCAGTGCCGCAATCCCCATCGTCTTGCGATGCGCCGCAACCAGCAAAACAGCACCCAAAGCGGCCGCCATAAAGATATCCCGCTGCCCGAACAGCGCACCCAAATCGCGCAGGTAAGGGCCAAACAGCATCAAAGCGGACAAGCCCAAAAGGATCGAAAAACAGCCGCCAAAGAACGACGCCGCATAGGCCAGCGACAGCGCCCGCGCGGCCTCGCCCCGGCGGGTCATCGCATAACCGTCATAGGTGGTCAGCGCATTGACCGGCGTGCCGGGCGTGTTGATCAGGATCGCAGGAATTGCGCCGCCATACATGCTTGATCCGTATACCCCCAGCAGCAGCACGAGGCTCACGAGATCATCGAGGAACACGGTGGCAGGCAGCAGGATCGCGATGGCAATGGCCGGGCCGATCCCCGGCACCGCGCCGATGGCGAGCCCCCCAACCGACCCGATCAGGATAGCGACCAGCACGGGCCAGCTTGCCAGATTGTCGAGCCCTGTCCAAAGTGCCTCCATACTAGAACCACACCTGCATGAACGTCTCCATGCCCTGCGGCAGTTGGTCATACAGCCAGATATTCACCGGCGTGCGGATCTGCAGGCCGGTGCGAAAGATCAGGACAATAGTGAAACTGGCAGCCAGACAAATGCCCATCCATCGCGCGCCCCGATAGCCCAGCCGCCAGGGCAAAGCGGTGCCAAGGATCAGCGTCGCCACCAGATACCCCAGCACGGGAACAAGGGCCGTGTAGGCGACAAACCAGCCCACATATTCCAGTGCCCGCGCCCATTGGGTCAACTCATGGCGCAGGGCTGTGGGCTGGCGAAATCGCGCCCGCCAGACCTGTGCCCGCCATGCCCCGCGCAGGTTCCACAGAGCGGCAGGGACCAGAATGCAAAGACAGATCAGTGGCGCGACCCAGCCCTGTTTCAGGATGCGGCCGAGCCGTCCCAGCCGCCCCTCGGGCGAGGAGACGCCAAATTGATCCATCCAGTACCGCGCCATATTGGCGGGCAGCTTGCGGTCCTCCCACCCGGTCTGGGTGAAGAAAAAGGCAAGGAAAAACAGCGCGATCCCGACCATGAAGACGGAAAAGACAAAATCACCCCGGGTGCGGCGAAAGTCCGTGACATCCGCGACATTCACGCGCTGCGCGGGCGGACAGATACTGACAAATCCGCGCGGCGTCGTGGTTGAAGGCTGCGGGGCCCGCCGCGTCGCGCTTTTGAGCGCAGTGGCGGAGGCCCGGCTTTTCATGACGCGGCGACCGCCTTGAGACCCGCCTCGGTCGCGGCGAGGATCTTTTGCACATGGCTTGCATCGATGATCAGAGGTGGCGACAGGATCACGTTGTTGCCCGACACCCGCACCATCACGCCGTCCTGATATGCGGCCTGTTGAAAGGCCAGCGGTGCTGCCTTGCCCACAGGCGTCTTGGCCACGCGGTCGCTGACCAGTTCGATGGCACACATCAGCCCTTCGCCGCGCACATCGCCGATCACGTCATAGCGCGTGGCAAGCTCTGTCAGCCCGGCCTTCAACTCTGCCCCGCGCGGGCCCGCGTTTTCCCAAGGGCGGATGCGCGTGGTTTCGGTCATGGTGGCAACCGCCGCCGCGGCCCCGACCGGGTGCCCGGAATAGGTATAACCCATATCGACCGAACCCATCCCGGTGCGATCCTCTTCGAACACAGAGGCGATGTGATCGGCGATCATCACCGCGCCAAAGGGGAAATAGCCATTGGTGATCGCCTTGGCCGTACACATCAAATCGGGCTGCACCCCCCAATGGCGCGACCCGGTGGGTGAGCCTGTACGACCAAAGGCGGTGATGACCTCGTCCGTGATCAGCAGCACACCATGTTTGTCGCAAATGTCGCGCACCATCTGCATGAATGTGGGATGCGGCGGGATCACCCCGCCTGCGCCCAGCACAGGCTCCATGATGAAGGCGGCAACCGTGTTGGCCCCTTGAAATGCGATCTCGCGTTCGAGCATGGCGGCAGAGAGTTTGGCCAGCTCGGCCGCGCTCTCGACCCCGAACGGGTTGCGATAGAGATAGGGACCGGGGATGTGGAAACAGCCCGCCAGCAGCGGCTCGTAGGCGTTACGGAACTTGGCATTGCCGTTGATCGAGGCGGCGCCAAAATGCGTGCCGTGATAGCCCTTTTCCAGACTGATGAACTTGGTCCGCGTCCCCTCGCCCCGGATGCGGTGATACTGGCGGGCGAATTTCAGCGCGACCTCGATGCTGTCGGACCCGCCAGAGGTGAAAAAGCTGCGCGTCATCCCGTCCGGCTCAAAGAAATCGGCCAGCAAATAGGCGAGCTCAATCGCCTTGTCGTTCGAGGTTCCACGAAAGGTCGAATAATAGGGCAGCGCGTCCAGTTGCGCGGCAATGGCCGCTTTGACCGGGGCGCAGGAATAGCCGAGGTTCACGTTCCACAAGCCGCCCACAGCATCGATGCTGCGGTGCCCGTCCACGTCCGTGATATAGACACCCTCCCCCCCGGTCAGGATGGTGGGCGGGTTGGCATTGCTGTCGGCCGGGTGGGTCATCGGGTGCCAGAACTGGCGGGCGTTGTGCTCTTTCAGGAAATTGCTGTCTTTCATGACGCGGCCCTTTCGCGGCTTGGGGTCCAGATGGCCTGCACATCGGGGGGCACGGCGCCGCCCATCGCCTCCGTGATGTCGCGCCCCTGCGCCATCAGCAGTGCGGCAAGGCGGGCCTCGGCCTCCGCTCCGCCCCGTACGGTGGGATAGGCGATGGAACAGGTGGCGACCGCACGGCTCGCCGCATCAAAGACCGGGATCGCGACCGAGGACACGCCGAGCCGCAACGCATCGCGGTTGCGGGCATATCCGCGCCGGGCAATAGATTGTAATTCGGCCAGCAGGTCAGTCTTGTCGGGCGCACCCGCACCGGGCAACCACGTGCGCGGATCGGCCAGCGCCAGATCGACAAGACCGCCAGGGGAATAGGCGAGGTAAGCCTTGCCCGAGGACGTAGCAAACAGCGGCGGCAGCCCATAGGCGTCAAAGCTGACGCGCACGGGATGATCGTGATGTTCGGCGTGGTAGACATCGACCAGATCAAAGCCCTGCAACCGGCTGATATGGACCAGCTCATTGGCCGCGCGGCTGAGCGCGTCGATGACCGTGCGCACCATTTCGACCTCGGGCACGGTGCGCGCGCGCATGCCTGCCAGTCGGGTCAGGGCCGGACCAAGGCGATAAGCCCGGGTATCTGCGTCCTGCTCAAGAAATCCCATCTGCTCCAGCGCAACCAGATGGCGGTGCACCGTTGCCTTGTCCCGCCCCGTCAGGCGCTGCACATCAGACAGGCCCAACCGGGGCTGGCCATCCGAAAACAGGTCCAAAAGTCCAAGAGCTTTGGCGATAGTCGACATCCGCAAAGCTTGACGCAGCGTGTTTCAGGTTGCAATATTTTTTTGCATCCGCTGGTTCACTATTCAAACCAGCAGAAACAGCATCACAGATCGATCCGGGCGGAGGACACCTCTGCCTTACGCCTGTAAGGCGCACCCTGGTGCGCCACCGCCCATGAAAGGACGCACATGAGTTGGGATGATTTCGCCAAACACGCCAAGCAAAGCGCAGATTGGGGGGCCAGCTATCACAAGACCCTGCGCGACCGCCCCGTGCGCGCGCAGACCCGCCCCGGTGACATCGCCGCCCAACTCGCCGACACGCCGCCCGAGACTGGCACTGATCTGGGCGCCATCATGGCCGATTTCGAGGAGATCGTGATGCCCGGTATCACCCATTGGCAGCATCCCCGCTTTTTCGCCTATTTCAGCGCCAATGCGGCGCCCGCCTCGGTGCTGGCCGAATTCCTGACGGCGATCATCGCGCCGCAATGCATGCTTTGGCAGACCTCCCCGGCCGCGACGGAGATGGAGACCCGGATGATGGACTGGCTGCGCCATGGGCTGGGGTTGCCGGAGGTGTTTCGGGGGGTCATTCAGGACAGCGCCTCTTCGGCCACGCTCGTTGCAGTGCTGACGATGCGCGAGCGGGCCCTCGCCTTTCGCGGCAATATCGAGGGGCTGCATGGCCAGCCGCAATTGCGCATTTATTGCTCGGATCAGGTGCATACGTCGATTGACCGGGCCATCTGGGTCGCGGGCATCGGGCAAGACAATCTGGTCAAGGTCCGCACCACCGGCGATCTGCGCCATATGGACCCGATCGACCTTGAGGCCGCCATCGCCGAGGACAAGCAGGCAGGCCGCATTCCCGCAGGCATCATCGCCGGGACCGGTGCCACAGGCATGGGGGCCTGCGACGATCTGGAAGCGGTGGCCGCCATCGCCAAAAAACACGACATCTACACCCATCTGGACGCAGCCTGGGCGGGCTCAGCCATGATCTGCCCCGAATTTCGCACCCTGTGGACCGGGGCCGATCAGTTCGACAGCATCGTCTTCAACCCGCACAAATGGTTGGGCGCGCAGTTCGACTGTGCCGCCCATTTCCTGCGCGACCCAGACCTGCTGCGCCAGACCCTCGCCATTCGTCCTGAATACCTGAAAACCCACGGGGCTGACGACATCATCGACTATTCCGAATGGTCGATACCGCTGGGGCGGCGGTTTCGGGCGCTGAAGCTGTGGTTCCTGATGCGCCACTACGGGATGGAGGGGCTGCGCACCCGCATCCGCAACCATGTGAGGTGGAGCCAGGCCTTGTGCGAACGACTGCGCGGCGAGCCGGAGTTCGAGATTGTGACGGAGCCGATCCTGTCGCTGTGGACCTTCAAGGTGGCCGGTGCCTCGGATGAAGAGACGCAGGCCCTTGTGGATGCGATCAATACGGACGGGCGGATATACCTGACGCAGACGCTGGTGGACGGGCAAAAGGTGATCCGCTTCACCGCCGGGCAATTCGACTGCGAAGCACGGGATTTCGACACCGCCTTTGACGCCATCACGGACATCGCGCGCCGGGCCTAGGGTGTCCCCACCGACAGGAACCGCGCACAGCCCTGCAGGGCCGAGGCGTCATCGTTCAGCAGATAGGTCGGGATGCCCGCCATGCGCCCGCCAAAGCCGGTTTCGGCCAGCAAAGGTGCAAGCGCCAGTTCTCGCGTCTCACCTGACAGCAAGGTCCGCGCGAGACTCCCGTTGAAGTAGATCCCGCCCTCGGGCAGGTAAAGATAGGCAACTTCGCGCACCAATGCTCCCAACGCCCGGGCGGCAAGGGCAAGCGTTTCGCGACCGCCCTCAGCCGCCTCGACATGTTCGGGGTCGCAGCTGTGACCGGTGCGGGCCTTGTGCAGCTTGGCCAGCCCCTTGCCCGCAAGCAGATGTTCCACCGTGTCAAACACATCTGCGTCGCCAATAGCGTCGGCCACGATGGATTCGACGGAATGGGGCAGGCGCGCATGGCCCATCTCGGCCGAGAACACCACGCCCGAGGGGCGATGCGTGAGGGCCACGTTGAACCCGGTACCAAGTCCCACAACCAGTGCCTGCGGCTCGTCCGGTGTGGGGGTGCCGCTCAGATGGCTGAGCGAGGCGTCGGGCAGCACGCAGATCGCATGACCCAGCGCCTCAAGGTCGTTGAGCAGATGCACCCGTGGCAGCGACAATTCGGCCTCAAGACCCGTCGCGTCAAAGTGCCAGTTGCGGTTGGTCAGCCGCCCCTCGCCCTTGCCCACCGGCCCAGCAATCGCCACAGCCGCAGAGGCCAGCAGAGGCTGGTCAGCGATATAGCCACGCGCCAGATCAGCAAAGCTGGCAAAGTCGTCATTGCGAAAGCGGCGCACCGTGTCGGCGCGCACGCCACCCGCATCCGCCAGTGCCAGACGGCAATTGGTGCCCCCGACATCGGCGACGAGGTTCGGAGCGCCAGCGCCCTCACGCATCGACCGTCTCTCCGGGTTTTTTGCCCATGATGATCATCGACAACACATCGTCCTCGGTCACGTCCTCGACCCGTTCGGTGCTGACCAATTGGCCGTTCTTCATCACCGACACCCGATCGCACAATTCCATCATTTCGCGCGTATCGTGCGAAATCAGGAAAATGCCCAGACCCTGTGCCTTCAGCTCTTTGATCAGGTCCGCGACCATGGCCGTTTCGTGCACGCCAAGGGCCGCAGTCGGTTCGTCCATGATCAGGATGCGGGCGTTGAAATAGACCGCGCGCGCAATGGCCACCGATTGCCGTTGTCCGCCGGACAGCGAGCGGACCGGTTCGGAGAAGCGTTTGAAGTTGGGGTTGAGCCGCGCCATGATCTTGCGGCTTTCGGCCTCCATCTTGGTGTCGTCGACCAGACCAAAGCGCGTAGTGATCTCGCGCCCCAGAAACAGATTCGAGGCCGCATCGAGATTATCAGACAAGGCAAGTGTCTGATAAATCGTCTCGATGTTGTACTTGCGCGCATCCGCGGGGCTGCGGATATCGACCTTTTGGCCATCCACATAGATCTCGCCCGAGTCCTTCTTGTAGGCGCCCGACAGGATCTTGATCAGCGTGGATTTGCCCGCCCCGTTGTGACCCAGCAGGCCCACAACCTCGCCAGGCATCAGGTCGATGGACACGTCGTCCACCGCCTTGATCCCGCCAAAATGGATCGAGATGTTGCGCATTTCGAGCAATGGAGTGGTCATCAGGCTTCTCCCGTTCTGCGACGATAGAGGATGTCGACCCAGACCGCGAGGATCAGGACGGCGCCGACGATGATGTTCTGGAACGGCGCATCCACACCGACCATGCCCATGCCAGAGACGAGGCTTTGCATGATGAATGCCCCAAGGATTGCGCCATAGATCGTGCCGACCCCACCGGCGAGCGCGGTGCCCCCGATGACGGCGGCCGCAATCACGCGCAGCTCATCCAATGTGCCAAGGTCGTTCCCGGCCGAGGCCAGACGGGCCGAGGCAACGATGGCCGCGATCCCGGCAAGGCCACCCATCAGGGCAAACACCTTGACCGTCAGCATCTTGGTGTTGATCCCCGACAGTTCTGCCGCATCCGGGTTGCCGCCCATGGCAAAGACATAGCGGCCAAAGCGGGTCTTGCGGGCCACGATGGTCATCACGATGGCGATGGCAATCACGATCAGGACCGAGATAGGGAAACCGTAGGCTTCAGTATAGCCCTCGGGCATCTCCAGCCCGTTGCGTTCGAACCGGCGTTGCAACACGCGGGTCGGGATTTGATAGGCGTTGATGATGGCCGTGATCCCGGCAATGGCAGCGACCAGGATGCCGGCCAGAGCATATTCCGCCCAGAGCGGCTTGACCGCGATGTCATGCGCCATCTGCTGACGGCGCGAGCGCATCAGGAACCAGACCGTGGCGAGCGCGCCGACAATGGCAAGCGCCCAACTGGCGGTCACGCCAATTGTGCCGCTGGCCCCGCCGAGCATGACGAAATTCGCATCCAGCGGCGAGACAGTTGTGCCGCGCGTCACCCACCAGGCCGCTCCACGCCAGATCAGCAGGCCGCCAAGGGTCACGATAAAGGAGGGGATCATAAGGTAGCCGATCATCCAGCCCTGCAGGCCCCCGATCAGCACACCCAGCCCGATTCCGACCAGCACGGTCACCACGATGATCACCGGGCTGCCAAAGCCCACGATCTCGGGCAACCAAAAGGCCTGCACCAGCCCCATGACCATGCCGATCACCCCAACGATAGAGCCGATGGACAGGTCGATATTGCGGGTCACGATCACAAACACCATCCCCGTGGCCATGATCGCCACCGACGCTGTCTGCAGTGTGAGGTTGAAAATGTTGCGCGGGGTCAGAAACGTCCCGCCTGTTGCGATGTTGAAGATGAGAGCGATCAACAGAAACGCTCCGATCATCCCCAGCAGCCGCGTGTCCAGCTGCAAAGTTCTTATTAGCTTCCCAAGGCCGCCCATTGGTCGCTCCCCCTGTTACCGCCGTTCCAGGCGGGTTTTGTGAAAAGGGCCCCACCCCCGTATCCGAGGATGGGGCCCCTTTATCTTAAACGGAAAGGCTTAGTTGCAGACAGCCACACCCGAGACGCCCTGACACAGCACGTCCTTGGGGATCCAGCCGGCATCCAGAACGAGGTTCAGGTTGTCCTTGGTGATGGGCTGGGGTGCCAGCAGCATCGCGTTGACTTCCACACCGCCCGGCGATGTGAATTTGCCCGCGCCTGCGACTGCATCCATGGCTGTGCCATTGGCCAGAGCAACAGCGATTTCACCGGCGTTGCGGCCCAGTTCGCGGCTGTCTTTCCAGACCGATACGGTCTGCGTGCCCTTGGCGACGCGGTTCAGCGCGCCGTGGTCACCGTCCTGGCCGGAGACGGGGATGCCGTCCATGCCTTGCGCCGTCAGGGCAGCGACTACGCCGCTGGCCATGCCGTCATTGGAAGAGATGACCGCGTCGACGTTGTTGTCGTTCTGGGTCAGGATCTGTTCCATGTTGCGCTGTGCGTTGGCCGGAGCCCATGCATCGGTGTAGGTTTCGCCAACGATGGTGATGTCACCGGCATCGATGGCCGCCTGGATCACCTCTTGCTGACCGCCACGCAGGAAGTCGGAGTTCGGATCGGTGGGCGAGCCCTTGATCATCACATAGTTGCCTTTTGGTGCCGCTTCGAACACGGCGCGGGCCTGCATCCGACCCACTTCGACGTTGTCGAATGTGAGGTAGAAGGCGCGTGGGTCTTCGATCAGGCGGTCATAGCCGATGACAGGGATGCCAGCCGCTTCGGCCGCATCCAGGGCCGGGCCGATGGCCGCACCGTCCTGTGCCAGGATGATCAGCGAATCAACGCCTTGCGTGATCAGGCTTTCGATATCGGCCAGCTGTTTTGTGGATGAGGATTGCGCGTCGGCGGACAGATAATTCGCACCGGCAGCGTCCAGCGCCGCCTTGATTGCGGCCTCATCTGTTTTCCAGCGCTCTTCCTGAAAGTTCGACCAGCTGACGCCAACTGTTTTGGCGTGGCCGTCAGCAAAGGCAGGTGTGGTGAGCATCGTGGCAGCCGCAAGGGCGCCAAGTAGAGTACGTCGTTTCATCAAGTGTCCTCCCAAAGACATTGCCCCGCCGTCATGCGTTTTGCGGCTGGGTGGGATATTGATAGACGTTTTAATTTGAAAAGCAAATTAAATTGGACAGGCTGCGGAAAAACAGTCATCATCCCCATGGAGCGTGCGCGGCGATGCCGTGGGCGGGAGGGGAAAAAGGAATTGTTTTCATGGCGTTCCGCCACCAGAAGGTTGAAAGCAGACGGCTGCTGCTGCGCGAGATTTCGCAGCGCGGACCACTGCCGCGCATCGATTTGGCAGACCGCACGGGAATCAGCAGGGCCACCGTGACCTCCATCACGGCCGAGCTTTTGCGCGGTGGTCTGATCGAGGAAGTGCCACGTGATTCGACCGGCGATGACACCCCCCGCGGGCGCCCGCGGGTCGATCTGAAAATCGCCGGGCGCGCCCATCTGATTGCGGGCCTCAAGGTGGCGGATGATTGCATTTCGCTGGTGCTGATGGACTTTGACGGGGCCGATGTTGCCCATCACGAGCGTCGGATCGAACCCCGCCGCTATACGCCCGAAGAGCTGGCGGACGAGATATCTCAGGGGCTGTCCGGGCTCGCGGCCAAGGCGGAATGCACCCTTTCGGATATCTCGGGTGTCGGAGTCGGGCTGGCCGGTGTGGTCGATGCGGGCAATGGCCTTGTCTACTGGTCCCCGTCGCTTGATCGACGCAACGTGCCTTTTGGGACCGTGCTGTCGCAGCATCTGGGCATTGCGGCCTATGTGGACAACGACGCCAACCTTGTTGCCATCGCCGAACTGACCTTTGGCATCGGCAAGGATCATTCCGATTTCATCGTCATCACCATCGAAAGCGGGGTGGGCATGGGCATGGTGCTGGGCGGGCAGCTGTATCGGGGCACGCGCGGCTGCGGCGCCGAGTTTGGCCATACCAAGGTGCATCTGGATGGCGCGCTGTGCCGTTGCGGGCAGCGGGGGTGTCTTGAGGCCTATGTGGCGGACTACGCCGTTGTGCGCGAGGCGGTCAGCGTGGGGGCCGTGTCGCAGATGGCCTCTACCCCCAAGGCGGTGACAGCGGTTCTGGCGGCCGCCAAGGCGGGCGACCCGACCGCGCGCACCGTGATCGAGCGGGCGGGCAAGATGTTCGCCCTTGGCCTTGCCAACCTCGTCAACATCTTTGACCCCGAACGGATCATCCTTGCGGGCGAGCAGATGCAGTTTGACCACCTCTATGCGGATGTCGTGATCGAAGAGATGCGCAAGAGCATCGTCGACATCGACAAACCCGCGCCGGATGTTGTTGTTCATCGCTGGGACACCTTCATGTGGGCAAGGGGTGGTGCGGCCTATGCGCTTGAATTTGTTCAGGATACTGCCGTGGAAGCATTGGAAGATGCGTGAAACCCTGTGCCTTGCCGCCCTGCTGATCGCGCCGGGCGTGGCGGCCCAGACGCCTGCCTTTCAACCCGTCGATGTCCCGCCGCATGTCTATGATGGCGGGTGGGAGCATTTTGTCGGCGGCGGCCTCGCGGTACTGGATTGTGACGGCGATATGCGCCCCGATCTGGTGGCGGCGGGGGGCAGCAATCCACCCATCTTGCTGCGCAACACGTCCCTGCAGGGTGGCCCTGTGTCCTTTGAGGATGCGACGCCGGAGGTGCTGGATATCGGTGCAACCACCGGCGCCTATCCGATTGATCTGGACAGCGATGGATTGCTGGATCTTGTTGTCCTGCGGGTTGGGCCCGATGCCCTTCTGCGCAGCCTCGGTGACTGCAATTTTGAACCCGTCCCCTTCGACACAGATGACACATGGAGCACCGCGTTTTCCGCCACTTGGGAAGCGGGGCAAAGCCTGCCCACCCTCGCCTTTGGTCACTATGTGGACCGGACGGATCCGGATGGTCCGTTCGAGGCCTGTGATGTGAACCATCTGCACCGCCCTGACCCGGATGGCTATGCGCGTTTCAATCTGACCCCCGGCCATTGCGCGCTGTCGATCCTGTTTACTGACTGGGCCCGTTCCGGTCGGGCCGATTTGCGAGTTTCGAATGACCGCCACTACTACGTGCGCGACGGGCAGGAGCAGCTTTGGGCCATGGAAGATAGCCCGCGTCTGTTTACAGAAAATGAAGGCTGGGCGCGCCATCAACTGTGGGGCATGGGCATTGCCACGCGCGATCTGGATCGGGATGGGCGGGACGAGGTGTTTCTGAGCTCGATGGGGGATCAGCGCCTGATGCGGCGCACAGGCGAGGGCCCCGCGTTTTCGGACGTGCCCTTTGCCATGGGAACAGCGGCGCAACGGCCCTATACGGGCGGTGATGGCCGCCCCTCGACCGGATGGCATATCGCCTTTGGCGATGTGACCAATGACGGGCGCGACGATGTGTTCATCGCCAAGGGCAATGTGCAGCAGATGCCCGGAAACGCGATGGAAGACCCCAATAACCTGTTGATTTCGCAAGAAGACGGAACGTTCACCGAGGCCGGGGATGTGGCGGGTGTTGCCTCGCTTCATCGTGGACGGGGTGCGGCGCTGGTCGATCTGAATGGTGACGGGCTGCTGGATCTGGCGGTGGTGAACCGCCGCGCACCGCTGGAGGTCTGGCAGAATGTGAGTGTCGGCACCGGGCACTGGCTGGCGGTCGATCTGCGCCGGAAAGGTGTGAACACCCGTGGGATTGGCGCGTGGATTGAGGTGGATGACGGCACCACCGTGCAAGCCCGCGAAGTGACCGTGGGCGGGGGCCATGCCGGTGGCGTGGCCGGACCGCAGCACTTTGGATTGGGCGCGGCCGAGAGTGTGCGTCTGCGCGTGCGCTGGCCTCATGAAGACTGGTCGGACTGGCGCTCTGTGCGCGCGGATCAGGTGCTGGTTGTTAACGAATAGCGTCGCTGTCGCGTTCAGCCCTTGTTTATATGGGTTAATGGCTGATTTTGGGCATGCACTGCGCGTGCACAGGCTGTGCACAACCTGTGCACCGCGGATGCACTTGGGGCGATGTGTTAACGCAGCGCGCGGTGTTTGGCGGTGATCCAAAGGCCGCCATGCGGCGACGCCATGTTTTGGGGGGCTTTGCCCCCGTCCTTCGGACTCCCCCAGGATTTTTTGAAAACAGAGAAGGGAGGACTGGCGGTACTTTACCGGTCGATGGGCAGGCCACTTGGCACTGCGTCCGGGATGCCGAAGGCGCCGCGGATGCTTTGCGGGTCGGTGAGCGCGTTGAGGAAAGCCAGGAGATCGTCAACTTCTGCATCGCTGAGCGTGATGGGTTTGAGCGTGTTGGCAGCCGCAATTGCGGCCATTTCCTGTTCGTCACCCAGCACGCGCAGATCATCCGCCGTGAACCCCGGCATGATCGCCTGACTGATGTCATAGGCGCGCAGTGAGGTCACCGGGTCGAGGTGGTGACGCACCACCCCTTCGAGTGTGCCGTAGGCCCCGGCATGTCCGTAAGGCGCGGTTTGCGCCACGTTGCGCAACGGGGGCGTGCGGAAGGCATAGGCGTCATCCGGGTCACCCGTCACGCGCATCCGTCCGGTGTCTTTCGCGTGGGATTCAAAGCGCGCAGCCTTGCCCGGCCCGATCTGAGGCATGGCGATGGCGTGGAAATCGTGATCGGTCTGGAAGCGGCCCGAATGGCAGTCTACGCACTGCGCTTTGCCGTAAAACAGCTCCATCCCGCGCATCGCGGCAGGCTCCATCACCGTACCGTCGCGCAGGTAGAGGTCAAAGGGGCTGGCCACGCCGCGCCATTCGAAATCAAGAAAGGCGGCGAGCGCGTCGGAGATGTCGGTAAAGGCCACCGGCTTGGGCCCGATCACCGCATCGAAACGGGCGCGGTATTCGGGGATGCCTTCGACCCGTTTGGACAGGATGTCCCATGCACCACCCGCGCCCGTCAGAAGGCCCTGACGGACGGCTTGCGCCACGTCGTTTTCGGTATAGTGCCCGGCCATTTCGTCCGCTGACAGCACCGGGAACATGGATTGTGCGGAAAGGGCGGAGGCAAATCCAGCCTCCATTTCCGAGCCCAGAGGCGTGCGGATGCCTGTGGGTCGGCTTGCGTCTTCCTCAAGTCGTCCGTCGTGGAAAAAGGACGTGAATTCAACGGCCCCCAGGTTGAAGAGCGGTGGGGCATTGCGCGGAATGCGCTGTTCGGGCGGGTTGGTCGCATCGACCGCGCGATCAGGCCCAAGACCCTTGCCCCCGTCCCCCAGCCCCAGCGACACCCCGTCGCCGGTGGCGAATTTCGGGTGGTGGCAGGTGGCGCAGGACACGGTGCGCGAGCCTGACAGGATCGGGTCATAAAACAGCAATTGCCCCAGCTCGATCTGGGCGCTGGGGTGGTCGGGAAAGACAGGTTCGTCAAATGGCAGATCGCCCGCCCAGAGGGGCGCGGCGATCAGGCCGAAGGCAAGGGTTTTAAACGAAACGCGAGACATAATTCTCCAGTATCTCCTGCCGTCCCGAGCGCGGTTGCGGTTCGATCCCGTGGCCGAGCACCCGTTCCGAGATCGTGGCGAGATCGCTTTTCAGCATCGCTTGCGCCTCGTCCCGGTCCCAGCCCGCATAGCGCGCCTTGAGCGCATCCTCGAGCCCGCCATCCTCGATCATCGCTGCCGCAGCTTTGAGCCCGCGCGCGCAAATGTCCATCGCACCCACATGGGCGGCGATCAAATCCTCGGCATCCAGAGACTGGCGGCGCAGCTTGGCGTCGAAGTTTGTGCCCCCCTGCCCGAGGCCGCCGCCCTTGAGGATGTGGTAGTAGCACAGGGCCACTTCGGGCACGTTGTTGGGGAACTGGTCGGTGTCCCAGCCGGACTGGTAGTCGTTGCGGTTCATGTCGATGGAGCCGAGCAGCCCCTCGGATGCGGCCACCGCGATCTCGTGTTCAAAGCTGTGCCCGGCCAGGATCGCGTGCCCCTGTTCGAGGTTCAGTTTGACCTCATCCTCCAGCCCGTATTTGCGCAGGAAGCCGATGCAGGTGGCCGCGTCAAAGTCGTATTGGTGTTTGGAGGGTTCCTGCGGTTTGGGTTCCACGAGGATCTGCCCTTTGAACCCGATCTTGTGCTTGTATTCCACGACCATGTTGAGGAACGCGCCCATATGGTCCAACTCACGCCCCATATCGGTATTGAGCAGGGTTTCGTACCCTTCGCGCCCACCCCAGAGGACGTAATTTTCGCCCCCCAGTTTCAGCGTCGCATCCATGCAGGATTTCACAGTGGCCGCCGCATAGGCGAACACGTCCGGATCGGGGTTGGTCGACGCCCCTGACATCCAGCGCCGGTGAGAGAACATGTTGGCCGTCCCCCAGAGGCAGCCGACCTTGGCCCCGTCCATTTTTTCAGCGAAATAGTCGGTGATCTCGTTCAGCCGGTCGATGCTTTCGGACAGCGTGTCCCCTTCGGGGCGCACATCTGCGTCGTGCCAGCAGAAATAGGGCACGCCGAGCCGCTCGAACATCTCGAACGCCACATCCGCCTTCATCTTGGCCCGGCCCATATCGTCCTGCGGGTGCCAGGGGCGGATCAGGGTCTGTCCGCCAAACGGATCGCCCCCTTCCCACGCGAACGAGTGCCAATAGGCGACGGCAAAGCGCAGGTGGTCCTCCATCCGTTTGCCCATGACCTTTTCGTTCGGGTCATAGTGGCGGAAGGCCATGGGGTTGGTGCTGTCTGCGCCCTCGAACTTGGCGGGCGGGACGGCGTCGAAAAATCCTGTGGTCATGGCATGTCTTTCAAAGTTGGATAGGCGGCGGCAAAACCGCGATAGGCATCGTCATAGGCCGCGACCAAGTCGGGCTGTGGGTGAATGATGTCGGCAATGGGGGGTTTGGTCATGATGCTGGCAGGTTCCGCGCCCGTCACCCCGCAGATGGCAAGGCGTGCGGCCCCGAGGGCGGCGCCAAAGGCTCCTTCGGCGGGTCGTTCCAGCGGGATATTGAGCGTGGTGGCAAGCATCGCGCACCAGTGATCCGAGCGACTGCCGCCCCCGATGGCGAGCGCTGTGTCCAGCTGCGCGCCCGTGGCTTTGAGCGCCTCGAAACTGTCGCGCAGGGCAAAGGAGACGCCTGCCATCACGGCCCGGGTGAGGTCTGCGGTCTCGGTGGCCACATCCAGCCCGGTGAACCCGGCGCGCACATGGGCGTCATTGTGCGGCGTGCGCTCGCCCGACAGGTACGGGTAAAATTTGGCGGGGCCGGGTGCTTGCAGCGCCTCACCTGCACCCGCAGCCAGCGTTTGCGCGCTTTGTCCGGTGATCCGGGACAGCCAGTTGAGGCTGTCGGTTGCGGCCAGCACCACGCCCATCTGGTACCAGCGCCCGGGCACCGCATGGCAGAACGTGTGCACAGCACTTGCGGGCAGCGGCGCATAGGTGTCCCGCCCCGACAGCACAACGCCCGAGGTGCCAAGCGAGACGAACCCCTGCCCTTCGCCCAGCGCGCCGACGCCGCAAGCGGCCACCGCATTGTCCGCCCCGCCTGCGATCACTTTGCAGGTGGCAGGCAGACCAAGGCCGGCGCGGGCGGATTGCACTTCGCCCACCACGTCCGAGCCTTCCAAGAGGTCGGGCATCTGTGCCGCGCTCATGCCGCCAAGGGCCAGCAACTCGTCCGACCAGGCGCGTGCGCCCACATCCAGCCAAGCGGTTCCGGCCGCATCCGACATTTCGGTCGCGTAGCGGCCCGTCAGCCACCACACGACATAGTCCTTGGGCAGCATCACGCGGGCGACGCAGGCGAAAATGTCCGGCTCATTTGCAGCGACCCAGGCCAGTTTTGGCGCGGTAAAGCCGGGAAAGACGATGTTACCACTGATCTCGCGGGCATTTTCAGCGCTGTCGATGGTGCGGGCCTGATCAAAGCTGCGGGTGTCGTTCCAAAGGATGCAGGGGCGCAGGACGTCGCCGTCCGCGTCCACGAGAACCGCACCGTGCATATGCCCGGACAGGGCCAACCCCTGCACTGCGCCAAACGCTTGCGGGTGTGCGGCCCTGAGCGCGCTCAGGGCGGTGGTGACGCCTGTGATCCAGTCCGCCGGGTCCTGCTCGCTCCAGCCGGGTGCGGGGTTGGACACGTCATATGTCGCATCAGCACTGCCCACGGCCCGGCCATCGCCGTCCACCAGCAACGCCTTGACACCCGAGGTGCCCAGATCAAGCCCCAGAAACATAAAGAATCCTCCCTGTCGGGCACTCTCACTCGCTTTAATTCGTATGTCAAATTAAATAAGTTCCGCCCCGACCTGTGCAGGGCTCCGCCCAGTCACAAGCGAAACGCGCCCGCAGGGCTTGTCGGCGACACCTGCCCCTTCTCTGATTAAAAAAAATCCTCCCCGAAGGGCCCCTTTCCACCGGGACGCGGGGTCGGTATATCGCGACCACACCTGACAGGAGCCTGCCATGCCCTTTGATCGCACCATCAAGATCGCACCTTCGATCCTCGCCGCCGATTTCGCCGATTTCGGGGCGGAATGCGCCGCTGTCGAGGCGCAGGGCGCGGACTGGATTCATGTGGATGTGATGGACGGGCATTTCGTGCCCAATATCACCTTTGGCCCGGCCACTTGCGCGGCGATCCGCCCCCACATCAAGGGCGTGATGGATGTGCATTTGATGATCGCGCCTGTGGACCCTTACATCGACGCCTTTGCTCAGGCGGGCGCGGATGTGCTGACCGCACATGTGGAGGCAGGGCCGCATATTCACCGCACGCTGCAGGCAATCCGGGGCGCGGGGATGAAAGCAGGCGTGGCCCTCAATCCCGGCACCCCGGCCAGCGCGGTGGCCGAGGTGTTGGATATGGTCGATCTGATCTGCGTGATGACGGTGAACCCCGGTTTTGGCGGTCAGAAATTCATCGACATGACCGCCAAGATCAGCGCCTTGCGCGATATGATCGGCGACCGGCCTGTGCATATCGAGATCGACGGCGGCGTTGACCCCACCACCGCGCCGCTTGTTGCAAAGGCAGGTGCGGATGTGCTGGTGGCCGGATCAGCGGTATTTCGTGGCGGGTCGGTCAGTGACCCGGCGCCCTATGGCGACAATATCCGCGCCATTCGCGCCGCTGCCGAGGGTGTCTGGACGTAACCACTTTTCTCAGCGCCGTTTTCCGTGTCGGAAAGCGACCCCGGAGAGCGTGTCGCACTCCGCCCTAGTCCAAACGGTCGGCAAAAACTGCGATCAGCTTGTGTTTCAGGATCTTGCCCGTGGGTGCCGCAGGCAGGCTGTCGGCAAAGACGTAAGTTGAGGGCCGTTTGTACCCCACCAGCCGCTCGGCCACATAGGCGCGCAACTCTGCCTCCTGAACACCAGCCCCCGGCACGATCTGCACGAATGCCAGCACCTCTTCATCCCCTGCACGCGCGCGCCCAATCACAGCGGCCTGCACGACGCCGGGATGATCGCTCAGCACCGCCTCGACCTCGGGCGGATAGACGTTAAAGCCGCCGTGGATGATCAACTCCTTGCAGCGGCCCACGATATGCAACCGCCCCTGATCGTCCATGCGCCCCAGATCACCCGTGCGCAACCAGCCCTCGGCGTTCAGCACCGCTGCGGTCGCCTCGGGATTGCGGAAATAGCCGGTCATCACGTGACCGCCGCGCGCCAGCACTTCGCCCGTGCCGTCCCCGCCGCCGGGCACATCCTCGTCGATGCGCAGCTCCACGCCGGGCAGGGCTGGACCGACCGAAATGTCCGGATCACCCAGCGCATTATGTGTCACCGCGATCCCGGCCGTGCTTTCGGTCATGCCATAGCCGTTCTGCAAGGCGACGCCGTAAAACGCCTCGGCCTTGCGCTTCCACGCAGGATCAAGCGGGGCCGCACCGGACGAGACAAAGCGCAATGTATCCGAACCCAGTTGTTCCAGCCCCTGTGCGGCGGCATGGGCCATCAGCAGCGCGTGCATCTGCGGCACGCCGGAAAACAGCGTGATGCCCCGCCTCAAACCCTCGAACACGGCGCTGACGTCAAAGCGGGGGATCAGCCGCAGGGTGCAGCCCACATGCACCGCCGCCACAAGGATCGAGCACAAACCAAACACATGGGTGATCGGCAGCACGCCATAGATCAGGTCGCGCGATGTCATGCCCCGGAAGGTGACGGATGTGGCGGCCCCGAAGCGCAGGTTGGCATGGCTCAACATCACGCCTTTGGGCGCGCCTGTGGTACCGGTGGTGTAGAGGACAACAGCGGTGTCGGGCGCGCAGGGTACGTCATCACCGCTGCCTTGCGCGATGGCGAGTTGACCCCACACCCCGTGCAAAGGCGCGGCATCGCAACGCGCGGCGTGGGTGGTGGCATCGGGGGAGACTTCGGTGGTGAACAGGAGCACGCGCGGGGCCGCATGGGCGGCAATCCGATCGATCTCCCGCCCGCTTTGGCGCGCGTTGACCGGCACGGGCACGGCCCCGATCTGCCAGCATGCAAACAGGGCCGCGACAGCAGCGGCGCAGTTTTCGATCATGATCAGCACGCGGTCTTTGGGCATAACACCTTGCGCGCGCAGCTCTGCACCCAGCGCGCGGGCGGAAACGTCCAGATCGGACCACGACCACGCCGCCCCGGTTGCATCCTCAAGTGCCAGCGCGTCCGGGCGCTCGGCCACTTGCGCGGCAAGCAGGTGATCAACGCGGTCCTCAGCCATGCCGCGCCCTGCCCGGTCTCATGGTTTGACCCGCTTGTAGACACCTGTGGATGTGGCCACGACCGTGCCGTTCTGATCCGTCACCACCCCCTCGGCAAAGACCAGCGAACGCCCGCCGCCGCTGATCTCTCCCTTCGCCGTCACGCGACCGGGGCGCGCCGGGGCGAGGTATTGCGTCGTCATCGAAATCGTCATGAACCGGGTCTCGCCCGCCGCTTCGCCGGTGAGCGAGGCGGCAAAGCCCATCGCGTTGTCAAGCATGCACGAGATGATCCCCCCATGCAGCCCACCATGGCGGTTGCTGTGCTGGGGGCCAATGTCGAGATGGCAGCGCGCCGTGCCATCCCCGGCCGTGATATCGACCACATAACCCAACAGCGTCTGCGCGCCGGTCTCGTGTCCCGAATGATCCCCGTCTCAGGCGGCGGAGAGGGCAATGAACCGCTCCAGATGATAATCCGTGTCGCCAAAGCGGTGGTCAGCCATGATGATCCGCTTGGCGATATGGGCCAGTTCGTATTCCTGCGTCATGGCGATGCCGCCATGCATCTGGATCGCCTCTTCGGCGACCAGCCGCCCGGCCCGCCCGATCAGGTTCTTGGTGGCCGACAGGTGCAGATCGCGGTCATGCGCATCAAGGTTGCCTGCCGCGTTGATCACGGCGGAACGCACCTGTTCCAACTCGATCAACAGATCGGACATGCGATGCGCGAGCGCCTGAAACGTACCGATGGGCCGCCCGAACTGCTTGCGCGTCATCAGGTAGTCCTTGGTGAGCGCCGTGGCCGTCTCCATCGCGCCAAGCGCTTCGGCGCTGATGGCGACAAGGGCGAGGTCGTTGACGGCCTCATACTCCGCAAGACCAAGGCCCAGAGCCGTGGCAGGCGTATTGTCCAGCGTGACCTCGCCCGCGCGGCCCCCGGCCAGCAGCGGATAGCCCTGAATGTCGAGCCCCTCAGCCCCCTTGGCCACGAGGTAGAGGCCGATGGTGTCGCCCTCGCGGGCCGAGACGATCAGGTGATCCGCCGCCTCGGCATTCATCACCACCGCCTTGCGCCCGGTCAGGCGGCCCCCGTTCGCAACCGTTTGGACATGGTCGAGATCATAGCGCCCGCCGGGCTCGCCATGGGCAACAGCCAGATGCAGCGCGCCTGCGATAAGCTCTTCGACCATGTCGCCCTTGCCCGCAGCGGCAAGCAACCGCCCGCCCATCAGCGCGCCATCCAGCACCGGTTCGACCACACCCGCGCGGCCCAGTTCCTCGAACACAACCGCGATGTCGAAACCTGCACCGCCAAAGCCGCCCTGTTCCTCGGTAAAGAGCGCGCCCAGCACACCCAGTTCCGCCAGTTCGGCCCAGATCTCGGGCGACATGCCCGCCTCGGAGTTCAGAATGCCGTTGCGCACGGCAGTCGTGTATTTGTCACGCAGATAGCGGCGCAGGGTGTCCTGCAGCATCTGCCGCTCTTCGGTCAGATCAAAGTTCATTTATGCACCCCCGCTCATGGTCACCTTGGCGATGATCCCACGCTGGATTTCGTTCGAGCCGCCAAAGATCGACAGCTTGCGGTTGTTGAAGTACTCCGCTGCGACCGGCCCCGCCTCGTGCGGGTCCGGGATCAGATCATTGGCCCCGTCGACCGCCTCAGAGGCGAAGGGCATCGCGTAAGGGCCGACGGCGCGGCGCGCGAGATCGTTGATTTCCTGACGGATGATCGAGCCTTTGACCTTGAGCATCGACGCCTCAAGCCCTGGCGCGCCCCCGGCGGCCGCTTGGGATACGATGCGCAGGTTTGACGTGGCCATCGCGCGCATGTCGATTTCCACCTGCGCAACGCGGGCGGCGAAATGGGGGTTCTGCAGCAGCGGCTTGCCATTCTGCATCTCGGCCCGGGCCACCCGTTTGACCGCCGCGAGTGCTGCCTGACTGGCCCCGACCCCGCCAAGGCCGGTGCGTTCGTGGGTCAGCAGATACTTGGCATAGGTCCAGCCCTTGTTTTCCTCACCGACAAGGTTTTCGACCGGCACGCGCACATCCGTGAACCAGACCTCGTTCACCTCGGGGCTGCCATCCAGAAGGATGATCGGGCGCACTTCGACACCGGGGCTGTCCATGTCGATCAGCAGGAACGAGATGCCTTCCTGCTGCTTGACCTCGGGGTCAGTGCGCACAAGGCAAAAGATCATGTTTGCGTGCTGGCCAAGGGTCGTCCACGTCTTTTGCCCGTTGACGACATAGTGGTCACCATCGCGCACCGCGCGAGTTTTCAGCGACGCCAGATCGGACCCCGCCCCCGGTTCGGAATAGCCCTGACACCACCAGTCCGAGCCGTCCAGAATGCGCGGCAGCCAATGGTCCTGCTGTTCTTTGCTGCCGAATTTCTGCAGTACAGGCCCCAGCATCGACAACCCAAAGGGGACGATGCGCGGCGCGGCGGCGGCGGCGGCCTCGACGTCATAGATGTGGCGCTGCACAGCGCTCCATTCTGCGCCACCAAAGGACGCAGGCCAGTTCTGCGCGAGCCAGCCACGTGCGTTCAGAATGCTGTGCCAGCGTTCCATATCGTCCTTGGTCAACTCGCGCCCCAGACGCACCTTATCGGCAATCTCGCCCGGCAACTCGTCACGCATAAAGGCGCGCACTTCGTCCTGAAAGGCCTGTTCCTCGGGTGTAAAGCTCAAGTCCATGTCTCAGCCCTCCTTGTTCAGATCGTCGAATGTGCGCCCCGTCGCGACCAGTTCGGTCAAAAGCGGCGCAGGTTGCCAGAAATAGGGGTCGGTGTCGGCGTAGGCCTTGATATCGCTCAGCAATCCGTCAAGCCCGACGATATCCGCCCATTTCAGCGGCCCGCCGCGATAGCGCGGAAAGCCATAACCAAAAAGCAGCACCATATCGACGTCCAGCGGGCGGCGCGCGATACCCTCGCCCACAACCTTGGCCGCCTCGTTGACCATGGACGCCATGTAGCGGCGTACGATTTCCTCGTCCGTGAAGGTGCGCGGGGTGATGCCCTGTGCGGCCCGCTCCGCCTCGATCAGGGGCAGGACATCGGGGTTGGGCACGCGCGCCCTGGCGCCGCCCGCATAGTCATAATAGCCCTTGCCGGTCTTCTGGCCAAAATGGCCGTCCTCGCACAGCTTATCCGCATAGGTCGTGTCCCGCGCCCGGGAATCCAGCCCCTCGGCCCGCTTGCGCTTGCGCACGGCCCAACCGATGTCGAGACCCGCAAGGTCGGCCACGGCGAAAGGTCCCATGGCAAATCCGAAGGCCTCAAGGGCTGTGTCGATCTGGTAGGGCGAGGCGCCGTCGAGAATCATGTGATCCGCGCAGGTGCGGTAGGTCGACAGGATCCGGTTGCCGATGAACCCGTCGCAGACCCCGGCCCGGGCGCTGATTTTGCCCAGCGCCTTGCCCAGTGCAAAGCCTGTAGCCGCCACCTCGGGCGCGGTTTTGTCCGCCACCACGACCTCAAGCAGCTTCATCACATGCGCGGGCGAGAAAAAGTGCAGGCCCAGCACGTCGCCGGGCCGCGAGGTCGTCGCCGCGATCTCGTTGATGTCCAAGTAGGACGTGTTGGAGGCAAGCACCGCACCCGGTTTGCACACGCGGTCCAGTTCGCCAAAGACCGCCTTTTTGACCTCCATGTCCTCGAACACCGCTTCGATCACCAGATCGACCTCGGCCAGCGTGTCATAGCTGGTCACGATCTGCAGGGCCGAGTTCAGGATCGTGGCGTGCTGCTCGTCATTGATTTTGCCCCGTTTCAGGGCCCCTGCAAGGTTGCCCGCGATCCGTTCACGCGCGGCCTCTCCTGCCTCGGGCGACATTTCCAGCAGGTGCACGCGCAGGCCCGCAAGCAGGGCCGCTGTCGCAATCCCCGCCCCCATCGTGCCGCCACCGATCACCGCGATATGGGCGACGGGGCGTGGTGCGACCCCTTTCAACTCCGGCAGGTTGCCCACCGCGCGTTCCGAGAAAAACGCGTGGATCATGCCCTTGCGCTGGTCGGTCTGCATGAGGTCGAAGAATATCTTGCGCTCGGCCTTGAGCCCTTCGGCAAAGTCGTTCTCGTAAGAGGCTTGAATGGCGCGCACGCACCATGCGGGCGAAATCTGCCCCTTGGAGCGCGCCAGCGTCGCCTCGAACGCGCCGTCCCAGTCGATGGCGGCGGGCAGGGGCAATCCGCTGACCGGGCGGGGTGCGGCACCATCTACCAGCAGTTGTTCGGCATAGGCGATGCCGTTGTCCCTGGGATCGCCGTCCCTGATTTCGTCGATGATGCCCAGCTCATGAGCCTTGGCGGCGCCGATCTGGCGGCCCGTGGTCATCACGTCGAGTGCTGCCTCAACCCCGGTCAGACGGTGCAGGCGCTGGGTGCCGCCAGCGCCGGGGATCAGGCCCAGATGCACCTCGGGCAGGCCAACGCGGGCGCTTGGCACGGCGATGCGATAATGACAGCCCAGCGCAACTTCCAGCCCGCCCCCCAAGGACACCCCGTGCATCGAGGCGACGACGATCAGGGGCGAGGCCTCGATCCGGTTGATCAGGTCCGGCAGGTAGGGTTCCATTGGCGGCTTGCCGAATTCGGTGATGTCGGCCCCGGCAAAGAACGCACGCCCCTCGCCCACGATCAGCACGGCGCGCACGCCCGTATCGCCCTCCGCGCGGGTCACGCCATCGAGCAAACCCTGCCGCACCGCTTGTGACAGTGCGTTCACAGGCGGGTTCTGCACACTCAGAACGGCAATGTCACCGTGACGGGAATAGGCAATCTTGTCGCTCATGGGGCCTCCGCATATTCAGATGAGCGGGTGCCGGATTCCTCCTGCCGACACGCGCGCGGCCAGCCTATGGCAGTTCGACAAAAGGGCAAGCCCTACCCGTCAGGACGCCACGTCCCTCTTCTCTGATTTAAAAAATCCCCCCCGGAGGGTCGCTATCCATCAGCGTGATGCGGATCAGCTTTCGCGCCGATAAATAAAGCAGCGGCCCGGCACCGCACCTTCGGGCAAGGGCTGTTCAACCAGATTGTCGAAATACATCCGGTCAGACGCCACCATCAGGCCGCCGACCGCCACCAGCGGCTCGACCAAGGGCGAGATGTTGCGGGCAAAAATGTCGTTCTTCGCCGCAATGTGCCCTCCAAGATCCGCATGGATCAGGGCCGCACTGTCACCAAAGCGGGTCAGCGCGGCGGGCAGCGTGTCATAGACATCGCCCAGCAGCACCATGTCTTCGGGCGGGGTGCTGTCGGGATGCGAGGCCACGGCGCGCTCGAACACAAAGATGTCGCGATCCGGCAGGATGTGGCGCATGTGATGATAGGTGCGCCCGTTGCCAAGGCCCAGTTCGAACACAGGGCCGGACAGATCGGCGATCCGGGTCGCGGCGTGGTCCAGACAGGCGCGTTGGGACACCATGCGGTCGACAAAGAGATCAAGGCGGCTTTGGGTCATTCACATATTCCTCAGGCTTTCATTCTACATGGGGCAGAACGCGGAAAAAGTGTAGCAACAATCGCGCGATAACCTGTGTATGGACCTACGGGGCGGAATCGGGTTCACTGACCTTTGGCACGCTCACGCAACAAAGGACGGTATATGCCCCCCCTGCTGGACGTTAAGAACCTGTCAATCGGCTTTGGCGAGGCGCCTCCGGTCGTGGCGGGGGTCAATTTTTCCGTCGATGCAGGTGAAACGCTGGCCCTGGTGGGCGAAAGCGGATCGGGCAAAACGCTGACCTGCCGCTCGGTTCTGCGCATCCTTCCGGGGGCGGCACAATTGCGCAGCGGCACGATCGAATTTGGCACGGGGGCCTCGCGCAACGATCTGCTGACCCTCGGCAAGAAAGAAATCAGGGCCATTCGCGGCAACGCGATTTCGATGATTTTTCAGGAACCTATGCGGTCCCTGTCGCCGCTGCACCGGATCGGTAATCAGGTAAGCGAAGTGCTGACCCTGCACCGCGACATGACGCTGGCCGAGGCCAAGCGCGACGTGCTGGCCACGTTTGACCGGGTTGGCTTTGCTGATGCCGAACGCGCCTACCGCGCCTATCCGTTCGAGATGTCGGGCGGCATGCGCCAGCGCGCGATGATTGCCATGGCCATGGTCGCCAAGCCCGATTTGCTGATCGCGGACGAACCCACAACGGCGCTGGATGTGACCACGCAAGCCCAGGTTCTGGGCCTGATGAAGACGCTGCAGCGCGACACCGGCATGGCGATGATCCTGGTCACGCACGATCTGGGCGTGGTGGCCAATATGGCGGACTCTGTCGTGGTGATGAACAAGGGTCACGTTATGGAGAGCGGACCGGCCTCGGCCGTCCTCAGCGCGCCGGGTCACGGCTACACCCAGAAACTCTTTGCCGCGGCCCCGATGATCCCGGAAGTGGCCGAACCTTCGGCCCCGGTGGTCGAGGACGATCTGATCCTCGAACTCAAAAAAGTGTCCAAAACCTATTCGGTGCGCGCAGGCGGCTGGCGCGAGCGCAAGCTGGTGCATGCCTGCCGCGACGTGTCGCTGAAACTGCCCCGCGGCAAGACGCTGGCGGTGGTGGGCGAAAGCGGGTCGGGCAAGACCACGTGCGCGCGCATCGCCCTTGGTGCCGAAGTGCCGGATGACGGCGCCCAAGTGCTGTTTCGCGCCGAGGCAGGCAGTGAGCCGGTCAATATCGGCGCCCTCAGCCGCGCTGAAAAGGTCGCCTTTCAGCGTCAGGCGCAGATGGTGTTTCAGGACCCCTATTCCTCGCTTTCGCCGCGCATGCGGGTGCAGGAGGCTCTGACCGAGCCGATGGAAATCCACAAGATCGGCAACAAGACTGCGCGCCGCGACAAGGCAGCCGAGATGCTGCGCTGGGTCGGGCTGAACCCGGATATGCTGAAACGCTATCCACACGCCTTTTCCGGTGGTCAGCGCCAGCGCCTGTCGATTGCGCGCGCCCTTACGCTCGACCCCGTGCTGCTGGTCTGTGACGAGCCGACCTCGGCGCTGGATGTATCGGTGCAGGAACAGATCCTGACCCTGCTTGAGCGCATACGCGACGGTATGGGTCTCAGCTACCTGTTCATCAGCCACGATCTGGCCGTGGTGGCCCGCATCGCGGACGAAGTGGCGGTGATGCGTCAGGGTGTGGTGGTCGAACAGGCCCCGCCCGACACGCTGTTTTACAGCCCGCGCCATCCCTACACCAAGGCGCTGATCGCCGCCCAGCCGGAACCGGACCTGAACCGCCCCATCGACCTCGATCTGGTGTCGCGCGGGGCCGGGTCGTCCGCCGACTGGTCCGAACAGTTCCGCTTCGAGGGGCTGAATGCCCCCGACCTCATACAGATCGAGCCCGGACACAAGGTGCGTTGCCATGTTTAACCGTTTCAGTGCCCTGTGCCTTGCCGCCCTTCTTGCCCTGCCGGCGGTCGCACAGCCGGTCGTCAAGGAAAGCCCGTTCTGGGAAAGCGAGATCAAGAAGGGGAACATGGACCCCGCCGCCGAGCGTATCCCCGACACGCCCCTGGTCGTCGATCTTGAGGCCAAGGGGCGCACCTATGGCACGCAAGGCGGCACGTTGCGCACAATGGTCACCCGCTCCAAGGACGTGCGCCAGATGGTGGTCTACGGCTATGCCCGCCTTGTGGGATATGACGAGAAATACCGCCTCAAACCCGATATCCTGCACGATTTCGAGGTCGAGCGGGGCCGCGTGTTTACCCTGCATCTGCGGCCCGGGCATCGCTGGTCGGATGGGTCGCCGTTTACGTCGGATGATTTCCGCTATTGGTGGGAAAACGTCGCCCAGAACCCCGAGCTGAGCCCCAATGGCCCGCCCGAGATCATGCGCGTGGGCGACGAATTCGGCACCATGTCATTCCCGGACCAGCACACGGTGGTGGTGAGCTTTCCCCGGCCCAACCCGATCTTCTTGCAGATGCTGGCGCAGGCCGCGCCGCCTTTCATCTTTCGCCCCGCACATTACCTCAAACAGTTCCACGTCGATTTCAACACCGTCGAAGAGATGGAGGCGATGATCGACGCCAAGCGGGTGCGCAGCTGGGCGCCGCTGCACAACAAGATGGACAATATGTACCAGTTCGACAACGCGGCCCTGCCCACGTTGCAGCCTTGGATGGTCGCCTCTGGCACGTCCTCGCGCCAGTTGTTCATCCGCAATCCCTATTTCCACCGCATCGACGCGCGCGGCACGCAACTGCCCTATATCGACGTGGTCGAGATGGGCATCGTCGGCTCGGGGCTGGTTGCAGCCAAGTCCAACGCGGGCGAATCCGACCTGCAGGCGCGCGGCCTTGATTTCCGCGATGTCTCGATCCTGAAAAAGGGCGAAACCGATGGCGCGCCTTACCGTACGTTCCTGTGGTCCAACGGTGCGGCCAGCCAGATCGCGATCTATCCGAACCTGAACTTTGCCGACCCCGTTTGGCGCGAGGTGATCCGCGATGCACGCTTCCGCCGCGCCCTGTCGCTGGGCATCGACCGGCGCATGATCAACCGCGCGCTCTACTTCGGTCTGGGCAAAGAGGGCGGGATGACTGCGCTGGCGGCAAGCCCGTTCTTTGATTCCGCCAACCTCACGAACTGGGCCATCTACAACCCCAAGCTTGCCAACCAATTGCTGGACGAGATGGGGCTGACGGAACACACCGCCTCAGGCATCCGCCTGCTTCCTGATGGCCGCCCGATGGAGTTCGTGATTGAAACCGCAGGCGAGCGGCAAGAGGTCGAAAACGCGCTGGCCATCATCACCGACACGTGGCGCGATCTGGGGGTTCAGCTGATCATGCGCCCGCTCGATCGCGACATCCTGCGCAACCGGGTGTTTTCCGGCGTGACCATGGCCGCCGTCTGGTTCGGCTGGGACAACGGCATTCCGCAGCCCTTTACCCCACCCGACTATCTTGCGCCCACCGATCAGGTGTTCTTTGCCTGGCCCAAATGGGGTCAGTATTACCAAACCCGCGGGGCCGCCGGCGAACCCATCGATCTGCCCGCCGCACAAAAGCTGATGGATCTGAGCAAGGCGTGGCGACGCACCAATGACGACGCCAAACGCAGCCGCATCTGGCGCGACATGCTGGCCATCCACGCCGATCAGCAGTTCGGCATCGGCATCCTGTCCGAAGCGCCCCAGCCCGTCGTCGTCTCGGACCGGCTGCGCAATGTGCCTGAGTTCGGCAAATGGGCATGGGATCCCGGTGCCCATTTCGGCGTGCACCGGATGGACGAGTTCTATTTCTCCGATGAAGAACAGATCGCGCAGGTCAGCAAATGATGTTCGTGCGCTACGCGGTGTGGCGTCTGTTGACGATGCTGCTGACACTCGCCGTGGTGTCGGTGCTGGTGTTCATCATCATCAACCTGCCCCCCGGCGACTACCTCTCGAACCAGATCGCCGAGCTGCGCGCCACCGGTCAGGCCGAGGGCGTGGCCAAGGCCGAATTCCTGCGCGCGGAATATGCGCTCGACCGGCCGCTGTGGCAGCAATACCTGATCTGGGTGGGCGCGATCCCCGGCCCGCAGGGGTTTTCCGGCCTGCTGCAGGGCGATTTCGGCTGGTCCTTTGAGTTTGACGCCCCCGTGGCGGATATCGTTGGCGATGCGCTGTGGCTCACTGTCCTGGTGAACCTCGCCGCCGTCCTTTTTGTCTATCTGGTCGCGCTGCCCCTTGGCGTGCTGGCGGCGGCCCGTTCGGCCACATGGGTGGACTACACCACCGCCTTTGTCGGCTATCTCGGCCTTGCCACGCCGAACTTTCTGCTCGCGCTCATTCTGTTCTATTACGGGCACAAATATCTTGGCCTGCCCATCGGGGGCTTGATGTCGCCCGAGTTCGAGGGCGAGCCGATGAGCCTTGCCAAGGTCCAATCCATCCTCATCCACCTGATCGTGCCGACCTTTGTTATCGGCACTTCGGGCGCTGCGGGCATGATGCAGCGCCTGCGGGCCAATATGCTGGATGAGCTGAGCAAGCCCTACGTCGAAACCGCGCAGGCCAAGGGCCTTGGCCCGACCAAGCTGCTGACGAAATACCCGCTGCGCATGGCCTTCAACCCGTTTGTGGCCGATATCGGCAACCTGCTGCCTGCGATGGTGTCCGGTTCGGTCCTTGTGTCGGTGGTGCTGGGCTTGCAGACCATCGGGCCAGCGCTCCTCACCGCGCTCAAGTCACAGGATCAGTTCCTGGCCGCTTTCGTGCTGATGTTCGTGGCCCTGCTGACGCTGATCGGCACAATGATTTCCGACCTGTTGCTGGTGCTGCTTGATCCGCGCATCCGCTATGGCGCGCGAGAAGGATAAGAGCATGAGCAACCTTCCCGACGGCCGCTTTATCGACGACGCCCCGTATGATCCCAATGTGGACCTGTCGGCGCTGGACCGCACGGACATGGACGCACCCAACTGGGTGCTGGTCTGGCGCAAGTTCAAGAAACACCGGCTGGGCCTGATCTCGGGCATCTTCCTGTTTCTGGCCTATCTCGCGATCCCTTTTGCGGGCTTCTTTTCGCCCTACACGCCAAACGAGCGCAGTGCGGAATACCTCTATCACCCGCCGCAGGCGATCCGGTTCTGGCACGAGGACAAGTTCATCGGCCCCTTTGTCTACCCGACCGAGGCCTTTGCCGACCTCGAAAATTACCGCTGGACCTACACCACCGACAAAACCCGGCCCATGCCGCTGCTATTTTTCTGCAAGAAATCCGAATACAACCTCTTTGGTTTCATCCCCACCGAAACCCACCTGTTCTGCGCGCCCGAGGGGGCGACGGTGTTCATCTTTGGCTCGGACCGGCTGGGGCGGGACGTGTTTTCGCGCATCTCTTACGGCGCACAACTGTCGCTGACCGTGGGACTGATCGGGATCACGGTGTCCTTCATCCTCGGCATCGGCTTTGGCGCCATTGCGGGCTACTTCGGCGGCTGGATCGACTGGGTCGTGAACCGCGCCATCGAAATCCTGCGCTCCCTACCCGAACTGCCGCTGTGGCTTGCCCTGTCAGCGGCGGTGCCCAGCAATTGGGGGCCGGTATCCGTCTTTTTCATCATATCGATCATACTTGGGCTCTTAGACTGGCCCGGGCTCGCCCGGGCGGTCCGAAGTAAGTTCCTCTCGCTGAGAGAGGAGGAATATGTCAGAGCAGCAGAGATGATGGGGGCCAAGCCGGGCCGCGTGATCCGCCGCCACCTGCTGCCCAATTTCATGTCCCACCTGATCGCGAGTGCCACGCTGTCGATCCCCGCGATGATCCTCGGCGAAACCGCACTGTCCTTCCTGGGCCTTGGCCTGCGCGCGCCTGCGGTCAGCTGGGGTGTGATGCTGAACGACGCCCAAAACCTCGCAAGTATCGAGATTTACCCGTGGACGGCGATCCCGATGCTGCCGATCATCATCGTGGTGCTGGCGTTCAATTTCCTTGGCGACGGTCTGCGCGACAGTCTGGACCCCTACAGCTAAGCCACGGCGGGGTGAAACCCCGCCCTACCCTTTGCGTTTTGGGGGCTGCGCGCCGCCTTGCCCGCCAGCGGCGCGGCGGGCCTTGTTCTTCTTGCTGTTCCACTTGGCCTTTTTCGGCGCGCTGACGCTGCCGTCCTGCACGGCTTTTTCAAGCGTGCTCGGAGCCTTGGCAAACGGCTTCTTCCCACCCGGTTTGCCCTTGGGCTTGGTGCCCGGCTTGGGCTTGCGCGGCTTGGGGGTCGACGTGTCATTCCAGTCGATGGGGGCGGCATCATTGCGCGACTTGGGCGCAGGCGCGGCATCCGGGTCCCAGACCTTTTTGGCCGAAGGTTTCTTTGGCTTGGGCGCATCGGCAAAGCCGCGTTTGGGTTTGTCGTCAAAGTCGCGCTTGGGCTTGTCGCCATAGTCGCGTTTCGGCTTGTCCCCGTAATCCCGCTTGGGTTTGCCCCCCGGCTTGCCTTCAAACCGTGGCTTGGGCTGGCTTGCCGCATCCGGCACACCGTCAAGCTGGGTGACCTTGGCCCCGCCTTCGACTTCCATGGCCCCGCCAAGGTTCTGGACAAAGCCTGCGACCGCCTCGGTTTTCAACTCCACATAGGACATGTTATTCACGATGCGGATCGCACCGATGTCGTCCTTGGTGATGTCGCCCGCGTTGCACATGATGGGCAGCAGGCGGCGCACTTCGACGCCCTGATCGCGCCCGCCGGTGACGGAAAACCACGTGCTCGGCCCGAATGGCGCGCGCGCTTTGGGGCCTTTGTCACCACCAGCGACAGCCGACAGATGTTCGGGCGCAGAATGGCGCAGGCCATGGATGCGCAGCACGGCGGCGGCAAGCTGTTCGGGGCTAAAGGCGTCGACGAATTTGGCGACCATCTCGGCCTCGCCCTCGGCGATCTCATCCGTCCACATCGGATCATCCATCAGACGGGTTTCATCCGCTGCGCGCACAGCATCGGCAGACGGCGCGTCGATCCATTCCGCATCAAGTTGTGCGGATTTCAGAATGCGCGTCGCCTTGGCCCGCACCTTGGCAGTGACGATCAGCGCGCTGGTGCCCTTGCGGCCCGCACGGCCCGTCCGGCCCGACCGGTGCAGCAGGGTTTCATGGTTGGAGGGCAGTTCGGCATGCACCACCAGATCGAGGTTGGGCAGGTCGATCCCGCGCGCCGCCACGTCCGTGGCCACACAGACCCGCGCCCGCCCGTCACGCATCGCCTGCAGCGCATTGGTGCGCTCGCCTTGGGTCAACTCCCCCGACAGCGCCACAACGGAAAACCCTCGATTGGACAGGCGCGTGGTGACGCGGTTGACCATGGCGCGGGTATTGCAGAACACGATGGCATTGGGCGCCTCATGGAACCGCAGCACGTTGATGATCGCGTTTTCGGCGTCGTGATTGGCCACCATCATCGCCTGATAGGTGATGTCGGCATGCTGCTTTTCGCCCGTCGTGGTGGCGATGCGGATGGCGTCTTTTTGATAGGTCTTGGCCAGTTTCGCGATCTGCGCGGGCACCGTGGCCGAGAACATCAGCGTGCGGCGGCTGTCAGGGCATTCGCCAAGGATGAATTCGAGGTCCTCGCGAAAACCCAGGTCAAGCATCTCGTCCGCCTCGTCCAGCACGACGCCGCGAATGGCGCTCAGATCAATCGAGCCGCGCATGATGTGATCGCGCAAGCGACCGGGTGTGGCGACGACGATATGTGCACCACGGGCAAGGGCGCGCTTTTCATCGCGCATGTCCATGCCACCAACGCAGGACGCCATGACCACGCCAGTCTCACCGTAAAGCCAGCCCAGCTCACGCTTGACCTGCATCGCCAACTCGCGCGTGGGCGCAATGACCAATGCCAGCGGCGCATCCGCCATCTGAAACAGCGGTTCGTCCCCCAGCAGCGTCGGGCCCAGCGCCAGACCAAATCCCACCGTCTTGCCGGATCCCGTCTGGGCCGACACCAACAGGTCAGCGCCCACAAGGTCCGGGTCGGTCACAGCCTCCTGCACGGGGGTGAGGTCGGTGTAGCCGCGGGCGGTCAGTGCGGTCTGGAGCGGTGTGATCACGGGGTCAGGTCCTGTCAAAGCGGGGCCACGGGCACAGACCCGCCGCCAAGCCTGCGCGCCTATGCCCTTTGCGTCCGCTTGTCGAGGGGCTTTATCGGTCGTCCCCGTCCTGAGCGCCGCCTTCCATCAGGTCTTCCTCGATCGAGGCCTGAGCGGCGGCCGTGATCGCCTTGCGGTCCTCCTCGGTCAACTCGTCGAGCTTTTTGTCATCCGCCAGACGCACAGTGACCTCGCGATGGGCGAACTTGATGCCTTCGCGGGCGAACAACTCGCGGATTTCCTCGTAGACCTTCTTGCGCACCAGCCATTGATCGCCGGGCTTGGTCATGAACTTGACCCGGATGATCATCGCCGAATCCTGCATCTCGATCACGCCCTGACTTTTCAGCGGCTGGATAAAGTTGTCGCCGATCACCGGATCGTCCAGCAGGGCCACACCCAGCTTCTTGATCATCTTGCGGACCTTTTCGACATCGGTGTCATAGGTCACGCGCAGGGGCAGTTTCATGATGACCCAGTCGCGCGAATAGTTGGTCAACACCTGAATTTCGCCAAAGGGCATGGTGTGCAGCGCGCCCAGATGGTGGCGCAACTGGAACGACCGGACCGAGATTTTCTCGACCGTGCCTTTGACCCCGCCCACATCGATGTATTCACCGCGCCGGAACGCATCATCGAACAGAAAGAAGGCTCCGGAAAAGATGTCGCGCACAAGGCTTTGGCTGCCGAAGCCCACGGCGACACCAAGGATACCTGCCCCGGCAAAGAGCGGTCCGACATTCACCCCCATCTCCATCAACGTGATCAGGAAAATGGTCAGCACAATCAGGATCAGCATGAAATTGCGGAACAGCGGCAACAGGGTGGCCAGACGGGACGCGCTCGACCCGCCTCCCTCGTCACCCAACTCGCCCTCGCCCATATCGCCCTGCTCGTCCGCGATCTTGCGGTCGATCCAGATGCGAAAGGCGTAATAGCCGATATAGCCCAGAAAGATGATGACAACGACGTCCAGCAGCCGCGCGGCGATGCTGCCATCCTCGATGCCGAAGCCCGGGCTCCACATGCCGATAAAGGCGTAGCTGCCGGCAACAAAAGCAATGATGCCCGCGATGCGGCGGGCCAGATCCTCGAACGAGGTCAGCGCGCCGCGTGGCGGACCCATGGGGGCGACGTCATCCTCGTCCACGTCATCCGGGTCGACGGACTGGTGTTCGCGCATATAGCGGCGGCGGGCAAAGCCGCGCTCGATATAGAAATTGAGAACGCCGTAGACCACGATGATCGTGGTCAGGATGATCCACCCCCCCACCAGCAGCGGCACGCCATCGGCATTGCCAAGCACCAGATGAAAGGTCTGCTCGCCCCAGGCAAACAGGAAAAAGGCGATGCTGATCGGCCCCCAAAGGCGGGACAGGGTGCGCAACACCCAACTGGCCGCTTCGGGTGGGGTGCCGTTGAGAATGGCATTGGTGACCGCACGCCAGTTGAACACCACGATCAGGATGCTTTGCACCATCCCCACAAAGGACAGCAGCGAATAGAGAAAGACATAGACGTCGAAATTCAGCCCCAGCTCGCGGATCCAGATCCCGAACAGCACTGTCGAGATGCCGAGGATCGTGCCGACACAGAGCCACAGATACAGCTTTTTCGCATCGGGATCCGACAGCAGCGGAATGCGGTATTGCGGCAGGTAAGGCGACAGGATCATCCGCCACGTACTGGTCACCACCCGGATCACGAAATAGGCAATGTTGATCAGCGTCGCGGTGAATTGCAGGGCCGGGTTTTCCAGCGGGCCAAAGATGATCGTCCCGAGGATAAAGGCGACGGCCATCGAAATCACGATCCCGATCAGGCCCATGAAGAAGCGGAACATGAGGAACGGCATCTTCTGGCCATAGCCCACCGGCTTTTCCAGAATGCGGCCAACCACAAAACCCTTCACGATCCGCTTGCCGTAGACCTCGTTCTGAAACAGGATGCCCACGCCCAGCAGTCCAAGGCTCAAAAACAGCACTTTGAAATAGGCGAAAATGGTCCCGTCCGGGCTTGTGGCCCGCAGGATATAAAGCACTTCGTTGATCGATGCGGGCAGGTTGGCAAACCCGTCCGACAGGGCCGTGCGAAAGGCCATCGCATCGTCCTGCATGGACATCAGCGAACTGCCCATGCCTTGCGCGTCTGCCGCCGGAGCGGAGGTGTCGATGTCGTTCAGCACGCGGCCATCGGAATCGATCACAACCACGCTGACGCCGTTTTCAGCCGCCGCGCGCATCAGCTCGTCAATCTCGGACGGCGTGCCGGTCTCGGCCGGGGTCAGCAGATTGCCCAGGCCCTGCGCCTGTGCCGGCACATGCGCCCACGCCACGACCCAAAGAACGGCCACAGCCATCAACACCCAAATCGTGTTCATCTTCATTTTGTGGCCATCCCCCTGCACACCCGTCAAAACGCTAACCCCGTGCCGCGTCAAAAACAATTGCGCCGCGCGGCAAATGTGAACGGGCGTGTTTTGCAATGGCCGGTTTTCCATGCGATAGCGCAATCATGGGCTGCTCAGCCAATGCGCACAGCCCGTCCGGTCAGGGCCTGCGCTGCGGTCTATGGCTTGAAATCGCAAGGCATGCTGCGCTACCAACGACAAAGGTTTTTTGGTCACTCTGCAAAAGGGGGCCAAAAAGAACAGGAACAAGACGATCACGATGGGCGCATTGAAACTTGCCACTCCGGGCCTTTCCGGGCAGCGCCCGCGCCGGGTCGTTCTCTACAGTCATGACACGTTTGGCCTTGGCCATTTGCGCCGCAGCCGTGCGCTGGCCTCTGCGCTCACGCAATCAGGTACCGCGGGCTCGGCCATTATCCTGACCGGCAGCCCGGTGGCAGGCCGCTTTACCTTTCCGCGCGCGGTGGACCACCTGCGCCTGCCCGGCGTCAAGAAACTGGCCGATGGCAGCTATGTCAGCCAGAACTCGGGCATGGATCTTGAGGCGACCACGTCGCTGCGCGAGGGGCTGATCAGCTCGACCATCGCCCAATATGACCCCGATCTTCTGATCGTCGACAAGGAACCCACCGGCTTTCGCGGCGAATTGTTGCCGACGCTCGAAGCGCTGCGGCAAGAGGGGCGCACCCGCGTTGTCCTTGGTCTGCGCGATGTGCTCGACGAACCCGAAGTGCTCGCCTCCGAATGGGAGCGCAAGGGCGCGCTGGGCGCGGCCGAGAAGTATTACGACGAATTGTGGGTCTATGGGCCCAGGTCGGTCTATGACCCGACACAAGGTCTGCCCCTGTCGGATGACGTGCGCGCACGCACCCATTGGACGGGCTATCTGCGCCGCGCCATCATCGACCCCGCCGACGTGCCCGACACCCCCTATATCCTCGTCACCCCCGGTGGCGGCGGCGATGGCGAGGCGATGGTTGATCTGGTGCTGACGGCTTACGAACAGGACCCCGACCTCGCCCCCCATGCGGTGCTGGTCTATGGCCCCTTCCTGTCCGGTGACACCCGCGATGCCTTCGAAGCGCGCGTGGCAGCACTGGATGGTCGGGTGACGGCCACCGGGTTTGACAGTCGCATTGAATCGCTCTTTGCAGGCGCGCAGGGCGTGATCTGCATGGGCGGTTACAACACCTTCTGCGAGGTGCTGTCCTTTGATCAGCGCGCCGTGATCGTGCCCCGCACCAAGCCACGGCTGGAACAGTGGATTCGCGCCAACCGGGCCGAGGAACTGGGCCTTGTGCGCAATCTCGACGAATTCCGCGACGGGCTGACGCCCCAGTCGATGATCGCTGCCATCCGCGCCCTGCCCCATCAGAACCGCCCCTCTCAGGCCGGGGCCGACGGGTTGCTGGACGGGCTGGACGTGGTGATTGAACGCGCCGCCGCGCTGATGCGCTCGACACTGATCGACGCCGCCGAATGAGCGCAAGCGGCCCGCGTCTCGCCATTGCGGTCAAGGGCTGGCCGCGCCTGTCAGAGACCTTCATCGCGCAGGAACTGGTGGCGCTGGAACGGGCCGGGATCGATTTCGAGATCTGGTCGCTGCGCCATCCCACCGACCAAAAGACCCATCCGCTGCATGACCAGCTGCGCGCGCCCGTGCGCTACCTGCCCGAATACCTGCACGACGAACCCCTGCGCGTGTTGCGCGGTGTGCTCGCGGCCCTGATCCGGCCCCGCTTCTGGCGAATGGCCGCGCAATTCTTGCGCGATCTTGCCCGCGACAAGACCCGCAACCGGGTCCGCCGCTTTGGGCAGGCCTGCGTGATGGCGCGGGAATTGCCTGCGGGCACCGACGCGATCTATGCCCATTTCCTGCACACGCCAGCCTCTGTCGCACGCTACGCCGCAGGCCTGCGCGGCATCCCTTGGGCGTTTTCGGCCCATGCCAAGGACATCTGGACCTCGCCCGAATGGGAGCTGCGCGAAAAGCTGTCCGCAGACACCACGGGGGCGGCCTATGGCGCGACCTGCACCGCCTTTGGCGCCGAACATTTGAACGATCTGGCCGCCTCCACCCCTGTCGATCTGGTCTATCACGGGCTGGACCTGTCGCGCTTTCCCGACCCGCCCGCGCGCGCACCGCGCAAGGCCGGTGACCGCTTTGGCCTGTTGTCCGTCGGGCGGCTGGTGGAGAAAAAGGGCTTTGATAGGCTGATCGACGCGCTGGCACAGCTGCCCGCCGACATCGACTGGCACTGGACGCATATCGGCGGCGGCGCGCTGAACGACGCGATGCGCGCACGCGCCGAAACCCACGGTATCAGCGCCCGCATCACGTGGCGCGGTGCATGTGACCAGCCCGAGGTCATCGACGCCATGCGCGCCGCCGACCTCTTTGTGCTGCCGAGCCGCGTGGCCGAAGACGGTGACCGCGACGGCCTTCCCAATGTGCTGATGGAGGCGGCCTCGCAATGCCTGCCGATCCTGTCCACGCCCGTCTCCGCGATCCCCGAATTCATCGACACCGGCACCCATGGCATCCTGTGCGACGATGATCCCGGCGTGATCGCCACCGAAATCGCGCGGCTGGCCAACACGCCCGACCTTGGCCCCAACCTCGCCAAAGCGGCCCACGCGCGCCTGCACGCCGAATTCACCATGCAACCCGGCATCGACCACCTTGCAAAGCGCCTGCGCGCGGTGATGGGCCCATGAACATCGCCTTTTTCGCCCCGCTCAAACCCGCCGACCACCCCGTTCCGTCGGGCGACCGGGCCATGGCGCGCGCGCTGATCACAGCGCTGCAAGAGGGCGGGCACAGCGTCACGCAGGCCAGCGATCTGCGGCTCTATGACGGACAGGGTGACAGCGCGGCACAAGACGCACTGTTCGCCGCCGCCCAAGCCGAAGTCACCCGGATCCTGTCCTCACCCGGCGTGCAGGACTGGCACCTCTGGCTGACCTATCACAACTATTACAAGGCCCCCGACCTGATCGGCCCCAAGGTAGCGCAGGCTCTCGACATCCCCTACCTGCAGATCGAAAGCACCCGCGCGCGCAAACGGCTGACCGGCCCCTGGGCGCGCTTTGCAAGGGCGGCCGAGTCCGCCAGCGATGCGGCCCACACCATCTTTTACCTGACCTTGCGCGATGCAGAGACGCTGCGCCGCGACGCACCTGACGGGCAGCACCTGCGCCACCTCGCCCCGTTTCTCGCGCGCGCCGACCTGCCCGCCGCCAGCACGCTGAGCGGGCCGATGCTGAGCGTGGGGATGATGCGGCACGGGGACAAGCTGGCCTCTTATGCGCTGATCGCACAGACCCTTGCCGCCCTGCCAGAGACGCTCGACTGGCATCTCGATATTGCAGGCGACGGCCCGGCCCGCAGCGAAGTGGCCGACCTCATGGCCCCCTTTGGCACACGCGTAACGCTGCGCGGCGCGCTCGATGCGGACGCCCTCGCTGACCTCTACGCATGCGCCAGCCTGCTGCTCTGGCCCGGCGTGAACGAGGCCTTCGGGCTCACCTATCTTGAGGCGCAGGCGGCGGGCATCCCTGTGGTTGCCCAAGACCGGCCCGGCGTGCGGGACGTGGTCAAGGGGCGGATGACCAGCGTCGAAGGCGGTGCCGCAGAAATGGCTGCACACATTCTGGACCTCGCACAAGACGCCAGCCTGCGCCGCGCGGCAGGCACGCAGGCACGCACGGACATCGCCGCACACCACCTGCGCGGAGCAGCCACCAAGACCCTGCAACAGACACTCGAGGCGCTTGCATGATCCGCCTCGCCCTTTTGCGACACGGCCACACCGCATGGAACCGCGCGGGCCGCATTCAGGGACGCACCGACATCCCACTGGATGACGCCGCAAGGGCGCACCTGCGCAGCCTGCAGCTGCCCGAAGACTGGGCGAACGCGGATGTGGTCGCCAGCCCACTGTCGCGGGCCATGGAAACGGCCGAACTGATCACAGGCCAGCCCGCCCGCCCCGAACCGGCCCTGACAGAGATGGACTGGGGCCAGTGGGAAGGGGCACAGGGCAGCGCGCTCAAGGCCGATCCGGCCTCGGGCTTTTGCGATATCGAAACCTGGGGCTGGAACTTTCGCCCCCCGCAGGGCGAATGCCCGGACGATCTGCGCGCGCGCCTGCAACCCTGGGCCATGGGCCTGACACAGGACACACTCGCCATATGTCATATCGGTGTGATGCGGGTGCTGCTGGCCATGGCAACCGGGTGGAATTTTGAAGGACCCGCGCCATTTAGCATCAAGCGGGATCGCCTTTTTGTGCTGCACATCGATGGCACGGACTGGAAGGCCGACCCCGGGCCCATCCGTCTGACAGGGGTCGGTTCATGAAGGTAATGATTGTCGTCACACATTTGCTTGGCTCGGGCCATCTGGCCCGTGCGCTGACCCTCGGGCGGGCATTTCGCGACGCCGGGGACGCGGTCACCGTGGTCAGCGGCGGCACACCGGCCCCGCATTTCGATGCAGGCGGCCTGCGCCTTGTGCAACTGCCGCCCCTGCGCGCGAACGGCACCGATTTTTCCACCCTTCTGGGTGACGATGGGGCCGAGGCCTCTGACGCGTATCGGCAGGCGCGCCAGGATCTGCTGATCGCGACGCTGGCCGACGACGCCCCGGATGTGCTGATCACCGAGCTGTTCCCCTTTGGCCGTCGCGTCCTGCGCGACGAATTCCGCGCCCTGCTTGCGGCCGCCCACGCGATGGACACGCGCCCGCTTGTCCTGTCCTCGATCCGCGACATCCTCGCCCCGCCCAGCACCCCGGCCAAGGCCGAATTTGCCGAAGAGATGGTGGCGCAGTTCTATGACGGGGTTCTGGTGCATTCCGACCCCGAGGTCGTCTCGCTGGATCGCAGCTGGCCGGTCACGGATACGCTGGCCCACATGCTGCACTACACGGGCTTTGTCGCCCCGGCCCCGCCAACGGCCATGCCCGGCGCCCACGGGCTGACGCTGGTCAGCGCGGGCGGTGGCGCTGTCGGGGATCGCCTGTTCGAGGCGGCGATCGACGCGGCCTACCTGACGCCCCATCTGGCGTGGCTGTTCCTTGTCAGCGGCGAAAGCGAGCGGCGCGCCCGGCTGATCCGCAAGGCCCCCAAGCATGTCAGCATCGAACGGCCCCGCCCGGATTATCGCCGCCTGTTGCAGGGGGCGGCGGCGTCGGTGTCGATGTGCGGCTACAACACCGCGCTTGATGTGATGCAAACCGGGGTGCCGTCCGTGCTTGTGCCCTTTGACGACGGCGGCGAAGTGGAACAGGGGCTGCGCGCTGCGGCCCTCAGCTCGCAGGACGGGATCGAGGTCTTGAGTCAGGACGCGCTCAGCGGTCCGGCGCTGGTCATGGCGCTTGAGGACGTGCAGGGCCAACGCGCCCGCAGACCGCGCATGTCGGGAATGAACGGGGCCGTCCGGTCCGTCGAAATCGCCCGCAGAATGCTGGCGGATCAGCGCCGATGACAGCGGATTGGGCCCCTCTGCGCGCCGCCCTTGCGCGCCTGCGTAGCGACGGTATCGCCCTGCCTGTCTGGTGGCGCGATGATGATGCAATTTCTGCCACCCCTACCCTTGATCGCCTGATGGCGGCCAGCGCGCAGGCACGGATTCCGGTGCACCTTGCCATCATCCCGGCTCATGTCGATGACACGCTGGTCGATCGGCTGGACCCGGACATCCTGATCCCGGTTGTGCATGGCTGGGCCCATCAGGATCACAGCGGCGGCGTCGGAAAAAAGAACGAATTCCTGACCCCGCGCAGCGACGCGCAGGCCGATGCCAGCCGCGCCATCGACCGGATGCGCGACATCTTTGGCGCGGACCTGCGGGCGATGTTTGTCCCACCCTGGAACAGGATCGGGGCCGAGGTGGTCGAGGCGCTGGCCGCGCAAGGCTACACCGCCCTGTCGACCTTTGGTCCGCGCATCGATGTGCAGGCCGCACCCGGCCTTGCCCAGATCAACACCCACATCGATCCGATTTGGTGGAAAGGCAGCCGCGACCTCGTCGATCCCGAACAGTTGATCGCGCAGGCCTGCCAGCACCTTGACGCGCGGCGCACAGGCGCCGAAGACAGTACGGAGCCGTTCGGCCTGCTGACACACCACCTTGTGCATACGGAGGCTATCTGGACATTTTCCGCCGCATTCCTGCACGAATTGCTGGACGGCGGCGCAGCCCCATGGACGATGGAGAGTGAGACACATGAGCAGACTTGAATCCATGCGCCGCCGCCTCACCGCGCAGATCGACGGCATCAATTGGGCGGCCCAGCAGATCAGGGAAACACCGGGCGACGTCCTTGAAATGGGGCTCGGCAACGGGCGCACCTTTGACCACCTGCGCCAGGAAATCCCGGACCGGCGCATCTGGGTGATCGACCGCGTGCTGAAACCGCATCCCAGCTGCGTGCCCCCCGCGCAGGATTTTCTGCAGGGCGAGGCCGAGGACATGCTGCGGAAACTGGCCGGGCACGGGCACCGGATGGCGCTGGCGCACTATGACTTCGGGCACGGGGTCAAGGAACTGGACGTCGCCGAAGGGGGCGCGCTCAGCCCGCTGATCGCGGACGTGATGACACCGGGCGGGCTGGTGCTGTCCCAACAACCGCTGATCGGGCTGGAACAGATCAAGGGACCGGACACGATCGACCCCGAACGCTACCTCTTTTACCGCGCGCCCTGAGGGCATCATCACAATAACGGCTCGCCTGTTGTCATAACGCCGGACTCCATTCTAGAGTGCCGCCGTTCAAGGTCACACCAAAGTGGCCAGACCAAGGGGAGTAAATGAATGAAGATGTTAAAGACGGCCGCTCTGGCGGGTGCCGCGCTTTTGGTGGCCACAGCCGCCTTCGCCGCCCCGCTGCAACTCAAACCAGCCAACCCGCAACCAAGCGGCCTGAAGCAGGGGCTGGGGGTCAGCTATTATTTTGACAGCGTGCGCACCCTGAGCGAGGCAAGCCGCGCCTATAAGAAAGCCAAACCGGGCGAGCCGCTGGCAGGGCTCGACTATCGCGACACGGCCGAAGGCGATGAAACACTGACCTCGGGCAAAGCACAAAAGATTATCGCGGTGATCAATGGCTACGTGCGTTTCGACGCCCCCGGCACCTACGTGATCGACTTCATGAGCAATGACGGGCTCGAGATGAAAATCGGCGGCGAGGAAGTTGTGTTTTTCGACGGCGTACACGGCTGTGACCCAAGCGAACAGGTCGAAGCCGTTGTACCCGAAGCGGGGTGGTACGAACTCGAGGGATTGTACTTTCAACGCAAAGGCAGCGCGTGTCTGATGATGCGCGCCGGAATCGGATCCCCCGACTGGATGCCGAACTCAGCCTTCGGCTACAAGTAAACCCGACGCAAAGACGACGCCAAAGCGGCCCCGCTGACCCAGCCGGGGCCGCTTTGCTTTGCGCGGCGCGCATCCGCTCAAACACACGCCATCAACGCAAACCCATTGCGACAAAACCGGACAGAATTTACCCTCATCACAAGGTCCTCATATTTTTGGACCGGCACCACCATTTCATCACCCCGGGGGCACTTCACCCCGGACCATTTACGAAAATCATTGCCAAAGGACACACCGCCATGGCGAACAAAACCAAATTTTCCATCGACGTGAAATTCGACAGCTCGATCCCCGTCAAACTCTCCCCGCTGAAAACCATCCAGAAAGGGGCCGACCGGGGCAAAGTGGGCGTCTCGGTCACCGACTCCTCCTGCACCTGCACCTCGATCGTGGTCAACTGGGACGAGGAAACCGACCCGATCAACAAGACGGTCAAACTGGCGATCAAAGAGGTCACGGTCGAAATCGTGGTCAAATGCTCGATCCAGTACGCCAAGGAAATCGACCGCAAAAGCCCCTGCTACGCCCATATCGTCAAACACGAATACATGCACGTGGCCAGCCGCAAGGCGAGCGTCAAGAAATACACGCCGGTCATGATCAAATATATAGAACAGGCGGTCGCTCCGACCCTGGACAAGCCAGAAACGCTCAAGCTCAGCAAGGCCAAGACCCTGCGCGCCAACGCCTTCAAGAAGATCGAAAAAGCGGCACAAGAGGCCTGCGGCAAGCTGATGACAGCCTCCGACAAGGAATCCAAAAAAATCGACAGCGCCTCGGAAAATGCCAAGACTTCGCGGCTCTGCGCGGAATTCATCTGACAGGGCGCGCCAAGGTAGAAACCGCCCCGCGCAGCGCGCCCTATACCCAACCGCCTATATGGCGCAGGACTTGCAGAACGGCGTTGCAGGCAGCAGGTCCAGACGGGCTTGCGAAATCTCGACCCCGCATTTCACGCAATCCCCGTAGGTCCCGGCCGCAATCCGGGCAAGGGCCGCGTCAATGCGGCTGACCTCGTTCAGTTCGGCATGGCCGAGCGCCTCCAGCACCTCGTCCCCCTGCCGCTCGGACGAGCGATCCTCAAGGTCTTTCGGGGCCGGGGCATCCAGCTGATGCTCGATCTCGGTCAGATCGCCCACCAGTTCGGCGCGGCGGGCCTCAAGGGCCTGTTGTCGGTCTGCAATGCGCATCACCCATCTCCTGTCTTGTTCGACAGACAGGATGGGGCGGGGTGGGCCTGCGCGCCTTGACACAAATCAAGCCGTGCGGCGGCGTGTTGCGCGGGGCTGAAAAAGCGAAAGGCGCCCGGTGGTCCGGACCGAAGCCCTCGCCAGCCTGACGCCTTCTTGAACCTATCATCCCCCCAGAGGGCGATTTGGGCCCAGCTTGCTCGGGGTGTTGCCACCCGTCACCGAGAGTGCGCGCCTTGCGACCCACGCTCCCCCGCATCAACCCTTTTGACACCGCCCTGTCGTCACGACCGTTTCCGATCCAAACGATATGAGCCTGCATCCTCCTGGCTTCTGCTCGACTGACCTGACCCCGAGGGACCTATCCAGTTCTGCTTGCCACCCTGAGGGGTCTTTGCGTCCACCGCTTTGTTCGAAGAACTCTGCGCCGGTGAATTGAGATTGCGACAAGCCCCCGAGTCGCGCAACAGAAAAATAGGGCCGATGCGGAATTTCTTGTGGATAAAGTGTTGAATACTATGAGTTATTTTCAGGGGATAAGTCGGGGATAAGTGGGAAATTCTGTTGTAGGACGGTGCGTTAGGATGGGTCAGATTTGGTGTCGTATGGGGCGGTTTTGGGGCCCACCAAAAAAAGCCGATTGGGTGGTTTCACGCACTATTAACCATCCCACACCCATGATCCGACATGCCCAATTACCTCCGCCCCAAGGTCACCGGCGCCACCATCTTCTTCACCGTCGCCCTCGCGCAACGGGGCGGACGGCTGCTGGTCGACGAGGTCGAAGCGCTGCGCCGCGCTGTGCGGATCACCCGCAACGAACGGCCCTTCGAGATAGATGCATGGGTCGTCCTGCCCGACCATTTGCATTGCGTCTGGACGTTGCCGACGGGAGATCGCAACTACGGCACACGCTGGGGCGCCATCAAAGCGCGTTTCACACGCAACATCCGCGACAACGGTAGGGTGGGTTTTCAACCCACCCATGCGAAACGGCTCGGACACGCGGTGGGGTGGAACCCCACCCTACCCCGCTCCCCAAGCAAAATCGCCAAGGGGGATGCAGGCATATGGCAACGCCGGTTCTGGGAACACCACATCCGGGATGAGGCCGACTATTGGGCGCACGTCCGATATTGCTGGCTGAACCCGGTGAAACACGGCTTCGTCGAACGCCCCGAAGACTGGCCCTATTCCAGCGTACATCGCGACACCCGTTTCCGAGCCCACATGAACTTGACGTAGGGCGGGGTTTCACCGCGTCTTTTGTGCCCGTTTCAAAAAGAAGACTGATCACATACCGAATGTGTACAAATCACTCTTTGTTGTAATCCGCAACTGCTTAAGAAACTGAATCTTATCTCTCACAGAGATTGCTTCGAAAGGAGCAGGCATTATTTCTACAAAATACTCCAACAACGCCGACCTATCGTCCTCTTCAAGTCTTTTCCAATTCCTTAGAGATTCATAGTCATCATCTGTCAATTCCATACTGACTAAGCCAACGCCATACTTTTCAGCATACTTTCTTATTTCTTCAACTTGATCTGCGTCTTGGTTTGTCGCTCTGTAAATGAAATAGACGCGTTCTGAGAACCTTTTATGCGAAACTGCTTCAAAAAAGAACTGGCGCCACAGCGTAAGCGTCGGCTTCACTTCAACGGTCGTTACTTCAACATCAAAGAACCCAAGCTCTTCAATCGGGTTCAAGCCTACAACATCTGGGTTCGACCATTTACCTCCGCCCTTTAGATTAGCAATTTCGTCGCTTGCGAAGGGAATACGCTTCACTTGTTTCAGCCAAAGTGACACTAGAGGCCATAAGTGTTTTTCAAGAGTCTTTTCCTTGTCAATGTCTTTCTGAGTAGGTGTTTTTTCGAGCCCTACGGCAGGTTTTGGCAACCTAAAGTACCCGCCATTACGACCTTTTTTGCTTCGGATTTGACTAAGACTATCTTGAGCCGCAATATTTAAGTCTCTATAGACCAAATAATGCTTGGGCGGTGTATCCATTTTTTTGGATATTCTTTCTATTAAGACTTTGACATTCATCAAAGCATCTTCGCTCGTGGATTTAAGAATATCCAAAGCCGTCAAATATACTTCTCTCGACTCAACCCCTTCAGGAATATATTCGCTATCCATACATCCAACCCCTCCAAATCAACCAAAGTATCGTGCTATCCACGACCCGAAATTCAAATCCGAGTACGTGTTTTTTAGACTGGTCGCGGCGATTCTTACACGAAATACGTACTGGGTACGACGATCGTTATCGAGCAGCCTACGGCATTTCAAGTCTGGTAGGCGGGGTTATTTTTAGTCAGCGTCCTAGCAAGAAAGAAATGTTGGGCAGCAGGTGCAACTTCCAAACTCTCAATTAGATTTGGGCTACTGCCAAAACCCTAACAAACCCCTAATTCACCTCTGTAACCTATTGATTTCAAACACCCCGAGTCATGTCCCACGCTGGGACACCCCTCAACGGCAGCAAAAAACCGGAGCCGTTACCCGTCCATTTTCAGCGCTGAAATGAACGCTTCCTGCGGGATATCGACCTTCCCGAACTGGCGCATTTTCTTCTTCCCGGCCTTCTGCTTGTCCAGCAGCTTTCGTTTCCGGGTGGCATCCCCCCCGTAGCATTTGGCCGTCACATCCTTCCGCATCGCCGACAGGGTCTCGCGCGCGATCACCTTGCCGCCGATCGCCGCCTGGATCGGGATCTTGAACATGTGCCGCGGAATCAGGTCCTTGAGCTTCTCCACCATCGCCCGCCCCCGCATCTCCGCCCGGTCGCGGTGCACCATCATCGACAGCGCGTCCACTGGCTCGTCATTCACAAGGATCGACATCTTGACCAGATTGTCCTGCCGGTACCCCGTGAGCTGATAGTCGAAGGACGCATAGCCCTTGGTCACGGATTTCAGCCGGTCGTAGAAATCAAACACCACCTCGTTGAGCGGCAGGTCATAGACCGTCATCGCGCGGCTGCCTGCATAGGTCAGGTCCATCTGGATGCCCCGCCGCTCCTGACACAGTTTCAGCACGTCACCGAGGTAGTCGTCGGGCACGAGGATGGTCGCCTTGATCCGCGGTTCCTCCACATGGTCGATGGTGGACGGGTCAGGCATGTCGGCAGGGTTGTGCAGCTCGGTCATCGACCCGTCGCGTTCATAGACGTGATAGATCACCGATGGCGCCGTGGTGATCAGCTCGATGTCATATTCCCGCTCGATGCGGTCGCGGATGACTTCGAGGTGCAGGAGCCCGAGGAAGCCGCAGCGAAAGCCGAAACCGAGGGCAGCAGAGGTCTCCATCTCGAAACTGAAGGAGGCGTCGTTGAGCGCCAGCTTGTCGATGGCGTCGCGCAGGTCTTCGAACTCGTTGCTGTCGACGGGGAACAGACCACAGAAAACAACGGGTTGTGCGGGCTTGAAGCCCGGCAGCGGCGTCACTTCCTTGCGCTCGTGTGTGATGGTGTCGCCCACGCGGGTGTCGCGCACCTGCTTGATCGAGGCGGTCAGAAAGCCGATCTCGCCCGGCCCGAGGCTGTCGACAACCTGCATGGCGGGGCGGAACACGCCGATCCGGTCCACGTGGTGCACGGTGTTGTTGGAGAGGAACCTGACCTTCTCCCCCTTCTTGAGCCGTCCGTCGATCACGCGCACCAGAACGATCACGCCGAGGTAGCTGTCATACCAACTGTCCACCAGCATCGCCTTCAGGGGCGCGTCCTCGACCCCCTTGGGGGCGGGCAAATGCTGCACGATGGCTTCGAGCGTTTCGGTGATGCCCTGCCCGGTCTTGGCGGAGACCCGAATGGCGCCCGAGGCGTCGATCCCGATGACGTCCTCGATCTGTTCGGCCACCCGGTCACAATCGGCGGCAGGCAGGTCTATCTTGTTGAGAATAGGTACAATTTCGTGATCGGCATCGATGGCGTGATAGACGTTTGCGAGCGTCTGCGCCTCGACCCCCTGGCTCGCATCGACAACCAGAAGCGAGCCTTCAACCGCGCGCATCGAGCGGGAAACCTCGTAGGCGAAATCGACGTGGCCGGGCGTGTCGATCAGGTTCAACACGTAATCTTCGCCGTTCTGGGCGGTGTAGTTGATGCGAACGGTCTGGGCCTTGATGGTGATGCCGCGCTCGCGCTCGATGTCCATGCTGTCAAGCAGCTGCGCCTTCATATCCCGTTCAGAGACCGTGTTGGTCGACTGGATGAGGCGGTCGGCGAGCGTGGATTTCCCGTGGTCGATATGGGCGACGATGGAGAAATTGCGGATATGTGAAAGCGGTGTCATGGGCTTGGATATGTCGCGGAAGTGGGGCTTGGTCAATGGCCCAGACCGTCGCGCCACGCAACGTTCGGTGGGGTGTTTCCCGAAGGCTGCGCGAATCGAGGGTTAACGCCTGTGTTTTAACGCGAATTGGAGGTGCACGGGGCGTGCACACCCTGTGCACCGCGCGTACACCGGCTGTGCACGGAAGGCCGGGTTAACAGAGCGTGCGGTGGGGTTTGTTAATGGGGGGTTAATGCGGGTGGTTTGGGGATGAGGGAGAATTTGCGGATGTGGGAGCGGGGTGTCATGGTGATGTGAACGGGTTGGGGATGTTGGATGCGGAATGACGGGTAGGGTGCACGTGGCTGAGGTCGACTTGTCGAACTTCGACAGCGCGAAAGCGTGGTTCGAGACGCAGAGTGTTGAGAAGCAATGCTTGATGAGCAGCCGCGCAGCCCTTCGCACCGCGTCAAACCTTCGCATGTTTGGAGATAGACACTTACTTCATTTGAAGTCTTTGCGAGCAATACTCATAACAGCGGTTCGCGGCGTAGGTCGTCCTGAAAAAAGAGAAGAATTGCAAAGTAACGCCGCCTCTGCCTCTCGCATCGCCGAGACAGCGGCAACCGCCATCACGAACTCCGCTCCGGCCCAAGGCACCGAGGAAAAATACTACACCTTCCTAGCTATAACAGCGTCCTGCTCCGCAGCGTCTGCCGCCTTCTCCACCGGCCCAGCTGCCGTTGCCGCTTCTGCAAGTTCCGCGGCCGAAGCGGCCGAATACCGGCTAGACGACCGCAATATTGCTGCATCCAAGGCCTCCGCCTATTCCGCCGCCTCAAATGACGCCAAAGAAAATCAAATTGCGCTTTTGCAAACTCCTGTGTGGGGGAAGACTGCTGTACCAATGGCGTCTTCGATACATCACGATAATTTCCTGAACTTTCTTGGACATCACGTCGACTGGGCATTCTGGCGCATGTGGTACGCGCAGATGTGGGACGGCACGTTTCGCGACTGGGATTTGGCGATCGAGGTGGCGACCTTGCCGGATGAACTGTGGGAGGGGGAGGATGCGCTGGCAAAGGTCGCCGAAGCGATCCGGGGGATTGAGGCCAAACGAGACTTGCTCGACCAAATCACCGCGCTCAAGGGAGAGGTGTCCCGCCTCCGTGCGGCAAATCACAGCCCGTCTGTTGGCCACAACCAAGGCCCGCCTTTGGAGAACCAAGAGGTCGCATTGCGAGGCCAGATCGAGTTGGTTTGGCCTGTGCTGGAAGAGCTGGAGCAAGAAGTCGAAAAGAGCGAACCCGATCCCGAACGCATCGCGCCTCTGGCTCAAAAACTCTGGGCCATAGCCGTTGTCATTGCCAAATACTGCGGCGGGAAACTCGATGTTGCCCTGGAAAAAGCGGCGGAAACGGCTGGCGAAGCTGGAACCAAATGGGCCATTAAGTTTGGTGTTGGAACTTACCTTTCGACCAACGAAGGCGTTCAATCAGTTGCAAAAGCTGCGTGGAAGTTTGCCATGAGTTTGGCGGCGGGGTGAAACCCCGCCCTACCCAGACAAGTTTCTACGAAGAGACAGCACTCTTGGCGCAAGCGCCCGAGCCTGGGTGGGCGCGTGTTCCGGTCCGGCGATGCGCGGCGAGGTCACGCTCAAAACACGGCTTTGGTGCGTGACATCACCAATGCGCCCTCCCGGGGGGAGGGTCGGGCGCGGTCCGGCGGGGCCTCCGGGCGGGTTGGGATATCTGTAGTGCTGTTATCGGACCGCTGCGGGTGGCGGGTGGCTTTGGGTCCGTGCCGGGGGATTCTTGGAGAGGTTGGCGTGGCGGGGTGAAACCCCGCCCTACGGGAGGGCGTGGTGGTTCGCGCCCCTCTCGCGCATCGCTGCGCGACATGCCGCCGGGGTGAAGCGCACCGCCTGCGGCGCTGCGCTTAAATTGCCCGGTCTACCGCGTCGGCTGCGCGCGTGATGTCCCGTCCCACCCCTTTGGCCGTTTCGCAGGCGGCGAGGGTTGCGGTGGCGATGAGTGCGATCAGGATCAGGCGGGTGCGGGCCATGGGAAACTCCGGTTTTGCTCGCTCCGATATAGGCGGGCCACTGGCGCGGGTCAAACACCGCCTTGCGGCGCGGTAAACATCGCCCAAACAGCACTCTGCATCGTGAATTGCTCTTGGCGGCAAAATCCGGCATAGTTTGCGCCGTCAGAGCGGGACAACCCGCCAGAGCAGAGCAGAGCAGTTCTTTTATGAGACCAACGTTGATCCTGATCACGGGTGTAGCCGCCATCGCCCTGACCGCCTGTTCCAGCGGGTCCGGGCGCTATTCCAGCGCCAGTGCTCCACGTGCGCCGGTGTCCCTGTTTGCCACGGGGCCGATCTATTCGGCCTGCCTGCAATCGGACCGCAAACAGGCAAACCGGGCGCAATGCGGCTGCGTGCAGGCGGTGGCCAACCAGTCCCTGAATGCCGATGACCAGCGCCGCGGGGTCGGGTTCTTCAAGAACCCGCATTCCGCCCAAGAGGTGCGCACGTCGAACCGCTCCGCCGACGAGCGATTCTGGCTGCGCTGGAAGGCCTATGGCGACCGGGCGGCACAGATCTGCCGCTGAACGCCGCGCTTAGAGATCGCGCGCCCACATCTGCAGGGGCTTTTCCGTCTCGACCACCTGATCGACGTCTTTCCACGCATATTGCGCCACGACACCGGCGAGCCGTTCGTAGCCGCGCTTTTTCCAGAACGGGTCAAGCGGTTGATAGGCGGCCGGTTTCAGCGGGTGATCGGGCGGGCGCATGACGCTGGCGAAACAGATCTTTTCAAAGCCCATGCCGCGGGCGTAGTCCTCGCGCTCGTCAAAGAAGCGGTGGCCGAGGCCCCGCCCCCGATAGCGTGGCAGCAGCACGCTTTCGCCGCAGTAGAACATGGTGTCGATGTCGATGGAGGTTTCGGCAAAGGCGCGCGCGAAGTCGCCGATATGTTCGGCCAGCGGCGCGCCGGTCGAGGCCCCGACCAGCCAGTCCCCGTCATAGACTGCCAGCGCGATGGCCCGCTCGGAATGTTCGTAGGCCTGCAGGTACTCGCGTTCGCTGTCCAGCGTGCCTTCGTAGAGGTATGGCCAGTCGCGGAACACGGCGATGCGCAGGCGGGCAATGTCGTCAAGCGCGTCCGTCAGGGCCGTGCCGGTGAGGGTTTCCATTTTCACGACGACACCTGCCGAACCCAGTCTGCGAGGTTGTAATAGGTGGTGACCCGCGTGATCTGCCCGTCGCGCACATCAAAGAACGAGCCCGCCGGGAGCCGATAGCTTTGCCCGCGCGCCTCGGGCAGGCCTGCATCAGTGACGCGGTAACTGCCGTTGACCACATATTCTGCCGCTGCCCGGGTTCCGCTGGGATTGGTCAGGATCACCATGTCGCTCAGCGTCTCTTTGTAGCAGCGGTTCATGTGGGCGCAGAAGTCGCCAAAGGCGGCGCGGCCGGTGCGCACCTGCCCCTCGTTCACGTGATGGGCCACGTCCTCGCTCAGGCAGGCCAGCATCGCGTCGACATCGCCTGCGTTGAACCCGTCAAAGTAGCGCTCGATGATCTGCATCACGATATCTCCTGTGCCGGGCCCCAGCGGTCGATCAGACGCGCGATGATCTGATCGCGGGCCGAGCGGTAGCTGGTCAGTTTCGCCTCGCGGGTCTCGCCCAGGCCGGTGGGATCAAGGATGGGCCAGTATTCCACGTCGAGGTGGTAAAAGCGGGTCAGTTCCAGCGCGCGCCGCTGGCTGGCGGGCGACAGCGCCACCACCAGATCAAAGGAGGACAGATCGTCCCCCCATTGCTCCATCTCGTCGAAACTGCGCGAGCGGTGCCGGCTGAGTTCGACATCCAGTTCCTGACAGACCGCGATGGAAAAGCCGTCGATTTCCATGTCGTTCTTGACGCCGACGGACTGCACATAGGTGTCCTGACCATAGAACTTTTTCATGATCCCCTCGGCCATGGGCGAACGGACCGCATTGTGATCGCAGCAAAAGAGCACGGATTGCGGCAGGGGATGGGTCATTTAACCGCCAAAATGCAGAACACAGATCAGGGTGAACAGGCGGCGGGCGGTGTCGGTGTCGACCTCGGCCTTGCCTGCAAGACGTTCCTGCAGGACGCGGCTGCCCTCGTTGTGAATGCCGCGCCGGGCCATGTCGATGGTCTCGATCTGGGAGGGGGGCAGTTTCTTGACCGCCTCGAAATAGCTTTCGCAGATCTGGAAGTAATCCTTGACCACTTGTCGGAACGGACCGAGCGAGAGGTGAAATTCCGCCGCCTTTTCCGCGCTTTCCGTCTCTACGTCAAAGACCAGCCGCTTGTCCCGGATCGACAGGCCCACCATGTAGGGCCCCTCCGGCACGACGCGCCCGTCGCGCGCGGGCAGGACAAACGTGTTGTCTTCAAGCAGGTCAAACATCGCCACCTTGCGCTCTTGCTCGATCTCGGGCGTGGGCGGAGGCAGGTTGGCATCGTCAAGAGTGATCTGGGCAATTCGGGTCATGGGCAAAAGTCACGCGAACAAAAGGAACGGTCTGGGTTGCTTACGCAAGCGGCGATGGCAACACAATGCCAGCGTGTAATTTTCGTGACTGCCCTTGCCCCGTTGGGCATGTCCGGGCTTTTCTGTCTCAAAAAACCGCTCGGACTGCGCCGTCAGGCGCTGGGTCGTCGGCCCTGGGCGGCCTCAATCATTCAGCTTGCGCAGCCGGGCAGAGACCGACAATCCGTGGGCTTTGAGGCTTTCGGAGGCGGCCAGCCGCTCGGCCCCGGGGCCGATGGCGCGCAAGGCTTCGGGCGTCATCTGCGCCAGCGTGGTGCGTTTGACAAAGTCCATCACCGACAGCCCCGAAGAGAACCGCGCCGAGCGGGCGGTGGGCAGCACGTGGTTGGGCCCGCCGATATAGTCGCCGATGGCCTCGGGTGTCCATTGACCAAGGAATATCGCGCCCGCATGGGTGATCTGCGCTGACAGGGCCTGCGGGTCTGCCACGCAAAGTTCCAGATGTTCCGGTGCAATCCGGTCCGACAGGATCGCGGCCACCTCAAGCGAGGGCACGGTGATGATGGCCCCGAAATCGCGCCAGCTGGCCCCGGCAATCGCGCGCCTCTCAAGCGTTTCGAGCCGCGCCTCGACCGCAGCGGCCACGGCCTGACCAAATGCAGCATCCGTTGTGATCAGTAGCGATTGCGCGCTTTCGTCATGTTCCGCCTGGCTGAGCAGATCAAGCGCAATCCAATCGGGATCATTGTCGCCATCCGCGATCACGAGGATTTCGGACGGGCCCGCGATCATGTCGATGCCGACCTTGCCGAACACCCGCCGTTTGGCAGCCGCGACAAAGGCGTTGCCGGGGCCGGTGATCTTGTCCACCGGCGCGATGGTGTCGGTGCCATAGGCAAGGGCCGCCACCGCCTGCGCGCCGCCGATGCGATAGATTTCATCCACGCCCGCGATCTGTGCGGCCAACAGCACCAGCGGGTTCAGCACCCCGTCCGGTGTGGGCACGGTGATGGCGAGCCGCCCGACCCCCGCCACCTTGGCCGGGATCGCGTTCATCAAAACGGAAGAGGGGTAGCTTGCCAGCCCGCCCGGCACATAGAGCCCCGCCGCCGAGACAGGCGTCCAGCGCCAGCCGAGCGTGGCACCGGCCTCGTCCGTCCAGCTTGCATCTTCGGGCATCTGGCGCGCGTGATAGGCGCGGATGCGGGTTGCGGCCAGTTCAAGGGCCGCGCGATCTTCGGCGCTGACTTCGGCTGTCGCCGCCGCGACTTCGGCTGCGGTGATCCGCAGCGTCTCGGGCGTCAGCGCTATGCGGTCAAACCGCTCGGTCAGCTCGATCACTGCCGCATCGCCGCGTGCCCGCACATCCGCGATGATGTCGGCCACGACCGCATCCACATCCGGGCTGTCCTCGCGCTTGGCGTTCAAAAGGGCGGTGAACCGCGCCTCAAAATCCGCATCTGCATGGTCAAGAAACTGGGGCATGTGCAATTCTCCGTTCCTGCCGGGACATAGCGGGCCAGTGGCGCAGTCTCAAGGCTGGTGGGATCGGTCAGGTGCGATCCGAGATTCGTATCATGAGCAGGTCGTCCTCGAACCCGTCTGCACCATGGATGGCATTGGGAATTTTGCCGGTCACCGAAAAACCGTGCCGTTCATAAAGCGCAATCGCGGGGCGGTTTTCGACATAGACTGACAATTCGATTTGCCAGATGCCCTTGGCTTGTGCGGCATCCATGGCCGCCATCAAAAGCCCGTCGGCGACCCCTTGTCCCCGCGCATCTGAAACCACGTAAAGGGGACCGATCTCGCCACGATGGCCGGTGCGTGGCATGCCATGCGGGTTGAGCCCGATCAATCCGACCGGCGCATCATCTAAAAAAGCCAGAAACCGGTCGGCCGAACTGAGCCGCGCGGCGTCCTCTTCCACGGGTATGGCGGCGGCTTCTTCGGCTGAGACCATAAAGGCTTGGGGGTGGCGCTTGATCCCGTCCATGCGCAATGCGCGCCACGTGTGGACATCTTGGTCGGTGGCGGCACGAATGGTCGCGTCAGTCATCGTGTTTCGGGATTGATTTGGACGGGGCTGTGTAGGGGCGTGTGACGTCCTTGAGCGTTGCCTCGATCGCCTCGACCGACAGGCGGACCGCGCCGTCCCCGGCCAGTGTCAGCAGGATGTCCCCGGCCCCATCTTCACCCGCCTCAAAGCTGATCGAGAGCAGCGACAGGATCATGTCTCCGTCCGAGCGGTCGATGCCGCTGCTCGCCACCCGCAGCACGTTGTCAAAAGCCAGCACGGATTGCACCCGTTCGGGCGCGTGGCGCTCTTTGCCCGCATCCTCCCAGCGGAACCGGTTGAGCAGCAGCGCGAACCGCCGCTGCCGCGCCGCCCATTTCATTTCCGTGATCGGAAAAACCGCGTCCTGGACGAGCGACGAGACGACCTGCAGGTCATCATGGTCCAGCGCCCCAAGGTTCAGCGGGCTCTCGCGCCCGTCTTCAAACCGCGCGTCACTCATTCGCCCTGCACCCGTTCAATGTTGGCCCCCACACCTGACAGTTTGCGCACCACATGTTCATAGCCGCGATCAAGGTGGTAGACCCGCGCAATCCGCGTCTCGCCCTCTGCCGCCAGCCCTGCAAGGATCAGGCTGACCGAGGCGCGCAGGTCTGTCGCCATCACGGGTGCCCCTTTCAGCTTGTCCACGCCCTTGACCGTCGCGGTGCCGCCATGCACCTCGATGCTGGCCCCCATCCGGGTGAGTTCCGGCGCGTGCATGAAGCGGTTTTCAAAGATCTTTTCCTCGAGCACCGATGTCCCTTCGGCGGTGCACAGCAGCGCCATCATCTGCGCCTGCAGATCGGTGGGAAAGCCCGGGAAAGGTTCGGTCGTCACATCGACCGCCCGGATGCGCCCGTTCTTGCGTTGCACCTTGAGGCCCTTTTCGGTCTCTTCGACGCTGATGCCTGCGGCGTCCAGTTTCTCGCAGAACGCGCCCACCAGATCGATCCGCCCGCCGAGCAATTCGACCTCGCCGCCGCAGATGGCCGGGGCGAGCATGTAGGTGCCAAGCTCGATCCGGTCCGTCACTACCCGGTGGGTGGCGCCGTGCAGACGGTCCACGCCCTGAATGGTGATGGTCGAAGTGCCATCGCCCTCGATCTGCGCCCCCATGGCGCGCAGGCAGGTGGCAAGGTCCACGATCTCGGGCTCACGCGCGGCGTTGTTGATGACCGTTGTGCCCCTGGCGAGCGTCGCGGCCATCAGGATGTTTTCGGTGGCGCCCACGGAGGCAAAGGGAAAGTCGATCACCGCCCCTTTGAGTTTGCCACCCACGGCCTTGGCATGGAGGTAGCCGTCGCGCAGGTCGATCTCGGCCCCCATCTTGGCCAGCCCGTCGGTGTGGATGTCCATGGGCCGCGCGCCGATGGCGCAGCCGCCGGGCAGGGACACTTCGGCATGGCCCTCGCGCGCCAGCAGCGGCCCGAGCACAAGGTTCGAGGCCCGCATCTTGCGCACGATGTCATATTCGGCGCGGGTGTTGATCGAGCCGTGGCAGGACATCGCCTGCACCTGCCCGTCCTGCATCGAGGTGACCTCGGCCCCCAGCGATTGCAGCAGTTGCGTCATGGTGCGGATGTCGGAAAGGCGCGGCGCGTTGGTCAGCGTCAGCGGCTCGTCACTCAGCAAGGTGGCGGGCATCAGCGCCAGACATGCGTTCTTGGCCCCCGCAATCGGGATCTGCCCGTTCAGCGGACCGTTCCCGCGCACCAGAATACTATCCATTGTCCTGCTCCTTGCCCTCGTTCTCCGCTTGGCCCGAATCCTCGCGCGCCTTGGCCTGTGCCTTGCGCCGGCCCAGATTCGCCTTGAGGGCCGCCTTGAGGCGGGCCTCGCGGTCTTCTTTGGCCTTGGATTGGGGTGCGGTTTTGTCTGCCATGACGCCTCTCTAGCGCAGGGGTGAAGGGGCGTCCAGAATGGGGTTGCGCGAGGTGTCGATTGGCGCTAGTCACCCGCCCACGGCGCTGTGGTAGCTCAGTGGTAGAGCACACCCTTGGTAAGGGTGAGGTCGAGAGTTCAATCCTCTCTCACAGCACCAGACCATTCAATTCCCGGTTAACCTCGACGCTGGTTGCAGCGTCCTGTCTCGACTTAGGGGCAACCTTGCAGGATACGCTGCGTGCGAAGCCCCTCTCGCGCATTCTTTCAGAATACGCTGCCGGGGCGACGCGCGCCGCTGCGCGGCGCGCTGGTTCAATCCCCTCTCATAGCGCCGGACTTCACATTTCCCGAACCAACTGCGCGCCCAGTCGAAACTCTTTCTCTCAATGTGAGCACATCCATTCGCGTGCGCCTCCTCTCACCCCTCCCCCAAAGTCAGCGTCACCCGGTCACCGGCGAACCAGGAGCGGCCGTATTCCACGGGGGTCCCGTTCACGTCCACGTTGATCCCGACGCTGCGCAGGATCGGGGCGCCTTCGGCGATGCGCAGGTGCAGGGCTTGGGTTGCGGTGGCGGTCTTGGCGGTCAGGCGGGTCGAGGCGCGGGTGTAGTCGGTGACCCCGGCCGCCTGCAGCGCCGCCGTGACAGAGCCGGAAACCTGCAGCGTGTCGCGCAAATCGGGGAAACGGGCCGCCGGGAAGACGGACTGGAACAGGGCGATGGGCTGGCCGTCGGCAAGGCTGAGTCCCTCATAGGCATGCACCTGATCGCCCTCTTCCAGCGCAAGTGCAACCCGTTCGGCGGGGCTGGCGAGCCGGGTCTCAAAGGACAGCACCTGCTTGGTCGGGGTGCGCCCGGCGGCGGCGACGTTCTGGTGAAAGCGCACGCGCTTGCCGATGGGATAATCCGTCGGGCGCTGCGCCACAAAGGCCCCCGCCCCGCGCCGCGTGTGCACAATCCCCTGCTCGACCAGATCGCTCAGCGCGTGGCGCACCGTGTGGCGGTTGACGCCAAAGCGGCTGGCCAGTTGCGCCTCGGTCGGCAGCTTGTCCCCGGGCAGGTAAAGACCCTCGCCGATTTCGCCGGATAGGGTGGCGGCGATAGACTTCCAGATCGGGGTGCGGGCCACGGGTCGCAGATCTTTCGCAAGGGAGAGGTGGACGGGCGCATCGGATGCGCTTATGATTTGTCTAGTTGTATAGGAATCTCGACAACTTCGCAAGGTGTATAGATGGACGGCGCTTTTGACCCGAATGCAGACCGCAAGGCATGGCTGTCCGTGCTGGCCCGCGCTGACAGCGCGATGGTGCAGGCGTTGTGGGACGGCACTGGACTGGCCCCCACCCACGACATCCTGCGCGCGCCAGAAATAGGGGCCGTCATGGTGCGCGGGCGGGCGGGCGCTGTGGGCGCGCCGTTTAATTTGGGCGAAATGACCTTCACCCGCGCCTCGGTGCGGTTGGAATCGGGCCTGGTCGGGCATGGCTTTGTGCAGGGGCGCTGCAAGGATCACGCGCGCATTGCAGCCCTTGTGGATGCGCTGATGCAGACGGATCAGGCTGCACAGATCGAGGCGGCTGTGATCGCCCACCTGCGCAAGGCCGCCACAGCCCGAGCGGGCGCGCGCGCCGCACGGGCCGCCGCCACCAAGGTCGATTTCTTTACCGTTGCGCGGGGGGAAGATTGATGGAGCAGACTAGCCTGTCCGGTGGTTTTGCCGACCCGTCCCTCGACGCCGCAGACGCCTTTCGCGCCGTGATGCAGGCGATGGCGCGGCCGGGCCGGATGTACGAGATCGGTGGCGCGGTGCCGCCTGCTCCGCTGTCCGTCGCCGCCGGGACCGTGATCATGACGCTGTGCGATCCGGACACAGGCGTGCATCTGGCAGGGGCCTGCGATGTGCCTGCGCTGCGCGACTGGATCACCTTTCACACCGGCGCGCCGCTGGTTGACGCTGCGCGTGCGACATTTGTGGTTGGCGCATGGGGTGACGTGCCGCTGGATGCGCTGCCCATCGGGACGCCGGACTATCCGGACCGCTCTGCCACCGTGATTGTCGAGATGGAGACCCTTGTTTCTGTGGGTGCCACCCTGCGCGGGCCGGGCATCAGGGACAGCGCGCAGTTGAACCTGCCCGAGATCGCTGCCTTTCAGCGCAATGCGGCCCTGTTTCCGCTTGGCCTTGATTTCATCTTTACCAGCGGGGCGCAGATCGCTGCCCTGCCCCGAAGCACGAAGGTGACCTGAGCATGTATGTAGCGGTCAAGGGCGGGGAAAAGGCGATTGATGCCGCCCATGCGTGGCTCGCCGAGGAACGGCGCGGGCCTGTGGACGTGGCCGAACTGTCAGTGGCGCAGATCAAGGGACAGTTGAAGCTGGCGGTGAACCGGGTGATGGCCGAAGGGTCGCTCTATGATGCGGACCTTGCCGCGCTTGCCATCAAGCAGGCGCGTGGCGACATGATCGAGGCGATTTTCCTGATCCGCGCCTATCGCACCACCCTGCCCCGCTTTGGCGCATCGGCTCCGGTGGACACAGGCGCCATGGACTGCGACCGGCGCATTTCGGCGACGTTCAAGGACGCGCCGGGCGGGCAGGTGCTGGGCCCGACCTTTGACTACACGCACCGATTGCTCGACTTCAAACTGGCCGCCGATGGCGAGGTGCCGGATGCGCCGCGACAAGACGTGGTTGCGGAAGACAAACCCCACATCATGTCCTTTCTGGATGACGAAGGGCTGATCCAACCCGAACCGGACGGCCCAGACACACCTCCCGACCTCACCCGCGCGCCGCTGGACCTGCCCGCCACGCGCGCCTTGCGGCTGCAATCGCTGGCCCGCGCGGATGAGGGGTTTTTGCTGGGCCTCGCCTATTCCACGCAGCGGGGATACGCGCGCAACCACGCCTTTGTGGCCGAGTTGCGCATCGGGATCTGCGCGGTCGAGATGGAGATCCCCGAGCTGGGTTTTGCAATCGAGATCGGCGAGGTCGAGCTGACCGAATGCGAGACGGTGAACCAGTTTCAGGGTTCAAAAACCGAGCCGCCCCAGTTCACGCGGGGCTATGGGCTGGTGTTCGGCGCCTCTGAGCGCAAGGCCATTTCGATGGCGCTGGTGGACCGAGCGCTGCGCTGGGAGGAGTTGGGCGAGGACAATCTGGGCGCACCGGCACAGGACGAGGAATTCGTGCTCTCCCATGCGGACAACGTTCAGGCGACAGGGTTTCTGGAGCACATCAAGCTGCCCCATTACGTCGATTTTCAATCCGAACTGGAGCTGATCCGCAAGCTGCGCCGAGAGGCGATGGCGCGTGGTGCGCAACAGGAGGTGGAGGCATGAGGTTGGAGCAGCCCCTCTCCCTAACCCTCTCCCCGCAAGGAAGAGGGGATTTTGGCGCGTTAACCCGCCGTTCTCCTTGTTGCAGGACGCTTTTGAGCAGGCGCAGCACGTCCCCTCTCCCCCCAGGGGAGAGGGTTAGGGAGAGGGGTCACCGCACCATCCGCCAAAACGCCATCCAGACCGCACGCGCCCGCCGGTTGCGCCGCGACCAGACCGCGCCCGAACGCGCCTTGTGGTATATGCTACGCGCGCGCCGTCTTGCGGGCCTGAAATTTCGCCGGCAGGTCCCGCTTGGCCCCTACATCGTCGATTTCTATTGTGCCGAATTGCGTCTCGTCATCGAGGTGGATAGCGGACATCATGCAAGATCCACCACCGACGCGCAGCGCGATGCGTGGTTGAACGCGCAGGGTTTCAACGAGCTACGGATTTGGAACACCGACATCCTGAACAATCCCACAGGCGTGGCCGATGCCATCCTTGCATATTCCGCTCGGGACCGCCCATGAGCGACTACAACTTCGCCTATCTCGACGAACAAACCAAGCGGATGATCCGCCGCGCGATCCTCAAGGGGCTGGCGATCCCGGGCTATCAGGTGCCGTTCGCCAGCCGCGAGATGCCGATGCCTTATGGGTGGGGCACGGGCGGCGTGCAGCTGTCGGCCGCTGTGATGACGGGTGATGACATCTTCAAGGTGATCGATCAGGGGGCGGATGACACGACCAACGCCGTCTCGATCCGCCGCTTTTTCGAACGCACGGCCGGGGTTGCGACGACCCAAGCCACGCGCGAGGCGACTGTCATCCAGACCCGCCACCGCATCCCCGAAGCGGCGTTGAGCGAGGACCAGATCCTTGTCTATCAGGTGCCGATCCCGGAACCCTTGCGCTTTCTCGAGCCATCCGAGGTGGAAACCCGCAAGATGCACGCCCTTGAGGATTACGGCCTCATGCATGTCAAACTCTACGAAGACATCAGCGCCCACGGCGCCATTTCGACGGCCTACGCCTACCCCGTCCGGGTCGAGGGACGCTATGTGATGGACCCGTCCCCCATTCCGAAATTCGACAACCCGAAACTGAGCATGGCCGCAATCCAGCTGTTCGGGGCGGGGCGCGAGCAGCGGATTTATGCGCTGCCGCCCTATACGGACGTGGTCAGCCTCGATTTCGAGGACCATCCGTTCGAGGCCAGCAAGGCCGATCACCCCTGCGCCCTTTGTGGGGCGAGTGACAGCTATCTGGACGAGTTGATCGTGGATGACGCAGGCACGCGCATGTTCATGTGTTCGGACACGGATTACTGCGGCACACGCCGCGCGAAAGGACATGTGGGCACCGCACCAACCCCGCCCCGACAGGAGGAAACGACATGAGCGAAACCCTTGGGATCGACCACCTTGGTCTGACCGTCAGCGATCTGGAGGCCAGCGTCGGCTTTTTCACCGGCGCGCTTGGCTGGAGTCAGTTTGGCGGCAACCCGGATTATCCGTCGGCCTACCTCACCGATGGGCAGGCGAAGCTGACGTTGTGGCAGCAGCGCGGGGACGTGCCTTTTGACCGTCATTCCAATGTCGGGTTGCATCACACAGCGCTCAAGGTTGCCTCGTCTGCGCAGCTTTTGGCCTTGTTCGACAAGGTGTCGGCCTGGCCCGGTGTCACGGTGGAATTCGGCCCCGAGCTCTCGGGCAAGGGTCCGAAAGAGCATTTCATGGTGCGCGAACCCGGTGGCACCCGGCTGGAGCTGTCTTATGACCCCAGATGAGGTGCGGCCCCTGTTAAAGGTCGAGGGGCTGTCGAAATCCTATGGGGGGCGCGTGGGCTGCGCCGCCGTCTCATTTGACCTCTATCCCGGCGAAGTGATGGGAATCGTGGGCGAATCCGGGTCGGGCAAGTCCACGCTGCTCAACTGTCTGGCCGGGCACCTGCCGCCCGATGCTGGGGCGGTGATGTTCGATACCCGCGCAGACGGGATGCGCGACACGGTCACCATGTCCGAACCCGAGCGGCGCATGCTGGGGCGCACCGACTGGGCCTTTGTGCACCAACATGCGCGCGACGGGTTGCGCATGAACGTGAGTGCCGGGGGCAATGTGGGCGAACGGCTGATGGCCGTGGGCGCGCGCCATTACGGCGATATTCGCGGGCAGGCCATCGACTGGCTGGGCCGGGTCGAGATTGCCGCTGACCGCATCGACGACCGCCCGCACCAGTTTTCGGGCGGCATGCAACAGCGCCTGCAGATCGCGCGCAATCTGGTGACCGGCCCGCGCCTTGTGTTCATGGATGAACCGACCGGGGGTCTGGATGTGTCGGTGCAGGCGCGCCTGCTTGATCTGATGCGCGGCCTTGTGCGCGAGATGGGCTTGAGCGCTGTGATCGTGACCCACGATCTGGCGGTTGTGCGCTTGCTGGCGCATCGTTTGATGGTGATGAAGGACGGGTATGTGGTGGAAACGGGCCTCACCGATCAGGTGCTGGATGATCCGCAGCACGCCTATACCCAGTTGCTGGTGTCCAGTGTGTTGCAGGTGTGAGTGCTGCTGGGGCGCTGCCCCAGACCCCGTGGTATTTTTGGTCAGAAGAAGATGAAGCTATGATCGCAGTTGAAAACCTCGCCAAACGTTTCGTGCTGCGCAATCAGGGCGGCGCCGTGATCCCCGTCATGGAGGGCGCGTCACTGTCCGTCGCACCGGGCGAATGTGTTGCCCTTGTCGGCGCCTCCGGCGTGGGCAAGTCAACGCTGATGCGGATGATCTATGGCAATTACACCGCGCAGGCGGGTCGGATCATGGTGGGGGATGTGGATGTGGCCTGCGCACCGCCCCGCGCCATTCTGGAGTTGCGCCGTCACACTCTTGGCTATGTCAGCCAGTTCCTCCGTGTGGTGCCGCGCGTGCCGACCGTTGAGGTCGTTGCCGAACCGCTGCTGGCCCTGGGTGTCGATGATGGCACTGCCCGTGCGCGGGCGCGAGACCTGCTGGCACGCCTAAATATCCCCGAGCGGTTGTGGCCCCTCAGCCCCACCACCTTTTCGGGCGGCGAACAGCAGCGCGTGAACCTCGCCCGCGGCTTTGCCCATGACTACCCCGCCCTGTTGCTGGACGAACCCACCGCCAGCCTTGATGCCACCAACCGCGCTGTGGTGCTGGACCTGATCCGCGACGCCAAGGGGCGGGGGGCGGCGATCCTTGGGATTTTCCATGACGCCGCGGCCCGCGCGCAGGTGTGCGATCGCGAAGTGGATGTCAGCGCCTTTGCCCCCGAGGTGGCGGCATGAGCGGACGTCTGATCGCGGTTGTCGGCCCCTCGGGTGTGGGCAAGGACACTGTGATGGAGGCGATGGTGCGCGCCGATCCGCGCCTTGGTCTTGTGCGCCGTGTGATCACCCGGCCCAGTGCGGCCGGGGGTGAGGCCTTTGACGGGGTCGAGCCGGCGCGGTTCGAGGCGATGCGCGCAGCAAGCGCCTTTGCGCTGCATTGGGAGGCCCATGGATTGCATTATGGCATTCCGGCCAGCGTCGATGCGGATCTGGCAGCGGGGCGCGATATGCTGGCCAACCTGTCGCGCGGGGTGCTGGTTGAGGCACAGGCGCGGTTTCCCGGCCTTGTGGTCATTGCGCTGACGGCGGACCCGGATGTGCTGGCGGACCGCCTTGCCCTGCGTGGTCGCGAGGATGCGGCAGATATCCGGCGCAGGCTGGCGCGGGCGGGATCGGGCCTGCCTAAGGGGATCAGCGCGCATGAGATCGACAATTCTGCTGATCTCACCGCAACCGTCAGCACGGCCTTGGCCGCGCTTTATCCGGCGAGGGTGTAGCGATGGATCTGGTGAAACTTTCCACTCGCATCCTCTCCCAGCAGGGTCAGCCCATCAATCTGATAGGGCGCGAGGTCCAGTGCGGCCAATGGCGCGGCAAGGGCGGCCTCGACTTCCGCTGCGCTCTGATCGTCGAGCGGGCCGGTGAGGGTCATGTGAAAGCGAAACTGATCGAGCACATACGGATAGCCCCAGCGCAGCAAATGCGCCTCTTGCGCGGGCGACAGACGCGCGGCGCGGCGTTTGTTCATCTCCGCCTCGCTGGGCGGAGCGCGGAACGGGTCCAGCTCTTGCACGGCCCGGGCGGCGAGAGTCGCAAGAGTGGATGCATCGCCTTTGGGCACAAGGGCCAGAAAGCGGCCCAGGCGGGCGCGTACCAGCCCTTCGAGCGTGACAGGCGCGGCTTCCGCACAAAGGGCGGCGAAGGCGTCAGACAGATCCTGGGCCGTGGTGCCCTCGGCCAGTCGAAATGGCGGTTTGATCGTGCCATGAAACCCGTATTTGCGCGGTCTGGCCGTGATCCCGGCCATATCGACCCCGCCCATATCGGGATGCGCGCGCGTTGCGCCCTGCACGCTGTCCCAGCCCAGCCAATGCGCCCCGAACGTGGCCAATGGCGTGCCCGGCGCGGGCGTGTGGTAGATGGCGTAACGGGTAAACATGAACACTCACATTCCAGTTCGAGATGACAGTCACATGACACAAGAAATGATCCTCGCCAACGCCAAGCTGATCCTGCGCGATAAGGTTGTCACCGGCAGCCTTGTGCTGCGGGACGGCGTGATTGCAGCGCTCGACACCGGCGCCTCGGTACCGACGGGCGCGGTTGATTGCAACGGCGACTACCTCGCGCCGGGGATGATCGAATTGCACACCGACAATCTTGAGCGCCACATCACGCCCCGCCCGCATGTCGCCTGGCCGCACGGGCCCGCCATTCTGGCGCATGACCGCGAAATGGCGGGCTGCGGCATCACCACCGTCTTTGATGCGATGCGGGTTGGATCGATTCCCGCGGGCAAGGGGCGCTATCTGAAATATGCGCGCGCGCTGTCTTCTGAATTGCTGGACCTGCGGTCCCGCAATGCGCTGAAGGTCAGCCATTTCCTGCACCTGCGGGCCGAGATATGTTCCGAAACGCTGCCCGAGGAACTGGCCGAATTCACCGCCGAGGACCGCGTCGGCATAGTCAGCCTGATGGATCACACGCCGGGTCAGCGCCAGTTTCGCGATCTGGACAAGATGAAGGCCTATGTGATGGGCAAACGGCAGATGAGCGAGGCCGAGTTTGCCACACATCTCGCCAACCTGCTTGATCTGCAACAGCGCCTTGGGGCCGCGCATGAGGCCGCCGCCGTGCGCGAAGGCAAGCGCCTTGGCGCCGTTCTGGCGAGCCACGATGACACGACGCCGGATCAAGTCGCCACCTCGGCGCGGCACGGCGTGGCGATGGCCGAATTCCCCACCACGATTGAGGCCGCCGCAGCCTGTCGCACCCAGAACATCGCCATCATCATGGGCGCGCCCAACCTCGTGCGCGGGGGATCGCATTCGGGCAATGTGGCGGCCCATGATCTGGCTGCTCAGGATTTGCTGGATATCGTGTCGTCCGATTACGTGCCTTCGGCGCTGCTGTTGTCGGCGGTGCAACTGGGGAACGTCTGGGGGGACCTTGCGTGCGGGATCGCGACTGTCACGGCCAATCCGGCGCAGGCGGTGGGTCTGTCGGATCGCGGTATTCTTGAGGTCGGCAAGCGGGCGGATGTCATGCGCTTTGCCATTGATGGCGACATCGCCCACGCCCGTCAGGTCTGGAGCCTCGGACAACAGGTCGCCTGACAGAACGGTGCACCCCGCAGACCCAAGTGGCCCACGGGATGCGTCCGGAGTGGTTTAGGGCAGCAGAACGCGGTCGATCACGTGGATCACACCGTTCGAGGTCAGAATGTCAGCCTGCGTGACATTGGCCTTTTCGACCTTGACGCCATTGCGCCCGTCAATGTGCAGATTGGCACCGTTCACGGTGGCCACGCTCAGGCGCTGACCGGCGAGATCGGCGGCGAGGGTCTGACCGGGAACCACGTGATAGGTGAGGATGGCGACCAACTGGTCCTTGTTTTCGGGCAGCAGCAGGCTTTCCACTGTGCCGGCTGGCAGCTTGGCAAAGGCCGCGTCCGTGGGCGCAAAGACGGTGAAGGGGCCGGGGCTTTTCAGCGTGTCGACCAGATCGGCGGCCTGCACGGCGGCAACCAGCGTGTTGAAGGACCCGGCAGCAACGGCGGTGTCCACGATGTCGGGCGTCGTGTTCATCTCGGCGCAGGCCCCGAGGGCGGCAAGGCTGGCTCCGGCGAGGGTCATCTTCACAAAGCTACGGCGTTTCATTGGTCTGTCTCCTTTATTGATGTGGCGCGGGCGGCCACGGCATTTTCGAGTGGGAATTTTTCCCACAAGAGGCGAAATGACGCACGGCACCAAAAAATCAAGGATCGGCGTGGAAAAAAATTCCACACGGCGCTAGTCTCTTTGCATGGCAAGCAACGATCAGACCAGCGCATCAGACGCATTCCTGCGTGTTCTCAGAGGGTTACTCCGCCCACTGGTGCGCACGATGATCGCACGCGGCCTGACGGCTCCGGTGATCTATGCGCTCTTGAAACGGGTCTATGTCGAGGTCGCACAGGAAAGCTTCGGTCTGGACGGCACTCCACCCACCGACAGCCGCATCGCGTTGCTGACCGGTGTGCACCGCAAGGACATCCGCACGATCCGCACTGAAACCGACGATGGCACAACCGAGGCGCGGCGCAAATCTGCGCTGTTGGCCACGGTGATCGGCCAGTGGATGTCGCACCCGGATTTTACGGACGCCAAGGGTGCCGCCCTGCCCCTGTCGCGCGCCGCTGACGCGGCCACCAGTTTCGAAACCCTCGTGCAATCCGTCAGCAAGGACGTGCGCCCGCGCACCGTGCTCGACGAGCTTGAACGCGGCGGATTTGTCAGCGCGCAGGATGATCTGCTGCATCTCAATGCGGACACGATTGTGGGCACGGCCTCCTCTGCGGAAAAAGAGGCGTTCTTTGGTGCCAATGTCGGCGATCATCTGGCCGCGGCAACCGAAAACCTGCTGTCAGAGCAACCGCCGTTCTTCGAACGCTCGGTCTTTTACAACCAGATGACGCCCGAGGCGGTGGATCAGATCGAGGCCGAGGCGCGCACACAATCCCAGGTCCTTCTTGAGGACCTCAACCGTCAAAGCAGTGCCGCACATCGCCGCGACAAAGACGCAGACGGTCCGCGACAACGCTATCGCCTCGGCATTTACTTTTACCGCGAAGACGCTGACACAAGCGCCGAAGAACAAGGGCCAGAAAAGACGTGACCAGCCTGAACCGACGCCATCTTATCGGCCTGATGGGCGCAACTGCCCTCACCGGCTGTGCCCCGGCCCTGACCACTGCCCAGCTCGGCGACGACCCGTTCGAGGGTGGCATTGGCGGCACCGGCATTGTCGGTCTGATGACGGGTTCCGGCAGCGTTCTGGTCAACGGGTTGCGGGTCGAATTGCCCTCTGGCGCGCGCATCTTTGCGGGCGGTCAACCTGCCAGCGACAGCCTTTTGGTGCCCGGCACCGCGCTCAGCATGGTGGCGCGGGCCCGCCTTGGCCGGTTCGAGGCGTTGCAAATCGACGTCGATGCGCCGCTGATTGGCACGCTGACCCGCAACGGACGGGGCTATGCGATCAACGGGACCGCCTTGCGCCTTGATACCAGCCAGCCTGTCGCGGGTGCAGTCGGCCAGCGCGTGATCGCCCATGGGCTGTGGCAGCCGGACGGGTCACTGCGCACAAGCCTGTTGCAGACCAGCCCAGCCGGGCTCGACAGTGTGGCAGGTGTGGCGGTCGGCAGCCCGGATGCGGGCTGGACCATCGGTCAGACACCCGTTGCCCAGCCCGAGGGCGAGATCCTGATTGCGGGGCAGTTTGCTGTTGTGTCTGGCGCCTTTGCCGCCGGGACGCTGGGTGCAACATCAGTGCAGCTGGGCCGCTTCCGGGGTGGTCAGGCGCTGCGGCAACTGTCGATCGAAGGGTATCTCGAACCCATCGCCGACGATCCGGGTTTCCGTATCTCGGGCCTCGGGCACAGCTTTGATCGTCGCCTTGCGCTTGATCCATTTGCCAGCATGCGCGCACTCTATTTCGGCCCCTATGACGGACGGTTCCGCGCGCGCCGCGCGGTGGTTCTGCCCGAACGGCAAGGATTGCGGCAGGCGCTGTTGCGCCCGGCGGAGGATGCGAATTTCTCTGCTGGTCTGACGGGCACGGCGGCGCGGGTTGTGCCCTCGAAATAGCGGGGGATCAAACTGAGACAGCCGCCAGCAGCGTATCCCGCTCAATCTCATCGGCACGGCCACGCAGTTTTTCCGCGCCACGCTCCAGCACCAGAAACTGATCGCCAAGCTCGCGGGCAAAGTCGAAATACTGCTCGACCAGCACAATGGCCATGTCGCCGCGCGCGCGCAGTTGCGTGATAACGCGGCCAATCTGCTGGATGATGTTGGGCTGGATGCCCTCGGTCGGCTCATCCAGCAGCAACAGCCTGGGGCGGGTCACAAGGGCGCGGGCAATGGCCAGTTGCTGCTGCTGCCCACCGGACAGATCACCGCCGCGACGGCCCAGAAATTCCTTGAGGATCGGGAAGAGGTCGAAAATCTCCTCCGGCACGGATCGTTCACTGCGCGGCAGGCAGGCAAAGCCGGTTTCGAGGTTTTCCTTCACCGTCAAAAACGGAAAAATCTCGCGCCCCTGTGGGACATAAGCCACCCCCGCCTGTGCCAGCGCATGGGCCGATGCGCGGCCAATCTCGACCCCGTCGAGCGTGTATGTCCCGCCCGAGCGCGGATGCGTGCCCGAAATCGCCTTCAAGAGGCTGGTCTTGCCCACGCCATTGGTGCCCATCACGCAGGTGACCTCACCCCGGCGCGCGGTGACGCTGACACGGTTCAGGATCTGGCTGCCCCCGTAATGCAGAGTGAGATCGGTGATTTCGAGTACATTAGCGTCCAAGATACACCTCGATCACACGTTCATTGGCCGTCACATGATCAAGGCTGCCCTCGGCCAGAACCGAGCCCTCGTGCAGCACCGTGACCTTGCAATTGAGACGGCGCACAAACTCCATGTCATGTTCCACAACCACCACCGCGCGGGTCTTGGCAGCCTCAACCAGAATGTCGGTGGTATGCTCGCGCTCCGCCGGGGTCATGCCAGCCGCAGGTTCATCGACCAGCAGCAGGCGGGGGTCCTGTGCCAGCAGCATCCCGATCTCCAGCCACTGTTTCTGACCATGGCTCAACTCGCCCGCCTTGCGGGTCAGCTGGTCGGTCAGCCCGATTTCATCCGCCAGCCGCGCCACGGCGGCGTGGTCTTCGCGGGCGGGGCGAAAGCGCAAGACGGCCCACGGACTGCGGTCCTTTTTCAGCGCCATCATCAGGTTGTCGCTGACACTCTGATCTTCGAACACGGTGGGACGCTGGAACTTGCGCCCGATGCCCACCTGCGCGATCTGGCTTTCGCTCAGCTTGAGCAGGGATTGCGATTTCTCGCCAAACAGCACGGTGCCCTCATCCGGTTTCGTCTTGCCGGTGACGATGTCCATGAAGGTGGTCTTGCCCGCCCCGTTGGGGCCGATCACCGCGCGCATTTCGGGCTCGCCGATCTGGAACGACAGGTTGTTGATCGCCTTGAATCCGTCAAAGCTTTTGGAGACGCCGGAGACTTCGAGAAGGGTGCTCATCTGTCTGCCTCGCTTTCGCGCAAGGACCCGGCATCGGGACCCAAATCCGCGCCATGGCGGTTCGGGCTGGGCACGAGATCAATCAACCCACCGATGCCCTTGGGGGCAAACAGCGTGACGACGACAAAGGAAAAGCCGAGCAGCACCGTCCACCAATCAACCCAAGAGATCGTGTAGAAGCCAAGGTTGATATCCGGCGCCTGCCCGCCCGTGAACCACGTGGACACGAGGCTGACAAACGCCGCCCCGATCACCGCTCCGTATAGCCGCCCGCGTCCACCGATGGCGACCCAGACCGCCAGATAGATCGACGCGATGGGCGCGATTTCCGCCGGGTTGATGATGCCCGCCTGCGGGTAATAAAGCGCCCCGGCGATCCCTGCGATCACCGCTGTTAGGGTGAAGATGGTGAGCTTGTAGGCCTCCACCGAATAGCCAAGGAAGCGAACGCGCGCCTCGTCATCCCGGATCGCACGGATAACCGAGCCGAACTTGCCCGACACGATCCACGCGCACAGCAGATAGGCAAGGCCGAGGGCCAACGCCGAGGCCCAGAGGAACCAGATCGACACGGTGGATTGCGGCACATCCCCAAGGCCCGGCAGGTTTTGCAGGCCCGACAACCCGTTGTTGCCCCGCAACCCGCTGTCGTTCTGAAACAAGTAGAGCGACAGCGCCAGCGTCATCGCCTGCGTCAGGATCGACAGGTACACCCCCGTCACCCGGCTGCGGAACGCCAGCCAGCCGAACACCAGCGCCAGCAGCCCCGGCACAATCACGATGGCGGCCAGTTGCAGCGGCAGCGAATGGGCAAAGGCCCAGATCGGTGGAAACTCCGACGCCCCCACGACGCCGAAAATCTGGGTCGCGATGCCCTGGGAAATCTCGCCAGCAGTGGGGGGTAAAGGCGCGGCGGCAAGGCTTTGCACCACGATGATTTCGGTGCGCGCATACATCAGCCACATGCCGATGGCATAGCCGCCGATGCCGAAAAACGCCATATGCCCGAGGGATAGGATACCGCAATAGCCCCAGACCAGATCCATCGCCAGCGCCACCATGCACAGGCATAATGTCTTGCCCAGCGTCTTGACGAAACTGGTGGAAACCACCCCGATCCCGAACCCTTCGGACAGTATCGTGACGCAGAGAGTAAAGAGCGCGAGGCACGCGATGAAGATCAGCACGGACGGGTGGCGCGCGATGAACGGACGGGACTGGGGGCCAGCCCCCAGACCCCCGGCATATTTCGGGAACAATGAAGGTGTATCGGTCATCTCAGGCCTCCGCCGCGCGGCCCTTGAGGGCGATGATGCCGCGGGGGCGGAACTGGATGAACAGGATGATGAACAGGATCATGTAGGTCTGTGCCGCCAGCGTGTTGGAGGGGTTGAGGAACTCGATCCCCTTCTGCATGGACCCCACCATGGCCGCGCCCAGAAGTGTGCCCCAGATGTTGCCGACGCCGCCCACAACCACGGTCATGAAGCTCTGAACGATATAATCGCTGCCCATTTCCGAGGTCACCTTGGCATAAAGCCCGATGGCGACCCCTGCGATGCCTGCAATGCCCGACCCGAAACCGAAGGTGAGCATGTTGATCCGGTCCGGGTTGATGCCCATGGACGCCGCCATGCGCGGGTTTTGCGTCACGGCGCGCACCTCTAGGCCCAGCCGCGTGCGGTTCATCACGATGAGGAACAGCGCAAGGAAGATCAGCGCGAGGATGAAAATCGCAATGCGGATATAGCTGATCGAAACAACGTCGTTGATCACCATCGACCCGTCCAGCCAGCCGGGCGCGGTCAGCGGGCGGGCCTGCGTGCCGAAAATGTTCTTGGCGAGCTGCTGCAGCGCGATGGACACCCCGAACGTGGCCAGCAAGGTTTCCAAGGGCCGGTGATAAAGCCAGCGGATCACCAGCCGCTCCATCGCGACCCCGGCGGCGAAGGTCACCATGAAGGCAAGCGGGATCGCCAGCAGGATCGACAGAGTGTGATCGGGCACAAAGAGTTGCACGACATAGCCGGTATAGGCCCCCATCATGATGAACTCGCCATGGGCCATGTTGATCACGCCCATGACGCCGAAGGTGATCGCGAGGCCAATGGCGGCAAGGAAATAGATCGACGCGAGCGAGATGGCATCCAGCGCCAGATCGGCGGTCTGGTTCAGCGCAAGCTTGGTTTCGATGCCGCTCAGCACGTCCTTAGCGGCCAGCGCCACGGTGGGCGGGGCACCGATGAACACCTCAAAGAACTGGTAGGCGGCGAGTGCTGTGTCGATCTCTTCTTCGGTGGCGGCGGGTTCGGCCAAACCTTCGGCCACCAGCGTGGCAAAGGCGGCATTGCGGGCGCGGTCGGTGTTAAGGCTCGCGACCTGCACACCCGCCACGGTACTACCGTCGATGTTGCGGATCAGCGCCTCGCGCACTTCGCTGGCCGGGATCAGCGGCGGCGCGAGGTCTGCATCGACCAGCAGTTGATAGGCTTGGGTTTTCGGCAAGGCCTCGTCACCGGGGCGCAGAGTGCGCAGCACTTCGGGGCCTTCGGGAACAGCTTCGCCTACTTCGATCCGCGTGGTGACAAGGGGGTTGAGAGCGGCGCGTGCATCGACACCCAGATCACCGTCGAAATGTGCAATCGCCGCGATCTTTTCGGCCTCATCATCCCCGAATTCGATTGTCAGCAACCGTTCCAGCCGGGTCATGATGGCGGCCAGTGCGGGGCTGGGTTCATCGGCGATCACATCGCGCAGGGCGGCAAGGTGGCCCTGTTCCGGGTCGCGGGCGATGGCGTCGAGCGCAAGGCGACGGATGGCGGGGCTGTCATCGAACAACTGGAATTTCACAAGGCCCGCCGCGATCAGACCGCGCACGCCGCTATTGGGTTTGAGTTGTTTGTAGCTGTCGTCCGGAACTTCGCCCAGATCGGTGCCGTCACTGATGTCAAAGATGCGGATCGTGTCGCGGTCGATTTCCTCGACAAAGACGAACAGGCCGGTGGTTTCGTCCTGCCACATCTCTTTGTCCTGCCAGCGTTCCATCACCTCCTGGGCGGCGGGCAAGCCGCTGGCGGTGAGTGCGTCGATGGCGGTCTGGATGGTGCGGCGCGAGGCCTTGGCGATCAGATCGGCATGGGTCTGCATCACCTGTTGAATGGGCGCGTCCGCATCTTGCGCCGCAGCAGGCAGCGCCAACATGAGGCACAGGAAAAAAGCCAGAAGTCGTTGCATGTGTACCCGCCCCAGGTGAGCAGAGGGCGACATGTCGCCCCCTGATTTTTCTTGTTATTTCAGTCAGATCAGTAGTTGGATTTGATCTGCACGCAGGTGCTGGTGTCGGTGTTGTACATCCCGCAACCCAGCTCTTTCCAATCCGACACCAGCACAGCGGATTCAGGCAGGAAGTCGGTCCACGCATCGCCCGGCACTTCGGAGGTCTGGCTGATGATGTCGAACTGTCCGTCGGCCTGAATTTCACCGATCAGCACGGGCTTGGCGAGGTGATGGTTAGGCAGCATCACAGCGGTGCCACCCGTGAGGTTCGGGAACTCCTGCCCGTACATCGCGGTGCGCACGGCATCGACATCCGTGGTGCCCGCTGCGGTGGCCGCATTCACCCACATGTTAAAGCCAATGTAATGTGCTTCCATCGGGTCGTTGGTCACGCGGTCCTCACCCATGCGGGCTTTCCACGCTTCGACCCATGCTTCGTTCGCATCGGATTCAGCGGATTGAAAGTAGTTCCAGGCCGCGAGGTGACCGACGAGGTTGGAGGTGTCGAGACCCGCAAGTTCCTCTTCACCAACCGAGAATGCGACGACGGGGATGTCATCGGCAGAGATACCGGCAGCGGCCAGTTCCTTGTAAAAGCCCACGTTCGCATCGCCATTGATCGTGGAAATCACGCCAACTTTCTTGCCATCCGCGCCAAGGGCGACGACGTCTGCGACGATCTTGGACCAATCGGAATGACCAAAGGGCGTGTAGTTCACAAAGATGTCTTCGGCCGCGATGCCCTTGTCCTTGAGGTAGGCCTCAAGAATGTTGTTGGTCGTGCGGGGATAGACATAGTCGGTGCCAAGCAGCGCGAATTTCTCGACGCCCAGCTCTTCAAGGAAGTAATCCGTGGCCGGGATGGCCTGCTGGTTGGGGGCAGCGCCAGTGTAGAATACGTTTTTCGAGGACTCTTCGCCCTCATATTGCACAGGGTAGAACAGCAGACCGTTCAACTCTTCGATCACGGGCAGCACGGATTTGCGGGACACGGATGTCCAGTTGCCAAAGATCACGTCGACCTCGTGCACGGTCAGCAATTCGCGTGCTTTTTCAGCAAACAGCGGCCAGTCCGACGCGGGGTCGACCACAACGGCCTCCAACTCGCAGCCCAGCACACCGCCTGCGGCGTTCTGCTGTTCAACCAGCATTTCCATCGTGTCCTTGAGCGTGGTTTCCGAAATCGCCATCGTGCCGGACAGCGAGTGCAGCACACCCACCTTGATCGGGCAGTCCTGTGCAGCAGCGGGGAGCACAGTCGCCAGCAGCACGGCAGCGGTGGTTCCAAAAAGGGTCTTTGACATTGCGTATCCTCTAGCGCAGTGCGCGAGGGGATTGCGAAACAGGTCCTCAGACCACATATCACCCAAGCGCTTTAAGTTTGGCGCGTGCGGTGGTGTCCAGGGTTCCAAGACTGACGCCACCGCACAATTCATCGGCCCGAACAGGACCGCCGCCTGCTTAGCTGCGCGAGGATGTCGGGGCCGAGTCGAACCTGCCAGTTTCATGGGCACATCGTCGAAACGGATCAATTATTAGGCGAATTTGACGCGCTGTGCGCGATTTCTGTGCGCCAAACGGGCACAGATGGGCGCAGTCAGCTTTCCAGCAGCAGCGTGCGACAGGTCTGCACGTTCAGTTGGGTCTGTTGCTTGGCCAGCCGGGACAGCCGCGCATCCGTGCCGAAATGGGCGGTGGTCAGCATCGCGGAATGCGCCAGTTTCGCCTCGACCCGGTGGTTCAGCGTTTCGCGCGCCCGCTCGGTTGGCATCACCGCATCAAGGATCGAGACAAAGCGTTGCCGCTGCGCCTGCAACGCATCCGCGCGCACATCGCCCATCAGCCATGCAAATTCCATTTCGGCCGAAATCCGGCCCGTGCATCCGGCAAAGATCAGCACAAGATCGTCCTGCGCGCGCGCGGGGACACTGAGGCCTGTCATGATCAGCGCGCCTGCAATCAGCGTTTTTATTCTGCTCATAAATCGAGCTTTGCACCTCAAATTGCGTCGCGCAAGCGTGCAGTTTGAAAACTTTTACAGGTGTGACGTCGCTAGGGTGCGGAAATACATCAATAAAGTGAGCCGTTGCGAATGCCCGCCCAAGCCCTCCCTACCAAAGATCGGAATCAAGCGAAGCGCCGATCGATCGATCGGGAAATGTCTCGCCTTTGGTCCGAGAGACAATGGACGATGCCGCCCCACCGGGCTGGCGATTTGGCTGATCTTGGTGCGACAGGCCAGCCGAGAGATATCCTCGATCCATAAACCGCCCGGGAAACAGCGTTTCTTCGCCACCCCGCGGACTGGCTCGCCGCACACGAACACCCCCACTCAAAAACCTCCGACGGAATCCCGCACACCCTGCGTGTAACCAAGACAAACCGACCAAAAAAGGACCCACGATGATCCGCTACCTTCTCGCTTTCGTGCTCACTCCCCTCGCTGCCCTCGCCGACAGCAGCATCACCGTGTCCAAGGACCTCAGATGCGTGTCCTCTGACGGCGTGCCGGATCACGCGACTGGGACCTTTCCCAACGCAGGCAACCCGCACAGGATCTCGAAACAGCGCATCCGGTTCTGCGTGGATGCCACACCGGACTATTCCGGACAGGCACGCGAGGTTGAAACCATCGGCATCGCCATCAACGGGATCATCATCCGCCCGGGAACCGCCGACTGGTATGACGCCAGCAGCCGGCGCAAACATTCGCGCAATCCGGCCTCGGGCTGGCGCCTCGACGGGATGGGCGCAGGCGACGCGCTTGGCCTTGATCAGAACAACGCCCATGTCGATCACCGCGGCCTCTACCATTATCACGGGATCGCCGACCCCCTCGCCAATGCACGCGGATCGCTGATTGGCTGGGCCGCGGACGGGTTCGAAATCCACTATGTCGGGGACAGGGCGCAATCGTCCTATCAGCTTCAATCCGGCACCCGCGTGACCGCGCCGGGTGGCGCGCATGACGGCACTTATGTGCAGGACTGGACCTATGTCGCAGGCAGCGGCAACCTTGATGAATGCAACGGCGCGATGCTGAACGGCACCTATACCTATTTCGCCACCGACAGCTTTCCTTTCTTTCCCCATTGCCTGAAGGGCGCCACGATCATGCAGTTCCGCTGATCCGGGATGTCAGCCGTCCAGCGCCCAGGGCTTGTCCATGCAAGGGGTAAACTGCGTCTCGGCCACATATGACGCGATCAGCCGATCCATCGCCTTGCGCGCCAGTCGCCCGTGATCGCGGCTGTAGCCAAGGCTCGCCACAAAGCTCCAATGGGCGTGCATCATCGACACAAACAAAAAGGACAGTTCTTCACAGGCCTCACCCGTGAGGGCAGGATGGGCGATGGCCAGCTCATGCACCATCACCTGCCCAAGGGTCTGGTATTGCCCACGCATCCGGCCCTTCACCTGCTCTGAGCCACCCGCATAGGCCATCATCGCGTCATAGACCTCCAGCTTGTCGGGCATCGGGTACCCTTCGGCGAGGTCAAAGAAGAAATCCATGAAGAACCCCAACCGCTCGACCTGGCCGATATCCACAACCCCCGCCACCAGCGTCTGGCGATAGGCATTGCCAAGGTGATCACACAGATCGGCGATCAGGTCGTCCGGGTCATCGTAGTAATAGCGGATCAATTGCCGCGAGAGGCCCGCCTCGTGGGCCAGCGCTTCATAGGAAAAGGCCTGCAGACCCTGCCGGGCCAGCAATATGGTTGCAGCGCTCAGGATCTGGGTCTTCTTGTCCTGAGATGTGTCGGCTTTGGTCAAGGCGTCCTATCCCCTGTCCCTGTGCCCGGCGCGACGTGTCTCGTCCCGCTCCGGGCGGTCTGATCGCAGGATTATCCATCGCCTGCACAAAAGCAAACCCTGCGGCACCGTTGGGTGTGCTTTGAGGGGGGGCATGGGCCGTGTGACTGGACAATCCGCGCGCTTTGCCCGACAAGGCGGGCGGGTCCAGATTCAGGAGCGTCATGTCCCTCTTTCCCTCCTTCCCTGCCGCCAGAGCGGAGGCCGCATGAGCGATCTGCTGTTCAAGAACGCCAAGCTGATCGACCCCGAGGCCGGGACCGTCACCACCGGCGGGCTGGTTGTCCGCGACGGAAAGATTACCGAAGTCTTAACGCAACGCACTGATTTCGAAGGAGAAAAGTTGACAGCTGTCAACTTTGATCAGGTCATCGACTGCGACCGCAAACACCTCGCGCCCGGCATTGTCGACATCGGGGTCAAGGTCTGCGAACCCGGCGAGCGACACAAGGAAAGCTTTGGCTCGGCCGGATTGGCCGCTGCGGCAGGCGGGGTCACCACCATGGTCACCCGCCCCGACACCGACCCCGCCATCGACAACCCCGAGACGCTGGAATTCGTGATCCGCCGCGCCCGCGAGGCCGCGCCCGTCAACGTGTTGCCCATGGCCGCGCTGACCAAAGGGCGGCAGGGGCGCGAAATGACCGAGATCGGCTTTCTGCTCGATGCCGGGGCCGTGGCCTTCACCGATTGCGATCACGTGGTCACCGACAGCAAAGTGCTGACCCGCGCGCTGGCTTACGTGCGCAGCCTCGGCGCGCTGGTCATCGGGCACCCGCAGGATCCCGGCCTCAGCGCCGGGGCGGCGGCCACCTCGGGCAAATTCGCCTCTCTGCGCGGGTTACCCGCCGTCTCACCCATGGCCGAACGGATGGGCCTCGACCGGGACATCGCGATGATCGAAATGACGGGCGTGAAATACCACGCCGATCAGATCACCACCCAGCGCGCCCTGCCCCCGCTGGAACGGGCGAAACAGAACGGGTTCGACATCACCGCTGGCACCTCAATCCACCACCTGACACTGAACGCGCTGGACGTCGCCGACTACCGCACCTTCTTCAAGATCAAGCCGCCCCTTCGCGATGAAGAAGACCGGATCGCCATGGCCGAAGCCGTGCAATCCGGGCTGATCGACACCATCTCGTCGATGCACACGCCCCAGGACGAGGAAAGCAAACGCCTGCCCTTCGAGGCCGCCGCCAGCGGTGCCGTCGCGCTTGAAACCCTGCTGCCCGCAGCCATGCGCCTGTTTCACAGCGATCACGTCACCCTGCCCAACCTGTGGCGCGCGATGTCGCTGAACCCCGCCAAGCGGCTGGGCCTGCCCTGCGGACGGCTGGCCGTCGGGGCCCCGGCGGACCTTGTGCTTTTTGATCCGCACGCCCCCTTCGTGATGGATCGGGCCACACTCCAGTCCAAATCGCGCAACACCCCCTTTGACGGTGCACGGATGCAGGGTAAGGTTTTGGCGACTTATGTGACGGGTGTCTCCGTCTACCAAAAACCCTGATGTAACATAGGCTTGCCATGCCGCTGATCGAAACCTCCTCTGCTGTTCTGCTGCTTTGGGCCGTGATTGGCTATGGGCTGGGCTCGATCCCGTTTGGCATGGTGCTGGCGCGGGTGATGGGTCTGGGCAACCTGCGCGAGATCGGGTCGGGCAATATAGGTGCGACCAACGTGCTGCGCACCGGCAACAAGGCCGCCGCCGCCCTGACGCTGCTTCTGGACGCAGGCAAAGGGGCCGCCGCACTGCTGCTGGCGCGGTTCGCCACGGGGTCCGAAGATGCCGCCCAACTCGCCGGGTTGGCTGCGATGCTGGGCCATTGCTATCCGGTCTGGCTGCGCTTCAAGGGGGGCAAGGGAGTGGCGACATTCCTTGGCCTCTTGCTGGCCCTGCACTGGCCGGTGGGTGTGGGCGCCTGCATCGCGTGGCTGGTGGGTGCGGGCATCAGCCGGATTTCGTCGATGGGCGCACTGGTGGCTGCGGCCGCCTCGACCTTTCTGATGCTGTTTCTTGGTGCGGCTCAGGCGATGGTGCTGGGCATGATCCTGACGCTGCTGATCTTTTGGCGGCACCGCGCCAACATCGCGCGCATCCGTGCGGGGACAGAGCCGAAGATCGGCAAGAAAGCGGGCTGAAAGGTGCGGGTTGACGACGCCCTCGGCGGCGTTCGCGTGCGTGTTCAGTGAGTTGGTGTCTGCAAAGTTTGGCTTTGTCGGACAAAGTTTGAGTTCGGCCCAGTCGCGCCCATGTCTGCATTTGCGGTTGTGCCTTTGCCGTAAAACGCGCCTCAACCGGGGGATCATTCGTGTTTTCGAACCCGGGGTTTTCTGCCGAAACACGCATGGCAGCAACGTTTGGCAAACAAACAAACCCATCGATGATCGTGGTTTGGTTTTGTCCCGCAGTTTTGCATGTATTCAGTGAACGTAACGTCTTGTGATCTTCCCCCACTGAATTGGTCCGCCCCTATAGTTAGGAAACGGAGGATCAAATATGGGTATCAAGCGACACAAGCCGGACGAGATCGTCACGAAGTTACGGCAGGTCAAAACCTGGTTCGTCACCGGTGGTCAGGGCCCGGCGACAGGCATTGCGAACATCGCGGAATACCGTGAGGCTTATCCTTGGATCGACATTGGAGTCGTTGCGGATGCCGGTCAAATGTTGATCTATCAACGCTACGAGGCTCCGATCCTCCGGATTGCGGCTGCGCCCAAAACTGCCTGAATTCACAATGCGAAAATGCTGACCCAAGGGCTGATGTCGCTGGCCCGAGCGGGAGTCCAATCAGGGGCGCCCGCCAATGCCGTTTCAAACAGCGCCGAGGTCTGTTTTCAACGCGGAAACGATAATTCCCGCCGGACGATGGAATGTGAGTGCCATTGCACACTTACCCTGCTGCTTCTGTTCGCCTTCCATTGAGATAGTTGCTTCCGGTATCCCAATAAGACCCGCCAAAGAACGACTGAAACAGAGGAATGCAGGCGGCACCGACGGCACCGGCTTTGGGCCCCAAGGTTGATGAACGCACGTGGGCTGCGGTTAGTCCACGTGACGGGCCCTCAAGCGGTGTGGCGTTTATTTCGGCCACCAATGCTGCGTTGATCGCCATTGGAAGGCGTCCGCCAATGATGATGATTGATGGGTCGAAAAAGCCGGTGGTCACGCGCACAACGTGGCGCAACTGCTCGGCGGCGCGGGTGACCCATGGCTGGATCACGTCCTGCAGATCGTCGAATTTGTGGCTGATTTCATTGATATCACTGATGTTGGCATCCGATGCCTCCAAGTGGGACATCAAGTCCTGTGCGGTGGGTCGAGGTGCGCCGTAAGGAAAGAGCACGCCGGGAAGACAGGCGTTCCCGGTCTCGCCCCTGAACAGTTTGCCGTCGACAACCGCGCCACCACCAAGCCCATAGCCGATATGGACAAGAAACAACGATGCGCCGTCATCCGGTTGTCGGCCAAAAACATGCTCGCCAAGGGCCGCCGCTGACCCGTCATTCTCCAAAAAGAACGCACCGTCGATGCGGGCACCGAAAGCCGCAACTTTCTTGGGATCATCGAAGTCCTGAAACAATTGATGCGCCCTGATGGTGGTGCCTGCGGGTCCAAAGTTGCCGGGGGCGGAGCAGCCCGTGCCCATGAAACAGTCGTCATCGATCTGGATTGTCCGCCGCATGGCGGCGATTTCCTCTTGCGTTTTTTCTGCAATTTGTTCCGTGGACAGGCCAAGAATATTGACGGTCTTGCTGTCCCTGATCGCCCCCGAAAAGTCGATGATCGCCACGTCCATTTCACTGAGCGAAAAGGTGACGCCCGCGGCAAAGAAACGCTGTGCATTCACGCTGAGGATTTTTTTGGGTTGGCCGGATTCCCCTTTGTGATCAGTCTTTTCAGAGAAAACCCCCAGTTCCAGCAGCCCCGCAACCAGCCGCGTGATGCTGGCCCCGGTCATGCCGGATCGCTTGGCCAGATCAACGCGCGCCAGACCGGGATTTGCGACAACCAACTCAACAAGGCGACGTTCATTCAGGGATAGCGGCTTCATGGTATTTCCAGACAGGGGTTTGACAGGGTGGACCTAATACGCAATATATAAATTACGCAATGTAATTTAATTGTCATGCTGGAGGTTTATGACGACAGGGCGTGTAACGTGGACTGAGATCGTCCGCTCCAAGGGAGAGAGATATGACTAAGGTATTTTCACTGGCCGCTGCTTTGTTGGGCACGGTCAGTATGGCGCAGGCCGAGGCGCTCACCATTTATTCGCCACAGGGTGAGGACAATGTTGCATGGATCGAAGCGCAGGCTGAGGCCGCTGGGCATGATGTTGATTTCTTGCGCGCTGGGGGTGGCGAGCTGTTTTCACGTCTGGAAGCGGAGAAAAACAATCCTCAGGCGGATGTCGTTCTGGGGCTGAATGACATCGCGATGGCGCGGCTGAAGGCGCAGGGCATGTTCCAGGCGCATGTGCCGACCTGGGCCGATGGCCTGCCAGCGTCCTACAGTGATGCGGATGGCGTTGTGCACAAATTTTGGCAAACCCCGATTGTCATTGCCTACAACCCTGACCGCATTGCAGCAGACGCGGCACCTTCAGGCTGGCTTGACCTGACAAAGGACGCCTATGCGCAAAACTACGTGCTGGGACCAACCAAGTGGGGCACAACGCAGGTCATTCTTGCGGGTATCCTTGTGCAATTCGCAGACGAAAACGGCACGGTCAGCGATGACGGCTGGGACTTTATGGCCGATCTATATGGCAACAGCGTCCTGGTCAGTTCGGGCGACGAAAAGATTGCGGCCCTGTCGAGCGGTGAGGCCGCGATTGACCTCAACTGGTTTGGCGGTGCGTTCCGGGAAGCGGGCAAATCAGGCTATGATCCTGTTCTGGTGAACCCCGAAAATGGGACGCCGATTGTCGCCGAAGGGATCGCGGTGATGGCAGGCACGGATCAGGCCGACGCCGCCAAAGCCTTTGTCGACTGGTTTGGGTCGGTCGAGGTGATGGCTGCCTATGCGACCGAGTTTGGCCAAATGCCATCCCATCCCGATGCGATTGCCGCAGCCCCGGCTGAAGTGCAGGCGAAGGCACAGCTTGTTTCGGCGCAGGCGATTGACTGGGATCTTGTCGCCGCCAACCTTGATGGATGGCTCCAAAAGATTGAACTTGAAATCAAGTAGGCGCTCCTCCGGCTTGCTTGGGGCGGCCGGTGCATGCTGGCCGTCCTGCCCTGTTATTCCAAGAACTGAACGCCATATTTATGCAAGATCCCGTTCTTTCCATCAAAAACCTGGACATTGCATATGGCGCGGTGACAGTCGTTCATGACTTTTCTCTGGATGTGGCGGCGGGTGAGTTCGTCTCGCTTTTGGGCCCGTCGGGGTGTGGGAAGACGACCATTCTGCGCACGATTGCCGGGTTCATTGGTGCCGCATCCGGCAGCATCACGCTGGAAGGGCAGGACATCACCCGCAAACCTGCAGAGCAACGGGATGTGGGGATCGTCTTTCAGAACTACGCCTTGTTTCCGACGATGAGTGCGTTTGAAAACATCGCCTTTGGTCTGCGCGTGGCCAAACGCCCCATGGCTGAAATCACGCAGCGTGTGACGGATATTGCCCGTGCCAGTGGCATAGAGGAACAGTTGCACAAACGCCCGTCGGATATGTCAGGCGGCCAACAGCAGCGCGTCGCGATTGCGCGGGCCCTGATCACGGGGGCCAAGGTTTTGCTGTTTGATGAGCCTCTGTCCAATCTGGATTCCAAAGTCCGCGTTGCCATGCGCCGCGAAATCAAACGCCTGCAGGCAGAGTTTGGATTTACCGCGTTTTTTGTCACCCATGACCAGGATGAGGCCCTGTCGATGTCAGACCGGGTGATCGTGCTGAAGGATGGCCACACCCAGCAAATAGGCACCGGGCGGGTGTTGTATGAGCAGCCGCAAAACGCCTTTGTGTGCAAATTCATCGGCGATGCAAATGCGTTGACTGCCGGCTTGGCCAAAGCGCTGACGGGACAGGTGCGCGACGGGACCGTTTTTGTGCGCCCCGAAAACACTCTGATGAACGCGGGCCATGCTGGTGTGCCAGCCTGCGTCACGCATATCGAATACCTGGGGGCGCAGGTGCGTGTTGAATGCCAAGTGGGTGCAGAGACAGTGTTGGCCACGATGTATGGGTTTGAGTGCCCGCCAGACCTGTCGGTGGGCCAGGATGTGTCGCTGAGCGTGCGGCCCGGTGCATGGCACATCTTCCCGGACACTCCGTCGTGAGGGGCACCTTTCGCCTTGAACAGATGGCGTTTCTGACCGCGCTTGGACTGCTTGCGTGGTTCCTGGTCACGTTTCTGATCATGCCGTTGATCACGACGTTCTACACGGCATTCTTTGACAGTGGCAGCCTGCGGATCGGTGAAATCACCGAGGATCTATCGCGGTCGCGCCGGGTCAAGCAGGCCTTGCTCAACACGGCCTGGATGACGATTGCGACCACCTTTACCGTGGGGCTTGTTGGCATTTTCCAGGTCGCGGCGCTTGAGTATTTTCACGTCCGCGGCCGCAGTTTTCTGAAAGTTGCCTTTGCGGTGCCGCTGGTCTTTGGCAGTGTTGTGGCTGCGACAGGGTACAAATTCACCTATGGTCCGTCGGGCATTGTGACCCAGATTTTACAGGGGATCGTACCTGATCTGCCATCCGATTGGTTTATCGGCGGGCATGGGGTGCTTTATTCGCAGACGTTCTTGCTGACGAGTTTTTACTACCTGTTTCTGCGCGCCGCGATGCGCCGGGTGGATTATTCGACGGTGGAGGCCGCGCGCAGCATGGGGGCCTCTGAAATCCATATTCTGCGCCGCGTGGTCCTGCCCGTCATCATGCCAACGCTCTTTGCGGTGATGCTTTTGACGATCTACACCTCAACCGTGTCCTTTGCGGTGCCCGAGATTATCGGCGGGCGCGATTTTACGATGATCAGCCAAATCATTCTGGTGCTGAACGCGCTGAACCGGCCTGATATGGCGGCGTTTCTGGCGCTGTTCCTTGGGTTTTTCATCCTGTCGATCATCGTCCTGATGCAGTGGATCGAGGCGCGCGGGTCCTATATTGGCGGTGCCAAAACGCCGGTGCCGATTGAGCTGAAGCGGATCAAAAACCCAGCCGCCAATGTCGCATTCCACGGGGTGACCTATCTGCTGGCGTTCATCTATGTCCTGCCTGTTGCCTTGGTTGTCGCGTTTTCCTTTGCACCTGCGGCCAGCATCGGGACAGAGGTGTTTCCGTCCTCCTTTACCCTGTCCAACTACATCCGCGTTCTGTCTGGTGGGGCCGCGTTCGAACCGTTCTTTAACTCGATGCGCATGGGGCTTTTGGCGGTTCTGTTGGGTCTGTCGGCCACATTGTTTGCCGTACCGATCATGGTGAAACACAAGAATTGGATGACGCGGGCATTGGACATCGGGTTTTTCCTGCCATGGGTTGTGCCGTCCGTGCTGTTGGCAATCGGTCTGATCCTGACCTTTGACACGCCCAACCTGATGGTGGGTCGCGCGGTGTTGCTGGGGTCGTTCATCATTCTGCCAATCGGCTATGCGATCAACGCGCTGCCCTTGATGGTGCGTTTCTTGCGCGCGGCCTTCATGGGGATCGATCCAAGTTATGACGAGGCCGCGCGGTCGATGGGCGCCGGGGGGCTTTACCGGTTTCGCCGCGTGACGATGCCACTGGTGGCACCCACTGCGCTGTTGGCCGGGGGCTATACATTCAACGAAATGCTGACCGAATATCCGCTGTCCGCTTTCCTTTACAACGTGAACAACCGTCCTTTGTCGATTGCAATCCTTGACAGCGACAAATCCACTGACCCCGAACAAGCCGCGATCACGCTGGTCTACGCCGTCCTTGTCATGGCGTTTTCGCTGGTTGTGGTCCTGTCCGCCGAACGTTTGAGCCTTGGAAAAGGCCCCAAAACCAACAACGTATAAGGAATATCCCATGGAGACCTGCATCACCGTCTGGCACTGGCCAAACCACGACCGCTGGTATGACGAGGGTCTCAAGGAAACGCTGCGCCTGATCAAAAAGGCAGGGTTCACGCATATCAACTGGAACCCGGATTCAGGGAGCTCCTATTGGTACGCGGCGTCCGAGATCGGGTTCATCCGGGACACGATCAACAGCTTTGATCTCAAGGTGAAGACGATCCATGCCTCAAACGGATTGAACCCGGTGACCGAAAAGACGTTCCTGGCCCGGGAAACGCGCAAAGACATCCATTCTCCCAACGCCTGGCAACGTGAGGCCGGGGCCGAGCTGCTCAGGAACCGGGTGGATCTGGCGGCGGCACTCGGGTCTCCGGACATGGTGCTGCACATTGAGGTCCGCGATGAGTATCACGAGAGTGCAGCGGCCGCCGAGGCATTCTATACCCCACTGTTTCAGACACTGGATTCCGTGCGGCCTTATTGTCTGGAACATGGGATCAAGATCGCGGTTGAGAACCTGTTCAGTGCCTCGGCCAAAACGTATCTGCAGATGTTCGACCGTGTCTTCAGCCGTTACGACGCCGATTTCATCGGGTTGTGCTATGACACCGGCCATTGGGAAATCACGCAACCCGGCGGCATCAGCGTGCTGGATCAGTTTGGCGACCGGCTGATCTGTACCCACATCCATGACAATTTCAGCGCCTGTGACGATCATTTGCTGCCCTTTGACGGGCGGATCAACTGGGATCTGGTGACCAAAGGGATTGCGGCCACGGCCTATGAAACCCCCGTGAATTTTGAAACGGAATACGACCGCTACGGTCTGCGCCCTTCCAGCTTTTACGAACGCGCCCATGCGACGGCTGTGCGGATCGAGACGATGATCCAGGCGGCACGCAGCGGGAACGCTTTATGACAGACCTGCAAGGTCGATTTGACCTGATGGAGCGTATCTCTGCCGCCCTGAGCGCGTTCACTTTGGATTGGTTTCACCGTCTGGGCGAGGTGCAGGTCGAGGAAAAGGGCCACGCGGACTATGTCAGCCGTATTGATCGCGAGGCCGAAGCGCTCGCGCGGGATATCATCGCCAATGCCTTTCCCGGTGATCAGATCGTGGGCGAAGAACAGGGCGGGTCGGCAGCCAATGATTGCTGGGTGATCGACCCCATTGATGGCACCGCCAACTACCTGAGCGGCCTGCCGATCTGGGCGGTGTCGATTGCCTATCTTCAAGGTGGAAAGCCCGTGATCGGCATCATCGCCATGCCTGCGATTGGCTTTGTCGTGAGCGGCGGGACAGAGTTTGACCTGCGCGTCGACGGGACGCTGCCACCGATCACCAATACCGCGCCAGTGGTCTTTGGCGTGGGGCGGAACCCGGTCTGGAGTGCGGCGGACCGTATGGCCTGTGAAAGCGGGCTAGAGGCCAAAGGGTACAACATCGTCTCCGTGGGCAGCTGCGCGTCTGCCCTGGCCATGGTCGCCGCGGGCCGGCTGGTCGGATATGTCGAACACAATATCAAGCTGTGGGATTGTGCGGCAGGCGCGGTTCTGTGCCGTGTGGCTGGATTGGCATCCCAGATCCACCCTTGCGGCGCTGACTTTGACGTCCATATCAAGGCAGGCCCGGCGGCCATTCTGTCACAACTGGATTAGGCCTTTTCGCAGGCCGCCACTTTGTTCTGGGCTGTTCGCCAGCTGCCCTCAGCACCAGATAGGCTGTCGTCGTCAAATGCCCGTTGATCCGACGCAGGGCGTGTACCACGTCAAGGTGGATATCGCTGCTTTCGAGACTGTCGCCGACGCCCGCGCCAAGCCTGTCGATATGGGCTGTGATAGAGCTTTGCTCGCTCTCGCGCACCCGCGCCTTGGAATCGTAAAGCTGGCGGGCAAGGTCCGGGTCGTAGGTCAAAAACGCAGTCACGCACAGATCGAAATTGATGCACGTCAGCGCATGGAGAGCTTCGATTTCAGCCAGACCTTGGGTGGAAAAGGCGATGTGCCGCGCGGTTTTTTGCCGCGCGAGGTCCATGAGATCACCGGCCACGATGTCGCCGATATGCTCCATGCTGGCAGTGAAGCTGAGGATATCCTGCGCTTTTTGGCTTTGCGCATTTGTCAGCGGGCACTGGATCGTTTGCGCAAGGTACATCTTGATCGCTTCAAACAGCGTATCAAGCCCGTCTTCTTTTTGGGCGGTCGTGCTGGCGACCTCGGGATCAGTGTCACGCAGCATCGGCAGGGCGTCCGTGACCATACGTTGCGCGATATTGGCCATGCTTATGGCTTCGCGTTTGGCCTGGGCCAGGGCTTGGATCGGGGTGTCCTGCAATTGCGGGTCGAGAAATTGCGGCCGTAAATCTGTGTCGATTGAGGTGTCGCGGGGCACAATGCGTCCGGCGAGACCAAGCCACAGGCCCGGCGCGGCAACCCCGACACTGGCAATGCCGAGATTGAGGGCAAAGTGCGCGGCGACAGGCACATAGGCATCGGTCATCCAATGACCCAACTGCAGAGCCATAATTGGCGCGCAGGCAAAGACCACGGCGATCCCGGCAAGCCGCAGGATCAGGTTCGCAACCACCGGCAATTTCGCATCCCGCACTGCGCGGAAATTGGCGATGACGGGCAAGGCGGCGCCCCCGGCATTTGCGCCCAGCATCAGGTAGATCCCGTGTTCTGCCGTGATCAGACCTGCGGCGATGAACCCGGCCGTCAGCAAAACAACGGCAAGGCTGGAATGTGCGGCCATCGCCGTCGTGGCGCCAAGGACCGCGATCAACAGCGGGTATTGGGTAGAAACATTCAGCACGACAACAAAATCAGGCTGCGCACCCATCCGTGCCGAGACCGCGCCAATCAGCCCAAGCCCGAGCAGGACCAGACCGAGCCCCACAATGGCCTTGGTCACGCCGACGGCGCGCGGTTGCTGCGCCAATTGCCCGCCAAAGTACCCGCAGGCCAGCAGGAACGGCGCCATAAACGTCAATTTTTGCGAGGCGAGCGCTGCGGCGATTGCGGTGCCGACATCCGCGCCAAGGATTGTGACAAAGGCGGTTGCGGTGCTCATCACGCCCTGGGACGCAAAGCCTGCCGTGATCATCGCGGTTGCGGTGCTGCTTTGCAAAAGCACTGCCGCGATCAGGCCAGCGACAAAGGCAGGCCCGACGCGTCCCTCGGTCCGCCGAGACATGATTTTCAACTCAGTCCCATATGCGCGCATCATGCCGTTTCGGACCTGACGCAACCCGAACAGCAAAAGCGCGATGGCACCCAAAAGCTCTGTCAGCGCGATCATTGCGCAAGTGCTTCACGGATCATGCTGGCGGCGCGGGCATTGCGATCCATCGGGTCAAGGATTGTCTCAATGCCCAACGCTCTGAGCGTCGGAAACTTTGCCTCGCTCACCTCAATCACCCTAAATTACACAGTGTAACTTAATATGGCGTGCTGCCTGCGCGCTGTCAATCGCAGCAATGGGTGCACCCTCATCACAGGCTAAAGTTCAAGCACCAGAGGACAGTGGTCAGAGACTTCGGGGTCATGGATCACATCAAAGCCGCGAACGGCCGCCTCGCTGTCGATCAGCATGTAATCCGCAAATTTACCGGGCTTTTTGTATTGCGCGTTGCGCGTGCTGTCGAAACCTCTTCCCGTCACAAGTTCCGTGAACCCCGCGTCGGCCAGTATCGCAAGCGTTTCGCTGGCGGGCTCCACGTTGAAATCCCCGCAAATCACACTCAGATCACCGGGCGCGGATACCTGTCGGGACAACTCAAGCAGCCTCTGGGCCTGATCGGCGCGCTCGGGTGTGTCCATTTTTCCGTCAAGGTCGCGCAGGCCGTGCACATGGGTGACGCTGACGGACCGATCCGCCGCATAGTCATAGACGCGAACGCCGTGCGCACTGCGGGATCGTGGATGATCACCATAGCCGACGGGCGAGTAGTCTTTATGAACGAAACCCTGCACCTGCCCAATGATCGGAAGCGCGCGATGCACGAATGTGGCAAGGCCCCATTGCGACGGGATTGACTGATCCCCGTCCCAAAGCACGCCCTGCGCCGCCGGACAGAACACAGCCTGATGATCCGGCAAGGCATGGGACACATCCCGAAACAGGTTCGCTCTTTGGGCCAGAACATGATCCCCGTCCCGGTATGTCAGCCAGTCCTTTTCCGACGCGGGACTGTGAATGACTTCCTGAAGGCAGAGGATATCCGGGGCCGCGTTCGACAGGTACGGCAGCAGGTGTTGGTGGAGTTTTCCACCCCATCCATTCAGGCACATGACTTTCAAAACATACCCCCCATCTTGCTGCTCACGCTTGCGTCGACAGTTGGAAAATGGACAGGATTCAACCGCACGGCCAGATCCATTGGGTTGTTTATCGAGCGATCTGCGCCGGAATTGTGATCCTTACGGCAAGACCGCCGAGAACCGACGACTTTCCCAACATAAGGTTGGCGCCGTATGCCTTGAGCAAGTCAACGGAAATCGCGAGCCCCAGACCCGTACCCGGCGTCGACGTGTCCAGCCGCCCGCCCGAGCGAAGTGCCTCTCGCTTGGAGTTCTCGGGAATGCCGGGGCCGTCATCCTCGATCAGAAGCTCGATGCCGTCCTTGACCTTTCTGGCCGTCAAGTGGATCGTTTTCTTGCTCCATTTCAATGCATTATCCAGCAGGTTGCCAATGGCCTCCTCGATGTCCTGCGCATCCATACGCACCGACAGATCGTCCTCGTTCCTGATTTCGATCGCCTTGCCGTCGCGCTCGGCCATCGACACGAACAGGCGCGACAACCGGTTGACGGAGTTGGAAAGGTCTGTGCGTGAATGCGTGAGTTCTGCAGAATTCGCGGCCCGCATGCGCGCCAGGGAACGGCCAAGCTGTGCATCGATACGGTCCAGAGCCTCCTGCGCCTTTTCAATTGCCACGTCATCCTCGGACAACGCGGTCAGTTCGTTGCGCAGGATGGCCGTTGGTGTCTTGAGCGCATGGGCCAGATCTGCAGCCTGCCGACGGGCGCCCGACACGATGTCCCGATTGCGATGCAGCAAGACGTTGATGTCACCAACCAATGGCGAGACCTCATCAGGGTATTCCTCCGGTTTCAGCTCGTCATCCTCATCCCAGCGCTGTGCCACGTCGGCGCGCAATTTACGCAAAGGCCCAAGAACCGCGGACATGCTGAGGATGGACCCCGCCATGCCGATCACGCCCACCAGCGCAAAGGCCAAGAGCAGGCTGCGTCGGGTCTCGTTGCGGTCCTTGTTCAACTCTGCGCGGCTTTCGGCGACGCTGATCCCCCATTCGGTCCCGTCCTCGTAGGTGATCTGCTGGTAGACGCTGCGGATGGCTTCGTTTTCGGGGCCAGTGGTGTTCCAAACGGTCATTCCGGAGTGTGAATCCGCGGGTTCGGTGAAGGTTTCGTCAAACAGGGACGCCGATGTGTAAATATCGCCATTGCTGTTTGTGACCTGCCAGTATCGACCGGAATACGGGGTGCCATAGGCGGGGTCGAACATCAAATCCCGCAGCTTGTCAGGAGTCTGGGTCGCAACGCTCAGACCGACCACGAGCTGCGTGTGCCGATCCTGAAGCGTACTGTCGAACCGCTCAAGCGCCTTGGCATCGATGTAGGAATAGAGCGCCAGTGTGCCAACCGCGACAGACATGGCCCCCGAGGCGATCCCGCCCAGCAACGCACGATGCCGCAAAGACAGCATCAGGCCGCAGCGTCGATCATGTACCCGCGCCCACGCACCGTGGTGATCAGGTCAGGCCCAAGTTTTTTCCGCAACCGCGTGATGAACACGGCGATCGTGTTCGAATCCCGGTCACCATCGTATTCATAGATGTGTTCCGACAGTTCGGTGCGCGATATCATGCGCCCCGTATTGTGGAACAGATAAGTCAAAACTGCGATTTCCTGGGCCGTCAGATCGACAGGAATTCCGTCCGTCGTTACCCGCCCGTTGCGCGTGTCGAAGTGGACATTTCCCAGTTCAAACACGGGTTTCACATGGCCACTTTGACGCCGCAGCATCGCGCGCACGCGCGCGGCCAGTTCCGGCATGTGGAAGGGCTTTGTCATATAGTCGTCGGCACCGGCGTCCAGACCATCGACGCGTTCGCTCCAGCCATCGCGCGCTGTCAGGATCAGAACCGGGGTCGCAATGCCCTCTTTGCGCCAATCGCGCAGGACAGAGATACCATCGCGTTCAGGCAGACCAATATCCAGTATGATCATGTCGTAGGGTTCGGTTGACCCCATGAAATGCGCTTCGACGCCGTCATTGACAACGTCAACGACACGCCCCTCGGCGACCAGCAACCGCTTGATCTGCGCGCACAACTGCGGCTCATCTTCTGCCAACAAAACTCTCATGGAATTTTGGTTAACCGAAAAATTTGGAGTTTTTGTGGCAAGATTATTTTTTACCGCCGCCGCCGCCACCACCGCCGCCGCCACCACCGCCACCACCGCCGCCGCCACCGCCGCCGTTGCCGTTGCCGCCACCACCGCCGTTGCCGCCACCGTTGCCGTTGCCGCCGCCGTTTCCGTTGCCGCCAGCGTTGTTATTGCCCTTGCCGGCATTGCCGTTGGCACGGTTTGACGAGCCGGATGAGGATTTTGCCGCGTTGGAGATTTCGCGTCCAAGACTGGTCTTGCCCGACAGCTGCTTGCCGGTCTGCGCATTGATGATCACGCTTACTATCCGGCCATTTGGCTTTTTGACGAGAACCCGGTAATATATGCCGTCCGCTTCGAACGCGCGGGCATCGACAGCAGTACCGCCAACGGCATTTGCGACTCCGTCCATGACGCGTTTCAACCCGATGGTGTTCCCGGATGCGCTGGCTTTGCGTAGTTCTGACGGGTTCAATTCCCGTGCAGCAGCATCGGCTTGTCCCGCCAAGGACAGCGCCAACAGGCTGACAGAAAGATAGAACCTGATCATGTGAAAAAACCACGCATTTGCAACTTCATCCTGAGTATCTAGCAAATCCAACATGAACCGGCGATGAACGACCAGTTCCAGCTGCATTCAACAGCAATGATGTCAAATGCCCGTGTTGGGTTGCGATTCTTGTGCAGTCTTAACGGCGCGCTTTCGTCAGCGTCATCAGAACATTCAGAATACGGCGCACGGAGGCCATTATGAAAGTCACATCGAAACAGTTCATCAAAGCATGTTCACTGTCCCTTGCCCTTATCGGGTCAACGGCGGTGGTCGCTACATTTGCAGCACCAGACTACGCCTATGCCAAGAACGGCGGCGGCAATGGAAATGGCGGCGGCGGCGGAAACGGTGGCGGCAACGGTGGGGGCAACGGCGGTGGAAACGGCAACGGTGGGGGCAATGGCAACGGCGGGGGCAATGGCAACAGCGGGGGCGGTGCCGACAAGGCGGGCGGCGGCAAGGCTGACGGCAAATCCAACCGTGGCGCCAAATCGCAAAGGTCGGGGGGCAACGGCTTTTCTTTGAAAGGCCTGTTCGGCGGCAAAAAGGAAAAAGCAAGAACCGAGCCGGTCAAGCAAGCCCCGGCCAAGGCAGTGCGCAAAGTGTCAAAACCTGCGAAACCGCAGGCGTCCGCACGGCCACCCAGCAAGCCCAAAGGTAACAAGATGGCACTCGCTCTGGGCGTTCACCCGTCCGAACTGGGTGCGTTGAATGCCGCAAACGCGAATGAAAACGCATTTGCAAATGCAGCTCCCAATTCTCGGGTTGGGCGTATCGGCGCGTATCGGGACACAGTGCTTGAGGGAAAGGCGCTTAACGAAGACCTGGCCGCGAAGGAGGCTCTGCTGGAAGGCTTCACGCCGCCCGAACGCCCGCTCGACGAGATCAACGCCGATCTTGATGCGGCTGTCACGGATGCTGAGGCGCAGGCCGAACGCGTCCGAGATCTGGAAAACGCCCTTGAGAATGCGGGCGGGACAGATCCTGACATCGAAGCAGAACTGGCAGACGCCCAGCAGGATCTGGATGCGCTCAATGAGACCGCAGATGAGCTGAGTGCAGAGCAGCAGGCCGCCGTCGAATATGAAGAGACGGCTGAGGACGTCGAAGCGTTGGCTGAAGCTGTGGCGGAGCAACCGGCAGTGGAACGCGCCGCGCTCGAAGAGGCGGCCAACAAGCCGGTGACAGATGAGGTCGAGGCAGCTGTGAAATCGATCCTCGGCCTTTGACGCCGAGGACGCAAAGCGGCGGGGTGAGTGTTGTGTGATCTGCGAGGATCATAGGTGGGATTGCAGCACTGATTGCAATTGGGATGCATCTCATTGCCCGGGCGTGTCGGTTCAAACCTTCCGCCCGGGCAAAGCAGGTAAAACGGCAGATCGACGCAACAGTCGGCGACGGGCCAATGCATAACGTCGCCACGAGACCTACCCCGCCACAAGTGATCGATGGGACGCCCGCTCAGTTTTTGAGCGGGCGTTTTCCATTGCTGTCCGTATCATCAGTCTGGGTAGTAGGACGCACCGCGGCACCCCAGGTTGCCTGTCCATCCCCAGACCAATCCAGTGGCGAACGTCGTACCTGTACATCCTGTCGTCATGAAAGCATCCGCACCACACCTGACCGACGGCAATCCTGCTCTGATTTGCGCAGGTTTCTTCAAGGTTGGGTGCCCCCAGAATGCACGAAAGCCGCTCTTTGAAGAGCGGCTTTTGGGCGGTCCACGGACACGTAGGTCAAGCGTCTGAATGTGCGTCGCGTAAGGTGATCCCGAAGAGAGCAAGATCACGTGGAGGAAGTAACCGGGTCCATTTATCTTGGCAGCCAACTGTCGTCGCGTTGAGCAGATCTACTGTCGTAATGGGATGGAGGGACGCGTGTGTTGTCCAAGTCAGGCAACAGCGTCTGCTATTGGAGGGTCGCCAAACGGACTCTACGTCCGGGCAAAATGCAGCTTGGGCCAGTGCCCCGAAAATAAGTCCGTCAGATCAGGCAGGTCTTGGTTCGACGGCGCGTCCGTAAACCCAGACGGTCTGTATGCCTTGCAATTGTCGGCCCGCATCCACACGCGGCGCTCCTGAAAGAGCACAGAGGCGAGGATCAAGCGGCAAAGATGTTCTCCATCTGGTCGTAGCGTTCCATCAGGTGATCGACATTCTCGAACCGGCTTGCCGATCTCGCAGCTTCCAGCGAAACCGTTTTGGGTTCGTGTCCCGATTTGCGGGCCACAAGGGCTTCCAGGGCGATCAATCGACCAAACCGAGCTTTCTCTACCAAAGCGACTGTCATGTTTTCTCCTTCCATCCTTTTTTTGTTCGATCTGCTGCCAAACTATTCGAGGTGTATTTGTTGCTGCCGACCCCAGTCGGCGCTCCATGGAAGGACAATCGCATGATTCTGATGAACCGGTAGCAAACTGCTCGTTCATCTTCGGTTAACCATTACGTAAGGTAAGTTCTTGCGCGTTTCTCAGCGTTTCGGCTCCGAACCCGATGCAAACACAATCCGCAAATTTCTTGGCAAAGCGCCACGCCCGAAATTGTTCGCGGCACATAGGTCAGCCCAGCGGGTATACGGATAGACGCAGAACGCAGACCGAAGACAAACGCGCTGCGCGCCGTCCCGACCCGCCCTGTCACACTGCCCGCAGTCTATTATTGCGCGCATTGTGTTCCAGTTCGACCAGGCCCAGCAGTTCCAGCGTGGGAGCGACATAGTTGGCAAAGCGCCCGCGATAGCCTTTGCGCAGGCCGTAATATCCGCCCACCGGATTGTTGTCGCTGCGCGCCCAGTGTTCCAGCGTGCCCTCTTTCACCGGCTTGCCCTCATCCGCGTTGCCCAAGAGCATCCAGTCGCCATGAGCCTTCAACATCTCATGCGCATCGGCGAGACAGCGCAACTGGTAGGACAACTGGGTCTTGCCGACCTGAACCACCAGCGCCTGCGGGTCTTTGGTCTCATCCTTCCAGGCCAGAAATTCGGAAGACAGCGGCGGGGTCTTGAGGATCCACGGGTCATCCTGCGTGCCCGATCCATAGGTTACATCAGTCATTTTGTTCGGCCCTTTGTTTCAGTGTCTGTGCGAATTTTTTGAAGCTTGGCGTGAGGTCGGGGATGGATTTGGTGATCAGCCCGGCCATGGGACCGGAGAAAACCTCGATCATGTGAAAGGTGCTGCCTGACCCGGCCCCGGTGATCGTAAAGGTGCGTGTGCCGACGAACAGCCCGAAGGGCATGCCGCCGGTCCAGACCATCGAATGTGGCGCGTCAAAGCCCGTGACCTTCAAGGCAAAGGCGCGCTTGGGCGAGACTTCGGACCACAGTTTCAGCTTTGCGCCTTTGGCCAGTGTGCCGTCCAGACGCAGAATGCCATAGGCCTCGGGCGCGCGTGGCATGTCGTCGGTCAGCATGTGCCAGACACGGGCGGGTGCGGCGTCGATTTGTATTTCTGTTTCAAACGTCTTCACGGTCTTTCCTTATCTTGACGGGATGACGTCTAGCACCCTTAATATGACATCTTCTGTCATGTTTGGATGACCCGTTTGCGCGCCTCCCGACTCCTTCGCATCCTCTTGCTGCTGCAGAACCGCGGGCGGCAAAGCTCGGCCCAATTGGCCGCTGAGCTCGAGGTCGCGCCGCGCACCATTCTGCGCGATGTGGACGCGATGACCGAGGCCGGATTGCCGATCATCGTGCATCAGGGCAATCAGGGCGGGATCGAGCTGGGGTTCAATTATCGCACCCGGTTCACCGGCCTTGCGCGGGACGAGGCGCGCGCGCTTGGGCTGATCCTGTCGACGTCCAATCCGATGATCGCCGCCCTCGGGCTTGAGCACGCCGCCGAGCAGGCCCGCGCCAAGCTGGTCGAAAGCCTGCCCGATACATCCCGCCATCTGTGCATTGATATGATGGCCCGTTTCAACATGGAGGCCAGCGCGCCACAGGATGACCCCCGCATCCGCGCCCTTGCGAGGGCGGTGCAGGCGCGCTCGATCGTGCGGTTGCGCTTTGCCACGCCGTCCGAGCAGATCATCCATCCGACGGGCATGAAGATCGAGGATGGCGCGTGGCATGTGCAGGATGGGCTGACGGACACGTGGAACGATGAAGCGTCCTGGGGCCGTTTGAACATCTCGGGGCATCGGTTCAAACCGGGATAGGCTTTCGCATCGGTGCATCGCATCGTCCGGTGGTTCACTCCATGTCCGCTATTTAACCACTTGCTTAATTAACGAGTTGGTATAATACTACAGACATGACCGAAAGCGATCAACTGGACGCGGCCTTTGCCGCATTGGCCCACCCCGCGCGGCGGGCGATCCTGGCGCATCTCGCCAAGGGCACGGCCAGCGTGAATGCGCTGGCGGAACCGTTTGATATGTCACTGCCGGCTGTGTCCAAGCACATCCGGGTACTCGAAAACGCGGGCCTGATTTCGCGGGAACGGGATGCGCAGTTCCGGCTGTGCAAGCTCGAAACACAGCCGATCCGCGAGATTTCAGGCTGGACAGAGCAGTACCGTCCTATCTGGGACGCCCGCTTTGACGTGATGGACACTCTTTTGAACGAAATAAAGGAAAACGACCAATGAGCGACGCACAGGACTGGGTTCGGATCGAGCGGGAATTTGATGCGCCCATCGATCTCGTATGGAAAATGTGGACCGATCCGGCGTTGTTCAAACGGTGGTACGGCCCCAACGGCATGTCCGTCCCGACCGCCGAGATGGATGTGAAAATCGGCGGCACCCGCAAGGTCTGCATGGCGCTGCAATCCCCCGAACGGTCGATGGAGATGTGGTTCACCGGGGTCTACAAGGAAGTCAGCGCGCCCGATCGCCTCGTCTATACCGAGAGCATGTGCGACGCGGATGGCACCATCATTCCGCCACAGGCCATGGGCATGCCCGAGGGCTTTCCCGACATCACCGAAGTGATCATTGACCTGCAGGATGTCGGCGGCAAGACCCGGATCGTCATGGTCCATGTCGGCGTGCCCGAAGGCACCGCAGGTGCGGGCGGCTGGGCGCAGGCCTTCGACAAGATGGCGGCGCTGGCGCAGTCCCTGTTCGACGCGGCACAGTGAGATGAGGCAGCTTGCGGTTCTGTCCTTTGTGACCCTCGATGGGGTCATGCAATCGCCCAGCATGCCCGAGGAAGACCCCTCGGGCGGCTTTGCGATGGGCGGCTGGGCCGCGCCCTATTGGGCTGGTGTGATGCCGCATGTGGAGCGTGTCGCGATGGCGCATCCCTATGACATCCTGTTTGGCCGCAAAACCTATGACATCTTTGCGGGCCACTGGCCGAACGCGCCGAAATCCGAAACGGGCGAGCGGATGAATGCGGCGCGCAAATACGTCGCCACCTCTCGGACTGATCCGCTGAATTGGGCCAACGCGCACGCGCTGAACGGCGATATCGCGGGTGCCGTGGCCCAGTTGAAAGCCGAAAACGGACCGCTGTTGCAGGTCCATGGCAGTGCCGCGCTGATCCAGACCCTGCAGGCCCATGATCTGGTGGACGAGTTCCGGGTCTGGACCTTTCCGGTGGTGGTCGGTGCGGGCAAGCGGTTGTTCGAGGACAGCGTCACGCCCCGGTCCTATACCGTGCAGACCGCCGAGGCGCTGGAGAATGGCGTGATGCATCACATCCTCGGGAGGGCCTGATCCGCCCATCCGAATGAACGCGCCCACCAGGCCTGCGAACAGAAGGGCCCGTGCGCCGTATGGTGAACATCGGACGGATAAATGGCGCGCGCGATGCGCTGAACAACCATCGGGCCTGACCGACTGCGATCTTTGGCTTTGCCCAAGGTCATGTATCTGGCCTTGAACAGCACGAGGCGACCGAGGATGGCCAGCGGGACCACGATCAGCGGACAGGCGGCGGGCACGGTACGAGGCAAAGATTGACCGCACGGATCAGACCATGAAGGCGGGTTGAGGCGGCGCGGAACGATGCTATTCATGGCCCCTCTCATCGCGTCCTGACATGGGCGCTATCTGCATTTGAAAACAGGGCGACACATGCTGACCAACAGTGATCTCATCGAACTGACCGCGTTTCGCCGTGACCTGCACCGAAAACCGGAAATCTCTGGCGAAGAGGCGGAGACCGCGCGCACCATTCAGGCAGCACTGGAACCGATGTCGCCGACCCGTATCCTGACGGGCTTGGGCGGGCACGGGGTCGCGGCGGTCTTTGACAGTGGTCAGAACGGGCCGACGGTGCTGTTTCGTGCCGAGTTGGACGCGCTGCCGATTGCAGAGCGCAATGATGCCATTGCATGGCTGTCGGACGTACCGGGCAAAAGCCATGTCTGCGGCCATGATGGTCATATGACGATGCTGCTTGCCCTTGGCCGCATGATCGCGCGCAAACCTGTTGCGCGGGGGCGCGTTGTGCTGATGTTCCAGCCCGCCGAAGAGGACGGCAGCGGGGCCAAGGCAGTGGTGGCTGATCCGGCTTTCGCGGAGATCAAGCCCGACTGGGCCTTTGCCATTCACAATGAACCCGGCAGCCCGTTTGGGCATGTCGCGACCCGCGTCGGGCTGATGAACTGCGCCTCTCTCGGGCTCAAGATCAGGCTGAGCGGCAAGACCGCCCATGCCGCCGATCCGCAGGATGGCGTGTCGCCTGCCCTCGCGGTTGCCCGGCTGATCCCGGCGCTTGACGCGCTTGGGCAGGGTGAAGGCGGACCGCGCAATGCGGATTTCCGTCTGGTGACGGTGACCCACGCCAAGCTCGGCGAGCCGACCTTTGGCATCGCGCCGGGTGAGGCGGAGATCTTTGCCACCCTGCGCACGGGCCATGATGCCGGTCTGGAGCAACTAGAAACTGCGGCGCGCCAGCTTGCCACCGCGGTGGCAGAGGAATTCCGGTTGCAGGTGGCCTTCGAGGTTCACGACCACTTTGCGGCATCAATCAACGACGCAGAGGCCTACGCGGTGGCGACCAAGGCGATGGACGCCATCGGGGTCCCGCACGGGGAGGAGAGCGTGCCCATGCGTGCCTCAGAGGATTTTGGGGTGTTCGGGTGGGACGCAAAGGCCGCGATGCTGTGTCTGGGACCGGGCGAAGACCATGCGGCCCTACACAACCCGGACTATGACTTTCCCGATGATCTGATCCCGATTGGTGCCGCGATCTTTGAACGCATTGCGCGGGATCTGTTGGGAAGCGCGTAGCTTCCTTTTTGACTGCGCCACCTCAAAAGCACCCGGCAGTCTCGTATATTGACTCCCTAGGACACTTGTCCTAAATTCAGCGCCAAGCGACATGGACCAAGGCCGCCAATGCCCAAACCAACCACCCGCGACATGATCGAGGAAAAGGCCGACGACCTGTTCTACGAGACGGGGTTCGAGGCGACGTCCTTTGCTGATATCGCCAAGGCGGTCGGCATCTCGCGGGGCAATTTCTATCACCATTTCAAATCCAAGGACGACATCCTCGATGCCGTGATTGACCGGCGGATGGCCAAGACAAAGGCCATGCTGACCACATGGGAAGAGGACGCAGCACCGCGCGACCGGATCGTGTCCTTTATCCGGCTGATGATCGCCAACAAGGCCAAGATCATGGCCTATGGCTGCCCTGTCGGCACGCTGACCACCGAGTTGACCAAGCTGGATCACGATGCCCACAGCCGCGCGGCCGACATCTTTGGGCTGTTTCAAGACTGGCTGGCGCAGCAATTCGCGGCCCTCGGGCATGGCGCGCGCGCGCAAAAGCTGGCGCTGCACCTTTTGGGTCGCTCACAGGGGGTCGCGGTGATGGCCTCGGCCTTCAAGGACGAAGAGATGCTGACATCCGAAGTCGCGGCCCTGGAGACGTGGCTGGACCAATTGGAACCTCTATCACCCGTGAAAGGTTAGACGCGACATGTTCATCATCACTCTTCGGTTTTCCGCCAATGCCTCGGCCGCGCCCGAGTTCATGGCAGCCCACAATGAATGGATTGCGCAAGGGTTTGCCGATGGCGTGTTTCACTGTGTCGGGTCGCTGAAACCCGCAGGCGGCGGTGCCATCATTGCCACCGACACCAGCCGCGACAAGATCGAGGCCCGGATCAATGCCGACCCCTTTGTCGCTGAGGATGTGGTCAACGCAGAGATCATCGAGGTCGATGTCAAAAAGGCGACGCCCGCCATGGACGCACTGAAGGGCTAGCGCGTGGACAAGCTGGTCAAAGGCCCTGACAACCAGCATCGCTGCCGGTGGAGCGATGCGGCGCCTGAGTTTCTGCACTATCACGACACCGAATGGGGCTTTCCGGTTTCGGACGACATTCGCCTGTTCGAAAAGCTGTGTCTTGAGAGTTTCCAGTCCGGGCTGAGCTGGCGCACGATTCTGGCCAAGCGCGAGAATTTCAGGGCCGCCTTTGCCGGGTTCGACTATACCAAGATCGCCAATTTCGACGACGCGGATCATGCGCGTTTGATGGCGGATGCCGGCATCGTGCGCAACAAGGCCAAGATCGAGGCGACGATCCACAATGCCCGCCGCTTGTGCGCCCTGGTCGAAGAAGAAGGGTCGCTCGCCGCCTTTGTCTGGCGCTTTGAACCGGACGCCGCGACATTGGCGGAACCGCAGACCGCCTCGACCTCTGACGCCTCGCGCGCCCTTGCCGCCGCCTTGAAGAAACGCGGGTGGAAGTTTCTGGGGCCAACAACGGTGTTCGCGTTCATGCAAGCCATGGGCCTGATCAACGACCACGCGCGGGGATGCGTCATCCGCGACAAGGCGGCGGCGGCACGGCAGGCCTTCACGCCACCCGAAAAGCAGTAATTTTCACGCCATCTGCGGCTTGGGGTCTCGGGCGTGCAGGCTGCTGATGATCCAGACCAGACCTAGGGAAAAAAGATCGAGGGTCACCTGAAGGGCGATGTAGATAATGCCGATATCCCACGAAGTCAGCAGCGTCTTGAGCGGCGGTTTTTGTACGAATTCGCCGGGCTCAGGATAGTTGGACGGCTGCGCAAGGCGCTGTTCCAGATTTTCCTTGGCCAGTTCCAATGCACCGACGCGTTCCTCGATCGGTGCGCGGTCAAAGCCCTCAAAGGCCTTTAAATCCCGCCGCGCCGTCTTGATGTCCTGCGCGATGCCAGCGCTGTCCGCCAAGAGCGCAAGGGAGTCCAAGAGCGCATCGATACCCTTGTCGATCGTGGCCAGTTGCGCCTCGACGCCGGCCAAGCCGGCAAGGCGACGATCTTCAATCTGCAGGATGACGACGCGTAAGGCATCGAGGTTCTCAATCTCCTTGCGCAAATCCAGTCGCATGTCGCCGGGCAAGACCCGATCAGGGGCCGCGCGCGCACCAAATTCGGACAGGCCCTTGTTCCAGGCCTGCATGCGCTCGTCGACCGCAACCTTGGCAAGGCTCAACTCGGTTTCGAAACCGGCAAGTGCCTCGGCCTGTTTGGTCGCCAGACCTGCATTCGCACTGCTTTCCCCTTCGACCAGCGGCGTGGACACAACAGCCAGCAATTCGCCCATGCTGCCGGTTGGTGACAGCGCATAGATCTGCTGGGACTGCCGGTTGATCCGGTCCAGAATGGTGCGGGCCCCTTCGAAATCCAGACTGACCAGCGCCTCGCTATATTCAAGTTTCAGCACGTCCAGCCGGGCAATCATCCCGGTCCGCACATTGGAAAACCCGGCCAGAGAACCCTGCGCCTTGCCATAGGCATCGGCAATGTCGCGCAGGTTTTGAGCGACCTGGCCAAAACCGGCCTGACCACCTGTGTACTTGCCACAGCACACCTCGTCATTTTCCCGCTCGCGCCAGATCTTTTCGTTCGCAGACAGTTGCGACACCAGCGCGTCGAGATCGGCATAAACGGCAAGCCCGTTCTCAAACGTATCCGTCAGGGCGACAAATTCGCCGTTCAGGGCCTCGCTGATTTCGAGATGCAACTCGGTGGTATAGTTCTGCACAAGGCTCGCCGCGTCGCTTTCCAACCCGGACAGATTGCGGGCATCCTCGGCGCGGTAGGTTTCGATCACCTCGTCCGTCTCGGCCACGCCAGTGCGCAAATCCGCCTGCGTGGCGGGCGCGCCGTAGTGAAAATAACAGGCGGTCGCGATAGACACCGAGGCGACGATGACCACAACCAACACGCTGGCCACGCTTGGCTTTTGCCCGTTCATGACCAGATGCGTGGCAAAGTTCGCGCTGAGCCAGATCCCTAAACTGAGCGCGATGGCAAAGATCGCAGCCCAGAATTCCGCGCCCGTCACCACCCAGTTCACGGCGTTTTGTTCGGCCCCGTCCGTGGCGCCCAGAATGTCAGCCCATGCCAGCGAAATGTCGAAATAGACCCTGTCGCCCAGACGCGGCTGCCAGAGCATGGCGAGCCCTTCGAACGACACGGCCGCCGAAATCAGCTGGCCAAGTGCGGTGGCCGTGGGGACGAGGCAGATTGCGCGCGCAATGCTCTTTGGATAGTGCTGTTCGATCGCTTCGAGGTTGGCATAGGTCACGCGATACCAGCCGCGCATCAGCCAATAGATCAGCAGCGCCACGAGGGCGAAGCCGATCAGCATCCCGGTATATCGCGCAAAGAAGCTGAGCGTTTCGCCCTCAAACCCGCCCCATTGCGAATAGTGCGGGGCCACGCCAATCTCGGCCAGCGCAACCGCCCCGGCAAAGTAAAGCGCAAGGCACAGCGGCAGGATCCAGTTTGTCTCGCGGATCTTGTGCGAGAAGTAGTTGAGGGCCGCGACAAAGCCGTCGACGATGGCCTTGACAACCGTGGTGACCATCCCGGACCAGAACGCCGCCAGAATAAGAAAGATCAGGTTTGTCGCGGTCGCCGCCACGATGACAAGGCTGGTGACATCTGGGATGAAATCGGGGCGCAGCGCCGGGAGTGTCCAGATGGTGGCTGCAATTGCGGCCCCGCACAGGTTGACGACCAGCAGCGGCCACCCAAAAGCTTTGAAATGTTCCATTGATTTCCCCCCATCAAATTCCGACGTCCGAAACGCGCCTACCCGTCCGGGACAAATGATAATTCGTGCAAAACAAGCGTGCCGCTGGTCTCAGAACCCTGACCAACGATGTTAATTTCAAATCCCGCCACGCTGCCCGGGCTCCAGACCCCGTCATTGTGCCGCGCGCCCACGCCTTCGCTCAACCGAAGGTCAGACAGTGGCACCGTGTGGCTGACCATTCGGGGCTGCACGAGCGCGCCGTTGATATCCAGCCAGTGCATTTCATCCGGGCTGGTGATGCCTGCGCCGGGAACAAGGTCATTCAGGGTCACCCGCAGCAGCGCCGTCGAGGGCTGCTTGACCGACAGCGTTATGCGCACCGCTGAATAGGTCGTAAAATCACGCGCGCTATCAAATCTATGCGCCAGCGACGCCCACCCATCCGCGGCCACGGCAAAGCCGATCTCGGGCGTCTCATGCGCGGAATAGCTGACCGTCGCGGCCTGCGTGTAGGCGTTGAAACGCGCCTCGGTGATGCCGTTCAGCGCGGGATCGGCATGGCCCATCACAGGGTCAATCCCGAGCGCGAAGATCATGAGCAGTGGATGTGGTCGCATACCCTCCCCCAAAGGCTGTTGCTCTGACATCCTATGCCCGTCAGGCGCGAATTGTCAATCCATGTTGGGATCATTCTTATTCACAGCTGAATATGATGTTTACAGGCATTCCGAATTGCCGTATTCTCAAACGAGAAAAACAGGGGGAAAAATGCTCGATAAACTGACGCAGCAGGACTTGGCGTTGATCGTCGCCAAGCTGAGCGCAAAATATGGCAGCCAGCTCAATCAAGTGGAACTTGCCAAACGTCTGGAGACATCTCAGCCCAGCATCAGCCGCGCGCTGACCACGGCAAAGACCCAGAACATCCTTGTGGAGACCTTTCGCTTTAACGGCGTGATGTCCGCGGCCGCCGATGCGGTGGTGGCGCGGTTTGAACGGGATGTTCCCGCCCTTCTGACGCGCCTGCAGGCGTTGGAAATGGACCAGACGGATGTCGCCCTGCACGAAATTGAGGTCATCGACCCCGAGATTCTGGCCCCCGATGCGGGCCGGAAAATGCAGCTTGATCACTTTGCCACCGGCGTCGGGTCGATCCTGACCCAATGGCTGAGCGGCGCGGACCGTGTGGGCGTGACCTGGGGCGGCGGTGTCTATCATGGACTGGCCAAGGTCGACTATTCCGCACTTGCAGGGGCGCCGCCCGTCTTTGCGCCCAGTTGCGGCAACATCCGCACGGGGCGCGGGCAATTCACATCCACGGCCATCGCCGGAAACGCCAATGAATGGGCCGGCAACGACCACGCCGAACTGGGCGCAAACGCGCTGGGGGTAAACGCATTTGTTCCCATCGAATACAGTTTCGACCCGGCAGAGCGCACGAAATTCGCCGAGATCATGCTGGAAAGCTCGACCGCCTATCAGCGTCTGCTCGGGGGCTATCTTGACCGACCCGAAAGCCATGCCGCCGGACAATACGGCACTCTGATCACCGGCTGCGGCATGGACGGGCAGTGTTACGGCTCCAACAGCCACGACTTTCAAAAGATCATCACGCCGCGCGGCCCCGATATGGAACAGCAGCAGGCCGAAAGCCTTCGGAAAATCGAGACGTGGTTTGTCGGGGAATTTGCCGGGAACCTGCTCCTGGCTGACGTCGAACTGACGGATGCGGAGCGTGAAGAGGCCGCACAGATCCAGAGCCTGTGGACCGGATTGCGGGTGAACGACATCCGCGAAATCGCCAAGCGGGCGAACGGGCGCAACCGCAAGGGCGTCATTGCCATCGGGACTGGCGATGATCGCGCCCGGACGCTCTTGCAGGCCATCAGGCTTGGCCTTGTGTCGAAAATTGTGCTGGACCGCGCCCTGTTTGATGCGCTGGAACGGCTGGCCCACGCGGCGGACTGACCCGGACCGGCGCAAAATGTGGTAGGATGATCCGGGAGGGGAGGACCCGATGTTCAGATTGCGAGCGCTTGGGATGGCTGGACTGGCCTGCGCGGCTGTGGCGCTCTGGGCCTTGGGCGATGCGGCGCGGGCCCAGCCCCAAGACAGCGTCCCACAACCCGCCTATTGGCACCTGCCCAACGCCCCGCTCAGTCTGGTCAAACTGCCCAACGGGGATCGTCTGATCTATGATCGCGAGCGCCGCAAGGCGGTGGAAATGCGGCTCGCCGCGCCGGGCTCGGCCATCACGCTTTTGAACCCGAAACAGCTGGGCGATGCCTATGCGGCCGACTTTGCCGTCTATGACGAAACCGGGCGGCTGTTCCGGCTGGGCCCCGACGCGGAGGCCGCAAGGCGACGCCCGGTTACCCGCCCGGCCGCCACCTCCCGCATCGTGCTGATACCGACGGAACAGGGCGGGATGTCCGCGCTGCATTTCGCAGGCGACGGTACGCTGAAATCCATCACCACCGACAGCGCCTATTTCGACGCCACAGGTTCGCTGATGCGCCCGACCATCTGGACCCATGGCGGCGCAGCCTTCCGGGTTGACCTGCGCGGCAATGGTGCTTTGTGGCAGCACAAATACGGGCCGCACAGACTTATCTCCATGTCCAATTCGGACCGTTTCGTGCGCAAGGCCTGGCGCCTGATCGACAGCAATCTGCGGGCTGCACGCACAGCAGGCCCGGCATCCAGACAGGACAGCTATTGGACATCGGGCCAATTCCGCACCAACGACCCCTATTACAGCGACTTCATCGAAACCCTGCCGGGGCCGCGCAGTCTGGAGGATCTGGCAACCTTCAAGGACGCCGAGGCGTTCATGGGACAATGGGTGCTGGTCAACACCTTGCTTGCCACGGAATTGGGCAGTTACCCGATCAAATATCTACTGCGCAACAAGCCGTTTGTCGGGGCCGCGTTCGACGCCTCTGTCGATTGGGTGCAGGCCCCGATCTGGCGCGCCATGGATCACAGCATCATCACCGACTTGCGCCCGCCGCTCGAGGCGATCTCGGACACCCAAGAAACCGTCAGTTTCTTCCCCGGCGTGACCAAGGATGTGGTGGGCATCCTGCACGACAACTACAAACGATCCCTGACGCCGGTGATGCTGCGGACGCCGATCCGCCGGATTCGCATCATCGTTCCGCCCCGGATCACGGCGCAGGGGATCGAATTTGCGCAAGTCGGCCTGACGATCCCGGGGCGCAGAATCCCTGCGCTGCTCATCGGGCCCAAACGGCTGGACCTTGCCGGGGTTGGCACGGATGTCGTCAAAAAGGCCGTTGAGCATTACGCGGTCAATCGGTTCAGCACCTATCTGTCCGAACCGTCCAAAACCGTCGCCTTTGGCGAGGCGCCAGATTACAAATTCTACTACCCGCCCAAACCCGTCACGAACACGCTGCGCCGGGCGCAGGGGCTGATGAACCGGAACCAGCCCTGCACAGGGCAGGCCTGCGGCGGTGCGGAAGTCGGCGGCGTCGAAGTGCGCCATGATCACACCCCGCGCAATGCGAGCCTGAGTAGCCTGCGCCAGCGCGCCCTTGCCTGCGCCGCTGCGGGTCAGACAGATTGCGGGGAGTCGCAATGATGCCATTCATGCGCCTCATATGGTCCGCCTTGCTGGTTCTCGCGATCCCGGCCTCTGCCGGATATGCCCAAACCACGGCGACCGACTGCGCCCCGGACCGGGTTGTGCTGCCGCACGAGGTCGACTTTGTGGTGTCGCTGGCGGCGGTACAGAGCAATCTGGAACGCTGCCAGGGCCTTGCGGATTGCGGCGAGGACGCGCGGCGCTTGTTCGGACTCAAGCGGGTGGACGGCTTTGTCCTCGACCCGGCGGGCGACATCCTGTTCGTGGGGCGCAAAGGGGCCGGTCTGGGCCCGCTCGATTTTGATGATTTCGTCGTGATGCTGCGCCACGCGATGCACGAATACGCACCCGTCACGCATCATATCGACGCGCAAGGGCGGCGCGTTGCAACCCGGACACTGACAGCTCCGGGCGTGACGATTGACCCAAGACCGGAAAGCATCGCGGCCCTGAACCGCTTGGTCGAAAACACGACGCTGGCGCAATATGCACAGGACTGGCCGCTGATCTGCCAGACACCGATGGATGCCAAGACCCTCGGCATTCCGCACGGCACCGGCCCGTCGGCCAAGATGATGTTTGCCGATGCCATGTTGAAAACGATCTCGAACGGCTTGTCGCCGGTGCCCGACCTGCCGTCAGTGCATGACCGCAACCTGACCCGGTTCCTGCAGGACGGCACCCCGTCTTCGGGGTCGATGACCCGCTACTGGTTTTCAGCCGGGCTGCACGACATTCTCGAAGACAATGGCGATTATCTGTTCCGCCGCGCCAACGTGGCCCTGCTGGACGAGGCAGAGCATCTGACAAGTGCGGGCGAATTTGCCGCCACCGGCCAGACCAACCCCGTCGCACGTGCGTTTTCCTGCGATATGACGCGCCAGTTTCCCGATCTGATGGATCAGCCCGACCTTGGCTATCTGAAGGACCTTGATGACGTCTTTCGCTGGGGTCTTGTCGCGCAATTGCTGGTCAGTTCGGACGCGTTTGCGCGCACCGGCTTTGACACCACATGGCTGCTGAAACAGGCGCCTGTGCGGCTTTATGATGTGCCGCATGAATTCACCGGCGTGTCGCGCATCTATCGCTGGCCGCAGGACGCGCCCGCTGACCTTGCCCGCAAGGGACGCGAAGGGTTGCATGTGGTGTTTGCCAGTTGCGGCGGTGTCTCTGTCGATCTGCGGGAGACTGTCAAAACGGTGCGCCGCGATGCCAACGGGCGGGTCGCGCACCTGAGCCGCACGGTGTTGCTGCAAAGGCCTGCGCCAACCGCGCGCAGTTGGCGGGTGAAGGTCGGGCCATAGCCTGACCAGTCCGTAAGGCGCAAACCGCCGTCAGACCAAGGCCGTCAGCGACTTGATGTGATCCTCTACCGTCTGCTTTGAGGCGCGCGATCTGATGAGCAGCCCAAGCGTATACAGCCCGGTTGCCAACAGGCTTGCATTGGTCCGCACTTCATCCGCATCTTGCGCCCGGCTCTGGCGGCGCAAAAAGCCCTGAAACGCATCCATCAGCATCTTGCGGTTTGCATCGACAAGTTTCGCGATATCCGGGTCCGCGCCCGAATGCTCGACCATCGAATTGCACACAAAGCAGCCAAGCTTTTCGCCCGACGGGGACAGTATTCTGGACGCTTTGCCCAGGAATTTTGCCAGCCCCTCCGGCGTCGCCTCTGCCCGGCCGATCCGTTTGACAAGGTCGTCGGTCACACTGGCGCTGTAGCGTTTGAACGCCTCGATGAAGAGCCCGCGTTTCGAGCCGAACACCGAATAAAGGCCATAGCTGTTCACCCCCGTCCCTTCGATCAGGTCCTTCATCGACGCATCGAAATACCCCTTGCGCCAAAACACCAGAAGCGCGTCGTCGATGACCGCGTCGGGGTCGAATTCCTTGTGTCTGCCCATCGCCTTTTCACAGTCTCCGATTGGACGTTGCCAGCCGACCGGCCCCGGCACGTGCCGCGCAGGCTACCATTTCTCGGCGAACGGGCGAATGGTATATTCAAAGGCCCAGGTGGTCTTGTGCTGGTGGGTCAGGTGATAGATTTCGGCGGCAATCCCGTCGGGATGGGCAAAGTAATCCTCGCGCGCATGCGGCCAGTCGTCCGGGGGTGTCAGCCATGCCGGGCGATCTTCATCACTTGTCCCCAGCCATGTGGCGTCGATGGCCGCATCAATGCTGAGATAACAGACGTGGATGCCCTCGGGCCCCAGATCACGGGCGAGCGCCTCGCACAGGCTGCGCTGCGCCGCCTTGGTCGGGGCAAACAGGGCATAGTTCGGCACCCCGCGATGAGAGGCGGTGTTGCCGGTCGCAAGGATCGCGCCACCGCCATTGGCCAACATCGTGTCGGCAAAGAAACGGGCAAAGATCAGCAAGGCCGTCGTGTTGACCCTGAAATTGGCCTCGATCTGCATCGGGTCAAGACCGCGGAACCGGCCAAAGGCGTGCGACACCGCGTTGTGCACCAGAACGGCCGGGCACCCCATCTCGGCCTCGATCCGCTCCAGACACCGCTTGAAACGGCCCAGATCAGAGATGTCGCAGACATAGGTCTGCGCGCCGGGATGCACCTTTTCCAGCGCCTGCAACCGCTTGGCGTTGCGGGCGATCATGGCCACGCGGTAGCCCTCGGCGATAAACTTGCGCACTGTGGCGCTGCCCGTCGCGTCGCCCACGCCCGTGATGATGCAAAGCGGTGATGTCGTCATGAGGCGCGCCGCCTGTCGCGGGATGCCGCATAGGGGGCGCCGTATTTCTCGTTTTCCTCGCCGGTGGTGATCACCGCCATGATCTCGGGGTCGTATTCATAGGTCCGAATCCACTGCCGCGTGCCCTGATCCATCGGCATATGCGAATGGGGCGAGCGGGCCTTGCGGGTGTATTCCACCTCGACCATGCGGCACGCCTGCCCGCCAAAGGCATAGGCAAAATCTGTGGTGTCGGGTGCCACGAAACGGACCTGATACAGCTTCCAGTACTGGCCATCGTGCTTGTAGATGCCAAAGGTCATCTCGTGCGTGTCATATTGCCAGTGCCATGTGGCGTCCTGATAGACCTTTTCCCAATCCGCGTAGTGACTGCCATCGCGAAACGTCTGACCCTCGATCATCCAGCCCAGTGTGTCGGCCATTTCGATCTCCTTTTCCAAAACGATCATTTTGGAAATAGGATGACGCAGCTTGTACCGCAAGGGACAAGCGATCAATTCATCCGAGCGGTGGTCAGTTGGCAGCGGCAAAGACACGATGCCTGCCACGGGACTGTGTTGCTTTGTTGCAATGGCTCACGCGAAGTTGCGTATTTTCATATTTATTCGGAACTGACAGGTTCCTATTTTGACTGACGAACACCAGACTGGAGCGGAAAATGATTTACCTGCGTTTGTCCCTTGTTTTGATCACGTACCTTGTGTCCAGCGCGGCCCTGGCCGCCGATTTAGTCGTTGGGGTTGGGCGCACGGATTTCAATAACGTAGATGTGTCTGTTTTAGAGCTTGAGTATCATTCCGACCCCGTCTGGCATGTGGCTGGGGCCGATATCTCGGTCGCAGGCGCGCTAACCGGCCATGACAACGGCGATTTCTTCATTGGTGTCGGCTTGTCTGCACTGCGGCCCCTGCAAAACAACTGGTTCATCGAGGCAAGCTTTATCCCCGGTTTTTTTGAAAACACCGAACCGGCAACGGACCTTGGCAGCAGTCTGGAGTTTCGATCCCTGATCGGTGTGGGGCGCACCTTGAAAAACGGCATGAAGGTATCGCTGGGCCTGTCGCATAAATCGAACGCGGATTTCGGTAGCACCAACCCGGGTGTCAACGCGCTGACATTGCGCTTTCGCTTTGATCGATGAACGTGAACTGGCGATCCCGGAAGGACTCGAACCCTCAACATCCTGATTAGAAGTCAGGTGCTCTATCCAGTTGAGCTACGGGACCGCGCTGCCCTGTTCATGCCGCAGGTGTCGCCACGGGGCAAGTACCTCAAAGCGTCCGCGTCATGAAAACGCTCAGGGGATCATGGATGTAGCTGCCAAAGGGCGGGCAGTTGGTGAACCCGTACGCGGCATATAGCGCGCGGGCCGGGGCAAACATCTCGGCACTGCCGGTCTCAAGGCTGACGCGGGTCATGCCCTGGGCCCGGGCCGCATCCAGAAGGGCGGCAAGGATCGCGCGGGCCACGCCGCGCCCTCGCGCCTCGGCACTGGTGTGCATCGATTTCAACTCACCATGATCGGGGTCAAGCTGCGCCAACGCGCCAACGCCCAGAATGGTGTCCCCGTCGCGCGCGGCATACAGCGCGACACCTCGCTCCAGAAGGGCGTCGGGTTCCAGCACATGACAGCTTTCTTCGGGTGAACCGGCGCGCATCAACGCGAAATGGCGCATCAGCAACGCCTTCACATCCGCAGTGTCAGGCGAGTCCCGGCTGACGTTCAGTGCGTCCATGCCCCGCGCCTGCCGGTTGCGAAATTCTCGCCATAGCCGCCGGGGCGGATGTTGGCGCGGCGTTTGTTGGGGTCCTGCACCACGGCGTCGATGCCGTGTTGTTCGGCATATTCCTGCGCGGCCTTTTTGGTGTCAAAGGTCATGCGCACCTGCGCCTGCGTGTCGTCAGACGAGGTCCAGCCCATCAGCGGATCGACCGACCGGGCAGAGGATGGCGCGAATTCCAGCACCCAATGCTTGGTCTTGGCCGTGCCCGAGGACATGGCAGTCTTGGCGGGCTGAAAGATGCGTGCGCGCATGGGAACACTCCTGAAACGACTGCCAAACTATATCGACAATTCGAGGCCCCCTCGCAAGATGCGAATTGCCTCATCGCCGACTTCGTCCATAATGGTGATCATGTTTGACCCCTCGCCTCATGTGGACTGGTTGCTTTCCCACGGCCGCATGCTGGATCTGCAGGGTCTGGTGGACGGTTTGGGTGCGCGGTTGCGCGCGGATGGCACCGCGATGATGCGTGTGCGGATCAGCTTTCGCACCACACATCCCCTCACCGCCGCACTCAGCGTGATTTGGGAGGCCAACACCGCGCCGATCAAGCCCATCACAACCGCGCACGGGCTTGAGGCGCGATCCGATTATGCAGGTAGCCCGCTGGCTGAAATCGCGCGCACGGGCCACCCCTATCGCCGCCGCCTGACAGGCGTGCTGGGCGCGGATGACCACGTGTCGCTGCACGAAATCCAACAGCGCGGCGGCACCGACTATTACGGGCTGCCGCTGCACTTTGCCGGGGGCAGTCTGGGCATGATCGTCTTTGTCTGTAACAGTACGGGCGGGTTTTCAGATGACCAGATATCCGGCCTCGACCACCTTGCCGCCGTGCTGACTCCGGTGGTCGAGGCCCATGCAAACCACCAACTGGCCGCCGCCATCGCCAAAAGCTATCTCGGCGCCCGCACGGGTCAGCGGGTGCTGGACGGCCAGATCACCCGCGGCGACATCGAAACCATCGAGGCCGCGATCCTGTTTTCCGACATCCGCGGCTGGACCGCCCTCAACGCCGCGCGGCCCCCCGCCGAAACGCTCGACATCGCCAACCGCTATTTCGAAGTCATCTCGGACGCCGTCGACAACAACGAGGGCGAGATCCTCAAGTTCATGGGGGATGGCGTTCTGGCCCTGTTTCCCGGCGACGGAACGGACGAGGGCCGCCAGCGCGCCTGCCGTCAGGCCATGGCCGCCGCCCATGCCGCCCACGGGATTGCCGCACTGGCCGCCCTGCCCGTCTCCTTTGGCATCGGCATCCACTACGGCGAGGTGCTGTATGGCAATGTCGGCGCCCGCGCCCGCATCGACTTCACCGTCCTCGGCAAATCCGTCAACATCGCCGCCCGGGTCGAGGCCTGCTGCGACAGGCTGGACCAGTCCGTGCTGATCTCGCAAACCGTGGCCGACATGGCAGGCACCCCAACCCGCCACATCGCAACCGAACGGCTCAAAGGCATGGACACGCCCATGGCGCTCTTCACTCCTGCCACTTCCTGACAGCAGCCTGCCGCAAACCCTTGCATGCGCCTCCATTAAAGCCAAGTTAGCACCATGCCCCATGTCCACACCGATTCCACCGACACCTTCCTTGCCAACCCGGCCGAAGATGTCCGCACCCGCCTCAAGCTCGAAGGCGGGCAGCCGCTGCGCATGAACACCGAATTCCAGCCCGCAGGCGACCAGCCCACCGCCATCAAGGAACTGAGCGCAGGTGTAATGGCCGGCGACCGCGATCAGGTGCTTCTGGGGGCCACCGGAACCGGCAAGACCTACACCATGGCCAAGGTGATCGAGGAAACTCAACGCCCCGCCATCATCCTTGCCCCCAACAAGACGCTGGCCGCCCAGCTCTACGGCGAATTCAAAGGGTTCTTCCCCGACAACGCCGTCGAATACTTCGTCAGCTTCTACGACTACTACCAGCCCGAAGCTTATGTCGCGCGCTCGGACACATACATAGAAAAAGAAAGCCAGATCAACGAACAGATCGACCGCATGCGCCACTCCGCCACGCGGGCGCTCTTGGAACGGGACGACGTGATCATTGTGGCCTCCGTCTCCTGCATCTACGGCATCGGGTCGGTCGAAACCTACGGCGCGATGACGCAAGACCTCAAGGTTGGCAAATCCTACGACCAGCGCCAGGTCATCGCCGACCTCGTCGCCCAGCAATACAAACGCAACGATCAGGCGTTTTTCCGGGGCACCTTCCGGGTCCGGGGCGACGCGCTCGAAATCTTCCCCGCCCACCTCGATGACCGGGCCTGGCGGCTGTCTTTCTTCGGCGAAGAACTGGAAAGCATCACGGAATTCGACCCCCTGACGGGGGAAAAGACGGCCGTGATGGAACACATCCGCGTCTACGCCAACTCCCACTATGTGACGCCAAAACCGACGATGTCCCAGGCCATCATCAAGATCAAGGAAGAGCTCAAAATCCGCCTCGATCAGCTCGTGAACGAGGGCAAACTGCTCGAAGCACAACGGCTCGAACAGCGCACCAACTTTGACCTCGAAATGCTTGAAGCCACAGGCGTCTGCAACGGGATCGAGAACTACTCGCGCTACCTCACGGGCCGCGCCCCGGGCGAACCACCCCCGACCCTGTTCGAATTCATCCCCGACAATGCCATCGTCTTTGCCGACGAATCCCACGTCTCCGTCCCCCAGATCGGGGGCATGTACAAAGGCGACTACCGGCGCAAATTCACATTGGCCGAACACGGCTTCCGCCTGCCGTCGTGCATGGACAACCGCCCCCTCAAATTCGAGGAATGGGATGCGATGCGCCCGCAATCCGTCTTCGTCTCGGCCACCCCGTCCTCATGGGAACTCGAACAGGCGGGCGGCGTCTTCACCGAACAGGTGATCCGCCCCACGGGCCTCTTGGACCCCATGGTCGAAATCCGCCCCGTCGGCACGCAGGTCGACGATCTGCTGGACGAAGTGCGCCGCGTCACCGCCAACGGCATGCGCACGCTCTGCACCACGCTGACCAAACGCATGGCCGAGGATCTGACCGAATACATGCACGAACAGGGCATAAAAGTCCGCTACATGCACTCCGACATCGACACGCTGGAACGGATCGAAATCCTGCGCGACCTGCGCCTCGGGGCCTTCGACGTGCTGATCGGGATCAACCTGCTGCGCGAGGGGCTCGACATCCCCGAATGCGGTCTGGTCGCGATCCTGGATGCGGACAAGGAAGGGTTCCTGCGCTCCGAAACCTCGCTGGTGCAGACCATCGGGCGCGCCGCACGCAACGCCGATGGGCGGGTGATCATGTATGCCGACAAGGTGACGGGGTCGATGGAGCGCGCACTGGCCGAAACCGACCGCCGCCGCGCCAAGCAGATGGCCTATAACGAAGAACACGGCATCACCCCGTCCACGGTCAAAAAGAACGTCGAGGATGTGCTGAAAGGCCTCTACAAAGGCGACACCGACCAGTCCCGCGTCACCGCCAAGATCGACCCCGGGATGGCGGGCGGCAACCTGCAAACGGTGCTGGACGGGTTGCGCAGCGACATGCGCAAAGCAGCCGAGAACCTCGAATTCGAAGAGGCCGCACGGCTACGGGACGAGGTGAAACGGCTGGAAGCGGTGGATCTGGTCGTGGCGGATGACCCTCTGGCGCGGCAATACGCGGTGGAAAAGGCCGTGGGCGATGCGCAGAAGGCGAGCGGTCGGAGTACGGCGGGCCGGGCTGGGCAACGCGGCGGGAATGTGAAGCGGCGGGGGCGGTAGTTAACACTTCGATAACTGTTTCGTGCCATCAATTTAACAATCAGTTGATCCGTGTTAAGGATGAGACCATGTCAGACGCAAAAGCCGATATTCTCGAAACGCTTGATCGAATAGAACGTTCGCGTAGGATACAACCTAGTCGCACTGTTTTTTGGAGTCTTTGCACGATAGTGTTGATATGTTTGATGGTCGCCGCCATACTCTCCTAGGTTGGTTGTGGGAGCAATAGATCGGCAACAGATTTTGAAAAGGACGTGCTGCAACGCCTGTCCTCTATTGAAGCAAACGATAAGCATAAAATCACTTATGGAACTCTTTTTTTGGGCATTGGGTTTTTGATTGCTGCGATTTTAGCAGGAAACTTTGCAATTCAAAAACATAGCGCGTCAGAAATCCGTTTTCAATTAAACACTGCGATTGATAGTGCGATGCAGGAGTCAAACAGAAAAGTTGCTGCGGCTATCGAGAATCAGTTCGATCTTCAACGCGATACGATTTTTGATCAATTGGCTTCTTTTCAGTTTGCACCGCTGGGTTACCCGTCAGCGGAAGGCGGAATGCAGGTTTGGACCGGAATAGACACCAAAGGTGTTGCTTCAACGCCTAAAATCTACGTAGCAGACCAAGAGTCGAAGGCTCTTCTTTTGTCAGAATGGGGTCAAATCGTTTCTGAGTGGCAATTAACACAAGATACAGCATCCTATGACTTAAAAGAGTTATTCATTCAAAACGAAACAGGAGAGTTTGTGCCTGCTTTTCCGGACTTAGAGTAAACGGGTAAATCTGCTCGTGCGGGTTTAGGTACTAGGTCTCGGCTTGGTGGCGCATATCGCCCGGCGGCACCGCCGGGCAGCGCCCGACCTCCCCCCGGGAGGGCACTATTGTCGATGTCACCAGCCACCCATCCCACATCCAGGCTTCAAAGCCATCCAGCAAACCAACTGAACCAAAGCGCCCACCCAGGTCGGGCGCCGCCCTACGCTCCAACAGTCACCGTTGGCCTGACGCATCAACCGGACTACCTTTGACCGCATGCGCCACATCCTCCCCCTCTTCCTCCTCACCACCCCGGCCCACGCGTGGGAGTTCACCCCAACCCCCATCTGCACCCTCACACACACCGAGGCGAGCGCCGCGGTCACCGTCACCTATGACCACACCACCAGCCTCTATGCGATCAAGGTCACAACGCCGCAGAACTGGCCCACAGCCCCCGCCTTTTCCATCCGATTTGACGGGCCGCGCGCGGGCATCATCTCGACCCAGCGGCATCAGACGGACGGCCCGACCCTCACCGTAACGGACTCCGGCTTTGGCAACGTGCTGGACGGGCTCGAGTTCAACATCTCCGCCACCGCCTTCACCGCGACCAATGCGGCGACGGTCTCGCTCGACGGCGCGGCGGGCCCCGTCCAGCAGTTCCGCGCCTGCACGGCAGCCCCGCTGACCTGAGGCCAAAGGTTAACAAAGGGCTAAATCGCCTCTGTAAGCCCTTGATTTATATGAGGGCCATACCTGTCCCAGCGTGGGACACCCTCAATCCACACATGCAGGCAGGGGTCCGGAATACCCCACTACGCCCACACGTCCGGGTGGTCTAACCTGACGTCCATTACATTTCAGCACCGCCTCAAGATCCGCATCGCGCATTCAAAAAAGGCGAATTTCATGACCCATTTACTCTTCGGCTTCGGCTTTACCCTCATCACCGCCATGATCGTGATCATCGGCGACACTGCCATCAAATATGCCGCCGACGGAAACCAGCACATGTGGTCCGGCCTCGTCGTGCTGGGCTGCGTCCTCTATGCCATTTCGGCGCTGTTCTGGTTCTTTGCCATGCAGCACGTCACGCTGGTGCAGGCGGGTGTCGCCTATTCCATGATCACCCTGCTGGCGTTGGCCCTGATCGGCGCGCTCTGGTTCGACGAGGCGCTGCATTTCCGGGAATATGCCGGGCTCGCCTGCGCCCTGCTCGCCATGGTTCTGCTCAGCCGCGTGGCCTAGAAGGTCGCGTCGCTCGCCCGAATTCATCGGCACAACTGCGTTTCACCAGTGCCGCGTGCCCGGCCCGCCCTTGATCCGGCCTTCCAGGTTCGGCGTGACCCAGCCGCCGTAAAAGTCGCCCGGCTGCGGCAAAACCCGGACGGCGCCGACAAAACAGGCCTCCATCCGCGCTGCATAAAAGGCCAGATGATCCTTGAGGGGCGCAAAGCGCGCGTCCGGCTTGGGATAGCTCCAAGCCGCCGCCTCGGCCACCACGCCACCCGCCGTCAGCGTCCAATAGGCCGCGCGCCCTTTCCATTCGCAAAAGGACGACCCGGCCGAGGGCGCAATCGCGCAGGTGACGTCTGCCCGCGGCAGATAATAGCTGGGCGCATGATGGGTTTCGAGGACGCGCAGGGCGGAAGTCGTATCGGCAATCACCGCACCCCCCAGCATCACCCGCACCCGCTGCGGCACAGGCTCAAGGGCGGGTGGACGCGGATAGGATTGAACGTTTTCGACCAGCAATTCCATGGCCAGACAGATAATCCGCACGAGCCCGTTGGCGAGTGCATCCTAACGGAATGTTAACCAAGATGCGGTCGTAGTCAGGTTCGATTAACCATTTTGGACCGCACTGGATGCGCCTCCCCTTGCTGCTCGCTCTTCTGCTGTTGCCCCTGCCCGCCGGGGCGGGGGCGTGGATGCGCGATGAGGGCAAGACGTTCCTGTCCTTCGGGGCAACGGTGGACGAGGACCAGCGCGTGGACGGGTCGATCTATGTCGAACACGGGCTGCGTCCCAAGCTGACGCTTGGGTTCAAGGCGGACATGGCGATGGACATGACAACGGGCCAACCCGGCGACGGCACCGCATTCATTTTCCTGCGCAAGCCGATCCCGACCGGCGACCGGGCCTACAAACTGGCCTACGAGGTTGGGGTGGGCGGCACCTTTGGCAGTGAAACGGTCCCCCTTGTGCGTGCGGGCCTCAGCTTTGGGCGTGGAGTCACGGTGTGGGGCAAATCCGGATGGGTAACGCTCGACACAGCGGTCGAGTGGGAAACCCAAAGCGAAGAGGCGACATTCAAAGTGGACGGAACGGTGGGGCTCACGCTGTCAGATCACTTCCAGGTCATGATGCAGGTGTTCTGGAGCCGGTCGGAGATCGATCAGGCGACCACTCTGGCGCCCTCATTGATCTGGCGGCCCAAACCCGAGGGGTCGACGCGCTACCAGCTTGGCGTCGAATCCGAAGAAGGGATTGTCGCGCTCAAACTGGGCTTGTGGCGCGACTTTTGACGCCGGGCAGGTTCAGGCACCCGCCCGGCAGCAATGATCAGTCCTTGTCCATGCGCACCATGGCACGGATCTGGCCACGCACGGTCGAGGCGAACTCCAGCGTGAATTGATCCTCGTTTGCGCCCACCCGGCCCTTGCCCACAGGGTTTTCATAGACGCGGGCGTTGGACGTGTTGCGGATGTCTCCGGTCAAGGCAACCGAGTCCACGAACTGGCAAAAGCTCTCAAAGGGCAGCTGCTTGTTGGTGTCGATGGTCCAGATCTTGGCGTTGGTGTTCTGATCATGGGCCACCAGCAGTGGGTTCGAGGCCTGCTCTTCCACGTTGTGATAGGAATTGCCCTCGAAATAGACAGAGCGATTTCGATCGTGGTTCAGATCGGCAAAGCTGGTGTCGACACGCTCGGCCCGGGTCATCGTCCCGTTGATACAGCGGAAGCGGTTGCCGGTGACCGAAACGCCATTCAGGAAATGCCCCGATCCGTGGGGTTTGACCACCAGATAGCTGAACCAGTCGGCCACATCGCTGGCCAGGAACACGTTGTCGGTCAGGCTGAACGAGCTGAACGAAAACCCGGCCGTAAACTGCGGTGTGGGGTCACGCTCATTTGTCCACTCGATAAAGCAGTTATCGACATAGTTGCCGCTGATCACACTGGCGGTGAAGTTGTCCTGAAGGACAATGCCCGCCGTGCGAATTCCGCCCGACACACCGTCACCCTGGAAAAAGTGGTTGCCCATGATCAAGTGGTTCTGCCCAGCCGCACAGATGAAATGACGGAACTGCGTGGCCCGGCAATCGCGGATCTTGGCGTCGTTGGAATTCACGTTCAGCCCGATGGATGTGCGCTGATCCACTGTCTCGCTTTCTTCGGTGGACAGGAACTGGCACCGGTCGATCAGGATGCCCTGACACCCGCCGCCAATCGAGGTCAGACCGCGATCCAAGGGGCGGCTGATAAAGCACTCCTGAAGCTCGAATGTCGGCCCTGCCGGGGCCAGCATGATGCCGCTGCACTTGCCGTTGCACTGGAACTCGATGCTGCTCATGTTGAACTTGGACAGCTTGGAAAAACCGCTCAGATCGACAAGGTACTGGAAGCGTCGAAAGGTGTAGTTCTGCGTGCCAACCGCATCGAAGATCGGCGCGTTCAGTGTGATTTCCTGTGCGGCGACATTGACCTCGCGCACATAGATTTCACGGCCCACACCATTGCCCTCGACCAGTGACCCGACCTCGATATTGGCCGCGTTGGTCACGTTGGTCAGCGTCCGCGTGTTGGAGGTGCTGTAGGTCGCCTGGCTGGTCGTCACCACAGTGTCCCAGTTGTCGCCGACGGCCTCGATCTGCCCATTTCGGATCACCCGGCGGGTGTTGAACTGGTCCCGGTTCGGAACGGCGGCCTGCATATCGATGGGGCCATCGACCTGCACCCGACGACCACCCAGGTCCAGGCTATCGTGATCCGAACTGTTCAACAGGGCCTGAAACGCCTTGCGAAAGGCGACCCCTTCGTCGCCAAAGGCTTCGATGTAGGTGGGCAGATCAAAGCTCTTGCGCAGCAGGAACATCTTGTCGACAGGCATATCAATCTGCCCCTCGAACTTCACCTGATGATCAAGGGCAACGTCCTTTTCCAACCGGAACGTCCCGGCAGGCACCAGAATGGTGCGCCCCGCCGCCGCCGCATTGGCCGCGTCAAAGGCGTCGCTGTCATCGGTCACCCCGTCACCCACGGCACCAAAGTCGCGCACATCCACGCTCGACACGATGTCGCGCAGAAAGACCGAGGTGATGTCTTCGATCTCGATGTCATCAAGACGTACGATGCCGCCATTGGGGCCGGACAGTGTGATGCCGAAATGGCCATAAACCGGCTCAGAGCCCCAGACCATGTCCACGCCGCCGCGATTGCCCGCCCCGACGATGGCGGACACTTCGACCACCTCACCGTAGCTGGTCAAAGTGCGCACATTCGCATTCGTGGTCACACCGGTGACTTCCGATCCGTCACCGCGCGCCGCATAGCCCGAAATGCGCACCTCGGGCAAACTGCCGCTGATCGCCTTGATCCGGGCGGTGACGCGCAGATAGCAGCCGGGTAGCAAGGGCGTTTCGCCCATGTATCGCACCCGCGTAAATGTCTCTGTCTTCTGCAATTCCAGACAACCGCCGAAATCCTGATCGGCGGGAGTAAAGGCCGCATTGGCCGCATTGAGATAGGTGTCAGAGCCCGGCGTCCCATCCCCGCTCGACCAAACATCCAGACCGTTCGCAAAGGCCGGCGGCATCAGCAGCACGCCATCAGTGATCGCCTTGTTCATCCATACATCCCTTTTTGCAGGGGCCGGAGGTCCGGCCTGTTCGGAGAGGGGAAGTATCAACGAGGAGTTAATGAGGGGTCATGGGGTCGTGCGCTCTGCCCGGGCAACAGGCAACAGGTATGTAAACTAAAGTTGACATATTGAGGCGCACTGCCCTAACGTCAGCAATGCACTCAGGCGACGGTCCGATCACCGGATTCGGCCCTGTTTCGGCGGCGGGGATCACGGACATGATGGACACGACCCGACAGTTTTCCAGTGATGTCTATCAAAAGACGCACACAGACGTGCGCAGTCTCAAGGCGAAACTGCCCGAGGACTCAATTGGCAGCATCGTCGAGGAAATCCTGAACCGCATCAAATCGCGTGGCCAAGTCAGCGGCGACTCGATCAACGCCCCCTCCCCGGAACGGGTGGAAAAACTGGCCTACGCGCTCATTTCAGACGACGATCAGGAAGGGGCACGTTTCATTCAGGACGTCCGCGAAGATGGGGCCAGCCTCGAGGCCGTCTACCTCGCCTACCTCGCGCAGGCGGCCTACCGCCTGGGCGAATGGTGGACGGATGATCATGTGTCCTTTGTCGAGGTCACAGTCGGCACCAGTCGCATCTATTCCATCATGCGCGGGCTCAGCCACCTTTTCACTCCGCGTTGGCCCGTCGAAGTGAAATCCGCCGTCTTTGCGACCGTCCCGGGCGAAACCCACGTGCTGGGCATACGCATGGCACGCGATCTGTTCAGCAAGGAAGGCTGGGACATCGATCTGAAAATCGGCAAGGACCATGACACGCTGGTCGACGAAATCGCGCACCTCGACTGCACGGTCATCGGCCTGTCTGCGGCAGGCGGACACTCCGCCGCGGCTCTAGCCAAGCTGGTGCTCGCCCTGCGGATCAGCAACCCCGGCGCACAAATATTCCTGAGCGGCAATATTGTGAATGACGCAAGCGACCTCGTCGCCCTCATGGATCTTGACGGCATCGCCACCGACGCCGACGCGGCGCGCAAGATCATGAATGCCGCCTGGCAAAACGCGCACCGCGCATAGGGCCTCTTGGGCCAAGGGCTGTGGCTACACGGTCAAATGCCGCGCCCGCGCACCGCGCTCAATGGCCGATGCATGCAACCGGTCAATCTCCAGCTCATAACGCATCTCTTCCAGCAGACGCAGTTCCGTCTCGTCCAGCGTCCCATCCGCTGCGGCCACGTCACAGGCCAGGGCATAGGCGGTTTCATACAGCCGATCCGGCAGCGCCTCCCGGACAAGGCCAAACAGGGCATCCAGCCCGTCTTCCTGCTCGAATAGATCAAACACGGTCTGCGCCACCACGTTCATGCGGTCAGGATCGTAGCTCGCAAAGATCGGCAAATGGTTCACGGCCGAATTGATCTTGACCAGTTCAGCGGTGCGGATGTCCTCATCCGACGCCGAAATGGCGATCATCACCGCCACAAGGGCGTCCTGCGGCGTCAGGCTCAGCTGTTCGGTCTCGGACATCGGTCTTCCTTTCCACTTCGGCACCCCCTCAATATTGACGGCTGCCCCCCCTCGCAATAGGTAGCGGCGGGATGATGCGCACAACAGGGCGCGTCGAATTGCCCTCCGCGACGGGCGGCAGGACATGAATTGGGACAATACCTTATGTCGAGTTTGCGTGACAGTGCGATGACAAGCAAAGCGTGGCCCTTTGAAGAGGCACGAAAGCTGCTCAAACGCTACGAGAAAGCGCCGCCTGAAAAGGGGTATGTGCTGTTCGAAACCGGCTACGGACCGTCCGGCCTGCCCCATATCGGCACCTTCGGCGAAGTGTTGCGCACCACGATGGTGCGCCGGGCATTCGAGGAAATCTCGGACATCCCCACAAAACTGGTCTGCTTTTCCGATGACCTTGACGGTTTGCGCAAAGTGCCGGGCAACGTCCCCAATCCGGAACGGCTGGAACAGCACCTGCAGCGCCCGCTCACGGACGTCCCCGATCCGTTCGAAAAATATGAAAGCTTTGGCCATCACAACAACGCCATGCTGCGCCGGTTTCTCGACACGTTCGGGTTCGACTACGAATTCGTCTCTGCACGCGAGTTCTACGCCTCAGGGCAATTTGACGAGATTCTGCTGAAATGCGCGGAAAAATACGACGACCTGATGAAGATCATGCTGAAATCCCTGCGCGAGGAACGCCAGCAATCCTACTCGATCTTCCTGCCCCTGCATCCCGAAAGCCGCCGGGTCATGTATGTGCCCATGAAACACGTGGACGCGCAGAACGGCACGGTCACCTTTGACGATGAGACTGGCAAGGAATGGACGCTGCCTGTCACCGGGGGCAACGTCAAACTCCAGTGGAAGCCCGATTTCGGCGCCCGTTGGGCCGCTCTCGGCGTCGATTTCGAGATGTATGGCAAAGAACACGCCACGAACGAGAAAATCTATGACGCGATCTGCCGGACCCTCGGCGCGCGCCCGCCTGAACATTACAGCTTCGAGTTGTTTCTCGACGACAAGGGACAGAAGATTGCGAAATCTTCGGGCAACGGCATCAGCATCGATGAATGGCTAACCTATGCCAGTACCGAGTCGCTGTCCTACTTCATGTATCAAAAGCCCAAGACGGCCAAACGGCTGTATTTCGACGTGATCCCCAAGGCCGTGGACGAATACCACCAACAATTGCGCGCCTATGCGGGTCAGGACGACACGCAACGACTCAACAACCCTGTCTGGCATATCCATGGCGGCGACGTACCTGCCAGTGACATGGTGGTGCCGTTCTCGATGCTGCTCAACCTCGCTTCGGTCAGCAGTGCCGAAACCAAGGACACGCTCTGGGGATTCATCCAGCGCTATGCACCGGACACTGGGCCCGACACGCATCCCGGCATGGATCAGGCCGTCGGCTTTGCAGTGCGCTATTACAATGACTTTGTGAAGCCGACCAAAACCTACCGACTGCCCACAGATCAAGAACGCGAAGCCCTTGAGGCCCTGCGCGCAGAACTGGCCGCCTATGACGGTGCCATGGACGACGAGGCGCTGCAATCCGTGGTCTACGCTGTAGGCCGCGACCGCTTTGACCCGCTCAGGGGATGGTTCACAGCCCTCTACGAAGTGCTCTTGGGCGCAAGCCAGGGCCCGCGTTTCGGCGGCTTCATCGCGCTTTACGGGCTCGATGAAACCATCGCGCTGATCGATCATGCTCTGGCAGGCACGCTCGTCGGCTAACCCTCACGCAACAGCCAAGACTTGGCGCGACGCACGGCGGCACTATCATCTTCCTTGCAAAGAGGGAGATGACACATGCGCAATTGGATAATGGGCGTCGCACTGGCTGCCAGCATGGCGGGCGCCGCATGGGCGCAAGGCACTGAAATCGAAGGTGTAATTTCAGAGCAGCTCGAAGCGTTCAAGACCGACAACTTCGCCCAGGCCTTCGAATTCGCTTCCCCCAACATCCGAGGCATCTTCCAGACGCCGGAAAATTTCGGGCGCATGGTCACACAGGGCTATCCCATGGTCTGGCGCCCGGGCGAGGTCACATATCTCGAACTGCGCGAGGAAAACGGCAGCTTCTGGCAAAAAGTGCAGATCGTGGACAGCGAGGGGCGCGTGCACGTGCTCGACTACCGGATGCTCGAAACCGAGGCCGGGTGGAAAATCAACGGCGTCCAACTGCTGGAAAGCGCGGGCGTCAGCGCCTGACCCTCAGAACCGCGGCGCACCGTAAGAGGCGATTTCGCGAATGCTCCACTCCACCGCGTCGCGCAACGTATCCCCAAGGGCCAGATCAAAGGCCAGCGTCACGTCAACGGCCTCATCAGATGCGGCCTGCGCCACCTCTTCAAACGACCGGGACGCGATGATCCGGTCCGAAAACGCGTCGACCACCTTGATGTTCAGACGCACATCCACCTCAAGCGGTGCGTCGGAATCTCCCGGCGGCACAATCGCCTGAAACTCGCGAATGTCGGTGACAATCAGGAAATCCGCGCGCAGACCAATGGCCGAGCTTCCCACCGCAGGCACACGGCCCGAATTCTCGAAACTCTCGATCATCAGCGATTGGACAATCAGCGGCGCGCGATCGACCCAGCGGGCCTCCGGCAGGTACTGCACGCGCAGGGGCGTCGGTTGCACCGCGATCTGGTCGGTATCGACCGATGCCGTGGCCGTAGGCTCCTGCACCGCAATCTGATAGCGCAGGCGCGGCAGATCAGCGTCAAACGTGCTTTTGGGGGTCAGAACGTACAACTCGTTCGGAACACTCGCCGCCGTCAGACCGGACAAGGCCGCACAGCCCGGCATGAACACCAGACAGATCAAAGCCAGCGGCCATGGTTTTACAAACATCTTCATCGGTCAAACCTTGAGTTTTGAGTGCCCAGCAAAAAGCGCGCCGGGTCGCGTTCGATCCTGTTGACCAACCGCTCGATATTCACAACCAGGCTGCGGGCCTCTTCGGTGAACCTGAGGGCCGAAGGCAGGCCCAGCCGCAGAAAATCCGAAAGCTGACGCTGATTGTTGCGCACCACCTGTTCAAGGGACGCGGTGAGGTTGGCCGCAGACGTCGATGCAGCCACCACTTTTTCCGAAACGATATCGATGTTCTCCGCCGCCTTGTTGACCGTCGTGGTCAGCGCCTTGGCCGCGCCACTCAGATCACTGATCACACCCTCGACGTCGTTTTCGATGATGCGATTGGCCAAGTCGAACGTCTTGTTGGCCGAGGCGAGGGTAACGGATGCATCCTCCATCGCCGTGAATACAGCCGCCAGGGTCACATCGGCATTGGTAAAGGTCTTGTCCGCCGTCGCGATCAGCGCGGTGCCATCATCGGCAAAGGTGATGAACCGGTCAGCCACAATATTTGCGCGCGTGCCCACCTCGTCGATGACACGGTTTGCCGTCTGGGCCGTGGTGCGCAAATCGCTGGTCAGCGGGGTCAATTGTTCGTCGATATAGGTATTGGCCCGTGCAACAGTGGTGCGGGCATCCCGGATGGTGATCTGCGCATCATCCAGTGCAACGGCAGCGGAATCGAGCGCAACACCCCCGCGATCCGCCAGATCATCAATCCGCCCGGCAATCCGCTGCACCTCGCCCCCCGCTTCGGTGATGACCCGATTGGCGGTCTGGGTGGTTGTGCGCAGGTCATCCGACAGCGGCACCAGATTGTTGTCGGTGAAAGACGTGATGCCCTCGATGGCCTCATTGGCCGTCGTGAATGTCTGGTTCGCCGTCGCCAGTGTCTCGTTCGCACTCTCCAGCACCGTGCCGCCCCTCAGGGCCAGTTCATCAATGCGCGCGGCAATCTCGCTTGCGTCACTGCCGACTTCTTCGATCACCCGGGTCGCAGTTTGCGTTGCTGTGCGCAGATCATCCGCCAGCGGAACCAGATCTTCATCCGTGAACGTCCCGATACGGGCCACCGTGTCGTTGGTCGTCTCCAGAGTGGTCGTGGCCGTGGTCAGCGTGGTTTCCGCCGTGTCAGCCAGCGTATCCAGCCGGTCGGTAAAATCCGCAATCTCGCGGGCGGCCGATCCCAGATCGCCGGACAGGGATTCAAAATCCGTCAGCACCGTATCAATGCGGGCCGAGGCAGAGGACAGGTTTTCCAACAGCGTCGCCACCGCCTCACGGTTTTGCGGGTCAAACACGTCATTGACGTTTTCCAGCAACTCGACCGCCCGGTCGAGGACCAGGGGCGCGCCCTCGAACACCGACTGCAAGGCAGAGCGTTCGGACGGGATTTCGCTATTGCTTGGCAAGGCGGCAGAGGTTTCCGACCCGCCGGACAGGCCGACAAAACTGACGCCTGTGACCCCTTGGGATTGCAATTTGGCGACGGTTTCTGTGTTCACGGGCGTATCGGCGGCCACTTCGATGCGGACCCGCACTTTCGAAGAATCCACCTCGTCCAGATCGAGATCAACCACCTGCCCAACGGGCAAACCATTGTATCGCACGTCGCTGGCCGACCCAAGGCCCGACACATCCTCGAACAGGATGTCGTAATATGCGTATTGGCGGTCAACCTCGACTTTGGCCAGCCACAGCAAAAGCCCAAGCGCGCCAAGGATTCCCCCCAAGGTGAACAACCCGATCAGAACGTAGTTGGCTTTGGTTTCCATAACTGGCGGCAGCCTTCCTCAGGTTTTCTCTTGGGCCGCACGGGCGCGCGGTCCGGTAAAGTATTCCTGCACCCATGGGTGGTCGATTTCTGTCATCCCCTCGATCGGCCCCTCGAACAGCACCCGCTTTTCGGCAAGCACTGCAATTCTGTCGCAGATTGCATAAAGAGAGTCGAGATCGTGGGTCACCATAAACACCGTCAGCCCCAGCGACCGTTTGAGTTCATTGATCAATTCGTCATAGGCCGCCGCCCCGATGGGGTCGAGGCCGGCAGTCGGCTCGTCCAGAAAAACGATGGCCGGGTCCAGTGCCAATGCCCGCGCGAGCGCGGCGCGCTTGCGCATACCGCCCGACAGTTCCGAGGGCAGCTTGCCACAGGCCAGTTGCGGCAGGCCCACAAGGCTGATCTTCAATTCGCCCAGCGCCTTCATCAGCGCCGGGCTCAGCTTCATATGCTCGCGCATCGGCGCTTCGACATTCTGCAAAACGGTGAGCGATGAAAACAGCGCCCCGTCCTGAAAGGCGACGCCCCATTGCTTTTCAGCGGCCAACCGTTCCTCGCGCGTGCCGTTCAGCACATCCGCCCCCAGCACGTTGATCGACCCCGCAGCAGGACGGTTGAGGCCCACAATGGTGCGCAACAGCACGGATTTGCCGGTGCCCGAGCCGCCGACGATGCCCAACACCTCGCCCTTCCAGACGTCCAGATCGAGATTGTCATGCACCACTTGCGGCCCAAACTGGTTCCGCAGCCCCCGCACGGTGATCACCGCCTCGCGGTCGGGCCGGGTGGCCGGGCTGTCGCTCATACCCCCAGCTCCGAGAAAAAGATCGAGAACACGGCGTCGGCCACGATCACGAGAAAAATGGATTGCACCACGGATGTGGTGGTGTGACGCCCCACGCTGTCCGCCGATCCCTTGACCTGCATGGCTTGCCAGCAGGCGACCACAGAGATGATGGCGGCAAAGAAGGGCGCCTTGATCATGCCGATGATCAGATGCCAGATGTCGGTGTTTTCCTGCAGACGCGTGATGAACATGCTCGGGCTCACGCCCAGCTCGATCCAGCTCATCAATGCGCCGCCAAAGAGGCCCGAGATATTGGCGATAAAGCCAAGAATGGGCAGCATGATGACCAGCGCGATGACACGAGGCAGCACCAGCACTTCGATCGGATCAAGGCCAAGGGTGCGCATCGCATCGAGTTCCTCGCGCACCTTCATCGACCCGATAGAGGCGGTAAAGGCCGACCCGGACCGGCCCGCCACGATAATCGAGGTCAGCAAAATGCCCAACTCGCGCAGGATCGAAATGGCGATCAGATCGACGACGAACACCTCCGCTCCGAACTGGCGCAATTGCGAGGCCCCCTGAAAGGCAAGCACGATCCCGATCAGGAAACTCATCAGCATCACGATGGGAATGGCGTGAAACCCGGTCTCCTCCATCTGGCTGACAAGGGCCGCCGTGCGCCAGCGGCGCGGACGGACCACGCCGTAGAAAAAGCGGGACAGAACCTCGCCCAGAAAGCTCGCAAGCGACAGGGCCGACGCCCCCATGGCCGCCGTGGCCGCTCCAATGCTGGCCACCCACGCGATGATCCCGCGCTCAGGTTGGGCGTTGTCGTCCTCTTTGGGCAGCGCCTCCTGCACCGTGTCGATCAGGGCTATGCGGTTGGACGAGGCGTCGATCAACTCGACACTGACACCTTGGGCCTCAAGGCGGGTCTTGAGGGTCGCGATCAGCCACGCCCCGCTGGTGTCCAGCGCCTCTAGCCCATCGAGATCGACACGCAGGCGGGGTGCAGCCGTTGTGATCTTGTGAAACTCCGGCTCGATATCCTCAAGATATTCAATCGCCAAACGCCCGGCGACGCGCAAAACCGGCGCATCCTGCGTGTCCTCAAACAAAAGGGTCGGGGCGTTCATCAACGATCAATCCGGCAGCTGGATCAGGGGAAAATACGGGGCAACCCGTCCCTGATACCGCAACGCTCTGGCAATGGCCACGGCCTTTGCCCGCTGGCAAAAACGGGCCCATGTGGCGGGCCGGGCACGCTCACGATGAGCGCAAGCAATCGTGCAATCAAATCCATTGACCGAACGCCCACACAGCCCCTATATCGCGCTCAGTCGCATAGGCTGACATGGGAGAGCGCAGGCTGATTCGCCTGCCGCCGAAGGAGCAAACGCCCCAACAAACTCTCAGGCATCAGGAACCGTGCCAGCCGCGCCCCAAAACCCGGGGCATATCGACGATCTGGAGAGCGGTCGGGTGCAGACGCCCCCGGCCCACCGACGGAGAAAGCGCCAGCATATCGGCGTGAAACTCTCAGGTTACGCAACAGATGGGGACGCAATCCGGCAAACCGCCGGAGGCGTCCGTGTCAACTGCGTCGCAAATCTGAGGGGACCCCACCCATGACCCATATCGCCGTGATCGGCGCCGGTATCACCGGTATCACCACCGCCTACGCCCTGGCCCGCCGCGGCTATCAGGTGTCTGTTTTTGACCGCAATCGCTATGCGGCGATGGAAACGTCCTTCGCCAATGGCGGCCAGCTGTCTGCCTCCAATGCCGAGGTCTGGACCCGCTGGGGCACCGTGATGAAGGGGCTGAAATGGATGTTCCACCCCGACGCGCCTTTGCTCGTGAACCCCAAACCCAGCTGGCACAAACTGTCCTGGATGGCACAATTCGTCGGCAACATCCCCTATTACGAGGCCAACACCATCGCAACCGCACGGCTCGCTATCGCCGCGCGCCAGCACCTGCTGGATTTCGCCGATGAGGTCGGCGTGGACTTCGACATGGAAAAGCGCGGCATCCTGCATGTGTACAAAAAACAGTCCGAATTCGACCACGCCCGGCGCGTGAACGTGCTCTTGGAAAAGGCAGGGCTCGAACGGCGCGAAGTCTCAGCCGCCGAAGTGCAAAAACTCGAACCCGCGCTGCAGACCGAAACACTGGGCGGCTTTTACACCGAAAGCGACTTTACCGGCGACATCCACAGCTTTTCCCGCAAGCTCAGCGATGGCTGCGAAAAGATGGGGGTCAAATTCCATTACAAATCCATCGTCACCGAAATCGAACACACCGGCACCGACGTGCGCCTCGACTGGAAAGAAGGCAAGGATAAGCACAGCGAAGTCTTCGACGGCATCGTCGTCTGCGCAGGCGTGGCCAGCCGTGCCATCGCCGCCCAACTCGGGGACCACGTGAACATCTATCCGGTCAAGGGCTATTCGATCACCGTCAACCTCGACGATGGCGCCAGCCAAGAAGCCGCCCCATGGGTCAGCCTGCTCGATGATCAGGCCAAGGTCGTGACCTCGCGTCTGGGCAAGAACCGGTTGCGGATTGCGGGCACAGCCGAATTCAACGGCTACAACCTCGACATCCGCGATGACCGGATCAAGCCGCTGCGTGACTGGTGCGAAACGTTCTTTCCCGCCGTCTCGACCGAACATTGCGTGCCATGGGCGGGCCTGCGGCCCATGCTGCCCTCGATGCTGCCCAAGGTCGGCCCCGGCAAGAAACCCGGCGTGTTCTACAACACCGGGCACGGACATCTGGGCTGGACCCTGGCAGCAGCCACCGCCCAAGGGGTTGCCGACAGCGTTGACGCCACTCGGATGAAAAACGCGGCCTGACTGTAGGGCGGATCAAGATCCGCCTTACTTGGGTCTCAGCTTCCGTACACCGTACCCCAACGGTCAATCAGCCGCTGCTGCATGACCTTGGCCCGTCCATTCCAGCTGCGAGCGCCCTGCGGGGCCTCGCGGTTGGCTTTGGAAATCCGCGACCGCGTCGCCTCGTCGGCGGCAAAGATGGCAAATGCCATAACCCGCCCGTCCCGCGCGGTCATATAGCCCGCAAGGCCCGACACAAAGTTCAGCGTGCCCGTCTTGGCATCCACCGTGATCGGGTGGTTCTTGAGGATACGCCGCTTTTCATCGCGCATGGCCACAGGTTTCAGGATCGGGCGCAGCACCGCACTGTCATGGGCACGCACCAGCGCCTGCACCATGTCATCCGCCGTCATCTTGCTTTTGCCGCCAAGGCCCGAGTGATCGACCAGCCGCATCCCCGTGGTGCCCAGCGTCGCCTTGGCCCAGCGGTTCATCTCGGCGGCCGAGGCGCGCAGGTTCGCAGGCACCTTGCCCGTGCGTTTGGCGGTGGCCGACATCCCCACCATCTCGGCGGTGACATTGGTGGAAAAGCGCAGCATGTCGCGCAGGATCGTGCGCAGATCGTCACTTTGATGACTGGCCAGCACGGTGCCACCCGGCGCGCGATCCACAACCTTGGGGTTTTTCAAAACGATGCCGTGCGAGCGGGCCAGTGTCTGAAACACGTCACCGGCATAAAGGGCAGGCTTGCGTACCGGCAACCAGCGCGCCCCGCCATTGCCCAGCGCGCTTTTGGCGACCGTCCAATTGTCGCTGCGCCCGCCATCGGCATAGGTATAGACCGGCACACGGCGGTCCACGATCTGCATCTTGGCGACATAGACATCCGGGCGATACCTATCCGACCGCGCATCCATCGTCACACCATAGGCGCCGCCGGACCGTTTCCATTCGAAATGCACACGGTTGTAATTCAGGGCCACGCCGCTGACTGCGGGGGAATAGCCGACATGATCTGGCTGTTCGGTGTCGATGGTCTTTACATAAGGCAGCGCGCCTTCGGCGACTTTGAAGCTCCCGCGCACTTCGCGGATGCCCTTGGCCTTGAGGGCGGCGGCAAGGGCAGCCAGTCCGTTCGTATCGAGCGTCGGATCACCTCCGCCCACAAGGATCAAATCGCCCGTGACCACGCCGCCCGACACCGACCCCGTCGCCACCAGCCGCGTGGTAAAGCGGTGCCCGGGCCCCAGAATGTTCAGCGCATAAAGGGCCGTGACCGCCTTGGCCACACTTGCAGGCGGCGTGCCGGTCTTGGCATTGCCCCCTTCAAGGCGCGCGCCCGTGCGCGCATCGGCAACCGCGTAACAGACCTGTCCCCCAAGCTTGGCGGCCGCGACAATGGCCTCCGCCCCCGGCACCGCTTTCTTGGCATGCTCCGCGCCGCGCAACACGGGGCGCAGCGAGGCCGCAGGAGGCGCGGACAGGGCGGCCGTGGCCGCTCCGCTGGCGAGGAAACTCAGGAATACCCGTCTGGAAATCGTGCTGAACATAGGGGCATGTAACCCCAGCCGCGCGGGGCAAACAAGCACTCAAGCGATCACGTTTAATCAACCGCGCCCCAGCCGCCCGCCGCACGTATGGCGCTTGAGGATTGGCCCGACATCGCGACGTTGACAAAGCACCACGCAGGCGCATCCGCACGGGCCAGCATGTGGCTCGCTCGGCCCGCAATGCGGTAGTGTCGATAAAGCCGCGCGGCCACGCTCATCCGCGCTGCAATGCGGTCTCCCGGGCGGGCCAGCACGCCGACGGGCGCGTGCTCCATGATCCATTCCCAGTCCTGCCACAGGTGCAGCTGCGCAAGGTTATCCGCCCCCATCAACCAGACAAAGCGCACGCCGGGATAGCGGTCCATAAGGGCGGCAAGGGTTTGTGCGGTGTAACGCGTGCCGAGGCGGGCCTCGATATCAGTGACCGTCACACGCGGGTCCTGCATGACGGCGCGGGCGCGTTCCATCCGCTGCTCCAACGGGGCCGGGCCACGGGTTTTGAGCGGATTGCCAGGACTGACCAGCCACCACACACGGGACAGCCCAAACCGCTTCATCGCCTCGCGCGTGATATGCACATGCCCCTCATGGGCCGGATCAAAGGACCCGCCCAGCAGGCCGATGGTCTGTCCCGGACGGGCAAGGGGAAAGGAATGGCGCATCGCTGCCCTGTCGTCAAAACCGCAAGGCCGGACACGACCGCAGATGGGCGCGATTGTCAATCAACCGGACGCACCGCATCACCAAGGGCGACCTGACCGGGCTGCACCACCTCGGCACACCACCCGCCGTGCCCACGTACGGCAGAATAGCCCCCATGCCCAAACGTCTCCTCCATCCGCGAACAGGGGGCACAGATGACACTCAGACGCAGAACGGCACTGCCCAACGCCACCTCGCGCCCCTTTAACGCCGCAAGGTTCAGCCCCGCCACCACCAGATTGCGACGCAACTGCGCAGGCAGCACCGGTTCGCGACCCAGATAGGCGCCAATGGCAGCCAGATGCTCGGCCTGCACCAACGTCACCGCACGCTTGCCGGGTCGGGCATGATCGCCCTCAAGGCCCTCGAACGTCACCGCCACCCGCTCCACCGGTATGACGTCCACACGGCGCGCGCCACGCACACCGATCCACGTCACACGCCCCGCCTGCGCAGACCGGGCCATCATCACATGCAGATCACTCATCCCATCCCCCCATTGGGCCGCACCGCCATTGCACCCCGCCCTGCGCGCCTGTATCTGACGGTCAAAACCAGTCCTGACAGCCCAAAGGAGCGTGCCATGGCCGCCTATCAATACGTCTACCACATGTCCGGCGTTTCCAAGACCTATCCGGGTGGCAAGAAATGCTTTGAAAACATCCACCTCAACTTCCTGCCCGGGGTCAAGATCGGGGTCGTGGGGGTCAACGGCGCGGGTAAATCCACGCTGATGAAAATCATGGCTGGCCTCGACAAGGATTTCACGGGCGAGGCCTGGGTCGCCGAAGGGGCCAAGGTCGGCTACCTGCCGCAGGAACCCAAACTCGACCCGGACCTCAGCGTGCGCGACAACGTCATGCTGGGCGTGGCCAAGAAAAAGGCGGTGCTGGACCGCTACAACGAGTTGGCGATGAACTACTCGGACGAAACGGCGGACGAGATGGCGCAACTGCAAGACCAGATCGATGCGGAAAACCTCTGGGATCTGGACAGCCAAATCGACGTGAGCATGGAGGCGCTGCGCTGCCCTCCGGACGATGCGGACGTCACCACCCTCTCCGGCGGTGAGGCGCGGCGGGTCGCCCTGTGCAAACTGCTGCTCGAAGCGCCCGAAATGCTGCTGCTGGACGAACCAACCAACCACCTGGACGCGGAAACCATCGCGTGGCTGCAACAGCACCTGATCGACTACAAGGGCACGATCCTGATCGTCACCCACGACCGCTATTTCCTCGACTCGATCACAGGCTGGATCCTCGAACTGGATCGCGGCAAAGGCGTGCCATGGGAAGGCAACTACTCAAGCTGGGTCGAACAAAAGGCCAAACGCCTCGCGCAGGAAGCACGCGAAGACAAATCCCGCCAGAAAACACTGGAACGCGAACTTCAGTGGATGCGGCAGGGGGCCAAGGCGCGTCAGGCCAAATCCAAGGCGCGGATCAACAAATACAACGACATGCTCGAAACCTCCGAGCGCGAAAAACTGGCCTATGCCCAGATCGTCATCCCCAACGGCCAGCGCCTTGGCGGCAAGGTGATCGACATCAACGGCCTGACCAAGGGCATGGGTGACAAGCTGTTGATGGAGAACCTCGAATTCTCGATTCCCCCCGGCGCCATCGTCGGCGTGATCGGCCCCAACGGCGCGGGCAAATCGACCCTGTTCAAGATGATCACCGGTCAGGAAACCCCGGATGCGGGCACGATCGAGGTCGGCGACACGGTGCAGATGTCCTATGTCGACCAGTCCCGCGACGACCTGAACCCCGACCACAATGTGTGGGAGGCGATCTCGGGCGGCGCCGAACTGATCCAGCTTGGCGATGCCGAGGTCAACTCGCGCGCCTACTGCTCGTCCTTCAACTTCAAGGGCGGCGATCAGCAGAAGAAAGTCGGCCTGCTGTCGGGGGGCGAGCGCAACCGCGTCCACATGGCACGGCTCTTGAAATCAGGCGGCAACGTGCTGCTGCTGGACGAACCGACCAACGACCTCGACGTCGAAACCCTGCGCGCTTTGGAAGACGCGCTTGTCGATTTCGGCGGCTGCGCCGTGGTGATCTCGCACGACCGGTTTTTCCTGGACCGCATCTGCACGCACATTCTGGCGTTCGAAGGGGATGCGCATGTGGAGTGGTTCGAGGGGAACTTTGAGGACTACGAGGAAGATAAGAAGCGTCGGTTGGGGCCAGATGCCCTTGAACCCAAACGACTAAAACACAAGAAGTTCGCTCGTTGAGTTTTACTGCGTAAAACTCAACGGGTGCGAGGCAGGGTAGGCGCAAGCCTGCCCGTTCGCACTCAGATGAGAATGGGGCGCTTGGGTTGCAGGCGGATTTCTTGTGTTTACGTTTGAGTTCAAGGCGTGCGTGGAAGAGTGTTTGCAAAGCAAACGCGCGTAGCGGTACCCGGTGCAATTTCGATATTTGCGCTGGAGCCTAAGCGCTCCAATCGTAAAAAGTTCATGAGCTTACTGGTAGTTAACCTACTCTAAAGCTTAGTCGTTTCGTAGTTGTGCTCTTACCAAATCTGCCAAATAGTTCTCCATTTGAGTGAAATCTAAATGGCCAGCATCCCAAGCCGTATCAGCTGCCACGAGTGCGGTTTCGTACCCGGTGCGGTTCTCTCTTATTCGTTCAGGAACAATTTTGTCGCCTCGCAGAAGGGCTCCTGATCGAACACAGAGTAAGAAGTAGCAAATCGCACGTGCAGTACGTCCATTGCCTTCTATGAACGGGTGGATCCAATTCATACGCCACAAACCATATGCTGCTAGTTCGGTTGGGCTCCAGATGTACCAATTCTCTTGGACAGTTGAGATGAACCTATCCATCCAGTTGTCCACATCTTTAAAGTGTGGTGGCAAATGCCCGCCCACGTAGATTGGCTCTTTTCGAAACCGCCCTCCGAATTGAGAAATATTCGCAACGGCAACATGATTGAGCGCCCAAAGGAGATACTTGTCAAAGGAAACCGGCCCTTTGACTAGGCCGATCTCAATGCAGTTTGTCAAAAGTTCATATTGACGGTTTAGGTTTTGTTCCTGAACACGATCAAACAGCTCTTGGTCTTCCTGTTCTAGAACAAACATGCTTATCAGCCGACCGAAGCTCGCAAGCGAACATGTGCCACAGAAGCTGCAGCCGACTCCTTGGATATACGAGAGCCTTTCGGAGCATTCCCGTACACAAAGCTCGCTCGTTGTGCCCTAAGTTCATCGTCAGATAGCTCGTGCTGACGTGAGTCCTCATACAGCGCATCCAGTTCAGGCCGTGCTGGAGCTCTTTTTAGTGCTGATTTTCTTTCCGCCATGAGTTTCTCCATTTGTTCTCTTATTGTTCTTGCTCTCTAGGTACTGTAAATATGTATCAACAGTCCACCTAATACTATACCTGTCTTGCAACACTTGTTTAAAAATCGCCCACGACCGCGGGTCAGAGGCCGTCTCGCAAACTTTCCAGTGGATAGTTTGAGGCCCCAGAGGGTCGCAAGACCCCGGGGGAGACGCAGTCGCCCCCGCCCTGGGGGGCGGTCGGTCCCTCTCGCGCAGTCTTACAGACTACGCTGCCGGGTACGCGCTCATTGCATGAGCGCTGAGGCGGCGAAAACGCGGGGCGTTTCCACGCTAAAATGTGCCAAACCTTGCGCCGGATAGCCTTCCACAAAGAGCTGCCCGCTCACCACCAGCCACCCCCAAACCCCCTACCGGTTTACCCTACTTCCCGCAGTGCCTCCGGCCGTGCTATACTGTCTCGTATTGAATACATCCCCATTGGAGATCACCCGCATGCCCAACGAAAAAGTCAAGAAAATCGCCGAAAAGCTCAAAGGCAAGAAGGCTAAGGTCAAAGCGCTCAAGACAGAGCCCGAAGGCACCAAGGCCGCCAAGATCCCTGCCGATGTTGTCGAAACGCTCGAAGAAGTGTTTGGCGGCGATTTCAAGAAGGTGCGGGCGCATACGGGTGGCAATGCGGCCGACATGTGCAAGGAACTGGGCGCCAAGGCCTTTGCCCAGGGTCCCAACATCTACTTTGCCAAACCCGGTGATGCCAAGAACAAGGATCTGCTCGCCCACGAGCTGACCCATGTCATCCAGCAGGCCGGGGGCAAGAAGCTGCCCAAGGAACAAAAGGGCAAGGCTCTGGTCTCGAAATAGGTTGCAAAACGGGTGTCTGGAGGCGGGGAGGTCCTAACGGATGGTTAATCCGCCTCTGTAACCCATTGATTTTTCATGTCCGGAGTCCTGTCCCAGCATGGGACATCAAAAACGGGCATGTCCGGAATCTGCCCGGATCACAGCAGCACCCACCACACCAGAAACGGCGGCACGGCGCAGCCAAAGGCGATCATGAACAGCTTGGCGCCGTGGCTGACCTTGCCAAACCAGCCATCCCCCAGCGCGCCCTCTCCATAGGACATCGCGCCGCCCATCACCACGTATCCCTGCCGCTCGACCCCGCGTTTTGACGCGTTGATCGACGCCATCGCCGCCTGATAGACCGCGTCCTGACGGGCCTGTTCCTCAAGGTCTGGTTGCAAATTTTCCATCCGTGTCATGTGGCGCACTCCCTTATCCGGTAAAGAGGTGGCGCGCGCGTTTCGGATTTCCAGTGTTTTGTCGCAAAAAAGGGCCAACCGCGTGGCTGGCCCCCTGATTTGACGCTGGATCAAGTTCTCAGTTCAAAGCCTTGTCCGTGATCGCGTGGGTCCAAGCCCCTTCGGGCGCTTTCGAGATCACCGGGTCAGACCCGCCCGACAACAGCGAGGCCACCGTGCGTTCATAATCTGCCGGGTCCAGCGCGCCGTTGCTGCCTGCCGTCAGCTTGGCCACTTCGCCCATCATCCGTTTCTGGTGCTTTTCGGTCTGCGCACCCGAAGCATCATTGTCCAGAACGATCTCTGCCGCCTCATCCGGGTTGGCCTCGGCATATTTCCAGCCCTTCATCGAGGCGCGCACGAAGCGGACCATCTTGTCCTCGAATTCCGGATCGGCGAGGTTTTCCTCAAGGGCATAGAGGCCGTCTTCAAGCGTGGCGACACCCTGATCTTCGTATTTGAACACCTGCAGTTCTTCGGGCGTCAGCCCTGCATCGATGATCTGCCAATACTCATTGTAGGTCATGGTCGACACGCACGCCGCCTGCCCCTGCAGGATCGGATCGACGTTAAAGCCCTGTTTGAGGACGGTCACACCGCCGTCAGAGCCATCCGTCGCCATGCCAAGCTGGCTCATCCACGACAGGAACGGGAATTCGTTGCCAAAGAACCAGACGCCCAGCGTCTTGCCCGCAAAGTCATCGGTACTGCTCACACCCGCATCCTTGCGGCAGGTCAGCATCATGCCCGACGATTTGAAAGGTTGTGCGATGTTGACCATCGGCAGACCCTTTTCACGCGCAGCCAAAGCCGCTGGCATCCACTCGACGGTGACATCCGCACCGCCCCCGGCCAGCACTTGGGTCGGGGCAATGTCAGGCCCGCCGGGCTTGATCGTGACGTTCAGGTCTTCTTCCTCGTAGAAGCCCTTGTCGAGGGCGACATAGTAGCCTGCAAACTGCGCCTGGGTGACCCATTTGAGTTGCAGGGTCACATCGTCGGCCGCTTGCGCTGCAAAGGCGCTCAGACCGAGGGCCGCGCTGGCGGCAAAACTGGTGATCATTTTCATTTTGTACTCTCCTTGTTGATTTGGGTGATAGTCCGGACCTTCATGACCGGGTCCGTTGGGATGGATGCCAGAATGTCACGAGCCGCTCGACAAGCGCAACGGCCCCATAAGCGGTCGAGCCGACAATGGCTGCAACCACAATCTCGGCCCATACGAGGTCAAGCGCAAGCTGCCCTACCGAGGTCGAGATGCGAAACCCCATCCCGCGGATGGGGGAGCCGAAAAACTCGGCAACAATTGCGCCAATCAGCGCCAGCGTCGTCGCGATCTTGAGCCCGTTGAAGATAAACGGCATTGCCATGGGCAAGCGCAGCTTGAGCAACGTCGTCATCGGGCTGGCCGCATAGGTCTGCATCAGGTCGCGCTGCATCTGATCGCTCGCTTGCAGGCCCTGCACCGTGTTCACGAGCATCGGAAAGAACACCATGACGACCACGACGGCCGCCTTGGAGTGCCAGTCAAAGCCGAACCACATCACAAGGATCGGCGCCATGCCAACAATTGGCAGGGCCGCGACGAAATTGCCAACGGGCAGCAGGCCCCGGCGCAGGAATGCAAAGCGGTCGATCAGGATCGCCGTGAGGAACGCCGCACCACAGCCCATGACATAGCCGCTGAGCGCGCCCTTGATCACGGTCTGGACGAAATCTTCCCACAATATCCCTGTCGAGGCAGCGAACCGGGCCGCGATGGCCGAGGGCGCAGGCAGCAGAACGGCAGAGATATCAAGGCCCCGCACAACCCCTTCCCAGATCGCGATCAGCGTGACGCCAAACACGATGGGCATCAAAAGCCGGACAAGGCCCGTGACCGGGCGACGCGACAGCCAGACGTTCACCGCCCAGCCAGCGGCCCATGCAGCAAGAGCAAAGACAAGCCAGCCCATCATGCCATCCCCATTCGGGCGAGCATCACGCGCTCGATAAGGGCGATGATGGCAACAAGTAACGCGGCAAGAGCGGCCGCCATGATCAGCGCCGACCAGATTTGAATGGTTTGTCCATAGTAACTGCCCGCCAGCAGGCGCGCGCCCAGACCGGCCACCGCCCCTGTCGGCAACTCACCCACGATGGCGCCCACAAGGCTTGCCGCCACCCCGACCTTGAGCGAGGCAAACAGATACGGCATCGACGCAGGCAGACGCAGTCGCCAAAACGTCTGGGACGCGCTCGCATTCCAGGTGCGCATCTGATCCAGCTGCATGACCTCGGGGCTGCGCAACCCTTTCACCATGCCCACGACCACGGGAAAGAACGACAGGTACATCGAAATCATCGCCTTGGGCAGCAGCCCAGAAATGCCGACCGCGTTCAGCACCACGATGATCATCGGCGCAAGGGCGAGGATGGGAATGGTCTGGCTGGTGATAACCCACGGCATGACCGAGCGATCCATAACTGTATTGTAGACAATCCCGACCGCCAGCAGGATGCCCAGCCCCGTGCCCAGTACAAACCCCAGCAGCGTCGCACTCAGCGTGACCCAGGAATGCCAAATCAGCGACCGCTTTGAGGTGATCTTTTTCTCGACCGTGGTTTCCCAGATTTCGACCGCAACCTGATGTGGGGCGGGTAACTTGGGCTTGTCCTGCGCCCATGTGTCCGCAACCAGCTCTGATGCGCTCAACTCGACACCAGAGCGCGTGGCCTTGTCATAGGCCCAGGGCGCATTCAGCCATATGGCCGCCACGTACCAGATCGCAAAGATCGCAGCGACAACGGTCAAAACTGGCACAAAGCTACGCATGGAAGGCACCACTCTGCGCTTCATTGTTCCGCAAATATGCAAAAGCCTGCGCGATCGGCACACACAGTTTTTTGCATATTTTAAGAACAATGAAAGGAATAGGTGATGATTTGGAGCCACGGTACAGGCAGGCATGCCGATGACCGTGAACGATGAAGGGGGTGGCCGCGCCTTCAAACAAAAGGCGGCTCGGCATCAGCGTGTGGCCAATGGCCATGCGTTGTGCCGGTAACACGCGATCACACATCAGCATGCCCCGCGCGCAACCCGTCGCGCACCCGGTGCGCCACCTCCAGAAACTCCGGACTCTCACGGATATCCAGTGGCCGTTCTTTCGGCAGCGGGCTGTCGATCACATCCGTTATCCGCCCCGGACGCGGCGACATCACCACGATCTTGGTGCTCAGATACACCGCCTCGGGGATCGAGTGGGTGACAAAAGCAATGGTCTTTTCCGTGCGCGCCCACAGTTTGAGCAATTGCTCGTTCAAATGATCCCGCACGATCTCGTCCAGCGCACCAAAAGGTTCATCCATCAGCAGAATATCCGCATCAAAGGCCAATGCCCGCGCAATCGAGGCGCGCTGCTGCATGCCGCCGGACAACTGCCAGGGAAACTTCTTCTCAAAGCCCGCCAATTCAACCAGTTCCAACACCCGCGCGACCCGAGCCTCTTGGTCAGCCTTCGAATAACCCATGATTTCAAGCGGCAGCGAGATATTGCGCCCGATCGTACGCCACGGATAAAGCCCTGCCGCTTGAAACACATAGCCATAGGCCCGCGCGCGGCGCGCTTCCTCGGGACTGACGCCGTTTACCGTGATCGATCCACCCGTCGGCTGTTCAAGGTCCGCCATCACCCGCAAAAAGGTGGTCTTGCCACAACCTGACGGGCCGATAAAGGAAACGAAATCCCCCTTTTCGATGTCCAGCGACACACCTTTGAGCGCATGCACTGGCCCGTCATTGGTCTGAAATGTCAGGTCGAGGTTTTGGGCCGAAATTACTGTTGTCATGCTGCCAACTGCCACATTCTATTTTGTCGAATGGTCAACAAAGGCAATACGAAACATGCAAGCAGCATCAAATCCCCGCCGGAATGTTCAGCGGATCGCGCTGGATCATTTTCGGTGCGGTCAGCGCCTTCCATTTGCTCAACGCCTGCGACGCACTGGCAAAGGCCGGGCGTGGCACGAACTTGCCCCGACCGGGTGAAGGCTGCGAGTTTTGCCCCCAGGCCCAGATCACCTCACCGCGGCTCAGCGTATAGCGGCTTTGTGCTTTTACTTCGAACCCTTCGAACACGTTGTAGTCCAGCACCGAATGGTGGTTTGCGGGTGAGATTGTCTTGGTGATCTTGGGATCCCACACCACGATATCCGCATCTGCCCCTTCAACGATGGCACCCTTCTTGGGATAAATGTTCAGGATCTTGGCGACGTTGGACGAGGTGCAGGCGACAAATTCGTTCGGCGTCAGGCGGCCCGTCTCGACCCCTTCGGTCCAAAGAACGGCCAGACGCTCTTCGAGCCCGTTCGACCCGTTCGGGATGATGCGGAAATCATCACGACCCGCCCGCTTCTGCTCGGTGTTAAAGGCGGCATGGTCCGTCGCCACCACCTGAAGCGAGCCCGCCTGAAGGCCGGCCCAAAGCGAATCCTGATGGTCCTTAGAACGGAACGGCGGCGACATCACCCGCCGCGCGGCATGGTCCCAATCGGTGTTGAAATACTCGCGCTCATCCAGCGTCAGGAACTGGATCAACGGCTCGCCGTAGACGCGCATCCCCTTCTGGCGGGCCCGACGGATCGCCTCATGGGCCTGCTCGCAGGACACGTGCACGATATACAGGGGCACACCGGCGGCGTCCGCAATGGTGATGGCGCGGTTGGCCGCCTCGCCCTCAACCTCGGGGGGCCGGGAATAGGCATGACCCTCGGGGCCGGTGATGCCCTCGTTGAAAAACTTCTCCTGCAGGGCGGCGACCAGATCGCCATTCTCGGCATGGACCATCGGCAGCGCGCCCAGCTCGGCGCAGCGCTGGAACGAGGCGAACATCTCGTCATCCTCGACCATCAGCGCGCCTTTGTAGGCCATGAAATGCTTGAACGAATTGACGCCCATCTCGACGGCGTCCTTCATCTCGTCAAAGACGTTCTCGTTCCAGCCGGTGATCGCCATGTGATAGCCGACATCGGAACAGATCTGCGGCGCTGACTTGCGATGCCATTCATTGATCGCATTCTTGATCGATCCATCCTCGCCGGGCAGACAGAAATCGACCACCATCGTGGTGCCGCCCACGGCGGCCGCCCAAGTTCCGGATTCGAACGTCTCGGCCGCAGTGGTGCCCATGAACGGCATCTCAAGGTGCGTGTGCGGATCAATCCCGCCGGGGATGACATAAGCGCCCTCGGCATCGATATATTCGTCGCCCGACAGGTCCTCGCCGATGGCCTTGATCACTTCGCCCTCGATCAGCACATCGGCCTTCCAGGTCCGGTCCGCCGTGCAGACCATCCCGCCCTTGATCACCTTGGTCATGTCATCTCTCCCAACTGCGTCCTACATTCTCTGTTTTCAAAAAATCCCGGGGGAGGCGCGCAGCGCCGGGGGCAGAGCCCCCGTCACACACTTGCAAAACACCCCAACGCCGATCCATGCACCCCGATGTCCAGCGGACCAAAGTCACTCTCGACACATAGTGAAAAGTACCCTGCCAGCGGCAGATAGACCACCCGATAGGACCCGTCCGTGCGCGTGACGCTCCAACAGCGCTGCGTGATGCCGCCGGAAAAATTCACCGTCGTCTCGAAGGGCGGGACAAGCGAGGTCTGGAACGCGACCAGAGTGTTGCACTCGGTCTGCGTGCCAATCGGGGCCTCGACAATTTCCTCGCCGATCATCGCCTCGATGCGCTCCGCCACGCTCAGATCGGGGTCCAGCATCATGGCCTCCGCGCCCCGGACTGCGACACGCAGTCCGTCCCGTTTTCCGCATCGGAAAACGCGCCGCTCACCCGACGATCTCCGCTGTTTGAACCACCGCGTGCATCAACACATCCGTCCCAGCCATCGCCCAGTCCTTTGATATCTCCTCGGCTTCGTTGTGGCTGAGGCCATCGACACAAGGGCACATCACCATCGCCGTTGGCGCCACCCGGTTGATCCAGCACGCATCATGCCCCGCACCGGAAATCAGGTTCATGTGGCTATACCCCAGACGCTCTGCCGCAGACCGCACCGCCGAAACACAGCCCTCGTCAAAGGCCACGGGATCAAAGCCACCGACCTTCTCAAAGGAAATCTCAAGACCCATATCGTCTGCGATCTTCTGACCCTCCGCGCGCAGGCGCGCCTCCATATCCTCGATCACGCTCAACTCGGGCGAGCGGAAATCGACAGTGAACACCACCTTGCCCGGGATCACGTTGCGCGAGTTGGGATAGACGTCGATATGCCCAGCCGCGCCAACCGCATGGGGGGCATGGGACCAAGCAATTTCGTCCACTTTCTCAAGCACGCGCGCCATGCCCAGCCCTGCATTTTTGCGCATCGGCATCGGGGTCGACCCGGTGTGGCTGTCCTTGCCGACAATCGTCACCTGCGTCCACGACAGGCCCTGCCCATGCGTGACCACGCCGATATCCTTGCCTTCTGCCTCCAGAATGGGGCCCTGTTCGATGTGCAGTTCAAAGAACGCGTGCATCTTGCGCGTGCCCACCTCTTCGTCCCCACGCCAGCCAATGCGGGTCAGCTCTTCGCCGAATTTTTTGCCGTCAGCATCCACGCGGTCATAGGCCCAGTCCTGCGTGTGGATGCCCGCAAACACACCCGAGGACAGCATCGCCGGGGCATAGCGTGTGCCTTCCTCATTGGTGAAATTGGTGACCACGATCGGGTGCTTGGTCTTCACATCCAGATCATTGAGGGTGCGGATGATCTCGAGCCCGCCGAGCACACCCAGTACGCCATCATATTTGCCGCCCGTCGGTTGGGTGTCGAGGTGAGACCCCACATAGACCGGCAGCGCATCCGGGTCCGTGCCCGGACGATGCGCAAACATATTGCCCATCTGATCGAGCCCCATGGAACAACCCGCCGCCTCGCACCACGACTGGAACAACGCGCGACCCTCGCCGTCTTCATCCGTCAGGGTCTGGCGGTTGTTGCCACCCGCCACGCCGGGGCCGATCTTGGCCATTTCCATCAGGCTGTCCCACAGCCGATCGCCATTGATGCGCAGGTTTTCGCCCGGTGCTGCCATGTCATCCCCCGTGTTGTCCGCATACGGACACTTTTTGACCAATTGGTAAAGACACGATTGCCAAGGTGCGCTTTTCTGTCAAGAACTGCTTTGAACAGAATTGCCCAATCGCCCCGCATCTGCCTAGACTTGCAGCACGAACAAGCAAAGGAGCCGACGTGCCCGACGGCGCCAACAAGAAAACGAGCCGCATACAACAGCGCAACCGCCATCTGATCCTGGATGCCGCACTCGATGTGTTTTCGGCACATGGCTATCGCGGCGCCACGCTCGATCAAATCGCCGAAGCGGCGGGCCTGTCCAAGCCCAACATCCTCTACTACTTCTCTGGCAAGGAAGAGATCCACGTCACACTGCTGAACCGGCTGATGGAAACCTGGCTCGACCCGCTGGTCGAGATGGACGAAACCGGCGATCCGATGACCGAACTCATGGGCTATGTGCACCGCAAGCTCGATATGGCCCGCGACCTGCCGCGCGAAAGCCGCCTGTTTGCTGGCGAAATCCTGCAAGGCGCGCCGCGCATGCACCCGCATCTGGTGGCCGACCTCAAACCGCTCTTTGACCAGAAATGCGCGGTCATTCAGGGCTGGGTGGACGCGGGCAAGCTCGCCCCCGTTGATCCGCGCCACCTCATCTTTTCGATCTGGTCCACCACTCAGCACTATGCCGATTTTGACGTGCAGGTGCAGGTTTTGTCGGACAACGACCCGATGGAGGGCGCGCGCCGCTATCTGGATCGGCTGTTCCGACAGGTCCTGAGCCCGTGAGGGCCAAACCGCTCTGATTTACGGCGCCAACCGCGCTGTCCATATATCCATTTCAGGAGGCCGCATCATGCCCGACCGCAAACTCTACCTCGGCCCCCTGACCGACAACCGACGCTGGGACATGGTGGATGTCCGCCCGGACGACGTGTTTGTCGTCACCCCACCGAAATGCGGCACCACGTGGATGCAGACCATCGTGGCGCTGCTGTTCGCAGGAGATCCGGAGGTTGAAACCGAGCTGTCCGTCAGGATGCCTTGGGTCGACATCCGTATCCGCGAACTGCCCGAAATCGCCGCCCGCCTTGCCGCCATGACCCATCGGCGCAGCATGAAAAGCCACACGCCGATGGACGGGTTTCCGCTGCATGATCAGGCCCACTATGTCTGCGTCTTCCGCCACCCGCTGGATGCGCATTTTTCGTTCCGCAAACACGTGCGCAACCTGCCCATGTCGTGGTTTGACCACTGGTATCCCGAGGACGATCCCGACGGCATCGCCTTTCGCCGGTTCCTTGACGGCGGGGCCGAAGGGTTTGATACGGACGCCATGCCGCTCGCGCATATCATCCGGCACTACGAGGCCGCCACCGCGCTGGCCGACCGGCCCAACGTGTCACTTTTCCACTACGCCGACATGAGCCGCGATCTGGCAGGAACGTTCGCGCGGTTGGCCGAGCTGCTTGATATCTCCCACCCGGCCCACATCATGGATCAACTGGTGCAGGCTGCGACCTTTGATCATATGAAGGCCAACGCGGAACGCTATGCCCCATCAGGGGGCAAAGGGTTCATGAAATCGGATTCCGATTTCTTTCACAGCGGCACCAGCGGCAAATGGGCGGGCAAACTGAGTGAGGCGGAACTGGCCGCCTATGACGCCATGATGGACGACCACCTGACACCACAGGACCGCGCGTGGCTGGAATACGGCTCAGCCGGACACGCGACCTGAGGCAACGCCACGGCGCGGATTACTCCGCCGCCGTCGCACTCGGGTTGTTGGGATGGGTTGTCCAGTTGGCATAGTCCGGCTCCACCACGTTGCCCGTGCGCGGATCAACTGTGCCGGGCGCCATCGCTTCCATCGTGATGCAATCCTCGACCGGGCAGACATTGACGCACAGGTTGCACGCCACGCATTCGCCATCAATCACCTCGAACACACGGCCCTCGGACATCGAAATCGCCTGATGCGAGGTGTCTTCGCAGGCCGCAAAACAGCGCCCACACGAAATGCAAAGGTCCTGATTGATCTTGGCCTTGGCCACGTAGTTCAGGTTCAGGTACTGCCAGTCCGTCACATTGGGCACCGCGGCACCCTGAAAATCTGCGACGCTGGTGTGGCCCTTTTCATCCATCCAGTCCGACAGGCCGCTGATCATCTCCTGCACGATCTTGAAGCCATAGGTCATCGCCGCCGTGCACACCTGCACATTGCCGCAGCCAAGGGTGATGAATTCCGCCGCATCGCGCCACGTGGTGATGCCGCCGATTCCCGAAATGGGGATACCCCGTGTCTCCTCACCGCGCGCGATTTCAGACACCATCGACATCGCGATGGGCTTGACCGCAGGGCCGCAATAGCCCCCGTGCGATCCCTGCCCGTCAATCGACGGCTCGGGCGACATCGTGTCGAGATTGACAGATGTGATCGAGTTGATCGTATTGATCAGGCTGACCGCATCCGCCCCGCCGGCCTTGGCTGCTGCGGCTGGTTTGCGGATATCGGTGATGTTGGGTGTCAGCTTTACGATGACCGGCTTGGAATAGTACTGCTTGCACCAGCGCGTCACCATTTCGATATATTCGGGCACTTGGCCGACAGCGGCGCCCATGCCGCGTTCGGACATGCCGTGCGGGCAGCCAAAGTTCAGCTCGATCCCGTCCGCGCCGGTGTCTTCGACCAGCGGCAAAATGGCCTTCCACGCCGCTTCCTCACAAGGCACCATGATCGAGACGACAATCGCGCGGTCCGGGTAGTCAGCCTTCACGCGCTTGATCTCTTCAAGGTTGGTGTAAAGGTCACGATCCGTGATCAGCTCGATATTGTTCAGTCCCAAAAGACGGCGATCTGCGCCGTAGATCGCGCCATAGCGTGGCCCGTTCACGTTGACGACCGGCGGCCCTTCGGAGCCCAGGGTTTTCCAAACAACCCCGCCCCAGCCCGCCTCGAAGGCGCGGCGGACATTGTATTCCTTGTCCGTCGGCGGCGCCGAGGCCAGCCAGAAAGGGTTCGGGCTTTTGATGCCCACGAAGTCACTTGTAAGATCAGCCATTTGATTGCTCCCTTGACGTGGCGTTCATACCGCCGCCCCTGTCAAACTCTCATGAATATCCATCGCCGCATCGCGCCCTTCGGCCACGGCTGTCACCGTCAGATCATCGCCGCCCGAGGCACAATCCCCCCCGGCCCAGATTCCATCAACAGATGTGCGCCCGGCACCGGTCACCGCGATCTTGCCTTGGGCGAGGTCAGGCAGGCCCTCACCTACCAGCAACTGGCCAATGGCCCGCAACACCTGATCGGCGGCTACGCGCACGGTCTGCCCGGTGCCGCTCATATCCGGGTTCACATATTCGAATTCAATCTCGCGCACCGCGCCATTGCCGTGCATCGCGCGCGGGACCACGTGGGTCATGATCCGCACCCCTTTCGAGGCGGCCAGATCCTGTTCGAACACACTTGCGTTCATGCGGTCCCGACCGCGGCGATAGGCCAGCGTGACGTTGAGTGCGCCCAGCAGTTTGGCCTGCACCGCCGCATCCACTGCCGTCATGCCACCGCCAATCACAACCACATCACGCCCCACCGGCAGCGTGGTCAGGTCCGAGGTCTGGCGCAGGTCAGCGATGAAATCCACCGCATCGCGCACTCCGTCCTTGTCGCCACCATCAATGGCCAACGCGTTCACTCCGCCCAGACCCATGCCAAGAAACACGGCATCATAATCGCCCTTCAGCCCCTCCAGCGTCACATCGCGCCCCAGCGCCGTGTCATGCTGCAAGCTGATCCCGCCGATGCCCAGCAACCAATCCACTTCGGCCTGGGCAAAGCCTTCGGGGGTCTTGTAGGCAGCAATGCCGTATTCGTTCAGCCCACCGGGTTTGGGGCGCGCATCCATGACCACTACTTCATGACCCAGCATCGCCAGCCGATGGGCGCAGGCCAGACCCGCAGGGCCCGCACCGACAACAGCCACTCTCTTGCCCGTTGCCGCCGCGCGGGTGAACGGATGGACACCCTTGTCCTGCAGATGATCAGTGGCATAGCGCTGCAACTGCCCGATCAGCACCGGCTTACCCTCGGCCTTCTCGCGCACACAGGCCTCTTCGCACAGGGTTTCGGTCGGACAGACCCGGGCACACATGCCCCCCATGATGTTCTGGGACAGGATGGTCTTGGCCGCCGCATCCGGGGTGCCGGTCGCGATCTGGCGAATGAACAAGGGGATATCGATGTCCGTCGGACAGGCAGTAATGCAGGGCGCATCATGGCAAAAATAGCAGCGATCCGCCGCCACAAGGGCCTCATGAGCGTCCAATGCGGGATGCAGATCGGAAAAGTTCTCCGCGTATTCCACGTCGTCCAAACGGCCCGCCGCCAGACCCGGCGTTAAAGGAGAGTGCGTCATATGTGCTCCAAAGCAACAACTGTTTCTTGGTAAAACGCTCTCACAGACACATATTTTTATCAACTGGTAAAATTATTCAAACACAGCCAATTTTGTGCGCTGCTTAAAGAAGCGGCAAGTTGCCACTCCCCCGAATTCGTCTCAAAAAACTTGATTTGTGTCAGAATCCAGCCATCTTGAAAGTGCTACATCATCTATCGAACTGCTCCTATCGGCTCAGTCATTCGATCACATGACGACGCCAAGCTGCCGCATAGTGCGGGCAGGACGAAACGAGGAGTTACGACGATGGCCAACGGCACCGTCAAATGGTTCAACACAACCAAAGGCTATGGTTTTATTGCGCCCGAGAGCGGCGGCAAGGATATTTTTGTCCATATTTCCGCTGTGGAACGCTCCGGCCTGACCGGTCTGGCCGACAATCAAAAGGTCACTTACGAACTCGAAGCGGGCCGCGACGGGCGCGAAAGTGCCGTGAACATCGCGCTGGTCTGAGAACCCGCACCAGTCACATCACATCCAGGGGGCGGTGCATCAAACATGCGCCGCCCTTGTTGATTCCCTGTTTAAAAACATCCCGGGGAGTCGCGCCAGCGACAGGGCAGAGCCCCTCACAAAATGGCGTCGCGCAGCGGCCTTGGGATCAAGGTGCGTCCCAGTCGACATCGCCCGCCTCACCAATCACCAACCGCCCCTCGGGCCAGGGCAGCATCAATGCCTTTGCCGCCTCCAGATCGTCGCCCATCCAGACGGGCAGATCATCCCGCTCCAAAAGCACACCCATTCGGTGATGGATCGGCGCGACATCGGCATTGGGCGCGCAGGTCACCGCAGCCACCTGCGGCACAAGCAACCCACCGGGCGCCGTCCAGACATCCGTGATCGCGGCAAAGTACAAAAACCCGCCGCCTTTGGGCGCAATCCGCCAGGCCGTCTTGCGGCGTTTTTCACCGGTCCATTCGTACCAGCCATTGACCGGGATCACCGCCCGGCCCACGCCATCAAAGGCGGACTTGTCAAAAACCGATTCGCTGCGTGCGTTGATAATCTGCTCCATCACCGGGCGGCCACGCGCATTTACGCGGCCCACGGGCACGATGCCCCAGCGCATGCGGCTCAGACCCCCGTCAAACACCACGATCTCCTGACCCGGTGCGATGTTGTGGCGCGCCGGTTCGTTTTCCACCGCACCCGCCGGGACGCCCAACGCATCCGACAAGGCGCCCATCGTATCGCTCAGAAAGAAACGGCCCGGCACGTCATTTCACCCGGGTTACAAGGTCCAGCACCGCAGGGCCCAACCCTTCGACAATGCGCACGACACCTGTCGCATTGGGATGAATGCCATCCGCCTGCATGAACTCCCCAAGTGACGCCGGATCGACGCCCGCGCCCCCAAGGCCCTCGAAAAAGCTCTCGGCATAAAGGATGCCATAGGCCTCGGCGAGGTCAGGATACATCCCGTCAAAGGCCAACTTGTACTCGGGTCCGTAATTGCCCGGGGCCTGCATCCCCACCAACAACACATCGACCCCGGCCCGATCGGCCGCCGCCAGAATACCATCCAGATTGGCACGGCTCACCTCTGGCGCGAGCCCACGCAGCAGGTCATTTCCACCCAGCGTCACGATCAGCCCGTCCACATCCGGCGTCAGGGTCCAATCCACCCGGGACAACCCGCCAGCGGTCGTATCACCAGACACACCTGCATTGATCACGGTCACATCCTGACCCTGATCCTGCAGCCAGCGTTCAAGTTGCGGCACAAATCCCTGCTCGGCAGGCAGGCCGTAACCCTGGGTCAGACTGTCGCCCAAGGCCGCAATGGTCACCCCTTGCGCCCACGCAATACCTGGCCACAAAATCAGAACAATCACACCCATTGCCTTGCTCATGTCGATCTGACCTCCATATGACCTCATACCAGACAATAAAGGCGCTTGTTGATGTCCGATCCAGTCCTGTCTCTAAAAAATGCGGCGCTTAGTCTCGATGGCAATGCCGGGCGGGTCGATATCCTGCACGGGATCACCCTCGACATCGCGCGCGGTGAGACGGTCGGCCTTGTCGGCCCCTCGGGGTCCGGAAAGTCCTCGCTGCTGATGATCATGGGCGGGCTTGAGCGCGCCACGGGCGGGTCCATCCACGCCCTCGGTCAGGACCTCACCGGCATGAACGAGGACGCGCTGGCCCGCTTTCGGCGCGGCCATATGGGCGTGGTGTTCCAGTCCTTTCACCTGATCCCAACGATGACGGCGCTTGAAAACGTGGCAACCCCGCTGGAACTGGCAGGCGCACGGGATGCGTTCGAGCGGGCCGAAGCGGAACTGGAGGCCGTGGGTCTTGGCCACCGCGCCGGCCACTACCCCAGCCAGATGTCCGGGGGCGAGCAACAGCGCGTGGCCCTCGCCCGCGCCTCTGTCACCCGGCCCGAAATCCTGCTGGCGGACGAACCGACCGGCAACCTCGACGGGGCAAATGGCAGCGCCATCATGGACCTGCTCTTTGATCTGCGCGACCGGCACGGGGCCACACTGGTGCTGGTCACCCACGCGCCCGAATTGGCGGCCCGCTGTGACCGGGTGATCCGGCTCGCCGATGGCGCGCTCGAAACCGACATCAAGGCCGCCGCCGAATGAGCCTCAAAAATTCGGCCCGATTTGCGGCGCGCGAATTGCGCGGTGGCTTGCGCGGTTTTCGCATCTTCCTCGCCTGTCTGGCCCTTGGCGTGGCGGCCATTGCTGCGGTCGGCTCGGTCCGTTCCGCCATCGAGGCTGGCCTCGAACGCGAAGGGGCCGCCTTGCTTGGCGGCGACGCCGAGCTTGATTTCACCTACCGCTTTGCCACACCGGAGGAGCGTGCGTGGATGACCGAGGTTGCCACCGACGTCTCCGAAATCGCTGATTTCCGCTCCATGGCCGTGGTTGATGGGCCAGACGGCGCCGAACGCGGCCTCACACAGATCAAGGCCGTCGATGGGGTCTACCCTCTGATCGGCACCGTCAAACTGACGCCTGATATCCCGCTCGACCGCGCGCTCAGCATCCAAAACGGCCTGCCCGGGGCGGTGATGGAGCGGGCGTTGATCGACCGGCTGGGACTGAGCGTCGGCGACACCTTCCGCCTCGGCACGCAGACCTTCACCCTCAACGCCGAACTGACCCACGAACCCGACAGCGCTGCAGGGGGCTTTGCGCTGGGTCCCCGTACCATAGTGCTGCGCACCAGCCTTGAGAACGCGCAATTGCTGGCGGCAGGCACACTCTTTTCCTCCAAATACCGCCTGACCCTGCCCCCCGGCACTGATCTGGCCGCCCTCGAAAGCGACGCGCGTGCACGGTTCGAAAACAGCGGCCTGCGCTGGACCGATGCGCGCAACGGCGCGCCGGGTGTGTCGGAATTTGTTGACCGGTTGGGTGCGTTTCTGGTGCTTGTGGGCCTCTCCGGCCTTGCCGTGGGCGGGGTTGGCGTGTCGGCTGCGGTGCGCGCCTACCTTGCCGAAAAGACCAGCGTGATTGCCACCTTGCGCACATTGGGGGCCGAGCGCAGTACCATATTCCAGACCTATTTCATCCAGATCGGCACCCTGTCCCTGCTTGGCATCGCCATCGGCCTCGCGCTTGGCGCGTTGCTGCCGGTTGTACTCGCCCCGATCATCGAGGCGCGGCTGCCGATCCCGGCCAGCTTCGCAATCTATCCCGGTCCGTTGATCGAATCCGCAATCTACGGGTTGCTCACGGCCTTTGTCTTCACCCTCTGGCCGCTGGCCCGGGCCGAAGACGTGCGCGCCGCCACCCTGTTTCGCGACGCGCTGGGTACCGCGCGCCTGCTGCCCGCCCCGCGCTACCTGTTCTGGATTGGCGCGGGCCTTGCGGCGCTGATCGGGCTGGCTGGCCTTTTCTCTGGCACATGGTGGCTGACACTCTGGACGGCTGGCGGCATCGCCTTTGCACTCGCGTTGTTGGCCATCGCGGCCACCGGCATCCGATGGCTGTCGCGCCGCGCCGCCCCTCGGGCCAAGGGGCGACCCGCGCTGCGCTGGGCCCTGGGCGCGATTTCGGGCACCCGCGAAGGGGCGGCTTCGGTTGTCCTGTCGCTGGGCCTTGGCCTGTCGGTGCTGGCCGCCGTCGGGCAGATCGACGGCAACCTGCGCAACGCGATCTCGGGCAACCTGCCGGACGTCGCCCCCAGCTATTTCTTTGTCGACATCCAACGCGACCAGATGGCGGGCTATACCGAGCGGTTGGAAAGTGACGCCGCCGTCAGCCGCATCGACAGCGCGCCCATGCTGCGCGGCATTGTGACCCAAATCAACGGCAAGCCCGCCAAGGAGGTCGCAGGCGATCACTGGGTGATTTCCGGCGATCGCGGGCTGACCTATTCCGCAAAACCATCCGAAAACACCCGTATCCTGGCAGGGGAATGGTGGCCCGAGGACTATACCGGCCCGCCGCAGATCAGCTTTGCCGCCGAAGAGGCCGAAGAGATGGGGATCGGCATCGGCGATACGCTGACAATCAACATCCTGGGCCGCGACATCACCGGCACCATCACGTCCCTGCGCGAAGTCGATTTTTCGACCGCAGGCATCGGCTTTATCCTGTCGATGAACCCAAGTGCGCTGCAGGGTGCGCCACACACCTTCATCTCGACCGTTTACGCCGAAGAAGACGCCGAGGCGCAGATCCTGCGCGACATCGCAAACGCCTATCCCAACGTGACCGCCATTCGGGTGCGCGACGCCATCGACCGAGTGGCCGACGTGCTGGCGGGGCTGGCGGCGGCGACCTCCTACGGGGCGGCGGCGACGCTGGTGACGGGGTTCCTCGTGCTGATCGGTGCCGCGGCCGCAGGCACGCAGGCGCGCACTTACGAGGCGGCTGTGCTGAAAACACTTGGGGCCACGCGGCGGCGCATCCTGATCAGCTTTGCCACCCGCGCCGCCCTCTTGGGTCTCGCCGCCGGGGCGGTGGCGCTGGCGGCGGGCATCGCCGGGGGCTGGGCCGTCAGCAACTACATCATGGACACCGATTACACCGTCATCTGGCCCTCCGCGCTCGCCATCATCATCGGCGGCGTCACGGCAACCCTGATCGCAGGGCTTACCTTTGCCTGGGGCCCGCTGGCGGCACGCCCCGCACAGGTGCTGCGCGGGCGCGAATAAGCCGCGTTGCGGGGGCCAGCCCTGCATGCGAGTTTGCGCCGACCCACGGAATCACGAAAAGGCCCGACCGATGACCGACCAGTTGCCCATGCCCGTCACAGCGCCTTTGACCCAGGCCCAGAAAACCCAGCTGATCAACCTGATCCGCCGCGCCGCCAGGGCCGAGATCATGCCGCGTTTCCGCACCCTGGATGCAGGCGAGATCGGCACCAAAAAGGACGAAAACGATCTGGTCACCGCCGCCGACACTGCGGCTGAGGCGATGATCACACGCGGGCTGCAAATGGCCTTTCCCCATGCCCTTGTGGTGGGGGAAGAGGCGGTATCCAAGAACCCTGACCTGCTCAAAGGCATCGCCGAAGCCGAGCTGTGCTTCATCATCGATCCCGTGGACGGCACCTGGAACTTCGCCAAGGGCATGCCGCTGTTCGGGACGATCATCGCGGTCTGCCGTTTTGGCCAGCCTGTTCTGGGGTTGATTTATGACCCGGTCGGGGACGACCTGATTGTCACCGACAACACCTCGCCCAGCGTCTGGCAGACCCGGACGGGCCGGCAACGCCCGATCCGCACAGCCGACCCCAAGCCGTTGGATCAACTGCAGGGCTATTTGCACATCCGGATGATGCCCCCCGCAGACCGTGCGCTGATGTGGTCCAAAGTCGGCGTGCTGGCCTATGTGGGCACCCTGCGCTGCTCGGCCCATGAATATCGCCTGCTGGCCACGGGCGCGATGGACTTCATGCTGTCCGGGCACCTCAATTGCTGGGATCACGCGGCGGGCGTGCTGCTCTGCCAGCAGGCGGGTGGAAAGGCGGCGATGATCGACGGGTCGCCCTATGATGCGTCCCTGACCTCGGGTTACCTGCTCAGCGCCTCGTCCGAGGCCGTCTGGGACAGCGTCGCCAGCCACTTTGCAGACCTCGCATCAGATTCATGACGCCGTGGTTCTTTGGCTATGGCAGCCTCGTCAACCGGGCCACGCACGACTACCCGCAGGCCCAGATCGCGACCCTGCACGGCTGGCGGCGCATCTGGGTGCGCACCGCCCTGCGCGATGTGGTGTTCCTGTCGATCCACCCTGTGGCTGGACACAGCATCGACGGGCTGATCGCTAGCGTGCCCAACGCCGACTGGGCCGCGCTCGATCAACGCGAAAGCGGCTATGCGCGCATCGACGCCACGGACCAAGTCGCCCACGGCGCCCCGGCCAGCAGCATCGCGGCCTATCAGGTGCCGCCCGACCACCAGCGCAAGGGTGGCGATCACCGCATCCTGCTCAGCTATCTCGACGTGGTGGTCCAAGGCTTTGTGCGCGAATTCGGCGAGGCGGGGGCCGCCAGCTTCTTTGAGACAACCGACGGCTGGGACACGCCCGTCTTTGATGACCGGGCCGCCCCGCTTTATCCGCGCGCGCAGGACCTGACAGCTGAGGAACGGGCGCTGACGGATGTGCTACTTGCGCAGGTTCAGCAACGACAATAGCCGCCCTTCGCGGGCAAACTGGTCGCGCGGGGCATCCGCAGTCCCGCCCGCCGCAATCACCCGCAGCGCCAGAACCCAGGCGATGACGCCAAACAGCACCCCCGCCAGCGCCTGACCCACCAGCACGCCAGGCGCCCCGAACAAGACAGCACCCAGCCAGACCATCGGCACCATGGCCACCGTATTGCGCCCCCAGTTCATGCCGGTCGAATAGAACGGATGGCCGAGGTTGTTGAACGCCGCGTTGCTGATGAACAGTACCCCGTTGAAAAAGAACAACAGCGCCAGCGGACCACAGAACAGATACACCAGATCACGGGTGATGCCCGTGGCCGAAAACAGATCCGCAATCGGCCCACGCAGGGCAAACAGCACCACCGAAATCACCACGATCACCACAGCCGCAAAGATCAGTGCCGCATTGAACCCGGCCCGGACCCGGTCGTATTTGTGCGCGCCAAAGTTCTGGCCAAGGATCGGCCCCACCGCCCCTGACAGTCCAAAGATCACCGCAAAAGACACGGGCATCAGACGGCCCACAATGGCCATGCCCGCCACCGCCTCAAGCCCGTATTGCGCCATGGATCGCGTGACGATGGCCTGCCCCACGGGGGTGGCAAGTTGGGTCAGAATGGCCGGAAACCCAATGCCCACAAGCGGGCCAAAGTCGCGCAACATCCCGCGCAGATCAGGGCGGGGAAAGCCGCCGTGATGGCGCAGGATCGGCAGCACCGCCGTCAGCCCGATCACAACGCGCGCCGCGACCGAGGCCAGCGCCGCACCGGTCAGATCAAGGCCCAGACCAAAGATCAGGATCGGGTCTAGCACCGCATTGACCCCGCCACCGTAGATCGTCGCCATCATCGCCCGGCGCGCATCGCCGTGGGCGCGCAGGATGCCGCCGCCCATCATGCCCACCACCAGAAATGGCAGAGACGGAACAATGATGCGCAAATAACTCTCGGCCATCGTTGCCGTCTCGCCCTCCGCCCCGATCCACGCCACGAACAGCGGCACGTTGATCCACACAAAGGCCGCGAAAACCACACCAAACCCGACGCCGTAGATCAGCCCATGGGTGCTGCGCGCGCGGGCCTCGTCCTCATTGCCCGCCCCAAGCGAACGGGCGACAAGCGCGCCCACCGCAATCGCCATCCCGATGGAAAAGGAGGTGGTGAAAAACAGGATCGACCCGGCATAGCCGACGGCGGCGGCCAGTTCGGCCTTGCCCAGCATCGAGATGAAAATCATGTCGATGAAATCGACCAGAAACACCGCCGTGATGCCCAGTGCCGAGGTCAGCGACATCACCGTCACATGACGAAACAGCGATCCGGAAACGAACTTGGCCTGTGCGTCAGCCATGGGTCCGTCTCTTCTCTGATTTCAAAAAATCCCCCCCGGAGGGCCGATCAAAGCCAACGCTCCGGGGGCAGCAGGTCACCGCGCCTTGACCACTTGCAAAAGCGGCATGAGGGCAGCCATATCCGGCCCGTGCGCCTGCCCCGTCAGCGCCTTGCGCAGTGGCATGAACAGGCCCCGCCCCTTGCGCCCACTCGCCTCTTTGACCGCGCCAGTCCAGGTCGACCAGGTGTCAGCCCCAAAGGGCGCCTCGGGCAGCATCGCCATGGCCTCGGTCACAAATTCCCGGTCCTCATCCTCGATCACCGGCTCGGCACCATCACGGCACAATGCCCACCACGCATCCAGATCCTTCAGCGTCTCGATATTGTCGCGCATCACGGTCCAGAACGCATCGGCGGTGTCACCGGGCACGCCGATGGCGGCAATGCGGTCGGCCACGGCCTCCAGCGGCTGGGATTGCAGATATCGGCCCGTCAGCGGGAACAGGTCGGCCACATCGAACTTGGTCGGGGCCGAGCCAAAGCGCGAGATATCAAACCCCTCGATCAGGGCGGCCATGTCAGTGCGCAACTCGATTGGATCGGACGAGCCAAGACGCGCCATCAGCGACAGCAGCGCCATCGGCTCCACCCCCTGCTCGCGCAGATCGCGCAAGGCCAGCGTGCCCAGACGTTTGGACAGCGCCTCGCCCTGCGGGCCGGTCAGCAGCGAATGGTGCGCAAAGCGTGGGGCCTTGCCTCCCAACGCCTCAATGATCTGGATTTGGGTCGCGGTGTTGGTCACGTGATCCGAGCCGCGCACCACATCCGTCACACCCATCTCAACGTCATCCACCACCGACGCGATGGTATACAGCACCTGACCGTCCTGACGGATCAGCACCGGGTCAGAGACCGAGGCCGCATCAATGCTGATATCCCCCAGAATACCGTCCGCCCACTCGATACGCTGTTGATCCAGCTTGAAGCGCCACACGCCCGTGCCACGCTCGGCGCGCAAGGCATCCTTTTCGGCCTCGCTCAACTCCAGCGCGGCGCGATCATAGACCGGCGGCTTGCCCATGTTCAGCTGTTTCTTGCGCTTGAGGTCCAGCTCGGTCGGCGTCTCGAACGCCTCATAGAACCGACCGTTCGCGCGCAGTTGATCGGCGGCGTCGTGGTAGCGGTCCAGCCGCTCGGACTGACGCTCGACCCGGTCCCAGTGCAGACCCAACCACTCCAGATCAGCCTTGAGCGCGTCGACATAAGCCTCTTTCGACCGCTCCGGGTCCGTGTCGTCGATACGCAGAATGAACGTCCCGCCCGCCTTGCGCGCGATCATGTAATTCATCAGCGCCGTGCGCAGGTTGCCGACATGGATGTAGCCAGTTGGGGATGGGGCGAAACGGGTGGTTGTCATGAATGCTCTCCGGGCTCTTGGCCCTGCCTTGTCATAGGGGCACCGCCTTGTCCAGTTTTGCCCACCTCAGGGGGTGGCGCGCACCGGCCAATAGGTGCCAAGATCCTTCAGGCCGGCCACCACCAACTCGGCCAGAACCTCGGTGTCCACACGCGCAAGTTGGGTGATATAGAGACAGGATTTGCCCTTGCTGTGCGGCCCCAGCCGCTCAAGGATCGGTCCGAAATCGGTGTAACCCGGCATGATATAGACCGATAACTTGGCCTTGCGCGGCGCGAATCCTGTCGCCATCCACGTGCCGCTGCGGCCCGAAGCATAGGTGTAGTCATAAGCCCCGTATCCGACGATCCCACCGGTCCAGACCACCGGCGTAAAGCCCGTGGCCTTGCGAAACAGGGCATCCAGTGCGATGGCCTCGCTGCGGCGATGCTCTGGCATGACACCCTCAACCCACTCCGGGAACGGCACATTTTCGACCTTGGTCTTCTGGCTCATCTCCCTATCCCCAAAAAAATCGATAATTTTTGCGTGATGAGCCGTGACCGCGACAAATCAACGCTATGTTAAAGGCATCTGGCAACAAGGATAGCACCCATGTCGACATCTCCCAAATTCTCCCGCCGCACTGCCCTGATGGGGGCCGCAGCCCTGCCTTTGGCCGCGGCCACCGCCACCTCGACCCGCGCCGCAGCCCCGATGCTGGGCGTCGCGCAGGAAAACTTTCGCCGCGTCAAGGTTGGCAGCTTCGAGGTCACAACGCTGCTGGCCGGAACGCGTCCCGTCGAAGATCCACACAAGATCTTTGGCCTCAACGTGGACGAAGAAACGTTCAACTCCGTCTCGGCCGCAGCGGGCCTGTCCACCGCCGCTGCGCAGTTCTTTTTCACCCCCACGCTGGTCAACAACGGCTCTGAACTTGTGCTGTTTGACACCGGTCTGTCCGGGGCGGGCACGGTCGCGGCCATCGAATCCGCGGGTTACACCGCAGATCAGGTCGACAAGGTGGTGATCACCCACATGCATGGCGACCACATCGGCGGCATCTCGACAGATGGCACGCCGACCTTCGCAAATGCAGCCTACGTCACCGGGGCCGCCGAATTCGATGGCTGGACGGGCAGCGGCAACGAGAACTTCGAGGGCAAGATCGTGCCGCTGGCCGATCAGTTCACCATGCTTGACGATGGCGGATCGCCCGCCTCCGGCATCACCGCAATGGCCGCCTTTGGCCATACGCCCGGCCACATGGCCTATATGGTCGAGGATGGCGGCACGCAGCTGGTGATCGGCGCGGATTTCGCCAACCACTACGTCTGGTCGCTCGCCCACCCCGATTGGGAGGTCCGCTTTGACATGGACAAACCCGCCGCGGCCGCCACGCGCAAGCGCATGCTGGACATGATGGCGACCGACCGCACGGCGTTCATCGGCTATCACATGCCATGGCCCGGCATCGGCTATGTCGAACGCAATGGCGAGGGCGGCTATCGCTACGCCGCGCACAGTTATCAGCTGATGCTCTGACCCTTTGGCCATGGCGCCGGACCTTGATGCCTTTGCCGCCATGGCCGCTGACGCGGTTGCAGAGTTTCCCGCCCCCTTCCGCGTCCACGCCCTTGAGGTGACAATCCAGGTCGAGGAGTTGCCACACCCCGACATGCTGGCAGAACTGGGCGTCGAGGATCCGCTGGACCTCACCGGGCTTTACGATGGCACGCCATTGCCGCTCAAATCCCCGACCGATCCGTCCCCCTATCCCGACATCGTCTGGCTGTTTCGCAAACCCATCCTTGATGAATGGGAAACGCGGCCCGGCATTTCCCTGCCGCAGCTTGTCACCCACGTGGTCGTACACGAATTCGCGCATCATTTCGGCTGGTCCGATGCGGACATCGCCGCCATCGATCCGTGGTGGGAGTGAGGGGCGCGGGCTAAAGCCTGCCCGCAGCCTCCAGCCGGTCCCACGCATAGGCGAGATAGGTGCGGCTGAACGAGTGCCCGCCCTCAAAGGTGCAGAATTCCAGCACATCACCACTTGCGTTGTCCTGCCGCGCGCAGTCCATATTTTCCACGGTCACGTCTGTGGCCGGACCAAAGTTACCGGCGCTGCGATACATCGCCAGCACCTCCATCACATCGCCCTGTTTAGTGGGGCCAATGGCGCGCCCGCCTATCGGCACGGTCCGATCGGTCGTACCATGGATATGGATGACCGAGGCCGGTGCCGCGCAAGCCGCAGGCGGGCCTTGCCAGAACGTGCCTGACACCGGCGCAAATCCCGCAAACAGATCCGGGCGCTGGCAGGCCAGTTCCCATGTCACCATGCCCCCGGCGGAAAAGCCCGACATCATGATCCGCTCAGGATCAATTGCAAATCGCGCCGCTGCATCCGCAATAACCGCCTCGAAATAGGCCATCTCGAGCGCCCCGGTTGATGCCATATCGCTGGGCGCGCCCGGAATGTCCCAATCGTCCCGCGCCGATTTGGGTGCGATCAGGGCCAGCCCCATATCCGCCACCATCCGCCGCAGACCCATGTTGCGCATCACGCCCCGGGCCGAGCCGCGATAACCATGGGCAAAGACGATGGCACCCACGGAGCCACTGACCCCCTCGGGCATCGCGATGCGGTAGTGGCGTGCGCCGATCTCGCAATTCGTATCGGGCCCGCAGGCCAGAACAGGCAATCCAAAAACCAGCAAGGCAAAAGCCAAGGCAAACCGCATGAACGCACCCTCTATCAGCAAAAGAACCAGCACGCCCATGGACCGCACAGCGCGGCGCGGGCACAAGTCACATCCCCGTGTAAGCGCGTCTCAGCTGGGTTCGCGCCAGCGGTTCACGATGGGGTAACGCCGATCCAGCCAGAACGCCCCCTTGGTCAATCGCGCACCGGGCGCCGACTGAAAGCGTTTGTATTCACTGAGATAAATCAGCCGCTCGATCTTGCGCGCAACCTCTTCCTCGAACCCGGCGGCGACGCAATCGGCGATGGCGCCGTTGCGATCCACAAGGATTTCCAGCATCGCATCCAGATCGGGATAATCGGGCAGGCTGTCACTGTCTTTCTGATCCTCGCGCAGCTCAGCACTCGGGGGCTTGGTGATGATCCGCTCGGGGATCACCTCACCGGCATTGCCCATCATCCAATCGCGATGATTGGCATTGCGCCAGCGGCAGGTCTTGAACACGCGGGTCTTGTAGAGGTCCTTGATCGGGTTATAGCCCCCCGCCATATCGCCATAGATCGTGGCATAGCCCACAGCCACTTCGGATTTGTTGCCAGTGGTCAACAGCATCTCGCCAAACTTGTTGGACAGGGCCATCAGCAAAAGGCCGCGAATACGGCTCTGGATGTTTTCCTCCGTCAGGTCCGCCGCCAACCCGTCGAACAGGGGCGCAAGAGTGGCGGTGACCGCCGCGCGGGTCTCTGAAATCGGGACATAGTCATAACGACAGCCCAGCGCCTTGGCACAGGTCTCGGCATCTTCCAAAGAATGGGGCGAGGTATATTCCGACGGCAACATCACACAGCGCACATTGTCCGGGCCCAAAGCGTCCGCCGCAATGGTCGCCACAAGGGCCGAATCCACGCCCCCCGACATGCCCAAAAGCACCTGTTTGAACCCGGTCTTGGCGCAATAATCGCGCAGGGCGGTGACCATCACACGGTAATCCTGCTCCCAGGCATCGGGATGGGCGGCCTTTTCGCCCTCGACCACGCGCCAGCCATCGGACGTGCGCTCCAGATCGACATGGGCGACCACCTCGTCAAAGATCGGCAATTGCACGGCCAGCTTGCCGCCGGGGTTCAGCGCAAAGCTGCCCCCGTCAAACACCTGATCATCCTGTCCACCCACCATGTTGAGGTAGATCAGCGGCAGGCCGGTTTCGACCACGCGGGCAACCATATGGTTGATGCGGGTGTCGAACTTGCCCCGGTAATAGGGTGATCCGTTGGGGACAAGCAGGAACTCGGCCCCGGTCTCTTCGAGCGTCTCGGCCACATCCGGATGCCAGGCATCCTCGCAGATCGGGCTGCCCACGCGGGTGTTGCCAACGGAATAAGGCCCACCCAGCGGACCTGCATCAAAAATGCGCACCTCGTCAAACACGGTCTCGTTGGGCAAATGATGCTTCAGAATGCGCGAGGCGATCTTGCCGCCCTTGCAGATCAGATAGGCGTTGAACAGCTCGGTCCCTTCGGCCCAGGGACAGCCAATGGCAAGCGCCGGGCCATCGGCACACTCTTCCGCCAGCGCCTCGACCGCGCGCATGGCCGTGGCGTGAAACGCCGCTTTCATCACCAGATCCTGCGCGTTGTACCCGGCGATGAACATCTCGGGCAGCGCCACCAGATCAGCGCCCGCGTCCTTGCCCACTTGCCATGCAACACGCGCCTTGGCGGCATTGCCGGGGATGTCTCCCACGGTCGGGTTCATCTGTCCCAGCGTGATGCGGAATGTATCGGCCATCTCGGCGCTCCTTCAAATCTCATACGCGATGTAGCAGAAAGCAGGGCCGAGGAAACCCACCGGGCGACACCTCTGCCTTGGTCCCCTTCTCTGATTTCAAAAAATCCCGGGGGGAGTCGCGCCCGCGCGACGGGGGGCTGGCCCCCCGCCCACGCACGGGGCCGGGCGCAATCCTCAACTCTTGGTTAAGGCCATTGCTCCCCGCCGCCCCCTGTCCTACCCTTCGCGCGCCAGCCGTGTATGGGCTGGCCACGAATCTATGAGGTTGTTCATGTCCTTGCGCAGTTTGATCTTCTGCCTTGCCCTGTTGCCGGGGGTTGCTCTGGCACAGTCCGATGCAGTGCTGACCAAGCAATATGACGATGGCGGCATCTACGAGGGCACGTTCCGCGGCGGGTTGCAGCACGGGGAAGGCACCTACCGCCTGCCCAACGGCTATGAATATACCGGCGCGTGGGTCGACGGCGAAATCAAGGGCGAAGGGGTTGCCCGTTTCCCCAACGGATCAATCTACGAAGGCAACTTCTCCAAAGGCAAACCGCACGGCTTTGGCAAGATCACCTTTGCCGATGGCGGCACTTATGAGGGCGACTGGGACACCGGCGCGATTGTGGGCAACGGCGTCGCACTCTATGCCAACGGCGTGCGCTATGAGGGCGCGTTCCGCAATGCCAAGCACCACGGCAAAGGCGTCATGCAATCCCCCGGTGGCTACGAATACAAGGGCGACTGGGTCGATGGCGTCAAACAGGGGATGGGCGTGATCACCTATCCTGATGGCGCGGTCTATGACGGCCAGATCGAAAATGGCGTGCGCCAAGGCACCGGCACGCTGACCATGCCTGACGGGCTGGTCTATGTCGGCCTCTGGAATGCAGGCCAGATCGACGGCAAAGGCACCCTGACCCAACCCAATGGCGACGTCTACGAGGGCGATCTGGTCTCGGGCCGCCGCGAAGGCAAGGGCCGGGTCACCTATTCCAACGGCGACGTCTACGAGGGTGACTTTGCCGATGACCGCCGCCACGGGCAGGGCACATTCATCGGCAACGATGGCTACACCTATATCGGCCAATGGGTCGAGGGCCAGATCGAGGGCCAGGGCCGTGTCACCTACCCCGACGGCGCCGTCTATGAGGGCGCGTTCAAGGACGACCTCGCCGATGGCGTGGGCAAGATCACCTATACCGACGGCTCCACCTACGAAGGCGACTGGGTCGCTGGCGTGATCGAAGGCACCGGCAAGGCGACCTATCCCAACGGCGTCGTCTACGAGGGCGGCTTTCGCAACGCGCGCAACCACGGACAGGGTGTCATGACCTATGCCGATGGCTATCGCTATGAAGGCACCTGGAGCGACGGCCAGCGCGACGGCACCGGCACCGCAACCTATCCCGACGGCACGGTCTATACCGGCGCATTTCTGGATGGGCAGCGCCACGGCACGGGCAAGATCGTGATGGCCTCGGGCTTTGTCTACGAAGGCGACTGGGTGCGCGGCGAAATCGACGGCCAGGGCGTGGCCACCTACGCCAATGGCGACATCTACGAAGGCACGTTCAAGAACGGCAAACGTCAGGGCAGCGGCACGATGCGCTATGCCTCGGGCGAAGAGGCAACCGGCGACTGGGACAGCGGCGCGCTGAACGAGGCCGCCGCCGAGGCCGAGGCCGAAGAAGGCACAGAAGGCGAAACGCAAGGCAACGACGGCTGATGCGCGCACCCGCGCGCGCGCTGGCCTGCACTCTCTTCGCACTCGCCGCCACGCCCGCATGGGCCGACTGGCAATTCCTCGACAGTTGGGCCGACCCGATCCAGAATTTCGAAACCCGTGCGGCGATGATCACCAATGCCGAGGGTTATCAACTCCACCTCTACCGCAACCCCGTGGGGCGGGTGTATGCGCTGATCACACTGCCCGAGGGCAGCCCCGATCTGGTCCTGACCGGCCCCGTGGCCACCCTGACCCCCGAAGGCTTCGCATCCAAAGAGATCGAGGCACAGGACGAACGCGGACGCGTGGTCGAATACGCCATCAGCACCGGACGGGCCTTGCGCGACCGGCTTTGGCATGGCGAGGGGCAGGCCCCCGCCTTCGGCACCTTCCACGACCTGCTCGAGGCCCCCAGCCTCAGCGTGACGCTGAACCTCGACGGTGGTGCCGCCGCCACGACCACATGGAACATGGACAGCGCGGCCAAACCCATCGCGCAGGCGCTCGGCATCTCCATGCGCGGCATCCCGGCTGGCGAAGAGTGGGAAGAGGCGGCATCGCAGGCGATGCTCGCCGCGATGACCGCCTGCCAGTTCCCCAAGCTCGACGTGACCTGTGTTCAACGGGTGTCGACCTGCAGCCCACAGATCAGCGACGCGCGGGACATCGACGCATTCGACCGCTGCGTCGCGGCAAAAGACTGAGCCGCAGCGCTCGAACTACAGCCGCGACAACTCGCGCAGCAATCCACGCCGTGCCGCATCATTGGCCCGGAACGACCGGGCCTCGGCACGGGCCTGCCGCACCGCCCCCTCATACAGCTGACGGGCGGTGTTGACCTCGCGCGCGGCGGCGTTCAATTCGCGCATCAACCGGGGTGCCTCGCGCTGATAGCGGCGCATCATGTCCGCGATAACGCGGATGTTGGACTGCGCCAAAGCGACCTCATCGGTATCCGAGGCGAGGGTGATGATGCCCCCGGCCGCACCCAGCATTCGGGCATTCGGCGTCGACATCATTCCGGGCAGGCTGCCGACCCCGGTCACGGCATTGACCGCTGTGCCCGACATCACCGGCCCCGACGGCCCAAGGGCCGCATCCGCCCCCATCTGAATGGCAAAGATGCCCGCCGCAATCCCCAGCCCAAGGCCAAAAGAGGTCACGGTGATGGTCAGGCTCACTGCGGTGATCGCGACGTTCAGCACCCTCTGCGCCTGCGCCTCGGTCTCTTCGCGCCGGGCGCGACGCAATTCGTTATGCAGGTTGTTGAGGAACGCGATGTTGCGGCGCAGCAGCTTGTGCACCCGCTTCATGCGGCGCAGATAAACGCGCCCCAACCCCGCCCACAGGGTAAAGGCCCGCGCCCGCGCAAAGGCGCCAAAGCGGATATTGTCACGCTCCAGCACACCAAGGGTCAGCACATAGCGGCTATAGGCGGTCATGGCGGCGCGGCCATCACGGGCCTGCGCCGTCTCGATCCGGTTCCATTCGGCGTTGAACGCATCCTGCGCCCGCTCCAGCGCCTGCGCATCGTTGTGATATTCGTTCACATAGCGGCGGGGCAGCATCGACAAGGCACTGATCACACCGTTCTTTTCCTCCAAAGCGATGTTGGTGTCTTCGTCGATCGCGGCAAGATATCTCTGAACCGTCCGGTTCGCGATAAAGGCTTCGGCGGTGGCAAGGTCCATGGTCAAATCTCAACTTTTAATAGGCTTCTCAAATCACGACCCGGACAACCACAGAACAAACCATAGGGGCGCAAAATCGTGCCCGAGCCAAGAAAACATAGTGGTTCAGCCTAGGCAAACCGCGGACTATGACGCAAGGACCCTGTGGGCCGCCCAAAACCATGCGCAGAATTCAGCCGAAAGTTCCGACGCAAATTCATGGATTTAGCACCAAACCCGGGTCAACGGACCAACTGCAGAAATTGGCTTTGACACAAAGGTCGACGCCAATGCGCGTCTGGCGATAGACAAACCGACCCCGCGTCGGATACGCCGGTGCCAGACCACAGTCCAAAACGATGGAGCCCGACATGGCCACAGAAGGCAATGCCGCACACAGCGTCCCAAGCTGGTTTGTCCCACCCGGAGAAGGCGACAGCCTCGCATGGGTGGCCCTGATCCTGCTGGCGCTCGCGCTTTACGGGCTGGTCACGCTTTATGCCGCCTTCGACCGCTGGGCCGAACACCAGTCTGCGGGCACGCCATTGGCCAAGACCATCCCGACCCTGCTGACCATCGCGCTGCTCTATGAAATCTTCCCGCTTGGGCACTTCAACATTCTGCTGCCGATTGCTGCGATCCTGATCGCGCTTATGGCCGACTGGTCGCGCTTCCATCTCAACCGGTCCACGCCCGACGCTGCACCCAAAGATGGCGAGGCCCGCGATGTTTGAGCTGCTCCTGACCTCTTTCCCGGTCGTCATCCGCTATTTCCAACTGAAACGCCGGGGTGAGGCGATGACCGTCTGGAACATGCGCAGCGCCGTGTTCATGTGGGCTGGTCTGGCCTTTGCCCTGTTCCTGACCATCTTCTACTTCCACCCCAAAAGCTATTCGGGCCTGATCCCGTTCCGGACCGTGTCGGTTGTGGCCCAGACCAGCGGCCCTGTGACATCCGTCAACGTGCTGAACGGCCAGCGCGTGGCCGCGGGCGATCTGCTGTTCGAGATCGAGGACAGCTCGCAGCAAGCCGCCCTGTCGCAAGCGCAGGCACAGCTGACCAGTGTCGATGCCTCGCAAAACATGGCCCGCGACCAGCTTGTAGTGGCCGAGGCAGGCGTCGCGCAGGCGCAGGCCGAAGTGGACAAGCTGACGGTTGATCTCGAAAACGCCCAGACCCTGCTGGAGCGCAATGTGGGGCGCGCAGACGACGTGCGCGCAACCGAGGCGGCGCTGACTTCGGCCAATGCGAACCTCACCGCAGCGCAAGCCCAGGTCGATCTGGCCCGCCTGACGCTAGAAGAATCGATCCCCGCCCAGCGCAGCGCCGCCACGGCCGCCCTCGAAGGGGCCGAGGCCAATCTGGCCAAGACCAAGGTGCGCGCCTTTACAGACGGCACCGTGACCCAACTGGCGATGGGCGTTGGCAGCCCCGCCTCGCAACTGATCCTCAGCCCGGCCATGGTCATCATTCCCGACCGCGACGCCGACCATCCCGTGCGGATCACCGCAGGCTTTTCCCAAGTGGCGCGCGCCACGCTTTACGATGGCATGCCCGCCGAGGTCGCCTGTGACACCAACGTCAACCTGTCCTTCCGCAACGCGATCCTGCCCGCGCGCATCGCCGTGATCCAACCGGCCATCGCCACCGGACAGGTTGTACCCGGCGGCACCTTGCGCGAACCCAATAACGGGCTCGTGCGCGGCTCGATCCTTGTCTATCTCGAATTGCTGCACCCCGAACACGAGGCCATCGTGCTCAACGGCAGCGGCTGCCTTGTGCAGACCTACACCAACAACCTGTCGGGCTTTTTCGGGCACGTCATCGCCGCCACGGGTATCGTCAAGGCCGCAGGGCTCAGGCTCAAGGTCTGGGGCTCGCTGGTCTCGGGTGTCGGTCTGGCCGGGGGTGGCGGGCACTGATTAACCCCCCCCTGCCACCGGCAAGGGGGATGCCATCAAACCGTCAGGGGCAGGGCCGACCTACCAGGTGGCTTTTTCAGCGGCGACCGCCTTGCGGCAGTCCTTCACGGTCGTCACAACGGTGTCCATGGCCGTGTTCGCCCGGCCCAACGCATCAGCGGCCTTGGTACGATTGGGCGACACTTTCTTCTTCCCAAGCGCCATCAGCTTGGTGTCCAGATCAGCGCACTCCTTGGCCAGTTTTTCCGCCGCTGCCGGGTCTTTCAGCAGCTTGGCTTTGAACTCTTTTTGCTTGGCAATCACGCTATCGCCCATTTTGGCGATCTCGGCCATCGCAGTCTCATTGGCCTTGATGAACGCGATGGCTGCCTTGATTTCCTTGCTGGCATCCGCGGCCGCCGCAGACAGTGCTTTTTCGGTTTTGTGGACGATGGACAGGATGTCGTAATTGTCCTTCCAGTCGACCTTCATCTTGGCAATAAACTTGTCGTAATCCTTCGTGGTCATTTCCGGCAACGGCTTGCCATATTTCAGCCCCGCCATCGTAATCGGCCCGATCTGACCATCTGGTTTCAGCTTCAGTTTTTTCTGTATTTTCCGGGCGGCAGCTTCGGTGATGGGTCCGAAAATCCCGTCTTCCTTGATCTTTGCTCCGTTCTTATTGAGCAGTTTCTGGGCTTCCTTGGTGTCGTTCCCCTTGGCGCCCTTCTTCAAAATAGCCATCGAATCAATCCTTCCCATAAAGGGCCGATCCTAACATGATAGTTGGATTTCGTCGCGGGCGGCCCCCGCGTACCACTTTGACGCGAAACGGAAATCACTGGTCGCGCCAGACAAAAGGGGACCGTCGCTAGACCGTCTCACCCCGCCCCATCCGCTCCAGAAACGCCTCGGCCTCCGCCAGCACGGTTGCCCGTTTTTCGTCATCCATCCGGTCCCAAGTGCGATACATATTGCCCATGCGCGCATTGTTCGAAAACCGATCCCGATGCCGGTCCAGAAAGTGCCAATAAAGCAGGTTGAACGGGCACGCCCCCTCCCCCGTCTTGACGCTGACCCTGTAATGGCACCCCTTGCAGTAATCCGACATCCGGTTGATGTAAGCCCCTGAAGAGACGTAAGGTTTCGACGCAATCACGCCCCCGTCGGCAAATTGCGACATGCCCACGACATTGGGCGCCTCAACCCACTCAAACGCATCGGCATAGACGGCCAGATACCACTCCGACACTTCGGCCGGGTTCAGCCCCGCCAGCAGGGCAAAGTTCCCCGTCACCATCAGCCGCTGGATATGGTGGGCGTAGGCCAGCTCCCCCGTCTGCGCCACAGCCTTGGACACACAACGCATCCGCGTCTCCGCCCCCCAAAAGAAATCCGGCAGTTTCCGCTGATGGTTCAACCCGTTACGCGTCGCATAGTCCGGCCCTTCGTGGAAATAGATGCCCCGCACATATTCACGCCAGCCGATGACCTGCCGGATGAATCCCTCGGCTGCATTGATCGGCACATCGCCCGCCTTCCATGCATCCTCGACCGCGCGACACACCTCCATCGGATCAAGCAACCCGATGTTCAGATAGGGCGAGACCAGCGCGTGATAGAGGAACTGATTGTCCGCCAGCATCGCATCCTGATAATCGCCGAACCGCGCCAAACCATGGCGCACAAAATGCGCCAGCGCCCGCCGCGCCTGCCCCTGATCCGTGGCAAACCAGAACGGGCGCAAGTCGCCAAAATGGGTGCCAAACCGGGCCTCAACCAGTTCCAGCACCTCTTCGACCACCGCGTCCGGCGTGAACTGCATCGGTCCGGAAAAATCGACCTCATCCGGGGCCGGTTTGCGGTTGTCATGGTCATAATTCCACTTGCCGCCCGCAGGCTGATCCCCCTCCATCAGCAACCCCGTCTTGCGGCGCATCTCGCGATAGAAATACTCCATCCGCAACGCCTTGCGCCCCTCCGCCCATGCCTCGAATTCGGCGTGCGAGGCGATAAACCGGTCATCCTCGCGCATCTCGACGTCCAGCGGACAGTCCTCCAGCGCCGCGATCAGACGGAACTCGCCGGGGCGCGTCGCGACCATCTGTGCCGTTTCAAACTGATCCGCGCGGCGCAGCAACTCCCCGGCAATGGACTGCGTGTTTTCCGTGTCATCCAGTTCCGAATAGGCCACCTGCCACCCCGCCTCTCGCAGGCGCGCGGCAAACTTGCGCATTGCGGCCAGCACCAGCGCGATTTTCTTGGGGTGGTGGGGCACATAAGACCCCTCCTCACCCACCTCGGCCATGACGATGACATCCGCGTCCTTGTCGGCCTCGCGCAAGGCGGCGATGTCCTCGCTCAACTGATCGCCAAGGATCAGGATCAGGCGGCCTACCATGGCACTTCGGCCCCCGAATAGTCGAAAAACCCACCCGTCTGCGCAGGGGTCAAACCATCCATCACACCGATCAAATTGCGCGCCGCGTCCTCCGGCGCCACCGCAGGATGACGGCCCAGATACTTCTCGGTAAAGGGTGTGGCCACAGTGCCCGGATGCAACGCCACCACCGCGGCCTGTGCATGGCTGCGCGCCAGCTCAATCGCGGATGTATGAACGATCTGGTTCACCGCCGCCTTGGCACTGCGGTAGCTGATCCACCCGCCGATGCGATTGTCGCCAATCGACCCGACCCGCGCCGACAACACCGCCATCACCGCAGTACGATCACGGGGCAACAGATCATGGGCATAGGACAACACCAGCGCAGGCCCAATGGCATTGAGCGCAAACTGATCCGCCATCGCCTCAGGGTCCAGGCCCCTGATCGTCTTCTCCGGCACCGCCCCGGCAATCTCCAGCGCACCAGTGGCCACCACTACCCGGTCATAAGGGCCCCGCCCCAACAGATGGGTCGCCACCGACCCTGCATCAGTCACATCAAACCCATCAACCGAACGCGACAGGCGCTCCACCGCTGCCCCACGCGCCTCAAACCCGGCCGCCAGAGCCGACCCGATCCCGCCCGAGGCGCCAATAATCAAAACCCGTTCCATCCCCTGCGAGGTAGACGGCAAATCCGATCCATCAACTTCACTTGGCAAAATAAACTCCCGCCGGAGGCACCCGCACGTGCCACCCGCCCGTGGTCCGCAAATCCAGACTTCCCATTTGCCAAAGGCGCGGTATAACTACGGCCATGACATGCGCCACACATATCCCAACCGCACGCCCCACCGGCGCGCTTGGCCGTGGCCTCCTGCTCCTAATCCGCCTCTGAGCGCAGCCGGTTGGCGCGCCCGCTCAGAGGATAGCCCGCGCGCCAAAAGGCTTCAGGAACAGAATTCAAAAGAGAACCCAAAATGACCGATACTGACAAAACCCAGGACCGTGTTGTCATCTTCGACACCACGCTGCGCGACGGCGAACAATCCCCGGGCGCGACGATGACCCATGCTGAAAAGCTCGAAATCGCAGCCCTGCTCGACGACATGGGCGTCGACATCATCGAGGCCGGATTTCCCATCGCCTCCGAAGGGGACTTCAACGCCGTCAGCGAAATCGCAAAGAACGCCAAAACCTCCGTCATCTGCGGACTGGCGCGCGCGCAACTGGGCGATATCGACCGCTGCTGGGAGGCGGTGAAACACGCAGAACGGCCCCGCATCCACACCTTCATCGGCACCTCGCCACTGCACCGCGCCATCCCGAACTTGACCAAGGACGAAATGGCCGAACGGATCGAACAGACGGTGACCCATGCGCGCAACCTCTGCGACAACGTGCAATGGTCGCCGATGGATGCGACGCGCACGGAACTCGACTACCTCTACCGCGTGGTTGAAATCGCCATCAAATCGGGCGCAACCACCATCAACATCCCCGACACGGTGGGCTACACCGCCCCACGCGAAAGCGCGGATCTGATCGCCAAGCTGATCGAAAACGTGCCCGGCGCGGATGAGGTCATCTTTGCCACCCATTGCCACAACGACCTTGGCATGGCGACGGCGAACAGCCTCGCGGCGGTCGAGGCAGGCGCACGCCAGATCGAATGCACAATCAACGGTCTGGGCGAACGCGCAGGCAACACCGCGCTCGAAGAGGTCGTGATGGCCCTCAAGGTGCGCAACGACATCATGCCGTTCCGCACCGGCATCGATAGCACCAAGATCATGAACATCTCGCGCCGCGTGGCGACGGTTTCGGGTTTCCCGGTGCAATTCAACAAGGCCATCGTGGGCAAGAACGCCTTTGCCCATGAATCCGGCATCCACCAGGACGGCATGCTGAAAAACGCCGAAACCTTCGAGATCATGCGCCCCGAAGATGTCGGCCTGACCGAGACCAACATCGTCATGGGCAAGCACTCGGGCCGGGCCGCCCTGCGCTCCAAGCTCGAGGATCTGGGATATGAGCTGGGCGATAACCAGCTCAAGGACGTGTTTGTCCGTTTCAAGGCGCTGGCCGACCGCAAAAAGGAAATCTACGAGGATGACCTGATCGCGCTGATGCGCACCGCCACGGACGCCGAGGAAGACCGGATCAAGCTCACCTCCATGCACGTCATCTGCGGCACCGAAGAACCCAACCGCGCGCGCATGACGCTGGATATCGACGGGCAAAGCCACAGCACCGAACAGACCGGTGACGGCCCCGTGGATGCGTCCTTCAACTGCATCAAGGCACTGGTCGAACACACCGCCCGCTTGCAGCTTTATCAGGTGCATGCGGTGACCGAAGGGACGGATGCGCAGGCCACAGTCTCCGTGCGGATGGAGGAAGACGGGCGCATCGTCACAGGCCAGTCCGCAGACACGGACACGGTCGTGGCCAGCACGCGCGCATATGTCCACGCCCTCAACCGCCTGCTGGTGCGGCGCGAAAAGACCGGCAGCGACAAGCGCGAGGTCAGCTACAAGGACGTCAGCTGAGCACGGGCGGGCGACACGCCCGCCTTACACCAACCGATCCCCGTAAGGCGGACGTGTCGTCCGCCCGTGTTCGGTGTATACGAACGCCATGCAATACCACCAAGACGGTTTCCGCCCCGGCGACCCTGCCCTCAAACCCGCCGCAGATCGCGACATCCCGCCGGACAGTTGCGATATCCTGATCGTCGGCACCGGGCCCGCTGGCCTGACCCTCGCCGCCTACCTCGCGCAATTCCCCCACATCCGCACGCGGATCGTCGAACAGCGCGACGGACCGCTGATCGTGGGTCAGGCCGACGGCATCGCATGCCGCACGATGGAGATGTTCGCCGCCTTCGGCTTTGCCCATCAGGTTCTTCACGAGGCCTACCACGTCAACGAAACGACCTTCTGGCGGCCCGCCCCGCAGCACCCCGACCACATCGCCCGCGCAGACCGGATCAAGGACGTCGAGGATGGGCTCTCGGACATGCCCCACGTGATCCTCAGCCAGGCGCGGGTGCAGGATTTCTACCTCGATCTCATGCGCAAATCGGCGACACGGCTGGAACCGGACTACGACACCCGCATGATCGACCTGACGGTGCCAGAGGGACCGGACGCACCCGTGTCGGTCACGCTCGAAACAAACGGCACGCGCGAGACCATCAGCGCCCGCTTCGTGGTCGGCTGCGACGGCGCCCGCAGCCAAGTGCGCCGCGCACTCGGGGTGCAACTGCGCGGCGAGGCGGCCAATGCGGCATGGGGGGTGATGGACGTGCTTGCGGTCACCGACTTCCCCGACATCCGCTTCAAATGCGCAATCCAGTCCAGCACCGAGGGCAGCCTACTGATCATCCCGCGCGAAGGCGGGCACATGGTCCGGCTCTACATCGAACTGGACAAGCTCAACCCGGACGAGCGCGTCGCCGACCGCGACATCACCCCCGACCGCGTGATCAGCGCCGCACAGCGCATCCTTCATCCCTACCACCTCGATGTGAAAGAGGTCGCATGGTGGTCCGTCTACGAAATCTGCCAGCGGATCAGCGACAGCTTCAGCGACGTGCCCATGAACAGCCCCCAAGCCCCGCGCGTCTTTATCGCCGGGGATGCGTGCCACACCCACAGCCCCAAGGCGGGGCAAGGCATGAACGTGTCGATGGCCGATGCGTTCAATCTGGGCTGGAAACTGCAATCCGTGATCGAAGGGCGGGCGGGCCCGGCCCTGCTGCACAGCTATAGCGCCGAACGGCGCGCCATCGCGCAGGAACTCATCGATTTTGACAAGGCCTTTGCCGCGATGTTCGCCTCTGGCGCGGGCCGCGACGGGGCCGACTTCCAACGCTATTTCCAGAAACACGGGCGCTACACCGCCGGGGTCGAAACCCGCTATGCCCCCTCGCTCATCTGCGGCCCCACCGGCGACCAACACCGCGCCACCGGGTTCGAGATCGGCACGCGCTTTCACTCCGCCCCGGTGATCCGCTGGGCGGACGCATATCGGATCGAGCTTGGCCACACGATCACCGCCGACGGGCGATGGCGGGTGATGACTTTTGCCGGACGGGACCCGGCGCTGGCAATAGCGCTGGCAGAACACCTGGCCGATGACCCCGCCGCACAGCGCGCACAACTCGACCTGCGCCTGATCGTGCAAAGCGCACATCGCGACACGACCTTTGATCCGACACACACCGCCCTCTTCCCCGCAACCGGGCGCCTTGGCCTGCGCGACAAGGAAAAGCTGTTCTGCCCGGACCCCACCACAGACATCTTCGATCTGCGGGGGATCGACCGGGACGCAGGCGCGCTCGTGCTGGTGCGACCCGACCAATATGTGGCACATGTGCTGCCACTGACGGCCCGGGATACCCTGACCGGTTTCCTCGAAACGGCGCTTGGCTAGGCGCGCGCACAGACAAAAACCAACGGCTTGACGGATTATTCGAGGCTGCTAACGTCCCGCCACGTAATTTTATCACCACAGGTTAGGTATATGAAATATATTGCAATTTCCGCACTCATCGCAGTGCTCGGCGCCTCTGCGGCCACCGCCAACACAATCACCGTTCTGGAATCCAATGCACCAGGCGGCAACTACGCCAACGCCTTGGGCGCAACCGGCAACAACCTTGGCGCAGCGCCGTCCGGCACCACCGCGTCCAACGTGATCGGCACACTCTCCTGCCGCGCCGCCAGCTTTTGCGTCGGCGGACGGGCCGACCCGATTGATGCGTTCTATTTCGAGGTGAGCGCCAATCAGCAGATCACTGAACTGTCGATTTCCGGCATTCTGACAGGCACGCAAGCGCTGCAATTCATCATCAACGATGTGACAACGTCCACGGTGAGCAACCTGTTCACCGGCACAATTGCGCCATCAGGCGCGCTGCAGATTCTGTCGACCGCTGGCACACCCATCGGGCCGGGCACCTACAATGTCGGTCTGGGCTTTTTCGGCGACCTGCAGACCGTGAATGACTTCAGCTATGCCTACACGATCAGCTCGACCATTGTCGAAACCAGCCCCGTCCCCCTGCCCGCCGGGCTGCCGCTGCTTCTGGCCGGTCTCGGTGCTTTTGGCCTGATGCGGCGCAAACGGGCCTGATCCCGGCGCAGATAAAAGCACAGCCAAGGTGGGCAGATTGCCCACCCTACACCATCTTCACCGTGGATCGCGCCCCCAACCAAACCCCGTAGGGTGGGCAATCTGCCCACCACGCCTCCGCCCCCCGAGGATCGGCGCGATGGCGCTTGTTTACGGGCGATTCCGGCCTTTCACCTGCCGATCCGCATCCCTATAAGACAGCAGTTACATGCGTTCCCGAGTCGGGGCGCCAATAATGCATTCGAGGTGCGCAGCAGATGTCGATATTCGGAAATCTTGGTGGATTGTTTTCGTCGGATATGGCGATCGACCTCGGCACTGCGAACACGCTGGTCTACGTCAAGGGCAAGGGCGTCGTGCTGTCCGAACCCTCAGTGGTCGCCTATCACATCAAGGACGGCGTGAAAAAAGTGCTGGCCGTGGGCGAAGATGCCAAGTTGATGCTGGGCCGCACGCCCGGCTCGATCGAGGCGATCCGGCCCATGCGCGAAGGCGTCATCGCCGACTTCGACACCGCCGAAGAGATGATCAAGCACTTCATCCGCAAGGTCCACAAACGCTCGACGTTCTCGAAACCCAAGATCATCGTCTGCGTGCCCCACGGTGCGACACCGGTCGAAAAACGCGCCATCCGCCAGTCGGTTCTGTCCGCAGGCGCACGCCGCGCGGGTCTGATTGCCGAACCCATCGCGGCGGCCATCGGCGCGGGCATGCCCATCACCGACCCCACCGGCAATATGGTTGTGGATATCGGCGGCGGGACGACCGAAGTGGCCGTTCTGTCCCTTGGTGACATTGTCTACGCCCGGTCCGTAAGGGTCGGCGGCGACCGCATGGACGAGGCGATCATCTCTTATCTGCGCCGCCAGCAGAACCTTTTGGTCGGCGAAACAACGGCTGAACGGATCAAGACCTCCATCGGCACCGCGCGCATGCCCGATGACGGGCGCGGCACTTCGATGCAGATCCGCGGGCGCGACCTGCTCAATGGTGTGCCTAAGGAAATCGAAGTCACGCAGGCCCAGATTGCCGAGGCGCTGGCCGAACCCGTGCAGCAAATCTGCGAGGCGGTGATGACGGCCCTTGAAACGACGCCCCCCGACCTTGCGGCAGACATCGTGGATCGCGGTGTGATGCTGACAGGTGGCGGCGCGCTCTTGGGTGATCTCGACCTTGCGCTGCGCGAACAAACCGGTCTGGCCGTGTCCATCGCGGATGAAAGCCTGAACTGCGTGGCCCTCGGCACCGGCAAGGCACTGGAATACGAAACCCAGCTGCGCCACGCCATCGATTATGACAGCTAGGGCGCGTTAAGACTCTGCTAACTACGTAAGTATTTGAAATTATTGTGATTGCGAAATGTCCCAGCGTGGGACACCAGGTCACTTGCCATGGATCGGCAAATATCAGACCATCGCGTCAACCTGCCCCAACTGAGGTGAGCAATCTTGGCCAAGGACAGCACAAATGTCGACTATACCGGCCCGCTGCGGCGGCTGGTTCTGGCTGTGCTGGTCCTGCTCCTGACGGGCACCTTCCTGCTCTGGCGGATCGACAGCCCGAGGGTCGAGAGATTCCGCGCGCAGGTCACCGATCAGATCGTGCCGAACCTCGACTGGGCGATGGCCCCGATCACCGGCACCATCAATCTCGCGCGCGATTTCCAAAGCTACCGCCGCATCGTCGAGCAGAACTCGGAACTCCGCCGCGAGCTCCGCCAGATGCAAAGCTGGAAAGAAGCTGCTCTGCAGCTCGAACAGGAAAACGCGCGCCTGCTCGACCTCAACAACGTCCGCCTCGACCCGCGCCTGACCTACATCACCGGCGTGGTGCTGGCTGATTCAGGCTCCCCCTTCCGCCAGTCCGTGCTGCTGAATGTGGGCGCGCGCGACGGCATCGTCGAAGGCTGGGCCACCATGGACGGCATCGGTCTTGTCGGTCGGATTTCGGGCGTGGCGCAGAACACGTCCCGCGTCATCATGGTCACTGACGCCTCCAGTCGGATACCGGCCGTCATCCAGCCCTCAGGCCAGCGCGCCATCGTGGCAGGCGACAACTCCGCCGCGCCGCCCATCGACTTCCTGGAAAACCCCGACCTCGTGCGCCCCGGCGACCGGGTTGTGACCAGCGGCGATGGCGGCGTCTTTCCCGCCGGTCTGCTGCTTGGACAAGTCGCCGCCGACCCGGGCGGACGGCTGCGCGTGCGCCTCGCGGCGGACTACGAACGGCTCGAATTCCTGCGCGTACTGCGCCATTACGGGAACGAGCCCGTTTCGGACACCACCGACGTGCTGGGCGGTCAGGACGGCGCGGAACAACCGCCCGAGCTGACCGAGGTGACGGAATGAACGAACAGGTCTCTTCCCGGCTCTGGACCATGCGGCTGGCCTTTGGTCTGTTGGTCCTGGGTATCGTGTTTCTGCACCTGTTGCCGCTCCAAACCGGTGCAGGTGGTCTGATCTGGCCCAACTTTGTCCTCTGTTTCGCGCTGGCATGGTCGGTGCGACGCCCCGAATTTGTCCCCGCCACGCTGTTGGCGGGTATGTTCCTGTTGTCCGATTTGCTGCTGCAGCGCCCGCCAGGCCTTTGGGCTGTGCTGGCGCTGATCGCCTGCGAGCAGATGAAGGCACAATCACGCGCGCTGCGGGACGCCTCGATCGCAAGTGAGTTCGTGTCGGTGGCGATATGGATCGTCGGCGTGGGCATTGCCTATCAACTCATCCTCGCCGTGCTGCTGGTCGAAGGGACGCCGCTTGGCCCGGCGCTCATCCAGATCGCAGTGACTGTGCTGGCCTATCCGCTGGTGGTGGCCATCACACATGGGCCGTTGGGCGTGCGCAAGGCTGCCCCGAACGAGCTGGGCGGCAGGGGGATCGGGTAATGAAACGTCCCCGCATAGATGCAGAGGCGAACCATCGCCTGATCACCCGCCGCGCGGCCATTCTGGGCGGTGTGCAACTCGCCTTCGTCGGTGCCCTTGGCGCACGGATGCAGTTCCTGCAGGTCGATCAGGCCGACCAGTTCCGCCTGCTGGCCGAAGAAAACCGGATCAACATCCGCATCATTCCCCCCGCGCGCGGCGAAGTCTTTGACCGCAATGGCGTCGCGTTGGCGCGCAATGTGCCGAGCTATCGCATCGTCGTGGTGCGCGAAGATGCAGGCGACGTCGCCGATGTGCTGAACCGTCTGGGCAAGGTCATCGACCTCGACCCAGAAGAGGTCGAACGTGCCATGGCCGAGATGAAACGCTCGGCCCCGTTCCTACCCATCACCGTGGCGGACGAGGTCGCGTGGGAGGATCTGAGCCGCGTGTCGGTCAACGCCCCCGCCCTGCCCGGTGTCACGCCCGAGGTGGGCCTGAGCCGCGTCTATCCGTTCGGGTCAGACTATGCCCACGTACTGGGCTACGTGGGCCCGGTCAGTGACTATGATCTTGAACGGCTCGACGATCCGGACCAGTTGCTGCGCATTCCGCGCTTTCAGATCGGCAAGGTCGGGGTCGAGGCCAAGGTCGAAGACACCTTGCGTGGCAAGGCCGGTGCGCGCCGCGTCGAAGTGAACGCCGCAGGCCGTGTGATGCGCGAACTGGACCGGCGCGAGGGAACCCCCGGCTCTGATCTGCAACTGACCATCGATTCCAAGCTGCAAAGCTACGTGCAGGCCCGCCTCAACGGCGAAAGCGCAAGCACCGTGGTGATGGATGCGACGACGGGCGACCTGCTCGCCATTTCCTCGGCGCCCACTTACGATCCCAACCTGTTTGTGCGCGGCATTTCCTCGCGGGACTATTCGGCGCTGACGGAAAACAAATACCGCCCGCTGGCCTCCAAAACCGTGCAGGGCATCTATCCGCCAGGATCGACCTTCAAGATGATCACCGCCATGGCCGCCCTCGAAGAAGGGCTGATTGGCCCCGACGACACCGTCTATTGCCCGGGTCATCTTGAGGTTTCAGGCCGTCGTTTCCACTGCTGGAAACGGGCGGGCCACGGCTGGGTCAACCTGCAGAACTCACTCAAGCAATCCTGCGACGTCTACTACTACGATCTCGCCGTAAAGGTCGGGATAGAAAAGATTTCGGCAATGGCCAACCGCTTTGGCCTTGGCATTCGGCACGATGTGCCGATGTCGGCCGTGGCACAGGGGCTGACCCCGACAAAGGCGTGGAAGACACGCACCCACGGGCAGGACTGGCGCGTGGGTGATACGGTCAACGCCTCGATCGGGCAGGGTTACATGCTGGCCTCGCCGCTGCAGCTAGCCGTGATGGCCTCGCGGCTGGCAAGCGGGAATGAGGTCAAGCCACGCCTGATCAAATCCGTCGACGGCATCGAACAGCCCGTCCTTGGTGGCGGCAGCCTTGGGCTGAATGAAAACAACTTGCGCAAAATGCGTCGCGCGATGTTTGACGTGGTCAATGATCGGCGCGGCACAGGTTATGGCAGCCGGATCATCGAGGACGGAATGCGCATGGCGGGCAAGACCGGCACCAGCCAGGTCCGCAACATCACCGCCGCCGAACGCGCGCGCGGCGTCACCCGCAACGAGGACCTGCCGTGGGAGCGGCGCGATCACGCGCTGTTCGTGAATTACGCGCCATACGACAATCCCAAATACGCCGTGGCGGTGGTGGTTGAGCATGGTGGTGGTGGGTCGCGCGCTGCCGCCCCCATCGCGCGCGATGTGACCCTGCAGGCGCTTTATGGCGGCGATCCCCCGCTTGAGGCCTATCCGACCAAGGACCGTGACCGCATCCGCAAACAGCAAAGCGATCTGCGCGCGATCCAGCCGCTGGCCAATATCAACGGCAAGGATCAGGCATGAGTTATCTTGAGTACAATGCCAAATACGTCCCTACCGGGCCGCGCAAGATCCTGTACCTGAACTGGCCGCTGGCCCTGTTGCTGGCGGCGGTGGCCGGGGTCGGTATTCTGATGCTTTATTCCGTGGCGGGTGGGTCGTTTACCCCCTGGGCCGAACCGCAGATGAAACGCTTTGCCGTTGGGTTTGTGCTGATGGTGATGGTGGCCATGGTGCCCGCTTGGTTCTGGCGCAATATGGCGTCGGTAGCCTATCTGGGCACGCTTTTGTTGCTGCTGGGTGTCGAGTTTTTTGGCTCGATCGGCATGGGCGCGCAGCGCTGGATCGACCTTGGATTCATTCGCCTGCAACCGTCCGAGTTGATGAAAGTGACGCTGGTGCTGGTGCTGGCCGCCTATTACGACTGGCTGCCCGCGGCGCGCAAATCGCGCCCCCTCTGGGTGATCTTGCCGGTGATCCTGATCCTGATTCCGACGGCTCTGGTGCTGCGCCAGCCCGACCTTGGCACCTCGATCCTGCTGATGGCTGCCGGTGGCGGGCTGATGTTTCTGGCCGGTGTGCACTGGGCCTATTTCGCTGCCGTCATTGCCGCCGGGGTTGGGCTGATCACTGCCGTTCTGCAATCGCGGGGCACCACCTGGCAGTTGCTGCAGGACTATCAGTTTCGCCGGATCGACACCTTTCTCGACCCCAGCTCTGATCCGCTGGGCGCGGGCTATCACATCACCCAATCCAAGATCGCGCTGGGGTCTGGCGGCTGGACGGGGCGAGGCTTTATGCAAGGCACGCAAAGCCGTTTGAACTTTCTGCCGGAAAAGCACACCGACTTCATCTTTACCACGCTGGCCGAGGAATTCGGGTTCATCGGGGCGTTCTCTTTGCTCACGCTATATGCGCTGATCATCCTTTTCTGTGTGGTCTCTGCGCTGGCGAACAAGGATCGGTTTTCATCCCTTCTGACGCTGGGGATCGCGCTCAACTTCTTCCTGTTCTTTGCGGTGAACATGTCGATGGTCATGGGGTTGGCCCCTGTTGTCGGTGTGCCCCTGCCGCTGGTCAGCTATGGCGGGTCGGCCATGCTGGTTCTGATGCTCGCCTTTGGTCTGGCCCAAAGCGCGCATGTCCACCGCCCCCGCTAAGGAAATGCCCATGGCCCTGTTCCACCTCGCGTTCGCGCCATGAGCGTCAACGTCCTGTTCGCCGCCACCCAAGCCCGCTGGGATGAATACGAAGCCCCCCTGCGCGCGGCCATCGCCGCCGTGGGTGTGGACGCTCAGATCGCCACCGGCATGGCGCCCGCAGACGTCGACTACATCGTCTACGCGCCCAACTCCGAATTGCAGGATTTCACGCCTTACACCCGCGCCAAGGCGGTGCTGAACCTTTGGGCGGGGGTCGAGGCCATCGTCGGCAACCCGACGCTGCACCTGCCCCTGTGCCGGATGGTGGACCCGGCCCTGACCCAAGGGATGATCGAATGGGTTACGGGCCACATACTGCGCCTGCATCTGGGAATGGACGCACATATCAACGCCGCGCCCGGCACGTGGAAGCCCAAGGCGCCACCGCTGGCCTTTGACACCCGCGTCACCGTTCTGGGTATGGGCGAGCTTGGAGCGGCCTGTGCCACGGCACTCAGCGCCCTTGGGTTTGACATGGCCGGTTGGAGCCGATCGCCAAAGCAGATCGACGGTGTCACCTGTTTTTCCGGCCCTGATGGGCTCGACGACAGTCTCGGACGAGCGGAATATTGCGTGTTGCTGCTGCCCAGCACAGCGGCGACGGAAAACACGCTGGATGCCCGCACGCTGGCGCTGATGCCGAAAGGTGCGCGCATCCTGAACCCGGGGCGCGGACCGCTGATCGATGACGATGCCCTTTTGGCCGCTCTGGACACGGACCAGATCGACCATGCCACGCTGGATGTGTTCCGGATCGAACCGCTGCCTGCGGATCATCCATTCTGGACGCATCCCAAAGTCACCGTGACCCCGCATGTCGCCTCTGAGACCCGTGCGGCCTATTCGGCCAAGACCATCGCGGAGAACATTCGGCGGGGCGAAGCCGGTTTGCCGTTCGTGCATGCGGTGGACCGCACAGCGGGTTACTGACATCACAACCACCTCACGCACAGGTGTATTGTACCAATCGGTTCCGAACTCTACCTTATGGGTGTCGACCAGCAGAGTGGTCGACCTGACACACCATTTTGGAGACCACCATGCACCGCTTTTTCACTCAAAAAATGCACGCCTATATCGACTATCCCGTGGCCCTTGGACTGATCGCAATGCCGTTCCTGCTGAATATCGGGGCGACAAACCAGGTGGCCTTTGCTCTGTCGATCGTGACAGGGTTTGCCGCGCTGGCGCTGACCGCGCTGACGGATCACGAAACCGGGATTATCCGTGTGCTGCCCTACAAACTGCACCTAATCGTTGACGGTCTTGTTGGTGCAACATTTGTTGCCGCACCATTCCTGTTCGGCTTCACCGGATTTGACGCCGCCTACTACTGGGTTCTGGGCGCAACCGTTCTGGTCGTGGTCGGCGCACACAAGGCCGACGAGGCCGCCGTCGCCGCCGAGTAACGCACATGGCTGGCGGCTTATGCCGCCAGTCCGCGCCCTTTCAAAAGGGCCTCGACCCCCGGCAGGCGCCCGCGAAACGCGGTGTAAAGTTCGCCTGCATCCACTGATCCCCCCGTGCTCAGAATATGCGCCTCAAGGGCCTGCGCCTGTTCGGGATCAAATGGACCGCCCGCCTCTTCAAAGGCGGCAAACGCATCCGCATCCATCACCTCGGACCACATGTAGCTGTAATAGCCCGAGGAATAGCCGTCGCCCGCAAACACATGGGCAAAATGCGGCGTCGCGTGGCGCATCGTGATCGCGGCAGGCATGCCCAGTGCCTCCAGAACCTCGGCCTGTTTCGCCATCGGATCGGCAGGGGCCGCCCCATCATGAAACGCCAGATCGACGAGGGCCGAGGCGACATATTCCACGGTCTGGAACCCCATGTCATAAGTCGCTGCGGCCAGCACATTCTCGAGCAATTCGGCTGGCATCGCCTCGCCCGTGTCCGCATGTACCGCAAAATCACGCAGCACCTCGGGCACCTCCAGCCAGTGTTCATAAAGCTGGCTGGGCAGCTCCACGAAATCACGCGCCACCGAAGTGCCGCTGACGGATTCATAGGTCACATCCGACAGCATCTGGTGCAGTGCATGGCCAAATTCGTGAAACAGCGTGCGCGCATCGTCATAAGAGAGCAGCGCCGGATCACCCTTGGCAAAGTTGCAGACGTTGATGACAACCGGGGCCTGCGCCTCAGGGAATTTCGCCTGCGCACGCATCGCCGAGCACCACGCGCCGGACCGTTTTGAGCCGCGGGCGAAATAGTCGCCAATAAACACTGCCACATGCGCGCCGCGCCGCGTCACCTCCCACGCCCGGCAATCTGGGTGGTAAAGCGGGATATCCAGCGGCTTAAACTCCAACCCGAACAGGCGGCTTGCACAGGAAAACGACGCCTCGATCATCTTTTCGAGCTGGAAATACGGCTTGACCTCTGCCTCATCCAGATCGTGCAAATCCTTGCGGCGACGTTCCGAATAAAACCGCCAGTCCCAGGGTGCCAGCGGGCCGTTGACCCCGTCCTGCACCATCATCTGTTCCAGCGCCCAGGCATCCGCCTCGGCCTGTGCCTTGGCCGGTTCCCACACCTGCATCAGCAGCGCGCGCACGGCTTCGGGCGTCTTGGCCATCTCGGTTTCCAGCTTGTAAGCGGCAAAGTTCTCATAGCCGAGCAGCTTGGCTCGCTCTTCGCGCAAGGTGAGGATTTCGGCGGCAATCGCGCGGTTGTCCGTCGCCCCGCCATTGGCCCCGCGCGCAGTCCACGCCTTGTAGGCTTTTTCGCGCAGATCGCGCCGGGTCGAGAATTGCAGGAACGGCACGATCAGGGACCGCGACAGGGTCACGACGGGGCCATCGACGCCTTTTTCCTCACCGGCTGCGCGGGCGGTACTCACGACAAAATCAGGCAGCCCGGCCAGATCGCCCTCGCCCAGTTCCATGAACCAGTCCCGCTCGTCCGCCAGCAGATTCTGGGTAAAGGAGGTGCCCAATTCGGCCAAGCGCCCCTTGATCTCCTTCATCCGTGCCTCGTCCGCCCCTTCCAGCGCCGCGCCAGAGCGGACAAAGCCGCGATGGGTCAGCATCAACACGCGCGCCTGTTCATCCGTCAGGTCAAGCTGGTCGCGGGCGGCATTGACCGCAGCCACGCGGGCAAAGAGCGCCTTGTTACCCGAAATCTCGGCAAAATGCGCCGCCAGCTTGGGCGAAAAGTCGCGCTGCAGCGCCTCGCGCTCTGGATTGCTGTCCGCGCCCGCGACTGTGTAAAATGTGCCCAGCACCTTATCGAGATCACGGCCCACAGCCTCCAGAGCTTCGATCGTGTTGGCGAAAGTGGCAGGTTCTTCAGCCCCGGCTATCGCGTCGATTTCTGCGCGGTGCCGCTCCAGTGCGATATCGAGCGCGGGGGCGAAATCCTCATCTGAAATGGCATCGAAGGGGGCGATCTGGAACGGCGTGTCCCAGTCCTGCAAAAGCACGTTTGTCATGTGGGCGAACTCCTTTGACCCCAATGTAGGGCGCTGTTCAGCCCGCCGCTACCGCCGATCCACAGGTTGTGCAATCGGGTCGGCGCTTCAGCGCAATTTTGCGGCTTTCGCCGTAAAGTGCATCGTAAATCACCATCTCGCCGCGCAAAGGTGCACCCGCCCCGGTGATTAATTTGATCGCCTCGACCGCCATCATCGACCCGACCACGCCGGGCAGCGGGCCAATCACTCCCGCCTCGGCGCAGGACGGGGCCAATTCGGGGGCCGGGGCCTCAGGGAACACGCAAGCATAACAGGGCGCATCGCGGGCGGGATCAAAGACGCTCACTTGCCCTTCCCATTGCGTGAGTGCCCCGGAGATCAGCGGCAACCCGGCCCTTACCGCCGCCGCGTTCACCAGATAGCGGGTGTCGAAATTATCTGTCCCGTCGATCACCAGATCGAAATCAGCAAACAGCTCGTCCACGATGTCCGGGGTCAGGCAGCGGTGATAGGGGCGCACTTTGACAAAGGGGTTTTGGGCCTGCATGGCGGCATGCGCGGAAAACACCTTGGGCGTGCCGATTTGCACATCCGTGTGAATGACCTGCCGCTGCAGGTTTGCGTTTTCAACCAGATCATCGTCGATCACGCCAATGGTCCCGACACCTGCTGCCGCCAGATATTGCAGCACCGGTGCGCCAAGCCCCCCGGCACCGACCACAAGCACGCGCGCGGCCTTGAGTGCCTTCTGGCCCGTTCCGCCCACTTCACGCAGCACGATATGGCGGGCATAGCGGTTCAATTCGGTATCGGTGAACGCGCCTGTCTGTTTGGGTTCAGCCTTGGCCTCTGCGGCCTCGACGCGCGCGCGCAAGCGGCGCAGGACCAGGCGATATGCGTAGACCAGAACGGCAAAGCCTCCCAAAATCAGCCAGAAATCCGGGCTTTCCCCGGTGGCCAGACGCACCGGATGCGCATCCGGCAAAGCCACCTGCAGGGCAAGGACAACCACATACAAAAGGCCGATCATGTTCCAGCGCGCGCGGGTGGGCACCTTCATTATCGCCCCCGCGCCCCAAAGTACAGCCGCCAGACCAAGAACCAGAACCATCAGCCGCGCCCCGTCGAGCCGAACCCGCCCGTGCCGCGGTCGGTGTCTTCAAGGCCGTCCACCTCGACAAAGGAGGCCTGCACGACCGGGGCCAGCACCATCTGCGCGATGCGCATGCCATGGGTGACTTCGAAGGCTGCGTCAGAAGTGTTCAGCACGATCACCCCCACCTCGCCGCGATAGTCGCTGTCAATGGTGCCGGGGCTGTTGACCAGCGCGATCCCGTGTTTCAGCGCAAGGCCAGAACGCGGGCGCACCTGCACCTCGAACCCATGCGGAATGGCCATGGCGAGCCCCGTCGGGATCAGCGCTCGCGCGCCCGGCGCAATCACAACGGCCCGGCCATCGGGGAAATTCGCACGCATATCCGCCCCCGCAGCACCGGGGGTTTCATAGGCAGGCAGGGGGATCGACGCATCCGACCCCGCAACCCGCATCAGTTTCAAAGCAACCGAATCCATTTTCACCCTGCCAAATACCCTCAAATCCCGCCGCGACGAGAGATGATCAGGCCAGCGCGTCCGCGATGCGCTGCGCCAGTTTCGTGGCGACGTCCTGTTTGGACATGCGCGGCCAAGTCTCGGCCCCCGCATCCGAAATCAGGATCACCGCGTTTTCCGACCCGCCCATGATGCCCGTTTCGGGGGACACATCATTGGCCACGATCCAGTCACAGCCCTTGCGCGCCCGCTTGGCCGTTGCGTTGTCCACGACATCATTGGTTTCAGCGGCAAATCCGACCACAAGGCCCGGGCGGCCCGTGCCCATCTGCGCGACCTCGGCCAGAATGTCGGGGTTTTCCGCGAACTGTAAGGCGGGCATGTTGCCCGCCACTTTCTTGAGCTTTTTATCGCTTGCGCCCTCGACCCGCCAATCGGCCACGGCGGCGGCAAAGACAGCGGCATCCACCGGCAGCGCCGCGCTCACGGCCTCTTTCATCCCTTGTGCGGTCTCAACGGCCACGACCTGCGCGCCCACAGGCGGCGCCACATCCGCAGGGCCCGTGACAAAGATCACCTCGGCCCCCAGATCCAGCAAGGCCCGCCCCAGTGCCGCGCCTTGCGCCCCGGACGAGCGGTTGGCGATATAGCGGACCGGATCGATAGGTTCATGCGTGGGTCCCGAGGTCACCAGTACCCGCTTGCCCGACAAGGGGCGGGGGCCAAAATGCGCCTCGACAGCGGCGATGATTTCAAGTGGTTCGGACATGCGCCCGGGCCCATATTCTCCGCAGGCCATGTCGCCCTTGTTGGGGCCGACGATGCTGACGCCATCGGCCACGATCTGCGCCAGATTGCGCTGGGTCGCGGGATGATCCCACATACGGACATTCATCGCTGGCGCCACCATCACCGGCGTATCGGTGGCCAGCAATAGGGTCGAGGCCAGATCATCCGCGCGCCCTTGCGCCATCTTGGCCATGATGTCCGCCGTGGCCGGAGCCACAAGGATCAGATCGGCTGAGCGGGACAGCTGGATATGACCCATCTCGGCCTCATCCGTCAGATCAAACAGGTCGCGATAGACCTTTTCCCCGGCAAGCGCCGACACCGACAGGGGCGTCACAAACTGTTCGGCGGCGCGGGTCAGAACGGGGGTCACCGCCGCACCGCGTTCGCGCAAACGCCGGATCAGGTCGAGCCCCTTATAGGCCGCGATCCCCCCCGTCAGGATCAGCAATATGCGTTTGTCTTGCAGCATGGTTTTCATGTCCCGCCAAGCTTTATCGCTGCGACCTTACGGCGATGCACCGCCAAGGGCCAGCCCATCCGCATCCGGGGCCAGCCCCCACGCGCTGACGCGCGCTCCCCCGGGATTTTTTCAAAACAGAGAAGGGGACGGGTCAGTCTGCAGTCTGCAAGGCCGTGCAAGGGTCTGCCCGGTCGGGGCGCGGGGCGTCATTGATCTGGATATCGAATTGACCCGCAGGCGCGGCCCCTGCCTCGCCCTGTCCGATCGCCACCACATCAAGGTCGGGGCGCACGCGGGCCAGATAGGTCGGCACACCCCAATCGGTGCGCGCATGACCGTTGCCGGTGATGAGAACAACCGGGGTGCCATAGGTATCGACGGCTACGATCACAGTGCGGGCAAAGGCGGCGTCGCGCAGGCGTTGCGCCTCCACCATCCCGCCCATCATCTCGAGCGGCATGGCGGCGCAATGAGCCTCGAATTGCAACGCTTCGCGCGCCGTCTGCTGCGCCTCCGGCACAGGTTCGGTCAGGCCATAGCGCGCGGCATCAGGGCCAAAGACCGCCGCCGCTCCCTCGCCAAACGCGCCGCGCATGTCCGCACGGGGCAGGGCCGCGCCGATGATCATCGTACTGCGCGACAGAACACCCGCATAGTCGGCGATGTTGGTCCAGTGAAAGCCCGCACTCGCAGCCTCCATCGCGGCAGGATCGCGCGACACATTTGCAAGCTGTGTCGCCTCGTCGGGCGTCAGCATTTCAAAGACGACAGCCTTTGGCGCGATCTGCTCAAGAGCGTCCGCCTGCACGTGATGATGGCGCGGGTTGTCGTGAAACTCCCCAATGATCACCACATCCCCGTCAATCTCCGACCACAGTACAGAGGCATAAACGACAAACGCGGATGCAATCAGGGCACCCGCGCTCAAAATTCCGCTGTGAAACAACCTGCTCATACGAGGAAGTGATGCACCTCTCGGCTCTGGTTTTCCAGCGACTTGCGCATCTTGCCAAATGCGGCGGCCTCCAATTGGCGGACGCGCTCCTTGGACAGGTTCAACTCTTCGCCGAGGCTTTCCAGAGTGCGGGGCTGATCACGCAGCTTGCGCTCGCGCACGATGAAGCGTTCACGCTCGTTCAGGGAATTGAGCGCTGACAACAACCACGCACGCAGCTGTTCGGTGTCGTGGCTGTGCTCCACCATCTCTTCGGCCTGCGCGCTTTCATCGACCAGGGCATCGATCCACTCGCGGCCCTCATCTTCGACCGATTGGGTTGCGTTGAGCGAATAGTCAGAGCCCGAAAGGCGCCCCTCCATCATCTCGACATCGTGCAGGGGCACGCCAATCTCGGTCGAGATCATCTGGCGCATCTGGTGCTTGTCCAGCACCTCGCCAGCGGCGGCACTTTCACGCTCAAGGCGGGCCTGCACCCGGCGCATGTTGAAAAACAGGGACTTTTGGGACGAGGTCGACCCGGTCCGCACCATCGACCAGTTGCGCATCACATAGTCCTGGATGGACGCCTTGATCCACCAGACGGCATATGTGGAAAAACGCACGCCCCGGTCGGGGTCGAACTTGTCTGCTGCCTTCATCAGCCCCAGACCTGCTTCCTGAATCAGGTCGTTCATGGGCGCGCCATAGCGTTTGAATTTCGATGCCATCGAAATGGCCAGACGCATATAGGCAGTGATCAGGCGGTGCAGGGCGGCTTCGTCCCGGTCGTCACGCCAGGCATAGGCAAGGCGCAATTCGGTTTCGGCATCCAGCAGTTCGGCTTTCATCGCTGTTCGCGACAACGAAAAGTCTCTGGCAGTGTCCAATGGCATCTCAATCATCCCCCTGTGGATGTTATGCTTGTTTTGCGCACTTGATATGATTACGCACGTGATCGCCTATTGGTTCACTCATGAGGTCAAAAATGTTGCCTTCCCTGACCTTCGTGCTAGGCGGTGCCGCGTCCGGAAAATCGCAAATAGCAGAAAATATAATAATTAACAGCGGGTTAACACCTGTGTATCTGGCAACAGCGCGCATTTGGGATGATGAGATTCAAACCAAGGTCGACGCGCACCGCGCCCGGCGCGGGCCCGACTGGATCACGATCAATGCCGAAACCGACATTGCCACGCCGCTGGCTCAGGCAACACCCGATCAGGCGGTGCTCTTGGATTGTGCAACCATGTGGCTGACCAACACCATGCTGGACGAGCGCGATCTCGGGGCCGCGCAAAACACGCTGCTCACAGCGCTTGCCGCCTGCACTGCCCCTTTGGTCGTCGTCTCAAACGAGGTCGGGCAAGGCATCGTGCCGGACAACGCACTCACCCGTCAATTTCGGGAGGCGCAAGGGCGGCTCAACATCGCGCTCGCAGCACAGGCCGACCGTGTCCTGCACGTGGTCGCCGGGCTCTCGCGCACGCTCAAGGGCGACCCGCTATGACAACCTGGCACTGGGTACGCCACGGCCCCACCCATCAAAAAAGCTTTACCGGCTGGCGCGACGCCCCTGCCGATCTGTCCGACAACGCGGCGCTGGAGCGTCTCAGCGCGCACTTGCCGCATACCGCACTTGTCATCTCATCGGACCTCACACGATCGGTCGACACTGCATCGGCCATCCAGGGCAACCGCACCCGCCTGCCCCATGATCCGGCCCTGCGCGAATTCCACTTCGGCACCTGGGACGGGGTCGGATTTGCCACCGTCTCCGACTGGCACCCCGACCTCAGCCGCGCCTATTGGGAGGACCCCGGCGATCACACCCCGCCCGGCGGTGAAAGCTGGAACGCCTCGGCCGCCCGCGTGGCCACGGCCGTGCGCCGGGTCGAGGCGGCCTATCCAAAGGCGCATATCATCGCCGTTGCCCATTTCGGCGTTATCCTGACACAGGTGCAGGCGGTGCTAGGCATATCAGCCAAGGACGTGCTGGCGCAAAAGATCGACAACCTGTCCGTGACCACTCTGCTGCCCGGCAAGGGCAAGGCAACACATATCAATCACTGTCCGTGATGGCCCGTGCCACAAATCAGCGTTGGTCAAAACGGCTCTGCAACGCATAGCGTCCGACCCATGACATATGACCTCTATATCGGCGATCGCACCTTCTCGAGCTGGTCCCTGCGCGGCTGGCTGATGATGGAGAAATTCAACATCCCCCACCGCACCCATCTGGTCGGGCTCTATTCCGGCACCATGGCCGATGACCTCGCCCCGCTGGCACCCGCACGGCTGGTCCCGGCGATGAGGACCCCGGAGGGCACCGTGGTGGGCGAATCCATGGCCATGGCCGAAACACTGGCAGAGGCGTTCCCGGATCGCGGCATGTGGCCAACGGATGCAGGCGCGCGGGCCACAGCGCGGTGGATCTGCGCTGAAATGGCCAGCGGTTTCTCAGCCCTCAGAGGCGAGTGCCCGATGCAGTTGCAGCACATCAATGTGGGCTTTCCAGCCTCCGACGCCGTCCGCGCGGATCTTGCACGGATCGAAACGCTCTGGACCCACGCAGCAGCATTCAAATCAGACGGCCCGTGGCTGTTCGGAGCACACTCCCTCGCTGACACGTTCTATGCCCCGGTCTGCGCCCGGATCATCGGCTATGACCTGCCGGTCAGCGACGCGGCGCGGGCCTATTGCGCAACCACGATCAACGATCGCGCCTTCAAGGCTTGGCGGGCCGAAGGACAAAAGATCACCTACGACCCCTTTCCTTACGACATGGGCGTGCCAACAGCAGATTGGCCAACTTGACCTTCATTGTTCCACAAATATGCATGCGCCCTTTCCACACGCGTTAACCAATCATAAACCAAGCCCGACTAGCCATTAACCCTGTTCGAACGGGGGTAATCCATGGTGACGCGGGCCTATTCAGTGGCATTTCAGGGGGTCGAGGCCCGCGAGGTCGAGGTGCAATGCGCCATGACGCCCGGCCTGCCTGCCTTTTCCATCGTCGGCCTGCCGGACAAGGCCGTATCCGAAGCCCGCGAGCGGGTGCGCGCAGCCCTCACGGCCATGTCCATTGCTCTGCCGTCCAAGCGGATCACGATCAACCTCTCGCCGGCAGACCTGCCCAAGGAAGGCTCCCATTTCGACCTGCCCATCGCGCTGTCTCTGCTCGCCAGCCTCGGCATCCTGCCCGCCGATGCGGTCGAAGGGACGGTGGCCTTGGGCGAATTGTCCCTGGACGGCACGCTTGTGCCCGTGCTCGGCGCACTGCCCGCCGCCATGGCGGCCGCAGAACAGGATCGCGGCTTGCTCTGCCCCGCCGGGTCGGGATCAGAGGCCGCTTGGGTCGATGCCACCCGCGTCATCGCGGCAGCCACACTGGCGGATGTCGTGCGCCACTACACCGGTCAGGTCCCGCTCGAACCAGCCAAGGCCGGGCACATCGCCAACGGCACCGGCCTGCCTGACCTGCGCGACGTCAAGGGACAGGAACGCGCCAAACGTGCGCTCGAAGTGGCCGCCGCCGGGCGCCATCACCTCCTGATGGTCGGCACGCCAGGCTCGGGCAAATCCATGCTGGCCGCACGCCTGCCCGGCATCCTGCCGCCGCTTTCCGCGATGGAAGCGCTGGAAACCTCGATGATCCACTCACTCGCCGGACTGCTCGATGCGGGCGGAATTTCCATGGACCGCCCCTTTCGCGAACCCCACCACACGGCCTCGATGGCCGCGATCATCGGCGGCGGGCGCGGCGCGAAACCGGGCGAAGTCTCCCTCGCTCACAACGGCGTGCTGTTCATGGACGAGTTCCCCGAATTCCCGCGCACCGTGCTCGAAACCCTGCGCCAGCCCATCGAAACAGGCGAAGTGATGATCGCACGCGCCAACAACCATGTGAAATACCCCTGCCGCTTCATGCTGGTGGCGGCGGCCAACCCCTGCAAATGCGGATACCTCTCCGAACCCGCTCGGGCCTGCGGACGGGCCCCGGCTTGCGGAGACGACTACATGGGACGGATTTCTGGGCCGCTGATGGACCGCTTCGATCTGCGCGTAGATGTCCCACCCGTCAGCTATACCGACCTCGATCTGCCCAGTTCCGGCGACAGCTCAGCCGAGGTTGCCGCCCGCGTCGCAACGGCGCGCCAAGTCCAGATCGCAAGGTTTGACGGCTCGGCCCTGCGCTGCAATGCCGACCTCACAGGCGGTGCCCTGGACGAAATGGCGGCACCGGATGAGGAAGGACGCACCCTGCTCACCCGCGTGGCCGACCGGTTCGGCCTCTCCGCGCGCGGGTATCACCGGGTCCTGCGGGTGGCGCGCACCATCGCCGATCTCGACGGTTCAGACGGAGTGCGCAAATCCCACGTGGCAGAGGCAGTCAGCTACCGCGTCGGCACATTGGCCGCGGTCTGAGCCGCGATCCAGGCCGCAAGCTGATCCAGCGTCGCCTTGGCCTCTGGGATCAGGTTGTGAAACAGCGGCCAGACATGGGGCAGGTCACGCTCGACACTCAGATCAACAGCCACACCATGCGCCGTCAAGCGCTCGGCAAGGCGGCGCGTGTCATCTAACAGGATTTCCGTGTCACCAACCGCAAGCCACACGGGCGGCGCACCCGCATAGGCCGCAAACAGCGGGCTGGCACGCGGATCGTCCGCCGGATGGCCGCGCAAATACATCTCTTTCATCTCGCTCATGCGCGAGGCGGGCAACACCACGTCCGCATCTGCATTGGTGACAAAGCTGTCCCCCGATGCGGTCAAATCGGTCAACGGCGACAGACAAAACACACCTGCAGGCTTGGGCAGGCCCCGCTCCAGCACGTCGGCCAACACCGCCAAGGCAAGGTTTCCCCCCGCGCTGTCCCCACCGATCACCACGTCACCGGGCGCCACGCCCTCATCCAGCAGGGCAAGATAGGCGGCAACACTGTGGTCCAGTGATTGCGGAAACACCGCCTCGGGCGACAGAGGATAACGGGGCAGAACGGCGGTGGCGCCCACACGCTTGGCCAGCGTGGCCAGCATCGCGGCATGCGTGCGCGGACTGCCAAACACATGCCCGCCGCCGTGCAGATACAGGATATGGCAAGGGCCAGCACCGGCATTTGGGGCAATGCGCAGCGCAGGCGCACCGGCCAGATCGCGCCAGACCTGTGCCATGCCGACGGGGGCGTGGAAAAACAGGCGCGCCTTGAACTCCAGACTGCGGCGCAGCGCAGCAGGATCACTGGCACGGGCCAGAAACGTCTTTTCCGTCCAGCGCAACCAGCCGTTCAAAATCCGGGCGCGCAGGCTCATGCGCACTTGGCCTCGATCGCCTCCCAGATCTTTTCGGCGATGTTGACACCGTCAAAGCGCTCAAGCTCCTGAATGCCGGTGGGCGAGGTCACATTGATCTCGGTCAGGTAATCGCCAATCACGTCGATCCCGACAAAGACCTGACCGCGCTCTTTCAACAACGGACCAATTCGGGCACAGATTTCCAGATCACGCTCGGCCAGGCCAATCTTTTCCGGACGGCCGCCGACATGCATGTTCGAGCGGGTCTCTCCGGCGGCCGGGATACGGTTGATGGCCCCAACGGCGGCGCCGTCTACAAGGATCACACGCTTGTCGCCATTGCTGACGTCCGGCAGGAATTTCTGCACGATCAGCGGCTCGCGGCTGAAGCCCGTGAACAATTCGTGCAGCGAAGACAGGTTGCGGTCGTTGGCATCCAGACGGAACACTCCCGCCCCGCCATTGCCGTAAAGGGGCTTGAGGATGACGTCGCCATGCTCGGCCTTGAAGGCCTTGATGGTGTCCAGATCGCGGGCGATGGTTGTGGGGGGCGTGAGATCGGGAAAATCCAGCACCAACAGCTTTTCGGGATAGTTGCGGACCCAGAACGGGTCGTTGACGACCAAAGCATGGCCTTTCAACCGGTCGAGCAAGTGGGTCGATGTGATGTAGTGCATGTCAAAGGGTGGGTCCTGGCGCAGCCAGACAACGTCGAAATCGGTCAGATCAACCTCGCGCATTTCCGACAGCTGCGCATGTTCGCCTTGCACGCGCTGGACCGTGAAATCCTGACCGCGCGCGGTGATGCGGCCCTGCTGATAGGCCAGTTGATCGGGAGAGTAGAAAAACAGGCTGTGCCCGCGCGCCTGGGCCTCTTCGGCAAGACGAAAGCTGCTGTCAGCATTGATATCAACGTCCCCGATCGGGTCCATCTGAAAGGCGATCTTCATGGCGCATCTCCGGCATATGACCTGCCCTAGATGGCGTAGCGATGCGGCCTGTGCAATGGCGAAGGGGTGCGCAAATGCGCACTGGCACGTGCAAGGGCTGACCTAGCCGGTCAGACCCAGCCGCAAAACGCGTTCTCAAGGACCGACACCTGACCGTGCTGATCCATCAGTGCCACGTCAAAGCGGATATCCGTCAGGTTGCCCATCGGGCGGGTGCCGACATATTCATCTGCAGTGGCGAACAGGCGGCGCACCTGCGCCGGGGTGATATGCGACATTGCCGCCTCAAAACTGCGACTTTTCTTCACCTCGACCAACACGACGCCGGGACCATCCGCAAAAATCAGATCAATCTCGCCGCGCTTGCCGCGCCAGCGCATGTCCAGAAGGGCATAACCGCGTGCACGATAATCGGCTGCCACAGCGTCCTCGGCGGCCAGCCCGGCCAGATACGACATGCGCCCCCGGTTTTCACGATCCAGCGCAACAGCGCACCCGGTTTCAAAATCGCGGGCAGCAGGTGCATAGGTCATGATGTTATCCTTGTTCAGTCGCGGGCGAGGGCAAGCGCCTGCTGATAGACTTGTCGTTTGGGCACACCCAGAGTTTCGGCAACAAAAGCCGCCGCATCCTTCACAGACATATCCCGCAGTGCTGACTCTAGGGCCGATTCGATGTCTTTTTCATTAACAGCCACCGCTTCACCGCGCCCGATCAGGACAACGATCTCGCCCTTGACGCTCGCCGACGCATAGTGATCCGCCAGTTCGCCCAGCGTGCCCTGCCGGGTTTCCTCGAATTTCTTGGTCAGCTCGCGGCACACGCTTGCCGGTCTGTCCGCGCCAAAAACAGCCGCTGCGTCCCCCAGCAACGCGCCCAACCGCTTGGGCGATTCATACAACACCAACGTTGCCTTCACGCCCATCAAGTCGGCGAGCGCGGCCTTGCGCGCGCTGCGGCTCGCTGGCAGGAACCCGGCAAAGTGAAAGGCATCCGTCCCCTGCCCGCCCACGACCAAAGCCGTCAGAACCGCGGATGGGCCCGGCGCGCAGGTCACCGCGACCCCGGCTTCACGCGCAGCGCGCGCCAGTTCAAACCCCGGATCCGCGATCAGCGGCATCCCGGCTTCGGATGCATAGGCCACGCTTTCTCCCGCCCGCGCACGCGCCACCAAACGCGCCACAAGGTTGCCTTTTGTGTGATCATGCAACGCTTCGATCCATCGCTCTCCAAGCGGCACGCCGTGAATGTCCATCAATTTGCGCAGGGATCGCGTGTCTTCGGCCACCAGCACATCGGCCGACGCCAGCACATCCAGCGCCCTGAGCGTAATGTCGCGCGCCGTCCCGATGGGCACCCCGACAAACCACAGTCCGCCGCTCAGAACGACCTTGATATGATTCAACGCTGGACCCGCCTTTTTGTACGTTTATGATCCGCCCAAATGGAGCGGGCCAAAAGTGCACCGCCCGGGACAGCTGGGAGAGAGTTATCATGTTTGCGTTTTTCAGGTCTCTGCGCAAGGCAGCACGCCGCGCCATCCTGCCATTCGCCGCCCTTGCCTTGGCGGCCTGCGACCCCGCGGCCATCAGTGGTTTGACCGGTGGAGGCGGCGGGCCCGCCATCGACGCCACCAAGCCCGTGCCCGTCGCCCTGCTTGTCCCGCGCGGGTCAGGGCAGGCCAGCGACGACCTTCTGGCCCAAAACCTCGAAAACGCCGCGCGGCTTGCGATGCGCAGCCTCAACGGCGTCGAAATCGACCTGCGGGTCTATGGCACAGCCGGAAACGCGCAAACAGCAGCGAGTCAAGCGGCATCCGCAATCAATGACGGCGCGCAGATCATCATCGGCCCGCTTTACGCCGAAGCGGCCAACGCAGCGGGCGTTGCGGCGGCCTCTGCCGGGATCAACGTGCTGGCCTTTTCCAACAACCCCACCATCGCGGGCGGCAATGTCTTTGTGCTGGGGGCGACCTTTGACAACACGGCCAACCGGCTGGTCAGCTACGCAACCTCACAAGGGCGCAAACGGATAGTTGTGGTGCATGCCGACGACGTGGCCGGGCAGTTGGGGCGCAACGCCATCAGTCAGGCCATCGCGCGCAATGGCGCCTCGCTCGCCGGGACAGTCGACTATCCCCTGTCGCAACAGGGCCTGATCGCGGCCGTACCACGGGTCAAGGCAACCGTGGACAATTCCGGGGCGGACAGCGTGTTCCTGACCGCCGCCCCATCCGCGGGCTTGCCGCTGTTGACCCAGCTGTTGCCCGAGGCGGGTGTGTCGACAACCGCCACCCAGTATATCGGTCTGACACGTTGGGATGTTCCGTCACAAACGCTGGACCTGCCGGGCGTGCAAGGGGGCTGGTTCACCCTGCCTGACCCGAACCGCAGTGCGGCCTTCAACAGCCAGTACCAGGCGGCCTATGGCAGTGCGCCACACCCGCTGGCCGGGCTGGCCTTTGACGGGATCGCCGCGATCGGGGCCCTTGTCAGCCGTGGCAATTCCAATGCGCTGTCGCGCTCTGCGCTGACCCAAGGGTCGGGGTTCCAGGGCGCATCGGGCATCTTCCGTCTGCGCGGGGATGGCACCAACGAACGGGGTCTGGCCGTCGCCACAGTGCGCAACAACCAGGTCGCGATCATCAGCCCCGCACCTTCCGGCTTTGGCGGGTCCGGGTTCTGAACCGGCGCGCGCCCAAAAAGAGTACGCTGTGACCAAACCTGCGATTGATACGCCGGTTAAGCCTGCGCCAAACCTGATCTGTGCTGCGCCCGACATCTTTGACGGCGCAGCCTTTGATGCAGCACTCAAGGCAGCGATCGCGAACAAGGAAAAGAGCGCGCGGACAAGCCTGTTGGACCACCTGAAGGCGGCCCAGAAACAGGGGCGGGCCCGGATTGCGGACGCCTTTCGCGCCGACCCGTATCAGTCGCGCCCCACCACGCAAGCCTATTGCCATCTCACCGATTGCCTTGTGGATGCAGCCTTTCGCACGGCCCAGCGCCTGCTGCACCCCAACCCGAACCCGACCAAGGGCGAACGGATCGCCCTACTAGCCGTGGGCGGCTATGGGCGCGGCGAAATGGCCCCTTTTTCGGATGTCGATCTGCTGTTCCTGACGCCTTACAAGATCACCCCATGGGCCGAAAGCGTGATCGAGGCGACCCTCTACATGCTCTGGGACCTCAAGCTGAAGGTCGGCCATTCCAGCCGCACGGTGCAGGATTGCATCCGGCTGGGGGGCGAGGATTTCACAATCCGCACAGCGATGCTGGAACACCGGTTCCTGCTGGGGGATCAGGACCTCGCCAGCGCACTCGACACCCGGCTGCGGGCCGACCTGTTTCAGGGAACCGAACGCGAGTTCATCGGTGCCAAGCTGGCCGAACGCGATGCGCGCCACCTGCGGCAGGGGCAACGCTATGTGGTTGAGCCCAATGTGAAAGAGGGCAAAGGGGGCTTGCGCGATCTGCAATCCCTGTTCTGGATCGGCAAGTATATCTACAAGGTGCAGGACGCCGCCGAACTGGTGCCGCTGGGTCTGTTCACGCAGGAAGAATTCCATTCTTTCGTCAAGGCCGAGGATTTCCTCTGGGCCGTGCGCTGCCACCTGCATCTGCTGACCGGGCGGCCCACCGAACAGCTGACATTCGACATGCAGGTCGCCGTGGCCGAGGCCATGGGATATCAGGACAAGGCCGGGCGGCGCGGCGTCGAAATCTTCATGCAGACCTATTTTCTGGCGGCCACCGACGTGGGCGACCTGACGCGCATCTTCCTCACCGGGCTCGAGGCGGTGCACCTCAAGGACGAACCGCTGCTGGAACGGCTGTTCAAGCGCAAACCCCGGATCAAACCCGGCTTTGAAGTGATCCACAACCGGATCGCCATCGCGGATGACGTCGCCTTTCTTGCGGACAAACTGAACCTCCTGCGCATCTTCGAAGAGGCGTTGCGCACCGGCATGCTGATCCACCCGGACGCAATGCGGCTGATCAAATCCAACCTGTCGCTGATCGACGAAGAGATGCGCACCACCCCCGAGGCCCAGCGCATCTTTGTTGATCTGCTGCTGAAACACGGCAACCCGGAACGGGCGCTCAGGCGGATGAACGAGTTGGGCGTGCTGGCCGCCTTCATCCCCGAATTCAAACACATCGTGGCGATGATGCAGTTCAATATGTACCACTCCTACACGGTGGACGAACACACGATCCAATGCATCGCGCAGCTGGCGATGATAGAGAAAAACGAACTGGTCGAAGACCTGCCCGTCGCCTCGTCGATCCTCAAACGCGGGGTGAACCGCAAGGTGCTCTATGTGGCACTGCTGCTGCACGACATCGGCAAGGGCCGCCCCGAGGATCACGCCATTCTGGGCGCGCAAATGGTGCGCAAAATCGCACCGCGCCTTGGTCTGAAACAGGACGAGGTCGACACCATCGAGTGGCTGGTGCGCTATCATTTGTTGATGTCGGACATGGCTCAGAAACGCGACATCGCCGACCCGCGCACCGTGCGCGACTTTGCCAAGGCGGTGCAGACAGTCAAACGGCTCGACCTGCTCTGTGTGCTCACGGTCTGCGACATTCGCGGCGTCGGGCCCAACGTGTGGAACAACTGGAAGGCGGTGCTGATCCGTGCGCTCTACCGTCAGACCAAGCGGGCGCTCGAGGACGGGATGGAGGCGCTGACGCGCGAAGGTCGCGGCACAGTGGCCAAGAAGGCACTGCGCGACGCGCTGTCAGACTGGCCCCGCAAGGACCTGCAGATCGAAACCGCGCGTCATTACGAACCCTATTGGCAAGGGTTGCATGTGACGGCCCACGTGGCCTTTGCCAACCTGCTGCGCAACACGGACGAGGACAAGATCGGCATCGATCTGCACCCGGACGAGGACCGCGACGCCACCCGCATCTGCTTTGTCATGCCCGATCACCACGGCATCTTTGCCCGGCTCACCGGGGCGCTGGCGCTGGTCGGGGCCAATGTGGTCGATGCACGCAGCTACACCACCAAGGACGGGTTCATCACCGATGCGTTCTGGGTGCAGGACGCCGACGGCAACCCCTATGATCCCGCCCGCCTGCCCCGGCTGCGCAAGATGATCGAACGCACGCTGGCGGGCGAAGTCATCACTCGCGAGGCCATGCGCGACCGCGACAAGATCAAGAAACGCGAAAAGGCGTTCAAGGTCCCGACCCACATCACTTTCGACAACGATGGCTCGGACATCTACACCATCATCGAGGTCGACACCCGCGACCGCGCCGGGCTGCTGCACGATCTGACGCGCACGCTGGCGGCCAGCAACGTCTACATCGCCAATGCAGTGATCGCGACCTATGGCGAACAGGTGGTCGACACGTTCTACGTCAAGGACATGTTCGGGCTGAAATACTTCTCGGAAAGCAAGCAGGCGAGCCTTGAGAAAAAGCTGCGCGCCGCCATCGCCGAAGGGACAGAGCGGGCCGGGGGCTAGCTACCCGTCGCGCCCCGGCTCATTCGGATCGCTTGAGAATACAGCGATCTTGTTGCCCTGCGGGTCGCGCAAGTAGCTGACATAAAAATTGGGGCCATAAGACGCGCGAAAGCCCGGTTGCCCCTCATCAGACCCACCCGCCGCCAGTGCTGCGGCATGCAAATCGCGCACTTGCTGCTGGCTCTTGGCCTCAAAGGCCACCATGGTCCCGTTCCCGGCTGATGCGGGGCGGCCATCAAAGGTCGGCTTGACGTAGAAATCCGGATGGATGGGCGACTGCCCCGGCGGCACGGGCAGGGCAAAGCTCAGACCCTCCAGCCCTTCCTCCAACCCGTAGCCAAGGGCGGGCAGGAAGGCCGAATAAAACCGCTTGGCGCGGGCGATGTCATCCACACCGACGGTGACATAGGCAATCATGCGGTAGGCTCCCTTTCCGGACAGCGGTTTGGCGCACTCCTATCACCACCCCGGAACACGAAAAAGGCCGCCCCGGATCGGAGCGGCCTTTCCAGTAAGGCGGGCGTGTCGCCCGCCCCGCTTTAGTTCAGATCTGCGTCGCGGGCGGCATTCACATCCGCTTCGGCCGCAGCAACAGCCGCTGTCAGTGCGTCAAAGATTTCGGGGCCACGGGCCACGTTTTCCTTGAACCAGTCATAGACCGGTGTCGCCGCTTCGGCGAAGGCTGCCTTTTGCGCAGGTGTCGGCACGTAAAGGTCACCGCCACCGGCCACGAACTCTTCGTAGGCGGCGATCGACTTGCGCTTGGGCGAGGCGAATGTGGCCTGTTGCAGGGCATAGAACCCATCCACCACAACGCGGCGCATGTCCTCGGGCATCGCCATGAAGTTCTGGTTGCTCATCCACCACAGCGCACCCATGTAGGCATGGCCGTCCAGAGTGACATATTGCAGACCCGCATCAGGGAATTTCATGCCCATGATGTCGGTGATGCCGTTCTTTGAGCCTTCAACAACGCCCGTCTGGAACGAGGTGAACAGCTCAGGCCACGGGATCGGAGTCGGGGACGCACCAAGCGCCTTGACCAGTTCCTGCGGCAGGTCCGCAACCACGGTACGGATCTTCAGACCATCCATGTCCGCAGGCTCGGCCACGCGGCGTTTGGTGTTGGCAAAGTTGCGCCAGCCACCAGTGTTGCCCACGGTCATCAGACGGATTGCATCACCGGAATCCTCAAGCGCCATGTCGCGCAGCGTGCGGGTGAAGTCACCCGACAGCACATGCTCGGCAATTCGGTCATCCGCCATCAGGTAGGGCAGATCGAGGACCTGCACGTAAGGAAAGATGCCCGACGCGCCGCCGGAGGTGGAGATGTAGACGTCGATAGACCCATCCGCGACACCCTGAAGGCACTCCGCACCGTTGCTGCACAGCTGCGTGCCGATGAACAATTCTACGGCGATGGCACCGTTGCTGGCCGCCTCGACATAGTTCTTGAACACCACGAGACCGTCATAGTCTTCGTCGTTCTCGTTCGAGTTGGCCGTGGCGCGGATCGTGTATTCCTGCGCGGTCGCCATCATGGCAGAGCCCGCGACCAGCGCGGCGCCCATGAGGGTTTTGAGGGTTGTATTGAGCATGTATTTGGTTCCTCCCGTTATGTCTCAATCGTTTAGTTTGCAAACCCCGTCAGGCGGGGAATGGTCATGGATATGGCCGGTACGTATGTAATCAGAAAGATGACAGCAATTTCGATCGCAAGGAAAGGCAAGATCGCCTTTGCAATGGTTTCCACCTTCTCCCGACTGACCGCAGCAGCCACGAATAGCACAAGCCCCATGGGCGGCGTCGCCAGCCCGACGGTCAGGTTGACGCTCATGATGATGGCGAAGTGGATCGGATCGACACCCAGATCGGTAAAGATCGGCGCAAGGATCGGCCCCAGAATGATGATCGCCGGCCCCGCATCAAGGAACATGCCCACAATGAACAAGAGCAGGTTGATCAGGAACAGCAGGATCAGCGGGTTTTCCGACAGCGTCAGAATGTAATCCGCCAGAATCTGCGGCGCGTAGGACAGCGACACAACCGTCTTGAACGCCATAGCAGCCCCGACCAGCAAAAGCACGATGGCAGATGTCAGGCCCGCCCGGCTCAGGATGTCAGGCAGGTCTTTCAGGGACATGGTGCGCAGCACGAAAAAGGCGACAAACACCGCGTAGGCCACAGCAACGGCGGCCGCTTCTGTCGGGGTGAACACGCCGCCAAGGATACCACCAAGGATCAGCACAGGTGTCTGCAACGGCACGATGGCGCGTTTGCAGATGGTGCGGAATTCCGAACTCACCAAAGTGCGCAGCGCCAGCATCAGCGCATGGGCTGCCGCAATCGAACCCGCCAATGTCGCCCAGTTCATCGCCGCCGACCCGTCAGGCAATGGCGCGATGGACCAGATCAACACACCAAGGTTCAACCGCACGAGGATGAAGGACACCCACTGCTCCAACGGCTTCAGCTCGACCCCGTCAAACTCGACCCGCTTGGCGGCAGGCAGGTTGTAGTGATCCGCCGTCAGGCGCACCATGACCATCAGACCGACGCCCACAAGAACCCCCGGCACGATGCCCGCAAGGAACAGGGCCGCAACGCTTTCGCCCATCACGTAGGCATAAATGATCATGATGCCGCTCGGCGGAATGATCGGCCCGATCACCGAACTCGCGGCGGTGATCGCTGCGGCATAGCGGCGGGTATAGCCCTCTTTCTCCATCGCAGGGATCAGCATCGAGCCCAGCGCCGAGGTGTCGGCCACGGCAGACCCCGAAAGCCCCGCAAACAGGATCGAGGACAGGATGTTCACCTGCGCAAGACCACCACGCAGGTGGCCCATCAAGGCTTGGGAGAATTGGACAAGGCGGATCGTGATCCCGCCCTTGTTCATCATCTCGCCCGCCAGCATGAAGAACGGGATAGCCATCAGCGGAAAGCTGTCCATGCCGTTGTAAACATTGCGGTAAAGCAGGGTGAGGTCTTTTTCCTGACCGTTCAGCCACAAAAGCAGACCGGGCGCGGCCAGAAGGCCAAAGAACACCGGCAGGCCAATCAGAAGGAACAGCAGGAAAAGCGGAAGAAACCAGATCAGCATTTATTCAGCCCCCGCCATATCGCCCATGTCAATCTCGGGCAGTCGATCTCCGCCGCCCAGCATCCGCACAAGGCTGCGCAGGATCAGTTCGACATTGACCACCAAAAGCAGGATCACGCCAACCAGCAGCGACAGCATCATCCAGCTGCGCGGGATACGGAACCAACCGTCAAAGGTGGGGATGTAAAGAGACGCGGTGGCAAAGCGGCCGCCGAACCCGGTGACCTCGCTCCACCCGATCTGCACGGCGACAAACAGGATCAGGCCCGAAATCACCAGCAGGACCAGCGACAACACCGCCGCGACCCGCTCGGACATCAGCCCCGAAATCATGTCGAGCGCGACAAAGCCGCCCCGCCGAAACGCGGTCGGGGCCATCAGACCCGTCATCCAGAGCATGCAGAACCGGGCGGCCTCGTCCGGCCAGGGAAGGGCGTTGTTGAACACGTATCGCGCAACAACCTGAATGAGAATGGCAACCACCATGACGGCAATCGCGACAATACCGATTGCACGTCCGATCTTCAGGACAAACGCAATCACGGCCCCCATCGGTGCAAGCACCGCCAGTAGTAAGCCCATGAGGGCCCTCCCTTTTGTCGTGGCCCGGCGGTTTCAATCCGTCGGTGCCAAAGATGCGCGGTTTTCCCGCGCGTTTTCTTGGTGTGCCCGCCTTTTGCGGCGGGTCTGTTTGTGGGTTGTCGCGCCTTAGCGCGGCAACGTGCCGAAACCTCCGGCAAAGAATGTGAGCGGCACGCCGTCGCGCATGGAGGTGCGCTGCACCTGACCGACGACGATGACGTGATCGCCCGCATCATGTGCGGCCACCCTGCGACATTCAAACCGTGCAAGGCAATGATCAAGCAGCGGAACACCGTCGGCATTTATCTCGTGGGGGACGTCGTTCAGCGCGTGAACGTTGCGGGCAACCTGTGTGCACAGGTCCTGCTGTTCAGCGGCCAGCACGTGGATCGCATAGTGATTTGCCGCATCGAAATAGGGAAAGCGGCGCGCGGCGCGGTCGACCGACCACAACACCAGCGCCGGATCCAGCGACACAGAGGAAAAACTGTTGGCGACGATGGCGACAGGCCCATCCGCGCTGGCTGCGGTGATCACGGTGATCCCGGTTGCGAACTTGCCAAAGGCGTCACGCAACTGCCGGCCACTGTTTTCGTCCGGAGAAAACACTTTGGGTTGGTTGGGGTCTTGCATTGTCATCATGCCACCTCGTGTCCAAGGGCTGCCTCGTAAAGGCGAAACCATGTGGGTCGGTCAAGCGATACGGAACACGCATCGCTGATCCGCTTGATCCGGTCCAGATTGTTGGTGCCCATCACCGGCAGAATGCCTGCAGGATGCGCCAGCAGAAAGGCCACTGCGATCGCGGCGCGATCCACGCCATGGGCCGCGGCCAGTTCGTCCATGACGGCGTGCAGCTTGTCACTGCCCGACATCAGCCCGCCACCGCCAAGGGGCGACCACGCCATCAGGTGATGGCCGTGGCGTTGGTGAAAGGCCAGATCGCCGTTGGAAAAGGGGCCGATCTCGCCCAGCGAAATCTCGATCTGGTTGGTGACCAGCGACGTCTTCATCGCCGATTGCAGCAGGTCCCAGTCATAGGGGCGAAAATTCGAAACACCCACCGCGCCGACCTTGCCGCTTGCCACGGCCTCGTCCAGCGCCGCGCCGGTTTCATGATGGTCCATGAACGGATCGGGGCGGTGGATCAGCAGCAGATCAATGTGATCAATCGCCATGTCGCGCAGCGAATGTTCAATGCTCGACATGATGTGGGCGCGGGAGGTGTCGTAATACTTGACGGGCGCGTCGGCATAGCGGCCCGCAGGGGCGACGATGTCACACTTGGTCACGATCTCCATCTTTGCGCGCAGACCTGTATCCGCCTTCAGCGCCTCACCCAGAATCGCCTCGGCGACATAGCCGCCATAGATATCCGCCTGGTCAAAGGTCGTGATGCCCTGATCGAGGCAGGCGTTGATCTTGGCCTGCACATGGGAGGTCGAGGTGTCGGTGTCATCGCCAATCCGCCACATGCCATAGACGATGCGGGAAAAGTTCAGGTTTGGGGATAGTTGGACGCGGTCCATCAGCGGCGCTCTCCTGCGGCAAGGGGTGTGGCAGGTGCGCTTGCGGGCACCCGGCCATAAGCATGGGGCAGCGAGCAGGTTTTCAAGTGCGGCATGACGCGCGACCCGAAATGCTTGGCTTCCTCGATATGGGGATAGCCCGAAAAGATGAAGGCGCGGATGCCCATCTTTTGATACTCTTCGATCTTGGACAGGACCTGATCGGTCGACCCGACCAATGCAGCGCCACAGCCCGACCGCGCGCGGCCCACCCCGGTCCAGAGGTTGGGCTCGACATAGCCGAACTTGTCCGCCAGCTCGCGCGCCTTGGCCTGATGCGCCACACCCAACGACGTGCTGTCCAGCGCCCGGTCGCGGATCAACTGGCCATATTCGTCGTCCAGCTTGGACACGATGTAATCGGCATATTCGCGCGCTTCTGCTTCGGTGTCGCGCACGATCATGTGCACGCGCAGCCCGTAATCGAGGGTCCGGTTGTACTTTTCGGCCACCGCGTTCACATCGCGCATGCGCCCGGCGAGGTTTTCCATCGGCTCGGGCCACATCAGGTACACGTCGCAATGTTGCCCGCACAGCTCCAGCGCGGACGGCGAATAGCCCCCGAAATAAAGCAGCGGGCCACCTGTCTGGTAAGGACGCACCGGGTCCGTGGTCAGACCGGAAAAGTTATAAACCTCGCCCTCGTAATTGATCTCGTCCCGCGTCCACGCCTGTTTCAGGATTTCGACCACCTCGCGCGAACGCTGATAGCGGTAATCACTTTCGGCTTTTTCGCCGGGAAAGTCCGAGCTGATGATGTTGACCGTCAACCGGCCCTCAAGCATGTGATCGAGTGTGGCGATGGTGCGCGCCAGCATGATGGGCTGCACCTCGCCGCAGCGCACAGCAGCCAGCAGGTTGATCTTGTCGGTGATCGGCGCGCAGCCCGCAACAAACGACAGCGTGTCCTGCCCCACCTGATAGGAGGATGGGCACAGGATGTTGCGAAAGCCCTGCGCTTCGGCCTCTTTGACGATGTCCGAGCAATGCGCCCAGCTCGATCGCAGATCGCCATCCGGCACCCCGAGAAACTGGTAATCGTCCGAACAAAGGGCCGAAAACCATGACACTTCGGCGCCATCAAGGTCAGGAGAGGTGATAGGAACGATGGTCATGTGGGGCAGCGCCTTGAATCTGGTAACTTGCCTCTTGCGTAACACTGTCATTGATGTAGATCAATAGTGTATCAATTTTCATCTGCCCGGATCAGACGCCGCCGTGTCACAGCCCCAGAACTCCCCTCACGCGTTGCCGATCTATGTCCAGATCGCCGAGCTTCTGACCCGCGATATCGTGTCGGGGCGGCTGATCGACGGTGAACGGCTGCGCCCCGAACGCGAGATGGCGGCCGAACTGGGCGTCAGCGTCGGCACCTTGCGCAAGGCCCTGCGGGATATGGGCGAAAAAGGCCTGATCGAAAGCGTGCAGGGCTCGGGCAACTATGTGCGGGCGGGCGGTGATACCGGCACGGTCTATGCGATGTTCCGGCTTGAACTGCTGGAAGGTGGCGGCCTGCCACGCGCGCAGATCCTGTCGCTGGATCACATGGACAAGCCCGCCGATCTGCCTGCATTCGGCACGTCGAGCCGCGCGACTCGCATCCGCCGCCTGCGCTCGCTCAATGACACAATCATGGGAGTCGAGGAAATCTGGCTGGATGCAGATGCCGGTTTGATCGATCCCGACAAGATGTCCGAATCTCTTTACGCCACCTATCGCTCGGTGCTGGGACTGTGGATTCAGCGGGCCGAAGACCGGGTCAGCCTCGGTTCCGTGCCCGACTGGGCGCCCGACGCCTACGCCCCCCGCCCCGGCCAGACGGTCGGCTATATCGAACGGCTCAGCTGGGCGGACACCAGTCCTTCTGGAACGACCCCCGTCCCCATCGAATTTTCGCGCACATGGTTTGACCCGACCCGCGCGGTCTATGTCCAACGATTGAAATAAGGAACGCCTGTCATGGCACAAATGGTGAGATACGGCATTATCGGATGCGGCATGATGGGGCAGGAACACCTGCGCAACATCGCCCTGCTGCCCGACACGGATGTCGCGGCGGTCTTTGAACCCGATGCCGAGATGGCCGCCAAGGCGCGCGAGATCGCGCCAAATGCCCGCCTCGTGGGCAGTGTCGCCGAATTGCTCGCCGTCGAAGCACTTGATTGCGTAGTGATCGTCAGCCCGAACTATTGCCATGTGGAACAGGTGCTCGAAATCGCCGCCACCCGTCCCCTGCCCCTGCTGGTGGAAAAGCCGCTGTTCACCGATCCCGATGACGTGGCCAAACTGGCCGCCTTTCGCGACAGCTACCCGGCACCGGTCTGGGTCGCGATGGAATACCGCTACATGCCCGTCATCACGAGCTTTCTGGCCCATGCCGAGGCCGCAACCGGCGGGATCAAGCAGCTGTCGATCCGCGAACACCGCTTTCCCTTTCTGGAAAAGGTCGGCGACTGGAACCGCTTCAACCGCTACACCGGCGGCACCTTTGTCGAGAAATGCTGTCACTTCTTTGACCTGATGCGCCACGCATTGGGGGCCGATCCGGTGCGGGTCATGGCCTCGGCCGCGCAGGCGGTGAACCATCTGGACGAGGTCTATGACGAGCAGATCCCCGACATCATCGACAGCGGCTATGTCATCGTGGATTTTGACGATGGCACGCGGGCGATGCTGGAACTGTGCATGTTCGCCGAAGGCTCCGCCTATCAGGAGGAACTGTCGGCGGTCGGCCCCCTGGGCAAGATCGAGGCCTTTGTCCCCGGCCCGGGCCGGTTCTGGCCCGCCCATCTGGGACCGGCCCCGGTGGCAAAGCTGGTGACTTCGCCGCGCGCACCGCAAGGGCCGATGGTGCACGAAATCCCCGTGGACCCGATGCTGCTGCAGGCCGGTGATCACAACGGTTCGACCTTCTTCCAGCACCAACGCTTTGTCGCCCTTGTGCGCGGCGAGACGGACACACCCGAAGTGTCCCTGACCGACGGCTGGGCCGCCGTGGCGATGGGGATCGCCGCACAGGAAAGCGCGCGCACAGGCGCAGCGGTGGACCCGCGCAAGTGGATGTAGTGGCGGCGACCGCCCGATAGACGATGCGCGCAGCCAATTACGTGCGCGCACTCTGCACAGCCCCTGCACATCTGCCCAGTTGCGCCGCCCCCCGCCAGACGCTACGCCAACGCACATGAAACCGATCCGCCTCATGTCCGGCTTTTTGACCGTGGGCTTCTGGACGCTGGCCAGCCGCATCCTCGGATTTGTGCGCGAGATCATGCTGTTGGGCCTGATCGGGCCGGGGCCACTGATGGACGCGTTTGTCGCGGCCTTCCGCCTGCCCAACATGTTCCGCCGCTTCTTCGCCGAAGGGGCGTTCAACGCCGCTTTCGTGCCGATGTTCTCGGCCAAGGTCGAAGGGGGCGAGGATGCCGCGCGTTTCGGGCGCGATGCGCTCAACGGGCTCGCGCTGGCCACATTGCTGCTGACGGGACTGGCGATGATCTTCATGCCCGCGCTGGTCTGGGCCACGGCAGGCGGGTTCGATGCCGAGCGGTTCGACCTCACCGTCGGCTTCGGACGCATCGTCTTTCCCTACATCTTCTTCATGTCGCTCTCTGCGCTGTTTTCCGGTGTGCTCAACGCCACGGGCCGCTTTGCCGCTGCCGCCGCCGCTCCCGTCCTGCTCAACATCTTTGTCATCGCGGCGATGGGGCTGGCATGGGCCACGGGGGGCACGATCATCACATGGCTGATCTGGGTGATCCCGGCGGCAGGTGTCGCGCAACTGGCGCTCACATGGGGGGCGGCGGCGCAAGCAGGCTTTGCGCTCAAACCCGGCCTGCCGCGCTGGACTCCGGATATGAGCCTGATGGTGCGCACCGCCGTGCCCGCGGCACTTGCTACCGGCGTGATGCAGATCAACCTCGTGGTCGGCCAACTCGTGGCCAGCCAATATGACAGCGCAGTCAGCTGGCTTTTTGCCGCCGACCGGCTCTACCAACTGCCCCTTGGCGTGGTGGGAATCGCCGTCGGGATCGTACTGCTGCCGGACCTGTCACGCCGCCTCAAGGCAGAGGACATGAGCGGCGCGCGCGACGCCTATTCCCGCGCCAGCGAGTTCGCCATGGCCCTCACGATCCCCTCTGCCGTCGCACTGGTGGTGATCCCGCTGCCGCTGGTGTCCGTCCTCTTCGGACGGGGCGAGACGGGGGTGGATGACGTGGCCGCCATCGCCTTTGCCGTGGCCATCTACGGGCTCGGACTGCCCGCCTTCGTGCTGCAAAAGGTGGTGCAGCCGCAATATTTCGCACGCGGCGACACGCGCCGCCCGTTCCACTTTGCCGTAGTCGCCATGGTGATCAATGCCGCGATCGCGGTGGGTCTTGCGCCGGTCGTGGGCTGGATTGCCCCGGCGCTGGCCACCACGGTGGCAGGCTGGGCGATGCTGGGCCTGCTCTATTGGGGTCTGCGCGGCATGGGTGACACGGTCGAGGTCGACGCCCGCTATCGCCGCCGCCTGCCCCGCATTCTGGCCGCCGCCCTCGCGATGGGCGCTGTGATGTGGATCATGGCTGTTCTGCTGAAACCGGCTCTGGGCACCGACTTTGTCCGCTATGGCGCGCTGCTGGGGCTGATCGCCCTTGGCGTAGCCAGCTATTTCGGGGCGGCACAGATGTTCGGCGCGCTGAAACTGACCGAGATCAAAGGCGCGGTCAGGCGGCGCTGACCACGCGGATTCAAGGGGCAAAGCCCCGCCGCGCATCGCCAAGCCGCGAAATGGCTATCCGTTGTGCAAAAGCGCCGCCCCGTGGGGGCGGACCGGCGCGGCCCGACGTTGCCGTCGGGCAGGTCCTGAATTCCAGGCGAAAGACCTCATCAGAACTTTGTCGCGTCCTCGCCCGAAATCAGGGCCGCCTTGCGGCCGCCGGGCTGGCCCACCCCGACACACCCTACCGCCGCCGCAACACCGCCATCACTCGCGCCATGCCGCCCGGCACCACAAAGGCCGTCAGCGCAAAGCCCGCGACAAACCCCGACAACTCCCCGATCCAGCCCAGACCCGTCTGGAACAGCACTCCAAACAGCAACTGAATGCCCATCAAAACGCCAATCAGCATAAAGGCCTGACTTTGCGGACCACCCGTCGCGACCTGCCGCTGCCAATAAAGAAACGTGTAGGTGCCGATCAGCCCGTAGACGCAAGGATAAGCGCCAACCAACCAAGGCTCGTTCGTGACCAGCCCGAACACCAGCGCGCCAAAAATGCCGGACAGAAAGAACATCAGCACCACGGCCCAGCCGCCCAGCACCTCGCCCACCATCTTGCCCATGGCCAGCAGGATCACCCCTGCAAACAGTGACGAGGTAAAGCTGCCAAAGACAAAGGGATAGGTCACAAAACGCATCATGTGCTCGGGCAGCAGACGGGCATTTTCGACCATGAAATCGAACGCATCCCCGGAAAAGGAAAACGTGTTGAGCGCGTTCAGACGCCAGCCCACAGCCCCCGCGCCTCCGGCCAGTCCAGCCTCGCCCGCGCTGAAAATCAGCTCGGGCAGAGCAAGGGCAAGGAACAGCAGCCACACGGCGGGCGGCAGCGGATTTACGGGGCTTGGTTCGCGATGATCGGACATGGGTGGGCCTGCTTGACGCTTGTTGCCCCCATGGGTAAGCCAGCCGGACAGTTTTGCCCAGAGGGTCCAATGACGAACAGCGCTTTCACCCCCCGAGTCTTCTCCGGAATCCAGCCCTCCGGCGGGCTGACGCTCGGCAACTATCTTGGCGCAATCAAACGGTTCGTGTCGATGCAGGAAGAGGCGTACGAGACGATCTATTGCATGGTCGATCTGCACGCGATAACCGTCTGGCAGGACCCGGCCAAGCTGCGCCACAACACGCGCGAACTGGCCGCCGGGTTCATCGCCTCCGGCATCAGCCCCGACAAATCCATCCTGATCAACCAGTCCCAGGTGCCCGAACACGCGCAACTGGCGTGGATCTTCAACTGCGTCGCCCGCATGGGCTGGATGCAGCGCATGACCCAGTTCAAGGACAAGGCCGGCAAAAACGCCCAGAACGCGTCGCTGGGCCTGTTCGGCTACCCGGCCCTCATGGCCGCCGACATCCTGATCTATCACGCCACGCACGTGCCTGTGGGCGACGATCAGAAACAGCATCTGGAACTGACCCGCGACATCGCCATCAAGTTCAACCACGACTATGGCGTCGATTTCTTCCCCATCACCGAACCGGTGATCGAAGGGGCAGCGACGCGGGTTATGAGCTTGCGCGACGGCTCCAAAAAGATGTCCAAATCCGACGCCTCGGACGCCAGCCGCATCAATATGACCGATGACGCAGACACCATCGCCAAGAAAATCCGCAAGGCCAAAACCGACCCCGACGCGCTGCCCAGCGAGGCCAAGGGGCTGGATGACCGCCCCGAAGCGCGCAACCTCGTCAACATCTACGCTGCGCTTGCGGACATTAGCGTCGATCAGGTGCTGGCCGAACATGGCGGCGCCCAGTTCGGCAGTTTCAAACCCGCGCTGGCCGATCTGGCCGTGGCCAAACTGGCCCCCATCTCGACCGAGATGGCACGGTTGATGGATGATCCGGCAGAAATCGACCGCATCCTCGCACGCGGCGCCGAACAGGCCCGCGAGATCACCGCGCCGATCCTGAAACAGACCTACGACATCGTGGGGATGGTTGGCGGCTGAGGCGACCTTGCCACGATTGCGCCCGCGCTAAATCAGCCCCTGCGCAAGGATCATCACGACGCCCGCAGCGACGACATAGCCTGCGTCAATCATCGTGGCCTTGCCTGATTTCTGACTGAACAGGTCCATCCCGGCCACGATCAGGGCCACGGCCATGATCGCGCCTATGGCGGTCATGATCGCCTGATTGGTTTCAGTGATCCCAACCACCAGCGCCAACAGGGCCGTACCTGCAAACTGGATGATCATCGCAAGGATCGGCGGCGAGTCCGGCGTGGTGATGTCATGGCTCCCCGCCGCCCAGGCCTTGCCAAACAGCTTTGGCGAAAACCAAAGCATGCCCAAACCAAACGCCGCGATCGTTCCGACGACAACAGCCGCCCAATTCATGAGTGCAATATCCATCGTTTTTCCTGTCTATGCGGCCAGAGCTGTTTCAAGGGCGCCGAGGATACCCGTCCAGCCGCCCTGATGATTGTCCCGTGTTTCCTCGTCGCGAAATCGCACATGGGTGAGAGTGACGCGCGTGCCGTCTTCGGTCGGCGCAAAGGCCAAAGTGACCGTACTGTCCTCCACCGAATACGGACTCTCCCAGGTGAAAACGATTCGATCATGCGGGCTGATCTCACGGTAGGTCCCGGAGTGCGGAATCTCATCCTCCCCGGCAACCATGACGATTTCAAACCGCCCGCCTTCTTTCGGCTCATTGGAGGCCTTGGACACCGACATGCCAGACGCAGGCATCATGAACTGGCGCAGCATGTCCGGGTTTAACCACGCGTTGAACACATCCGTTTGGGCGGCTTTGATCGTGCGCTCCACTGTCAGATTGAGATCATTCATCTTCTTCATTTCCCTTTGTTATCAATGCATCAAGCGCGTCCAACCTGAGATCCCAGATCGAGCGCAGGTCAGCGAACCACTTGTCAATTTCCGAAAGCGGGCCCATCTGGACCTCGATCAAATGCTCGCGCCAATCGGTCCGGCGCTTCACCAGTCCCGCCCGTTCCAGCACCTTGATGTGCTTGGATACGGAGTTGAGGCTCATATCGAACTGACCGTGAATATCCGTCACGCGCATCGGACCGTTTTGCGCCAAAAGCGTCAGAATAGCCCGCCGCGTCGGATCGCTGGCGGCCTTGAGCAAGTCGCTCAAAACATCTGATGTGATTCGTTCAACCATATGGGTGAATAACAACGCACCCCGCTGTCAGTCAACCGTTTGGGTGATTGATGGCAGTCGACAAAACAGTCAGCCGTTGCCAGCGCAATGGCTCGGACAGGCACAACCGACCATCCGTCGGACGAAACAGCCATTGGAACAACGCACCACTCAACCCGGACTCAAGCCGAAGACGCCGGGTCACCCATTTCCCGGTAGGCGATTTGGCCCGGGCCAAATCTGCCGAGAGGGGCCAGCCCGTCCCGTCGCACCGCACGTGCGCCAACAACAGATCGGCATGCCTTTGGCATGACGGGATGGCGACGACCCAGCTACCGCTAGCGCAGCAACCAAACCTACCCGCCCAAACGCCGCAACAGCGCAACCGACGGCTCTCCCGTCGCCTCTTGCCCGATACTCGTCTGATAGGCCGAAATCGCCGCCTGGCTCTTTGGTCCCAGAACCCCATCCGCGCCACCGGTGTCGAATCCGGCTGCCGTCAGGCGCTGTTGCAGCGCCACCCGGTCGTCCTTGGTCAGCCCATAGCGATCCGGCGGGAAACTGCCGCGCAAGGGGCCTCCCCCGGCAATCCGGTCCGCCAGATGACCCACCCCGATCGCATAGGAATCCGAGTTGTTATACCGCTTGATCGCATTGAAATTCGACGTCACGCTAAAGGACGGCCCGCCCGGTTGCGGCGTGATCGACCGACCCGGCCCGGGCCCTTCCCGACCCCAGCGCAGACCTTTGGTCCAGCCATTGCGCGACAGGTAAGCGGCGGTTGAGGCGAGCGAATCTGTGGGATCCTCCGACCAGATATCGCGCCGCCCGTCCCCGGTGAAATCGACCGCAAAGGCTTGATAAGATGTGGGGATAAACTGCGTATGCCCCATCGCACCGGCCCATGACCCTTTCAGATCAGCCGGGGCGACATCCCCTGATTGCAGGATCTTGAGGGCGGCCACCAACTGCTTTTCAAAGAACGCCCCGCGCCGCCCGTCAAAGGCCAGCGTCGACGTGGCTGAGACGACAGGCACATTGCCGCGCCGCTCGCCGAAAAAGCTCTCAAGCCCCCAGATCGCCGTCACGATCTCGGGGGCCACGCCATAGCGCGCCTCGACCGCGTCCAGCGTGCTGCGGTGGCGGGCAAAGGCGGCGCGGCCCTTGCTGACCCGCTCGTCGCTGGCGGCGATGGACAGGTAATCCTCAAGCGTGCGGGAAAATTCGACCTGATTGCGGTCGCGCTTGACCACGCCGGGCAAATAGCCTGTGCCGCGAAAACCCGCAGCCAATGTCGCCTCCGACAGCCCCTGCGCACCCGCGCGGGCACGAAATGCCCGCACCCACGCGTCATAGGCCGCATTCGGCGCGGGCCGCAAATCGGCAGGCAATCCGGCGGCACCTGCGGACCGGGACGGCGCCACCACGCCGCTGCCCGTGCTGCACCCGGCAAGACCAAAAGCGCCGATGCTCAACAGGGCAGTTCTGCGTGTCACATTCATGGGTCTGCTCACCTCTATGCTTTTGCGCAGCCTAGCGCGTCGCGCCTTTCACGCAAGCGCGGTCTTGCTGCCCCGGTCTTTGACGCAAAGACCGGCCGGAAACCGACTTGGTTTCCGCTCCATACGCGGTTTTCTGCGTCAGAAAACAGCCCCCACCACCCCAGCGTCACATCTGCATCCCTGCACCAATCCTGCGCGCGCATACCGGTTGCGACAAAACGCAGAACCGCACAGGTTCAACCCAGCCCAACACGATGAGACATCCCATGCCCGCAAAAGCGCCCCCCGAAACCCAAGTCGGTCACATCCACCTGAAGGTCACCGACCTTGAACGGGCGATCCACTTCTATGGCGACGTCCTCGGTTTCACGCTCACCCAGCGTTACGGCGATCAGGCGGCCTTTCTCGGGGCGGGCGACTATCACCACCATATCGGGCTCAACACGTGGCATTCCCTTGGCGCGGGGCCTGCGCCGGAACGGGCGGCCGGGCTTTATCACAGCGCCTTTCTGTTCCCGGACCGCGCCTCGCTTGGGGCGGCGGTGCAGCGGGTGCTTGATCACGGCACGCCGCTGGATGGTGCCGCCGATCACGGCGTGTCCGAGGCCGTCTATCTGCGCGACCCCGATGGCAATGGCGTCGAGCTCTATCGTGACCGCCCGCGCGCCGACTGGCCACGGGACGAAAACGGAGCGCTCAGGATGGTCAACACCCGCCTCGACGTGGACGCGCTGCTGGCCGAGGCGCGTTAAGGCTTCGCTAAGGTTTACCACCGCACGCCCCGTTAACCCCGCCCCGGTGCACAAATCGGTGCACAGTGTGTGCACGCCCTGTGTACGCCTGGTGCACAGCGCATTCCCCTGTTTTCTATGCCGTTAACCCTGATTCGCGTCGCCCGGGCCCAACGGCCCACCGTACGTTGCGTCCTCCCCTGATTTCCGCCACGTTGCCGCCATCAAAACGGGGGTCATGTCTGGACGCGCACCTGATCGGTGAAATCGACCGTATGGCCACAGAATTGGGCCTTTAACCCCTTGACGTCGCCGCCCTTCGCCACGACATGGAACTGAGTATGTAAAAAGGCGTAACATATGCCCGCACCCAACCCCACTGCGCTCGACTTTCTGCAAACGCGGCGCTCTCGCCCGGCCAAAACGCTGGCCGAGCCCGTGCCCGATCGCGGCACGCTCGAAACCCTGCTGACAACCGCTGCGCGGACCCCTGATCATGGCAAGCTGGAACCCTGGCGCTTCATCGTGTTGGGCAAGGGTGCGATGCCCCGTCTGGCCGCCGCGGCACAGGCACGCGGAGAGGCCATGGGGCTCGATCCCGAACAGATCACCAAGGGGCGCAGCCAGTTCGATCAGGGTCACCTCGCTGTGGCCGTGATCGAGGTGCAAAAACCATCCGAAAAAATCCCCGCGCTGGAACAGACCTACTCCGCCGGAGCGGTCTGTCTCGCCTTGCTCAACGCCGCACTTGCGGCGGGGTGGGGGGCCAATTGGCTCAGCGGCTGGCCCAGCCATGATCGGGAATTTATGCAATCAGCACTTGGACTTGCAGAACACGAACGGATCGCAGGGCTGATCCACATCGGCACCGAAACCAGCGCCCCGCCCGAGCGCCCGCGCCCGGACCTAGCCACCCTCACCACATGGGTCGACGCATGATCCTGACATCCTTCTTTGCCGCCCTCGGGCAGATCGGAGACGCCCGGTTTCGCCGCGTCCTCCTGCTCGGTATTGCCCTCACAATCGCGCTGCTGATCGGGGCGACATCAGGCTTTGTCTGGCTGATCGGCACTCTGACATCCGACAGCGTGAGCGTGCCATGGGTCGGCGAAATCACCTGGCTTGATGACGTGATCAGCTGGGGGTCGTTCTTTCTGTTTTTCGCGCTGTCGATCTTTCTGATGATGCCCGTGGCCTCGGCCATCACCTCGATGTTTCTGGACGAAGTCGCCGCCGCCGTCGAAGACCGCCACTACCCCCACCTGCCGCCTGCGTCCAAGGTGCCCTTTGGCGATGCGCTGGTCGACACGGTAAATTTTCTCGGCGTGCTGATCGCGGCGAATATCCTCGCGCTGATCCTCTATGTGATGTTTCCGCCCACGGCGATTTTCATCTTCTGGGGGCTGAACGGGTTCCTGCTGGGGCGTGAATATTTCACGCTCGCGGCCATGCGCCGCGTGGGGCGCAAGCGGGCCAAGGAACTGCGCAGCGCCCATTCCGGCACTATTTGGCTGGCGGGTACGCTGATGGCGATCCCGCTGTCCATTCCGCTGGTGAACCTGCTGATCCCGATCATCGGAGCGGCCACATTCACCCATCTTTATCACAAGATTACAACGGCTTGAGCGCCCGATCGAACCAGCTCAGATCACCCAGTGTGATCCATCCCGACAGGATGATCCCGGCGATGATGCACCACAGAACCGCGGCCACACCGGTCACGATCAGGGCCTTGCGCTTGGTGTGATGATGCTCGGGCGCGCCGGCATGGGTGCCCGGTTCGATCTTGCCCAGATCGCCCTGGGTCTGCACCTTGATCGGCAGTGCGATCAGGAAACACATCCACCAGATCACGGCGTACAGAACGAGGGCCGAGGTGATCCCCATCAGACCTGCTCCAACTCGGTCAGGGTGCCGTTCATGTCCTTGGGATGCAGGAACAGGACGGGCTTGCCATGGGCACCGATCTTGGGCTCGCCATCGCCCAGAACCCGCAGGCCGCTGGCCTTGAGATGATCGCGAGCGGCGATAATATCCTCGACCTCATAGCAGACATGGTGGATGCCGCCCGACGGATTCTTTTCCAGAAACCCGTTGATCGGGCTGTTATCGCCCAAGGGATACAGCAGCTCGATCTTGGTGTTGGGCAACTCGATGAAAATAACCGTGACGCCATGGTCCGGCTCGTCCTGCGGCGCGCCGACATTGGCGCCAAGGGCCGTGCGGTACTGATCGGCAGCGGCCTCAAGATCGGGCACGGCAATGGCTACGTGATTCAGGCGACCAATCATGCAAAGCTCCTGTGAACGGGATAAATTTGCGCCCTTATCGCCAAGCCGGGAACACCATGCAAGTGTGGCGTTAACGCCCTGTTAGGTATCGACACGTAACGATGAGTCGCAATAGCTGCCTGGAGAATGAAAATGGATACGAACGACCCGTTTGCGCCTAACTATCCGGCCCCCACCGCCATGCGACCCCTGCTGGGGCTGACGGTGCTGGTGATTGAAGACAGCCGATTTGCCTGCGAGGCCTTGCGCCTCCTGTGTTTGCGCAGTGGCGCCCGGATCAGGCGCGCCGACACGCTGCGCGCTGCCCGCCGGCATTTGCAGGTCTACCGCCCTTCGGTGGCGATCATCGATGTGGGATTGCCGGATGGCAACGGGTCGGACCTGATTCGCGAACTTGCCCCGTCCAACCAGCGCCCCGACGTGATCCTTGGCCTGTCCGGTGATGCCGACAGCGAGGCCATCGTGATGGACGCCGGCGCCGACGGGTATCTGGGCAAACCCATTGTTTCGCTGGCAGAATTTCAGGACAAGATCCTGTCGCATCTGCCCAAGGACCGACACCCCACCGGCCCGCGCCCCGTTCCCAAAGAGGTGGTGGAACCCGATCCCATCGCCTATCGCGATGACATGGCGCATGTGGCCGATGTCATGGAAGGCGCCAATGATACCCGGACTCTCGACTATATCGCGCAGTTTCTTGGCGGCGTTGCCCGCAGCGCCGATGACAGCGAGTTGATGCAGGCGACGGCCCTGCTGGCCGCCAAACGGGCACGCGGCGATTCTGCGGCATCCGAGGCGGCAACAGTGGCCGGGCTTGTACAACGCAGACTGTCCGACAAGATCGCAATCTGAATTCCGGGATCACCCCGAAAGCGAAGGGTCCTCGGCGGCCCGCACCAATTGCGTGAGGTCTGACAGGCGCTCTTTCTGTCGGCCCTTATCATCGAAATTGGCCGGGTCCAGCCAGACACGAAACGCCTCTTTCAACGCTGGCCATTCCGCGTCGATGGCGGCAAACCAGGCGGTGTCCCGATTGCGCCCCTTGACCACGGTCGCCTGACGAAACACCCCTTCATAGCTGAGGCCCAGACGCTGCGCGGCCCGGCGCGATCCCACGTTCAGCGCATCGCATTTCCACTCAAACCGGCGGTATCCCGCGTCAAAACTCCACGCCATCATCATATAAAGCGCCTCAGTCGCCGCGCGGGTCTGCTGCAGGGCCGGGCTGAAATTGATGTGCCCAACTTCGATACTGCCTGCCTGTGGGGCGATGCGCAGGAAACTGGCGACACCTTCATAGGCGCCGCTGATCCTGTTCATGACGGCAAAGAACTCGACGCTGCTGTCCTCTTCGGTTTCGCGAATCCAGCGGTGATACTGGGACGACGACGAAAACGGGCCATAAGGCAGATAGTCCCACACATGATCCTGACCCACATATGAGCGATAAAGCAACGCGGCGTGCTTTTCAGCCACCAGCGGTTCCAGACAGCAATAGGCGCCGTCAAGGACTAGGGTGTCGTCCGGCGCAGGCGGCGGAGTCCAGTCCGGAACCAGATTGTTGTGGGGGCGATAAAGCTCAAACATACCGGGACGTTACAGCACTTGCCTGCCGAGCTGAAACATCATTGTCACCTTGCGCATCCGAATTCTGAGAATCGATGCCGTATCGGGCTACCGCAGGTTGTTCGAGACGTGATTTCAGCCATCCCATCACGCCAAACCAGATGCCTTACAGCAACAGCCCGGCATCGCGCCCCATATCGAGTCCAGGGAACACCGCCCCCTCAAGCGCCGCGTGATCAAGACCCGTCAGCCCACGCATGATCCAGGCGGCATGGGCACGCACATCTCCCGTCGGCATGAGGTCACGATCCTGATAAAGGTCTCCTTCGCCCAGGCCCGGCCACTGGCCATAGACGCGTCCGCCACGCACCGCGCCCCCGGCCAGCACCATCAAACCACCGGTTCCGTGATCGGTGCCTTGGGTCCCGTTCTGGCGCACGGTGCGCCCGAACTCGGTCATCGCAACCACAGCCGTCTTGTCCCAGACACCACCCGCCATCCGTTTTTCCAGCGTCAGCAACGTGTCAGCGAGCCGCCCCAGCGCGTTGCCCAGCGCCCGTTTCTGACCGCCATGGGTGTCCCATCCGTTCAGTGAAAACGCTGCGATGCGCGATTCTGCCGAAAGTTGGAGCGCAGCGAATTCCGCCACTTGCACATGATCGGCTGCGCGCTTCTTGTCCGGTCCCGGCCCGCTTGCCGCCAAAAGGCGCGCCTCGGACAACGCGGCGTGCAGGGCCGGATCGGGTTCCGTGACCAGATCGAGCAGCCGTTCGGCCCGCGGGCTGAGTGTAAGTTCGGCATCCGGCGACCAATTCGCTACATCCGCCGCACCGGTCAGCAAGCGCATGTTGTCGCGCCCGATCGCATAGGCCGTCTGCGCAGTCACCCCCGGCACCGCCTGCAGCATCCGATTGAGCCAACCATCCCGCGCACCCGACAGGGTGGCCGTCCCCGCCTCCAGCAGGTCCTGACCGTCGAAATGGCTACGCTTGTCGCGATAAGGGGTCGAGACGGCATGCATAAAGGCCAACTGCCCAGCGCGCCACATGGGCATCAGCGCCCCGAGCCCCGGATGCAGCGCGAAATAGCCATCAAGATCATGTGCGCCTTGCTCAGGTCCCCCCGAGAGGGTCGCGCGTAACGCGGCAAAGGCCGGGTCGCCATAAGGCTGCACCACGTCCAGACCATCCATTCCGCCGCGAAGGATGATTACCACAAGGCGCGTGTCCCAAGGCGCGGCGGCGAAGCTGACCGGGGTCAGCAGCGGACTGGCCGCCAGCGAACAGCCCACAAGGCCTGAGCGGAACAAGAAGTCGCGGCGGGACAGGGCGGCGGGCATGATCAGGCTCCTATCTGCGTTGAAAGGCCGGTGACATCAGAACAATCCCGATGGCTTCGGGCTTGCTTTCGGCGGCGGCGGCGGCAAAGCGCACCGGCTCATCCGCAAAACCGCCAAGGGTCGTCTCCACAAACACGCGCGGGTCAGGCAGCGGGTTGCGCACATGCCGCGGGACCTGCATCGCCCATGTGACACGGGCCGCGATCCCCTGCGGCGTGATCCAGTCCGCATCGTTTTCGGACCAGCCATCCGGGCCGATGGGCTGCTCCCACGCCTGCCCCATCTGGGCCAGTGGTCTGAGGATAAACTTGATAAACTGCTTGGGTGTGGCCGCACCGGCAACGTCCTGTGCGGGCGATAGGGCCCGGATGGCGGAGGACACGAAATCAATGGGTGGTTTCGCGTTGACCAACTGCGGCTGCCACGACGCGGGGTGATCCAGCAGGGTCGCATAGACCGGCATCAACGCCCCGTCATGGGCCAGATATGTCGCCTCAAGCGCATCGACCAGCGCCGCTTCCGGATCGTCCGAAGTGAAATGCACCGCCAGTTTCCACGCGATATGGCGCGCGGTGGAACGGTGCATCGCGAGATCCTCGAGCGCGGCGCGCACAGACCCGTCATCCCACGCATCCGCATAGGTTTGACCCAGCACTCTCTCCGCCCCCGGTTCGACAAAACCGGCGCGGAAATAGTACCCTTTCTTGGCCTGATAGGTCATGCCCGTGAACAGCTTGGCCAGCTCGGTCACGTCCGTCTGTGTATACGGCGCACCGACGCCCAATGTGTGCAGCTCAAGCACTTCGCGTGCCAGATTCTCGTTCATTCCCGAGGGCTTGCGCCCCGCCCTGCGTTTGGCCACACGGCTGTTTGGCCCCATCGAGCGCGCCTGATCCAGATAGTCCAGCATCACCGGATGCATCACCGCCGATTGCAGCAGATCGGCAAAGCGCAAGGTGATCGCCGGGCGGATGGCATCATCGATATAAGGCGTCGTGGCGCGCCGAAACACGCCAACCTTGCCCCGCGCGGTAAAGTGATCGGCCCAGAACGCCACCAGCCGTTCGCGAAAGGCCGTGTCCGTGAAACTACGCCGCCACAGGTTTTGCCCCACCCAGCCGATCCATGCCTTTCGCGCATCCCGGTTGAGTTGCTGACGCTCTTGCCTGGCCTGCTTTTCCTGCGGGGTGCCGCGGTTCTTGCGTTCCATGACGCGGGTGGCTTGCGCCGCGACCGAGCGGTCGAGAAAGGTGCGGAACGGTTCGGTCGGATAGCGCGCCGCCATGTCATCCGGTGCGGCAAGCCCGTCCAGAATCTGCGTCGCATCGCGCGGGGCCGCGATGTCCGGTGACAGCCCATAGCCGAACCGTATTTCCGCCAGTTGGGGATCAAAGCTGCGCATTCACGGTACCCGGCGCGTTACCTCACGAGATGAGGCAACCTAGCACAAGGTGCTGCGGCGCGCACCCGACCGGCGCTCACGATGTGCAAAGGATCGCCTAGTCCTGCGGAATGACGCGCAGACCAAGTTCCATCAGCTGATCGCTTGTCGGCTCGGAGGGCGCGTTCATCATCAGGTCTTCGGCCCGCTGGTTCATCGGGAACAGGATGACTTCGCGGATGTTCGCCTCGTTCGCGAGCAGCATCACGATCCGGTCGATTCCGGCGGCGCAACCACCGTGAGGGGGCGCGCCATATTGGAAAGCGTTGACCATGCCGCCAAAACGTTTGCGCACTTCACTTTCGTCATAGCCTGCGATCTCGAAGGCCTTGAACATGATCTCGGGGCGGTGATTCCGGATCGCGCCGGACACGAGTTCGTAGCCGTTGCAGGCCAGATCGTATTGATAGCCCAGAACCTCCAGCGGATCGCCCTGCAGCGCCTCCATCCCGCCCTGCGGCATGGAGAACGGGTTGTGTTCAAAGTCGATCTTGCCGGTTTCCTCGTCCCGCTCGTAGATCGGGAAATCGACGATCCAGGCAAAGGCATAGCGGTCTTCGTCCGTCAGCCCCAACTCGGCCCCGATCACGTTGCGTGCACGGCCTGCGATGGCCTCGAAAGTCTTGGGCTTGCCGCCGAGGAAGAACGCCGCGTCGCCGACACCAAGACCAAGTTGCTGGCGGATCGCTTCGGTCCGCTCGGGTCCGATGTTCTTGGCCAGCGGGCCTGCGGCTTCCATGCCACCCTCGACCTCGCCGGATTTCAGCTTGGCCTGCGCCTCTTTCACCGGGATACCCAGTTCCTGAGCCACGGAATCGGCAGTCTTTTCGCGCCAGAAGATGTAACCCATCCCCGGCAGCCCTTCCTTCTGGGCATAGGCGTTCATGCGATCACAGAACTTGCGGCTGCCACCTTTCGGCGCGGGAATTGCGCGGATTTCAGTGCCATCCTGCTCCAGCAGCTTGGCAAAGATGGCAAAACCGGAACCTGCAAAATGCTCGCTGACCACCTGCATCTTGATCGGGTTGCGCAGGTCGGGCTTGTCCGACCCATACCACAAGGCCGCATCGCGATAGCTGATCTGTTCCCACGTCTGATCGACCTTCTTGCCGCCGCCAAATTCCTCGAACACGCCAGTCAGCACCGGCTGGATTGTGTCGAACACATCCTGCTGGGTGACAAAGGACATCTCGAGGTCGAGCTGGTAAAAGTCGGTGGGCGAACGGTCAGCACGTGGGTCTTCGTCGCGGAAACAGGGCGCGATCTGGAAATACTTGTCAAAGCCCGACACCATCAACAGCTGCTTGAACTGTTGCGGAGCCTGCGGCAGAGCATAGAACTTGCCCGGATGCAGACGCGACGGCACGAGGAAGTCGCGCGCACCCTCGGGCGAGGACGCAGTGATGATCGGCGTCTGGTATTCGCGGAACTCCTGATCCCACATGCGCTTGCGTAAGGATGCAACCACATCCGAACGCAGCTTCATGTTGGCCTGCATTTTCTCGCGGCGCAGGTCGAGATAGCGGTAGGTCAGGCGGGTTTCCTCGGGGTATTCCTGATCGCCGAACACCATCAGCGGCAATTCTCCCGCATCGCCCAACACTTCCATGTCGCGCACGAACACTTCGATCTCGCCCGTGGGGATCTTGGGGTTCACCAGCGACGCATCGCGCGCCTTCACTTCACCGTCGATGCGAACGCACCATTCGCTGCGCACCTTTTCGACGTCGGCAAAGACCGGGCTGTCGGGGTCGCACAGCACTTGCGTCATTCCATAGTGGTCGCGCAGGTCGATGAACATCACACCGCCATGGTCGCGCACGCGGTGGACCCAGCCCGACAGGCGCACGGTATCGCCCACATTGGCCGACGTCAGAGCGGCACAGGTGTGTGAGCGGTATGCATGCATGGGAAAGGCCCTTTCGGCGCGTGTCGGAATTCGGCGCAGATACACCGCCCGGGGGCAGGAAAGTCAAGCGCGCAAACTGAAAACGCGGGCCCCTTTCGAGGCCCGCGCGGGTTCTGTCAGGCTTGGGGCCGATCAGGCCGCCAAGTCAAAGCGGTCGTTGTCCATCACCTTGGCCCATGCAGCGACAAAGTCGTGCACGAATTTGGCGGCATTGTCGTCCTGCGCATAGACCTCGGCATAGGCCCGCAGGATCGAGTTCGATCCAAACACGAGGTCCGCGCTGGTGGCGGTATACTTGGTCTTGCCGCTGGCGCGATCACAGATCTCGTAGACCCCCTCGCCTGCCGGTTTCCAGACATAGGACATGTCCGTCAGAGTGACAAAAAAGTCCTGCGTGAGCTGCCCGACCCGGTTTGTGAACACACCGTGGTCCGTGCCGCCATGGTTGGTGCCCAGCACCCGCATGCCGCCCAAGAGCACGGTCAGTTCCGCCCCCGTCAGGCCCAGCAATTGCGCCCGATCCAGCAGCAAATCTTCGCGGCTCTTGTGGGCGCGGTCGGAATGCCAGTTGCGGAACCCATCCGAGAGCGGTTCGAGCACATCAAAGCTGTCCACATCGGTCATCTCTTCACTCGCGTCGCCCCGTCCGGGGCTGAACGGCACCTTGACGTCAAAGCCTGCCGCCTTGGCCGCCGCTTCGACCCCCATGTTGCCCGCCAGCACGATGATATCTGCCAGCGATACGCCGGTTTCTGCGGCGATGGGCTCCAGCTTTTTGAACACGCCGTCGAGGCGGTCTCTTTCGTTGCCTTCCCAGTCGCGCTGCGGTGCCAGACGGATGCGGGCACCATTGGCCCCGCCCCGCTTGTCCGACCCACGGAACGTGCGCGCACTGTCCCATGCGGTTGTGATCATGTCGGACTGGCTGAGGCCAGCGTCCGCGATCTTGGCCTTGACGGCTGCCACATCATAATCGGACTTGCCGGCGGGGATCGGGTCTTGCCAGATCAGGTCCTCGGCGGGCACATCGGGGCCGATATAGTTGGCCTTGGGGCCCATGTCGCGGTGGGTCAGCTTGAACCACGCCCGCGCAAAGGTGTCGCGGAAATAGGCCTCGTCCGCCATGAACTTTTCGCAGATTTCGCGGTAGATCGGGTCGACCTTCATCGCCATGTCCGCGTCCGTCATCATCGGCATGCGGCGCACGGATGGATCAGAGGCATCGACCGGCATGTCCTCTTCCTTTATGTCGATCGGTTCCCACTGGTTTGCCCCGGCAGGTGATTTGGTCAACTGCCACTCATAGCCGAACAGCAGCTTGAAATAGCCCATATCAAACTTGGTGGGCTCGGTCGTCCACGCCCCTTCGATGCCGGAGGTCACAAGCGAGCTGGCCTTGTCCGTCTGGTTCGGGTTGGCCCAGCCAAAGCCCTGATCCGCGATGCTGCCACCCTCGGGCTCGGCACCCAGAACAGAGGCATCGCCATTGCCGTGCGCTTTGCCGACCGTGTGGCCGCCTGCCGCGAGGGCTGCGGTTTCCTCGTCGTTCATCGCCATGCGCGCAAAGGTTTCACGCACATGCAGCGCGGTGCGCGCCGGGTTGGGTTCGCCGTTCACGCCTTCGGGGTTCACATAGATCAGGCCCATGTGTGTCGCCGCCAGCGGGTCGGCCATGGTCGAGGTGTCTTCGAGGTCCTCATAGCGGTTCTCGGACGGGGCCAGCCATTCCTCTTCCACGCCCCAGTTGATGTCCGTTTCCGGTGCCCAGATATCCGCGCGGCCAAAGCCAAAGCCAAAGGTTTTGAACCCCATGGATTCATAGGCGATGTTGCCCGCGAGCAGCATCAGGTCAGCCCAGGAAATCGCGTTGCCGTATTTCTTCTTGATCGGCCACAGCAGACGGCGCGCCTTGTCGAGGCTGGCATTGTCAGGCCACGAATTCAGCGGCGCAAAGCGCTGGTTTCCGGTCGAACCGCCACCACGCCCGTCAAAGGTGCGATAGGTCCCCGCCGCGTGCCACGCCATCCGGATCATCAGGCCACCGTAATGCCCCCAATCGGCTGGCCACCACGGCTGGCTGTCGGTCATCAGCGCATGCAGGTCGGCCTTGATCGCGTCATAGTCCAGTCCCTTGACCGCTTCGCGATAGTCAAAGTCGGCGTCCATCGGATCGGTGGGCTTGCCATGCTGGTGCAGCACGTCAACTTTCAGCGCATTGGGCCACCAGTCTTCGTTGGTGCGCCCGCCAAAGGTGCTCGCGAGGCTCGCACCGTGCATCACCGGGCATTTACCGCTGTCATTTCCGTCCATGTGTGTCTCCGATCAAAGGTTATCAGTCAGCGAAGTAAGCCAGGGCGGAACCCAGTCCAGCCTGACATCGCAATTGGTCCAACAAGGTCACGAATGTGGGGCAGGCATACTTTTGATTCGGCCACGCCCTGTCTTCCCCCCTTATTGATCACGGCGACCATACCAAGGGAAATTCATTAGTTTAAGTTGCATTTCTTTATCGTGATAATAGCTTTGCCTTATGAAGAGCCTCACCCTGCGCCAGTTGCGCTATTTCGATGCCCTCGCCCGCGAGGGGCACTTTGGCCGCGCCGCAGAGCGCTGCGCCATTTCGCAACCCGCCCTGTCGGTGCAGATCAAGGACCTCGAAGAGAGCCTCGGCTTTGCCCTGTTCGAACGCGGGCCCCGTCACGTCCGCCTCACCGCGCGCGGCGAGGCCTTTGGCAAACGCGCCAACGCCATTCTGCGCGAGGTTGCGGATATGGGCGAATGGGCTGACTCCGCACGCTCTGGCACGTTCGAGCGTTTGCGCCTTGGGGTCATTCCCACCATCGCGCCTTATGTGCTGCCCCGGATAATCGCGGACGTCACCGACGCCTTTCCCCAGATCGACCTGCACATTCGCGAAACCGTCACTCCGCGCCTGACAGCCGAATTGCTGGATGGGCAGCTTGATGCGGCGATTGTCGCCCTGCCGATCGAGGAACCCGCGCTGAGCGAACTGCCCCTGTTCACCGAGGAAATGGTGCTGGTGCGCCCCGAACGCGATGCAGGTGCCCCGCCTGTACCACCGGGCGCGCTTGAGGACATGCGCCTGCTGCTACTCGAGGAAGGGCACTGTTTCCGCGATCAGGCCCTGTCCTTCTGCAATATCAGCCCGTCCCGCCCGCGCGATGGGCTGGACGGCAGTTCGCTGTCTACGCTGGTGCAAATGGTGGGCGCGGGCATTGGCGTCACCCTGATCCCCGACATGGCTGTGGGGGTCGAAACCCGCTCAGCCCCGGTCTGCGTGACCCGTTTCCAAACGCCAGCGCCGATGCGGACGGTGGGGCTTGTCTGGCGCAAGACGAACCCGATGGCTGATGCGCTAGCGCAGATTGGCGCGATCGTGAAGACCGCCGCGCGGCCCTGAGCCCCTTTTGCACGGTCCACGCGACGCGTTGAGCCACACCCGAAACCAACGGACCCCGACGACAAGGCGGGTCACGCATGATAGAGATTTTGGACAGCCTGCGCGCGGCCTGTTAGCTGATCATGCGGCTTGATGCGGACCTAGTGGAAATCACGCGGCGCTCACTGCATGTGAGCTCAAGGCGCTATTCGTGGCCTGCATCATCCCGCTGACAGCGGGCACATGGCTGGCCATGCGCCGGTTCAAATACCGCCCTGCAGCCATCATGACGCTCAATGCTCTCATGGGTCTGCCCTCCGTTGTCCTCGGCCTGATCGGCTACCTGCTGTTGCCGCGCGGTGGGCCGTTTGGCGTTATGGGCCTGCTGTTCACCGCCACCGCCATGATCATTGCCCAGGTTGTCATCATCCCGCCCTTGATCATGTCGATCACTTATCAGGCCATTCGCGAATTGTGGGCCGAATGTCACGACCTGCTGATATCCCTGAACACGACGCCGGGCGAGCGGGTCCGCACGCTGTTGTGGGACGGGCGACGTGAGCTGCTCACCGCCGCGCTGGTCGGGTTCGGGCGCGCCATTGGCTGGATGGGTGCGATCATCATCGCGGGCGGCAATATCGATCACATCCCGCGCGTGCTGACCACCGCCATCGCCCTTGAAACCTCGAAAGGGGACTTTGTCTTCATCGCGCTGTCGCTGTTCGTGTTCAACGCCACGGATTGAACCTCAGGCCTGCAGCGCGGTCTCAATTGCGCCTGACAGCTTGGTGACCAACTCGTCGACCTGGTCGTCACTGATGATGAAGGGCGGCGCGAGCAGCACGTGATCGCCGTTCTGCCCGTCAATTGTCCCGCTCATGGGATAGCAGATCAGGCCCGCCTCAAAGGCCGCCGTCTTGATGCGCCCGGCGATCTTGCGCGAAGCGGCAAAGGGCGTCTTCGTCTCGCGATCTTCGACCAACTCAACACCCTGAAACAGGCCCCGGCCCCGGATGTCTCCGACATTCGGATGCTGACCAAACTCGGCCTGCAGGGCCGCCATCAGCTTGTCGCCTTGCGTCTTCACACGCGGAATCAGGTTGCGGTCCAGCATGGCGTTGACCACTGCAACGCCCGCTGCCGCTGCGGTCGGGTGGCCCAGATAGGTGTGCCCGTGCTGAAAAAAACCGCTGCCATTCTCGATCGTTTCGTAGATGTGGCGGCTGCACAGCATCGCACCGATGGGTTGATACCCAGCCCCCAACCCTTTGGCGATGCACAGAATATCCGGCGCGACTCCGTCCTGATCGCAGGCAAAGAGACTGCCGGTGCGCCCCATCCCACACATGACCTCATCAAGGATCAGCAGAATGCCGTATTGATCGCAGATTTCACGGATGCGCTTGAAATAGCCCGGCGCGGCGGTCAGCGCGCCTGCGGTGGCGCCCACCACGGGTTCGGCGGCAAAGGCCATGACCGTCTCGGGACCGACACGCAGCAACTCTTCTTCCAGCAGGTTGGCGGCCCGGATCCCGTACTCTTCCAGCGTTTCGCCATCGCGGCGCAGACGGTATTCGTAGCAGGGATCAATATGGCTCATGTCGATCAGCAAGGGGCCAAATTGCGCGCGTCGCCACGCGTTTCCGCCCGCCGAAAGCGCACCCATCGTATTCCCGTGATAGCTTTGCTTGCGGGCGATCACGCGGCCCCGGTTCGGCTCTCCTTTCTCGACATAGTATTGTCGGGCGAGCTTCAGCGCGGCCTCCATCGCTTCGGACCCGCCGGAGACCAAATAGACCCGGTCAAGATCACCAGGAGCGTGCTCAATCAGCAGATCGGCCAATGTCTCGGCAGGGTCCGAGGTGAAAAAGCCGGTATGGGCATAGGCCAGACTGTCGAGCTGCGCCTTGACCGCGTAGATGATCAACTGATCGCCATGGCCAAGGCAGGACACAGCCGCGCCGCCCGAGGCATCCAGGTATTGCTTGCCGGTCTCGTCGAATAGGTAACACCCCTCTCCGCGCACAGCCGTTGGGGGTAACTGTTTGGTATGGCGGGGAAAAATATGCGACATCGGCTTCTCCTGTTATGCGGCTCCGGGGATTTGCACGCGGCGGCCACCTTCCTGAAAATCGGTGAATGACTGCGCCCAGACGGTGCCGGGCCAGCGCACCTCCATCTCGCCGAGACGGGGGCGATAGACGGCCGTGTAAAGCGTGCCGAACCCCGCCTCGAAGGCGGTGGAATAAAGCGGCGGGCGCAGGAAGGCGCTGATGAACTTGTCTTCGGGATCACGGTGCAGCGTGAGGCGCTGCAGCAGGAACCGCTCGCGTTCAACGGTGGCGGTGAACCGCGCGTGGCTGACCCATTCGACGTTTTCCTGATGGTTGGTGGCCACGGCGGCATGGGTGATCACGGCCGGGCGGTCGGGCGCAACCATGGCCGTCAGATAGTGGCGTTTGGCATCCAGCACGGTGACATTGTAACTCATGTGCGTCGGAATTCGGGCGAGCACCTTGCCCGCCTCTTCGGCCGTCTCGCAGGTCTGCAGCACGTAACGCAGGATCAGCGGCACGCCAAAGCCGCTGCCTACTATGCTGCGCCCACCAAAGGTCAAAGAGACCGAAAGGCCCGCATCGTTCATCCCGTCCACAAGCCCCCACAGCCCGTCCGAGGTGCCAATGACTTGCCGTCCCTGCCAGCCTGTACGCAACAAAAGGCAGTCAAAGGCGTTGGGATTGTAGTCGTAATTGCGCACCAGCACGGGTTCTTCGCCGGTCCAGATCGCCTGTGAACATGCCGACAGGTAGGGCGGCGGGCAGTAAAAACTGAGGAAACGCGCCGCCTGATCGCCACCCCCGGCCAGCTCGCACAAGGAATCGTACAGCGGCATCATTTCGGGCATATGCTGTTCAAGCGCGCGACGACTTTCCAGATAGGACGGGCGGGCCGCATCCCCTTCTTTCAGCCACCAGCGTTTGTAATCCGGCCAATACTCGGCAAACAGCCCGGCCCACTTGGGACCGGGCGTGTCTTCGCGAAGGGCGCGCCAAAGCATAGGTGTTTTCCTTTACAGGATCTTGAACGCTGGGTCCGCGATCGCCGGTTCGGCATGGGCCACGGGCAGCGCCTTGCCGTCCACGGTTTGCTTGATGCCGTGGATCCACTTTTTCGCGCGCTCGTTCAACTGGAAACCTTTGGTCATGGAGCGGCCACGGGTCACGAGGATACCGATATCGGCGCCCTCATAGCGATAGCTGCCCGGCTGCATGATCTGCAGGAAGAACGCCTCGCTCTCGGATTCCACGGCGCGACGGTGATAGTCGAACCGGTCAAAGACTACGCGCCCGTCTTCGAGCATCTTGTAGATACCGGTTTCAGGCGCACTGGTGCAGATGTCGACGGTGTCGTCGGTGTGCTTAATGACCATCTGCGACCAACTGTCGATCATGTCGGGGTTGGCCCACCGGTCGTTCAGTTCGGACGTATCCAGATCGAATTTCTTTTTCGAGAATTCAAGCAGGTGGAACAGGAACAACGGCGCGTCGGCATGGGCAAAGGCCGCATGGTTGGTCATGGACGAGGCCCCGGTAATGCGCGGGTTCAGCTCGCCCAGCCAGATGTCGTTGGTCTTTTTGTCGATCAGGAAATCCAGCTCGAAATAGCCACGATAGCCTTCCTTGCGGAGTTGCTCACCGAATTTGAACGTCATCTCGCGGGCCTTCTGACGCACTTTGGGCGGGAAGGCGGTGGAGAGGATTTCGTTGCCACACCAGCCGCCCCGATAGGGGGTCAATTCCTTGAAACCGACAAGTTCGGTCATCAACGGGCCGACAATTGTCCCCTCTTTGGTCGCGCAGGCCTCGATCGCCGATCCACGGCAGTCGATCCGCTTCATGATTTTGATCTCACCCTCGCCGATGATCTCGTGTTCATGTCGACGGAAATCGGCCTCGGACTTGATAAAGAACGTGGTGTGACCAGAGTCGCCAAAGGCGGACTGCAAGACCAGATCGTGGCCGATATTGGCCTTCTCGCAGGTCTCGCGCAGGTTTTCGTAGGACGTGACCTCGGCCAGCACGTTTGGCACGGACGGAACCCCGGCCTTGTTGCCGATGCGGACGGTTTCGATCTTGTTGTCCATGGAAGACCGCAGCTTGGCCTTTGGGAACCAGACCTGCGCGCCCAGCTCCTTGGACAAACGCTCGGTCTCTTCATCAAACATCAGAAAGACGAATTTGGGCTTGCCGCCACGGCGCTTGATAAAGTCGATGACTTCCTTGTGCTGCAGCAGATAATTGTTGATGTCCTCGATGGACTGGAATTCCGCATGGGGCTGTTCGGACGGGCAGAACACGTTGGGATGCTTGCCGCCATAGCAGTCGATGTAGCAGATATATTTGAAATTCTTGACCCATTCGTCGAGGCCCAGAAGATTAAAGTTGGTGGCCGAGATGAAATAGATCGGGTCGTCGTTGCGATGAAAGAACCGACGGATTTCCGAGATATTCTTGAGAACTGTTGGCATGGTGTGGCCCTTCCTTATTCGGCTGCAGTTTTAAGTGTTTTGGCCTTTGGCACGCTGGCCAAGGCCTGAGGAGTAAAGACGCGCAGGCCCAGATCGTGGCGGTATCCGTGGATTTCGCTGACATCGAGCGCGCGCATGAAGGCGAGGATTTCGGGGCTGATCACCTGCCCCGGCACAAGGATCGGAAAGCCCGGCGGATAGGGGATAATAAAGCTGGCCGAGACGATTTCCTCGCCCGCCTCAAGGGACGCCTGAAGCGAGCCGTCGAGTTCCAGGTAATCGCAGTTCTTTTCATCGTAGCTGAGGTAATAGGCCGTGCGGATGTCCCCTTCGGGCGTCTCATTGTCGGGTCGGAACGCGTCGTGAAAGCGGCTGAAATCCGGCAGCGGCGGGTAGTTTTCCGTCAGGTTCTTGACCCTGCGATCAAAGGACAGCCGCTCCATCTTTGAGGCATCATCCAGAAGGTCATCAAGCTCATTGGCGATCTCGACAAGCACTTCGATCAGATAGGCGACCGAGGACCGCGTGGTGCCGATATTGGTCATGAACAGCACGGTGTTGCGCGAGGTCTTGTTGATCTGGATGCCATAGCGATCCATCAGCACGTCGTTCTTGAACGTATCGCCGTCCCAGCCGGTGCCGCCGACGGACAGGGTCACGCGGGTTGCATCGAGCACAAAATCGTCCTGCGCCCAGCAATCCCACATATCCGTCCAGCCCTGTTCGGTGTCGTAATAGCTGGTCACGCCGCTTTGCCGGTACTGGTTGGGGATCATGTCGCCTGCAGTCAGCACTTTGAAATACTTTTGCAGCAACGGATGGGACGTGATCGCACGGCGCATGGACATCGCCGCTTCGATCTGGCGCTGCACGAACTCGAACCCTTCCAGTTCCACCTGCCTGCGCCCGACATCAAGCGAGGCAATGATCTGGTAGTTCGGCGAAGTGGAGGTGTGGGTCATGTAGGCTTCGTGAAAGCTTTGTTCGACCTCGCCCTTGAAGTCCTGATCGTTCACGTGGATCATCGACCCCTGCCGCAGCGAAGTCAGCGTCTTGTGGGTGGATTGCGTGGCATAGACCCTGATGCGCGCATTCGGCGGTGCGATCAGGCGCGCGTCCAGCAAGGCCTCGTCACTGGCATCGGCCAATTCCTTTTGCTGGGCCTCATAGGCCGCCTTGTGTTCGTCCGTGCGCAACCGCTTGCGCAGGTTGTTGGCGGTACGCATACCCGTACGTTGACGGTATGTCGGGCTGAAGCGGGCAAAAGCAAACCACGCCTCGTCCCACAGGAATACGAGGTCGGGTTTGATGGCGAGGCATTCCTCCATCACCCGTTCAACATTGTAGACCAGCCCGTCAAAGGTGCAGTTGGTTAGCAAGAGCATCCGCACGCGGTCCAGCTTGCCCGCCGCTTTCAGCTCCAGCAACTGGTGTTTGATTTCGCGCAGGGGCACCGCGCCATACATCGAGTATTCATTGAGCGGATAGCTGTCGAGATAGACCACCTCGGCCCCCGCCAGCACCATGCCGTAGTGGTGCGACTTGTGGCAGTCGCGATCTACCAGCACGATGTCACCGGGGCGGACCACGGCCTGCACCACGATCTTGTTGCAGGTCGACGTCCCGTTGGTGGCAAAGAAGGTCTGTTTGGACCCAAAGGCCCGACTGGCCATTTCCTGGGCTTCCTTGATGGGCCCGTGTGGTTCCAACAGGCTGTCGAGGCCCCCGGACGTCGCCGAGGTTTCGGCCAGAAAGATGTTGGGCCCGTAAAACGCACCCATATCCTGAATCCAGTGGCTGCGGGTGATCGACTTGCCGCGACTGATGGGCATGGCATGGAACACGCCCGTGGGCTGCTTGGAATAATTCACTAGCGCGGTAAAGAACGGCGTCTTGTTGCGCGCCTCGACACCGCGCAGGATGTTGAGGTGCAGTTCCATAAAGTCTTCCTGATTATAGAAGACGCGGCGGCAAATCCCCAAATCTAGCCCGGCAATATCCTCGACCGAACGTTCGGTGACCAGATAGGCATCAAGCTCGGGACGGACCCGGGCGATCAGGCGACAGAGTTCGGGGCCGTAATCCTCGGGCTGCATCGCATCGATGGTTTCGGACCCGCCTGCGCGGTTCAGGAAACTGTGCAGGATTTCATTGTCGAGCTTGGATTTCAGCACCAGCCCGGGGCGCACGACGATGGCCTGAATGTTGTGATTGAACAGAACCGCGATCAGCGCGTCCTCAAGGCTGGGGACCACGACGGCCTCGTAGGTGAACGGGTCTTCGACCCGGCGCATCCGCGAGACGTTGGATTTCAGCCAGCGTTCCTGCTGTTCGCTGACACTATCGACGATCAGCACTTCGAAATAGGGTTTGGTCAGCGCCCGTGCCTCGGGGGACAACAGCGCCTCGTCGTCATGTTCTTCCTTGTCGATGCTGTCGCGTTCCAGCGGAATGTGGCGCCGTCGATAGGCGCCAGTGGTCAGCGCGCGTGTGACACGGTGGACGGAAAAGGACAGATCCTCGTAACTGCCGTGATCAAACAGACGACGCATGTGATCAAAGGCGGCCATGCCCGGAAAGGCCCAATAGGGTTCGATCAGGGCCAGCGAGTCAAACAGCTCCTGCACCTTGGCGCGGTTCTTGGCAGAGATTTTGGCAGGTGCGTTGCGCGCAAGTTCTGCGGACACTTCACGCAAGGCGCTCCATCTGTCGGTGCGCAATTGCGTTGCCGAGTAATAGTCGCTGACGGAATCCATCGGTCGTCCTCCCTATTATGGGCTGATCCGCGATGAATGGCCCGTCAGCGTTGCCGCTGGCAGACCCTGCGGATCAGCCGCTTGTTGTTTTGCCCATGGCGGGCGAAGCGTCGCGGCCAAAGATCGGCGCACGCGCCGCTCGTTCAGCCTCCAGTGTTGCGGGCACATCGACATGCAACCCCGCACGCGAGCCCTGCTGTGGTACCTCCAATGGACCCAACGTGTGCAGGAACGCATCCGTTCCACTGCTGCGGTCATAAACCGAAAAATCGACAGCCCGGTCCCGGTAGCTTTTCAGCACCTGACCAAGGCCCTTCATCCCCGTTTCGCGCTGGCGACGGACCATCGACAGGTCCACCTCGATCGGGAACATATCCTCTTGCCCGCCGGACTGGTGCAGCACCAGCGATGTCGGATCGACCACGCAGGATTTGCCGACGCCCCCGGCCCCAAGGCCGTTCACATCGATCACATAGCACTGGAACTGGGCTGCCGTGGCGCGTGCGATGGCCAGTTCGGCGTCGCGGTCCGTGGTGCCGGTCAGCACCGGGTGCAACAGCACCTCGACGCCCTGACTGGTCAGTTGGCGGGTCGTTTCGGGGAACCACATGTCATAGCAGATCGACAGGCCGAATCGGCCCACACCCGGCACGTCAAAGACGCAGAATTCGGCGCCCGGCGCGATGCCCGCCTCGTATGGCAGGAACGGAAACATCTTGGCATAGCGGCGGATGACATTGCCGTCGGGGTCGATCACCAGCGACGTGTTATAGACGCGCCCGTCCTCGGGATGGGTCAGAAACATCGACCCCGGGATCAGCCAGACCTTGTGACGCCGTGCGGCATCACAGAATTTGTTGATGATGTCGTTTTCCTGCGGCAGCTTGAACCGCTCAAGCGGGCCAAAGGGGGCCAGTTCGCTGAACAGCACCATCTGGGTCCAGGGAAAGCGCGCCATCAACACGTCAAGACGCTGCATCATGCCGTCAACGTTGGGCTGCAAGGCGTTGACGTACATCTGCACGCCAGCAATTGCGAAAGGGGTCATTCGTCCATATCTCCATGCACGCAGGCCGGTCCATGTCGGACCCATTCAAGCACTGCTTTGCACATGCCCTACGCCCTTACGCAACGAACGAAAACAGGTGATTTGCACACCATTCCGTCAGTTTCTCGCCCATGGGTTGGCGCGGCCACATGCACGGTGGCAAAGACGGGTTGGGTCACGGCGTCCTCCTCTATGTCGCCACTGCCTTGGCGGGCGCTCGGGCAGCCCGACCCCGCTGCAGGAATATGACACCGGCCAGCAGCAGCAACGCAGGCAGGAACATCAAATACTTGCTGGGCTGACCCACCGGGCGCAGCACGCGCAGCACTTCCTGATCCCAATCCAGCCCCGCCGTTTCCGCCGCACTGCCAAAGGACACATCGTCGATGAACAGCGTCTCGCCTTCGTTGCGGAACAACAGGCCCGCGTTTTCAAGGCGTTCTTCGCCGGTTGCGCCGTCCGGAATGGTCAGCACGGCCACAAACTCGATCGGATCACCCAGATCATTCACACCGGCCACGCGCAGACGCAGGTCCTCACCCACGGGGGTTGCCAACGCCGCATCGGCAATCTCGGCGGGCTGTTCCTCGCTATAGGGCGGCGACACCATGTCCATCCAGAAACCGGGCCGGAACAGGGTGAAGGCGATCAGCAACAGCGCAATCGTCTCGTAAAAGCGGTTGCGCGCCAGAAAGAAGCCTTGGGTTGCGGCTGCGAACAGCAACATCGCTATTGTTGCGACAATGAAGACGAATATGCCCTGCACCCAACTGACGTCGATCAACAACAACTCCGTGTTGAAGATGAACAGGAACGGCAGGGCGGCGGTGCGCAGCGAATAGAAGAACGCCACCACACCCGTCTTGATCGGATCGCCCCCTGACACCGCCGCAGCGGCGAAACTGGCAAGCCCCACGGGCGGCGTCACATCCGCCATGATCCCAAAGTAGAACACAAACAGGTGCACGGCGATCAGCGGCACGATCAGACCGTTCTGCTGGCCCAGCGTCACGATGACTGGCGCCAACAAGGCCGACACCACGATGTAGTTGGCCGTCGTCGGCAGACCCATCCCGAGGATCAGAGACAGGATCGCCGTCAGGAACAGGATGGCCAGGATATTACCCCCCGACAGCACTTCGACCACGTCTGCAAGGGCCGAACCGACCCCCGTCTGGCTGACCGCGCCCACGATGATACCAGCGGTCGCCGTGGCGATGCCGATCCCGATCATGTTGCGCGCGCCGGTCTCCAACCCGTCGATCAGGTCGGTCACACCGTTGCCGATGGCACTGGCCAGACGCCCCTCACCGCGCATCAGCGCGGTCAGCGGACGCTGGGTGAGCAGGATAAAGATCATGTAGGACGTCGCCCAGAAGGCCGACAGGCCCGGCGACAGACGATCCACCATCAGCGCCCAGACCAGCACCACAACTGGAAGCACAAAGTGCAGACCCGACCGGATTGTCGGCCCCGGCAAGGGCAGCGCCGTCACCGGCGCGTTGGGGTCGTCCAGTTCCAACGGCTCTTCCTTGCTCGAAACATATAGCAGGGCGACGTAGACGATGGTGAGGAAGGCAAAGATAATATACCCGGCCGTGTCTGGGAATGCAGGCCGGATCCAGCCCATCCCGTAATAGACCCCGAAGGAAATCGCGCAGATTGCGGCGATGGTGAAGGCGATACCGATCAGTCGCTGCACAATGGGCTTGGGCACGTAGGCGCGAGGCAGACCCTCCATCCCGGCCTTCAGCGCCTCTAGGTGCACGATATAGACCAGCGCGATGTAGGAAATCACCGCAGGCAGGAACGCGTGCTTGACCACATCGAAATAGGGAATGCCCACATATTCGACCATCAGGAACGCAGCCGCGCCCATCACGGGTGGCATGATCTGCCCGTTGACGGAACTGGCCACCTCGACCGCGCCCGCCTTTTCTGAGTTGAAGCCGACCTTTTTCATCAGCGGGATGGTGAACGTACCGGTGGTCACAACGTTGGCAATGGAAGACCCCGAGATCAGACCGGTCATGGCCGAGGAAACGACAGCAGCCTTGGCCGGTCCACCCTTCATGTGGCCCATGAGGCTGAATGCGACCTGAATGAAATAGTTGCCAGCACCCGCACGGTCCAAAAGCGACCCAAAGAGCACGAAGAGGAAAACGAACCCGGTCGACACCCCCAACGCGATGCCAAACACCCCTTCGGTGGTGATCCACTGGTGGTTCACAATCTCGGACAGGCTGTTGCCCTTATGGGCGATGATGCTGGGCATGACGGGCCCGAGTACGGTGTAGATCAGAAACACCGAGGCCACGATCATCAACGCAGGCCCAAGCGCACGTCGCGTCGCCTCAAGCAGCAGCATGAGGCCAATCACGGCCACGACGAAATCCTGCAGGATGGGCGCACCGACCCGGCCCGAAATGTCGCGGTAAAAGACAAAGAGATAGAGGGCCGCAATGGCACCGATGATGGCCAGCGCCCATTCCCAGACCGGCACACGATCCTTGGGGGACCCAAGGGCAACAGCCCCGATCACACCCAGCGCAACAACGGGAATCCACCACGTCGTGGTCTCGGCCTTGGCGCCTGTCATGAACAGATAGGCCAGCACAACCGGCACGACGATGCCAAGGCCCAGCTGGAATTTGGTGCGCGACGCCGGGAAGGCGGCAAAGGCAAGAAAGATGGCAAAAGCCAGGTGGATAGAGCGGCTTTCGGTGTCGTTGAACACGCCCCAGCCGACGATGAAAGGAAAGGGCGAGGCGATCCAAAGCTGAAACAGCGACCACGCAAGCGCCACACATGTCAGGAAAACTCCGACCGGGCCCGTTGCGCCCCGTCCACCAGTGTCAGAGGACGCAACCAGTGCGTCCAGCTCTTCCTGGGACAGTCCTCCGCGTCCGGCAGCCTCGTTCTCGACGGCAGCCGCCTGTTGCTGGTTTGGATCTTGAGTCATGATATCCCCCCGACGGCACGTTAACCGGCCTTTGTATGGATGTGTCAGCGCGGCGAATGCACCGCCGCGCTGATGTTCAATCGATCAAACAGGCATTGCTGCTTATTCGATCCAGCCTTTTTCGCGGTAGTATTTGGCCGCACCGTCATGAAGCGGAGCAGACAGACCGCCGGAGATCATCTCTTCTTCGGTCAGGTTTTCAAAGGCGGGGTGCAGGCGCTTGAAGCGGTCAAAGTTGTCAAAGACGGCCTTGACCACCTGATAGACCACGTCGTCATCCACATCTGCGGATGTGACAAATGTCGCCTTGACGCCAAATGTGGACGTGTCATCGGGCGACCCTTCATACATGCCGCCGGGGATCGTGGCTGCAGCATAGAACGGGTTGTTCGCGATCAGACCTTCGATTGCTTCGCCGTCAACCGTCACCATGTTGGCTTCGGTTGTGGACACCGCTTCCTGGATCGAGCCGTTGGGGTGGCCAACGGTGTAGACGATGGCATCCACCTTGTTGTCGCCCAGTGCGGCGGCCTGTTCGGCTGGCTTGAGTTCAGAGGCCAGTGCGAAATCGTCCATCGACCAGCCCTTGGCGTCCAGAACAACCTGCATCGTGGCCAACTGACCGGATCCGGGGTTGCCCACGTTCACACGCTTGCCCTTGAGGTCGTCAAACGTCTTGATGCCCGCATCCGCGCGCGCGATGACGGTAAAGGGTTCTCCATGCACCGAGAATACGGCGCGCAGGTTCTCGAACTTGCCGTCCTCTTCGAATTTGGCCGACCCGTTATAGGCGTGGAACTGCCAGTCGGACTGGGCCACACCCATATCCATGTCACCTGCTTTGATCGCATTGATGTTGGCAATGGACCCACCTGTCGAGGGCGCGGTGCACTTGAGGTTGTGATCGGCTGTGCCCCGGTTCACCAGACGACAAATCGACTGACCCACAACAAAGTAGACACCCGTCTGACCACCGGTCCCGATGGTGATGAACTGTTCCTGGGCCGTGGCCGCGCCACCGGCCATCATGGCCCCAGCGAACGCAAGATATTTAAAAGACTTCATTTTTTTCTCCCGGATTATCGTGATGATCTCTGCCCTCTTTGACGAAGGTCTGTCTCTTTTCGGGCGCGTTGCGCACCCTCCATGCTCCATTAGTCAGCGGATTCTCAAAAGAACTCAACCAAAAGCTGCGTTGCAGCGCATGCTCTCGCTCCTGTTCTGGTTGCAGATGACCAAGGAAGCATCATCGGGGAAGGCTAGCGCTGTTAATTATTTTTAGCAAGTTGGTTAAACAGGGCATCAGCGTTTTGCCGGAACATCGACGAAACGCAGGCGCGAGCGTTCACGCACAACGGAAAAGGCGGGCCATTGGCCCGCCTTCGTGTTGTCTTGTTCGGTCGGGGGTTTACCCGTGCAGTTCTGCCATCGCGTCGGCCAGCGCCGCCTCGAACATCTCGAGCCCTTCGGCGATGATCTCGTCGCTGGCTGTCAGCGGCACCATGATGCGCAGCGCGTTGCCGTGCATGCCGCAGGCCAGCAGGATCAGACCGCGTTTCAGCGCATGCGCGATGACCGCCTTGGTCAGGGCCGCGTCAGGCGTGGCCGTTTCGAAATCGGTTACGAATTCGATGGCCAGCATCGCGCCGAGCCCACGAATGTCCCACATCCGGAACGGGGCCACGCGGGCGCCCATGTCGGCAAAGCGGGCGCGGAACGTTTCGCCCAACGCCGTAGAGCGGGCCAGCAGACCTTCTTCCTCGATCGCCTCGATTGCGGCGAGGGCGGCGGCGCAAGCCACCGGGTTGCCACCGTATGTGCCACCCAGACCGCCAGGCAATGTCGCGTCCATCACGTCGGCACGTCCGATCACACCGGCAATCGGATACCCACCGGCCATGGATTTGGCGACCGTGATCAGGTCAGGCACCACGCCGGAATGCTCAATCGCAAACCACGTACCGGTCCGGCCAAAGCCTGCTTGAATCTCATCGGCGATCAGCAGAATGCCATGTTCGTCACAGATCTGGCGCAGCGCCTGCATCATCTCGAACGGCACTGGCGTATAGCCACCTTCGCCCAGAACGGGTTCGATGATGATGGCCGCGACCTTGTCGGGCTGCGCATCTGTCAGGAACAGGTTTTGTAGGCCGGTCAGGGCGTCCTGCACGCTGATGCCATCCCGCACGGACGGGAACGGCGCGCGGTAGATATCCGCTGGGAACGGACCAACGTCCTTTTTATAAGGGCTGATCTTGCCGGTCATGCCCAGCGTCAGCAGCGTGCGGCCATGGTAGCCACCGCTAAAGGCGATGACGCCGGAACGGCCCGTTGCAACACGCGCGATCTTGATCGCGTTTTCGACCGCTTCGGCACCAGTGGTGACCAGCAGCGACTTTTTCGGATGATCACCCGGGGCCAGCGCATTCAGCTTTTCAGCCAGCGCGACATAGGGCTCATAAGGGACAACCTGAAAGCTGGTGTGGGTATAGAGGTCTTCTTGCGCCTTGGCGGCGGCGATGACCTTGGGGTGGCGGTGGCCCGTGTTCAGAACGGCAATGCCGCCTGCAAAGTCGATGTAACGCTTGCCATCGACATCCCACAGTTCCGCATTCTCGGCGCGCTCAGCAAAGATCGGTGCAGCCGAGGCGACACCGCGTGGAACAGCAGCTTCACGACGCTCAAGCAGGGCCGCGTTGCTGGATTTTTCACTCGCCGCGTCCGGCACAACCGCGATCAGCGGCTTGCGCTTTGCAGCCGAAGTGGCGCGTTTCGTGGTCGAGGAGGTACGCTTGGCTTTGGACGTCTTTGGCATGGTTCAGATCCCTTTTCAGACTGAAATGCGCCCCCAGCCAATCCTGAAGGCAGCGTTTAAAATTCTCATAATCCGTTTAAATAAACTGTCAATGGCTATTTGAGACCGCGTTTGTGACCACATCAAAATGCGATTTGCAGGTCGTTATTTCGACGCCAGCGGGTTACGGGGCACAGAACTTTGCACTACCTTGTATCCACAAGATAAATTCACAGACAAAGGGGCGGCTTTGTGGACATCGGCAAGAGAATACTGGCCATTCGCAAGGAAAAGGGCATGTCTCAGCGGGAACTTGCCGCACGGGCCGGTTTGACCAACGGGACGATTTCGCTGATCGAACAGAACAAGACCAGCCCGTCGATCGCGTCGCTAAAGAGCCTGTTGGATGCGATTCCCATGAGCATCGCCGAGTTCTTTGCAACGCTCGAAGACTCAAATGACACCAAGATATTTTTCACCGCGGCAGAGCTGACAGAAGTTGCGCCGCAATCCGGTCCTGCTGCAGTCTCGTTGCGGCAATTGGGTGACGCGACCACACACACGCTCCAGATCCTTGACGAAACCTATCCACCCGATGCCGATACCGGCCCCGAACTGCTCAGCCACGAGGGCGAAGAAGGCGGGCTGGTCGTGGAAGGCGAGATCGAGATCACCGTCGGCGATCAGGTCAGGGTGCTGGGCCCGGGCGACGGATACCTATTTGACAGCCGCCAGCTCCATCGGTTCCGTAATGTCGGCAAGACAACCTGCCGGATCGTGAGCGCCTGCACCCCGCCAACCTTCTAATGCACGCAAGCGCTGTCAGGCCCTGGCCTGCCTCAACTGCGCGACGTAGCACAGCGGCAGGGTTGCCAGATAAAGGCAGTTCGCGGCGATCAGCGTCGGCCAGGGAAAGACCGTCAAACACATCACCAGCACCATGGCCGCGACAATCGCAATCGGCAGATAGGACCGCGGAATGCTGGCATGTTTGATCGACAGCGTCGGCAGGGTGCTGACAGCCAGCATCCCGACCCCGATGATGTAGAACGCACGTGCAACCGGCAGGTCCGTATCCTGCCACCCGTGCAGGTGCATGTAGATCGGCAACAGCGCCAGACAGGCCAGCGCCGGGGCCGGAACGCCGACAAAATGATTGTCCCTTTTCAGGCTCACATCCGTGCTTTTTACAGACAGGTTGAACCGCGCCAACCTCAGCGCACAACATACCGCCAGTACCAGCGTCGCCAGAAAACCAAAGCTGGCATAAGGCGTGTCGATATAAAGCGTGTTGTAAAGCAATATGCCCGGAACGATGCCAAAGTTGAAAAAATCGGCAAGCGTGTCCAGTTCAGCCCCGAACGGGCTGGCTGAATCGAGGAACCGGGCCAGTTTTCCATCCGCTGCATCCAGAAAGACCGCCAGTAAGATAAAATAGAGCGCCATTTCCACATGGCCCTCAAGGCTCATCCGGATCGAGGACATGCCCGCGCAAATGGCAAAGGCCGTAACAACGCTCGGCACAATATGGCGCAGCTTGATGCGGGACGCGCCGCTCATTCAGGGTGCCCGATGCGGACGCGCGATGGATCCAACAAATCAGCCAGCACCGTTTCCCCGGCAACGGCCGTCTGTCCCACCGCGACAAGGGGTGACACGCCCTTGGGCAGGTAGACGTCCAGACGGCTGCCAAACCGGATCAGGCCAAAGCGGTGACCGACGCCCAAGCTGCTCCCTTCGTTCACGAAACAGACAATCCGGCGCGCCACGAGACCAGCGATCTGCACAACCCCGATCCGGACGCCATCCACTGCCTCGATTGTGATGCTGTTGCGCTCATTGTCTTCGCTTGCCTTGTCCAGCGATGCATTCAGGAACTTGCCGTGCCGGTACACCACATGGGTCACCTTGCCTGAGATGGGCGCGCGGTTCACATGGCAGTTGAACACGTTCATGAACACGGACACCCGCGTCACCGGATCATCGCCAAGGTCCAGATCAGCGGATGGGGCGACATCCTCGATCAGGGAAATGATGCCATCCGCCGGGGACAGCACCAGCCCCTCTTGCTGGGGCACGACACGCACCGGATCGCGAAAGAAGTAATAACACCACACCGTCGCGCCCACACCCAGCCAGAACAGCGGCATCCAGACAAAGGACAGCGCAACCGTGATCCCGGCAAAGATCGCCACGAATTTGCGGCCCTCTTCATGCATGGGAACCGCAACAATTTTCAGCATATTCATGAGAAATCTTTCGGGTCTAAACGACAGTGTGCGGCGGCAATTCTGTCAGACATAATCCAATTGCCCAAGGCATGCACGCGAATGCAGAGGTTATGGCAGTCCATATCGCCGGAACAGGGGCGATCATCGTTTCGGTGTCTTCGTCAATGCCCCATCCATGGAGGGGCATTGACCGTTCGAATTGCGGCGAAGGCGCATTGCCATCGCCTGCTGTCACTTATTCCGTAACCGTTGCGTCCGTATCCTGCAGCGACCGCGGCGCCACCACTTCGGGGCGCCAGATCCGTGCGGCGCGCTGCGCCTCGATCACCTGATCAGACTCGAGTTGTTGCTCGACCACCTGCCGGGCCTGCAGCGCATCAGGATGGCCATTCGCGGCGGCGAGGTTGAAATACTTGTGGGCCTCGACGAGGTTCTTGTCGATCCCCAGACCCACGGCATAGGCCTGCCCCAGGGAAAACAGCCCAACCGGATTTCCGAACGAGGCGGTCTTTTGGATCAGGCGCAGGCCTTCGGCCTCGTCTTTTTCAGTGATCTCACCAGCAATCAGCGCCTGTGCCAAAACGTTCATCGCGCCAATGTGGTCTTGGCCCGAGGCGTCTTTCAGCATTGCGATGCCACCTTCGGCATCCGCCTCCATACCCTGCCCTTGCAGCTTAAGCAGACCGCAATTGAATTGACCGTTGGCGTCGCCCTGATCGGCAGACCCGCAGAGCAATTCGGCCGCGCGTTCATAATCCTGCAGCACGAATTCACCCTGCAGATACAACAGACCCAGACGGTTTTGGGCCAGCGCGCTGTTGCCTTCGGCACCCAGTTTGTAAAGCTCAATCGCCGTCGGCAGGTCCGCCTGTCCCCCCATGCCAAGTTCCAGCATACGGCCAAGGTAGAAATTTGCATCCGCCTCGCCCGCGTCGGCTGCGGCGGCCAGCTGCTCTGCGGCAACGGGGAAATCCCCGGCCTCAAGCGCGGCCAGCCCTTCATTCAGATCGGCCAGCACGGCGGTGGAGGTCAGGAAGGTGGCGAAAACCGCCGTGATGAACTTGGATGTCATTGAGTGTCTTTCCGTTCTTGTCAGAGTGAATCAGAATATTTTCGTTCCCAGGGTCAGGCGCACACCCAGACCCTGTTTTCTGGCGAAACCGCTTGCTGCAACCGGCAGTGCCAATCCCATGTCGAGGGTCATGCGCCCGATGTTTCCGCGCACGCCTCCGCCCACGGACATCATCACCGTATCCACGCCATTGATCTGGCGCACTGTGCCCGCATCGGTGAAAATATACGGACGCAGATTGGCGAAGTCCATCATCAGCTTGGTCTCGCTTTTGGACTCGAACAATCGGGGTGCGGAGTATTCGGCGCTGAGGGTCAGACCGTGATCACCGCCGAACGATCCCGTCTCGAACCCGCGTACCTGCCCGGTGCCGCCGATAAAGATGCGGTGCGCACTTGGCAATTCGTCCGAGGCCGCCTGCACGGCGGCGCTCACATACAACTGCCCACCATTCTCAAAGCCTCGAAAGTGCCGGGCAGACGCCTCAAAGATGCTGTATCCCCCGCCGCCATCCGCGCGCCCTTGCGACAATGCAGCGCTCAGCCCGGTAAAGGTACCGTTGCCTATGATGTCACGCGCAACCCCGATGCGGGTCAGCCAGACACCCACCGGAGTCAGCGACACACCGTTGGCATAGCGAAAGGTCTTTTCCCGCGCGTGACGCAGCGACAGGCGGGTCTTGCTGTTGGCATTGCGGTTGATCAGAAACGTATAGCCAAGGCCGACAGAGGGTGTCTGTTCCAGCAATTCGACCGTGGGAGAAATCAGCGAAAGCTGTTCAGAAAATCCAAAACTCAGATCAAAAGTCGCCCGGTGCAGGGGCAGCGCGATGTTGCCGGTCAGGGCGTTGCTGGACTCTGTACCAGAAAAGCTGATCGACCAGATATCATTGACCTGCAACAGGTTGTCCGCCGTCACGTTAAAGCTGAGGCGCGGTGCCACTTCCCCGTCCTGCACACTTGTCAAAAGCGACAGGTTGCCCCGCACACGGTCGTCGTCAGCAATTTCCAGCACCAGAACTGACCCACCGATTTGCGTGCCGGGCTGAATATCGAGCGCCGTCTGCGCCGAGCCCGGTAGGCTCACCTGATCAAGGCCCTGCTCGAGTGTGCGCAACTCCAACGGATCGCCCGCCCGCAATCCCAGCGCACGAGACAACCGACTGGCAGGCACATCCGCGACCGGTTGGCCGTTGACCACATAGCTGATCGCAACCGCCTCGACGAACCCCTCGACCACCACAAGGGTCAGGGTGCCTCCGCTCACATCCTGTTCCGGGATATATGCGCGCGAGGTGATATAGCCGCTTTCCAGATATAGGTCAGTCAGTGCCTGCAAAAGCTGGTCAACACCGATTGGCCCCATGCAGTCGCGGGCATAGCGGGCAAGGGTTTCGTTGACCAATTCGTCCGCGACCAGCGTGACCCCTTCCACATTGATTGCCGTGATCGGCAGGCAAAACGCCTCCGCCTCGACCGGATCAACCGGTGTTATGTCGATGGCAAGCCCGGGCTTGGCCGTTTCGGCAGATTGGCGGGCGGCGGCGCGGGCGGCCTCGTCGCGCACGGTATTGGCTAGTGTCTGCCCGCCCGGACCGACGCCTTGCGCCCATGCCGACGTTGCGGCAAGTCCCGCGATGGCTGTTAGGACAGCAAGCCAGCGCATCTCAATCCAGAATCCCGGAAAAGACCCCGAACCCCTGACCGTTGGCACGGATCACCTCTGGCGGGACGGCGACAATCTCGGCCTCCGCAAGGCTGTCCAACAATTCATTCGGCGACACATCGGTGCCCACAAACCGTAACGGACCGGTGCGCGCGATCATCGAAAATCCGAAATTCGGCGCAAACAATTGGCCAGTCTCATAGGTCGCAAAACGCCGCGTCCGCTTGCCAAAGAACAGGGTGCTGGGACCACGGGGCAGCGTGTAAAAGCTGTCATAGCGCAGGGGCTGGAAATCAATGGACGCCGCATCAATCGACAGCCCCGAGGTCGCGCTAACCGTGCCGCCGATATTGCGGAACGCGCCGCTCAGGTCGGCAGAGATGGTTGAATCAGATTCGATCCCGCCCCCAGAGAACCGGAAGGCACCCGTGGCATAGCTGCGGCACAAAAACAGGAAACAGCTGCGGTTCACCTGCACCTCGCCAATGCGCTTGAGGGTGTTGGTCACATCTCCGCCCGCCAGCGACAGACCGCTGCCAGCCCGGATCAGCCCGCCATCATTGTGCAGGTGATTGGCCGTGATGCTCAGCGTGCCATCCGCCTGCAAGGTCGCCAGGTTGAGCCCGGCAATCGGTTCATTTCGCGCATCGGTGTTCAGCACGTTGTGCAGCGTGCCGCCGACCGCGATCTCGGTGTCGCCCCGGCTTTGCACAAGCCCGGTATTGTTGGTGAATTCACCACCAAGGCGCAGCACGACGTCCTGTTGCGCGCGCAAAACGGCGATATCGGCCGCGCTGCGGCTGGTCAGGCTCAGCGACGCGGCGGAGACGGTCAGATCCTCCAGCGCCTCGATTGTGCCTGCGGTGATCGACAGCGACCCGCCTGCGTTCAGGGCGATGTCGCCGGCCGCAATATCCGTATCGGCCAATGACATCCCCGCCACGGCCTCAAGGTCTGCACCCTCGAAATCCGACCCAATGGTCGTGTCGGTGGCGGCAATCTCGTTGCCCTTGATCTTAACGCCCGTCAGACCGCGGATGGTTGCGCCACCCAGCGATATCCGTCCATCCGCCGTCATCGTGAAATCCCCGGCCGAGGCGAGACCCTCACCGGCCATGACAACCCCGGCCCCGCGGCCATCCGCCGTCAGGGTCAGCCGACCTCCAGACACCATCGCGCCTTCAGTCAGGGTCAGGGACACTGCGTCGCCCACCGGCTGGCCGCGTCCGGTAAGGGCGAGGTACCCGTCAACATCAACAGACACCGCATTGGGATCAAACGTCGCACCTCCGGCCCCGGCGATTGCATTGAACCGCAAAAAGGGCGCACTTCCGGATTCACCCACGGCCCCGCTCACGCGGATGCTGCGCGCGATCAGGTCCAGACGGCGCACATCGGCGACCACCCCGGCAGAGCCCACCTCGATCGCGCCGCCACCCGGAGCCACTTCATAGGCCAGCGTCCCGGCCTGGCGCCGCCCCGCGACCATCGCCAGTCCGCGCATGTTCTCAAACCGCGCACCGTTCAGCAAAAATCCATTGGGGTTGGCCACGATGACATCGGCCCGCGCACCCAGCACTTCCAGCGTGCCTTCCATGCGGCTGGCCTCGCGCCCGGTGACATCCGCCACAATCGCGCTGGCCCCGGTCGAAGTGTTGTCAAAGGCGGCGCCAGTCGTGGGCACGTTGAAGCGATCAAAGGAATTGACAGACACGCCATTGCTGGGCGGCGCAATCTCAATTTCGATCCGCCCGCCTGTCCCTGACCGAAGAGATGTTGCAGTTTGCCCGTCTAAAGTTATGCTCTGCGCCAGCGCGGGCATCGATGTGAACATCGCGGCACAGACAGTGACAAGGGCAAGCAGTTCCTGCGAAGATTTCATGTTTTGAACCCCTGAACATCACCAACATCGCGTGAACTCGCAGAACGTGTAAAGGACCCCAAAAATCATGGCAAGGCTATTCAAAGTTGTACGATCCACGTGCGTACACGCTGTTGCTGTCGTGCTTGCGATGGCCGCTCAACCGCTTGCGGCGCAGGACCAACCAAGCACCGGAGACTGGCAGGCAATCTGCGACGATCAGGGCTGCCGCCTGGCCCAAAGCCTCGTTCTGGCGCAGTCCGAAACCACGGTTCTGATGGCCCGCGTCTTTGACAGCGCAACGCCAACACTGGTGCTGACCGTGCCGCTGGGCAGCTTTCTGAAACCGGGTCTGCTGATGGCCATCGATGACGGGGCACCAAGGGCCTTCGCATTTGAAATCTGTGATGAGTTTGGCTGCCACGCAGGTGTGCCTCTCGATGACGGGTTGCTGCGTGATCTCAAACGCGGGCTCAAGGCCGAGATCGCCTTTGTCGACGGCACCCAGGAACAGGTGTCCCTGTCGCTGTCACTGGTCGGCTTTACCAACGGCATGCAGCGCCTGACCGAGGCGCGCAGCGAATGATTTCGCGGCGCACGTTTCTGTCCGGCACCGCCGCCTCCGCCCTGCCCCTGCGCGCATGGACCGAAGACCTGACCAGCGGCGACATCATCGAGACTGCCACAGGCAAAACGCTCGGATTTCAGGAGCTGCTTGACCAGCTTGAACAGGCGGACACGATCCTGATCGGCGAACGGCACGGCTTTGCCCCTCATCAGAACCTGGTCGCCCTGATCCTCGAAGAACTGGCCTTGCGCGGACGCTTTCCGACCCTCGCTCTCGAGATGCTGGAACCCGCCCAAATGCCCGCGCTGGAGGCCTACCGGGCGGACAACCCCGAATATGTAGGCGCATTGGGCGCTGCACTCGACTGGGCGAATACCGGCTGGCCGGCATGGAGTTTCTACGAGCCGATCTTCCGCGCGGCGTTCCGGGCGAAGCTGGACGTGGTGGCGGCGGATTTGCCGAGAGAGGAGCAGCGGGACATTGACCAAAACGGCGAAATCGTTCCGTCACAGTTTTCATGGTTGATCGACTATTGGAAACCTATTGTAGCATCTATTCAGTGCAATCCGATTTCCGACCGATGGATCGAAAATGTTGCCACCAGACAGACGGTCCGGGATCGACACATTTCTGCTATGATTGTACAAGCGCACAGTCCATTGGTCGCTCTTGTCGGGAACCGCCATATGGAACCAATTGAAAAACTCTTAACTGCGCGGGAAAGTACCGCGACAACAGTAGGGCTTGGGATGCTGGACGGGTATACCCCAGGCTTCCTTTGGCACGACGCTTCTGCTCAAGGTCCATCAAACTGCTGAATGCTTTTTCTGTGCGATTTCGATTGCCCGATCCACATAGTCAACTGTTATGTAGGGTAGAAACCCGGATTTGTCTCCATCCTCGAATCTACTCTTGATCAAATTGAGCGTTTCATTTTCCTGGCAAACAGCCAATGCAGCAAGATGGTGTAGCGGACCTGAGCCAAACTCGGAGTATTGTGTCACTAGCTTTCGGACAGTTTCATCCAGATTCCGCTGAGACCACCACTCCTGAAACTCAGTTTCCATCCCGGCAAAATCTTCGTCGATATATTCGGAACGGCTCCGAACAATCCGGCATTGCTCAATGGGTTCCTGCGCGGGCACTCCATCACCTGAGATCTTCGCCACAGCATGATTGAACCGTTCCGGCGCGGCCGAGCAAATAAATGTAACTCTTGTTTCACCCCGTGCTGGACGCGCCTGGATGATGATCTGCGCCTGTTCAGCAGCTTTGGATGTTCGCGCCACAACTTCTGTTTTGTCTCTGGAAATGGTCCATCCCCGTCCCGACAAAGATATTGCAGCTTGGTCGACGACCTCCTTCGTCATTGCCCATTCAATCCTGGAAAGCTCTGTTCGTAGATATTGATACCATTCGGGTAGCCTTGATCCCTCAACCGCACACCGGGCCGCAGACCCAAAGAACGAGCAACATCCCCGGTTGGAATGGAAGAACCATTCCGGATTTGCGGATAGATCAAGGTCTGATTGGTAGAAAGGGTAGCATTCCCGGTTTTCACTTCAATGATCCCAACGATCCGTCCCGATGATGGGTCGCGATAAACAATGTCAGGAAGACAGTAGTCTGGGCCGCAAGAAGCATGGAACCGGACGTCGTTTGCAACTTCATAACCCAAATCTTCGAGCTGCAGCGATATGTCATCCACATAAGCCTGATGATGCGCGCGTTGATCGCGAAGCGGGTTCGATTGCAAATTGTTGGACAGGTTCGGCCGCTCAGCGGGATTGGACGCCCGAACTTTTACACCATCTCTGAAAATCCAATATCTTCCACCACTGTCGCGGAAAACCTGTTCACCAAGAACCGGATCACCAACGGGATTGTAACGGCCACTGTTGGGTCCAGTAACCGTACCATCCTGGTTGCGCGTGTAGTTGGTGGGAACGTTGTCGCGACGCGAAGCCGCCAGTACGTCATCAACGCCAACGCGGCGCCCAGCAGTCACGGCTTCATCGCCGATGCGAATAATATTTTGAACCGCATCCCCCGCCAAAGGAACAAAACCGATACCCGCAATAAATATTCCTGCGATGTCACCGTCACCAATTGCAGTAATCAGATCGTGCGCATCCATCGCATCGCCGACAACAGGCACAAAACCGATCGCAACTCCAAAGAACGCACTCATTGCCGCTTGACGTTCAGCGGCGGTGTAACCGTGCTCATCAAGGAAAGTATCCTGCGCAACGGCCATTTCGTTTACCAACTGAAATTGGTCACCGGTTTCAATGTAAGACGCGATAGCAGTCAAAAGCATCGCCGAGTTAAAGCCCCTCGCATATGGGACATTGGCTTGTGACGTTGATCGGAATTCTGCCAAGTGTGCGACGGCATCAGCACCATAAGTCTGAACAAAATCAACGATGAGCTGTGGATTTTCCTGTGCACACGCGATGATGAAATTCGTGAAAGTCCGCGACATCTGTTCGCGTACACCAAGCGGCAGAGAAACAGCACTTTGGCCATTCACAACCCAGTCGCGCCACAATTCCACGAGTTCATTTAGGTCGGCGGCCGCGATTTCACAGCGACCAAGCAGATCACAGTCCACACTTAGAACGATGTTTCCGTCCGCGTCATAGAGAGCTTGCTCAGCAATCGCCATCAAAAACAACTCATCCTCAGGGATCCCACCGTTTGGATACTGTTTCTCCAACTCGATCACGCGCCGAATTGCATTTACAGATGCTTGGAATTCCGGAAGAAGAGTTCGCGAAATCGCCTCCGAAATCGGCATCCCACTTGCAATCATGCGACGATAGACAGTCACCGCGATGTCCCCCCGCGCCCGTACTTCATCCGGCACGTTGGCCGTCGCGGCACGGATGTAGTTCCCTGCCCCTTGCAAATCCTCGGCAAGTTGAACAAGGTTCAAGGCTGGCAGTTGCAGGTTGATATGCGTGTCTCGCGTGATCGTGTCGACTGCGTCCAGATCCTGGTTGATCTGCGAGATGTCGAAATCACTCTGGTTGCGCACAACAACATCGCCGCCCGATATAGTGGCGCGGGTAAAGCCTTCGGTGATGTCCAGCGAGAAGCCCGCAGTGCCGTCGAATGTCAGCGTCTCACCCACACCGATGTTCAGGCCCACATTCACCGAGTACGAATTGTGCTCGTTGAACAGGTTGTCGTGCACCAGGTAGCCGGTATCGAGGTAGAGCCCGTCGTTGCGGCTCGCGATGACGGCGCCCATCAGGTAGGTCGTGTTGTCCACGTAGATATCAAGGATGCGATGCGCGTCGATCATCGAAGGCGAGTCGACGTAGCGTGCGCGTCCTTCGGCGATATTGGCGTTGATACCGATACCGGACAGTGTGCCACCCGAGAATGACAGGCTCAGCCCGAAGCCCCAGCTGTTGGATTCAGACGTGTTTTGCTGGGAGGCAATGACCAGATCGTTGCCGATATCGAGATAAATGTTCCCGCCGGTCTCGCCCAGAATCTCGGTCGCATAGCCGTTCTCATCAAGGATCGCATTGCCCTCGGCGTCCTCCTCGACACCGATGACCGGACGGGCCTGCATCACGGCACCCAGCAGCAGCGCATCATTGCCCGTCACCAGCGTGATCGAATTCATCGCGTTGATCGAGGCGTTGCTGTAAAGCAGCGAGTTGCTATTTGACCCGCTGCCATCCACCGAAATCGTAAACCCACCAGAGAACAGCGAGACCCCGAACCCGAAGGACGAGGACTCGGTTGTGCGATCGTTGGCCAGCGCCGTGGCGAGGAAATCGTTGCCAGCGGACATGACCAGATCACGCCCGGTGTTAACGATGGTGCCGCCAGCCAGCTGGATATCGTTGCCTGCCAGCAGGAACATGTCGTTGCCGGCCCCGAGACGGCTCACAAGGCTTTCGTCCCATTCGCTGCGCGAGTGCCACGAGTCAAAGCGGAAGCCTATGCCCGCCGCTTCGAGCACGCAGCTGGTCAGGTTTTCGCCACCACATTGACCGATCTGCTGGATGGCCTGAATGTCGCTTGGGATAAAGCTTTCGGCCAGCTTGGAACCAAAGAGGTTCGTGCCTACTTCGGCGTCACGTGCGGTTCTGAGGGTGCGTGCACCGGACACGATCAGGGCCAGCGCCCCGTTCAGACGGCCCCAGCCATCTTCGGCTGTGGCCAGCTGATAGGCCGCGCCCAGCATCGGGTTGTCCGCGATATAGGCGTGGATCGGATCATTGTTGGCGTTGTCCAGCACCGCTTGGGTGATCGTGAACCGCGACGAGGTCAGGCCAAAGCTCCAGCCACTTTCCTCGAGGTACTTCCGGTTCGTCTTGGCGTCATAGACCATGTCATTGCCCGCCGTGAGCGACAGATCGTTCACCGCCAGCAGGATGACACCGATCCCGGTCAGATCGTTGCCTGCCTCGATGGATACGTCATAACCTTCGACCTGCGCCATGGAGGTTTCGAAGTTGTTGTAGCGCGTCTTGGTCGAGGAATAGGTCAGGAAGCCGGAGAAGCCGGAGTCCTTGTAGTAGTTGTGCAACTCGACCGAAATCGCATCCATGTAGACGTCATTGCCTGCCACGAGGCGCGCGTTGGCCCCTGCAGACACATAGCTGCCCGAACTGTCGATATTACGGCCTGCCACAAGATCGATGTCACCAAAGGATGTCTGGAACACACCGGACTGCATCGCAGCCGAGTACCGTTGATCGACGGTGCTGCCTGTGCGGATTCCGAGGAAACGTTTGGTTCTCTTGTAGTAGTAGCTGAGGAAGTGCGCCGTCTGGATATCGTTGTAGATATCGTTGCCCGCTTCGGCATAAAGGCTGCCTGCTGCTGCGACCTGGCTTGCGTCGTTCAGGATGTCGACGCCAGCTGTCATGATCAGGCCCTGGCCCGTCATGATCTCACCCGGCGCGAACAAATAGGCGTCGCGGCCACAGGCGTGGTAGCCGCAATTGTGTTCCGCCGTCAGCGTGTAGGTCACGCGGGTCGACTTGTTCACAATGTCCTTGGCCGCGTTCAGGATCAGGTTGCCACCTGCCGAAATCGTACCGGAATTCCAGATGACACCGTTGCCCGGCTCATAGGTGTATCCCTCGTCCGTGTCGCGCGCGGCATCCCGGGCCGCCGCGATAACGGCCATATTGACAGCACCCAAATTCAATCCGTTGCCCAGCGCGGTGATTGTCAGATCACCATCGGCAATGATCGCAGCGCGCCGGTGCGAGAATTGACGCTGCTCTTCGGTGATGTTGAAGGAAAGATTCCCAAAGTTGAGAACGTTCACCACCACATCGACCGTGGAAGCGCCGAACCAGCTTTCGACCAGCACACCCTTGCCAGCGGTCAGCATGATGTCGCCACGGCTGGACAGGATCGCACCTCTGCGGATGTTGATGTCATCGCGGGTTTCGATGGTCAGGTCGGATTCGACATGGAACATCGCATTGCCCGACATGCGCAGGTCAGCCTCGAATTCTTCTTGGGTCACCTCTTCGGTTTCGCCATCGACAACCTGCGATACGGTGCCGACGATGTCGCCCATGCGGGCCGTGAATTCGTTCAGGCCGGTTTCAAAGGCACCGCCGTCCCCGACCTGCCAGCCAACCACGGAAAAGCTGCCCGCGCGGGCTATCACTGTCGCGTTTTGCGCAAGAACCGAGCGTGTTGCGATCGAAGCGGCGTTAAGCGTGATGTCCTGCTCAGCCATCATCGCACCAGAGCTGATGATAATACCGCTGTCCGAAACAACCGAGATGTTGCGCGCCTGAATGCGGCCGGGATCAATCCCGCGCTTGGCGTTCAAAAACACATCACGGGTGGCCTGCAACAGACCATCGTTGCGCAGGTTGAGGCCTGCGGTGGTCCGGTTCGCGGTCAGTCGGATGTCAAAGTTCGCGCGCAAATGACCGGTATTGGCCAGCACCCCATTCAACGATGTCAGGGTGATGTTGCGCCGATGGCTGGTGCCCTGCAGCGTCAGGTTGTTCTTGGCAACGATGGTCAGGTTGTTGGTGTTGCGCTGGCTCACCGCACCGTTCAACACGACACTGGGCGTGTTGGTGAAATCATAGGTGGCAGCGGAAATGGACCCCGCCTTGATATTGGCCGTCTTGGCAACGTCCAGCACAAGGCGGTCGCCGACCACGACGCTTGTCAGATTGCGATAGGTCGCGCTTGCATCGGCATTTCCAAGGGCCTCGATCCGCAGGTTGTGCGTCTGGATCAGGCCGCGATCCATGGTGATGCTGCCCGATTGCTGGGCGTATTGGGACACGGTGCTCGACCCGATCAGATCGGTATCCGCGAGGGTCAGCGTATTGGCGTTCTGGCGGACGTCCTGACCGCGCAGTACAGTCTTGACCACCGCGGCGTTGATATTGGCTGCAGAGGTCGTGTACTGCCCCCCGCCACCGGCACCGGCATAGGTGTTCACAAGGCCGCGGCCATAGATTTCTGCACCGACCAGATTGATGTGGCCACCCCAGTTGACGACCATGTTGATCGCTTTGCCGTCGGTCACGCGGTTCTCGACCCCGGCCTTGAGGTTGGCCAGCGTGCTGGTCACGGAAAGCGTGCCCACCTCTTTCTGACCGGCCAGCATGTCGATCTGACCATTGGAGGACACCAGCGCATTGGTGATGGTCATGTTGCGGCCCGCGTTCAGATTGACGCTGCCCACGCCGCGGAATGCACCCCGGCGGGTTGCGACGGAATGACGGGCGATGATGTCCACATGGGCCTTCACGTTCAGGGCCTGGCTCGAGGACATATTGTAGGTGTTGATGACCGACCCGGCGGTGGATTCGATGTTCACGTCCTTGGCCGCCTGCGCGTTGCCCAGAGTGATGTCACCGCCGCCTTTGATCTCAAGCCAGTTGTTGTCCGAGCGCACCAGATACCCGGCCTGAATCGCACCGGTGCCGGACTTGATGCGCACCCAGTTGTCACCACGGATACCGCGGTTCAACGTCACACCGTCACGGGCATAGATGTCTATGGCCCCTGTCGTGTCGATATTGAACTGGCTGGTGAAACGGCCCTGCGACACGTTTGTCTGGAAATGCAGGAACTCTGCATTGTCATAGACCTGCGCATAAAAGCGCGGTGTCAGACGGCTCTGAAATTTCAGCCAGCTGCCCGCGTCGAAAAATCCCGCATCGGCATAAAGCGTGTCACCGGCCTTGAGCACCATGTGGCGCCCCGCAACCAGGTTTGCATCGCGCGCTCCGGTGGTGTCTTCGAGGTGCAGGTTCCGTTTGGCGATCAGCGTCACATCCGTGCCCGCACGCACATCAGCGGCATTGTTGGACAGGGCTGCGTTGGTGGATTCCAGACGGATGCTGCCACCGGCCACAATGCTCGCGCGATAGTTCTGGACGAAGCCGGCGGCGACCATACGCACATCCGTGCCAGCCGTGGTGTTGGAATCGTCCGTATCTTCGATGCGGTGTCGGATCTCGCCCCGCGCGAGGTAGTCGACCTTGCCGGTCTTGGCGTGGGTTTCACTGTCATAAATATAGACCGAGCGCGCATCGCTCAGGGTCACGTCACGGCCTGCAGTTACAAAGCTGTCGCGCAGCAGGTAGTCGTAATAGGCATCCAGGCTGACATCATAGGCGCCATTGCGCGCGGTCAGACGGTGGCCGGTCAGCAGGTAAAGGTGATGATCGCTGTCGATGGTCACACCACTGGCCACAAGCGAGCCGCCGGTTGCGCGGAATTCGCCCTTGGACTTCAGATTGGCGGACCGGGCGGCGGTCATCACCGCATATTCGTTGTGAATGCTCGACGCCGTGCTGGTCTGGGACAGGGTTGTGCCCGCAATCAGGTCAGACCGCCGCGTCCATATGTTGCTGGTGCCGGAGTTGAGCTGCAGCGCCTTTTTCAGCGTCCCGGCAAAGCCTGAAGTCGACAGGTTTGCGTCAGTACCGGATTCCAGCCGCGACCGCACAGCGCCGTAGTCGATGACGCGCAGGTGGTTGGAGGCCGACATCGTCAGACGCCCACCCGCGGTGACGGATGCCCCGTCGTTATAGATGTTCACCGCCTGGAATTCGGCAGTGCCCTTGGCAATCACCCGCGAGGAATAGCGGTTGTAGATGTTGCCATGGGAGGACCGGACAGCCACGTTGGACCCGCGCGAGCGGATCAGCGCATTGGTGTCATTGTGCAGGTTGGTGCGCGACGTGATGCTGACCGCACCGCCAGCATTGATGTTGCCGTTGTTGACCACGTGGGAATTGGCGCTGGACACGCTGATCCCACCAGACGCCCAAAGCCACGGATTACGGCTATAGGCATCGTTGATGTCCACGCTGCCGGTCGAGGCCAGAGTGATCCCGCCACCATTCGCCGTTAGGCCAGAGCCTTTGATGTCCACCCCGTTCGACGTGATCGAGATCGCGCCGGATGCGGTCAAATCAGAGTTGCGCTGATAGAACCGGTGCGCAGCGTCGATCGTGATGTTTCCAGCCGTCGCCGTCAGGGCCGCCGGGTCCAGCAGGATGTGCCCGCTGGTCGAGCTCAGCGAGATCGACGTGGCCGTGATCGGCGTACCGAAAAGGCGAATGCCGCGATTGTCGTAATTGCTGGAAAACGCGGTAAAGCTGCCGCCTTGGGTAAAGGTGCTCCCGGTTGTGACTTCGACCTGTCGGTCGGTCGACCCGACGCGCATGTTGCCACCTGCAACCCAGTCGGACGCAACAGACCAAAGGTGGGACACGCCGGCTTGCGCAGTCAGGTTCCGCCCCGCCTCGAGACGGCCACGGGTGGTCGACCACTTGTGGTTCTCGATGGCGTGCGATGCAGTGAGGTTCAGATCGGTGTCGATGGCGTGAATAGTGCCGCCATGGTTAAAGATGTGACCGCGATCCGCGCGGACCGACACGGACTTTCTGGCGTGCAGCGTGGCGTTGTAACGGTTGTAGATGCTGCCATAGGTCGACCGCACCGACACGTTGCCCAAACGCGAGCGCATCAGCGCGCCATGTTCGTTGTGCAGGTTGTTGCGCGACGTGACAGACACGTTTCCGCCGCCGTTGATGATGCCGCGGTTTTCGAAATGTGAATTGGTGCTGGCGATGGTGATCGCGCCTGCGGCCCAGATCTGCGGATTGCGGGTGTAGGCGTCATACAAGCGCACATTCGATCCCGAAGTGAGCGAGATCGCTCCGGCCGACGATTTCAAAAGCGATCCGTCAATCTCAGCCCCGTTCGAGGTGACAGTAATGTCACCGGGCGCCGTGACATCGGAATCGCGCTGATAATAGCGGCCCGTGCTGTCGATTGTGATCGTCCCTGAGGTCGCAGTGAGATCGCTGCCGGGCTCCAGCAGGACATAACCGGTGCCCGAGCCAAGATGGATCGACGTGGCCGTGATCGGCATGCCCGACAAGTTCACGCCGCGTCCGCTCCAGTTGCCGGATCGCGCGCTGAATGCGCCTGCAGTCGCAACCGTTGCGCCACCCCAGAATTCAACGCTGTGCGTGCCTGCGTTGATCGAGATATTGCCGGTATTCGCCACCCAATCCGACGTGCGCGTCAGGATGCGGCCTTGGGTCGAATTGATCGAGATGTTGCGCCCGGCCTGCAGCTTGGCCCGGGATGCACCGTCGTTATAGACCTCGACCTGCGCGCGCGAGTTCGAATTGATGTCGCGCCCTGCCATCAGCGTTCGGCCATGAAGGTAGATATTGTTGCGGCTGTCCATCCGCACATCGCGCCCCGCCACCACGTTCGAGGCATAGCGATAGTAGATGTGGCCGCCCACACCCGCCTTGAGCGTCACATCAAGGTCACGCGCCTTCACGGTCGAATTGGTCTGCACAGCGACGTTGTTGCGCGCGCTCAGATAGGCATATCGCTTGGCATCTATGGCCGCGTTGCGCGTGTCAACATGGCTGTTGTTGCTGATCACATCAACCGACCCAGTGGTCGATTTCAAGACAGGGTTGCGCCCATACCCGTCATAGATTTGCACCCAGTTTCCGGAATCGTACTTCATGTAGCCGACCGACTGGCTGCGCGACCCGGTCAGGCTGACACCATTTGTGTTGACCATCATCGCCGCCGCCGAGGTCAGATCCGAATCGAGTTGATGGAAATGGCGCCCGGCCGTCAGCAGCAGATCGCCTGAAGTCGTGGTCAGATCGCTTCCGGGATAGAGAACGATACGCCCGGCAGTGTTCAGCGTCATCGACGTGGCACGCAGTGCAACACCGTCGAGGTAGATGCCGTCATAGTCGCCGCCCGACTCGCCCGAGGTGATCGACAACGCGCCGCCCGTGGTCAACTTGGCCGCATCCCACATCTGAACGCGATCCACGCCTGCGTTGATTGTGACGTTGCCCCCCGCCTTGATATCGGATCGGCGGTTATAGACGTCGCCCGCCGCCGAAGTGATGACCAGATTGCGACCCGCATCCAGAACGGCGCGGTTAGCGCCCACATGGTAGTTCTCAAGTCGGTTGGCCAACGTCAGGCGGATGTCGCGCAAGGCGGTGACCGGCTGACCGTGGTTGTACATCGCATTGGCATTCACATTTACGTCGCGCTTGGCCCAAATGCGGGCTCCGGTGCGGTTGTAAAGGTTCTTGCCGCCGCCCGTGTTCACATCGTTCAGATTTGCCTTCACCAGCGAGCCGAGCTCGTTGACGACATAATTGGTCCGAGCATTCAGGGTGACGGTATTGCCTTCGACATGGCTGCGCTGAATCCAGACATCGCCGGAGGCGTCCAGCGTCACATCGCCCGAGGCTATTGCCCCGTTATTGGTCAGCGTGATGGTGCCGCGATCCGTATCAAGACGCACATTCTTGGTTGTTCCATAAGAACGGATGTAGCCCGACATCGCAGCGGCCGTGGTGTGGGTGGACGTGATGTTGCCTGCCCGTTTGCGACCCGCCAACAGGTCGATATTGCCATGGGACCAGATGCGCCCGCCCGCGTTGGTGATCGAGGACCCGGCCCAGATGTTGATGCCGCCTCCACCGGCATACATGGTCGAGGTGCCGTTGATCAGCGAGTGCTCCGCATCAATGTCGATGCCAACACCCCGGGCGTTGCCCTGAACATAGATGTTGCCGGCCGTAGACTGCAGAACCAGATTTGCGCCCGAAGATTCCGAGTTCGCAACGCGCATGTTGCCGGACGACACAAATCGCGTCTGCCCGGTCGTACGTGTGGCATAGTTCTGGTTCACCTCGCCATGGGTCGATTGGAGATAGATCGAGGCCGCCGTGATCGAACGGTTGCCCGTCAACGTCCCGCGCGAGGCGATGTTGACCGTGCCCGGCGTGTTGATGGTGAAGGTGTTGGTGAACGCATCGCCCATCTCGCGAATGCGCAGGTTGCGGAACTGGGCCGCATCAATGGAGACCTGATCAAATGCAATGCCGCCACGGGCATCGATGTTCAGCGTGCCAGTGGTGGCCCGGAAATGGGCATTGGTCAGGTTGATGTTGCGCTTTGCGATGACGTCGACATTGCCCGCTGTCGAAAAGTTGTGCGACCAGCGCCCGTGCGAGCGCAGGTTGATGTCGTAATGCGCCGTCTGCAGCAGGATGCGCCCGTTCGATTTGAACTCGCCCCCCAGGTTCTGGACGTGATGGCCCGCCTTAACGGTAACCGACCCAAGACCTTGGGTCTTGGCACCATAAAATACGCGGGTTCCGGAAATCAGCGGATCGCGGATACCATTATAGAGATCACGCACCGATCCACCGGTCATCGCGGCTATCTTGTTGGCAACCGACGTGGCTTTGGCCTTGGTGATGTTCGTTTTGAGATAGGCGCCGGAATTGGCCGTGCGATACACACCTTTCAACGCCTGCTGGGTCACGCTGCGCTTGGCATCCAGCAACACCGACTGCGCCGCGATCAGAACGCCGGAGTTGTTGATGTCATAGGTCTCGGAGGTGATCGTCAGGTTCTTGGCAGCCACCACACCACCATGACCGATCATATAGGCGCGGTCCGTCCAGTTGGTCGAACCGAGAATCTGCAAAGACCCAAGGTCAAAGCACCAGACAAGGCAGCCCTCCGGCGCCCCGCCAGTCGCAAAGAGCAGATCAATATTTCGGGCTGACCGCATGTTCCAGACTTCGCCCGCAACGATCTGTACGTCGCCGCTGGCGATGATTTCACCGACGTTAACGACCTTGTTCACCGCATCGTAAGTGGCCGTGGCCGACGCAATCTCGCCCGCGATCAGGATCGCATCGCCTGCGTTGATCTTGACGTTGCCTGTGGCCTGCATCCGGGCCGAGCTTGCTTGCGCAAAACTCAGCGCATTGATGTCGATATTGCGCTCGGCGGTGACGACACCCTGATCCTGCTGCACGGCACCGGCGGCTCCGCGGACAACAAAGTCACGCTTGGCCTGAACCGATGCATGGTTGATCCCGGCTTTGGAATGCAGCGACACGTCGGTGCTGGTCGATGTCAGTTTGCCACGGGTACGCACACCGAGGCCCGCCTCGTTGCCGATGATACGGATCTGACCGGCAGTCATCGCACCGAACTGCGTCGCATCCACCGCATAGAGGCTGCCAGCAGCACCTGTGCTGGTATTTGCACCAACCGCACGGTTGCGCGTGTTGTAAGTCGAAGCACCGCCGATGGCGTCCACCACGGTGGCATTCACCGGGCCATCCACAGTCACCGTCCGCCCGACAAGGCCCAGACGCCCATCCGCCGTGACACCACCACGCCCGATATGAACATTGCCCTGTCTGACGTTCAGGTTGACGTCGCCATTGGCGTTCACACTGGCCGCACCGGTGCTGAGCGTCGTGCGAGAGGAATTGATAAAGGCACAGCCGTCACAGGTGATTCCGTTTTGGTTGGTGATCACCAGATCGGCGGTCTTGCCGAAAATCTCGAAATTGCCCTTCAGGTTCGAACGCTGCGTACCACGCACATCATTGAGAATAACCTTGGCCTCGGCACCGGCGCTCAGCCGAGTGTTGCGGGCCACCGCGCCACCCGTGCGCGAGGCACCAGCGGCGGTCGAGTTGTTGAAAATCGCGCCGGAGTTCGTCGAAAAATTGGAATATCTGTTGACCGAGACGCCATTTGTGGGCGGCGCGATGTTGATCTGGGGTTTTCCGCCACCCGTCGTGCTGATCACGGGGCGCTGGCCAACCGCGGCTGATCCGTCAACGGTGATGGATTGTGCGGCTGCGATGGCAGGGTAGAAAATCAGCGAATAGGCGCACAGGATATTGACGAAAAAGTGGAGGGCCTTGCGCATCGCGGTACTCGCTAATTACATGTTTTCACAATTGTTAACCAATAAGTGATCACCTACTCAACCCTTAGGTGCTCGCCTTTTCAATTTTCCCGCGAGGTTTTGGGTCTCAACCACAGGTATGGATCGTGCCAGTCTCAATAAGAGCGATTCCTAACTCGGAATCGAGGCGTCGGCGGGCAAGGTTGCATGCAAGAAATGGGAGGGCCCCAGAAACACGAACCCCGGCCGCTAGGGCCGGGGTTCAGGTGTCCAATTGGTTGCGGGAGTAGGATTTGAACCTACGACCTTCAGGTTATGAGCCTGACGAGCTACCGGGCTGCTCCATCCCGCGCCATTTGGTCTGAGCGGTTTATGCCGAGTCGCCGGTGAGAGCAAGGGCATCCGCTGCGAAAGGCATCAGAAATCTGTCATATTTTCCGGCGCCGAGCGCACGGCAGAGCAATGCAGGCCTGGCGCTAGTTGCCGACGCATATACGCTCGGGAATGGCGATGCGTGACATGCCGTCAAAGAAGCCCGGCATGGCCTTTCTGCTGCTGCGAAGACTGCTGACCTTTTGCCCGCGCGCGAACATGATGCTCTCTGGAAAATAAAGTGAATATAATGGGTTATCACGGTTATTCTTGTGAAATTTTCTCACAGCCGGTGCGTTGTTCAAATCTGTCCACCCCTCAAGGCCGCTTTTGATCACGTTGTCGGATGAGGACAGGAGTCTCGATTTCCTGGCAAATTTCTGACCACGTTGTCCCAGCAACGGACGGCCAGCCACCGCGACGCCAGCGTATGGACGCCCGTTGTGCTCAATCACTTTGTGAAAGGCAACGACGCTGGAATGCGGCCTGCCATCAACCACCGTGCGGTTGCCAAATCCTGTCACGGAAAAGGACGCATCCAACGCAACCAGTATCCGGTTTTGCGCGTCAGCTGCATGCGTGGCGATGAAGAGTTGGAGAACGAAAAGCAGGCAAAACCGCATATGTGCAGTTTCCAAACACGATTTCAGTGCGCAAGGCCAGTTCAATTGTTTTGGATAAGCATCGACAGAGAGATACGAAGGAACTCAAAGGGCTTTTTAGGTTTGGCAGTGACCTACTCTCCCACGCCTTAAGACGCAGTACCATCGGCGCAACAGCACTTAACGGCCGGGTTCGGGATGGGACCGGGTGTTTTGCTTGCGCTATGACCACCAAACCAAAAAAGACCTTTGAATTCCTCAACATGTTGTCCAAGTCGCGTACGACTTTCGTTTTTAGCTGTGTATGCTTTTGATTTATCGTTCATCGCAAAACGTATGCAGTCTTGCTTTTACTGGATCAAATCAAGCCTATCGGGCAATTAGTACCAGTCAACTGAACGCATTACTGCGCTTACATCTCTGGCCTATCGACGTGGTGGTCTACCACGGCCCTCAGGGATACCTTGTTTTGAGGGGGGCTTCCCGCTTAGATGCCTTCAGCGGTTATCCTGTCCGATCATAGCTACCCAGCACTGCCGTTGGCACGACAACTGGTCCACCAGTGGATCGTTCACCCCGGTCCTCTCGTACTAGGGGCAACTCCTCTCAAGTATCCTACACCCACGGAAGATAGGGACCGAACTGTCTCACGACGTTCTAAACCCAGCTCACGTACCTCTTTAAACGGCGAACAGCCGTACCCTTGGGACCTGCTCCAGCCCCAGGATGAGATGAGCCGACATCGAGGTGCCAAACACTGCCGTCGATATGGACTCTTGGGCAGTATCAGCCTGTTATCCCCGGCGTACCTTTTATCCGTTGAGCGATGGCCCTCCCACTTGGGACCACCGGATCACTATGGCCGTCTTTCGACTCTGCTCGACTTGTCAGTCTCGCAGTCAGGCTGGCTTCTGCCATTGCACTCAACGAGCGATTTCCGACCGCTCTGAGCCAACCTTCGCGCGCCTCCGTTACGATTTAGGAGGCGACCGCCCCAGTCAAACTACCCGCCACACAGGGTCCCGGATCCGGATAACGGACCGCGGTTAGACATCAAGCAGAACAAGGGTGGTATCTCAAAGGTGACTCCACAACGACTGGCGTCGCTGCTTCAAAGTCTACCACCTATTCTGCACATGTTCGGCCTAATGCCAGTGTGAAGCTGTAGTAAAGGTGCACGGGGTCTTTCCGTCTAACCGCGGGTAACCGGCATCTTGACCGGTAATTCAATTTCGCTGAGTCTATGTTGGAGACAGCGGGGAAGTCGTTACGCCATTCGTGCAGGTCGGAACTTACCCGACAAGGAATTTCGCTACCTTAGGACCGTTATAGTTACGGCCGCCGTTTACCTGGGCTTCAATTCAGAGCTCTCACCCCTCCTTTTAACCTTCAGGCACCGGGCAGGCGTCAGACCCTATACGTCGTCTTGCGACTTCGCAGAGCCCTGTGTTTTTAATAAACAGTCGCCACCCCCTGGTTTGTGCCCCCAGCCCCTAGTTGCCTAGGAACCGGGCCTCCTTCTCGCGAACTTACGGAGGTATTTTGCCGAGTTCCTTCAACATAGTTCTCTCAAGCGCCTTGGTATTCTCTACCAGTCCACCTGTGTCGGTTTAGGGTACGATCTTATAGGAGGGCTATTTCCAGGAACCTCTAAGCAGCCCATTCAATCCGATAAGGATGAACTACCCTCGAGATCCGTCACCACTCCATGGCCCAGGAATATTAACCTGGTTCCCATCGACTACGCCTTTCGGCCTCGCCTTAGGGGTCGGCTTACCCTGCTCAGATTAGCTTTAAGCAGGAACCCTTGGACTTTCGGCGAGAGTGTCTCTCACACTCTTTGTCGCTACTCATGTCATCATTCTCACTAGTGATCTCTCCACCGGATCGCTCACGCGCCGGCTTCACAGAAAACTCCTTATCCTCCGCTGCATCCCGAGGGATGCAAAAGAGGATTGGAGTTATGTCACACTACGCTCTGCTACCATGCACTATGTGCATCCTAAGCTTCGGCTCATGGCTTGAGCCCCGTTACATCTTCGCCGCAGGACAACTTATTTAGACCAGTGAGCTGTTACGCTATCTTTAAAGGATGGCTGCTTCTAAGCCAACCTCCTGGTTGTTATGGTCGTCCCACCTGCTTTCCCACTTAGCCATGAATTAGGGGCCTTAGCTGTAGGTCAGGGTTGTTTCCCTCTCCACGACGGACGTTAGCATTCGCCGTGTGTCTGCCATCTAGTACTCCCGGGTATTCGGAGTTTGGTTAGGATCAGTAAGCCTGTGGGGCCCCATTACCCATCCAGTGCTCTACCCCCCGGGGTATTCGGATGACGCTCTACCTAAATAGATTTCGCAGAGAACCAGCTATCTCCGAGTTTGATTGGCCTTTCACCCCTAGGCACAACTCATCCCGACCTTTTTCAACAGGTGTGGGTTCGGACCTCCAGTAAGTGTTACCTTACCTTCATCCTGGTCATGCCTAGATCACTCGGTTTCGGGTCTGATCCACCTAACTCATTCGCCCTATTAAGACTCGCTTTCGCTGCGCCTACACCTATCGGCTTAAGCTTGCTAGATAGACCAAGTCGATGACCCATTATACAAAAGGTACGCTGTCAGGCCTCAAGGGCCCTCCAACTGTTTGTAGGCGTTCGGTTTCAGGAGCTGTTTCACTCCCCTCGTCGGGGTGCTTTTCACCTTTCCCTCACGGTACTGGTTCACTATCGGTCAGTAAGGAGTACTTAGCCTTCGAAGGTGGTCCTCCGATCTTCAAACAGGATTTCACGTGTCCCGTCCTACTTAATACGTCCAATCGTGCTTCCTATACGGGGCTGTCACCCGCTATGGCCGACCTTTCCAGGTCGTTCTAGTCACATTCATGGCTCGGCTGGTCCCCGTTCGCTCGCCGCTACTAGGGGAGTATCAATTGATTTCCTTTCCTCCGGGTACTTAGATGTTTCAGTTCCCCGGGTTTGCTCTTATAAACCTATGTATTCAGTCTATAAGTACCTGTTTCAGCGACATATTGAGTGCTTGCGCAACAATATGAAACTGTCAGGTGGGTTGCCCCATTCAGAAATCCATGGATCAAAGCTTATTCTCAGCTCCCCATGGCTTATCGCAGAGTATCACGTCTTTCATCGCCTCTTACTGCCAAGGCATTCACCAAACGCCCTTCTCGCGCTTGATTTGATCCAGAAAAAGAAAGACTTGCGTCTAACACGACCGCACAGCTGGTAACTAAATGCGGTCTTCTTCTGAGATCAAAAGCATACTTTACCCGCCGACATGTTTTGTAAGCATGCCGACAAATGAACAGGCGTTGATCTTGCGTTCCGTGCGGGACCGCAAGTACCTGTTCTGGTTAGTGTACTTGACTTGGACAACTCTGTTCTTTTTCAGCAGGGATACGTCAGATCGAACGAGGAAACATTCGACAAGTCGCCTTCTTTATCCGTCTTTCGCCTTGCGACTACTAAACTAGATGCAGAACCAAACTGAGATCATCGCCACACTCGGCGCGATCAAACAGTGTTGATTGTCATTTTGAGATTGCTCTCAAAATAACTGTATCTCTCTATACGATGTCAATGCGATTGCGTTTCCCGAAGGAGACCGTTCGCTGCGTCCAGATTGGACGAGTAAAAGCGCCGGAGCGCTCTTACTGATCTAATCCGTAAGTCAGGTTTTGAACCACTTGGGCAATCTGGTCTTGGCCAGGAATGGTATGCCTGGGGACCGTATCACGCCGTCATTCTCGTCATATTTCATATCCGATGTGATTGTCTCATGTGCGAGTGCAACCGCGTCGGACCATGGCGTAAAGTCCAGTGTTTCTGCTTTTTCAAAGAACCGTTTGGTGTGCGCATCAGCGCGCTTCCAACCCCAGCCAGGTACACCCGGCGCTCCGGACCGTGCCACCGCTTTGCGGGTCACGTTTCCATCTGCAAGCGCTGCGATACTCGCGAACTTGAGGTGTGCAAGGTAGGCACCTTGCGGAAAGGAGTAGCTGTAAGGCTTGTCCGTTTCGTTGGTCAGCTTCACGCCGTGCCTCATCAGAGGCGTATCCGCTTTCACTGCCCATGCCTTGCTGTAGTTTCCTG